>OY821639.1:1142500-2142500 GCA_963682115.1 Pseudomonadales bacterium | reverse complement strand
TCAAGGTTATTCACCACGGTGGCCGCATTGTCGATGCCATCAAATTTAATGAACTGGCTGACCTGCTGGCGGATCTTATCGGCCCAGCCGGCAACCACATCGGCGGTATTCAGCTGACGCTCGGCGGCTTTAAAGCTCGGATCACCAATCAGACCCGTCGCTCCACCCACCAGCGCAATCGGCTTGTGTCCGGCATTCTGGAAGCGGGTTAACACCAGCAGCGGAACCAGGTGCCCAAGGTGCAGACTGTCAGCCGTCGGATCAAAGCCGCAATACAGGGTGATGGAACCAGATTCCAGATGTTTGGTCAGTTCCTCATCCGCCGTCGCCTGATTAATCAGACCGCGTGCTTTTAAGTCGTCTAATAATGCAGCTGTCATGGGAGCACTCTGAATTGTGTCGGTATTAGAAAGGTTGGTGAACATACCTGATCAATGTGCAAAATCAAGTTCACCGGGAAAAATGCCGGGTGATTGTTTACACTATCAGGGCCGGTGATTGTTATCTGTGCCGGCGCCAAGCGTTATATCTCAAACAATAAGGAAACGTCAGACACCATGGCTTTGTCGGGACGCCTGCAGTATTTTCCACGTCTTCACCTGATTGGTGCCGTGGCCGCCCTTATCACTCTGCTGATTATCGTTTTCTGGCCGTCTTCTCCGGCCAGGAACCTGCAGCAGACCCGCTATGTTATCGATATGCCGGAAAGTACCGCGCCGGCGACTCCCGCCGAACCGGTGCCGAACTGGGAGAGTGCCGAAGTGAAATCCGGCGACAGCCTGTCCACGCTGTTCAGCCGTAACAATCTGAGCGCCGCCGATGTCATTGAGCTCGCAACTATCGCCCCGAAAGAGGCTTTGCGCCTGCATCCGGGCCAGATTCTGCGCTGGGTACGTTCACAGGACAATCATATTCAGCAGTTCCAGATCGAGCTGTCCCCGCTGGCCAGTCATGATTTCAGCCGTGATCAGGAGGGTGCGCTGCAGTACGAACTGCAGGAGCGCCATGCCGACTACCGCCCGCGGTTTGTCAGCACCGTGATCGACAATTCCCTGTTTGTCGATGGCTCACAGGCCGGGGTCCCGCAGGAAATTCTGTTTCAGATGGCCGGGATCTTCGGCTGGGATATCGACTTCGCCCTGGATATCCGCAAAGGCGACAGCTTCAGCCTGATCTACGACGAAGTGTTTCTGGATGGCGACAAAATCGGTAACGGTAATATCCTCATCGCCCGTTTCCGTAATAAAGACCGTGAACTCACTGCCGTGCGCTATCAGGACAAAGACGGTAACAGCGATTATTTCACCCCCGAAGGGCAGAGTATGCGCAAGGAATTCCTGCGCAACCCAATGGATTTCTTCCGCATCAGCTCCCGTTTCAACCTCGGCCGCAAACATCCGGTACTGAATAAAATCCGTGCCCACAAGGGCACAGACTATGCGGCCCCGACCGGCACGCCGATCAAGGCTGCCGGTGACGGCAAGATTATTTTTGCCGGGCGTAAAGGCGGTTACGGTAACTGTGTGATCATTCAGCACGGCTCCCGTTATCAGACCCTCTACGCCCACATGAGCAAATTCAACCGTAACACCCGCAGCGGGCGCAAAGTCAAACAGGGGCAGGTGATCGGTTACGTCGGCATGACCGGGCTGGCCACCGGGCCGCACCTGCATTACGAGTTCCGTGTTGATGGCGTTCACCGTGACTCACTGCGCGTTAAGCTGCCAAAAGCCAAATCCATCGCCAGCGGTGAAAAACAGGCCTTCCTGCGTAAATCCACCAATATGGTTAACTGGCTGAACAGTTTCAGTGACAGCGAGAGCAGTCAGCTGGGAGCGTTTCAGTGAGTCTGTTTATCGGCCTGATGTCAGGCACTAGTGCCGATGGCCTGGATGCGGCACTGGTCGATTTTGCCCACGGAATCCACCTGGTGGATGCTCTGTGCCTGCCTTACAGCGACAGCTTCCGTCATCACATACGGGATCTGGCCGTCGCCCCACTGCTTAAGCCGGGCGAGATCATGGCGTTTGACCGCCACATTGCGCAGCACTCCGTCAGCGCGGTACGCGAACTGCTGCAGCGCAACAGGCTGCAGCCACAGCAGATCACAGCCATCGGTTCCCACGGTCATACCCTGCGCCATAAAAGCCAGCCTGACGGTTACAGCTGGCAGGCCGGTGATCCGTCCTGGATCGCCGAGCACACCGGCATTACCTGCATCAGCGACTTCCGCCGCCGTGATATTGCTGCCGGCGGTGAAGGCGCGCCTCTGGTGCCGGCTTTCCACCAGTCGGTACTGCACAGTACTCAGCCACGCATGGTGCTGAATATCGGCGGCATCGCCAACCTCACGGTTCTGCCTTATGCGGAACGTGCCCTGCTCGGTTTTGACACCGGGCCGGGTAATGCCCTGATGGACGACTGGTGCCGGCTGCAGCTGAACTGCCGTTACGATGCCGGTGGCGCACTGGCAGCTCAGGGCCAGTGCCGGAGTGACTTACTGCAACAGTGGCTGCAGCTGGATTATTTTCAGCGTCAGCCGCCGAAAAGCACCGGCCGTGAGCTGTTCAACCTGGAGCGGCTGGCCATTCCGGATGGATACCAGGCAGAGGATATTCTCACCACCCTGGGTGAACTGACGGCAGTCAGTATTGCCCGTGCAGTACAGGAATATGGCCACGCGGACGGAGAGCTGCTGGTCTGTGGCGGCGGTGTGCATAACCAGTGGCTGCTGCAGCGGCTGCAGCGTCTGCTGCCGGATCATCAGCTTGCCAGTACTGCCAGCGCCGGAATTGATCCTGACTGGCTGGAAGCCATGGCGTTTGCCTGGCTGGCGTTCCGCACCCAGCAACATCTGAGCGGCAATGCCCCGGCCGTAACCGGCGCTGCCGGGGAACGGATTCTGGGTGGAATTTATCCGGCCTGATCAGAAACTGGCGTAGCCTTCACCCTGCAGACGCAGGACTTCTGCCGGACCATCCGGCACAGTTTCCAGAAAAGGCGGCAGCTCATCACGGCTGACATCATGCTCGGCCATCCAGCGTTCGCAGACTTTCACATCCACCACATTGAAGGCATCCAGCCGCGCTGCCATATCCACCAGCGCCTTGTTATCCCGGTAACGGCCGCGCAGGAATAACGCGATTTCGTCACCGTGCAGGATCAGCGCCACTGGCTTGTCAGCCTGATAACCGCTCGCCTGAGCGGCGTGGTCCGCGCGCTGCAGGATATCCTGCAGCTCGTCACGGGTATGCAGATTCACCAGCCCCTGATAGCGGTCACCGGACTGGATAACCGCCATCTGACTCTGCGACAACGGCACGCCGCTGCTTTCAACCTGCACATCCGGAATCGGCTCAGCCACCGGGCGGATGTCCGCCAGCGACCACAGTGGTACCCACAGCAGTATACTGAACAGGAATAACCGGGCTGTCATCTGCTGCGCCTCCGGCGTTGTGCGTCAGATGGAGAAGGAAGAGCCACAGCCACAGGTGGATGTGGCAGCAGGATTGTTAACCACGAAGCGGGAGCCCTCCAGCCCTTCCTGATAGTCCAGCACCGAGCCGGCCAGGTAGGAGTAACTGAGAGAGTCCACCAGCACGCGGACACCGTCATTTTCAATCAGAGTGTCGTCATCCGCACGCTCGTCGTCGAACGTGAAGCCGTACTGAAAACCGGAGCAGCCGCCGCCGGTGACGAAGACTCTGAGACAGAGTTCATCATCGGCTTCTTCAAGCAGTAACTCACGGATTTTGGCTTCCGCCGTGGCGGTGAGTTCGATCGGGGTTGCCTGTTGTACTGCGTTCATACGCTATCCGGTTCGGGGAATGAAAACAGGATTATCTGATTAACCCAGTATTTCAGTCAACTTTAGCCTGGCTGTCGGCCGCGGCCGGCGCTCCGGCAGGCTCAGCTTTCTTACGGCCGCCGCCTTTCGGCTGATGGTGCAGTTTGCCGTTGACTTCAGCGCCCAGCACCATTTCCATTGCCTGATAGTAAACGTCGCCGTTGACCTGCGCCTTCTTCGCCAGCTCGATGTATTCACCGGCGTGTACATCGCCAATCACGTTGCCGTTGATAATGATATTGGGGGCGGTGATCTGACCTTCAACCCGGCCTTTGTCACTGACCCGCACAACTGCACCGCTGCCGGCTTCGGCAATCAGGTTGCCTTTGATCACACCATCGATATGCAGCCCACCGGAGAACTTAACGTCACCGCTGATTTCCGTTTTCGAAGAGATCAGGGTGTCATAATGGGTGTTGCTGCCCTTGTCTTTACTGCTAAACATTAAGCCTCTCCTTGTTGGGGCCAGTCGATGGTTTGTTCAACCCGTTGTGCTTTGCTGCCCGTGGATTGCAGTACCACCTGCACCTGCTGCGGCACAAAATTGTCCGGCAGGGTGATATCACCTGCCACTTCCTGGAAATAACGGAAGCGGAATTTAATTCCCAGATCTGAGATACCTGAGTCCATATCGCGCAGCGGCAGAATAACTTTTTCACCATTCTGCAGACCAACGAAGTTGACCGCGGCCAGCCCGGAAATATAGGAACTGTTGTCTGCGACCTGCGTCAGCATGATGGAATAACGGTAACGGCCGGCAGAACCTTCCCGCTGAATGTCGATTTTGCTGACCCGCAGTCCCTTATCATTGGAACTCGGCGCCATAATGCCTTTATAGAAGGCCACTTCTTCTTCCAGCGTGGCGATCTGGGCTTTGAGGTCTTTGACCGTTTCACGGATACCTTCTGCTGCCTTACGGTCCACTTCCCCACCCTTCTCCAGCACGCCGACGCGCTGGGTCAGGTTGGCAATGGTACGGTCAGCTTCCTGCAGTTCTTTATGCAGCGCATCCCGTTCTGCCGACAGCAGAGTAATACGGGACGTGCTGTCGTAGATGCCGCCGTAAAATCCGCCGACACCCACCGCTGCAATAAAAATAATCAGATAAAAAGTCCGGCGAAAACGTTCCCACGGGCGATACTGGCGAATAACCAGATGCTCCTGTTGGCTACCTTTTACAACCGCCATAACAACATCCTTAACCTTTGTATTCAGGCTCTGCTTACGGCAGCAGAGCCACCTGGTTCAGACCGGTATCTTCCGGCAGACCGAACATGATGTTCATATTCTGTACTGCCTGACCGGAGGCACCTTTCACCAGGTTATCAATCACCGACAGAATAATGATCTGTCCGCTGTGCTGATGCTGATGTACGGCGATACGGCACATATTGCTGCCCTTCACACTGCGCGTGGCAGGGTGACTGCCGGCCGGCATGACATCCACAAACGGCTCGTCAGCGTAACGCTGCTCAAATAATGCCTGCAGATCGTCCTTCAGACCCGGAGCCTGAGCATACAGTGTAGAATGAATTCCGCGGATCATCGGTGTCAGGTGTGGCACAAAGGTCAGATTGACCGTTTTTCCGGCTGCCCGCTGCAGCCCCTGACGGATCTCCGGCAGGTGACGGTGGCCGGCAACCCCGTAGGCCATCATGGATTCACTGGCTTCACACAACAGGGAACCGACCTTGGCGCCACGGCCGGCGCCACTGACGCCGGACTTACAGTCAGCAATCAACATCTGTTCCGGAAGCAGGTTATTTTCCAGCAGTGGCAGATAGCCCAGCT
Source organism: Pseudomonadales bacterium (assembly GCA_963682115.1). Taxonomy (GTDB): domain Bacteria; phylum Pseudomonadota; class Gammaproteobacteria; order Pseudomonadales; family Oceanobacteraceae; genus Venatoribacter. The sequence continues at coordinate 2,136,862 of OY821639.1, read as the reverse complement.
GGACCGAGGTCGGGTAACAGCCCGGCACCGCAATCAGGCGGGCGTCTTTAATCTGTGCCCGGTTCACTTCCGGCAGACCATAAACCGCCTGTGGCAGCAGGGAACGGGCGCCGTGTGGCTGGCCATACCATTTTTCCCATTCATCGGCGTCCTGCAGACGGAAGTCCGCCGACAGATCGATGATCCGGGTGCCGGTATCAAGAATTTCCTGTGCCAGGCCATGAGCCACACCGTGCGGAGTAGCGAAAAACACCACATCGCACTCGCCCAGCGTGCTGACATCCGGTACGCTGAAACGCAGATCCGTGTGGCCGCGCAGGTTGGGGAACATATCAGCCACCGGCACGCCGTCTTCGCTGCGTGACGTGATGACTTTCAGCTCGGCTTCCGGGTGATTAACCAGAATTCTGAGCAGTTCAACACCTGTATATCCGGTGCCACCAACGATACCGACTTTTATCACTCTGAACCTCACATTGTCCGGGCCTGATCTGAATCGCGGCCATTTTCGCAAAGACAGGTATAATACCCAGACTTAGTCACTGATAACACCACACCGGTGGATACAGCACCGGATAAGGAAGCTCTTTCACCGTGGCCTTTTTGCGCCAGCAATGGCAGAACATCATCTCGCTGTCAGATAATCAGATCGGTCTGGCGCTGCTGGCGCTGCTGACCGGACTGGCCAGCGCGCTGGTGATTACCCTGTTCCGCCTGGCCATTGAAATTCCGCTGGTGCTGGCCCTGCCAATGCCGACGGCTGAACAGTATGAACAGCTGGACCGTTGGACCCGGGTCGCCCTGCTGGCCGGCGGCAGTATCACGCTGATTGTGATGTTTCACCTGTTGCGCCCGGCGTGGCGCAGTGTCGGTATCAGCCATGTGCTGCAGCGTATGGAGCTGCATCAGGGCTACCTGCCGCTGACGAATCTGGTGGTGCAGTGGGTCGCGGCTGCCATTGCCATTATCAGTGGCCACAGTGTCGGCCGGGAGGGGCCCGCCACGCACATGGGTGCCGGCACCGCCAGTCAGCTGGGACAACATGCCGGTATCGCCCATCACCGCCTGCGCATTCTGGTTGGCGCCGGGGTGGCCAGCGCCATCTCGGCTTCGTTTGATACCCCCATGGCCGGGGTCATTTTCGCCATGGAAGTGGTGCTGCTGGAATACAATATCCGCGGCTTTATCCCCATCATTCTGGCTTCGGTCGCCGGCGCTATTGTCAGTGAGGCGGTATTCGGCGCGCAGACGGCGTTTGCCGTTCCCGGCGTGGATATGCACTCGCTGCTGGAAATCCCCTATGTTCTGGCCCTCGGGATCGCCAGCGGTCTGATCGCCACCGCCTTTATTATGCTGGTGCGTTTCTTCCAGCGCCTGAACCGCTTTCCGATCTGGCTGAAATGGGGCAGCCTGAGTATCGCCACCGCCACCGTCAGTCTGTGGCTGCCGCAGATTATGGGCGTCGGCTACGACACCGTGAACGAGGCCCTGCTGGGTGAGGTGGTGATTCCGGTACTGCTGCTGTTACTGCTGGCAAAACTGCTGCTGGCATCATGGGCAGCCGGGGTCGCTTTTCCCGCCGGCCTGATCGGCCCGACGCTGTTTATCGGCGCTCTGCTCGGCAGTCTGATGGCCGAACTATCACGCTGGCTGCTGCCGGATTATCCGGTATCGGTCGGCTTTTACGCTGTGCTCGGGATGGGCGCTATGATGGGTGCGGTATTGCGTGCACCGCTGGCCGCTCTGGTGGCGTTACTGGAACTGACCGCCAACCCCAATATTATTATGCCCGGTATGCTGACCATTGTGATTTCCAGCCTGGTGGTCAGTGAAGTATTCCGCCTGCCATCGGTGTTTGATGTCCAGCTGGGCGGTGGCCACAACTATCAGCTGCCGCATCCGGTACAGCAGATGCTGCGCAATGCCTGGGTGGCAGAAGCCATGCAGCAGTCGTTTGTCAGCGCCCCCCGTTATCTGTCTGCAGAAGCCGCCGGTTTTATCCTGCAGCGTGATCCGGAATGGCTGCTGCTGGATAAGGAAAATGTCATTCTGCCGCCGGCGGCGGTAGCAGAGGCGCTGGAAGACCGGCAACAACAGGAACAACCCGCCAGCGAAGATCTGGATCTGATTGCCATACCGGCTGACCGTCAGGAGGTCGGGCGTATTTCCCTGAAGGCGAATCTGCAGGATGCCTTAGACCTGATGCAGCAGCATCACATACAATGGCTGGCCGTATACCGCGACGATACCTCACAGCAATGCGTTGGGCTGGTGTCGCGGACTCAGATCGAACACTTTTACCACTACCGACCGAGAGGCCACTGATGCTTTGGGTAAAAGCTTTTCATATCATTGCCGTCGTCACCTGGTTTGCGGCGATTTTTTATCTGCCGCGGCTGTTCGTTTATCACGCCGCCGCAGAAGACAATGTGTCCCGTGAACGTTTCAAAATTATGGAGCGTAAGCTGTACCGCGGCATTATGATGCCGTCCATGATCGCCGTAGTGATTCTCGGCAGTTGGGCCGTCAGTTATAACCCGGATTATTATCTGCTGCAGACCCACTGGCTGCATGCCAAACTGACCCTGGTTGCCCTGCTGATTGTTTACCATTTTTACTGCGGCCATCTGGTGAAAGTCTTCCGCGACGACAACAACCAGCGCAGCCATGTGTTCTACCGCTGGTTTAATGAAATTCCTGTCTTCCTGCTGATCGCCATTGTGATTCTGGTGGTCGTGCGTCCGTTTTAATCTGCGAGAAAGAGATTCCTATGAGCTACTCCATCAGCCATTCTGAAGCCATGTATGCCGCCGCCCAGAAACATATTCCCGGCGGTGTGAATTCACCGGTACGGGCATTCAAGGGCGTGGGCGGCACCCCCATTTTCTTCGACCACGCCAAAGGCGCTTATGTGTTTGATGTCGATGGTAACCGTTATGTGGATTACGTCGGCAGCTGGGGGCCGATGATTCTCGGTCACAGCGCCCCGGTAATTCTGGACGCCGTGCGTGAACGCATGGAAAAAGGCCTCAGCTTCGGTGCCCCGACGCAGCTGGAAACGGAAATGGCCGATGAAGTGTGCAAACTGATTCCGTCGATGGATATGGTGCGCATGGTGAACTCCGGCACCGAAGCCACCATGAGCGCCATCCGTCTGGCGCGCGGTTATACCGGCCGCGATAAAATGGTGAAATTTGAAGGCTGCTACCACGGCCATTCCGATTCACTGCTGGTCAAAGCCGGCTCCGGCATGCTCACCTTAGGTGTACCGACCTCACCGGGCGTACCGGCAGCGGTGGCGGAAAATACCATCACTCTGACCTTTAATGATCTCGATAATGTGAAGGAATGCTTCGCGCAGATGGGCGATGAAATTGCCTGTGTGATTGTTGAGCCGGTAGCCGGCAATATGAACTGCATTCCGCCGGAAAAATCTTTTCTGCAGGGGCTGCGTGAACTCTGCACCGTGCACGGTATTGTGCTGATTTTCGACGAGGTAATGAGTGGTTTCCGTGCCGCACTGGGCGGCGCCCAGGAATATTATGGCATCGTGCCGGATATGACGACGCTGGGCAAAGTCATCGGCGGCGGTCTGCCGGTAGGAGCCTTCGGTGGCAAACGTGAAATTATGGAATACCTGTCGCCACTGGGTCCGGTCTACCAGGCCGGTACACTGTCCGGCAACCCGCTGGCGATGTCCGCCGGTCTGGCCATGCTGAAAGCCATTCAGCAACCGGGGGTTTATGAGCAACTGAATGCCCGCGTGCAGCAATTGCTGAATGGTCTGCAGGCCGCCGCGGATAAACACGGCATTCCGTTTACCCACAACAGTGCCGGTTCCATGTTCGGTCTTTTCTTCACCGGACTGCAGCAGGTAAAAACCTTCCGTGATGTCACCGACCACTGTGACGCAGAACGTTTCAATCAGTTCTTCCATGGCATGCTGGAACAGGGCGTTTATCTGGCACCGTCTTCATTTGAAGCCGGCTTTATGTCTTACGCTCATACCGAGCAGGATATTGCCGACACCATCGCCGCCGCCGACAAAGTGATGGCGGCACTCTGATGACTCTGGCCGGCAGTCTTTTTCTGCTGATCATGAGCGGCCTGCTGCTATGGAGCAGCAGACCGGGGCATTCATGGTCCGGCATTGCCGCCGCCCGCTTTGCCGCCGGACTGATTATGCTGCTGTATGCACTGGTCAGCCTGCCGCTTATTCAGCCGGGTTACCGCATCACGCTGCTGCTGCAACAGTTAAGTCTGTATGCGGCGTTACCGTTACTCAGCGCCACGCTGCTGATCCATGCACTGGGTTACCGCTGGTCACGTCTGATCTGGGGCAGAATTCTGCTGGTTCTGTGTGTGGTGTTTGAACTGATGCGACGTTTTGACGAGCTGTCTCTGCTGCTGTGGATTACACTTGCAGCAGCAGCGCTTTCCGCACTGCTGCTGATACCCCACGGCAGGCGTAATGCCCCACTGGCCCTGCTGTGCTGGGCCGGGCTCGCTTTCTGGCTGTATCAGAGCGGATTACGTCAGGGCGACCTGAATCTGTGGCTGGGAGTGACGTTAATTCCGGTTATTTATCTGCAACGACGTTAAGCATCGTTATCACCTCTGTGCAGCCTGCCGACGCAGGCTGTCGGCTTCCACAGTGCGCCCCTGAGCATCCAGGATTTCTGCCAGCAACAATTGCAGGCGCAGTGTCAGCTGGTCATTTCCCTGAGCAAAAACCAGCCCGCGCTGCAGCAGCTGCTCCGCCTGACGGGCATCTCCCATCTGCAGACTGACCCAGGCAGCACGGTAGAAGATGGCCGGATTGCGCGGCTGAATCTGCCGCGCCTGATCAAGATAGGTCATCGCCCGGCGCCATTGCTGCTGCTGACGGGCCTGCTCGGCTTTGGCAAACAGGCTGGTAATCGCCGGATGATGCTGGCCATCGCTAAAGGGCCCCATCATGCCATCCTGCCACTCTGGTAATTCCGCTGAAGTCACCGTCTGATCTTCCGGCTTCTGTGGCACCGGGGCACAACCGGCCATGAATACAGCCATGGCAAGCAGGCTCAGAACAACCAGTCTAACCACGATTTTTTCTCCTTCTGCGGCGCTTCAGTCGGTTCAGCAGCGCACTCCGGCAGATTGTCCGGCAGATGGCTGCTGATAAAGGGGTACAGGGTACCACGGCAGCCGTTGCCGGCCAGCTGTCCGCGCTCATCCACCGCCGCCATTTTCAGTGCTGTCGCCGGCGGTAAGGGTTCACTGCCGGCCAGACGGAAGGTCTCCAGCCATACCGGCAATGCCGCGCTGCTGCCAGCAAACGGCATAGGGCCGTTATCATCACGACCGACCCAGATAATTCCCAGATGACGGTTATCAAAGCCGGCAAACCAGGCATCGCGCTGATCGTCACTGGTACCGGTTTTGGCAGCCAGTGGGCCCGCCAGTTGCTGCGTAATACGCCGCGCCGTACCGCGTTCAGCCACCTGCTCCAGGCCATAACGCAGCCACTGCATCATCGCCGGATCGAAATTCTGTTCACCGCGCAGAGCATAAGACGACAGGGTTTCCCCCTCGGATGTGGTCACGGCTTCAATGGCGCGCAGCGGCATAACAAACCCCTGCGAGGCGATGGTCTGATACATTCCGGCCACTTCGAACGGCGACAGCGAAATCGCACCCAGCAGGATCGACGGGTAGGGCGGAATATCCGCCGTCAGACCGAGCTTGTTAAAGTTATCCGCCACCTTGCCCAGTCCGACCGTCATCCCCAGCCGGGCGGTGGCCTGATTATAAGAATGCACCAGACCATCCAGCATCGGGATCACACCATGGGAACGGTGATCATAATTCTGCGGCTGCCACAGCTGGCCTCCGGGACCGGATACGGCCACTTTTTTGTCATCCACCGGCGTGCCCCAGTGATAGCGACCGCTCTGCAACGCCGTCAGATAAACCACGGGTTTGGCCAGCGAGCCGATGGCACGTTTTGCCGCCAGAGCACGGTTGAAACCAAAGAATTCCGGCTTGCGTGAACCCAGTAGTGCCCGGACTTCACCACCATCAATACTGGTGATCACAGCGGCGGTTTCGAGCTGATCTTTCAGTCCGGCGTCACGGCTTTCCAGCCGTTCAAGCTGACTGGCAGCGGCTTCTTCCACCGCATGCTGCAGCCAGGGGTCAAGCGTGGTGAAAATATGCAGGCCTTCGGTCTGCAGATCTTGCAGCCGGTAGTCACGCTGCAGCTGCGTGCGCGCCAGTTCGAGAAAAGCCGGGTATTCGCGTTGGCCGGCACGGCGGGCATTCGCGGTAACCAGAGGTTTACCCTGCGCCACAATCCGCTGACGGTCAGAAATAATATCGTTTTCGGCCATCAGGCCGAGGATCAGATCACGCCGTTCTTTCGCCCGTTCGGGGTTTCGCCGCGGATTATAAAACGAAGCTCCTTTGACCAGACCGACCAGCGTGGCAATTTCACCGATATCCAGTTCCTGTACCGATTTACCGAAATAAAAACGGGCTGCCAGACCAAAGCCATGAATCGCCCGGCGGCCGGCCTGACCCAGATACACTTCGTTGAGATATGCCTGCAGAATTTCTTCTTTGCTGTAATGCAGTTCCAGCAGCAGTGACATCAGCGCTTCCTGCGCCTTACGCACCAGTGTACGTTCACTGTTGAGGAAGAAGTTTTTCACCAGCTGCTGGGTCAGGGTTGAGCCACCCTGAACAAAGCCGCCGGCACGGATATTGGCCACCATAGCGCGGGCAATACCGCGGAATGAAATGCCCCAGTGCTCAAAAAAGGCTTTGTCTTCGGTGACAACCAGCGCTGCCACCAGTGCCGGCGGTACCTGATCGAGCCGTACCAGTTCACGGTCTTCGTTATGCGCCGGGAAGATGCCGCCGATATACTGCGGCTCCAGCCGCACCAGCGATACTTCGCGGCCGCCGTCATGGACATCCAGCACCCGGTTATCGCGCAGTCTGAGAGTCAGCCGCCGGGCCGGTTCACGCCCGTCCCAGAACGGAAAGGCGCGGCGGTAAACCGTCCATTCATCACCGTTACGGTCATAACTGCCGGGCTTGGGTGCATTGCGCAGCGCTTTGTAATCCGCCCATTCCAGCTCTGAACGCAGCTGCCGCGGCGACAGTAACTGCCCCGGGTAGAGCAGCAGTGGCCGGGCATAAACCTTGGCCGGCAACGTCCATTTATGTCCGTCAAAACGCTCCCGGACCTGTGCATCCAGATACACCAGCCAGACCAGCAGCAACACGGTGGCAACCAGCGACAGGCGGATCAGCCAGGTAAGCCAGGGACTGCGGGCAGAATGTGTGTTGCGGGTACGTCTGGGTTTCTTGCGGGTCGCCATCAGAAATTTCGCTGTAAGCTGTGCTGATCATCATTAACCGGGTGGCCGGCATCATAACAGCCCGGCTACAGCCAGCCTAACCGCAGACTGTGACAGAACCGGCACTGTACAAAAACAGCCCTCTGCAAGCTGAGATTCCTCCTGCCGGAAAGGTTCCTTCCCCCAGGCAGCCAGAATACTGTCCGTCCGTCTCATTCAGCCTATTGCCCGCGGGAATTTTCCCGGTAACAATCAGAACAGCGAATGCAGATTTGTCTGCTTTGGCAATTTTGTGATCACACTATCAACGGCGGAGCAATCAGCCTCACAGTCACCAAAGTCATATATTACGCTGGAATCCCGAAACTTATCCGTGACATTCGTTTTGGCTGACGGTATTTTCTGCGCCATTCCTGTAATTTTGTGATCACATAATCACAGGAGAGTCTGCCAAACTGACCGGCTGGAAACGCCGCCAGAGAGCAGCACAGATACACGGGTTCAGATCTTCTCCGGCAGGAGCAGGCTGAGCACACTCTGTTTAATGACAACACGGCCCCGTTTACCGGGGCGGGCTGGAGAACTGGCTAAATGAAAACACGTTTATTCACCCTCAGCGCCGTCGCCGGCGCGCTGATGAGCGCAGCAGTCACTGTATCAGCACAGGAAGAGCTGCATATCTTCAACTGGTCTGACTACATCGCCGAAGACACCATTGCCAATTTCGAAAAAGAAACCGGTATCAAGGTCACCTACGACGTTTATGATTCCAACGAAGTACTGGAAGCCAAACTGCTGGCCGGACACAGTGGTTACGATCTGGTTTTCCCGACCGCTATGCCATTTGCTGAGCGTGGTATCCGTGCCGGCCTGTATCAGCCTTACGATAAAAGCCAGCTGACTCATTACAGCAACCTGGATAAAGGCATTCTGAAAACCCTGTCTGCCATCGACCCGGGCAACCAGTATCTGGTGCCTTATATGTGGGGCACCAGCGGCATCGCTTACAATGTCGATGAAGTGAAAAAAATCCTCGGTGACGATATGCCACTGGATACCTGGCGCCTGCTGTTCGACCCGGAAATTACCAAAAAGCTGGCTTCCTGTGGCCTGGCACTGATGGATGATGCCACCGAAGTGTTTGCTGCCGCCAACCTGTATATGGGCAACAATCCAAACGATTACAGCAAGAAAACCATCAATGATGCGGCGGCGGTGGTCGCGGCTGTGCGCGATGATATCCGTTACTTCCACAGCTCACAGACCATTAACGATATGGCCAACGGCGATATCTGCGTGGCTCACGGTTACTCCGGCGATATGCTGCAGGCCCAGGCCCGCGCAGAAGAAGCAGACAATGGTGTACATATTCAGTATGTCGTACCTGCTGAAGGTGCCGTCTTCTGGACTGATGTAGCCGCAATGCCCGTGGATGCACCACACGCTGACAATGCACAGACATTCGTTAATTACCTGCTGCGTCCGGAAGTGATCGCACCGATCACGGACTATGTGGCTTATGCCAATGCCAACACCGCAGCGACGGCGCTGGTTGATGAATCCGTGCGTAATAACCCGGGGATTTATCCTATGCCTGCCACCCAGGAAAAACTGGTGGTTCTGCAGACCCCGGCGGACAAAGACGTACGTTATATGACCCGCGTCTGGTCACGTACCAAGTCCGGTAACTGATCCCGGAGTTTAAACCCTGCCATCTCAGTCGCAGGTTTTTTCTGCCGCTGACGGACAGCAGTAATAAAAAAAGCGGGGCTGATATCTGCCCCGCTTTTTTTATACAGCAACCACCACCTGTGTATTACGGCAGTTTGATTTCACTACGCAGTGATGCCGGCAGCACCGCACCACTGTTATCGGCAGTTGCCTTGCCGGACTGCACCGCATTACGGATCTGTTCCGCCACTTCCTCGCTGACTTTTACGATCACCCGGATCAGGGTGCCATCAGCAATATTGGACGGCTGCTCGATCTGCGGATTCTGTTCCAGCAACTGTTTCCAGAAGCTGCCATTGCCGAGGAAACGTTCAGAAAGGCTCCACAGGGAATCGCCGGCCTGGAAGACATAATCCTTCACCACGCCAAGGATCTTTCCGTCTTCACCGAAGGCTACACGGATGTCCCCGGTCGACGCCATCAGCAGATCAACTGCCGTTTCCTCGCGCTCTTCATCGCCGTTCTGCGGGCCGGCCGCAGTCGGTTCATGGGACGCCAGCAGAGCAGCAATCAGAGTTGTATCCAGATTCACCGGCGTGTCGGACACTTCGTAGTTTCCATCAGCCCCGGCAATGGCTGCTGCATCCGCCACGAAAGGAGTGACTGCTTCAAAAATCGCCGGGTCCAGCTGACTGAGGTTACCGACCGAATCGGTTATCACCACGCCGGATGACTGGGTGCTGATCAGCGAGTCGGTTTCATTACCTTCCGCATCGTAGGTCAGTGGAGCACCGTTGGGGAAATACGGTTTAACAAAGGTGAAGGCTTTCATTTCCAGTACCAGACCCACATCAAATGTCAGCTGCTGAGCATTAATACCGATGGCCGCCCACTGACTGTCATTACCGCTGGCGTCTGTACCCAGATACACTTCGCGGGCAATAAAGTTAACGCTGTTCAGGGTTTCCGTGGTCAGAATACCGGTGCCGGCTTCCGCACTCTTCAGCACCACCAAGCCATCTTCACCGGCATCAATCTGGCGGATCACCAGATCACCGTTCTGTACCAGCTTAATATCAACCGACTGACTGTCGATGGTATCCACGTTGATACCCTTGATATCGGTTGTCAGATCAATATCACCAGCCGTAGTTACATCCAGAAAATCCGCTTTAATACTGCCGCTAAGAGCAGTGCCTGCATCATAGGTCGAGGTAATCGTGACATCTTCGCTGCCATCAAAGCCCAACGTCATCAGGCCATCGCCGAAGGAAGCAGAATCGCCACTGAATTCCGCCGCCAGAGACGTCGTCATATTCAGCGCACCCTCAGCGTTGATCAGGTTTTCAAAGTTTTCAAATGAGAAGATGCCGACCGAACCGTAACCCAGTGCATCAAAGATCCACTCCAGTCCGGAAATACTGCTGGTCAGTTTATCGGATCCGTCCGCACCGTCCAGCTGAGTCAGACCGGCGAACGTGATGTTATTCAGACCGATCGTCTGATCCGCATTAATGGTAAAGGCATCATTGCCGGCGCTGCCCTGCAGAGTATCTTCTGTACCGGCATTAACCTGAGTCACATCCGTGATACTGATGTTGCTGACACTCAGACTTCCGTCTGTCGTACCGGCGACAAAGGTTTCAGCCTGAACAGAGCCACTGAGCGTACCACTGTTAATATCAGCGGACTCCAGTGAGGTGAACAGATACGTGCCATTATTCAGCGCATTATCGGTTCCGGTCAGACTCCAGTGGCTGTCGCTGCCAGTTTCCACCACGGTGTCCTCACCCTTACCGGCATCAATGCCGGCGGCAATATCCGTAAAGGCGATGCCATTCCCCGTCAGACTACTGCTACTCACTACAAACGTATCCGCAGCATCACTGCCGGACAGAACGCCTTCACTCAGGTCGGCATTTTCTACCTGGGTAAAGCTGATACCGGATGTGCTCAGGGCGTTATCAGCACCGCTCAGGGTTGCCGCCGTCGCGCTCGTGGTGGTGATGCTGTCGCTGCCACCGGCTCCGGCTACGCTGCCCACATCGGTGAAGCTGATCGCCGCGGCATCCAGTGCATTGCGGCCGGTGATGGCGAAGGTATCGTCACCATCGGTGCCTGTCAGGCTGCCGCTGCTCAGATCCGCGCTTTCTACCTGAGTGAAGCTGATACCCGCTGCGGTCAGAGCATTATCGCTACCACTCAGGGTTGCCGCGGTCGCAGTCGTGGTGGTGATGCTGTCGTCACCCGCGCCACCGGACACGCTGGCCACATCGCTGAAGCTGATCGCCGCGGCATCCAGTGCGTTGCTGCCGGTGATGGCGAAGGTATCGTTACCATCGGTGCCGGTCAGGCTGCCGCTGCTCAGTGCGGCGTTTTCTACGGCGGTGAAGCTGATACCGGCGGCGGTCAGGGCATTAGCAGCACCGTTCAGGGTCCCCGCGGTCGCACTCGTCGTCGCGATGCTGTCATCACCCGCGCCACCGGACACGCTGGCCACATCGCTGAAGCTGATCGCCCCGGCATCCAGTGCGTTGCTGCCGGTGATGGCGAAGGTATCGTTACCATCGGTGCCGGTCAGGCTGCCGCTGCTCAGTGCGGTGTTTTCTACGGCGGTGAAGCTGATACCGGCGGCGGTCAGCGCATTGCTGCCGTTCAGGGTTGCCGCCGTCGCGCTCGTGGTGGTGATGCTGTCGTCTCCGGCTCCGCCAGCCACGCTGGTCACATCGGTAAAGCTGATCGCCGCGGCATCCAGTGCGTTGCTGCCCGTGATGGCGAAGGTATCGTCACCATCGGTGCCAGTCAGACTGCCGCTGCTCAGTGCGGCGTTTTCCACGGCGGTGAAGTTAATACCGGCGGCGGTCAGCGCATTGCTGCCGTTCAGGGTTGCTGCCGTCGCAGTCGTGGTGGTGATGCTGTCATCACCGGCTCCGCCAGCCACGCTGGCCACATCGGTGAAGCTGATCGCCGCGGCATCCAGTGCGTTGCTGCCGGTGATGGCAAAGGTATCGTCACCATCGGTGCCAGTCAGACTGCCGTTGCTCAGTGCGGCGTTTTCCACCGCGGTGAAGTTAATACCGGCGGCAGTCAGCGCATTGCTGCCATTCAGGGTTGCCGCGGTCGCGCTTGTGGTGGTGATGCTGTCATCACCCGTGCCGCCGGCCACGCTGGCGACATCCGTGAAGCTGATACCTGCCGCATCAACCGCATTATTCGCGATGATCGCGAACAGGTCATCACCGCTGGTACCGGTCAGGCTGCCGCTGCTCAGTGCGGCGCTTTCCACCGCGGTGAAGCTGATACCGGCGGCGGTCAGGGCATTGCTGCCGTTCAGGGTTGCCGCGGTCGCGCTTGTGGTGGTGATACTGTCATCACCGGCGCCGCCAGCCACGCTGGCTACAGCCGTGAAGCTGATGTCAGCGGCATCCAGTGCGTTGCTGCCCATGATGGCGAAGGTATCGTTACCATCGGTGCCGGTCAGGCTGCCACTGCTCAGTGCGGCGTTTTCCACCGCGGTGAAGTTAATACCGGCGGCAGTCAGCGCATTGCTGCCGTTCAGGGTTGCCGCCGTCGCACTTGTGGTGGTGATGCTGTCGTCACCGGCCCCGCCAGCGACACTGGCCACATTGGTGAAGCTGATGTCAGCCGCATCCAGTGCGTTAGTGCCGGTAACGGCGAACTCGTCGTCATTACTGGTACCAGTCAGGCTGCCACTGCTCAAATCAGCGTTTTCGACCTGAGTGAAGCTGATACCGGCAGCAGTCAGGGCATTATCGCTACTGCCCAGGGTTGCCGCCGTCGCAGTCGTGGTGGTGATGCTGTCATCACCGGCGCCGCCAGCCACGCTGGCCACATCCGTGAAGCTGATGTCAGCCGCATCCAGTGCGTTAGTACCGGTAACGGCGAACTCGTCATCACCGCTGGTGCCGGTCAGGCTGCCACTGCTCAGTGCCGCGTATTCCACGGCGGTGAAGCTGATACCGGCGGCGGTCAGCGCATTGCTGCCGTTCAGGGTTGCCGCCGTCGCACTTGTGGTGGTGATGCTGTCATCACCCTTGCCGCCAGCGACACTGGCGACATCCGTGAAGCTGATGCCAGCCGCATCAACCGCATTATTCGCGATGATGGCGAATAGGTCATCACCGCTGGTACCGGTCAGGCTGCCGCTGCTCAGTGCGGCGTTTTCCACGGCGGTGAAGCTGATACCCGCTGCGGTCAGGGCATTGCTGCCGCTCAGGGTTGCCGCCGTCGCACTTGTGGTGGTGATGCTGTCATCACCGGCGCCGCCAGCCACGCTGGCCACATCCGTGAAGCTGATCGCCGCGGCGTCCAGTGCATTGCTGCCGGTGATGGCGAAGCTATCGTTACCGCTGGTGCCAGTCAGGCTGCCGCTGCTCAGTGCGGCGCTTTCCACGGCGGTGAAGTTAATACCGGCTGCGGTCAGGGCATTATCACTACCGGCCAAAGTTGCCGCAGTCGCAGTCGTTGTACTGATGCTGTCGCTGCCTTCTCCGCCAGCCACGCTGGCCACATCCGTGAAGCTGATGTCAGCCGCATCCAGTGCGTTAGTACCGGTAACGGCGAACTCGTCATCACCGCTGGTGCCGGTCAGGCTGCCACTGCTCAGTGCCGCGTATTCCACGGCGGTGAAGCTGATACCGGCGGCGCTCAGGGCACTATCGCTACCGCCCAGGGTTGCCGAAGTCGCGTTTGTGGTGATGATGCTGTCATCACCGGCTCCGCCAGTGACACTGGCCACATCGGTGAAGCTGATACCTGCCGCATCAACCGCATTATTCGCGATGATGGCAAAGGTATCGTCACCATCGGTGCCGGTCAGGCTGCCGCTGTTGATATTGGCGGATTCCAGCGAGGTGAACAGATACACGCCATTATTCAGCGCATTATCGGTTCCGGTCAGACTCCAGTTGCTGGCGCTGCCGGTTTCCGTCACGGAGTCATCACCATTACCACCATCAATGCTGCCGGCAATATCCGTAAAGGCGATGCCATTCCCTGTCAGACTACTGCCATTCACCTCAAACGTATCCGCAACATCACTGCCGGTCAGACTGCCGCTGCTCAGTGCGGCGTTTTCCACGGCGGTGAAGTTAATACCAGCTGCGGTCAGGGCATTGCTGCCGTTCAGGGTTGCCGCCGTCGCGCTTGTGGTGGTGATACTGTCGCTGCCTTCTCCGCCAGCGACACTGGCCACATCGGTGAAGCTGATCGCCGCGGCATCCAGTGCGTTGCTGCCCGTGATGGCGAAGGTATCGTCACCATCGGTGCCAGTCAGACTGCCGCTGCTCAGTGCGGCGTTTTCCACGGCGGTGAAGCTGATACCCGCTGCGGTCAGGGCATTGCTGCCGTTCAGGGTTGCCGCCGTCGCACTTGTGGTGGTGATGCTGTCATCACCCTTGCCGCCAGCGACACTGGCGACATCCGTGAAGCTGATGCCAGCCGCATCAACCGCATTATTCGCGATGATGGCGAACAGGTCATCACCGCTGGTACCGGTCAGGCTGCCGCTGCTCAGTGCGGCGTTTTCCACGGCGGTGAAGCTGATACCCGCTGCGGTCAGGGCATTGCTGCCGCTCAGCGTCGCCGCGGTCGCACTCGTCGTCGTGATGCTGTCGCTGCCTTCACCGCCCGCTACACTGGCCACATTGGTGAAGCGGATATCAGCCGCATCCAGTTTGTTGGTGCCGGTGATCGCAAAGGTATCGTTATTGCTGGTGCCGGTCAGGCTGCCGCTGTTCAGATCCGCGTTTTCTACTTCAGTAAAGTTAATGCCGGCGGCGCTCAGGGCATTGCTGCCGTTCAGGGTTGCCGCGGTCGCACTCTTCGTCGTGATGCTGTCGCTGCCACCGGCTCCGGCTACGCTGCCCACATTGGTGAAGCTGATGCCTGCCGCATCAACAGCATTATCAGCAATGATGGCGAACAGGTCGTTACCATCGGTGCCAGCCAGGCTGCCGCTGTTCAGTGCGGCGTTCTCCACCGCGGTGAAGCTGATACCGGCGGCGGTCAGGGCATTGCTGCCGTTCAGGGTTGCCGCCGTCGCACTTGTGGTGGTGATGCTGTCATCACCGGCGCCGCCAGCCACGCTGGCTACAGCCGTGAAGCTGATGTCAGCGGCATCCAGTGCGTTGCTGCCCATGATGGCGAAGGTATCGTTACCATCGGTGCCGGTCAGGCTGCCACTGCTCAGTGCGGCGTTTTCCACCGCGGTGAAGTTAATACCGGCGGCAGTCAGCGCATTGCTGCCGTTCAGGGTTGCCGCCGTCGCACTTGTGGTGGTGATGCTGTCGTCACCGGCCCCGCCAGCGACACTGGCCACATTGGTGAAGCTGATGTCAGCCGCATCCAGTGCGTTAGTGCCGGTAACGGCGAACTCGTCGTCATTACTGGTACCAGTCAGGCTGCCACTGCTCAAATCAGCGTTTTCGACCTGAGTGAAGCTGATACCGGCAGCAGTCAGGGCATTATCGCTACTGCCCAGGGTTGCCGCCGTCGCAGTCGTGGTGGTGATGCTGTCATCACCGGCTCCGCCAGCCACGCTGGCCACATCCGTGAAGCTGATGTCAGCCGCATCCAGTGCGTTAGTACCGGTAACGGCGAACTCGTCATCACCGCTGGTGCCGGTCAGGCTGCCACTGCTCAGTGCCGCGTATTCCACGGCGGTGAAGCTGATACCGGCGGCGGTCAGCGCATTGCTGCCGTTCAGGGTTGCCGCCGTCGCACTTGTGGTGGTGATGCTGTCATCACCCTTGCCGCCAGCGACACTGGCGACATCCGTGAAGCTGATGCCAGCCGCATCAACCGCATTATTCGCGATGATGGCGAACAGGTCATCACCGCTGGTACCGGTCAGGCTGCCGCTGCTCAGTGCGGCGTTTTCCACGGCGGTGAAGCTGATACCCGCTGCGGTCAGGGCATTGCTGCCGCTCAGGGTTGCCGCCGTCGCACTTGTGGTGGTGATGCTGTCATCACCGGCGCCGCCAGCCACGCTGGCCACATCCGTGAAGCTGATCGCCGCGGCGTCCAGTGCATTGCTGCCGGTGATGGCGAAGGTATCGTCACCATCGGTGCCGGTCAGACTGCCGCTGCTCAGTGCGGCGTTGTCCACGGCGGTGAAGCTGATACCGGCTGCGCTCAAGGCATTGCTGCCGTTCAGGGTTGCCGCGGTCGCACTTGTAGTCGTAATGCTGTCGTCACCGGCTCCGCCGGCCACACTGGCCACATCGGTGAAGCTGATGTCAGCCACATTCAATGCGTTGGTATCGGTAATGGCAAAGGTATCGTTACCATCGGTGCCAGCCAAGCTGCCGCTGTTGATATTGGCGGATTCCAGCGAGGTGAACAGATACACGCCATTATTCAGCGCATTATCGGTTCCGGTCAGACTCCAGTTGCTGGCGCTGCCGGTTTCCGTCACGGAGTCATCACCATTACCACCATCGATGGTGCCGGCAATATCCGTAAAGGCGATGCCATTCCCTGTCAGACTACTGCCATTCACCTCAAACGTATCCGCAACATCACTGCCGGTCAGACTGCCGCTGCTCAGTGCGGCGTTTTCCACGGCGGTGAAGTTAATACCAGCTGCGGTCAGGGCATTGCTGCCGTTCAGGGTTGCCGCCGTCGCGCTTGTGGTGGTGATACTGTCGCTGCCTTCTCCGCCAGCGACACTGGCCACATCGGTGAAGCTGATCGCCGCAGCATCCAGTGCGTTGCTGCCCGTGATGGCGAAGGTATCGTCACCATCGGTACCGGTCAGACTGCCGCTGCTCAGTGCGGCGTTTTCCACGGCGGTGAAGCTGATACCCGCTGCGGTCAGGGCATTGCTGCCGCTCAGGGTTGCCGCCGTCGCACTCGTCGTCGTGATGCTGTCGCTGCCACCGGCTCCGGCTACGCTGCCCACATTAGTGAAGCTGATCGCCGCAGCATCCAGTTTGTTGGTGCCGGTGATCGCAAAGGTATCGTTATTGCTGGTGCCGGTCAGGCTGCCGCTGTTCAGATCAGCGTTTTCTACTTCAGTAAAGTTAATGCCGGCCACTGTCAGCGCTTTGCTGCCGTTCAGGGTTGCCGCGGTCGCACTCTTCGTCGTGATGCTGTCGCTGCCACCGGCTCCGGCTACGCTGCCCACATTAATGAAGCTGATCGCCGCAGCATCCAGTTTGTTGGTGCCGGTGATCGCAAAGGTATCGTTATTGCTGGTGCCGGTCAGGCTGCCGCTGTTCAGATCCGCGTTTTCTACTTCAGTAAAGTTAATGCCGGCGGCGCTCAGGGCATTGCTGCCGTTCAGGGTTGCCGCGGTCGCACTCTTCGTCGTGATGCTGTCGCTGCCACCGGCTCCGGCTACGCTGCCCACATTGGTGAAGCTGATCGCCGCAGCATCCAGTTTGTTCGTGCCGGTGATCGCAAAGGTATCGTTATTGCTGGTGCCGGTCAGACTGCCGCTGTTGATATCAGCGGACTCCAGTGAGGTGAACAGATACGTGCCATTATTCAGCGCATTATCGGTTCCGGTCAGACTCCAGCGGCTGTCGCTGCCAGTTTCCACCACGGTGTCCTCACCCTTACCGGCATCAATGCCGGCGGCAATATCCGTAAAGACGACGCCATTAGCTGCCAGGCTGCTGCCGTTCACCTCAAACGCATCAGCAGCATCACTGCCGGACAGAACACCACCACTCAGGTCAGCGTTTTCTACTTCAGTAAAGTTAATGCCGGCCGCTGTCAGCGCTTTGCTGCCGCTCAGCGTCGCCGCGCTCGCACTCGTCGTCGTGATGCTGTCGCTGCCACCGGCTCCGGCCACACTGCCCACATCGGTGAAGCGGATATCAGCCGCATCCAGTTTGTTGGCGCCGGTAATCGCAAAGGTATCGTTATTGCTGGTGCCGGTCAGGCTGCCGCTGTTCAGATCAGCGTTTTCGACCTCAGTAAAGTTAATGCCGGCCGCTGTCAGCGCTTTGCTGCCACTCAGCGTCGCCGCGGTCGCACTCGTCGTCGTGATGCTGTCGCTGCCACCGGCTCCGGCTACGCTGCCCACATCGGTGAAGCGGATATCAGCCGCATCCAGTTTGTTGGTGCCGGTGATCGCAAAGGTATCGTTATTGCTGGTACCAGTCAGGCTGCCGCTGTTGATATCAGCGGACTCCAGTGAGGTGAACAGATACGTGCCATTATTCAGCGCATTATCGGTTCCGGTCAGACTCCAGCGGCTGTCGCTGCCAGTTTCCACTACCGTGTCCTCACCGTTACCGGCATCAATGCTGCCGGCAATATCCGTAAAGGCGATGCCATTCCCTGTCAGACTACTGCCATTCACCTCAAACGTATCCGCAACATCACTGCCGGTCAGACTGCCGCTGCTCAGTGCGGCGTTTTCCACGGCGGTGAAGTTAATACCAGCTGCGGTCAGGGCATTGCTGCCGTTCAGGGTTGCCGCCGTCGCGCTTGTGGTGGTGATACTGTCGCTGCCTTCTCCGCCAGCGACACTGGCCACATCGGTGAAGCTGATCGCCGCAGCATCCAGTGCGTTGCTGCCCGTGATGGCGAAGGTATCGTCACCATCGGTACCGGTCAGACTGCCGCTGCTCAGTGCGGCGTTTTCCACGGCGGTGAAGCTGATACCCGCTGCGGTCAGGGCATTGCTGCCGCTCAGGGTTGCCGCCGTCGCACTCGTCGTCGTGATGCTGTCGCTGCCACCGGCTCCGGCTACGCTGCCCACATTAGTGAAGCTGATCGCCGCAGCATCCAGTTTGTTGGTGCCGGTGATCGCAAAGGTATCGTTATTGCTGGTGCCGGTCAGGCTGCCGCTGTTCAGATCAGCGTTTTCTACTTCAGTAAAGTTAATGCCGGCCACTGTCAGCGCTTTGCTGCCGTTCAGGGTTGCCGCGGTCGCACTCTTCGTCGTGATGCTGTCGCTGCCACCGGCTCCGGCTACGCTGCCCACATTAATGAAGCTGATCGCCGCAGCATCCAGTTTGTTGGTGCCGGTGATCGCAAAGGTATCGTTATTGCTGGTGCCGGTCAGGCTGCCGCTGTTCAGATCAGCGTTTTCTACTTCAGTAAAGTTAATGCCGGATGCGCTCAGGGCATTACTGCCGCTCAGCGTCGCCGCGGTCGCACTCGTCGTCGTGATGCTGTCGCTGCCACCGGCTCCGGCCACACTCGCCACATCGGTGAAGCGGATATCAGCCGCATCCAGTTTGTTGGTGCCGGTAATATCGAAGGTATCATTACCATCGGTGCCAGCCAGGCTGCCACCGCTCAGATCCGCGCTTTCCACGGCTGTGAAGTTAATACCGGCGGCGCTCAGGGCATTGCTGCCGTTCAGGGTTGCCGCGGTCGCACTCGTCGTCGTGATGCTGTCGCTGCCACCGGCTCCGGCTACGCTGGCCACATTGGTAAAGCTGATCGCCGCCGCATCCAGTTTGTTGGTGCCGGTGATGTCGAAGGTATCGTTATTGCTGGTGCCGGTCAGGCTGCCGCTGTTGATATTGGCGGACTCCAGCGAGGTGAACAGATACGTGCCATTATTCAGCGCATTATCGGTTCCGGTCAGACTCCAGTTGCTGGCGCTGCCGGTTTCCGTCACGGAGTCATCACCATTACCACCATCGATGGTGCCGGCAATATCCGTAAAGGCGATGCCATTCCCCGTCAGACTACTGCTACTCACTACAAACGTATCCGCATCTCCACTACCGGACAGAATGCCACCACTCAGGTTAGCGTTTTCTACCTCAGTAAAGTTAATGCCAGCCGCTGTCAGCGCTTTGCTGCCGCTCAGCGTCGCCGCGGTCGCACTCGTCGTCGTGATGCTGTCGCTGCCACCGGCTCCGGCTACGCTGCCCACATCGGTGAAACGGATATCAGCCGCATCCAGTTTGTTGGTGCCCGTGATGTCGAAGGTATCGTTATTGCTGGTGCCGGTCAGACTGCCGCTGTTCAGATCAGCGTTTTCGACTTCAGTAAAATCAATGCCGGCCGCTGTCAGCGCTTTGCTGCCACTCAGCGTCGCCGCGGTCGCACTCGTCGTCGTGATGCTGTCGCTGCCACCGGCTCCGGCTACGCTGCCCACATCGGTGAAGCGGATATCAGCCGCATCCAGTGCGTTGCTGTCGGTGATGGCAAAGGTATCGTCACCATCGGTACCGGTCAGGCTGCCGCTGCTCAGTGCAGCGTTTTCGACCTCAGTAAAGTTAATGCCGGCCGCTGTCAGCGCTTTGCTGCCGCTCAGCGTCGCCGCGGTCGAACTCGTCGTCGTGATGCTGTCGCTGCCACCGGCTCCGGCTACGCTGCCCACATCGGTGAAGCGGATATCAGCCACATCCAGTTTGTTGGTGCCGGTGATCGCAAAGGTATCGTTATTGCTGGTGCCGGTCAGGCTGCCGCTGTTCAGGTCTGCATTTTCTATCTGAGTAAAATTAATCCCGGATGAGACCAGTGTATTCGCGGTTTCACTCAGCGTCGCACCAGCAATGGTTTCTACAAGGTCGCTGTCACCCTCCGCATCTCCGGCATTAACCGTCGCAACCTCTGTAAAACTGATCCCTGCAGCATCCAGCGCGTTGCTGCCGGTGATGGCAAAGGTGTCGTTACCATCGGTGCCGGTGACCGTTGAGGAATTTCCACTGACAGATGTCAGCGACTTAACGCTCAGATCATTAACTGATATTTCGTTGTCATTACCTGTCAGTTGAAGCTGGTTATACCCAGATGATGCAGATGAAATATCCAGTGCGTCTGTGTAAGCGGTCTGATTTTCTGCTGAAATGGTAACGTTATCTTCAATCGTTAGTTTATCTGCCACGAGTCCTTCCGTACCAATATTCAGCACAGATTCCGCGTTCTCTGAGGACCCCACCCCACTATATGATTCGGTAGTACTTCCGCCACCAAGAGTCACGGTATTACCACTCAGCAGGACTTTACCGCCCGTCGTATTAATCGCTGTTGCTGTGATAGTCCCAGAATTATTAACTGCACTACTTATCAGATCATCTGCCTGAGCTGAAGTGAGTGTTATTTCATTTGCAGACAAACTTCCTGAGTTAGTAACTGAGTAGTTGCCATTCACAGAAGCCAAAACAGATATCCCGTAATTATCCCCCCCAAAGGTAATCGTTGCATCACCTCCAGAAGAAAGATCAATATATTTAGCCGAAATGGATCCTGTATTAAGAACTTCACTCCCTAAAAGAATTACATTAGAAACCCCACCTATACTGCCTGAATAATAAACCTGACCAGCATATTCACCACTACCACCAGATGTAAAAGTTAAAGAATTACCCGGAGTATTACTATCAAAAAACGAGCTATAATCTTCGGACTCATCATCAAGCGACAAAGCCGATGCCACAAGACCATTCACATTGATATTAGACGTACCATAAAAAACCACCCCATTAGGGTTCACAAGAACAACATTTCCATTCGCAGTTAACTTCCCGTATACCTGAGTAACATTTGAATTAACAGTATTAACCGCAATAGAGTCTGAGTTTATTTGTTCAAATACAACTGCAGCATCAGATCCTATATTGAAAGTTTCCCAATTAATAAGAACTCGAGCTTCATCCTGATCAATAGTAGTTACTGAATTTATCAAATCAGTACTTATCACTGTAGATGTTGTAGTACCACTACTCCCGGATATGACATTCCCCTCAGTAGGCAAGTCCGTAGAGGCTACAGAATCCAAAGCCACCGCCGACAACGAAAAACTCCCGGAAATCACACCAAGCAGAAATGATCGCCGCCAGTTGCTCCTGACGCCCGCCATGCGGTAGCTGGCATAACGGACTGCTTTTGACAGCTTTGAAACCTGACTGATCACAACATTTCCCTGTTGCTTCGCTTTAATATCCATGCACCTGATCATATCCCTGCTCCGGTATTGAATGGCCTGGCCATTCTGAATTCTTTACTCCCCGGCAATGGCCGGGATTCTGCTGTCAGAAATAAAAATTAAAATCTGCGAATACCTCTACCGTATCCGGCTTGTCATTCAGCTTTTCAGCTGAACTGTCACTGTCTGACGGGTCAAGACTCGATCTGGCTTCCAGTGGGGTTGCCAGTGAAATTTTTGCAGCGAACCGGTCATCCCAGCCAGCCTTAAAGACCAGACCAATGGCACTCATCCGAGCCCATTCATCATCCGCCTGGCTGCCACTGTCTTCCAGGTAACCACCGTTCTGCACACCATAAGCAAAGTCCAGCAGCAGACCAGCCTGGAAAACATCTGCCAGTGTTCGTCCGCTCAGGAATGGCCAGGAGGGGAAGCTGAAATACCATTCGTTGCTGATAAAAGCCGACGTATCGGCAGAGAAGTCTTCCACCTGAAATGCCCTGACGCCGGTTGCTCCCCCCATGGTGAACTGCTCGAATGAAGGCAGGGGTGAATCACTCTGCTGAATGCGGATATTGGTGGCAAGGCGGCTGTAGCTGTCAGTAAACGGAACCGGAATAAAGAACAGAGAGCTGGTATCCAGTGCCAGCTTAATGAAGTCATCATCCTGACCTTCATCCACCTCGGTCTGATAGCTGCCGTACTGAACAATAAAGTTGGCAGTATTGAGCATGCGCACACCGGATTCGCTCAGACCATCCATGTAGAAATTTATCTCACCGCCAAGGACCTGATCCTTGGATGGCAGAAGATCACTTTTAATTTCTGAAGTTTTATCCGTAACCGCAAGGCCGGATGAGATATTAAATGCCCGTGTGCGGACAAATTTATGGTCCAGACGCAGACTGTAGTTGCTGTTAACACCGTTCAGATCCAGCGCATTAATCAGCGCACCATCTTCATCAACGATCGCGTATTCGTTATACACAGCAGACAGCGCAACCGATGTTCTCAGATCAAACAGTGGAAAGGCATAATGGAACTGACTGAGATTGGAATGCGATTCACGATCGGCTTCGTTTTTCCCCTCAATGTCTTCGGAACGCAGATAACCCAGACTCAGGGTATCGCCGAAGCCGGTCGGGTTGTACCAGTTCAGGCTGGTATACAGTCGTGTCTGACCGGTAAATTTTGCACCATGATTATCCAGGCGGACGAGAACGTCATAGGGGTCTTCATTGGTAATATTCAGCTTCAGCCGGGTTTCTCCCGGATTATCCCCTGCACTGAAACCACCTGTCACATCCAGACCGGGAAGATCGTTCAGCACATACAGTGCCTGTTCTGTTTCCTGTGAAGTAACCACGCCCCCCAGCATCGGCTGCAGCGGCGCCTTAAGCACAGATTCACGGAAGCGGGTGTCACCGATGACTTCCAGCTGGCCCAGCCTGCCTTCCATGATCATAAAGGTCACCACACCGTCTTTTACTTCCTGGGCCGGCAACTGAACACGGGCAAGAAAGAGGCCATGAGAGCGGTAATACAGGGTAAGTCGGTTCGCGACTTCTTCCAGATCAGCAAAACTGAGTCCTCTGCTCTGATTCTGCTCGCGGACAATATCAATCAGAGCCTGCAGATCTTCGTGGGTAATATTATCAACACTCTGCTGACCGCCAATCTCATGTAAAAATTCTGTAATTTCATCCTTTTCCTGCGGTGTATAACCATCTTCACCGATCTGGTCTTCTTTCATGTAGACAACCCGCAGGCGTTCAGCAATCTCCTCCACCTCTTTGCTGCTGATGCCGTATTGCGGATAATCCTTAAGCCCCTGAAACGCGAATTTTTTAACGATAATCCGCGGACCGGACGTTCTGTCTGACAGATCTGACAGGTCGGCATTTTCTCTTGGAGTCAGATTTTTCTGTGCAGCGCGTTCACGGAATTTATCTTCAATATCACCACTGGTATCCGGTGCATTGATACCGAATACTTCG
The DNA here is from genome assembly GCA_963682115.1 of Pseudomonadales bacterium. GTDB lineage: Bacteria > Pseudomonadota > Gammaproteobacteria > Pseudomonadales > Oceanobacteraceae > Venatoribacter. The sequence goes on along the minus strand of OY821639.1, from coordinate 2,112,983 downwards.
CGGATGGAATCCACACCCACGTCTGCCGCCAGAACCGGCGGGCAAGCTGCACATAAAGAAATCAGAATGGTGGCCACTCTGACCGGTAATGAAAAAATCCTTTTCAAACTGCATCTCTCCTGATGTCTGAGGTGCAGCGTCTTTTTATCTGCACCCCGGAAAAAGCATGGAACACCCCTGGCCAGCTGAGCACCAGTAGGAAAAAAGTATGAATTGCGTATGGAAGACATCCTTGCCTGCCCGAAATTTCCCTGAAGTAACCGGCTATTACTACCAGTACTTTTCCATTAATTACTCGATCCGGCTGAAGTCAGCATAATGATTTGCTGAAAAATCCGTTCTGAGAGCCGCCGCGATTGTAGCCGCTGGTCGGTGTACGCCACAATCCGGAAAACAGGACCTGTGTCTCATACCGGATACCCGGCCAATCCGCGCGCTATGGTAATAGACTGATCAGAGAGATATCAAGGTGACGCAAAAGGTCAGAGTTGATTTTGCGGCGCATTCCGACGGACGGTAGTATCTTCACCGGAAGCGTAATCGCTGCGCGGAGGTGGGGGTATATTGATGCCACCACTGACACTGACCTCCATAATCCCGACACTGATATTATCTTTTCCGCCACTGTGATTGGCTTCATCAATAAAGCGGTAACAACACTCCAGTGCCGGGCGGTGTGTGGCCAGTACATGCTCGATTTCAGCATTATCAAAATATTCAGTCAGGCCATCACTGCACAGCATCAGCAAAGCGCTTTCCGTCAGGGTGCAGGATTTAATATCCGGTTCAACATCATCCATCACACCCAGCGCCCGGGTGATATGGTTGCGTACGTTGCTGGTCCTGGCTTCCTCTTCTGTCATCGCACCGCTGTCGATCATCTCCTGTACCACGCTGTGATCACGGGTCAGCTGAACCAGGCCGCGCAGGCCCCACAGATAAGCACGGGAATCCCCGACATGAGCGACCAGCAGCTGATCATTCCAGATAACGGCGGTGACCAGCGTGGTGCCCATATGGGCGAAATTAGGGTTGTCGGCTTTGGCGTGAATAATGGCGTGGTTGGCCTGCTGAATACTTTTACGCAGCATGGCCTGAATCATCAGTTTCTGCTGATCAGGCGTACAGGCAAGGAAGGTTGGCGTTACCAGCTGCGAAAACGCCAGCGTCAGACACTCAACCGCGATACGGCTGGCCAGAGCGCCACCGCTATAACCGCCCATACCATCAGCAATCACCACATAACTGAACGGCTGCTGCGGGTGTACAAACCAGCGGATGGAATCCTCGTTTTCCTCCCGCACCTGACCAATATCCGTCCGGCCATTTACCGCCAGGCTGACTTTTCTGCTCATGTGCAATCCATACGTTTTCGCGTTAATCCATTCTCCCTGCCTAATACGCAAACCGGGAGGTTAACGTCTGCAGCAGATGCCAGGCTGGATTAAAACAAAATTAATAAGACCGGGGTAGGCTGATCAGTCATAATTTTTCATTAATAACACCGGTTGATTTAGGAACATCTGTTTTGCATAATCCGCTCCCGGCAGCATGGATTGTGCGACAGGCAGTACTTCACACGAAAGGATGCAACAGAGGTCATGGCGAGACTTCCACGAATCAACATAGCCAATATACCTCAGCACATCGTACAGATCGGGCATAACAACCTGAACTGCTTCTTTGATGATGAGGACTATGAGTTCTACCTTGCTTCTCTGCAGAAAGCCGCTGAACAATACGATGTAAAGATTCATGCTTATGTTCTGCTGCCCAATGCCGTACAGATGGTAGCAACCCCGGCCATTGCTCAGGGTATCTCCTCGATGATGCAATCCCTTGGCAGACGTTACGTCCAGTATATAAATCACCGCTATCAGCGCTCCGGTACACTCTGGGCCGGGCGTTATAAATCCAGTGTCATTGACTCAGAAGCCTACCTGCTGACCTGTTACCGTTACGTCGAACTCAAACCTATGCACGAAGGCCTGGTGGAAGGGCCTGAACTCTACCCCTGGTCCAGCTTTGGCCATCATACCGGCCGCTCACATAACAACCTGATTTCAGATCATCAGCTCTATATGGAACTGGGTAAAACGCGCTCAGAACGCGCCAATGAGTACAGTTCCCTGTTCCGTTTCCGCTTTGACCGCATGCTGCTGAACTACATTGCCGAAACCATTAAACTCGGTCAGGTATTGGGTGGCGATCAGTTTACTGAGAAAATTGAACAGATCGCTAATCACCGTGTTCGTCCGCTGAAACGCGGCCGTCCACGCAAGAAGAAAACCGAAAACCCGGCGGTCTGAAGTGACCGTCCATCACTACCTCCTGACTCTCTCCCAATCAGATCGCCAGCAAACAGTACTGACCAAGATCTAATAATTTGGATTGAGTCACATTACGCCATCCTTCGGTTTTTCCCTATTTATTCCAGATCGTGTCTGACAGATATAATTGCTACGAACCAGCCAGATATTTTTTTATTTTTTAATTGGGGTCAGAGTCGGCCGGAGCAAAATAAACCCACGCAATAATCTATACACCAAAGATAAAGCGGCCTTTTGAAAAAATACCACCCTGACGACCAGTCATACTGACCAGCTGAAATTGAGCTTAAATTAACCATTAATATTTCGTGCCAGAGTCAATTTAATAATTAAATTTTAAGGTTTTACATCCAAAAAAAATCTGTTTTACTTTCGATCACTCGCCGGTTCATAGCGCAGAAACTGTGATTCAGTTCTCACTTAAGATCCGGCCAGAAGGAAAGTTTTAACTACATACAGAGGATTTGTTAAATGGCTATTTACATGAATTTCAACCAGAACTCACCTGCCGGTAACGTTACTGCTTCCGGTTACGAAAACTGGATTGAAGTCGACAGCATGAGCTTTGGCGTTGGCCGCTCTATCACCATGCAGGCCGGTGCGATGGCTAACCGTGAAGCTTCCCGTCCAAGCATCAGTGAAGTCACAATCACCAAACCTCTGGATGCTGCATCCGGCGGTCTGTTCAAAGCTTCCGTTACCGGCGATGCCGGCGTGCCTGTTGAAATTCACGTAGTTCAGACCGGTGCAGACAACGTTGAAAAATACGCTGTTTACAAACTGGAAGATGTGATTCTTTCTTCATACAGCATCAGTGCCGTTGCCGGTGGCGCACCTCAGGAATCCATTTCCCTGAGCTTCGCCAAAGTTGAAGCAGATCTGACTCACGCTGATAAGACCAACAAAAACACCAAGAACATGAAGGTCGGTTACGACCTGACTACTGCCAAGCCGTTATAATAAGAAGCGCTTTACGCTCTTACTATACCGCAGGGTTGGCCAGCAACTGGCCAACCCTTTCGTTTCAGGGAATCTAACGCAAGTGGAAGCGTAACCATCTGTTTTCCGATTGCGCTACCCATCACACAGAAAGTGGTGATCCGGTCATGCCTGCTTTAAGTCAGAACAGACGCCTTATCCAGATTGACACCCCCGCCGGTGCAGATGCCTTTATTGTTTCCGAGCTGATCGGTGATGAATACATCTCCGACCTGTTCCGCTACACCCTTGAGCTGTTCTCAGACAATCACGATATCAACCAGAAGGATCTGGTCGGTAAAGACGTCACTGTCAGCATATTTTCTGATAAGAACCCCGCAACCCGATATGTTCATGGCTATGTCAGCCACATGGCCATGCTGGATGTAACAGACGAAGGTCTGCGCCGTTACCGGATCGAAGTAGTACCAGGGTTCTGGTTTACCCGGCACGGATCAAAAAACCGTGTATTTCACAAGAAAAGCGCCAAAGACATCATCAACGAAGTGCTGGGTGACTATTCAGCTGTGCTGAAGAGCCAATTTAAAGCCAGCGGACCTTTTCCGACACGGGAATACTGTGTCCAGTTCGATGAAAGCGATTTCGATTTTGTTTCCAGATTGATGGCCGAAGAAGGCATCAGCTATTACTTTCTGCACAGCGATGGTAAACATGAGATGGTTCTGGCCGACGATACCCAGGACTTCTTCGATGCTGAAGCGGGAAAGATTGAATACGATGGCGGCGGCAGCCAGCCGGCCAAAAATACCATCCACAGCTGGCAGAGAAACTACAACTACCATGTTGGCGGCTTCGATTTCCGCGATTACTGCGAATACACCACTACAAAAGACAACAAACAGCTGGTCAAAACCAAATCACCGCTTAACAACGTCAGTAGCTTCATCAGCAGCGGTTACGGCCTGAATCATTTTGAAGCCGACGGCGATACCAGGCACAAGTTTGTCGACAGCCAGAGTAAAAACAACTGTGAACGTGCCGTAGAAGCACAGGAAGCCGGTTTCGACCTTGCTCAGGGTACCAGTAATGTCATCACCCTGACCGCCGGCGGCCGTTTTCAGGTTGAGCACTCACTGAGTTCAGAAACCGGTAAATACCTGCTGACTCAGGTGCACATCGTCGCCCGCGACGGCAATGGCAGCGATACCCATTTCTCCAACCGCTTTACCTGCGTGCCCAGTGATGTGATAGTCCGTCCGCGGCATAATGATTTTGCCCGCAGAATTCTGACCCCTCAGGTCGCCACCATTGAAGAAGTCAAAGCAACCGCCAGTGACAGCTCCAGCGATCCTTTCACTCAGGTTAAGGTGGTGTTCCCGTGGAACAGCCAGCAGAACTCCTGCTGGGTACGCGTTGTGCAACAGTTTGCCGGTAATGGCTGGGGTGCCAATTTTGTTCCACGCGTTGGCCAGGAAGTCGTGATCACCTACATCAACGGTGACCCGGACCGCCCGCTGGTCACCGGAGCGGTTTATAACGGTACCAATAACGGGCCGGATTACACCTCAACCCAGAGTGGCTGGAAAACAGCCATCAAAGACAGCAAGTTCAACGAGCTGCGCTTTGATGATAAAAAAGGTGAAGAAGAAATTTATATGGAGGCCGGTAAGGATCATAACTGGCTTGTCCATAATGACCAGACCGGAACCATCGAAAACGATCAGACACTCATCATTGAAAACAACCGTACCGAAACCATCAACTCCGGTAATGACAGCCTGACGATCAAGAAAGGCAACCTGAGCACGGAAGTAAGTGCCGGTAACCAGTCACTGAAAGTATCCAAAGGCACCTCGACCACTGATGTCATGGGTGCCATCAAGGTGACATCCAAAACCTCAATTGAACTCAAGGTCGGTGCCAACAGCATCAAGATCGACCAGTCCGGCATCCAGATTAAAGGCACCATGGTGAAAGCCAAAGCCAGCGCCATGGGTGAAGTTTCTGCTGGCGGTATTCTGACCGTTAAAGGCGCCCTGACCAAAATTAACTAGTGACTGACCATGACAGATCTGATCAAAATCCAGGCGCTTACCGCCGAAGAACTGCTGAACGAATTCGAGCTGACCGAACCGGAGGCAGAAGCGGTTATTGTCCGGGACACAGCCCCGCAGATCAGCATTGAACGCCTGATGCAGCAGGGCTTTTACCAGGATGCCGTCAAACTGCTCGCCCACGGCCTACCCAAGCGCGAAGCCGTCTGGTGGGCCTGCCTTGCGGCCAGAAAAGCCCAGACGCCGGAAACCGATGAAGACAACGTCAATGCGCTGCTGGCAACCGAAACCTGGGCCCGGAAACCCACCGAGGAACACCGTCAGCGCTGCCGCGAACTGGGCGAAAAAACCCAGTATAAAAGTGCCGCCAGCTGGGCAGCCACATCAGCCTACTGGAGTACCGGCAGCATGACCAATCCCGGTGATCCGGAAGTTCCACCACCGCCGTATCTGTATGCCCACGCAGTGGCCGGCTGCATTACTCTGGCCGCAGCAACCATCGATCCGGAAAACGCAGAGCACTATTACCAGCTGTTCCTTACCCAGGGAATGGATCTCGCCCGTGGTGGCAACGGTCTGGTGGAAGGAGCATAAATATGGGTAAACCCGCCTCACGAATCACTGATATGCATGTCTGCCCGGCCTCCACCGGGCCGGTGCCTCATGTCGGTGGGCCGATTGTCGTTCCCGGTGCGCCAACTGTCCTTATCGGTGGCCTGCCTGCCGCAACCGTTGGCAGTATGTGTGTCTGTGTCGGCCCTCCGGACACAATCGCTTCCGGCAGTGGCACAGTCTTACTCAGCAATAAACCCGCGGCACGCATGGGGGATTCGAGTGCACACGGGGGGAAAATTGTTGTCGGCTGCCCCACCGTACTGATTGGTGGCTGAACCTGTGAATACCGGCAGATATAGCATCAGAAAACTCTTTATTCCCTTTCTCATTGCTCTCATGGCAGTGGGGTGCAACTCAGAAACAAGTGCGCAAAACCAAACCACTGAGGATACCGGCATGTCGTTAATTGGGCCTGGTGAAAAAGTCTACGTCACTTCATCACCCTTACAGGGAAAAATTCTGAATAGCGGCACACCGGTCGCCAATGCCAGAGTCATACGGAAAGTCAGATCCAATCAGCATGAAGACTGGGTAACAGAAGAGTTCAGCACCGACGATCTTGGCAACTTCAGCCTGCCGGTAAAAGAAGAGTCATATGATCTTGGCCTTGCACAATTCGTCAGCGCGACTCAGGTTGACATTGAAGTCGATGGCGAGTGGGTCAATGTCTGGTACAGCAACAACACCCGTGGCGAGCTTAATTCTGAATTCGGTGGAGAACAGCCGCAGGGATTAGTGTGTGATCTGACACAGAACGAAATCATCATTAACGGCAGCGGCTTCGGCATCTTGGCCAAATGCAGCTGGAATAATATGCCGGATAGCAACGCCGAATAATTACCAGGGAAAGTAACGATGACTGAATTAAGCCCCTACAATACTGCACATCTCGCCGAAGGTGTATACGCCGTCAATGCCAATGATGCTCTGGCATTGCGTATTTTTCTCGCCAACCCATTATTCAAAAGCCAGCAACAGGAAGACACCCGACAACTGCAGGCAGAAGTGGGTGGCCGTTTATTCCGCCATGCAGTGGATAATTTCGGAGTCATGGCAAAAGGCAGCGGTCAGTTCAAAGATGATGTCTTTATCATATTCCGCGGTACCACCGGTGCAAACAAAAACGCGGATGCTATCACTGATGCGCGCATCGGCATCTGTACATCAGAAACCAACCTGCCTGTGCACATCGGCTTCAATAACTCATTCACCAGCATGCTGCCGGAGATCAAAGCATTTCTGACAGAGACAGAATGCAAAGGCACCATCCATTGTATCGGCCACAGTCTGGGCGGTGCAGTGGCATCGCTGGCCGCCGACTGGGCATCCAGCAGCCTGACCAATCCGGTAAAACTCTATACGTACGGTGCCCCACGTGTCGGTACCGACTGGTTTGTCAAAAAGACAACCGAGACCATTGGTGCGGACAATATGCATCGTATTTACCACAGAACAGATCCGGTACCTATGGTGCCTATATATCCGTTCAAGCAGGCGCCTTATGCCAATAACGGCCACTTTCTGCCGTCGAATCAGCCACTGACCTCGGGCGAAGCCCACTTTATGAGAAATTATGTAGCCTCGGTCAGAGGCGAATCCTGGGAAACCCTGTCACACAACCCGGTTGAACCGTACAACATCGAAATTGCGATTGAAAACTGGCTGAAATCGAAATCGCCGGTTGATTCAGAAAGTGCCAGTTTCTGGCAATGGGTGGATGCTGCGCTTGTTTACGTCATTAAGAAAATTGCTATGGGTGCTGTGCTTTTGCTGCAGGGAGCCGTCATCGGCCTGCACACCATCGTCGACAAACTCGCGTACATTCTGGCCAAAGGTATCAATCTGGCTGAGGAAATCAGCAGCTGGGTGATCCTGCTGATGAAAAAGCTGATGCAGGCACTGAAAATAAAAGTGGAAGCAACGAAAGAAAAATTGACCCGCAACATGATGCGCTACGTACTGGCAAAAATGACAGAAGAAAGTACGCGTAATGCGCAGAAAGCAATCAGGGATATTGAGAAGAGTTAAAGATAAAAAACTTATCTCATATAAATTAACAGTAAAAATTTTTAAATTATATTTTTTTAGGGAAGAAACCATGTCAGGGATACAAGTGACAGGCCATGTTACTCCATACGGGAATAAAGGTGCAGGCCGGGTTCTGCTTGCCAGTGAAAATATGCATGGCATTTTAAACGGCTTTAAAAACATGAGTGAACAGTCCAGTTCGACTGGTTACCATGCACTGGCTGTTACCAGAGCAATAGAAAGCCTCAGATCTTCAGCGGCTCCGCTCAACTCCTTTGTGAAGAATGGCAATCCATCAAGAAGATGTCTGCAGCAAAGTGGCTTTGAAATCGAGTATGAACTGTGTGGCGACTACTATGGTGGACATCAAACAGATGTTTTAATTCTGGATATACGCCCAATTATTCAAACGAGAGATGATGTACGCAGGGCATCTCTTTGGAAAGTCGAACATGACAGCATCGATGGCTGGGAAACTGAGGAAAAATCTACAGAGTCAATTTCCAGATTTTCAACCCAATCCATTTCCTTGGAAAACCCCGTCAAAGTCGGAATCAATGGATACTGCGACGGATTACAACATGCAGCTAGGTTATTGCCTGCTCATATATCTAAAGGTCAGAAAAACATAGAAGAGAACTTAAAATCAACTGGATATCCATTGTTCTATGTTCCCACGGACAAATCAACGATAAAATCTGGCTGGAAATTTCTGAAAAATCTAGGCAATACCAAACTGGATAAAGATGGAAAAGAGGCAGCAGGTATACTGGCTTCTCTTATGAAGGAATCTCATGACAATCAGTTATTTGTTGAATGGACCAGTCACAGAGGTGGATCACAAATATTAACCGAAGCAATGAAAAGCCTTAGCACTAACTATCCAGGCATTGATCTTCAAGGTCGTCAAAAGATCTTTCTAAGCGATTTTACCTCCAGCTATGCTGAAACGGACAGGGCGAGGCGTTCGCTTAACATGGCACTTGAACCTGGAAAAACATGGTTTAATTCAAATCCTGGAATTGCTCAGTCATTAGGTGGAAGACAACTTGGTCTGGCAGATATTCAGTATTCTGCTGATGAATTGAGCCGTTCTCCACAGAATGAAAAGATAGGACGGGGATTGCTTATGTGTAGTAAAGTGGCATCATCAATAAGCAATACGTATAAGAATGGGGCCGCACTTGGTGGGATTGCATACATAATTGCAACCTATGGCTTCTCAGCAGGTGCAGCAACTGCATTAATCAGTAGCATTAGCCTAGCCAGCGCAGCAAAAGTTGGACAAACCGGACTAACATCCATCCCTTCCCTGAATGAGGGGTATAACTCAGATTCCGGAAAAGCATTTGTAGAAGCAACCAAGAAACTTCATGGGTAAGTTAATGATCTTTGGTAGTGAAAAAAATCCGAAGGGGCCTAAATGGTCCCTGGCCAGAAGGGTAGTTAAAGATATAGGGTTAGCCAATATCTCTTTTATGGCTCCACCTAATAGTGCACCATTCCCAGACAGGGAGTGGGAATCAGAAAGCGACCAACTAGATTTATCAAATAAAGATATATTTAAAAATATAAAAAGTGACCAATATGGTGATTCACAAGCCATAATAGCTTACTCAAACTCCCACATATTTAAGGGACTACCTATCCTTCATGGCTACTGCGGAAACGTAAATATGTTTCTCCAGATAATAAAAAACGAAAGCATTTCAATTAACGAAAGCTTATTTATCCCCACCCGATTCAACGAAGAGATACTAGATCATATTTCATCATCATTCTTAGGAAAGATACACGAGGCAAGAAAAGACGACCCGTATGACCTGACTGAAATAAATTGGCCCAACAACTTAACCCCATTAAATCACCAATGGGTAAGACTATCCGCCAAAAACTGGTCCTATTTTGAAACACAACCATTAATAGACGGATCATTCAAAATAGTATTATCAACACCTATTTCCTACGATAGCTATATTTCTTTCACCTTTGTAATAGTCCGCTCAGCCATAAACGCTGGAAATGCTTTTCGAATCGAACAGCGCGTGCCAAAGACCAATTTCATGGCACTGATTAACAACATCATCAAGTCAATTAACATTGAATATAAGGATGAAGCTTTTTCTGAAGAGCAGATTCAGGCTCGTGATGCTTTCAACAGCATGGAAGCTTTGCCTGTCATCAGACCAACGGAAAGCTATATAGAGCTCAGCAAAACGGTTATGCAGGCCTGGAGCTCACGAGGATACCGGGGAAAGTCGAAGTCAGAAGACAGTCATGCACACCGTGCAGCACCGGAAGAGGTCAGTCAGTTTATTGATTCTCTTATGGAAACCAGACTCAGAGACAATACCCTGAAGATCGGAGATATCATCTATCGGGATTTCGTCGATCAATCTGCAAACGAAAAAGAGATCGCTGCCACTAAAAGTCTGGAAAACACCTGATAGCTGCTGTTTTTGCCGGTAACGTTTCGGATACGTTCCGGCTTCAGCCCATCACAGTAGTCTGACTCTCAACAGTGGTATGCTCAAGGTCAGTTTACCGGCTACGGCCTATTTTCCACTCAAGTCCTGATAGCCAACATCCCACTCCGCACCGGAGCCAATAGATCCCGCGCCAATGACATAACCAGGTCACAGCCCCTCCCCTCGCGGGGATCACTGAGGCGCGCAGACACAGGCTGACGAATTTGTGGACCACCAAAGCAAAGAAAAACTGATGCACGATGTGCTGACCAAAATGACGGCAGAAAGCCCCCGTAATGCGCAGGCGGCGATCAGGGAAATTGAAAGGGCTGAGGAAATGAATAGCCCGCCTTCCCCACAGACAATGCGAAAAAACCTGGCTGACTTCCTTTGCACAGCAAGCAACATCGCCGCAGGCTTCCGGGAAAGTAGCCTGCGGACCATCAGACGGTGGGCGTCCGGCTTCAGCCGCGCTAAAGTATAGGGATCCTATTTCAGCAACCGGACCCCGTTATGCATCTGCCCGCCACCCTGCAGGATTACTGGCAAAAAACCGATACTCTGCTCACAGATGACGGTGCCCGTCACGGTCTCGACTGGCCGGCGCTGTGGCAATCCCTGTCTGCTGAGCAACAGGCCCGGGCACAGAAGGTACTGACCGTCAGTCACTATGTGGCAGATGCTCTGCCGCGGGAAGCGGAATGGTTTACCCGGGCACTGACAAGCGGTGCCATCTCACAACCACTGCCCCGTGCACTGATCAGCCAATGGCTGGATGAGCTCAGTGCAGACGCCAGCTCAGAAGACGACTGGCACCGGGCTCTGCGCCGCCTGCGCCGCCGCTGCATGGTGCAGATCATCTGGCGCGATATTCTGCGTCTGGCCACCACCCTGGAAACGACCCGCGCGCTGTCCGATCTGGCCGATGAGTGCGTGGTCCGCTCACTGACCTTCCTTGGCGCTCAGCTGCAGCAGCGTTATGGCAGCCCCACCGGCCGGCACAGCCAGGAAGAACAGCAGATGCTGGTGCTCGGCATGGGCAAACTCGGGGCCTACGAACTGAACCTGAGCTCAGATATCGACCTGATATTTACTTATCCGGAAGGCGGTGAGACAAGCGGTCCGAAAGTGGTGACCAATCAGGAATACTTCGTCAAGCTCGGGCAGAAGCTCATTCAGGCACTGGATAAACACACCGCCGATGGTTTTGTTTTCCGCACCGATATGCGCCTCCGTCCTTATGGGCAGAGTGGCCCGCTGGTGATGAACTTTAATTCGGTGGAGGAGTATTACCAGGATCAGGGCCGTGACTGGGAACGTTATGCCATGGTCAAGGCGCGCATCATGAACGGCGAAGACAGCCCGGCGGCACAGGAACTGCTGAACATTCTGCGCCCTTTCACCTACCGCGCCTATGTGGATTACAGCGCCTTTGAGTCACTGCGCTCGATGAAAGCCATGATCAACGCCGAAGTCCGCCGCCGCGGTCTGGAGAACAACGTCAAACTCGGTGCCGGCGGTATCCGTGAAGTCGAATTTATCGTGCAGGCCTTCCAGCTGATCCGCGGCGGCCAGGATAAAAGTCTGCAGACCCGCGAGCTGGTAAAGGTACTCGACATTCTCTCCGGCGACGGCTATCTGCCCGCCGCCGCCTGCAGCGAACTGAAGGCCGCCTATCTGTTCCTGCGTGACAGCGAACACATCCTGCAGGCATTAAATGACGAACAGACCCAGCTGCTGCCGCAGGGCAGTGATGAACAGGGCCGCGTCGCCTGGGCCATGGGCTTCAGCCAATGGCCGGACTACCTGGAAGCGCTGCAACAGCACCGCGCCATTGTCAGCCATCATTTCGCCCAGATCGTTGCCGGCGAAGACGAGGAACATCCGCACGAAGAGGTTGATCCTGTGTGGATGGATCTGTGGCTCGGCGATCTGGATGCCAGCGATACTCAGGAATTCCTCGCCCGGAATCCCTGCGCAGCCTCCGCCGAAGTGCAGAATGAGCTGCGCAAATTCCGCGAATCCCGCGCCGTACTGCACATGCAGCCCATCGGCCGTGAACGACTGGATGCGCTGATGCCGATGCTGCTGCAGGAACTCTGGCAGCAGGGCGAACCCGTCACCGTCCTGCGGCGGGTTATGCCGTTGCTGGAAGCCGTACTGCGCCGCACCGCCTACCTGGTGCTGCTGAAAGAAAATCCACAGGCACTGACACAACTGGTGCGCCTGTGTGGTGCGTCCAGCTGGGTCGCGGAATACATCGCCCAGACCCCCCTGCTGCTGGATGAACTGCTGACGCCGGAATCCCTCTACCGCCTGCCACAACGGGATGAGCTGGCAGAAGAACTCGACCTGCGCCTGCTGCGCATCGATGAAGATGACCTCGAACAGCAGATGGAACAGCTGCGGCAGTTTGTGCGCGCCCACAAACTGCGCGCCGCCGCCTGCGAAGTGATGGAAGCCCTGAAGCTGATGAACGTCAGCGATTACCTCACCTGGCTGGCCGAAGTCACGCTGCAGAAAGTCATGTTACTGGCGTGGAAACAGTGTGTGGACAAATACGGCTACCCCTGCCGCCGCAGCGGAGAAGTCATTACCCAACCGGAATTTGTGATTATCGGCTATGGCAAAGTCGGTGGTCTGGAACTCAGCTACAGCTCCGATCTCGATCTGGTCTTCCTGCACAACAGTGATTCCATGGGCAGCACCAATGGCGACCGCAGCCAGGATAACGGCGTGTTTTACACCCGCATGGGGCAGCGCATGATCCACATCATCTCCACCCAGACCCGCTCCGGCGACCTCTATGAAGTCGACATGCGGCTGAGACCTTCGGGTAACTCCGGCATGATCGTCGCCTCCATGAAAGCCTTCGAAGAATACCAGCAGCAGCACGCCTGGACGTGGGAACATCAGGCACTGGTACGCGCCCGTGTACTGTGTGGCTCGGAAGCCGCGGCGGAAGAGTTTCTCAGCATCCGCAACCACACCCTCAGCCAGTCAAGAGACCTAGCCCCGCTGCGTGAAGAAGTACGGGCCATGCGGCAGAAAATGAGGGATAATCTCGGTTCCAAAGATACAAGCGGCCAACAATTCCACCTCAAGCAGGACGCCGGGGGTATTGTTGACATCGAGTTTCTGGTTCAATATGGGGTTCTGGCCTGGTCACACGAACACCCAGAGTTGCTGAGCGTTACCGACAACATGCGATTGCTCGACGCTTTTGCAGCATGTGGTCTGATGGATCCACAAGATTGTCAGACCCTGCAGGAAACCTACCTGTCCTACCGAGCCGAAACTCACCGGCGTGCATTGCAGAAACAAGATCTGTTACTGGATTCTGAAAGCCTGTCCAGACTCGGCTTCGATGCGCGGCGCGAAGATGTGACCCGACTGTGGAAACTGTGGCTGGAACCTGTTGAATGACCACGGGCAGCCAAACACAATCTTAAATTTCGAGTGAGGTCCTTATGCTACCTTCCATGTCCGACCGTGATGGTCTGATCTGGCTAGACGGAGAGTTGGTTAACTGGCGCGATGCCAAAGTTCATGTACTGACTCATACTCTGCATTACGGCATGGGGTGTTTCGAAGGCGTGCGGGCTTACAATACTGCTGAGCAGGGTGCATGCATTTTCCGCCTGAAAGAACACACCGACCGTCTGTTTAATTCCGCTCACATTCTTGGCATGAAAATGCCGTTCAGCAAAGAAGAAGTGAACGAAGCCCAGCGTGCCGCGGTACGCGAAAACAACCTCGACAACGCCTACCTGCGTCCGATGGTCTTTTTCGGCTCTGAAGGCATGGGCCTGCGTGCCGAAAACCTGCGCGTACATGTGATGGTTGCGGCCTGGGACTGGCCGGCCTATATGGGTGAAGAAGCCAAAACCCAGGGTATTAAAATCCGTACCTCAAGCTACACCCGCCACCATGTGAACATCACCATGTGTAAGGCGAAAGCCAACGGTAACTACATCAACTCCATGCTGGCCCTGCGTGAAGCCATCGACAGCGGCTGTGAAGAAGCCCTGCTGCTGGATCCGGAAGGCTACGTGGCTGAAGGCTCCGGTGAAAACTTCTTCATCGTCCGTGATGGCGTGCTCTACACTCCGGAACTGACTGCCTGTCTGGATGGCATTACCCGCCGTACCATTATTGAGATGGCCCAGTCACTGGGTTACAAAGTTGTTGAAAAACGCATCACCCGTGACGAAGTCTATATCGCCGATGAAGCCTTCTTCACCGGTACTGCTGCAGAAGTGCTGCCGGTCCGTGTACTCGACAGCCGCACCATTGGTGCCGGCAGCCGTGGCCCGGTGACCGAAAAACTGCAGACGCTGTACTTCGATACCGTGACCGGTAAAGATGCGTTCAAACCTGAATGGCTGACGCCGGTTAAATAAGCGTCGCACCGCATCAGGCAATAAAAAAACGGGAGGCCAGGCCTCCCGTTTTTTATGGCTGCAACGTCGATAACAGCAACAACCTCAGCTTACTTTTTCCGCCCGCTCCGGCTCGGCCAGCGGCGGCGGATTATTCAGTTCACCTTCAAAGGCTTTCAGACGTTTATAAATCGACTGCAGTTCGACAATCGTCGTCCAGGAATTCACCAGATACTGGAACGAGTTTTCCACCTGATTAAAGGCATTCAGCACCCGCTGCATAACCCCTAAGGTGAAAGCACCGGCAATAATCGATGGTGCCAGCGCAATCAGCGGAACAAACTGGCCCACATTCAAATAGCCATAACGCACCACGTTAAAATACAGATAATTCTTGTACAGGCGGAAGTAGTTCATCCGCACATAGCCGAACAGCTCACTCAGGGTGTAAGGCTGCGCCCGGTGCTCATGATCTTCGCCGTACACCAGCTCTTTACGGTAAGCCGCCTCTACCTTCTGATTATTGAATTCCAGCCCCGGCAGTTTAATCCCCGCCAGGGCCAGCAGCGCGGTACCGAAAATCGACCAGATGATGGCGACAAACACCAGCGCCTGCGGTACTTCACCGATCAGCGGTAACTCCGTCACATAGGCCGACAGTCCCCACAGAATTGGCAGGAAGGCGAGCAGCGTCATAATGGAATCGAGAAAGCTGACCCCCAGGTTTTCCACAATGGTGGCAAAACGCATGGTGTCTTCCTGAATCCGCTGCGAGGCGCCTTCGATATGGCGCAGCTTCTGCCAGTTAGCGGTGTAGTAATCATTCATGGAAGTGCGCCAGCGGAAGACATAATGGCTGACGAAAAAGCGGTTAAACACCGCCACAGCGACAGCCACCATAATGATGATGGCCACCGTCGACAGCTCTTTATAGTATTCGGCAATGCCGATACTGCCCGGACTGCCCAGCGCATTCTGGATCAGGTCGTAAAAACCACCATACCATTCGTTCAGCATGACGCTGACCTGCACCTGAAACCAGGTAATAAAGACAATCAGGGCTGAACCGGCCACCGACCATTTGGCCCAGCGCTGGCCTCGGGCGATGTACAGCCAGACGCCGGTAAACAGGGCATAACAGATCAGCATGTACTGGTAAAACCAGAACTCCGAGGCATCGGCCATCGCGGTCTGAAAGGCAGCGACAGCCGCTTCATCAGCGCCCTCCGCCAGCACTGGCGGAAAATCCAGCCCGATCAGGGAGCCCAGGCTCAGGGCTGCCCCCAGATCTGCGGCAACAAAATACCAGCCCAGAATACAGAGCAGTGCCCAGCCGGCAAAGCTCAGAAAAAACCATTTAGGACGGACGAAAAAGGATGCAAACACAGTATTATTTCCTGAAATATTTAGCCCTGATGACGGCTGACATCCGTCAGTGAAATCTGTTTACGGGCCAGCATCGGCAGATAATTATCCACCAGCTGCTGATAGTCTGCCTTCTGCTTGTCCGGTACGGAAGTCATGGTCGGAATATCCGCCGTCATCGGGTTCACCGGGCGGTTATTGATGTGCAGTTCGAAATGCAGATGTGCCCCGGTGGTACGGCCGGTATTGCCCGACAGCGCAATTTTCTGCCCGCGTTTCACCCGCTGTCCTTTGCGCACCAGAATTTTACTCAGGTGCAGGAAACGGGTGCTGTACGGGCCGTCGTTATCAATCACCAGATAACGGCCGGCGTAAGGGTGGTTGGCAACCCGGGTGACGATGCCATCACCGGTCGCCAGCACCGGCGTGCCGGTGGGGGTACCAAGATCAACGCCATTATGCGGAGCATACCGATGGGTCACCGGATGGTGGCGATTGGGATTGAACGGTGAAGTAATACGGTAATGGTACCGGGTCGGGTAACGCAGCAGTGCCGGCGTCAGGCTGTTCGCCTGTTCATCATAGTAATTGCCGTCCGCAAAGCGGATAGCCACATAATCACGGCCGCGCACGTTCAGTTTGATGGCGTCCAGCCGGCGCTCACCGGTCGGGCGCTCCTGCAGATATTCATCACTGACGATGGCATCAAAGGTATCGCCCGGGCGCAGCTCACGCTGAAAATTGATTTTACTGCCCAGCAGGTGGGTAATTTCCATCGCCTCACGTTCCGACAGGCCGGTCTGCAGAATGGTGTTGTACAGACTGCTGCTGACATCGGCGCGCACAATATACTGCTGCCACTGGGTCGGACGGACGATTTCATAGAAGCGGAAGCCCTTATCGGTGCGACGATAAGTCACAGTGCGGACCACGCTGGTCTGCATGGATAACGCCTGAAATTCGTCCTGTTCATTAAATTCGAAGGTCAGTTCTGTATCCGGGCGGATGATATCCATCACCAGATACTGCTCATCCGTCTGCAGAATATCGTGCAGGTCATTCATGGTAATGCCGTAGTGCCGGAAGATCTGCTCCAGGGTGTCACCGGGCTGAATCACATAATGTTCAGTGCGCGTCCGCGGCGGCGGTAACAGGTCACGGATGCTGTCCTGCGACAGGGTAGGCAGATCAGGGATGGGCGCCGGAACCTCCAGCATAGACGGCGAAAACGGCAGTGCGACGGGCTCTGTGGTGATGACCGGCGTCAGCGTCTGCTGATAGCCGGTCACTGCGGCCAGGGTCAGACCCAGGCCCAGCAGCAGTGGCCGCCAACCCGGAAAACGCAGGACGCCCGTCCCGCCCGGGTTCTTTGAAACTCTGGTATTCAAACTGTCCCTCATATTCATTACAGCAGCTGAAGGGATCACGGGCCGGCGGCCAGGAACCCGGTTTAGTGGTTACTCTATAACAAAAGTTCCTGAGCAGCAGCCCGGCAGACGGTATACTGACCGGACAACGCATCAATACAGTCAAAGTCAGATTATGTGCGAATTACTCGGCATGAGTGCCAACACCCCGACCGATTTATGCTTCAGTTTTACCGGCCTGACCCGCCGTGGCGGCGATACCGGGCCACATAAGGATGGCTGGGGCGTGGCCTTTTACGAAGGTAAAGGCGTGCGTCAGTTTCACGATCCGCAGCCCAGTGCCACCTCACCGGTCGCCCGGCTGGTGCAGGAATACCCGATCAAAAGCCGTACCGCCATCTGCCACATCCGCCAGGCCAACGTCGGCGAAATCTGCCTCGCCAACACCCATCCGTTTGTGCGTGAACTGTGGGGCCGCTACTGGGTGTTTGCTCACAACGGTCAGCTGCCGGCGTTTACCCGCCAGCCCGGCCCCTATGAGCCGGTCGGCGAAACCGACAGTGAAACCATCTTCTGCGATCTGATGAACCGTCTGCATCATGTGCTGCCCCGCGATGCCATGCCACAGCATCTGGCCGCCGTACTGGTGGAGCTGGCAGAGGAGTACGCAGCTCAGGGGGTGTTCAACTGCCTGCTCAGTAATGGCAACTGGCTGTTCAGCTACTGCTCGACCAGAATGGCAAGCATCACCCGCCGCGCGCCGTTTGGCCCGGCCCAGCTTAAAGATACTGATGTGACGGTGGATTTTGCCGCCGAGACCACCCCCGATGATGTGGTCAGCATTATCGCCACCGAACCACTGACCACAGATGAAGCCTGGAATATCTATCAGCCGGGTGAATGGAAACTGTGGGAACAGGGTGAAGTCGTGGCCAGTGGCCGGCGCAACTGACGGTCTTTATTTGCCCAGGATAACTTCCGGCTCAGCCGGCGCTGAGTCGTCATCCTGCACCTGCATTTCACTCATCAGCCATTCCTTGAACGCCTTCATCCCCACCGTCAGCGGGCGGTGTTTGCGGTACACCAGATAAAAGGCTTTGTGCGTGTCCAGCTTGATATCAAAGGGCACCACCAGGCGGCCGGATGCCACCTCGCGCGACGTCAGAGTGCTGTCGGCCAGCGCAATCCCCAGGCCATCCAGCGCCGCCGCCGTTGCCAGCTGACCACTGGAAATGGCCAGGCTGTTCTTCGGCGTGATAAACCCCGCGCCGGCCAGCTCCAGCCAATTATCCCATTCGTACTTGCGCTTGCTGACGTAAATCAACGTGTGATGACGCAGGTCGGCCGGCTCCCTGAGCGGATGGGGTCCACGCATCAGAAACGGGCTGCACACCGGCACCAGCATCACATTGCGCAGGAAGTGCATTTCAATGTCTTCCCAGTCACCGTTGCCGAAATACACCGCCATATCGGTATTCGAACGGCTGAAATCAATCAGCCCCATGGAAGCATTGATCTGCAGCTCCACATCCGGATACAGCTCCTGAAACTTACTCATCCTCGGCATCAGCCAGCGGATAAGGAAGTTAGGCGCCACACTGATGTTCACCACATTGGTATCGAGATTGGCCGTCAGACGCTGGGTCGCCACTTCAATTTCATCCAGCGCGTGTTTCACCGCGGTCAGATACTGCTCACCGGCCGGCGTCAGCTCCACCTTGCGCCGGTTACGGCTGAATAACGAAATACCCAAGTATTCCTCAAGCGTTTTAATCTGATGGCTGACCGCTGAGGCGGTCACCGCCAGTTCCTCTGCCGCCGCCGCAAAGCTGGAGTGGCGGGCAGATGCCTCAAACATGCGCAGCGCGTTGAGCGGAGGAAGACGACGCATAAACAGACTCAAATGATTAGATTTTCTCAGCATTCTGCTTAGAAAGCTTCGCTTTTTCAAGCGCCGGCTTACGACTACTATATCTGTACAGTAAGTAATCACCCTCAATAAAGGTAAGACACGATGAAAGAAGACCTCAAACTGAACACCTACGGCGAAGTCGACGTGGAATACTACGTACAGCAGGCCCATGCAGAACGTAACAAAGCCGTGGCCAGACTGTTCACCGGAGCTGTTTCCGCCCTCGCTTCAGCCCTGCACGTAAAGCCACATTTCGCTAAGTCTCACAAAATGGCAGGCAGCCACTGAGACCGGTGACGTCACTGTCACAACCGTAAAAGCGGTTATGGGGTACCGCCGGCTGAGGAAGCAGCCAGACCTCAGAGTAAGATAAGGCTTCGCCATGAAGCGACCGATAAGTAAAAGCGTTGTAACGGGACTCAAGCAGAGAGGCACAGTATTCAGGCGCAGAACCTGATACCAGCCCTGCCTTCCCCGTTACCGGAACCTCTCCTGAATTTCCTTCAGCAAAGCAGCCAGTCTGTTCCGTTCACAGCATTCTCTGCATAACCCGCACGCCACGCCGCTGATGCATCACCACCGCCGCAATATGGCCGGCCACCAGCAGTGCCAGTAACGCACAGGCGTATGATGCAGCAGGGAGAAAAAATGCGTCACCGGCGATGGGCTCAGTAAAGGCGGCAGCTGCATCAGGCCGAACAGCGGCAGTGGCCGCTCCATCATGCAGACACCACTGAGCAGAACCAGCAGCACCGTGATATAGAGCGCCTGATGCCCCGCCGCCGCCAACCGCTGCTGACGGGTCGTCAGCTCCGCTGATGCCGGCTTTTTCTGACTGACTGCCAGTCCCAGACGTAACAGAAAAAACGGAATAAACAACAGGGTCGCCACAACATTGAAGGCGCCGATCCCGTCTTCCAGCGCCGGCGGCAGTTCCAGCAGCGCAAGCGTAAAGCCGGAGAGCGTCGCCCACAGAATCACCGCGGCAGACAGCCAGTGCAGAACTCGGCGGGAAAACGGGTAACGCTCAGCAGCTTGCATACTCAGTCCGGAAAATATCTGTCTCGCTAAAGCCTGTAACCTGCCACAGATTGTTTACAGACTTACGAATGCCGGCAGAAATAACGCCGGCCGGCTCAGGCACCGACTTTACCGCCGTCCTCACGCCGGACCGCCACCGTCGCTGAACGTGGCCGCGCGCTGCCGCCGTCGGGCCAGTGACTGGTAAACTGCCCCGGTTCTGAACCTTCGCCCGGGTGCTGAATATTCACAAACAGGGTGCTCTGATCCGGTGTGATGGCAATACCGGTCAGCTCACAGCCCATGGGCCCGGAGAGAAAACGGCGCAGTTCGCCGTTCTGCGGATCGGCGCAGTACATGCCGTTATTGCCGAACGCGCGACTGCCGATCTGATCGCCATAGCTGCCCATATCAGTTTCGATCCACAGACGGCCATCGTTATCAAAGCACAGGCCATCCGGGCTGGAAATTTCGCTGGCGGCATCCGATTCCTTCGCAAACAGCGGCTGCGCCGTCCCCGCTTCGCCGCCGAACCAGAACACATCCCAGGCAAAACGGTCGCCGGCCACTCCGGCCGTTTCGCGCCAGCGGATAATATGGCCGTGCACATTGTGCGCGCGCGGATTAGCAGCGTTGAGCTGATCTTCAGTGCGCTTGCTGTTGTTGGTCAGAGTGAAATACACCTCACCGCTGTGCGGATGCACGGCGCCCCATTCCGGACGGTCCATTTTAGTGGCACCTGCCACATCCGCCGCCAGCCGGGTATTCACCAGTACGTCGCCCTGATCGCCGAAGGTCACACCGGCCTGTGCGGCACGACGCTGAAAATCCGCGTCACCGATATCCAGCGCCCGCCATTCACCATGGCCGTCATCATGGAATACCGCCACGTACAAAGTGCCGTGCTGCAGCAGATGAGGGCCGGCGGTGCTGGCATGATAGGACTCACGGCTGACGTATTTATAGATGTATTCAAAGCGCGAATCATCGCCTGAATACGCCACCAGCGGCTCCCCTTCCACCGCTGGCTGAAAAATAATGCCTTCGTGGGCAAAGCGGCCCAGCGCGGTGTGTTTTACCGGTGTGCTGTCCGGGTCAAAAGGATCAATCTCCACAATCCAGCCGAAGGTGTTGGGCTCGTTGCGGTAATCGTCGGCGGCCTTCGCCGCCACCGGCGTGGCATCAAAGCGGCGGGTATGATCAGCCGCCGGCGTGGCTGTGTGCCAGTGGTAATAACTGTCTTCATAAGGAATGCCGTAGCGCTTCTGACCGCGCAGCTGCTCACCACGGCTGACGAAACAGCCGGCCCAGTTTTCTTCACAGGTCAGATAAGTGCCCCACGGCGTATAACCGTTGGAACAGTTATTCAGCGTACCGCGGGTCGCGGTGCCATCTTTGCTGTAACGGGTGATCATGGCGTCATGACCACGCAACGGGCCGTCGATTGCCATCGCGGTGGTGCCGGTGATGCGACGGTTATAACGGCTGTCTTTGACCAACTGCCATTCACCCTGATCATTGAGACGGATATGCGCAATGGTGTTGCCGTGCGCCGCCAGTTCTTTTTCCACTTCCGCCAGCGGCCGCGGCGTGCCGGACGGGCCCTCAGGATGCAGAATAGCCGGATCAACGTATTCGTGGTTCATGACCAGCAGACCTTCCGTTGAGCTGTTACCACCACGTTTCACATCAATCGGAAAGAAGTGCATGCCATCGTGATGCGACCCCACCTGCAGCGCCTGCTGAGCAGCACTGTCAGAGGCATCGGCATGGTAATCGTCAGCACCGGGCAGCAGTGGCGTGCCCCATGGCAGCAGTGTCTGGGTACGGTAACCAGGCGGCACGGTAATGGCATCTGCCGCCGTGGCCGGAATGGCCTCAAATCCCAGCAGGGATGAGCCCGTGCCCGCGGACTGCAGCGGCCGTTCAGCACAGGCGCTGAGCCCGGCCGGCAGACCCAGACTGGCCGCCAGCGCTGCTCCACCCTGCAGCCAGCGGCGGCGGCTCAGGCGCGCCTGCAGCAGATCGGCAAAGCAGACGTTATCCGACTCATTGGATTCGCGCTCAGTACAGGAAAGATTAATCAAAGGTCGGTTGTTTCTACTGGTCATAACAGCCCCGGCAATCAGAAGAATAACGGCTCACCTGTCATCCCGCATTCAGCCGGACAGACAGGTCTGCTAAAGAGTCTGCCTATGATATGACAGTTCCGTGATGATCGGCTGAAAAAGCCTGAGCCAAATCAACCCGTTGCGTCCGCGACGCCGCCAGCGTGAATCTTCACTGGTGAGAAAATCAGAGCGGATACAGGCCAGCCACAGCAATCTGTGCCAAGCTTAAAGTAAGGAGGTGCTTATGCCCGATATCGTATGGAACCGCGACGCCGCACTCACCCGGCTGATGCACAATGAAACCCTGCTGAATAAAGTGTGCGCGCTGTTTATCCGCACCAGTCCGGCGCAGGTCGAAGACATCCGGGCGGCCGTGGCGGACAATGATTTCCCGACTGCCCGGGCCACGGCTCACACCCTGAAAGGGGCCAGCGGTAATATCGGCGGCGAATGCCTGATGAGCCTTTGCGCGCAGATAGAACAGGCCGCCAAAGCGCAGGATGCCATTCAGCTGCAGCAGCTGAGCACAGAGCTGAATGACACCTATCAGGCGCTGCTGACGGTTCTGCCGCAATAAAGGCGATCTGCACAGGCCGGCAGCAGAGGCGTATAATCGCCACCTTTCACACGACGGACTGCTGTTATGCCTGTTGAATCCCTGCTCACCTTTACTCTGGCGTCGGTACTGCTGGTGATGGCACCCGGCCCGGATATTCTGTTTGTTATGACCCAGTCTGCACTGTATGGCGCCCGCAAAGGCATTATGACGACGGCCGGTCTGTGTACCGGGCTGATTTTTCATACCACCGCCGTAGCCTTCGGCGTGGCCGTGATTTTCAAAACCTCGGAAATTGCCTTTACCCTGCTGAAAATTGCCGGCGCTGTGTACCTGCTGTATCTCGCCTGGCAGGCCTGGCACGCCGCCGCCAGCAACAGCGATGACACACCACGCGCCCATGTCCGTTCCGGTTTTGCGCTCTACCGGCGCGGCATTCTGATGAATATTACCAACCCCAAAGTGTCACTGTTTTTTCTCGCCTTCCTGCCACAGTTCACCTCACCGGAATACGGTAATGTCATGCTGCAGACGGCACAGCTCGGCGCGATTTTTATGCTCACCGGCTTTGTGCTGTTCTGTGGCGTGTCCTGGAGTGCGGCGTCGCTCAGCCACTGGCTGATGTCCGGCCACGGTGCGCAGAAAATACTCAACCGGGTAACGGCCGGGGTCTTTACCGCCATGGCCGCCAAGCTGGCCGTCAGCAGTTCCGGCTCCTGATCCGGACTGATTCTGTGCTCACAGAACTGTATACAGAACAACAGGAGCTAAGCGCTCTTTTTCCGCCGCGGCGTACGCTTACCAGCAGCTGACGGTTGCGCCGTATTTTTCCGGCCCTTACGGCGGAAAGCAGGTTTCTCTGTTTTAATGCCGTGAAAAGCCTGCACGTCCAGCACACTGGTCTGGGCAATCAGGCGCTGCAACTGATTCAGCAGCGGCTGCATAAAGTCATCGTATTTCAGTGTTTTTTCACTGATATCGTTCAGCTGCCGCTCCCACTGCGCCGTCATATCCGGCACCGTGGTACTTTCCGGCAGGGCCTGAATCAGCGCTCTGCCCAGCTCCGTGGCGCGGATACTTTTGCCTTCGCGGCGTAAAAAACCGCGTTTAAACAATAATTCAATAATCCCCGCCCGGGTCGCTTCGGTTCCCAGCCCATCCGTATCGCGCAGAATTTTTTTCAGTTCTGCATCGCGCACAAAACGGTTAATCCCGGTCATCGCTGCCAGCAGGCTGGCGTCGGTAAAGTGCTGGGGAGGCTGGGTGTGTTTTTCATCAATCTGCGGCTCGCCACTCCACAGTTTCTGTCCCTGATGCAGAGGTGGTAATGCCGGCTGTGCGGCGGCTTTATTTTCCTCTTCCGCTTTGCCGGCCAACGCCTGTTTCCAGCCCGCACTGAGCACCTCTCGCTCGCTGGCGATAAAGGTACCGCCAGCAATAGTGAGCTCCACGCGCGTGTCGGCATACTGAAACGGCGGATAAAACTGCAGCAGATACTGACGGGCGATCATGCCGTACAGCTGTTTTTCTGAAAGATTCAGCCGGTTAAATCCGCTGCCTTTTTCCGTCGGAATAATCGCATGGTGCGCTTCGACCTTGCTGTCGTTCCAGGCTTTGCTGCGCAGGGATAAATCGGCCTGTTCAATCACCCCGGCCAGCTGCTGATCGTTGGCCGCGATGGCCTGCACCACCGGCTGCCGGCGGCCATAATGTTCGTTAGGCAGGTAACGGCAATCAGACCGTGGGTAGGTAATCAGCTGGTGTTTTTCGTACAGATTCTGACAGGCATCCAGCACCTGTTTGGCGCTTAACCCAAAGGCCCGGGCGGCATCAATCTGCAGCGCAGACAGGTTGTAGGGCAACGGCGCGGCCTGCTGTTTCTGTTTACGCTCGACACTGTCCACCTGCGCCAGCTGGTTACGGATACGGCCGGCCACATTGCTGGCCAGTTTCGGATTTAATACCCGGCCGTCTTCATCCAGATGGGGGGCACAGGCTTCGCTCGGCTGCCATCTGGCGTAAAAACTCAGCGGGCTGGCGTCATCCATATGCAGCGCCGCCCGTACCTCATAAAACGGCCGGCTGACAAAACGCGCGATCTCCTCATCGCGGCGCACCACCAGCCCCAGCACCGGTGTCTGTACCCGGCCGACCGACAACACCGACTGCAACCCGCCCTGACGGCCTTTCACCGTACAGGCGCGGGTTAAATTCATGCCGTACAGCCAGTCAGCCCGTGAGCGGGCCAGCGCTGACACCGACAGCGGCATAAAGTCCTGATTGGATTTTAACTGCTGCAGCGCCCGGCTGACGGCCTGCGGATTCAGATCACTGATCAGTAGCCGCTGAGTGGCATGACGCCTGGCAGCCGGGACCTTTAAATAAGCAATCACTTCATCCACCAGCAGCTGACCTTCCCGGTCCGGGTCGCCGGCATGCACCAGCTGATCGGCTTCTTTGACCAGTTTACGCAGCACGCTTAACTGTTTGCGCGTCTGCGCTTTCGGCTGCAGCTGCCACTGTTCAGGCACGATCGGCAGCGTATCCAGCCGCCACTGTTTATACGCCGGGCTGTAAGCTTCCGGTTCTGCCTGCTCCAGCAGATGACCGATACACCAGCTCACCACATCGCCGTTGGCGGCACGCACAAAGCCTTCCCCTTTGCTGTGCGGCTTGGGCAGAACCGCAGCAATGGCGCGGCCCAGACTGGGTTTTTCGGCAATAAACAGGCGCATATGGCTGTCTTGAACACTGTATGAACGAACAGTATAAGTAACACAGACAGGAAAACAATGACACGACCGGGCGATCTGCCAGCGCCCGGATGACAGCAGGGGGACAATCAGCATGGCCGCCCCAGTGTCTCCTGTTGCAGAATCGGCACAATATCCCGGTATAATTTTCCCACCACCGCACTACAACCGGAAGTCTGAGTATGGAAAACCTTAACGCCCTGCAGGCCATCGGCTGGCGCAGCACAATGGCCAACGCCTGTGAGCCGGAGCAGCACATTGTGCGCGTAGCCGCAGTCGACCGCGATGTGTGGCTGGTCAGCGATGGCCGCAGCAGCTTCCGCGCCGTACTGGCCGGCAGTTACCGCTACCATCATCCGCAGGCACAGGAACAACCCTGCGTCGGCGACTGGGTGTGCGTTGAAACTCCGGCCGGCAGTAATTTAGCGGTTATTCAGTCGCTGCTGCCACGGCATACCAGCCTGCGGCGCAAGTCCGCCGGCGACAGCGTTGATTACCAGATGATTGCCGCAAACCCGGATGTGGTGGTAGTGGTCACCGCCTGTCAGCAGGATTTTAATCTCAAGCGTCTGGAACGCTATCTGGTGATGATTGCCGACGGTGGTGCCGAAGCCGTGATTCTGCTGACGAAAACCGATCTGGTCAGTGCTGACGACATTCAGGCCTTGCTGGACAGCATCCGCACGGCCGGCATTCACAGCCGGGTACTGACGCTGAGCAACGTCACCCACGATGGGCTGGATGAATTTATGCAGTTGCTGCAGCCGCAGAAAACCTATTGTTTTGTCGGCTCTTCCGGTGTCGGCAAAAGTACCCTGGTGAATTATCTGCTCGGCCGCGAACGGCAGCAGACCCAGACCGTCAGTGGCACCGGCGAAGGCCGCCACACCACGGTGCGGCGGGAATTATTTATGCTGGATAACGGCGCCCTGATTATTGATAACCCGGGCATGCGCGAGTTCGGCATTATGGGCGCAGACAGCGGCATCGCCGGCAGCTATGACGATATTCTGCAGGCCGCCGCACACTGCCGTTACCGCAACTGCACCCATACCGATGAGCCCGGCTGTGCCGTGCGCGACGCCATTACTGCAGCCGGTATCAGTCAGCAACACTTTGATAACTACCGCAAGATCAGCGAAGAAGCGGATTTTCACGATTTATCTTATGCCGAAAAACGCAGAAAAGACCGTGACTTCGGCAAATTTATCAAAGAAAAGAAAAAGCACATCCGCAAGAAATAACCGCCTCAACGGTGGCTGAAACTGACCTCAGCCACCAGCTGGCGGATATCTTCCGTGTCCGCCTGCTGACCACCATAAATAACCGCCTCCACCAGCTCCGCCAGACGCTGCAGCGCCACCTGTTCACCATACACCTGCTGTACCTGCAGCAGCCATTCATGCAGCAGCTGCGACGATGGCCGCGGCGGCAGCCGGCACTGACTGATACGCTGCAGATGCCAGAGATAAAAACGCAGCGCAGCGGCAGCATCCCGGGGCTGATAATGTTTTATTTTCCAGCGGCTGATGGCGGCATACAGTGCTGGCAGCCAGTAGCGCCGGCTGAACCAGGCCACCACGCCGGCCAGCGCCAGCAACAGCCATAATGGCCACAGGCTCACCAGCAGCAGACGCAGGAAAGCCAGTAATAAAATCACGCCATGACTGAGCATTAACCACAGGCTGCCCAGCAGAGCACTGATGCTGAATTCACCGGCACCGGCCTGCTGCTGACGGTGCTGTATGTCTTCGGCATAGCGGGAAATCTGTTCCGCCACCGAGGTGCCCGGCTGACCATCGGGCAGATGGTAATAGGCCGTCGGTTCAAACGTGACCCAGCGGCCATCAATCCAGACTTCGGTCCAGGCGTGACCATCAATGGCACGGATTTCAAAATAACCGGTCAGCGGGTTCTGACTGCTGACACTGAAACCGGTGACCAGTCGTGCCGGAATATTCAGGCTGCGCAGCATAATGGTCATGGCACTGGCAAAATGTTCACAGTGCCCCTGTTTATCGTCGAATAAAAAGCGGCTCAGCGGGGTATAACCCTGGGAGCTGAGAACCGAATCAAAGCTGTATTCATAACCGCTGCGCAGATGCTGCTCCAGCAGCTGCGCTTTTTCGTAAGGGCTTTTGCCTGCTGCTGTTACCTGATACGCCAGCCGCAGAATGCGTGAATCAAAATCCCGCGGCAACTGCAGATCCGCTTTGCCCGCCGCCGTCGCGTGCGAAATCAGACGCTGATCGTGACGTTCATCGGTGGAGCTGACGCTATACCGCATGCCCGGCTGCAGCATGCCCGGCAACAGCGGCTGAGCAAACTGATCGAGAGCAATCACAGTGGATGGCACCCACAGGGCAACCGGGTCCGGTGCCACCGGCAACCAGGCCGGCATCGGCTGTTCAATGGTGATGGTATAACGGAACAGCGTATCCGGCTGCTGCTCTGCCGCCGGATGAATTACCGCCTTACCGCGGCCGTCAGTGTGCAGTTTGCGCGAAATATCTTCCCGTGCGGAGTGCCAGCGGCTGCCATCAAAAGTATCAAAGGTGCGCACCTTGAGATAAGTGCCGTGCGTGGCTTTCATGCGCGCCACCACCGCATTCAGATCCACCTGACCACTGCGCTCCGGATTGCGGATATCAAAGCTTTCGTTAAAACCGTCGTAACGGTAGCCATCGTGATTAATCTGCGACAGGTCGGTAATTTCCTGCAGCTGGTCATACTGCTGCTGACTGCTGTTCTGCGCCGCCGCCGGTGGCTGATACGGGTCGGCAAAACTCTGCCGCGCCGCACCTTCCCAGGCAGCATTCTGATAAAAATCGGCTGCGGAGGATTCCTGTGCCCCCCAGTGCAACGGCGACAGCCGCGGGATCAGCAGATAAAAAACAACCGCCAGGGCCATGCTCAGCAGTGCTATGCCGGCACGCTGGCCAGCGCCGGGGCCGGGCAGATCCGCCGTTGCGGCGCCACGGTCCAGCCAGGCTTCACTGAGGGAAAAAGCCGCCAGCAGACAATAAGCCGCCATCAGCAGCAGGTAACGGCCACTGTCGGCTTCCGCCGCCCCGACCAGCAGCAGCACAAAGCTCACCAGCTGCAGCAGATAAAATTTGCGGTAATGGTTCAGCTGTACATTCAGTGCCAGCGTGGTTGCCAGCAACAGGGCGCCCAACGCAGTCATCAGACCGTGGCTGAACACCAGTGCCGGAAAGGCCAGCAGTCCGGCCACTGCCAGACCATCGGCCAGCGTTTTATTACGCTGTGGATTATCCCGCGCGTCCCAGCCTTTTTTCAGCGTAACAATATTCAGCGGCAGCAGAACAAGAAACAACAAAGCACCTACCCGGGCAGACAGCAGTGCCCCCGCGGCGCCGGCGGCCGCCACACTCAGCTGCAGCGCCAGCCAGAATAATCCCTGCGAACGCGCCATCATGCGGAAAATACCTGATGCAGTTTGCTTAACCGGTGCAGATCAAGACGCATCACACCATCCGCCGTCTGCCGCCAGCCTTCGGCATACTGCTGCAGTGGCTGGCGGAAACTGTCGTCGT
This sequence comes from Pseudomonadales bacterium, assembly GCA_963682115.1. Lineage (GTDB taxonomy): Bacteria > Pseudomonadota > Gammaproteobacteria > Pseudomonadales > Oceanobacteraceae > Venatoribacter. Next base: position 2,083,526 of record OY821639.1, on the reverse strand, counting down.
TATACACCACATCCAGATGACCGCGGGTATAAGGCAGAGTCAGCGGCTGACTGGCGCGGCGGATTGTCATCAGCAGCGGCGGCTCCTGTGCTTCTGCCAGCGTCTGCGTGACCAGCTGCTGATAACGCTGACTGCCGTCATCCTGCACATAGGCCAGTGCCAGCAGTGCTTCGGCAATATTCTGTGCACCGGCGTCCAGCGTCAGTTTCAGCGGCCGCCGGCCACCCACCACCAGTGTCAGCTTCAGCTGCTGCCGCTGGGCATAACGCAGCATGGAAGCGGCGATCTGAATGGCGTATTCAAAGGTATTATCGGCGCCGTCGCCCAGTGCGTTGCCCTGCTGACCATCCACGACCACCAGCCAGCAAGGCGTGTCATAACTGTGATATTCGCGCACCACCAGCTGCTGCTGACGGGCTGACGCCGCCCAGTGCACGGTTTTCAGGGAATCGCCGGCGCGGTAATCACGCACCCCGGCAAAATCACTGTGAGCGCTGCGCGGCAGAAACGAATCCGCCCCGGCCAGTACCGGATTACCGCTGGCCGGCAACGGCAGCTGACGGATGCGGAAGGTTTTCGGCGCCACCACAATGTGGCTGTCGGCTACCGGCACCCTGACATGCCGTTCAACAAAACCAAAAGGCCAGGCGCAGCTGAGCTGCGGCGCCGGCAGCAGAAAGACACCGCGCTGTTCACACGGATAAGACAAGGTCACCGGTTCACCGGCCGCCGCGCGCGCCAGAAAATGGCAGCTGTTTTCCGCCGGCGCCTGCTGATTGCCAGGGATCTGTTCGCAGATACGCAGAAAGAAAACCGGCGCCGGGGTGGCAAATTCATACTGCAGCTGCAGCGTCCGGCCGGCGGTGGCCTGCCCCAGCTGCTGCCGCGACAGACTCAGCCGACGCAGGCTCCACCAGGGCATCAGCCAGCTGATGGCGATCAGCGCCAGCATCAGCGCCAGCAGGCCGTACAGCAGAGCAATGCCACGGTTCCAGGCAATGAGAAAGCACAGCAGCGACATCAGCCACAGAAAGCGGTGAGCGTTCACATACTTTGCCAGCCAGCTGCTGAGCGGGCGCAGCCGGGCTTCCAGCGCAGAAGAGCTCATTATCAGCGCTTGTCCTGCGCGCCATCGCCCTGGGGATAATCCGGTACCGGCACGGCGGCAATCAGCTGTTGCCAGAAAGCAGCACGGTCATCCTGCTGCAGGGCGGCATCGCGGAACAGCATACGGTGGCCCAGCACCGGCTCCAGCAGCGGCCGCACCAGCTCCGGGGTGACCGCTTTTTTGCCGTTCAGTAGCGCCAGTGCCCGTGCCGCCCGCATCAGCGCCAGCGAACCGCGCGGGCTGGCACCCAGTCGCACCCCCGGCTGACGCCGGGTTTCGCGCACCAGCTGACTGATATAACGCGCACTGGCTTCGGTGATCACGATCTTTTCCGCCTGCGCCTGCAGAGCCTGCAGCAGATTTTCGTTGAGCAGAGGTTTCAGCCGGTCGAGCGGATGGCCGTTCAGCTGCGCCATCATCATCGCCACTTCCTGCTGCTCAGTCGGGTAGCCGAGCGTCAGCCGCATAAAAAAGCGGTCGAGCTGCGCTTCCGGCAGCGGAAAGGTACCGCTGAATTCCACCGGATTCTGGGTGGCAATCACCATAAAGGGGTCGGGCAGGCTGTAGGTTTTGCGGTCGGCGGTCACTGTGCCTTCGGCCATGGCTTCCAGCAGGGCCGACTGGGTGCGGGGTGTGGCGCGGTTGATTTCATCGGCGAGCAGAATATTGGTGAACACCGGGCCGGGCATAAAATGGAATTTATGCTCTTCACTGTTGTAGACGCTGATGCCGGTAATATCCGACGGCATCAGGTCCGGCGTGCACTGAATGCGTTTCATGCGCAGTGTCAGCGCCTGGCTCAGCGCCCGCGCCAGCGTGGTTTTGCCCAGTCCGGGTGCATCTTCCAGCAGCAGATGGCCACGGCACAGCAGACTGACCAGCACCAGCTTCAGTTTTTCGCCGTCGGTCTGCACCACCTGCGCCAGTGCCTGCTGCAACTGCTGCAGCAGACGCTGTGCTTTATCCGGGCCGCGCTCTGGCGCCTTGTCCGCCGCCGCGGAGGTGCCGTCCGGATCACCCGGGTTATAAGGTGGTGGTGTGACGATGGCCATGGGGATTTCCTTGTCAGAATCTGTGCGCTGAGTATGCCGTTTAAAACGCCGTATTTCAGCATATCTGCGCAGCACATGCCGGACGCAGGTCACAGCCGGCGGCGCTGCTGGTGCTTTTTGCTGCCTTTGTATTCTCTTTCTGCCGCCTGACTCATTTTTTCAATCTGTCTCTGCTATACAGACGGGAACAGCAACCGGCACGGAGCCAGAGAAAACCATGCACTGGGACGACCACTACAACGCCAAACGGCTGACCCCCGATCAGGCCGTGGATCAGCTGACCGATGCCAGCAATCTGATTCTGGGTATGAGCATGGCCATGCCGCCGGTGCTGATTCAGGCACTGGCCTCCGCCTTCCGCGCTGACCGGCTGCCACCGCTGAATATCTATTACATGCACGGTACTGAGGCCATCGCCCAACACCTGCTGACGGATGAGATGACGGGGAAATTCACGCCGCGCTGCCTGTTTCTCAGCGGCCACGACCGGCGTGCCATTCAGCAGCTGCGCGATAAACACTGGGTGGAATTTGTGCCGGCGGCGTTTCACCATGTCGGCCGTCTGTTAACGCAGCAGATCGAGCCGGACTGTTTTATGGTGACAGTATCACCGATGGACAAACACGGTTATTTCAGTCTTGGCACCAATGCCGATTACGGCGCCTCGGTGATCCGCAAAGCGAAAAAAGTGATCGTCGAAGTGAACCGTTATATGCCGCGAACCTTTGGCGAATGTTCGGTGCATATCTCCGAAATCGACGGCCTGATTGAAGCCGATACGCCGCTGAGCGAACTGGCCGAGGCAGAATCCACTGAAACCGACTGGATCATCGCCCGTCAGGTGGTGGAGCACATCCATGACGGCGACACCCTGCAGATGGGGGTCGGTGGGGTGCCGGCAGCGGTGCTGCGCTTACTGGAACATCATCAGGACCTGGGGCTGCATTCGGAACTGTTCTGCCCGTCGATGGTGACACTGATAGAGAAAGGCGTGATCAATGGCCGCCGCAAACGCCTGATGCAGCACAAGCACGTCTACACGCTGGCGCTGGGCGACCGCGCCATGTACGACTTTATGGACGACAACCCGTCCATCGTCGGTTACCCGGCCTCCTGGGTGAACGACCCCAGTGTGATCCGTGAAAATCCGGCCATGGTGTCGGTCAACTCTGCCATTGAAGTGGATATCAGCGGTCAGATCAACGCCGAAACCATCCGCGGCACGCCATTTTCAGGTACAGGCGGCCAGCTGGATTTTGTCCGCGGCGCCTACGCTTCCCATGGCGGCCGCTCCTTTATTGCCCTGCACGCCACCGCCAGAGACGGCAGCCTGAGCCGTATCGTGCCGCAGCTGGCCGGTGGCACGGTCACCGATACCCGCATGGATGCACACTTTGTGGTAACCGAATACGGTTGCGTCAATGTTAAAGGACTGTCATTAGCCCAGCGCGCCCGGGCGCTGATCGGCATTGCCCACCCGCATTTCCGTGAACAGCTGGAAAATCAGGCCAGAATCCTGGGTATACTCAGCTGACGGCCACAAAAAAGCCGCGAGGCCCCCACCCGGAACCACGCGGCTTTGATGAGCGTCTGTACTCAGCGTGCCACTTTGGCAGGCATCACACAGACACGGTCACCGTAGTAATTATCAGCGTAATTACACACCGGCACGGCGGTCTGACGGCTGGTTTTGTGACGTACAACTTTGCTGGCGATGTTCTTAACAGTTTTCATTCCCTGTATCTCCGGTTGCTCTGCCCTTGATCTGTCTGCAGTCAGGGCGGTCATGGGTCTGTGGCGGCCGTGATTGGCTGAGCCGATAAGCAAAGAATAGGGATCGGCAGTCGATAGTTGAAATCAAAGTTTTCACTAATCTTGATTTGTAATAGCTATGACAAATCAACAGTCAGGGCCTGATAGCCACAAACACCTGAAAACCTATATCAAAAAAATTTGATATAGGTAAAAAAGCACCCTACACTGCGCCCATGCCTGCTAACACCCACGTCACTGTCTCCGCTGAACAGCTTGCCCGCGCCAGTAAAGCGGCCGGAGACACCCTGCGCCTGAGTATTCTGCAACTGCTGGGTCAGGGATCGTTCGGGGTTATGGAGCTGTGTCATGTGTTCGGCATCCGCCAGTCCGGCATGAGTCACCACCTGAAGGTGCTGGCAACGGCCGGGCTGGTGAACACCCAGCGTGAAGGCAACAGTATTTTTTACCGCCGCCCGCTGATCAGCGGCCACAGCCCCTGGGAACAGTGGCTGCGGGCAACCTTCGCCGCCATTGATGCCGGCGATGCCCTGACCAGTGACAGCTACCGCCGCGGCCTGGCGGAAGTACTGCAGGAAAGAACCCGTGCCTGTGCCGACTTTTTCGCCCGCAATGCCGAGGCATTCCGCGAGCAGCAGGATCTGATCGCCTCTTATGATCAGTACGGCGAGGCACTGGAAGCCATTCTGGCTTCCTATACCGGCCCCAGCAGCTACGCTTTGGAAGTCGGTCCCGGCGAAGGTGCCTTTCTGCCAGCGCTGGCTGACCGTTTCCATCAGGTACTGGCGGTGGATATCTCGCCGCAGATGCTGGAACAGGCGGGTATGACCGTGGCACAACACGGGCTGACGAATGTGCAGTGCGAACTGGGTGACACCCATGCCCTGCTCAGCCGGCAGACGGCGAACGTCGATTTTGCCGTGGCCAATATGGTGCTGCACCACGTGCCGGCACCCAAAACCATTTTTAACGATGTGGCGCAGTTACTGAATGACAGCGGCACATTACTGGTGACGGACCTGTGCCGTCATGAACAGAGCTGGGCCCGGGAAAGCTGTGGCGATCTGTGGCTCGGATTTGATCCTGATGATCTGTCTGACTGGGCACGGGAAGCCGGGCTGTCAGAAGGGCAGAGTCAGTTTCTCGGTTTAAGGAACGGATTTCAGATTCAGTTCCGTTTGTTTCATCGCGCCCCCATAACAGACCCGGCGCGTTAACAACTTTTGAGGGCTTACCATGAGCGAATATTCCATTTTCACCTCTGAATCTGTGTCAGAAGGCCATCCGGATAAAGTGGCCGACCAGATTTCTGACGCCGTGCTTGATGCCATTATTGCCCGCGATCCATACGCCCGCGTGGCGGTGGAAACCTTGGTCAAAACCGGTATGGCGATTGTCGCCGGCGAGCTGACCACCTCCTGCTATGTGGATCTGGAAGACATTGTCCGTAACGTGATTACCGGTATCGGCTATGACAGCTCCGACGTCGGTTTCGACGGTGCCACCTGTGCCGTGCTGAACGGTATCGGCAAACAGTCGGTGGATATCAACATGGGCGTTGACCGCGCCAGACCGGAAGATCAGGGTGCCGGTGACCAGGGCCTGATGTTCGGCTATGCCACCAACGAAACCCCGAATCTGATGCCGGCGCCGGTGTACTACGCTCATCTGCTGGTACAGCGTCAGTCGGAACTGCGCCGTAACGGCACCCTGCCGTGGCTGCGCCCGGATGCCAAATCCCAGGTCACTATCAACTGGGAAAGCGGCCAGCCGAAAGTGGATGCCGTGGTGCTCTCAACCCAGCACGACCCGTCCATCAGCCTGGACGACCTGCGCGACGCCGTACTGACTGAAATCATCAGACCGGTACTGCCGGCAGAATGGCTGCACGAAGGCACCCTGTACCACATCAACCCGACCGGCAACTTCGTCATCGGTGGCCCGGTGGGCGACTGTGGTCTGACCGGCCGTAAGATCATCGTCGATACTTATGGTGGTATGGCGCGCCACGGTGGCGGCGCCTTCTCCGGTAAGGATCCGTCCAAGGTTGACCGTTCTGCTGCCTACATGGGGCGTTATGTGGCCAAGAACGTCGTCGCCGCCGGTCTGGCTGACCGTTGTGAGATCCAGGTGTCTTATGCCATTGGTGTGGCAGAGCCGACCTCAATCTCAGTGAACACCTTCGGTACTGGCAGGATCACAGATCAGGCGCTGGCCAAGGTGATCCGCGAGGTGTTTGACCTGCGCCCGTACGCCATTCAGAACCAGCTGGAACTGCTGAATCCTATGTATCAGCTGACAGCCGCTTACGGTCACTTCGGCCGTGAACCGTTTGAATATACTTATAACTATTCAGAGAACGGCGAACAGAAGAGCAAGACCTTTACCGCCTTCACCTGGGAACGCACCGACAAGGTGGATGACCTGCAGGCCGCGGCTGCTCTTTAATCAACAGAGCCGAGCAGAATCCGTAGGAGCCGGCCATACCCGCGAAACTGATCGGGGGCATGGCCCCCTCCTACAGTAAGCAATGAATCCGGTGGGCAATGCCCACCCTACCGAATCCGGAGACGTAGAATGAGCGCATTTACCGATTATAAAGTTGCTGACATCAGCCTGGCTGGCTGGGGGCGCAAGGAAATTGACATTGCTGAAGGCGAAATGCCGGCCCTGATGGCCCTGCGCCGCAAGTACAAAGATGCCCAGCCGCTGGCCGGTGCAAAAATCATGGGCTGTATTCACATGACCATCCAGACGGCCGTGCTGATTGAGACGCTGGTGGATCTGGGGGCAGACGTACGCTGGTCTTCCTGCAACATCTTTTCCACTCAGGATCACGCCGCCGCCGCCATCGCCGCCGCCGGCATTCCGGTATTTGCCTGGAAAGGTGAAACCGAGGAAGAATTCCTGTGGTGTATCAAACAGACCATCCTGTCTGAAAAAGACGGCGACAAAGTCTGGGATGCCAACATGATTCTGGATGATGGTGGCGACCTGACCGAGATGGTCCACAACGAATTCCCTGAAATGCTGGCAACTATCCACGGCATTTCTGAAGAAACCACCACCGGTGTGCACCGCCTGCTGGATATGCTGAAAAAAGGCGAGCTGAAAGTACCGGCCATCAACGTCAACGACTCGGTCACCAAGTCCAAAAACGACAACAAATACGGTTGCCGTCACTCCCTGAACGACGCCATCAAACGCGGTACCGACCACCTGCTGAGCGGTAAAAAAGCGCTGGTTATCGGTTACGGTGATGTGGGTAAAGGCTCCGCCGCTTCCCTGCGTCAGGAAGGTATGATTGTGAAGGTCACCGAAGTCGACCCGATCTGCGCCATGCAGGCCTGTATGGACGGTTACGAAGTGGTTTCCCCTTACGTTGATGGCATCAATACCGGCACGCCGGAAGGCATCAACAAAACCCTGCTGGCCAACACCGACCTGATCGTCACCACCACAGGTAACGTCAATGTGTGTGACAAATACATGCTGCAGGCACTGAAAAGCGGCGCCGTCGTGTGCAACATCGGCCACTTTGATAACGAAATCGATACCGCCTTTATGCGCCAGAGCTGGGAGTGGGAAGAAGTTAAGCCACAGGTGCATAAAGTGGTACGCAACAAAGACACCAACGACCACCTGATCCTGCTGTCGGAAGGCCGTCTGGTGAATCTGGGCAACGCCACCGGTCACCCGTCACGTATCATGGATGGCTCATTCGCCAACCAGGTTCTGGCACAGATCTATCTGTATGAGCGTAAGTTCGCCGACCTGATGGAAGCCGAGAAAAAAGAAAGCGTGTACGTGAAAGTCCTGCCGAAAAAACTGGACGAAGAAGTGGCCAAAGACATGGTGGAAGGTTTCGGTGGTGTGATCACCAAACTGACCCCTGCTCAGGCGAAGTACATCGATGTGGATGTGGATGGTCCATACAAGCCGGAAGCTTACAAATACTGATCTTTGAACGAAGCTAGCTGCATCACCAGCTCTTTGTTGGATTTGCTTCGGAAATGCTCATGTATAATTTATACACTGCGCGTTCCGAAGCAAATCCGCCTCGATCTGGCTTCTTCGCTAACGCTCCTGACATTGAAGAATCCCTGAATTGGGTGGCTTCTCCAATGACGCACCCTGAGCCAGTTAATATCGTTCTGAGAATCCGATTATGGGTGGTTGAAAAATTCAGGCTACCCAAGAAGAGACGTGAAAATGACGACCTTAAGTTTTGAATTTTTCCCGACCAAAACCGAGGAAGGGACAGAAAAACTACTGACGGTACGCGACGAACTCGCCGCTTTTAATCCGGAGTTTTTCTCGGTGACTTATGGTGCCGGCGGTTCGACCCGCGACCGCACCTATGCCATCGTCAAAGCCATTCAGGAACGTGGTATTGCAGCAGCACCACACCTGGCGTGCATCGGCGGCAGCAAAGCCGAAATTCGCGACATCCTCAGCCAGTACCAACAGCTGGGCATTGACCGCATCGTTGCCCTGCGTGGTGACCTGCCATCCGGCTCTGGCCTGGGCAGCAGCGAACTGCGTTATGCCAACGAACTGGTGGAATTTATCCGTGCAGAAAGCGGTGACCACTTCACCTTAGAAGTTGCCGCGTACCCGGAAATGCACCCGCAGGCCAGCAACTTCGAAAAAGATCTGGAAAACTTTGTCCGCAAAGTGAAGGCCGGGGCGAACAGCGCCATCACCCAGTACTTTTTTAACGCCGACAGCTACTTCTACTTCGTTGAGCGTGTTCAGGCCTTGGGCGTAGACATTCCCATCATTCCGGGCATTATGCCGATCACCAACTACAGCAAACTGGCCCGCTTCAGCGACTCCTGTGGAGCCGAGATTCCCCGCTGGATCCGTAAACAGCTGGAAGCTTATGGTGATGACTCCGCCAGCATTGTGAAATTCGGTGAAGAAGTGGTAACCGACATGTGCCGCAAACTGCTGGACGGCGGCGCACCAGGGCTGCACTTCTATACCATGAATCAGTCCGGGCCCAGCCTGGCTGTGTGGAAGAATCTAATCTGATAGTTGCCTGGCTGTGACTGATTCACATGCCAGGCGAACTGCAATCCCCTACAATCTCCCGACTGACTTAGTGCGGAGTACAACAATGGCTGCAGAGCTGTATCTGGCCTCAACCCCCCTGCATATCCTCAATGCGGTGGCCATCGCCAGCACCCGGGATGCCGATGCCTGGCTGCTGTTGATTGACCAGCAGGAGGTGGAAAGCAACCATTACTTCCGCATTCTGTCGGACATGCAGGACAGTCCGTTTACCGGTCAGCATATCTTTCCCGGCCGCATCAAGGGCCACCGCGCCAAGCTGAAAAGCCGCCGCGAGACCTTCGCCCGTATCGACGATATTATCGCGCAACTCGCTCCGGAGGTGATTTACACCGGCAATGACCGGCGCATTGAGTTCCAGTATGCGATGCACAGCTGCCAGTTACAGCACGGCAGTACACCCCGGGGCGTGTACATGGATGAAGGCACCTTCACTTACGTCGGGCGGAAAGACTCCACCTCATTTTCCGATCAGTATGTGGATAACCTGCTGAAGAAGCTGACCTACGGCCTGTGGTGGAAGAACCCGGTGACCATCGGAGGTTCCGCCTGGATCAGTGATGTCTACGCCGCTTTTCCTGAACTGGTACACCCGCTGCTACAGACAAAAACCCTGCACCCGTTGCAGCCGCTGTACAGCGGTAACGCAACCGTGAAGTCCTTCTGCCGCCAGCTGGCCTCTTATTTTTCAGCGCCGGCCAGTGATATCGCAGAGCTGGACTGTGTTCTGACGCTGCCCCATGAATCCATTATTGAACGCATCCCCGGCTACCGGACAGCCATGCTCGAGGTTGTTGAACAGCTGCAGTCCGCTGGCCTGAAAACCGGGATCAAATACCATCCACGTAATCAGAATCCGGATATTCTTGATGCCGGAAGCCTGCCGGGCTTCACTCTTCTGCCGCACAGAATCCCCTTTGAAGCCCTGCTGCCGCTGCTCAGTGATGATGTCATCATTATTGGTGATGTCTCATCCACTCTGATCAACAGCCGCTGGCTCAAGCCGGCAGCCCGTCTGCTGTCCGTTGCCAACCCGGAAGTGCCGCTGTATGAAGAATTCTGCACCCTGTTCCGTAAGCTGGGTGTGGAAGTAACCGACAGCAGCCATATAGCAGACGCGCTGCAGAGAACGCTCAGTTAAGCCCCGCCCCGTTGCCTTCCGACAGTCACAGCAGGCCCTGCTGTGAGCTGCTCTCCTCACTCTCTGTCCGCCTTAACAAACACGCCTTTGTCATATAACTGTCGTCTGCCATTTGTACCATGATAAACAACAACAGTTTGTTCCATATTTGAGACCATTCAAGGGATTGCTATCTTAAGGCTGTTTTAAGACTCGCTTAAGGTTTGGTTATTACGATGTACGGACAGTCAACCAGTACTGAACACAGGTGAGTATCATGCGTCTGGCAATGAACCTTCTGATCAAGAACGAAGCCGATATTATTGAAGACAACATCCGTTTCCATGCCCGCCAAGGGGTGGACTGCTTTGTGGTTATGGATAATGGCTCCGACGATGGCACCCGGGACATTGTCAGTGCACTGCAACAGGAATTTGATATCCACCTGATTGACCGGCCGCAGCTGGATTACCAGCAGAGCAACTGGAAAACCGAAATGGCGAAAATTTCCCGCAGCCGTCTGGGCGCTGACTGGAGTATTGCCAATGACGCTGACGAATTCTGGGTTGCTGCGGACGGTAAGCTGAAGCACGATATCACCCGCTGGGGTTCCATTGTTTACTGCAAGCGTATCAATATGATCCCGGATGAATCCTTCCATTCAGACAACTTCCACTATCTGGACTCGCCTTACCGGGTCAACCTGCCGATTCTGAGCAAAGACTGCAATCTGGTTGAGAATGCCAACCTGTCAATCATGTTAGGCAATATCAATGGTAAGGTGATGGTCAACAATCATGGCCTGTTGAGAGTGAAAGGCGGTAATCACCGCGCCTGGCATCTGTGGGGACAACTGAATCAGAAAGAAAGTCAGAACACAGCCGTGTTCCACTTTCCAATCCGTTCAAAGGAAGGTTTTATCCGTAACGTCGAAAACCGTGCCCGACTGCTGGACAAAGGCGTGCGGAAAATGGGCGATCACTACCGTCGCTGGGTCAAACTCTACAAAGATAACCGGATAGAGGAAGAGCTGGAGCGCCTGACGCTTTCTGCCAATGATGCCAGAACCCTGACCAAATTCGGCGTTGTCACCCGAGATACTTCCGTCGGCACTCTCATCCGCAGCCAACTGGCCTGACGCCATAACGATAAGAAGATCAGCCTGCCGGAATCCTGGCTTTCCGGCTACTGGCAGAAACAACACCTATTCTGATCCCCAATCATCACATCAGCCTTCGGTTCCGTTATTATCTCCGGACCCTCCAACGACCTTCACCCTACGGTCATTCAAATCAGTTATAACTGATTTCGAAATTATTTCTAAAAAGAATAAATAACCAATTATCAGACTGGATTTCAAACCTACACCCGCATAAAAGGGTAATGCAAACTGATTCCGGTCAAGCGTTCCATTTGTAAGACAATAAGTCCCGAAGCTGCATATCCATCCCTTATCACAAATAGTTTACAATCTCATGTCCGTTATCAGTCCGATCAGATAATGGCTGACTGACCTGTTTGTGACTCCGGATACCTGCTTGTGCTGCGAAAAATTACTTTGATTGATAACGATATCCCGCAACTGTTTGCCCGTATATATAAAGGGCCAGAACAGCATGACGACGACTGCAAAGCAGAATCCATCCTCGAAGAGAGGCGCCCATCACTACTCACAGTGACGCACAATGGAGAACGGGTGCTGAAACTGATCAAACCCCGGACCTGGCATGAATACATCAAGCTGTTCTGGTTTCACAGCCGTGTCTCCAAAGAGATCAAAGGCAACCGCACCCTTGCATCCATCGGATTACGGACTCCCACAATCTACGAAGCAGGGATATCCATATTTCCGGCACGCGATTTCCGTTATATCGGTTACTACTGTATGGAAAATCTGAATAGTGCCGGCTATCAGGAAGCCTACCAGTACTATAAGTCACTGGACGACCATTCCGAACTCAGAGCCAGAATCACTGAAAATCTGATCCATGACCTGCTGGAAATGCGGCGGTATTCGATTGTGTTTTCAGACCTGCACCTGAACAATGTCTTCGCTGATGAGCAGGGAAAAATCTGCTGGATTGATACCGGTATTATCAAGTTCCGATCCGGCTCATCAGTCAGATTCAGAAAAAAATACGACCAGTCAGTTATCCGGTTACTTGATTTCTACCGCAATGAAAAAGTAATGACGGATCAGGAAAAGCAGCTTATCAGGCAACAATGCCTGTTCACTGCTTAAGAGGGGCAGGAACCATTATGACCGATACCGTACAACTGTCCGAGTCCATGCTGCTGGGAAAAGGACGTGACAGAGCCTGCTACCGGCACCCTGACAAGGATGACATGTGCATCAAGGTCGCACTGCGCCCGGAGAAGCAGACCCGGCGTGAAAAGGCCTATTTCCGCTATCTCCAACAGAAAGGCAGGGATCTGAGTCTGCTCACACCCTACTTGGGCACTATCGATACCAACCTCGGCCCCGGAGCACTCTATCCCAGAGTGCTCAATGAGGATGGCAGCGAGTCTTTCAATCTCACTGAAGCAATCCGCAGGCACCTGTTAGCCGATGAGAGTATTGACTCCGGAGTCCTGAGGCTGAAACACTATCTGTTAGATAACTGCATCTGTGTCAGGGATATCAGCCCTTCCAATATTATGTGCCGCCGTACAGAGCAGGGGATATCTTTTATCATCGTTGACGGTGTAACCAATCCAGGTATCAACCCGCTGAATATCCGCCTGCGCGCCTTAGTAAAAAAGTCGATTAATGGAGCCTGGCGCAGTCTTGATACAAAAATCAACCGCCTCCGGCAGGAACGTCTGTATTCTTCAGACAAATGATATGTCGTATTAACAAAGCATTAACAATCATAAAGTAACCAATTGTCAATTTCAGCGACATAAATATATCGGTCAGGCCATATACCAGAGTCCCAGTACAGACCGTCAGACCAGCATAAGCCACCAGTTTTGTTCTGGAGTCTCTCAGATTATTCTTATAGAAACCAATCAGGAAGATAAATAGTCCTGCAAACACCGTCAGGCCCAGCAATCCCCTGGTAGCAAGAATCCAGAGCACATCATTATGAGCATGCTCAAGAGACTTAATAACCTTTACCCTTCCCTCTGAATTCATAGACTGCTTTTCATGCAGAAAACCAAATCGCCCTGCTCCAAATAACGGATTTTCCGTGAATGTGTTGAATGCAACTTTCCAGAGTTCAAAGCGCTGGCCAGAGGATGTTGTCACACTCTCACCCGAAAAATACTGTTCAACTTCTGTATATGCACCAGAAACCCGTTTCTTCAATAAGTCCGGCACGGGTGTAATCATTACACCCGCCACCAATATCAATACCATGGTAATAACTGTCATTTTCTGTTTAACAGAGCTTCCATGCTTAAGCAGGAGCGCAAACGCCACGCAGGCCCAGAACACAAGAAACAGCCATGCCCCTCTTGTTCCTGACCAGATAACCGCTACCAAGCCAATAACAGAAGAAACCAGCAGCACCAGACGTAACCACTTTGACACTGACCGGTCCATAGCAAAAATCAGGCATAACAGCGCTGTTAATAAACTGACAGAACCAAAAGGGATCGGCGATCCATGGTGACTTCCCCTCACACCACCATACAGATTATCTTTTATCACCACGATAAACGACATTATGGCCGCGATAATCATCAAACTGTACAGCCATTGTCTGCTGATCTGTATCTGAGAGAAAGTCATCACCAGTCCAACAGGAAGCAGATACAGCCAGTAAGTTCTTATTGACTGAGGGTCAGCTAGGTCACCGGACATCCCGAAACTCAGAACAGTACTCAGAAACATCAGTACACAGGACAACAGAAAGAGTTTCTCCGGCCTTGCAAGCTGCACCCTCGGCTTAAGCAGAATGATCAGCGGAAGAAGCCAGACCAGATAAGACAACTGATACTGCGCCGGGGCTGCATCCAGGTGAATCGCGGCAAATGCCATTCCGGCAAGAAATACAAACGAATAAAGTACTGCTTTACTCAACAGTTCATACGGGCGGCCGAATTTATCTGCTAAAAACATCAATGTTCCAGAGTGTTACTGATTATCTTCCTGACAGAGTCTATGTGTCCGGCATCCGCATGACGCCAGTCACCTCTGGCGTAGTAATCACAATAAAGATAATTGAGAAAAGCTTCGCGTAATTCCGGTTCCGGATTGGCCATATTATGACAGGCATGCATCAGAGCCTGCTCACCTTCTGCATGTAATACCAAGCCTTTAATATTATAGAAGGCCTCACCAAGCGTGATCACCGGTTTATTCAGAAGGATGGCTTCAAAACCAACACTGGAGTTGATGGTTACCACACCGTCGGCCCCCTCAATCAATGTCTGCGTGTTGGTCTGATTATGAAAAACAATACCCGCTTTCAGGCCATGCAAATGGCGGTAATCGTTTTTTGAACTGGGATGTTCCTTGACCACAAACACAGGGGATTCACCATCAGAACTGTCGATAATTTTTCTGAGAACGTTATAAAGGTGCTCCATATTCCTTATCCACGGGGAATATTCGATGATCTGGGTGTCGGAATCGACCTGAAACGGAACAAAGATATAATGCTCAGGCAACGACTGCTCTGTCGTATTTCCCTTACCCTGGGTTTTTCTTGGTTTGCGTTCTATCAGCTGTTGCGGCAATGGCTTCGCTGCTGATTGTCCCCGCTGCAGGTAAAAATCCCGGTCACGCGGAATACTGCTGGCATAGTTAACCCCGGCAGCATCAATTGTTGTTGTTCCCGGGAAAGCCCCGTTTTCAAAAAACAGGGTCCTGGTGCCGGCAATCACATAACGGACAATCTTCTGACGCCATTTCATCCCACTCCACAAGCCAACCAGATCGAAATGGTTACTGGTGAAGAACTTTTCCGCCCGGAGAAAGAAAATATAAGCTGCTATAAGATAGCGGAGCTGCAACAGAGTCCGGCGCAATCGGCCGATCCTGTATCCCGGAGACTCCTGTTCGGCCGTTTTCAGACGCAGTGCAGCAATGCTGTGCAGAAATTTCTTTTCCGTAGCCGACAACCGGCGGGGAAATACAGCCAGTGGCAGACGGTTGTCATGGATAACGCGAACATCCATATTCTCTGCACCGTCAGCAACAGAAGAAAAATAGCGTTCCTGATGGCGGTTAACCGCCAGCAACAGAACAGAGGGCATATACGGGATCAGCTCAGATATGATTCAACAGTGCGGATTCTACATTATCCAGATCAGGAATCATTGCAGTTTCGTTATCAAAGGTAACGGCGGATACATCATAAGGACCCATATTCATTGCTTCTACTTCCTGAATGTCCTTCTCCTGAATGTGCACCAACCGTGGAATCCCCTGCACCAGTACCGCATAAAACGGCATCGATGCGTGGTTACCCACACCATTTACCACAGCAAAACGGGCGTTCGGATTCGGCGCCGGCGCTGACTGATCAT
The DNA here is from genome assembly GCA_963682115.1 of Pseudomonadales bacterium. Classification (GTDB taxonomy): domain Bacteria; phylum Pseudomonadota; class Gammaproteobacteria; order Pseudomonadales; family Oceanobacteraceae; genus Venatoribacter. The sequence goes on along the minus strand of OY821639.1, from coordinate 2,067,916 downwards.
TGAGCATTTCATAGCACACAACAGGGACCGGGGTACCGCGCCAGTCAATACGGCCGAGAATCCAGTCCACCGCGGAGGTCGTGGTCAGCAGATGGGAAAAGGGAATAATCTCCGCCACCGTAACGTTCGGCAGCAGCAGGTTACGGTCTTTCAGTGGAATCAGCAGACAGTCAACCTGATCCGGAGTATTGGTTTTAGTGAGGGATTGGCTCATGCTTTTCCATCCAGCTGTGTTTTACGCAGTTTACCAGCTGCAACGCCAGCTGGAAGGGATCACCCGTGAAGTTTACCCGGTCAGTTTCAATCGCACTTTCCGGCATTGAGGCATTGGCACAGGTTTCCGGGCTCTGCGCCCAGACCGGCACCTTGCGGTCGTGCAGGGTCATAATGGCATCAGCACCATCATTTCCCATGCCGCTGAACAGAATATAACCGGCCCGCGGGCCATAATATTCAGCCACATTCAGGATCACCTGATCGATCGACGGGCCGTAAGGCCCCGGCCAGGGCTGATCAAGTGTCTGCGGCAGCCCCTCACTGTTAAAACGAAATTCCGCTGTAATCGGGGCCACCAGCACCTCGCCACACAACAGTGGCTGACCAGCCGTAAAATTCTTCAGCTGGTAAGCTGAGTGCCGGCCAATGGTTTTGCTCAGGGTTTCTTCAAAACGCGGGTCGATATGCTGGGCATAAACAAAGGCCAGTGGCAGACCGCCGGGCAGAGCATCCAGAAAGGCTTTAACGGCCTCTGGCCCGCCGAGGGAAGCACCGAGTACCCATACCTGCCAGGCAGGCTGCCCGTGATAATCCTGTGTGGCAAACACGGAAGGTAACGGAATTTCTGCCGCCCCCGGGCCGCCCAGGCTGGCCAGAGCCGCGATGTCCTCTGCCACTACCGGGGTGTCACGGATAATCTCGCGCAGTTTACCGTACAGCTTCTTTTCCCATTTCGGGAAGGTCGGGCAGCTTTTCTGCGGTGCTTTATCCGTGCCCAGCAGAACCGGCACATCACCGTCCAGCAGGGCCTCCAGCCATGACAGATTTTCATCATCATGGGGCAGATCCACCAGCCAGGCATCCAGCGCCAGATCACTGATGTCGAGTTCAGCAAAGCGGGCCGGATCGGTGTTGACCACCACATCAAAGCCAAAATGCACCAGAGCACTTTTCAACAGGTGCTGCTGCAGCCGGTCCTCTGCAAGAATCCCTACCCTGGGCAGTGCCATGTCAGGAGTCCCCGAGCCCCAGCAGCCGGTTCATGGTGCCGAGCAGGCTTTCTTCCTGGAATGGCTTACCCATGTACTCATTCACACCGATCGACAATGCCCGCTCACGGTGTTTATCACCGGTCCGCGACGTGATCATAATGATCGGAATGTCTTTCAGACGTGAGTCATGGCGCACCAGAGAGGCAACCTCAAAACCGTCCATGCGCGGCATTTCAATATCCAGCAGCATCAGATCGGGCTTGTGATCCTGCAGCGTTGCCATGGCATCCACACCATCCTTCGCGGTGTAAACCTCCATGCCGTTACGCTCCAGCAGACGGCTGGTTACCTTACGTACCGTTACCGAGTCATCCACCACCAGAATCCGCGGCAGGCGGTTTTCCAGCTCATGCCGCCGTTCTGCTTCCTGGGAATCAAGCAGTTTTGCCTGCTGGTATTCCAGGCTGCTCTGGGTACGGATCATCGCCGGCAGATCCAGAATGATCACCACCGAACCATCACCGAGAATGGTACCGCCGGAAACCCCCATAACACTGGCAAACTGTGGACCGAGGGTTTTTACCACGATCTCACGTGAGCCCATCAGCGAGTCCACCTGCAGGGCAAACGGAATAACACCGCGGATCAGCAGCAATGGCAGTGGCATATCCTGCGCACTGAATTTCGGATGCGCCTCGTTTTCCAGCATGTGACCGAGATATTCCACCCGGTAGTCCGTGCCGGCGTATTCATACAGGCGCTCCTGCTGTGGCTGCTCATACAGAGACTGCAGCTGCGCTACCGGCATACGCACAATCCCCTGAATGTTATTCAGCGGCACCGCATACAGGTCGTCGCCGACCCGCACCATCAATGCCCGGTTAACCGATACCGTGAACGGCAGACGGATAACAAAACGGGTACCTGCACCGGCTTCAGACTGAATTTCCACCAGCCCGCCCATCTGCTTGATCTCGCTGGAGACCACGTCCATTCCGACACCACGGCCGGAAATCTGGGTAACCGACTCGGCGGTCGAGAAGCCGGCCTGCAGAATGAACTGCATAATGTCCTGATCGCTGAGGTTGGCGCCTTCATCCATCAGGCCACGTTCAATGGCTTTACGGCGCACGGCATCCAGATTGACGCCGCGACCATCATCCGTCATCGACAGTACAACGTCGCCGCCATCACGGCTGACTTCCAGGTCGATACGGCCGGTCTCAGGTTTACCGGCCGCCTGCCGCTGCTGGCCGTCTTCGATACCATGGTCAACTGCGTTACGTACCATGTGCTCCAGCGGCGAAATCATGCGTTCGAGAATGGTGCGGTCCATTTCCCCTTCCGCGTTATGCACATGCAGTTCAACCTGCTTACCCAGCTCCAGGCTTACCTGCCGCACAATGCGACGCAGCCGCGGCACCAGACGCTGGAAAGGCACCATCCGCGTTTTCATCAGCCCTTCCTGCAGCTCCGTATTCACACGGCTCTGCTGCAGCAGCAGAGTTTCTGCATCGCGGGTCTTGTTGGTCATGGTTTCGCGCAGATCCGCAAGGTCAGAAGCCGATTCCACCAGTGCCCGTGAGAGCTGCTGAATGGCGGAATAACGGTCCATTTCCAGTGGATCGAAATCTTCGTAGTCCGGTCCCTGACGCTCCTGACGGAACAGCACCTGAGCTTCGGTCTCCATATCCAGACGACGCAGCTGGTCACGCAGACGGTCGAGCGTCATATCCATCTCGTCCAGCGTGTTGGAGAAGTCCGTCACCTGCTGTTCCAGACGACCGCGGCCGATGGAGGTTTCACCCGCCAAGTTAACCAGATTGTCGAGCAGGTCGGCAGACACTTTGACCAGTTCCTGTGGCGATTTACGCACGGTCTGCTGCGGTGTCGCCGGCGACGGTTGCGGCTGTGCTGACGGTGTCTGGTCGGCCTGTGATTGCACGTCACGGCGCAGTGGCACCACATTGCTGCCCGGAAGCGCTTCCGGCTCAGAATCGGCAACCGCTGGCACATCGTCTGCAGCCGCAGACTGCGGTGAATCCGTATTCCCGGCAGAAATCACATCCGTCTCATCCGGCGTCAGCGATTTTTCACCCAGCATAACCGGCGCATTGCTGTCGAGCGCAGCGGCCACCCGTTCAATATGGTTAATCAGTTCATCCTGACGCTGATACGCCTGACGGAAGAAGGCCGCATCCGGTGGAGTCTGTGCCTGCTGCGCGTGCAGAATGTCACTTTCAAAATTATGGGCCAGGTCACCAATGTCCGTCAGACCAGCAAGACGGGCACCCCCCTTAAGAGTATGCAGAACGCGCTGAGCTTCATCCGCTTCCGTCAGCTGTGCCGGTGTCTGTTCCCACTGCTGGATAGCACGCTCAAGTGCCTCCTGCAGTTCACCGGCTTCCTCCAGGAAAATCTCCAGGATTTCACGGTCAGACTCATCCAGCGCTTCTGCCCGCACCGGTTCGGCCACAACGGCTTCCGGCGGCGGCTCAACCGCCGATTCATCTTCGATATAATCCGCCACTTCACCGGCGGTTTCGCCGCGCAGATACCCGCGGATCGCCGCAATGGTATCCTCTGCCGGCGCCGGCGACTGTCCCTGCAGCACGCAGTCAATCTGCTCACCCAGTTCGTCATGCGCTCGCTCAAGCAGGTCAAACACCTGCGGCTGCACACCGATACGGCCATCATTGATATTTTCGTACAGAGTTTCCAGTTCATGACAGAGGTCAGCAATGGCCGACAGTTCTGCCATCCGCGCGCCACCTTTCAGCGTATGCAGTTCACGCTGCAGCTGCGCCACATGCACCAGATTATCCGGACTGAGGCGCCACTGCTGGATTGCCGTTTCCACTGACTCGCTGATTTCCTGTGCCTCTTCGAGGAAAATTTCCAGAATCTCATCGTCAGCTTCGTCCACCATTGGCAGCGGTGGCAGCTCATTGCTGGTTTCTGCTGTGACGGACAGCTCAGCGTCGTCCGCAGTAGTATCGTCCTGTGACCGTGACGGGGCGTCACCGGCATCATTAACATCCAGACCAGCTGTCACCATGGCAATTTCGTCCACCGCCTGCTGAATGTCAGCCGGCGAATCCGGATAAACAATCCCGTCGTCATCCGCCGCCGGAATTTCTTCCCCGACGCTGCTGCCGTCCTGTGCCGGTTCGGGTTCAGCAAAGACCCAGCCGGCCATACGCTGTATCAGTTCATCTGCACTCTGTGTCTGCTGGCCTGCCGCCAGACAATCCATCATCGACAGAATGGCTTCATGCGCGTCAGCGGCCAGTTCCAGCAGGCCGGTTTCCGGCTGTGCCTGTTCCTGCTCAACACGCTGGTAGAGTTCATTCAGGGCCTGAGCCAGGGTCTGAATATGCGGGATTTCAGCTTCCGCAGCCCCGGCAGCGACCTCATCCAGATCACGGCCCAACGCAGCCAGCACCGAGCTGTCATTATCCTTCTGCCACTGCGCCAGCAGGCGGTCAGCATCCAGCAGTGCATCCATACCCTGTGCCAGGAACTGGGAGATGGCCTGTGGGTTCGGACCGGAGCGCTCAGCCTCCTCTGCCTGTAACGGATGCAGTAACTGCTGCTCCAGTACTTCAATCTGCTGCAGATAGTCGTCTGCCCCATCCAGCACATCCGCCTGCAGCAGTTCACGGCTGCTGAGAGCGTTGGCGATCAGCTCCGAGCCACGCGCCAGCAAGGCAACGATGTCGCGGTTATTACTGACCTGATAAGCGCGCAGTTCTTTGATCAGTCGCTCCAGCGGCGAGGCAAGCGTGGCAATCGGGGTAATTCCAGCCATATGCGCACTGCCTTTCAGTGTGTGCAGGGCGCGCTGCAACTGATCGCTCAGCGGTGTCATATAGTCTTCGGCGCGTGACTGCTGCACAAACTCATCAACGGTGACCAGATGAGAGCCGGCTTCTGTTTCAAAGACTTCCAGCAGGGCATCGTCTTCATCGTCGTCTTCAGCGACCTCGTCCGCTGCCGGTTGTTGTGCCGCAACCTGTCCGGCATCTGCTGCCGCAAACGGCGCCACCGCTTCACCGGCCGCCAGGGCAAAGGCGTAATCCATTAATGGCTGGGTATCGAGCGAAGCCGGACGCTGCTGACGGAAATCGTCGATCAGCAACGGCAGCTGACTGATCACATAATCGACCAGCGCCATCAGATCCGGGGTGATACTGATGGTGTTATCCAGCACCCGGTTGAACATATTTTCGACGGACCAGGCCAGTTCACCGATAAACTCTGCTTTCACCATGCGGCCACTGCCTTTCAGCGTATGGAACGCACGGCGCACGGTGGTCAGGGCTTCCTGATCATTCTGATCGGCTTTGAACTGCGGCCAGAATTCATTCAGGGTATCGCCAACTTCTTCCGCTTCTTCGAGGAAAATTTCGATGATTTCGTCATCAATCAGATCGTCATCATCATCGGCCACCACAGCCTCAGGTTCTGCCACCGGCTCAGCAACCGTCTGGGGGCCAGCGTCTTCCAGCTGCTGATCACGCAGGTGATCCACCAGTTCGCTGACGTCTTCTGACGCGCTGCCATCAACCGGCTCAAAAGCGAAGGTGAATTCATCGTCCGCCGGCGGGGAAATCAGACTGAGGCCGTCGTCTTGATTGTCTGCCGTCAGGTCATCCGTAACCAGAGGCAGATCTTCCTGTGCCCCGTCTTCCAGCGTCAGCGCTTCACCGAATGAAGTGACGTCTGCTTCCGGCAGACCAACGACGTCTTCCGCACGGCTTTCATCTTCACCGGCTGCTTCTGCCAGCGGCAGCTGACTGAGCGATTTCTCCGCCTTAGTCAGTATCTCATCACCGGCACTGCGCGGATTTTCTGAATAACGTTCAATAAAGTATTCGATACCGGAAAGCACGTCAGCGAGAATATCCAGCACCGACCATTCCGGCCGCAGCTGCTTGTCGATCAGCTGGTGCTGAACAAAGTTCGCCGCGCGCGCGAGGATGTCCGCCACCCGTGGCAGCGGAATCATATTCAGGGAGCCTTCAATGCTGTGCAGCAACCCGGGTACATCATCCAGCTCGGCAACAGACCACTGCTTGGCGATGTATTCGACGATGGCGTCCTTCACCTGCTCCAGTACGTTGCGCGCTTCTCGCAGCACGGCTTTCTGCGCATCAGACAGGGTACTGCTGCCTTCCTGAGCATTCAGGTCACCTTCGCGCTGCATGCCACTGATGGTCGCTTCGACATACAACAGGGCGCCGGCAATATCGAGCAGATCACCGTCCTGCACTGTACCGCTGTCGAGCATCCGTGCGACGGCGCTTTGCTGTTCCTGCATGACCTTACGCGGCATGCCAAGACCCAGCATGCCCATGGTATCGGCTACTTGTTTCAGTGACGGTGCAATTTCATTCAGGGCTTCATCACGATCGTCATCACTGCGCACCAGCAGATCCAGACGATCTTTAATGGCAGCAATTTCTTCGGTCAGCGCACCCAGCACATGACCAACGGTATCTTTATCCGGACCGGACAGAGCATCCTGCTCCTGACGGATTTCTTCTTCCGTCGGCAGCGCCTGACGCAGACCAAACAGCTCCTGCACCTGACGGATGGCTTCACCCCTGACGTCGGTACGGGCGACGTAAAACAGCAGGTTTTTCAGCAGCTCCCCGGCTGGCGCTTTATTCAGCGCCTGGGCAGGATTGTCGATAGTGGATTTCAGTACATGGTCGAGCTCACGCAGCAGCTGCTTGGCACTGTTCGGCAGACTGTCCTGCTTCATCAGCCATTCACTGAACGCCAGCGCTGGCAGCCACACCATTCCCTGCGGAGTTTTACCCAATGCTTTATGCAGGCGGGCAAATACCTTGTTCAGGTATTGTTTGGCAACATCCGGCTGCCTGTTCTGCAGCAGCTGCAGGGTCGCCGTCTGCAGCATCTGCCGCAGTTTGCGTGACCACTGAGTGAACTCATCCGTCAGATACGGTGCAAGACGGCTGTCTGACAGCGGGACAACAGAAGGAATGCTGGGCGCAAACAGGGCCGTCTCCGACAGGAAGGCTTCCCCGCGGACGGCGCGCAGCTCATTCAGGATCGGCAACAGTACCACCGGCAGATCACGCCGGCCGACTTTCACATGCTCAAGATAATGTGGCAGCTGAATAATGGCCTGCATCAGGATCTCAAGACCCTCACGCTCACTTTTCAGACCGCCTTCTGTAATCGCTGAAGCAATGGCTTCCATCTCTTCAGCCAACAGGGCGGCGCCATAAAATTCAACCATCTGCAGTGTGCCATGGATCTGGTGCAGATAACTCAGGCAGAATTTCAGCCGGCTCTTATCCTGGGGGTTTTCAACATAAGCTTCAAGCGCCTGCTGCGCCTGCTGCAATGTCTCTTCGATTTCCCCTTTTACCCATTCCAGGGCGATGTAGTCCTGACTCATCGCCTTGCGGTCTCCCCTGTCGAATTTGCCTGCTTGCGCACAAAGGCTGATACCCGGCTGCTGTGCACCGGTTCCAGCAGCGGATGCTGCCAGTCAACCATTTCCCCAAGGCCGATCACCAGAATACCACCGGGCGCCAGGCGCTCAGCGAGTACATTCAGAATTTCCCGGCGACGCCAGCGGCGGAAGTAAATCAGCACATTCTGGCAATATATTATATGTTGTGACTGCAGCGGACAGGCTGCCAGGTTCAGGATATTCACCTGACTGAAACAGCTTCTCGCGCGCAGTGATTCCGCAATATCGAGTGACCCACCGGGCCCGGTCTGCCTGAAGCCCAGCTGTGCGTATTCCTGCGGCACCCAGTCCATCGCCCGCGACTGATAATGACCCGCCCGTGCCTTACGCAGCACGATGGTGGAAATATCAGTACCGGTAACGGCATAGGCACGGCGGGCCGGCGTCAGCCAGCGCTCAGCGATCATGGCCAGACTGTAGGCTTCCTCACCGGAAGAACAGCCGACACTCCAGAACTCCAGTGTTTCCTTATTGTCCGCTTCCGCGGCCTTCTGCTGCACATACTGCTCAACAAAAGCAAAGGCATCCGGATCGCGGAAAAAACGGGTCTCCTGCACCGTCAGCCGGTCAACGAGTGTGCTCCACTCAATCGCCCCGGACGGACCATTCAATACCCGCTCATAGTATTCCTGATAACTCTCACAACCGACTTCCCGCATCCGCAGCCCGAGGCTGGTCTGCAGGAAAGAGCGCCGCTGGGGCGTCAGACACATCCCGGTCCGCTCTTCCAGCAGGTTCTGCCAGCGGGCGAACTGGGTGTCGTCCAGCTCAGGAAAACTGCTCATGCCGGCAAGCAACTGATGGCTCATGAAATCTCATCCAACCAACGGTTGCTTACAGAACCTGCTGCTGCTGATCGAGTTCCAGTTCTGCCTCAGGCAGCTTGAAGCCGGCTACGGATTCACGCAGTTTATTGGCCATTTCAGCCAGGTTACCAATCGATTTCGCTGTTGCAGTGGTACCCGCAGACGTCTGCGAGGTAATTTCCTGAATAACGTTCATCGTATTGGAAATATGACCGGCAGAAGATGCCTGCTGGCGGGCCGCGTTGGAAATGTTCTGAATCAGTTCCGCCAGGTTTTTCGATACGTTCTCAATTTCTTCCAGTGCCACACCCGCATCCTGTGCCAGACGTGCACCACGTACCACCTCGGAAGTGGTGGTTTCCATCGAGATGACCGCCTCGTTGGTATCGTTCTGAATCGTTTTAACCAGTGCTTCAATCTGCTTGGTTGCCGCGGCTGAACGTTCTGCCAGACGCTGTACCTCGTCCGCAACCACCGCGAAGCCCCGACCGGCGTCACCAGCCATGGAGGCCTGAATCGCAGCGTTCAGGGACAGAATGTTGGTCTGGTCAGCAATGTCGGTAATCAGGGAGATGATGTCACCAATCTCCTGCGAGGATTCACCCAGACGTTTAATCCGCTTGGAGGTTTCCTGAATCTGTTCACGGATGTTATCCATGCCGTTAATGGTCGCCTGTACCACTTCCGCACCTTTGTTGGCGATCGCTACCGACCGCTCCGCAACCGCGGATGATTCAGAGGCGTTGGCTGATACCTGGTCAATGGACACCGCCATCTCGTTAATCGCCGCAGAGGCACCGGCAATTTCCTGCGCCTGGTGCTCAGAAGCTTCGGCCAGGTGCATCGCTGTCGCCTGGGTTTCCTGCGCCGCGGACGATACCTGTACCGCGGTTTCGTTAATTGCCGATACCAGCGAGCGCATCTGGTCGATCGCGTAGTTGATGGAGTCAGCAATCGCACCGGTAAAGTCTTCGGTTACCGTTGCCGAGGCGGTTAAGTCACCGTCTGCAAGGTCAGCAATTTCATCCAGCAGACGCAGAATCGCCATCTGGTTCTGTTCGTTTTTACTCGCAGTTTCTTCCAGGTCACGACGGGTTTCGCGGTAAGACACGATACCGAAGGCCACCATCATCACCAGCGCCAGAATGGCAGCGATATAACCAACCGCCTGCAGGACAAAACGCTGGGCAGCATCGCTCTGGATGGCACCGGTCAGATCAGAAACCTGATTCAGCAGAGTCACAGAGTCAGAGAAGATCGAGTCCGATGCTTCCCGCACCTGGAACAGTTCAGGGGAGGTTTCCAGAATCTCATCCACGGAACCGGATACGAATTCAAACAGCTCGGCAACTTCCGCCAGCGCGTATACCGCCTCTTCGTCGGTTACCTGAGAAATGTTCATGGCCACGTTGCCCTGAATCATACCGTTCAGTACGCGACCGAACAGCGAGGCGTCACGGCCGAAGGCGTCTGCTGCCATCACCGCATCTTCACCACCGGCCAGTACTTTGTTAACGGAACGTACAATACGTTCTGCCAACCAGGACTGACGCTGGGCAACTGCCACCTGATCCGCCGGGGCATCATTATCCAGCAGAATTTCCACAATCTCGTCGTATTCGACCTGCAGCTGCGGGATGGTTTCCGCCAGAGTGGCGGCAACTTCGTGCAGGGAAAGGATCACGTCCTGAGAACGGATAATCTGGTCAGCGTTGCTTTTTACTTTGTTCCACAGCGTCTGCACATTGGTCATGGAGGCCACGTCCGCTGGCGGCAGACCGCTGGCAGCATCACCATTCACCAAATAGCCCCAGCGTGTTTCAAAGTTGTCACGGGCGATTTTGAGTTCAGCGAATGCCTCTTTCTTACCACCCGCGGCCTCCGTGGCGTTCTTTGCCAGCTCCTGAGACAGTACGCGCAGCTCACCTGCGTGCTCAATATATTGGTCGTCCCTGTCTGCCAGCAGGTTCACGTAAACCGTGATACCGATGAACACTGCCAGAAACACAAACAACAGTCCCGCCAGCACACCGTTGGTACGGTTCCTGAAGACCGTCGATAAGACGCTTCCTGAATTTCCGCTCATGCCGTTCTCTCCACACTCACTGCATGTTTTTTAATAATTTTCCTGTCCGCCATGACCAAGGCCACCGCAGCAGACATTACACCGCTATCTGCAGGAATTCCGGTGCCTGAAGCAGCTCCTGCAACTGAAACACCGGCCATACCCGATCTTCCCGTTCAAACCCATGGGTCACGAATTTGGCAAACGCCTCATCCTGATCCTGTAATTCCGCACGGCGGTCCATAGCAAACTGTTGCATCCCCAGTACCGCATCCACCAGCAGGCCAGTCAGATGATCACCGTGCTCAATCACCAGCACCCGCCGGCTGCGCCAGTTGGCCCGCGACGGCAACCCCAGCAGTCCGGCAAGATCCATCACCGGCACCAGCCGGCCACGCACATTCGCCACCCCCAGTACCCAGCTGCGCACACCAGGTACTTTGGTCAGTCTGGGTGGCTGCAGAATTTCAGCCACCTCACCCATTTCCGCCGCGAAATGGCGTCCTGCCAGCATAAAGCCAACGCCCCGCCAGTAGGAAACAGCCTCCACCTGCTGCGGCAGCGCTGAGGCATTACTGCGACTGCGCCCGGCGATATCCAGTAAGCGGGCAAACGGGTGCATCATCAGCCAACCATTGCAGAATTGATTTCAGACAGCAGTGTCGCCTCGGCCACTGGCTTGACCAGATAACCGACAGCGCCCTGACGCTTACCCCACACGCGGTCAGTTTCCTGATCCTTGGTGGTCACAATGATGACCGGGATGTGCTGTGTTTCAGCATCCTTGGTCAGCTGACGGGTTGCCTGAAACCCGTTCAGACCCGGCATTACGATGTCCATCAGAACCACATCCGGCTTTTCTGCGCGTGCCAGCGCCACACCATCTGCGCCGTTTTCTGCTGTCAGAACGTCGTATCCGTTTTTCTCCAGCATCACGCGAAACGCCTCGGTTTCTGTCGGGGAATCATCTACTACCAAAATACGGGCCATGCCATTTACCTCTCAAACTTATCTCTGCTTCTGCTTGCTCAGGATTTTACATACTGACGAATGGATCCCAGCAACTCTTCCTTACTGAAAGGCTTGGTCAGGTATTCATCAGAACCCACAATGCGCCCCTTAGCTTTGTCGAACAGGCCATCCTTACTGGACAGCATAATGACCGGGGTCGTTTTGAATTTGGAATTATTCTTGATCAATGCACAGGTCTGATAACCATCCAGACGGGGCATCATGATATCAACAAAGATGATATCCGGATTGGTATCTGCGATCTTGGCCAGGGCATCAAAACCATCGGTTGCGGTAATGACTTCACATCCGACTTTTTTGAGTAAAGTCTCGGCCGTGCGACGAATGGTTTTACTGTCGTCAATGACCATGACTTTAATATTCTGAAAGTTATCGTCCATAGGGAGGCCTTAACCGTCCGTTTCTTATGTTGTATTAAGCTGCTGTGTCCAACAAACGCAGTAGACGCCATTGCGCCACGTTTGTAACACATATCATGCGACAAACGCCAGCACGGTGCTATGCGCCAAATCACACATTTAAGTTACAGCAGCGGAACACTGGTTGAGATAAACTGCGATTCAGACAATCCGCACAAAGCAGGGCCGTTATGACCATTAAAATCGGAGTGGTGATGGATCCCATCGCCACTATCACTTACAAGAAAGACACCACACTGGCACTGATGCATGCCGCTCAGCAACGGGGCTGCGAGCTCTGGTATATGGAGCAGCAGGATCTGTCCATCCGTCATGGCCGGGCAATGGCACGGATGGCCCCCATCACTGTCGCAATGAACCCGGATCACTGGTACGACATGGGGGAATTCCAGGAACTGCCACTGAACAGCCTGAACATTATTCTGATGCGCAAAGATCCGCCGTTCGACAGCGAATTTATTTACAGCACCTATATACTGGAGCGCGCTGAAGAAGAAGGCGTACTGATCGCCAACAAACCACAGAGCCTGCGCGACTGTAATGAAAAAGTCTTTGCCACCGCCTTTCCGGAGCTGATGACACCGACCATCGTTACCCGCCGGGCAGAGTTGCTGAAGCAGTTCCACCAGGAACATCAGGACGTTATTTTCAAACCATTGGACGGCATGGGTGGCTCATCTATTTTCCGCCTCAAAGCCGACGATCCGAACGTTAACGTTATTATTGAAACGCTCACCAACCACGGTGCGCAGCAGATTATGGCACAGCGCTTTATTCCGGAAATCAGTGACGGTGACAAACGTATCCTGATGATTGATGGTGAGCCGGTTCCTTATTGCCTGGCCCGCATCCCGGCCCGCGGCGAAACGCGCGGCAATCTGGCCGCCGGTGGCCAGGGTGTCACCCGCCCGCTGAGCGACAGTGACCGCGCCATTGCAGAGAAGATCGGCCCGCTGCTGAAAGAGAAAAAACTCTATTTTGTCGGTCTCGATGTGATCGGCAGTAACCTGACGGAAATCAATGTCACCAGCCCGACCTGCGTGCGCGAAATCAGCCGCGACTCCGGAATTGACGTAGCTGGTCAACTTATTGACTGCCTGCTCAGCAAAATATAAACCGGTTGCCGGGGATAAAATACGCCGCTGCCGGACGGGGTTCACAACACCGCCCGGCAGGCACCGCAACACCGCGTTTTGCCTGGACAAATCCCCACTGAAAGCGCAGACTTGCTGCCATTTAAACCGCTTAAAACACAGGTATATCCGACCGCATGTCAGCGACCGTTGTTACCAGTTCAGACCGTCTGTCATTCGCCCTGTTTCTGGCACTGCTGATTCATGCCGTGGTGTTACTGGGCGTCAGTTTTACTGCCACCGACCGTGACAATCTGTCGAAAACCCTCGAAGTCACCCTGGCGTCCTACAAAAGTGACAAAGCGCCGGACGAAGCCGATTTTATTGCCCAGGAAAATCAGGAAGGCAGTGGCACACTGGATGAAGCCCGTATGCTGACCACCGATGTGGAAGCCACGTTCCAGTCCAACAGCATCAATGAAGCCTCACCGCAGGAACAGCAGGCCAGTGCACCGAAAAAGCCGCAGGGCAACCGCCAGCTGGTAACCACCAGCGCCGACAGCCCGCGTAAAGCCAGAACGGAACAGCAGCAACCAACACTGCAGCTCGACCTGCCCGACGGTCCACAGAAAACCCTGCTGCAACGCAGTCTGGAAATGGCCAGTCTGGAAGCCAAGCTCGATACCCTGCGCCAGACCTATGCCAAACAACCACGCATCCAGCGTCTGACCGCCGCCTCTACCATGAAAGCCAGCGATGCCTATTATGTGAATAACTGGCGCCGCAAAATTGAACAGATGGGTGCCCTTAACTACCCACGAGAGGCCGAGAGCTGTTTCGACAACTGCAGCCTGCGCCTGCTGGTTGCCATCAACCCGGACGGCACCATTCACGAACTGAATATTCTCGAATCCTCCGGCCGCAAAGTGCTGGACGATGCCGCCCTGCGCATTGTGCGTATGTCGGCACCTTTCGCACCTTTTACCGATGAAATGCGTAAGGATACCGATATTCTGGAAATCATCCGTACCTGGCAGTTCAAAGGTAACCGTTATCTGTCGGAAGCCAACTAATGGAACATCTGAAGAGCCTGAAAAATCATCTGCTGATTGCCATGCCGCAACTGGAAGATTCCTGGTTCGGCGGCACCGTCACCTATCTGTGTGAACACAATGACGACGGCGCCATGGGCATCGTACTGAACAAAAAAATGCCGGTAACCTTCGACGAAATCTGCGAGCAGCTGGGTATCCCACGCCTGCCCGGCATCAGCCCGGAAATTCTCTCCGGCGGTCCGGTCAGCCCGGAAAACGGTTTTATCCTGCACCGCCAGCAGGGCGACTGGGGTGCCACCTTAAATGTGACGGAACAGGCGCACCTGACCTCATCCAAAGACATCCTCAAAGCCATCGCTGCCGGCTCCGGACCGAAAGATTTCCATCTGGCACTGGGTTATGCCGGCTGGGATTCCAGCCAGCTGGATGAGGAAATCCGCAGCAACAGCTGGCTGACCGTGGCAGCCACCGAAGCCCTGCTGTTCGACACCCCGACCGAAGACATCTACACCGCCGCCCTGGCCCTGCTGGGAATCAGCCCTGAATTTCTCAGTGGTGATGCGGGACACGCCTGATGAGCAGTCCTGCCCCCGCCGCCCGCATCCGCACTCTGCTGGCATTTGATTTCGGCACCCGCCGTATCGGTATTGCCTTCGGCCAGCGTCTCACCGCCAGTACCCGGCCGCTGAACCCGGTCAAGGCGCGCGACGGCATTCCCGACTGGGATCTGCTGCAGCGTATTATTGATGAATGGCAGCCGGATGCCTTCGTTGTCGGCCTGCCGCTGAATATGGATGGCACACCCAGTGATATGAGCCGCCGGGCAAAGAAATTCGCCGGCCGCCTCGAAGGCCGTTATCATCGCCCCGCCTACACCCACGACGAACGCCTGAGCAGTTACGAAGCCAAAGGCATCGTGATCAACCAGGGCGGCAGCCGCGACTTCGGCGCCAACTCCGTGGATGGCCTGGCCGCACAACTGATACTGGAAAGCTGGATGGCCGAATGGCCACTGGAGACAAGTGAATGACCCTGCCTGATATCGAACAGACCTGCCTGGAACTGGGTGACCGCCTGGAAACCTACCTTGCCCGGAATAACCTTGAACAGCCCCTGCTGGTCGGCATCCGCACCGGCGGCGTCTGGGTCGCTGACCGCCTGCAGGAAAAACTGCAGAGCGCCGATGGTGTCAGCTCACTGGATATCAGCTTCTACCGTGATGACTTCACCCGCCACGGCCTGCATCCTCAGGTAACAGGTTCCGAACTGCCGGACAGCATCGAAGACCGCCATATTGTGCTGATCGATGACGTCGTTATGAGTGGCCGCACCATCCGTGCCGCCATGAACGAACTGTTTGATTACGGCCGCCCGGCCAGCATAACCCTGGTCAGCCTGCTCGACATCGGCCGCCGCGAACTGCCGATTCAGCCCGACCTGTGCGGTGCCCGGCTGGAACTGGAAGACGGACAGCTGGTCAAGCTGAGTGGCCCGCAGCCACTGCAACTGACACTCGCCTGATTTGTGATTTAAGAGACGCCCTGCCATGAATACTGACCCAAGCCAGGTGCAGCTGACCGCCGACGGGCGGTTGAAGCACTTCCTCACCACTGAAGGCCTCAGCCGCGACCTGCTGACCGAAATTCTCGACACCGCCGATTCCTTTATCAGCACCCAGGAACGGGCGGTGAAGAAAGTACCACTGCTGCGCGGTAAAACCGTGGTGAACCTGTTCTTCGAAAACAGCACCCGCACCCGCTCCACCTTTGAACTGGCGGCCAAGCGCCTGTCGGCGGATATTCTCAATCTGGATATCGCCCGCTCAGCCACATCCAAAGGCGAAACCCTGATGGATACCCTGTGGAATCTGGAAGCCATGTACTCCGACATGTTTGTCGTCCGTCATGCCGATTCCGGCGCCGCCCATTTTATTGCCGAGCAGGTCACGCCGAACGTCGCCATCATCAACGCCGGTGATGGCCGTCACGCGCACCCGACCCAGGCCATGCTGGATATGCTGACTATCCGTCGCCATAAAGGCAGCATTGAAGGCAAGGTGGTGGCCATTGTCGGTGACATCCTGCATTCCCGCGTTGCCCGCTCGCAGATTTATGCCCTGAACACCCTTGGCGCCGCCGAAGTACGGGTCATCGGTCCCGGCACCCTGCTGCCGAAAGACATCGAAGCGTTGGGCTGCAAAGCCTTCTACCGCATGGAAGACGGCCTCAGGGACTGCGACGTGGTGATCATGCTGCGTCTGCAGAAAGAACGTATGCAGAACGCCCTGCTGCCATCCGAAGGTGAATTTTTCCGCCTTTACGGCCTCACCGAAGAGAAGCTGGCCATTGCCCGTCCGGACGCCATCGTCATGCACCCGGGGCCGATCAACCGCGGCGTGGAAATTGAATCCGCGGTTGCCGACGGCGTACAGTCGGTCATTCTCAATCAGGTCAGTTACGGCATTGCCGTGCGTATGGCGGTGATGGCGATGGCCATGAGCGGCCAGCAGCAGGAAAAGAATGACCCGGCCGCTCAGGGGGAGGCATCCGCATGAGATACCTGCATATTGAAAACGCCCGCCTGATCGACCCGGCCCGGCAGCTCGACAGCGTCAGCGATATTTACATTGCCGAAGGGCGCATCGCCGCCATCGGCCACAAGCCGTCATGCGGTGAAATCGAACAAAGCCTGAACGCCGCCGGCCAGTGGCTGGTACCCGGCTTTATCGACCTCGGCGCCCACCTGCCGGAACCCGGCTTCACCCAGAAAGGTTCCATTGCCAGCGAAACCC
Source organism: Pseudomonadales bacterium (assembly GCA_963682115.1). Lineage (GTDB taxonomy): Bacteria > Pseudomonadota > Gammaproteobacteria > Pseudomonadales > Oceanobacteraceae > Venatoribacter. The sequence continues at coordinate 2,050,956 of OY821639.1, read as the reverse complement.
GCGCCGCCTGCGCCAGCGGTTTCACCCATATCTGCTCACTGCCGGACACCAGACCGGTCGCCGACAGCAGCGCGGTGATTCAGTTGATTCAGGAAAAAGCCGCCAAAGCCGGCTACGCCAGTGTCCTGCCGCTGGGCGCTGCCACTCAGGGGCTGGCCGGCGAACAGCTGGCCAATATGGTCGGTCTGCACGATGCCGGCTGTGTTGCCCTGACCAACGCCCGTCAGCCGTTCAAGGATAACTATGTCCTGCGCCGGGTGATGGAATATGCCGCCACCTACGGCATTCCGCTGTTCCTGCAGGCAGAGGATGTTTCCCTCGCCGAAGGTGGCTGCATGCATGAAGGTCCGGTCGCCACCCGCATGGGCCTGAGCGGCATTCCCGGCACCGCCGAAACCACCGCACTGGCGCAGATTCTGCTGCTGGCCGAACAGACCGGCGTGCGTATTCATATCAGCCAGATCAGCACCGCACGCAGTGTGGCCATGCTGCGCCAGGCACGCCACGAAGGGCTGGCAGTCACTGCCGACACCCCGCTGTCCAACCTGGTGTATACCGACGCGGCCGTGGCCGGCTTTAACAGCCTGTATAACGTACAGCCGCCGCTGCGCAGCGAGGCCGACCGTGAAGCCCTGCTGAATGCCGTCAACACCGGTGAGCTGGCCATCAGCTCCAACCACCGGCCACATGAAATTGCCGCCAAGAAAGCACCGTTTGCCGATGCCGAAGCCGGCATGAGTCTGTTTGACGCCTTCCTGCCGCTGGCACTGCAACTGGTGGACAAAGGTGAACTGCAGTTATCTGCCCTGATCGCGGCAGTCAGCAACCAGCCAGCTGACGTACTGGGCCTGGATCACGGGCTGGCAGAAGGCTCCTGGTTCAGTGCTGCCCTGATTGACCCGGCGGCAGAGCGCAGTTTCAGCCCTCAGGACCTGTATTCGAAAGGGAAAAACAGCCCACTGAGCGGCGACACCCTGAAGGGTGCCGTCAGCGCGGTGTTTGTCGACGGCCGGAAAGTTTTTTAATCCCGGCCGGCGTCAGAAACGGAGTCATACCGTTTCTGACGCGCGCAGTGCTCAGCCGGCACCGAGGTGACGCCACAGATAAGAGAAGGGCACCACCAGCAGTAACGCCGGCAGAAAATTAATCACCGCAAAATTCATAATCCCTGCCATACGCATACCGACGGCAATCATAATAATGCCACCGACGGCGGAGAAATCGGCGAAGGCAATATCGTCCATATAAGGAATGATCATTTTTGCCAGCAGGAACAGCGCGGTCTGAACCAGCAGCTGAGCGATAAAAATCAGTGCGATACTTGGCCCCATGCTGATGGCAAAAATCATCGCAGTAAGGAAATCCATCATCGCCTTCACCAGCAGCAGCTGATATTCACCGGTCAGACCTTCGGTAATGGAGCCCAGAATCCCCAGCCCGCTGGCGGTAAAAATCACGATCAGCGAATTAAACTGCATACTGAATTCTTCGCCACTCAGGCGTGATCGCACCGGAAAAATCTTCTGCATGAATGTCTGTGCCCCTGCAGCTGCGCGGGTGACTCCTTTTTCAAAATACAGCAGCTCACCGACCGCCGTACCCAGAATAAAAGCCATCACCACCACCGCCAGATAATGCAGGCTGTCGAGCATATGAATACCAATGGCAACGGCGCACAGAGCAAAGGTCGGAGTCAGGCCGGCACGCAGCCGTTCGGGCAGATGATTGGCCAGCAACACGCCAACCAGAGTGCCGCTGATAATCCCGGCACTGTTGATTAATGGACCAAGCATAGGATCAGATATTCCGGAATGCAGAAAAGAGGAACGCTGCAGAACCAAACAGCACCTTTATTATAGGCCGCCATCACAAGGTGAAAAACCCGGAGTACCGGAACAGTGTGATGACAGCGTCAGCACCACAGCCTGCTGACCGGCGTCTGCGGGCTGTAATGTGCTGCCACCTGTGCCTGCAGCAGTTCAGCACAGGCCAGGGCATCCGTATGTGCATGATGCGGATGATAAAACGGCAGATGATAACGCCGGCGGCAGTCGGTCAGGCGCAGTGATGGCCGCCGGCGCCCGCGCAGCCGCTGCCACAGTGTCAGCCGGTTGGCCGCCGCTTCCAGCTCCATGGTATCAATCACCGGAAACTGAATACCTTCGCCCAGCCGGCGCAGCAGGGCCTGATTAAGGAAATTACGTTCCATAAAACGGTAATGTACCACCATCACCCGCCCGGCCAGCTGCTCCAGCAGCGGCTGCAGGTAACGGGCAAGATCCGGTGACTCTTCGATATCACTGTGGGTAATGCCGTGTATCACCACCGAGTCCTCTGCCAGACGTGAGCGCGGACGTACAATCCAGTGGCGTGAATCGCGGTTATAAATTCTTTGCAGCTGCATCGGCACCAGGCCGATGCTGACAATATCCCCCTGCTCCGGGTTCAGCCCGGTGGTCTCAAAGTCGATGGCCACCAGCGGGACTTCGGCGATCGGGGTATCCGCCTCCGGCAACCCCTGCGCATAAAAATGGCGCAGAATGGATGCCTGTGCACTCTGTGCCAGCTGCTGATAACGCGCCGGCCAGTCGGTTACCGCAAATTCATTGCTGAGCCTTTCCGGCTCCTCATTGATCTGTCCCGGGCGCAGATAAAACATCAGACCGTCCGCCCCGGCTGGTAGCGGTATTTCAGATATTTCTGCGCATTGGCCACAATCAGGAAAGCATCGCGCAGGTTTTTGCGCTCAAAGTCGGATAAATTTTCCGGCTCAATATTATTATCCGGCTCTATCCCTGCATCCAGATCCAGTGCCTGATGACGGATGCGGACCATGGCAATTAATTCCAGCGCATCACGCATGTCCGGACCACTGCCCGGCGACAGAATTTTTGCATCAATAATATCCTGCAGACGCTCGAATGAATTACGCGATGCAGAGCCGACCGACAACGCATGCACACGGATCAGGTCCGCCAGCGGCGCGGTGCCGCGGCGTTTCATATTGATGGATTGGGTATGGTTGCCGTTCACTTCCATTACAAAACTTTTGAAAAAGCCCAGCGGTGGTGTCCGCTGCAGAGCACAGCGTGCCATACAGGCGAGAAAGCGGCTGTTATGCTGCGCTTTACTGCGGATCAGTTTATTCAGCATATCCGCCCAACGGGTTTCGCCCCACACTCCCTCCAGATCAAAAAAGATGGAGCTGTTAAGCAGGAATTCCGGCGTCGGTTTTTCGATCCAGTCCGTAAAATACTGTTCCCAGACTTTCAGTGGCTGCCGCCAGGTTTTATTGGTGGCCATAATGCCACCGTTGCAATACTGGTAACCGCAGGCGGCAAGACCATCGGAAACAAAGGTTGCCAGCTGCAGAAAATAGTCATCATGCTGTTCCGCATCAAAGCGGTTATCGAGAATAATCGCGTTATCCTGATCGGTCACAATCAGCTGCTCTTCGCGGGCCATGGAACCCAACGCGAGAAAACAATAAGACACCGGCGGCGGACCGAGTTTTTCTTCCGCCAGCTCCAGCAGGCGCTGTTTGAAGCTGCGGCCGATCACGGCCATGGAGCTGCCGATCATGCGCGAGTTGGCATCCTCGGCGATCATACGGCGGAAACTGGAGCGTACGTGCGGCACCAGTGCCGTCAGCTCAGCCACCGTCTGCGCGCTGAAAATACTGCGCACCACAAACAGGCTGTTCTGGGATTCATACTGCACAATATCCGGCAGGGTTATCACACCCAGCGGTATGCCTTTACGCAGTACCGGCAGATGATGAACGTTATCACGCAGCATGTGCAGCATGGCTTCAAACACCAGCTGGTTATGAGCCACCCAGGTCAGCTGTGAACTCATCACCTCGGTTACCGGCGTTTCAAACGGCAGTCCGGCGGCTACCAGCCGGTCAGTAATATCGCGGTCAGTGACAATACCGACCAGAGCGTCGTCGTCCCCCTGGGTTTCATCCACCACCAGCAGCGCCGACACATTTTCTTCCGTCATGCGCTGCGCCGCCATGCGTGCACTGGCAGTGTATGGCAGCAGCACAGGCTCACGGCTGACCAGGGTTTCAATACGCGCGGTCATCAGCTCATTGGCATCCTCCCGGCGCGCAACCGCCTGACGCAGACGGGTACTGTCCTCAACCTCCACCTGATCGGCAAAGTCTTCGTATTCCTCGAACAGGTGCGCGAATAATTCCGCCGGAACCAGATAGGTCAGTGAATCTTCCAGCGCGGTCACCGGAAAACGCGCACGACGGTTACGCAACAGGCCGAATTCACCGAAAAAACCACCCGCCGTCAGCCGGTTATAAAGCTCACCGTTACGGCGGTACACTTCCACCGCGCCGCTGCGCAGAATAAACCAGTCGTTGATTTCCGCCCCCAGTTCCAGAATCTGGCTGCCGGCTTTGTAGTAGGCCACGTCCACCGACTGTGCCACCTGCTGCAGAGCATCATCCGGCAACAGACTGAAGGGCTGATGCTGACGCAGGAATTCAAAAATTTCGATCTGTTCAGCCTGCATAACACTCCCGCTGCATAATTCTGCTGTTGTTAAACCGCTGCGATAAAAAAGCCCGGTCGGAACCGGGCTTCTGCGTTATTTAACGCGCGGTTCTGACATCAGCCCCTTGACCATCGAAAAGGCTGCCACCAGCAGCACGATGGTAAAGGGCAGGCCAGTGGATACCGCCATCGCCTGCAACGCCACCAGACCACCGCCGAGAATCAGGGCAATCGCCACCAGACCTTCGAAAGTACACCAGAAAACACGCTGTGGCGTCGGTGAATCTACCTTACCACCGGCAGAAATCACATCAATCACCAGTGAGCCGGAATCCGATGAAGTGACGAAGAAAACGATCACCAGAATAATGGCAATAAAGGAAGTAATCTGCGCCAGCGGCAGCGCATCCAGCATAGCAAACAACTGCAGCGGCAGTGCCGCATCCGCCGCCGCGGTATAACCATCCTGCACATACTGATCAATGGCGGTACCACCGAACACCGTCATCCACAGCACACAGGCTGCGGACGGTACCAGCAGTACGGAGACAATAAATTCGCGCACGGTACGGCCGCGGGACACGCGGGCGATAAACATACCGACGAAAGGTGACCAGGAAATCCACCAGGCCCAGTAGAAGGCGGTCCAGCCGGAAGCAAAGTTACTGTCTTCGCGGTTAACCGGGTTGGCCAGAGCCGGTAAATTCACCAGATAAGCCCACAGGTTTTCAAAGAAACCGGTGAAAATCGCCAGCGTCGGGCCGACAATAATCACGAACAGCAACAGCAACGCTGCCAGCACCATATTAATTTCCGACAGCCGTTTCACCCCGGCATCCAGACCAGCGACCACAGATACCATTGCAATAGCCGTAATAGCGATAACCAGCAGGATCTGGGTAGTTTCCCCCAGCGGAATCCCGAACAGGTAATTCAGACCGGAAGCCGCCTGCGACGCCCCCAGCCCCAGCGATGTTGCCAGACCAAACAGAGTCGCCAGCACGGCCAGAATATCAATAAAGTGACCAGCCCAACCCCACACCCGTTCCCCCAGCAGCGGATAAAACACCGAGCGGATGGTCAGCGGCAGACCTTTATTGAAAGAAAATAACGCCAGCCCCAGCGCCAGCACGGCATAGATAGCCCACGGATGCAGCGCCCAATGATAAATCGTAGCCGCCATACCCAGGGAGTGCGCGGCGGCAGCATCCCCGCCGGCTCCGCCCAGTGGCGCCCAGTCGGTACGCACGCCGTCGTCACCGACCACCACACCACCCAGTGAGCTGCTGAAATGCGACAGTGGTTCGGAGACCCCGTAGAACATCAGACCAATACCCATACCGGCGGCAAACAGCATGGCAAACCAGCCGCTGTAGCTGTAATCGGGAGTCGCCTCGGTGCCGCCGAGACGCACCTTACCCAGTGGTGAGACCACCAGCAGCAGACAGATAATCACGAAAATATTACCCGCACTGAGGAATAACCAGTCGAGGTTACCGGTCAGCCAGTTACGGATGTCCTTGAACAGGGGTTCCGCCTGCTGATGAAACATCAGTGTGAACACCACAAACAGAATCACGGCCAGGCCGGAAATTGCAAACACCCGGTTATGGATATCCATACCGAACGGTCCGACATTAACGATGATGTTGTCCTGCCCGACTTTATAATCGGTATCAATCGGATTCACCTCACCATCGGGAATCATAGGGTCATTTTTATCAGCCATTGCGGCTTGCCTCCCGTTTTTTTTTCAGGGGTTTAAGAAACCTGCAGGCTGCAGGGAAAATGCATTCCGGGGTCGCCCCGGAAATTAAGCCATCAGTCCGGACCATCCAGCCGGAACAGACGAAAGATGCAGGCGTATCAGGCCACCTGCTAAAGCAGGGCATTACCATAGCATATTTCAGGCCGGAACCGGGCCGGGTGAACGCAATTAAAGTCAGGAATGCTCAGCCCCGGGTTTTCGCCAGCAGCAGACTGAGATTCGCCAGTGACGACGGCAGAGGCTTCTCATTCCGGAACAGCGGCAGAATAAAATCGATCAGCAGCTGCAGACGCAGCGGCTGATTATCGCGGTCACGGTAGAGCATGCAGACTTTACGCGGTTCGCCCTGCCAGTCGGACGCCACCTCCACCAGTTCACCCCGCTGACAGAATTCCTCCGCCGTGGTCCACGGCAGCAGAGACACGCCCAGCCCGGCGGCCACCGAACGCGCGGCCACCGTCATATTGTCCACCCCCACACGGATGTTGCGCCCGGGGTGATAAGTCTGATGTTCACCGCTGCGGCGGTTGACCAGGCTCCAGTGACTGACCGGACGCGCCAGCACCAGTGGCCAGTCATCCAGCTGCTGCACACTCTCCAGCGTCTGCCATTGCGCCTGCTGTGGCGCACAGTAAAAAGCGAACGGGATATCCACCAGATGGCGCTGAATCCAGTCGGAATCCTGTTGTTCTCCCACCCGCACGGCGAGGTCCACGGAATGCTCGGGCAGATCAATATTGCAGTTGGACAGGTTCAGGTCGAGGGTGATTTTCGGATATTCGCGGGTGAACAGATTCAGCACTTCACCCAGCCAGGCAAGGCTGATATCCACCGGTGCGCTGATACGGATACTGCCCTGCGCGCCATGCTGATCTTCGTGCAGGGCGCGGCTGACATTCTGCAGCTCCTCGACCAGCGGTGCACAGCGCTCAAAATACTGGCGCCCGCTTTCGGTCAGCGTCATATGGTGCGCATCACGGTGCAGCAGGCGCACCTGCAACTGATCTTCCAGCTGACTGATGCGCCGGCTCAGGGTCGAGACCGGCATCGACAGCTGCGCCGCCGCCTGGCGGTAACTGCCGGCTCCGGCCAGCACACAGAAGCGGTACATATCATCCAGTGAAAAGCGATTCTTCATCGGCGTCCCGTTTTAGTTTCATTTATGAAATCAAGGATACCGCTGATGCTTATTTTTAACAAAATCAGAATCTATACACTGAACGCTTCTCCCGTTATGGATACCGCTATGAACCCTCAGCGCGCTTCTGCTTATCTTCTGCTGCTCATCTGTGTTTTTGCCTGGGGCAGCGTGTTCCCGCTGGCCAAGGAAATCCTGCAGGCCATGAGCGGGCTGTCGCTGGCCATCTGGCGCTTTGTCTTCGCCGCGGCCGCTATCGCCCTGTTTATCGCCCTTCGTCGTATTCCACTGCGTGGTCTGACGCCCGTGCGTGGACTGGTGCTGCTGGGGATCGGGGTCGTGGGGATCGGTGGTTTTAACTTCGGCCTGTTTACCGGCCTGCAACAGACCGCCGCCATCAATGGTGCACTGATTATGGCCATGAGCCCGCTGGTCAATGCCCTGCTGGATGCCATTATCCGGCGCCGCTGGCTGCAGCGTGGACAGACCTTCAGCCTGCTGCTGGCTTGTGCCGGGGTACTGCTGGTGATCACCGATGGCCATCTGCTGGCACTGCCGGTGAACCGTGGTGATCTCTGGATTATCGCCGCCATGCTGTGCTGGAGTTTTTATACCCTGACGGCCAAAGCAACCGCCCACTGGCTGCCGCCGTTATTTTTCACTCTGCTGACCATGCTCGGCGCTTGTGCAGCCCTGCTCTGCGCCAGCCTGTTCAGCCCGGCGGCCGCACCGCTGTCACAACTGCTGGCTCTGCCGGCGGCGGATCTGGCAGGGGTTATTTATATCGGTTTGTTTGCCACCGTGTTCGGCTATCTGTTCTGGAACCGGGGTGTCGCCACACTGGGAGTGACCAGCGCGTCACTGTTCTTCAATCTGGTGCCGGTATTCGCCGCCCTCACCGGCCTGCTGGCCGGCCAGACCATCAACCGGATACAGCTGGCCGGTATGCTGATTGTGATCGCGGCGCTGATGGCGCCGCCACTGTGGCAGCAATGGCGCCAGCGCCTGCTGCCGGCGAAGCAATAAAAAAGCCCCGCAGAGCGGGGCTTTGTGCACAGCAATGAGACGCCTCAGTCAAACGGCTGCGGTTTTGGGGTGGCGTCGGTGGACGGCGGCAGGATCGGCAGCAGGAACTGCGGCTGATCACCGGTCAGGGTTTTCATGAAGGCAACGATTTTGGCGTTTTCGTCCTTGCTGAACTGACGCCCCAGCTGCAGGCGGCCCATGATATCCACCGCGTCGGTCAGGGTTGCGGCTTCACCGTCATGGAAGTACGGGTAGGTCATTTCCACATTACGCAGGGTCGGCACTTTGAACTTCATGCGGTCGGCGTCTTTACCGGTCACACCGGCCAGCCCCTCGGCTTTGTTCCTGGTTTCATAAGCCGCCACCAGACCCATTTTCTGGAACGAAGTACCGCCGACCGCCGGGCCGTTGTGACAGGCAACACAGCCGGAATTCTTGAACAGCTCATAACCTTCTTTTTCGCGCTGGGTAATCGCATCCTCATCACCCAGCAGCCATTGGTCAAACGGCGAATTCGGGGTAACCAGCGTCTTTTCGAATTCCGCGATGGCGTCCGTCACTTCATCGATATTCAGCTCCTGAGTGCCGAACACCTGTCTGAATTCATTGACGTAACCGGGAATGGACTTCAGCACATCCACCGCCAGCGTATGGGTAAAGGCCATCTCACCCGGGTTGGCAATCGGACCACCGGCCTGTTCTTTCAGGTCAGCGGCCCGGCCATCCCAGAACTGTGCCACGTTCATACTGGAATTGAGCACAGTCGGTGAGTTAATCGGCCCCTGCGTCCAGTTATGGCCGACGGAAGTTTTCAGGTTGTCCGTCCCGCCCATACTCAGGTTGTGGCAGGAATTACAGGAAATAAACCCGGACTTCGACAGACGTGGATCAAAGTACAGTTTCTTACCCAGCTCGGCTTTGGCCAGGTTGATGGCCTTAACCGGTTCAATGGGCTGAATCGGCTCAGCCGCCGTAGCCAGTCCGGTGAGGCCAGATAACATCACAGCAGCGATCAGTGTTGGTGTTTTCATCTCTCTCTCCCTTATCGGTTCAGCGCAGCAATCCGGTGTCGGGGCGCCGTCTCATTCCTGCACAGTCATACAGCTTAGTCCGACTATAGATAGGCGTATCAACGAAATATTGAGCGAGGTCATGAATCCTCCCGGTCATGCAAACAAGCCTTATCCCCTGCCCGGCGCGCCAGTGTTGTATAATCCCCGGCCTTCCTTCACTCTGGCCTGGACATTCTGGTATGCCTCACCGCGCCCACCTGTTTTCCCTGCGCATCGCCAACGCCCTGCGTGAATCCCTGAAAGAATCGCCGTATAACGCCAGCCGCTTCGGCAAGGACCTGATTGCCGGTATCACCGTCGGTATCATCGCCATTCCGCTGTCGATGGCGCTGGCCATCGCCAGTGGCGTGGCACCGCAGTACGGCCTGTACACGGCCATGATCGCCGGTTTCCTGATCGCCCTGACCGGCGGCTCGCGCTTCAGCATCTCCGGCCCGACCGCCGCCTTTGTGGTGATCCTTTACCCGATTGCCGAAAAATTCGGTCTTGGTGGCCTGCTGATCGCCACCCTGCTGTCCGGCATCATCCTCATCATCATGGCCTTTGCCCGCCTTGGCCGGTTTATTGAATACATTCCGGAATCGGTAACGCTGGGCTTTACCTCAGGTATCGCCATCGTGATTGCCACCCTGCAGCTGAAAGATTTTTTCGGTCTGGAGTTTGAGTACCCGGAAACCTACGTCGGCAAGGTGCAGGCATTGGCCACCCATCTGCCCGATTTCGACGGTGCCAGTCTGGCCGTGGGCGGTGCGACCTTTGCCACACTGCTGATCTGGCGCCGGTTCAGTACGCTGCCGCCGCATATTCCGGCGCTGCTGATCGGTGTTCTGATGGCCTGGCTGCTGGGCATCCAGGGCCATGAGGTGGAAACCATCGGCAGCCGCTTCAGCTATCTGCTGCCGGACGGCAGTCAGGGCCAGGGGATTCCGCCGATCCTGCCCGAATTCGTCTGGCCGTGGAATCAGCCCGGCGCCGACGGGCAGCCCATCGGCCTGTCCTGGCAGTTGCTGGAACTGCTGATTCCGGCCGCCTTTTCCATCGCCATGCTGGGCGCCATTGAATCCCTGCTCTGTGCGGTGGTTCTGGACAGCATGACCAACACCCGTCACAGCGCCAACAGCGAACTGCTGGGCCAGGGCATCGGCAACATCGTGGCGCCGTTTTTTGGTGGTATCACCGCCACCGCGGCCATCGCCCGTTCGGCGGCCAATGTGCGTGCCGGCGGTGTCACTCCGGTCGCGGCCATGATTCATGCGCTGGTGGTGATGGCCGGCCTGCTGGTACTGGCGCCCCTGCTGGCGCATCTGCCGATGGCTTCCATGGCCGCGCTGCTGTTACTGGTGGCGTGGAATATCGCCGAAGCCGATAAGGTGGTGCATTTCTTCCGTACTGCGCCGCGCGGCGATGTGCTGGTACTGGCCACCTGTCTCGGTCTGACGGTGCTGTTCGATATGGTGATCGCCATCGGTGTCGGCATTGTGCTGGCTTCACTGCTGTTTATGCGTGATATCTCAGAAATGACCCGCATCAGTGATATCAGCGGTTACCGCCGGCTGGTGCCGGATACGCTGCCGCAAGGCTGGAAAGTGTGGAAAATCAGCGGCCCACTGTTCTTCGCTGCCGCCGACCGGGTGTTTGCTGAATTACGTCAGGAAAACCGCCACAGCCGTGGCGTGATTCTGTATATGGACGGCGTGCCGATTGTTGATGCCGGCGGCCTCGCCGCGCTGATGAAATTCCTTGGTGCCTGCCGCAGCCACGGTATTGAAGTACGCATTGCCGACCTGCAGTTCCAGCCACTGAAAACCATCGCCCGCTCGGGGCTGCAGCCGGAGGATGGAGTGCTGACCTTCAGCGCCTCACTGCGCGAAGCACTGGCAACATTGCCAGCGGCCCACGGCTGACGGCTTCCCCGGCAACCCAGCCGGGGAAAACCGCCTCACCTCAGTCGCTGAGTGTCACGGTTTCAACCGCCTGCGCCTGCACGTCGGTGGCAGAAAACACCACCGGCCGCCATTGCAGCTTGCTGTAATTCAGCATCTGATCCTCAAAGAACTCCGATTCCGGGTCATGTGACTGACCGTAGCTCAGGAACATATCGGCCTGCGGGCCGTTATCGCCGAACTGCAGCGCCAGCACGAAACTGGAACCATAGTTGATACGGTAAGCGGCTGTGCTGCCACTGCCGTCCTCATCCAGATCGGTCAGCGGCGAATCACTGCGCGCAGTGCCCACCAGATTGTTCGCCAGATCGGAAGTGGAACGCGACGGCACCGCACTCTGTGCCATATTGAAGACACCTTCATAGGAGTTACCACCACTCACCGGAATCGGATCGTGCCCCTGCGCTTTGATCACATACTGCACCGTGCCTAATTCTGCATCCAGATCGATACCGGCCGCCGTCAGACGCTGCGCGGCCGCCGCCAGCGCCTGCAGCACAGCATCGTTATCCACATCGGTTGTATCTATGTCAGCCAGTCCGGACGGCGTTGTTGCCGCATTGTCAGCATCAAACGGGACAGCAAACAGACTGTCGCTCAGGTCACGATGGCCGGAGACGCGGAACGCTGCCAGAAATTCCCGCATCAGCTGCGCACCTGTGCTGGTGAGGTTGTATTTGCCATCCCAGTCACGCAGTGCCGTACAGGCAGCCGACAGATCAAATGCCGCACCATCCACCTGAATACTGGGATAATCGCTACAGCGGCTGACCAGCTGATTGCGGAATTCACCGGCAAACAGTGAGCTGTTATGGGTCAGCACGGTTTCCAGTTCGGCCAGGGTGAAACGGTTATCAGCACCGGCCAGTCCGTTACCGGACATATCGCTGATCAGCTGCGCGTTATAACGGGTACGCGGGCTGCGCACCACCTGCTCCGGGCCATACATCAGACTGTAACCTTCCAGTGGTTCTTCCACATTGGTCAGCCAGTAGCTGCTGTTGGCGTTGTACACATAGTCGCTACGCGTCACCTGCGGGGCCTTGCTGAATGGCACCAGACCGGGCGCACCGGCATCACCACTGTCCACCCATTCATACACGGAACTGTTACCCGGCAGCAGCACGCTGCCGGCACCATCCTGCCAGATAGCAGCCAGCTGAGGGCTCTGCGACGCCGCCGCCCAGTAAGCCTCAGCCTGTGCACTGAGCTGTGGTACCTGACTGCCATCCAGGTAGGATGCGCTGCCGTCATCCGCAATCATCAGAGTATTTACCCAGGGGATGCCCTGATGATCGGCAAACGCCCGGAAGAACTCATCGCGGCTGCTGGCTTTGCCCATGGCGATCCACTGTTCCAGCATGCGGGTATTGCCGGCATTGGTGTCACGGAAGGTGACTGCCGAAGTTGTGCTCCAGCCCAGCGCTGGTGATAACGACGCCAGGTTCAGCATCGGCCCGAAGTGGCTGAAATACAGCGTCTGCGTCACATCCAGCAACGAACCATCATTCTGCCGCACCTGAACCGTCACATTGCGGCTGGTAATATCGCGGTATTCGCCATCGTAGCGGTAACGCAGCGGGTTCTCCGGGTCCAGCTCCAGCTGATAGAGGGTAAAACGCTTGGATTGCGACACGGTATGCGTCCAGCCCAGATGCTGATTGAAACCGATCACCACCGCCGGCAGGCCCATCAGGCCTACGCCGGTCACATCCAGCTCACCGGGAATGGTCAGGTGCTGCTCGTAAAAGCGCAGTTCACCATCCCATGGAAAGTGCGGGTTACCGAGCAACAGAGCATCGGCACCGGACACCCGGTCAGCCCCCAGCGCCCAGCCGTTACTGCCGATACCTTCTGCGGTGAACACATGGCTGGCATCCAGTTCAACACTGTCTGCCGCCGACACCGTGGCGACCGGAGGTTGTGCAGCGGCCATAGCCGGCAGAAAATTCCGTGCACTGGCCACACCAGCCACGTCCAGCTGGTAAGCCAGCAGATCCTGCGCGCTGATGCTGCTGACCCATTCCGCACCACGACACGGAGACGGGTAATCCTGCGGACCGGAGCGCTCGGCCAGTGAGCGGTTAAAGCCGTCGGCGTAGCCCTCCAGCAACCGGCTCATATCCGTGCTCAGATTGCCGTACAATGCTGCCGCTTCGGCCGGGTAATCCATCGCTTTGTAACCCAGGTCAGACAGCAGATTGGCATTACCGGCACCAGCGCCGAAATAACGGGATTTCTGCGATTTCAGCTTGATCAGCTGCTCAGACAGAGTGCACAGGTTTTCCCGCGCTTGGGCATAGCCAACGCCATAGCCCAGGCTGGCGTAGTCTTTGCCATTAATATGGGGCACGCCGTGAGCCGTATAGGTAATGGTTGCCTGATAATGGCTTGCATTACTGCTGCTGTCGTTGCAGCCTGTTAGTAAAGTGCAACTCAGCGCAGCCAGAGCCAGAGCCGCCCGGGGGCGGACAGTGCATACATGCATGGGTTTCCTCACTTGTTATCATTATGCGTAGGGAAACAGCATTTAAGCGCAGCGGGCTCTGCCGGTCGTTCGTGTCGATGGAACCGAAAAAATATAAAAATAACTTTAAAATCAAATAGTTAAAGGTTCGATCCGATCCATCCGAACCTGTTCCGTTCTGAGGTTATTATGAATTACTCAATCGGTGCCGCAGCGCTGGTCGGCCTGTGTCTGAGCAGTGTTCTGCTGCTGGCTACGCTGAGCTGGATGGTGAATCATACCCACGCCAGACTGACCGTCGCCTGGCTCGTTGGTCTTGCCGCGCTGGTCGCACTGCAATCACTGGAACTGCTTTATCACGCAGCGGATCTGTTTCTGCAGTGGCCATTTTTTCTGAAGCTGATTGATCCGCCGGTAGTCCTGATTCCCTTCTGTCTGTATGGCTATATCCGCGCATTACAGGGAGATAACGTCGTACAGCAGCGCCGGGCTCTGCTGCTGCACCTGAGCCCGGCACTGATTGTCGCCCTGCTGGATGTCCCCTACTGGAGTATGCCGGCAGCGGAAAAAATCCACTGGATGCTGCTGGTACGGGAAGATGAAACCCTGTGGCAGCCACTGGCCCCCTATGGCAATGACTATCTGGCCATCATTGCCATGCTGAGCCTGTTCTACTGGTGGCGGCAACAGCTGCTGGGCTGCCCGGGACGCCGAACGCGGCTGCTTCACTGGATAGGCAAACTGCAGGGACTGCAGATGATGATTGCACTGTCCCTGCTGGCGCGGATTATCCTCAGCACCGGATATGGACTGAACCTGTCGGTGGCCTATCCTCTGGCCCCCATCAGTGCCTATCTGCTGTATCTGTTTCTGATGCAGGCACAGTTGCCAAGACCACAGACGCCCAGACTGGTTGCAGGCCTGACAGGGGATAACAGCACACCGGCAGCCAGCGTTGCGACGGCAACACCAGCGGATCAGGGCACAGAACAGCCGGCCCTGCAGCCACTGTTCCGTGAACTGCAACAGGCCCTGCAGGACGGTGCGTTCCGTGACAATGAACTGTCACTGGGCAAGCTCGCCGCTCAGTGTGGTATGACCAGCCATCAGGCATCCGCTGCCATCAACCAATGCTCCGGCAGCAATTTCTATGACTGGCTTAACCAGTACCGGATTCAGGCCGCACAACAGGCACTGCGTGAAACCGGCCTGCCGGTCTCCCGTATCTGTTTCGATGTGGGGTTTAATTCCAAATCAACCTTCAATACCGCGTTCCGACGGTTCAGTGGCTGCACACCAACCGAATACCGGAAAAATAATTAAATCTGCCCGGGCAGTGAGCACGGCGGAATAAAAGCGCAAACATAACAACAGTGACTGAAGCCACTGTTGTTATGTTTCCATGGTATGCCATTGATTTTTCCAGCCGGCTACCGGATAACGATACCCGGTAGCCGAGAAATATCTGCAAATGAAAATATTTTTAAAATTAACGATCATCAGAATAAAACACCTAAGGAACCTCTGATTATTATCTGCGGATAAAAACAAAAAACACCCACAACACAGATCAGAATTCTGCCGGGCAATAAGAATATCCCTCAAAATAAAATACGGTTTTTATTCTGTCGTTATGATTTCCAGTACACAGCCTGAGCAAACAGAAACTGATGCGAGAAGTCTGATATACCTTCTGCCTGGTCGGACCGGTTCAGGTTCAGGCTCAGTCCATGCTTACTTTGTCCGCCCCACAGTCTCCGACGGGTTTTCACCAAACAATTCTTTGTAGTCATGCGCAAACTGACCGGCATGCCAGAAGCCCCAGCGGGCAGCGGTTGCGGCAATGGTACGTTCACTATTACTGCCGGCGAGCAGTTCGCGGCGCACATGGTTCAGGCGCGACACCCGCAGAAAACGCAGTGGACTGATGCCCAGTACCGTCTCAAAACTGTATTGCAGAGTGCGGCGGCTGACGTGGGTGAGTTCACACAGATCTGTGATAGTCACATCAGCGGAGGGGTATTCGTGCAGATAGTCCTGTACCTGCTGTACCACCGCCCGGCGCCGGCTCCAGGCTGCCGTTTCCCGTTTCGCCGGCCGTTCCTGCTGTAACACTTCAAGCACAGTCGTAAGGAACATATCCTGCTGATGCCCACCGGCCATAGAGGCATAGCCCGGCTGCAGCTGACGCGACAGCATAAAACGCAGATGGTTGAGTTTTTCCGGGTCCCAGCCAAAGCGTGCGGCCGACCACATACCGGCATCCACCTCTATCTGCTGCCGGCAGGCGGTATCGAGCAGCGCTTCATGGCTGACCGCCATGCCATAAATATCGAAATTCTGCGGCGTGATCAGTTCAAACTGACAGCTCCCCGGGCGGCACATGATTTCATCCGCCGTGACCAGCTGGCCATTGATGCGGCAGTCCTTGCGGTCGGCAGAAAATCCCAGCCACACCGAATCCGGCCACACGTTGCACTGCTGATGCAGTGCCTGGCTGGTATGTTCGCGGAATACCTGCAGGTGTGGAAACACCACCTCGTCGATACGGCCGTAAAAACGCCCGGCACTGATCTGGTCGTACTGCTGCTGCCAGTCGCGCAGGTTATGTGCATGCAGATCGGCATCATTGGCTTCCATCACGCACCAGCTTGGTGCTTCATTGTGGAACTGCTGCTGTCTCATGGTCCGGCCCTCCCCGGATTTTTATTGATTTCCCGCCTAATAAGACCTGTAACCATCTGAATACTATTAATTTTTTAATTTTTGCCAATTTTCGATAGTGGGCCGGAACGGTTCTGGCTCGCTACCCCGGTTATCAGGCATAGAAGGAACAGCAACTTTTATTCCTGATAGGAAACCCTGATTGGATTTGTAAGGCGAGTGAATGAGCAAGACCTACCGCTACACCCTGGGCTCCCGTCAGTGGGCGTTCAGCAGCCTGAAAGAGCTGATGGCCAGAGCGACCCCCGCACGCTCCGGCGACCGGCTGGCAGGCGTCATTGCCCGTTCGGCGGAAGAACGGGCTGTGGCTCAGATGGCACTGGCGGAAGTTCCGTTGAAAGACTTTCTCAATGAAGCCCTGATTCCTTACGAAGACGACGAGGTAACACGGCTGATCATGGATGATCACAACACCACGGCCTTCGCCCCTGTTTCCCATTTAACCGTGGGCGATTTCCGCAACTGGCTGCTGTCCGATCATGCTGACAGTGCCACTCTCGCCCGGGTGCGTGATGGCATCACGCCGGAAATGGCGGCCGCCGTCAGCAAAATCATGCGCAATCAGGATCTGATTCTGGTGGCGCAGAAATGCCGCGTCACCACCGCATTCCGCAACACCATTGGATTACCCAAACGTTTATCCACCCGTCTGCAGCCGAATCACCCGACCGATGATATGAACGGCATTGCCGCCAGTATCCTGGATGGTCTGCTGTATGGCAGCGGTGATGCCGTCATCGGGATTAACCCGGCCACTGATAATGTGGCGCAGGCCACGCGCCTGATGAAGCTGATGGATGAGGTGATTTCGACCTATGAAATCCCGACTCAGTCCTGTGTGCTGACACACGTTACCAACACCATGGAATGCATGGAAAACGGCGCGCCGGTGGATCTGGTGTTTCAGTCCATCGGTGGCACCGAAGCCACCAATTCCAGTTTTGGTTTTAATCTGAATACGCTGACTGAAGCGCACCAGATGGCACTGGAATTAAAACGTGGCACCGTCGGCAATAACGTCATGTATTTTGAAACCGGTCAGGGCAGTGCCCTGTCGGCCAACGCGCATCACGGCGTCGATCAGCAGACCTGCGAAGCCCGTGCTTATGCTGTCGCCCGTAAATTTAATCCGTTACTGGTCAATACCGTGGTGGGTTTTATCGGTCCGGAATATTTATTCGACGGCAAAGAAATTATCCGTGCCGGACTGGAAGATCATTTCTGCGGCAAGCTGCTCGGCGTGCCCATGGGCTGTGATGTCTGTTACACCAATCATGCCGAAGCCGATCAGAACGATATGGATAATCTGCTGACGCTGTTAAGTGCTGCCGGCTGTTCGTTTGTGATGGGCATTCCCGGCTCCGACGACATTATGCTGAATTATCAGACCACCTCTTTCCACGATGCCTTATATGTACGCCGCGTACTGGGGCTGGGCGCATCTCCGCAATTCGAAGCCTGGCTGGAAAAAATGCAGATCATGAGCGACGCCGCCAATGCGCGTCTGACCGATGCCCTGCCACCGGCGTTTGCCCCGTCCCTGCAATCCCTGCCGGCCGGCAATCACGGTGCGGAGCAGAAATATGGTTAATCAGCCTGATCCGCAGAATAAAGAAACCAGCGAATGGCAGGGCGTGATTGATAATCCCTGGCGCCGCCTGCGCCAGTTTACCGATGCCCGCATCGGCCCCGGGCGCAGTGGCGTCAGTCTGCCCACCAGAGAATTACTCGAATTTCAGCTGGCCCACGCTCAGGCACGTGATGCGGTACATACAGCGCTGGACTTTGCCGCACTGACCCGCACGCTGGAAAAACTGGCACAGGAACTTTCCATTCTGAATAAAGATCGCCCTGCACTGGTGCACAGCCAGGCAGAAGACCGGCGGGTGTATCTGCAACGCCCGGATCTGGGCCGTCGCCTCAGTGAAGCATCGCGGCAATTACTGGTAAAAAAACAACAGAATCCGGAAAACCCCTTCGACTTAGCCATCGTGATTGTTGACGGTTTATCCGCCACCGCCATTGCCGAAAATGCACTGCCTTTTATCCGCGCACTGGCACAGGGCATGACGCAGGAAAATGACAATATTTCGCTGGCACCCATCACCCTGGTTGCACAGGGACGGGTTGCCATAGGTGACGATGTGGGCGAATTACTCAATGCCCGCGCCGTGCTGGTCATGATCGGGGAACGCCCCGGTCTCAGCTCGCCCGATAGCCTGGGCCTGTATCTGACATGGGCCCCCCGGCGGGGGCTCACCGACGACAAGCGCAATTGTATTTCCAATGTGCGCAAAGCGGGGCTTTCTTACACAGAAGCAGTACGGAAATTGCTGTACCTGTTGCATGAAGCCCGTCGCCTGCAATGTTCCGGTGTCGCTATCAAGGACCGCTCCGATGACAGCGTGATCGAAAACAGCAGTGGGCAGACAAGCTTTTTAATAACGTCCGGCAGCCAGGGCTGACCGGCGAATAACTATATAAAGAATGGAAAACACCTTTTTAACTTCAACAGAAACAGAGGACTAAACGATGGAGCAAACTCCTACTTTAGAATCGTTGCAGGCTGCCCTCGACGCTCAGCAAGCGGTGTTCAGTATGCACCAGGCGATGAACGTAGAGGTGTTTTACTGGTGGTGTACTGCCATCATGATCATGATTCACGCTGGCTTCCTGGCGTATGAAATGGGTGCTTCGCGCAGCAAGAACGCGCTGGCAGCCGGTATCAAAAATATCCTGGCACTGGCAGTAATCATTCCGACGTTCTACCTGTTCGGTTGGTGGATCTACAACGCCTTCCCGGGCGGTCTGATTCCTGCTGAAGCGGCTGGAGCCCTGCCATGGGCCACCAGCATGGGTCCTGACGTAACGGATATGGGTACCGGTATTTTCTGGGCCGCATTCGCCATGTTCGGTGCCACCACCGGTTCCATTCTTTCCGGTGCGGTGATTGAGCGTATCCGTGTTTCTGCCTTCCTGATCCTGACGGTCTTCCTCGGCAGTGTGGTCTGGATTCTGGCCGGCGCATGGGGCTGGCACCCGGACGGCTGGCTGCTGACCAAACTGGGCTACCACGATGTGGGCGCTTCCGGTGTGGTGCACGCGGTGGCCGGCTTCTTTACTCTGGGTGTGCTGATTAACCTCGGTGCCCGTAAAGGTAAGTTCATTGATGGCGTGGCGCAGACTATCTCTCCGCACAGCCTGCCGATGACACTGATCGGTCTGATGATGATTATCTTCGGTTTCTTCGGTTTCCTCGGCGGCTGCATCATCTTCAACGGTGGTGAAACCGGCTGGACCACTATCTATAACAACCCAACTAACCTGTCTGCGTTCGCCTTCAATACGCTGATGGGCTTCGCTGGCGGTGTGATCGGTTGTTACATTGCTTCCCGCGATCCGTTCTGGACCATGTCCGGTGGTCTGGTCGGTATTATCTCGGTTGCTGCTGCTCTGGATATGTACGATCCGGCGCTGGCCTTCATCATTGCCACCTGCATGGGTGTGCTGGCGGTTCAGTTCGCTAAATTCCTGGAAAACCGCGGTATCGACGACGCGGTTGGTGCCGTTGCCGTTCACGGTTTCACCGGTTTCGTTGCCGTCGTTCTGGTCGGTGTATTCCTGGCCGGTACCCCGAACGTGGGTGACGCTCCTGCGATCAGCTTCACTGGTCAGCTGATGGGTGCAGTTGTGATGGCAGTCACCGGCTTCCTGCCTGGTTATGTTATTTCCCTGATCCTGAAGAGCCTGGGCGCGCTGCGTGTACCACACGAAGCAGAAGATCTGGGTCTGGATGAAGTGGAACTGATCGCCAAACCTTACCCTGAAGCGAACGTTCCTGCGAAAGTTCCTTCTGAAGTTCCGAATAAACTGGCAAATGCTGAACCTCAAGGAGTTTAATCATGGGTACTTCAATTTCTACCTGGGAAAATGTCTCTGCCTACTTCGCCTTTGCTGACAGCCCGTTCGCACTGGGTCTGTTCGCCTTCGGTTGCGCAGCCATTGTAGCCGGCCTGATCGCCGGCATCGCCAAGCACGAAAATGAAGCGTTCGAGAAATTTAAAAAATAGTCGACCGCTGAAATAAAAAAGCCGGCATTCATGCCGGCTTTTTTATGCGCAGAAACATTATTCCGTCACTTCCGGCAAACGGCTGGCCATCACCACACCCGCGATCGCCATCAGTGAGAAAAACAGAATCAGGCCGTGCAGCGACATCACCGCGGTCAGAGAACCCAGACCACTCAGCAGCAGCAGGATCACACCGATCACGGTATTGCTGACCGACACATAGCTGGTACGTTTATCCCCCTCTGCCATATCGACCAGATAGGTTTTACGTCCCACCCGTACGCCCTGATGACAGATGGTCAGCAGGAAATACAGCGCCGGCATCAGCCAGAAAGTACTGATCAGGGCGGGAATAAAAACCGCAATCAGGAACAGCAGAATCCCCACCACGGCCGCACCAGCGGAGGCCATCATCATCACCTGACGGCTTGAACGGTCAGAAAAATGTCCCCATACCGGTGCAGAAACCAGACCGGCCAGACCACTGGCAAACATAAACAGGGCCAGCACCCAGACATCCGCGCCCAGCGCTCCGTGTGCCATGACGATGTAATAAGGAGCGCTCAGTGCGGTGCATAAAAACAGCGAACGGGTAATCACAAAGTCGCGGAAGTTACGGTCGGAGTGCAGCAGTGTTAACTGACCGAACGCCTCCAGCAGACCATTACGCCCGCCACTGGTGGCCCCGGGAAATTCCTTCACCGAGGCAAACACGCCGGCGGCGATCAGCCACACGGCCGAACCGGCCACCAGCGCCCAGCCATAAAAGCCGCTGCCGGTTTCCGTGTGCAGCAGCCAGCTCAGAAACAGCGCCGCCGCCATGCCCATGGTGACCAGCCCGGCGGCACTGGATGACCAGCCACTGACCCGGCCGCGCTGTTTTTTCGGGATGGTTTTTCCCAGCACATCCTTGGAGGCAACAGAACTGAGCCCCCGCGACAGACTGAACACCACCAGCAGTGCAATCACCAGCCAGCCGGCCCTGGCGCCCTCCAGCATGAATGCCACCAGGCCAATACCAAGTACACACAGCGCCTGCAGCACCGCACCGGCCACCCAGGCCCATTTACGCAGCGGCATGTGGCGGATCCAGCTGGCGATGGCCAGCTGCGGTATCAGCGAACCGGATTCGCGGATCGGTACCAGCCAGCCAAGCAGAAAGACCGGCGCGCCCAGCGTCTGCAGGACCCACGGCAGCGTCACCTTGGGATTGATAATGGCGTCGCCGAGATTATTCAGAAACTGCGCGATGATAATGCGCATAAAATTGCCCGGCACTTCGCGGCAGGCACTTTCATCAATGGCTTTACAGGCACGGGCGTCTTCGCTGTTGATCAGCTTGTCATAGATCGAGTCAGACCAGTCCTTACGGCTCATGGTGTTCTCCGGGTTATCAGGCAGAGGTACTTTTATACGGTGATCAGCGGATTTGGCGCTGACCCGCATCAATCGGCAGCCGCATCCTCGATAAAGCGGCGCAGATGAAAGATGCCAAAGATAAGAATCTGCAGCGTATCAGAGCCCACCGCCTGGCTTTTGCCACGGAAGGCCACCCAGAAATACAGCACTTCCAGCCCGTGCACCGCCAGTACTGCCAGCCCGGTTTCCGGCAGCCAGCCAAGAACATCCGGCCAGTCGAATATCCACGCCAGCACGACCAGCAGCCAGAAGAACAGGGTGGCGGGTTTACCAAACAGCGGCGACATAAAGAGTCCTTATCAGTATTCAGGGTGGGACGGAGCGTCGCATAGTAAGGTCTGGTAAAAACTGCAGCAACGCAAGACTTTCGCCCGCCCGGCCGCTAAAATGCCCAGCTGTTCATACGCCAGCAGCGGGAGAAGTACGCATGTCCGGGGATAAGACCACACACTTTGGCTATCAGACCGTCGCCACCGAAGAGAAACAGGCAATGGTGGCCGATGTGTTCCACTCAGTGGCAGCCAAATACGACGTCATGAATGACCTGATGTCGTTCGGTATCCACCGCCTGTGGAAACGCTTCACCATTGATATGAGCGGTGTCCGTCCGGGCAATCAAGTGCTCGATCTGGCCGGTGGCACCGGCGACCTGACGCGCAAGTTCTCTAAGATCGTCGGCCCCAGCGGTAAAGTGGTGCTGGCGGATATCAACTCCTCCATGCTGAATGTCGGCCGCGACCGTCTGACCGATCAGGGCTATGTCGGCAATATCGAATACGTGCAGGCCAATGCCGAATGCCTGCCGTTCGAAGACAACACCTTCGATGTGATCACCATCGCCTTCGGTCTGCGCAACGTCACCGACAAAGACGCCGCCCTGCGTTCCATGGCGCGCGTGCTCAAACCCGGCGGCCGCCTGCTGGTGCTGGAATTCTCCAAGCCGACCAATCCGCTGATGAGCAAGGCCTACGATCTGTACTCCTTCACCGCATTGCCGTTTATGGGCAAGCTGGTGACCAACGACTCTGAAAGCTACAAATACCTGGCAGAATCCATCCGTATGCACCCGGATCAGGAAACCCTGAAGAGCATGATGGAAGATGCCGGTCTGGTCCGTTGCAGCTACCACAACATGACCAGTGGGGTAGTCGCCCTGCACCGCGGAATCAAGCCCTGATGCTGAACCGTCTGCCTGCTGAAGTGCTGCAGGCACTGTGTGTGCCGGCAGAGTCCACCATCAATCATGTGCTGCGCTATGACCCGGCAGCACTGACAGCACTGGGCCGTTGGCAGGGGTGCCTGCTGGCCATCCGCATCGACGCTGTGCGGCCAGTGTTTATCCGTATCTATGATAACGGCATCGGCCTCAGCCTGTGTGGCGACAGCGATGCAGATGCCTGCCTGAGCGGCACGCTGAACGATTTTCTCGCCCTGACCCGCGCCGCTGACAAAGCCAACACCCTGATCAATTCCAATATTGATATGGACGGCGACAGCGAATTCGCCATCGCCCTGACACGCATTGCCCAGCAGCTGGATATCGACTGGGAAGCCGTGATCAGCCCGCTCACCGGTGGTCTGCTGGCGCACCAGCTGGGTAAGGGCCTGCGTGGTCTGCTGCACTGGGGCCGCACCACCGGCGCCACCACCCGTGCGGCAGCAAAGGAATTTCTCGAAGACGAAGTACAGCTGGTGACCCCGGCGCCACTGGCCACACAGTTTGCCGACGAGGTCGATGAACTGAAACTGGCCACCGACCGTCTCGCCGCCCGCATCGAACGGCTGCAGCAGCAGGCTGCCCAATCAGATAACCCGCCCAAGGAATAACCATCCGTGGCCAACCTCCGCCGTCTCTGGAAAATTCTGTTCGTTTTCACCCGCTACCGCCTCGATAGTCTGCTGCCGGTGGAACAGCTGCCACTCAGCCTGCGTATTGTGCTGTGGCTGGCCCCCTGGCGTCTGAGTCCGGTACCGTCACGTCTGACCCGCGGTGAACGCCTGCGGCTGGCACTGGAAGCGCTGGGTCCGATCTTTATCAAGTTCGGTCAGATCCTCTCCACCCGCCCGGATCTGGTACCGGAAGACATCGTCCGTGAACTCAAACGCCTGCAGGACGATGTGCCACCCTTCCCCAACGACAAAGCCCGCGCCCTGATCGAAGAGCAGCTGGGCAAACGCATTGAAGAACTGTTCGCCGACTTCTCGGCTGAGCCGCTGGCATCGGCGTCGATTGCCCAGGTACACGCCGCGCGCCTGTTCGGCAAAGAGGGTCAGCCGGGCAAAGAAGTGGTGGTAAAAGTCGTGCGCCCGGGCATCGAACGTACCATCGAACGCGATCTGCGCCTGCTGGAAACCATGGCGCGGCTGCTGGTGAAATACTCCGCCGACGGTCGCCGCCTGAAGCCAATGGAAGTGGTGGAAGACTACCGCAACACCATTTACGGCGAGCTGAATCTGCAGATTGAAGCCTCCAACTGCACCCAGCTGCGGCGCAACTTTGAAGGCTCTGACCTGCTCTACCTGCCGGAAGTTTACTGGGAATACACCCGCCGCAATGTCATGGTGAGTGAACGCATCTACGGCATCCCGGTAGCCGATGTTGCCCAGCTGCAGGCACAGAACACCAATATGAAGGCGCTGGCTGAACGTGGTGTGGAAATTTTCTTCACCCAAGTGTTCCGCGACAGCTTCTTCCATGCCGACATGCACCCGGGCAATATTTTTGTCTCCCGCGAGCACCCGCAGCAGCCGCAATACATCGCCATCGACTGCGGTATTGTCGGTACCCTGACCGAAGAAGATCAGACCTATCTGGCGATGAATATGCTCGCCTTCTTCAATCAGGATTACCATCAGGTCGCGCAGCTGCACGTCGATTCCGGCTGGGTGCCGGCCAGCACTAAAGTACACGAGCTGGCGGCGGCCATCCGCGCCGTACTGGAACCCATCTTTGAAAAACCGCTGGCAGAAATCTCCTTCGGTCAGGTCCTGATGCAGCTGTTCAGCACCGCCCGCCGCTTCAATATGGAAGTTCAGCCCCAGCTGGTGCTGCTGCAGAAAACCCTGCTCAACATTGAAGGCCTGGGCCGCCAGCTGTATCCGGAACTGGATCTGTGGAGCACCGCCAAACCGTATCTGGAACGCTGGATGCGCCAGCGTTTCGGGCCCAGAGCCGCATTCCGCGAACTGCAGCGTCAGCTGCCGACCTGGCTGGACAAAGCCCCGCAGATGCCGGGCCTGATCCATGGTGCCCTGACCCGCCTGAATCATATGGATGATACCCAGGCAGCCCTGCAGAAAGAGATCGTTCAGCTGCGCGAAGAGCTGGCCGAGCAGCGCCACCAGAAACGTGGCCGATCGCTGGGTTTTGCCGGCATTTTCACCGGTATGTTCCTCTGGTGGCAGGCCTTCGCGCTCGGCCTGCCGGAAAGCGCTGGTCTGATTGTCACCAGCCTCGGCATACTGACCCTGTTGCTGCGCTGAACCGGCGCTTAAGGTATGCTGCCCGCTTGCGATAAAGGTAGATGTTATGACTGACTGGCTTGATGCCGTGAAATGGGACGCCGATGGTCTGGTACCGGCCATTGCCCAGGACTATAAGACCGGCCGCATCCTGATGATGGCGTGGATGAACCGCGAAGCCCTGCAGCTGACGACGGCAGAAAACCGTGCCATCTACTGGTCCCGCTCACGCGGCAGACTGTGGCGTAAAGGCGAAGAGTCCGGTCACGTACAGAAGCTGCATGAAGTCCGTCTCGACTGCGATGCCGATGTCATCGTGCTGCAGGTCGAACAACTGGGCGGCATCGCCTGTCATACCGGACGTGAAAGCTGTTTTTACCGGGTGTGGAAGGACGGCGCCTGGGTCACGGTTGACCCGGTGCTGAAAGACCCCAAAGAGATTTACTGAGTAAAAGACTATGAGTGACGTACTGTCCGCCCTTGGCGATATTCTCGAAGAGCGCAAACAAGCCTCACCGGATGCGTCTTATGTATCCAGCCTGTACCACAAGGGGCTGAACAAGATTCTGGAAAAGATCGGTGAGGAAGCCACCGAAACCATCATTGCGGCAAAAGATGCCGAAGTGAGCGGTGACAACAATGACGTCATTTATGAAACCGCAGACCTCTGGTTTCACAGTTTAGTGGCTCTGGCCAAACTGGGTGAACGCCCGGAAGCCGTCATCAATGAACTGGCGCGGCGCTTTGATATGTCGGGGCTGGAAGAGAAAGCCTCGCGCACAGACAAATAACCGGGGCTGCCATGAGCGCCCGCATTTTCTGTAACATAGTCAGTGGACAATTACCGGCACAGAAAGTGTATGAGGATGATCAGCTGCCGGGGATTCCCGAACGGCATACTGAGAATCTCAACAGCCTGACCGCAGAGGATACCAGCCTGATGACGCATCGGCTGCTGACGCTGGCGGAAATAGCCGCAGCCAATGGTCTGCCGGGTTTCCGTACCATCACCAATACCGGTAAGGAAGGCGGGCAGGAAGTATTTCATATGCATTTTCATATTCCGGGCGGTCAGGCACTGCCCGGTTTTAACTGAAGAAACACAGAGGATTACCCTATGCTTGGCGGTATCAGCATCTGGCAACTGTTAATCATCCTGGCCATTGTCATCATGATTTTCGGCACCAAAAAACTGCGCAACCTCGGCGGTGATCTGGGCGGCGCAATCAAAAACTTCAAGAAAGCAGTGAATGAAGACGGCAAGCCTGCCGCCGATGACGAGCCGGCACAGAAGCTCGAACATCAGCAGGACGGGCAGAAAGATGCCGAATTCAGTGCTGAGAAAAAAGACCAAGATAAAGCCTGATGTTCGATATCGGCTTTCTTGAACTCATGGTGGTCGGGGTGCTGGGCCTGCTGGTGCTGGGCCCCGAACGCCTGCCCAAAGCCGCCCGCACCGCCGGGCTGTTTGTCGGCCGCATCCGCCGCACCCTGAATAATATTCAGGATGATCTGGAGCGTCAGGTACGCACGGAAGAGTTACGGGAAAAGCTGAAAGATCCTTACGCCACCTTTATGGATGACACCATGCCATCCAATCCGGACCGGCCCCAGGCGCCGCCGGAAGGTCTGCCGGAAAACCCGCAGCAGCCGACAGCCCTGCCGCAACAGCAAACAGCCGGTACCCCACCGGCGGATAACAGCCCACAGGACACCACGCCGGATTCAGAGCACAGCAAACCATCATGACCGACCAGGAACAGCCACTTATTGCTCATCTGATTGAGCTGCGTAACCGCCTGCTGAAAGCCATTCTGCTGGTGCTGGCGATCTTTCTCGGCCTGTTTTACTTTGCCAACGATCTGTATCTGATTCTGGTGCGGCCATTGTCCGATCTGCTGCCCGACAGCAGCAACATGATCGCCACTGGCGTGGCTTCGCCTTTCCTGGTGCCGTTCAAAATGACACTGGTACTGGCGGTGCTGATCGCCGTACCGTTTATACTGCATCAGGTGTGGGCCTTTATCTCGCCGGGCCTGTACCAGCACGAAAAGAAATTCGCCGTCCCACTGCTGGTCTCCAGCATTATCCTGTTCTATTCCGGCATCGCCTTCGCCTATTTTGTTGTGCTGCCACTGGCCTTTGGTTTCTTTACCGGGGCCGGACCGGAAGGTATCTCCTTCCTGCCGGATATCAGCAACATCCTCGATTTTATTCTGAAGATTTTCTTCGCCTTCGGCATTGCCTTTGAAATTCCCATTGCCACCTTCCTGATGGTGCTGAGCGGCATCACCACGGTGGAATCCCTGAGCGGCAAGCGGCCGTATATCTTCGTTGGCTGCTTTGTGGTCGGCATGCTGGTGACGCCGCCCGACGTCATCTCACAGACGGTGCTCGCCGTGCCGATGTGGCTGCTGTTTGAAGCCGGCATCCTGGCGTCACGTCTGATCCCCCGGACTACGGCAGAAGAATCAGACGCAGACGGACAGTCGTAAGTCTGTGTTTGAGTTAAATCAAGGCCGTGAAAAATTTTCTGCCCGGGGGCTTTAAATTTCTCCGGCCGCTCCTATTTAATACCTCAGCAAAGCACTGATCAGGCTTACTTAATTTTCTGTTTACTGTTGATGACAACAGGAGGAATGTTTGTATGAGCCGTTTCCCGACCCGTTCCAGTTTATTCGATGACCTGTTCCGCGATCTCAGTCCCGGTTTTTATGTAAAGCCCCTGCACGGCGATCCACTGCCGCAGCAGATCAAGGTGCAGGTGAATGAAAATGAAGACAGCTACAGCATTCAGGCGGAACTGCCCGGCGTCGCACGTGAGGATATTCATGTCGACGTACAGGGTGCCGTGGTCACCCTGAAGGCGGAAGTGAAACAGCACGACAGTCAGGGCGACAGTGATCAGGTACTGCGCAGCGAACGCTACTATGGCAGCGTATCACGCAGTTTTGAATTACCCGGCGAGGTTGAACAGGAAGCCGCCTCTGCCCGATACGAAAACGGTATCCTGCTGCTGACATTGCCGAAGAAAAAAAGTGCAGCGGGCAGTACCCGCCTGACCATTGAGTAATACTGTGTAAGAAAGCCCGCGTTATGCGGGCTTTTTATTCAGCTCTGCTCATTCAGATAATCAATATACTGATCCCGCAGGGTGCGCTTCTGTAATTTCCCGGTGGCGGTATGTGGCAGCTCTTCCACAAACAGAATATCGTCAGGCAACCACCATTTAACGACGTGCTGCTCCAGATAAGCGTAGATATCTTCTTTGTTTAAATTCGCCCCCGGCTGCTGCACCAGAAACAGCAGTGGCCGCTCATCCCATTTTTTGTGGCGTACGCCGATTACACAGGCTTCCTGCACCTGCGGGTGACCGACGGCCGCATTTTCCAGATCAATACTGGAAATCCATTCGCCACCGGACTTCACCACATCCTTGGCCCGGTCGACGATCTGCAGATAGCTGTGCTCATCTATCACGGCGATATCACCGGTATCAAACCATTGCCGGCCCTCTTTATCGGTAACAAAAGATTCCGCTTTTTCATTTTTATAATAGGCGCTCAGTACCCACGGCCCGCGCACGCGCAGATAACCCCGGGCTTTACCGTCATGCGGCAGAGGCTCATCCTCATCCCCGAATATTTCCAGTTCAATACCAAACATCGGCCGCCCGGCAGTGGTCTGCAGCCGGTAACGTTCATCGTCACTCATACTCAGCATGGCTTTGGTCGGTGCGCCCAGCGTGGCCAGCGGTGAGGTTTCGGTCATGCCCCAGATCGGCAGCAGATAGACGCCATAATCCTTATCCAGTGTTTCCACCAGTGAGCGCGGCGAAGCCGAACCGCCGACGCCAACTGTTTTCACCGAGTCCATGTGTTTGTTTTCTTTTTTCAGGTAATCAATCAGACCCAGCCACACCGTCGGTACGCCGAGCATTAAATCCACGCCGGCCAGTTCAATTAATTCATGCAGACTCTGCCCATCCATCCCATCACCGGGCAGCACCAGCGTAGCACCGGCCATGGGGGCGATATACGGCATACCCCAGGCGCAGACGTGATACATGGGTACCACCGGCATGACCACCGAATCCGCCGACACATTCAGCGCATCCGGATTGCGGCTGGCATAGGCATGCAACAACGTGGATGCATGCGAATAGAGCACGCCTTTCGGATTACCTGTGGTGCCCGAGGTGTAACACAGGCAGGCGGCACTGTCCTGTGCCAGCCGTGGCCATGCGTAGTCTGTGCTTTCTGCCCGCAACAGGGCTTCGTAGTTGATCGGGTTGGGCAGACTGGTGGCCGGCATCTGCTCTTCGTCAATCATCAGAATAAAACCGCGCACTGAGGTGAGCTGATCAGCGATGGGTTCCAGTAAGCGCGCGAAGCAGGCATCCAGAAACACGTAGCAGTCTCCGGCGTGATTAATGATGTATTCAATCTGTTCGGCGTACAGGCGCGGATTGACGGTGTGACAGATGGCACCGATACCGGCAATGGCGTAATAGCATTCAAAATGGCGGTAACCGTTCCAGGCCAGTGTGGCCACACGATCACCGGGCTTTACCCCGAGAAACTGCAGCGCATTGGCCAGCTGCCGGCTGCGCAGCAGCGCCTCGCGGTAGGTATAACGGTGAATATCCCCTTCCTGCCGGCGGCTGATGATTTCACGCTGGCCATGATGGGCGGCGGCGTATTCCAGCAGGTCAGAAATAATTAATGGCTGGGTCATCATCAGACCCGGAGCCACGGCTGAGGTGGTGAGTGTATTATTCATATCACGTTCCTGTGTGATTTTTATCCAGAGTAAATTCAGCCTCAGATAAGCGCCAGCGACAGCGGCCACTTTGTTAACGGCACATAAAAAAAGGGCAGCCTGAGCTGCCCTTTTCTATGTCTCTTGTATGAGAATCTGACGGCTCAGCGTTCCACTGCCAGCGCCACCCCCATACCACCACCGATACACAGGGTAGCCAGACCTTTTTTCGCATCCTGGCGCATCATTTCATGCAGCAGGGTGACGAAAATACGGCAGCCGGAAGCACCGATCGGGTGACCCAGCGCAACGGCTCCACCATTGACGTTGATTTTAGCGGCATCCCACTCCAGTGCTTTATTCACTGACAGCGCCTGTACAGCAAAGGCTTCATTGGCTTCAATCAGATCCAGATCATCCACCGTCCAGCCGGCTTTCTGCAGACATTTTTTCGTCGCCGGCACCGGGCCGGTACCCATCAGGCTCGGATCAACACCAGCACTGGCATAAGCCTTAATGGTGCACAGCACCGGCAGACCCAGTTCTTCGGCTTTTTCACGGCTGGCGAGAAGCACGGCCGCCGCACCATCATTCAGCGCCGAGGCATTACCGGCGGTCACGCTGCCATCTTTCTTAAATGCCGGGCGCATCGCGGCCAGCTTCTCGGTGGTAATACCGGCCCGGGGATTTTCATCGGTATCAAAAATAACCGGATCACCCTTGCGCTGCGGGATACTGACCGGGGTAATTTCATCTTTAAACTTACCGGCTGCAATCGCTGCCACAGCTTTCTGCTGGGAAGCCGCAGCAAAAGCGTCCTGCTCTTCACGGGTGATAGCGTATTCGTCGGCGATGTTTTCTGCAGTAATGCCCATATGGTAATCATTGAAAGCATCCCACAGGCCATCGACGATCATAGTGTCGACCATGTTCCACGGTCCCATGCGCTGACCATTACGGGAGTTCGGCAGCGCATGCGGTGCCTGCGACATAGACTCCTGACCACCGGCAATAATCAGATCAGCATCGCCATTACTGATCGCCTGTGCCGCCAGGTGCAGTGCTTTCAGACCGGAGCCACAGACTTTATTGATCGTCATCGCCGGAACAGTCACCGGCAGGCCGGCTTTGATCGCAGCCTGACGGGCCGGGTTCTGACCACAGGCTGCCGTCAGTACCTGACCCATCAGCACTTCGCCGACTTCCGCGCCATCAATGCCGGTTTTCTCCAGCAGGGAACGGATCACAGTCGCACCGAGATCAACAGCGTCAACGCTGGCCAGTGAACCACCGAACGTACCGATTGCGGTACGGGTAGCCGCAACAACCACTACATCAGTCATGGGATATCTCCATCTGAATGATTAACAATCTGTTCTGAATATCACAGCCGCGGTTAAGCTCTGATGACGCTTGCCGGCAAATTCAGAACATCAGCTTATGCATGTCCTCTTTGTCGCTGACAGTCAGCAACAACAGCAAAGGCCGGCATTATACCTGAATGGCGGGGTCCAGCTGTGAAAAGGAGGCACAGATGGCTGAACAGCCTGTGCCCGGCAGGCATCAGGCGCGTCAGTTGTGACGGGCGAGACGGTCCAGGGCACCGACATCCAGTACCGGAGAAGCATCAATATGTTGGGCATCCATCATATAAGCGACGCGTTCCAGCGCACTGAGAATCATGGTCTGCTCCCAGTCGTGCAGATCCTGAAACTGCTGAATAAAGCTGTCCTGCAATGGTTTGGGCGCATTCACCAGTGCCTCATGGGCTGCCTCGGTGAGATGCACGTACACCTTGCGCTTATCGGCACTGCCGCGCTCACGGCGTACAAAAGCGCGCTTCTCGAGGCGGTCAATGATGGTGGTTACCGTGGCCTGTGACAGGCTGACGCGCTGGGCCACTTCGCCGACGGTCAGTTCATTGTGCTGGCGCAGCAGCTGCAGAATCAGCAGTTGAGGTGCCGTCAGACCGGAAATCTTGCTCAGCTGACGGGAATGCAGGTCAGTGGCGCGGATAATACGGCGCAGCGCAACCAGCACTTCTTCATAACGGTTCATGTCTTCGTCCTGATCCCCATAAATACAGGACTGTATTTTAACATCAATAGGGGTCAAAACATTCATTCTGATGCTCCGGCTGATAATTCCGACAGGTAAGCGGTATCCAGCGCCACGACCAGCATGTCATCCATCTGTACTGTCCCCAGAATGGCTGGCTGAGCATGCGGCGGCGGCTCGATCTGCGCCGGATCCACATCAATGATCTCGCGCACGTTATCCACCGTCAGACCCAGCGTTTCCCCCGGCAGCTCCAGCGTCATGATACGGGTATCGTCGCCCGGCTCCGTCTCTGCCAGCCCCAGCAGCGCCCGGCCGTCAACCACGGTCACGATATCGCCACGCAGATTGATAATGCCTTCAACAATCCCCGGCGCAGAGGGAACCGGTTCCGGCCGGTGCCAGGGGGTCACTTCGCGGATCTGATGGACCGGCAGGCAGTAAACCGTATCGTCCAGCGAGAAAGTCAGCCATGGTCTGGATTCCATAATCACCTGTTGTCATTTTTATTTAGAGTTGTAAATAGTTTTTGATGATGCTAAATTATTTAGTGTTCTAAGTAAATGGCGGACGCCGTAATGAGCGATCCAGCTGATTATCAGCTGAATTCAGCCCGGTACGCGGCTCCGGAATAAAGGATGGATGCTTTTTCGACACAGTCGACAAAAGAATTTAATACAGATCAAAATAATTTCCTCTTCAGAAAACCCATCGATACCGATGGTTCCCAGGTATTCTCGCTCGTTGAGCGATGCAAACCTTTAGATGTCAATTCAATGTACTGCAACCTGCTGCAGTGCACTCACTTTGCAGAGACTTCAATCGTTGCCGAACGCGGCGGTGAGATGGTGGGCTTTATTTCCGGCTACCGTCTGCCACAGCAGCCCGACACCCTGTTTGTCTGGCAGGTAGCGGTTGATGCCTCGACCCGTGGTCAGGGACTGGCCAGCCAGATGCTGCTGCAACTGCTGCAACGGCCCGGCAATGACGTCCACCACCTGCACACCACCATCACACCGGACAATGAGGCTTCCTGGAAAACCTTCCGCCGCCTGGCGGCAAGCCTCAATGCTCCGCTCGAATCAAGCGATATGTTTGACCGCGAGCGCCACTTCGGCGGCGCCCACGACAGCGAACAACTGGTACATATCGGCCCTTTTCAGCTCTTCACACAGGAGTAAAACACTATGGATATTTATGAAAAACTTGAATCCAACGTGCGTGGTTACTGCCGCTCATTCCCGGTAACCTTTACCAAAGCGCAGAACGCCACACTCACTGACAGCGAAGGCAACGAATACATCGACTTTCTCGGCGGTGCCGGCACCCTGAACTATGGTCACAATAATCCGCACTTCAAACAGGCGCTGATTGATTACATTGAGTCAGACGGCATCACTCACGGCCTGGATATGCACACCGCCGCCAAGACCGCGTTTCTGGAAACGTATGAGCGCCTGATTCTGCAACCGCGTGGTATGAAGGGCTACAAGATCCAGTTCACCGGACCAACCGGCACCAACGCGGTGGAAGCAGCACTGAAGATTGTGCGTAAGAACACCGGCCGTACCGACATCGTATCCTTTACCAACGGTTTCCACGGGGTAACCCAGGGAGCTTCTGCCGTCACCGGTAACGTGAAGTACAAAGAAGCCAACGGCATGCCACTGCCGGGTGTTCACTTCATGCCTTACGACGGCTATCTCGGTGACTTCAACACCCTGCACTATTTTGAAAAAGCCCTGCAGGACAAATCCTCCGGTCTGGGTCATCCGGCTGCTGTGATCGTCGAGTGTATTCAGGGTGAAGGCGGCCTGAACACGGCTTCTGCCGCCTGGATGCTGGGCCTGCAGGCACTGTGCAAACGCTACGATATGCTACTGATTGTGGATGACATTCAGGCCGGCTGCGGCCGCAGTGGTACTTACTTCAGCTTTGAAGAATTCGGTATCGAACCGGATGTGATCACCCAGTCCAAATCTCTCAGTGGTTATGGTCTGCCAATGGCCATCGTTCTGCTGAAAGAAGAACTGGACACCTGGAAGCCAGGTGAACACAACGGCACTTTCCGCGGTAACAACCACGCTTTCGTCACCGCGCGCAAAGCACTGGAAACTTACTGGGCCGATGACAGCTTCAGCAAAGAAGTGAAACACAAAGCCAGCGTTCTGCGTTCACGTCTGAAAGAAATTCAGGCTGAACACGGTGGTCAGCTGAAACACAAAGGCCGCGGCATTATGCAGGGTCTGGAATGCGCGAACGGTAAAGTAGCCGACCGCATTACCGAACTGGCTTTTAAGCGTGGTCTGGTCATTGAAACCAGTGGCTCTGATGGTCAGGTGGTTAAGGTTCTGACACCACTGACCATTGAAGAAGAAACACTGAAAAAAGGTCTGGAAATTCTCGACAGCTGCATCGGCGATGTTATGGCCGAGCAGATTTCCAAAGCATCCTGATTGATCAGGATGCTGACCTGAGCCAGTAAATCAACCGGATTTAAGGTAAGAAAATGATTGTCCGTACTCTCGAAGAATGTGAAAACTCAGCCCGTAAAATCGAAAGCGAAACAGGCACCTGGAACAGTGTGCGCATGTCGCTGAAAGACGACAATATGGGTTTTTCATTCCATATCACCACTATCTATGCCAACACAGAAACGCCTATCTGGTATCAGAATCATCTGGAAGCTGTGTACTGCATCAGTGGTGAAGGCGAAATCGAAACCGTTGATGACGGCAAGGTATACCCGATCAAACCGGGCACCCTGTACCTGCTCGACAAACATGATCAGCACCTGCTGCGTGGTTTCAGTGAAATGAAAATGGCCTGTGTCTTTAATCCGCCACTGATCGGCAATGAAGTGCATAACAAAGACGGTGCCTATGAGCTGTCTGCTGAAACAGTGACCGGCTGATCAGCATATATGCACACACCCGCGGCCGCCTGACCGTCCGCGGGCAGTCACTGATCTGCTAACCCGCTCTGACAGGAAATTTCCCATGACTTCTATGCACAGTGTCGAGAAAATCGGCGGCACTTCCATGAGCCGCTATGACGATGTTCTTAGCAATATCTGGCTGCGTCCGAAAAAACTGGAAGACGGCAGCAATACACTTTACCAGCGCGTTTTTGTGGTATCCGCTTATGCCGGTATGACCAATGGTCTGCTGGAGCATAAAAAAACCGCGGAAGCCGGCGTCTATGCGCTGTTTTCGGAAATGGATGACAAACATCCGTGGCAGGAAAAACTGCAGCAGGTGGAAAACGCCATGCTGGCCATCAATGCCGATATGTTCAGCAGTGATGACCTGATCAAAAAGCGCGCCGACCAGTTTATTCAGGGCCGCATCAAAGATGTTCAGGAATGTCTTGAGCACCTGGAAGTGGTGTGTAACTTCGGCCATTTCCAGCTGGATGATCACCTGCACCGCGTACGCGAAATGCTCAGCGCGCTGGGCGAAGCCCACAGTGCATTCAACTCGGTTCAGCTGCTGCGTATGCACGACGTTAACGCGGTATTTGTTGATCTGACCAACTGGCGCTCTGATCACCAGCTGGGGCTGGACGAACATATTCAGTCAGCCTTTGAAGGTATTGATTACGCCACCCAGATGCCGATTGTCACCGGTTACACCCAGTGCCGTGAAGGCCTGATGCGTACCTTTGACCGCGGCTACAGTGAAATGACCTTCAGCCGTATCGCCACCCTGACCGGGGCCCACGAAGCGATTATCCACAAGGAATATCACTTCAGTACCGCCGACCCGATGCTGGTCGATGGTGATAAAGTGCATCCGATCGGTCAGACCAACTATGACGTTGCCGACCAGCTCGCCAACCTGGGGATGGAAGCCATTCACCCACGCGCGGCGGCCGGCCTGCGGAAAAAGAATATTCTGCTGCGCCTGAAAAATACCTTTGAGCCGGAGCACAGCGGTACGGTTATTAACAATAATTACTGCAGTCAGACACCAAAAGTGGAAATCATCGCCGGAACCCGTAACGTCTGGGCGCTGGAAATTTTCGATCAGGATATGGTCGGTGATGCCCAGTATGCACAACGTATGAATGATCTGGTGCTGGAATCCGGTGTCCGCGTACTGACCAAAGACTTTAACGCCAATACCGTGACGCATTATCTGAAAGGCAACAAACGCCGTATTAACTGGCTGATGGACCGCCTGCAGAGTGCCTATCCGGTGGCGGATATCCGCGTGGAAAAACTGGCAATGGTCAGCGCCATCGGTTCTGACATGAAAATCCCGGGCCTGCTGCAGAAAGCCTCAGGGGCTCTGTCATCCGCCGGGGTGAATATCCAGTCGGTACACCAGGCCATGCGCCAGGTGGATATGATGTTCCTGGTCAGCGACGCAGATTACAGTAAAGCCGTCAAAGCACTGCACGAACGGCTGATCGAACAGTCGGCAACCTGGGCTGATAAGAAAACGGCATGATCAGAACATTGATCCTGTTCTGCATGACCCTGCTCAGCGTGACGGTATCTGCCGGCACTGAGCAGGATCAGCAAGCAGAAGAAACTATCGGGGCGCTTGAGGCGCCTCTGTATTCTCCCTTCACTGAACGTTACCTGCTCGACGAAGTCAGAAATCTGCGCCAGCAGATTGCCGATGCCCGGGTCGAACTGACCGAAAAAATCGTCGATAAAGAAATCGAAGTGGCCAGCAAGGCCATGACCTATTCCACCGATACTGTTACCTATTTTTTCTATCTGATTGCCGGCGCCTCTTCGCTGCTGGTACTGGTTGGCTGGAATTCCCTGCGCGACCTGAAAGAGCGGGTCGGCAACTTTGCCAACGATGAAATTCAGCGCATTACTGCTTCTTATGAAGAGCGACTGAATAATCTGGAAAACGAGCTGCACCGTAAGTCACGGCATATTGCCCGGGCACAGGAAGAAATTGAGCTGACCAACGAAATTCATTCCCTCTGGCTCAAAGCCTCACAGGAAAATACCGCACAGGGTAAGATCGCCATTTACGATCAGATTCTGCAGCTGCGGCCGGAAGATGTTGAAGCCATGACCTATAAGGCTGACGCGGCGCTGCTGCTGGGGCAGACCCAGTGGGCTAACAGCCTCGCCAACCGGGCCCTGGAAATTGATCCGGATAACAGCCACGCCCTCTATCAGCGGGCCTGTGCCTACGCCGAATCCGGCAGCCCGGAAGAAGCCCTGCGCGATCTCCAGGACGCCATTGAAAAATCCGACTCTCTGCGGCTGCAGGCCGGCAAAGATATCAGCTTTGACAGCCTGCGTGATGATGAACGGTTTATCGATATGGTGGTTATTCCCCGCGCTGAGGATGAAAGCGGCCAGTGAACAGCCGCTCCCGGCGGGGCTCATTTCATGCCACCTGATCAGTCGTCAGTCAGAAACAGGGCCAGCAACTCATTCAGATACTGACGGCCTTTTTCTGTGGCGCGGATATGCTCGTCAACGTCCAGCAGGCCGAGTGCCCGGGCACGCGCCAGCGGTTGTTCCACACTGCTGAGTGTCGTGCCGGT
The DNA here is from genome assembly GCA_963682115.1 of Pseudomonadales bacterium. Taxonomy (GTDB): domain Bacteria; phylum Pseudomonadota; class Gammaproteobacteria; order Pseudomonadales; family Oceanobacteraceae; genus Venatoribacter. Next base: position 2,013,013 of record OY821639.1, on the reverse strand, counting down.
GCGCTGTTCAAAGGCCGCGACAGAAATTCCCTGCTGCAGGCGCAGGCCGTTCATCAGGCATTCCAGCCCGGCATCTGTGCGCCGGATTTCCTGCTCTGCCGTTAAAAACTTTTTAGCCGGATTGAGATAATCCTTTGGCAGGCGGGTTTTCTGCGTGCGGAAAATTCTCTGCTGTTGTGGCAGGGTAATTTTGCCATGGGCGCCGGCACCAATGCCCAGATAATCGCCGAAGGTCCAGTAATTGAGATTATGCTGCGCTGCCCGACCCGGCAGGGCATGCGCTGAAATTTCATAATGCTCAAAGCCGTGTCCGGCCAGCAGTGCCAACCCGGCCTCCTGAATATCCCACAGATCATCTTCCTGCGGTAAGCGCGGCGGGCGTTTATAAAATTCGGTATTGGGTTCGATGGTCAGCTGATACCAGGACAGATGCGTGGGGCTGAACGCCAGTGCCTGCTGCAGGTCAGCCAGCGCCTGTGCCACCGTCTGTCCCGGCAGACCATGCATCAGATCGAGATTGAAATTATCAAAACCGGCCTGCTTTGCCATCGCCACCGCACGCTGTGCCTGAGTGGCATCATGAATGCGACCCAGAACCTGCAGACAATCATCATTAAAACTCTGGATACCGATGGACAGGCGGTTGATACCCAGCGCCCGGTAAACCGCAAATTTTTCGGCTTCAAAGGTGCCCGGGTTGGCTTCGAGGGTGATTTCAATATCGTCCGCAAACGTCAGCCGCTGCTGCAGACCAGCAAACAGCTCACGGTAGGCAGCCGCCGATAACAGGCTGGGCGTACCGCCGCCGATAAAAATACTGCGGATGGCACGCTCCTGAACCCAGACAAGATCCTGTTCAAGATCGGCCAGCAGAGCCGCTATATACTCCTGCTCCGGCAGATCACCCTGTGCCTGATGCGAATTAAAATCGCAGTAGGGGCATTTTCTTACGCACCAGGGCACATGGATGTAAAGGCTCAGCGGAGGCAGTTGCAGCATACAGAATCAAGGACGCCAGTTGGCCAGCAGTTCCCTGATCGCCCGACCACGGTGCGACAGTTCGTTTTTGCGTTCGCGGCTGAGGCTGGCCGAAGCACAGCCTTCTGACGGCACAAAAAACAGCGGGTCATAGCCAAAGCCACCCTCTCCTTCTGCAGCAGTCAGGATACGGCCTTCCCAGCTGCCTTCAAAAATCTGTGGCTGCGGATCATCGGCACTGCGCATATACACCAGCACACAACGGAAACGGGCGCTACGCAGATCGTCCGGCACGCCTTCCAGCGCCTGCAACAGCTTGGCGTTATTGGCTGCATCGCCACTGCCAAAACCATCTTCCGGGGCGGCAAAACGGGCGCTGAACACCCCGGGCTCACCCTGCAGGGCATCAACTTCCAGGCCAGAATCATCGGCCAGAGCCGGCAGACCAGTCTGTGCACAGGCATTGCGTGCTTTCAGAATGGCGTTGGCTTCGAACGTCATACCGGTTTCTTCTGCTTCCGTTACACCCAATTCTTTCTGTGACAGCAGTTCAACCTGCTGCGCGGCAAAATGCGTGGCAAACAGGGCAGAAAATTCCCGCAGTTTACCGGCATTACCGCTGGCTAATACTAATTTCATAAGCAGTTCATCAGTCTGTAAGCCTTTAATCCGTCAAGAAACAGAGACACGTGATCAGAGTTATTATCGTGTTCTGCAGGCTTTATTAGTCGTAAAAGCGCTGATCAAATTTAACATCAAAGGTGCGGGTCTCACCCTCTGGCGATATCTGCAGCTCAATTTTATACACGTCATTTTCATCGAAGCGGAAAGTGCTGATGTAATACACCGCATCGCGTTCTTTCACTTCGCGGAATTCCAGCTGTTTTTTCTGTCCGATAAGGTTTTTCATCGTACCGGAAACACGGCCACTGAGTGCATCAAGAATTCCCGGCTGATCCGTTTTCTTCAGGATACAGATATTCAGATACCCCAGCGAACGGGAGCGCGGAATACCATAAGCTTCCGCCACTTCCGGGGTCAGGAAGCTTGAGTTCAGACCGATATAGTGAACTTCATAATCACCGAACACCTGCTTTTTCTCACCCTGATCAGCAAAGGCCGCCGGGGCAAACGCAGTGATAACAGCGAACAGAGTCATTAACACAGGTTTCATAGTCACTTCCTCGTGATGTGATAAACGGCAATCTCTCCCAGCATGGACGGCCACAGGCGGATCGTCCAGTGCTCTTTATGCTCATCGTCCACCACCGTTTTATTGACGATTCGTATGCCTTTTTCGCGGCACAGGATCTCAAAATCACGGAAGGTGCACATATGAATATTCGGTGTGTCGTACCAGTTATACGGCAGGGTTTCCGACATCGGCATGCGGCCTTTCAGCAGCAGATAAAAGCGCGTACGCCAGTAGCCGAAGTTAGGAAAGGTCACGATGGCTTCATCACCGATGCGCAGCATTTCATCCAGCAGCAGATCAGGGCGGTCCACCGCCTGCAGCGCCTGGGTCATAATCACAGTATCAATGCTGTTATCGGTGAAATTGCTCAGCCCGGCATTCAGGTCCTGTTCAATAACGTTCACACCATTGGCCAGACAGGCGGTGATTTTATCCGGGTTAATCTCCAGACCATAACCCCGCACATTTTTATGCTCGCGCAGGTATTTCAGCAGCATGCCTTCACCACAGCCAAGGTCGAGCACCTGGCTGTCGGGTTTGACCCACTGCTGGATAATCTTGAGGTCTTCACGTAATTCACTCATCGTGCACCTCCGGCCACTGTCAGTTCGCTGCGGATACGTTGCATATAAGCACTGAATACCTGCAGATAACGCGGAATCGGCAGCAGGAACGCATCATGACCATTATCAGATTCAATGCAGGCGTAGCTGACGTTTTTATCCGCCTGCACCAGCGCATTCACAATTTCTTCAGAACGCGCCGGCGAGAAACGCCAGTCAGTGGTGAAGGACACCACCAGGAATTTACACACGGCATTGCTCAGGCATGTCACCAGATCGTTATCGTAGTCACCGGCCGGGTCAAAATAATCCAGCGCTTTGGTCATCAGCATGTAGGTATTGGCGTCAAAGCGCGTGCTGAATTTTTCACCCTGATAATGCAGGTAACTTTCCACCTGAAATTCCGGCGCAAAGCTGTAATTCAGTTTGCCTTCTTTCAGTTCGCGGCCGAATTTCTGCCGCATCGCGTCTTCCGACAGATAGGTCAGATGCCCCAGCATGCGCGCCTGGGTCAGACCGGTTTTCGGAATGGTGCCGTGTTCCAGATAATCGCCGTCATAAAAGTCCGGATCTTTGGCGATGGCCTGCCGTGCCACTTCATTGAAAGCAATATTCTGTGCCGACAGTTTCGGAGCCGAGGCAATCACCACCGCATGGCGCAGCCGCTGCGGATACTGGATCGACCAGCGCAGCACCTGCATACCGCCCAGAGAACCACCGACCACCGCAGCCCAGGTCTGAATACCCAGCCGGTCAGCCAGACGCGCCTGACTGTGTACCCAGTCGCGCACGGCCACAATCGGAAAATCCGGGCCGTAGGGCTGGCCGGTTTCCGGATTAATGCTGGCCGGGCCAGTGGAACCGGAGCAGCCGCCGAGATTATTCAGCGCAACGACAAAAAAATGATTGGTGTCGATCGGTTTGCCCGGACCAATGGCAGAGTCCCACCAACCCGGTTTCTTGTCATCCATACTGTGATAGCCGGCCGCGTGGTGGTCACCACTGAGCGCATGGCAGATCAGAACGGCGTTGGATTTGTCCGCGTTCAGGGTGCCATAGGTTTCAATCATCAGATCATACTGCGGCAGCACGCGGCCGCTGCGCAGCGTCAGTGGCTCATCGAAATGCAGTAACTGAGGAGTCACCAGACCGACGGAGTCGTCGGCAATCACTTCCGGCATGGTTGTCTGTTTCCAGTAGCAGAAAAGAGAAGAAAGAGGCGCCCAGTTTATCAGGCCTGACGCCAGATAGCAGCAAAGCGGCCAATCGGGCCTCAGCTCAGCTGCAGTTCATGTTGTGCACCACAGCCCTGTGCAAACAGCGGATCGTGGCTGACCAGTAACAGGGCACCAGGCCAGCCGGCCAGCGCCCGCTGCAGTTCGCGGCGGCTGTCGGAATCCAGATGATTGTCCGGCTCATCCAGCAGCAGCACCGCCCCCGGCTGTTGCCAGCTGAGGGCGAGAATCGCCAGCTTCATCCGCTCTCCGCCACTGAGGGCAGACAGCGGCCGCCGGCAATGCTCAGCCCCCAGTCCCAGTGCCGCCATACGGGCGCGGATCTGATCTGCGGCCGCACTCACCCGCGCCTGCATATAAGCCAGCGCCGTACCATCCTCAGCCGCCACCAGCCCCTGCTGATCCAGTCGCAGCAGCGGGGCACGGCGGTAAATATCCCCGCCCTGCGGACTGAGTTCACCACTGAGTACCTGCAGCAGCGTGCTCTTGCCACTGCCATTATCACCGCGGATATGCCAGCACTCACCGGCGCGTACCGTCAGATTGATTGCCGCGCTGTTGCCCCGCGGCAGCCGCAGTCCGCAGGTCTGCAACAGGGCACCACTGCGGCTGTTCTGCGGCGGCAGTGGCCAGCGTATTCCGGCCTCGCCGGCACAGCCGGCCCGGGCCTGGTCCAGTTCACTCTGCGCCTGCTGCAGCCGCTTCTGCTGTAAGCGGGCATGGGCGCCCTGACGCTGTTCAGCCGACTGCGCCATCTTATCCAGCAACATTTTGCTCTGACTGCCATCACGCCGCTGACGCTTGCCGCTCTGTGCCCGGCGCCGGGCTTTTTCATCGTCTTTCTGCGTCTGCTGTTTCAGCGCCGTCAGCTGCTGGCGACGGTTATCCACAATACGCCGGGCAGCCTGCTGCTGACAGGCACGCAGCTGAGTAAAGTCAGCGTAATTGCCGCCATAACGCTGCACCCGGCCATCCTGCAGCCACAGGATGGCATCGGTATCCATCAGCAGCTGCGGCTGGTGACTGGCCACCAGCAACAGGCCGGGCCAGTCACGGATCTGCTGCTGCAGCCAGTGCCGGCCGGATTCATCCAGTTCATTGCCCGGTTCATCCAGCAGCAGAATGTCCGGCTGCAGAGCAAACATCAGTGTCAGCAGCAGACGCTGGCGCTGACCGCCACTGAGGTTCTGCCACGCCGATGTCAGCAGTTCATTGAGTTCTGCCGGCGTCAGCACGCCGCGACAGAAACCGCTGCCGGCCAGTGCTGCAGACAGCCGTTCCGCTAACGTCCAGTGGCCGGCACACAGATCAAAATCGGCTTCCGTGCCATTGCCGGCGCTGACTCTGGCCAGCGCCTGTGGAATACCCTCCAGCCCCAGCAACTGCAGTGGCGGCAGGGCCGGCTGCTGCGGCAGATACAGCAGACGGCCACGGCGGCTGACCGAACCCTCGCTGGCGCTGAGCCCGCCGGCCAGCAATTGCAGTAGTGTGGTTTTGCCGGCACCGTTGGCACCGCACAGGCCGTAGCGGCCACGACCTAAGCTGATATCCAACTCAGTAATAAGCCGGCGACCACCAGCGAACAGATAGCTCAGATGATGAGTGGTAAGCAGATCCGTCATATAACCTCCCGGGCGGCAGGTACACATAACGGCAGCAAAGCAGAAAAATCAGACAGGCCCCATATGCACACCCGCCCGCCAGCATCATTAAAAACCAACGTTGCCGCAGCAACGTGTTAAAGACAGTGACAGGTCAGGTGCTTAAATCATCGCGGGAATAATGCCTGCTGAAAGTGATAAAGATATAAACAGATTAACGCTCCGGCCGATATATTATCAAGCCCTTTTTATGTCGTAATTTTCCATTAAAACCGGTCATTTACGTCTGATAAGGAAGTTTTGTCGGCCGGAAACTCATCATTGCTATACAGAGTCTGCGAGTCCGGCTAGAGTTCAGATTAACTGCTCAGTCAGCTTTTCTGTCAGGCAGTCTGCCGGCCAGCCGGTAAGCGGGAACACGAAGCGGAATACGATGTATGGATAACGAATTCCTGAACAACGAGGGCCAGGTCCGATTACAGAATCACCTGCTGTCTCAGATCTGGCATAACTCGCCCGATAATATGTTTATTATGCGCCCCGCCGCAGACGACTTTTATTTTGTCGGGGCCAATATCGCCCAGCGTACCAGTCTGGAGCTGGTGTCCACCGTACCGCGGGATATGCCACTGCGCCAGTTACTGCCCCCGGATATTTATGAGAATGTTGTCAGTAATTACCGGCGCTGCATGGAGCTGAAAGATTCCATTCATTACGAAGAAGCGGAAAACCTCACTCACCATAACGGCCAGGTGCAGTACTGGAGCACCATCCTTTCCCCGATCCTGGATGAACAGGGCGAAGTCGAATATCTGTTCGGTATTTCGCGCAATATCACGCGCCTGAAACAGGCACAGAAAGAAGCGGAGCAGGCCAACGCCGTAAAAACTGCATTTCTTGCCAATATGAGCCACGAAATGCGTACGCCACTGAATGGCATCAGCGGCGCAGCGGAATTATTGAAAGCCGCCACTTCCGCACAGGAGCGGGAAGAATTGTGTGACATGATTCTTAACGCCGCCGCATCGCTGACCCGCCAGACAGCGGATATTCTCGAATACGCCCACCTTGATAACGGCAGTATCACCCTGAAAGAATCACCGTTTTCCGTCAGTAAAATCTGTAGTGATGTCGCCGCTCTGCTGGACAGTGAAATTCAGCAGAAAGATATCGAATTTAAGCTGTCGGTCGATGACCGGATTCCTCAGACCCTGCATGGTGACGGCGAACGGCTGAAACAGATCCTGCTGAATCTGCTGAGTAACGCGGTGAAATTCACCGATGCCGGCAGTGTCAATTTCAGCGTGCAACTGGAAAGTCAGATCGGCCAAGACCATCAGCTCCGTTTTGTCTTCCGTGATACCGGTATCGGTATCAGCAGCGATAACCTGGGAAAACTGTTCAGCCCCTTTACCCAGCTGGATCACTCCACCACCCGCCGCTTTCAGGGTACCGGTCTGGGCCTGACCATCTGCAGGAATCTGGTCAACGCCAAGCAAGGTGAAATCCTCGTCAACAGTGAACCCGGCCAGGGGTCGGTGTTTGAGGTTCTGCTGACCTATCCTGCTGCGGATGTCGTGCGCGGCAGGCCGGCAGAAAACAATGCCATCCCACTGTCACTGGCAAACGAAGAAATCCACGCTCTGCTGGTAGAAGATAATCAGCCGAACCGCCTGGTGACAGAAAAAATTCTTACCAATGCCGGCGTGCAGGTCAGCCATGCAGAAAACGGCAAAAAAGCGGTTGAACTCTGCTCACAACAGGAATTCGATATCATTCTGATGGACTGGCATATGCCGGTCATGGATGGCCTGACAGCCACGCGTAAAATCCGTGCGCTGAATGCCGGCTATTCGGCACTGCCGATTATTGGTCTGACCGCTAATGCGATGGAGCTGGACCGCAAGAAATGCCTGCAGGCCGGCATGAACGAAGTGATTTTTAAGCCGGTATCCGCGGATAAAATACTGCGCATGATCCAGCGACTGCACCGCCATCATACCCGCCCGATAACGCGCTGACGGAAAAATCCGTCAGCGGTTCTGTTGCATAAAAGTTTTCACCTGTGGTGCAATATTTTCGCGGAAACGGCGGCCATTAAAAATACCGTAATGGCCGACGCCTTCTTCTTCCAGATGCAGCTTTTTCTTTTCCGGGATGGAAGTACATAAATCCAGTGCACAGGCCGTCTGCCCCCGGCCGGTAATATCATCCAGCTCCCCTTCCACCGTCATCAACGCCATACCTTTTATCGCTTTCAGGTCGATTTTTTCGCCACGGAATTCAATCAAACCACGGGGCAGCTGACATTCGAGAAATACCCGGCGGATGGTGTCCAGATAATAGGGCGCCGGAAGATCCATCACTGCCAGATATTCGTTATAAAATTTACGGTGAGCTTCGGCACTGTCGCCGTCACCACGGATCAGATCGTTAAAGAACTTAAAATGTTTATTAACGTGCGAATCCATATTCATCGACATAAACCCGGACAACTGTACAAAGCCCGGATACACCAGCTGGCCACGACCTTTAAAGCCGCGCGGCACGCGCATAATGACATTGTCTTCGAACCATTCCAGATCACGTTCACCGGCATAATCATTTACTTCCGTGGGGCTGATCCTGACATCGACCGGTCCGCCCATTAAGGTCATGCTTTTCGGCAGATTAGGGTTGGCATGCATGGCCATATAACCGGCCGCTACCAGCGCCGGCACGCAGGGCTGACACACCGCCAGCACATGTGTGTCCGGTCCCAGCCAGCCCATAAAATCAATCAGATATTCAACGTAATCATCAAAGCGGAATACGCCATCGCTCATCGGTACATCACGGGCATTTTTCCACTCTGTGATATACACCTCATGATCGTACATAAACTCCTGCACGGTTCCCCGCAGCAGGGTAGCGAAGTGGCCGGACAGCGGCGCCACAATCAGTACCTTAGGTTGTTTCAGACCACGGGTACGGCGGCGGAAGTGCAGCAGGTCACAGTAGGCCTTGCTCATCACCACATCATAACTGATGGCCACTTCGCGTCCGTCAACTTCGGTGCTGTCCAGCTCCCAGGCCGGCTGTTCATAGTAATCGGTGAGCCGTTCGGTCAGCTCAAAGGAGGCGCGGATGGTGCGGAACAACCAGCTGGAATTCATCGGATTCCACGGCTGATAGAACATCTGCCGGGCGTTACGCGCCATCACATGCACAGGACGCATGGCTTCCATCATCTGGGCGTTGATATTGTAAAGCATGGGAACCCCCTCCCTGTTACCGCCGGACTGCCGGAAAAATCAGCCTATCAGAAAACCATCATCACCGGACATGCCCCTGATCTGCTTTGTCCGCTTGGGAAGGCCTGATCATCATACTTAAGCACTAACTGACTTAATTCGATTGACGGATGAGTGTCGCGCAACAGGATGACGACGGCATGACAGACAACAGGTTAAGGCTTTATGCTTAACAGGCATCTGAATAACAATAACCACCAGGAGCCTGCGTTATGAACCAACCCGCCAGCGGTACCCCGGAGTTTGCCTCCTTTGCTGAGTTTTACCCTTACTATCTGGAAGAACACGCTCACCCGGTGTGCCGCGTACTGCATTACAGCGGTAGCCTGAGTGCGCTGGCGATTCTGCTCTTTGCCCTGTTCAGCGGTCAGCTGCTGCTGATTGTGGCAGCGCTGCTTGCCGGCTATGGCCAGGCCTGGATCGGCCATTTCTTCTTTGAACACAACCGCCCGGCCACCTTCAGGTACCCGCTGTGGAGCTTTATGGGTGACTGGGTGATGCTGTGGGATTTCCTGCGTGGCCGGCTGAAACAGAAGCTGCACTGACAGACTGGCGCGGAGGTTGCTTTCCTGAGGGTAACGAAAGTTTCCTCAGGTTAATATTATGCCGCACTCTGCGCCCGTTAAGCGAGCACCGCAACGCCGCAGCCAGGTACCGTCCAGTGTATTGGGTTCGGTCACCGTCGGGCTGGAAGAATTTATTCAGTCGCAGGGTGCCGAGAGCCAGCGCGTGCTGTCCCGTGCCGGCCTCAGACCGGGCCTGTATCAGCAGCCCAACCGCCATATTTCGCTGAAGAATTACTGCAACTCCATGCACGAAGCCGCCCGTGCCACGGGCAATGAGCACTTCGGCCTGTGGTTTGGCGAGCAGTTTGCGCCGGAAGGTCTGGGGCTGTTCGGCTATCAGGCCATCACCTCGCCGACACTGCGCGATGCCATAACCGGCATGGAACAATGGTTCCACGTTTTTCAGCGCAACAGCCTGCTCAACTTCTCGGCCACCGACGGCATCTGCCAGCTCGAGTACCGTCTGCTCGACGGCGATATCATGGACCGCCGCCAGGATGCCGAACTGACCATCGGTATGCTCAACAATGTACTGAAACGGGGCATGGGCACTGGCTGGTCACCACTGGCGGTGCATTTTCAGCATCCGGCTCTGGTGGATGCCAGTCCGCACCGCGATGCCTTTCACTGCGATGTGACCTTCAGTCAGGAGCGCAACGTGATTCTGTTCCGTGAGTCCTGCCTGGATGTGCCGATGCCGGATGCCAATACCCTGCTCAACCGGGTGGCGCTGGCTTCGATTCTGGATCTCGATGGCCGCGTGCGCCAGCCACTGACCACCAGCCAGCGCGCGAAGACGGAAATTATGGATCTGCTGCCCGGCGGGGATGTCGGTATTGATCAGGTCGCCGGCCGCCTGAGTCTGTCACGCCGCACACTGCAACGCATGCTGAGTGATGAAGGCTATACCTTCAGCCAGCTAACCGACGAAGTGCGTGAATCGCTGGCCGAGTATTATCTGAATTACGATCAGCTGAGTATTTCCACCGTGGCGTTCCGCCTCGGTTATTCCGAAGTCAGCGCCTTTACCCGGGCCTTTGTGCGCTGGAAAAATCTCAGCCCCAGCGACTGGCGTATCTCGCCACATTAAGCGCCCATTAATCCCGCATTAATTTTCCTTTAACTTCCGCTGCCAACGGAATCTGGTCAAATGGCACCGGATGTCAAAACTCCGGTACCGGATGTTAACGGCTTCAGCTTCCATCGCTGAGACACTGATGCCATCCCGAAAATTAAGAAGAGGATGGCAAGATGACTCATCAATTCACCCTGGCAGATACCGTCTGGACCTGTCCGGCAGAAAACACCCTGCAAGCCGCTTACGAATTTCTCGCCACCCATAAGGTGGACTACATTCTCGCGCAGTTCGTCGATCTGCACGGTGGCATCAAAAGTAAATCCGTACCCGTGCATTGCCTGAAAGACCTGACCGAAAGTGGCGCCGGTTTTGCCGGTGGCGCCATTCTTGGCTTCGATATGTCGCCACAGGATCCGGAATACATGATGGTGGCGGATCTGAGCACGCTGACACTGATTCCATGGATGCCGGGGTATGCCTGTATCCGCGGCACCGGCATGGTCAGCGACAAACCTTATATGCTCGACCCGCGCAACGTGCTGACCCGTCAGGCCGCCCGTCTGCAGGAACGCGGCCTGCGGCTGATGACCGGTATGGAGCCGGAGTTCTATCTGCTGCGCGAAGATGAAGACGGCGCCATTGTGCCGTTCGACCGCACCGACACCATGGAGCGCCCGACCTACGATTACCGCGGCCTGACCCGTAACTCGGCCTTTATTGAAGGACTGCACAAATCACTCGAAGCCGTCGGCCTGGAGGTCTATCAGATCGACCATGAAGACGCCAACGGCCAGTTTGAAATCAACTTCAAGTACGACGAGTGCGTCAAAACCGCCGACAATATGCAGTTCTTCAAAATGACGGCCAAAGAGGTTGCCAACAATAACGGCGCCATCTGCAGTTTCCTGCCCAAACTGAGCGCCACCACCACTGGCAATGGCATGCACGTACACTGCTCTGTGGTGGACGAGAACGGCGTCAATCTGTTTCAGGACGACAGCGACCCGAGCGGTATGGGTCTGTCGGATCTGGCGCATAAATTCATCGCCGGCATTATTGAACACGCACCGGCACTGTGTGCTCTGCTGTGCCCATCGGTGAACTCTTACAAACGACTGATCACCGGCTCACCGGGCACCCCCAGCTGGGCGCCGGTATTTATCGCCTGGGGTGATAACAACCGCTCGGCCATGGTGCGCATTCCTTACGGCCGCATCGAAGTGCGTATCGGTGACAGCGCCATGAACCCTTATCTGGCCACCGCCGCCATTATTGCCGCCGGTCTGGATGGTATCGACCGCGACCTCACCCCACCGGACGCCTGCAGCCTCAATTTTTACGACTTGAGCCCGCAGGCCATCGCCGATATGGGCGTCAGCCGCCTGCCGGAAAACCTCGACGCCGCGCTGGATGCGCTGGCAGCCGATGTGTTCTTTAAAGAGGCTCTGGGCGAACGCCTGATCAACAGCTATCTCGCTCTGAAACGCGCGGAGTGGCATGACTACCACCGCCGTGTTTCTGAGTGGGAAGTGCAGCGTTACCTGACCTTTTACTGATTCTGATTATTCCGCCCGGGAGGACAACACCATGATTCACCTGACTGATGAGCAGGTTGCTCAGTTCCGTAAAGACGGTTTTCTGATCGTCGACAAAATCATCGAACCGGAAGCCGCCGCGGCCATCCGCGAGCGCTTCAGCCCGATTTTTGAAGAGGGCATTTATGAAACCGGCATCAAACCCGACGAAGTGAATTTACCCGTGGGTGAACCGCCTTATACCAAACAGATCTGCAACGCGTGGAAATCTGACCTCACCGTGGCGCGCCATATTCTGTCGGAAAATCTCGGCAAAGCCTGCGCTCAGCTGGGCGGCTGGGATGGCGCACGACTGATGATCGATAACCTGCTGTGGAAACCGGTCAACGGCCGGCCGATCGGCTTCCATCAGGACAGCATGTACTCGCTGTGGATCGACAAACCGGCCCTGGTCAGCTGCTGGGTGGCGCTGGATCAGACCACGGCCGAAGGTGGCACGCTGGTGTATATCAAAGGCTCCCACACCTGGGGCGAAGCCAAACCCATTATGCAGTTCCACGGCCCGGAAGATGACCTGAAGGAAGTGCGCGAATGGGCAGAGCAGCACGGCCTCGAACTGGAACTGGTGCCCATCGTCGTACCGCCGGGCGGTGGTGCGTTCCACGACGGCTGGCTGTGGCACGGCTCACGCATCAACAAAGCCGATGTCCCGCGCCGTGCGCTGGCAGCCCACTTTTTCCGGCACGATATTCAGTTCAACCCGCAGAAGATGGATGTCGGCAACGGGCCTATTTATGGCAAGTACAAAAAATTCGGCTCCACCGAGGTGGACGAAAGCTACTTCCCGATCACGTACCGTACCGATGGTTACCGCACGCCGGGGCTGGATGACTATCTGGAGAAAGGGATTGTCTGATGGATATTCTGGCAATTATGGCCGGTGGTATGGAAGGTGACGCCGAATCCGGCCGTATCGGCGAAGCCGTGCGCACCGCCGGTGGCACCCTGCAGTGGTGCTACCGCCGCTTTGGCGATCAGCTGCCCGCCACCAGCGACGGCTTTGACGCACTGATTGTCTTCGGTGGCGAGCCGTCCGTATACGATCCGGCGCTGGCGGATTACTTTGCTGAACTCGATCAGCTGATCCGCCGTTTCCACAATGAAAGCAAACCCATTCTGGGTTCCTGCCTCGGCAGTCAGGCCATTGCCCGGGCATTCGGTGCCGAAGTGCGGCCGCAGGGATTTCTGGAGTACGGTTTTACCCGGCTGACACGCACCATCCACTGTGCAACGGATCCGCTGCTGCACTCACTGGCAGCCTATCCGGTGCTGTTTGAAATGCATTCCGACACCTTTGATCTGCCGCCCGGTGCCGTCCCTTTACTGGAAGGTGATCAGGTTAAGAATCAGGCCTACCGGCTGGGTGACAGCACCTGGGGATTCCAGTGCCACTTTGAAGTCACCGAAGAGATTGCCGGTATCTGGACCCGGCGCGAACTGATCGGTAATCCCAGCCACGACCAGGCCATGGTGACGGCACTTGTACGGCAGCTGGAAGACGACTTTATCCGCTTTCAGCAGGCACAGACGGATTTCGCCTTCACCCTGATGGCACGCTGGCTGGAGCAGGTAAAGCAACGGCCGCAGGCCGGTCACAACGCCGGCTGATAAACCCCGGGGCGGCTCTGTCAGCGCCCCGGGCAGCGCCGCAGGTATAGGTATTTTTACTTAAGTGTTAGACCTAGGTCTCATACACTCATATCCTTAACCGCTTTCTAATGCGCGGTCTTACTGGACCCGGAATACCGGCCTCTGTGCGCCTGCAACGGCAGTCGCGTATCAGTTAAGGGGAGCTTATGCAGCACTACAATATCTACGAAATGGGACTGGATGCGAATCCGGCCAACTACACTCCGTTATCACCGATCAGCTACCTGCAGCGTGCAGCGTTTGTCTATCCGGACCGCGTTGCTCAGGTTCATCAGGACACCCGCTACACCTGGGCTGAGACCTACGAACGCTGTGTACGCCTGGGCAGTGCCCTGAGTGCCATGGGCCTTCAGAAAGGCGAAACCGTTTCTTTCCTGTGTGCCAACATCCCGCCGATGTTTGAAGCGCATTTCGGTGTGCCGATGAGCGGTGCCGTGCTGAACGCCATCAACACCCGACTGGACGCAGAAGCCATTGCCTTCATTCTCCAGCATGCCGAAACCAAAGTGCTGTTCGTTGACCGTGAATTCGGCCCGGTGGCGAAAAAAGCGCTGGCCATGCTGCCGGTCAAACCGACCGTGATTGGTATTGATGACCCGTATTTCCAGGAAGGTGACCTGCTCGGTCAGCAGACCTATGAAGGCCTGCTGGCAGAATCCACCACCGAATTCGACTGGCAGCTGCCGGAAAACGAATGGGATGCCATCACCCTGAACTACACCTCAGGCACTACCGGCAACCCGAAAGGTGTGGTTTACCATCACCGTGGCGCCTACCTCAACGCGTCCAACAACATTGTCTCCTGGGACATGGGCAAGCACCCGGTTTATCTGTGGATTCTGCCACTGTTCCACTGCAACGGCTGGTGTTTCCCGTGGACCATCGCCGCGGCCGCCGGGGTCAGCGTATCCCTGCGTCACGTCCGTGCCGATGCCATTTACAGCGCCATCAAAAACGAAAAGGTCAGCCACTTCTGTGGTGCGCCGATCGTGCTGAATATGCTGAACAACGCACCGGCAGAAATGAAAGACGGCATTGAACATCAGGTGAATGCCATGGTAGCCGGTGCGGCGCCGCCAGCGGCAGTCATCGAAGGCATGGAACGCATGGGCTTCAGCGTGACCCACGTTTACGGCCTGACCGAAACCTACGGCCCGTGCATTCTGTGTGAATGGAAAGAAGAATGGGACGGTAAAGGCGTCAGCGAAAAAGCCGCACTGAAAGCCCGTCAGGGTGTGAAATCCGTCATGCAGGAAGACCTGATGGTCGCCAGCCCGGATGATATGCAGCCGGTAGCACGCGACGGTGAAACCATCGGTGAAATCTTTATCCGCGGCAATATCGTGATGAAGGGCTACCTGAAAAACCCGCGCGCCAGCGAAGAATCCTTCAGCGGCGACTGGTTCCATACCGGTGACCTGGCGGTGTGGCATGAAGACGGCTACATCGAAATCAAAGACCGCTCCAAAGACATCATCATTTCCGGTGGTGAGAATATCTCCTCCATTGAAGTGGAAGATGTGCTCTACCGTCATCCGGATGTGGAAGAAGCGGCGGTGGTTGCCCGCCCGGACGACAAATGGGGTGAAACGCCGTGCGCCTTTATCAAACTGAAAGAAGGCGCCAACACGCTGGAAGAGGAAATCATCGAGTTCTGCCGTAACAATATGGCCGGCTTCAAAATTCCACGTCATATCGTCTTCGGTGAGCTGCCGAAAACTTCCACCGGTAAGATTCAGAAATTTGTCCTGCGTCAGCAGGTGAAAAACTGAGTCTCTGCGCAAACAAAAAAAGCCGCTGCAGTGCAGCGGCTTTTTTTATGTCTGCACGCCCTCAGACGCGGAACTGCCCCATCTGCTGTGCCAGTTCTTCGCTCAGCGTTTTCAGCGCGTCCACTTCGTTCAGGCAGGCTTCCAGACCGTCGCGGGCACGACCGCTGAGACCGGCTATATCCTGAACATTGCGGCTGATATCGGCGGTCACCGAACTCTGTTCCTCGGTCGCCGTCGCCACCTGATAACTGAGCGAGACAATCGCATCCACATTGGTGCCGATGCCGTTCAGCGATTCCCCCATCTGTTCCGAGGCGGTGACCGTTTCCGTGGTCGCCTTTTCACCGGCTTCCATGGCCCGCACGGCCCGCTGGGAGCCATCCTGCAGGGCATCAATAATGTTCTGGATTTCCTGTGTGGACTCCTGTGTCCGCTGCGCCAGATGACGCACTTCATCGGCCACCACCGCAAAACCCCGGCCGTGTTCACCGGCCCGCGCCGCTTCAATAGCCGCATTCAGCGCCAGCAGGTTGGTCTGTTCAGAAATACCACTGATCACTTCGATGACTTTACCGATATCCGTGACCCGGTGCGCCAGGTCGCTGATGGCTCCGGCAGATTCACGGATGTCTCCGGCCATGCGTGTCACCTGAGCAACGGAATGGTTCATATCCTGGCGGATCGTTCCGGCATCCTGACCCACTTCGCGCAGCTTGTCGGCGGTTTCACCGGCGTTGCGCGCCACCTCCTGCACCGTGGTTTCCATCTCGTAAATCGCAGTGGCCACGGAATCTGTCAACCGGTTCTGTTCTCCGACCAGAGTGTTGTTGCCGCTGACCACTTCACGGATCTGCTCAATATAACTCAGCAGCTTGTGCGCCGTATCCAGCACCCCGCTGATCATGCTGCGCTGGGCTTTGACGAAACGATTGAAACCATCGGCCAGTTCACCCAGCTCATCATCGCTGTCCACCGACAGCTGCATGGTCAGATCGCCGCCGCCATTGCCGATTTCCGTCAGCGCGCGGGTTACCCGCTGCAGCGGTCTGGTCAGGTGAGTGGCGAACAGGGTAACCAGCAGCAGAAAGACGCCCGCCACTGCCAGACCGACAATAATGGATGTGATCGTCGCCTGATTCAGCTCACCGTAAATTTCGTCCCGTGGTACTTCCACCACCAGCCGCCAGTCAACGTTCTGCAACTGCATGGACACCGCCAGATAATCGCGGCCATCACGACTGAACTCCACCAACGGCGACTGTGCGGCGGAAATCAGCTGGCGCGCGGCAGCGGCCGAGGTCAGTTCCGCCAGAGCCGTACCGGCCAGATCGGTCTGTGGGTGAATACGGACCTCACCGCTGGCGCTGGTCAGATAGACAATACCGCTGTCGGCAAAACGGAATTCACGGATCTGGCGGCCCATGGCTGCCAGCCCGATGCCGATGCCGGAAACTCCGACCAGCCGGCCATGGTCCTCCATGCGCACGTTGATAAACAGGGTTGGCTTACCATTGATTTTATCCACATCCAGGTTCAGCACTTCCGGCTTGCCGCTGTCGACGAAGCGGAAATACCAGCCGTCTTTACCCTGCTGAATTACGCGGTTAATTCCCTTACGGGTGTAGTAATTCAGACTGCCGGCCGACACAAAATGAGCCGAGTTCGCGCCCTGCTGGCTGGCAACGCCATCCAGATAATCCGAGACAAGCGGCACTTCCGCCGGCGGTTCGCCGCGGCTGATCCAGTCGTGCAGCCAGCGGTTGCCGGCAATCAGGCGGGTGGCGGTCAGGGCGGACTGAAGATCTTTTTCCACCTCTTTGGTTACAGACTTCACATTGGCCGGCAGGGCCGATTTCAGCAGGTAATTATCCAGCTGCTCTCCCATCTGCCAGACACCAAGGGAAACCAGCACTGCCATACTCAGCAGCAGCGCCCCTCCCATACTTAAAATCAGCTTAAGCCGGATACTCATGGATCCTCCCGGAATGACGGTATTCAAATAGATAGATTTGTTAATAAAGCGTAGCAGGGCGGAATGAATCTGCCGTGAAAATGTTGACTAATGTGTCAGCTTTATGTAACCGGAGTGTGACAGCAACCCTGCCATGATAACGTCAGTCGCGCAGCCCACTCTTGCACTCCGGCAGCGCCGCCGCTAACCTGCCGCTCAGTTTATGCTCAGGGAGAAAAAACCATTATGCGCAGTCATCTGATTCTGATTCCGGCCATGCTGCTGGCAGCCACAGCCCAGGCCGCAGACAGCGACCCCAAACCCGTTCCGGAATGGAAAGGCAGTGCCGAACTCGGCTCTATCCGCACCACAGGTAATACCGATACGTCCAGCCTGAATGCCAAATTCGGCGTACTGCGCAAAGGCAAAGTCTGGGATTCCGGTCTCAAACTGGAAGCCCTGAGCAGTAAAGAAGACGACGTTACCTCCAAAGAAAAATACACCGCCGCGCTGCAACTGGACCGTAACTTCACCAAGCACCATTACCTGGCGCTGACCGGTGAATACGAAGATGACCGTTTCAGTGGCTATGAATATCAGTCGCTGGTCTCCGCCGGTTATGGTTACCGCGCCATCAACGAAGAAAAGATGCACCTCGACTTTGAAGCCGGCCCCGGTTACCGCTATGACAAGCAGAATGATTCCGGTGACATCGAAGAAGAAACCATCCTGCGTCTGGCCGGTAAATTCTTCTGGGTAATCCGTGACGGCGTTGAGTTTGGTCAGCTGCTGTCGGTGGATACCGGTTCCGACAACACTATCTGGAAATCAGAAACCGGCCTGAAGAGTCAGATCAACGGCAGCCTGGCGACCAAGCTGACGTACAAAGTGAAACACACGGAAGAAGTGCCGGAAGACAGTGAAAACACCGATACCGAATTCGGTGTGACACTGGTGTACAGCTTCTGATAGCCGCAGACATAAAAAAGCCGGGCAATTGCCCGGCTTTTTTATGAGAAAAGAAAGGTCTCAGCAGTCTTTAGCGTGCGGGCCCCAGTTATTCCAGCCCATATCATCATCTTCCGGGCGCAGACCACGGTCACCATCCGGACGACGTTCACCGCCTTTCATGTCTTCACCAGGGCGGTGCCAGCGCTGTTTCTGACGCTCAACCATGTCATCCCAGCGTTGCGCCTGCTCTGCAGTCAGTACCGATTTCAGCACCTCGTTGAACTGTTTGCGCATGGCATCCCCCTGCGCCTTGTCCATCGGCCATTCGCCGGTGGTTTCCAGTTGCGACACCTTATCCAGTAACTCACGTTCCTGCTCAATGGTCAGATCCAGATTCAGCGCCACCCGGCGGGCCATGCGGATGTTCATTTTCTGATGCTGCTGCTGAATCAACTCCGCCGCTTTGGCTTTCTGTTCGTCATTCAGCACGGCGTGAATGTCGGCGCGCATTTCAGACATCAGGTTGCGGGCATCGTCGCGCTTGTCATCGCGGTCGCCGTCGTCACGGCGCAGCCCACGCATTTTGTCGCGGTAGCTGTCTTCAATGTCATCAATTTTTTCTTCCTGAGCATCACTCAGGTTCAGCTCATCCTGCCAGTTAATGCCGTGATGCTTACCATCAAACGCACTGGCCTGAGCGCTAAAAAGCAGGGCGCCGGCGGTTGCGGCCAGCCAGCTTACGATACGTAATTGCATAAACATTTCCTCTGATGAAACTGCTGCCGCGGCTTCCGTTTCCTGCTGTTGCCAGGAATTTTCCGGTGCAGCCTCTGTTACTGTTAACATGTCCCAGTGTAATCATCTGCCGCCAAAGTTGTGTCCGTCATTGCAAAGATTTGTCACACCCCGGAGTGCGCAGAACAAGGCGTTTATTTTGGGTTATGATTCCTTTTATTCCGTCAGCAAACTGTAAAACCTTATGACTGATAAGCCCTCTCCCGACAGCCCGGCTGACGATGATCTGTTCCTGCAGGAAATGCAGGGCGTCAGACCTTTACTGACAAAAGACAAAGTCGAACTGCGTAAAGGCAATATCAACCAGGCATCAGTCGCAGCCAGACGTCTGGCTGCGGCCACAGCAACGGAACAGCAGGACGCCAACCACCTGCGCACCAGCGAAGTAAAGCGAGTGGGGCCGCACGATGTGCTGGGCTTTAAACGGCCGGGCATTCAGGACGGCGTGTACCGCAAACTGCGGCTTGGCAAATACGAAACCGAAGCCCGTCTCGACCTGCACCGGCGCACCATTGAAGAAGCGCGGCGCGAGGTCTTCCGCTTTGTGCAGGAATGCCTGGCCCACGATATCCGCAGCGTGCTGATGCTGCCCGGCAAAGGCGACCGTAATATCAATGATCCGGCGTTGCTGAAAAGTTATCTGGTGCACTGGCTGGAAGAGCTGGAAGACGTTCAGGCTTTCCACACCGCCCAGCAGCATCATGGCGGCACCGGCGCTTTTTACGTGCTGCTGCGCAAGAGCGAGCGTAAAAAACAGGCCGCGCGTGAACAGTTCAGCAAAGGCCGGCTATAGCGCGCCGTTGCTGAACTGACGGTTGCCCGAACAGCATTGTTCAGGCACTGCAACCTTCTGTGTTTTCCCGCATCATAACCGGCATGTACGCAGGCCCCGTTCCGGCCTCCATTACGGACAATCAGCAGGCGCTGTACAGAGCATGCTGACGCCGGTCAGCGTATTGTCATACCTGACCTGATATAACAGGATCTGCGTTTTCGATTACCGTCCCGCCCGGTTGCGGCGGGTGTTATCACGTACTTCCCGGACACAGCACCATGACGGATACCCAGCCTGATACGGATACCAGCACCGGCCTCAGCAGCGCTGAAGCCGGCACCCGCCAGCAACAGTACGGCGCCAATGAGATTGCCGAAAAAACCACCCACCCGCTGCGCAAACTGCTCGGCTACCTGTGGGGGCCGATCCCGTGGATGATCGAAGCCGCCGCCATTCTGTCGGCCTTGGCACAGGACTGGCCGGACTTTTTTATTATTTTTGCCATGCTGGTGATCAACGCCGGCGTCGCCTTCTGGCAGGAGCACAAAGCTGATAACGCCATTGCCCTGCTGAAACAGAAACTGGCCACCCGCGCCCGCGTACTGCGTGACGGCCACTGGCAGGACCTGCCGGCACGCGGACTGGTGCCGGGCGATATCGTGCATGTGAAACCCGGCGATGTAGTGCCGGCCGACATCCGCCTGCTGAAAGGCGCCGATCTGTCGGTCGACCAGTCGGCGCTGACCGGGGAATCCCTGCCGGCCGACAAATCCCAGGGCGAACTGGCCTATTCCGGCTCCATCGTGCGCAGCGGAGAGATGAATGCTCAGGTACAGGCCACCGGCATGAACACCTATTTCGGCAAAACCGCGGCTCTCGTGGAAGGCGCCGGCAACCTGTCACATTTCCAGCAGGCAGTGCTGAAAATCGGTAACTACCTGATCGTTGCCACCCTGGTACTGGTGGCCGTGGTACTGGTAGCCGGCTGGCTGCGCAACGAACCGTTACTGGAAACCCTGACCTTCTCCCTGATTCTGACCGTGGCGGCAATTCCGGTCGCATTGCCGGCCGTACTGTCGGTTACCCTGGCGGTGGGCGCCACCGTGCTCAGTAAAGGCGGCGCCATTGTTTCACGTCTGGCCGCTATCGAAGAACTGGCCGGGATGGATATTCTCTGCTCTGACAAGACCGGCACCCTGACCCAGAACCGGCTGACACTGGGCGATGTGGTCGCCCTCAACGGCAGCCAGCGTGATGACATCCTGCAGCTGGCGGCACTGGCGTCCGAAGCCGAAAGCAACGACGCCATCGACAGCGCGGTGTTTGCCGCCCTCGGTGGACAACCCGTGCGCGGTAACGTCACTCAGTTCACCCCGTTTGATCCGGTACATAAGCTGACTCAGGCACAGGCCGAGCTCGATGGCCACACTGTCGCCGTTGCCAAAGGCGCGCCGCAGGCCATCCTCAGCTGGGCGGCGGCCAGCGATAATATCCGTGACCAGGTGGCGGCGCAGGTGGATGTGCTGGCAGCCTCCGGTTACCGCACGCTGGCGGTGGCAGAAAAAGACGCCCTGGGTAACAGCCATGTCGTCGGGCTGCTGCCGCTGTACGATCCGCCGCGCGAAGACAGTGCCGATACCATCAGCCGCCTGCAGCAGCTGGGCATCACGGTGAAGATGATTACCGGCGACCACATCGCCATCGCCAAACAGATTGCCGGCCGGCTGGGTCTGGGCCAGCGTTTTGCCACTGCCGAAGATGTGTTCTTAGGCAAAGAAGCGCCGGATGCAGCCCAGGTGCTGAAACAGGACGGCTATGCCCAGGTATTCCCGGAACATAAATTCCGCATCGTCAAAACCCTGCAGAGCAGCAATCATCTGGTGGGCATGACCGGCGACGGCGTTAACGACGCACCGGCCCTGCGCCAGGCGGATGTCGGCATTGCCGTCAGCGGGGCCAGTGACGCCGCGCGCGCGGCGGCCGATCTGGTACTGACCGACCCCGGCCTCGGTGTGATCCGCGGCGCCGTCGAGGAATCGCGGCGCATTTTTGAACGCATGAATGCCTATGCCATCTTCCGCATTGCCGAAACCATCCGCGTGTTGCTGTTTATGACCCTGTCGATTCTGGTGTTTGAGTTTTACCCGGTCACCGCGGTCATGATTGTACTGCTGGCACTGCTGAATGATTTTCCCATCATGATGATCGCCTACGATAACGCCCGTCCGGCACTGAAACCGGTACGCTGGAATATGCCGCGGGTGCTGACCATGGCCAGTATTCTCGGCATCCTCGGCGTCATATCCAGTTTTACCGTGTTCTGGCTGGCGCAGAGTGTGTGGCAGCTGCCGGAAGCCCAGGTGCAGACGCTGATCTTTCTCAAGCTGCTGGTCGCCGGTCATATGACCCTCTATCTGACCCGCAATAATGGTTACTTCTGGGATAAACCCTGGCCCAGCATGAAGCTGTTTTTCACCACCGAAGCCACGCAGGTTCTGGGCACGCTGGCCGCAGTTTACGGCTGGTTTATTGAGCCCATCGGCTGGCCACTGGCGCTGATGGTGTGGGGTTATGCCTTTATCTGGTTCCTGTTCAACAATATGGTGAAACGCCGGATCCTGCGTCTTTTCTATCATGAAGATCAGGCTTCATCACCACACGGATGCTGCTCATGACGACTGCCAACGATGAAAAAAAGCCACTGACCCAGAACAGCGTTCCCTGGTTCTGGCCGCTGCAACTGGCCAGCCACTTTGCCACGCACCAGCTGGAAGAATTCAACCGCGGCCTGCGCACCATTGCCGAAGCCACCCGGCTGGAGCATGGTCTGGAGCCTGAATTTGCCAGCCCTAACCGCATCGCGCTCGACCTGCACACCATGCGCCTGCGCGATTTTTCCCGGCCCGGACCTCAACGCCACGAAGTTCCCACCCTGATCGACGCGCCTTACGCCGGCCATACCGCGGTGATCGCCGATTACGCCGAAGATCAGAGTCTGGTGCGCTCGCTGCTGGACAACGGCATTACCCGCCTGTTCCTGACCGACTGGAAATCAGCCACCTACCAGATGAAAGATTACGATATCGATAATTATCTGGCCGAGATGCATGTCGCCGTGGATGAAGCCGGTGGCCGGGTCAACCTGATCGGCCTGTGTCAGGGCGGCTGGATGTCAGCCATGTATGCGGCCCGCTATCCGCATAAAGTGAACCGTCTGGTGCTGGCCGGTGCGCCGATTGATACCGCCGCCGGTGAAGGCGCGATCCGCAATATCTCGCATATTCTGCCACTGGCTGACTACCGTAATCTGGTGAACATGGGCGGAGGCCTGTTCCTCGGCCGCTTTATGCTCGAAGCGTGGAAAAGCAGCAAGCCCAGCCATCATTATTTCCAGAAATACGTCGATTTGTACGAACACATTGATGACCCCGCCTATGTCAAAAAGCAGGAAGCCTTTGAAGCCTGGTATGAAAACCCGATTAACCTGCCGGGACGCTGGTATCTGCAGGCGGTAGAAGAATTATTCCAGCAGAACCGGCTGGTCAAAGGCACCTTCGTCGGACTGGGTAAAACTCTGTCGCTGGCAGACATCAAATGCCCGGTCACCCTGCTGGCCGGCGAAGACGATGACATCACCACCCCGGAGCAGGTTATAAATGCGGAACAGTATCTGGGAACGGCGGCGGAAGATATTGTGAAAGTGATGGTGCCCGGCGGGCACATCGGCTTATTTATGGGCGCTCATGCGCTGAATGATTACTGGCCGGATATTGCACGCTGGCTGCAGCAGAAAAACTGAGCCGCGCGCTGCCTGACCTTCATTTTTCATAAGGGATGAATTTTTTCTCACGAACGGGAGTGATAGCCCGCTCTTCTGGTTTGTTAACCGCTTGATCCGCTATCCGCTCTCAGCGTCCGGCCTGTGCGGCTGCAATTTCCGCATCCAGCTCAGCCACGGCTTTGATCATACGCTCGCGGCAGTCATCGGCCAGGCGGCGTACATCGTCTTCGCCCAGCCCATCGGTGCTGACCGGTTCGAGAAAACGGCCAACCGCTTTACCGGCATGCCATTTACGCAGATCAATATTTTTGTCTGTGCTGCTGAAAACAATTGGCACAACGGGTAGTCCGGCTTCAATGGCCAGCGCAAACGCACCGCTTTTAAACGGCAGCATGCCGCGGCCTTTACTGCGGGTGCCCTCCGGAAATATATAAATCGCGCGGTGGCGTTTCTGCACAATGCGCGCCACCGATTTCATGGTATCCCAGGCTTTGGCTTTATTCTTACGGTTAATATACAGATTGCCGGCCAGCCAGAACGCCAGCCCGAATACCGGAATATAACGCAGTTCCGTTTTCCCCAGAATGGCAATGTTATCCGGCAGCATGGCCGTGCAGATAAACACGTCCAGCACATCCTGATGATTAACGATATAGACGGCTTCACCCGCTTTCAGCGGCGATGCATTCTGCGCTTCAAACTGAATGCCGAGCAGCGGCAGCGACCACGACATCATACCGGCCAGATCGCGGGTATTATTACGGTGAAACGGGCGCACCAGACTGACCACCAGAGCAATGCAGCACACCAGCAGAAAATGCACGGCCAGATATAACGCGCGGAATACAAATAACATGGCAACTCTCATTATTATTATCGCCGCCACCAACCCAGGTCAGCAGCAGCGGCAGTAAACTGGTCCGCGATTATATCACCCGGTAGCGGACCGGCAGACAGCAGACTGTTTTGCCATTAACGCAAAAACAGCTGGTAGGCCATATTGCTGCTTTCATTCCAGTAAGGATAACCCAGCTCTTCCAGCAGTTTTTCCAGCTGGACTGTCTTATCGGCCCCAACCTGCAGACCAATTAGCACCCGGCCATAGGCGGCGCCATGATTGCGGTAATGGAACAGCGAAATATTGAAATGTTTGCCGAGTTTACGCAGGAAATTCAGCAGCGCGCCGGGACGTTCCGGAAATTCGAAACGGTACAGAACTTCATCGGTAACCGCCGCCGGCGCATGGCCACCCACCATATGACGGATATGGTATTTGGCCATTTCATCATCGGTAATATCCAGCACCGGATAATTTTCACCGCTCAGCTCGTCCACCAGCTGCTGACGGGAGCCCGGCTCCGCTCCGACTTTCACGCCAACATAAATCTGCGCCCGGTTATCATCGGCATAACGGTAGTTAAATTCCGTGATCGGCCGCTTGCCGATCAGACTGCAGAATTTCTGGAAACTGCCCGGCTGCTCAGGAATGGTGACGGCCAGAATAATCTCCCGCCCTTCACCGATTTCTGCCACCTCAGAGATATACCGCAGGCGGTCGAAGTTGACGTTGGCACCACTGAGGATGGCCACCAGATTCTGATTTTCGCAGCCTTCACGCTCAACGTATTTTTTCACCCCGGCTACACTCAGGGCACCCGCCGGTTCGCACACGGCACGGGTATCGTCGAAGACATCCTTGATCGCCGCGCAGATTTCATCCGGGGTACAGGTAATGACCTCATCGACGGTGTTTTTCAGCACTTCCCAGGTGTTCTTACCGATCTGCGCCACTGCCACGCCATCGGCAAAAATGCCGACCTGTGGCAGAATCACGCGCTTGCCGGTTTCCAGCGCCGCCGCCAGACAGGCAGACTCGGTACTTTCCACCGCCACAATGCGCACTTCCGGACGCAGGGCTTTCACATAAGCCGCCACACCGGCGGCCAGGCCACCACCACCGACCGGAATAAAGACCGCATCCAGCGGGCCGCTGAGCTGACGCAGGATTTCCATACCGATGGTTCCCTGTCCGGCAATTACCTCAGGATCATCGTAAGGATGGATGTAGGTCATGCCTTTTTCTTCCACCAGCTTCTGCGAGTAGGTAAAAGCGTCGTCAAAGGCGTCGCCCTGCAGCACCACTCTGGCGCCGCGGGCTTTCACCGAACGGACCTTGATATCCGGCGTGGTCCGCGGCATCACGATGGTCGCCTTGATGCCCAGTTTCTGCGCCGACAGGGCAACGCCCTGGGCATGGTTACCGGCCGAGGCCGTGACCACACCACAGGCTTTTTCTTCTTCGCTCAGTTGCACGATTTTGTTGTAAGCGCCACGCAGCTTGAACGAATACACCGACTGTTCATCTTCACGCTTGAGCCAGATCTGATTCCCCAGCCGCTCACTCAGAAACGGTGCAATACGCAGCGGCGATTCCACGGCAACGTCATACACGCGGGCGGACAGAATCTTTTTCAGGTAATCGTTCAGCATGGGGATATTCCGGATCAGACAGAAAAAAGCAGTGCGGAGCACACACAGGGGACGCATTGTAACGCATCAAAGCATATAATTCGCTCAAACCCTGTAAAACAGATATTGCCATTATGACCCAAGACGAACTGAAACGCGCAGTCGGCGAAGCCGCCGCCGGGTATATCCTTCCGCATCTGGAAGAAGACAGCATAATCGGCGTCGGTACCGGTTCCACTGCTAACTGCTTTATTGATGCCCTGGCCAGCCACAAGCACCTGTTTGACGGCGCCGTGGCCAGCTCTGAAGCGTCCGCCGCACGCCTGAAAGAGCACGGTATTCCGGTGTACAACCTGAACGCTGTCGGCAGCCTCGACTTCTATATTGATGGCGCGGATGAAATCAATGAACGTCTGGAAATGATCAAAGGCGGTGGCGCCGCCCTGACGCGGGAAAAGATTGTTGCCGCAGTGGCGAAAGAATTTATCTGTGTCGCCGATGAATCCAAACTGGTCGGCTTACTGGGCACCTTCCCGCTGCCGGTGGAAGTGATCCCCATGTCCCGTTCCTACGTCGCCCGTGAGCTGGTGAAACTGGGCGGCGACCCGGTCTGGCGCGAAGGCGTGATGACCGATAACGGTAACCATATCCTTGATGTGCACAATATGAAAATTGCCTCGCCGATGGAGATGGAAACCAGGATCAACCAGATCACCGGTGTGGTCACCAACGGACTGTTCGCCCTGCGCCCGGCCAATATCCTGCTGCTCGGGACGCAGGACGGGGTGAAAACCGTTAAGGCAGACTGAGCCGTATGAGGATTAGCAGGAAGCTGATCCGCCGGGCCGGCCTGATTGCCGGCCTGGCTCTTATTCTCTGCGCCCTGTTGCTGGCGCTGCTGCCAACCCTGCTCAAACCTGTGCTTAACCGCTGGCTGCCACTCTGGCTCAGCGCTGACGATCAGACAGCGGCCTTTCATCTCAGCCACTTCAGCTGGACCGGCCTTGATGTTGACCAGCTGCGCCTGACCCTCAGCGACGGCACCCTGATTCAGCTCGATGACCTGCAGCTCAGCTACCGGCCCACGGAACTGCTGCGCGGTCATCTGCGCTCACTGCAGCTGGCGTCGGCACTGGTCAGCATGCCGGCGCCCAGCGCCGGAAAAGTAGCGGCAGCCGCGGCCGGTAATGCCCGCGAGGCAGCCCGCAGCCAGTTCAACCAGCCGGTCAGCATTCCCGCCTTGCAGCAGTGGCTGGACCTGCCGGCTGAACATATCCGCATTGATCATTTCCGCTTTCTGCATCCGCGGTTCAGCGCTGAGCTGAGCGCCGACCTGACCCCGGCGCTGTGGCGCATCCACGGTGACAGCCAGCTGGATAACCAGCCATTGCCGTGGCAGCTGGAATTCCAGCTGCAGCAGAACGGGGACTGGCTGCTGCTGGTTGCCGAGCAACAGACCCTGCTGCTGCAGCAGTATGGCCATGTACAGCAGGATCAGGCTATCACCGCCATTCACCTTGATCTGCGTGCCGATCTCGGCGCCCTGAGTGAACGCTTACCCCAACTGGCGGCCCTGCCGCTGCCATTACAGCAGCTGACGCTGCAGGCCGAACTGCAGCTGCCCAATCAGGGTGTTCTGCCACAGGATGCCGTGCTGGGCGCGGTACTCAAAGCCGGCACCCGCGCGGCACAACTGCCCGGCGATATGCACTGGCAACAGGGCGAATGGCTGCTGACGCTGACCAAGGAGCAGGCTGACAGCGACTGGCAGTTCCGTGTCGATGGCCAGCCGCAGTCTGTGCAGCTGGGTGCCGGCTGGGCCGGTCAGCCACTGACCGTGCGCTCCGCGCAGCAGCTGAGTGGTCAGTGTGATGCAGCCCTGACACAGTGCCGCGCCGGCGGCCGTCTGCACAATCAGCTGCTCAGTCAGGACAAGCAGTCACTGGCGGCGCTGACCCTCTCACCACAGCTGCACTGGCAGCGCACACAGGGGCTGCAGCTCAGCCTGCCACTGAGCGCAGACAGTCAGGCCGCCCTCGCCTCCCTGACCGGAGTGCCCCTGCACAGCGGCCAGCTCAGCGGGCATCTCAGTGCCAGTGTGGATAACGGCGGTCAGTGGCAGCTCAGCAGCCAAAAAGGTTTTGCCGGACGGTTCCGCCTGACACCGCCGTCTGGCTGGACCCTGGCGGATATTCAGCTGCAACTGCTGCCGGATCTGGACCTGCACGGTGATCTGAGTGCCGCTTCTGTCCGCCAGCAACTGCTGCTGGAACCACTGACGCTGCTCGTGCGGCCACTCAGCGCCCGCTATCAGGGTACTGCCGGTGAAAGCGGTGAGCTGCATCTGCAGCAGAGCCGTCTCAGCTGTCAGCCGGAAATGTTTGCCGCCGGCTTCAACGCCGCCTGTCACGCCGACGTCACCCTGGCAAAATCCAGCTGGCTCGGCTGGCCACTGCCGGATGCACACCTCAGCGGGCCACTGCATCTCAACATGAACCGCGTCAGTGGCGAACAGACCATCGACGGTCAGTTCCGCGTCAGTGCTGCCAATGACCAGTTACAGATGCGCCTCAATCTGCAGCACGATCTGCAGCAGCAGCGCGGCAGTCTGCAGTGGCACCTGAATGATATGCCGCTCGACTGGCAACGGCTGGGGCTGGGTGAAATGAGCGCGCTGACCAAAGTGGAACTCCTCAGCGGCAGCCTCGCCGGTCAGGGCTGGACCGACTGGCAGCAGACAGAACAGGGCTTCAGCATCAAACCGGATATGATGCTGCGGGCCGATAATATCAGCGCGGTGTACGACAGCAGCATCGGCTTTGACGGCTGGAATGCCCTGATCGCCCTGCGCCGCCCGTTCGGCGGTGATTACCTGCTCGACGCTCAGGTCAGCGGCCAGAGCCTTAACCCCGGCATTGCCCTGAACGATATCCTGGCGCGCAGTCAGACCCGCATCCCGGCCGACTTTTCCTGGGCCGTGGCGGATATTTATGAAATGCATACCGATGTGCTCGGCGGCCGCATCCACACCCCGCAGATCCGCTTCGACAGCCGCAAAAAAATCAACGCCTTCGGCATTGAACTGGACCATATCCAGCTGGCACAGATCGCCGCGCTGGAACCCGGCGCCGAGGTCGAGGCCAGCGGTACCCTGGATGGCGTGATTCCCATCGTGCTGACGGAGGAAGGCGTATCGGTGCCCGGCGGCGCGCTGTTTGCCCGCGACCCCGGCGGTACCATCCGTTATCACAACAACACCTCGCAGGCGCTCGGCCAGTCGGATCAGACCGTGGGCATGGCCATGCGTCTGCTGCAGAATTTCCGCTACGACCAGCTGCAGACCAATCTGCAGTATCAGCCCGACGGCGCCCTCAATCTCGGCCTGCAGTTTGAAGGCAGCAACCCGGATTTCTTTGACGGCCAGCGCACGCATCTGAACGTCAATCTGGATTACAACCTGCTCGATTTACTGGAAAGCCTGCGCGTCACCCAGGACGTGATCAGTAAGCTGGAAAGCAAATATCAGTAACCGCCTCAACCGCACAGATAGGTGCCGGTACCCGTGGCAATCAGCAGCCCTTCCTCGTTATGGAACTCCATGCGCGTCACCGCCACCTTATTACCGATGCGCAGCAGGGTGGCACTGGCCGTGAACTCCCGTCCCTTGCCCGGATAGAGAAAATCCGTGCGCATATCAATGGTGCCCAGCTTCGCCAGTTTCTGCGGCCGCTCATGTTCCGGAATCTCATGCCGCTGCATACGCTGCCAGGTCGCCACCAGCGCCATGGCGCCGCCACTCACATCCAGCGCGGTGGAAATCACACCGCCATGCAGAATGCCCTGCAGCCAGTTGCCGACCAGATCATCGCGCATGGTCATGGAAAATTCACAGCGCGTCTCACTCAGTAACTCCGGTTTCAGTCCCAGCAGGCGGTTAAAAGGAATCTGATCGAGGAAATTTTTTGCCAGCTGCAGCTGAGTGCCAGTAAAGCCTTCGCCATGCAGTGTC
Organism: Pseudomonadales bacterium; assembly: GCA_963682115.1. Lineage (GTDB taxonomy): Bacteria > Pseudomonadota > Gammaproteobacteria > Pseudomonadales > Oceanobacteraceae > Venatoribacter. The sequence goes on along the minus strand of OY821639.1, from coordinate 1,982,756 downwards.
ATAGGGAACTCCGTTATTTTTATCCGGCAACCATTCTTACACGCCCGGCAGCACACGGAAGTGACCAATCCGCCAGCGTTGACTGGCAAAAAACAGCAGCCATGACACACAACCGTCATCTTCGCCCGGCACAGTGCCGGTCCCGGCGGGGACAAGCAGGCCAGCCGGTGCACTGACTGAACAGAAAGTTTGCGTTAAATCAGCGCCGATTCGCGCTAAACTGGCAATACTCTTAGTGTGTTCCATTCTTTCCTGATCAGGAGATCTCTCATGGCTTTCAGCGATGCCCAACGCTTTTTCCCGGAAACCCGTATGCGCCGGATGCGCCGTGATGAATTTTCACGCCGCCTGATGCGTGAGACGACGCTGACCGCTGACGATCTGATTTATCCGATGTTTGTCATGGAAGGCCATCAGGAACGCGAACCCGTGGCTTCCATGCCTGGCATTGAACGCCTGTCGATTGATGAGCTGGTAAAAGAAGTACGGATTCTGTACAGCCTGGGCATTCCCTGCATTGACCTGTTCCCCTACACCCCGGCCGATGCCAAATCGGAACTGGCGGAAGAATCCTTCAACCCGAACGGCCTGATCCAGCGCGCCATCCGCGCCATCAAGGATGCCGTACCGGACATGGGCGTGATGACGGATGTTGCACTCGACCCCTTCACCACTCACGGTCAGGACGGCATCATTGATCAGGAAGGTTATGTCCTGAATGACCGCACCGTCGACACCCTGGTCAAACAGGCCCTGTCCCATGCCGAAGCCGGTGCTGATATTGTCTCGCCATCCGACATGATGGACGGCCGCATCGGTGATATCCGCGAAGCGCTGGAAGAAGAAAGCTTTGTGAATACGCGCATCATGGCGTATTCCGCCAAATACGCGTCAGCCTATTACGGCCCGTTCCGGGATGCCATCGGCTCTTCCGGTAATCTGGGCAAAGGCAATAAATACAACTACCAGATGGACCCGGCCAACAGTAACGAAGCGCTGCACGAAGTGGCACTTGATCTGGCTGAAGGCGCCGACATGGTCATGGTAAAACCAGGCATGCCCTACCTCGACATCGTGCGCCGGGTCAAAGACGAGTTTCAGGTACCGACCTTTGTTTATCAGGTAAGCGGTGAATACGCCATGCAGAAAGCGGCTGCCCAGAACGGCTGGCTGGATGACGAAGCCATTATGCTGGAATCCCTGACCTGTATTAAACGCGCCGGTGCCGACGGCATTCTCACCTACTATGCCAAACAATACGCCGAATTAATCAACGGTTAATTGCCGCTTAAAGGACAGATTATGAGCGACGCCAGCAACGAAGAAAAAATCACCGACCTCACCAGCCCTGAATACTACATTAACCGGGAACTGAGTCATCTGCAGTTCAATATCCGGGTATTGGAACAGGCGCTGGATGAAAGCCATCCGTTACTGGACCGGCTGTTTTTCCTGTGTATTTTCAGTAAAAACCTCGATGAATTTTACGAAGTCCGCGTCGCCAACCTGACCCAGCAGCTGACCTTTGCCCGCGAGCAGGCCGGCGCCGATGGTATGCACCCGCAGCAGGTATTGAGTGAAATTCACACCGTCTGCAGCGCTACCGTTGACCGTCAGTACCATATTCTGAACGACACCATCCTGCCGCAGCTGGCCGAGGAAAACATTCACTTCCTGCGCCGTGCGGACTGGACAGAAGGTCAACGGGAATGGGTGCGGAATTATTTTGAAGACAGTGTGCAGCCACTGGTCAGTCCGATCGGGCTTGATCCATCGCACCCGTTTCCCCGTCTGGTCAATAAAAGCCTGAATTTTATTGTCGCTCTGGAAGGCAAAGATGCCTTCGGCCGTGAAACCGGTATGGCGATTATTCCGGCACCACGTTCTTTACCGCGAATTGTGCGCATTCCGGATGAGCTGACCACTGGCGGCGATCATTTTATTTTCCTGTCGTCGATTATTCACGAATATGCCGATGACCTGTTTCCCGGCATGTCAGTCAAGGGCTGTTACCAGTTCCGGGTCACCCGTAATGCCGACCTGGATATTGATCACGATGATACCGCTGACCTGGCGTCTGCACTGGAAGATGAACTGCATTCGCGTAATTTCGGCGAAGAAATGCGCCTTGAGGTGGCGGATAACTGTCCGGAAGATCTGGCCAATTTCCTGCTGCAGCAGTTCAACCTGGAACAGAACGACCTGTACCGCGTTAATGGCCCGGTAAATCTGTCACGCATGATGGAAGTCATCGGCCAGATTAACCGTCCGGATCTGCAATACCCGCCGTTTACTCCGGGCCTGCCGAAGCATATTAAATTCAATAAAAGTATTTTCGAAAGTATCCGCGAAAAAGACGTGCTGCTGCTGCACCCGTTTGAATCCTTTACCCCGGTGGTGGATTTATTACGTGAAGCCGCCAAAGATCCGCACGTACGCGCTATCAAACAGACGCTGTACCGTACCGGAGCCAAGTCAGAAATTGTCAATGCGCTGGTTGATGCCGCCCGTAACGGCAAAGAAGTCACCGTCGTAATTGAACTGCGCGCGCGTTTTGATGAAGAAGAAAACCTCTATCTGGCCAACCGTCTGCAGGAAGCCGGCGCGGTGGTGGTATATGGCGTGGTCGGTTATAAAACGCACGCCAAAATGATGCTGATTGTGCGCAAGGAAGGTGACCGCTACAAACGCTATGTGCATCTGGGAACCGGTAATTACCACGCCGGAAATGCGCGCGCTTACACCGACTACAGTTTTATGACCTGTGACGATTCCATCGGCGAAGATGTGCACAAGGTATTCCAGCAGCTGACCGGTATGGGTGAAGCCCTGCGGGTGAAAAAATTATTTCACGCACCTTTTACCCTGCACAAAAAGCTGATTGAAATGATCGACCGCGAACGCGCCCATGCCGAGGACGGCAAACCGGCACTGATCCGCATGAAGGCCAACGGTCTGACGGAGCCGAAAGTGATCCGTGCACTGTATAAAGCGTCACAGGCTGGCGTAATCGTGGAACTGATTATCCGCGGTATGTGCTGTCTGCGGCCAGGCATTCCGGGCGTGTCGGAAAACATCCGCGTGCGTTCCGTGATCGGCCGTTTTCTCGAACACTCACGCGTGTATTACTTCCTGAATAATGGCAAGGATGAAATCTACGCCGCCAGTGCCGACCTGATGGAGCGCAACCTGCTCAACCGGGTAGAAACTGCCTTCCCGGTGGAAAGCAATAAACTGAAAGAACGGATGAAAAGCGAGCTGGAGGTTTATATGCGGGATAACTGTCAGGCCTGGGATCTGCAGTCCGACGGCTCTTACGTGCGCGCCCAACCAGAAGCCGGGGAAGAACCGGTCAAGGCGCAGGCCATTCTGCTGGAGACGCTGGCCAGCGCCTACTGACAAGGCCGGAAAACTGACCGGGAAAACCCCGGTCAGGCAATACCCAGTTTAAAGCCGGCGTTTTTCTGCAACGCCACTTCTTCCTGCAGGTCACGCGCCGTCAGCGGATGCTCCGCCAGCCAGTTCTCCGGCATGATCACGTTCAGGCTGTCATCACCGGCCTGCAGTACCGGCACAGGAACCGGATGCACGCCGCGGCTGTGATTGAGAATCACCGCCAGCCGCAACAGACGGCTGAGTTTCATCGCACTGTCACGCCGTGACGGTGTGATCTCGAGAAAGAGTTCTTCATGCCATTTCCGCCGGTGCGCCCGCACCAGCGCCGCCAGCTTGCTCTGTCCCTGCCGGGTAAAGCCCAGCATATCCGCGTGCTGCAGCAGATAAGCGCCGTGTTTGTGAAAACCGCTGTGAGCAATACTGAGGCCGATTTCATGCAGCTGCGCAGACCAGTTAAGAAAAGCCGCCGACATACTGTCGAGGCGCCAGTCCCGCTGCACCTGACGGAACATGTCTTCCGCCGTAGCCTGCACCCGCCGGGCCTGCGCCTGATCGACGTAAAAGCGTTCCGACATCGCCTGCACCGTACGCTCGCGGACATTTTCATGGGTAGAACGGCCGACCAGGTCCCACAGCGCCCCTTCACGCAGGGCACCGTCGGAATAGATCATCCGCTGTGGCCCGAAGGTATCGAAAATCGCCTGCAGGATGGCCAGGCCGCCAATAAACACCTGGCGCCGTTCCGGTTTCACGCCCGGCAGCGCCACATCGTCTGTCGTTTCATACTGCAGCATCTGTTTGCGCAGCTTCTTCAGCCCTGCCGCGGTAATGCCTTCGCTTTCCCAGCCATTGACCAGCAGCGCCTGCTCCGCTGCACGGATGGTACCGGAGGAGCCCACCGCACTGTCCCAGCCAAGCTGTTTGTAATGGGTTTCGATATTCAGCAGCTCCTGACTGGCGGCAGCCACAGCTTCGTTGAAACGCTCTTCGCTGATGCGGCCGTCCGGGAAAAAGCGCCGCGTATACGACACACATCCCATATGCAGGCTTTCCAGCGCCAGCGGTTCAAAGCGTTCACCGATGATAAATTCGGTACTGCCACCGCCGATATCCACCACCAGCCGCTTACCGGCATCGTCGGCCAGAGTATGCGCCACGCCCAAATAGATCAGCCGCGCCTCTTCACGCCCGGCAATCACCTCGATCGGGTAACCGAGTACCTCTTCCGCCCGGTCGATAAACTCTTGACGGTTGCGGGCTGCACGCAGGGCATTGGTGGCCAGTACACTGACGCGGTTACCGTCCATGCCCTGCAGCCGCTGGGCAAATTCGCGCAGGCAGTCCAGTCCGCGCTGCTGGGCAGCTTCTGATAACAGAGCAGCAGCATCCAGTCCGGCCGCCAGCTGCACTTTCTGGCCGCGTTTTTCCAGCGTGCGGAACTCGCCCTGAAACTCCTGTGCAATCACCATATGAAAACTGTTGGATCCAAGGTCTACCGCGGCAATCAGATCAGAGCCCACCACCTGAGTATCTGTCATAGTCATTTCCTGAAAACACTTTCCCACTGGCACCGACGGACGGCCCCGCAGGCCGGTCAGCCCCATGGTTACGGCAGCACCGGCACTGTCAATTGCCTGACATTGTGACATATTCCGGCACGGCGGGGATCAGTTCCTGGTTACAGTAATTGATTCCGGACAAAGCCGGGGTACAATGCACTCTGCATCCGACATTCCAACCAGGGGAAACACATGAGCGATAACATTCTGACCGTAACCGACGACTCCTTTGATACTGACGTACTGGGCTCTGATCTGCCGGTTCTGGTCGACTTCTGGGCTGAATGGTGCGGTCCGTGCAAAATGATTGCACCCGTACTGGAAGAAATCGCCGAAGAGTATGCCGGTAAACTGAAAATTGCCAAACTGAACATCGATCAGAACGAAGCCACGGCGCCTAAGTTCGGTATCCGCTCTATTCCGACCCTGATTCTGTTCAAAAATGGCAACGCAGAAGCCACCAAAATCGGTGCGATGAGCAAGTCTGAACTGGCTGCTTTCATCGAACAGGCCCTGTAAACACGCTGCTTTCCTCAGAAAAGTCGCCCATTCGTACAGATTGTGTGGCTTTCCGGTGATAAAAAGGCGCTGCGGCGCCTTTTTATGTAGACACCTGCATTTTATGTGTCTATAGTCATACCACGTTTGGGATTTCTCCCCATTCCGTCCTCTTCTTGATCACGCATCAGTACTTCTTTAAATAACTGCTATAAATCCGCCCTATATGAATCTTTCTGACCTGAAACTGAAGTCCGTTCCTGAATTGCTGGAAATTGCCCGTGAGATGGGGCTGGATAACGTCAGCCGTACCCGCAAGCAGGATATTATTTTCACCATCCTGAAGCATCACGCCAAAAGCGGCGAAGATATCTACGGTGATGGCGTACTCGAAATTCTGCAGGATGGCTTCGGTTTCCTGCGCAGCGCTAACAGTTCTTATCTGGCCGGCCCGGATGACATTTATGTCTCCCCCAGTCAGATCCGCCGCTTCAACCTGCGTAAAGGTGATGAAGTCGCCGGTAAGATCCGGCCGCCGAAAGAAGGCGAGCGTTATTTTGCCCTGCTGAAAGTCAACCAGATCAACGGTGACAAACCGGAAAACACCAAGAACAAAGTTCTGTTCGAAAACCTTACCCCGCTGTTCCCGCAGGAACGGTTTGTCCTCGAACAGGGTAACGGTTCCACCGAAGACCTTTCTTCCCGGGTACTGGATCTGACAGCACCGATCGGTAAAGGTCAGCGAGGCCTGATCGTGGCACCGCCGAAAGCCGGTAAAACCATGCTGCTGCAGACCATTGCCCAATCCATCACCCGCAACAGCCCGGAAAGTGACCTGATCGTCCTGCTGATCGATGAGCGTCCGGAAGAAGTGACCGAGATGAAACGTTCGGTGCGCGGTGAAGTGGTTGCCTCGACCTTTGATGAGCCACCGGCCCGTCACGTGCAGGTAGCCGAGATGGTAATCGAAAAAGCCAAGCGTCTGGTTGAACACAAACGCGACGTGGTGATCCTGCTCGACTCCATTACCCGTCTGGCGCGTGCTTACAACACCGTTGTACCATCCTCCGGTAAAGTACTGACCGGTGGTGTGGACGCCAACGCACTGGAAAAACCGAAGCGTTTCTTCGGTGCAGCCCGTAATGTGGAAGAAGGTGGTTCACTCACCATTATCGCTACCGCTCTGGTGGATACCGGTTCCAAAATGGATGAGGTTATTTACGAAGAGTTCAAAGGTACCGGTAACCAGGAACTGCACCTCGACCGTAAGATTGCGGAAAAACGCATCTACCCGGCCATCAACATCCGCCGCTCCGGTACCCGCCGTGAAGATATGATGTTTGATGAAATGTCGCTGCAGCGTCTGTGGATTCTGCGTCGCCTGCTGACCGAAATGGAAGATGTGGCTGCGATCGAGTTCCTGCTCGATAAACTGCGTCAGACCAAGACCAATGACGAGTTCTTCGACAGCATGCGCGGCGGCAAATAAACCAGCACCGGCAGACAGAAAAGGCCTCCCTGTGAGGCCTTTTTTTATGCTTCGCAGATAGTCCCACCGTCCCCATGCAGATCTTTCAGCGCCTGCATCAGCCGGTTTTCCAGCCGCTGTTTGACCTGCAGGTGCTCGATCATATTCTGACTGTCCGGTAACTCAACATCGGTCAGGAATAACGGATACGACAGATGGCTGCCGCGCCGCGCCAGCACTTCCTGCACCACCTCCCGGTGCAGATCGGCACCGTATTCCCACGGGCTGAACTCCATGCCGTCGCAGTAAAAGGTTTCCTGCTGATGATTATCCAATACCGCCCGCAGGTCGAGCACACTGTTCTGCACCGGCAGATCCGGGATGCGCCGCCGGATCAGCTCAAAGTCATAACTCTGATGGCGGTGGCGCAGCTCATGAAGCAGGATTTTGCGCGGCTGGCTACGACCATCCTGGCGCTGCCAACGCTGATCCACCTGACGCAGGAAACGCAGCACCGGCAGCAGCCAGTGCTGACTGCTGCCTTCGGTATCCGGCCACTGCTGATGCAGCAGGGCGCCTTTTTCATCCAGAAAATACAGATAGAGCCGGTCATCCCGGCGCCAGTAGAAAAGTTGCCACACCCCGGCTCTGGCCTGCTCAAACACCAGCCGCAGCGGGCTGCTCAGCAATGCAGAACGGTCAAGGGTATAGCCGATAAACTGACGCTGTGGACGGGCCAGCAGCGCCAGCAGCTTAGTCGGAGAGTCCGCCACCCGCAGCTCCATCTCTTTGCCGTCCTGTTCCAGCAGATACCAGGTTTCGGCGGCTTCGATCAGGTAAGGCGATTTCGGCTGCTGCAGAAAATGCTGCAGCACATCCTCCAGCAACTGCTCCACGCGCAGACGGATAGCACTGGCGCGCGAGGCACAGTGGCAGTGAACACTCCATGCCGGCCAGCCATCACGGGCCGCCACCAGCTGCTGCTGCAGCATTTTCTGCAGACATTGCATCATGCCGGCATCGCCACTGAAACGCTGCACCAGCCATTCGCCCCAGCTGTTGACGGTAATCAGATCAATGGTCTGAATCAGGTTTTCACGCGCCGAGCTGTAACCCAGTGCATCGTCGCGGTTGCTCAGTTTCTGCATGCCGCGACGGCTGAGTTCATGCTGCGGATCGACACCGGCATTGACCATCAGAAACCACTGCAGAGGCTGTGCCGGCTGCATGAAATCCTGACTCTGCGGATGGTAAAGCTCAATGGCCCGTACCACCTGGCTGATTTCTTTCAGCTCATACTGGCTGAGCGGGTTATGCGTCGGGTAGATGGCAAAGCGGGTGTAATTTTCCAGCAGCCCGTTCACCCGGGCAAAGCACAGCAGCTCCACCAGACTGGGCGACTGCCGCAGCACCTGTTCATGCTCCAGCTGTTCGTTATCGCTACGGTAAAACACCCCGGGTATCAGCTGCCAGATGTTGCGCTTCAGATTCAGCGCCAGCTTTTCCTGCCCCAGCGAGCGGACAATGCCGGGGTTGATATCCATGATCTTGCCCGGCCGGTTATCAAACGCCGCATACAGGCGGTTGCCCAGGGTGCGGGTATCCTGGCGGCTGATCAGCAGACGCGGGGCATATTTCTGACTGAAGGCTGCCAGAAAGCGGTAACTGCTGAGCATCTCACTGATCAGGGCATTGCGTTCACGGGCAACCTTCAGTGGCGACCACTGTGGCCGCTGATCCAGTTCTTTCAGATAATCTGCACTCCAGCCCCAACTCTGACACAACGCCTGCAGGGTTTCCGCACGCCAGCTGTTGCGCTGACTGCGGCTCAGCTCTGACAGCGGCAGCCGCGCCTTATAGTAAAACGCCCGCCGTGCCAGCTGCACCCGTCCGGTATTGCCTTCACGCTCCAGCTGCGCCGTCAGACGTGCCAGCATCAGCAGATAGGCATCGTTGTTTTCCGCATCGCTGCAACCGTTATGCACCTGTTCCTTCAGGTCCCAGCACAGCGGGCGGATATTCGGATACTGAGCCGCGTAGTGGCGGGTGATCAGCAGTTTCAGCAGTGACTTATACGGGTCATGCAATCCCTTGTTCAGCTGCCACAGACCGGCACCGACGAATTCTGACGGTGCAATACCGGGCATGGCACCGAAATCAAGCCAGTGATCAGCATTCACCCGGTGGTTGTGCACCAGCGCCTGCCAGAAAGCATCGGCCCGGCATTCTTCGGCATTAGGAATCAGCCACCAGCGCGGCTGGCGGCCCGCCAGCCACAGTGCACTGCGGTAGAACTCGTCCAACAGCAGGCCATGCTGGGTACTGCCACAGTCATCGCCATCGGCAGTCTGGCTCTGCCCGGCGCGGAAGTCGCTCAGGTTCATCAGGAAGATATGCAGCTCCGCCCCCTGCGACGCCGCCCACTGTTCCAGCAGCTGACATTTCTGGCGCAGCCCTTCCAGCTCGCCTGCAGCCAGCTGCTCGCTGTAACACAGCCACACATCCATATCCGACGACCGGGCCTGTGCCAGCGAACCCAGACTGCCCATCAGGTACAGGCCACTGATCTGCTGGGGATTAAACCCGCGTGGCAGCTGCACACCACGGGTAATGCTCTGCAGGCTCTGCAGCTGCTGTTCTGCCGGGGTGAAATGGGCGATACCGCAGGGCACAGCGTGACTGATAAAACCCGGCATGCCCGGATGATTGAGATGCAACAGCAGGGGCAGCACGTCGAGTACGACCTGCTGGCGGCTGGTCATCAGGCTGCGGGCAACCTTCAGGCGCGCTCCGTTCAGATGCAGGAACGCCTTATGCCACTGATGAACCTGTTGCTGGGTAAGCGGACTGTCGATGGCGGGTATCATCTGCTCAGTATAGACCGCCATCCGGGAAAGGATGGCGTCAAAAGACGCAGATAACGCTGCTCCGGCCGGACGTCAGGCCGTGCCGGAGCTGAGGTCAGGGTCTGCGCAGGGCAGAACCGGCTTACTTCATCAGCGCCTGCACATAGTTCGGCAGAGCAAAGGCCGCCACATGGACATCAGCATTGTAGTAACGGGTTTCGATAGCGGAAGCTGCCAGCCGTTGCTCAATCTGTTCTGCCGTCTGGCGGCGCAGGCTGGCGTCATCACTGGCCCAGGCGAGGGTCATAAAACCACCGACGTAGGTCGGCACCGGCATCACATAGAAGCTGGTGTCGTTATACAGCCGGCTCAGGCGGGTGTAGGTGTTGCTGATTTCTTCGCCCTGCATAAACGGCACGCCGTTCTGTGCCACCATAATACCGCCCTGCGCCAGACAGTTATTTTTCTCGTCGGCGTAGAAATCGGAGGTAAACAGAACTTCACCCGGGCCGATCGGATCGGTGGAGTCGGCAATAATGACGTCGAATTTTTCTTTGCAGTTGGCAACAAATTCCCTGCCGTCAGCAATCACCAGATTCAGACGCACATCATCGAAGGCGCCCTGAGAATGGCGCGGGAAATATTCTTTACACATTTCCACCACGCTGGCGTCGATTTCCACCTGGGTTACATGCTCAACATTTTTGTGGCGCATGACCTCACGCACGATGCCACCATCACCGCCACCGATGATCAGCACCCGCTTCGGATCCGGGTGAGCAAACAGCGGCACATGAACCATCATTTCGTGATAGATGAATTCGTCTTTTTCGGTAGTCTGCACCACGCCATCCAGCAGCATCACGCGGCCCATAAAAGGCGTTTCCACGATTTCCAGATGCTGGTGTTCGGTTTTCACCTCAAACAATTGCTCAGTGACAGTGAATGACTGGGCATAGCCATCGTACAGGGTTTCGGAAACGACTTTCTTTTCAGACATAAGGGCACCTGTGCTTCGGATTATTCAGGGGGCGGGAGTATAACGGATCAGCCGCTGGCCGCCAGCGTCTGCGCACGGAATAACCGGCAGCAGACCCTGAGCGGCCGCAATTCAGCCGTCTTTGCTGACCACTTCCATGGCGTCCACATTCTGGAATCCACGCGGCAGCTTGTTACCACGGCGGCCACGCTCACCCAGGTAATGTTCAAGGTCAGCGAACTTCATTTTCAGGTGACGCTTGCCGGCAAAAACCAGCAGCGTATCGTCCTGACCAAAGGCCACGGCACCAACCATCAGTTCTTCCCGTGCGGCGGCCCGGGCACTGTTGATGCTGATCATCTTGTTGCCCTTACCGCGCGCCATCTGTGGCAGATCCGCCGCCGGGAACACCAGCATGCGGCCTTCGTTGCTGACCGCCGCAATCCAGGATTTTTCCGGGTCAGCGATGGCCGCCGGATTCAGCACGCGGGCATTGTCGGGCACAGTAATCAGATTCTTACCGGCTTTGTTTTTGCTCTGCATATCGGCAATGGTACCGATAAAGCCGTAACCGGCATCGGTACCAAGCAGATACTGGTCGTCATCCTTACCCATCAGGGCGGCAATAAAGCTGCTGCCCGGCGGCGGGTTCAGGCGTCCGGTCAGGGGTTCGCCCTGACCCCGGGCAGACGGCAGGGTATGTGCCTGCAGGCTGTAGGAACGGCCGCTGGTATCAAGGAAAATCGCATTCTGATTCGACTTGCCCTGCGCACTCATCAGGAATTTATCCCCCGACTTGTAGCTCAGGTTCTCAGCGTCGATATCATGGCCTTTGGCCGCCCGTACCCAGCCTTTATCGGACAGCACGATGGTCACCGGATCGGCGGACACCAGCTCGGTTTCGCTGAAAGCACGGGCTTCACCGCGGACCACTACCGGCGAGCGGCGGTCATCACCGAATTCCTCGGCATCGGCGGTGATTTCTTTTTTGATCAGGGTTTTCAGGCGGCGCTCAGAACCCAGGGTTTTTTCCAGGTATTCGCGCTCTTTTTCCAGCTCGTCCTGTTCTCCGCGGATTTTCATTTCCTCCAGTTTGGCCAGATGGCGCAGTTTTAACTCGAGGATGGCTTCTGCCTGAATATCGCTGATGCCGAAGCGCTGCATCAATACCGGTTTGGGTTCGTCTTCACGACGGATGATTTCGATCACCTCGTCGATATTGAGGAAGGCCACCAGCAGACCTTCGAGGATATGCAGCCGCGCCAGCACTTTGTCGAGGCGGAACTGCAGCCGGCGGCGCACGGTTTCGGTACGGTAGGTCAGCCACTCGCTGAGCATGACCTTCAGGTCTTTCACCTGTGGCCGGCCATCAAGGCCGATCACATTCATGTTCACGCGGTAGTTGCGTTCCAGATCCGTGGTGGCGAACAGGTGCGCCATCACAGCATCGGTATCCACGCGGTTGGATTTCGGCACGATCACCAGACGGGTCGGGTTTTCATGGTCAGACTCATCGCGCAGATCGGTCACCAGCGGCAGCTTCTTGGCCTGCATCTGGGCAGCAATCTGTTCCAGAATTTTCGCTCCGGATACCTGATGCGGCAGCGCGGTAATGACAATGTCACCGTCTTCCTTATGGTAAACGGCACGCATTTTGACGCTGCCACGGCCGTCGCGGTACAGCTTACGCAGCTCATCGCGCGGCGTGATGATCTCAGCGTCGGTAGGGAAATCCGGGGCGATCACATGCTCGCACAGGGCATCCACATCCACCGACGGCTCATCCAGCAGGCGGATACAAGCGCTGGCCACTTCGCGGATATTATGTGGCGGAATGTCGGTGGCCATCCCCACCGCAATCCCTGTGGTGCCGTTCAGCAGCACATTCGGCAGACGGGCCGGCAGGGTGCAGGGTTCGTCCATGGTGCCGTCAAAGTTGGGCTGCCATTCCACGGTGCCCTGACCCAGTTCACTGAGCAGCACTTCGGAGAATTTGGCCAGCTTGGCTTCGGTGTAACGCATGGCGGCAAAGGATTTCGGATCATCCGGCGCACCCCAGTTACCCTGACCGTCGACCAGCGGATAACGGTAAGAGAACGGCTGCGCCATCAGTACCATGGCCTCGTAACAGGCGCTGTCGCCGTGCGGGTGATACTTACCCAGCACGTCACCCACGGTACGGGCAGATTTCTTGTACTTGGCCGTGTGTTTCAGGCCGAGTTCGCTCATGGCGTAAATGATGCGGCGCTGTACCGGCTTCAGGCCATCCCCGACGTGTGGTAACGCGCGGTCGAGGATGACGTACATGGAATAGTTAAGGTAAGCGTTCTCGGTGTACTGCTTCAGCGACTGGCGTTCGACGCCGTCGTCGGTATAACTGATCTGATCTGTCATAGGGGGTGCAGAGCCAGGGTCGATGATAAACAGCCCGGATTGTGACTGACAGAAGCGCTGAGGACAATGCCTCAGCCACGGTCTGCCGCTGTCGCATGCGGGGAATGCGGATAGTGGCCGTTATTTTTCACATGGCAACCGTCAGCGCCGGGGCCAGGGTTATTGCTCGCGGTACATCTGGTACAGTTCTTCGCCACTGACCGGGCGCGCATAGTAATAACCCTGCACCCATTCACAGCCGATGCGCTGCAGCGTCCGCTCCTGTTCCTGATTTTCCACCCCTTCGGCAACCACCGTCAGGCCCAGACTTTTCGACATCAGGACAATGGCGCGGACAATTTCATAATCGTTTACGTCGTCATTGATATCACGGATAAAGGACTGGTCTATTTTCACCACGGTCACCGGCATGGATTTGATTTTACTCAGAGACGAATAGCCGGTACCGAAATCATCAATGGCAAATTCCACCCCCATGGCGCGCAGCTGCTGGATCTGCTGCGACACTTCGGTGGTGCCGGACATCATCAGACTTTCCGTGACTTCCAGTTCCAGCCAGCGCGGATCAAACGACAGGTGTTCCATAATGCCGGCAATGGTGTCGGCAAACGAGGCATTGATCTGCACCGCCGATACATTCACCGCCAGCTTTTCCAGCATCAGCCCCTGTTCGCGCCAGAACAGGAACTGCTGACAGGCGGATTTGACCACCCAGTAACCAATCTCAATAATCATGCCGCTGGTTTCTGCCAGCGGAATAAATTCCAGTGGTGAAATCATACCGCGTACCGGATGCGGCCAACGCAGCAGCGCTTCCACCCGCCGCGGCTGTTTTTCGCCGATGCGGAACTGCGGCTGATAATTCAGAGTAAACTCATGGGATTCCAGCGCGGAACGTAAATCCTGCTCCAGCGACATACGCGAATGAATACTGTCGGTCAGCTCACGCTCATAATGACAGTAGCGGTTGCGGCCTAATTCCTTGGCTTTATGCAGAGCCGCATCGGCGTTACGGATCAGTTCATCCACCGTGGTGCCGTGTTGTGGATAAATACTGATACCGGCGCTGGCAAACACACTCAGCAGATGTCCCTGCAGGCTGTAAGGCATAGATATCACCTGCAGCAGCTGGTCGCATTTTTCCTGAATCCTTTCCACCGAATCGACCTGTGTCAGTACCACCACAAATTCATCGCCACCCAGTCGTGCACAGATATCCGAATCACGGACATTATTGTGCAGGCGGTGCGCCACATCTTTCAGCAGCAGATCACCGATATCATGACCGATGGTGTCATTAATATCCTTGAAGCGGTCGAGGTCGAGAAAAATCACCGCCAGAGAATCACCGCGGCGGCGGGAAATCTGCAGCGCATATTCGAGTTTTTTATTCAGCAGCAGGCGGTTGGGCAGGCCGGTGAGAACATCGTGATGAGCAATATGCTCAAGATTTTCCTGTGCTTTTTTCAGTTCGGTAATATCCCGGCTTAAACCGAACACGCCCACCAGCTCACCGCTTTTATCGAAGATCGGGGTTTTCTGGGTTTCCAGCAGCAGCGCCGAACCATCAACGCCATACACCCATTCTTCATTGCGGCTGACGGCTTGTCTGGCCAGCGCATCATTGTCTTTCTGGCGGAAAAAATCGGCAGTGTCCTGATCGAACAGCTCGTAGTCCGTTTTGCCTACCGGGTCGGCACCGAAAAATGAACTGAAGCGGACATTGCAGAACACATAGCGGCCCTGCAGATCCTTGTAGAACACCAGGTCGGGTATGGAATCGAGCACATTTTTCATCAGCTCAGTGCGCTCATCCAGCTGCGCATCGCTCAACCGGCGACGGCGCATTTCCGACCAGAACAGCAGCACCGCCGCCAGCAGTAACACCGCCACCGATACCGCCAGCGCAATCAGACTGCGGTAGGTTTCCCAGAAACCGGCCTGACTGTTAAGCAGCACCGCATCCGCCGGCAGGTTGTCGGCGGCAATGCCGAAACCTTCCAGCACCGCAGTGTCAGCCATGGTCAGATGATCCCCGTGCCATTCCACCGCCAGGTCATCCGGTGAAACCCCGGACAGCACCAGTGCCGCCAGCTCGGTGGCCCGCCGGGCACTGTGGTCGATATCGACCACCACGCCACCGGCCAGTCCCTGACCGATGCCATGCGGCCACAGATGCCAGACCGGCGACTGCGCATGAGCAGCAATAAAATTGACCGCCTGCTGAAACGGGCGGCGCTCCCCTTGACGGTCAGCTCGTGCGGACAGCAGCAGCAGTGGCTGCCGCTCAACCGTGGACAAAGCCTCGCCCAGCTCTTCCCAGCTCTGCGAAGCGAGGGAATGCAGCTGCAGTTCTTCATTGAGGCTGGAGGCGGCCTGGCGGATCAGCTGCAGGCGCGACTCCCGTCCGGGCGAGCCATCGGTAATCACATGCAGACGGGTAAAGCCCGGATACAGGTAACGCATCAGCGCAATGTATTCGTATACCGGCAGGGACTCGTAAATCCCCGTGATACCGCCTTTCATACGCATAGCACGGATCAGATCGGCGTTCTCAGCGGCCAGAAATACCACCGGAGTGCCGGGAAACGGCCGTCCCTCTTCTGCCATCAGCTGCAGCGCCGCATCGCCGGCGGTCATTACCAGATCAAAGTGTTCGCCGTTGATCTGCTCCTTATCCTGCAGCAGCTGCCGGTAACTGCGCAGATAATCCTGGCTGCCGCTGAAATCGGCATCCATATATTCGACATGCAGGGTAACAGGATCCGGGTGGGCGCGGCTGAAACCATCCCCCACCGCCCGCACAATCTGCTGGGCAATGGGAAACATGGGTTCATACGATAACAGCAGCAGCACCTGCGGGATGTGGGGGGAAGCGGGAACGGCATCATCCGCGGACGCCGCACGGACAGAACTGACAGCCGTCAGTAACAGCAGAAATGTCAGCAGTCGCTTTCCTGATACCATACAGGCGCCTCGTGATGGAACATCAGTTCAGGTGGTGTCCCCGGCAGCGGTCAGGCTATCTCTGCTTCGTTACCACGGGTTTCAAGCCAGTGTTTGCGGTCGGAGGCGCGTTTCTTCGCCAGTAGCATATCCATCAGCTCATTGGTACCGTCACCCGGTTCCAGCGACAACTGCACCAGCCGGCGGGTGTCCGGTGCCATGGTGGTTTCCCGTAACTGCATCGGGTTCATCTCACCCAGCCCTTTGAAGCGCTGCACATTGACCTTGCCACGTTTCTTCTCGGCTTTGATGCGCTCCAGAACGCCCTGTTTTTCGTTCTCATCCAGAGCGTAGTACACATCCTTGCCGATATCGATGCGGTACAGTGGCGGCATCGCCACATACACATGACCTTCTGCCACCAGTTTACGGAAATGCCGCACAAACAGTGCGCATAACAGTGTAGCAATGTGTAAGCCATCGGAGTCCGCATCAGCCAGAATACACACCTTACCGTAACGCAGCCCGGACAGGTCATCAGAGCCGGGATCAATGCCCAGTGCCACGGCAATATCGTGCACTTCCTGCGACGCCAGAATCTGCCCCGGGTCGACTTCCCAGGTGTTCAGGATCTTACCGCGCAGCGGCATGATGGCCTGGAATTCCCGGTCACGGGCCTGCTTGGCTGAGCCGCCGGCCGAGTCACCTTCCACCAGAAACAGCTCACTGCGCTCACTGTCCTGGCCGCTGCAGTCTGCCAGTTTGCCCGGCAGTGCCGGTCCCTGAGTCACTTTTTTGCGCGCCACGGTTTTCGATTTGCGCAGCCGGGTCTGGGCGCTGGAAATGGCCAGCTCGGCGATACGCTCGGCTTCGGTGGTATTTTCATTCAGCCACAGGGCAAAGGCATCCTTGACCACGCCGGAAATAAACGCCGACGCTTCACGTGATGACAGCCGCTCTTTGGTCTGACCGGCAAACTGCGGGTCAGCCAGCTTGGCCGACAGCACATAGGAACAGCGGTCCCAGAGGTCGTCCGGGGTCAGCTTGATGCCCCGCGGCAGCAGGTTGCGGAATTCACAGAATTCACGCAGTGCATCCAGCAGGCCGGAACGGAAACCGTTGACGTGGGTCCCCCCCTGCGCGGTCGGAATCAGGTTGACGTAGCTTTCCTGCAACAGTTCACCGCCTTCCGGCTGCCAGTGTACCGCCCAGTCAACGCCTTCGGTTTCACCGCTCATGCTGCCGGTAAAGGGTTCCGCCGGCACAACTTCGTAACCGGTACTGTGAATCTTCAGATAGTCTTTCAGACCGTCTTCGTAATACCACTCGGCACTGTCTTCGGCATTCGGCGCATTGAATTTAATGCGCAGCCCCGGACACAGCACCGCCTTGGCGCGCAGCACATGCTTCAGCCGCGGTACCGAGAATTTGGCGGAATCAAAGTATTTCGGGTCGGGCAGGAAACGCACGCTGGTGCCGGTTTTCTTCTTACCGCAGGTGTCCACCACCTGCAGATCAAGTGCCTTGTAACCATCCTTGAAGCCGATGCGGAAGACTTCGCCACCACGCCAGATGGTGACTTCCAGTACCTGTGACAGGGCGTTCACCACCGACACCCCCACACCGTGCAGACCACCGGAGAACTGGTAATTATCGTTGGAGAACTTACCACCGGCATGCAGCTGGCTGAGAATCAGCTCAACCCCGGACACACCATGTTCCGGGTGAATATCGGTCGGCATCCCCCGGCCATCATCCAGTACCGTCATGGAGCCATCGCCATGCAGGGTGACTTCCACATACGACGCGTGACCCGCCAGCGCCTCATCCACCGAGTTATCAATGACTTCCTGCGCCAGATGGTTCGGACGCGTGGTATCGGTATACATACCGGGACGTTTACGCACCGGGTCGAGACCACTTAAAACCTCAATCGAGGACGCTGTATATTGTTTGGACATTCAAACCTCTGAGTGCCGGCAGACCTTGTATCAGCCGGGGAGTATAGCGGGCCGGAGCAGCGGAAGGGAACGACAGCGCTGCTCAGCAGCCGGCGTGACGCTCCGCCCAGCCCAGAATCATGGGCATGCGTTCGATAAAATGCATAAAGCTGTGATTGCCACCGCCTTCGGTCCAGCTGGCACAGCGGCGGTAAAGGGCTGCCGCCTGACGGTAATCGAGGGTCTCGTCACCAGTCTGCAGCAGCAGCAGCAGGCGTTCAGGATGAGTGATCTGCGGACAATCGAGACCTTGCAGCTGAGCGATGTGTTCCATGGTCAGTTCATGGGTTTCACCGCTGTAGAAATGTTTGTTCGGGCCCAGATAGTGCTCAAACAGGGTAAAGGGACGTACTGCCGGATTGACCAGCACCACATCAACCGCTTCGTGCTCCGCCAGCCAGGTGGCGTAGAAACCACCCAGTGAACTGCCAATCACAAACACCCGCGCAAACCGCTGCCGCAGCTGCTGCAGTGATGCCAGCGCCCGCTCCATCGCCTGTTGCGGGGCAAACGGCAGTTCCGGCACACACAGCTGCGCCGGCGTCAGCTGCCGGGCATAAAACTGCATCAGCTGCTGGGCCTTGTGGGATTGCGGGGAACTTAAAAATCCGTGCAGATAAAGACAGCCGGTGTCAGCGGAATACAAGGAATCAATAACCTTTTACTGAATAGTCGATTTCAAACTCGATGCCTTCGACCCGGCTGACGCCGGTATCGATACTGCCATCGTCGTGCAGGTCCAGCCAGCGGTAACCCGGTGCCAGAGTATCCACCGAAAAATCTTCGGAACCCGGCGTAAACTGCACACAGGTGGACGGCGAGGACAGGAAACGGACATTATCAATCAGCTGATCACTTTCCTGATGCACATGTCCCCACAGCACGCAGCGGACATTGTCGTAGCGGCGGATCAGGGCGAGGAACTCGTCACCGTTTTTTACTCCAATGCGGTCAATCCACTGACTGCCCATCGGCATCGGGTGATGATGAAAACTGACCAGGGTATGCAGATGCGGGGCATCCTGCAGTGCCTGTTCCAGCAGCGCCAGCTGCGACGGCAGCAGACGACCATAGACAGCGCCTTCAACCTGGGAATTAAGCAGCACCAGCTGCCAGTGCGGGGTACGGATCAGCTGCGTCATATGTTCCGTATCAGCAGCCACCACGCGCATCGATACCGGATCATCGTGATTGCCTTCAAACCAGAACACAGGACAGCCGAACGGCAGCATGGCATCGTGCAGGCGCTGATAGGCCTGCACCGATCCGTCCTGCGACAGGTCTCCGGTCAGCAGCATGGCATCAATGGCACTGCGTTCAGCGCGCACCATATCCAGCACACAGTTCATACTGTGCAGGGTTTTCATACCCAGCAGATGGCCGTCTTCCGGACCATTAAGATGAGTGTCTGTAATCTGTACCAACCGCAGCGTGTTGCCTGAATCCAATGAATACAAACTTCACCCCTGTCCCTATGCCTGATTAGTCTGAGTGTCCAACTTTACCGGTGAATGCGCAAACTGCGCCACGATCAACGTCACATTCGTCTGTAAACACCTGTAAAAGGGCCTGCAGACCATCAGGGGGAGGATATCCGGCCCTGCTGAATCGTCAGCGGCTGTTCTGCCTGTCCGTATTTTAAACAATGATCCAGCCATTCAGCCAGAAAACGGTTCAATTGCACCTTTTCATCCGGCAGCCGCATGGATGGATTCGGATAAGCATAGCGGCCGTCGAAGCGGCGCTGATGCTGATAACCCGTTACTTCGGCCATACCGGCGTCGTGGTAAAGCCTGACCTCCATCGCCAGCGGCTGCAGCCAGTCGGGGCTGAGACCTTCCTGAGATACCGACACCATAGTGGTATAACGGTGATCTTCTTCCACCACCAGCCGCACCCGGGCGCGGTGACCGTCGGAACTGAGAATAAAGGTGCGCTCGTCTTCCTCGCCCGGCAGCAGGCGCATCAGACGCAGGTAATTGGCTTCGCATAAAGCCGCCATTTCCTGCAGGTCAGGGACGTAGCGTTTTCTCGGTTTCAACAGGCTCTTCCGCTAATCTTCCGGGCCGGGCAGGTTAACGGATCAGACCCGTCGTCACCAGACTCAGAATGAATACAACTAATAAATCAGATGTCTATTACTTTCCGTATGTGCCGGACACCACCTCAGCGTGGTGAATTTTCAGCCATTGCAGCGCCATAATGGTGGCGGCGTTGTTGAGGGTGCCGTCCTCAACGCCTTGCCAGGCCTGATCAAAGTCCAGCCGGCAGAGGCGGATATCTTCATGCTCATGTGCCAGTCCGTGAACCCCGCCGACACCGTCACTGTCGATCAGACCACAATATATCTGCACCCGCTCACTGGTACCGCCCGGCGATACCCAATAACGGCACACCGGCAGCAGTTGGTAAAAACGGCAGCCGGCTTCTTCTTCGGTTTCACGCGCCGCCACCTCTTCATAGCTTTCGCCCGGCTCCACCATGCCGGCGACCAGTTCCAGCAGCCAGGGGGAACGTTCATCCTGCAGGGAGCCGATGCGGAATTGTTCCGTCAGCACAACAACGTCACGTTGCGGATCAAATAACAGCACACAGACCGCTTCGCCGCGCTCAAACAGCTCGCGTTCAAATTCACTGCTCCAGCCACCGGCAAACAGGCGGTGACGCAGGCGGACGCGGTCAATACGGAAAAATCCCTGATATGCGGTGGTGTTCTCCAGCACTTCCACGTCATTATGGCTGAAATCCGGGTTGTTCATGCTTGACCTGCCTATATTACTGAACAAGAATATTCAAATTCCGGAGGAGCAACAACAGGACACGATGTGTTGCTGCTTGCGGAACAATCAGTACAAAGTTCATCCGATTTTTTCTGTTAGAATCGGGCTATTAACTGAAACTCATTTGCTGCGAAAGGCAACTTTATGAAAAAACTGCTCTCACTGACGACTGCCTTACTGGCGTCCGGCGCAGTCTGCGCTGCGGACCTTAGCACCATCTACGAACAGGCAGCCAGCAATGATGCGGAAATCGCAGCAGCACGTGCGACCCGCGAGGCGAACGCTTACAACGTCACCATTGCCCGTGGTGCCCTGCTGCCACAGGCACAGATTTCTTACGCCCACACCAGCATTGATTCCGACCTGAGTGGTGCGGTAAGTCAGGTTGTTGGCGGCAACACGGTTATCGTGGATGCCGATATCGATAGCAGCTATGACCGCGACCTGCTGACCCTGTCCGCTTCCCAGACCCTGTTCAACCTGAACAGCTGGTACAACTATCAGGCCGCCAGAACCGGTGATGAAGCATACGGCCTGCAGCTGCAGCTGTCCGAACAGCAACTGCTGCTGCGCACCGCCACCGCTTACTTTAATGTCCTGCGTGCCCAGGACAATCTGTCCTCAGCCCAGGCCGAAGAACAGGCCGTAAAGCGCTCACTGGAACAGACCAAACAGCGCTTTGAAGTGGGTCTGATCGCCATCACCGACGTACACGAAGCCCAGGCCAGTTATGACCTGTCGTATGTGAATCTGCTGGGCATGGAATCCGCGCTGGACATCAGCTATGAAGCGCTGGAACAGCTCACCGGCCAGCGTTTTGATGAAGTGTCCCCGCTGCGCGCTGAAGTGCCGATGGAAATGCCTGAGCCGGCCAAAGCGGCTGACTGGGTGGCATCCGGGATGGAAAAATACCCCGGCATCCTGATGGCAGAAGCCAACAAAGACGCCGTCCGCCTGCAGCGTAATGCCAGCCGCTCCAACCATCTGCCGACGGTTACCCTGAGCGGTGCCTATCTGGATGGTGACCAGACGGCAATGGACAGCAACGGCGACCCCTACAACGGTAATATCACCCAGATTGGTGTGGAGATTTCCATGCCGTTACTGGCCGGCGGTTCCCTGTATGGCCAGAGCAAGCAGGCGGCGATGAACTTTGCCGCCTCTGATTACCAGCTGGAACAGCAGCGCCGTGCGGTTAAGCAGAACATCCGCAGTCTGTTCCGTCAGGTACAGACCGATGTCCTCAACATCAAAGCCCGCAAGCAGGCCATCACCTCCGCGGAAAGTGCACTGGAAGCGACAGAGACCGGCTACCGGGTTGGTACCCGTAACATCGTTGAAGTACTGAATGCGAAGAAAAACGTCTATGCCGCACAGCGTGATTACGCCAATGCCCGCTACGACTACATCATCAACCTGCTGACCCTGAAACTGTACGCAGGTACGCTGAGTGAAGGCGATATCCAGCAGCTCAACACCTGGCTGGCGGCTGCCTGAGCAGACACCAGCAATAAAAAAACCCGCCGCCGGCGGGTTTTTTTATGTCTGCCGCAGGCTTCAGATTTTCAGATAACCGGCACAGAGTTCGGTCAACCGGCCCACCGCGCCACGGTTCTCTTCCACCACCTGCTGGCCTTGCTGTCCCATGGCCCGGCGCTGGTCTTCTGCCGCCAGCAGCGCCTGCAACTGTTCCAGCAGACGTGGTGGCTGATCACTGACTTTGGCCAGCGCCCCCTTGCTTTCCAGCTGATCGACAATAGCCGCGAAATTGAAATAGTGCGGACCAATCAGCGTTGCCTTGCCCAGTGCTGCCGGTTCAATGGGGTTATGACCTCCGGTCGGCACCAGGCTGCCGCCCACCAGCACCAGATCGGCGGCCGCCAGCAGCAACAGCATTTCACCCATACAGTCGGCCACATACACCTGGGTTTCTGGACTGGCAGCACCGGTGCTGCGGCGCTGCAGTTTCAGGCCGCGCGAACGCACCGCATTGGCGACAACATCGAAACGTTCCGGGTGACGCGGGATCAGCAGCAGTAACAGCTCCGGGCAGCTCTGCTGCAGCTGTGGCAGCAGATCGAGCAGTATTTCATCCTCACCGGCATGGCCGGAAGCCAGCGCCAGAACTGGTCGTTGCTCCCCCCACTGGCGACGCAGCAGCTGTCCGCTGCCATGGACGCCGGCCGGAATCTGCATATCGAATTTCACCGAGCCGGTCACTTCCAGCCGTTCTGCGGGCAATCCCAGATCAATAAAACGCTGACCATCAACCACATTCTGCACCGCCACCATCGACAGCTGCTGCAGCATCGGCCCGGTCAGGGCATGAAACTTCTCATAACCGCGCGCGGATTTCTCTGACAGACGGGCATTGGCCAGCATTACCGGAATATTGTGCTGCTCGCAGGCGGCCAGCAGATTGGGCCAGAGTTCGGTTTCCATCACCACCAGCAGGCCGGGATTCAGCCGGCGCAGGAAGCGGCGCCAGAACACCGGCAGATCGTAGGGCAGATACATATGAAACACCGACGCTCCGAACAGCCGCTGCACCTGTTCGGAACCTGTCGGGGTGGTGGTGGTCACCATTACCGGAACATCGGGATAACGCTGGCGGAAGTTCTTCACCAGCGGCGCCGCTGCCAGTGTCTCACCCACCGATACCGCATGAATCCACAGGCCATTGGCCCGCGGCCGGTGCGGCAGCCGTCCGAAGCGCTCACCGATGCGTTTACGGTAGCCCGGGTTCACACGTCCCCGCCACCACAGGCGGGCCACAAACACAGGTAATAACAGAGCATAAACAAAGGTGTATAAAACGCGTGCCACGCTGCCTGACCATCGGTTGCCGGAAAGCGCCGGATGATAGCACAAGCCTGTGCCGCAGAAGTGCACAAAAGCCGCGCCCGTCAGGCACACCCCGGCGCCGCGCTGTGCTAAACTCGCGCCCTGTTTTTGCCTGTTCAGAAGATAAGCACTATGGATGTCACTGTTCCTGATTTTCACTGCGCCCGGGTACTGGTGTTCGGCGATGTAATGCTCGACCGTTACTGGACCGGCCCCACCTCACGCATCTCGCCGGAAGCACCGGTGCCTGTGGTTAAAATCCAGGACACAGAAAACCGCGCCGGCGGTGCCGGCAACGTGGCGCTGAACATCGCCACCCTGGGGGCCGGCGTTGACCTGCTCGGCGTCACCGGCCGTGATGACAACGGCCAGGCACTGGCAACGATGCTGGAACAGGCGAAAGTCAGCTGTCATTTCCTGCAGCACGCCGACCACCCGACCATCACCAAGCTGCGCGTCATGAGCCGCAATCAGCAGCTGATCCGGCTCGACTTTGAAGAAGCCTTCCACGCCACCGATCTGACCAGCCTGTATCAGGACTACGACCAGCGCCTGCAGGACAGCGGCGTGGTAATCCTGTCCGATTACGGCAAGGGCGCACTGAGCAACCCGCAACGCCTGATCAGCGCCGCTCAGCGCGCCGGGGTACCAGTGCTGGTCGACCCGAAAGGCACCGACTTTGAACGTTACCGCGGTGCCACTCTGATCACGCCGAATCTGAGCGAATTTGAAGCCGTGGTCGGCCACTGCGCCAACGACGACACCCTGGTGGCCAACGCCCGCACCCTGATCCATGATTACGACCTGCAGGCCGTACTGGTAACGCGCAGCGAAAAAGGCATGACCCTGGTACAGCGCGACGGTGAACCTTTCCATCTGCCGGCGCGGGCGCGCGAAGTCTATGACGTGACCGGTGCCGGCGACACCGTCATCTCGGTGCTCGCCTCGGCACTGGCCGCCGGCCGGAGTCTGGAGCAGGCCACTGTGCTGGCCAATACCGCCGCCGGTATCGTGGTCGGTAAACTGGGCACCGCCACCGTTTCCACCGAAGAACTGCGCCGCGACCTGCGCAGTGAAAATCATCAGGGCGCCGGCATCTTTGATGAAGACAGCCTGCTGCTGTTGGTTGAGGAAGCCCGCCAGCGCGGGGAAACCCTGGTGATGACCAACGGCTGTTTCGACATTATTCACCCCGGCCATGTGCAGTACCTGAAAGAAGCTAAGGCATTGGGTGACCGCTTACTGGTGGCGGTGAATGCCGATGAATCCGTCAGCCGTCTGAAAGGCCCGCAACGGCCGATCAATCCGCTGGACCACCGCATGGCGGTACTGGCCGGGCTGGAAAGCGTCGACTGGGTCGTGCCCTTCGCCGAAGACACCCCGGAACGGTTAATCTGCCGCGTACTGCCGGACATTCTGGTGAAAGGTGGCGACTACAAAATTGAAGAGATTGCCGGCGGCCAGTGTGTGCAGGCCAACGGCGGCGAGGTGATTATCCTGAGCTTCAAAGACAACTGCTCAACCTCAGCCATTGTGAAAAAAATTCAGGAGAACGAAGCATGATCATTGTCACCGGTGGTGCCGGCTTTATCGGCAGCAATATTGTCAAAACCCTGAATGCCCAGGGGCGCAAAGACATTCTCGTGGTCGACGATCTGAGCGACGGGAAAAAGTTTTACAACATCAGTGACTGTGACATTGCCGATTATCTGGATAAGGACGATTTTCTTAACCGGGTTAACAATAACGACGGCATTCTCGATAACGTCGAAGTGATTTTCCACGAAGGCGCCTGCTCTTCCACCACCGAGTGGGACGGCAAATTTATGATGGAAAATAACTACGAATATTCCAAAGTGCTGCTGCATGCCTGCCAGGCAAAAGGCATCGCCTTTTTGTACGCCTCCAGCGCTTCCGTGTACGGTGGCAGTGACGTTTTTAAGGAAGAACGCGCACACGAGAAGCCGCTCAATGTTTACGGCTACTCCAAATGGCAGTTCGACCAGTACGTGCGCTCCATTCAGCATACCTTTACCAGCCAGGTGGTGGGCTTCCGCTATTTCAACGTCTACGGTCCGCGCGAGCAGCACAAAGGCTCCATGTCGTCGGTGGCGTTCCACTTCAATAATCAGCTGCAGGAACACGGCATCTGCAAACTGTTCGGCGGCAGCGGCGGTTATGGTGACGGCGAACAGCGGCGCGATTTTGTCTACGTCGGTGACGTGGTGAAAGTGAATCTGTGGTTCTGGCAGCATCCGGACAAGAGCGGCATATTCAATCTCGGCACCGGCAACTGCCAGAGCTTCAATGATGTCGCCGACGCCGTGATCAGCTGGCACCAGGACCACGGTATTGATGGCCACAAAGATTACATTCCCTTCCCGGATCATCTGCAAGGGGCTTATCAGAGCTTCACGGAAGCCGATATCAGTGCACTGCGTGCCGCCGGTTACGACGCCGCCTTTGCCAGTGTGGAAGAAGGGGTTAAAGAATACATGGACTGGCTGAATGGCTGAGAAAGGATTTTTTGCTGCCATGCCACGCCAGTTAATGGCGCCACAATACTGGCTGGTGTGGCTCGGCATCGGCTGTATGAAACTGATTACCCTGCTGCCTTACCGGGCACAGCTGTGGCTGGGTAAAACACTCGGACTGCTGCTGCATAAACTGGCGCGCAGCCGCCGCCGTGTGGTGGAAGTGAATATTGCGCTGTGCTTCCCGGAAAAAACGGCTCAGCAGCAGGCTGCTCTGGTCCGCCAGACCTTCATTGACAATGGCATCGGTCTGATGGAAACCATGATCGCCTGGTTCCGGCATCCGGATTATCTGCTCAGCCGGGCACATTTTCATGGCTTTGAGAAAATAGAGAAGGTTCTGGCGGAAGGGCGTGGGGTGATGCTGCTCGGCGCGCATTACTCCATGCTGGATCTGGCCGGAGCCCTGGTCAGCAACCGCCTGACCGTCAATATCAGTTACCGGCCGCAGGATAACCCGGTGATGAATTACCTGATGGAACGCGGCCGTGCACGTCTGTACGAAGGCTGCTTCACGCGTAAGGATATCCGCAGCTTTATCCGCACCCTGAAACAGGGCCGGGTACTCTGGTATGCGCAGGATCAGGACTTCGGCCGCAAGAACAGTATTTTTGTCGACTTTTTCGGCGTGCCGGCAGCCACCATTACCGCCACCTCCCGCATTGCCAAAGCCGGTAACGCGCTGGTGATGCCGATCACCTATTTCCGCCGCGACGACAACTCGGGCTACGACATCACCATTCACGACCCATTACCGATTCCGGGGGAAAGTGATGAAGCCGATGCCCGGGCGGCCAACGCGTTTCTTGAGCAGCAGCTGCGCCAGCATCCGAGCCAGTATCTGTGGCTGCACAAACGCTTTAAGACCCGCCCGGACGCCAGTGAGAAAAAAGGCTCGATTTACCGCGGATAACGGGCCTTTTTCATCATGCTTTTGCATCATCCGCCCTTAATACCGTCATAAAAAACCGGTACAAAGAGAGCCGTCTTTTCCGCCGCATATACGGAGCCGGCATGAAGTCCGCTTTAACAGTTTTTGCCGGTGCCGAGGCACTGGAACACATCCGCAATCACGGTCTGCAGCCGGACGATATTGACATGGTACTCGGTGCGTCCGGCGGGCCGAAATGGCTCTCCCTCGCCGCCATCGACCGCTACCTGATCTCAGAATGGTTCAGCCAGCGCCGCCGGCCCCTGCATCTGCTTGGCACTTCCGCCGGCGGCTGGCGGCTGGCCTGTTACGCGCAGAACGATCCGCTGGCGGCCCATGCACGCTTTCAGGAAGCCTATATGGGGCAGAATTATTCCGCTAAGCCCTCGGCGCAGGAAGTCGGCAGCGAATGCCGCCATATTCTCAGTGAGATATTAGGGGATAACGGCGCAGAGGAAATCATTCACCACCCGGTCATGCGCTATAACACCCTGGTAACCCGCTGTCGGGGGCTGGGTGCCTCGGAAAATAAAGTGCTGCAGGGACTGGGCATGGCCGGCGCCATGACCTCCAACCTGATTGCCCGCAGTGCCATGCGGCCGTGGGTGGAGCGGGTCTTTTTCCATCACCCGCAGAAGCCGCCGATTGATCACTTCCCGCATCTGCCGGCACGCCATGTGGCGCTGACGGAGGAGAATCTGGCGCCGGCGATTCTGGCCACCGGTGCCATCCCGCTGGCCATTTCCGGTGTGCACAATATTCCCGGTGCACCCCGCGGCGCCTACCGTGACGGCGGTATCACCGATTATCAGTTCGACCTGCCGGTGTTGCCGGAGCAGGGCTTTGTGCTCTATCCGCACTACTTTGCCAAAGCTCCGATCGGTGGCTGGTTTGATAAGAAGCTGAAATGGCGCGCGTCATCGCGCGACTATTACCGCCGCACCATTATTATCGCCCCGTCGTGGGAGTTTGCCGCCACACTGCCCGGTGGCCGGATTCCGGATCTGGATGATTTTTATGCCTATCCGGATTACCAGCAGCGCCGCCGGCGCTGGGATATTGCCAGCGCCGCCTGTGAACAGCTGGCAGATGAACTGGCTGACATTCACGCCAACCAGCGCTGGGCCGAGGTCACAGCCCCTCTGCCCTGGTAAGCCGGGATAACCGCTGTCAGAGGCGGAATTCATAGCTGACGGTCAGCGTCAGCGAGGTTTCGTCACTGCCGGCCGGCAAGGCCGGAAAGGGTGCGGACTGCTGCACCGCTGCCTGCAGGGCATCGTTCAGTTCACGATGTACCGACGGATGCAGTGGCCGCACCGCCAGCAGACGGCCATCAGCAGCGATGTCCGCTTCCAGCACCACCGGCCCCTGCTTTTTCAGGATGCGGGCCGCCGCCGGGTAGGTCACCGCCGCATAAATACGCTGCAGCTGCGCAGCGCGGTAAGCGGCCAGCAGCTGTTGCTGCTGTGCGGCCGGCAAAGCCCCCTGACGCAGTGATGCCGGCACCTCAGGCATCGCAGCCAGCGGCGGCTCTTCTCCCTGCAGTGAGAAGTGGTAACTCACCGCCAGCGGCCAGCTGTCACCATCCAGATCCGGCGGTACCTCTACCTGCAGGGCCGCCACCCGCAGTGCCCGTACCAGTTCGCTGTTCAGCAGATCCGAAATCTGCGTATTGCGGATGTCTGTCTGCAGCACGCTTTTATCGCGTTGCAGACGGAAATCCACCTGTGCCAGTCCTTCTTCCTTAAACTGCTTCGCCCAGGCCGGATAACTGACCTCCGCCTGCACCTGCCGCTGCATGCGCCACTGCAATAACTGCAGATAGTAGATCTGTTCCTGTGCCAGCACCGCCGCTGTTTTACCCGCCCCCAGCACATTGCTGGTCTGCCCGACCAGACGCCGGGCCTGCTGCTGCGCCGCGGCCTGCTGTAAGACAGCCGCTTTCTGCAGCTGCTCACGTTCGGCATCATCGCGCGCGGCCTGCAGGCGCGCCTGCTGTTGCTGCTGGCGGGCCTGTTCCTCTGCCTGCGCCTGTTCAGCCAGCCGGGCTTCTTCGGCCTGGCG
Organism: Pseudomonadales bacterium; assembly: GCA_963682115.1. Lineage (GTDB taxonomy): Bacteria > Pseudomonadota > Gammaproteobacteria > Pseudomonadales > Oceanobacteraceae > Venatoribacter. Next base: position 1,953,517 of record OY821639.1, on the reverse strand, counting down.
CTGTTGTTCGCGGCGCGCATCTTCTGCCGCTGCCTGTGCCGCCAGACGGGCAGCGGTGCGCGCCTCCTCGGCAGCGGCAATGGCCGCTTCCTCTGCCAGCCAGCCGGAATACAGCTGCTGGCGGGCTTCCGGAATACGATGCGACAACAGCGTCTGCCGCTGGCCTTCATTAATGGCGGTGATGCCCAGAATCTGCTGCCGGAACTCCCGCGACGGCGGCAGCTTACCGACCCAGGTACGCAGCAGCGCATCAAACAGTTGCGGTCCGTTCTCTGTCATCACCAGCTCACGGTTAAGCTGAATCCGGGTGGCGCCACCGGGCTGATAATCAATGCGGATCTCGTCACCGGTCTGCAGATCGCGGCGCAGCAGACGGGTGAAATCCATCAGTGCCTGCTGCAGTTGCGGACTGGCCTGCAGGCCGTCGTTGTTGATGGCGATGTTGTTCTGCCACTGGCTGCGCCATTTCCGCGGCGACCAGTGATCAGTAGTCACAACCAGCTGCATCCGCCGGGCAACCGCCGGGGAAAAAATGGTCTCTGCTGACTGGGCCGGCTGTGGCAGGTAAAGGCCGGCCAGATAGTAATTGCGGGTCAGCTGCTGATAAACCGCACTGCCGTTCAGCACCAGATCGGCGCTGGCCGGCAGCGCACACAACAGCAACAGCGCCAGACTGACAGACCGCCCGCACCTGGCCAGCAACAAAAACATCGGAAACCGCTCCCTGCACAGATTATTCGCACCCCGTTGCCGGCTCACCGGCAGGGCACCTGATGCTTTTCATTATAGCAGTCTGTCCGTCACTGGCCTGATCTGAGCAGGATGAATTCAGGCGGTTTCAGTACGCAGCTGGCGGTCCTTACGCAGCACCACAAAGGTGAACAGGGTGGCGGTGATAAACATGGTCAGGCCATACACACTGGGGGCCACCGACATTTCCGTGCTCTGCAGAATGCCAGTGGTAATCAGCAGCGCCAGCGTGCCGTTCTGCAGGCCCACTTCCAGACTGATGGTGCGCGCCTGTGCTTCGCTGTGCAGCAGCCAGCGGCCGGCCGTATAACCCAGCGTCATGGTGGCAATATTAAGCAGCATCGCCGCCGGACCGGCCGCCAGCAGGAAGGTCAGCATCCGCTCCCCAAGGTTGATGCAGATGGTGACGATAACGGTCGCCAGCACCAGTACCGAGAAGCGGCTGATCACAGGCTCCATGCGGCGGGCAAACTGTGGCCAGCGGGCGCGCAGGGCCATCCCCGCCATCACCGGGATGACGGTAATCACCATCAGTTTCAGCCAAGTGGACAGCACCGGCAGCTCGAAATGGGAACCGCTGTCGCTGTAGTGCCCGATGGCCCAGACGCCCAGCAGCGGAATAGTGAACGGTGTGATAAAGCCGATCACCGCCGTCAGCGACACCGACAGACCAACATCCGCGCGCGCCAGATAGCTGTACAGATTCGAAGTGGTGCCGCCAGGGCAGAGGGAGAGAATAAACAGGCCGATGGCCAGCTCACCATGCAGGCCGGTGATCTCAATGATGGCGATGGCAATCAGCGGCAACAGCGCCATCTGACACACCGCGCCGATAATAAAACCCCGCGGCTGGCGGAACACACGACGGAAATCTGCCACCGTCAGGCCCAGACCGACACCGGCCATAATCAGGATAAGCGCAGCCGGCAGGCCGATCTGAATAAGGTTCAGAAGCATGGGGAATCCCTGTGTTGTTATTTTTATACTGACTGAGTCAGTCCACAGTAGCAGAAAAGCGCCGCCGCACAGGGGGCAAAAGTGTCAGGGATTGTCGGATTTATGAACAGTGACGGTAAAAACCTTTCACCTGATTCCACAGGTTAAAGCCCAGCGTTTCCGACAGCCCGCGGCAGTTCTGCCGTGCCTGATCACGCGCCACCGGCTGGCCATCGCGGCTGGCCCAGATAATCCAGTTGCCGTCGGTGGTGGTGCTGTGGCGCAGATGCGGGAACAGCTGCCGCAGATGATGCAGACAGTCCGTCTGCTCACGGTGTTCTTTCCACAGGTTAAGTACCAGCCAGCCACGGCGTTGCAGATGAGCGGCACACAGGGCGAGAAAATCCGGCTGCAGTACCAGCGGGTCCAGGCCATCGGACTGGTACAGATCACAGATCAGCAGATCACATTCACCGGCAGCAGCATGACTGAGGTACTGGCTGGCGTCCATGGTGTGCGTATGCAGACGGCCACCACGCGGCAGACCGAAATACTGCCAGGCCACCTGAAACACCGCGCCGCGCAAATCCACCGCCTGAATCTCAGCCTGTGGCAGATGGTGGTGCAGCACCGAAGCCATGGTACCGCCGCCAACGCCAAGCAGCGTGATGTTGCGCAATACCTCCTGTGGCCCGTCTATCTGGCTCATCACCCCGGCCATGGCCCGCGCGTACTCGTGCTGCAGGCGCAGCGGATGGCTTTTCAGCTGGCAGCTCTGTTCATCGGCAGTGCCGAAACTGAGATAACGTTTATTGCCGTCATCAAACACCAGCAGCGGGCCGAACTCATCATAACGGCGGTGCAGTTCACGCCCGAGGTGGCCCAGAGAAGCGTTGAGCAGGGTTTTCATTGGTTTGTCTCAGAGGGTTTTGAAGAACACCTTGGAATTACGCTGCCAGTTGTACAGACGCTGCCGTTCCTGCGGCAGTTCATGCACGGTACCGGCGACAAAGCCGTGTTCAATAAACCAGTGTGCAGTGCGGGTCGTCAGCACAAACAGCTGCCGGTACTGGCGCCGGCGTGCCTCCTGTTCAATCTGTTCCAGCAACCGCTGGCCACGGTTGGTGCCACGGTAATCACTGTGTACGGCCACACAGGCCAGCTCCGCCTGATCATCCGAATACGGATACAGGGCGGCACAGGCGGTGATCATGCCGTCGCGTTCAATCACATGGAAGCGGTGAATCTCGTTCTCCAGCAGTTCGCGTGGCCGGTGTACCAGAATGCCCTGCTCTTCCAGCGGCCGCAGCAGTTCAAGAATACCGGGTACATCACCGGCACGGGCAGCCCGCAGCTGATCATAGGCATACTGACTGACCAGCGTCCCGGCCCCTTCGCGGGTAAAGAGTTCCTGCAGAATGGCACCGTCGTCGGCGTAACTCAGCATGTGTACCCGGGGCACGCCCTGCCGGACAGCCCGCAGGGCACAGTCGGCATGACTGCGTGCTTCGCCGCTCAGGCTGCTCAGCTGCTGCTCCAGATCGACACAGGTCAGCTCTTTGACAATGCCGGCGCCGTCGTCATCCGGCAGTCCGGAGCTTTCGCCCATCAGAATCAGTTTGTCGGCCCGCAACGCAGCCGCGGCCTGCTGCGCCACGTCTTCGACGCTGAGGTTAAACATTTCTCCGGACGGTGAATAACCGGTGCAGGACAACAGCACCACGTTGCCCTGCGCCAGCAGGGCAGCGATGGCCTGATGTTCGATACGGCGGACTTCGCCGGTGTGCTGGAAATCGACGCCATCAATAACGCCCAACGGCTTGGCGGTGACGAAGTTGCCGCTGACCACCCGGATGCGGGCGCCGTGCATGGGCGAGTTCGGCAGCCCCACCGACAGGCGGGATTCAACGTCCGCCTTCACCATGCCAACAGCCGCTTTTACCGCACCCAGCGCTTCGCCATCGGTAATGCGCTTGCCGTTGTGGAACTGGCTGCGGATATGCAGCCGGCGGAGAACCGCATCAATCTGCGGCCGGGCGCCATGCACCAGCACCAGATGCACGCCCAGACTGTTGAGCAGGGCGATATCCTGTACCACGTTGGTAAAGTTGTCGTGATCAATGGCGTCTCCTTCGAACATGATGACGAAGGTGCGGTCACGGTGTGCATTGATGTAAGGCGATGACTGGCGAAACCAATGCACATAGTCGGTCGGATTCACGGCGATTCCTTAATCTGTTCCTGTGCCGGATTTAACCACGCTCTGCGCTCAGGCAGAAGTCTCTGATCAGCGCCCGGATCAGCTCAACGCAGGGGTTAATCTGATCCAGCGCCAGATATTCATCGGGCTGATGCGCCTGATCAATGCTGCCCGGACCCAGCACAATGGTGTCGATACCCAGGGCCTGCAGGAAAGGTGCCTCGGTGGCGTAATTCACGGCCTGGCTGCGCTGGCCGGTGAGGCGCTCCGCGGCCTGTACCAGCGGACTGGTCTCAGCCGAGGCAAAGGCTTCCACCCCGGGGAACAGCGGCGTCAGCTCAAAGCTGACCTGATGCTGCTCAGCCAGCGGGGCCAGACGGCGGCGCAGCTCTTCGCGTAAGTCATCATTACTCATACCCGGCAGGGTACGCAGATCAAACGCCAGCTCACAGGCGCCACAGATGCGGTTCGGGTTATCGCCGCCGTGAATACAGCCCAGATTGAGGGTCGGCACCTGCACAGCAAAGTGGGCATTGCGGTACTGCTGCGCCAGTTCAGCACGCAGATTCTGCAGCTCCCCCAACAGCGGCACCATAGCATCCAGCGCATTCACGCCCAGCGCCGGGTCAGAAGAGTGCCCGGCCTTACCGGTCAGACGCACGCTCTCCATCATAATGCCTTTGTGCATACGCACCGGCTGCAGACTGGTCGGTTCCCCCACCACCGCATAACGGCCCTGCGGCTGCCCCTGTTCAGCCAGTGCCCGCGCGCCACACATGGAGCTTTCTTCATCGGCAGTGGCCAGCACAATCAACGGCTGCTGCAGATCCGCGGCCCGCAGTTCCAGCACGGCTTCAATCACCAGGGCAAAGAAGCCCTTCATGTCGCAGGTGCCCAGTCCATAGAAACGGTTATCCCGTTCGCTCAGGGTAAAAGGATCTGACTGCCAGCGATCAGGGTTACAGGGCACCGTATCGGTATGGCCAGCCAGCACCAGACCGCCGTTCCCCTGCCCCAGCGTGGCAATCAGATTGGCCTTGCCCGGCTCACCAGCCACCGGCAGGATTTCGACGGCAAAACCCAGCGCCTCAAACCACTCCGCCAGCAGCACAATCACTTCCAGGTTGCTGTGGTCATACTCCGGCAGTGACGAGCTGATACTGCAGGTTGAGATCAGCCTGCGTAAACGGCCGGTCAGATCAGGAACAACAGTGTGGCTCATACCCATACCTTTTATCGTTATCCGCCGGCGTCCGCTTGCTTAAACCCGGCTGCGGCCGGACAATGGCGCCATGACAAAAGAAACCGAACTGAAACTAAGACTCAACCCGGATGACGTTCCGGCCCTGGCAGCTTTTCTTGATGCCAATGCCCGTCCTGACGGCCATTCTACGCTGAAAAACTGGTATCTCGATACGCCGGATGCACGCCTTGTGGCCGCCCGGGCCGTACTGCGTATCCGCGAACACGCCGGCGGCTATGAGCAGACCCTGAAGACCCGTGGCAGCAGTCAGGCCGGCCTGCAGGTCCGGGGCGAATGGAACTGGCCGGTGGCCGGGCCGGCGATTGAAACCACCCACCTGAACAGCAGCGATGTCGAAGGCCACTGGCCACAGAACATCGACATCAGCACGCTGGGCGAAGTCTTTACCACCCATTTTGAACGCCACGCCTGGCACTGGCAGCAGGATGACTGTACCGCAGAAGTGGTGATCGACCGCGGTGAGATAGCCACCGCCGGCACCGCGATCCCGTTGTGCGAAGTGGAACTGGAACTGCAGCAGGGCGATGCCGCCGGGCTCTGGCAGCAGGCCATGCGGCTGGCACAGCAGGCGCCACTGTGGCTGAGTGATGTCAGCAAAGCCGAACGCGGTTACCGTCTGGCCCGCCTCGGCCGCTCCTGGCAACCGCTGCCACAGCTGGACGATGAACAGGACCTGGCCACCGCACTGCCAGCACTGCTGGATTATGAATTTCTCAACCTGAAACGGGCACTGGAAGCCTGCCTGTGGGATAACGACCTCAGTGGTGCACTGCGGGCCAGAAACCATTGGCTGGCGCTGCGCGGCCTGCCGAGACTGGCCGGTAAAGTACTCAAACGCCGGCAGACACGGGAACTGCGCGCCGCGCTGGATGTCTGGGAAGCGCCGCTGCAGAAGCTGGCCCTGCTGGCACAGCTGATCCACTATCTGAATGGCGCCGATGATGCCGGCGCCGTGGCCGCTGAACTGAAAGCGTTGCATGTGCTGTGGAAGCAACAGGTGCGCGGTGTACGTCACAGCAAAGAGCTGGCCACCGCCCTGCTGCAGGCCGCCAGTGAACTGTATCATCTGCCACGCGACAGCCAGTGCGGTGAAACGGCACGCCATTGGCTGCGCCACCTGCTGCTGCAACACGGCACTCTGCTGGAACGGCTGAAAAGCCGCCGTCCGCACGACGATGAACAGTGGCAGGGACGTGAACACGATATTGCCCTGCTGTGTCAGCTGGCCGATTACTCCCGCGCCCTGCCATCCGTGTCCCGCGGTAGCGGCACTGATGGCAGTGGTATCGGCGACGGCCGCTGGCGGGTGCTGACGGATATGCTGGGCGCTCAGGCACTGCTGCAGCGCCCGTGGCCACTGGACGCGGAACAGGGTGCTCTGCGCAGTGTGCAGGAATACCGTGATTGGGCAGCCGAGCATCTGAGATTTCTGGCCAGACAACTGTAACAGCGGTCAGAACAGGGTTAATCAACAGAAGGTTTCCGGATATGCAGGCTCAGGCTGAACGCCACCTCTCCTTGCCGTCGCTGATTGATGATCTGCACCGCGATCATCTGCTCAGCGAAGAAGATTATCAGCTCGCCCTGACCATCCGCCGCAAAGCTGAAGATGCCGGCCTGCATGTGATATCCCTGCTGGCGCGGCAGAACCTCGGCGACGCCCGCCGCCATGGCAAACCGCTGGATGAACAGACTCTGGTTGACTGGCTCGGCCAGCGCTGTGGCATGGATACCTTCGTGATTGACCCGCTGGAAGTCGACGTCAGCCATTGCACAGAAGTGATGTCTTACGCGTTTGCCGAACGGCACCGCATTCTGGCGGTTGAGGTCAGCGCCGACACCGTGGTCGTGGCCTGTGCTGAACCGGAAGTAGACAGCTGGGTGCAGGATCTGGAACACGTTACCCGCCGTCAGGTGCGGCGCGTGCTGGCGGCACCCGGCGATCTTGACCGCTACCGGGTCGAATTCTATCAGCTGGCCAACTCCGTCAACCGCGCGCGCCAGACACACAATGGCGCCAGCGCGGTACAGAATCTCGAATCCATGCTCGAACTGGGCAAAGCACGCGCACCGGATGCCAACGACGAACATATCGTTAACATCGTCGACTGGCTGCTGCAATACGCTTTCGACCAACGCGCCAGTGATATCCACATTGAGCCCCGGCGCGAAGTCGGCCATGTGCGTTTCCGTATCGACGGCGTGCTGCACACCGTCTACAACCTGCCGGCAGCGGTATCCATTGCTGTGATTGCCCGGATCAAATCGCTGGGGCGGATGAACATTGCGGAAAAACGCAAACCCCAGGACAGCCGCCTGAAAACCAAGACACCGTCGGGCCAGGAAGTGGAGCTGCGTCTGTCCACGCTGCCGACCGCCTTCGGTGAAAAGCTGGTGATGCGGGTGTTCGATCCGGATGTGCTGGTGCGTGGCTTTTCTGAACTGGGCTTCAGCAAGGAAGACCACCGCCGCTGGAACCGCATGACCAGTCACAACCACGGCATTATCTTTGTTACCGGCCCGACCGGTTCCGGTAAGACCACCACGCTGTATTCCACCCTGAAACAGCTGGCAACGTCAGCAGTGAATGTTTCCACCATTGAAGATCCGATCGAAATGGTGGAACCCTCGTTCAACCAGATGCAGGTGCAGCCGGGCATCGATCTGACCTTTGCCAGCGGCGTCCGCGCCCTGCTGCGTCAGGACCCGGACATCATCATGGTGGGCGAGGTGCGGGATCTGGAAACCGCGGAAATTGCAGTACAGGCCGCGCTCACCGGCCACCTGGTGTTATCCACCCTGCACACCAACGACGCGCCATCCGCCTTTACCCGGCTGATGGAGCTGGGGCTGCCGGCTTATCTGATCCGCTCCAGTGTGCTCGGGGTGATGGCCCAACGTCTGGTGCGGACACTCTGTCCACACTGTAAAGTGCAGCAGCCGCCTGATGAGAAGGCCTGGAAACAACTGACCGCCCCCTGGCTGGTCAAAACGCCGGAGCATGTTTACGCTGCCAAAGGCTGCCTGGAATGCCGTGGTACCGGTTACCTCGGACGTATGGGCATTTATGAAGTCATGCCGGTGACTGAGACGCTGGAAGGCCTGATCACCGACCAGATGGATCATACCAGACTGCGTCAGGCAGCCATGAAAGAAGGCATGCACAGCCTGCGTCTGAGCGGCGCACACAAGGTGGCGGCCGGTATGACCACCCTTGAAGAAGTCATGCGGGTAGCACCGTTGAACCGGCATAGCGGCTGACACCCGGACAAAACTGACAACTGGTACGCGGCACAACGGCCCGGGTACCGTTACAATTAACCATTAGTTATGAACCAACAGGAAAAAAGGACTCCGCGTGAATATCAGCGTACCACCGATCATTGACCTCGAAGCCTCAGGCTTTGGTCGGGGCAGTTATCCGATTGAAGTGGGTTTTGCGCTGGAAGACCGCCAGGTTCACAGCTTTCTGATCAAACCGGCACCCGGCTGGCTGCACTGGAGTGTCGAAGCTGAGCTGATTCACGGCATCCCGCGGGAACAGCTGCTGGAAGAAGGCCTCACACCACGCGAAGTAGCGCTGAAAATGAACGATATGCTGCGCGGCAAGACCCTTTATTCCGATGCCTGGAGCTTTGACAGCTCGTGGATGGGACGCCTGTTTGACGAAGCCGAGCTGGTGCAGCGCTTCCGCATCGAAACCATCAACAAACTGCTGACACCGGAACAGATGGAAATCTGGCACGACACCAAAAATACCCTGTGGACTGAGATGCAGATCATCCGTCACCGGGCCGCCAATGATGTGCAGGTGCTGCAGGAAACCTTTTTGCAGGTGGTGCAGGCTACGGCCTGAACCACCTGGCTGCTTTATCCCCGCAGGGCAGCAACCGCTCAGACCCGTTCGTACACCACAAAGCTGTAGTCGTATGGATTGCCGCCTTCGGCAGCGAAGTCTTCCCGTGCCAGCGCCTGCCACTGACTGCGGTCAAAGGACGGGAAGTAAGCATCCCCAGCCACCTCAGCATGCACTTCGGTCAGATACATTCGGTCCACCAGCGGCAGTGCCTGCGCGTAAATTTCAGCACCACCGATAATCAGCGCTTCGTCCTGTCCATTAATAAAGGCGAGATTTTCCGCCAGGTCACGGGCCTCCTGCAGTGACGCAACCACTTTCACACTGTCGGTACGGCCGGGCGGCTGATAATCCGTCTGGCGGGTGATGATGATATTGGTCCGTCCCGGCAGGGGTTTACCGATACTCTCGTAGGTTTTGCGCCCCATGATTATGGCCTTGCCCATGGTCACCTGCTTGAAGTATTTCAGGTCGTTGGGCAGATACCAGGGCAGCTTGTTGTCGATACCGATAACATGATTCCGGGCCAGGGCGACAATCAGGGAAAGTTTCACAGTCAGCTCCGTGCAGAAAAACGCCTATCATACTGCATCTGCCCGGCAGGTGCTGTCAGTGGCAGCGTTGCAACAACGCCGGAATATCAGCAGCCGGAACCGGCCGCGAGAAGAAAAACCCCTGATACTGGTCGCAGCCGAACAGTTTCAGCACTTCCAGAATTTCACTGTCTTCCACCCCTTCGGCCACCACATTCATGCCCAGATTATGCGCCAGGCTGATAATTGAGCTGGCGATGGCGGCATCGTGGCTGCTGGTCACGATGTCTTTGACGAAGGTACGGTCAATTTTCAGGTAGTCGATGGGCAGGTCTTTAAGGTAAGCAAGCGAGGAGTAACCGGTACCGAAGTCATCAATCGCGGTACGTACTCCCAGTCCACGCAGGTCGGTGAGGACTTTTACCCCCTGACTCATATTCCGCATCAGGGTACTTTCGGTGATTTCCAGCGTCAGGTTTCCGGCCGGCAAAGCGGCATCCTTCAGTGCCGCTTCCACACTGATCACCAGATCCGGGCGTGAAAACTGCCGTGGTGACAGGTTTACCGACAGGCGCGCTGACGCCGGCACCACATCCTGCCGCAGCCATTCGGCAAACTGCCCGGCCGCGCGGCGTAACGCCCATTCACCGAATTCAGAAATCAGTCCGGTGTCTTCCAGCACCGGAATAAAGACGGTCGGCGACACATCCCCCAGCAGTGGATGCTGCCAGCGCAGCAGGGCTTCGGCACCGGTAAAGGAGCCTGCGCTCACATCCAGCTGCGGCTGATACACCAGATACAGTTCTTCGCGCTCCAGCGCATGATGCAGACCGCTTTCCAGTCCGGCCCTGACGCGGTCCTGCGGGGCTTCTTTTTCGCGGAAAATACGCAGCCCGTTATGGTCGTGACGGGCCTGATGCATGGCCACTTCGGCGTGACGCAGCAGCCGGTCCGGGTCGAAACTGCTGCGGCTTGCCAGCTCCATACCAAAGCGTAGGGAAACAAAGATTTCCTGCCCTTCGATAATGAAGGGCTCATGAAACGCGGTCCGGATTTTCTCCGCCACCTGCTCCAGTCCGTGCTCACCGCTGACCGGCTCCAGCACAATGGCAAAATTATCACCGCCGAGACGGGCGATGGTGTCGGAGCGGCGCAGTACCTTCTGCATGCGTACCGCCGCCGCAATCAGCAGGGTATCGCCCACTCCATGGCCGTGCAGATCATTGACCAGACGGAAGCGGTTAATGCCGATACACATCAGGCCGACATCGGTATTGCGCCGCTGTCCCTGCACCAGGGAATGCAGCAGCCGGTCCTGAAACAGGGTACGGCTGGCGAGTCCGGTGAGGTCATCATGACTGGCATAATGGCTCTGCCTGGCCAGCGCCTGACGGCGCACTTCGGCGCGGTGCAGCAGAGCGTTGAAATGATCGTCAGCGCGATGGATAACTTCCTGCACACCGAGCAACAGCAGACGCAGTTCATCGCATTCGCCGACCACCACAATGGCAGCTTCCGGCAGAGCAGAGCGCAGACGCATCACCAGCTTTTCCAGCCCATCCGAATGTTCAGAACAGGTAACCACCACCACGCCCTGGCCAAGTTCACTCCAGACGTGCGTCACAGCCTCCAGCGACTGGCAGAGCTGCAGGGAAAAGTCGTCACAGGCAGGCAGTGCCACTGCTCCGGCGTCATAATCCGCAGGCAGCAGCAGCAGTGGCAGCTTGTGTTCAGATGACATCAGCGGTTGCATAGAGCCCTTTCACCCGGCCTGACCGGAAAATAACCAACACAGACACTATGCCAGCCAGCACGGTAATCAGAAAGAGATGAATTGCGACAGCGGGGAACGCGGATGTCCGGCAGAACATCCGCGACCAGCGGCAGATCAGACGGCAACCGGGGCCTTGATATGCGGATGGGACTGGTAACCTTCGATAACAAAGTCTTCAAAGTGGTAGTCAAACAGACTGTCAGGTTTACGCTGAATCACCAGCTGCGGCAGCGGCAGCGGCTCACGGCTGAGCTGCAGATCGGTCTGCTCAAGATGATTGGCATACAGATGCACATCGCCGCCGGTCCAGACAAAATCACCGACGGCCAGATCACACTGCTGCGCCATCATATGCACCAGCAGGGCATAGCTGGCGATATTAAACGGTACGCCGAGGAAGATATCCGCGCTGCGCTGATACAGCTGGCAGGATAATTTGCCGTCGGCCACATAGAACTGGAAAAACGCATGGCACGGTGGCAGTGCCATGTTGTCAATCTCACCCACATTCCAGGCCGACACAATAAGGCGGCGTGAATCCGGGTTGTTCTTAATCTGCTCAATGACCTGGGTGATCTGGTCAATATGACGGCCGTCAGCCGCCGGCCAGCTGCGCCACTGGGAACCGTATACCGGTCCGAGGTTGCCCTCGTCATCCGCCCATTCATCCCAGATGGACACACCGTTTTCCTTCAGATAGCGGATGTTGGTGTCACCGCTCAGGAACCACAGCAGCTCATGAATAATCGAGCGCAGGTGCAGTTTCTTGGTGGTGACCAGCGGGAAGCCTTCACTGAGATCAAAGCGCATCTGATAACCGAAACAACTGTAAGTGCCGGTACCGGTGCGGTCTGCTTTAAACACCCCATGCTCACGCACATGGCGCATCAGATCCAGGTATTGCTTCATGCTTTCTGTTCTCCGGTTTTCGGGCTGCGGTAAGCAATCACCAGCAGCACCATGCCGACCACAATCATCGGCAGACTCAGCAGCTGTCCACGGGTTACCCAGCCCAGCAGGTCAAAGCCGATCTGGGCATCCGGTTCGCGGAAGAATTCGGCAATGGTACGGAAAACCCCGTAGCCGATCAAAAATACCGCACTGACCGCTTTCTGCGGCCGCGGCCGGGAGGAATAGAACCAGAGAATGACAAACAGCAGGAAGCCTTCCATACAGGCCTGATAAATCTGTGACGGGTGACGTGGCAACTCACCGGCGCGTGGGAACAGCATGGCCCAGGGCACCACCGCCGGATCAGCCACCCGGCCCCACAGTTCGCCGCCGATAAAATTACCGATACGGCCGAACATCAGCCCCACCGGCACCATCGGCGCACCGAAATCAGCGATCTGGAAAAAACTCTTGTGGTACTTACGGCCAAAAATCAGGAAGGCGGCCAGTACCCCCAGCAGACCGCCATGAAACGACATACCGCCCTCCCATACCCGGAACAGCCACAGCGGATCCTGCAAAAACTGCGGAAAGTTATAAAACAGCACATAACCGCAGCGGCCACCGAGAATCACCCCCATGGCGCCATAAAAGATCAGATCGGACACCTGTTCCGTTGTCCAGCCGGAATCCGGTTTACGCGCGCGGTAGCTGGCCAGCCCCCAGGCGGTGGCGAAGGCCAGCAGATACATCAGGCCATACCAGTGGACTTTCAGCGGACCAATGGCAAAGGCCACCGGGTCAATTTCAGGGTATGTCAGCATGACAGCTTCCTTGAACAACAAAATTCACAGCACAACACAGACAGATGAAACCTGTATGAAGTGCCTCAGAAAAACAGGAATTTACAACCTACGACCAGCAACAGCAGTGCAAAGGCTTTTTTCAGCTTTGTCTGATCCAGCCGGTGTGCGAGTCTGGCGCCCACTCTGGCAAACGGCACACTGGTTATCACAATGCCGATAATGGCCGGCCAATAGAGGAATCCGGTACTCCACGCCGGCAGCTCCGGCTGTCCCCAGCCGGCAAACACATTGCTGACCGCACCGGTCAGCGCAATCGGCAGACCACAGGCCGCCGATGTCGCCACCGCCTGACGCATGGGAATCTTCATCCAGGTCAGATAAGGCACAGTAAAGGTACCACCGCCGATACCGAACCATGACGAGCCAAAGCCGATAACACCACCGGCCGTGATCAGCCCGGCACTACCCGGGCGTTTACCATGACCGCCCGGCTCCAGACCAAAGAACATTTTGGCCGACAGCAGCAGCGCAAAGACACCGATAATATTCTGCAGTACCGGACCCGGCACCGAGGTGATCAGCGAAACGCCGATGGCCGTGCCGATAACGATACCAACCGCCATTTTCGCCACCAGCGACCAGTCGACCGCACCCTTGCGGTGATGCTCCAGCACCGAGCTGACCGAAGTGAAGACGATGGTCGCCAGTGAGGTCGCCACCGCCATATGAGTCATCACGGCTTCACTGACGCCCTGAGCCGCGAAACTGAAGATCAGCACCGGCACAATCACCATGCCACCACCAATACCGAACAGACCGGCCAGCAGACCGGCAAAGGCACCAACGGCGAGAAATAAAAGAAACGTCAACATACGCACGATCCTGAAAAATCAGTAAAGCGGGTTTAAGGGCCCGGCATTATGACCTAAAGTGTCGCCGATGTCGGTAGTCGCCCGGAGGCGGAATCTGTATGTGCCTGATTGTGTTTGACTGGCAGCCGGGTCAGACCCGCTGGCTGACGCTGGCTGCCAACCGTGATGAGTTCTGGCAGCGCCCGGCACGCCCGCTGCACCGCTGGCAGGACGAGCCGGACATCATCGCCGGCCGTGATCTGGAGCAGGGCGGCACCTGGCTGGGCATCAGCCGGCAGGGGCATTTTGCCGCACTGACCAATATCCGTGCGCCCGGCGCCGGGCCGCAGGATCCCCGCTCCCGCGGTCATCTGGTGGCCGATTACCTGCGCGCCGGCAGCCGCCCGGAGCAGTGGGCAGCTGCCCTGCGTCAGTCCGCTACGGACTACGCCCCCTTTAATCTGCTGGCTGGCGACCGCCATAATCTGGTGTACATCAGCAATTATCCACAGCTGCGCTGCGCAACCGTGGCGCCCGGCATTCACAGTCTGAGCAATGCCTGGCTGGATACGCCATGGCCGAAAAGCCGGCTGGCCGAACAGCAGCTGCGGCACTGGCTCAGAGAGCCGGCTGAACAGACCCTGCCGTCCCTGCTCAGCCGCCGCCAGCCGTTTGCCGACGGGCAGCTGCCGTCCACCGGTGTACCCGCGGAATGGGAACGCATGCTGTCCGCCCAGTTTATTATCTCACCATCCTACGGCACCCGCTGTTCAACCGCCCTGACCGGCACGGAGGGGCAGCTGGCGGTACATGAAATCAGCTGGCAACCGGACGGCCGCGGGAATAATACGGAAAAGCAGGACGTTGTTCTGATATAAGGGCCGCAATGGCCGCTGCCTTCTGCATCGACAAAATACCGTCGGATTTTATTCTGTTACAAAGATACTGACTAACTGACTGTTTTATAAGGCAGCAATTTTCTGACATTTAAATTCGTTGCGTTCGTTTACAAAATTATTGGCAACCGTAGCGCGATTCACATCACATTTTTCCCTGTCAGCGTCCATACTTTTGGGCATGAACTGCACAAACGCACCCGGAAAATCGCAGAGAGTCGTCGGACTCACCGGCCTGATTGGCCTGGTGTGTGGCGCACTGCTGTTTGCGGCTCTGGCAGCCAGTATCAATACCAAGCCCTATATGCCGCCCAAAGTGGCGCAGAAGTATATGGAGGAATGGTTAATCGAATCCGCGCGCCGCGTGGCAGGTGAGGTGCGTCTGAAGCATGTGCAGTCAATTGAACCTTTCTACCTGCGCCGCGACTATCAGCCGGTATGGATGGACAGTTTTGAACTGACCGGCGCCGGTAAAGAGCTGCTGCAGGTGCTGCGCGAAACCGCTGCCGATGACTGGCGCAACTACGGTTATGAACTGGCGACCCTGGAACGCGAAGCCAGCCGCCTGTCGAACATTCCGAAACAGGCCACCTCAGTCGAAGTCCTGCTCACCGATGCCTTTATCACCTATGCCAAGCAGGCGCTGAACTCGGAACTGCTGCCGGATATCGGCGAAGGCGATCACGCCATCCGCAAGGTATCGGCACAATCCCATCAGCCGGCCGTCACCGAAGAGCAGATTGTCGAGCTGCTGGCCGATTCCATCCGCCGTAACGATCTTGATGCCCTGGTGGAAAAACTGACGCCATCGCATCCGGGTTATCTCCGCATGCGCAAAGAGCTGAACCGTTATCTGGCCATCGCCAACTCCGGCCTGTGGTATCCGCTGGCGGATGACCTGACGCTGAAAGAAGGCAGCCGTCACCGGCTGGTGCCGCACCTGCGCTGGATGCTGGGTCAGTATGGCGACCTGAAAAAAGGTGCCCTGTCATGGCTGTTCAGAGAAACGGAAGAGCATACCCGCGCCCCCGGCGAACATGAGCCACACGACCTGACGCAGCCGGAGTTCCTGTTTGATGCAGCCCTTACCGACGCCCTGAAACACTTCCAGAAACGCCACAGCCTGCATGCAACCGGCGTACTGGATAAAGACACCCTGACCTGGCTGAATATTCCGCCGTATCAGATGGCACAGAAAATCGCCCTGAATATGAAACGCTGGCGCCATCTGCCACGCGATCTGGGTGAGCGCTATGTGATGGTGAATATGGCCGATTACCGCCTGCGGCTGATGAGCGGCAGTTCCGTCGAACTGGATATGAAGGTCATTATCGGCAACCTGCAGCGCCGTACACCGGTGATGGCACAGAAAATCAGTACGCTGGAGCTGGCACCGACCTGGTCAGTACCGCGCCGTATCGCCGTGCACAGCCTGCTGCCGAAGATCCGCCGTAATCCGTCGTATCTGGAACAGAAGGGCTATCAGATTATCCAGCACATCAACGGCGTCGATCAGTTCGTCTCACCGCACGATGTTGATTGGAAAAAAGTCTCCGCGAAACACTTCCCTTACCGGCTGGTACAGAAATCGGGGGATGACAATGCACTGGGCACGGTGAAATTCCTGTTTCCCAATGACAAGGATATTTACCTGCACGACACTTCCCAGCCGCAGCTGTTCAATCTTGAGAAGCGGGCACTGAGTTCCGGCTGCGTACGGGTTGAGAAACCGCGCCTGCTGGCGGAAAAGCTGCTCCGCGGCCAGCAGGGCTGGACCCGCAACTACATTGACGCAGCCATTGATCAGAACCGTACCACCCGTATCCGCCTGCAGGATGAAGTGCCGGTGTACCTGATGTACTGGACCACCTGGGTCGACGAAGACGGCACTCTGCAGGTGCGTGATGATATCTACAGCCGCGACCTGATTGCCGGCCTGCCTCCGGTTAACCCTGCCGTCAGCCTCTGAGCGGCCACTGGCCGCCGCTTTCCGGCGCCGTTATTTCCTCTCTGCAGACATCAGCCGCGCCCGATTCCGGCCTGTTACATTTTTCTGTATGACAAATGTAGCTTTACGTTGCCACGCGAACCGCTGCCCATTTCTTTTGGCAGGCGTTTGGCATACTCCCCTGCCACTCAAGCGTTATTCCGACAGCAGGGGAAAAACATGCACCACCGACGTCAGTTTCTGCAGCAGGCTGCCAGCCTGGGAGTCGCCGGTCTTGCCGCTTCACTGATCAGCCCGGCCGCCTCCGCCACCGGCGAAGAACGCATACTGCGGGTCTACAACATCCATACCGGGGAAATGCTGAACAGCACCTTCTGGGCGGATGGCCGTTATATCGACGAGGAAATTCAGGCGCTGGACTATCTCGCCCGCGACCACCGCGCCAATCAGGCGATCGCCCTGCAGCGTCAGCTGTACCAGAACATGTACCAGCTGCAGCAGCTGTTCAGCAGCCATGAGCCGCTGTATGTGATTTCAGGTTACCGCGCGCCGAAAACCAATGCAGGTCTGCGTCATGCCAGCGACGGCGTGGCAGAACACAGTCTGCACATGCAGGGCCGGGCCATTGATATCCGCATTCCCGGTGTCTCTCACCGCCATCTGCATAAGGCCGCGCTGGCCATGGCCAGCGGTGGTGTCGGCTACTATCCGAAAAGCGGGTTTATTCACATCGATACCGGGCGCGTCCGTCACTGGACGGCCTGAGTGCCACGACAATAGCGGCGGCGGAAATATCAGGTTCTTAACGGCCCGATAATACGGCCGAAGCCGGCTTTCTCAAGCGACAGCTGCAGGGTTGAGTTGATCACCGGCGCGCTTTCCAGCTTCATCACCTGTTCCAGCAGCTGCTGCGCCCATTCGCGGCGGATACCCCGGATCACCGATTTCACCTTGGGCAGGTTAGTGGCGTTCATCGACAGCATTTCATAGCCCATCGCCATCAGCAGCACAGCACCCATCGGATTACCGGCCAGCTCACCACACACACTCACCGGTTTACCGATCGCGTGGGCTTCATCGGCAATCATTTTCAGCGCATTCAGCACCGCCGGGTGGAACGCCTGATAGAGATCAGCCACCCGCGGATTATTGCGGTCCACGGCCAGCAGATACTGGGTCAGATCGTTGCTGCCGACCGACAGAAAATCCACCCGCTGGCCCAGTTCACGGATCTGATACACAGCCGCCGGTACTTCAATCATCACGCCAACCTGTGGCATTTCGACATTGATGCCCTCTTCCAGCAGCTCGGCATGTGCCCGGTAAATCAGATGCAGGGCGTCATCCACTTCACCGACACTGGTCACCATCGGCAGCATGATGCGCAGGTTATTCAGGCCTTCACTGGCCTTCATCATCGCCCGCACCTGCACCAGGAAAATCTCCGGATGATCCAGAGTGACACGGATACCGCGCCAGCCAAGAAAAGGGTTGGCCTCGTTGATAGGAAAATAGGTCAGCGCCT
This sequence comes from Pseudomonadales bacterium, assembly GCA_963682115.1. Classification (GTDB taxonomy): domain Bacteria; phylum Pseudomonadota; class Gammaproteobacteria; order Pseudomonadales; family Oceanobacteraceae; genus Venatoribacter. The sequence continues at coordinate 1,935,287 of OY821639.1, read as the reverse complement.
TATCACCACCAATATCCAGCGTGCGCATGGTGACCGGGTTAGGCGCGAAGGTCTGCAGCTGCTGATGGTAGATTTTCTGCTGCTCACTTTCACTGGGGAAGCGGTCCTTCATCATGAAGGGCACTTCAGTGCGGTACAGCCCCACACCTTCGGCACCGCGTTCAAGGCTGCGCACCGCATCGGTAATCAGCCCGGTGTTAACCCACAGCGGAATACGGTGACCATCCAGCGTTTCCGCCGGCTGGTTGCGCAGGCCTTCCAGATCTTTCTGCAGCGCCTGCTCTTCGTCGTAAATCGCCTGATACTGTTCACGCAGTTCATCGCTGGGACTGGAATAGATATGGCCACGGTAACCATCGACAATCAGCTCCAGCATGTGCAGCTGAGCGTAGGGAACGTCGACCACCCCCATCACCGTGGGAATGCCCATTGCCCGTGCCAGAATGGCCACATGCGAGTTGGATGAGCCTTTCACCGACACCAGACCGCGCAGTTTCTCCGGCGGCACCTCGCCCAGCATCGCCGGCGTCAGCTCTTCGCTGACCAGAATGGTGTCGTCCGGGAATTCATATTCCGGCGGCGTATCATGGCCCTGCAGATGCGCCAGCACCCGGGTGCCGAGATCAATAATATCGGAGGCCCGTTCACGCAGGTAAACGTCTTCCATCATCTGGAAATGACCAACGTACTGCATCACCACCTGACGCAGCGCGCCCTGCGCCCAGTTACCGTCCTCAATGCGGGCTTTTACCTCAGCGCCCAGCGCCTGGTCATCCAGCATATTCAGGTAAACATCGAACAGTGCCATCTCTTCCGGGCTGAGCTCACTGCTGAGTTTCTTGCCGAGCATACGGATTTCACGGCGGGCGGCTTCCATCGCCAGTTCGAAGCGTTCAATTTCTTCGGTCACCGACTCCGCCTGCTTATCCACCACACCGCCGAGATCAGCAGCCGGGGAAATCACAAACGCTTTACCCAGCCCGACCCCGGGGGCACCCGGCGCCCCCAGGAAGCGGGTAGTTTTCTTTTTCTTTTCCTGCGTCGGTGGTATTTCAAGAATATTGCCGGTGGCTTCCGCGTGGGCAATCACCCCGGCCAGCTGTGCCGACATCGTCACCAGGAAGGCTTCTTCGCCGGTATCAAACTGACGGCTGTCGCGTTGCTGTACCACCATCACACCCATCAGGCGTTTATGGTGAATAATCGGTACCCCGAGGAAGGACCGGAACGGATCTTCACCGGTTTCTGACAGGAAGTGGAAACGCGGGTGTTCGGGCGCATTGTCGATATTGATCGGCTCTTCACGCGAACCGACCAGCCCCACCAGACCCTGAGACGAACTGAGACTGACCCGGCCCACCGCTTCCTGCTTCAGACCTTCAGTGGCCATCAGCACGTAGCGCTGGCTGTCCGGGTCGTACAGATAAACAGAACACACCTCGGTCTGCATGGCTTCGCGGATCCGCGCCACCACCACCTTAAGGGCGTCACTGACGTCAGTTGCTGAACTGACCTCCTGTACAATCCGTCTCAGAATATCGAGCATCGTCTCAGCCCGTTCTCCTTTGCAGCTTGGCAATCCGTGGCGCCAGTTCGGTCATGGCGCGGCGGTAAACATCCCGTTTGAAGGGTACCACGCCCCCCAGCGGGAACCAGTAACTGACCCAGCTCCAGCCATCAAACTCCGGCTTGTCACTGGCGCTCACGTTAATACTTTCATCGTCGCTGAGCATGCGCAACAGAAACCATTTCTGTTTCTGTCCGACACACACCGGCCGGCTGTCATGCCTGACCATACGCCGCGGCAGGCGGTAACGCAGCCAGCCGCGGGTACAGCCCAGTATCTGTACATCCTGCGGCGTTAAACCAATTTCTTCCATCAGCTCCCGGTACAATGCCTTTTCGGGAGACTCACCCTGCTTGATTCCCCCCTGGGGAAACTGCCAGGCATCCTGACCAATCCGGCGCGCCCAAAGTACCTGTCCTTTGTCGTTACAAAGGATGATACCAACATTCGGCCGGTAACCCTGTTCGTCAATCACAATGCCATCCAATTTTCTCTGATGGTTCAAAACTTGCCGATTTCCTGCAAAAGGTCAAGCAGACACGTTGGGCCGCAATCTGCCAGCGCGGACGGCAACAACAAACACCACCCTGCCGGAGGCCCGGACAGACGGGAGAAATGACAGGTGTTTAGAACCAATAACCTGTTTTTTTTCTTCGTACGTAACTCATAATTATAAGGAAAGTATGCGCCGAAGCCCTTAGAATAGCGACTTTATTTCCCGGCAGCAGAGCAAAAAGGCGGATTTCGTGGCATTGGCAATTTTTGATCTCGACCACACCCTGCTCGACAGTGACAGTGATCACGCGTGGGGTCAGTACCTGGTGGATAAAGAGCTGGTTGACCCGGCCGTACACAAGCACCGCAACGATCATTTTTACGAGCAGTACAAGGCCGGCACGCTGGATATCCATGAGTATCTGGCGTTCTCACTGAAGCCCCTGACCGACTACTCGCTGGAAGACATGCTGGCCTCCCGGGAAGCGTTCCTGAACGAACGCATCGTGCCGATGATCTCGCAGAAAAGCCGCGACCTGATTGCCCATCACAAACGCCAGGGCGATACCCTGCTGATCATCACCGCCACCAATGGTTTTGTGACTTATCCGATAGCGGAACTGCTCGGAATCGATCACATTATCGCCCCGCATCCGGAATTTATTGACGGCGGTTACACCGGCCGGGTGGTCGGTACGCCAAGCTTCCGGCACGGTAAGGTCATCCGCCTCAATGAATGGCTGGAAGAACAGGGCTATGAACTGACGGACAGCTGGTTCTACAGTGACTCGCACAACGACCTGCCACTGCTGGAAATCGTTGATCATCCGGTCGCGGTGGACCCGGATGACACTTTAAGAAAGGTCGCTGAGGACAGAGGCTGGCCGGTTATTTCATTACGGGATCAGGAGACATAAGGGGTGACACTGCGCAAGCTGACGCTGGGGGCTGTTTTTCTGGTACTGGCGGGCTGTGACCGGCAGGACAATCAGTCCATTCACGTCGATGTGACACCGGCTCCGCAGACTGTCTATGAGCTGTCCGCAGAGCAGACCGGCGCCTTCTCCGCCTATCTGGGGCTCAGCGCTTACACCATGATGTCTGCCGCGACGCAGGATGCGCAGGAGCTGGATAACCGCCTGCAGTCATTTCTCTATCATCCGAATCCCATGAGTCTGAAGGAAGCACGCGAGGCCTGGCGCCGTGCCTATTCTTCCTTCCTGCGCACCCTGATCTTTTCCCGTCTGCCACTCACCGATCCGCCCGACTGGCATAAGAAAGGCATCGATTATCAGCAGACCCTGACCCTGATCGACAGCTGGCCGATTGAAGGCGGCTATATCGATCACGTTCCCGGCTACCCGTTCAGCGGTATCGTTAACGACCTGACTCTGGAACTGAATGAAGAAAACCTGCTCGCCCAGCACGGTTTTTCCGACCCCAGCTATGCCAGCCTCGGTTTCCACGCCTTTGAATTCATGCTCTGGGGCGAAGATGGCAGGCGTTCAGCACACGACTTCTTCCCGCAGGAAAACACCGCACCGGTGCTGATCGCCAGCGAAGGCGGTAACACAACAGAAACCGGCGACCCGATTGCCGGGGCAGAATCTGAAGCGGAAGGTGCTGCCGATTATGAGGCTGTGGAAGCGGGCGATGTTGAGATTCAGAATCACAATCGCCGCCGACAGTATATTCAGCTGCTCAGCGAGCAGCTGCAGAAGCATCTGCACCGCCTGCAACGGCGCTGGGAGCCAAGCAACGGCTACTATGCCACCCTGCTGCAGCGTTCCGAGCCGGTACAGGTGCTGACGGCCTTTATCAATGCCACTCAATCACTGTTATCGGACGAGCTGCTGGCGCGGCGCCTGAATGGCAACAGCAGCGAATTCAGCAACGCCACCTGGGCCGATATTCAGGCCATTCTCAATGGCGTACAGGAACTGTATCTGCCGGCTGCCAGCGCCGAAGCGGCCACCGGCATCACCGCACTGCTGCCACCGGCGCAGCAGGAAAGTCTGATCAGTCGCTGGAATCAGCAGTTCACGCTGCTCAACAGCACGCTGGCACAGTGGCAGCAGGAAGGTCAGGTGAGCGAAACAACCCGCCAGCAGTGCCGCGAACGGGTCATTGAGCTGATGTCCGTGCTGAAGCAGACCGCTGACGCCCTCAGCGTGCCGCTGCTCAGCAGCCACTGAGTCAGCGCGTCGGCAGCACCCGGGCAAAGACCGCTTTCAGGTAGCGGGTTTCGGGAATTGCCGGCAGCACCGGATGGTCAGCGCCCTGACTGCCGACATGCTGGATCATCACGTCACGGTCCAGCTCCCGTCCCAGCGTGCGCAGAATATCCGGCAGACGCTCTCCGCCCAGATGCATTGAACAGGAGCCGGAGACAATCAGGCCGTCTTTGCTGAGCAGACGCATGGCAACCTGGTTGATGCGTTTATAGGCCTGTTCGCCGGCCTTGATGTCCTTACGGCGCGGAATAAAGGCCGGCGGGTCCACCACCACGATATCGAAGCGTTCTCCATTATCGCGCAGCTGTTTCAGTGCCGCAAAAGCATCACCTTCCCAGCAGTGTATTTTCTCTTCCACGCCGTTCAGCGCGGCATTCTGTTCCACCCAGTCCAGCGCCTGAGCGGAAGCATCGACACAATGAACTTCCGCCGCGCCATGATTGGCGGCCTGCACGCCCCAGCCACCCACGTAGCTGAACACATCCAGCACGCGCTTACCCTGCACCAGCCGGTTAAGCTGGGCGCGGTTTTCGCGGTGATCATAGAACCAGCCGGTTTTCTGGCCGTGAATCACCGGCGCCATAAAGCGGGTATCGTTCTCAATCAACGGTGCGCAGTCATCTTCCAGCGCACCCTGAATCACTTCAACGTATTCCGGCAGACCTTCCACCGCGCGCAGCTTGCCGTCGTTCTTCAGCACGATACAGTCCGGCTTCACAACTTTGGCAATGGCATCCACAATATCCTGACGGCGTAATTCCATCGCCACACTGCTGATCTGCACCACCACGGTAGCGCCGAAACGGTCCACCACCAGCCCAGGCAGGCCGTCACTGTCACCGTACACCCAGCGGTAACACTGATGCGGGTACCACAACTCACGGCTGCTGAGGGCAATTTTCAGGCGGTGCACGATCTGTGAAGCATCCAGCCGCGCCTTGCTGTCACGGCTGAACAGGCGTGCACAGATCAGCTGTTCCGGGCTGGCCACCGCCACGCCCAGCGGCTTGCCACCAGCGGCTTCGATAATGACTTCATCGCCGGCCTGCACGCTTTTCAGCGGTGTCAGCGCGGTATCCACTTCATTGCTGTAGACCCAGAGGTGGCCGCCTTTCAGCCGTCGGTCGGCTTTGGCTTTCAATCGCAGTGTGGGCAGCATGGTTTTCCTCCGGCAGCCGGTTACAAAAATCGCTGCATTATACGCATGCTGCTACAAACGTCTGCTGCCGGCGGTGCTATATTTTATCCAGACATTTTACGCCACCCGCCATCAACAGCCGGAATCCGCCATGTCCCAGGAACTCACCAGCGAACAGATTCAGACTATTTTGCAGGGAATCCGCATTCCGCCACAGCCACAGATTCTGGTCGACCTGCAGATGGAGCAGATCATGCCCGACCCGGATCTGAATCAGATATCCAGACTGATCAGCCAGGATGTCGGCCTCGCCGGCACCATTCTCAAGGTAGTGAATTCCCCCTTCTACGGCCTGCGTAACCGCATAACCTCGGTGCATCAGGCAGTGACCCTGATCGGTCTGAACAGCGTCATCAATATCATCAACGGCCTGTCGATCAAGAGCCAGATGAGCGATGAAACCATCATCAATATGAACCGCTTCTGGGACACCGCCAACGATATCGCCCAGGTGGCGATGTCAGTCGCCAAGCAGGTTGGCTACCCCAATCCGGACATGGCCTATCTGCTGGGGCTGTTTCACAACTGCGGTATTCCGCTGCTGATGCAGCGCTTCGATAATTACCTGCAGGTCATGGAAGAGTCGTATGCCCACCCGGCGCTGCGGGTGGTGGATATAGAGAACCAGCAGCTGAATACCAACCACGCGGTGATCGGTTATTACACCGCCAAGTCGTGGAATCTGCCCAAATCCCTGTGCGATGTGATTGCCGAGCACCACAATGCCACGCGCTATTTCTGCAGCGAGCATCAGAAAGACAGTGACGGCAAAACCCTGCTGGCGATCCTCAAACTGGCCGAGCACATCTGCGGTAATTACCGCATTCTCGGCCGTCAGCAGGAGGATCTGGAATGGCAGAATATTTCTGCCGAGGTGCTGACGTATCTGGGTCTGGGGGAATACGATCTGGAGCAGATGGAAGCTAACTTCGCCGAACTGGGCATCGGTTATCAGAATTACCACCTCTGATAACCGCCCGCGGCATCAGAGCGCGTCCAGTTTGGCGAAGCTGGCCACCAGCCATTTACTGCCGGCGTCATCAAAGTTCACCTGCACGCGCAGGCCATTGCCCTGACCTTCGTACTGCAGCACCGTACCTTCGCCGAACATCTCATGCGCCACCCGCTGCCCCAGCGCGTACGGCAGATTATCCTGCAGCAGCTGACGCCCGGTCATGACTTTCGGTCGCGCACTGAGCGGCCGGCTGACAGTGTTTTTCAGCCGCACTTCACTGATCAGTTCAGCGGGAATTTCGCGGATAAAGCGTGACGGTGTGCTGAAGTTTTCCTGCCCGTACAGACGCCGGCTTTCAGCGTGGGTGATGATGAGTTTTTCCATCGCCCGGGTAATACCGACATAGGCCAGACGGCGTTCTTCTTCCAGACCTTCGGCTTCGTCCATCGACATTTTGTGCGGGAACAGGCCTTCTTCCAGCCCTGCCAACACCACCTGCGGAAACTCCAGCCCTTTAGCCGAGTGCAGGGTCATCAACTGCACCGCATCTTCATACTCATCGGCCTGCCCATCCCCGGCATCCAGCGCCGCGCGGTCGAGGAACTGGGCCAGCTCCAGCAGCGGTGTTTCTTCTGCCTCATCCAATTCCGGCTCTTCATCGGCATCAAACTGACGCGCGGCGTTCACCAGCTCCTCCAGGTTGTCGATGCGCGCCTGGCCTTTCTCGCCTTTTTCCTTGCGGTGGTGCTCAATCAGACCGCTGTGCTCAATCACATGGCCAACGATTTCGTGCAGCTCCAGTTCGTCCAGGCCAACGCTCATTTCGTCGACCCGATCCATAAAACCCTGCACCGCCGCACTGGCCCGTTTCGGCAGCGCGCTGTTCTTCACCGCCAGGGCACAGGCATCCCACAGGGGACAGCCCTGATCACGGGCCACACTGCGCAGGATATCGACGGTTTTTTCGCCGATGGCGCGGGCCGGCACATTAATCACCCGCTCGACCGAGCCATCGTCGTTACGACTCAGCATCAGGCGCAGATAGGCCAGCGCATTCTTGATTTCCAGCCGCTCGTAGAAACGCTGACCACCATAAATACGGTAGGGAATCGCCGCCCGCAGCAGGGCTTCCTCCAGCGTGCGCGACTGGGCATTGGAACGGTACAGAATTGCCATGTCACGCCGTTCACGGCCACCCCGCGCCCAGCTATCAACCTGATCAGCAATATAACGGGCTTCGTCCTGCTCATTGAATGCGCTGTACAACGAGATCGGTTCACCGTCTTCACCGTCGGTGCGCAGACTCTTGCCCAGCCGGCCACTGTTGTTGGCAATCACCGCGTTAGCGGCATCAAGAATGGTTTTGGTGGAACGGTAATTCTGTTCCAGCTTGATCAGTTCGGCACCGGCAAAGTCCTGCTGGAAATCGCGGATATTGCCGATATTGGCACCACGCCAGCCATAGATAGACTGGTCGTCGTCGCCCACCGCCATGACCGACACCGAATTACCGGCCAGCAGGCGGATCCAGGCGTACTGGATGTTGTTGGTGTCCTGAAACTCGTCCACCAGAATATTGCGGAAACGCTGCTGGTAGTGTTCACGCAATTCATCGTTATCTCTGAACAGCTCATGCGCACGCAGCAGAATTTCACCGAAGTCCACCAGGCCATTCTGCTCACAGGCCTGCTCGTACAGGTGATACACCTCATGCATCGTGCGGGAAAAAGGGTCGGCGGATGGCATCACATGGGCAGCACGGCGGCCCTCGTCTTTCTGCTCGTTGATGAACCACTGAATCTGCCTGGGCGGATAGCGGCTGTCATCAACATTGTTTTCTTTCATTACCCGCTTGACCAGGCGCAGCTGATCGTCGCTGTCGAGAATCTGGAAATGCTGCGGCAGGCCGGCTTCGCGCCAGTGCAGTTTCAGGAAGCGGTGCGCCAGACCGTGAAAGGTGCCGACCCACAGGCCGTTAGCCGGAATGCTCAGCAGCTGTTCCAGACGGCCCTTCATCTCTTTGGCCGCCTTATTGGTAAAAGTTACGGCCATCACCGCAAACGGCGATACGCCCTCCACCTGCAGCAGCCAGGCGATACGGTGCACCAGTACCCGGGTTTTGCCCGAACCGGCGCCGGCCAGCACCAGTTGATGACGTGAGCTGGCAGCCACCGCGTTGCGCTGGTTATCGTTCAACTGATCGAGAAGTAATGAAATATCCATGGCGCGCAAGTTTACCAAAGCGCCGGCAGAATGACTGCTTTTTTATACAGTATCCGCCGCCGGCTTGGCGGGTGCGGAAACGCAAAATAGTCTTTCCGGGCAAAAGCCTTTTATAATCCCCTCTGAGTTGAACAGGAACCCTGCTGTGAAGAACAGTCCTATCCTTGCCGAGATTGCCGCCGCTATCCCCAACCTGCGTAAATCCGAAGTGAAAGTCGCCGAGTTTGTCCTCAAGGCACCGCAGCAGGTGATGCATATGCGCATTGTCGATCTGGCACAGGAAGCTCAGGTCAGCGAGCCAACCATCGTGCGTTTCTGCCGTGGCATCGGCTGTAACGGCTTTCAGGAGTTCAAAGTCCGCATCGCACAGGAAATGGCGATTGCCAACAACATCGGTCAGTTCGCCATCGCCGAGGACGACAGCATCGAGGATATCTGCGACAAGATCGCCGATACCACCATCCAGCGCCTGCATCAGGTGAAAACCCAGCTCAAAAGCCAGCAGGTGGCGGAAGCCGCCAACGCCATCAGCAATGCCCGGCGGGTGGAGTTCTACGGTTTCGGTGCCTCCGGCGCCGTCGCCATTGATGCGCAGCACAAATTCTTCCGTCTGCAGGTCGCCACCGCCGCCTACAGCGACCCGCATATGCAGGCCATGTCAGCGGTTACCCTCAGCGCAGAGGATGTGGTGGTCGCCATCTCCCAGAGCGGGCGAACCAAAGATCTGCTGCATTCCGTGCAGCTCGCGCAGCAGCACGGCGCACTGGTGGTGTCACTGGCACCGGCCAATACCCCTCTGAGCCAGCTGGCGGATCTGCCGATTGATATCAATATCGAGGAAGATACCGAGCAGTTCACCCCCATGACCTCCCGTATCGCGCACCTGATGGTCATCGATATGCTCGCCGTTGCTGTGACCCAGCGCCGCGGGCCGGAGTTCGCCACCCACCTGAACGCCATCAAGCGCAGCATCAAATCCCTGCGCCTGGACTCCGACTGAGCCCTCAGCGGCAGTAACAATCTGAGCATTTAGCCTGAATCCCCCATTGCGGAGCTGTCTGGCCTGCCTGGCCTATTGGTAATCGGCCCCGGAAATGTCATTCTTTTGCAACCAATAACAAGAAAAATCACAGCAGGACTCACTGTGATCAAACAGAAGGAATGACTATGGTAGCTGCCATCAAGCATGAATCTCACGAAGAAGTTGTTTCTTTCGATCAGGAAGGCAACGTTATCGTCAACAAAGACTCCCCTATGTCAAAAAAGCTGATGGCCCGCCGCGCCATTGAAGCCCATCTGGAACGCAAACGGCTGGAAAAAGACCTCGAAAGTTATTACTTCGGCGAAGTCTGACCAGATCGCAGAAAAAGCCGCCGGATAATCCTGCGGCTTTTTTGTGATCCTGTCCCGTCCAGAATAGAGTTGACACATTTCTACCCTTCCTCAGGATAAAAATGATGAATCCAGTCTCCTAACGTACTCAGCGTGATGACTTCCTCACCTTTAAACTGGCCGTCGTCGATCAGATCGAAAAAGGCGAAATGACCTGCACACAAGCCCAGAATCTCTTCCAGTGTCATCCAAGCCGGAACAGGTGTGGGTAGCCGATATTACTTACCTGCCGAGCCGGAAGAATGAAGGCTATCGGTGTCTGCTCATGTAAGATCGTTGGCTGCCACCCTGGCGACAACATAAAGACAGCTATGTTGCCTATGGCGCTTAAGCAACGAAAGAGCTATCAGGTGCTGCTACATCACTCAGATTCATGGTGCCTACTACTGCTCCGGGGAGCATCAGAGGCTGTATGAAGACTGCGGGATACGATAACCAATGCCGGAACCAGACTGTTACCGGAACGCGCAGGCGGAGCGGGTGAATGGGATCCTGAAACAGGAGTACCTGAGGCAGAAAAGAGATAGCAGAAGCCAGGCAAATGGTGATAGAGACGATGAGGCGGCAGAACAAGCAGAGGCCGCATCTGTCGCTGGGATATAAAACGCCCGATGAGGTGCATCGGGCGTCGTGAAAGTGTCAGCCTACATCAGAACTGGACACTTCCCGCAGCGGCGGAATGACATCGCCATACAGGCCAGTGGCAATATCAGCCACCACAATACCCCGCCGGAAGATGTTTCTGAAACCGTGACAGAGTGAATAATTGGTCTATCCACCTCCTCCCTCAGAATACGCTCTGCCAAATCGGCATTCAGTTCATCACCTATTAATTCTGTCACAATATCATCGGCCGCATTCCCGACCACAGATGATGAGTCACTGTTCTGTGCTGACCCTGCGGCAGCTACGCTGGTCGTTGTGGTATCAGCCTCCAGTGTCACCCGCAAACCGATATGAATCCCCTCATCGTCATAAGTGCCCTCACCATCATAAGGCGCAGTGAAGAAAGTATTCAGAATATTGCCGTTATCGATAGCAAAAGGACTTCCGGCAGCCAGCGTCATGCGCGAATCGGTGGTACCGATCATAAAGGTCAGGCCACTCTCATCCACCGCCTGAGCCACCCGCAGCTCACCCGTATCAACTACGTCATTGTAGGTTCCATAACTGCCACCGCTTATTAACCCCTGATCAGGGTCAAAGGTTTCGAATACAGATATTTCCACCGGATCAATGGTGTCGTTATTGGTCAGTGAATATGAAAACAGCATGACATTACGGGTTTGTGATATTTTAATCGAACGGACAAAACTGATGTTTTTTCCCGCCAGGGTGATGATACCGGAAACATCCACCTGATTTGCCGACACCCGGGTTACCGTAACCGGAATACCGCTGTTGCCATATGTGGTATTGATGCGGAAAGTTGAAGTGTCATTGCCAATCTGTATACCCCAGTCAGAAATATACGTTCCCTGACCAAAATAATTCACACCATCCATAATGTACGATTCGATAGCACCGTTATCATTACGGACAGTCACGGTGAGATGACCATTGGTTATCACTTCAGCATGAACTGAAAATCCGAAAATCAGAGCACTGAGCGCCAATATTCTTAACATATAAAAATCCTTTCACCTTATAAGTTCCCTGCTTTTTAAAAAATACTCTGTAAAAAATATTTTTTAAAAAGCAAAAAAGCGGCCTGATAGGCCGCTTCCTTAAGCTCCCTTACTGAGCAGTAATATCGTTCAGCGTGGTAATAGCAGCATCATTGCTATCCCATTCACTGCGGATACTTCCACCAGTCAGTCCAAAAGTATCGTTGGTCGCGATTGGACCGGTTGTTGAAATGTTAACAGTCAACTCCCGACCAGTAGAGTCCAGTAAAGCTGAGGTGTTGGTGGAGCTGATGCTGGCCGCGCTTCCCAGTGTAAATGCTGCAATTACGTCGGCTGCCGTCAGCGCATTTGCGGAGGCTGAACCAAAAGAGTTTTGCAGGTCAATACGATGAGAGAACAGGTAGGTCACCGTAAAGGTTGTCGCACCATTGTTGAATCCCGTCTGGCTGGTCGTCACGTTAAAGGCACCTGCGGCATCACGGATAACAAGCGCCGGAAGATCAACTGCATCAGCCGGCAGGACTCCGTTATTCCAGTTATTCCAGGAGGTACCCTGAGCATCTTCAGTATCCGCGGTCAGGATTGCACCGTTAGCAGCATTGGCTGTTGCCGGAAAACCGTCGTGATCGTACGTGCCACGGTCAAACAGTACTTCACTGTCGATATCACCGAATACCGAACGCGGAATCGTCACACTCGTGCCCGCAACAGTTACGTCGTCGGTATTGACCGTGATGGTTTTAGAGGTTGAACTACCGTGCAGAACAAAATCAGAACCATCGACAACGGTGACATTTTCGTTGTAATTCAGAACAATGCTTTCACCGTCATAAACAGCGGATGTCAGCATTGGCGGCATCATATCCCGTACAACGACTTTGGCATTGTTGGCTGCAGTGGCTGTATTGCCACTAGCATCCGCAACCACGCCGGAGAAGTCGATAATCGTACCATTGTCAGTATTCGCCAGAGCCATGATGTCGTCGACTTTCACGTTGGCAAGGTCAGCGCTGGTGATGCCAGTATTCTGATCATTAAGGACAACATCATTATGCGCTGTCCAATCGCTCAAACGGTTTGCCGTACCGTTGAAGGCAGGAGTACCGGACAGGGAAATATCTTCAGAGAAAGCAATGCCAATTTCACGGCTGCGATCACCGGAAATATTCCATGACGTCCAGGCTGTCGCATCATACAGAGCGATATTCATCGCGCCCAGACCGGCATCAGAGACATAACGGTCATCGTTGTCGTCTTTATCAACACCTGCCATCAAGGCATCCCAGATTGTATCAATTGGCAGAGCAACAGGCAGGCTCTGACCGTTTTCTACCTGAGGAACCAGCAGACGCGGCGTAATATTCAGCAGTGGTGCTCCCATCGCGTTACTGCCAACATTGGACAGCTCACCACCATTACCGTAGTCCGGTGTTACAATGGCAGCGGTATTATCACCAGCGCCGTAACTACTTTGCAGTACCGTTGTTGGTGCAATCTGATCTGTCAGAACCAGACTGGCGACACCATCAACAGAGCCGAAGTCGGTCATGGATGAAACGGTCAGGGTCCAGCCAGGCTCAACACTTTCCACCAGCATATCCACCGTGCCCTGGAAGCCTTGCTCAAGGGTCAGAGTAACTGCGTTAGTGCTGTTATTTGTGAGAACCCCAACAGTATCGGAGACTGCCAGCGTCAGATCCTGCGAGTCCCCGATGGTATTTTTCAGGGTCAGGACGTAACGCTCTGCCTGAGTCGTCGCATCAATGGTGAATTGAATACGCGCAACATTGGTCGCAACATTATCCGGCTTATTACCAGAAAGATTCGCTTCAGCGTACGTTGTATCAGACAGATTCTTCAGACGCGCAGCGGCTTCCGGTTCGTTCATCTGTTCAATATCATCGTCACCGGAGCGCAGTGAACCCGTGTCAACATCCAGGAAGGTGCTGTTCAGCGTTTGCAGCACTTCAAACTCACTGAAGCCACCATCGGTCAGCAGCTGTGTCAGACCCACAACGGCACCAGCAACAGTTACCGGATCAGCAAAGGTTTTTAAGGTCAGTTTCACAGAGCCCGCCGTCGTTACACCAGCGTCCTGGTCATACAGAGGGGTTTCTTCACCACGGAACGCGGGATTACCTGGCAGAGCTTCCAGATGATTGTCAGCCAGATCCTGGAAATCGGCTTTAATTAAGTAAATAGCAAAAACATTGTTTTCAGGAATAGGGGTTGCGGTGGCAATGGTCAAAGAGCGGCCATCGGCACTCAGCGCAGGCGTACCTTGCAAAGTAACCGCCGCCTTCGCCGTTTCGTTGTAAACGTATACTGAGTTGCTGTCGACCAGTGTCTGCAGAGGCTCAGAGAAATGAATAGTCAGCCCCTGAGTACCGTCCAGATCATCATTCAGCAGACCGGTTGCCTGGTTCACAACGACACCGGTCACGGAAGTAACAAATGGCTTCTTATCGTCCTGAGAAGTAATTTCCTCGGCCAGCAGAGTACCAATATTCTGAACCGTTACTTCCGGAGTGGTAGCAAAAATACCACCGTTAGTATCACCTTTGTTACCATCGATTAAAGCGCTGACCAGCCAGCCATTAATCGCGATATTGAAGTCGGTATCAACCGGCAGGTTTGCAAAAGTGAACCGGCCTTCGCCGTCCGTTGCTGCCTGATAAATACCAACACCATAGCTGGTACCCACACCAGCATTCTGTGCTTGCTGCTGGTCAACACCATTAACCGACAGCACTTCCAGGCCGATGACTGCATTGGCAACAATTTCACCAGTAGTGTCGTCACGCAGAATACCTGTAACGCTGGATTGCAGCGCCGGCACTACGGTAACGCCCGCAGAAACCGCCAGACCATCGGTCGTGATAATTGCCAGTAACGCGTCTTCAGTATTGCTGTGGTCGCCATCAACCGTCTGAACAATGGTGCTGGCCTGTGGGGTAACCGACACGGTAGCTGCCAGATAGTTAACACCTTCCGTGCTGCTCGCTGGTACGACAGAAACCTGAATAGGCTGAGCCGCCGCATTACCGGCATTTCCGGTAAAACCGGTTACCGGTACATTTGGAATAGAGTACGCACCATTGGCATCTGTGGTAGCAGAAGCCGATCCGATACTTACGCGGGCACCTGCGACAGGATTGCCGTTTGTGTCCTGAACAACACCCAGAATTTCAGCGCGCGGAGTCGCCTGATCTGTAACAGAAATCCGGCTTGCATCTTCCTGAACGGTTGTTGAGGTCGTCTTGGAATCATCTCCTTCAACCAGACATCCACTCAACATCGTCGTACCGGAAATCAGTGCGACTGCAGCCGCAAGACGCGCTTTCCTGAAAACTTTACTATCCATACTGTTACTTCCTAGAAAGAGTTTATCGGTTACAGGCTGTGCAACCACATCAGATATGAAGCCAGAAAAGGGAGGACAGCGAAGTTACGTTGCTGTGATGAAGACCTTCCCTGTCTTCGTGAGCGAGGTTTTTTAACGGATCGACGATTCAATTCTGAAGAATAATTTTAAAAAATAATAAAATCTCACTAAAAGACTCTTTAGATAACATGATAGAGATCATCCACAAGATCAATATGGCGTAATTTATCTCAGCAGGTAAGCGACTGATTTTTCTAATGAAATACGACTATAATTGCCTGAAATTTATTCGGAATTGTTCGATTATCAACCAACTGAAGGCTGCTTAAGTTTACTTTTTTTAAGATATATCTGGTTTTATTTTGTACAGATATAATTTTAATTCACTATTTTTAATCAAGTACCAAACCGGTTAATAATTAGTCAAATCCGTATTCTGACGTAGCCAAGAAAGTAAGGAATAATATTCTTTGTTACTTCTGAAATCGGCAGTTGGCAACGTTACCATGGTTAACTGATATCTTGGTTTTGGTAAAAAACCGTCCTGAAAAATCTGCTTCCCTGTGTAGTCGCGTTGATCATAATTACAGCACAATCACCCGCACCGCTAATGCTGATGTAAAACCAGTCAAATACTGAATGAGTGTAAATAAGTCGTGCAGGCTCAGGCACAGCGTGATCTTTTAACATTTCTGGAGCAGGTCAGGCGGCTGCACATACAAGCAAGATGGCTGAGATAAAAGATATTCCGATGCCATAAACACAGAAAAGCCCGGGTTCTTTACTTCTCAGGAACCCAGGCTTTTCAATTTTTTATTCGAAACAGGACCGGATCGACCCCGGTCCTGTTGCCCTGACTGATGGATCAGGACTTACCGGTGAACTCCGGATAAGCTTCCATACCACATTCGGACAGATCCACACCTTCGTATTCTTCTTCTTCCGTCACCCGCAGGCCCATCACCACTTTCAGGATCAGCCATACGATGAAGGAAGTCACGAATACCCAGATGAAGATGGTCAGGGCGCCAACCAGCTGACCCATGAAGGTCGCATCCGGATCAGACAGCAGTACCGCGAAGATACCCCACAGACCAACCACACCGTGAACAGAGATAGCGCCCACAGGATCGTCGATTTTCAGTTTATCCAGAGTCAGGATAGAGAACACAACCACCATACCACCGATGGCACCAATGATGGTTGCCAGGAACGGGCTTGGATCAGCCGGTTCTGCAGTGATGGCTACCAGGCCCGCCAGAGCACCGTTCAGAGCCATGGTCAGATCGGCT
Organism: Pseudomonadales bacterium; assembly: GCA_963682115.1. Classification (GTDB taxonomy): domain Bacteria; phylum Pseudomonadota; class Gammaproteobacteria; order Pseudomonadales; family Oceanobacteraceae; genus Venatoribacter. The sequence continues at coordinate 1,918,918 of OY821639.1, read as the reverse complement.
TTGCGGAACAGGATAAAGGCAGTGAGCAGTGCAGCAATCAGACCACCCGCAGCGGCGGCATTGGTGTTCAGGAATACACTGGCGACTTCGTTAGCAACGCCAACATCAGACAGCTGCAGAGTAGAACCACCGTTGAAGCCGAACCAACCCATCCACAGGATGAAGGTACCCAGCGTTGCCAGCGGCAGGTTGGCACCAGGAATGGCGCGAATCTCACCATTAGGGCCGTATTTGCCTTTACGTGCACCCAGCAGGATAACACCGGCCAGCGCAGCAGAAGCACCTGCCATGTGAACAATACCGGAGCCGGCGTAGTCAGAGTAGTTCAGGTCATACATACCCAGTACAGAAGCACCGCCCCAGGTCCATGCACCTTCCATCGGGTAGATGAAACCGGTCATAACCACGGCGAAAGCCAGGAACGCCCACAGCTTCATACGTTCAGCAACCGCACCGGAAACGATGGACATCGCCGTAGCAACGAACACTACCTGGAAGAAGAAGTCAGACGCACCGGAATATGGCAGACCAGCGTCTTCCACACCGTTACGGAAATCAGCCTGTGCCGCCAGAACGCCGGCAACGGCTTCATCAGTCATGCTGGCAACGCTGTCAGTACCGCTCAGGAAGTAGCCGCCGCCGTACATGATTTCGTAACCACAGATCAGGTACATAGTACAGGCGATCGCATACAGAGCGACGTTTTTGGTCAGGATTTCGGTCGTGTTTTTAGCTCGTACGAGACCGGATTCGAGCATGGCAAAACCAGCTGCCATCCACATCACCAGTGCGCCACACACCAGGAAGTAGAAGGTGTCGATGGCATACTGGAGCCCATAAAGTTGATTCATGCTTTCCATTCTAAGCCCCCCGCATAAGGCCTTATGTAATTTATAAACTGAGAATAATCAGATCGCGTCTGCGCCGGTCTCACCGGTACGGATGCGGATAACCTGTTCCAGGTTAGTAACGAAGATTTTGCCGTCACCGATTTTGCCGGTGTTCGCTGCTTTGGTGATTGCTTCGATAACTTTGTCAGTCAGGTCATCAGCAACCGCAACGTCGATTTTTACTTTCGGCAGAAAATCAACAACGTATTCAGCACCACGGTACAGTTCAGTGTGACCTTTCTGACGGCCGAAACCTTTCACTTCAGTCACTGTGATGCCCTGTACGCCAATCTCGGACAGTGCTTCACGCACATCGTCAAGCTTGAACGGCTTAACCACAGCAGTAATGAGTTTCATAGAAAACCCCTTTGTTAAACGCTACGTATTTAGAATGATCAATGGCCCGTGCGGGGGCACGGGCCATTGTAACTGTTTTACAGTTCTACAGGCAGGCTGTAGTAGAAAGCGACTTTCAGATCATCATCAACTTCGGTAGAAGTTGGATCGTCGAAATCTTCTGCATCAGTTTTGTCTACGACTTTGCTCAGAGTGAAAGACAGGTTGTCATTGATTGCGTAAGACAGATCCAGGTGGATGTAGTCAGCGTCTTCACCATCGTCATCGGAAATACCCAGAGCTACTGAGTATGCGTCGTAACCATAACCCAGCGCGATATAGCTGTAGTCGTCACTGCTTTCGCTGCCCAGAGAGCCAGTGTATGAGAAGGAAGCGCCCATATAGCCCAGGCCAACAGTGTATTCGGAGTAATCGAAAGTAGTGCCTTCAAGATCCGCACCAGTAGCACCATCGGCACCAGGGTAAGTATAAGTAGCAACAGATACGTCGTAGCTGAAGTCACCGGCTTCGCCAGCGTAACCTACGTACAGATCATATTCCTGACCCATAGCAGCATCACCGCTACCAATCCAGGTACCTGCATACAGGCCACCCATAGCTACATCCAGAGATGCATCAACCATGGCAGAACCCTGGCCCAGGTCCAGGCCGCGCCACAGGTACATGTTAGAAACACCAGCAGCAGCTGACACTTCAACGTCAGCAGCCTGAGCAGTGTTAACAGCCGTCAGGCCCGCAGTCATAGCACCGGCCAGAACGATAGCTTGAGACAGTTTTTTCATGGTTCTTTTCCTTCATCAGTTAGCGAAAGCTTTTTTAGGTATTGGTGCATCCGCACCGTTTTCTTTCTGTTAAAACCAGGTATCACTCCTGTAGCAGCGGGTGTGCCAACTTTTAAAAAGCGCTTCACATCAGGGGTTTAGCGGGGGGATTCCTGATAAACAGCGTTTTTGTCGTTTTTTTCTGGTGCAATCAGAGCAATAACGCACAAAAAGTGAGCACTTCCGGCGCCAAGCTAGCACTATTCCTGAGCATAAACAGTGAAACCGCTTCAGCGTCCGGCAAATTACTGCACTTTGCTGATGCAAATCAGCCTGCCGTGATAATATGGCGTGAGTTGTTTATAGCTTTCTGCGAGGTTACCCATGCTCAACAGTGATCAGATCCGCACCCGAATAGAGCAGTTATTGCAGCAGACGCCCTTCAGCGGCCTGACTCAGGATCTGAAGCTGGCGCTGCAGGGGCAGCTCAACAACCTGCTCAGCAGTGCCGATATCGTCAGTCGTGAAGAGTTCGAAGTTCAGGCCGAGGCGCTGCGCCGTACCCAGGCCAGACTGCTTGAGCTGGAAGAGAAGGTTGCCCAGCTGGAGACACAGCAATCCTGAGCAGCCATGCCCCGGCGCTCAGATGGCCAGCAGACGCCGGGCTTCTTCTGAGGTTTTCAGCTCATCGCCGGCGCCGGCGGCGACCACCCGCCCCCGCTCCAGGATAATAAAGTCATCCGCCAGTGCGGCAGCAAAGTCCAGATACTGCTCCACCAGCACGATGGCCATCCCGCCGCGCTCACGCAGCAGTTCAATCACCTGCTGAATATCCTTGATGATGGACGGCTGAATGCCTTCCGTCGGCTCGTCCAGAATCAGTACCTTGGGGCGCAGCAGCAACGTCCGGGCAATGGCCAGCTGTTGCTGCTGACCACCGGACAGATCGCCGCCACGGCGTTTCAGCATCTGCTGCAGCACCGGAAACAGGGAAAAAATCTCCGCATCGATATAGCGCTGGCGTTTCGGTAACGCCGAAAATGCCGTCTGCAGATTTTCTTCCACCGTCAGCTGAGCAAAGATGTCGCGTCCCTGTGGCACATAGGCGATCCCCTGCCGTGCCCGCTCATGGGCAGCACGGCCATTAAGCGACTGCCCCTGCCAGCGGATATCACCGGCACGCGGACTGAGGTGGCCGGACAGCGCTTTCATTAATGTGGTTTTTCCCACCCCGTTACGGCCCAGCACACAGGTTACCCTGCCGGTAGCGGCCTGCATGGATACCCCGTATAACGCCTGACTGGCCCCATAAGCTACGTCGAGATCACTGACGGTTAACATACCTTTCTCCTCAACGTCCTGATTCAGCGGCCCAGATACACTTCAATCACCTGCGGGTTGGCTTTCACACTATCCAGTGAGCCTTCCGCCAGCACGTGACCTTCATGCAGTACCGTTACCTTACAATCCAGCGCGGCAATAAAATCCATATCGTGTTCCACCACCATCAGTGAATGTTTTTTTGCTAAGCGCTTAAACAGTTCAGCAGTTTTCATGGTTTCCTCATCCGTCATTCCTGCTGCCGGCTCATCAATCAACAGCAGCTCCGGTTCCTGCCCCAGCAGCATGCCGATTTCCAGCCACTGTTTCTGGCCGTGAGACAGACTACCGGCCAGCCACTCACGTTTATCCTGCAGATCAATCATGGACAGGATTTCATCCAGCTTCCCCCTCTGACGCGCAGACAATCTGTGCATCAGCGCCTGCCAGATTCCGCGCCCACCCTGCAGCGACATTTCCAGATTTTCAAACACCGTCAGGCTTTCAATCACACTGGGTTTCTGAAATTTACGGCCAACGCCTAAATTCGCTACCGCGGCTTCATCGAATTTCGTCAGGTCGAAGGTATTTTTCGCCGCATCGGTAAAAACAATATCGCCACTGTCCGGCCGGGTTTTGCCGGTAATCACATCCATCATGGTGGTCTTGCCAGCACCGTTGGGGCCGATAATGGCGCGCATTTCTCCCGGCTCAATCACCATGGATAACGAATTCAGCGCCTTAAACCCATCAAAGCTGACGCTCACCCCGTTCATATACAACACGGCGGGGTTATCAATATGTTTCGGAACAGCCGTCATGTCTGATCTCCCTGCACCAGTGGTACTGCCGGATTCTGTTTATGGCGGTATTTTTCCCGGATCTGATCCCACAGGCCAACCACGCCCTTCGGCAGCCACAGGGTAGTCAGCACAAACAAACCACCCAGCAGGAACAGCCAGAGTTCAGCAAACGCGCCGGTAAAAACCGTCTTGGCGTAATTCACCAGCACGGCACCAATTACAGCACCGTACAGCGTATTGCGGCCACCAACTGCGACCCAGATAATAATTTCGATGGAATTAATCGGTGCAAATTCGCCCGGATTAATAATGCCGACCTGAGGAACATATAAAGCACCGGCGACCCCGGCCAGCATGGATGACACCACAAACACAAACAGCTTGTAATATTCCACGCGATAACCGAGAAAGCGTGCACGTGATTCGGCATCGCGGATGGCAACCAGCACCCGGCCAAGTTTCGAGGTGACGATAAAGCGGCTGATCAGATAGCCGCCGATCAATGCCAGAACGGAAGCAATAAATAAAACGGCCCGGGTTGAATCCGACTGCAGGCTGAAGCCGAGAATATCCTTGAAGTCGGTCAGACCATTATTACCGCCAAACCCCATGTCGTTACGAAAAAATGCCAGCAGCAGAGCGTAAGTCATCGCCTGGGTAATAATGGACAGATAAACCCCGGTCACACGCGAACGGAAAGCGAGAAAACCGAAGACAAAAGCCAGAATCCCCGGTGCCAGCAACACCATCAGCATGGCAAAGGCGAAGGAATCAAACCCATACCAGTACCAGGGCAGTTCCTGCCAGTTCAGAAACACCATAAAGTCCGGCAGTTCTGCATTGCCATACACACCCCGGTCGCCGATCTGGCGCATCAGGTACATGCCCATGGCGTATCCGCCGAGGGCAAAAAATGCCCCATGACCCAGACTTAAAATACCGCAGTATCCCCAGATCAGATCCACAGCAATGGCCAGCAGGGCATAACATAAATATTTACCCAGCAGAGTCATGGTGTAGGTGGAAATATGGAAAAAAGAACCTTCCGCAAACACCAGGTTGCAGAAGGGTATGATCACCGCCAGAACCACCAGCAGCAGCATCAGCTTACGGCCACCGGAGTCACTCATTAACAGCCGCGTCAGAGGCCCCCGGTTATCCTGTATTATCATGACCGTCCCCTAAGCGTTGTCCACAGCCCGGCCTTTCAGGGCAAACAAACCCCGTGGCCGTTTCTGAATGAAAAGAATGATAAATACCAGCACCAGAATTTTTGCCAGTACCGCCCCTGCCAGTGGTTCAAAGATTTTATTTGCCACCCCCAGTGACATGGCCGCCACCAGCGTGCCCCACAGATTGCCGACACCGCCAAACACCACCACCATAAAGGAATCGATAATATAGGCCTGACCCAGATTCGGACCGACGTTGGTCAGCTGTGATAAAGCAACCCCGGCAATACCCGCAATGCCGGAACCCAGACCGAAGGTCAGCGCATCCACCCAACCGGTACGGATACCCATTGAGCTGGCCATCGGCCGGTTCATGGTGACAGCGCGCATCTGCAGACCGAACAGAGTCCGCTTCAGAACCAGTGCCAGCAGCGCCAGTACCAGTAAGCTGAAAATAATGATGTATAAACGGTTCCAGGTGAGTTCCAGTGCCGGATTGACCATAAAAGTGCCGGCCATCCACTCCGGGGTGGCCACTTCACGGTTCAATGGGCTGAATATTGAGCGTACCGCCTGCTGCAGGACCAGGCTGATACCAAAGGTCGCCAGCAGGGTTTCCAGTGGCCGGCCATACAGGTGGCGGATCACACCGCGTTCAATGGCTACGCCCACCGCGCCGGAAACCAGAAAAGCAGCCGGCACCGAGACCACCAGCGACAAGCCGATATGCTGCGGCAGCAACTGCTGCACCACATAAGTGGTATAAGCACCGAGCATAATCATTTCACCGTGGGCCATATTGATGACCCCCATCACGCCGAAGGTAATGGCCAGACCAATGGCCGCCAGCAGTAATACCGCACCCAGGGCGAGACCAAAATACAGATTTTCGATGTAGCCGTTCAGCGACACCATGGTTTCAATATCGGTCAGACTTTTCTGAGCCATTTTCAGCTCATCGCGGCGGCTGGTTTTTTCTTCCTCACTGAAACCCTGAATAAACTGATTCAGACTGGCCCTGACTTCCGGATAAAGGGAGCCATCCAGTGCTGCCAGCCCCAGGCGCCGTTCAGCCGCCTGATCACTGGCCAACAGGATCTGCCCCTGCACCAGTGACAGCACCTCACGTACAGCATCACTCTGCTCTTTGGCCAGCGCCTGACGGATAATATCAGGCTCAACATCCGCGCTGCTTTTCAGCAGATTGGTCGCCGCCTGCAGGCGGATATGCGGATCACGTGAATTAATCTGTGCCTGCGAAATCAGGTTGCGCAGAGTACGGCGCAGGGAATTATTAACACCGATTTTTTTCTTATCGCGGCGGCCAAGGTTTTCCACCGCCCCATTACTGAACGCATCGGTAATGCTGTCATCTTCAGCAACAATCAGAATGCGGCGATCATCTTTTTTATAATACAGAGCGCTGTTAAGCAGTGCGCTCAGCAGCGGCAGAGAGCGTTCGTCATCCAGCGCGGCAATCTGCTCAGCGAGCACGGCTTTTTCGCGGTAACTGGCATCGATCAGCTGTCCGGCCAGTGTTTCAATATCGCCTTCCTGTGCCTGGCTCAGCGCGCACAGCATCATCAACAGACCAGCAACAATCTGCCTGCATAACATCATCATGGAAACATCCTGTCTTGTGCAAGGAACGCCTCCGCCAGTGCGGAGGCGCTGTGCTGTGCTTATTTGGCAGCACCACCACAGGTTTTAGTGACGGTATTGTAGTTGCCGCACTTGATCGGCGCCGTCCAGTCAGAGATCAGGTTTTTGCTTTCCGGCAGATAATCAGTCCAGGCATCACCGGCCACCAGTCCATCAGTTTCCCAGACGATATCGAACTGACCATCATCCTGAATTTCACCAATCAGTACCGGTTTGCTCAGGTGGTGGTTTTTATTCATTTTTGCCATACCACCGGTCAGATTCGGCGTTTCAATACCGATCATCGCTGCTTCGACTTTATCAACATCGGTGGTACCGGCTTTTTCAACCGCTTTTGCCCACATATTAAAGCCGATATAGGTTGCTTCCATAGGATCATTGGTAACGCGTTTATCATCCTTAATAAAGGCGTGCCACTGTTTAATAAAATCATCATTCTCTTTGCTGTCGGCACTCATGAAGTAATTCCATGCCGCCAGGTGTCCGACCAATGGTGCGGTATCAAAACCGGACAGTTCTTCTTCACCCACAGAGAAAGCCACCACCGGGATGTCTTCTGCACTGACGCCCTGGTTTGCCAGTTCTTTATAAAAGGGAACATTGGCATCACCGTTAATGGTGGAAACCACTGCCGTTTTTACACCGGCACTGCCGAATTTTTTAATGTCAGAAACAATGGTCTGCCAGTCAGAATGACCGAACGGAGTGTAGTTGATCATAATGTCTTTGGCGGCAACGCCTTTCGACTTCAGGTAACTCTCCAGAATTTTATTGGTGGTACGAGGATACACGTAGTCAGTACCGGCCAGTACCCAGCGTTTAACGTCCACATCATTCATCAGATAATCCACGGCCGGAATCGCCTGCTGATTCGGCGCGGCACCGGTGTAGAACACATTGTAAGAAGACTCTTCACCTTCATACTGAACCGGGTAGAACATCAGACCGTTCAGTTCTTCAATAACCGGCAGTACAGATTTACGCGAAACAGACGTCCAGCAGCCGAAAATCACATCGACCTTATCTTTTTCCAGCAGCTCGCGCGCTTTCTCCGCAAACAGCGGCCAATTGGATGCCGGGTCAACGACCACAGGTTCGAGTTGTTTGCCCAGCAGGCCACCTTTTTTATTCTGCTGTTCAACCATCATCAGCACAGTATCTTTCAGCGTGGTTTCAGAAATTGCCATGGTGCCTGAGAGGGAATGCAGAACGCCGACTTTAATGGTATCGGCGGCGTGAGCCAGACTGATGCCCGTCGCCAGCGCGGCAGCCGCAAGAACCTTGGTGGCTTTACTCAGGGATTTAAATCCGGTTTTTTTCATGGAGTCGTCCTTCATCGTTATAAGTTATCGTCAGCCCACTTTTTGTTAGCCGTATCCAGGGCCGTTTAAAGGCTTGCGTTAACCTCAGAGCAAAGCCTGTACCAATGACCCGGGTATGCCCCGTTCAACACTGGTTATCCTGTGTAACTGGCCGGTAAAATAAATACGCAGAAGGGAAATAAGATTTATCCGCACTCATCCTGCACAGATAACAGTCATCGCGCACCAAAATAATGCGCGCAATAAATCAGCCCTGATCAGGGCTGCTTGCCACTGACCGGGCGGCTATCGATGCTGCCTTGCGGTGTGGCCAGCGGAATAGGGTGCAGGGTAATGGTGCGTACCGTAACGGCGCGCTATCAGAGCTCAGCGGAATCGGGCAGGCAGCCATCATGATGGCTGGCGTAATCCTCCAGCCAGTGGATAAAGTCGTCTTCGGGCAGCGCCCCGGACCAGAAAAAGCCCTGCGCCTCGGCACAGCCCAACTCTCTCAGCTGCGCCAGCGTTTCCTGATCTTCCACTCCTTCCGCCACTGCGCGCAGACCCAGACTGCCGGCCATCTGGATAACTGCCTGCACCAGTGGCCGGTCGTGCCGCGACTGGCCAAGCGGGCTGACGAACGAGCGGTCGATCTTCAGGCTGCTGGCACGGAAGCGACGCAGATACGCCAGATTGGAATAACCGGTACCGAAATCATCAATGGCAAACACCACCCCCAGTGAGCGGATTTCTTCCAGCTGCAGCTGAATGCTGTCACTTTCGCCAATCAGCATGGATTCCGTCAGCTCCAGTTCCAGCGCAGCACCGGGCAGACCGGCTTCATGCAGAGCCCGGCGTACTGTATTGGCCAGCCGGCCATCACGGAACTGCACATACGACAGGTTGACCGCCACCTGCAGATTGCGCAGCCCCCGAGCCCGCCAACGGGCACAGGCCTGACAGGCTTCCCGCACCACCCAGTCGCCGATTTCAGCAATCATACCGCTGCTTTCCGCCAGCGGAATAAATTCATCCGGCGGGATATAACCACCACCTGCCTGCGGCCAGCGGATCAGGGCTTCAGCGCCGTTGACACATCCGCTGTGCAGACTGATCCGTGGCTGATAATACAGCTGAAACTGCTGCTGATTCAGCGCGCAGCGCAGGGATTTCATCAGGTTGAACTTATCCATGCCGGCGCGGCTCATGTCCTCGTGATAGATACGGTAAACATTACGCCCGTCAGCCTTTGCCTGATACATGGCCATATCCGCATAACGGCACAGCTGGCCGTAATCCGAACCATGCTGCGGCGCCAGCGCAATGCCCACCGAACCGGAAATATCGATCTGGTTCTGCATAATGTGAAAAGGGGTTGAAGCCGCCGAAATCAGTGCGCCGGCCAGCGCCCGTATGCGCTCCTGATCCGTTTCACGGCAGGTGGTCAGCAGCAGGAATTCATCGCCACCGAAACGGCACAGCACATCGTCTTCGCCTACCAGTACCTGCATCCGTTCCGCCAGCTGCTGCAGCAACAGATCGCCGGCGGCATGACCAAGCGAATCATTCACCGGCTTGAAGTTATCCAGATCAAGAAACAGCAGCCCCAGCTGACAGTTTTCCTCAACACAGCGGCGGTAAAGACGGTGAAATGCGTTCTCCGCCTGCCGGCGGTTGGCCAGCCCGGTCAGCTGATCCAGGTTGGCCAGCCGGCTGATGGTGCCCTGACTTTCCCGCACCCGTTCATTTTCATCGCGCAGACTGTCGAGCAGGCGGCGCTGATCGCGCAGCAGCAGATAGGCACTGAAACCGGTCAGCAGCAGCACGATATCGGTAAACACGATATGCCGCGGCGCGGTTTCATAAATATACGGGGTATGCAGACCGGTCAGCGTCAGAATGCCCAGCAGCGTCGGATAACCCACCATAAAGATCAGCAGGCTGATAAACAGGATTTGATTACCCAGAATCGCGGCAAAAATCAGCACCCCGGGGTACGCCAGCAGGGACATATCACGCACCCCCTCCGACTTCCACGCCAGCACCGACAGCATCAGGGTCAGCGACCAGAGAAACACGCCGGCCGCCAGCGACGGATGGCGCTGATACGCCAGCCAGGCGGAAAAAGCCACCAGCAGACAACCAGCCAGCAGAAATACCTGAACGCGCCCGTCGGCCACAGCGGCCGCAACGATCATACCCGCCAGCGCGACGCTGATTACCTGAAAGAGGCGTTTGGCCTGCCGGTCCCTGCCGTCATCGGAAAGTGGAGTCTGTTGTTCCGTCACGAAGTGCCTGTATTGTTTTTAATCACCTGTGTCTAACTTTAGACTCATAAGAAAGAGCCATTGTCGGCATACGCCATTTTTTTTGTAACCTCCCGCTACAGATCAGCGTTAATGTATTTTCTGTCAATACAATGTCCGTGAATACCGCTATGCTTGATAGGCTGTTAACGGACGGATCTACCGATGAATCTGAAACCCCGTTTTCTGTTACTGAGCACGATCCTGATCCTGTTATCCGGGGCCGGTATCTGGTTGTTCAGCCAGCAGATTGCGCTGAATGTATTGCAATCCTGGGCGCTGCGTCATTTTGAAACCCAGGTCAGACTGGAAAAAGAACGCTCGCTGCAGCCCGTTATCCGGGAAGTGGCACTGGCCCGCCAGTTTGCCGATTCCAGCATTCTGCTCGACTGGGCCAGAGACCCGCAGGACGAAAAGAAAAAACGTCAGGCGCTGGCCGAAATGGAATCCTTCCGCCACAACTTTGCCGAGCACAGTTATTTTGTCGCCCTGCTTGCATCCGGTGATTACTACTACAACAACGCCGACAACGAATTTGCCGGTCAGGAATACCGTTACAGCCTGCGCCCCGAAAATCCGGACGACCGCTGGTTTTACAGCATTATTGAACAGAACCGCACCATCCACCTGAATGTGAATCCGGACATTCCGCTGAAAGTCACCAAGCTGTGGATTGATGTTCTGCTGCGCGACGGCGATCAGATTCTCGGCGTGGTCGGCACCGGCCTCGACCTGACCACCTATATCAAGGCTGTCACCACCGCCCCGGAACCCGGCATTGAAAACCTGTTCTTTGACCACGAAGGCGCCATCCAGATTTCACGCGACGTCAGCCAGATTGATTTCGCCAGCATCACCAAGAATGACAGTGAGCAGAAAACCGTCTGGCAGCTGATCAGCGAAAAAAGCCAGCGTGATGAACTGCGTGCCCTGATGGCAACCGCACAGCAGAATGCCGGTGAAGTCAGCAGCCTGTATATCACTCATAACGGCGAACCAGCGCTGGCTGGGGTGATGTATCTGCCGGAGGTGGACTGGTATGTAATGACCCTGCTGGATCTGGATGAACTGCTGCCGCTGAGCACCTTCAACAGCATCTTTATTCTCGCCGCTGCCAGTGTGCTGATCTCGCTGCTGCTGTTTAACCTGGCACTCAACCGCCACATCCTGCAGCCGGTGACCAAGCTCGAACGCGCCATTACCCGCGTCCGCAGCGGTGACACCACGGTTCCCGACCTGCCGCATAATATGCCCGGTGAAGTCGGCCGCCTGCTGGATCACTTTGCCGCCATGGCCGGCGACGTGGTTCACTCCCGCGAAGTGCTGGAAGCCAAGGTGCGTCAGCGTACTGAAGAGCTCGAACACCAGACCCTGACAGACCCCCTCACCGGCCTGCTCAACCGCCGCGGCATGCTGCAGCAGCTGACGCTGGAGATGAACCGGCTGCAGCGTGAAGACTCCCTGTTCGGCATCATCTGGCTGGACCTGGACCACTTCAAAGACATCAATGACCATTATGGCCACGGCGCCGGCGACAGAGCGCTGGAGGCCACCGCCGACCATATCCGTAGCCACCTGCGGGCCTACGACTTTGCCTCGCGCTGGGGAGGTGATGAGTTCCTGATTCTGGTCAAAACCCCCGACCCGCATCTGCTCGATCAGCTTGGTCAGCGTATCTGCCAGGTGGTGGACGAGATGAAACTGCCACAGGGCGGTGAATATATCCATGTCACCATCAGTGCCGGCAGTTGTATAGCGGAACCGGGCAACTCACTGAACGATATTCTCACCTGCGCCGACAAAGCCCTGTACCGCGCCAAAGCCGCCGGCCGCAATAACTACCGCAGCGGCATCCAGCACGCCGACTGAGCCTGCTGATGCCCGTGCCGGCCCACCTGCCGCGCACGGACAGGGCCATGACAATACCCGCCAATCATTAACTCAGAGAATAGTCTGCTATTCAGACTATTCATTTCATAGATGAATAAGAACTTCCTACACTGGCTGTATCACGTCACTTTCCCTGAAAGAGGTCAGTATGGATTTTCAGCATTCCGCCAAAGCGCAGGACTATCTCAAGCGCGTCAAAGCCTTTATGGCAAAAGAGATCGAACCGGTTGAAGAAGACTACCTGCGCGAGCTGCACAGCCTGGACAACAAATGGGTGGTGCTGCCCATCATTGAAGAGCTGAAAGCCAAAGCCCGCGCTGAAGGCCTGTGGAATATGTTCCTGCCCGACGAACACTATGGCGCCGGTCTGAGCACGCTGGAATACGCCGCCGTGGCGGAACTGACCGGCCGTTCCTTTATCGCCCCGGAAATCTTCAACTGCAATGCACCCGACACCGGCAATATGGAAGTGCTGGAAAAATACGGCTCGCCGGAGCAGCAGGAACAGTGGCTGCAGCCGCTGCTGGCCGGTGAAATCCGTTCCGCCTTCTGCATGACCGAACCGGGCGTGGCATCTTCCGATGCCACCAATATGGAAGCCACCGCGGTGGTGGAAGGTGATGAAGTGGTGCTTAACGGCCGCAAATGGTGGAGCACCGGCATCGGTCACCCGAACTGCAAAGTCGGAATTTTTATGGGCCTGACCAACCCCGATGCGCCACGCCATCAGCAGCATTCCATGGTGCTGTTCCCGTTCGATGCGCCGGGCGTGAAGATCGAACGTATGCTGCCGGTGTTCGGTTTCTACGATGAACCCTACGGCCACGGCGAAGTCAGCTTCGACAACGTGCGCGTACCGCTGAGCAATATGATCGCCGGCCCCGGCCGCGGTTTTGAAATCGCCCAGGGCCGCCTCGGCCCCGGCCGTATTCACCACTGTATGCGTCTGATCGGCATGGCCGAAAAAGCACTGGAACTGATGTGCAAACGCGCCGCCGGCCGTACCGCGTTCCACAAACCACTGGCCAACCTCGGCGGCAACCGTGACATCATTGCCAACGCCCGCATGAACATTGAACAGGCGCGCCTGCTGGTGTTCAAAGCCGCGTGGATGATCGATAAAGTGGGCGCCGCCGGTGCCATGAGCGAAATTTCGCAGATCAAAGTGATCGCACCGAATATGGCGCAGCAGATTATCGATGCCGCCATGCAGATGCACGGGGGCGGTGGCCTGTCGGAAGACTTCCCGCTCACCGGCCTGTTTACCGCCGCCCGCGCCCTGCGTCTGGCCGACGGTCCGGACGAAGTGCACCGTGGTCTGATCGCCAAGATCGAAATGATGAAATACAAAAAATACATGAAAGAAGCCTGATGCAGCCGGAAGCGCCGCCGACTTGTGGCGCTTTTGCCCCTTAACAGGCTATTCGTAACACAATAATAATCAGCGGCAGACATTCTGCCGCTTCAGCATTTTGAGGACACGCAATGAAAAAGGTACTGATCACAGGCGCCGCCAGCGGTCTGGGCCGGGCACTGGCCCTGCGTTTCGCCCGCGAAGGTGCGGACATCTGTATTGCCGACATTAATATGGGCGGCGCGGCAGAAACCCTGAACCTGGTGGAAAAAGCCGGCGGCAAAGGCTGGATTTATGAACTCGACGTGCGCAGTGAAGATGCCTGGAATGCCCTGCGTGACGCCGTTGCCGGACGCTGGCAGGGCATCGACGTGGTGATTAATAACGCCGGTGTGGCCAGCGGTGATCGCATCGACGCCGGTGAATGGGCCTGGTGGGACTGGATCATCGACATCAACCTCAAAGGCGTGGCGCTTGGCTGCCGCACCTTCACCCCGATGATGAAAAAACAGGGCAGCGGCAGCTTTATCAACGTTGCCTCACTGGCCGGTCTGCTGAAAGCGCCGTCCATGTCGTCTTATAACGCCACCAAAGCCGCAGTGGTCGCCATCTCAGAAACCATGCATTTCGAGCTGATGCCATACGGCATCGGCGTGACCGCTCTGTGCCCGGGGTTCTTCCGCACCAACCTCAATCACGGCATGAAAACCTCCGACCCGGATATGCTCAAATTCGTCGACAAGGTATTTGAAGCCTCAGCACTGGATGCCGACGATATTGCCGATGCTGCCTATAAAGCCCTGCAGAAAAATCAGAAAATCTGCAATCCGCATCCGGCCGGCCGGCGCGCCTACTTCTTCAAACAATACCTGCCGTTCCTGTTCAATAAAGGCATGCTGAACATGGCCCGCGGCCTGAAGAAACGTGAAGAGCAGCGCATCGCTGCAGCAAAGGGCCGCTGAGATGAGTGAACAGTTTATCGACCAGGCCAAAGCGCTGCGCGACAGCGACGCCTTTGATATTCAGGCGGTACACAACTGGCTGAAAGCTCAGGGGAAGGATTACGGTGACCAGCTGCCGCAGGTTAAACAGTTCTCCGGTGGTGCCTCCAACCTGACCTACCACCTGAAATACCCGGATCAGTACGCCAACAACGATTTAATTCTGCGCCGTCCACCGGCCGGGCATAAAGCCGCCAGTGCGCACGATATGAAACGCGAATACAACGTCATGGACCGGCTCAGGCCTGTCTATCCGTTTGTGCCGGAAATGATTGCCTTCTGTGATGACCACAGCGTTATCGGCAGTGATTTTTACGTAATGGAACGCATGCGCGGCATTATCCCGCGCGGCAATCTGCCCAAAGGTATGAAACTGACAGAACAGCAGGCGCGCGCGCTGTGTATTTCCGTGTTCGATAAATTAATCGACCTGCATCAGGTGGATTACGCAGCCGCCGGCCTCAGCGATCTGGGTAAAGGCCAGGGCTATGTCCGCCGTCAGGTCGAAGGCTGGAGCAGCCGCTACAGCAAATCAAAAACCTGGAATGTTCCCGGCTTTAAAAAAACCATGAAATGGCTGCAGGCCAATATGCCGGCGGATGTGAAAACCTGCATTATCCACAACGATTACCGTATGGATAACGTCGTACTCAATCCGGATAACCCGGGTGAAATTATCGGCGTGCTCGACTGGGAAATGGCCACCTTAGGTGATCCGCTGATGGATCTTGGCGGCGCACTCGCTTACTGGGTGCAGGCCGACGACGACGCCATGATGCGTTCCATCCGCCGCCAACCCAGCCACCTGCCGGGCATGCTGACGCGCGATGAAATTGTCAGTTATTACTGCGAACGGATGGGGCTGGATAAAAAACTCTGGCCCTTCTACGAAGTGTTCGGATTATTCCGCCTGGCGGTGATTGTGCAGCAGATTTACTACCGCTATCACCATAAGCAGACCGACAACCCGGCGTTCAAAAACTTCTGGCTGTTTGTGCATTACCTGAACTGGCGCTGCAAACGCATTATGAAAAAATCCGGGCTGAAATAATGGCAGCCGTGTATCTGGTACGCCACGGCCAGGCCGGCTTTGGCAAAGCGAATTACGACCAGCTGTCAGACACCGGGCACCTGCAGGGTGAGCTGGTCGGTAAATCACTGGCGCTGCGCTCGGTCGATGCCCCGCATGTGATTCACGGTGCCATGCAACGCCACCGCGAAACCCTGCAGGCGGCGCAGAAGCACTGGCAGAGCGAGGCCGTGGCAGCAGAAATGGCCGGTTTCAACGAGTTTGACTCCGATGACGTGATTGCCTGTGCCTACCCGCAATTCAGCGACAAGGCCGTGCTCGGTGCCTGGGTGATGGCCCAGCCCAACCGCCGCAAAGCCTTTCAGGAGCTGTTTGCCAGCGCCGTCCAACGCTGGACCAGTGGCGAGCACGACAGCGATTATATGGAATCCTGGGGCCACTTTACCGGCCGTGTCCAGGACGCGCTGCAGCAACTGCTTGCCCGCGCCGACGGCCAGGATGCGGTGATCTTTACCTCCGGCGGCCCGATCACCGCCATTGCCCGGTACTGCCTCAGTCTGACGGACGACAAAGCCTTCGACATGAACTGGACCCTGCTCAACGGCGGCATTACCCAGCTGCTGTACAGCCGCAGCGGCCGCCTCAGTCTGGCGTCATTTAACGAACAACAACATCTGGCTCAGGCCGGAAAACATTTTCTGACCTACCGCTGAGCGGTAAACAATAAAAGGGGAACCCGACATGAACCCACAAGAACTGTTTAACCTGTCCGGCCGTATTGCGCTGGTCACCGGTGCCAGCCGTGGTATCGGTGAAAGCATCGCCAAACTGCTGGCCTCAGCCGGTGCCCACGTGATTGTTTCCAGCCGTAAAATTGATGGCTGTCAGCGCGTGGCTGACGAAATTACCGCGGCCGGCGGCAGCGCCGAAGCGCTGGCCTGCCACATCGGTGAAATGGATCAGATCGAAAACTGCTTCAAAGTCATTGAAGAAAAACACGGCAAACTGAATATTCTGGTGAATAACGCCGCCGCCAATCCGTACTTCGGCCATGTGCTGGATACCGGTCTGGATGCCTTCCAGAAAACCGTCGACGTCAATATCCGTGGTTACTTCTTTATGTCATCAGCCGGTGCAAAACTGATGAAGAAAAACGGCGGTGGCTCCATTGTGAATGTAGCTTCTGTTAACGGCGTGATTCCGGGTGATATGCAGGGTATTTACTCCATCACCAAAGCATCCGTTATTGCCATGACCAAAACCTTTGCCAAAGAATGTGCACAACTGGGTATCCGTGTGAACGCCCTGCTGCCGGGCCTGACCGACACCAAATTCGCCAGCACCCTGACCAGCAACGACGCCATCCTGAAAATGGCAATGATGCATATTCCGATGAAACGCGTGGCCATGCCGGATGAAATGGCCGGCACCGTGCTGTATCTGGCGTCTGATGCGTCCAGCTACACCACAGGTGCAGCGATTAATGTGGATGGGGGTTATCTGCTGGTGTAAGCCGGTTGGTAAGTCTTCAGATATACGAAAGCGGGCATCAGCCCGCTTTTTGGTGTCCGGAAGGTATTCGTTGGTTTGTTAATGCGTTTAGTTAAGGCGGACAACTTTTACGACCCTTGCTTCTGAAAGTTGAATTAACTCTGTCTGCATGCGGTCGTAATTATCCCGAATAGCCAGGCAAACCAGCCTTTTACCTTTAAGCAAATCCTTAAACTTTTCAGATACCTTATTTCTGTGGTGTTTTTCCATCACAGGAATGACGTCAGCCACTCAATAAGATCACCACTAACCACGGTTTCCGCATCCGGGTTTGTGCCTGCTCATTTGTCTCACAACACCCGGGAAGCATTCCACAGCATGCAGATAAAAGCTGAAGCCTGCCTGCGGTATAAAGCAGGCAGGCAGTTTTATCAGCCATTCAGATCATCAAGGATATGACCCGCAGCCTGAAAGGCCAGCGCGGCAATGGTCAGGGTCGGATTGCCGGTGGCAATGGTCGGAAAGACGCCACTGCCGACCATATACAGGTTATCGTGATCCCACGACTGCTGGCGGGCATTCAGCACTGAGTCTTCTTTTGTGTCTCCCATGCGGTAGGTACCAACAATGTGTCCGGCACCGTAGAACTTGAAGTTATGGGTGGTCCCCGTGTCGTCCTGATACTGGAAGTTAGTCGCCGTGAGGTCTTCGGCTTTGCCGCTGAAAACCGGTGCACCCGGGTCTTTGGTGTATTCGGTTGCACCGACTTTGCTGAACAGTTCCGTGGTGAGTTTTTTCGCGGAAACAAAGGCTTTACGTTCGTAATCGGATGCCAGCCGGTAGGTAACATGCGGGCGTGGCAGACCGAGGTTATCTTTCAGTGTGGTGGATAACTGCACACGGTTTTCCGGATCAGGTAACTGTTCAATCAGATAGCCCAGTCGCAGCTGCCGGGTATAAACGCCATTCAGCGTCTGCACCAGCTGTTTACCGAACAATTTACTGAACGCCGGCAACTGCGGATTAAAGCGCAGCGCCTCACCCTGTTCATTGTGCGAATTACCGTTCAGCTGGGAATTATTCTGCCCGAACACAAAATCGGCCAGCGTGGTGCCAGGGTCATCCGCCGCCCATTGCCAGCCTTCGTTACCGATTTCAATACGGTAGGCGGAGCGTTCTTTCCGGAAGGCGCCATCACGCAGCGATTCAAAACCCGACGTCGATAAGGGTCCGCGGTACGGATAGACCGGGTCTTTGGCCAGCCCCCAGCCAAGGTACATTACATGGTCCATCAGATTGCGGCCGACCTGACCACTGCTGTTGGCCACGCCCTGTTCAAAGCCGGGGTTTTTGTCAGACATTAGCAGCAGTTTGGGGGTTTCAATGGCATGGGCAGCGAGTACATAGCATTTCGCGCTCACAGTACCAGAGCCGGTGGCGATGCCCTGCGGCTGCTCATAGGTCAGATAATCAATACCGCACACCTGCTGCGTTTTTTCATTCAGGCGGATATTGCTGGCCACATGCTGATAACGGACTTCAACATTATTTGTCTGCAGTGCCCGGGCCAGGGTGACGGTGGCATCGTATTTGGCCTGAATCGGACAGATGGGAATGCAGTTGGTATTACCGGCACACTGGCGGCGGTCATCCGGCCGTGAATTACGCCCCTGTGGCGTGGGCGTGATATACACAGGATTACCATCCCAGCTCATATCGCCCAGCTGATTATAAATATCGTCCTGCAGGGTCGGGTCAATACCGGGCATGGGAAAGTCATAATCCGCGCCGTAACTGCCATCCGGGCTGACCTGATACTGCTGATAAATTTTTTCCAGCGCGGTCTTATCTCCGGAGACGCCGATTTCCTGATAAGCCTTTTCATAAAAGGGCACCAGCGCCTGATAAAAAGCGTCACCACCGGGCCAGTCCTGCCCCTCGCCGTACAGGGTTTTCATTTTAAAATCTTCCGGGAACAGGCGCAGACAGGTACCCAGCCAATGCCAGGTGGTTCCGCCACCGATGCGCTCATAAGAACTGGCAAAGGCAAAATTCGCCTGCAGACTGGTACCGGAAATGCCCGCAACCTGTGACGGATAATCAAAATAACACTGCTCTTTCTTCTGCCACGCACCGACCTGCAGCACCGTATAGCGCGGGGTATTTTCACCGGCAGGATCGGGCAGGCCGAGCGGGTTCTGTGCTGTTGCGGTTACCGCTCCCTGTGTTGCCGGCGGGTAGGGGGATTCCGGGGTTTTGGCATTGGCTTTGTAGAAGGTTTCCATATAACCGGAACGGTCGGCCGGCACTTCCCGGCCACCTTCAAGAATCAGCACCTTTTTGCCGGCCAGGCCGAGCTGATAAGCCACGATGGAGCCGGCAATACCTGAGCCGACAATGACAACATCATATTCTTCTGTATTGGTCATAATCCTGTCCTCAGTTGCCGCTATTACCGGTGTAGTCACTCAGTGCCGGAGGCTGTTCTGCCCAGTAACCATAACGGTAATTCGAGTCACCCATCGGGTGGGCCTGCATTACTTTCCACACCAGACCGGAGGTATAGGAATCGGCCGTGAGGGTATCGAAGGAGGTAAAGCCACCGGTGTCACTGCCCGGTTGCTGAGTAACGTCGGGCCAGGCACCCATATACCAGAGATAAATCAGCTTCTGGCAGGAAAGCACAAAGGCCGGTGAATTCTGATCACTGAGTAATTGCTCACCGATCTGCTGTTCGTTTTTTCCGGCCGCCTGTAATTCGGTGTACTGCTGCAGAATATTGTCTGTCAGCCCGGCTTCGCCGCTTTCATGCGCGATATTCTCTGTCCAGGTTTTCAGGTACAGGCTTTTGATATCCACCGGGTCGAGAGCCGGGGCCAGTACACTTTCCGCAAAGCCGGTCAGCACGGAACTGAGGCCAACAAATGTATTCATCACGTCCATATTACTTCTCCTTTACTGAGCCCGTTGCAGCAGATAGGTGAAATCCGAAAATCTGCCGCTGGTCATGGTTGCGTTGTTGTGACACTGAATACAGCTGGAAGAGGTCTGCCGCACTTCACCCTGTATGTAGGTTTCCAGCGTGGTATTGGCGAGAAACATCGGTGCCGGCACTCCGGTCGGATCGGTTTTACTGCCGGCGTCGGTCGGCCATTGTGTGCTGATCAGTTCATAATTGACCCATACCGAGCCCGGCACCAGCTTTTCCAGTGCGGCGTGATAACGGGCATTCAACGCTTTGGTCGGTGCGGTAATGGCAGCCACACGCATCACCTGACTGGGCTGGGTGTAGGCGTTGCCGGGATTCCAAGGCCGTGGTGGCGGCGTATTCACAGCAGCGCAATCGCTGCAGTCCGGTTTGTAGTAGTTATAGTGTTGCTTGCTGACCGGCTCGCCCTGAGTCGGGGCGTTATCCACATGCTCAAAGGTGGACCAGATCCATTGTGGGTTGCCTTTCATTTTGGTGCCAATATGAAAACCGACCAGGCCAACCGTCTGCAGCTTGCAGGCGGCTTTTACCCCCGCATGTTCATCCGGATTGTTATACACATACGCCTGCGCAGTATGGAATTTTGCGGCATCGTCATGGTTACCCAGCACTTTCCATGAGGCTTTGAGCATAATGGCGCCCACGTCAGAATCTGTGCCGGAAGGGAAATCCGCTTCAGCGCCAAATGCCTGCTGGCCGGCGGCGGAATAGAGCTGGTTGCTGCTGATGTAATTGAACATCACCTCATTGGTCAGAATTTCAAAACGCGTGTACTGACCGTTCTGATCGATCAGCGGC
The DNA here is from genome assembly GCA_963682115.1 of Pseudomonadales bacterium. Taxonomy (GTDB): domain Bacteria; phylum Pseudomonadota; class Gammaproteobacteria; order Pseudomonadales; family Oceanobacteraceae; genus Venatoribacter. Next base: position 1,897,793 of record OY821639.1, on the reverse strand, counting down.
CCGGTCTGGAAAGGTTCGGCGCTTTCATCGAGCACATTATTCGGCACCTTGGCGATCTGATTCAGTACCGGTAAATCCTGTTCACCACACACTGTTGGCGGCGGTACATCCACACCCCACGGTGGCGGGGGCGAACCATCCGGCAGGAAGATATCGCGGCTTTCCTTGTAGGTCTGCCAGACCGTTGGCACGCCGGGTTTCTGCCCGATACTGACGCTGGTATCGGCAACGCCGGTGGCGGCCGCCGGCCAGTTAAGGGCAATAAAAGACTGCCAGGAAAATACATCGAAATCGTGCTGCAGAGAATCCAGATCAAACGGTTCATGAAAGATGGCATCAGCCGGCAGTACCGGACTGATTACCGGTAACGTCGCAGGGGTCTGTTCTGCAGCGGCAGCAGCCACCGCCGGCATGGCATCACTGACTGCACGGTTGCATCCGGCAAGTCCGGGCGCTAACAGCAGGCTGCAGAGCAACAGCGGGAGAGTCTTCATAGCGGAGTCCTTTGCTGAAGGGATTTTATGCTGCCGGCGACCGCCACTGAGGCCACTCCGGCACTCAGGAAATCGCGGCGGGTCAGGCCCGGCAGAGTCGTGATTTTCCGGAACGGATTCCGGCTGCAGATCATTGTTTTTTATTGTTGTGCTTAATGGTTTTTTAACTATGCGCAGCTGACACGGCTATTGCACCGAAGGCCATTGCAGCTGACTGTGCAGTACAGACTTCAGCGCCTGCCAGCGTTCGTCGGCTTTTTTCTGATAAACCTCACTCATCGGCCCCCTGGTCAGCGCCGCTTTGTGCTGCTCAAGCCTGGTGTAATAAACCGCGCTGACCTGATAATCCGGGTTGTCTTTAAATGCGGCGTAAACATCTTTTACATTGGCATCCGTATCATCGACAAAGACAATATGTTTCACCGGCCGTACCGGTTCTGCCCGGCTTAACAGGCAAAGCAACATTTCACCTTTATTTTGTCCGGCCACATACATCACTCCCTGACGGTAACTGACCGGTCTCGCGTTATTGAATGCACAGGGCATAAACGGGCTTGCCAGTGATGACTGGCCGGATGGCATCTGCAGTGCATGAGCGGAGATTAAATGAAGAAAAGGAGATGAGCTGGCATCCGTTATCTGCAGATTTTCCAGCTGATTTTCAGTCGCCGAAATATCACCGCTGCCCCTGGCCGTTTCGACCATAAAGCGCACACCGGTAGTTGAAAGCTGCTGCAGAATAACCGGCAATTCCGGTTCGCTATAAGCCATAAAATTCATGGCAAACAGAACCGAGGTAATAGAAAACAGTTCATCGTCGCTGGCGGCAACCCGGTAGGGGGATGCGGTGCCAATCAGGTTCTGTTGCCAGCTGCTCCAGGCCGGTCCGCCGAGATACTGACATTCAGCCGGATTTTCCGGCTGGCTGCAGGGCATCATAGTCAGCGTGTCATCATCGTCCATCACCAGCAGTGTCTGCCCGGGTGCGCCACTGCGGCTGATCAGGGCGCTGACTTCCCGGAAGCTGGCAGCATTGAGTATCACCGCTTCCGCCTGTGCCTGCAGTGGCAGAACAACCACCGCCAGCATAATGAGAAAAATCCGTTTATTCACAGTCAATCCTCCTGATTGAGCGGCCTTGAGCACCTCTGGCAGTCTTCAATAAAGACCTGGTGATTTCAACGACAAGCGTATGAATCCTGCAGATATCGGAAAACTTTATGACAAAAGAACGGCCACCGTAGTGATAACGACTGACAGCCACTGCGCCAACACCACAGAAACGGCCGCTCACAGGCCGCTGAAAAATGGCGGACAAACCTGCTTTTCTGCCTCGCTACGCAATATTCAGCGCCGTATAGTAACAACTTAAGATGCCACCGTTTTACAGGCCGTTGTCCGTTATGAAACTCGTTATTCCTGTCTCCGTTATCGCCGCGCTCATTCTGACCATGATCTACAGCCTTGCCACCGCCGCCGTCTCCGGCCACAACACCGCAACCGGTGAAGCGATTAACCTGTCGGGCTGGCAGGCCATCTATGTCTATGTTGCACAGAAGGGCCTCGACAGCTACCTGATCATGCTGCTGCCAGTGTTTATTACCTTTACCGCGGTGATCGCCATTACCGGCCGCTACCTGCTGAAAAAACGTCAGAAAACGGCACAGTAAGCTGCTGATACCGGGCTCAGTGCCGGTTAGACTGTGGGCGAACCAATAACAATAACAAGTGAGCCCTTATGAAAAAGCTGCTGCTGACCCTGGTTGTCCTGCTGCTGATTGCCGCTGCGGCGCTGATCAGTCTGCCTTCCCCGATTGACGCTGTTGCTGTCGACATCCCCGGGCCGCTGCCCTTTGCCGGTACGCTCGCCGCCAACGATACCCTGCAGAGCACACATATTATCCGCCTGCCCGAAGGTCAGCGCGGTGGGGAGGATGTTGCCCGCGACGTGCTCGGTTGTCTGTACACCGGCACGCAAGATGGCAGCATCCTGCGCAAATGCCCGTACACTGACTGGGAAACCCTGGCCAATACCGGCGGCCGCCCGCTGGGGCTGCACTTCGATGATCAGCAGAACCTGATTATTGCCGATGCCGAGAAAGGCCTGCTGGCGCTGGACCCGAAAGGCAGTCTGCGCGTATTAGCCGACCACTTTCACGGTGAAAAGCTGGGTGTGACCGATGATGTGGATATCGGCGCCGACGGCACGGTTTATTTCTCCGATGCCAGCAACCGTTATCCTTTAAGCGCTATTGTGCATGATATTCTTGATGGCCGTCCGTCCGGACGGCTGTTCGCCTATAACCCGCAGACGTCAGCGCTGACGCTGCTGGCCGACGATCTGGCGTTTGCCAATGGCGTCGCCGTGGCTGCCGATCAGAGCTTTGTCCTGATCAACGAAACTTTCCGCTACCGCATCCGTAAACTCTGGCTGCAGGGTCCGCGTGCCGGTGAACAGGAAATTATCCGCGATAAACTACCGGGCCTGCCCGATGGTATCGCCCGCGCCGCAGATGGCACTTACTGGATCGCAATGTACGCGCTGCGCCCGGCCGTGGTTGACCGCTTTCACAACCAACCCTGGATCAAGAATCAGCTGGCCAAACTGCCCAAAAAGCTGGCCCCTGTACCCAGACCTTACGGCCTGATACTGCAGATAGATGCTGACGGCAATATCCTGCAGAGCCTGCACGATCAGGCGGCGGTCGCCATTGGTGAAGTCACGTCGGTGCAGCCGGAGGCGGATGGTTTATATCTGGGGACGCTGCATATGGATCGGATTGGCAAGCTGGCGTTTTAAAGCGCCGGGATTTGCCGTCTGATGGCTTATACCCGGAACGCTGCCTATGCCATGAACTGGAAAACAAGGCTTCAATTATTATCGGACTCATTCAGCAGCCTTCGGCAAACAGAGCCAGATGATATCTGACGATTATTGTATGCCTTACCATGTCAAAGACATCGGTATTCAGCCGTACAGTGCCGGACAAATCAGCCTCTGCCCGGATATAATCCGGCTCTCGCCTTGTCCGGTTTTACAGACAAAGGAATGTTTACAGTAAGCCTTACTGCAGGTTATTTTGCAGGTGGCATCGGCGATACATTTGGCCAAAATATTTCATCCCGGATTATGGATAACCAGTGAATGAACGGATACGACCTGATCCTTTTAATATCCGTGACTCTGTTTATTTTCAGCGCCATTAGCTGGTTTTTATTCAGTTATTTATTCATACCGAGAATAGATAAACGCGTAGCTGACAATGGTAAGAGCAAAGTTTGCCCGGTGAATATATGGGGACTCAGAACGTTATGGATAGCAACGGCTATTGCCATTCCGGTAGGCAACCCTCTGAATCATGAACATAATCCATTTATCAGCCCGAAATCTGTACGACCCTACGCTACTCAAGCAGATAAAGCTGTAGCCCGTATTTTGTTTATTTCTTTCTACGGGTTTCTGATAATGGTGCTATTGAGCTATATCCTGTATCCAGAAAAATATTCCTCATAGATATATGACTGCGTCAGATTCAGTCAGATCTCAGGGGCTATAATTAAAGCCTAAGATCTGATTGACCTCCTTGCATACAGGGTGAGGCTTAATGCGCCTGCTCCCAGTTATCACCAATCCCGGCTTCCACCACTAACGGCACGTTTAATTCTGCGGCGCCTTCCATCTGTTTTTTCAGCTCAGCAGCAAAATCCCCGGCCTGATCTTCGCGCACTTCAACGATCAGTTCATCGTGTACCTGCATTAACAGGCGCGCATCAAAACCGCTTTGCGGCAGCCAGTTATAGACGCGCACCATGGCGCGTTTGATAATGTCCGCAGCGCTGCCCTGCATGGGCGCATTAATCGCGGTGCGTTCGGCATGCTGACGGCGTGGGGCATTTTTGCTGCGGATTTCCGGCAGGTATAAACGGCGGCCGAAAATGGTTTCGACATAGCCCTGTTCTTTGGCGTGTTCCCGGGTGGAATCCATATATTCACGCACGCCCGGGTAACGCTGAAAATAGAGGTTGACGTATTCCTGTGCTTCGCCCCGGCCAACGCCGATCTGTTTCGCCAGACCAAAGGCTGACATGCCGTAAATCAGACCGAAGTTAATGGCTTTTGCAGCGCGGCGCTGGTTATCTGTGACCTCATTTTCTGCCACGCCGAAAACTTCCGCCGCGGTAGCGCGGTGAATATCCCGGCCTTCGGCAAAGGCGCTTAACAGACCGGCATCACCGGACAGGTGCGCCATAATACGCAGCTCAATCTGACTGTAATCCGCCGCCACCAGTTTATAGCCGGCCGGTGCAATAAAGGCCTGACGGATTTTACGTCCTTCTTCGGAACGCACCGGAATATTCTGCAGGTTCGGATCGGTGGAGGATAAACGCCCGGTGGCGGCTACCGCCTGATGATAAGAGGTATGTACACGGCCGGTATCCGGCGAGATCATCAGCGGCAGTTTGTCAGTATAGGTACTTTTCAGTTTTGCCAGGCCACGGTTTTCCAGAATCAGGCGCGGCAGTTCGTAGCCGTCATCGGCCAGTTCCTGCAACACTTCTTCCGCCGTCGATGGTGCTCCCTTGGGGGTTTTCTTTTTCACCGGCAGGCCCAGTTTTTCAAACAGAATTTCGCCCAGCTGTTTCGGTGATCCCAGATTAAAAACCTGACCCGCTTCGTTATGGGCTTCCTGCTCCAGCTGCTGCAGGCGGATGTCAATCTGCTGACTCTGCTCATGCAGTTTATCGGCATCGATCAGGGCACCGTTTTCTTCCATGACGAACAGTACCGGCATGACCGGCATTTCAATATCCGTAAAGACTTTCTGCAGTGACGGCAGGGCTTCCAGTTCCGGCCACAGGCGCTGATGCAGGCGCAGGGTAATGTCGGCATCTTCCGCCGCGTAGGGGCCGGCCACGTCAATGCTGATCTGATTAAAAGTCAGCTGTTTGACACCCTTACCGGCTATTTCTTCAAAGTGAATGGTTTTATGGCCGAGATATTTCAGCGCCAGGCTGTCCATATCGTGACGCGTGGCCACTGAATCAAGAATATAGGATTCCAGCATGGTGTCGAACTGTACGCCACGCATGTGAATGCCGTGGTTAGCCAGCACGTGCATATCGTATTTCATGTGCTGGCCGACCTTTTTGTGCTCTTCACTTTCCAGCAGTGGTTGCAGCTGTGCCAGTACCGCTTCACGGTTAAGCTGAGTTTTACCTTCGGGTACACAGACTTCATCATGCGCCAGCGGTACATAAGCCGCTTTGCCGGCTTCCACCGCAAATGACAGGCCGACAATCCGCGCTTCTTTATAATTCAGCGAGGTGGTTTCAGTATCGAAGGCAAACAGGTCGGCCGCCTGCAGTTTTTTCAGCCAGGCATCCAGTTCCTGCTGATCAAAAATAATGCTGTATTCGGCTGCGCCGGCAAACGCTGGCGGAATATCCGCAGCCGTAGCACGGTTGTCATCGCCGGCCGCAGCCACTGCCGGGGCAGCATCATCGCTGAATTCGGCAATCCAGGCTTTGAATTCCATGGTGCGGAATAAATCCAGCAGGGCATCTTTATCGGTTGCGCAACTTTTAATGTCACTGAGGCCGGCTTCCAGTTCAACATCGCATTTAATGGTGGCCAGCTCTTTGGATAAAAATGCCTGCTCCTTGTGTTCTTCCAGCCGCGCCGCCATGGTTTTGGCACCGCGGAATTCCAGATCCTTAACCTTATCCAGATTGCGGTAAATAGCTTCCAGGCTGCCCAGCCCGGCCACCAGCCCCACGGCTGTTTTTTCACCCACTTTGGGCACGCCGGGAATGTTATCCACTTTGTCGCCCATTAACGCCAGATAGTCGATGATATGCGCTGGCGGCACCCCGAATTTTTCCTTAACACCGTCAATATCCATGGTGGTATCGGTCATGGTGTTAATCAGGGTAACGTGGCTGTTCACCAGTTGCGCCATATCTTTATCGCCGGTGGAGATCACCACTTCCTGATCGTGGGCAATGGCCTGTGCCGCCAACGTACCGATCACGTCGTCAGCTTCCACGCCGTCAATAATCAGCAGCGGCAGGCCCATGGCGCGGATAATGTTATGAATGGGTTCAATCTGTTCGCGCAGTTCATCCGGCATCGGCGGACGGTGTGCTTTATACTCAGCGTAAATATCGCTGCGGAAGGTTTTCCCTTTGGCGTCGAACACCACAATCAGCTGTGATTCTGCGAAATCTTTCTGCAGCTTACGGATCATACTGATCACGCCCTTCACGGCGTTGGTGTGCAGACCTTTCGAGTTGGTCAGCAGCGGGATGGCGTGAAAGGCACGGAACAGGTAAGACGAACCGTCAACGAGAACCACGGGCTTGGACATGAGTCATTCCTTTTTCGCTGGCCGGCGTCGTACAATGCCAGCAATACTTAACAGAACAGATAAACAAACTGAGGCCAGTTTACCATGAAGCCACGTCAACTTCTGACCACCATCACACTGGCTCCGGCCCTGCTGATGGGCCTGACCTTCAGCACGCTCAGCCAGGCAGCCGACCCGGCCGAAACCATTACCATCCGCAACGATGGTGATAACACCTATTACGAGTTCCGCATCAACGGTGAAATCAGTGAAATCAAGGTGGTGCCGAAAAGAGGCCCGGCCTATTACCTGGTGCCCACCGAGCAGGAAGACGGTGATTTTGTGCGCAAGGACAACCCGGAAATGCGCGTGCCTAAATGGGTTATTTTCCGCTGGTAAGCCAGCACGGCTTCGTCCGCTTCGGCTGCAGAACTCAGCCGGACGGCGCTTCTGTGCTGTTCAGATGCCGGCCGCCGCTTTAACATAGACCGTTGTTTCTCCAGCAGTCTGTGGTTATTGGCATGTCGGTTTATACCTCCCTCACGCATCAGGATGTTGCCACCTTTCTCGATCCGTTTGATCTGGGCACCCTGGTGGCCTATCAGGGCATCAGTGCCGGGATTGAGAACACCAACTATATGCTGACCACCAGCACAGGCGATTATGTGCTGACCCTGTTTGAGCATCACCACAGCGATGAAGTCCGCGATTTCGTGCGTCTGGCACGGCATCTGGGCCGCCGTGGTCTGCAGGTTCCGGCTCCCCTGACCGATCATAACGATATCTGGCTGCACAGCCTGAAGAACAAACCGGCGGTGCTCTGTCAGCGCCTGCCCGGAAGCCATATCAGCGATCCGCAGCCGGCCCACTGCTATGCCATCGGCGCCGCATTGGCGCAGATGCATCAGCTGGCGGAAGACCTGAATCCGCGCCCGGCCGATGCCCGCGGCTTCGACTGGTGGATTGCTATCAGCCCGGAACTGGCGGCCGATCTGACGGCTGCCGAGCGTTCCATTCTCGACGATGAACTGCTGTACCAGCGCCAACACCGCGAGCAGTGGCTGACCCTGCCGCAGGGCTGGATTCATGGCGATCTGTTCCACGATAACGCGCTGTTTACTGAAGACGGCCAGGTCGGCGCCATTCTTGATCTGTACAACGCCAGCGAAGGCACGCAAATGTATGATCTGGCGATCATCGCCAACGACTGGTGCTGTCATGCAGACGGGGAGTGGAAAGCCGGCTGTGTCGAGGCCCTGCATCAGGGCTACAGCAGTGTCAGGCCACTGCTGCCGGAAGAGCTGCAGAACTGGACGCTGATGCTGCGTGGTGCGGCGCTGCGCTTCTGGCTCAGCCGCCTGCTGACACGCCGCATTCAGCAGCAGCTGCATGGTGAGCTGGCGTTACAGAAAGACCCGGCCGAATTCCGCGATAAACTGATTATGCGCCGCAATCAGTCACGAGCTGCTGCAGCTCACTGATCACACGGCGGTCATCCCACAGATTCTGCGCCCCATACCAGAGCGCAGTCATGTAACGCATCTGCACGCGGGCAAAACGCCAGACGCGGTCGTCAGCCACACCGGCCGCAGCCAGAATCTGTGCCTCCTCCGCTGCCGCCAACCCGGCACTGCCCAGCAGGGCGGCCAGATCCCACAGAGGATGCCCCTGTGCCGCGTATTCCCAGTCCAGCAGCACCAGCCGGTCATTGGGCGTCCGGATCCAGTTGGCCGGCAGCGGGTCCATATGACACAGGCTGCGGCGTTCATCCGGCATACCGCCCAGCAGGGTCTGGGTGGATTCCCGCAGCACCAGCAGCGGAGAGGCCGGGTCGCGGGCGGTAATCATATTCCAGTAAGCCGTGGCCTTACGGCCGATGCTGAGTTCCGGCAACTGCGGCGGTAATGGCAGCTGATGCAGACGCTGCAGCGTATCTGCCATACGGGCTACCGTGGCGGCATTCATATCCGCCTCACTGAGTGTCCGCCCCGGCACGTATTCACGGATCCAGTAGCCACCGCCCGGCGCCCGGTAACGGATCACCGGCGTCAGGCCGTGCCCGGCCACCAGCTGATGCACCGCCAGTTCGGCATCACGGTTGATATCCAGTGCCGTGGAATTATGGCCTTCCACCCGCAGCACATAATCACCGCTATCCAGGTGCAGCAGAAAACACTGATTGGTCAGCCCGCCGGCCAGCGTGCGCAGCTGATGGGCAGCCGGGGCTTTAGCGGTCAGGCCCCAGCGTGGCCAGTCGGCGAGAATGTCTTCGATCACGGCAGTTTTTCACCCACCTGCCAGGCCGCTGGCGTGGCCAGACTTTCACTCCCCTGACCCCGCTGCCGGTGCTGTTGTTCCCGGTACTGGGGCAGCCAGCGGAACCAGCCGATAATCACCAGAATCACATACAGCACCATCAGCAGCGCGGTCAGGTACAGCTCTTTATTGAAGTAGAGCACGCCGGCCACCGTGTCGATCACCACCCAGTAGAGCCAGTTTTCCAGTACCTTTTTCGCCACCATATAGGTCGTCACCATCGCTCCCCAGGTGGTGAAAGAATCCCAGTAGGGGTAAGCCGCGGAGGTGTATTTTGTCAGCAGCCAGCCACTGATCAGACTGGCCAGCACCACACCGGCAAACACCAGCAGATGGCGCGGCAGCGACCATACCTGAATCGGTAATTCCGCTTGGGTAACCCCGCGGCGCCACTGCCACCAGCCATACACCGCCATCACCAGGTAATAAACGTTCAGTGCGGAATCCATCAGCAGGCTGACATCCCAGAACAGCCAGATAAAAATCAGCGTGCTGAAAAATGCCGCGTACCAGCAGAGAATATTCTGCTTCATCGCCAGCAGCAGATAGGCGATGCCCAGTGCCACGCCGAGGACTTCCCAGACGCTCATCGCCGCGGCCGCCTGCTGGATTGCGTTTACAATATCGTTCATCGTCATTCCACCGGATTGGCCGGCTGCGTATTACAGCCGGCACTGCCAAATCAGCCGTGCGGGTTTAATACCGGATCAAGATTACGGCCGATAAACTTGCACACAAAAATGGATCGGCCGAATTCTTCCCAGCTGTTACGGATTTCGGTTTTTAAAGTATCCATCACCAGATCGTAATCACCGAACACCTGGGTGCTCATGGTATTGGTGACCACGCTCAGACCTTCCACATCGTTCAGGCGATCAATAAAGCCTTTGATATAAGGAAGGTAATCATCGCTCAGCGGGTATTTGCTGATTTCCACAGAAATTTCCATGCTTGTCTCCGGTTACGCAGGGAAGCCAGGGCCGCCCTGCCAATAAAAATTCACATCTTTTACAGGGCGCATACACGCCCAGACGGTTAATAATCAGAATGAGTATTTAGCTTCGGCCATAAAGGTTCGTGGCTCACCTATCTGTACGTACTTCTGTGCATCGTTTACATCCAGGCGTGGATCGATACCTCCAAAATAAAACCCGCGTGTCTGCACTTCTTTATCGGTCAGGTTACGGCCGCTGAGTGCCAGCTGAAGCTGACCCAATTGATAAGCAATACGGGCATGCCATAACACATAAGCTTTGGATTGAGCATCATGACTGTCGGAAAAATAAAAGCTGTCTTTAGCTTCGCTTGCAATGCGTAATGACAACGTATTCGTCAGTGCATAGGTCATGGCTGTGGCCAGGTTATATTCCGGTGCCTGAGCCTGCTGGCGGCCATCCTGACTGAATTCGCCAGCGTCAGTATCGTAGTGGTAATCGACGAATTTGGTCTGCAGCCAGCCATAGCTGAACAGCCAGTTCAAACGCTCATTAATATCCCAGTCGCTTTCCAGTTCGACACCGTAGTTTTTACCTTCCGCCGCGTTGGCTAAATAATCCTGAAAGGCCGGACGACCCTCAACGTCATCAAAGTAACCATAAGAACTTTTTACCTGCTGATTTTTACGCTGAATATAAAATGCTGCAATCCGCGTGTGCAGCGCATTATCCACCAGGCTGGATTTCAGCCCCAGTTCAAAGGTGTTATTGAATTCGGTGTCGAAAGTACGGTTGTCTTCCGAGATTTCCGGATCGGTATTCACGCCACCGGCTTTATAACCCCGCGCCAGCGACACATAGCCAAGATGATCACTGGCCAGCAGGGTTTCCAGCGTGACTTTACCGCCCCACAGGGTTTCGCTGGTGTCATCTTCGACATTGCTGACACCGGCATCCAGCGCGCTGGCATTATCCGCAAAATCATTTTCCCAGCGTTCAGCGCGCAGGCCATAGGTCAGCGTGGTAAAGGGTGTGAACGCCGTACTCAGTTCGGCATACACAGAGTAGGAATCCACCGCCAGATCACTCTGGTACTGTGCCGCATCATAGGTGTAATTACGGCGCAGATTCTCATCGCGGCGCAGCCAGTAAAGTCCCATCACCCAGTCGGTGCTGTCCGCAAAAATGCGTCCGTCCGGGCCGGACAACAGGCGCAGGTCGAGACTGTTGCGTTTGAAGTCGCGCAGATAGCGGTCAAAAGCTGAATATCCATCCGGATGAAAACCGACATAAGTCCAGTCATCGTCATAACTGTATTCGGCGCTGCTGTTGCTGCCGCTCAGTACCGTTTCCAGCCGTACCGCACTGTTCAGATCGCGGTCGTAAGACAACGCCCAGGCAGTGGTGTCCTGACTGTCACGTCCCGGTTCGTCCGACAGCGTGGTGCGGCTGTTATCGAAGGTAAAGGCGTCATAACCATTGTCGATATCGACATACAGCAGGGTCAGCTTCAGTTCGCTGTCAACGTCCGGCTGCCACGCCAGCTTGCCGCGGACGATTTTTTCATCCTGCTGTTGGTTGTCATCACGGTTCAGGTAGTCATCTTCCATATAACCGTCAGACTCATAACCGTGTACGGCGATACGGCCCTGCACGTTCTCACTCAGACTACCGGAAAGCGCTGCTCCCAGACCATAGCTGTCATAGGTGCCGGCTTTGGCAGCCACGTAGCCTTCGGTTTCCGCCGTCGGATCATTGCTCTGAATACTGATCATGCCGGCCAGTGCATTGGCACCGAAACGGGTGCCCTGAGGGCCGCGCAGAATTTCCACCTGCTGCACGTCGAACAGGGTTGCCGCCGCCCCCAGCCCCGTCATATCTATGCCGTCAATGACCAGCCCCACCGACGGGTTAACCGGGTCCACAAACTGACTGCGTTCACCGATACCACGGATCTGGAAATAACGGCCGCGGGACGCGCCGGACGCGAAATTCACGTTCGGGGCAAAACTCAGCACCTGTTCCAGGTGCTCGGCCGAGCGGGCTTCAATCTGTTCACTGCCAACCACAGTGACAGCTTCCGGAATCTGCTGCACATCGGTTTTACGGAAATCCGCCTGCACCGTCTGCGTGCCAAGATCAACCTCATCCGCCGCCATGGCAGTTAACGGGGCGAGTAAACAGAAAAGCGATAAAGGTGTTTTTTTCATTCGGGGTCATTCCTCAGAGTGCAAGAAAGACCCGGCGACTGCGCAGGACAGCAGCTGCTGTCTTGTGATGTGTGCGGCTGCACGGAAACAGATCACCGTTACCGGCAGTAAACGGTGCTGCTGAACAACCGCCCCCATTCCTACGCCGGTACTAACCGGATCAGGTTCTAGGGGTTCGCCGTTTACCTGCGGTAAACATCCGGCATCTCAGGCCCGTCTGCTGACGTGCCACCCCCTGGGACGGCGCCAATGATAGCGCAGGAGATCCCCATCAAGAAAGGCGGTTATGCTTTTATTATCGCACAGACTTCAGCGCATCCAGGGATCGGGAATATTACGCCCTAACAATTCATCCAGCATATCCAGCCGCTGCTCCCGTTCCGCCACGACCGCTGCTTCGGTAAAGTCGCGGATATCGTCGTTTGCCGCCGCGTCGGTATAATTCCCGTCCAGAACACCTTCCACATAGGTACGGGTGTGCTCCTGCCACTCATTCTGTGACTGGCTGAACAGACCGGTCAGGTTGAAATCGTCATAACCGATGCCGGTCACCTTTGTCGCCGTTGCTTCCGTTTCAATGTAGCGGTAGCTCTGATTGACGAAGTCTACCGCCTTCAGCCACAGCAAAGGCTCATAATAACTGGCCTGCATCTGATACGACTGCGTCTGTTCAACCTGCAACTGGCCGGGGTCACCCGTAAGACCCGTCGTCTGTTGAGAAATACTCAGTTCAAAACTGACTTTTTCGTATTCCTTTGCCGGATCCGGATTAGGCTGAGTGATATCGGCGACGAAGGAAAAATGGAAATCTTCCAGCCCGGACAGGGCACGCAGCCCGGCAGCGGCGTAATTCACATCAATGCCCGTCGGCGTTTCGGCAATTATCTCTTCTTCCTGAGCAGCAATCTGTTCCTCTTTATCAAGGTGATGAAGCAGTCGGAAGGCATCCTGCATCAGGTCCGTCTGTTCAGCACCGGTACCACCACGGCGGGCACTGTCTTCTATCAGCAGCAGATACTCTTCCAGACTCTGCTGACGCTGGTCACGGCTGCCCAGAACCGCCCAGCCATCTTTGTTCAGTTGCAGATCGAGCTGATCCTTATGCAGTAACACCGATAATGTCCGGGTTTCTTCACTGTCCTGATAATCCAGGGCTAACAGGTCGGCGCCTTTATCATCGCCCGCTCCGTGCATTTCAATCTGCAGCGATGAGAAGGATTCCAGTTTATCCAGCCCAAGTGCGCTGAGATCAAAACGACCTGTGGATAAATAACGTGCAGCAGCGCCTTCCAGTGAGGTCGCCAGCTTCAGGACATCTTTCCGCTCCTGCAGCGTCAGCTGAGCATCGGCGGTAAAGCTGGTCAGCCACTGGTCAACATTGATGATCCGGCCATCTTCCAGCCGCCCTTCACCAGTCTGATGGTTGATTCCCAGATTCAGAGTAACGCCGGAACGTGTTGTCAGGCTGAATGACAGGCGCTCCTCCCGGTAGCCATACAGCATCGTCACCCGGCCTGTCTCTGTCAGCGGCTCACGGATGCCATCGTTCACCCAGGAATAGCTGCCACTCCTGCTCTCAAACTGCTGCAGACCCTGTTCCAGCATGGCCGCCACATAGCTCCCGCTGCGGAAGCCCGTCAGCAGTGTCTGACTCTGGCTGGCACGGTATCCTCTTTCACTGACGGCGACCGAACCTTCTTCCATGGTCTGGCGCACGGTATCCGTCTGGATCAGGCTCTTACTGACGGGTTTCCGGTAAGTATCAGCAATTTCCGGTGCAGCCGCCTCCGCCTGGAAGGATGCGCTGGAGTCAGTGACTGCTGCCGGAACGTCTGTACCGATACTCTGACTGGTGCTGACACCCGCCACCGGCACGACCACAGGTGACAGGCTGCTGCTGACGGTGACAGAAGAAGAAAGGTTTATCGACATATTCACATCCCTGGAATCTGGTGATGCTGTGGTTATCGGCTGGTAGCCATTGTTAATGAGATTAATATCATATAAAAATGCCTTGTCTGATAACGGCGGGCAAAGCCAGCCTGCATTACCCTTCCTGACAATAAATCCGCTTGCAAACGGCAGAAAAAACCCCATTCTGATGTCAGAAATTTCAACCTGATGCATTAACTGAGAGGATTCGCAGATGCTGCGTATTGTTCTGTTTCTGGCCACTAACCTGGCGGTCATTTTCGTCGCCAGTATTACCCTGTCACTGCTCGGGGTTGGCAGTTATCTTGAGCGCAGTGGCGGTGGTCTGAACCTGACTAACCTGCTGGTGTTCTGTCTGGTATTCGGCATGGTTGGCTCCATCATCTCGCTGCTGCTGTCGAAAACCATGGCCAAATTCGGCATGCGGGTACAGATTATCGACCGCCCGCAGAACGCTGGTGAACAGTGGCTGCTGAGCACCGTCAAAGAGCTGTCCGATAAAGCCGGTATCGGCATGCCGGAAGTGGGGATTTTCTCCTCCTCCGCGCCGAATGCTTTCGCCACCGGCTGGAACCGTAATAACGCGCTGGTAGCCGTGTCGACCGGCCTGCTGCAGCGCATGGACAAAGAACAGATCAAAGCGGTACTCGGCCACGAAATCGGTCACGTGGCCAATGGCGATATGATCACCCTGGCGCTGATTCAGGGGGTGGTGAACGCTTTCGTGATGTTCTTCGCCCGCATCATCGGTAACTTTGTGGATAAAGCCGTATTCAAAAATGAAAACGGCCCGGGCATCGCGTTTTTTGTAACCACCATCGTGGCTGAAATCGTGCTCGGCATTCTGGCCTCCACCATCGTTGCCTGGTTCAGCCGCCGGCGTGAATTCCGCGCCGATCAGGCCGGTGCCGAACTGGTCAGCCCGGCGGCCATGGTCAGTGCTCTGGCGGCCCTGCAGCAGAGCTACGATCAGCCCAGTGAACTGAACGGTGAACTGGTGGCCTTTGGTATCCGTGGTGAAGGTAAATTTGCCGCTCTGTTCTCCACTCACCCACCACTGGATGTGCGTATTCAGGCGCTGCGTCAGCGTTACGGCAGCTGAGCACGGCAGGAAAACAACAACGGGAGGCTGAGCCTCCCGTTTTTTATGCCTGCACTTTACAGTTCTTTCATCACCCGGCGTACCTCTGCCAGATGCCGGCGGCTGACCGCCACCCCCTCCGCCAGACCGCGCAGACAGAGCTGATGACCGCCTTCATCCACCGCCCGCAGCCGCTCCATACGCTGCTTCGCCACCAGCGTGCTGCGGTGAACGCGGATAAACAGCTGCGGAAATTCATCTTCCAGCTGCTTCAGTGACTCATCAATCAGGGTTTCGCCGTCCTCGTGCAGCACGGTGACGTACTTCTGGTCAGCATGGCAGCAGATAATGCTCTCCAGCGGGATCAGCTGCAGGCCATTGTGGGTGCGGGCACTGAGATGCGTGCGGCTGCCCGGCGCCGCGGGGCCGGGTGGACGCTGAGCCAGCCATTCCCCGGCGCGCTGCAAGGCGCGGGACAGATCTTCACGCCGTACCGGTTTGAGCAGGTAGTCGAGCGCCTTGACTGCAAAGGCCTGCAGCGCGTGCTCATCATACGCGGTGCAGAACACCAGCAGCGGTGGCTGTGGCAGCTGCTGCATGGCAGCGGCCACTTCCAGCCCGTTGCGTCCCGGCATCTGGATATCCAGTAACACCAGATCGGCGCCGTGCTGCTGCAGCCACGACAGCGCAGCACTGCCGTCACCGGCTTCACCGGCGCAGGCAAAATCATCGTGTTCCTGCAGCAGACGCTTCAGACGTTCACGCGCCAGCGGCTCATCATCCACCAGCAGCACCCGGTAACTCATGTTTTACTCCCGTCGTATCCTACCCGCGGCAGCTGCAGACAGGCGATGTATTCGCCGTCCTGCTCTTCCGTCACCAGCCCGGCTTCCTCATCCAGTGCCAGCAGGCGGGCACGGATATTGGTGTGTGCCATGCGGTTACCGCTGTCACTGCCAGCAGCGGCGTCACGACTGTTGCGGATCAGCAGCCACCAGCGGTCCGGATTGCGGCCACAGGCTTTACACACCAGCTCAACGCGGATATAGCCCGGCTGCGTACTGGGCTGAATGCCATGATAGACGGCGTTTTCCAGCAGCGGCTGCAGAATCAGCTGCGGCACCTTAACCGGCGGCAGGTCATCGGGCAGCTGCCATTCCACCTGCAGCCGTTCCCCCAGCCTGACCTGCTCAATGGCCAGATAACGCCGCCCCAGTTCAATCTCCTGCGCCAGCGTGACCTGGGCTTCATCATTTTTCAGCACCGCGCGGAACAGTTGCGCCAGATCGACCAGCATCTGCTCGGCCTTATCCGGATCAACCATAATCAGCGACGCCACGGTATTCAGGGTATTAAAGAAAAAATGCGGACGGATATTGGCCTGCAGGGCAGCGAGACGGGATTTGAGCTCAGCCTGCGCCTTGAGCTTCCATTGACTCTGCACGTAAAAATAGCGCATCGCCATGGCGCCGAAGATACTGCTGATCAGCA
This sequence comes from Pseudomonadales bacterium, assembly GCA_963682115.1. Classification (GTDB taxonomy): domain Bacteria; phylum Pseudomonadota; class Gammaproteobacteria; order Pseudomonadales; family Oceanobacteraceae; genus Venatoribacter. The sequence goes on along the minus strand of OY821639.1, from coordinate 1,880,987 downwards.
CATTGCGCAGTACCCAGGGCCAGTCGATCTGACCGCTGTGCAGTGGCCACATCAGTTCACCGGTCACACTGACCAGCAGGGTCACCGAAGCGATCACCAACATGGCCAGCGCCGACACCGTGACCACCGGCAGCCGCACCAGAACCACCCGCAGCTGACACAGGGCCGCCACCGACAGCAGACAGACCCACTGCACAAACAGTGACACCACACTGAAACGCTGCCAGGAATAGTCGGGCAGGCTGCTTTCCATCAATGTCAGCGCCAGTACCAGCGCCTCGCTCAGCGCCAGCAGGATAATCACTGCACGGGTGTTGCACAGGTCGGGCAGGAAGAAAGCTTCCAGTAAGTCCTGCTGTCCGTTACCTGAGTTCTTGGCCACCGTCAGTTCCTGCTGCTGTCAGACAGGCGCTAGTCTGTCCTGCCGCCGGTTTCAGGGCAAGGGCATGAGTCACGAATGCGGGCGACAGATTGTGACCGGACTGGTTATAATCCGCGCCGTTACTGAATTCTGCACCAGTCTGAGGTCATCATGTCTGATTCTTCCAACCCTTCCGCCACCAATTCCTCCTGGGGCGGCCGCTTCTCTGAACCTGTTGATGCATTTGTTGCCCGTTACACCGCCTCGGTCGGTTTCGATCAGCGTATGTACCGTCAGGATATTCAGGGCTCGGTGGCACACGCAAAAATGCTGTGCAAAGTGGGTGTTCTGACGGAACAGGAACGCGATGACATCATCCGCGGACTGGAAGAAGTGCGCATTGAGATTGAACGCGGCGACTTCGCCTGGTCGGTCGAGCTGGAAGATGTGCATATGAACATCGAAGCCGCCCTGACGAAAAAAATCGGCATCACCGGCAAGAAACTGCACACCGGCCGTTCCCGTAACGATCAGGTTGCCACCGATATCCGTCTCTACCTGCGTGACGAAATTGATGTCATCAACGCCGAACTGAGCCGTCTGCAACAGGGTCTGGTGGAACTGGCGGAAAAAGAAGCCGACACCATTATGCCCGGTTTCACCCATCTGCAGACTGCCCAGCCGGTGACCTTCGGCCACCATCTGCTGGCCTGGAATGCCATGCTGGAACGTGACTATGGCCGTCTGCAGGACTGCCGCAAACGCATCAACCAGCTGCCGCTCGGTGCCGCGGCACTGGCCGGTACCACCTACCCGATCGACCGTCATTACACCGCGGAACTGCTGGGCTTTGACGCACCGACCGAAAACAGCCTCGACTCGGTTTCTGACCGCGACTTCGCCATCGAATTCTGCTCCGCCGCGTCGCTGATCATGATGCATATGTCGCGCTTCTCGGAAGAGCTGGTGCTGTGGGCTTCCGCGCAGTTCCGCTTTATCGACCTGCCGGACCGCTTCTGCACCGGTTCCTCCATCATGCCGCAGAAGAAAAACCCGGACGTACCGGAACTGGTGCGCGGTAAAACCGGCCGCGTGTATGGCCACATGATTTCGCTGCTGACACTGATGAAATCCCAGCCGCTGGCTTACAACAAAGACAACCAGGAAGACAAAGAGCCGCTGTTCGATACCGTCGATACCCTGCGTGACAGCCTGCGCGCCTTCGCCGACATGGTGCCAAACCTGATTGCCCGTAAAGATGATATGCGCGAAGCGGCCAAGCGGGGCTTTTCAACCGCCACCGATCTGGCGGATTATCTGGTACGTAAAGGCATCGCCTTCCGTGATGCCCATGAAATCGTCGGTAAATCCGTGGCTTATGGCGTACAGAGCGGCAAAGACCTGAGTGAAATGACACTGGAAGAACTGCAGCAGTTCTCCGGCGAAATCAGCGCCGATGTCTTCGACGTGCTGACGCTGGAAGGTTCAGTGGCTGCCCGTAATCATATCGGCGGTACTGCGCCGGATCAGGTACGGGCAGCAGCAGCACGGGCGAAACAGGTGCTCTCCGGACGCTGAAAAAACGGAAGTCAGGGTTGCGTTCAGCCGCTATGGCTCATCCGGCGACAGCAGATGAGCCATACGTCCGGCATTCTGCCCCAGACACAGTGCCGGCCAGGGCTCACGCTCCCGGTGCTTTCCGGCGGAACAGCGCCTGAATATTCACCACCTGCACAAAGCGGAAGACCAGTACCGCGTGCATCACACCGATAATGCCACCAGCGGCATAGTCACCACTGCCCATCAGTTCCACCACCAGCAACGGCAGCACCAGAATCGGGAACCAAGCCAGATAACGGTAAAACAGGCGTTCGAAGCGGGAGCCCGGCAGATCTTTCTGTGGTGTGCCGGTTGTTGCTGCGCTGTTGTTATTTTTCTTTGCCATGAGAGCAGACCTCCGTTGAGCTGACTGACAGAGGACCACAGACAGACACCACCGCTCCATTAGGCCTTGGTATAGGTAGCTCTGACGCCATTAAGGTCATTTGCTGCCGGCAGGTCCGGAGGAGCAGTGCTAGTCTTAGGCAAATACTGACTGAACCTGAGGTTTGTGTGCGACGAGGCCTGCTCTGCCTGATTCTCTGCGGATGGCTGACCCTGACAGCGGGCTGTAATTCAGTACCGTTGCCTCTGCGCGTCGGTACCAATGTCTGGCCCGGCTATGAACCGCTTTATGTGGCGCGCGCTCAGGGGTATCTGCAGGATGAAGACGTCCGTCTGGTCGAACTGTCATCCAGTAGTGATGTGATGGACGCCCTGCGCCTCGGCCATCTGGAAGCCGGCGCCCTGACACTGGATGAGACCCTGTCGCTGCTGGCTGAAGGCGAAGATCTGGTGGTCGTGCTGGTATTCGATATTTCTGCCGGGGCCGACGTCATCCTCGCGCGGGACAGTATCCGCCGTCTGCCACAGCTGGCCGGCAGGACCATCGCCGTTGAAACCACGGCCGTCGGCGCCCTGATGCTGCAGGCAGCACTGGATATGGGCGGTCTGACGACGGATCAGGTTACTCTGCTCCATCTGCCGCAGAGCGATCATCTGGCGGCCTTCCGCGCCCAGCAGATTGACGCCGCAGTCACCTTTGAACCCTATGCCTCGCAACTGGTCCGGGCCGGTGCCCACCAGCTGCTCGACAGCCGCGCCATTCCCGGCCAGATTGTCGATTTGCTGGCCGTCCGCCGCGCGGCACTCGACGATTATCAGAACCAGCTCCGTCATCTGATATCCGCCTACTTCCGTGCCCTGAACGATCTGCAGCAACAGCCGCAAACCAGCCTGCCGCTGCTCAATCAGCGCCTGAAAGTAGCGGCAGACGATCTGCCCCATCAGCTCGACGGACTGGATCTGCCGGATGCCGCCACCAACCGCCAGCTGCTCAGTGGCAACCCATCGCCTCTGGAAGAAACCGCACGCCAGCTGGCTGTCGTTATGACCCGGCATAAACTGTTAAAGCAGCCAGTGCCGGTGAACGCCCTGACCCGGGCCGACTTTATCCGGGAAGCGCCATAATGGCCGCTAAACGCTACTCCCTGCGCCGCGCCCTGCTCAACTGGTCAGCACTGGCATTGGGGATCACCGCTCTGGTGGTCAGCTACTTCCTGTTCCAGGCCATGACCAGCCAGTTTGCCACCACCTGGCAGAGTAAAATGGATGCAGAGCTCAGTGCCCTGCGCCTGACCCTGCAGAATCATTTGTCCCAGGGGGACTGGAGTCATGCGGATCAGACCCTCAGCCGTATGGCCACCCGCCTGCATGTACGCCACCTGCAGCTGATCGTGAATGACCGCGTCCGGCTGTCCACCCGCCGCGCCGAACTGGGTGATGCTGTCAGCGCACGGGATCTGCCAGCCGGTTTCCGCCTCGCCGGCACCGAACTCCAGCGTGCCCGGCGGGAAGCAGAATTTTTCCAGCTGCTGCCGGTCTCATTCCGCAGTGGTAACAAACTGCGCGACAACCAGCAGGCCTGGTTACTGGCGCACTATGATGCCAGCCGGCAATACACCCAACTGCTCAGTCAGACGGCGCAGAAAGTGGTCCTGCTGCTGGCAATGCTGCTGCTCTATACCCTGGGCCTGCAGTATCTGATCAAACGCGAAGTACTGAAGCCGCTCGACCGCCTGGTGACCTTTACCCGCACACTGCGTGACGGTCATCTGGGCAGCATGATCCGGACCCATGCCTCATCCGAATTCACCCAGCTGGAAACTGCGTTCAACAGTCTCAGCCGCCACCTGCATCACTCCATGCAACAGGTCCATGACCAGCACATGCGTGATCAGGCCTTCACCCGCGCCTTTCCCGATGTGGCCTTCCTGATCGACAATGAAGGCTATATCCGCAGCCGCTACGGCAATGGGGAAAGTCCGATCCGGGCGCTGCAGGACGATCTCAGCGGCCAGCCGTTCAGCAACTGGCTGAGCGGGCACGATGCCGCTCAGCAGGAGCGCTGCCGGCAGCAGGCTGTGATCAGCCAGGACACCGTCATCAGTGAATTCCGCCATGATGATTTTTATATCGAGTCACGCATGACGCCGCTGCTGGATGACAGTGACAGCCACGATGTACGCACCACCGGAGTTCTGTGGCTGATCCGCGACATCAGCGAGGTCAAACGCAAACAGCAGCTGATCGAGTATCAGGCCAACTTCGATGCCCTGACCAGCCTCGCCAACCGCCGTTTCGCCATGCTGCATATCGACAAAAAAATGGCCCATGCGCGCCGCGTCGGACGCTATGGTGCCGCGCTGTTTATCGACCTGGACCATTTCAAGAACATCAACGATTCCCTCGGCCATCCGGTCGGCGACAAGCTGTTGATTGAAATGGGTCTGCGCCTGATCGGCGCGGTACGTGAAGAAGATATGACTGCCCGCCTGGGTGGCGACGAATTTCTGCTGCTGGCGGATGAGCTGGCGGACACCCCGGAAACCGCTGCCACCCTCGCTGGTGAGCAGGCTGCCCGCCTGCTGGAAACCATCCGCCAGCCATTTCAGGTAGATATGCACAGCTTCCACCTGTCGGCCAGCATCGGCATTGCCGTGTATCCGTACGCGGATCAGGAAGCCGCCGATCTGATCCGCCAGGCCGATACCGCCATGTACCACGCCAAATCCCAGGGCCGCAACAGCATCAGCGTTTATACCGAGAACATGCAGCAGGAAACCCAGGACAAGCTGAATCTGTTCAACGACCTGCATCAGGCCATTATTGATCAGGCCTTCACCCTTGTGTTCCAGCCGCAGATGAACGACCGCGGAGAGGTCTCCGGGGCCGAAGTGCTGTGCCGCTGGAACAACAAAGGCACGCCAGTGCGGCCGGATATTTTTATTGCCGCCGCGGAAGAAACCAGCCTGATTGTCCCGCTCGGGCAATGGATTCTCAGCGAGAGCTGCCGCACCCTGAAACGCTGGCAGGAACAGCTGCTGCTGCCCGCCACCTTTGGCCGGCTGGCGGTCAATATCAGCCCGGCCCAGTTCCTCGACCCCGACTTTGAACAGCTGGTCACCAGCGAGGTGGAAAACAGCGGTCTCAGCCCTGACCAGCTGGAGCTGGAGATCACGGAATCCATTTTCCTCGGCGATAAAGGCATTATCCGCAGCAAAATGGAAAACCTGCACCGGCAGGGGTTCTCGTTTGCCCTGGATGATTTCGGCACCGGCTACTCATCACTCAATTATCTGCAGCGCCTGCCGCTGGATAAACTGAAAATCGACCGCGCCTTCGTGATGGATATCAGTGATCAGGACCGGCCTGCGCGGATTGTCGATTCCATCATTCAGATGGGACGCAACCTGAATATGGACATCATTGCCGAAGGCGTGGAAACCGGCGAGCAGCGGGATTATCTGCAGGCCCGCTTCTGTCACCAGTATCAGGGCTTCCTGTTCAGCCGGCCGCTGGCAGAAGAAGAATTTCTGCAGTTCCTGCGGCAGAATAAGACATCCCAAACTGCTGAAGTCTGATCTGTGCTGCCACTGGTTTACCATCCCAATTATTCCTGCCCCTTCCCGCCGCAGCACCGCTTCGTGATGTCGAAGTTTGTGCGCCTGCACGACTATTGCCAGCAGCATGGGCTGATCGGACAGCATAACCTGTTCCGCCCGCAGGCCGCCTCACTGCAGGATCTCAGCCACGCCCACAGCCGGGAGTATCTGGCCGCCCTGTGCGATGAGAGCCTTGATCCGCAGGCCTGGCGCCGCACCGGGCTGCCCTGGAGCCAGGGCCTGATCGACCGCACCCTGACCGCGCCCAACGGCACCCTGCTCAGCGCCCGTCTGGCACTGCAGTACGGCATGAGCAGCCACCTCGCCGGCGGCACCCATCACGCCCATCACGATTTCGGCTCCGGTTTCTGCCTGATCAATGATCTTGCCTACACCGCATTAACACTGCTGCACACAGGCGAGGTGAAACGCATCCTGATTTTCGATCTGGATGTGCATCAGGGGGATGGGACGGCGGCGATTCTCGCTCATGAAGCGCGGGCTTTTACCTGCTCAGTGCACTGCGAGAAGAATTTTCCCTTCCGCAAGTCCGTCAGCGACCTGGATGTCGGGCTGGAAACCGGGCTGGCCGACAGCGCCTATCTGGAGGTGGTGGAACAGACCCTGGTCCGGCTGCTGGATGAACAGCAGCCGGATCTGGTGCTGTACGATGCCGGCGCCGACGTCTGGGAACATGATATGCTGGGCCATCTGAATATCACCCTTAACGGTGTGCGTGAGCGTGATGAACGGGTGCTGCGCCACTGTCTGCAGCGCCATATTCCGGTGGCCACCGTGATCGGCGGCGGTTATGACAGCGACCATGAACGTCTTGCCCGGCGCCATGCCATCGTGGTGGAAAGCGCGGCCCATCTGTTTCCGCAGTATCTGTAGGCCAGTGGGGGACATTCTCAGTTCAGCAGCCCGCTGAGCTGATCTTTCAGCCACATGACTGCCGGGTCACGGCTCGCCTTCTTATGCCAGTAAAGGTGCATTTCCAGCGGCGCCAGTGTCAGTGGCAGGGGACGGATCAGGCAGCCTGGCTGCAGCTGCGCCATATCCCGGGCAAAGCTGTCCGGCAGCGTCAGCAGCAGATCGGTACTGCGCACCACCTGCATGGCGGCGTAATAATTCTGGCAGCGTAAAGCCACCTGCCGCACCTGGCCCAGCCGGGTGAGGGCAAAATCTTCAACGCCCGGACCGTCTGCCCGGCTGGATACCAGCACATGCTGCGCCTGCAGATAAGTTTCCAGCTGCCAGGGCGCCGCCGCCAGCGGATGAGCACTGCGCATCACCACCACCAGCCGCTCTTCGCCCATGGCCTGGTGCTCAATATCATCCGCCACCGGCAGCAGCACATCGGCGGCAAAATCAATCTGCCCGGATGACAGCGCACTTTCCATATCGCGGCGGGCAATGCGGACGCTGCGCAGCTGAATACCCGGCGCCTGCGTCTGCAGCCGCGCCATCAGCGGCGGCAGGGCAGTGGCTTCCATCACATCCCGCGCCGCCAGGGTAAACACGCGCGTTGCCCGGGCCGGATCAAAGTTCAGTCCTTCGGTCAGGGTCGATTCCAGATCCTGCAGTGCCACCCGCACCCGACCAACAATGGCCTTCGCCAGCGGCGTCGGTGCCACACCTTTGCCGGAGCGTTCAAACAGCGGGTCATTAAAGCGCTCACGCAAGCGCGCAAGCGCATGACTGACCGCTGGCTGAGACAGGTGCAGACTCTCGGCGGCACGGGTCAGATTGCCTTCGCGGTAAATGGCGTCGAAGACCACAAACAGGTTGAGATCGACTCTGGACAGATTCATACGCTGCATTATTATTATCCATCTGAATAAACAGAGTGAATGTTAACAAATACAATAGTGGTTTATCTCAGCTACCTGTTTCTACAGCAGATGGTTCTGCCATTGTCACCGCTCTGCCCGGACCAGTCAGTAGGGGCGGATTTGACCCGTTTTCATCCGCGCCGTATCTTGACACTGTCAACATAACAACCCGACGGAGAAAACCATGTCCGCTTACGAATGTTTCAAGGTGGAGACCAGCAATCATATTGCCCATGTGCAGCTGTGCCGCCCGGATGCCATGAACAGTATGAACAAAGCATTCTGGGTCGAGCTGCCGCAGTGCCTGCGCGATATCGAAGCCGCCGCCGAGGCACGGGTGATTGTCATTTCTTCCACCGGCAAACACTTCTCTGCCGGCATGGATCTGGCGGTATTCTCCGATCCCAAAGCCTTGCCGATGGGTGGTGATCCCGGCCGTATGGGGGAAGCCCTGCGCCGCCTGGTACTGGATCTGCAGAACAGCCTGTCGGCACTGGAGCAGGTACGCATTCCGGTGCTGGCGGCCATTCAGGGCGGCTGTATCGGTGGCGCACTGGATATGGTCTGCGCCGCAGATTCCCGCTACTGCAGCGCCGATGCTTACTTCACCATCAAGGAAACTGAACTGGGTATGACCGCTGATGTCGGCACCCTGCAGCGGCTGCCGAAACTGATGCCGCAGGGCGTGGTCCGCGAACTGGCTTACACCGGGCGCAACTTTGGTGCAGAAGAAGCCCGGGCACTGGGCTTTGTGAACGCGGTGTATGAATCACAGCAGGCCATGCTGGATGGCGTCATGGCCATCGCCGCGAAGATTGCCGCCAATTCCCCGCTGGCGGTCAGTGGCTGCAAGGAAATGCTGAACTACAGCCGTGACCACAGTGTCGACGACAGTCTGAAATATATGGCCACCTGGCAGTCGGGTATGTTCCGGCCGGAAGATATGCTGAAAACCTTCCAGGCCAAAGCGCAGCAACAGCTTGCCGAATACCCGCCACTGCGCCCGCGGAAAGGGTTGTTTGAGGAATAAAACATAAGGAAGGCAATACTATGTTGCCTTCCTTCTTCATCAGAATTTCAGCCTGACACCCAGGAAAAGATTTCCCATTGAGGAGCTTGTCTCAACCTTGGTATCAGTATCAGCGAAACGGACTTCCTGCCAACTGATCACTTTCAGTTCATAACCGGCTTCAATTTCAAAGTGCTGATGCAGATCAGCGATAATCCCACCCATCAGATTAAAAGCGATACCGCTGAGATCCTCATCATCAACAAACAGATCTGCGGTGTCTTCCCAGACATAAGCGCCCACGCCAATACCGATAACCGGTTTGACCTTATGCCCGCCAAATGGAATCCTGAGATTAAAATCAATACCACTGAATTCGTCGTCTTCTGCAGTATCTTCAAAATCTGCAGTGACTGAATTGAAGCCTATTTCCAGACGGGCGTTGCTGCGCAGAATCATACCCAGATTTAATCCGCTGACCGATGTATCCATATCAGAGGTATATGAATAATTCCCACTTTCAGCTTCCGATTCCCCGCTACCGGTTCCTATATTGAGCCCCACGTAAAAACGCGCGCGATCATCCACAGCATCTGTATTATTTGTCGCCAGAGCATGTGGGGCAGCGAGCATAAATGCAGAAGTTACCGCGATATAACAGCCAGTGTTGTTCATTGCTGATCCTTAGCCAGAATAAAAGCCGGACATTACCCTTGTCTGCCCGGCGGTGACAATGTTTCAGAGCGACAGCGTATTACTGCGCCAGAAGTGTTCAAAATCAGCAGCCGGCAACGGCCGGCTGAAGTAATACCCCTGAATGGCATCGCAGCCATGGCTGGCCAGGAAGCCAAGCTGCTGATGTTCTTCGACACCTTCAGCAATCACTGTCATCTTCAGACTGTGGGCCAGCTGGATAATGGCAATCGCGATACCCTGATCAACCTTGTTGTTTTCCAGCTCACGGACAAATGACTGATCAATTTTCAGTTTATCGACGGCGAAGCGTTTCAGATAACTCATGGACGAATAGCCGGTTCCGAAATCATCAATTGACAAGCTGAACCCAACACCGCGCAGCGCTTCCATGGTTTTGCGTGCATCATCCGGATTGTTCAGCGCCACCGCTTCGGTCAGCTCCAGCTCGAAGTCTTCCGGTGTCAGGCCTTCCGCGCGCACGATGGCGTCCGCTGAAGCCACCAGGTCAGGCTGAATAAACTGCAGCGCCGACAGGTTGATCGCCAGATTCATATTCTCCATGCCCTGCTGACGCCACTGTTTAAGCTGACGCGCCGCCTGCTGCATCACCCATTCACCAATCGCCACAATCTGGCCGTTGCTTTCCGCCAGCGGAATAAATTCTGCCGGTGAAATATCACCCCACTGCGGGCTGCGCCAGCGCAGCAACACCTCGGCACCGGTCATACGCTGTGATGTCAGATTATATTGTGGCTGATATGCCAGCCACAGTTCTCCCCGCGCCAGTGCATGTGACAGAGCACTGCTCAGTGCCAGTTTGCGCAGACTGTGCGCCTGCATCTCCGGCGCATAGAAACGGAAGTTGTTACGCCCCTCCTGCTTCGCCCGGTACATAGCCGCCTCGGCACAGGCCATCAGCAGTTCAAAGCTGTCGCCGTCACTGGGGCCAAGAGCCAGCCCCAGTGACGCGGTCACCGTCAGCTCCTGTGCTTCCTCACTCAGCTGTAACGGCTGCTGAATCAGGGTCAGGAGTTCTTCCGCCAGCGTTGCCGCACGGTCCTGATCCATTCCCGGCAGCAGCATAATAAAGCCGTCACCGGAATGCCGGCCAAGCGTGTCCTGCGCCGAGTTCAGGGTGCGCAGCCGCAGGGCAATTTCACGCAGCACCAGATCGCCCATATTGTGGCCCAGCGTATCGTTGATGGCTTTGAAATGGTCGAGATCCAGCCAGATCAGGGTCAGTGGCATACGCCGGCTACCGTTACGTTCACGTACCTGAGCGAAACGGCTCTTGAGCAGATCACGGTTCGGCAGACCGGTCAGCTGATCATAATGCGACAGTTCTTCAATGCGCTTTTCCGCCGCCCGGCGGGCCGTAATATCTTCTTTGTGAGCGATGTAATTCACCACCTCACCCTGTTCATCCCGCAGCGGGTAAATCAGCGCTGATTCGGTATAGAGATCACCGCTTTTATTGCGGTTAATCAGCTCACCCTGCCATGCCCGGCCACCGAGCAGGTTTGTCCATAATGAATGGTAAGTCTGAGGGGGAGTCAGCCCGGATTTCAGCAGACTCGGATTGCGCCCCAGTACTTCACCCTTGTCATAACCACTGAGACGGGAGAAGGCCGCATTCACATATTCAATCCGTCCTTTCAGATCGGTGACGATAATCGGCGATGGGCTCTGATCCACCACCTGAGACAGACGCCGGATCTGAGCTTCCTGCTGGCGCCGCTCGGTAATATCCGTGGCCGACACATAAACCGCACCGTAATTGGCCGTGGCACGCCACTCCATCATATGAATGCCGCCGTGCACATCCAGCAAGCGGCTCTGGAAAGAAACCGGGTGCCTGGCGACTGCAATCCGGGCGATGGTATCCTGCAGCAGCTGATGGTCATCCGGGTGCGAAAACTCCAGGACATTGCGGCCTTCCAGTTCCCGGCGCGGGCAGCCCAATACCCGTTCCCAGGCGCTGTTCACCCGCAGAAAATGACCATCCAGGTCACCTATGCAGAACATATTCAGATTGGCTTCAAAGAAATAATCCAGTTCTTCCTGCTGATGGCGCAGACGCGTTTCAGATTCCAGCAACTGAAAGTAGGGCTGCTGTACGGTTTCAACAAACAGCGCCCGGTAGAGGAACAGATAGGCCACGATTTTATAGACATGGCCGAGAAAATTATAAAGATCGGCCACGTCACCATAGAGGGTGAAAAGAAATTCACTCATCGCCATGATCACTGCAGCGGCAAACAGCCCGGCGGCGTGGAAACTGCGTGGCCGGCGCATACTGCGCAGCAGCAGCAGGGCAGTAAGCAGATACAGAGCAATCAGTATATATTCGAGCCCGATTTTCAGCGCTGTCAGGCCCTCGCCATCAATATAAGTCTCAGGCACGCTTTGCGGATAACCCAGGAACCAGACCGAACTCAGCGTAACCAGTACGCCAACCACGGCCAGCAAGGTGTGGCGGCTCAACGGCGGCCGCTGCAGATCAGGGAACATGGCACTGGCCAGCAGACCCAGCGCGGCCAGCAGACGGGCGGCCAGCCAGAAATTGATCGCCTTCTGCGGATCCGACTCAGTGATCAGGTCCGGCATCCCTGCAAAAGACAGCATGTGAAAGGTATCCAGCACTGCCACACCAAGAAATACTGCCGACAGCCAATATACATGCGGGAAGTCGCGCAGACGGATAGCATTCCAGCCAATGGTGAAAATCATGGCTGCCATGCTGATGGCAGCCACCTCCAGCACAATATGCAACGGCAGATAATCCGCCAGCCCCTGTTCGAACGGAAATAGCGGGAGAATCGTCGTGAGCAGCAGAATTGCCGTCAGAACCAGAATCGTCAGCACAGCGCGCTTCATTTCAGCACGGTGACTGGCATGCATGATCATTGGATAACCTGTCAGATAAAAAGTCTCATCGCGCAGATACAGGCCTCTGCCGCTGCTCTGCAAACCTCAGAAGTTTAGCAGGCGCGATGACTGTGCGTATTATCAATAGAATAAGGGAAAGAAGTTTTATCGCAGAGAAGAGTTGGTCGGAACGAGAGGATTTGAACCTCCGACCCCTGCCTCCCGAAGGCAGTGCACTACCAGGCTGTGCTACGTTCCGGCTAAGTATGCCTAATATATTAATTTTTTTAGATTTTTCCAGTCCTGCGTGTGGAATTCTGTGTATTTTTTCAGTAAAGCCTGAATCAGCCGCGATTAATGCACACGAGCAGCCGATATAAAAAATATCAGGGCAGGACTTTTAAGCGGCACACCCGAAACTCAGTGCTTACCCGGTTTCCCGCGGATCTGCTGGCTCTTGTGTACGCACGCAGCTGGCTGCGGCTTCCGGCAGATATAAAAAAACCCGCAAAGCCGAAGCTATACGGGTTTTTAACGATACGCTGTTTAAGCTTAATGCTTACCCAGCTTCTCGCGGATCTGCTGGATAGTACGCAGCTGCGCAGCCGCTTCAGCCAGCTGAGTCAGGGCGCGGGAGTAATCAAAGTCTGCACCCTGATTCTCAATCGCCTGCTCAGCATGCTTTTTCGCTTCCAGCGCAGCAGCTTCATCCAGATCGCCGGCACGGACGGCTGTATCTGCCAGAACAGTCACCTTGTTAGGCTGAACTTCCAGATAACCGCCGGATACGTAAACGATCTCTTCTTCGCCGTTTTGCTTAACAATACGGACAGGACCCGGCTTCAGCGGCGACAGCAGGGCTGCGTGACCAGGCTCGATACCCAGATCACCCAGTTCACCGGCAGCCACAACACGCTCAACCAGACCGGAGAAGAGATTCTTCTCTGCGCTGACGATATCGCAATGGACGGTAATAGGCATATTCATATCCTCAGAGAGAGGAGGCCGGATGACGACAACTTACTGCCATCCGGACCCGCCCGCATTACAGGTTCTTGGCTTTCTCAACCGCTTCGTCAATGGTGCCGACCATGTAGAACGCCTGCTCAGGCATTTCATCGTAGTCACCATTCAGAATGCCCTGGAAACCACGGATGGTTTCTTTCAGAGACACGTATTTACCAGGCGCACCAGTGAAGATCTCGGCCACGTGGAATGGCTGAGACAGGAAACGCTCGATCTTACGTGCACGGGCTACCAGCTGTTTGTCTTCGTCGGACAGTTCGTCCATACCCAGAATCGCGATGATGTCTTTCAGCTCTTTGTAGCGCTGCAGTACACCCTGTACGCCACGGGCACAATCATAGTGCTCGTTACCGATGACCAGTGGGTCCAGCTGACGGGAGGTGGAGTCCAGAGGATCGATCGCCGGGTAAATACCTTTGGCCGCAATATCACGGGACAGTACAACCGTAGAGTCCAGGTGAGCGAAGGTGGTGGCTGGTGACGGGTCAGTCAGGTCATCCGCAGGTACGTATACCGCCTGGATAGAAGTAATGGAGCCTGTCTTGGTGGAGGTAATACGCTCCTGCAGAACACCCATCTCTTCAGCCAGAGTCGGCTGGTAACCTACCGCTGAAGGCATACGGCCCAGCAGTGCGGATACTTCAGTACCGGCCAGTGTATAACGGTAGATGTTATCCACGAACAGCAGTACGTCTTTACCTTCGTCACGGAACTTCTCAGCCATAGTCAGACCAGTCAGAGCCACACGCAGACGGTTGCCCGGGGGTTCGTTCATCTGACCGTAAACCATTGCTACTTTGGATTCGGCTTTGTTTTCCAGGTTTACAACACCGGATTCCGCCATTTCGTAGTAGAAGTCGTTACCTTCACGGGTACGCTCACCAACACCAGCAAATACAGACAGACCGGAGTGTGCCTTGGCGATGTTGTTGATCAGCTCCATCATGTTTACGGTTTTACCAACACCGGCACCACCGAACAGACCCACTTTACCACCCTTGGCGAACGGGCATACCAGGTCGATAACCTTGATACCGGTTTCCAGCAGGTCGGTAGAGCTTGACTGCTCGTCAAAGCTTGGCGCTTTGCGGTGGATGGAATAGCGCTCTTTTTCACCGATCTCGCCGCACTCGTCGATCGGGCGACCGAGTACGTCCATGATACGGCCCAGAGTTTCAGTACCAACCGGTACAGAAATTGGAGCGCCAGAGTTAGTCACATTCAGGCCACGTTTCAGACCTTCTGTGGAGCCCATCGCAATGGTACGTACCACGCCGTCGCCCAGCTGCTGCTGAACTTCCAGAGTAGTTTCCGTACCATCAACGGTCAGGGCGTCGTAGATCTTGGGTACACTGTCGCGTGGGAATTCCACGTCGATAACGGCACCGATGATCTGTACGATAGATCCGCTCATTTTCGGTTCCTCTTAAACTTAAACCTTCGTCCCGGGCCTTAAACGGCCGCGGCACCGCTAACGATTTCTGAAATTTCCTGGGTAATGGCTGCCTGACGAGCTTTGTTATACAGCAGATTAAGCTCGTTGATCATGTTGCCGGCGTTATCGGTGGCGTTCTTCATCGCCAGCATACGCGCGGCCTGTTCACAGGCGTTATTCTCAACCACACCCTGATACACCTGAGATTCCACGTAGCGCACCAGCAGACCTTCGAGGATCTCTTTGGCATCCGGCTCGTAGATGTAGTCCCAGTGATGTTTCAGTGATTCGTCTTCCTGTGCCTTCAGGGGCAATAACTGCACCGCTGTTGGCTGTTGGGTCATGGTGTTCACAAAACGGTTATGCAGGATGTACAGACGATCGATTTTGCCATCGTCAAATGCATCCAGCATGACTTTCACCGCTCCGATCAGGCTGGACAACTCAGGCGCATCACCCAGATGAGACTGGGACGCTACCACGTTGCCACCAAAGCTGGAGAAGAACAGGGAGGCTTTGGAACCGATTGCGCAGTACTCTACCTCTACACCCTTGCTTGCCCATTCTTTGGTTTGCTGTGCGACTTGTTTGAACAGGTTGTTGTTCAGACCACCACACAGGCCACGGTCGGAAGACACCACGATGTAGCCAACACGCTTCACTTCGCGGTCCTGCAGATAACGGTGACGGTACTCAGACGTCGCATTGGCCAGATGACCGATTACGTCGCGGATTTTATCCGCATACGGCCGGCTCTGTTCCATGCGCAGCTGAGCGCGACGCATCTTACTTACCGCAACTTTTTCCATTGCGGAGGTAATTTTCTGCGTGCTTTTAACACTCGAAATCTGCTCTTTAATTTCTTTTCCGACTGCCATAACTAAGCTGCCTTACGTTTCTCGTGAATCCAGCTGGCGGCTCAGTGAACCGCCAGCACCGGACTTACCAGGTCTGAGTGCTTTTGAATTTCTCAATACACTCTTTCAGACCGGCCGCGATCTCATCGTTGTAGTCGCCCTTAACGTTGATCTTCGCCATCAGTTCAGCGTATTCGCTGTTGGCGTAGCTCAGCAGAGCGGCTTCAAATGCCTGGATCTTGGCCACATCAACGTCTTCAAGGAAGCCTTCAGTAGCAGCGTAAATAGACAGACCCATGTCAGCAGTAGACATTGGAGCGTACTGACCCTGTTTCATCAGTTCAGTAACGGCTTTACCGTGCTCCAGCTGCTTACGGGTAGCTTCATCAAGGTCAGAAGCAAACTGGGCGAATGCCGCCAGTTCACGGTACTGAGCCAGTGCCAGACGGATACCACCGCCCAGTTTCTTGATGATCTTGGTCTGTGCAGCACCACCTACACGGGATACAGAGATACCCGCGTTCATCGCCGGACGGATACCGGAGTTGAACAGGTTGGTTTCCAGGAAGATCTGACCGTCGGTAATAGAGATCACGTTGGTCGGTACGAACGCAGATACGTCACCGCCCTGGGTCTCAATAATCGGCAGCGCAGTCAGGGAACCGGTTTTGCCTTCGACACCACTGACCTGCTTCACATAGTCAGCGTTCACGCGGCAGGCGCGTTCCAGCAGACGGGAGTGCAGGTAGAAAACGTCACCCGGGTATGCTTCACGGCCCGGAGGACGTTTCAGCAGCAGGGAAATCTGACGGTATGCCCAGGCCTGTTTAGTCAGGTCATCGTATACGATCAGCGCGTCTTCGCCGCGGTCGAGGAAGTATTCACCCATCGCACAGCCAGCGTATGGCGCCAGATACTGCATTGCTGCAGGATCGGCTGCACCAGCGGCAACGATGATGGTGTGTTCCATTGCACCGTGCTCTTCCAGCTTACGCACTACGTTGGCGATAGAAGACTGCTTCTGACCGATGGCAACGTAAACACATTTAACGCCGGAACCTTTCTGGTTAATGATGGCGTCGATTGCCATGGCAGACTTACCAGTCTGACGGTCACCAATGATCAGCTCACGCTGGCCACGGCCTACCGGTACCATGGAGTCAACTGCCTTATAACCGGTTGGCAGAGGCTGGTCGACGCCCTGACGTGCAATAACGCCTGGTGCAACGCGCTCTACCGGAGCAAAGGTAGAAGTTTCGATCGGACCTTTACCGTCGATTGGGTTACCCAGTGTGTCGACAACGCGACCCAGCAGAGCTTCGCCAGTCGGCACTTCAAGGATACGACCAGTACATTTGGCGGTTTGGCCTTCAGCCAGACCCTGATAATCACCCAGAACAACTGCACCAACGGAGTCGCGTTCAAGGTTCATTGCCAGGCCGTATACACCGCCTTCAAATTCAATCATCTCACCGTACATAGCGTCGGCAAGACCGTGGATACGAACGATACCGTCGGATACAGATACGACGGTGCCCTCGTTCTGGGCTTGTGAAGTCACATCGAGATTTTCGATGCGTTTTTTGATGACTTCACTGATCTCGGATGGATTCAGTTGCTGCATGCATCGTCCCTCAAACTAGGATTTCATCGCTTCGGCTAATTTTGACAGCTTGCCGGTAACCGAGCCGTCAATCACCAGGTCGCCTGCACGAATGATTGCGCCGCCGATGAGAGATTCATCGACTTCACTGGTCAGACGTACATCGCAGTTCAGTTTGGCTTTCAGAGCCTGCGCCAGCTTGTCTGCCTGGTCGCTGCTCAGTTCGAACGCAGAAGTCACGACAACATCGACTGTATTCTGCAGTTGAGCTTTCAGCCCTTCGAACAGAGCGGCAATTTCAGACAACAGCGGCAGGCGCTTGTTTTCTGCCAGAACGGCTACCAGGTTTTTGGCTGCGTCATTCAGCTTGTCGCCACATACGTCAGTCAAAGCCTGAGCCTGCTGCGCGGCAGTCAGAGAAGGATGCACCAGAACCTTCGCCAGATCGGCATCGGCAGCGTAAGCCGCCAGCAGAGCCAGGTCATCAGACCAGGCATCCAGTGCACTCTTTTCCTGCGCTTCAGCAAACACGGCCTTGGCGTATGGCCGAGCGAGAGTTGTTAATTCAGCCATGGCAACCTCGCTTACAGTTCGTCAGCTAATTTATTCAGCAGCTCAGAGTGAGCGGCCGGATCAACTGACTTACCAAGAATTTTAGCTGCGCCGGCAACGGCCAGCTCAGACACCTGCTTACGCAGTTCTTCTTTTGCGCGGTTCGCCTCTTGCTCAACTTCGGCTTGAGCAGCAGCTACCAGGCGGGCACCTTCAGTACGAGCGGCTTCTTTAGCCTCATCGATAATCTGATTAGCGCGCTTGTTAGCCTGTTCGATGATTTCAGCAGCTTTCGCTTTGCTTTCGTGCAGTTGGGAAGCGGCTTTTTCCTGAGCCAGTTCCAGGTCGCGTTCAGCACGGTTAGCTGCGTCCAGACCATCGGCAATTTTCTTTTCACGCTCCTGCATGGCCGTTAACAGGTAAGGCCACACAAACTTCATGCAGAACCACACGAAGATGGCGAAGGTGATGATCTGGCCGATCAGAGTCGCGTTAATGTTCACGCCAGAGCCCTCATGTTCATTGATTAAGGAAGTTCGTTTTTAACTTGAACCCTTAGGCAGCGAACATCAGGTACAGGCCCAGACCAACACCGATCATAGGAACGGCGTCCAGCAGACCAGCGATCAGGAACATTTTACCTTGCAGCATTGGACCCAGTTCAGGCTGACGTGCAGTGCCTTCCAGCAGACGACCACCCAGCAGACCAAAACCGATTGCAGTACCCAGAGCACCCAGACCGATCATCAGAGCCGCAGCCAGGAATACCAGACCTTGTTCCATAATTTTCTCCAAATAGAAGTAAGTTAGTTAAGAGTTAAGGGTTAAAAAATTAATGATCTTCGTGCGACATGCTCAGATACACGATGGTCAACATCATGAAAATGAACGCTTGCAGTGTGATCACCAGAATGTGGAAAACCGCCCAGGCCCATTGCAGAACACCACCCATAATGGCCAGCGCCGCACCGGCAGAGAACATCAGCGCGATGAGGATGAAGATCATCTCACCGGCATACATGTTGCCGAACAGACGCAAAGCCAGCGAAATAGGCTTGGCGATCAGAGCAACGGATTCCAGAATCAGGTTAATCGGGATGAAAATCGCCTGAACCACCGGGTTCTTGGCGCTGAATGGCTGCAGAGTCAGCTCACCCAGGAAGCCACCGATGCCTTTCACCTTGATGGAGTAGAAGATCATCATGGCGAATACCGTCAGGGACATACCGAAAGTAATGTTAACGTCGGTAGAAGGCACAACCTTCATGTAGTGAACACCCATCGCACCGAAGATGCTTGGCAGTACGTCTACCGGGATAAGGTCCATAAAGTTCATTATGAAGACCCAGGTGAAGATGGTCATTGCCAGCGGGGCAATCAGCGGGTTACGGCCGTGGAACGCTTCCTTAACCGTGTTGTCAATAAATTCAACAATCATCTCAACAAAGTTCTGGAAGCCGGTCGGCACACTGGTGCTGGCTTTTTTCGCCGCACGCCAGAACAGGAACATCAGCAGGGCACCAAGACCGAAT
The DNA here is from genome assembly GCA_963682115.1 of Pseudomonadales bacterium. Classification (GTDB taxonomy): domain Bacteria; phylum Pseudomonadota; class Gammaproteobacteria; order Pseudomonadales; family Oceanobacteraceae; genus Venatoribacter. The sequence continues at coordinate 1,861,670 of OY821639.1, read as the reverse complement.
GACCAGCCCAGGGTATCCACATTAACAGCCATGAAACCCATATCGGCCGCTTCCTGCTTGGTGTGTGCCATGGTCCAGGTTGCTTCGGTCAGCTCAGTCTCAGTGCCATCATCATTGTGACGGACATAGCCAGCCGGCAGCTTGCCATAGGTGAGATTGGTTAAGTGGTGCGAGATATACTCTTGGGAGTTACCAGCCATCGTTTACTCTCGATTTCAAAGGTTCATAAATTGGCTATCTTGGCCGAAGCGATGTGCCCCAGCTGCACTGTTATGAATCCTGCAAACAGTGCCAGAACATTCAGTGGCTCCACGCGCTGGAAGATGACACCAAAACACAGCGCCGTGAGCACAAATTTCCAGGACTCACCCTGGTAAAACGACTGCACTATCTGCGCAGCTGACCTGGCGCCGCGGTAACGGAACGCCCGCCAGATGAAATACGCATTGGGTACAGCGCAGGTCAGGCCACCCAGCAACGCTGATTTGGCAGCCAGTGGACTGTGCAGCAGAGCAATCAGAGCCGCCAGCATCGTGAGCAACAATTGGAAAATCACGATCCGGTAGACCGGTGGGCGTGGTATGCCAGGCATCCGGAGCCTCACAATTGGTCAAATTTCTGCAACAGCCCATTTTAAGGCGGCCGTGATTATATGGGCTGGCCCATCGCTCATCAACCGAAACAACAGAGAAAACGGGAATTATTCGACTAAGGGTGGTGATGCAGGCCAGTTAAAACCCTGATGGTATTAAAACTGACCCGGATTACGCAGAAACGTCAGGAATTGTCAGGCCTTACTGACTATTTGATGTGCGCCAGAATGCCATCCAACTCATCCAGCGAACTGTAGTTAATTACCAGCTTGCCTTTGCCTTTGGCCGAGTGGGAAATGGCCACGCTGGCACCGAGACGGTCACCCAGCAAACGCTCCAGACGCTGGATGTCGGGATTAGCCCGCACAGCTTCCTTATCTTTGCCCCGGCCTTCCTGCAGATGACGCACCAGCGCCTCCGTCTGACGTACCGTCAGAGCGCGGCTGACTACCTGCGCCGCGGCTTCACTCTGCTGACCGCCCTCAAGGCCCAGCAGGGCGCGGGCATGACCCATTTCGATATCGCCGTGTTCCAGCAGCTTCTTCACATCCTCATTGAGATTCATCAGCCGCAGCAGGTTGGCCACGGTGGCACGGTTTTTACCGACCGCTTCAGCCACTTCCAGCTGGGTCAGTTCAAATTCGTGCTGCAGACGATAAAGAGCATTGGCCTCTTCCATCGGATTGAGGTTTTCGCGCTGGATATTTTCGATCAGCGCCATGGCGATGGCGGCTTCATCCGGCACATCGCGGATCAGCGCCGGTACCCGGTCGAGCTGAGCCAGCTGCGAGGCGCGCCAGCGGCGTTCACCGGCAATGATTTCATAACGGTTTTCACCGGCTGCGAGCGGCCGCACAACAATCGGCTGCATCAGCCCCTGAGCCTTGATCGACGCCGCCAGTTCTTCCAGCGCTTCCGGCTGAATATCCTTGCGCGGCTGATACTGGCCGGGCTGAATCCATTCCACCGGCAGGTGACGGAGTTCGCCATCGGTGGTGGTGATGCTCTCGTCCGCCACTTCAGCCGCTTCTGCCGGAGTGTCCGTTTCATCCTGAGAGAGCGTTTCAACGGCCGCAGCGCGGGAGCTGCTCAGCAGCGCATCCAGGCCACGGCCCAGGCCGCGTTTTTTCTTTGTCATGCGAGATCAAAACCTTTTTTATTTCTTCCGCGCCGCCTGGCTGGTGCGGCGGTTCATTTCCCCGGCCAGGGCCAGATACGCCACCGCACCACGGGATGATTTGTCGTAATTCAGTGCCGGCACGCCATGGCTCGGCGCTTCGGCCAGGCGCACGTTACGCGGAATCACCGTGCCATACACCTTGTCGCCGAAATGACTGATCAGCTGGGTGGAGACATCCACGGTCAGGCTGTTACGCGGGTCATACATGGTGCGCAGCAGACCTTCGATTTCCAGCTTCGGATTAAGTGCATCGCGGATAGACTCAATGGTCTGCAGCAGGGCACTCAGACCTTCCAGCGCATAATATTCACACTGCATGGGAATCAGCACACCCTGCGCTGCCACCAGCGCATTCACCGTCAGCATATTCAGTGAGGGCGGGCAGTCGATCAGGATATAGTCGTAGTCAGGGCGGATTTCTGCCAGCGCTTCACGCAGCTTGGTCTCACGCCGCGACAGATCCATCAGCTCCACTTCGGCGGCGGTCAGATCGGCGTTGGCCGGCAGCAGATCGAAACCGGCCTGCTCCGATTTATGCACCGCTTCGGCGGTACGGCATCTGCCGGTCAGCACATCGTACATCGACAGCGCCAGATCGTGCTTGTCGATACCGCTGCCCATGGTAGCGTTGCCCTGCGGATCAAGGTCCACCAGCAGTACGCGACGCTTGGTGGCCACCAGAGAGGCCGCCAGATTCACGGCTGTTGTGGTCTTGCCAACGCCACCTTTCTGATTCGCGATCGCCAGAACTTTGCTCACGGTACAGCTTCCTTAATTGCCCTGAGGCATTCAGTGTTATGCCGCCGGCTGTGGCAGCAGACGCAGCAGATGCCGCTCGCCTTCCACACCCGGCACCCGGATGGCAATACTTTCGGCCACCCGGAATTCATCGTTGATTGCGCTGATTTCGTCGTCGGGATATTGCCCCTTCATGGCCAGAAAACAGCCGTCTCCGGCGCGCAGGTGCCGGCACCAGCGGGTCATGTCGGCCAGCGAGGCAAACGCGCGGCTGACAATCATATCGAAAGGCTCAGAGGGATGATATGCCTCGACCCGATCGTTCACTATGGTCACGTTATTCAGCCCCAACCCGGTGCGGGCCTGAAACAGGAAACGGGTTTTTTTGCCATTGCTGTCGAGCAGGGTAAAGCGCTTATGCGGATTCATGATCGCCAGCACGATCCCCGGCAGGCCCGGGCCGGTGCCGACATCAATAATATTGTTCACGTCCTGCACATAAGGGTGCACCGCCAGACTGTCGAGCAGGTGCAGACCGACCATGCGTTCTGCGTCACGGATCGCCGTCAGGTTATAGGCCCGGTTCCATTTCTGCAGCAGCCCGAGGTACTGCATCAGCGCATCCAGCTGCTCTGCAGAAAGCGTGATCTGCAGTTCGGCAGCGCCCTGATTCAGCTGCTGGCGTAAGGCATCTTCTGTCGGATTCATTGTGCTCGGACCGGTTGGCAGAAAGGCGCGGATATTAGCACAGGACGCCTGCCGCCGGGAGACGGCAGCGACTATTCACCGGGCTTCTGTCCGCCATCACCAAAGTGGCATTGGGAAAGCCCGCCCGGCGCACTAATATGTCAGGCTTCAGTAACGGAGCTGCCCATGAGTGTAAGTACCCACTACCAACCCTCGTCACACTGGTGGCCGATTCTCGCCGCAGCCGTTGCCCTGATTGTGGCTCATGTGTTCGGCCGCTTTATTTACACGCCACTGCTGCCACTGCTGGTCAGCGATGGCCTGATCAGCCTCAGCCAGGCGGCTTCGCTGGCCACCTGGAACTACATCGGTTATCTGACCGGCGCCATGGCGGCGCTGTTTTTCTATCAGCGCGGGCAGGGCAAGACGGTCCTGCTGGCCATGCTGCTGAGCAATGCCCTGATCACCCTGCTGCAACTGTGGGCGGAACAATATCCGCTGCTGGCCCTGCTGCGTCTGCTCAACGGCATCAGCAATGGCGTGGTGTTTGTGCTGGCTCCGGCGCTGGTGCTGGAGTGGCTGGCAGAGCAGGGCAAGGCGCACCTCAGTGGCCTGATGTATCTGGGGGTCAGCGTCGGTCTGCTGATTTCCAGCCTGCTGGTCGATCTGACCGATCAGTGGCTGCAGGGTGCCTCGCGCTGGCTGCCGGCCGCCGCGGCGGCACTGCCGCTCGCTCTGTGGAGCACCTGGTACCTGGCCCGCCTGCCCGGGCATGTACCGGTCACCGGTACCGATGACCATTCACCGCTGTGGGATAAAGCCAGCACGCCGTTATTTCTTGCTTACACAGGTGCTGGTCTGGGTTATATCCTGCCGATGACCTTCCTGCCCGCCGTCTCCGCCGACTGGAATATCAATATGGTGCCCAGCGCCTGGCTGATTGCCGCCGCCGCGTCACTGCCTTCCATCTGGCTGTGGAACCATCTGGGTTCTGCCATCGGTGATAAACAGGCCCTGCTGTGGAATTATGCGGTACAGGCTGCCGGTGTCAGCGCCATTCTGCTGCTGCCGCAGCAGAGTGCCGGTCTGTGGTTGTGCGCGCTGCTGGTCGGCGGCACCTTCCTCGGTACCGTGCTGCTGACCCAGCGCCTGGCGCGCACCCTGCATCCGCATCAGGGACCGCGCCTGAGCGCTGCCCTGATTGCCCTGTACAGTGTTGCCCAGCTGGCCGGACCATTGCTGGCGAAAGCCGGGGTGGAACATGGCGCCTCCCTGTCATCCACCTTTATCTGGGGACTGGGCGCACTGATCTGGGCATTTATGCTGATGCTGAAGGTGCCGGCCACCAGAAACGGCCACTGATACTTACCTTAAGGTAATCAGACTGATCCGGCAGGACGGGTTACACTGAGAGTAAGTCCATAAACCGGTCCTGTTATGAAAACCCAACCCTCTCTTTATGTGCCGCACGGCGGCGGGCCCTGCTTCTTTATGGACTGGCCCGGTAATCCTCACCTGTGGGACAACATGGCCGCCATGCTGCGCTCAATTCCGCAACGTATTCCCCAGGTGCCGAAGGCCATTCTGCTGATCAGCGCTCACTGGGAAGCACCGGTATTCACTTTTGCCGGCGGCACCTGGCCGGCGCTGGAACACGACTATTACGGCTTCCCGCCCCACACCTATGAACTGACTTATAAAGCCCCGGGGGCACCGGAGCTGGCTCACCGCGCTGCGGGGCTGCTGCGCGAAGCCGGTATTGAAGCCTCGGTCGATGATACGGCCCCCTGGGATCACGGCGTGTTTATTCCGTTGAAAGTAGCCTACCCGGATGAGAATGTGCCGGTGCTGGCAATGTCGCTGAAGGAAGGGTTGGATCCTGCCGGGCACATTGCTGCCGGCAAGGCCTTACGTGCCCTGCGCGATGACAACGTACTGATCATCGGCAGCGGCCTGAGCTATCACAACCTGCGTGCCTTTTTTACCGGCTCATCAGCCGATATGCAGGCTGCCCAGGCATTCGATGACTGGCTGAACGAGGTCGCCGGCCAGAGCGAGGACAGACGCAGAGATTCACTGCGTCACTGGACCACAGCCCCGGCCGCCCGTCAGGTGCACCCACGCGAGGAACACCTGCTGCCACTGATGGTCGTGGCCGGTGCCGGAGCCAGCGATACCGGCGCGGCTTTCTATAAGGAACAGATAGCCGGAAAAGCCGTTTCGGCCATCGCTTTCGGATTGGATTAAGGCCGGCTCCGGACGGCCTTAATTCCACACACAGGTTAAGGTTGGTTTAAGCATACCGGCTCTATTCTGGCGTCAGAACCTGAGGAGAGTCTGTTATGAACCAACCTGTTACTGAAAACGATGCGCACGATGGCCGGCAAGTCCGTGTCTGGGACCCGCTGGTGCGTATTTTCCACTGGTCGCTGGTGTTGTTCTTCTTTACCGCCTATCTGAGTGAAGACGTATCAGACACCCTGCATGTCTGGAGTGGTTACGCCGTCGCCGGGCTGATCAGCTTCCGTCTGCTCTGGGGCCTGATCGGCAGTCGCCACGCACGCTTTACCGATTTTGTGCGCACGCCGCGTAACGTGCTCAACTACCTGAAAGATATCCCGGCCGGCCGGGCCCGGCGTTATATCGGCCACAACCCGGCCGGTGGCGCGATGGTTATCGCCTTACTGGCGTTTCTCGCCGGCACCGTCACCTTCGGCATGGCAACACTGGGCGCAGATGAGCACGCCGGGCCACTGGCCGGCAGCTGGCTGGCGTCGTTCAATGAGCACACGCTGAAAGAAATCCACGAGTTCTTTGCCAACGGCACCCTGACACTGGTTTTCCTGCACGTCGCCGGCGTGCTGTTCAGCAGCCTGCATCACCGCGAAAATCTGGTACGCTCCATGATTCACGGCCGCAAACAGGCCCGCGATGACGATGTTGATGCCGGACGCCCCTGAGAACCCGTCACGGCCGGTGCCGTCATCACCGGCGGAGGATAACCGAATGAAGGCAATACATGCCCTGCTGATGCTGGCTGCCATCACCACGCTGCCGGCCGCCGGCAGCGAATACCCGGACCCGGAACAGGTTCGTCAGTGGGTTGAACGTGGCGAAATCCTGCCACTGGAAGATATTCTGGCGCGCCACCAATTGCCCGGCGAACTGCTGGACGCCGAAGTGGAATGGGAAAATGAGGTGCTGGTGTATGAACTCAAATGGCTCGACAGCGATCACCAGCGTCATAAAACCTGGATTGACGCCCATACCGGTGAATGGCTGGGCGACAACAGTAAAGGCTACCATCCATGAAACTGCTGCTGATCGAAGATGACCGGCAACTGACCGATGCCCTGCAGCCCGTGCTGCGCGACGCCGGTTATGCCGTAGAGACCGCCGACAACGGTATCGACGGCGAATTTCTCGGCAACGAGCTGGCGCCGGATCTGATCGTGCTCGACCTTGGTCTGCCCGGCAAACCCGGGCTGGACGTACTGCGCAGCTGGCGCGCCGCCGGTAACCGCACCCCAGTGCTGGTACTGACCGCGCGTGACGCCTGGCATGAACGGGTCGACGGTCTCAAGGCCGGGGCCGATGATTACCTCGGCAAGCCGTTCCACACCGCCGAACTGCTTGCCCGGCTGGAAGCCGTTGGCCGCCGCCACGGTGGTCAGGCCAGCAATGAACTGAACTGGCGCGGGGTAAAACTGGATACCGAGCGCCAGCAGGCTACCAGCGCCGACGGCCGCGTCATCGATCTCACCGCCATTGAATTCCGCCTGCTGCGTTATCTGATGCAGCATCCGCGCGAAGTGCACTCCAAAACCCGCCTCAGCGATCACGTCTATGAAGAAGAGCAGCAACGCGACAGCAATGTGATGGAGGTTTACATCAACCGCCTGCGTCAGCACTTCGGCAAAGACTTTATCCTCACCCGGCGCGGGCAGGGCTATCAGCTGGCCCCCGGGGAGCCAGAATGATTTCTGTCCAGCAGCAACTGCACCGCCAGTGGCTGATTACCCTGCTGATCATCCTGCTGCCACTGCTGGTGCTGGCCGACTACGGCGTACGGCGGATGACCACCCACTATATTCTCGACCGCCTCGGCCACGATGCCGACAGCCTGATTTCGGCCATGACGGAAGATGATCAGGGCCGCTGGCAGGTCGATGAACAACGCCTCGGCAGCCTTTACCAACGTGTGTATTCCGGCCATTACTATGCCGTTCATGGCGATGGCACCGACCTGCACAGCCGCTCGCTGTGGGATCATAACGTGCCCGATATGCAGCTGGCCCCCGGCAACAGCCGCTACTGGCAGCAGGCCGGCGTCAATCATGGTAATCATCAGGAAACCTGGCTCATTCTGGCAGAGGGCATCCGCATCAGTGACCACACCTTTACCCTGTGGGTCGCGGAAGATATTTCCCCGCTGATGAGCCTGCTGCAACGCTACCGCATGATCGCACTGGCCCTGCTGGCCGGTTCCATGATCCTGCTGCTGATCGTGCAGCGGCGTCAGCTGCGTAAAGCCTTTGCCCGCCTGCAGCCCCTGCAGCAGCAGCTGCGCGAGCTGCGCTTTGGCGAGCGCAACAACCTGAATTCAGCGGTGGCCGATTACCCGCAGGAAGTGCAGCCACTGGCCGAAGAAATTGACCGCCTGCTGATCCTGTTGCAGGAACGCGTCAGCCGCTCGCGCAATGCGCTAGGTAATCTCGCCCATGAAATGAAACGGCCTTTACAGCAACTGCAGCTGCTGGCCGAGCAGCTGAGTCCGGCGCAGCAGCAACAGCAGCGCCAGATCCTGCAGCAGCTGCAAACGCTGATCCAGCGCGAACTGAAACGCGCCCGCATCGTCGGCCTGTCCTCACCGGGACGGCAGACCCGGCTGGCCGACGAGCTGCCGCCACTGATGCAGGTACTCAACCAGCTTTACCCCGGAGTGAGTATCCACTGTGCCTATGAAGCGGAGGCAGTCATGCCACAGGACCGGGATGATGTGCTGGAACTGCTCGGCAACCTGCTCGATAACGCCTGTAAATACGGCGGTGGTGAGGTCACACTGACGGTAGAGCAACAGCCACAGCAGTGGCAGATTGAAGTGACCGATAACGGCCCGGGCATTGCCGCCGAAGACCGGGAGCGCCTGCTGCGCCGTGGCGCACGGCTGGACGAGCAGGGCGAAGATGGCAGCGGCCTAGGACTGGCCATTGTCAGTGATATTGTCGCCAGCTATCAGGGCACGCTGGCCCTGCAACCACACCAGCCACAGGGCCTGCGGGTGGTGGTGACCCTGCCGGCCGGGGGCTGATCAGCAGCCCCGGGTGACGACAAACTCATCCTTACTGAGATTGCGCTGCTCGAAATTCAGGTGGTACTGCACCTGATGCAGAATATCTTTTTCTGAGCGCCGCTCTGCCAGGCGGCTGAGCAGCTGGGTAAAGAGAATATCTTCCATATAGGGGCCGTTCAGCACCTGATTCTGTGCCGCCGCATCATCCAGCTGCTGCATCAGAAAATCGACGATCTGCTGCTCACCACTCATAAGCCATCCTCCATTGGTACAGGCAACCAGTGTGGCAGCAGAAATAAAACCGGGCTTGATTTGCATCAGCTTCCGGCACCACACCACCTTACAGGCGCAGACCAATGACCAGCCGGTTCAGGGCATTCATCAGCGCCACCGCGATACTCAGATCAGATATTTCGGCGTCTGAAAAATGGGCCTGCAGCGGTGCAAACGTCTCATCCGCGGCATGGCCAGCAGTCATCTGGGTCAGCGCCGTCAGTATCTGGCCAGTGCCATCGGGGAAGTCTTCGGCAAGCGGCTGTCAGTGAACCCGGCAGCAGGCGGTATTCATATTCTGGCCCGGCTGCCGCCGCAGGAGGATGACCGCTTACTGGTTCGGCGGGCGCAGAAGGCCGGATTCGCCCTGCAGGCACTGAATGACTGGCGCACGGAGGAGGCGGAGGCCGGTGGGCTGATAATGGGTTTTACCAATATTGCCGGTGCTGACGCCGCCCGGGCACTGGCGCGTCAGCTGCTGGCGGCGACAGACAGCGCCTGACTCAGGCGCTCAGTTTGCTGACCACATTTTTCTTTTTCAGATGAATCAGGATCTGGCTGATCGCCGCCGGGGTAATGCCGGAAATACGTGACGCTACGCCCAGAGTCTCCGGTTTGACGGTGTTCAGCTTCTGCTTCACTTCGTTCGACAGGCCACCGATGGCGCCGTAATCCAGATCGTCCGGCAGTTTGGTATTTTCATAGCGGCGCAGCTGTTCAATTTCTTCCAGCTGACGGGCGATATAGCCGTCGTACTTGGCCTGAATTTCCACCTGCTCGGCCACCTGGGCGTTATCCACAGGCTCGCCTTTCAGGCTTGCCACATCGGCGTATTCCAGACCCGGACGCTTGAGCAGATCGTGCAGGCTGTATTCGCGCACGAATTTACTCTCGCCTTTGGCTTCCAGTGCGGCCGCCTGTTCCGAGCCAGGCTGTACCCAGGTGGTTTTCAGCCGTTCCGATTCTTTTTCGATAGCTTCTTTTTTCGCAGAAAAAGCCGCCCAGCGTTCGTCATCCACCAGACCCAGTTCACGGCCGGCTTCGGTCAGACGCAGGTCGGCATTATCTTCACGCAGCACTAAGCGGTATTCCGCCCGGCTGGTGAACATGCGGTACGGCTCTTTGGTGCCCATGGTGATCAGGTCGTCGACCAGTACACCGATGTAAGACTGATCACGGCGCGGTGTCCAGGCGTCTTTTTCCTGCGCGCGCAGGGCGGCGTTGACCCCGGCCAGCAGACCCTGCGCACCCGCTTCTTCATAGCCTGTGGTGCCGTTGATCTGGCCGGCGAAGAACAGGTTGTTCATACACTTGGTTTCAAGGCTGTGCTTCAGCTGCTGCGGGTCGAAATAATCGTATTCGATGGCGTAACCCGGGCGGGTGATGTGCGCGTTCTCGAAGCCGCGGATGCTGTGGATATATTCAATCTGCACGTCAAACGGCAGCGAGGTGGAAATACCATTGGGGTACAGCTCGTTGCTGTTCAGACCTTCCGGCTCGACAAACACCTGATGGCTGTCCTTGTCGGCGAAGCGCATGATTTTGTCTTCAATCGACGGGCAGTAACGCGGGCCGATACCTTCAATCACGCCGGCGTACATGGGCGAGCGGTCGAGGTTGTTGCGGATAATCTCGTGCGTGCGCTCATTGGTGTGGGTGATGTAGCAGTTCACCTGCTGCGGGTGTTCTGCCAGCGAGCCCATAAAGGACATCACCGGCAGCGGTGTATCGCCCGGCTGCACCTGCATCACAGAGAAATCCACGCTGCGCGCGTCGATACGGGCCGGGGTACCGGTTTTCAGACGGCCGACATTGAACGGCATTTCGCGCAGACGCTGCGACAGGGCAATGGACGGCGGATCACCGGCACGGCCACCGGAGTGGTTTTCCATACCGATGTGGATAAGTCCGCCCAGGAAGGTACCTGCCGTCAACACCACGGTGGTGGCATGAATACGCACATTGGTGTTGGTCACCACGCCACAGACGGTCGAACCGACACCATCGCCCTGCACGATCAGGTCGTCACAGGCGGCCTGGAAAATATCCAGGTTGGGCTGGTTTTCGACAATGTGGCGGATCGCAGCGCGGTACAGCTGGCGGTCTGCCTGGGCACGGGTAGCACGTACCGCCGGGCCTTTACGGCTGTTGAGGATACGGAACTGAATACCGGCCCGGTCGGTAGCGCGCGCCATGGCACCGCCGAGGGCGTCGATTTCTTTCACCAGATGGCTCTTGCCGATACCACCGATGGCCGGGTTACACGACATCACGCCCACGGTATCCGTGTTGTGCGTCAGTAACAGGGTCTTACACCCGGTACGCGCCGCGGCCAATGCCGCTTCAGTACCTGCATGACCACCACCGACCACAATGACGTCGTAACGCACCGGATAATCCACAACTCACCTCAGAATGCTGTTATTACCGGCGGAGAATGCCGCCGGATAGAAAAGGGCGCGCAGTATACCAGTGTCCGGAACTGATTGGCAGTCTGCTGGGTGATTTTTAACCAATCAGGTTATACACTTTATCCACAATGATTTATACACTGTTAAGAATCTGCCGGAGGTTTTGTGATATTCCCTTAATAATTCATATAAATCATAGAGTTATATACTGAATAACCCTGTGCACAGTTGTGGACAATTTATCTGGTAAGCTGGTTTCCTAAAGTTATTCAGACAGATACCCCAGCTTTTACCCTGGCTTATCACCCTGAATTCACAGGGTTATACACAGAAAAAATACACACAATTTCTGTTGCCCGGATCTGCTGCAGAAAGCAACCCGGGGACGGCAGGCAAAAACGGACAGCCCCGGCAGGACGCCGGAGCCGGAAAGCTGGCCTGATGACAGGCCGGAGGGTTATTCGGTGGTGGTTTCTTCAGTAATGGGGGCCGTACTATCCCCCGTATCCGGAACGGCAGCAGCCGGCGGAGTAAAGGTCATAAACAGCAGATCAAAATCTTTGCGCAGGTAGAATTCCAGCTCACCATTGCTGTTGAAGCCGGCGTAACCGCTGGCACCGTTTTCGTTGAAATCCGGGCAGCTGCTGCGCTCGCTCATGCTCACGCGGTAGAGGTTGTAATCGGTGTCCAGCGTGCTGATGGAGCCGGTAAATTGACAGCCACTGTCGCCGGTTGTGACACCGGTAAAGCTGACCCCGGCAGCGGAACGGCTCATTACCATTTCATAGCCGGTGGCGGTCCACTTACCGGTCAGCGTCAGTTTCGACAGTGGCGCATTGTTGCGCCAGGTACCGTCGCGGGTCAGTTCCACATTACCGGAGGCCGTCCCGTCGATGCTGAAACCGCCGAACAGCGAATCATCGCTGGAGCTGATAGACGCCAGCTGCACAGCAAAATCCACGTCATGTTCGCTGCCATTGGCAATGTACTGCTCTGCATCGCTATCGGAAGCCGCACTCAGGGCGTAACTGGTCAGGGCCATAACGGCCATCGGATCGCTGTCATCCAGCACCGTGGTGCCGTAATAACCACTGTTTTCATCTACGGCGTAAAAGTTGCCGTTATAGATCAGAACCCGCATGTTGGCTTCACTGGTCGCGCCTGCGTTCAGCACACCATCCCAGAAGCCATTCAGGGCCACGGTCGGGTCGGTTACCGTTTCCCCCTGCTCATTGACCACGCTTTCCGGGTCGTCTTCGGCGATACAGCCGCCCAATGCCAGTGAAATACCGGCCATTGCTAATACTGACAGGCGCACAGCCTTCTCCTGCTTAACATCACGTATCTGATAAGCATAGCAATCGGCCGCAAAGCTGCCGGCTTTAGCAAATTCGTCAGCTGAACAGACGCAGGTTATTCACAGGGGCAACAGACCCGGTTACGGCCGCTGCCCTTGGCCAGATAGAGCTGTTCATCGGCGCGTTCCACTGCGGCAGCCATGCCGCTGTCGTCCGGCAGCGCCTGTGCCATGCCGATGCTGATGGTCATCGGGATGTCCCCGCCCAGTGGCGTCACTTCCGCCAGACGCAGGGCATCTTCACAGCGGCTGAAACCGAGAATCAGCAGAAACTCTTCCCCACCGAAGCGGGCAATAAAATCGGTTTCGCGCAGGTTTTCGCGGAACAGCGAAGCAATATGTTTCAGCGCCTGGTCGCCGGTTATGTGGCCGTAGGTGTCATTAACCTGTTTGAAATGATCGATATCCGCCAGCATCACCACATAAGGCTGGCCGGTGCGTTTCATCATGGCAAATTCACGCGTCAGATATTCATCCGCCGCCAGCCGGTTGGCCAGCCCGGTAAGCGGGTCGTGGCGCGCCAGCGACTGTAACTCCAGGTTCAGATCCACCAGCTCAGCAGTGCGCTGCTCCACCATATCTTCCAGCTGGGCGTTGGCCCGTTCCAGTTCACGGCGGACTTTCGCCAGCTGCAGTTCAGCACATTTACGCGCGGTAATATCCGACAGGGAACCCACCATACGCAGGGGCAGCCCCTGCTCATCGCGTTCCACCAGATTACCGCGGTCATGCACCCAGATTATATGCCCATCGGCATGAATCAGCCGGTGCTCATGATCATAGGGGGCACCACCGTCCAGACAGCCCTGCAGACTGTGCATGACACCATCCAGGTCATCCGGGTGAATCAGAGCAGAAAAGAATTCCAGCGGATGCTGCAACGCGTTTTCATTCAACCCCATCAGCTCACACCACTTGCGGTTATGGGAAACGATGTTGGTGCTGATATTCCAGTCCCAGATTCCTTCGCCGGCAATTGCCAACGCTTCTGCATAGCGCTGCTCGCGCACTTCAATTTCGTGGTAGGCCTGTTTCAGGTCGGTAATATCCCGGGCAATAATCAACATCACCGGTTCTGCGTGCGCGCCTAAGCGCAGCGCTTTTTTTACCGAATAAAAACGGCGCGTTTCACCACTGACGGCATCGGTAACGTCTTCTTCCACCACCTCAGTGCGACCACTTTTCATCACTGCCAGCTGACTTTCACGGAAGGTCCGCAACTGCCCGGAATCCGAAATAAAATCGGCATCTGTTTTCCCCAGCATATTCTCCGGCGTTGTATCATACAGACTGGCCGCCGCCTGATTCGCCAGCAAAAACCGGCCACGGATATCTTTCAGAAGAATCACGGATGGCGATTCGTCCATCACGGTGCGCAGCAGCTGCCGCGAATCGCTGGCGTTACTCCAGCGCGCCAGTGCATCCAGATCGGTATCCGCTGCCGGGCCGGATGCACCGCAGTGGCGGCAATGCACATGCCACTTGCCGGCACCGGACAGCAGGCCAACCTGAGGACTCAGGCAGAACGGGCAAACAGCAGCAGAAACAGGTCGTGGGTCAGGCATAAAAATCCGGTCGATCTCTCTCAGATATCCACTTTCAGTGTAGCGTCTGCAGGCATTAAAAGCCTGACCAGTTTGTAACCGACTGACGCTTATACCCACACACATCATCTGCGCCTGCAAATACCATCACCCGCATGGGAACCTGAAAAACAGATCAGGCATAATCAGAAAAGGTCATGCCGGAAGCGCCTCCTGTGCCCGCCACGACTGACAGGTCGTGTATGGATCAGTCTTTCCCGCCATGAACCTAAACTTTGCGCTTCAGCCACCGTCTCTCATTACCGTAAGCTTCGTCCTGAGCAGCGAATATCTCCACCACCACAATAAGCAGAGCAATATGACGACTCAATGGATAAACATCAGCAAAGAAGACAATAAAGAATTTAACGGTTATCTGGCCCTGCCACCCGCCGGCAAAGGCCCGGGCCTGATTCTGCTGCAGGAAATCTGGGGGGTTAACGAACACATTCAGGCCGTGGCAGAACAATACGCCATGGCCGGCTTTGTGGTTCTCGCTCCCGACGTTTACTGGCGCTTCGGTCCGCATATCGGGCTGAATTACGACGACAAAGGTAATGAAGCGGCCTTTGATTATATGAACCGGCTCGATAAGGACCAGGCCGTCGCCGATATCGTCCGCGCCACCGATAAACTGAAATCCCTGCCGCAGGTCAGCGGCAAAACCGGCGTGCTCGGCTACTGCATGGGCGGCATGCTCAGCTACCGCACCGCCGCCACAACTCAGATTGACGCCGCCGTCTGTTATTACGGTGTCGGCATCGCCAATCAGCTGGATCAGGCACGGAATATTCACGCCCCGGTAATGTTCCATCACGGCCTGAGAGATGCTCTGGTTCCTGAGGCCGCGCGCGCAGACATTATGAAACACTTCAGCGGACATCAGAACGCGGTATTTTACGAATACGATGCCGACCACGGTTTCAACTGCTGGGGCCGCCCGGCCATGTACGACCAGCCATCCGCCGCCATCGCTCAGGGCCGCACACTGGAATTTCTCGGGCAGTACCTGTCTGACTGAAACACCAGCAGCGGGCATAAAAAAGCACCGCCTGGCGGTGCTTTTTATTTTAACGCGGCAGAAACAACATTTATTTCGGCCCCATGCCCGGGCGGAACATCATAAACTCATTATCGGCACTGATACCGAAATAACTGGCAGGCCCGCCGGCCCGCAGAATCGGCTGCGCGGCAATGGTCTGATAAATACCATCCACCAGATAGTTCTTATCAATATGCACACCTACAACCTCGCCTAAAATCAGCCAGTTATCCAGCCTGTCACCGGCAGCAGAGGTCATCTGAATCAACTGCGTCAGCCGGCATTCAAACGACACCGGCGTTTCGGCCACCCGTGGCACACTGACGATCTCAGACTTCGCCGGGGTCAGCCCCGCCAGCGCAAATTCATCCACCTCAGGGCCAACGCCAGCGCTGCTCTGATTCATCTGCTCTGCCAGAGGCCGGGTCGCCAGATTCCAGCAGAACTCACCGCTTTGCTCAATATTACGCACACTGTCTTTCCAGCCGCTGCTGCCAAAACCAATGATCGGCGGGGTATCACAGAAAGCGCTGAAAAAACTGTACGGCGCCAGATTCAGCACGCCATCTTTATCCTGTGAAGAAATCCAGCCAATCGGACGCGGCCCGATAATCGACTTGAAAGGATCATGCGGCAGACCGTGGCCGGATTTGGGTTGGTAGAAGTAAGTGGAGTCAGACATGGAGCTTTGCCTCAGAAATCAAAAATAAATTATAACCAAAGAGAAATGTCGTAGTAGTGACCTGCCCCCAGTCTTTAATCCAACTTCTTCCTGTAAGGCCCATGACTCTTGAATCAGTTTTTCCAGGTCGAGAGCGGAGGAAAACTCCAGAGATGTCTGATATCCCAGGGATGATGCGAACGCTGCTTATTGTAAGCCAATCGCCAATCACTGATTTTGTCCCGGGCGTGAACAAGGTCCCGGCACCAATGCTCACTTAAGTAGGCACTCATCCCGGAATTTTCCGTTGCAGTTCCCGATGTAACCATTCTGCATTGGCTTTTCCGGCTGAATCAGCTTCAGTTCAACGCCATGGCGATAAGCCCATTGATCAGGTCCTCTGCCCATAAACTCCGGACCCAGGTCGGTTAACGGCTTTCGGGTAGCCCCGGAAGGCCGCAATGCCATCTGGTGCAGGTTTCGTGGTTCTTCTGATTCCAGTGAACTATCCACTATTCGCCATTCACGAAAGTCTGGGAATGATTCTGGCGCGAAACCAAATCAGATTGGACCATTATCGGAAAGCATGATGCCAGGCACAGCAGCCGTCTCTCCGTCGGTCATTCGTTCCGAGATGTATCGCGCTGGAGGCTTGCCGACTGCCTTGCGGAACATGGTGACGAAGCCACTGGCATTTTCGTAACCCAATGCCAACGCCACCGTCTGCACGCTTTCACCTTTGGTCAGGCGCTGGAGTGCAAGGATCACATGCAGTTGCCGGCGCCAGCGTCCGAAGCTCATGCCGATTTCGTTCAGCAGGAGCCGACTCATGCTGCGCTCGCTCATACCGATGCGGGCAGCCCAATCCCCCTTCAATGTTTTGTCTGTGGGGTCGGCCAGCAGCCTCTCCGCGATCTGACGCAATCGCGGATCACGCAGCATCGGCAGATGGAGATTTTCTACCGGAGCCGCTGCCAGCTCATCCAGTAACGTAGCGATCAGCCGGTCTTCCCGACTCCCTGGTTCATACAACCTGGGAAAACCGGCCACCTTCAGCAGCAATTCACGCAGCAGCGGCGATACCGAAATCGTGCAGCAGGTTTTTGGCAGATCCGGTGCCGCATCAGGCTTGACGAACAGGCAATAACACTCCGTTTCACCCGCTCCCCGTGATGAGTGGGGCAAATTTCCCGGTATCCATACAGCGCACTGCGGCGGCACGATCCAGACACCGTCTTCGACTTCGCAGTTGAGAATGCCGCGAACGGAGTAAATCAGTTGCGCTTTGTGATGCTGATGACGGGCCTGTTCCCAGTCCTTTGTTACCGATGTGGCACTCAGAGCAACCACGGGCCGGGGAACGCTATCAACGTCTTGGGCTGTGGTGATCGTAATGCTGGACATAGTCAGTTCTGAACCCCGGATCGACGATGAGATGGTGAAATATCCTGGCCGGATTGAAAAATATTATGGCGAAATGATGCAATGACGTCCAGCAATCCGACAGGTATCTTAGGATAAACGATGCTGCCCGTTCTGCTTCCTCGTAGCTGACCAGCAGCAATTTCCTGTTACGTTTTATAGGAGAATTAATATGCAGATTGACGCCTCCGGGTTTCCTCTGGTCTGGATACGATTCAAAGCGCCGGCCACCGATCCCGATGCCTCGCCTTTTGCCGAATTCGAAGCATTGCTGGCACGTAAACAAGGCTTTGTTTTGTTCAACGACGAGGGGCTTGATAAAAGCGATCACGAACATTCGCCGGAAGAAAAGAAACAAACCGCGCTTTGGATGAAACGCAATAAGAACGAACTGAGAGCCTTCGTCAAAGCAGCGATCTACATTGAGCCGAGTATCGCCAAGCGAATGGCAACGAAAGCATTCGCTTCGTTGTATGAGAAATTTTGGGGTTATCCTATGCGGATGGTTGCCACCAGAGACGAAGCACTGGCTCTGGCGCAGAAGTTCTTGGCAGACGAAAGATGAAAAACCATCCATGAGTGTTTTCTCTGACTGCATTGATCTGACTGGCTTCGCAGTTACTATGTTCCACTGAATTCAAGTCAGCCGCCGAAGCAAGAAAATCATTCAGGAAATATTTGATTAAATTATCCGGGCAGAACGTTCGTGAAAGCTGGTTCTTACCGGCATACGGCCGAGCTAAAAAATATTTTCTGGTTCCGCCTTGCATCTCTGAAAGGGCTTTGACGCGATGGGCGCACTTCCTTGCTAGCGTTGCCGTACTGAATCGCCACCTATACCTTAGTTACTTTGTATCATCACTGAAATTTGGCCAATGATCTGATTCCGCCGTTAGAGAGGCATCACTCCGTTAATTTCAATGGGGCACGCCCGAGTGGCACTGCATAAATATCTAAAGTCTTTCAAGACATTGATGGAAGATTAAGGTCTATCCCGATTCCCAGTACTTCACAATTAAAATCATCTGCCACATTGAATGTCCGGAACTTTCTTCCACATTTCGGGGGAATATCACTCATAAAACCCATGGACCAGTTATGATTTTCTGGGTCGGATACCGTCAGTGGTTGTGGATAGATTTGGCAAACGCTGTTTTCCTTTTCGCCTTATATTCCTTCCGTTTAAGCTGACAACACACCTGGTAAACCCGCTTGTGGCTTCATTCATGCCCGAGCTTACGGAGCTTAATGAACAGCTTACGAAAGCCAGATCGGCATACGTGCGTTTGAGCTGAGACAAATCCGCTTCCATATTTTTAATCCGATTAATATCAGACGCTTCCACGCCGCTGTATTTGTTTTTCCAATTGTAATACATAGCGTCAGATATGCCGTACTCCCGGCAGATGTCTTTGATGATTCTTCCAGCTTCTACAGCCTTGAGGATGGTGATAATCCGAGTTTCGGTAAAACGGGACTTACCCATGAGAAGATCTTCTGTTTGCGTTGGTTATCCCGGGACATCTCCAGCTTGGAATGGCTCAGGTTTTGGGGAGGGTTACAGATACAGCCGTGTGCTACTACGGCGGCGGCATTGCCAACGTCATCAACGAAGCGGCCAGTATTCATTGCCCGATTATGTTCAATCCGGCATTAAAAACGGTCTGATTCCAGCAGAAGCACACTGACAATCTCAGGCTTCCCCGGAGTCATCCCCACCAGCGCAAAGTCATCCACCTCAGGACCAACGCCAGAGCTGCTCTGATACATCTTTTCTGCCAGAGGCCGGGCTTCAGAGTAGCCGGATTCATACCATTGCCTGGTTTTCAATGCCTCTGCTTACATACTGAATATAAAACCAGTACTGTATTTTAATACAGAAGAAGGGAGGAATACTCAATGGAGCACGCTAAACTTTCTGTGCCGGAACAACGCAGCGTTGAACATACAGTGAGAGAGCCTCTTTCCGATGACTGCTCGGCCATCATCCGTTACCGGGCTGAAGTCGCCATTGCCTGGATAAAAGAAGATATAAGACTTGGTATTCAGCCCGCTTCAGTGAAGACATTTTCAGATCTTCATGACTGTGCCGACGCCAATATGTATCTGCTCGATGAAGACCACATCAACCCCAGAGTCGGGTCATTCTGGGAATGGGAAGAGCTGGATGTTCAGGGCGTATGCAATCAATTCAATGCTGTTATCGTCATCATAAACGACTGGCTGGCAACCAGAGCCTATGTCATGCAGAACCACGGATAACAAATTCCGGCTCCCCGGATCTGAGCCAGGCACTGAGCTGTTCTGCTACCCGGAGTTCATCAAGGCGGTATTTGCCACGCAGGGCACACTCCCAGACCACCGCAACCCGCCAGCCCTGGTCGAGCAGCAGAGCAATATTCCGCTGATCTCGTGCCTGGTTCGCGGTCAGTTTTTCTTTCCACCAGTCAGCCCGGCTGGCTGGCCAGTGAAAGGCAGGGCAGTCATGCAGATGCCAGAAACAGCCATGCACAAACACCACCGCCCGGTACTTCGGCAGGACGATATCCGGATTACCCGGCAGATGGCGGTTCTTCAGCGAATACCGGAAGCCTCTGGCATGCAACAGACGACGGACCTGCAACTCCGGCTTCGTGTCTTTGCCCCGGATAGCCGACATATTGCGGCTGCGGGTGGCTTTGTTATGGACGTCGGTCATTAAGCCCCTGGTTTACTTAACCCTTTCCTTTATAATCTGCGCACAATGAGGAAGTGTCAGAAATTATGAGTAGTAATATTAACATTATCGATCTCTTTGCCGGCCCCGGCGGCCTGGGTGAAGGCTTCAGTTCACTCGAAAGCAACGGCGGGCATCCATTCAGAATCCGTATGTCCGTAGAAAAAGAGATCAGCGCTCATACTACCCTGACACTCCGCGCCTTGTACCGCATTCTCAGAGAAGAGGGCAACACAAAGCCTTACTTCGATTACGCAGAAGGGCGAATCAGTAAAGACGACCTCATTGCAGAATGTCCTGATCAATGGCAGGAAGCTAATGAAGAGACCCTTGGTGCCCCCAGAGCGCTGGGTGAAGACAATGACCTGATTCATAAACGCCTGAAGCAACTTAAGAAGCAGCATTCCAGTGAACCATGGGTGGTTATTGGTGGGCCCCCATGCCAGGCGTACTCACTGGTGGGTCGAGCTCGTAACAAAGGCATTCAGAACTACAAAGCTGAAGAAGATCCACGCCATTTTCTCTATAAAGAATACCTTCAGGTTCTCTCAATTATCGAACCGGATGTATTCGTGATGGAAAATGTGAAGGGCATACTCTCATCATCCGTTGGGGGAGAGAAAATATTCCCTAAAATTCTTGCTGACCTTGAAAACCCACGCTTGGTGACAGAGGGTAAGAAGAACGGTAAGAGTTATCGTATCTACTCATTTGTTAAAGCACCCGACAGTACCGACCTGATCAGCTCCGGATACAGTAATCATAACGACTTCATTATCCGGGCAGAAGACTACGGCGTGCCTCAAACCAGGCACAGGGTAATCCTGCTGGGCGTATCTGCCGACCTGACGGACAATATTCCCGACCAGCTTAAAACATCTGAGCAGGTTTCAATTGAGTACGTTCTGGAAGGCCTGCCGGCATTGAGAAGTAAGCTGTCAAAGGGTGAAGACAGTAGTGTTAACTGGAAAGCCGCAATCGATGCAAACGTCCGCCTTGTAAAGAGCCAGTTGGGCAGGAACAAAACCTATACGGCTGTTCTGGACAGCATGTCTGAAAGCCTGAGAAACTTGAAGAGCGAGGCACCAGTCACTGACACAAAATACCCTGGAAAAGGCATTGGCAAAGAAGCACCCGTAAAGCTGTCAAACTGGCTTACAAAAGCAAAGCCAGGCAAGGTGTTGAATCACGCTGCGAGAGGGCATATGAACAGCGATCTGGGGCGCTATCTGTTCAGTGCCTGCTGGGCCTTGCCTGAAGTACACGGAACGAGTGACAAGCCCTTCCCAAAAGCTGAGGACTATCCTGAGTGCCTGGCACCAGACCACGCTAACTGGAATACAGGGAAGTTTGCAGACCGCTTCCGGGTACAGCGAAAGGGCCGCCCCGCGACTACAGTAACCAGCCATATATCAAAGGATGGCCATTACTTTATCCATCCGGATCCAACCCAATGTCGCAGTTTGACAGTTCGAGAAGCTGCCAGGATTCAGACCTTTCCGGATAACTACTTCTTTGAAGGTAGCCGGACGCAACAATACGTACAGGTAGGGAATGCAGTACCGCCGTTTTTAGCGGTCCAGTTGGCTACCATAGTATTCCGGCTTTTAAAGTAGCCATTCATTCTTGTGCCTAATAAACATTTCTATCAGAATGGCTTAATCGCTAAGCAGATAGTCGAAGGCCACAAGGATGAGCTCACCTAAAATTGACAACTACGTCCATCAAATCAAATCAAACCGCGCTTCTACCGGTAATCTCGAAGCGGCTGTACAGCAACTAAAAAATCTTCTTTCAAGTGTTGGGGCTTTGGATAGTGAGAATCTGCAAGCAATAGAAGACGCTCATGCGTATATTCAGGCCACAGAGGTCAGGACTGAAAATCTTCAGAAACATTCGATCTATGATGTTCACGATGACTGGTATTTCGGCCCAGAAGAAAACCACTACAACTGGCACCGCCTCGCCAATTACCTCGAATACACCAAAAAGTGGACAACTGATACCATCAGAAGTATTGATTCTGAATCGACAGAAGTTGTGTCCCTTCTGGCAAACCCGTTAAAAGACAAATTCTCGTACAGGGGACTTGTAGTCGGCTATGTCCAAAGTGGGAAAACTGCAAACATGACAGCAACTATCGCTAAGGCGGTAGACGCTGGTTATAACTTCGTAATCATCCTGGCAGGCTTAACCAATGCCCTGCGCAAGCAGACCCAGATGAGAATTGAAGAAGACCTTGTAGACAGAGATAAAGCAAAATGGAACAGGCTGACCAGCGGTGATGATGATGGTGATTTCCGCAGGCTCGCAAATGGAGGTTTTCCACGGATAGCCTCAGGCTCTGCCAACCTCGCCGTCCTGAAGAAAAATGTATCTCCTCTGAAAAAACTTCTTCAGACACTCGCAGATACATCCTCCGTCATTAAAAATGGAATGCGTGTTCTTATCATTGATGACGAATGTGATTCTGCGAGTGTAAACAGCGGTAAAAGTGATGACGAAAAAGATCTCACTGCAATTAATGCTCTTATAAGAAAAATTGCAAAAGAAATACCTGCAGTTACCTACGTAGGGTATACAGCAACGCCATTTGCTAACGTTCTTATCAACCCCTACCCCCTTGAAGATGATCAATTGGATGATCTGTATCCAAAGAATTTCATAACCAGCCTTTCGCAACCAAATGGTTATTTTGGTGCAGCACAGCTTTTTGGCAGGGACCCTATTGATGCCGAAAATCCAGACTCTTCTGAAGAAGGCCTGGACATGATCCGCTATATCCCGCCTGAAGAGCTGCCCCTGATTGACCATAAAAAAACTGAAATAAAAAGCAGAGAGGATTTTTATCCGGGAATGCCTGAAAGTCTTCGTGAGGCAGTAATCTACTTCACTTTGTCATCCGCTGAGAGGTTGCGCAGAAAATTACCGGGCCATATAACGATGTTGGTACATACATCTGTTTATACCGTACTGCATAAACGTGTTTCTGACATCATCCGTCAGTGGATTGCATCGAACAAAGATTCACTTATAAATGCATCAGGTACAACCGGTAATTTAATGGAGCAGATCTGGTCAGGTGAAAGTGGTAGAGCCGGAAATCCATTTGAAAGTAGCATTGATGATCTGAAGCCTTTTATCAAGGAAGTCCTAGACAGGCTTGAGTATCCCATTGAGAACGGCGAAAGCGAAACAGAAGACCGTATTGATTACAGTGGCGGAGAAAAAATTTATCTCGTTGTCGGTGGTACGGTACTTTCAAGGGGGCTAACACTGGAAGGCTTATCAGTCAGCTATTTCATCCGCTCTACCAATCAATACGATACTTTGCTTCAAATGGGTCGCTGGTTTGGATACCGCCGGGGATATGAAGATATTCCAAGAATCTGGATGCCCGAGGATATTGCAATAGCATTCAGGGATATGGCCAATATTGAAGCTGAAGTCAGAGCTGATATACAGCAGTACACAGAGCAGCCTGATATGACGCCAATGGATTTTGCCGTCCGTATTCGACAGGTGCCGGGAATGCAGATTACGGCCAGAAACAAAATGCGGAACTCTCAGACATGTGACATTAACTTTAGTGGTCAACATCGGCAGACATTTAAATTTTATACAAATAATAGAGATATCTTACTGGATAACTGGAAATCCGCTGCAGATCTGCTTTCCACAGCTGAAAATTCCGGCCTGAGATCCACACCTTCCAGCTCTCACTATGTATACCATGGTGTAGCAGCCGGACTCGTTAAGGATTTTTTCAACTCCTACCGGGTTCACAAAGACCATAAAGATCTCCAGCCTGATTTTCTTATCAGTTTCATCGATAAAAACTGGAAAAATATGGAGACATGGAATGTTGTTTTGTTCCAGCCAAGTAAAAAGAGTTTGAAGAAATCTGAAAAACCTTTAGGAGTTATAAGTAATCCAGCTCTGGTAAATCGTGCAAAATTACATTCTGCGGCAGGTACCGATAAAACAGCAGATATTAAAGCTTTGATGTCTCTTATGGATGTAGTGACCGACTGTGAGGAAACGCCTCCCGATTACATTCCCCGGAAATGGCAAGCTGTTAAAAAATGGCGAAGCGAACGAATAACAAGACCACTTCTTGTACTTTATTGTATAGATAAAGATTCTTCATCCAGTTCACAACACAGAGTGGATCTGAATGCAGAAGATCACGTTCTTGGATACGGCATTGTTTTTCCCGGTGACCCAACAGGAAACGGTAAATATGTCAGTGTAGTTCTCAACCCCCTTTCGGCAGAGGATGAAGATGACGACTGACCAAGATCAAGCTATTGAAATAGACTACCTGGCTCTTCAAATCGGTGAGCTCAGACTGTCCGGAAATTACGAAACAGAGGAAGAAATACCATCAAGAGTTATTAATGCCAGTACATCCGAAGGATATATCAGAATAGGTCTTGGAGCATCAGGTGAAGCTAAAATACTTATACCAGTGAATCGTGATGACAAAATAAGTAATGGCTATTCAGGAAAGTCTTTAATTTTTACTAGCGGACTATACAGTCTGAATGGCCCAAAGCAGAAGTATCTGGATATTACAAATACAAGGCCAGAGCTGGACGATATTTTCTTTAAATTCATCATTGATGTAATTCATAAAATTCTGTCAGGTATACCTGCCGTCAACAGTGTTACCGAAACTTTTGAAGAATACAGACAACTTTTCTCATCAGAAATACCGGACAAGAAAAAGGTACGTGGCCTGATTGGAGAGCTATATACCCTTCGTGAACTCCTTCGTTCTTCTCCGGACGCCTGGAAATGCTGGAATGGTCCGCAGGGCAATCGACACGATTTCAACGGCAGGAGTATTGCACTCGAAGTGAAAACCACTTCTGTACACTCACAGAATGAAATTAAGATTTCATCACTTGAACAGCTTCTGGAACCAGAAGGAGGTGATCTTTACCTCTTCAATCTGACTATCGAAGAGGTAAATCAGGGTGAGCTCAGCATAAGTAGTCTCTTCAGAGAAATAACAGCTCTTTCCTCAGCTATTGCAGAAATAAGAAATTTAATTTTTGAAAGCGGGTGTGAAGATCCTGAGGCTCCGGAGTGGAATCAATGTCGGTTTAAACTATTCAGACAGTCGGCGTACATTGTTAAAGACAACTTTCCCAGACTTATACCTCAGTACATTCAAAATAATATGCAGGATAAAGTATCGGATATATCTTACAGAGTGGATCTTTCCCAAGCCGAGGACTATATCATTCCTCCCAGTCAGGTACCTTCAATATTTAAGGGGGTAGCTACAGGATGATGCCTTTATCTTTGCAGTCAGAACCATACTCAGCATCAGGAAACCTTGCTGCAGATGGTTTCAAAAAATTATTGGGTACACCTACACTGGACCTGTTATCAACGGTAATCCGTGAGGCCCTCCAGAATTCATGTGACGCAGCTAAAAAAGGAAAAGGACCAACAGTCCTAATCAGACTAAGAGAGTTATCCGAAACAGAAAGAGATATCCTTGAAAATGTTGTTCTTAGCCACCCTATACCTGATTCCAAATCGAGTTCAAGATTCAAAGAGCTGAATAACAGGTCAACGCGCTGGATTCTCGAAATATCGGATGTTGATACAGTCGGACTCACAGGTCCAACACGGGCAGACAGGATACCATCAGGCTGTGCCGATACAGATTTTATCGATTTTTTGAGAAATATCGGCTCCAGAAGAGATACTCACCATGGAGGTGGTACTTATGGTTACGGAAAGACAGCTCTCTATCTGAGCAGTGAAATTTCTACCATTCTTGTGGATTCACAAACAAATTATCAAGGGCGACCAGAACGTCGCTTCATCGGTTGCCATCTGGGAGAGGCATTCGAAACTACAGGAGAAGATGGGGCTCTTATAAGGTATACAGGACGACACTGGTGGGGGCGCTGCGATAGTGAAGGTATTGCAGCGCCCGCGATTAACGATGATGCTGATTCGATCACAAAAGCACTTGGTATTCTGGGCAGAACCGAGCGCCTTACCGGAACAACTATAAGTATTATTGATCCGGTTTTCCTCCAGGGGGAGGATGCTCCAGATCCTGCGGAGTTGATAGCCTCTATGGAAGAAGTAATCCTATGGTACTTCTGGCCGCGAATGATGCAGTCAACACCAGAAGAAAAGCGGCTGAATATCAAGCTGATGCTAAATAATGAAAGTATCACGGTAAAAGCACCTGAACACACTCCACCAATAGATCTCTTCTGTGAAGCAATGGATCAGTTGAGAAAAAATTCAGGTGACTTACAAATTATTAGAAGCCAGCGGCCAATTAAAGATCTGGGTACATTAAGTATCAAAAAAGATATCAATGGCGGATCTGTTCCCTTCCCGAACTCAAAAATCAACCTTATACCAGCACAAATCAGTCATATTGCTTTAATGCGTCCTGTTGAACTTGTAATTAAATACATAGAAGGAGCGCCATTACCGGACAACAGAACTCACTGGGCTGGTGTCTTCAGGTGCTATGAGGATGTAGAAGATGCCTTTGCAAAAGCAGAACCTCCTGCACATGATGACTGGATTCCGGACAATCTACCAAAAAGCAAAGAAAAGACTTATGTAAATGTAGCTCTTAAGAAGCTAAAAGAATCAGCTTTTACCGTTGCTAACCCGATCCGTCATTCCGGAACCAGCGACGGTCAGTCTGTCGCTGAAATCAGTAAGCTATTAGGGAGTTTTCTGATGAATGGAACAGTGCAAAGTTACGATGATAGCCATACTGATACTCAAAAACGAACAACAAAAAAAGGTAAACGTACAAGAGCTAATCATATTAAATTCAGAAAACCATCATTTGTTGAAATTCTTCCATCTTCTGATAATGAGACATGTATAGGTATTTTCTCCTTAGAAATTGATTCCAATGTAATTGAAAATGCTGAAAACTCCATATTAATAAATACAGGTATTGCATTGGATGGATCGGAAACCCCAGAAGACAGTGATGACATTAAAAGTCCTGAAGTTATCAAATGGTATACTGACAACGGCATTTACTCTGGGACTGAGGAAACTATACGCCTGAATAATTTCAAGGGCACAGTTTTTATTGAGGTCGAATTTTCCAGAAAGTCAGCTGTTACATTATCTATTCAGAGATTATGACAAATGACTAATATCGCATTTCCATATCTTTCAATACCAGATGACCTTATTACAAAATCCCCCTGGCTTCAGGCCGGATCAACCTCTGAAATCAATACACTGATTGATAACTGGGATTATCAAAAAGACATCCAGCTCAACAGATCAATAAAGCTTTCTTTCCCTGAAATAGCAGAACATCTTTCTATCCCACAGGATGAACTTCGTCTCAAAATATGTATGCAGTACGGAACCGGGCAGGGTAAATTACCGCGGTTTTGGCTTGGTATTAAATCATATGATGTAGATAGCAAAAATCAGGAAATCCATCCTGAAATATTTATTTCCGGTTCTAAACTTTCTTCACGTATCTTTATTGAAACCAGTGTTGTGTTAGCAGGCGTACCAGAAAGCCCAGGCGCTCTTTCTCCGGTAAATTTGGGAAATATAGTTTGGAACGAGTCTTTAGATATAAAGCTTGAATCTGATGATTCGTTGTTCCCTGTCGAAGCGATTGGCTTTAACTCGATGTTCAGGGGAAAATTATTTCAGTATGCGCCATGGTATCTCCAGTTTGAGCCTGACTCTCCTCACAGGGATATATCAAATGCTGTGAGGCTCTATATTAATACAGATAATATTGATTTTTTTGAGAAGTTTATCTCAAAAGATACACATATTATCCAATCTGTCATGGCCTCTGTAATTGGGCAGATAATTTATTTCACTATAGCTAATAACTCATTTATAGATGACAAAACCCAATATGGTGAAAATACCATTGGTTCCTATGTTTTATTCTGGGTTGAGCAGTATTTTCCTAAGTCAAGTATAAGAAATATTAAAGATATGACTGAATTTCTCGATCCAGGAGCATTCTGGGCCACTATTTATGCAAATATGGATAAAGGTTTTTACTGATGGCAATCGTGACTCTTCTACCGAGACTGGATGCGGGAACAGTGAAAACTCTGACAGATCAATATCTGAAGGAGGGTGTACCCGATGACTTCATATCCTGCGATTCTGTCAAATACGCTTCCTCCGGAGGTAGTCGTATTACAGAGCACACACTGAGAAGTATCCGAAACAGCGTCCTGTCTGTATGTATCAAATACAATTATCCAGATAACCTCTCTACATCTGACCGTGGTTATCTCGAATGTGAGTTAGCCGAAGTTTTTTCTACGGCTTTTGCTGAATCAGCCGCAGATGCTCTCCGGAATGATTGTTGGGCATTCATAGCTACAGTCCTTCTGCCAGATGTCGTAAGTTGGCGCTTTTCCGGTATTAAAAGAGAGCGTTTCGAAGGAGGTATACGCAATACGTTTCAGCGTATCTACATGAGATCAGTTGCTCTGGATCGTGGGCCTTCCCATAAGGATCGATGGGGGTTGATACGGGAGTTATCAGAAGATGCTCTGGTGCAGATTACAGAGCGCCCATCTATAGGTGCAAATCCCTTGATAGCAAGAAGCCTCGCGGAAGGATGGTTGCGCGCTGTTAAGCTTTATGGCTCCGGTTCAATGGAAAGCAGAATGCGTAAGGCGATCATCAGACTCAGAATAAATAACGTTGTGCAGTTATTTCCTTTCTTAAGTTCAGAAGAACAGGAAAAGGTCGTCGACAACGTTTTCAAATCCTGAAACCTCACTTCCCGATACAAAAACTGCCAAAAATCTCACCCAGCAGATCATCGGCAGTAAATTCACCGGTAATTTCATTCAGGGCGTTCTGCGCCATGCGCAGGCCTTCGGCGAGTAATTCGCCGGCGCCCATGCCTTCCGGTTGCTGGCGCCTGTTTACAGTTAAGCAGGCAGTCCTGTTTCGGATTCTATATTAAAATCCATCACCTGTTTTACCCATTAACCCGACACTTCAATATCGCCTGCTCAATCTGCTCCCAGTCCAGTTCACGAGAGCTGATAATTTCTATACGTGAATCCCGGCGGTAAGCGACTTTATCAAAATCGTGTTCATCACGGACGCGGTTGTAGAACACCCAATCGCGGTCAAGGCGGATTACGCCCTTTATCCGCTCCACACCGTCGAGCCCGTTTAACACCTCTTCCAGTGCCCAGTAATCAAAGCAGTCGTCCCGATGAAAAAGCCAGCCGCAACTGAAGAGCCCACTGCCATGGCCAGTTTTGCGAATGGGGTTCGCCGGTTCTGGCTGGGCTTCATGGTTGTGGTTGTTATCATGTTGGTGCCCGTGGCTATGATCGTGGTTGTGCTGATCATGATTGTGCTTATGAGCTTCGGGAAACTGCGCTTTAAGCTGACCATTACGTACCATATCCAGCAGAGCGGGATCGATTTCTCCTTTCGAAATGCGACCAATGTGCTGCTTAGGCGGAAATATATTGCCGACACTGTCCTCAGCAAGTTTTATCTGTGCTTCTTCTGCGAGATCACATTTATTGATAAGCACCACCTCAGCCAGGTTAATCTGGTCATGGAAGGTTGCGTTATCAATAACATCCGGATGCGTCAGCGTTCTGGGGTCCAGCAGGCACACGGTGGCACGCAGATCGAGTTTATTGCGGAAGCCCGGGCCCATCAGAGTATCGATTATGCCTTCGGGGTGGCCAATGCCCGTCGGTTCAATAATCAGGCGGTCGGGATTGGCACGCTCAATCAATGCCCGCAATGTCTGCCCCATTGAAGCCCCCAAAGAACAACAGATACAGCCGCCGGCCAGTTCCTGAATATAAAGGCCATCCTGATCCGGCATCATTTCCTGATCAATACCGACCTGCCCAAACTCATTCACCAGTACAGCCCACGATTCACCCTCCGGCCTGTTTGCCAGCAGAGCGTTAATGGTGGTCGTTTTTCCAACGCCAAGAAATCCGGTAATGATATTTGTCGGAATACGGTGGGGCTGGTCTTCGCTCTGTTGTTTCATGACTGCTCTGTTAACCGATGGAATTTAAAAAGCGTGATGTTGCTGTTATGGGCAGTTATAAGCTGCCAACAGACTTCAGTGCCGATTATTTCAGCGTTATTTACCAATACAAAAACTGCCAAAAATCTCACCCAGCAGATCATCGGCGGTAAATTCACCGGTAATTTCATTCAGTGCGTTCTGTGCCATGCGCAGATCTTCGGCGAGTAATTCGCCGGCGCCCATGCCTTCCAGTTGCTGGCGGCCAAAGTCGATGGCTTGCTGCGCGCGGTTAAGAGCGTCGATATGGCGGCGGCGGGCAAGGAAGCCGCCTTCGGAAGCTGCATCGAAGCCCATGACCTGTTTCAGGTGCTCACGCAGCACATCCACGCCGGCACTCTGTTTGGCAGAGAGGGTGATGGTGGGAAATTTACCGTCGCTGTTTAAGCCGATAATTTCGGTGGATAAATCGGCTTTGTTGCGGATGACGGTCAGCCGGCCATTATTGACCAGGTCGCTGGCGGCGTCCTGCAGGCCGCGTTCGTCATAGAGGGCATGCAGCAGTTTTTCCGGGTCGGTTTCTGCGGCAGTGGTTTTGCTGGAGTCGATCATTAACAGTACGCGGTCGGCCTGGGTAATTTCTTCCCAGGCGCGCTGAATACCGATGCGTTCCACTTCATCCGGCGCGTCGCGCAGACCGGCGGTGTCGATAATATGCAGCGGCATACCGTCGATGTGGATATGTTCTTTGAGAACGTCGCGGGTGGTACCGGCAATATCGGTAACAATCGCCCGTTCCTGACCCGCCAGTGCGTTCAGCAATGAGGATTTACCGGCATTCGGTCGCCCGGCAATCACCACGTTCATGCCTTCGCGCAGAATGGCGCCCTGGCCGGCTTCTTTCAGCACGGCCTTAAGTTCGTTATCCACCGCATCCAGCATGGCAGCAACTTTACCGTCGGAGAGGAAATCAATTTCTTCTTCCGGAAAGTCGATAGCAGCTTCGACGTAAATGCGCAGCTGAATCAGCTGTTCCAGCAGGCTGTGTACACGCTTTGAAAATTCACCCTGCATGGAACGCAGCGCACAGCGTGCGGCCTGCTCGGAGGCAGAGTCGATCAGATCGGCAATGGCTTCGGCCTGAGCGAGATCCATTTTGTCATTGAGGAAAGCCCGCTCGGAAAATTCCCCCGGACGCGCCAGCCGGCAGCCCAGTGCCACCACTTCTTTCAGCAGCAGATCGAGCACCACCGGGCCGCCGTGGCCCTGCAGTTCGAGCACGTCTTCACCGGTAAAGGAGTTGGGATTGGGGAAGAACAGGGCGATGCCTTCATCCAGCACCGTGCCATCGGCGGCGCTGAATGGCCCGTAGTGGGCGTAACGCGGCTTCGGCGCATAACCCAGCACCTGCTGTGCAACATTCAGCGCCAGGCTGCCGGACACCCGGATAATGCCTACCCCTCCGCGTCCCGGGGCGGTGGCAATGGCAGCAATGGTGTCCTGATGAATGGCGCTGGTCATGGGTCAGTTCCGCTGTCTGAAAGCGCTCAATTGTACATGAGCGCGCGCCCCGGCACTAAGCTGCTGCGGCTCTTCAGTGTGCCAGCAGCGCCTGCAACGATTCCTTTACCGCTGTGCCGCCCTGGGTCAGTTCGATGATGACACGAGTGAGGCGTGGCTCGGCGACCAGTTCTGCCAGTGTCAGCGCCACATCGGCACGACTGATGGTGGAGTAGGGCAGCGCCGGTCCGCTGTCGATCAGCCCGCTGCCCGGATGATCCGTCAGCGTTCCCGGACGCAGAATAACCCAGTCGAGATCCGAGGAAGCCAGGTGTACGTCGGCCAGTTTCTTCACCCGCATATAGTTTTCGAAAGTCGGCGATACCACTTTGCAACGGCCGGCTTCGGGGAAGGCTGAAACCAGCAGAAAACGGCGGATACCGGCCTCGCGGGCGGCAGTCACTGCCAGCTCCAGACCATCACCGTCGATGGCATTGGTCATGGCTTCGCCACCTTTACCGCCGGCACCGGCAGTAAATACCACCACATCACAACCGGCCATAAGGTCCGCCAGTCCGCTGCAGCTGAGAGTCAACAGATCCCCCAAGACCGGGGTTGCGCCCAGCGCCCGCAGTTCATCCGCCTGGGCCGGGCTACGGTGCATGGCAATCGGTTGCTGGTCTCGACGGACCAGTTCGGCACACAGCAGACGGCCGATTTTTCCGCCACCACCAACAATGAATATCCTGTGCATAAAAAACTCCGCAGTGTTTTTAACAGGCTATGAGAGCGCGACTGACAGATAAAGGTTTCGTATGAAAAGAAGTGTTGTGGCAATAAAAAAGGGCTGCCGTAGCAGCCCTTTTTATTAACACCTGATATCAGGCCGATTTTTCAATCTGTTTGGTAATCACATACTGCTGTGCAATCGACAGTACGTTGTTGGTTACCCAGTACAGTACCAGACCGGCCGGGAACCAGAGGAAGAAGATGGTAAAAATAATCGGCATAAACTGCATCACACGGGCCTGCATCGGGTCCGGCGGGGTCGGGTTCAGCTTCATCTGTACGAACATGGATGCACCCATGATCAGCGGCAGAATGAAGTAAGGATCCATTACCGACATATCGGTAATCCACAGGAAGAACGGTGCCTGACGCAGTTCCACCGATTCCATCAGTACCCAGTAGAGAGAAATGAACACCGGCATCTGTACCAGAATCGGCAGACAGCCACCCAGCGGATTGATTTTCTCTTCTTTATAGAGCTTCATCATTTCCTGGCCGAGTTTTTCACGGTTGTCGCCGTACTTCTCTTTAATCTCGTTCATTTTCGGCGCTACTTTACGCATGTTCGCCATAGAACGGTAACTGGTAGCTGACAGTTTGAAGAAGGCCGCTTTCACCAGCACGGTCAGCAGAATAATGGCCACACCCCAGTTACCCACAAGCGAGTGGATCTTTTCCAGCAGCCAGAACAGCGGCTGGGCAATCCACCACAGCCAGCCGTAGTCGACGGTCAGGTTGAGGTTGTCAGCAATTTCAGACAGACGGTCCTGATCTTTCGGACCAACGTACAGGCTGGCGCCCAGCTCTTTGCTTTCGCCCGGCGCAACGGTGGTCGGCTCGTCATAGAAACCAAAAATGTAGTTACCTTTTACATAACGACCGTTATAAGTGTGCTGCTCTTCTTTCGCCGGCACCCAGGCCGCCAGGAAGTAGTGCTGCAGAATACCAGCCCAGCCGCCGGTCTCAACGGTTTTGTACGGTTCGTCTTCCAGATCCGAAAACTTCACTTTTTCGTAGCGGTTTTCTTTGGTGGTCAGCGCAGCCCCCAGATAGGCAGACATACCCATACCGGACCCCTTGGACGGGTCAGCTGAATTATCGCGCTTCAGCTGAGCATACAGACGGCCCTGCCAGTTCTGATCGGAGGTGTTGTTAACACGGAAATTCACATCCAGCAGATAATCACCACGACGGAAGGTGAAAATCTTTTCCACAGTGGCTTTGCCTGTGGTGGTGGTCAGCACCACCTGCAGTTCATCCTGACCTTCGCTGAGCTGATAGTCTGTCTGTTCGCTGCTGTACATCACCGGTGCTTTCAGGTCCTGACTCAGCAGACCGCTCTGGGCAACGTAAGTGCGGCGCTGATTGCGCTCCATCAGCACAAACGGCACATCTTTCTGATCCACAGAAGCCGGGTATTCCGGCAGCAGGACTTCAACAATTTCACCACCGCGTGGATCAATCACCACATCCAGCACGTCGGTGTTAACGTGAATCAGCTCACCGGATGGTGCTGCCGTTTCCACCACCGGGGCTTCAGCAATCTGTGGAGCATCTTCGTGTACGGCAGGTTCAGCGGCTGAAGTATCCGGCAGATCCGGGGTTTCAGCTGAGTTTTCAGCAGCAATCGGTGCAGTAATCTGAGCTTTTTGACCGTAATCATCGTTCCAGGTGAGGAAGAGAAAATACGAGCTGATAGCCAGACCAATTAAAATGACCGTTCGGCGGATATCCATGATTAGGGTTTCCGTTGACAACAATGGGAATGGGAGGCGTGTTTTTCGGGTAAATCAGGTACCGGGTCGACCCCATGGGAACCCCAGGGGTGACACCGGAACAGCCGTTTCAGTGCCAGCCAGCCACCACGGAGTGCGCCATAACGACGGACTGCTTCTTCAGCGTAAGCTGAACAGGTGGGATAGTAGCGACAACGGCTGGGAAGAAAAGGGCTGATTGCGTAGCGATAGACAGCAACCAGAGCTAACAACACTTTAGCGCCCGGACTGGCGGCGTTTTTTTCGGTTGCCGTTTGCTTGTCTGTCATGGGATGGACGCTTCAATCTGAACCAAAGGGCGTCAATCATCTCACGAATTTGCTGGTTGTCCAGTTCTGCAAGACCAGAACGGGCAAGCACCACGAAATCAAGCGCCGCCATCTTGTGTTGCTGATGGCGGAATGATTCGCGGACCAGCCGCTTGATGCGGTTACGGTCAACCGCCCGTTTGATCTGCTTTTTTGCCAGAACGAATCCGATTCTGGCCTGGTCCTGCTCATTCGGCGTTGCCAGCACCAGAAGGTGTGGCGAACTACCGCGTAATTCGGTGTTATCAAAAACCCGCTTGAATTCAGACGGACGTAATAAACGCGCCGACCGTGGGAAAGTGGATTCTGACATTAAACCGGATTACGCAGCCAGATGATCAGATTAAACAGTCAGACTGTGACGGCCTTTGGCACGACGACGAGCCAGAACCTGACGGCCGTTTTTAGTGGCCATACGAGCGCGGAAGCCGTGGGTACGCTTACGCTTCAGGACGCTTGGTTGAAAAGTACGTTTCATAACATTGTCACCCGGTTAAGTGATTAGGGGTCAATTTTCAGGGCCGGGAATTGTATGAGAAAGCACCAGCAATAGCAATGCCGATTTTCACTGCTTTTCAGGCTTTCGTGTCTGCGTGTTTTTTATCAACTCACTGACTGAACTGAATACTTATCTTATATGATGTGAAAGAAGAGAGAAGAAGTTCGTTATTTTTATTCTTAGTAACCCACTTTTCTGTGGAAAACCATAAAAAATCTTTAAAAATCATTAGGATACAGCGATGATAAGCACATGGGTTTCCTGCTTCAAAGCCTTTGACAAGCGGTCAGTAAGGGCGGGAGGGATTGTGAATGAAATTAACCTTTACAGGCGCTTTCAGGTTATCCCCAATTCTGTCCTGATCTTTCCCCTATGTTTATCCACAGGATTGGCAGAGGGGAGAAATTAATCTTCTCTTCTGTGGATAACCGGAAGCTGCTCAGTTAAAATGTCCGGCTCCTCTGACGTTCACGATCTGATATAAAACGGAAAGCAATAGTGGCATTCACAGCTCTGTGGCAGGACTGCCTGGGACAGTTACAGCACGAACTCCCGGCGCAGCAATACAACACCTGGATCCGGCCTCTGGTGGCCAGCACCGATGACGGCAAACTGGTCGTCAGTGCGCCCAACCGTTTTGTAAAAGACTGGGTTAAAGACAAATACCTGCAGCGCATTCAGGAAATTCTGTCCGAGCTGAATGGCGGGCGTATCACACATATTGAACTGGCTGTTGGTGAATCACAGCCGATGTTCCGCCCGCCGGAAAAGCGTTCCCGCCCGGCACCACCACCACCGCCGCCGCGTAATGACAGTATGTCGTTCGCCGCGCCACGTCCGGAACCACAGAACAGTGAACCGCAGCGGGAGTTTTCGTTCTCCGGGCCGGGAGTTGATGAAGCGCTGCCGATGCGTACCAGTTATGGTGAATCGCCTGTGGTGCCGGCATCGCGCCGTCCCAGACGTGAAGTACAGGTTGAAGGCGGGCTGCAGCATCAGAGTTTTCTTAACCCGACCTTTACCTTTAAAACCTTTGTTGAAGGTAAATCCAACCAGCTGGCCCATGCCGCCGCGCGTCAGGTGGCGGAAAATGCCGGTGGTTCGTACAACCCACTCTTTATATACGGTGGTGTTGGTTTAGGTAAAACTCACTTGATGCATGCTGTGGGTAACTATCTGCAGAGCAAAAATGCCAATGCCAAGGTGCTGTATGTTCATTCCGAGCGCTTTGTGCAGGATATGGTGAAGGCCCTGCAGCTGAATGCCATTAATGAATTCAAACGCTTTTACCGTGGCCTTGATGCGCTGCTGATTGACGACATCCAGTTTTTCGCCGGTAAAGAGCGATCGCAGGAAGAGTTCTTTCATACCTTTAATGCCTTGCTGGAAGGCGGGCAGCAGATGATTCTGACCTGTGACCGTTATCCGAAAGAGATCAACGGCCTGGAAGAGCGCCTGAAGAGCCGCTTTGGCTGGGGTCTGACCGTGGCGGTTGAGCCGCCAGAGCTGGAAACCCGCGTGGCCATCTTAATGAAGAAGGCAGAGCAGACCGGTGTCGATCTGCCCGATGATGCCGCCTTCTTTATTGCCCAGAAAATCCGCTCCAATGTCCGCGAACTGGAAGGGGCGCTGAAACGGGTGGTTGCCAACGCCCATTTCACCGGCAGCGAGATCACGCTTCCTTTTATTAAGGAGTCGCTGAAAGACCTGTTGGCTCTGCAGGACAAACAGGTCAGCATCGACAATATTCAGCGAATCGTCGCCGAGTATTACAAAATCAAAATGGCTGATTTATTATCTAAGCGCCGCACCCGTTCGATCGCCCGGCCCCGTCAGGTGGCGATGGCACTGAGCAAGGAACTGACCAATCACAGTCTGCCGGAAATCGGCGACGCCTTTGGCGGACGTGACCACACAACAGTTCTGCATGCGTGCCGCAAGATTAAAGAATTGCAGGAAACGACCGCAGATGTTCGTGAAGACTACAAGAACCTGCTGCGTTCGCTGACAACCTGATAACAGGTTAAAACAGAGTTACAGAAACATTCACCGGCGCGTTCAGAAAGTAAGTGAACACGCCCAGGACCTGAGTGGAGAACCATGAAATTCGTTATATCCAGGGAAGCCCTGCTTCGTCCTCTGCAGTTGGTAGCTGGCGTGGTGGAAAAGCGCCAGACACTGCCGGTACTGTCCAATGTACTGCTTGAGGTTCAGGGCCAGCAACTGTCGCTGACCGGTACTGACCTCGAAGTTGAACTGGTTGGCCGTGTGACCCTTGACGAAGTTGGCCAGGAAGGTGAAATCACGGTTCCGGCGAAAAAGCTGATGGATATCTGCCGCTCGCTGCCGGATGGTGCACAGATCGAAGTAGAACAGGAAGAGCAGCGCGTTAATGTGCGCTCCGGTCGTTCCCGCTTTACGCTGTCGACGCTGCCGGCCACCGAATTCCCGAATGTGGAAAACATTGCCGGTGAACAGGAATTTACCCTGGAGCAGGGCAGTCTGCGCCGCGTTATCGACCGTACCAGCTTTGCCATGGCGCAGCAGGATGTCCGTTATTATCTGAACGGTATGCTGTTTGAAGTGACCTCCGCCAGCCTGCGTACCGTCTCCACCGATGGTCACCGCCTGGCGACCTGTGTGGTGGAAATTTCCGGGCCGGATACCGCCCAGCAGATTATTCTGCCGCGTAAAGGCGTGCTGGAACTGGCCAAGCTGCTGACCGATGCGGAAGCGTCGGTATCGCTGGCACTGAGCGCCAACCACCTGCGTGCGCATACTGAAAACTTCACCTTCACCTCCAAACTGGTGGACGGCAAGTTCCCGGATTACAACCGCGTGATTCCGAAGAACGGCAGCAACGTACTGCTGGCTGACCGTACTGAACTGCGCCAGGTATTCAACCGCACGGCGATTCTGTCGAATGAAAAATACCGCGGTGTGCGCCTGGTACTGGACACGGATCTGGTTAAGGTCTTTGCCAATAACCCGGAACAGGAAGAAGCGGAAGAATCGCTGGCCGTCGACTATAAAGGCGATGCGCTGGAAATGGGTTTCAACGTTTCTTATCTGCAGGACGTGATGGGTGTACTCGACACCCAGCTGGTGAAGATGACGCTGTCTGATCCGAACAGCAGTGCGCTGCTGGAAGAACCGGAAGGCGGCGATGCCATGTATGTTGTGATGCCAATGCGTCTGTAGTCCTTCAGGGCCAATTTCCTTTATGCCAATCCGGCAGCTTAAAGTCAGCGGCGTGCGTAATCTGCAGCCGCTCGACCTCTCTCTCCATTCCGGTGTGAATTTTATTTACGGTGCCAACGGCTCCGGTAAAACCAGCATTCTGGAAGCCATTACACTGATGGCCACCGGCAAATCTTTCCGTACCTCACAGCTTAAGCATGTGCTGCAACTGGAGGCTGACCGCATCCGGATTGAGATGGATGTCAGCGATGAAACCTTCGGTGACTGTCATCTCGACAGCCTGCGCCTGAAGGGCGGTGATCATCTGCTCAAGCTTAACGGCTCGGTGCTGACTTCCCAGGCGGAAGCCACGCACTGGCTGCCGGTACAGATTATTGATCCTACTACTTTCAAATTGCTGTCCGGTTCGCCGGAAGAGCGGCGCCAGTTCATCGACTGGGGTGTGTTCCACGTGGAACAAAGCTTTATGGATCAGTGGAAAACCTTCCGTAAACAGCTGAAGCAACGCAATGCGGTGCTGAAGCAGAAAGAGGAAGAGTGGCTGCTGGTGTGGAACAAAGGCTTTATCGAAAGTGCGCAGGTGATCGACCAGCATCGCCGCGACTATCTGAAACGCTTCAAACCTGAGTTCGAACGCATCCTGAACGAGCTGGATGACTCGATCGGCGTGTCATTGGCGTACTACCCTGGCTGGGATAAGGATTCGGCTCTGGGAGAGGTTCTGGAGCGTCAGAAAGAGCGTGATATGGTGCTTGGCTATACCCAGTCAGGCCCACACCGCGCTGAGCTGCGGATTAAGGTCGATAAGCAGCCGGCGGCTGAGATTCTCAGCCGTGGCCAGCAGAAAACCGTGGTGGCGGCACTGAAAATTGCCCAGGGGGCGCTGTTCCAGCAGGAGACTCAGCGGCGCACCATCTATCTGGTTGATGATCTCGCATCAGAACTGGATGAAAAGCATCGTTTCGCTTTATGCAAACTGCTGGAAGATTTAAAATGTCAGGTCTTTATTACCAGCATTGATAAAGACAAGCTGACCGATATCTGGAAGCCTGCAGCCAGTAAAGTGTTCCACGTGGAACAGGGACATGTCCGTGAAGACAATCCGGCTCAGGATTAATCGCAACAGCTGATCAATGAGCATCTGACTGAGTGACTCAGGTACAGGTGCCGACTGCACAGATTCACACAAGAGGAACACCAGATGAGTGGCGAGCAGAATTACGATTCGTCGAGTATTAAAGTCCTGAAAGGCCTGGATGCAGTACGCAAGCGCCCGGGCATGTATATTGGCGATACCGATGATGGAACGGGTCTGCATCACATGGTGTTCGAAGTCGTGGATAACTCCATCGATGAAGCACTGGCAGGTCATTGTGATCAGGTGGATGTGATCATCCATGAAGATAATTCAGTCTCTGTCTCCGATAATGGTCGCGGCATTCCGACTGAGATCCATGAAGAAGAGGGCGTTTCAGCCGCGGAAGTCATTCTTACCGTACTGCACGCCGGTGGTAAGTTCGACGATAACTCCTACAAGGTCTCCGGTGGTCTGCACGGCGTGGGTGTTTCCGTGGTAAACGCCCTGTCTGAGAAGCTGAAACTGACCATCCGTCGCGGTGGCAAGGTCTATGAGCAGGAGTACACCCACGGTGTACCGGACTATCCGCTGAAAGAAGTCGGTACGACCGAAGGCAAAGGCACCACAGTGCGCTTCCTGCCATCGAAAGAAACCTTCACCAAAACCGAGTTCAGCTACGAATATCTGGCCAAGCGTCTGCGTGAACTGTCGTTCCTGAACTCCGGGGTACGCATTCACCTGAAAGATGAACGGGTTGCCGACAAAGAAGATATCTTTGAATTCGAAGGCGGCCTGGCATCCTTCGTGAACTTCCTCAACGAAGGCAAGAACGCGGTTAACGATGTATTTCACTTCAATGCCGAGCGTGAAGACGGCATTGTGGTTGAAGTGGCCATGCAGTGGAATGACAGTTTTCAGGAAAACATCCACTGCTACACCAACAACATTCCCCAGCGCGATGGTGGTACACACCTGGCCGGTTTCCGTGCCGCACTGACCCGTACCCTGAACAGCTATATTGAAAAAGAAGGTCTGGGTAAGAAAGAGAAAGTAGCCACGACCGGTGACGATGCCCGCGAAGGTCTGACCGCCATTATTTCGGTTAAGGTACCAGACCCGAAATTCAGCTCGCAGACCAAAGACAAGCTGGTATCCAGCGAAGTCAAACCGGCGGTCGAGCAGGAAATGGGGCGTCTGTTCTCTGATTACCTGCTGGAGAACCCGCAGCAGGCCAAGGATCTGGTCGGTAAGATGATCGATGCCGCCCGTGCCCGTGAAGCCGCGCGTAAGGCCCGTGAAATGACCCGCCGTAAAGGTGCACTGGATATCGCCGGCCTGCCGGGCAAACTGGCGGACTGTCAGGAGAAAGATCCGGCACTGTCTGAAATTTACCTGGTGGAGGGTGACTCTGCGGGTGGTTCAGCCAAGCAGGGCCGTGACCGCCGTACCCAAGCGATTCTGCCTCTGAAAGGTAAGATCCTGAACGTCGAGAAAGCCCGTTTCGACAAGATGCTGTCATCGGCGGAAGTCGGCACCCTCATTACCGCACTGGGTTGTGGTATCGGCCGTGAAGAGTTTGATCCCGATAAGCTGCGCTACCACAGCATCATCATTATGACGGATGCGGACGTCGATGGTGCGCACATCCGTACCCTGCTGCTCACCTTCTTCTTCCGCCAGATGCCGGAAATCATTGAGCGTGGCCATATCTACATTGCCCAGCCGCCGCTGTACAAAATCAAGCGCGGCAAGCAGGAACAGTACATTAAGGACGAAGAGGCGATGGAAGCTTATCTGACGCATATTGCGCTGGAAAAAGCGGCCCTGCATCCGTCTACCGATGCGCCATCCATTACCGATGAAGCCTTTGCCCGGCTGGTCGCAGACTACCGCGCAGCACAGGATACCGTCAGCCGTATGGCTACGCTGGTACCGCGTGAAGTGCTGCATGAAATGCTCACCCTGCCACGCCTGACTGCCGCAGCACTGGCAGACGGCGCCAGCGCCAGAGAGTGGGCGGAACAACTGGCCGCACGCCTGCCGGATGCCGGCCGCAGTGGCAGCCACTTCCACGTTGATGTGATCGGCGATGAAGAGCACAACAGCCACAAGGTACAGGTGAAAGTGATCACCCACGGCATTCCGAAAGAATACCTCCTGGATACCGACTTCTTCACCGCCGCCGGCTACAACAAGCTGGCTACCATGAGTGAAAAACTCAGTGAGACGCTGGAGGAGGGTGCCTATATCCAGCGTGGTGAACGTGTGCATGTGATCGAAGACTTCTGGGATACCATTCAATGGCTGCTGAACGAAGCCAAGAAAGGCTTCAATATCCAGCGCTATAAAGGTCTGGGTGAGATGAACCCGGAACAGCTGTGGGAAACCACGATGGACCCGGAAACCCGTCGCATGCTGCAGGTGACCATTGAAGACGCCATTGGCGCCGACAAGATGTTCACCACCCTGATGGGCGATGAAGTCGAACCGCGCCGTGCCTTCATTGAAGCCAATGCGCTGAACGTGGCCAACCTGGACTTCTGATCCGGTCGCCTGTGTTTCACGTGGAACATTCCGGAAGAGGGGTGTTCCATGTGAATCAGAGAGATAGAAGCAAGCCCTGCCAGCCAACGGTCAGCAGGGCTTTTTTATGCCTTAAAAACGGGTATCTTTATTTCGCAGGTTCATTAACAGGAAAGCCGGAATGACAGAAACCGATCCGGAATGACTTAATTTGCGACCCGATACCTCGTATTCCTGCCGCCACCGGCCATTTTCTCCAGACAACCCTTCGCCAGCAGATCGGCCAGATGGCGGGTTGCGGTGGCTTTACTGACCTTCGCCACTTTCTGATACTGGGCGGCGCTGATGCCGTCGGCAAAGCCTTTTTCACCACCATCCAGCAAGCGGTTCAGCACCTTTGTCTGCTGCGGATTAAGACCCGCATCGCGGAAGCGCTGCCAGAAGCGGGTTTTGGCCAGGGTGCGGTCAATGGCGGCAATGGCATCGTCGATCGCGGTTTCCAGTGTTGTCAGAAACCAGCGCAGCCAGGCGGTGATATCCGCTGCTTTGCCTTCCTCTTCGCGCTTCAGGTCCAGTTGCTGGCTGGTTTCGAGGATGTCGTAATAGCCTTTACGCTGCTGCAATATAGCGGCCGACATGGCATACAGACGGATGCTGCGCGCTTCCGCCTGTGCCAGAGCCATATCGGTCAGGGCGCGCACGATGCGGCCATTGCCGTCATCGAACGGGTGGATGGCAATAAACCAGTAGTGGGTGATGGCTGCGCGCAACCAGGGGTCTTCAGCGGGCTGCTGAGCAGTCTGGTTAAACCAGTGGATAAAGTCATTCAGCAGGGTTTCCAGGCCGTTTCTGGGCGGCGCTTCATAATGGACTTTCGGCCTGATGATACTGCCGGACACGACCTGCATCGGCTCGTCACCGCGCAGCTGGCCAATCAGCAGAGGGCGGCTGCTGAAGCCGTCGGTCTGCGGGAACAGCCAGCGGTGCCACTGAAACAGGCGCTCGGCCGTTAATGGCTGTTTAAAATTGAGCAGGGCGTCTTTCATCATTGCCGCCAGGCCTTCGGCACGGTCGCTGAGCGGCGCAGGCGTGTTTGCCTGATCGGTGAGGCCGAAGTGTCTGGCCAGTGATGAGCGCACTGAGCCGGCGTTCAGCTGCTCACCTTCGATGGCGGAAGAGGCAATGACGTTGTGTAGCAGGGCATCGAGGCTTTGCTGCGCTTCCTGCCCCTGGCCGTCTGTTTTGCCCAGCAGCATACCTGCTTTCATCTGGATTGCGCGCAGCTGTGGTTGGATGGCGTCCTGCTGCCATGAGAACTGTGGCCATTGTTGTGACTGCCAGACCCACTGCATATCTGCTCGCTCCACACCGGATGGTAAAACGCCGTGAGCCGGTTAGCCAGGATATTCAGCTCACTATGTGAGCCGAATATAGTCGTTATGCGGCTCATCTGGCAAGCGGCAGCACTGCGCAGGAACCTGGCGCTAGCTGCCCGGTCGCAATATAGTTCCCTGATCCTGCTTTCTCCGTTACAGACAAGGAGCCCCGGTGCGAATTTTTATCCTGCTGTTACTGGCGTTGGCGGTCATTCCGCTGCGCGCTCAGGAGCCCTCACAGGACGCGCAGCCTGCCAACCCTGCCGTTGATGCTTCCCGGATCGAAAACCTGATCAGCACGCTGGAGAGTGACGCTGAACGGCAGCAGCTGATCGAACAGCTGCAGCTGATGGTTGAGGCAACCCAGCAAGAGGCCGGGCCACTGGAAAGCATCACTGAGGCACTGAATATTGAGCAGGCGGGAACCGGCCTGGCCAGTGAAGTGGTGCATTTCCTCAGCAGCTACGGCCTGAGTAAGAGCTTTATCGGGGATCTGGTGACCTTTGCGCTGATGCTGCTGCTGATCACCGCCGGGGTGTTCATCAACGGCCGCCTGTCGCTGTTGTTTGACCGCCGCCTGAAAAAGCTGCGTAAGCGTTTCCATCTGGATGGCCGGCGCTTTCACAGTCTGTTCCGGCTGCAGCGCTGGGCCGGTTATGGTCTCGGTCTGGCGCTGCTGCTGTATTCCGTGCTGCATCTGTTTGCCAGCTATCAGGGCGGCAAAAGCCAGGCGCCGGCGCTGAGCGGGCTGTTCAGCACCGGCTTTGTGTTGGTGGTGGTGTTCCTGCTGGTGCTGCTGATCTGGGAAGGGGTGAATGCTTCACTGGAGGTGGTGGAGTACAAAAACCGCCGCCTGAACCCGGCGCGGCTGCAGACAATTACGCCGATTATCCGTAATGCGCTGCTGTTTGCCCTGACATTGATGGCACTGATGGTGGTGCTGTCGGAACTGGGCGTGAATATCATGCCACTGCTGGCCGGTGCCGGGGTACTGGGTATCGCGATCGGTTTTGGTGC
The DNA here is from genome assembly GCA_963682115.1 of Pseudomonadales bacterium. GTDB lineage: Bacteria > Pseudomonadota > Gammaproteobacteria > Pseudomonadales > Oceanobacteraceae > Venatoribacter. The sequence goes on along the minus strand of OY821639.1, from coordinate 1,817,627 downwards.
ACAGACGCTGGTGCGCGACTTCCTTGCCGGCGCTATGGTGATCTTTGAGGATCTGCTGCAGATCGGTGATGTGGTGCAGCTGGGCGATAAGTTCGGTGTGGTGGAAAAAATAACCATCCGCAAAATCCAGCTGCGCGATCTCGACGGTACCGTGCATACCGTGCCGTTTGGGGAAGTCACCATCGTCAGCAACCTGACTAAGGAATACAGCTACTACCTGTTCAATGTTGGTGTGGCTTACCGCGAAAATGTTGATGAGGTGATTGCCTGCCTGAAGGAACTGGATGCAGGGCTGCGCGCCGACGAAAAATTCGGCCCGCTGATCCTGGAGCCGATTGAGATTCTCGGGCTGGATAAATTTGACGACAGTGCCATCGTTATCAAGGCGCGCACCAAAACGCTGCCACATGAAAAATGGACGGTCGGGCGTGAGTTCAACCGGCGCATGAAGATCGCCTTTGATGAGCGCAATATCGAAATTCCGTTCCCACATCAGACCATTTATTTCGGCGAAGACAAGCAGGGGCAGGCACCCAATGCCAATGTCCGGCTGGTGCGTGAAAAGGGTGGGATCAGACCTGAGGAATAAAAAGGCCGCCGTAGCGGCCCGGCTCCTTTGCGGGGGAGCAGAGAAAGCAGAATTCCGGGGGTAAGCCCGGAGAAGCATTCTCTGAGCGCGACTTTACCGCGTTGGCCGGCAGATGGGTATCAGCAATCAGTCGCAGCAGGAATGCGGCTGGTGTCAGAAGCGCTTACCGCTGGTGCCGTCGGTGACCAGTTCGCCACTGAACGGCGTGACAGAGATGCGTTCGACCTGATTATTAATCCACTGTTCTGTGTGGCTGCTGAGTTCCGCCGTGGTGATATCCGTGCTTTCCATCACCGGGCTGATTACCACCTTAATGGTGCCCGGGCGCTTGACCCAGGAGGTGTTGGGCCAGTGCTCACCCGAGTTGTGGGCGATGGCGATCACCGGCGCCTGACTCTTGGTAGCCAGCATAGCGCCACCTTTGGAAAAGGCTTTGCGTTTGCCCGGTTGCACGCGGGTGCCTTCCGGGAACACCAGCACATGAATACCCGATTTCAGACGGTCTGCCCCCTGAGTGAGTACTTGCTTCATGGCGCCGGTGCGCTTACTGCGGTCAATAAAGATGGGGTGGATCAGGTTCAGCATCCAGCCGAACAGCGGCAGATAGAACAGCTCTTTTTTCACCACCTGCACATGGGGTGTAATCAGGGTGGGCAGGAAAAAGGTTTCCCAGGTGCTCTGATGTTTACTCAGCAGCACATGGCCGCGGCCGTCGTGCGGAATATGTTCCCGCCCTTCAACCTCATAACGCACGCCGCACAGCAGGCGCAGTGACCAGATGGCCATGCGGCAGGGGATGCCCATGACAAAGAAATTGCGCAGTTTCAGCGGCAGAAATATGCCGATGGTAAAGCTGGGGATAAACCAGATCAGCGTGATCAGTATCAGGCACAGATAAAACAGCAGGGTACGCAGTTGCCAGTTCAGGGGAACGGTATCAGAGCCTGTTGTGTCCGGTGTCGCTTTCATAGGAGTCACGCTGTGGAATAACAATGCGTTTATATCATGTTAACGCCGTCAGGCTGTTGCCTGCAGGGCATAACTCTTTCCCTCTGAACGCTCCTATGATGACAATAAGGCATCAGTGAAGGCCGCGAGATCGTCATACACCGGCGTTTGTTCCAGTCCTGCGGTGGTGGCCAGTTTCGCTTCGCTCTTCGTTCCCTTGCCGGTACGCACCAGCACCGGACGGCAGCCGGCGGCCGTTCCGGCCTGCAGATCGCGGATGGAATCTCCGACCATCCAGGCACCGCCAGCGGAGGTGTTCAGCGCCTGCTCAATCTGATGAATCAGCCCCGGCAGCGGTTTACGGCAGTCGCAGTGGTCATCCGGGCCGTGTGGGCAAAAAGCAATATACGCAAACTCACCACCGGCGGTGGCGGCCAGTGCGGTCATTTTTTCATGCATGGCATCCAGGTCGGTGCGGCTGAAATAACCCCGCGCCAGACCGCTCTGATTGGTGGCCACGGCGACGGTATAACCGGCCTGACACAGGCGCCCGACCGCTTCGGCACTGCCGGGAATGGCGATCCACTCATCCACGGATTTTACGTAGTCGTCGGAATCCTGGTTCAGAACGCCGTCGCGATCGAGGATGATGAGTTTCATGCAGTTTCCTGTTTCTGATTATTAAGTCTGAGTATACCGCCCTGGCAGTTCTTCGTCCTGACAGCGGCTGCTAATGTAAGCTTTCTGATAACAACAATAACTCAGTGAGGAAATGTGATATGGACGCTCAATCCCTGCAGCGCGGTGCCGCGCTGCTGCTGTGTGCCACCGGTCTGTTGCTGACCGGTTGTAAAGGCAATGACCAGGCGGCGGCGAACAAGCCGGCGGCCAGCCCGGCAGGCGGCAGTGCTGCCGTCATTGTTGATAACTGCAGCGGTACCTGGCCGTCTTACTGGCAGGACCCGGCGCAGAAATTTGCCGCTATGTGGGCCGGGCAGGAAATCAGTAATGCCCCGCCGGCTGACTGGACCGGGCCGGTGTTCCGTTTATCTGACCGTTACCCACGCCAGCCGGTGGACGATAAAGCCGCACAAAAATGGCGTGACGGCCGTTTTGATGCGCTGTTTGATGCGTCCACATCCGCAGCTGTGAAAAAGCAGCTGGCGCACGAGTATGGCTGGCTGGTGATGGATTATATTCAGCAGGGTAATGTTAACCGTCCGGGCATGGAAGACTGGGATGTGTGCAGCAACAGTATCCGTCCGTGGTTCAGTATTCCGTTCCAGACCTACGATGCCATGAGCGGACGTGAATTCACCCACGGTCTGACCCGGGAAGCGCCGGTCACTTTTTCCACCCCGGCCGGCAACATAGATACCACGATGTGGGCGGTGGGGTTCTTTAATGCCACGGCGGCTTACACCCTCGGCACGGTATGGCAGCAGGATGGTAACGCGGCCATTCCGCAGCAGGATGTCAGTTTTCACGAAGGCGCGGTGGTCGGCAAACCGCTGTTCAATACCGCGACGGAAAAACAGCTGCCGGTACTGGCGCATCAGCCAGCCTGGCAGGCCAATATTTCTGACCCGTCTTTCTGCCACTGCACGCCGGCAGAAGGCAATGAATGTACCCTGATCGAAGAAAGTCAGCAGTGTCCGCGCAGCACTACCAAATGGGGCCCGGTACGTCTGCTGCAATTTGATTTTGCGGTTAAGGACAGCCGCGCGCCGGGTACTCAATGGGTATTCGGTACCTTTGTCGCTGATGGTCAGCGTAAAGCGGATGAAGCCGATCCGTGGAAGCGCATCAGCCTGCTGGGCGTGATGTGGGGTAATGACACACCACCGGCGGGCGGACTGGCGTATAACTATCCGCCGGACGTGAAAAGCAAAGGCTTTGCAGAGGAAGTAATTTTCTGGGATACCGTGGATGAGCTGAATAAATACGGTGGTGATGATGTGATGAAACGCATGGGGCATCTGGGTTGTAATTTCCGCCTGAATGGCCCGGCGGATAATGCCAACAGCTCCTGCATGTCCTGTCACGGTACTGCTTCGGTGCCGGATAATAATGTCAGCACACCACCGTTGCTGTCACAGTTTTCCGGCAATATTACGCACGAATGTGTGACACCGGATGCTACTGATTTAAATACCGGTACTGATCGCAGTGGTGCCCCGGCGGTGGTAAAAAATGGTATCAGTTTCAGCGCCATCGACAGCATTTATTTTGCCAATGTACCGGCCGCTAAACCCTTTAATATGATGGTGCAGACCAAGGACGGTCCGGTGAACGTGATGGGTGAGGGGGTGCCGGATTATGGCACGCAACGCAGCGAATGGATTTCGCTCGATTATTCACTGCAGTTATCCATTTCCCTGACCCAATGGATGCAATGGCAGGCGAATGCGGATGACCCGCAGGATGAACGCATTATGATGAAAGAAATTCTGCGTGGTGAAAATTAATCAGCGTGTGGAATAAAAAACGGGAGAGGTGATAAGCCTCTCCCGTTTTTTATTCAGCCGGCATTGCGGTGAATGCGGCCGCAGCGCACCGGCAACGGCTCAGTCCTAATGAAAGAAAAAGCAGCGATGACCTCTGCAGCTTATTGTCTGAACATCCATTTATTTGGCATGACATTTACATCAATAAGAATCGGCTATATCAGCAGGCACTTCTCTGAGGCGGTTCTTTAAGGCGATTGGCGTCTTTGCGGCATATGTTAATAGCGGTGTTACCGGCGAATCCGCTGCCGGGATAAAACGGGGAGGATCGTGGACAGCGAAAGGAGACCGGGCTCCGGGCGGATAGATTACCGGCTCATAACATACGGGTGCGCCAGCATGCGCGCCCGTTGTTCTTCTGTCAGGCCGCTGGCATCCGCGCGCAGGGGTTCTCTGTGCATCAGGTTATGGGTATCGGTGCCGGCGAAATCGTCCAGTGTGCCATCCGCTTCAGCAGGATGCTGCAGGCCAAGATAATGGCCCAGTTCATGAGCGGCCAGACGTGCTGTTTCAGCCGGGTCAGCAGCCGCTTCATTTCTTGAACCGCAGCTGCGGCGGGCAATAAATACAGCATCGCCGGCTCCGGTACCGCCCGGAATCCGCGGGGTGATCCCGGCCAGCCGTTGCGTGCCGAATGCAGAGCTCTGTTCCAGGCAGGGACCTATCACCACATCAATCAGGCCTTCGTCTTTCACTGGCAGATCCGCCAGAAGCGCCTGCAGTGGCCCGATATCCGTACTGCTGCTGAGCAGGATATCTGTGTCAGCAATGGTCAGAGTCGCGGCAACCTGTACATCAATGGCGAGTTCAGCGGCCACGTCCGTGGCCAGTCGTGCCGTATCCAGAGTGGTGTGGACACGGTCAGACAGAACCAGACGCAGGGTGATAGTGGGCTTCGCCGGGCTCTCGCTGCTCAGTGTTTCCAGCCGCAGTGTGCCGCTGCTGTCCAGCGCCGCGAGCGTATCACAGTTGACCCGGCCGAAGCGGATTGCCGTCAGCTCCTGTGCCGGCCCTTCCAGTACCAGCAGGCCCGCGCCCTGTATCACCGCGGTACGCCAGCCACAGTCCGGGCACTGGCGGCGGGCAAATGGCCGCGACAGTTCGCTGCCATAACGGCTGAGTGCTGAGACAACCTGAAAGCACTGGTCAGCGGCAGCGCTGACCCGCAACGTCTGACGTTGCTCCGTTGTACTGAGCAGGATGGTGCCGGTCTGCCCATTGCTGGCGTCGAACGCTGCCGTTGTCAGTGTCTGCCAGGGCAGCGTCCGGGGTGTTGGTGGGTTACCGGAGGAATGATGATCACCGCCACCGCAGGCCGTAAGCAGCAGAATATTGGTCAGCAGCGCTGCGTGTGTCCGGCTCAACGCAGTCTCTCTGCCGGCAGATAACGGCCGATGCGCTGTTGAATACGGGCGTTCTTTTCGCGCTTAAACTGCTGCGCCAGCAGCTGACGAGCTGCGTCGGTGTTTTGCTGGCCAAGCAGTTCGACAATGGCGGCACGCTGGTTATCGCCGGCACGGGTCAGACGCTGATCCAGTGCCGGCAGCACGGCATCCATTCCGGCCCCGGTGATGGTGAGTGCCTTAACCAGTGTGGTGGTCACGCGAGGATCGTCTTCAACACTCAGCTGTTCCAGCAGGGCGGTGGAAGCCTGTTCCGGTGGTAGTTTCGCCAGCGCCAGTGCAGCATGGCGGCGTACTGCGGCACTGCCTGTACCAAGTTTTTCCGTCAGGGTGTCAGCAAATGCGGCCTCGCCACTGTTGCCCATGGCATCCAGTACCAGCAGCTCGTCGGCGCGGCTGGCGGCGATACTGTTGCGTTGTTGCAGGGACTCAATGAGATGCCGGCGCAGTTCCTCATCACGGGTGCGTGACATCATGCTGCCGACGCCAAGCAGGCTGACATTGCCGGCCATGTCGGCGCTTTCCGCCCGTTGCAGCAGCAGATCAGCGGTGGCCCGTGATGGCGTGCCGATATCCGCCAGCGCGGAAGCGGCACGGGCCTGATCGGCGGCGCTCAGGGCATCTTCATTCATCAGGTCTGCCAGCGCGGTGCGGGCTTCTTCCGTGCCGGACAACTGCAGGGCAAAAAAGGCGGTGGGGCGCATGGCGGCGGGCAGACCATCGAGCAGTTCGGCGACGACCAGCGCTACATCCTGCGGATGCTCTTTCAGCCAGGCTGCCAGTGTGCGCGCACCATCGTAATAGCGCGGCGGGTTATCGTGAACGGCGACAGCCAGGCTTTCCCGCGCGGCGTCATAGCTCGGCTGGGTGTTGGTTAATGCAGCCGCCTCAACCGTTACATCATACGGATCGCTGAAGTCTGCCTGTGACCATGCCAGTGCCGGCACGCCGGCAAAGCGGGCATCGTCGCGCTGCAGGGTAAAGTGCTGGTCGAGGGTAACCTCCGGCTGGCCGGGTATCTTCATACGGATCTGTTCCTGACCCGTGACCGTCTGCCACCACAGCGGTGTGGCGGTGCTGAATGTGGCCTGGGCGGTGGCCTGCTGCAGGCTGATTTCAATACCGAAGGTATCGGCCTGACCACGCACCTCATGGACGAGTTTGTGCCGCTGTATAGTCAGCGGATCCTCTGATTTCAGTACAAATTCTGCGGCGTAATTTCCCAGTCCATCAGTATTTTCCGTCTGCCAGTGGCTGACTGCCGCAAGAGGCAGCGAAAAGGCAAAATTATCCAGCAAGGTGCTGATCACCATCCGGCTGGCAGGCTGCCATGCCGTGGCGAACCCGCGCTGCAGAATATGGCAGTCGCTGCCGACTTCCAGATAAAAAGGCAGACCTTCGGGGGAGGTGGCGCGCTCTTCCGGCAGGGTCATCTCCTGAGTGAAATAGACATCGGTAAATACCGCACGGATACGGGCTGAGTGGTCGCTGACTTCGTCCACCTGCCAGTTCATCAGGCCGGAAAAGCGGTCGCTCTGGCCGGCGGCGCTGACGGTTGAACTGACACGGAAGGCTGCCTGCTGAGCGGGCTGAAAGCGGCAGCCGGCGCTGATCAGCTGTGCGGGGGACGGGGTTGTTTCTGTCTTGCCGGCGATCATGGCGGGTGACCCGCGCCACAGGGCGGCGGTGACCGCGCTGATCACCACCACCGACGCCAGCGATAACACCGCTATGCGTTTATTCATCGTCATGTCCTACAGCAGCTTCACGGAGGTGCCCATGCTCTCGCTGAGCAGGTTGATTTCGATGGGTTTGGAAGCAAAGCTGAACAGCGTGACGGACTTGCTGCGGCGGAAACGGAACACCTTAATCCGGCCGACCAATCTCACCTTGCCGCTGATCAGCTGCAGACTGGAGTCCCAGTTCACATTGCCGCGTACCAGAAAGTCCGCGTTGTTGGTGATACCAAAACCGAGGGTATTTTCCAGTGGAAAGCTGGTATCGACAAAGCGCAGGCTGGCGTCGACACCGGCACTGACAATTCTCAGTTGGATACCGCCGAAGACGCGGCCGGTCATGCTGAAATCCGGCGTGACCGTACGCCCGACACGTCCGCAGAGGGTGATGCTGTCTTCCGTGTTCAGCAGCGTCTGACATTCCGCCTCGTCATCCACCAGTGCCAGTTCGTCGGTTGCCGTCAGGCCGACGCGGCCACCGGCGCTGATGGTGAAGCCCAGCTTGATCGGACCAAAGCCAAAACCGAGGCCGCCAAGCCGGGTTTCTTTTTCCACGCTGAATTCTTCTTCAACGGTCAGCAGCGCTTCTTTTTCATCGGAAAAGCTGTACAGGGTATCACCGAAGGCGCTGACCTGAGCTTCGTAGAAGGCCCGTGCCGGAGTCAGCTCGGCTTCGGCGGAAGCATTGGCAATGTTCAGGGTAAAACGCTTGCCCAGTTTGCCGTGCACATCCACGCTGCCCTGACTGAGGCTGTAAGCACCGTTCTGTGACAGGCTGTTTTCGGTGGACATCACAGCATTCAGACCGATCCGTCTGCTGCCCGGTGAACGGCTCAGCTCACGGTTAAAGGTGATCTCACTGGCAGCATTAACGGCAGAGGTTTCACGCGCCAGCACTACTTCAGTTGCCTGGCAGTCGTTGGCGCTGGGGTCGCCGTTACCCTGCTGGGTGAAGTCGGTGGTGATACAGCCGCGGATGGTGAAGCTGTTTTCTTCATCATAAGCGCCGCCAGTGCTGACCGCGGCGAGGCTGTCGCCTTGCAGATAGAGGTCATGGGAAACGCCGTCGTCAGTACCGACCTCGATCCTGCTGAAGGTGAAGCTGGCGGCGGTGCTGCCATTCTCCTGACCGATCATCAGCGGCAGTTCCACATCGGGAGCGCTGGCCGGGCTCATGGTGTATGTCAGTGTGGCGGTGCCGGGCAGTTTGTTCAGGTTTTCCAGCGTTGTCTGATCCATGCCAAAGGTGAGTTCACTGGCAATATCAGGCTCGGCTTCCACCAGATCCTCCGGAATTTCTGCGGCACCGATATTGGCGAAATAGGGGTCGGCACCGCCATAAACAAAGCGGGAGCCGACTGACAGAATCAATTTTTCGCCGTGCTCACCGGCAACCAGCGGCAGCAGGGCCACAGACGATTCAGCGCTCAGGCCATATCCCACATCGACACCGCCATTGCTCAGCTCAAGATCCGGCAGGCTGGCGGTGATGGTGCTTTGCAGTTCATCTTCGCCCAGATAGAACAGCGCCTGCAGCGATACCTCAGCGCCTTCTTCGGCCAGTTCCTTACATTCGCTGACGGGCCAGATAACATCGTTCACAACCACCGGCTCACCGTCTGCGACCAGATCGATGTTAATGCTGTTGGAGTTACACAGCCGCGGGTCAGCCGGATCGGCCGGGCTTTTTTCCACAAAGCGGAAAGTCACCGGAATACTGACCGTAGCTGAGCTGCCGTTGGCAGACATAGTGAAGGAAACCGGAATACGGTGATTGATCAGCAGCGGATGGCTGGTATCCGCATCCATTGAGAAGGCGGACAGTTCCGCCGTGATTTTTTCATCAGAGCCTGATGAACCGCCTCCGCCACAGGCGGCAAGCAGGCTGGCAAAAGCGACTGCAGTCGCTGATAGTAGAGTTTTCATTGCTGTTCTCCGTGCTGATATTTTTTTGCCGGGCCGGTATTCAGCCCGGATATTGTTTTTCGCTTCAGCGACACGGATGGGGAGAGGAAATATCGGACGGACAGTATTATTAAGGAACGTCAGGCGATCCGTTCGGCAGACATAATGTCTTCCGGCCAGTCACATGAGCTGAACAGAAATAAAATTTGTCATATCCATGTCCTGAAATGTCATGGAATACTATAGAGCGGTGGTTGGTGTGCCTTGTACCCGACAGATGTCGGGGCAGCGGTCAGGCCGGGGCAGGACAGATGATTGGTGATGATTAAGGCGATGTAGCTATTGGCCGGAGAAACGCCCTGACATAGTAGCCAGCAAATGCAGGTGAGCGCATTATGAGTAAAGAAATCCTGCGCGGTGAATAAAATCTGCAGGCCATAAAAAAGCCCGGCACTTTTCCAGTCCGGGCTTTTTGCGTCAGGTTATAAAAGCATGACTTTGCGGTTACAACACAGAAATATCTGCAATGCCGATAAACAGTGCCTGCAATTGCTTGAGCAGTGCCAGACGGTTGTTTTTCACCGCCTCGTTATCGGCCATCACCATCACGTTGTCGAAGAAGGCATCGACCACATCACGCAGCGTGGATAATGCTTCCAGTGCAGTGGCGTAATCGCCTTTGCTCAGTGACGGGATAATCAGGTCTTTCAGGCCGGTCATCTGTTCAAACAGGGCTTTTTCTTCCGCCGCTTCAAACCGTCCGGTGTCAACGTCAGCAGACACGGAGTCGCCGCCATTTTTTGCCAGAATGTTGGAAACCCGTTTGTTGGCCGCGGCCAGGGAGGCGGCGGATTCATGCTGGCTGAACTGATGCACAGCCTGTACCCGGCGGTTGATGTCCAGTGCGTTGGTAATGCCGATAGCACGTACTGACTGGAACACGCCGGCGGGAATGCCTTCGTCGTGGTACCAGGCGCTGAAGCGGTCCAGCAGGTAGTCGGTGAGCACGGCTTTGGTATCGGCTTTCAGTTCTGCCGCCCAGTCGTTATCGAGTGCCCAGTCGATCAGGGTACCGAGTTCGATATCGATCTGTTTTTCCACCAGAATGCGCAGCACACCCAGCGATGCACGGCGCAGGGCGAACGGGTCTTTGGAACCGGTCGGAATCTGGCCGGTGCCGAACAGACCCGCCAGACTGTCGAGGCGGTCGGCCAGTGCGATCAGGGTACCAGTCTGAGTTTCCGGCAGTGCATCACCGGCGAAGGCCGGCATGTACTGCTCGATCATGGCGGCGCAGACGTCGGCCGGTTCACCGTCGTGCTCGGCGTAGTATTTACCGGCCAGACCCTGCAGGTCGGTGAATTCGAACACCATGTTCGACACCAGATCGTTTTTGCACAGGTGCGCAGCGCGCTGCACCAGCACTTCATCGGCACCCAGCTGTTCGGCAATTCTGGTGGCCAGTGCGCTGATGCGGCGGGTCTTGTCGGCAATGGAACCCAGACCATTGACCCACACCACGTTTTCCAGTTTCGGGAAACGGCTGGCCAGTGGATGTTTGCGGTCGGTATCCCAGAAGAACGCGGCATCGGCCAGACGCGGACGGATCACTTTTTCGTTACCGGAAATCACCTGCGCCGGATCTTTCGATTCGATGTTGGCGATGGTGATGAAGTTGGGCAGCAGTTTGCCGTCTTTCATCACGTGGAAATATTTCTGATGCTCTTTCATCGACGAGATCAGCGCTTCCGGCGGCACGCGCAGGAAGTCTTCATCGAAGGAACCGGCCAGTGCCACCGGCCACTCGTTCAGTGCGGTCACTTCGTCGAGCAGGTCGTCATCAATGATGGCTTCGCCGCCGAGTTTTTTACCTTCGGCAGTCACCTGTTCTTTGATCAGCGCAGAACGCTCAGCGAAGTCGGCCATCACAAACGCTGCACGCAGTTTGCCTTCGTATTCACCCGGCGCATTCAGAACGATTTCCCCCGGTGCATGGAAGCGGTGACCACGGGAAGTGTTACCGGCTTTCAGGCCCAGCACTTCGGCATCGACCACGTCGTTACCGAACAACATCACCAGCCACTGCACCGGACGCACGAATTCAACGCGCGAAGCACCCCAGCGCATACGCTTCGGAATCGGCAGTTTATCCAGACTGTTGGTGACGATATCACCCAGCAGTTCGCTGGTCTGCTTACCTTTGATCACCCGGTTGAGCATCAGCTTGCCGGCATTTTTGCCGTGGGATTCCGGTGCGGTTTCCAGTTGTGTTGCATCAGCACCGGCACGCTCGGCGAAACCGACCGCGGCTTTGGTTGGCTTGCCGTCGGCATCGAAGGCGATTTTCGCTGGCGGGCCGTACAGGGTTTCTTCTTTGTCGGCCTGCTGTTCTTCCAGTGCGGCAATGCGCACGGCCAGGCGGCGTGGTGCGGCAAAAGAAACGACGTCGTCAAAGCTCAGGCCGGCGTCTTTCAGGCCGTCTTCAATGCCCTGGGTAAAGGCAGCGGATAAATTTTTCAGCGCCTTTGGTGGCAGTTCTTCGGTACCCAGTTCAACTAAAAAATCGCGGCTCATGACTTCTTCTCCTGGGCTTTTGCTGCTTTTTTGGCTTCTTTCTCAGCCTGTTCAGCTTTCTGCGCTTCGTATTTGGCGAGGACGTCAGCACGGTTGGCTTCGTCCGCCAGCGGGAAGCATTTTTCAGCACGGCTGTTGAAGTAAGCCTGAGCAACGGCACGGGCGAGAGTGCGCACACGCAGGATATAACCCTGACGCTCGGTCACTGAGATCGCGCCACGGGCATCGAGCAGGTTGAAGGTATGCGACGCTTTCAGTACCTGCTCATAGGCCGGCAGCGGCAGACTGGCTTCGATCAGACGCAGGGCGTCTTTTTCGTACTGGTTAAAGGCGGTGAACAGGAAGTCGACATCGGCGTGTTCAAAGTTATAAGCCGACTGCTCCACTTCGTTCTGGTGGAACACGTCGCCGTAGGTCACGGCTTTGCCGTCCGGGCCGTAAGTCCATACCAGATCGTAAACCGAATCCACTTCCTGCAGGTACATGGCGATACGCTCCAGACCGTAAGTGATCTCGCCGGTGACCGGGAAACATTCCAGACCACCCACCTGCTGGAAGTAGGTGAACTGAGTCACTTCCATACCGTTGAGCCAGACTTCCCAGCCCAGACCCCAGGCCCCCAGAGTGGGTGATTCCCAGTTGTCTTCGACGAAGCGCACATCGTGCACTGTGGTGTCGATGCCCATGGCTTTCAGCGATTCGAGGTACTTTTCCTGAATATCCACCGGGTTCGGCTTCATCACCACCTGAAACTGGTAGTAGTGCTGCAGGCGGTTCGGGTTTTCACCGTAACGGCCGTCGGTCGGACGACGGCTGGGCTGCACGTAAGCGGAGCTCCAGTTTTCCGGGCCGATGGCCCGCAGGAAGGTCGCGGTGTGGAATGTCCCGGCACCCACTTCCATATCGAGGGGTTGGTTAATTACACAGCCCTGTTCGGACCAGTATTCCTGCAGGGCAGCGATCAGGCCCTGGAAGGTTTTGACGTTATGGCGACTCTGACTCACGGTGGGATTCCTGAATTCTCAAAGAGTGTGCATGGTCTGCAAAATAAAAAGACGCCGGATTATAGCAGCGCTGAGCGATGATTACAGGGGCTGAGTTGTGTTGCTGTGGCGGCCGGCAGCAGGGTTTCCGCCGGCTGAGTGCGCTTCAGGGTAAGTGAATACACACTGAAGCACCGCCACCGGAACGGTTGCCGTAGCTGACGCGGCCGATTTCTTCGCCGTTTTTGTGTGCTTCAGCGATCAGGCGGATAAAGAACAGGCCCATACCGGTGCCTTCGGTCTTGGTGGTTTCCTGCTCTCCACTGAGAATGCTGTCTTCAAAACCATGGCCATTATCTTCCACACAGATCGACAGTCCCTGACTGTCGTCGGCGCTGATATGAATATGGGTGGCGCCGGCCTGGGCGCTGTTGGTGATCATGGTGATCAGTGCCAGATTGAGCAGGTTTTCGTTGTAGAAGCCCTGGCAGTCTTCGCCGATTTCGTTGTGAAACTGAATGGTCGGGAACTGCAACTGGGTGGATTCAATGGCGTCTGCGGCGGTGTCATGCGGCCAGGCGTCATCCATCGGAAAGGCGGACTTCTGTTCCAGACGGAACAGGCTGACCATCTGCAGGGTGTCGTTTTTCAACCGGTTGGTACTCTGCAGAATGGGCTCCAGATGATGGTGGTAGCGTTTGGGGATATGCGACAGGGCTTCCTGTTCATAATCCAGCAGCGCCTGCAGCTGGTTTTTCAGATCGTGGATAACTGCGCCGGCAATGTGTTCGAATTTCATCGGTTTTCCCTGTTACATTCCCGCGGCACGTTTCAGCCGCATAAAGGTGCCTTTCAGACGCTCATATCGTTCAAATCGTTCATCATTATCACCGATTTTGCCCACTCTCTGGAAATAGCGATAGCAGTCGCGCAGCTGATCGACGTCTATCCGGGTGTTTTCAATCAGGCTGAGCTTGGCCTGAATGGCATTCAGCAGCACGGAAACTCCGGCCTCATCATAGGAAGCGGCTTCATCAAAGGCGACGACGGCATTGGCATAATCGCCTTTTTCATAAGCCCCGACGCCGGTTGAATTAAGCGCGGCGGTGTGTTCGCGGATCACCACCTGATTGAGGTTGGTTTCCAGCGTATCCAGCTGCTGCAGCGACGGGCCACTGAGGCCGCTGTCGCGCAGGGTGCGCAGCATCTTCTTGGCTTTCACATGCTGGCCGGTATCGATATAGGCTTCGGTCATCTGCAGTTGCTGTTCGGCGCTCGGCTCTTTCATGCGCTGCAGCACTTCTTCCGCCCGCCTGGCGGATTGCCGGGCTTTGTCGTCGTCGTTCAGAGCAACGTAGGTTTTACCTTCGGCGATGCTGCTTTCGAACATCACGCTGTCCTGACCGGCGTAGTCCTGCCGCAGTTCTTCGATGGCGCGGAACACCTTATCGGCCCGGGTGCGCTGTTCGCGGCCCTGCACTGAGCCCAGCAGGTGACGTACACTCTGGGAAAACTGCAGATAGTTTTTCGAGGTTTTGTAGCAGGAATTGCGGCCCAGGCGGATGGCGGCTTCAAAGGCGGCTTCGGCGACCGGGTAGTCTTTATTCGCGTAGGCGATGCGGCCCAGCTCCATCTGGCGCAGCACTGCCTTGGGGGAGATGGCCACGGCTTTTTCCAGCTGTTTCTGTGCTTCCAGCGGCTTGCCCAGACTGTTGAGTATGATGGCACTCCAATCATGACACTGGACGTACAGCGGGTGGGTAACCAGTGTTTGCTGAATGATGGCCAGGGCGCCGCGCGAGTCACCGAGAAAGTGCATGCAGATCGCCTGCCCCAGGCGTGCCCACGACACTGAGCGCTGATTGAGCAGGGCCGAATACACGCGGATGGCGTCGTTGTAGCACTGCTGGCGGATATAGAGTTTGCCCAGTACGCGGGTGAGTGGCATGCGCAGCTTTTTATCGCTGGCCAGCAGTGCTTCAGCCAGCTGAATAGCACCGTCAGTATCGCCATTATCAATTGCCTGATCGACCTCATTGAGGCGTTCCTTGATGGTAATAATACGGATCAGACGCTCACGCAGCATATTCAGCGTAAAGGGTTTGGTGATGTAGTTGTCGGGCTCGTATTCGAGTGCCCCCATCACCATGTCGACGGCGTTTTCACCAGTGACCAGAATAAACAGCGAGCTGGCGCGCAGGCGATTGCAGTAGCGCGCTTCTTCCAGCACCTGCTGACCGTCCTTACCTTTACCGAGGTTGTAATCAGAGAGGACGATGTCGTAATCCTTCTGCAGGATCAGCTCCATGGCTTCGCGGCCATCGGTGGCCGAGTCCGGCTGGCTGGCGCCCAGCATAGTAATCATTTTTTTCAGGGAGCTGCGCGCTTCGACCAGATCATCAATGATCAGGATGCGCTTATCCTTCAGAGTTTCTTCAAGGTTAATCATCAGCTGGCAATGAACATTCAACGGGATCATTTGAGTTTAGCAGAGCAGTCCCTGCCTGCCGGGTGTTTTGCCGGCCGGCAGCAGCGGGTAAACTGCCGCCTTCCGTAACAGAAGGGTAAAGACATTGAAGGCACTGACGGGATATCTGGGAATCGGTGTGATCCGGCTGCTGAGCCTGATGCCACTGGGGCTGGCACAGAAAGGCGGGCGTCTGCTGGGCGGCATGCTGTGGCGACGCCGGACCCGTTCGCGTGAAGTGGCGCGGGTGAATATCCGTCTCTGTTATCCACAGCTGAGTGCCACGCAACAGGAGCAGATGGTGCACGACACCCTGCTGCAGAACGGCATGGTGGCCGCCGAAATGGGGGCGATGTGGGGCTATTCACCGCAGCGCAGCATGAAGCTGATCCGCCATGTGCATAACCAGGACGTGCTGGATGAGGCGCTGGCAGATGAGCGTGGCCTGTTGGTGCTGGCGCCGCATCTGGGCAACTGGGAACTGCTGAATACCTATCTGACCTCGCGGGCAGAGCTGACGGCTATGTACCGGCCGGCGAAAAATGCTGTATTCGACCGTTGGATGCTGAGCCGCCGTCAGGCCACCGGTGGCATCATGGTGCCGACTACCTCCGCCGGGGTAAAAACCCTGTTCTCGACGCTGCGCAAAGGTGGCATGGTGGGAGTATTACCGGATCAGGAACCGAAAGAACGCAGCGGTATTTTTGCACCCTTTATGGGGGTGACAGCGCTGACACCGAAAATGCCGCAGGAGCTGCTGGCGCGCACCGGAGCCCGTGCCGTATTTGCCTTCTGTAAACGCCTGCCGGATGGCAAAGGCTTTGATGTGTATTTTCTGGCGCCGGATGAGGCGATTTATGCCGATGACCGGGAAGCGGCGGCGGCGGCGATGAACCGTGGTGTGGAAGCCTGTCTCCGTCATTGCCCGGAGCAGTATCAGTGGACCTACAAACGCTTCAAACGCCAGCCAGGTGGCGGCAAGGAAAAAGATCCGTACCGCATTGCCGGGGTGCCATAAGCGGCGGGACGGGCAGGCTCAGCTACGCCAGAAACGCGGGCTGAGCAGCACCAGCAGGGTAAAAATCTCCAGCCGGCCGAGCAGCATGGTCAGCGCCAGCAGCCACTTGGCGGTATCCGAAATATCGCCGTAGTGGGTGGAAACATCACCCAGCCCGGGGCCGAGGTTATTCAAACAGGAACCGACGGCAGAGAAGGCGGTGACCTGATCCAGCCCGGTCGCCATCAGTGCCAGCATCATCACCATAAAGGTGACGATATACATGGCAAAGAAACCCCACACCGCATCCAGAATCCTGCCCGGCACCGCGCGGTTGCTGATCTTCACCGGAATAACCGCATTGGGGTGAATCAGGCGGTGGATTTCACGCACCCCCTGCTTATAAATCAGCAGCACACGGATCACCTTCATGCCGCCACCGGTGGAGCCGGTGCAGCCGCCGATAAAGGCCATCATAAACAGCAGGACCGGCAGGAATACCGGCCAGACGGAGAAGTCGGAGGTGCCGAAGCCGGCGGTGGTGGCCACCGATACCAGCTCGAACAGACCGTAACGCACCGACTGACCGAAATCGAAGGTGCCGGTGTACCACAGGGCGGAAATCGTCATCACTGCACCGCCGGCCATCACCAGAAAGAAGAACTTCAGCTCCGAATCCTGCCAGTAATGGCTCAGGGTTTTGTTGCGCCAGGCGTAAAAATGCAGCGAGAAATTCAGCGCCGCAATCAGCATAAAGAAGATGGCGATGGCCTCAATCAGCGGGCTGTCGAAGTGGCCGATGGAAGCATCATAGGTGGAGAAACCACCGATGCCGACGGTGGCGAAACTGTGCACCACGGCGTCGAACAGGCCCATGCCGGCGGCCCAGTAAGCCAGCGCACAGGCAATGGTCAGAAACAGATAGATGTACCACAGCGCCTTGGCGGTTTCGGCGATGCGGGGCGTCAGCTTGGAATCCTTCATCGGCCCCGGCATTTCCGCCCGGTACAGCTGCATACCACCAATGCCCAGCATCGGCAGAATCGCGACCGCGAGGACGATAATGCCCATGCCGCCCATCCACTGCAGCTGCTGGCGGTACCAGAGAATGGATTTGGGCAGGAATTCCAGCCCGGTCATCACCGTGGCACCGGTGGTGGTCCAGCCGGACAGGGATTCAAAAAAGGCGTCCGCAAACCCCAGCCCGGGATTTTCTGACAGCATAAACGGCAGGGTGCCGGCCAGACCCAGTGTCAGCCAGAACAGTGCGGCGATCAGAAAGCCATCCCGGGTACGCAGTTCCTGACGTACCGAACGCACCGGCAGCCAGAAGGTAAAACCGATGCCGAATACCAGCGCCATCGCCGTGATAAAGGCACTGGTGGCACCATCGTCATACCAGACGGACACCAGAATCGGAGGCAGGATGGCGATGCTGAACAGCATCAGAAAAATACCCAGAATACGCGCAATGACGGTCAGGTGCATAAGCGAGCCGGATCCTCAGAAGAAGCCAAGGCCGACCTGGAACAGACGCTCCACATCCGCGATGTGTTTTTTGTTCATCACGAACAGAATCACGTGATCGTTGGATTCCACCACCACATCGGAGGTGGCCATAATCACATCCTCACCGCGCACAATGGCACCGATGGTGGTGCCTGGTGGCAGTTTGATTTCGCGGATCTTACGTCCGACCACCTTGGATGAACGGCTGTCACCGTGGGCGATGGCTTCAATGGCCTCGGCCGCACCACGGCGCAGTGAGTGAACATTCACTACATCACCACGCCTGACGTGCGTAAGCAGGCTGCCGATGGTGGCCTGCTGTGGTGACAGTGCCACATCAACCATGCCGCCCTGCACCAGATCGACATAAGCGGCTTTGTTGATCAGGGTGATCACCTTGCGTGCGCCCAGCCGTTTGGCCAGCAGCGACGACATGATATTGACCTCGTCATCGTTGGTCAGGGCACAGAACACGTCGGTGCTCTCGATGTTTTCTTCTTCCAGCAGGGTTTTGTCGGTGGCGCTGCCCAGCAGTACCACGCTGCGGCTCAGATGTTCGCTGAGGAACTCCGTGCGCTGCGGCGTGTGTTCAATGATCTTGATCTGATACTGCTTCTCCAACGTGCGTGCCAGGCGGTAACCGATATTACCGCCACCGACGATCATCACCCGCTTGTAGGAATCTTCTTCGCGGCGCAGTTCTTTCATCACCCGGCGGATATTTTCCCGCGCAGCGACAAAGAACACTTCGTCGTCAGCCTCGATGATGGTGTCACCGGTCGGCTCAATGGCCTTGTTGCGGCGGAACACCGCCGCCACCCGTGAATCAATATTGGGCAGATGGTTCTTCAGGTGATGAATGGCCTGTCCGACCAGCGGGCCGCCGTAATAGGCTTTTACCGCAACCAGCTGTGCCAGGCCATCGGCGAAGTCCATCACCTGCAGCGCACCGGGATACTGCAGCAGGCGACTGACATAGTTGGTGACCACCTGCTCCGGTGAAATCAGCACGTCGATGGGAAAGGCGTCGGCCCGGAACAGATCGGCCTGTTTCAGGTACTGACCGGTACGGATACGGCTGATTTTGGTCGGCGTGCGGAACAGGGTATAAGCCACCTGACAGGCGACCATATTGGTCTCGTCAGAGTTGGTGACGGCGATCAGCATGTCGGCGTCATCGGCTCCGGCATCGCGCAGAATATTGGGATAAGAGCCGCGGCCGAGGACGGTCTTGATGTCGATGCGGTCCTGCAGTTCGCGCAGGCGGTCGGCATCGGTATCGACCACGGTAATATCGTTCTGTTCGTTGGCGAGGTTTTCCGCCAGCGAGCCGCCGACCTGACCGGCCCCCAGGATGATGATCTTCATACTGTCTCTGTACCCCGAACCGCCACGCTGGCAGTGTTATTCTGTCTTACTCTGTTTAGTCATCAGAGCGTAGTAGAAACCGTCGTGACCGCCCTGCTGTGGCAGCAGTTGTCGCCCGGCATTACAGGGGTTTCCCCACGAAAAGTCCAGTTCCTGCAGTGTCAGGTCATGCGTTGCGTCAGCAAAGCGGCGGATCTGCTCACTGTTTTCCTGTGGCAGCACCGAACAGGTGGCATACAGCAGGCGGCCACCGGGCTTCAGCAGCGACCAGGCGGTGGCCAGCAGGCTGGCCTGCAACACCGCCAGCTGCTCGATATCCTCACGGCGGCGCAGCATCTTGATATCCGGATGGCGGCGGATCACACCGGTGGCAGAACAGGGCGCATCCAGCAGGATGGCATCGAATGCCTCACCATCCCACCAGGATGCCGGCGTGGCCATATCGGCGCACACCACGTCCGCTGTTAAGTGCAGACGCGCAAGGTTTTCGTGCACCCGACCGAGGCGGCTTTCTTCAATATCCAGCGCTACGACCCGGGCCGCCGCTCGTTCCAGCAGCGCGCAGGTTTTACCGCCGGGCGCGGCGCAGGCATCGAGGATGCGCTCACCATCCTGTGGTGCCAGCAGTTGTGCGGCCAGCTGTGCGGCTTCGTCCTGCACGCTGACATCGCCATCGGCGAAACCGGGCAGTTGGGTGACGTCGCAGGATTCTGCCAGATAAATACCCACGTCAGAATAAGGTGCCGGCCGGGCTTCAATGCCCTCTGCCTGCAGACGCTCAAGATAATCCGCGCGGCTGCCATGGCGGATGTTCACGCGCAGACAGAGCGGCGGCCGTTCGTTGTTCTGTTGCAGAATGTCCTGCCACTGCTCCGGCCAGGCTTTGGTCAGCATTTTGACCAGCCATTTCGGGTGACTGGTGGCGGTAACCGGATTGTCATCCAGGGGCGGCAGCAGGGATTCGTACTCTCGCCCATAACGGCGCAGGCAGGCGTTAATCACCGGCTTGGCGTAGCCTTTGCCCAGTTCTTCGCAGACGTCGACCGTGGCATGCACGGCGGCGTGCGGCGCCTTGCCCTGAATGGCGAGCTGGTAGAGACCAATGATCAGCAGCGCATGCAGATCCCGATCTTCCGGCCCGAACGGATTTTTCAGCAGCATTTTGCTGAGGGCGTTGAGGCGCTGAAAGTGGCGGCAGCTGCCAAGGGTCAGATCACGCAGGAAGCCGCGGTCGGCGGTTTCCACTTTATCTTCCAGTGGTGGCAGGCATTGATTCAGTGACTGACCGGCCATAACCGCACTGAGGGCGGTGGTGGCGGCGCGACGGGCACTGAGGGCGGTGCTGCGGGCGTTATCCCAGGGTGATGAGGCGCTCACAGGTCAGACGCCAGCATGTGATTGGGCTGGAACAACTGCGGGTGGCCGAGAATCACTTCTGCCACCGACATCGGCTTTTTACCGGCCAGCTGCAGGCGGGTGATGCGCAGTACGCCTTCGGCGCAGGCGACATCCAGCCCCTGAGCACTGACATTGGCGATGGTGCCGGGCAGCAGCTGGGTGACTTTGGCCAGCGGCTCTGCCATCAGCACCCGGATGCGTTCATCGCCGAGCAGAGTGTAAGCCATCGGGAAAGGATTAAAAGCGCGTACTCGCAATGCCAGCGTTTCCGCTGGCTGTGACCAGTCGAGCAATGCTTCCTGCTTGCTCAGCTTGTGGGCGTAACAGGCCTGAGCATCATTCTGTGTTTCCGGCTGCAGTTCACCGGCTTCGAGCTGCTGCAGCGTGGCCAGCAGCGCCGCCGGGCCCATGTCCGCCAGACGGTCATGCAGGCTGCCGCCGGTGTCGTCTGCGCTGATGCCGGTGGTGACTTTACTGAGCATGTCGCCGGTATCGAGGCCGGCATCCATCTGCATAATGGTGATGCCGGTAACCTTGTCGCCGGCTTCAATGCAGCGCTGGATCGGCGCTGCACCACGCCAGCGTGGCAGCAGTGATGCGTGTACATTCAGGCAGCCGTAACGCGGTGCATCCAGCACGCTCTGCGGCAGGATCAGACCATAGGCGACAACGATCATGACATCGGCCTGCAGGCTCTGCAGTTGTTCAACATCGTCAGAGTCTTTGAAATTCAGTGGCTGATAAACCGGCAGCTGGTGTTCCAGCGCCACCTGCTTGACCGGGCTGGGCTGCAGTTTTTTACCGCGGCCGGCCGGACGGTCAGGCTGGCTGTAAACACCGATGACCTCATGCTCTGACTCAATCAGGGCGCGCAGGTGAACGGCAGCAAAATCCGGTGTGCCGGCAAACAGAATGCGTAAGGCCATCAGTTATTTACCCTGCCGGGCTTCGAGTTTGTGTTTCTTTTCCAGCTTGCCTTTGATGCGGTTACGCTTCAGTGGCGAGATATAGTCGACCATCAGCTTGCCTTCCAGGTGGTCTACCTCGTGCTGAATGCAGACTGCCAGCAGACCACGGCACTCCAGTTCGAACGGCTTACCGTCGCGGCCGGTGGCCTTCACCAGGCAGTGTTCGATACGGGTTACTTCTTCATAAAAGCCCGGTACCGACAGACAGCCTTCCTGCATGGTTTCCGGTTCACCTTCAAGCACGGTGATTTCGGGGTTAATAAATGTTAACGGTTCGCTTTTATCTTCGGATATATCAATGGTAATGATACGTTCGTGGATATTAACCTGAGTGGCGGCCAGACCGATGCCCGGCGCCTGATACATGGTGTCGAACATATCGTCGACAATGTTGCGCACCCGCTCATCCACTTCGGCCACTGGCTGGGCCTTGGTGCGTAATCTGGGGTCCGGGTATTCTAAAATTTCGAGTATGGCCATAGAGTTGCGTACTTTTATAGAACTGAGAGCGACTGACTTGCTAAGATGCGGGTCAGGCAATGAGTTTCAATGCGTGATTGTTAATCCGCTAATGATAAAGGGAATACAGGATGAGCAAAACCATCAAGGGCATTCTGATGGCTGGTCTGGTGGGTCTTTCCGTCAGCGTCAGCGCACTGACGCTGAAATCCGATGCACCGCGGACGTATATCGTTAAGAAAGGCGATACCCTGTGGGATATCTCCGAGCGTTTTACCAATGACCCATGGGAATGGCCGGAAATCTGGTATCAGAACGAACAGATCAAAAACCCACACCTGATTTTCCCCGGTGATGAAATTGGTCTGGTCATGGTAGATGGTCAGGCCCGGGTTACGGTGACCCGCCGCGGTGATGCCAGCCGCACGGTGAAACTCTCTCCGGGTACGGTGAAGATGCAGCCTTCTGTCCGTGTTGAACCGATCGAGTCCGCTATTCCTGCTATTCCTCAGGATGCGATCAACAGCTTCCTGCGCGAGCACCGCGTGGTTGAGCCTGTCGTGCTGGCGACCGCGCCACACGTATTGTCCGGAGAAGATGACCGGTTGCTGATGGGCTCTGGCGGTAAGGTTTACGCCCGCGGTCAGTTTGATGGTGAAGTGGCCGCCGCATACGGTATTTTCCGCAAGGGGCAGGTGTATCAGGACCCGGAAACGGAAGAAATTCTGGGCCTTGAAGCTACCGATATCGGTATGGGGCGCATCATCGACCAGCAGGGCGACATCGTGACGGTCGAACTCGAACGTACCAACCAGCAGGTGGCCATCGGCGATCTGCTGCTGCCGACCGAAGACCGCGAG
This sequence comes from Pseudomonadales bacterium, assembly GCA_963682115.1. Taxonomy (GTDB): domain Bacteria; phylum Pseudomonadota; class Gammaproteobacteria; order Pseudomonadales; family Oceanobacteraceae; genus Venatoribacter. The sequence goes on along the minus strand of OY821639.1, from coordinate 1,794,956 downwards.
CTGCTGGCCAATTACTACCCGAAACCACCGGAAGCGGCCGTGAATGGCCAGATTCTGGCCGTCTCCGGCGGCGTGAATCAGGTCGGCCAGTACGATGTGGTGGTGCTGAACCGCGGTACCCGCGATGGTCTGTCGCCCGGTTCTGTGCTGATGATTATGAAAGCCGGCAGCATCGTTTATGACCGCGTGGCGGAAGAGAAAGTCCGTCTGCCGGACGAGCGCGCAGGCTCACTGATGGTGTTCCGTGCATACGATAAAATGGCTTACGGCCTGATTATGCGTGCCACCCGGCCGTTACGGGTGGGCGATAAGGTGCAGAGCCCCGATTTATAAGGAATCCTCACATGCTCAGGGACGAGCTGTTACGGGCCTGGTGGCGTCTGTCACGCCTGCCGGGCGTCGGTAATGTCACCATCAATGAGATCCGCAACCAGCTGGATCATCCTTCCGCATTACTCTCCTGCACTCCCGCACAACTGATAACTATGGGGCTGAAGCCTGCTGCGGCGCAACGCTGGGCGCAAGACCGTTCACTGGATGACGGCTTTCAACAGTTGCGGCAATGGCGTCAGCACAACCGCTGCGGCGTGATGCTGGCCGGTATTGCACCGTATCCGGAGGCCCTGGCCAATCTGCGGGATGCGCCTCTGTTCCTGTACTACCATGGTGACCTGCAAGCCCTGCAACAGCCGATGATTGCCATGGTCGGCAGCCGTAACCCGACACCTTATGGACTGGAGTGGGCGCAGACAACGGCTGCGGAACTGGCTGCCGCCGGGCTGACGGTGGTCAGCGGACTGGCACTGGGAGTGGATGGCGCTGCCCACCATGGTGCCGTGCGGGGCGGACGGACCATTGCCGTTCTGGGCAGTGGTCCGGATGTGATTTATCCACAGCGCCATCTGGGGCTGGCGCAGATGGTGATGCAGAGTGGCCTGCTGTTGGCGGAATTCCCGCCGGGTACTCAGCCCCAGCCGGCGCACTTTCCGTCACGCAACCGCATCATCAGTGGCATTAGCCTGGGTGTGGTGGTGGTGGAAGCGGCGCTGAAAAGTGGCTCGCTGATCACCGCACGGCTGGCGGCGGAACAGGGGCGGGAAGTGTTTGCCCTGCCGGGAGCGGTGACCAACCCGCTCAGTCATGGCTGTCATCAGCTGATCCGTGACGGTGCCTGTCTGGTACAGAGCGCCGCCGATATTCTGACCGAACTGGCTCTGCAACCGGCCGGCAGCGGGGCTGGCAGTCAGGTGGCCGGGCAGCAGACAGAACTGCCACTGCAGCCGGACGCAGCGGCTCAGGTGCCATCCCTGGTGACGCATATCGACTACACTGCCACCAGTACGGACGTTATCGCCATCCGCTCTGCACTGTCGATTCCGCAGTTACTGCCACAGCTGCTGGATCTGGAGTTGCAGGGCTGGCTGATGCAGGTTCCGGGCGGCTATATGCGGCTGAAGTAATGTATTCCCGTCAGGTAAGTTCTTTTGTATTAGACGTTTTCTATCCATGAGTGGTTTTTGTGTCCGTTTGACGCAAAGAAAAACTGTTCAATTCCGCAAAAATCATCACGACTGCTGAACAGACAGACGTTCTGTCAGGACAAGTCTGCCCCTCAGCCGATACAATGCCGCCGCCTGCTGACAAAGCTCTCAGGCACAAACGGAGATTGGCTGAAATTCAGGGATGGTCTTGATGAATAAACTCGTATTTATTCTGTCTGCGCTCGCATTTTTTTCTTCCTCACTGTCTGTTCAGGCCGCTGGTGGCCGCACAGATTACGATCTGGATGATGATGGTCTGATAGAGATTAATGATCTCGCCGACCTGCATGAAATCCGCAATAACCTTGACGGTTCCACACTTTACGGCGACAGCAGTGGCTGCCCGGATAGCGGCTGCAACGGCTTTGAACTGACCACCGACCTGGATTTCGATACCAATGCCGATGGCGTGATGGATGCCGGTGATGATTACTGGAACGACGGTGACGGCTGGTTGCCGCTGGGAAGCTATATAAGCGGTAGCAACAATGACCCCTTTACCGCCGTGTTTGAGGGTAATGGCTACCGTATTCTGAACCTGTATATCGACCGCAGCGGGACCTCTTTCGTTGGCTTGTTTGGCTACGCGCGGGGTGCTGATGTCCGCAATCTGGGCCTGAGTGGCGTGCTGATGCAGATTACGGCTTTCAAGTATGTGGGGGGACTGGCTGGTTATATAACGGAAAGTAATATCGTCAACAGCTACTCAACCGGATCTGTTACGGCTACTTCCAGCTATGCGGGTGGCCTGATCGGTTATGCTAACAGTACAGTAGCCGGCAGTTATGCGGCAGGGTCAGTAAAGGCATATGCCAGTAATAGCTATGTCGGTGGACTGATTGGTTATGCAGCGTCTGCCGCCAACGTCAGTAACAGTTATGCCACGGGGTCCGTCAGCGGCAATAGCTATGTAGGCGGGCTGATTGGCCATCTGCATTCTGACAAATCCATTACAAATACGTTCGCGACCGGATACGTCGAGTCAAATTCCCGCGGCGGTGGTCTGATTGGCGATGAAAGTCCTTATACCACCAACATGGTTAGCAGCAGTTACTGGGCGGCGGACAGCACAGGTCAGGTCTCCAGTGATAACAGCAGTACTGCCGATAGCTATCTGGGCGTTACCCTGGCGGAGCTGCAGTGCCCGACTGCGGCTGATAACAGTAGCTGCGTCACGGATATCACGCTGTACTCAGGCTGGGCGGATGCGACTTATAGCGATGGCGATGACAAGGTTGTTACCTACTGGGACTTCGGCACGGGTACTCAACTGCCGGGCCTGAATCTGAACGGCACGGTTTACCGTGACAGTGATGGCGATGGCTCACTGGACGACGATGACGCCTTTAAAGATAACCCGGCGGCGTCGCTGGATGCGGATGAAGACGGCTACCCGGATGCCTGGACCCTTGGTTGTGACGCCGACTGTATTGCCGCATCGGGTCTGTCGCTGGACCAGTTCCCGTCTTCTGTAGCTGTCTGGCAGGATGAAGATCTGGATGGCTATCCGGACAGCTGGGCGGATGGCTGTGACAGTGACTGCCAGGCAGCGTCCGGCCTGACGCTGGACAATAATCCGGATGACTATGACAATGACGGTCTGACCACAGCAGATGACGATGACGATAACGGTGATGGTGTGACCGATGCTGATGCCGACTCGGATGGTCTGATTGACATTGCTTCATTCGAACAACTCAATGCTATCCGCTACAACCTGGCGGGCAGCGGTCTGATGCTGACTGAGGGTGGTGAGACGGACAGCAGTGGCTGCCCGGCCCACATTATTAACGGTGTGTTACAGAACCTCTGTCGAGGCTACGAACTGACGGTGGATCTGGATTTCGACACCCACGCCGACGGTGTGATGGATGCCGATGACGATTACTGGAATGACGGTGATGGTTGGGAGCCGCTGGGCGATTACAACGATCCTTTTACGGCTGTGTTTGAAGGTAACGGTTTCCGGATCCTGAATCTGTATATCGACCGTGGCAGAACCTCTTATGTTGGCTTGTTCGGCTATGCGCGGGGTGCTGATATCCATGACCTGGGCCTGATCGGTGCGCTGATGCAGGTCTCTGGCTCTGATTCTGTGGGTGGCCTGGCTGGCCGGACAGAGGGAGGTAATATTACGACCAGCTACGCAACCGGGGTTGTTGCTGGATACGAGAATGTGGGTGGCCTGCTTGGTTATGCCGACAGCGGCACAGTAAGCGGCAGTTATGCCACGGGGTCCGTGAGCGGCAGTGACTATGTGGGCGGGCTGATTGGTTATGCATCGGCTGATAATACCGTCAGTAACAGTTATGCCACGGGATCAGTCAGCGGCAGTGGCTCTGTAGGTGGGTTGATTGGCTACCTGTCTTCTGACAACACTATTACTAATACGTTCGCGACCGGATACGTTGAAGCTGATTACTCAATTGGTGGTCTGATTGGCTATAGCCTATATACCACCAACATGGTCAGCAGCAGTTACTGGGCGATGGACAGCACAGGTCAGGCCTCCAGTTCGAGAAGCCTTGCTGCCGATGGTTATCTGGGCGTTACCCGGGCGGAGCTGCAGTGCCCGACGGCCGCCGATAACAGCATTTGCGTTACGGATACCACGCTGTACTCAGGTTGGGCCGATGCGACGTATAGCGATGGCGATGACAAGGTTGTGGCTTACTGGGACTTCGGCACGGGTACTCAGCTGCCGGGCCTGAATCTGAACGGCACGGTTTACCGTGACAGTGATGGCGATGGCTCACTGGACGACGATGATGCCTTTAAAGATAACCCGGCGGCGTTACGGGATATGGATAAAGATGGTTACCCGGATATTTGGAATGTGGGTTGCGATGCTGACTGTGTTGCCGCATCGGGTCTGTCTCTGGACCAGTTCCCGTCTTCTGTAGCTGTCTGGCAGGATGAAGATCTGGATGGCTATCCGGACAGCTGGGCGGATGGCTGCGACAGTGACTGTCAGGCAGCGTCCGGCCTGACGCTGGACAATAATCCGGATGACTATGACAACGACGGTCTGACCACAGCAGATGACGATGACGATAACGGTGATGGTGTGACCGATGCTGATGCCGACTCGGATGGTCTGATTGACATTGCCTCACTCGAGCAACTGAATGCTATCCGCTACAATCTGGCCGGTAGCGGCCTGACGCTGACTGAGGGCGGTGAGACGGACAGCAGTGGCTGCCCGGCCCGCATTGTTGACGGTGTGCTGCAGAACCTCTGCTGGGGTTATGAACTGACGGCGGACCTGGATTTCGATACCAATGCCGATGGCGTGATGGATGCTGGTGATGATTACTGGAACGGTGGTGAAGGTTGGGAAACATTAGGGGGCAGATATAGTAAGTTTTCCTCGAAGTTTGAAGGCAATGGTTACCGGATCGCCAACCTTTATATTAACCGCTCTTCTACGTCCCGCTATATTGGTTTGTTTGGATATACAGAGGGTGCTGAAATCCGCAATCTGGGATTGTCCGGAGACCTAACACAGGTGACAGGAGGATGGTATGTCGGTGGGCTGGTTGGTTTCGCGGAATATACGGAGGTAAGTGGAAGCTATATGCATGGTACTGTGACTGCTATTAACGGTGGTGGAGGGGGATTGATTGGTTATGGTGATGAAAGCGCCTTCACCAATGTCTTCGCAATCGGTGATGTAACGGGCCGCTCATATGCAGGCGGTTTAGTTGGCTATCTCTATGCTTCTGATGTCACTAACGGCTACGCAGCGGGGAGTGTTTCGGCCACCAGTCGTGCGGGTGGAATCGTTGGCTATGCAAGAGAGGATGCTTCCATCCAATACAGCTATTGGGCAACGGATTCCACTGGCCAGACAGAGGTTCTGGGCGATGATGATACAACATCTGTTCTGGTACAGAATGCCGGGGTAACACTTGCTGAGCTGCAATGCCCTACTGCCGCCAACGATACCGACTGTGTCTTTGGTACAACCCTGTATCAGGGCTGGGGAAATTACTTTTACTCTGATACAGAAGAAGCGGTCAGTTATTGGCAATTTGGTACTTCCGAAAATCTGCCTCAGATAGTCTGGTTTAATTATCTTGCTGATCTGGATAGCGATGCTGATGGTGTCATGGATGAGTATGATGCTTTCCCTGCCGATGCGACTGAAACCACAGATAGCGATGGTGACGGTGTGGGCGACAATACTGACGCTTTCCCTGACGACGCCAGCCGCTGGCAGGCTGAAAGCACTTCCGGTGGCAGCTCCGGCGGCGGCTCTGTGCTCTGGCTGCTGGCTCTGGCGCCGTTGGTGCGGGTTGGCCGCCGGGCGTTGAAGCAGGCAGCCTGACGGTCTGCAGACGCTTCTCCCGTCAGGGGGAGGCGTTTTTTATCCCGCAGTTCATTGATATAAAAGTTTTGTAACAGGCATGGAATGGCCGTTACACACCGGGTACAATTGTGCCGTTTTGCACCACAAAAGTGCAGTCAGGATGACAAACGATCAGGGATGTTCTTATGGATAAAGTCTTATTTATGCCCGGTGCCTGCCTCCTGTTGGCGTCGGCATTATCGGCACAGGCGGCGGATGGCCGCAGTGATTATGACCTCGACGATAATGGTCTGATAGAGATTAATGATCTCGCTGACCTGCATGAAATCCGCCATCACCCCGATGGCTCCGCACTGTATGGCAGCAGCGAAGGCTGTCCGGCTGCCGGCTGTCGTGGTTTTGAACTGACAGCCGATCTCAATTTCGATACCAATGCCGATGGCGTGATGAACGCGGCCGATACGTTCTGGAATGACGCTCAGGGCTGGTTGCCGCTGGGCACTCCGTCAGCGCCCTTTGCGGCGCTGTTCGATGGCCAGGGCCACGAAATTCTTAACCTGTATATCGACCGGCCGGCGGAACAGCGGGTGGGGCTGTTTGGTGAGGTGCGTGGCGCCGACATCCGTAATCTGGGCCTGAGCGGCGCGCTGATGAGTGTCCGCGGCGATGACCGTGTCGGTGCGCTGGCCGGAAATATCAGTAATTCAGCGGTGCAGGCCAGCTACAGCGAAGGTCTGGTCAGCGGACGCGAGCACACCGGTGGTCTGATTGGCTATGCATTCGGCTCCGAGATTCTGGCAACCTACGCAACGGGCCCGGTCAGTGGGCATAAATACATTGGTGGCCTGCTGGGTTATGCCAGCGAAGGCTCGGTCAGTGCCAGTTATTCCACGGCCAGCGTGTCTGCCGGTAAACGGGCCGGTGGGCTGATCGGTTTTACCTACAAGCATGTGCTCAGCGCCAGTTATTCTGCCGGGCCGGTGAAGGCGGGTAACGGGGATGCCGGGCTGGTCGGTTACGGATATGGCTCCGAAATTATCGACAGTGTGTGGATTAACACCCTGACGGCCGCTGACAGCGATGAGCTGGCCGCACTGCAGTGTCCGGTCAGTGCCGGCAGCCGCAACTGTGGCACAGAGGCTCTGTATCAGGGCTGGGACCGTTATGCCTATCAGAATGCTGCCGGTCACCTCGTCCGTTACTGGGACTTCGGTGACAACACTCAGTTGCCGGGGCTGAATCTCAGTGGTCGTATTCACCGGGATGGTAACGCGGATGGTAATACGGATGAGGCCGTCCTGCTGCTCAATCACACGGCTGCCGGGGAATAATCGCCCACGGCGGTTTATGCTGCTCCGGTACGCCGCTGCGTGCCATCTTTACTGTCGGTAAAACTGCACTCTTGCCGCCTTGGCGCCCTTGTTGTAGGGTGCCGCCTTTCCCTTCGTAAACAACAGGCAAATCAACAGTGAATTCCTGGCATCTTGCACGGGCGGCACGTTGTGTCCGTTCCGGTGGAGTATTGGCTTATCCTACCGAGGCTGTCTGGGGGCTGGGCTGTGATCCGGCAGATGATGACGCTATTCTGCGTATTCTCGAACTGAAACAAAGACCCTGGCAGAAGGGCCTGTTACTGGTGGCTTCATCACTGGAGCAGCTGCATGACTGGATTCTGCCGCTCAGCAGCGATGATCTGAACACCATCTGGCCGACCTGGCCGGGCCCGGTGACCTGGGTTTTACCCTGTCAGGACTGGGTATCGCCGATGCTGCGCGGGGAACATAACACGCTGGCGGTGCGTCTTACCGACCATCCACAGGTACGCGCATTGTGTGATGAAACCGGGCCGCTGGTGTCGACCTCGGCCAATCCGGCGGGTAAAGAACCCGCGCGTTCAGCCCTGCGCGTACGCCAGTATTTCGGCGATCAGCCGGATTATATTCTGCCCGGAGAGCTGGGCGGCCGTAAGCAGCCTTCCGAAATCCGTACCTTGAGCGGTGAACGGCTGCGTTAAAGGAGACAGTTATGAGCCAGACTCAGTCCGGCTGCGATGTCGCAGCTGTTAAACGTTTTCTGCTGGACCTGCAGGATCGCATCTGCAGCGCGCTGGAAGCGCAGGATGGCAAAGCCACCTTTACCGAAGACGCCTGGGAGCGCGAAGAAGCCGAAGGCGAGCTGGCGCTCACCGGTGGCGGCCGTACCCGGGTGATGGCCGCTGGCGGTGTGATTGAAAAAGGCGGGGTGAATTTCTCTCATGTGAAGGGGGCCCGTTTGCCGGCATCTGCCACGGCGTCGCGGCCGGAACTGGCCGGGCGCAGTTTTCAGGCCATGGGCGTGTCGCTGGTGATTCACCCGCACAATCCTTATGTGCCCACCTCGCACGCCAATGTGCGCCTGTTTGTGGCAGAGAAAGAAGGCGAGGAGCCGGTCTGGTGGATGGGCGGCGGCTTTGACCTGACCCCGTATTACGGCTTTGAAGAAGACGTGGTGTTCTGGCACCAGACGGCAAAAGACCTGTGTGAGCCGTTTGGTGCGGAGGTTTTCCCGCGCTACAAAAAGTGGTGCGACGATTACTTCTTCCTCAAACACCGCAATGAAGCCCGGGGTGTCGGTGGCCTGTTCTTCGATGACCTGAACCGCTGGGACGGTGAGCTCAGTTTCGATAAATCCTTTGCTTTTATGCAGGCCGTCGGTAATGGCTATATCGACGCTTATGTGCCGATCGTCGCACGCCGCAAAGACCATGAATACGGTGAACGGGAGCGTAAATTCCAGTGCTACCGCCGTGGCCGCTATGTGGAATTCAATCTGGTGTTCGACCGCGGCACGATTTTTGGATTACAGACGGGTGGACGTACGGAATCCATTCTGATGTCACTGCCACCGGTGGTGCACTGGGATTACGATTGGCATCCGCAGCCGGGCTCGGCAGAAGAGAAGCTGTATACCGACTTCCTGCCGCATAAAGATTGGGTCTGAGGGGAAAACGATGACAGACCTGTACAGTGTAATGGGCAACCCCATTAATCACAGCAAATCACCACAGATTCACAGCGCCTTTGCGGCGCAGACGCGTCAGGATCTGCTGTACACCGCCCAGCTGGTGCCGGTGGACGGCTTCACGGAAGCGGCCGGCAAATTTTTCCGTCACGGCGGTGCCGGGCTGAACATTACCGTGCCGTTCAAGGAAGACGCCTACCGTTTTGCTACGCAGCACAGCGAGCGGGCGCTGCGGGCCGGTGCGGTGAATACGCTGAAGAAACTGGATGATGGTACGGTCTGGGCGGACAACACTGACGGGGTCGGCCTGGTGCGCGACCTGACGGTGAACAACCGCGTTGTCCTGCAGGGCAAACGCATCCTGCTGCTGGGTGCCGGCGGTGCTGTACGGGGTGTGCTGCAGCCATTGCTGGAGCAGCAGCCGGCGGAGCTGGTGATTGCCAACCGCACACTGGCCAAAGCACTGCAGCTGGCAGACGACTTCGCCGATCTGGGTAACATCGGAGGCTGCGGCTTTGATGATCTGCAGGGCAGCTTTGATGTGGTGATTAACGGCACCTCGGCCAGTCTGGCCGGTGAACTGCCGCCGCTGCCGCCGACGGTCATTGCCGCCGGCAGCGTCAGTTACGACATGATGTACGGCAGTGGCATCACAGTGTTCAATCAGTGGGCGCACAATCAGGGAGCAGCGACAACCATTGATGGTCTGGGCATGCTGGTTGAACAGGCGGCGGAAGCGTTCGAGTTGTGGCGCGGCGTGCGTCCGCAGACGGCCAACGTCATTGCCTCCCTGCGCAGCGAACGCCGTCACCGCTGAGGTTGGTGCCGCAATAAAAAACGCCGCCCTGTTCAGCAGAGCGGCGTTTTTTATGCCCGGCGGATGTTCAGGCCGGTACGGTAGCCAGATCCAGCTGTTTACGGTAACGCACCACCGCCACCGCCGACAGCACCCCGACTGCGCACACGGTGGCGACGTAATAGGCCGGTGATAACGGGTCTTCCTTCAGCAGCAGGCTGACCACCAGCGGTGTGGTACCGCCGAAAATGGCGTACGCCAGGTTGTAAGAAAACGACAGTCCGGTAAAGCGGATGGCCGCTGGAAAACTCTTCACCGCCACCGCCGGCACCACCCCGGTGAGACCGGCAAAAAAGCCGACCACGGCATACAGCGGGAACAGCAGCCCGGTGTCGCCGGCCAGCATGCGGCTGAAGAAAATCCAGTAGCTGACAGCCACCCCGAGCGAGAAAATCCCCAGAATCAGGCCGTTACCGAAACGGTCAGCCAGTGCCCCGGCCACCAGACAGCCGACGATCACGCAGACAATGGCCAGGCTGTTGGCTTCCAGTGACGTCTGCGGATCCAGACCGGCCAGTTTCTGCAGCAGCGAAGGTGTCATCAGAATGGTCACCACCACAGTGGCGGTCAGCACCCAGGTGACGGCCATGGAAATCAGCACCGACGGAATGTGATTTTTCAGCACGGACTTCAGCGGCAGTTCATCGGCCAGCTGCTGGCGCGCCTGCATCTCGGTGAATACCGGGGTTTCATGCAGCCAGCGGCGCAGGTACATGGTGACAAAGCCGAGCACACCGCCAAGTACAAACGGCAGACGCCAGCCCCAGTCGTGTACTTCCTCCGCTGACATCGACGCATGAATGCCGGTTGCCACCAGTGAACCGAGCAGAATGCCGGCTACCAGTCCGGCTGACAGGGTGCCACAGGCAAAGGCGGTGTGGCGGGGTGAGACGTGTTCGGTGACAAATACCCAGGCGCCCGGTGCTTCGCCGCCGATGGCGGCGCCCTGCAGTACACGCCAGAACAGCAGCAGCAGCGGCGCGGCAATGCCGATGGTTTCGTAAGTCGGCATCACGCCGATGGCCAGGGTCGGCACGGCCATCAGGAAGATGCTGAACATAAACATGCGCTTACGTCCCAGCAGGTCACCGAAGTGGGCCATGATAATGCCGCCCAGCGGCCGGGCCAGATAACCGGCGGCAAAGATGCCGTAGATCTGCACCTGACGCAGCCAGTCGGGCATATCGGTGGGGAAAAACAGGGCACCGACCACGTTGGCGAAGTAGATATAAATAACGAAGTCGTAGAATTCCAGCGCGCCGCCAAGGGCAGACAGGCTCAGGGTCCTGGCATCGTTTAAGGACAGACGGGAAGTGGGTGTTTTCATGATGATTCGATTGATACGGAGTGAGCGGCCGGATTAACAGCCGGCCATGAACAGGGAGACGGAGTTTACCACTATTTGCTCAGCAATTGATCATACGCCTGTGCTCCGGCTGATCAGAGCGGCAGCGCGGATGTGCTTCACTCAGGCCACTGAATGCCGTTGGCGCGCAGCCAAGAACGGTCGAGTTCCCACAGGATGCGGCTGATGCCGGGCGTGGCCGTGATGGCGGCGGCGGCGTGGGCCTGATGATCGGCCAGTTCCTGCTGGGCCGTGAGATAGGCATCGCTGCTGACGGAAGCGTTGGCCAGCTGTGGATCAATCGCACCGATCATCTGTGGCACCGGCACGGCGGCGGAGCGGGGAGTGCTGACCACCGCCGTATTGCCTTCAATACGCAGTACACGGAACTGATAAGGATAGCTGGCCAGATACGGGTCGTCCGCCAGCTGGTTATTAATGGCGCGGACATTGCCCGGTACCCACAGCCAGTTCACCAGGATAATGCCCAGTACCAGCAGCAGAAAGGCGGCGTAAATTTTCATGCCCTTTGTCATCAGCGTTCCCCTGTCTCTGACCGGAAACATAGTAACCTGCCGGCCGCGGTAAAAAAACGCCGCCCGGTGCAGTACCGGGCGGCGTTTCTGTTGCTGCCGGAAGGTGTCGCGCTTATTCTGCGCTGAAGCTCAGCTGCAGCACGGTGGTGGTGCCACTGACTTCATTACCGACGGCAATGAAATATTCACCGTCACGGCTGAAGAACTCAATGGACTCCGGACCCAGATCACCGGCGGCGGTATTGTAGATATCGTTATCACATTCCGCATCGTCGTCGACCAGTGTGCACACCGGTTGCGAGAAATCACGGTTGCTGAAGTACGACTGGAACACCGGCGCTGATGGGGTGGAAATGTCGTACACCATGATGCCGCCCTGGCGTTCCAGACCGACGAAGGCAAAGGTACGGCTGCCGATCTGAGCCACTTCAATGGCTTCCGGTTCGGTGCCTTTGTCATCGCTGCGGCTGTCGGCTGAATCATTGCTTTCGTTATCGGAGTTGAAGTGATCAGCGTCAGCGGCATAAACGCGCCGGGCAATATCATCGCCACTGTCGAACACCAGTTCACCGGCAGCATTCCAGATGGAGAACGAACGGCCACCGAAGGCGTAAAGGGTATCGCTGGCGGCATAGCTGTTTTTATCCACCACAAACTTCAGCCGCTTGAGCTGGTCCTTGTCATCCAGCGCGGCGTACAGCGGGTGTGCTGCATCCACCAGGTCGTACAGGTCACCACCGCGCATTTCATCAAGGTGAGAAATACAGTCGTCTTCTTCCGTGGTGTACATGGTGGCATCTTCGTCATCACCGCCAACGGAATAATCATCACCGTCCCAGTTGTGACCGGCGTTGTCACAGGCTTCCTGCGTGGCGTCGTAAACGTATTCGCGGCCATCCCCTTCGTTGGCTGACAGGATATAGGTGGCGTCATCAATCACCACACTGGCCAGGGTATCCGGCATGTACAGACCGGCGAGCTGTTCGTAGCTGGCGAACTGACCGGTACCGGCGTCTTTGTTGGAAGCATCCAGCTGGTTACCGGACGCGGCGTCCCAGGCTTTTTCACCCAGTGCCACGATGGACGACACACTGGCGTTTGCCACATCGATAATCGCCATGGCGTTGTTTTCCTGCAGCGCCACCCAGGCGGTGCTGCCGTCTTCACTCAGGGTCAGATATTCCGGCTCCAGATCCTGCGCGACGGTGGTGCCGTCAGGGCCGGAGATACGCACACCGGAAGGTAGTTCAGACGCGCGGCTGCCGCCGCTGTTGAAGGCTTCAAAGCCGACCTGGTGGACGACTGCAGAATCGTAACCGGCAGAGATATCGACGATGGTAACCGAGCCTTGCGGATCGTTGCTGTAATCGCCGGATGGCTCACCTTCGTTGGCGCTGAGAATGTAGTTACCGTCGGCGGACAGGGTCACCATATCCGGCAGCGCGCCGGCGCTGTAGGTCGCCAGCAGGGAAAGATCTTCAGAGTCGTAGAGGGCGATAATGCCGTTATCCTGCTTGTCATCGGCTTCAATGGCGACGGCCACTTTACAGTCTTTGGCGGAGACACTGTTGGCGGCGCCAATGGCGACTCCGGCGGAGGTGGCGGCACCGGAGAGATCAATGCTGGTGCTGCGGGTCAGGGTGGCGCTGCTGTCATCGTATTCGAGCACATCCACCGTTTCCGCTTCAGCATTCACCACGTACAGGCGGTCTGAACAGGTGTCGTAGCTGACGATTTCCGCTGAGCTGCTGGCGAAGTCGTTGTCTGATACGTAGGTCGCCACCTGCGTCAGTGACAGGCTGTCGGATGGTGTGTTGTCACTGTTGCTGTCGTTATTGTCATCACCACCACAGGCAGTGAGCAGAGTGGCGCTGATGGCCAGGGCAAGCAGATTGCGGTTCATCCTGTTCTCCGTCATGAAAAATTCGCAAATGCCGCGAGGGTGACGTGAGAAAATGACAAACCGGTTAAGACTTTATTGCAGAATTATTGCTGCTGCAGCCACTGCTTCAGTTCTTCCGCCTGCGGCAGCCCCTGCAGTGCCGGCCCGTGACGCTGGCCATCAGCACGGAAACGCTGCAGCGCCGGGGGCCCGAACACCTGCCAGGAGGCCAGCAGAGCGAGCTGTTCACGGCTGCTGCGGGTGATATCGAATCTGACCACTTCGTAAGCCGCGAGCGCCGGCTGCAGACTGCGGCTTTCCATCAGCTCATCCATTTCACGGCAGCTGGTACACCAGTCGGCGTAGATATCCACCAGCACCGGTTTCGCGGCGGCAGCGATCATATTTTCCAGCTCATCGACCGATTCCACATGACGTACTTCGGCCGCCGGCTGCCGCGGCATGACCTCAAGCATGCCGGAGCGCAGCGGTGACCACAGTGAGCCATTCCCCTGTGCGGCTCCGGTCAGCCACAGCACACCGCTGACCGCACTGATCAGCGCCAGTGTGCGGGCAAAGCGCTGGCGTGCCGTCTGCGGACTTTCCAGCAGGCCCAGATACACAGCGCAGCCCAGTGCCAGCATGCCACTGAGGGCGAGAATGGCTGGCGGTGGCAACAGCCGGCTGAGCAGACCGATGGCCACTGCCAGCAGGCCGACCCCGAAGGCAGCTTTGATGATCAGCATCCAGTTGCCGGCTTTCGGCAACAGGCGGCCACCACTGAGGCCGATGATCAGCAGTGGTACGCCCATGCCCATGCCCAGCGCAAACAGCGCACTGCCGCCGGTGACCACATCACCGGTGGTGCTGAGATACATCAGCGCGCCGGCCAGCGGCGCCGAGACACAGGGCGACACGACTAAGGCGGCGAAGAAGCCCATCAGGAAGGTACTGAGCAGATGCCCGCCCTGCTGGCGGTTACTGAAATCGTTCAGACGGTTGCGCATTACCGACGGCAGCTGCAACTCAAACAAGCCGAACATCGACAGCGATAACACCACAAACAGCGTCGCCGCGAGACTGATAACAACCGGTGTCTGAGTAAAGGCGGCGAGGTTTACTCTGGCCCCGAAGGCGGCGACCAGCACTCCGATCAGGGCATAGGAACAGGCCATACCCACCACATACGACAGCGCCAGTGAGAAACCCTTGCCGGCCGACAGGCGGCTGGCGTTCTGGCCGGCAATAATGCTCGACAGAATCGGGATCATGGGGAACACGCAGGGCGTCAGTGACAGGCCGATGCCCAGGCCAAGGAAGCTGAGCAGAATCCACCACAGGCTCCTGTTGGCCAGGTCACTGCCACCAGCGCTGACGTTGCCGTCACTGCTGTGTGGTGAGTCATCCAGCGTCAGCGGCTGCGGCGGATAGCACAGCCCCTGTTCCGAGCAGCCCTGATAGCTCAGTGTCAGACTGCCGTCACCGCTCTGCGTGATGTGCACATCCAGCTGCTTGTGGAACACCTGCACTTCACCGAAATTCTTGTCCAGCTTGGTTTCCGATGGCTGGCCGAAACTCATCTCGGCCGCGGCAGCGGCATCACCGCTGAGGGTCAGGCGCTCACGGTAGAGGTAATAACCCGGGGCAATGGTGAAATGCACCTGAAAGCCTGAGTCGGTCTGACTGACCAGCGGGCGGAAGGCGTCGGCAACCGGCAGAAATGCATCGTCGTCGGCATCGTCCAGTGCCGACATATCCGGCAGACCGCCGGCCCACAGCACGCGGCTCAGCGACATCAGCAGCAGCAGTAAAACATACGGCAGGGCAGGCACACGGGTCATTGCAGAATCCTGATCGGGGGTTGGTGAAATCAATTCAGGCGCAGTATGGCCGGCGGCGCTTAACGGCACCTTAAGGAAGTCTTAAGGGCTGTTAAGGCTGTCTTAAGGTAAGTGCCTTAAGCTGATGGCATTCAAACTCAGCCAAAGAGCAGTGGAGGTATCTGTGCGACGGATTCTGATGGGACTGGCGGCGCTGTGCCTGTCGGTCAATGCGCTGGCCGCGGATGTCGATTTCGACCAGCTGAAAGGCAAAGTGGTGTATCTCGATTTCTGGGCATCCTGGTGTGGCCCGTGCCGTAATTCCTTCCCATGGATGGAAGCCATGCAGCAGCAGTATGCGGATCAGGGGCTGGAAATTATTGCCGTAAACCTGGATCAGGAACCGGAGCTGGCGCAGAAATTTCTCAGCGAATACCAGCCGACCTTCCGCATTGAATACGACGCCAGTGGCAGTATGGCTGAGCAGTTTGCGGTCGATACCATGCCGACCAGCTTCCTGATCGGCCGCGACGGTAAGGCACGCAAAAAACACAAAGGCTTTCATGCTGACCGTAAAGCAGCCTACGAAAGCGAAATCCGTACCCTGCTGGAGGAATGAGGATGATCCGACTGATCACCCGCGGCCTGCTGGTGCTGCTGACCCTGGCCGGCATCAGTGCCTGTGCCGGCGTCAAACCCTGGGAGCGTGATCTGCTGGCCAAGCCGCAGATGGAACTCGACAGCGACCCGCTGCAGACCGCCTTCGATGAACATATTTACTTCAGCAAAGAGGCCAGCTCCGGTGGCCGTGGCTTTGGTGGCGGAGGTTGCGGATGCAATTAAAAGACAAACAACTGGGTAAGCGTCTGGCGCTGGCAACAACCGCTCTGCTGGGCGCGCATGGTCAGGCCCAGGCCGCTGACGGCGACTGGCTGGTCAGTTCCGCGCTGCTGTATTACAGCGAAAGTGATGACCGCGTGGAAGCGGTGGAACCTGTGCTGAACCTGCGCCGTGAATACGAAGACGGCAGCGCCCTCAATCTGCGCGTGGTGTATGACTCACTGACCGGCTCGTCGCCGAACGGTGCCGCCATCGCCAATGTGCCACAGACCTTTACCTCGGCCTCTGCCGCCGACCGGCTGGCCAATGCCAGTGAAGAGGAACTGGCGGAATACGGCAGCCGTGGCAGCTACACCATTGATGCCGGTGAACTGCCGCTGGACCCGTCGTTTGAAGACAGCCGTGGCGTTCTCTCTGCCGGCTGGACCCAGCCGCTGAGTAACGATTACACCCTCAATTTCGGCGGTACGTATTCCAGTGAAGGTGATTTCACCTCCATGAGCGCCAACGCGGCCATCGCCAAAGACCTGAACAGCAAGAACACCACCCTGTCGCTGGGTGTGAATCTGGAATTCGATACCATTCAACCCAATGGTGGCATCCCGGTTGCCCTGAGCTCCTATGCCGGTCATACCAGCGCCGGCAGTGATGACACCAAACAGGTAGTGGATATGATGTTCGGCGTTACTCAGGTTCTCAACCGGCGCTGGATTACCCAGCTGAATCTGGGCTTCAGCCAGTCTTCCGGTTATCAGAGTGATCCGTACAAGATCCTGACCGTGGTCGATAACGGCAACCTGATTACCGACCCGGATAACCCCGACAGCTATCTGTATCTGTATGAAAACCGGCCGGAAGACCGGCAGAAACTCAGCCTCTACTGGCAGAACAAGGTCGCCATCGGCAGTGAGGATGCAGTGGATATCGGTTACCGCTACATGACCGATGACTGGGGCGTGAACTCGCACACGCTGGACCTGACCTATCACTGGCAGCCGCTGGAACATTTCTATCTGGAGCCGCATCTGCGTTATTACACCCAGACCGCTGCGGACTTCTATGAGCCGTTCCTGAATGCCGGGGAAGAAGTGGATGTCAGTGGCAGCACGGTCACCGCGCTGGTGGCGGAAGCCTCCTCCGATCCGCGCCTGGCCGCCTTCAGTGCCAATACCTATGGCCTGAAAGCTGGTTTCCCGCTGGCACAGGATGAGGAAATTTCCATCCGTCTGGAATACTATCAGCAGCAGGACGACAACAGCACCAAGACGGTGGCCGCCGGTTCTAACCTGGACGGCATGCCACAGTTTACCGAGCTGGAAGCAAGCTGGATTCAGGTCGGCTATACCTTCCGCTGGTAAGGTGCCTTTCCCGGCCGGTCACGGCCTGACCTGATAAAGGAGTGCCGCATAAGGCATGGACTTTCAGCTGCAACTGACTCAACTGGACGGCTTCTGCCGGGTGAATTACCCGGCCATGGCCTGCCTGTGTGAGCTGCTTATCGACACCACTGACGCCGCGCTGGCCCTGCACCTGGGCCAGCAGGCGCAGGCGGAAACCCGCCGCATTGAACAGAAATTTTCCCGCTACCGCGATGACAACATCATTGCCCGCATTAATCAGGCGGACGGCCAGCCGCTCACCCTGGATGAGGAAACCGCCGGCCTGATCGACTTTGCCGCCGAGCTCTGGGACGCTTCCGAAGGACGTTTCGATATCACCTCCGGCCTGCTGCGCCACGCCTGGCATTTTGATGGCTCCGACCAGTTGCCGGCAGAAGCCGATGTGGAAGCCCTGCTGCCGCGTATCGGCTGGGACAAGGTGCGCTGGCAGCGGCCACAGCTGCAGTTGCCGGCGGGGATGGAAATCGACCTCGGCGGCATCGGCAAGGAATACGCTGTGGATAAAGTGTTTGCCCTGCTGCAGGCAGAATTCGACGGTGCACTGCTGGTCAACTTCGGCGGCGATCTGCGTGCCCACGGCCCGCGCCGCGATGGCTCTGCGTGGCAGGTGGGGGTGGAAAAAGTCAGCCGCGGCCAGACCGTCGAACTGCTGGAACTCAGCCATGGCGCACTGGCCACCAGTGGCGACAGCCAGCGCTATCTGCAGCGCAACGGCATCCGTTACAGTCATATTCTCGACCCGCGCAGCGGCTGGCCGGTGGCGGAAGCCCCGCACGCGGTGACGGTGGTGGCCCCGACCTGCATTCAGGCCGGCGTGTTCAGCACGCTGGCGCTGATGATGGGCGCAGAGGCGGAGGAATTTCTTGATCAGCAGGACGTGCAGTACTGGAGTGTGCGCTGATGCGGCTGTTACTGGTGGAAGACGACGCCATGCTCGGCAAAAGTCTGCAGCAGGCACTGCAGGCGCAGAACTATGTGGTCGACTGGGTGCAGACCGGTCTCAGTGCGCTGGCAGCACTGCAGGCGGAACATTTTGATCTGGCGGTCATGGATCTCGGCCTGCCCGGGCTGGATGGCATCCGCGTGATTGAAGAAGTACGCGATCAGCGCCTGCCGCTGCCGATCCTGATTCTGACTGCCCGCGACAGTGTGCAGGACCGCGTGCGCGGGCTCGACGCCGGCGCCGATGACTATCTGCTCAAGCCCTTCGACCTGAACGAACTCTTTGCCCGCCTGCGCGCGCTGGGCCGCCGCAACAACGCCAGCGCGGTGGTGAATGAACTCAGCTTCGGCGACATCGTACTGGATACGGTGTCGCATCAGGTCAGCTATCAGGGCCAGCCGGTGGTGCTGTCGCGGCGCGAACTACTGCTGCTGGAAGTGTTTCTCGGCCGCCCCGGTCAGGTATTTACCCGGCAGCAGCTGGAGCAGTCACTGTATGGCTGGGGCGAAGAAGTGGAGAGCAACGCGCTGGAAGTGCATATCCATCACCTGAGGAAAAAGTTTTATAACGGCCTGATCCAGACTGTGCGCGGGGTCGGCTACCGGCTGAATGCGGAGACGCCGTCATGAAGCTGTCCATCCGCAGTACACTGCTGTTGCTGCTGTTTATGATCCTGCTGCTGGCGATTCTGCTCAACAGTGTGCTGGGCCATTTGCTGGTGCGGCATGAAGTTAACGAAGTGTTTGATGCCGAACTGGCGATCAGCGCCAAACTGATCAAGGGACTGCTGGAAGACGACGATCTGATGGATGACCTGCCGCGCATTGCGCAGGTCATGGATGAAAGCCTCGGCCGCGTGCAGCCCGATCAGCCGGAACTGGAAGCCTATGAGCGCAACCGTCTGATTCAGATCTGGCGGCAGAATGGTGATGGCCTGCTGTTCCGTTCCCCCGGCGCGCCGTTTCATGCGCTGGCACCGTTGCGTGCCGGGTTTTATCACCATCAGGGCCAGAGCGCCGAGTGGCTGGTGTATGTCACCGACCTGCCCGGCGCCGATGCCTGGCTGATGGTGGGGGAATACCCGCATGCGCGTAATGAAATCATCGGCGAGCTGGGGGGGATCTTCGGCGTTTCCGGTGTCGTGGCACTGATTCTCTGTACCCTGATTGCGCTGGCTGCCATCGAATTCGGTCTCAGCCCGCTGCGTCAGCTGGGCAGCATTCTGCGCCGCCGTTCGGTACAGAATCTGCAGCCGGTGAGCCTCAGCCGTACGCCGAAAGAGCTGCGCCCGGTGGTCGATGGCCTGAACGATATGTTCAGCCGGCTGTCCGCCGGATTTGAACGCGAACGGCGCTTTGTTGCCGATGCTGCGCACGAACTGCGTACGCCGCTGGCGGTGCTGAAACTGCAGACCCAGCATTTGCAGAACCTCGACTGCGGTGAACTGCAGCAGGAACTGCACCAGCTGGAGCAGGGCGCAGACCGCACCGGCCGGCTGGTGGAGCAACTGCTGTTGCTGGCCCGCATGGACGACAGTCACAGCACGGCCAGTGCGCCGCCACAGGATATGGCCGAACTCTGCCGGCGCACGCTGGCGGCACTGCAGTGGCAGGCCGATGAACACCGGGTGGATCTGAGTTTTGATGCGGCAGAACCGTTGCCAGCACTGGCAGTGGAGCCCGCGCTGGTGGAAATGGCACTGCGTAATCTGGTGGATAATGCCATCCGTTATGGTGGTGACGGGCAGGCGGTGGAAGCCCGTCTCTTCCGTCAGGACGGCGATCTGTGCCTGAGTGTCCGTGATCATGGTGCCGGGGTGGCGGTGGATGAACTCAGCCGTCTGAGTGAACGCTTTTACCGCGCCGGGCGCAGTGGCGACAGTGGCGCCGGCCTGGGGCTGTCGATCGTCAGCCGCATCATGGAAACCTGCCACGGCCGCTGTCAGCTGGCCAATCATGCTGAAGGTGGGCTGGAAGTGACGTTGATTTTCCCGCTGCCGGTCAGCGCGGCGCAGGCATAAAAAACGCCGCCTGAACATAATGCTCAGGCGGCGTTTTTTTATTCGCTCAATCCGGCTGAAGGATCAGCCCGGACTCAGTTTCAGCCCGGAAAAGTACCGTTGTGGTAGATTTCCTGCACGTCTTCCAGATCGTTCAGCAGGCCGGCAAAACGCTCGAACTGCTCAGCATCGTCACCTGAAATCGGGTGCTCAGTGGTTGGCAGGTAAGTGATCTCTTCCACTTCGAAATCAATCTCACCGTTCATTTCGTTGAGCGCGGTTTTGGTTTTGAAGAACTCAGTCGGTGGCACCAGTACGGTGATCATGCCGTCTTCGCAATCGATGTCAGACACATCCACATCCGCTTCCATCAGTGCTTCCAGTACCGGCTCTTCATCGTCACCGGCAAACACGAACATGGCGCGGTGATCGAACATGTGCGACACCGAACCCTGGCTGCCCAGTTTGGCTTTGCACTTGGAGAACACACCGCGGATTTCACCGAAGGTACGGTTATTGTTGTCGGTCAGGGCACTGATCAGAACCATAGCACCGCCGGGGGCAATGCCTTCGTACAGCGCAGGCTGGAAATCTTCACCGCCGGCACCCGAGGCTTTATCCAGGGCTTTATCAATCACGTGGGTCGGCACCTGATCTTTCTTGGCTCGGTCAATCAGGCTGCGCAGCGCCAGGTTACCGGACGGATCAGTACCGCCGGCTTTGGCGGTGACGTAAATCTCACGTCCGTATTTGGAATAAACTTTGGTTTTTGCCGCGGCCGTTTTGGCCATGGATTCTTTACGGTTCTGAAACGCTCTGCCCATAGGAATTGCTTCTTGTTGGCTGGTTAGGTGAATAAAAAACAGCCGCGATTGTACTCCGTAGGGCGGTAGCTGTCTTGTCCATGGCCATGAAAGCCGCCATCAGCGCCTTGCGGGCGGTGAAACAGGGCGCAGCAGACAGATAACCTTATTATCATTTGGTTATATCAATATCGCAAAATATTAGTTATCAGTTATAAAAAACTTCCCTACACTCTGCATCCTGTTCTGATATGACATTGTTGTGGAGTTAAAAATATGTCGACCGTCCTGCGTTTTGGCAGCCTTGTTACCCTGACTGCTGTGAGCCTGAGTGCTCAGGCGACCAATGGTTATTTCACCCACGCCACCAGCGTGCGTGCCCAGGGAATGGCAGGTGTCTCGCTGGCGATGGCACACGACAGCCTGAGTGCGGCCAGCAACCCGGCAGCGCTGACTGCCCTGACGGCTGAGCAGCAGCTGGATCTGGGGGTGACCTACTTCAAACCGGAACGCCGTGCCACCATCAGCGGCAACGGTTTCGGTATCGACGGCCGTTACGACGGCAACGACAGTGAAGCGTTCTGGATGCCGGAAATCGGCTATGCCCGTCAGCACTCCAATGTGCTGAGCTATGGCCTGGCACTGTACGGTAACGGCGGTATGAACACAGATTACGGCGATAACCCGTTTGCCAACTTCGGTTCCAGCGGCAGCGCTGGCGTGAATCTGGAGCAGATGTTTGTCACCGGCACCGTGGCTTACCGCCTGAATGACAGCAACAGCCTTGGCTTCGGCCTCACCTGGACACGCCAGCAGTTTGAAGCCAAAGGGCTGCAGGCTTTTGCTGCCATGTCGCAGGATGCGGATAAGGTCTCCAATAACGGTACCGATACCGCCACCGGCTGGGGCATCAAACTGGGCTGGCAGGGTCAGATGACGGATACCCTGAATGCCGGTATCAGCTGGAGCTCTGAAATTGAAACCAGCGAATTCGACCGCTACAGCGGCCTGTTTGCCGAAGACGGTGGCTTCAGTATTCCGGAAAACTACGGCGCGGGTCTGGCCTGGCAGGCGACACCGGCACTGACGCTGGCGGGTGACTGGCAGTACATTGCCTACGGCAGCGTGGCGTCCATTGCCAACGACCTGACTCTGGCCGCGCCACTGGGCTCTGATGATGGTGCCGGTTTCGGCTGGGACGATATCAACGTCTATAAGCTGGGGGCACAATACGCGCTGAACAAAACCATCACCCTGCGTGCCGGTTACAGCTATGCCGATCAGCCGATTCCGTCGGGCCAGACCTTCTTCAATATTCTGGCGCCGGGCGTGATTCAGCAGCACATCAGTCTGGGCGGCAGCTGGGATGTGAACGACAGTCACTCACTGTCGCTGGCTTATACCCATGCTGTGGAAGAAACCGTCAAAGGTAAAAACTCCATCCCGGCCGGGTTTGGTGGTGGCGAAGCCGATATCACCATGTTCCAGAATCAGCTGGCGCTGGCGTGGCAGGCCAGGTTCTGAGTCAGGAGTGCCTGCGGTATTTTGAAAATGGGAGATACCGGAGATGACCGGGACAGAACCGGAAAGTTATTACAGCATATGATCTGATGACGGAAATGTCCGGTGTATTAAAAGCCTGTCAGGCTCAGGAGCAGAGAGTTTCCTTTTTTGAATATTGAATCAGGCCATCATTAAAGCAGAAACTCTCTTCTTTTTAGTCATAAATGTCAGATCTGGTGCATAGTATCTGTGGATCCGTGAACTCTTCCTGGTGGATACTGTTACGGAATTTTCCGGGGGACTCCCCAGTCCAGGTTGTGTAAGCTCTGATAAATGAATTAGTATCATGAAATCCAAGCAGGAAGGATATTTCACTATGGCTTAAGTCAGAATTACTTAAATAATGCCTCGCTAAGTCTAAGCGCACATGCTGAAGAATGGACTGGAAGCTGTTTTCTTCGATTTTAAGCTTACGTTGAATATTGCGTTTACTCATTGCCAGCCTGTTAGAAATCTCTTCCATTGAACTTTGTCCGCTGGGCAACATTTCCAGTAATGCGCTTTTTACTCTGATGCTCATTTTCGCATTTCGGTCCAGATCATGAAGCCGCTGTCTCAGATTTGGCTCAAAAAATTCCCACATGCCTGCATCTTCAGTTAAAAATGGACGCAGAGTGTCATGTTTATCGAAAGTGATACTGAGTTGACGTCCTTTTCTGATTTCTGCACCAGTGAACCCGCTTATTTCTGTTGTGTCATCCGGGGCGTTTGCAAAGGTAATATGAGCTGGTTTTATTGGATGCCTGGTAGCTATTCTTGCAATCTGAGTGAAGAAAACCGCTTCTGATGCGGCAAGGGAATATGGTAAATCATCTTTTACGCCATAGCATGTAATGGTAATGGTTATCTGATCGTTTTCTTCTGTAATATCCAGATGCATTGGTCCGATCAATCGTTTGAATATTTTTAAACGCTCTACAGCAATGAGAAAGTTAGGACTGCACAGACTTGCAAATATCGGGGGATCAAAAAAATTGGATGAAATGGATCTTCCTATTCTGACAGGCAAACCTGCTACACCAAATGCTTTATCCGCTGCTGATTCCAGTCCCCGCCACAGGCGGAAATATTCTTCAGCCGTTAACATCGCTCCTTTTCTGCTGAAGAGATCTTTGGGTAATTCTGAGAATACAAGAACACTGGCCGGGCTTAATCCAAGGTCAGTAATAATCAGCTTCCATGCTTTACTTACCTGAAACTTCTCTGCCTGCTTCATTGCTTTTACTTGAGGAGGGAAAGGATAAACTTATCAAACAGTCTGTCGCCAAACCACTTCCGTATAAACATCATGAGTTTTGCATATTTCCCAACCACGTAACGGGTTTTTGGCTTGTCTGAGTGAATGGCCTTCATGACGGCATTGACAACAACCTGTGGATCAGAAGCACCATTGTTCTGATAAGAATCTTTGGTTGAATCCGCTACTGATTGAGCCATTGTTCTGTAGGCACCATTACCTGAGCGTTGCATCATCGGTCCGATAACAACATCACCGAATTCGGTCTGGATAATGCCGGGTTCGATAATAATCACATCGACCCCGAACTGATACAGTTCAAGTCTCAGGCAATCGGACCACCCTTCAACAGCGTGTTTGGTCGCGTGATACCAGCTTCCGAGAGGGGTGTATATTTTGCCACCCATTGAAGCAATATTAATAATTTTACCTGCATGCTTATTACGCATGTAAGGCAGTACAAGTTGTGTGAGACGGGCCATGCCAAACAGGTTGACTTCAAACTGGTAACGGGCATCTTCAATGGACGTGTCTTCCATTGCACCATACATCCCAAATCCGGCATTGTTAATTAAGATGTCAACACCTCCGTGATCCTTCTGTATCGTCTGAATAACGGATTGCAGGTCCTCCTCTCTGGTAATGTCCATCTTCAGTGTTATCGCTCCCAGAGTCCTCAGATCTTCCATTTGTTCTGACCTTCTGGCAACAGCGTATACCGTCATTCCATGTTTAAGCAAAGCCTGAGCAAATGCTTTTCCCATACCTGACGATGCCCCGGTGACTAACACGACCTGATTGCCACTTTTCATTTGAAACCTGTCCTGAATCACATTGGTGAATGGAATGGTAGGGAAAGACCAGTATGCAGACACTAGCAAAGCACGCCATGCCGGATGCAGATCACGCCTGTTTTGCAGAAACTCAATGCAAAGCAGGTCGTTAACCGGCAATTACTTCTGGAGAGGATCGGAATGTATGGAGTCTGTCCGTTTAGTGTCAGGTTTCGGGTATATTGCAGACGTTCTGAATAAGCATCAACAGACCGGATTTTTCTTTTATGGCCGGGGTCGGATTAAAGAGCGTATTTGCTGTTATATTGAACTGAGCCCATTGTCGGATGGGCTCTTTGTTTATTTTCAGTAACACCCGGTGGGTTCTCCGGTTTGTGCCAAACATTACCAGAGGTGCTGACTGTCACAATGACTTATCATACCCCTCCGCCAGATGCTTATCCTTCAGCCGCACATAATTCCCTGCGCCATAGGTAAAGAAGCTGCGTTCTTTTTCGGTAATCGGCCGCGCCTGTCTGGCCGGGTTACCGACGTATAAATAGCCGCTTTCCAGCACCTTGCCTGGTGTGACCACGGCACCGGCGGCAACGATCACGTCGTCTTCCACCACGGCACCGTCCATGATCATGGATTTCATACCGATGAGTACGCGGTTGCCGATGGTGCAGCCGTGCAGCATGGCCTGATGGCCGATGGTGACGTCGTCGCCGATGATCAGCGGGTAGCCGCCGGGGTTGTAGTCGGAGGCGTGGGTAATGTGCAGCACGCTGCCGTCCTGCACGCTGGTACGCGCGCCGATGCGGATATGATGCATATCGCCGCGGATGACGGCTAATGGCCAGACGGAGCAGTCGTCGCCCAGCTCCACGTCACCGATCACTACGGCAGTGCGGTCGACAAATACCCGTTCACCCAGTTTCGGGCTATGGCCCTGATAGCTTCTTACGTCTGACATAGCGGCTTATTCCGGCGGTATGATTGAATTTCTGCCTATTTGACCCAATATCGGAACCAATAGCCACCGTTCACTTACCATCGTCTACATCAGATACCGGAAGATTTTCATGAGCAATCCCCTGTTAGAGAGCCATCTGTTACCCCCGTTTTCTGCCATCAGGCCTGAGCATGTGCTGCCGGCGATTGAGACGATTCTGCAGCGTAACCGTGAGCGCATTGAGCAGCTGCTGAACACGGTGAGTGAGCCGACGTGGGACAATTTTGTCGCCCCGATGCAGGCCTGGGATGATGAGCTGTCGCAGGCGTGGTCGCCGGTTGGTCACCTCAATGGCGTACTCAACAGTGATGAACTGCGCGATGCCTATAACGCCTGTCTGCCATTGCTGAGCCAGTACAGCACGGAACTGGGCCAGAACAAGGCGCTGTGTGAACGGTGGAAGACGCTGCGCGATTCGGCGGAGTACGAAGGCCTGAACACGGCACAGAAAAAAGCGGTGGATAACGCCCTGCGCGACTTCCATCTGGCCGGTGTCGATCTGCCGGCGGAGAAGAAAAAACGCTATGGCGAAATCCGCCAGCGGCTGTCGGAGCTGACCTCCAAATTCGCAGAGAACGTGCTTGATGCCACCAACGCCTGGCAGAAAGTAATCCGCGACAAATCCGAACTGGCCGGCCTGCCCGACAGTGCGCTCGACCTGCTGGCCCAGCAGGCGCAAGCGAAAGATGAGCCGGGCTACCTGATTACGCTGGACTTTCCGTCCTATATGCCGGTGATGACCTACGGTGAGAACCGCGGGCTGCGCCAGGAAATGTACACCGCCTACGTTACCCGGGCCTCGGATCAGGGACCGGATGCCGGTAAGTACGATAACACTGACAACATGAACGAAATCCTGGCGCTGCGTTTTGAACTGGCGCAGCTGCTGGGCTTTGATTCCTACGCGGACTATTCGCTGGCCACCAAAATGGCGCAGTCAGCGGATGAAGTGCTGGGCTTCCTCGACGATCTGGCGGCCAAAGCCAGACCGCAGGCCGAGCGTGAATTTGCCGAACTGAAAGCCTTTGCCGCCGGGCAGGGCTGTGCGGATCTGCAGCCGTGGGATGTGAGCTTCTACAGCGAGAAACTGCGCCAGGCCCGTTATGCCATTTCGCAGGAAGATATCCGCCCTTACCTGCCGGTGGATACCGTCATCAACGGTATGTTCGAAGTGGTATCGCGTCTGTACGGCGTGAACTTCGAAGAGCAGAAAGCATTTGATACTTACCACCCGGATGCGCGTTTCTTCCACGTCACCAAAGATGGCCAGCAGATTGCGGCCTTCTATCTGGATTTATACGCGCGGGCGAAAAAACGCGGTGGCGCCTGGATGGACGACTGCCGTGTGCGCCGCCGCACCGCTGACGGCGTGCAGCTGCCGGTGGCTTATCTGGTGTGTAACTTCACCCCGGCGGTGGGCGATAAACCGGCGCTGCTGACCCATGATGAAATGACCACCCTGTTCCACGAGTTCGGCCATGGCCTGCACCATATGATGACGCAGGTGGATGTGCCGGATGTGTCCGGTATCAACGGCGTCGCCTGGGATGCGGTGGAGCTGCCGAGTCAGTTTATGGAGAACTGGTGCTACGAGCCGGAAGCGCTGGCGTTCCTGTCCGGTCACTATCTGCATAAAGACGGGGAAACCGGTGACCCCCTGCCGCAGGAGTTGCTGGATAAGCTGCTGGCTGCCAAGCACTTCCAGAGTGCGATGATGACCATGCGGCAGCTGGAGTTCGCCCTGTTTGATTTCCGTCTGCACCGCGAATATTCAGACACTCACCGCGTGAATGTGCAGGATCTGCTGAACGAAGTACGCAAAGAAGTGACTGTGGTGCCGGTGGTGGATTTCAACCGCTTCCAGCATGGTTTCACGCATATCTTTGCCGGCGGTTACGCCGCAGGGTATTACTCTTATAAATGGGCCGAAGTGTTGAGTGCAGACGCCTACTCACGCTTCGAAGAAGAGGGTATTTTCAACCGCGAAACCGGTGAAAGCTTCCTCAGCGAAATCCTCAGTAAGGGGGGATCGGAAGAAGCGGCCGTGCTGTTCGAGAACTTCCGTGGCCGTAAGCCATCGGTGGAACCGCTGCTGCGCCATTCCGGCATTATTGTTGAGGAGGTTGCCTGATGAGTAATTACCAGTCCGTTAAACGTCCGCGCCGCTTTATTGCCGGCGCCGTGTGCCCGAAATGCAGCGAGATGGATAAGACGGTGATGTACACCAACGATAACGGCGACGAAGTGCGGGAGTGTGTGTCCTGCGGCTTTATCCAGACCAGCTCTGAACAGGCGGCCGAAGATGCGGCAGCACAGGAGCTGGCGACCCGCGTGACACCGGAAGGCAAGGCGGTATTCGACGATGGTGAACAGCCGCTGAAGATCCTGGGTGGCAGTGACAATAAATAACACAATCTTTTTTGACCACTCAGTCAAGTTTGGTTAATCTGGCATCAATACAGCACCCAAGCGACGGCCGTCTGACGTAAGGATACTCAGACGGCCGTTTTGTTTTCCCGCCGTGCGTTCTGTTATCCGTTTCTCTGCGGCAACACACCTTTTTAATTCCGCCAGCTTCTGAACACTGCAGGCCTGTGCCGGTCATGGCTATACTGGCCAAAGCCCATTAGACTGACCCATCCCTGTAAAGCCCGTGCAAGGAGCCGCCGGACTCATGCTGACAAGCTGCCGTCGCCTGATACTGATTCTGCCCGTCGTGATTATGGCCGGCTGCGCAACCTATGGCGCGGGTATGAAAGGCGCCATCGCCGACCTGCAGCAGGGCGATTACGACGGCTCAGCGGCAAAAATCCGGAAAGAACTTTCCCCCACCGGCAGCGACCGCCTGCTGTATTTCCTTGAATTGGGCATGGTGCGTCAGCTGCAGGGTGATTATGCCGCCAGCAATGATCTGCTGGAGCAGGCTGAACGCATCGCCGACGACCTGGAAACCAGCCGTGTGCGTGATGAGCTGGCCGTACTGATGACCAACCCGCGCATGGGCGCTTATGCCGGTGCGGAATTTGAGCGGGTGTTTATCAACTACTACAAGGCGCTGAATTACCTTGGCCTGGCAGAACAGGCGCCGACGCGCAATGCCCGGCTGGACGCACTGGAAGGCGCGCGGGTGGAAGCGCGGCGGGTGATTATCCGCCTTAACGACATCAACTCGCGCAAAGGCAATTATCAGGAAAAAAAGGATAACGACGAGCAGACCTTCAGCCAGCTGATGGACGTGTTCGCCAAACTGATGGGCAATCTGGTGGATGCTGACGACTGGCAGTACCGTGACGATGCCATGGCCCACTATCTGGCCGGTCTCAGCTTTGAAATGAACGGCGAATACGATGATGCCAGAATCAGTTATCAGAAAGCCGCCGAAGCCTACGAAGGCGGTTTCGTAAAACAGTATTTTCTTGATCCGCAGGTAACGCAGCAGGCCTGGTTTGATGTGATCCGCATGATGCGCCGGGCCGGTGGCTACGAAAATGACTGGCCGGCGCTGGCAGAAAAGAAACTGGACGCCGGCTGGCGGCAGCAGCTGGATGACTGGTCACCGGATAAAGCTCAGCTGGTGGTGCTGGAAGACAAGGGGCTGGCGCCGCAGCGCCGCGAAATGAACCTGGAGCTGTCGGTGAATCCGGGTCTGCGTTCACTGCAGCTGCGGCCTTACCTGATCGGCAATGACCGCGATGAACTGCGCTGGTTTTATGTGCTCTATGCCGATAAAAACCTGTATGGGCTGGTTACCGGTTACCTGAACCTGACCCGCAGCACCTATCAGCCCGTCTTCTTTACCAAGACGGTGCCGCTGGGGCCGCTGTGGTACAGCGCTGAACAGCTGGGACTGATTGCTGCCATCGGCAGCTCCATGCGCGTGACGGTACCCTATTACTCTCCGCTGACGCCATTGGGGCCATCGACACTGAAGGTGGCGGGACAGAGTCTGCCGCTGCTGGAAGCCTCCAGCCCGGGCATGATCGCGCTGCAGGAGCAGCTGGTGAACGCCGGCCATGATATCCGCGCGGCGCTGGCCCGCTCCGCCTTCAAGGCGCTGGCGGCGATGAAAGCCGGGCAGGCAGCGACCGACGATAATTCCGGCGCCTCGCTGTTTGCGCTGGCCGGCAAGCTGGTGGCTCAGCTGACCGACGCCGCCGAGACCCGTAACTGGCTGCTGCTGCCGCAGGATATCCGCCTGCGGCGCGTGATACTCGAACCCGGAGAGCAGATACTGGAACTGGACTCCACAGTGAAGGGCGGCGCGCTGGCCAGCCACCGCGCTACGGTTAACCTGCAACCGGGTGAGATTTATCTGTGGCGGGTACGAACGCTGGATAAGGGCGGTGTCATTGCGGATGCCGCTCCGGTAAAGAAAGTAATGACGACCGAATAACCGCAAGGTTCTGAAAAGGAAGGACACAACTATGCTGACACGCTTAACGAAACTGACTGCCTGTACTCTGCTGGGCGCTGCTGTTCTGGCCGGCACTGGCTGTACCACCAAGGTGACCCGTCTGGACAGCAGCGAAGAAGTTGCGCTGTCTGACCGCTGGAACGCCAAAGATTCCGAGCTGGTGGCCAATGAAATGATCAGCGACATGCTGTCATTCCCCTGGGCGCGTGATTTTGAGATGAACAACAGCCGCCGGCCGACGGTGATCATCTCGCGCATCGCCAACAAATCGCATGAACACATTGCCATCGACACCTTCGTCAACGATATCAAACGCGCCATTATCCGCTCCGGCCGTGCTGATTTTGTTGCCGGTGGCGACGAGCGGGATGCAGTCCGCGATGAGCGCCGTGATCAGGAGCTTAATGCCAAAGATGCGAAGGCCATGGGACAGGAAAAAGCGGCGGATTTCGCCCTGTCCGGCACCATCAACTCGATTGTTGATCAGGTCGGCAATGACCGCGTGACCTTCTATCAGGTGGACCTCAAACTGATCGATATGGAATCCAATATCGAAGTCTGGAACGGCCAGAAGAAGATCCAGAAACTGCAGGAAAAATCCAAATTCGGTTTTTAACCGCGGGGAGGATCGCGCGTGAACAGACGTATTCTGGCCGCTGCTCTGGTGCTTGCCGGCGTCAGCCTGTTACCGGCCTGTGCCGGGCCTGACAGCCGCAGTGGCAATACCGCGGCTGAGGCGGAACTGGCTGCCACCGGGCAGCCTTTCTGGGTGACCCGGCCGCCGTTGAAAAACGGCATGGCCTATGGTGTTGGCTCGATGGAGATTTATGGCGACCAGGCCGCGGCGCTCAAACGTGCGGTCGAACTGGCGCGGGTGGATCTGGTCGCGCAGCTGAAGGTGACGGTCAGCGGTGATTTTTCCAGCACCACCACGGAAACCTCCGGCAGCGGCCGCGACAGTGAGGTACAGCGCAGTGTCAGTAACTATGCCCGCAGCCAGGTCGCGCCGGCCGAGCTGGATGAAATCATTACCGCCGATACCTACACCGACGGGCGCTACGCCTACGCCCTGGTGGAACTGGACCGCAGCCAGGCTGCTGCCCGCCTGCGCCGTGATATTGCCGATGTCGATCAGCAGATTGAAGACATCGCTGTCAGTCCGCTGAGTGGCACGCCACTGCAGCAGCTGCGGCCACTGTTACCGGCGGTGAAACTGTTTGCCCGGCGTGAGCGTCTGGCGGAGCGGCTGCAATTGGTCAGTATGGAGCGCCGTGCGGAACCTGCGAGCGCTGCCCTGCGTGCCTTACAGCAGTCCATCTATGACCGCATCGGTCAGCTGCGGGTGACCCTGCAGGCCACGGATGAGGGCGCCCGTGAACTGCTCGGCGGCGTCACCGAAGCCCTGACGGAACAGGGGCTGAAAGTGCAGAGCGGCGGACAGGCGGATCTGCTGTTTACCGTCAGCGCGGCGCTGACCCGCAAACAGCAGGGCGGCAACTACTACGTCTTTACCCACAGCCGGGTCAGCATCGCCGATGCCGATGGCCGGGTGATGAGTTCCTTCAGCAAGCAGGCGAAGGGCGTTTCCGGGCTGCCGGAAGTGGCACGGGTTAAAGCCGCGCAGGCGGTGGCAGCACTGATTGCGGATGAACTGGCGGCGACGCTGGTGGATAAGATTCACTGAACCAAAGCCGGGGAGATCTCCCCGGCGATGCCTCGGCCGCCGGTAAGGCTCAGCTGCTCTGGCGCACCCCTTCAATATTCAGTTCCAGCATCACATTGTCTGACTGCGGATCCGCACCATAGTGAATACCGTAATCCTGCAGATGCAGTACGGTCATACCCTGAAAGCCGGCCAGATAATGGCCATTCCCGTCTTCGCCTTCACCGACTTTCTCCAGTGGAATGCTGATGCGGTGGGTGACGCCATGCAGAGTCAGTTCACCGCTGAGTCTGCCGGTATTGTCGGTCGTGGCGTGGTAGCTGGTGCTGTTGAATGTGGCGGCGGGAAAGTGGCTGACATCCAGCAGCGCGTCACTTTTCAGCAGCGCATCGCGCGGCGCGTTGTTGCTGTCGATACTGGCGGTATTAATGGTTATCTGCACGGATGACTGTTCAGGGGCCGCGGCGCTCCAGTCAAACTGTCCGGAAAAATCATCAAAGCGTCCCGTGACCCAGCCGTAGCTGAGATGCGGCACCCGGAAATTGATTGCGGCATAACCGCCGCGGCTGTCGATCTGGTAGGTATCGGCGAAAGCAACGCCGGGAATGATGCCGGAACAGGCCAGGCCTGCGGCCAGAATGAGGTTTTTCACGGGACAGCTCCAGAGATCCGGGAACGGATACAGATGATGGGAGATAGTCCTGTGACCGGAGCCGGGGCTCCGGGTTCAGTTGTCTGTGTCGGCTTTTGTCAGTGCCGGCGCGGGTTACAGCAGGTTGCTGTTCAGACCCATTTCACCGGACATGGATGACCAGCGGCTGCCGATGCGGACCAGATTGGTCGCCTGCAGGCGGCTCATAAAGGCTTTGAAATCCGGATTCTGGTAGGCCTTCTTCGGCCCGAACAGGCGTTCGACGGCCACATTCACCAGCTGGTCCAGATCGTTGGCAAACGGCTCACCGATCAGGGTGTGCACAATCACATTGGACAGCGTCATATCCATCGGCACCATCGGCTGGCCGACCTGAGCGATATAGGTTTCGTTCACTTCTTCCAGCAGCCGCTGAGCGAGGTAAGCCTTGCCCATCAGGCAGGTCAGGGCGGTGCCTTCGTTCAGGCCTTTCGGTGGCAGGGTAAAGAACTCGCTGGCGACCTGAACAATCGGCGCCACATATTGCGTCAGCCCGGCTTCCAGCGCGGCATCCTGCAGGTCGTGCAGCATCTGCGGCGCGTCCTCAATGTAACGGACGACAAACTGCAGCAGTTTTTCTGCCGGCTCACCATCGGGCAGGTCGATAATACGGGCGACCTGACTGGCGCGCTGGCTGAGAGCATGTTGCAGGTGATGAGAAGTTGCTTCTTCGGCAATGGCGTTGTGAATCTGTTGCCTGATGACTTCCGTGGACATAGCTTGCCTCGTTTCCAATCTGCCATCCCGGACTGCCTGTCAGCGGACACATGACGCTGTACAGCGGTATGGCACTACTCAGACTGAAATTAATAACAGAACTCTCTGTTTTGAAAAATTCTTTAAAATCAGTGGTTTAAGCGTCTACTTTCGTTGCTTGTGGGAAAGTATAGTAAAGTTTGACGCTCTAACCAGACGATTTACATAAAATTTTGCGGACTGCGCCACAGTGTCAGGAAAGTTCTGTACATAAAAACCGCACGGGCGAGCATAAACGCATAGAAACTCCACCACAGGCCGCTGTTTCCCCAGTTGCTGGTCAGCCACCACAACGGCAGAAACACCAGCAGCACGGCGGCAATCATGGCATTGCGCATACTGGCTGTGGCCTGCGCACCGATAAACACACCATCCAGCCAGAATCCGGCCATGCCTATGACCGGCAACCAGAACAGAAAGTTCTGGTACTGGCTGAGAACCGGCAGTAACTGCGGGTTATCGGTCAGCTGTTGCAGCAGCCAGGGACCGGCGGTGACAAACGCCAGGCTGAGCAGCAGTGCCATGATCAGCATATCCACCCCGGTGAGGGCGATGGTACGGCGCACTGTCTGTGGCTGCTGTTGCCCCAGCGCCTGCCCGGTCAGACTCTCGGCGGCGTGGGCAAAGCCATCCAGGGCATTGGAGATCAGCATCAGCAGCGCGATCAGCATGGCGTTGGCGGCCAGCACCAGTTCACCCTGGCGGGCGCCCTGCGCAGTAAAGAAGGCAAACACCCCGAGCAGCAGCAGGGTGCGCACAAACAGATGGCGGTTGATACGCAGCATCGGCGCCAGCAGCGCCAGCGCCGGACGTTTTCCCGGGCTGACCAGACCCAGCCGGTACGCCGCCAGCAACGCCAGCAGCAGACTGCTGTAGTCGGCAATCACGCTGCCCAGCGCGACGCCGCCGCTGGTCATATGCAGATGGAACACAAACAGATAGTCGAGCGCGGCATTGATCAGGTTAGCGATGGTCAGCACGATCAGCGGAATACGGGTGCGGCCAAGGCCGATAAACCAGCCGGTGAGCACATACTGGCCCAGTACCGCTGGTGCCGCGCACAGGCGGATAAGCAGGTAGTCACGGGCACCTTCCTGTACCGCGGCACTGCCGCCCATTAACGGCAGCAGCCAGGGCAGGGTCAGGGCGGCGGTGGTCAGCACCAGCATCAGCACCGGCAGCACCAGCCATAAGGCATGCTGCAGCACGGCCACCTGTCCCTGACGGCGGCCTTCGGCCCGGGCGGCGAGGGAGGTGGTGCCCATGCGCAGAAAGCCGAAGCTCCAGAACAGCAGGGTAAACAGCTGATTGCCCACCGCCACCGCGCCCAGATGGGTGGCGTCCGGCAGATGGCCGAGTACGGCACTGTCGACCAGACCGAGCAGCGGCACCGTGATATTGCTCAGCATCACCGGCCAGGCCAGTGCCCAGATGCGGCGCTGGCTCACCGGGGCGGCTACAGATTCAGACGTCATAGGGGCGTAACAGTGTGGCGGAAAAGAGCAGGATGATACCCGCAGTGATGACGGATTGCCTTATCAGGGGGCGTTATGGCGACTCTGGCTGCTGCCTGATGGCGCACGCGGATGCAGCGCGCTGGCGGAGATGATGACGACTGACAACAGGATTGTGCATGTTGCACATAAAAACTGCCACGGGGTTGGCGATACTGCCAGCTCAGGGAATAATTGCGGTCAAATAAATCCGGCTGGTATAGCCATTGCTGTGGCTTTCCGGAGTGATCAAGATAATACCGTCCGGGGGAGACCAATGACTGAAAGCGATTATCCGTTAAGCGAAGTGCCCAAAAGTGCACGACAGGGGCTGCTGCCGATGGCCGCTGTGCTGCTCGGCTTTACCTTCTTTACCGCCACCATGTGGGCCGGCGGCACCTTAGGTAAGGCCTTTTCTTTTTCTGAACTGCTGCTGGTGATTGTGGTGGGCAATCTGTTGCTCGGCGCCTATACCTCAGCGCTGGCCTTTATTGCTTATAAAAGCGGTCTGAATTCGGTGTTGATGGGACGCTTCTGCTTCGGTGAAGTGGGCAGCAAACTGTCAGACTTTATTCTCGGCTTTACCCAGATCGGCTGGTACGCCTGGGGCACCGCCACCATCGCTATTGTGCTGGTGAAGACCACGGGGCTGGCGGAAAGCTGGCAGACACCGCTGATGATTCTGTTCGGCTTCGCCTTCTGTATCACCGCCATGATCGGCTTCCGCGGGCTGGACCTGCTGTCACGGGTGGCGGTGCCGGCGATGCTGCTGTTTATTCTGATCTCGCTGTACACCGGCATGGTGGATGTGGGCGGAATGGGCGCGCTGTTGGGCATTGAAGCGGCTGACAGCATGAGCTTTGCGGCGGCGATTACGGTGGTGATCGGTACTTTCGTCAGCGGTGGTACCCAGGCGACCAACTGGAGCCGCTTCGCCGCCTCAGGCAAGGTTGCGGTGTGGGCAACCATGGCGGCTTTTTTTGTCGGTAACGGCCTGATGGTGCTGACCGGCGCACTGGGCACACTGATTTATCAGCAGGCCGATATCGTCGATGTGATGCTGGCGCAGGGCTTTGTAGTGCTGGCAGTGCTGATGCTGTTCCTCAATATCTGGACCACTCAGGACAACACCATATACAACTTCGCCGTTGCCGGCTGTAACCTGCTGCGCACCGACAAACGCCGTACTGTTACTGTGGCGGGGGCGGCTATCGGCACTGTGCTGGCGGTGTTCGGTATGTACAACTTCCTGATTCCGTTCCTGATTCTGCTGGGCACTTTTATTCCGCCGATCGGTGGTGTAATCATGGCCGATTTCTGGCTGCGTCATAAAGGTGAGTATCCGAAACTGGCTGACGTTCAGCTGCCGGCCTTTAACTGGCTGGGACTCGGCTCTTACGCTGTGGCATCCGCCTGTGCTTATTTCTCACCGCTGCTGCCGCCGGTGGTGGGTGTGGTCGTGGCCTTCGTGCTGTACGGCATCCTGATAAAACTGCCGGTCGGTTCGCCGGCCACCGCGGCGGAGAATGGATGAGCATCTGCTGTGCTGATATTCCGCGTCTGCCCGGTCTGGAGAGCATCCGCTTCCGCGCCGGGCTGAGCGGCGGCCAGCGCATTGTGCGCTGGCCTTATGTCGCCGAGAACGATTCCATCCGCCCGTGGGTGAATGGTGGCGAGCTGGTGTTTATCACCGGTATCAATCACGACCGCAACGAACACAATCTGCGTCAGCTGATTACAGAAGCGGTGGAACGTGAAGTCGCCGGGTTGGTGATTCTGACCGGCGCGGAATTTATTCAGCAGATTCCGGCCAGTGTGCTGGAACTGGCCAACCGGCTGGAGTTTCCGCTGCTGGAGCAGCCTTACGGGCTGCCGATGGTATTCGTCACCGAAGTGATCAGTAATGCCATTGTGCAGGACAACCTGATCGGCCAGTCGGTGCGGCTGTTCCTGACGCGCCTGATCAATGGCTTTGCTCAGGCGCCGGAGCTGATTCACCTGCGCGCCAGCGAGCTGGGCATCAGCGATGCCAAACCTTTTGCCACGCTGGCAGTGCGCATCGGTGATCTGCCGGCACCGGAACCGGAAGAACAGAAACACCGCCTGCTGCATCTGCGCCATGAACTGGAACAGCAGTTGGGCGATCTGCTCAAACGCCGCGGTATCGACTGGCCGGTGCTCTGTTATGAGCAGGATCTGCTCGCCATCTGGCCGGTGGAAGAAAGTCATGTCGGCAGTATCCGTGAGGATCTGGAACAGGCGCTGGGCTGGTTGCAGAAACGCTTTCCGCAGCTGGATCTGTATGCCGGGGTGAGTGATTTACAGCCCGGACTGGTGAAGCTGGCCGATGCCACCGAGCAGGCACGGCAGGCGGTGCAGTTCGCCGTGCAGCACCAGCATCAGCGGCTGTTTTTCTACGAACAGCTGGGCATCGCGCGGCTGTTTGCGGCCATTCCCAAACGCAGCTTGTTAGCTGAGTTCTGTCAGCAGCAGCTGGGCGATCTGTGTTTTGCCCGCGACCCGGCTTCCGCCGAACTGAAAGCGACCCTGAATACCTGGCTTAACCACTTCGGCCATCAGCAGAACACCGCCGAAGCGCTGGGCATTCACCGCAACACTCTGAGTTATCGTCTGAAACGTCTGCAGGATATTCTGGGTTTCAGCCTGCAGGATCCGTATCAGCGGCTGAATCTGCAGAACGCCCTGCTGATCGAGCAGATCCTGTTTCAGCACCACAATATTGAACGCCAGACTCATGAGCTGGCACAGGAACAGATAAGCGAGAACGACCTGTTATGAAGATCATTAACGCCCGCCTGCGTCATCAATCTGAGCTGTTCACCGTTACCGTGGCCGACGGCACATTCAGCGCCATCGAAGCACAGCAGGGCGAACTGGCAGCGCAGGCCGGTGACACCGACGCGGCCGGCAATCTGCTGTGTGCGCCCTTTGTTGAACCCCATATTCATCTGGATGCCGCCCTGACCGCCGGGGAGCCGGCGTGGAATCAGAGCGGTACCTTATTCGAAGGCATTGAGCGCTGGGGCGAGCGCAAGCCGCTGCTCAATGAAGAGGACATCCGCCGCCGTGCGCTGGCGACCATCGAACTGCTGGTGCAGAACGGCGTGCAGGCAATCCGAACTCATGCTGATACCACCGACCCGTCGCTGATTGGCGTGAAAACCCTGTGCGCCATCCGCGATGAACTGAAAGACAAAATCACCCTGCAGGTGGTGGCGTTTCCGCAGGACGGCATGATGTCGTCGCCGGAAGCGACGAAACTGGTGGAGGAAGCACTGGAGATCGGCTGCGATGTGGTGGGCGGCATCCCGCACTTTGAATACACCCGTGAGCTGGGCGAGCAGTCGGTGAAAAAACTGCTGCAGCTGGCGCGCAAATACGACCGGCTGGTGGACGTTCACTGCGACGAAATTGACGATCCGAACTCGCGTTTTCTCGAAGTGCTGGCGTGCGAAGCCATGTTCCATGATATGGGCGAGCGCGTCACCGCCAGCCATACCACGGCCATGCATTCTTACGACAATGCCTACTGCTCCAAACTGTTCCGGCTGCTGAAGCAGTCGGGTATTAACTTTGTGTCCTGCCCGACGGAAAGCATTCACCTGCAGGGCCGCTTCGATACCTTTCCCAAACGCCGTGGCGTAACCCGGGTAAAAGAATTGCGCGATGCCGGCATGAACGTGTGCTTAGGCGAGGATTCCATCTTCGACCCCTGGTATTCACTGGGCAACGGCCGTCTGCTGCGCACCCTCGATTTTGCCATGCATATCTGTCAGATGATGGGCTATCAGGACTTCGCCACGGCGCTGGATTTCATTACCGATAACTCCGCCCGTACTTTGTGTTTAGAGAATTACGGCATTGCTGTGGGTAACCCGGCAGACTTTATTCTGCTGGAGGGCAGCGATGATTACAGCGTGCTGCGTAAGCAGGGCGAGGTTCTGCTGTCGGTGCGCCACGGTGAGGTGATTATGCAGCGCCGGCCGGCGGCGCTGCTGACCGAGCCCTGGATCAGCGCGGTCAAAGCACTGTAATGCTGCCAGGACTGTACGGCTGCGACCGGGTGTCTCAGTCGCACAGTACAGACTCCTGATATACTGCGCTGCAGTTAACCGGGCAGGAGACAACAGCATGAAACTGGGTGCAGCAGGACTTTTTCTGATTCTTATACTGGCAGCCATCGCCGGTGTAACGACGGCACACTGGCCTTCTGCCCGGGAGACGGCACTGCAGCAGCCGGGCGTGGTGATTTTTCCACAGCCGCTGAGCGTCAGCCCGTATCACTTTGTCGATCAGCATGGCGATACTGTGACCGGCGAAGATCTGCGTGGCCGCAACCTGATGATGTTCTTCGGCTACACCTACTGCCCGGATATCTGTCCGACCACGCTGATGGACCTGAGCCGGACCTGGAAACAGCTGCCGCCGGCACTGCAGGAACAGTGGCAGGTGGTGCTGGTGTCCATTGATCCGCAGCGGGATACGCCGGACGTGATGGCGCCCTATATGGGGTATTTCAGCAAAGACTTTATGGCGCTGACCGGCAACCCGCAGTCATTGCAGACGCTGGCCGCTGAACTGAACGCCATTTATCAGCGGGTTGACCGCGATGAAGGCAATGGTTACCTGATGGATCACAGTGCCAATCTGGCCATCATCAGTAAGCACGGCGAATACCGTGGCTATATTGAACCACCGCATAACGCGGCCCGTATGGTGCCGCTTATTGAAGCGCTGACGCAGGAGTAAGCACGCGTTTACGCCTGCGGGGCTGCTGAGCCGCTACTGCGCACTGCTGCGGGCAGCGGCAGGCGCCGAACGTTTTTCTGTCCGCTCCTCACCGCCTGCTGTGCTGGCGACCTCCGTGCTGCTGCTCTGCGATGAAATCACCGACACCTGAAAGTCCAGACCGCTGATATCTGAGTTGACCGTAATCGCCTCGGCGCTGTTCAGCGTCGGGTAGTCACCACAGGTTTCACCACTCTGACAGATAATCAGATCGACATCGATATCCGAGCCGGCAGTCAGATAATAGGTACCGGCTTCCACCTCAGTGAAACTGTAGCTGCCGTTCTCTTCTGCATAGGCGGTGGCAACCTCATTGCCCGAACTGTCCAGCAGCAGAACGTACTGCTGGGTCATTTCGCCGTCACTGGATACCGTGCCGACGGTCATATACGCCGGGATTTCCAGTGTCTCGCCAGCGGCTGTGGTGGCCGTGACCGTGGTGCTGTAATAGCCGTCATTGAGAGCGTCGCGGCTGACGGTCGCGGTGTAGGTGCCGAAGCCGTATGCGTCGACGCCGGCTTCGGCAATGGTCAGCCAGTCATCGTCAGCCACCACGGAGGTAATGGATGGCGTGGTGCCGCTGTCACCCTCGCCGCCGGAATTGCTGATCACAAAATCCAGACTGCCGGCTGCAGCGAAGGACAGGGTAGATGGGGCGGATTCCAGTACCACCGGGTCAGGCAGGCTGCCGCCGTTGGCCAGCGAATAGGCTTCACTGACGGCAGCATACGCATCAATGCGGCCATAACCCAGCTGGTTATCCCGGGCACAGCTGCTGTCACCGGCTTTACTGGTAATGCTGCAGCTGCTGATCAGAGCATCGACCTGATCAGGAGTAAGAGCTGGATAAACCGCTTTCATCAGCGCCAGCACTCCAGCGACATGAGGGCTGGCCATGGAGGTGCCCTGCAGCCACTGATAAGAGGCGGAGCGGGTGTTGGAGGCGTTATTCACACTGACGTAGGTGCTGTAAATCCCGTCCGGATAACCGTCGTCATTGTCGTCGGCGCCGGTGGCACCGCCCGGCGCCGCAATATCAATTTTGCTGCCATAGTTGGAGTAGCTGGTCAGTTCATCGTTGTAGTCGGTGGCACTGACAGAAATAACGCCATCGTAGGAAGCCGGGTAATAAAGCGTGGCGGTTGAGGCGTTACCGGCGGCGGCGACAATAATCACCCCGGCATTGCGGGCAGCGGTGTAAGCCGCCTGTTCTGAACTGCTGTATGAGTCACCACCCAGACTCAGGTTAATAATATCGGCTTTCTGAGATGGGGTAGTGCCACTGTCATTGGCCAGACCGGCAGCGTAGTACAGCGCCTGCATGATGTCATAGCTGGTACCGCCACCGACGCCCAGTGCGCGCAGCGGCATAATTTTCGCGCCCCAGCTGACTCCGGCAACACCAGAGCCATTATCGGATTCAGCACCAACGGTGCCGGCCACATGGGTGCCATGCCAGGTGCTTTGGCTGAGGTAAATACTGTCGCCCGGGTCATCCGGGTTGCTGTCGATTCCATCACCATCGTTGGCGATGCTGGTGGCGGAAATAAAATCGTAGCCGCCGTCGGCGGAAATTTTATCGTCCAGATCGGGGTGAGCCAGATATACCCCGGTATCAATGACGGCAACGATCACATTGCCTGAGTCCGGGGTGCCGGTGGTGATATTCCAGGCCTGCGGCAGATTGATCTGCGGGTAGTGCCACTGGTAGCTGTAGTCAGTGTCATCCGGCGTTGCCAGTGGCTGACGGATATAGTTAGGCTCGGCGTATTCCACCCCGGCCTGCTGTGCCATGGTTTTGATATCAATCAGCGTCTGCCGTTTGTCGTACATGGTTTCACTGAACGCCCGCAATGGGTCTGTGCTGCTACCGCCGGCCAGCGCCTGCAGTTGGGCGTCGCTGCGGCTGACAGACATCAGGGCCGGGCGGTCTGGTGCAGTCTGTTTTACTTTACTGACACTGGCCTGGATACCGGCGCTGGTCATCATAGCGCTGGCACTGGTGGTGCTGTCTGCTGTTTTGACAATCATCTGGTTGGCTACGAAATCATCCATGGGCTGAACCGCGATCTCAGATGAGGTGGCCGGGGTAAACTGCAGAACGTATTTGGAAATGCCGCGGAAAGCATTCACATTGATCAGATAACTGCCGCTGCGGCTGACCGAAACCGATTCAAATTCAGACAGGCTGTTGGAATAGTCGACCACCGTTGATGTGTCACCGGCAGCGTAGAGGTACAGATCGAGGTCGCCGCTGTAGCTGTCGCCGGCCTGAGTGTCCGGAGTTGCATAATCAACCACCTGCAGCTTGACTGACTGACCGGCCTGCAGGGTAATTCCATACCAGTCATCTTCATCAGGAGTGGTGGCAAAGCGTTCCAGTGACGGGTAACCACTGATGGTACCACCGGTTGCTTCGGCAGAGGCAAAGCCCTGCACAGTCGCAGTATTGCTGACGACCTGACATAACACCGGAGAATCATTACTGGTGTAGTCGGCGTAGATATCGTTCACGTCAGAATCCACGGCCACACTGGCAGCAATGCTCAGCCGACCCGATAAGCTATAACCGGTTGTTGCGGTGGTTTCTGAGGGGGAGGTTCGGCTGCTGTTACCGGCGGATAACACCGATGAGGCCAGTGCGTTACAGATGACATTGCCAGAACCATCATCGACAACCGTATCCCCGGAACTGCTGCCACCGCCACCACAGGATGTGATCAGTACAGAGGACGCCAGAATCAGCACGAAGAGCTTGCGGATATCAGTCAGGAACATAACAGGGTACCGGTCAGTCAGTCGGATGAAGCATTAAGTTTAACCAGTTGGGCCAGTAATGAGATGAATCCCTGTGTAAATTTGCCGACTGTCACCGGAAATTCACACTCAGCGGCCGGACTGGACGGGCTGGAGTTCAATCCGGCGATGTTTTAACCTGCGGTTGAGACTGATCAAGCAGGGATTGCTGATGTCATTAGCCCGTGTATACACCCGCGCGCAGCTGGGAATTGATGCGCCGCCGGTGATCGCCGAAGTACATTTATCGTCTGGTCTGCCGTCCATGAGTCTGGTCGGTTTGCCGGAAACCGCCGTGAAAGAGAGCAAAGACCGGGTACGCAGTGCCCTGCTCAACAGCGGTTTTGAATTTCCCGCCAAGCGTATCACCATCAATCTGGCCCCGGCCGATCTGCCGAAAGAAGGCGGCCGTTACGACCTCGCCATTGCGCTGGGCATTCTGGCAGCCTCGGGGCAGATTCCGGCCAGTGCCCTGGAGGGCCATGAATTTATTGGTGAACTCACCCTGGGGGGCGAGCTGCAGCCGGTGCCCGGTGTGCTGCCCTGTGCCCTGCGCTGTGCCGCCGATCAGCGGGTGCTGGTGATGCCGCAGCCTAATGCCGCCGAAGCGTCTCTGTGTTCCAGCGCGGACTGCCGCAGCGCGGAACGTCTGCTGGATGTCACCGCCTATCTGCACGGGCAGCAGAGTCTGCCGGCCATCCATGCCGCTGCGGTGGCAGCACCGGCAGCGCCCTCTGGTGCCGATCTGCAGGATGTGCGCGGACAGATTCAGGCCCGCCGGGCGCTGGAAATCGCCGCGGCCGGGGGGCATAACCTGCTGTTTATCGGTCCGCCCGGCACCGGCAAAACCATGCTGGCCAGCCGACTGCCGGGTATTCTGCCGCCAATGGAAGAAGACGAAGCGCTGGTGTCTGCGTCGGTGTATTCCATCAGTAATCAGGCTGCCGACTGGCAGAGCCGCTG
Source organism: Pseudomonadales bacterium (assembly GCA_963682115.1). Taxonomy (GTDB): domain Bacteria; phylum Pseudomonadota; class Gammaproteobacteria; order Pseudomonadales; family Oceanobacteraceae; genus Venatoribacter. Next base: position 1,751,506 of record OY821639.1, on the reverse strand, counting down.
GCGCCAGCGGCCGTTCCGGGCACCGCACCATACCGCCTCCGGCGTGGCGCTGGTGGGGGGCGGAGCCTCGCCCAGACCGGGGGAAATTTCCCTCGCCCATGGTGGCGTGCTGTTTCTCGATGAGCTGCCGGAATTCAGCCGTAAAGTGCTGGATGTGCTGCGCGAGCCGCTGGAAAGCGGGAAAATTGTCATCAGCCGCGCCAGCCGTTCCATCACCTATCCGGCGCAGTTTCAGCTGATAGCCGCCATGAACCCCTGCCCGTGTGGCTACTTCGGTGATCCGTCCGACCGCTGCCGCTGTACGGCAGAACAGATCCGCCGCTATCAGGGACAGACTTCCGGGCCGCTGCTCGACCGCATTGATCTGCATGTTGAAGTCCCGCCGCTGTCACCTTCGCTGCTGCAACAGGCGCCGCCGGGAGAAAGCACGGCCGCCGTGCAGACGCGGGTGATGGCGGCCCGGGCCCGTCAGCTCAGTCGTCAGGGCTGTATCAATGCCGCCCTGGCTGGTCAGCAGCGCGATGCTATGTGCCGCCTGCGGGCGGACGATCAGGACTGGTTGCTGAGCACCATCGACCGTCTGCAGCTGTCGGCGCGCGGTTTTCACCGGCTGTTGAAAATCGCCCGTACCATTGCCGATCTGGATGACGTGGAGCAGATTGACCGCACCCACCTGATGGAAGCGCTGGGCTACCGCAGCCTTGACCGTTACCGGCAGCAGCCGTGAATCAGAACAACCTGCCCTGGGCAAAGTTTCCGGCAGCTGGAAAACCGGCGCCGGCCTGACGGATCAGTTCATCCAGCGCCAGCGGCCGCGAACAGAGGTAGCCCTGGATACGGTCACAGCCAAGGCGACGCAGCACTTCCAGCCCGGCACTTTCCTCCACACCTTCCGCCGTGGTTTCCAGCTCCAGCCGCTGCGCCAGTTCCAGCATACTGGTAACAATATGCGCCTGGGGTCCGTTGGCCGGCAGCGGTGATACAAAGGCGCGGTCGAGTTTGATACCGGTCAGGGGCAGATCACTCAGGTGGGACAGGGAGGAAAAGCCGGTGCCGAAATCGTCCAGCACGATATGAATGCCGGCGGCTTTCAGCTGACGCAGGTTCAGCAGCGACACTTCCGGATCATGCATGATGGCGGTTTCGGTCAGTTCCAGTTCCAGACAGTGGGCCGGCATAGCGCTCTCTGCCAGCACGTTCAGCACCTGCCCGGCATAACCGGGATCGGCAATTTCGGGAAAGGAAACATTCACCGCCAGACGGATACTCTGGCCGGTTTCGCGCCGCAGGCGCTGCCAGGCGCTGGCACTTTCACGCAGCGCCCACTGGCCGAGGGCCCGGATCAGGCCGGCCGCTTCAGCTTCACGGATAAAAACCGTGGGGGGAACGATGCCTAGTAGCGGGTGGCGCCAGCGCATCAGGGCTTCAGCACCGGTCCAGGCACCGCTGCGGCTGTCGAACTGGGGCTGATATTCGAGGTAAAACTCATTCCGCTGCAGCGCCAGATGAAGACCATCAAACAGGCTCAGACTCTGTTGCGGCTGATGGTGGCTGAGCTGGGTTTCATCACACAGGCGTTCACGGGCAATCTGCTGCACACTCTCCAGCAGCACGGCACTGAGGTCGTCGAAGGTTGAGATGCTGAGCACTGAGCTGTGGCAGGCCACCCAGGGACGCAGGTCGTCCAGCGGCTGCTGGGGCAGCCAGTCGGAACGCAGGGCATCGGGATTACGGCTGACGATCACCAGCTGACCGTCCAGCAGTTGTCCGAGCAGGGCATCGGCGGGAGCATGCAGGCTGACGGCACGCTCAAATTCCTGCTGCATATGTTGTTGATTGTGCCACGACGGCGCCGTCTGATGGTCACGCAGCCAGCGGCTTTGGGCAATCTGCAGATACAGGGGCTGGGTTTCCGCCTGCAGGCGCTGGCGCAGACGGGCAAAAAATTCATGCCTGCTGAGAGGCGCCGGCAGATCGCGGCGGCCACACAGCAGCAGTGGCCGGAGACCGCGGAACAGCTGCTGCCGGCTGATGCTGTCCAGCCCCAGCCAGTGGAACGGGGCGGGCAGGCAGTCGCGGTGTCCGGCAGAGCTGATCAGCAGCGTCGGAATATGCTGCTGCAGACGGCCGATCAGGCGACAGCGCTGTTCACACAGGTCGTCCACCAGAATGACGGCGGCATGCCAGAGGCTGCGGATATCGGCGCTGAGGTTGAGGGCCGGATGGCTGAGCCAGCCACCCTCCTGATCCAGCGGCAGGAAGGTCGCCGCCGGCGCCGGCTGCTCCTGATAATGGGCCAGCCAGTGGCGGAGGGTCTCCAGTTGCTGGCCGCTGGTGCTCAGCACAAGAAGCCTGAGTGGATCTGATTCTGCTGTGAATTCCATAACATCCGGACTTCAGTCAGATGAGTGTATGCCATTCCGTGAATGGCGCCAGACGGAGCTGCCACTGTCGTGGCTGTGCGCTGATCATAAACATCATTGTTCTTATTCTTTATCTATATATATGACATTAAGGCTGCTGTGTCTTTACTCTGTACGGAAAAAAACTGAACGAAGACAACGTCTTGTGCATAGATGCCAAAGTGAATACTGACATACACGGCTTTGTCAGCTGCGGAAAATGATCTGTAGGCGGATGATTCAAAGCCGGGCCTGAACTGGTAAAATGCCCGACCATTCAACCGCCAGCCAGAGACTTCCGTGGTCGATTTAAGTCAGCTCAACCCCCGTCAGAAAGAAGCCGCCAAATACATTGATGGACCCTTGCTGGTTCTGGCCGGTGCGGGCTCGGGCAAAACCTCGGTGATCACGCGTAAAATCGCTTATCTGATCGACGCCTGTGGCATCAAGTCCTATCACATTGCTGCGGTGACCTTCACCAACAAAGCCGCCCGCGAAATGAAAGAACGGGTGATGGCGCTGACCGGTAAAGGCGGTGCCAAGGGGCTGACGGTATCGACATTCCATAACCTGGGGCTGAACATCATCCGCCATGAGCTGACGGCGGCGGGATACAAAGCCGGTTTTTCCATTCTTGATCAGGACGACTGCAAAGGCATCATCCGCGATGTGATGCACCGCGAGCACGGTGACGACGGCGATATGATCGAGATGGTGCAGAACGCCATCTCTAACCTCAAGAACGATCTGATCTCGCCGGATCAGGCCATGACCATGGCCGCCAGTCCGCAGGAAATGCTGATTGCCCAGACCTACATCGTTTACCAGCGTATGCTGAAAGCCTACAACGCGGTGGATTTCGACGATCTGATCATGGTGCCGACCGTGCTGTTCCGCGATAACCCCGAGGTGCTGACCCGCTGGCAGAAGAAAATCCGCTACCTGCTGGTGGACGAATATCAGGACACCAACACCAGTCAGTACGAGCTGGTGAAACTGCTGGTCGGGCACCGTACCGGTCTTACTGTAGTGGGCGACGATGACCAGTCAATTTATGCCTGGCGTGGTGCCAGACCAGAAAACCTGGTGCTGCTGAAAAAGGATTTTCCGACCCTGAAAATCGTCAAGCTGGAGCAGAATTACCGCTCCACCGGGCTGATCCTGAACGCTGCCAACAAGGTCATCGATAACAACCCGCACGAATTTGAGAAGAAACTCTGGTCGGACATGGGGTACGGCGATCCGATCAAAATTCTTAAATGCCGCAATGATGAAGTGGAGTCTGAGCGCATCGCCACCGAAATCGTCGAGCGCCGGCTGCGTTATGGCGGCGGCTACCGCGATTTTGCCGTGCTCTACCGTGGTAACCATCAGTCGCGCGCCATCGAAATGAAGCTGCAGGCCTATCAGGTGCCGTACAAGCTCAGCGGCGGCCAGTCGTTTTTCGGCCGCAATGAAATCAAAGACATCATGGGCTATCTGCGGCTCATCATTAACCCGTCGGACGATGCCGCCTTTCTGCGCGTGATTAATACGCCACGGCGTGAAATCGGCCCCAGCACCATTGAAAAGCTGGGCGAATATTCCGCCAAGCGCGGCTGTTCGATGATGTCGGCGATTGATGAAATGGGGCTGGAAACCATGCTGATGCCGAAGGCCCTCGACCGTCTGCGCCGCTTCCGCCACTGGATGGATAACATCACCCGCAACGCCTACACCAACGATCCGGTGGAAGCGGTGAAGGAAATGGTCAGCGATATTGATTACGAAAGCTATCTGCTGGCCAATTCCGGCAGCCCGAATCAGGCCGAGCGGCGCATGAAAAACGTCTGGTTCCTGATCGATTCCATCAGCAAAATGATTGCGAAAGCGGATGAGCTGGGCGATGAATGCACCATCGAAGATGCCGTCAGCAAACTCATTCTGCGCGACATGATGGAGCAGCAGGAGCAGGAAGATGAGTCCGATCAGGTGCAGCTGATGACACTGCATGCTTCCAAAGGTCTGGAATTCCCGCATGTGTACATCATGGGCATGGAAGAAGAACTGATGCCGCACCGCAACAGCATCGAAGCTGATACCGTCGAAGAAGAACGGCGTCTGATGTACGTGGGCATTACCCGCGCCAAACGCACCTTAACGCTGACCTACGCCGCCAAGCGCCGCCAGTACGGCGAAGCCATGGACACCACCCATTCGCGTTTTCTGGATGAATTACCGCACGACGATATTGAATGGGAAGGCAAAACAGAAGCCTCGGCCGAAGAGCAGAAGCAGCGCGGCCAGGAAACCCTGTCCAGCCTGAAAAACATGCTGGCGGATTTCTGATCCGCCGGGGACCGGCTCACGCCATCTGTATAATGGCCTTGCGGAAGCGTTCCAGCGAGTACAGAAATAACACGCTGCCAATAAGGGCCAGTGCCAGAAACTGCGGCCACACCACATCAAAGCCGGCGCCGCGGTAGAGAATCGCCTGGCCCAGTTCAACGAAGTGGGTGGTGGGTGCCAGCAGCATAATATCCTGCACAAAGACCGGCATGCTTTCACGCGGGGTAGACCCGCCGGACAGCATCTCCATCGGCATCATTACCAGCACTATCAGCAGACCGAACTGCGGCATACTGCGCGCCAGCGTGGCCATAAAAATTCCCATTGAGGTAGTGGCGAATAAATGCAGTGATGCACCGGCAAAAAACAGTGGCAGTGAGCCTTCCACCGGCACATTCAGAATGCCGCGCACCATGCCGTTCAGTGACAGGGCAGAAGCCAGTAATACGACCAGCCCCATGGCCCACACCTTGGCCAGCATGATTTCCGCCGGTGTTACCGGCATCACCAGTAAGTGTTCAATGGTGCCGTGTTCGCGTTCTCGGATCAGGGCCGCGCCGGTCAGGATAATCGACAGCATGGTGATGTTATTGATGATTTCCATCAGACTGCCGAACCAGGACTGGTTAAGGGCCGGATTAAACCGTGCACGCACGGCGAGGTTTACCGGCAGCTCAGTATTGCTGCGGTAGCGCTGCAGGAATTCGCTCACTTCCGACTGCACGATCTGCTGCACATAACCACTGCCGGTAAAGGCCTGACTCATGCGCGTGGCATCGACATTCAGCTGAATTTCGGCATCGCGTCCGGCCAGTACATCGCGCTGCAGATTGGGCGGAATATTCAGCACAAAGGTATAGAGCCCGGCGTCCATGCCGGCATCCATCTCTTTCAGCGTGATCATCTGCGGCGGCATGAAATACGGCAGGTAAAAGGCAGAAATAATACGCTGTGACAACGGGGAATCATCTTCATCGACGATGGCGATCGGTGCTTTATTCAGGGTTTCCGGCATGGCAGTGCCGGCACTGTAAATGGCAAAAGTGAAGGTGAAGATGATCAGCACCAGCATCATGGGGTCGCGCCACAGGCTCCACAGTTCCTTGATGCCGAGGCGGTAAATATTAATCAGATGGCGGCTGGTCTTATTGAAGTCCATCTCAGCGCTCCTGTTTTTTCAGCAGGGCAATGGCCACACCGATGATCACCGGCACGGATGCCGCCAGTGGCCAGAACGAGCCGCTCAGATCCTGCATATTCAGCGCTTTGCTGAAGACGCCGCGGGTAATGGTCACCATGTGCGTGGCCGGATACATTTCACCGAAGGTGCGGGCGCCGCCTTCCAGCGAGCTGACCGGGTCGGTCAGGCCGGAATACTGCACCGCCGGAATCAGGGTGCCGACCATGGCGAAAAAAATGGCGGCAATCTGGCTTCTGGTTACAGCGGACACCAGCAGCCCCAGCCCGGTGGTGGCGAAACTGTAGACCAGCGCGGCAAAAGTCAGGGTCAGATAACTGCCGGTAACCGGCACATCAAACAGGGTTACCGCCAGCAGGCTCATCAGGAAAAAATTAAGCATGGCAAAGCCCACATAGGGCAGCTGTTTGCCGAGAATAAATTCGGTGCGGGTGACCGGCGTCACGTACAGATTGATGATGGAACCCAGTTCTTTTTCCCGCACCACGGCCAGTGCAGTCAGCATGGCCGGCATCATCAGCAGCAGAATCGGAATCACCGCTGGCACCATGGCCGGCAGGCTTTTCACGTCCGGGTTATAGCGGTAACGGATTTCCACATCCACCGCGCTGCGCAGGGCCTCGGCCATGCCCCGCTGGCGTGCCTGATCCTGCAGCCACAGGCTGTGCATACCGCTGATATAACCTTTGACGGTTTCCGCCCGCGATGGCATGGCGCCGTCAATCCAGACGCCGATATCCACGTTATCGCCGCGCAGCACACTGCGGCCGAAACCGGGCGGGATTTCAAGCGCCAGCGAAAGCTCACCGGAACGCATACGGCGGTCGAGATCGGCGTAATCCTTCAGGGCTGCTTTCTCAGTGAAATACTGTGAGCCGGACAGATTCAGGGTGTAGTCCTGACTGATGGTGCTCTGGTCATAATCCAGCACGGCGTAAGGCAGGTCGTCGACATCCATGGTGATGCCGTAGCCCATCACCAGCATCAGAATCATCGACCCCACCAGCGCCAGGGTGGCGCGTACCGGATCACGTTGCAGCTCCAGCGTTTCACGCCATAAATAACTCCACAGGCGCTGCAGGGAAAAACGCGGCGGGCGTTTATTCTGTGATGGCGGCTCCCCGCTTTCTGTCTCACTGATATCTTCTTTGCTGACTGTGGCGTCAGCGCGGTCACCACTGGCTTCAATCAGATAACTGATAAAGGCTTCTTCCAGGGTGGCGGCATTGCGTTTGGCAATCAGGTTCTGCGGCTGATCGCTGTCGAGTACCACACCGGCGTGCATCATCGACATGCGGTCGCAACGCAGAGCCTCATTCATAAAGTGCGTGGAAATAAAAATGGTCACCTGATCACGGCGCGACAATTCAATTAACAAACGCCAGAAATTATCGCGCGCAATGGGGTCAACACCGGAGGTCGGCTCATCGAGAATCAGCAACTCCGGTTTGTGCACCATGGCCACGGCGAGCGATAACCGCTGGCGGAGACCCATCGGCAGTTTTTCCGGCAGACATTCACGCACGTCCTGCAGATCAAAACGGCCGATCATTTCTTCCACCCGCTCTGCCACAGCATCTTCGGGGACGTGAAACAGGCGCGCATGGAGCACCAGATTCTGCTCAACCGTCAGCTCACCATAGAGGGAAAAGGACTGCGACATATACCCAACCCGGCGGCGGGTGGCGAGGTCGTGCGGGTCAACTTCGTTGCCGAACAGCCAGGCTTCACCTTCGCTCGCCGGCAGTAAGCCGGTGAGCATTTTCATGGTGGTGGATTTGCCACAGCCGTTGGAACCGAGAAAACCGAAAATTTCACCGCGGCGGATACGGAAGCTGACATGATCGACGGCGGTAAAATCGCCGAAGCGCATGGTCAGATCTTTCGCCTCAATGGCAATGTCATGACCGTCTTCCGGCAGCGGCGGAATTTCCACCGGCGCATAGCCGGCTTTTTTGTCTTCCGGCAGCAGCTCAATAAAGGCGGATTCCAGCGAGTCGCTGTGGGTCTGTTCCAGCAGCCCGGCCGGCGTACCAGTGGCCAGCACCTTGCCGTCGTCCATGACCACCAGCCAGTCAAAGCCCTGGGCTTCATCCATATAGGCGGTGGCCACTACCACGCTCATGCCGGGCCGCGAACGGCGGATATCGCGGATCAGATCCCAGAACTGCGCCCGTGCCAGCGGGTCCACACCCGTGGTCGGCTCGTCGAGAATCAGCAGATCCGGGTCGTGAATCAGGGCACAGCAGAGGCCGAGTTTCTGTTTCATCCCGCCGGATAATTTACCCGCCGGGCGTGACAGAAACGGATACAGTCCGGTACTGCGGGTCAGATGATCAATACGGCGACGCCGTTCAGCACGGCTGTGGCCGAACAGGCGGGCAAAAAACTGCAGGTTTTCTTCCACTGACAGCGACGGGTACAGATTCTTGCCCAGCCCCTGTGGCATATAGGCAATATTGGGGCAGACGCGGTTACGGTGATGGCGGCTGGCCATATCGCCGCCAAGCACCTCGACCGCGCCCTCCTGCACCATACGGGCCCCGGACAGCAGCGCCAGCAGGCTGGATTTACCGACGCCGTCCGGCCCCAGCAGACCGACCATGCAGCCGGCCGGAATATCCAGCGACACGCTATCAAGAGCGCAGGTTTTACCGTACTGCAGGGAAACCTGTTGCAGGCGGGCGACACTGTCCATGGTTTATTCTGCCGCGATGTTAACGGTCAGGTTCTGTGGCCAGCTGACCTGATCATCGATTTTCAGCCACGCTTCACCGGGCAGGCCGGTTTTCACCTGATTGATGTACTTCTGCAGCAGTTGCGGGGCAATGCGGGCGCGTACGCGGAACATCAGCTTCTGTCGTTCGCTGGCCGTTTCCACGGTTTTCGGGGTGAACTGAGCGGTGGAGGCAACAAAGGAAACCTTTGCCGGAATAACGTAGTCCGGTGCCACATCCAGCACCAGATGCACATCCTGACCGAGGGCGATGCGGCCGGCCACGGTTTCCGGCAGGAAGAAGGTCATATACACGTCCGACAGGTCGACCATATTGATGACCTTGCCGCCGGCACCCAGCACCTCACCGGGCTGGGCCACCAGAAACTGTACGCGGCCGTCGCGTGGTGCGGTCAGGATACTGTCGGTGAGGCTGGAATCGATATTGGCAACGGCGGCCTGGGCGGCGTTGACGCTGGATTCGGCACCAATCACCTGAGCCCTGGCCGCTTCAATGGCGGCTTTACCGGCGGCCACCTGAGCAATGGCGGCATTTACGGCCGCCTCGGCGCTGCGCACCGCGGCACGGTCATCGTCCAGTACCTGATCGGAAAGCGAACCTTCCGCGGCCAGTTTCTGTGAGCGTTTATAACGGCGCTGGGCGTTGTCGAACTGGGTTTCGGCCTGAATCCGGCTGGCTTTTAACGCCGCCAGGTCGCTTTCGCGCATGGCCACCTGAGATTTTGCGCTGGCGACCGATGCCCGCGCCTGTGCTTCCTGAGCAACGGCCTGATTGCGCTGGGCCAGCAGTGAGTCGGTCTGCATGCGCGCCAGTGGCTGGCCGGCGACGACAAAGTCACCTTCTTTTACCAGCAGCTCTTCCAGACGGCCGCCAAGCTTGGTGGCGACATCGACTTCGGTGGCTTCCAGTCGTCCATTGCCGCTGACGAAAGCATCACCGGGGCCGGCATTCTTCCAGGATTTCCAGGCCTGCCAGCCGCCAAGGACGATGGCGGCAACAATAATCAGTGGAATAAGCCGGTTCTTGGGGGAAGATTTCATCGCGGATTCCTGGCGCTGCCTGCTGGTTAATGGACGGTTTATCCGTGCTGTCGTTATCTGTGTATAATTAGCGACCAATCAGTCGGTAGTTATAGTAGGGGCCTGACGCCGCCTCTGGCAACGGACTTTTGTTGATCTGCATGCGTTAACGGCAGTCATTATGGTAACTCTGTGTTGCAGAAAAACAGCTTCTGCCGCGGACAGGTGAAATATGAGTGATAAAACAACGGCAGAACGTCGCCGTTTACCGCCGCAGGTACGTATTCAGCAGATTCTGGATGCGGCCTTTCATGTCTTTGCTGAGAAAGGGTTTGTTGCCACCCGCATTGACGACATTGCCGCCGCCGCCGGACTGTCCAAGGGCGGGGTCTATAACCACTTCAGCAGCAAGGAAGAGATTTTTTCCAGCATGGTCCGCTACCGCGTGGAGCAGCGACCGCCGATTGAGATGCCGGATGAGGCAACACCGGTTACCGTGGATCTGATCTGTGAAACCTTCGTGGCGCCTGTGTATGCGGTGTTTGCGGATGACGATGAAATCCGTCTGCTGCGCATCATCATGCTGGAAGCCGCGCGTTCAACTGAACATCCGGTTGACCGGTTAGGAGCCTACAGCCAGCCTTTTGTTGAAAAACTGCAGCAGGTGGTGGACCGGGGCATTGAGCAGGGGAACCTGAAGGCATCCGCTTTCAGCCGTTCGGTCGGCCTGATTGTCACGCCGGCACTGGGCTATATGTTCAACCGCCTGGTGGGTGGTGAAACGTCGGCGGCGGCCGTGGCGGCTTACCGTGCTGAACATATCGCTCTGCTGCGTGAAGTGCTGACTGCGGACAAAGAATAAAAAAAGCCCGGCACTGAGCCGGGCGGAGGAGAGAGGGCGCTGTGGCAGAACGGAATTACTCTCCCTGAGCTTCCGTGGTAATGGTCAGGGTCACTTCATCGCTCACATACGGCGCGTATTTACCCATATTGAATTCGGTACGTTTGATCACAGTCGAGGCGTCAAAACCAATCGCCGGTTTTTTCGTCATCGGATGCTCACCCTGTTTGTTCAGTGTGGCGCTGAATACCACCGGCTTGGTTACGCCCTTGATGGTCAGTTCACCGGCCACATCAAACTGGTTGCCGCCTTTCGGGGTTACTTTGGTGCTTTTGAACGTCGCTGTCGGGTACCTGGCAACGTCGAAATAATCCGCCTGATTGAGGAATTCTTCCGTCAGTGCCGGTACTTTGGTATCGACGGATTTCACCGGGATGGTGACATTCACAGAGGCTTTGGCCGGTGCTTTATCGTCAAAGGAAATGGCACCGCTGACATCCGAGAAAGAGGCGGTCGGGTTGGAAAAACCAAAGTGGTTCCAGGTCGCAATCACACTGGTGTGAGTGGGATCAATGCTGTAGTCCTGGGCCAGGGCGCCGGAGCTGATCATGGTGGCGAGCACGGCGGCACCTGCGCTGGCAAAACTGAATACTTTCATAACATTTCCTTTCCTGTTTCAGGGCGTCAGGGTTAATCAAATCTGCAGACTGCAGCGCCTGCATCACATCGGATGTTTCCATAATATTCGGGCTGGTTGAAATAACTATAGGGAATTCCTGATAGATAGGTTCGAAAGAATCGAACATTTCCCGCGGTATGCTCAGTGGCGCCTGCGTATCACAACTGTACAAAAAATCATCTTTCTGTTGAATTAAGATAGTTTAAGATATATCTTAATTGCATCGTAACGAAAGAGATAACGATTATGCATGAGATGAAAGGACGGGGCCGCGGACACCGGGGCCATCATGATCCGCTGGATGACATGGGTGAAGGGCGTGGTCGTGGTCAGCGCCGGCGGCGGTTGTTCAAAGCCGGTGATCTGAAACTGCTGCTGCTGGAAATTATTCATCAGCAGCCCAGCCATGGTTATGAGGTAATCCGCTCAATTGAGGCGCTGGTGGGCGGTGATTACAGTCCCAGTCCGGGCACCATTTATCCGACCCTGAGTCTGCTGGAAGACATGGGACTGGTGGCGTCGGCTGCGGATGGCGGGCGCAAGTCTTACCGCATCACAGCCGCTGGCGAAACCCATCTGCAACAGCAGCAGCCAGCCCTGGCCGAGGCCCATACGCGCCTGCAGCAGGTGCAGCAGGTGCAGGCACACGGCCGTGGCCGGCGCATACCGGCCATCCGCCGGGCGATGGAAAACCTGAAAACCGCATTGCGGCTGCAGCTGGAAGAGGGTGAGCCGGAGCCGCAACGGCTGGAACGCATGGCGGCCATTATTGACGCCGCCGCCCTGGAGATTGAAAAGGTCTGAACGGCCACCGCCGGAGGAAGCCATGAGTACTGAACAATACCTGCGTCAGGCCGGTGTCAAACCAACCCGTCCGCGGCGGCTGGTGCTGGATGCACTGCAGCTGGCGGAACAGCGTTATCAGACCGCCGATGAGGTTTATCTGTGGCTGAGCCGGCAGCAGCACCGGCTGGGACTGGCATCGGTATACCGCGTACTGGCCGACCTGGAACAGGCCGGACTGGTGCGCCGTCACCAGTTTGATAAAGCCAAGGCCTGTTATGAAAGAGTCCGTGGCGCTGCTCCGCTGATTCACCTGGTCAACACCCGCGACGGGGACATTGTTGCACTGGAAAATGAAGCCCTGCTGGCGTCGCTGAAGCAGGCTGCCGGTGAGTTGGGCTTTGATGTGCTGGATATGGAACTGAAGATCTTTGTCAGCCCGTCGGCGCAGGCCGGTTCAGCGTAATGGAATCACATACCGCGACTGCTGCGGTGGCCGGCGGAAACTGTCGACCTGCTCAAACCATTCATAGTCATGGCCGTGGCCGCGTAGCTCGGCAGAATTCGGCAACCAGCTGCCGTATATATAATCGATGGTTTTATTCACCGTATCCGGATCCACCGCGGTGACGTGGAAGGCGGCGACTTTCTGCGCCGGTAAGGTCAACGACATCATGCCGGCCGGCAGGGCGTCGACCGGCAGTGACTGCGCGGCGGGTATGGGCACGGCGGCCAGATGCTGCAGCTGTTCTTCACTGAAATTCCCGCCCGGGCTGATGCTCAGACCGAGAAAGGTATCCTCCAGCCGTTGAGTTATTTCCTGCTGCCGTGCCAGCAGCTCTCGCCACGCACTTTCCATTAAATGGCAGTAGCTGCCGGCGCTGATAAAGGGCGAGGGAATCGCCGACAGCACGCCGACCAGCTGCAGCGCCGGGCGGATAAAAATCTGCGGTTCGGTGTGTAATTCATGCCAGCGGTGATACAGATGCTCAGCGCTCAGCCGTGGTTTTTTCTGCAGCTGCACGGCCGGCCGCTGGCGGCGGAAGGCGCCGGGCGTCAGGCCAAAGACCTGTTTGAATGAACGGGTCAGCGCTTCCTGAGAGGTAAAGCCACAGGCCAGGGCAATGGCCAGAATCCCGTCTTCTGAATTCAGCAGCAGCTGCGCCGCCCGGGTCAGCCGCCGGCCGCGGACATAGCCACCCAGGGTATCACCGGTGAGGCTGCGGAACAGGCGCTGAAAATGCCACGGCGATAAGCCGGCTTCAGCCGCCAGCCGGGTAATGCTGACTTCAGCATCCAGATGATTCTCAATATGACTGATCAGATTCTGTATCAGGCGACGGTGGTCCATAAGCAATCGGCAGCACAGATTATCAAAAACGACAGCGGCAAAGTTTTTAAGGTAACACCATTGCCTGCCGGAGTGTTTGTTATGACTGGTCTGAACTCAAATCATTTCCGCCGCCGTGCTTTTCACGCCGGCCTGCTGTATCTGCTGATTATTGTCTGTGGCATGAGCGCTGAACTGGCGGTGCGCGGGCCATTGATCAGCGCGGATTATGCGCAGACGGCGGCCAATCTACTGCAGCAGCAGATGCGCTTCCGCAGCGGGTTTATGCTCGACCTGCTGATGATCTGTGCCGATGTGATGCTGGCGCTGCTGCTTTACCGTTTACTGCAGCCGGCCGGGCGGACGCTGTCATGCATGGCCGCGCTGCTGCGGCTGCTGCAGGCCGTGTTGCTGGCGGTGAATTTAATGCTGTATTTCACGGCCTTGCTGGTCCTGCAGAATACGGCCCTGAACGGGGTTTTTCAGCCGTCACAGACCCAGGCGCTGGCAGCTTTTCTGCTGCAGCTGCACGCCGTTGGCTATGACTTCGGACTGATCTTTTTTGCCCTGTCGAATATATGCCTGGCGCCGCTGATTATGCGTATGGAGAACATGCCGGACTGGCTGGGCTATGCGCTGCTGGCGGCGGCGGCTGTATACCTGAGTGGCAGTCTGCTGCGTTTTACTGTGCCCTGGCTGGCAGAGCAGATGCAGCTGGCCTATCTGATTCCGTTGCTGAGCGAATCGGCTTTCTGTCTGTGGCTGTTGTCACAGCAATGCCGCCGTGAGCGGCCGGCGCTGGTGGAATAAAAAAGCGGGAGCCGGGCTCCCGCAAGCCGTTTACGGAGGAAAGCGATCAGCGGCCGGCTTTCAGATTCGACCAGGAAGGGTGCGAATTTTTTCCGCTTTCATGGGCAGGGCGGCCAGTGGAGCGGCGCCGGATTCAGGTCAGTGAAAAACGGCCGACCAGTTTCTGCAGGGTAGCGGACAGTGCCGACAGCTGGCTGCCGGAGGCGGCACTTTCATCGGCGGACGCCAGACTGCCGCTGCTGATATCGCGCACCGTGATCACGCTCTGATTGATCTGCTCTGACACCTGACTCTGTTCTTCGGCGGCGGTGGCAATCTGGCTGGCCATTTCATTCATGACGACCACCGAGCTGTTGATTTCCTTCAGTGCCCGGCTGGCTTCATCGGACAGCTCGACACAGGCACCGGTAAGGGAGGAGCCTTTTTCCATCGACGTGACAGCCTGATTGGCGCCGTTCTGCAGACGTTCAATCAGCTGCTGAATTTCCTCGGTGGATTCCTGGGTGCGCTGAGCCAGTGAGCGCACTTCATCTGAAACCACGGCAAAACCACGCCCCTGATCGCCGGCGCGGGCGGCTTCAATGGCGGCGTTCAGCGCCAGCAGGTTGGTCTGGTCGGCGATGTCGCGGATCACATCCAGAATGCGGCCGATGCTGATGGTTTCAGTGCGCAGTTCTTCAATTTCGTGCGCGGTATCTTTCACACTCTGCGCCAGACTGTGGATATTCTGCTGTGTACGGTCAACCACGCCGAGGCCGTTTCTGACCTGCTCGCCGGCCTTATCGGAAGCATCGGCCACCTGCGTCACACTGGTGGCCACTTCGTTGGCAGTGGCGGCCATTTCATTGACGGCGGTGGCGACCTGATCAGTTTCGTACTGCTGCTCACCGGCGGCGCTGCGGGTGCGTTCGGTCTGGGCGGCAAGATTGCCGGCGTAGGCCTGGATGTCATCGCTGGCGCCGAGAATATCGCGGATCATGGCACGCAGGCTGGCCGCCATGTCATTGAGGGCGGCAGTCAGTTCGCTGATTTCATCATTGCTGCGGTCATTACTGTGCACATTGAGCTGGCCTGAGGCCATGGTGCGCGCCATGTTTCTGGCTTGCAGCAGGCGGCCGGTGATATGACGGGTGAGCCAGAAAGCGGCGGCAATGGCGACGATCACGGCGAGGATGGAAATCACCACCAGTACATTCAGTGCCAGCTGGTTGTCTGCCTGCAGGCGTGGCCCGAGTACTTCCTGATCCTGCATGACGGACAGTTTGACCTGTTCCAGCAGGTCGGCAATCTGCGGCCCGGTGACATCCAGAATATTGCTGACGCGGTTGTCCCGTCCGGTCAGCAACTGCTGCAGCTCTGCAACTGCACTGACATAGCGGCGGCGCTGGTCATCAAGGATGTGCAGTGATGACTGCAGTTCGCTGTTCAGCCCGGCGGATGACTGCAGTTCTGCAATCTGGGCCGGCATCTGCTGATCCAGAAGCTGCAGGGCACGGTCATGGTCGGCGCTGGTATGCTGATCAAACCATTTAATGATATTCAGCCGTGCCAGCAGCAGCGTGGAGCTGATGCGGGTCAGTTGTTTTTCGCTGTCGAGGCTGTTGCCGGCTGCTTCCGACTGCTCCAGCGTTGCCAGCATGGCATTGCCAAGCCCTGACAGGCGATCATAAAAAATGGTGTTTTCCTGCTCAATCAGGGTGCTGACTTCGGCGAAGGTCATCTGATACTGCTGCAGCAGCGGCGTGGCACGGCGGATCAGGGCGGCGCGTTCCGTCTGCTGTATTTCTTTCCCGGCCAGTGCAAACAGCTCGTTTACCTGCTGCATGCGCTGCTGATAACGCTCAGCGCCGCTGCCTCCGCGGCTGATAAGAAAATCCTTCACCGCCAGCCGCGCTTCAATCAGGTTGGCCTGTACCCGTCCGGCGAGATTGGTATCGCGTGCCAGCCCGCGGTATTGGGTAAAGCCTAGGCTGGCATCCTGCAGGCTGAATACCGCGCCGGAACTGGACAGTGCCAGCAGCAGGACAACCAGTGCGAAACCGGCAAACAGTTTTTTGCCGAGTGTAATTCTGAATCCCATGGGATGCCTCCATTGCATACCGGTGGATGGTGCGGAACCGTGTTCATAATGAGATTAGTTTAAGAAAACCGCTCTGCCATAACGCAGGCGCGGTGGGTGTTTTTCATCAGAAAAAAGTACCAGCATGCCCTTACGGCTTAACCGGGTATTGCCTGGCTACCCGGTTAAGGACAAGTGCAGAACAGAGGTAAAACCGGGCTGATAATAAAGAATTATTAAACCTGCGATGTCTGCTCAGTCAGCGGATATTCATGCGGATGAAATTGCGGTTGTCTGCGTTCCGGGGTAGCGTCCATGACTCTGTTCTGTCTGACCGGCAGTTGCCCGGCAATACTGTTCTGAGGAGTTCATTCATCATGGAAGTGGTTTTTGCCTATCAGTCTTTAAATTCCAGCAGTCGTCATGATCATGGCCTGTCGGCATCGACCCGGCAGCGCTTTCAGCGCTCAGCGCATAATATGCTGAGCCGGAAATACCCTGCGCAGGGTGGTGCACTGCGTTATCCGCACAGCGATGTGGTGCCGGGGGATGAAGCACTGCACGGGCCGGCAGAGTTACTGCCATTGGCCGGGGAAGGGTATCTGCAGAAAAATCCGAAAAAGCGCCCCCGCCCCGATGATGACGATGATCCGGGACCGCAGCATAAAAAAAGAAAACTGTTATCCGGCGAACATGAAATGCTGAGCATGGTGCAGGCGAAAGCCCGTAATATTTATCAGCTGGCGCACCGGGTGTTTGGTCTGAAATGCAGTCTGATGGTTTTAGGCGAGCTGGATTCCGGGCATGACGATTGGGAAGCCATCAGTGCAGCGGCCGGAGACCGTATCCATTCTTCCGTGCAGGCCAAAGCCTGTCAGTGTTTCAGTTCGCACAGCTTCACTCCGGACTCGCAGTTTGTGGCCGAGGGCGTTGGCTGGTGTGCCTTCCGCTGCAGTGGGGTGCTGGCGGTTTTTGTGCACGTGCCTAACGCTCAGGCAAAGTCCGTCAGCTCCGGTAAAAAATTCTATCAGGATATAAGCAATGTTCTGCTGCAGGCGGAAAATGGTGGCGTGGCGGATGTTGTGATGGGGGATACCAACCAGAGCCGGGACAGTTTCAGTGCCGAGGTGATTACTGCCGGTACCGGCTGGAACTTCCTCGATGGACACGCCTCCGGCAGTGAGATCACAACCCCGGATACTTTTTCCCCGCAGGGAGTGAGCCATGGCGGCACCAATTCCGCCGACAGCAAAAAATACGATGTGGCGCTGTATAACACCGGGACGGTCAAAAGCCTCAGCGTGGAATATATTTCCCGCTTATCCTATCTGTCGCAGTCATCGGCGGCCTACACCGACCATATGGGACTGCTGGTGAAAGTGGAGAAAAAAAGCGGCGAAGGCTGACACCACCGCCGTATGGCTCAGAGGGCCGGCAGCCGGCTCAGCCAGGCGGCTTCTTCTTTGGCGGTCAGTGCTGACACCGGCATGCTGTTATCGGCACTGGCCGGTTGATACTGATCGCCTGGTCCGTCGGTACTGTCCAGTTGCCATGCGCCATCACGCCAGCAGGCATCCGCGACCACGGACTGCTGCGGGGTATGCACCATATAATGACGGCAGAAATCCCCCTGCCGGACTTCCGACCAGCGCAGTTCCAGCCGCGTGTGCTCGTTGATGGGTTCCACGCTGCCGCTGCTCAGCGACGACAGGGCGTGCTGATAGGCTGCATTGACGGCCGGTGCTGACGCCGGCCACTGCCAGTAGAGAACACTGGCCAGGGCAACGCTGGCGGCGATTCCCCAACCGGCATAAAACGGACGGCGGCGGCTCGCCAGTCTATGCACTTTGCTGTCGTCGTCTTCCGGCTGATGGTTAAGAATCAGGGCTTCCAGTCCGTCGGGCAACGGCTGACTGCCGAGCTGATCAAAGAAGCGCCGGGCGGCCTGATCTGCCTGCTGTAACTGCTGCAGCCGCTGTTGCAGTGATGCCGAGCGCTTCAGTTCGCGGTGCACGGCGTCCATTCCGGCCGCTGGCAGCTCGCCGTCCATATAGGCGGAAAGCTGTTCATCAGAGATATGAGTCATGGGCATTTCCTCCTTATTCACAGGGCTTTGCTCAGCTGCTGACGCGCACGCGACAGGCGGCTCATTACCGTGCCGATCGGCACATCCATAATGTCCGCCGCTTCCTGATAGCTGCGGCCTTCCACCGCCACCA
Source organism: Pseudomonadales bacterium (assembly GCA_963682115.1). Classification (GTDB taxonomy): domain Bacteria; phylum Pseudomonadota; class Gammaproteobacteria; order Pseudomonadales; family Oceanobacteraceae; genus Venatoribacter. Next base: position 1,733,100 of record OY821639.1, on the reverse strand, counting down.
GATACAGCACGGTGCGCAGGGATTCATTCAGGTTCTGCATACGCTGCTGCACCCGTTGCAGGGTGGCCAGATTTTCATGCTGATCGGCGGTGTCCGGCACGGTCAGCATCTGCTCGTGCTCTTCCGTAAAGGTGTCAGATGGCTTTTCGCGACGCATAGTATCAATCCACAGGTTGCGGCACAGACGGTACAGCCAGCGGTCGAAATGGGTATCCGGCTGATACTGTTGCCAACGGGAGAGTGCCCGCTCAACGGTTGCCTGAAGAAGGTCGTCCGCGTTATCAGGCTGACCGGTAAGGGCCAGGCAATAACGGCGCATGGCCGGCAGCGTTTGTATCAGTTGCTGCTGAAACCCTTGATATCTGTTGTTCATGATGGATCAACGCCATGTCCGGTACTTTATTCCTGGAGTGGAAATAAAGTGGGGATCTTATCGTTTATAGTGTTACCAGCTTACATGCTGACACTGAGGTTTGCCGTGAAATCTGTTTTTCCCCTGTTATTACTGATCCTGCTGAGTCTGCCTCTGCACGCCGATGAAGACGTGGAGGAGATCGTGGACGACAGCGTGGCAGAAGAAGTGGAAGCGGTGGAAGACGATCTCGACGATGAGGCAGAAGACGCGGCGGCAGAGGGTCTGGACCGGGCTGCCGAAGAGGCCGCGGAAGCGGCTCAGGATGCGCTGGCAGAGGCACTGGAGCGGCGTCAGGAAGCGCAGGGGAAACTGGATGAAGTACTCGGGGATACGCTGGAAAATCAGGTGGAACACCTGCTGGAAAGAACCTCGGCCGCGGAAGACGAAAGCATCACCGACGATCTCAGTGAAGAAGAACTGACCCAGCTGTGGGATGTGGAAGAACGGCTGGATAATCTGGAACTGGATGCCTTGCCCGATCAGTTCATCAAAGTACTGACCCCGGGGCAGTTACAGCAGGCGCGGGTACAGGGGCTGACGATTCTTGCCACGCAGCCGCTGCAAGCCCTGGGCGGGATTCTGGTGACCTTTGCGCCGCTGCCGGACGATGCTGAGCTCGACGTGGCACCCAACCATCTGTATCAGCTCGACGGTGACAGCAGTCCGCAGACGACAGAGTCTGAACCACCGCTGCCGGCGGCCGGACTGGCAGCCATGACCGGCCTGCAGGCACCTTTGCCAGCGCAGCGCCGCATCGGCCTGATGGATTCTGCGATTGATACGGCCCATCCCTGCCTGCAGACGGCGGATGTGATCCAGCGTTCCTTTGTCGCCGCCGGCAGTCAGCCTGATCAGCGTCACGGCACGGCCATGGCCAGCGTGATGGCCGGGGCAGCGGACTGCGGTGCTGCCGGTGTGCTCAGCCAGGCGACACTGGTGAATGCCATCGTCTTTGCCCGCAGTCCGCAGGGACCGGTGGTGGCGTCGGCAACCCAGCTGATTACCGGCCTCGACTGGCTGCTGCAGGAACAGGTACGGCTGGTGAACCTGTCACTGTCCGGACCACCGAACCCGGTACTGGAAGCCGCGCTGACACAGGCGCGTAAATTGGGGGTGCAGCTGATCAGCTCCGTCGGTAACGAAGGCGGGGCCGCCTTCCCGCGTTATCCGGCAGCTTATGATTCGGTACTGGCTGTTACCGCCGTCGACAGAAACAAACAGATTTTTACCCGGGCCGTACGCGGCGATCATGTAGAATTGGCCGCCCCGGGTGTCGGCATGGCCGTGGCCGGTGACGGCGGAACGTACCGCATGGACGGCACATCACTGGCGGCGGCGCTGACCACCGCTGCGCTGGCGGTACGGCCACCACAGGATGCCGCTGATGAGCGGCGGCAGCTGCAGCAGTCGGCACTGGATCTGGGCGAGCCCGGCCGTGATACGGTCTATGGCTATGGCCTGCTGCAGATGCAGGGGCTGACAGAGATTAACGCAGAGAACAGGTAATCCGGAGACAGGCAGACAAGTGCCGCCCGGAGCAGACAAACAATGACCATTTACCGATTATTCTGCCCGGCAGTTATCACAGTGGCCATGCTGTGCGCCCCGGCGCAGGCTGAATTTGCCGTGACGCTGGGTGCGGGGGCGGAGTACGACAGCAATGTCGAAGTTGAGGCGGCGGAGACAGACGCCGGGCTGGGTGATACCGCGGCGGTGCTGGATCTGAAGCTGGAGCTCAGCCAGTCGTTTGCTGAGCAGTGGAAGTTCAGAGCCCTGTATCTGCTGAATGATATCCGCTGGCAGAACTACAACGACTATGACACCCGCCTGCATACCGGTATTGTCAGCCTCCGCCATCAGGCCGGTGTGCTGATCAGCGAAGTGTCGGCGGTGCTGGCCAATGCTGAACTGGATGGCAATGCCTTTCTGCAGATGCAGCGGGTCAGTCCGTCACTGGGCTGGATGGTGAGCAGCGACTGGTATCTGCGCACCCAACTGGATGCCACGCGCAAGGATTTCAATGATTACGACTGGCGTGACAGCGACGGCGTTGCCCTGCGTCTGCAGTTCTACCGCTTTCTCGACCGCACTGCGTTTTACCTTACCGGTTACTGGCAGTGGAAAGCAGAGACGGCAGACAATCCGGAGTACAGTTATCACGCCGGCATTGGCCGGTTGGCGCTGAAACGCGACTGGACGCTGGGCGGATGGCTGTACACGGCACGCCTGTTTGGCCGTGCGGAACACCGTGCTTATCAGCACCCGCGCGCGGATATCGGCGAGTCCCGCCATGACTGGCGGCTGGCGGCCGGTCTCGCCGGCGAAGCGGAGCTGGGTGCCGGCTGGAGCACGGAGCTGACCCTGCGTTACGATGACTACCGCTCCAATCTCAGCGCCGCGGATTACTCCCAGTACCGCGTGGATGCCGGGGTTCAGTGGCAGTTCTGAACTTCACATATATAGGAAATGAGAATTTTTATAGATATTGAGGCGGATATGTATAGATTTCCGTGAAATTTATACATACAGCACAGGACCCGCTATGGCGTCTTATCACGTTCTTTCACTGCCGTTGGGCAACACCACTATCAGCTGGAAACCCGCGCAGTGCGGAAAAAGACAGCGGAAGCACACCGCTATCCGGCAGAACTGAAAGGGGCTGCCGCCACAATTCCCAATGAGGCTATTCTGCTTAAGACGCTGTCACTGCAGGAAGCGAAAGACAGTTCCGGGATTGAGAATAGCGTTACCAGTCATGATGAGTTGTATAAAACACACCAGTTAACGGAGGCCGCGGTCACTCCGGCAACCAAGGAAGTACAGGACTATATCCATGCCCTTCGGCAGGGATTTATGGTCGTCCGGCAGCAGAAAATTATCCGCCTGACGGAGCATGCTTTGGTAGTGAAAGCAAAAGCCGGGTGCAGCAATTACTACATTAATCAGCCCTTGTATGCCCTGCTCTGTGAACAGACATAAGGCAGCGGTCACTTTTCTGACCTGGTTCAATAACCGGCCTGATATTCCGCGTATAGTGGCCGCCTTTGTCAATAATTCGACCCTGAGGTTTATGGACGGGTGCTATGGATGAGCTGATTCCCCTGCTGGTGATTCTTCCCTTACTGTTTCTGTTTGCTGCCATTCTGGGCGTGGTGGGCTTTGTCAAAGCCGGCGGACTGGAACGCCGGGTGTGGCTGCTGGAAAAGCGTCTGCGGGAACTGGAGGACAGCGGACGGTCCGTGGCTGAAGCGCCTCCGGTGGCGGCAGCTGCAGGGGGGGCACCGGTAGCAGAGGCCGTAACCCGAGTCGCCACTGACGTGGCACCGGCACCATTGACCTTCGCGGTGCCGGAACCTTCATCAGCACCATGGCCGCAGACACGGCAGCCGGGTATCGCTGACCGTCTGCTGCAACATCTGCACAGCAACTGGATGATCTGGCTGGGCGGCATCTGCGTCGGTCTGGCCGGGGTGTTCATGGTGCGCTATTCCATTGAACAGGGCCTGCTGGGGCCGCAGGCGCGGATCATGCTGTCGCTGCTGGCCGGTGCCGGATTGCATGGGGCTGCTGAATGGCTGCGCCGCTCGCGCGGGCAGAACCCGGTGTTTGCCTCGCTGGCCGGTGGTGCCAGCATCGTTCTGTATGCCGCCTTACTCGCGGCCTTCCGCCTGTTACCCGATACCTCGCCGACCCTGATTTTCGCCGCTATGGCGCTGGTGTCGTTCGCCACTATGGCACTGGCACTGAAGCACGGCCCGGTGCTGGCGGCGCTGGGCATGCTCGGCGGTTATCTGGTGCCGGCACTGGTGAACACCGGCTCCGGCAACATCGCCATGGCGCTGGTGTACATCAGCATTCTCACGCTGTTTTCGTTGTGGCTGCTGGCTTATGTGCAGCGCCGCTGGCTGTGGCTGGGGGTCATCGGCGGTAGTCTGCTGTGGTGGGCGATCAGCCTGGATGTGGAGCCTGCCGCCGGGGTGCGTTCGCTGTATCTGCTGGCGCTGGCCTATGGTTTTCTGGCGGTACCGCGTTTCGACTGGCTGCTGCGCCCGGCCGCCGTTGTACCTGAGCACAACTGGTGGCAGCGTGTTCTGGCGCTGCGCAGTACGACCTCTGACTGGCCGGTTGTACCGGCGCTGCTGTTGCTGGTACTGGCACAGGGCGCAACACTGGCCATTGAAGACGTGGCCGCCGTTGGCTATTTCACCTGGCTGGCACTGCCCGGCTTATTGCTGCTGGCCGCCAGCCGTCGCCCGGAACTGAATCCGCTGCCTTCTCTGTTGCTGGTGCTTATGCTGCTGGCTTCTGTGTGCCCGTTGCTGGTGGATTATGGCGATCAGTGGCTGCTGGGGCCGGTCGATATCGTTACTCAGACGGCACTGGCCTCGCGCTTTGCACTGCTGACGCTGGTGTTCTGCGCCGCCAGTCTGTGGGTGCTGCGCGCCGGCACGGAATACCCGGCGTTCTGGACCGGGCTGGGCGTGGCTACGCCGCTGCTGACACTGGCGGTGAGTTATTACCTGTTCCCGGATTTCCGTCTCGACTGGGCATGGGGGCTGATGGCTCTGTTGCTGGGGCTGAGTTATCTGTGGCTGGGTGAGCGTGAGCAGAACCAGCAGGCGCGTGCCCTGATCAGTGTGGTTCTGGTCAGCGCCGGGCATATGGGGCTGGCGCTGGCGGCGGTGATTTGGCTGGCGGAAGCCACCCTGACACTGGCGCTGGCGTTGCAGCTGGTATCGTTGGCGCTGTTGCAGCAGCGTTATCAGCTTAAGCTGATGGATTGGGTGATCCGCGCGGTGTTGCTGCTGGTGGTGATTCGTCTGACGTTTAATCCATGGCTGCTGAGCTATGACAGCAGCACTCACTGGTCGCTGTGGACATACGGCGGTGCTACGTTGTGTACGGCGCTGGCGGCCTGGATTCTGCGCGGCGAATCGCGTATGCAGCCCTGGTTGCAGGGCGGTGCGGCGCAGTTGCTGGTGCTGACGCTGGCAGCAGAAACCCGCTACTGGCTGTATGACGGTGATATTTTCCACCACGAATTCAGCTTTGCCGAAGCCAGTCTGGACGTGCTGATCTGGGGCTGTGCGGCGGCGGTTTATTTCTGGCGTGCTACGCAGGTGACGCAGTGGCCGCGTTTTTATCAGGTGTTGGGAGCTCTGCATCTTGGTGCGGCGACGCTGGTGTATGGTGGCGTTCTGCTGCTGGCAGATAACCCGTTGTGGAGTAACGTGCCCATCGGCATGACGCCGCTGCTGAATATGCTGCTGCTCAGCTATGGCCTGCCGACGCTGATCATGCTGGCGCTGTGGCGGGTGCTGCCGGCCCGTTACGCACGCTATGCGCTGCTGGCCGCCGGGCTCAACCTGCTGCTGTTTATTTCGCTGGAAATCCGCCATCTGTGGCAGAGCGGGCTGATGAATCTGGATAACCTGACCGACGATGGCGAGCTGTACACCTATTCTGTGGTGTGGATGCTGCTGGCGGCGGCTGCTCTGGGTTTGGGCAGCTGGCTCGGCAAACGCGATCTGTACCGTGGCGGTATGGCACTGTTGCTGGTGGTGGTGGCCAAACTCTTCCTGATTGATATGGCCGGCCTGACCGGGCTGTGGCGGGTTGCCTCCTTTATGGGACTTGGGCTGGCCTTACTGGCGCTGGCGTGGCTGCATCAGCGTTTTGTGCCGCCGGCGGAAGAGCAGAATGGCTGACCTGTGACCTTTTTTCATTTCTCAGTGGAGGATTGAATCAGGCGGTTACCGTTTAGGGCTGACCAGCCCCAATATGAAATTCTGTTGTTTGCCTTTGGTTATGCTTAATATTGGCTGTTGGTGAAAAACATAACGTAATTGTTCTGCAAAGGCTGCTTTTTAGCAGCCTTTGTCCTTTCTGCAGAAAACATTACTCCACCGTCACACTCTTGGCCAGATTCCTTGGCTGATCCACATCCGTACCTTTGATAATGGCGACATGGTAGCTCAGCAGCTGCAGCGGCAGGGTGTACAGCACCGGTGCGACGATATCATCGCAGTGCGGTACGTTCATGACCTGCATATTGTCTTCCGGGCGGATGCCGGCGTCTTCATCGGCAAACACATAGAGTTCGCCGCCGCGGGCGCGCACTTCTTCAATATTGGATTTCAGTTTTTCCACCAGATCGTTGGCGGGGGCGACGACGACGATGGGCATTTCGGCGTCGATCAGCGCCAGCGGGCCGTGCTTCAGTTCGCCGGCGGCGTAGGCTTCGGCGTGGATATAAGAAATTTCCTTCAGTTTCAGCGCACCTTCCATGGCAATCGGGTACTGGTCGCCGCGGCCGAGGAACAGGGCGTGGTGTTTTTCTGCAAAAGCTTCGGCCAGCTGCTGGATAGCGCTGTTCATGCCCAGTGCTTTTTCGATCAGTGCCGGCAGACGGGTCAGGGCAGACGCGATCTGCTGCTCTCTGGCTGCATCCATGGCGCGGCCGCGCCCGAGCGCGGCGGTTAACAGCAGCAGGGCGACCAGCTGGGTGGTGAAGGCTTTGGTGGAAGCAACACCGATCTCGGCGCCGGCACGGGTCATCAGCGCCATGTCCGATTCACGCACCAGCGACGAACCGGGCACGTTGCAGATGGTCAGCGTACGGGCAAAGCCGAGCTCCTTGGCCAGACGCAGGGCGGCCAGGGTATCGGCGGTCTCACCGCTCTGGGATATGGTCACCAGCAGGCTGTTGGGGCGTACCACGGAGCGGCGGTAACGGAACTCCGAGGCAATTTCGACGTTACAGGCGATGCCGGCAATATCCTCAATCCAGTAACGGGCGGTCATGCCGGCGTGGTAGCTGGTGCCGCAGGCGATGATCTGCACCTGATCAATACCGGACAGATCCCCCAGTGCCTCCAGGTTGAGCTGACCATTGAACAGCCGGCCTTCGAGCGTGTTGATAATGGCCTGTGGCTGTTCGTAGATTTCCTTCAGCATGAAATGGCGGAATTCGCCTTTATCGCCGGCATCGTGCTCGACGGTGCTGTCCTGTGGCTCGCGGCTGACCGGCTGATTGTTGAGGTCGAAAATGCTGACACTCTGGCGGGTGATTTCCGCGACATCGCCCTCTTCAAGGAAAGCAAAGCGGCGGGTGACCGGCAGCAGGGCGAGCTGATCCGAGGCGACAAAATGTTCGCCGATACCGTAACCGATCACCAGCGGGCTGCCGGAACGGGCAACGATCATGCGCTCCGGCTGCTGGCGGTCGATGACCACCATGCCGTAGGCGCCGTGCAGCTGACTGCGGGCAGCCATCACGGCGGCCAGCAGGGTACCGGCCTGTTGCAGCTCACGCTCGACCAGATGGGCGATCACCTCGGTATCGGTCTGTGAGGTAAAGACGTAACCCTGGGCGCGGAGTTCATCACGCAGCACATCGTGGTTTTCGATAATGCCGTTATGCACCACGGCGATGTCGCCGGAAATGTGCGGGTGAGCATTGGCTTCAGACGGTTCGCCATGGGTCGCCCAGCGGGTATGGGCAATTCCGGTACCGCCGGACATGGTGCTGGCGTGTACCGCTTCATCCAGCGCCTGTACCTTACCCAGCCGGCGTACCCGTTTCAGTTCGCCGTTGTTGTTGATGGTGGCCAGACCGGCGGAATCATAGCCGCGGTATTCCAGTCGTTTTAATCCTTCGAGCAGAATATCTGCCACGTCCCGCTGCGCTACGGCGCCGACAATGCCACACATAATTATTCTCCGTTGTTCAGGCTGGCGATGATGACGCGCACACCCTGTTGTTCAATCTGTTGTTGTTGGTCGCTGGTCAGGCGGTCGTCGGTAATCAGAATGCTGACCGCTGCCCAGGGTAATTCGAGGTTGGGAATACGCCGCCCGACTTTTTCGGCTTCGGTCATCACCACCACTTCGCGGGCGCTTTCCGCCATCACCCGGCTGAGGCCGAGCAGTTCGTTGAAGGTGGTGGTGCCGCGTTGCGGATCGATGCCGTCGCAGCCGATAAACAGCTGGTCAAAGTCGTACGAGCGGATGACCTGCTCGGCAATCTGGCCCTGAAAAGACTCTGAATGGGCATCCCAGGTTCCGCCACTCATCAGCAATGTTGGTTCATTCTCCAGCTCGCGGATGGCGCTGGCGACGGCCAGTGAGTTGGTCATGACCACCAGACCGCGGCGGCTCTGCAGCTGCGGAATCAGGGCGGCGGTGGTGCTGCCGAAATCAATGATGATGCGGTTGTGGTCTCGGATGCAGGCCGCGGCTGCTCTGGCGATGGCCTGCTTTCGTTCCGAAACTTTTTCCGCCGGTTCGCTGACGGAGCGTCCGGTCAGCTCGCCCGGCAAGGGAACTGCACCGCCATAACGGCGCAGCAGCAGACCACTTTTTTCCAGTTCGGCCAGATCTTTGCGGATGGTCACTTCGGAGGTGTCAAAGGCGCTTGCCAGCGCATCGACCTGCACCTGTCCCTGCTGGTTAAGGCGTTCAATAATGCCATGCCGGCGCTGGACGGTATTGCGTTTGGGCATATTTAAGTTTCGGAACGAAAGAAAATTTCCGGGAATTTATCAGAACGAAAGTGAAAAGCAAGCAATGGCCCGGGATCAGGCCATATTGCAGCGGTTACGGCCTTCTTCCTTGGCGCGGTAGAGGGCTTTGTCGGCGCGCTCAAACACTACATCCGGTGCTTCCAGTTTGTAGAATTCGCTGATACCGAACGACATGGTGATGGGCACCCGTTCCTTGCGGAAGTTAAACGGACTCTGCTGTACCTGCTGGCGCAGCTTCTCAGCCGCCTGCATGGCTTCTTCGGCGTTGGTTTCCGGCATCAGGATAACGAATTCCTCGCCGCCGTAACGGGCAATAAAATCGCTGTCGCGCAGCTGTCTGCGCAGCGAGCGCGAGATCAGTTGCAGGACCTTGTCGCCGGCCAGGTGGCCGTAGGTGTCATTGATGTTTTTGAAGTGGTCGACATCGCACACCACCAGTGACAGTGAGCCGCCATAACGGTGGTGGCGTGACAGTTCTTCTTCCAGCCGGTGCTGGTAGGCTGCGCGGTTGGGCAGGCCGGTGAGCGGGTCATGGGTGGCCCGGCGGCGCTGCTCTTCGATGGCGACACGGCTGTCCTGCATCTCTTTTTCCATTTCATCCAGTTTACCCTGCAGCAGGGCAAGCTTGGCTTCCAGCCGCTGTTCGCGTTCTTCCTCGTCCTGCTGGTATTTGTCCATGGCCTCGACGATCAGCAGCAGGTGGTCGCGCACGCTGGTGCCCAGTTCACCGAGATCGCCGGAGCCGGTGACCACGGAGCGGATATCGGCGATCTGCTCGCGCACCATGCTGTCCAGATCCAGCCGCGCGCGACGGCGCTCAGTCTGACTCTGGCCGGCTTCACTGACCAGCTGACGGATGGCCTGCAGACGCTGATCAAGGCTCTGCAGAAACTGTTCAAATTCGGACTGGCTGTTGCCCAGACACTGCAGCAGGAAGTCGGCGGTATCTTCCAGCAGCGGTACCAGTTCATACCAGTTCAGGCCATTCTGCAGGCGGCTTTTCAGACTTTCAGCCTGATAGTTCAGGCGTTCGGGAACGACCAGCCGGGAGATCAGACTGAACAGGGTTTCGGACACTTCTTCGGCGATATGGGAAAAACCGGGTTCGGGTTCATCACTGATGGCTCCATCTTCTTCCGTACCGGTCAGCGCTTCTGCACTGTGCTCATCGGGGCGGAACCAGCGCTGCCACCATTTACTGCTGCGCGCTTCGTCATAGCCTTCCAGCGTGGCGATTTCGCCGATTATCTGCATCCAGCTCTGCAGCTGACTGATATAGCCGGACCAGGTTTGCAGCTCATCGGCAGCGTTTTTGCGTACTGCTTTTACCTGCTTCATCAGCGGTTTGGGCAGCGGGCACTGGCTGAGCTTGTCGGCGGCGTCGGCCAGCTGGCCGAGCAGGACTTCGGCCTGTGCCGTGTTCTGTTCCTCGAATCTCTGTACCGCCCGCTCCAGTTCGTCGAGCACGCGGGTCATACCGGATGATCCCGGCTTGAGCGATTCACGCAGATCGGAGAGTGACTTATCCACCGTACCGGACTGGCCTTCCGCCAGCAGTGACACCATGACCAGACCGCGGCGCATCTGATCGTGCTGCTGCTCGGAACTGTTCTTCAGCTTCTCGTGACTGTCGAGTAAATCCAGATACTTGTCACGCCAGCGGCGGGCGGACGAACCTGCTCCCTCGGTCATGAATGGTGGTCTCCGGGTGGACGAATCAGCTGACAGTATAGAAAAATAACCCGACTTTGCCGTGTCTCAGATTAATAAAATTAAGGAACTTCTGAATAACCCGGTGCCCGCTCAGGGTTGCAGAGTCCGGCATAGGTTCCTTACGCCGGCAAACGGATTTCTGCGGCTACCGGCAGGTGGTCGGAATGCGGGTGATTGATGGCGGCGGTGCGCAACAGTTCGAGGTTATCGCTGAGCAGGATATGATCGAGGCCGCGTTTCGGTTGCCAGCTGGGGTAGGTGGGCATCAGTTTCGGGGCGTGCAGTGACAGGGATTTCAGCGGGCTGTCGTGCAACAGCACTTCCGATTCCTGATTGAGATCGCCCATGATCACCAGATGACGGGCATCAGCGACCAGATCGCAGAGGAAATCCAGCTGACTGAACTGGGTTTTCCGCCCCAGTGCCAGGTGGGTAATGGCCACCACCAGCTGGTTGTCGCCGTTGCCGAAGCGCAGCACCATCAGGCCGCGGCCGGGCAACAGGCCGGGCAGCGGATGGCTCTGAATATCCACCGCCTGCATGCGGGTCAGCAGACCGTTACTGTGCCGCGCCAGACCACCGATATTGCGGTTAACCTGCTGATACCAGTAAGGGAAGCCGGCTTCGTCGGCGATGCGTTCAACCTGATTGTGATAGCGGCTGCGGAAACTGCCGGCATCGGCTTCCTGCAGGGCGACGATATCAAAGGGTTCCACCAGTCCGGCAATACGTGACAGGGCGAGGTCGCGGTTCACACTGGGCAGTAAATGCTGCCAGCTGCGCAGCAGATAGTGGTGATAAGCGGAGGTCTGTATCCCGACCTGCATGTTGAAGGACAGCAGACGCAGGGCGTTCGCGGCACGGGGTGCCGCGATAAACTCCTGCAGGGTACAGAAGCCGGGCATGGGGATTACTTGCCCTGAATGGCTTTACGCTCTTTGGCGATCAGATAGTCGGCCACTTTCAGCATGTTTTCCTGGCTGCCGGCGGTAGTGGAATTCACCACGTATTTACCCTGAATGATCAGCGCCGGAACACCGTTGAGTTTGAAGTCGCGGATACGCTGGTCGCCCTGTTTCATACGGGTCTTAACCGCAAAGGAGTCGTAGGCTTTGTCGAAGTCTTCTGCACTGACACCGGCTTTTTCCACCAGGAAGTCACGCTGATCTTCCTTGCGCAGCAGGCGCTTACGTTCAACGTGGATAGCGCGGAAAATATCGTTATGAACTTTGGCTTCAACACCCAGCACTTCGGCCACGTGGAACAGCTGAGCGTGTGCAACCCAGGCGCGGCCGAACATTGCCGGTACACCCTGGAAGTCAACGTCGGCAGGCAGGGTTTCTTTCCATGGACCGAGCACGCTTTCCAGGTGGTAGCAGTGCGGGCAGCCATACCAGAAGGCTTCTTCAACGTGGACTTTGCCATCTGCCAGCACCGGCACCGGTTCCTGCAGGACGGTGTATTCTTTACCAGCCTGGTAGTCGGCTGCCTGGGCAGAAGCTGCAACCATAAACAGCGCTGCTGCGATCCATTTGCTCACCTGTGCAAACATCGGGAACTCCATTGTTATTAAAGGACGATTGAAGGTCGTTAGTCAGAGGGCATTCTGGCACAAAGGTTCGCGCTCGCCCAATGCTCAAATGTCAGGAATCATCGTGCCTGCCGTGGGACAGACATAAAAAAAGGTGGCCGGAGCCACCTTTTTACTGCTGCTGCGCTTAACGCAGACCCTGAATATAAGAAGCAACCGCTTCGATTTCAGTAGCATGCAGGCGATATGCAATATCACGCATCATACGGCTGTCGCCGTCGTTGGTGCGCAGGTTCATGCTGAAGTTGGTCAGCTGCTTCACCGTGTAAACATCGTGCTGACCGGCCAGACGAGGGAATTTAGCCGTATCCAGGCCTTTGCCGTCAGGACCATGACAGGCCAGACAGGCAGGAACACCTTTGTCAGCAATACCACCACGGTAAATACGCTGACCCAGTTCAACCAGTTCTTCCTTGGCGCCACCACCGGTCGGAGTCTGAGCAGCGAAGTAGGCTGCCAGATCTTCAACGTCAGTGTCGCTCAGGCCTGCTACGAAAGGAGCCATTTCAGGAACCGTGCGGGCACCGTCACGGATATCCTTGATTTGCTTGATCAGATAACGCTCACCCTGGCCGGCAATTTTCGGGAAGGTGGGCGCCAGACTGTTACCGTCAGCACCATGACAGGCGGCGCAGGTGGCAGATTTTGCTTTGCCGGCCTCCGCGTCGCCAGCATGGGCAACGGACACGAGTCCGGCAGAAACGATCAGGCTAATCAACAGGTTTTTCATCATCAGGTCCAGGTTGTATGTGAGTTCTTCTACTTGTCAGCCGGCCTTACTTCGGGGTCGACATGTAAGTGATCAGTTCTTTGTACTGCTCAGCGGTGCAGTCCATGCACAGACCGCGTGGCGGCATGGCATTCAGACCGTTGGTGACGCTGGTAACCAGTGCATCCATACCTTTGGCCAGACGAGGCTCCCAGGCCGCTTTGTCGAAGGCTTTCGGTGCACCGGCAACCGCCATGGCGTGGCAGGCATTACAGGTCTGCTGATATTTCGCGGCGACATCAAAAGCCTGAACATTGGCACTCATTGCTGCTGCAGTCAGGGCAGCCATCACAACCAGTTTTTTCATTGGCGATACTCTCTCTAATTTAAGTGTTTTATGAGGGATTAAAACGCTTAGCCCCGGAGCCACCGCCCTGTGATATGATGGGTGCGTCATCCAAAGGCCCAGCATTATATAACATTAATTTCCGGACGGTCATTACGTTTACCCCATGATAGCTCAGGAATCATTGACCTATACCAACACTCAGTTTGTTAAGAGTGCTGCCAAACTCAGCCAGTGCCCGACGGAAATTGTCCGTGAGGTGGCATTTGCCGGGCGTTCCAACGCCGGTAAGTCCAGTGCGCTTAATCGTCTGACCGGCAACAAAAAACTGGCCCGTACCAGTAAAACGCCGGGCCGGACCCAGTTAATTAACTATTTCCGCATCGGCGATAAACCGCTGGCGCTGGTCGATCTGCCCGGCTATGGCTTTGCCAAAGTCCCGTTGGCGGTGAAGAACGACTGGCAGCAAGAGCTGGGCAACTATCTGGAGAAGCGCGATGCCCTGGTCGGGCTGGTGCTGCTGATGGATATCCGCCATCCGCTGAAAGAATTCGACACCGCCATGATCAGCTGGGCGAAGGATTCACAGATGCCGCTGCACATTCTGCTCACCAAGGCCGACAAGCTGAAGCGTGGGCCGGCTAAAAGTGCGCTGCTGCAGGTGAAAAAAGCCGTCGCTCACCTCGGTGATCTGGTCACGGTACAGACCTTCTCATCCCTGAATGGTGAAGGCATTGATGTGCTGCGCAAACAGCTTGATGGCTGGCTGGTGCCGGCAGAAGAGGCGCTGCCTGATGAGTCTGATGAGGTTCTGCCGCCGGAGGCGGAAGACTGAACCGCCCCGCGCTTTCTGATTTTTTCTGAATATCAGAAAATTCTTCCCGATAGAAAATTTCAACCAAAAACCCGGTATCTGCACTGCAGATACCGGGTGATTGTCTATATTTAAACCAATACTTCTCAGGTAGCCGGTGACTGTGCAGTACTGCTGGCAGGTTTTTCTGGTTGTTCTTTTTCTTCGGTACTTCCCCAATGATCCGAAGTTAACCCGGTCGTTTGCCCCCAATGGCGACCGGGTCTTTTTCTGTTCCTTTCCTGTTTATGCCACCTGCCGGGTGCGCAGATTCTGTACCCCGAGGCTGAGAACAAACAGCAGCGTGGCGGCAACCACCACACTCGGTCCGGCCGGTGTATCCCAGTGAAACGACGCCCACAGGCCGAGCAGCACGGCGCTGATACCACAGCCACTGGCCAGCAGCGCCATCTGCAGCGGTGACCGCGACAGGCTGCGCGCGGCGGCGGGCGGAATAATCAGCAGGGCGCTGACCAGCAGGATGCCGACCACCTTCATTGCCAGTGCGACGATCACCGCCAGCATCAGGATCAGCAGCAGGTTCAGACGGCCGACCGCGTAACCTTCAATGGCCGCCAGTTCCGAGCTGACGGTGGCTGCCAGCAGGCCGCGCCACTGCCAGATCATCAGCCCGGCAACCACAATGACGGCCAGCAGAATCCACAGGACATCGGCACTGCCGACCGCCAGCAGGTCGCCGAAAAGGTACCCCATCAGATCGACGCGGATACCCTGCGCCAGGCTGAGCGTCACCAGACCGATGGCCAGGGTGCTGTGCGAGACAATACCGAGCAGGGTGTCGGATGACAGACGTGAACGTTTCTCCAGCGGCAGCAGCAGCAGTGCCAGCACCAGTGAACCGAGCACCAGCGCCAGCGTCAGGTTGATATCGGTCAGCACGCCGAAGGTAATGCCAAGCAGGGCGCCGTGGGCCAGGGTGTCACCGAAAAACGCCATCCGCCGCCAGACCACAAAGCTGCCCAGCGGGCCACTGATCATGGCCAGCAGCACGCCGGCCAGCAACGGCATGATCCACCAGATATCAGTCATGCTGTTGTTCTCCGCTGTGCAGATGCTGGCCATGGTCACAGTGGCTGTGATCATGGTGATGTGTGTAATGGGCAATCAGCGGTGGCTGGGCGCGGTTGCCGAACAGCTGCAGATAGGCCGGGTCGACGGACACCTGATCCGGGTGACCGGAACAGCACACATGACCGTTGAGGCAGATAACTTCATCGGTGGCAGCCATCACCAGATGCAGGTCGTGGGAGACCATCAGCACGGCGCAGTTGAGTTCATCGCGCAGCTGCGGGATCAGCTGGTAGAGCTCCATCTGCCCCTGCACATCGACGCCCTGAACCGGTTCGTCGAGTACCAGAATATCGGGTTTCATCAGCAGTGCCCGTACCAGCAGCACCCGCTGCCATTCACCGCCGGACAGGTCGTGTACCGACAGCGGCGCCAGCGTGCTGATATTCAGCCGTTCGAGCCAGTAGTCAATGTCAGCACTGGTAGCGTGCCGGGTCAGGCTGAGGAAGCCGGTGACGGTCAGTGGCATACGCTGATCCAGACTCAGGCGCTGCGGCATATAGCCGATGCGCAGCCCGCGCTGACGCCTGATGTCGCCGGAATCGGCTTCGACCAGTCCGAGCAGGACTTTGATCAGGGTGGATTTACCACAGCCGTTGGGGCCGATCAGGGTCATGATTTCGCCACGGACGATATTCAGGCTGATGTCACTGAGGACGGTTTTATGCTGCCGCGTCAGATTGAGGTGACTGGCGCGGATCAGAGGCTGGTCTGTGGTCATGATGCTTTCTGGCAGCGTGGGCAAAGACCCATCAGTTCGGTCATCTGTTGCTCCACCCGGACACCAAGTTGCTGCTCGGCCTGACGGGCGATTTCTTTCAGCGGTGCGGCATCCAGCTCCTGTGCCATGCCACATTCGCGGCAGACGAAGAAACAGGTGGGGTGACTGTGACCCGGATGGTTACAGCCGATAAAAGCGTTGAGGGAGTTGATGCGGTGTATCAGCCCCAGGTCGAGCAGAAAGTCCAGCGCCCGGTACACGGTCGGCGGCGCTGAGTTGAAGCCTTCCTCCGCCAGTTTCGGCAGCAGATCGTAGGCGCCGACCGGCTTGTGATTGTCCCACACCAGTTCCAGCACACGCTGACGCACCGGGGTCAGGCGGACGCCTCTTTCGTCACACAGACGACGTGCTTCCGCCACCGCGCTGTCAATGCAGGCATGATGATCATGGCTTTTGTAGACGTTCTGGGTCATGGGCTGGCCTTATCCGGGGCTTAACGCCTGCCATTATGCGGGAGATTATGAGGGACGCGCAAAGACAGTTTAGGTTATAATATTACATTCTGATGTCAGTACCCCGGATTCCCCTCATGAAAAACCTCTCCCTGACGCTGTTGTTTGCTGTTGTGGCTGGTCTCAGTTCTGTCGCTGCGGCCGGGCCGAACGTTCTGGCCAGTGTGCATCCGCTGGCGCTGGTGGCGGCGTCGGTGACGCCGGCAGATGATCTGTCGGTGCTGGTACCTATGGGGATGACGCCGCATGATTTCTCGCTGCGGCCGTCGGATGTGGGGCGTATCCGCGATGCCGATATCATCTTCTGGAACGGACCGGATGCGGAGCCGTATCTGGCCGCATTCACACAACGCTGGCCGGACAAAATCTGGCTGGATGTCTCGCTCGCGGCGGAAGACGGGCATGAGCACGATGAGCATGAACACGACGTCCATGATGGGGCAGATCACGCTGACGGGGACGAGGATGGTCACAGCCATGGTCACCATGATCCGCACTGGTGGCTGTCGCCGCTGCAGATGATTGATGCCCAGGCACAGCTGGCTGCCGCGCTGGGGGTCAGCAGCGGCGGATTTGCCACCGCCATGCAGCAGCAGATTGAACTCAGCCGCTCGCAGCTGGCGCCCTACCGCGAGCGCGGATTCTTTGTTTTTCACCGCGCCTATGACCGCTGGGTCGGTCTGATGGCGCTGAATCAGGTCGGCGCCTTTACCGTGTCACCGGAACAGAAACCGGGGCTGAAAACCCTGCAGCATATGCGTGAACAGCTGCTGCAGGGCGACGTCGTGTGTGTGTTTACCGAGCCGGAGTTTTCCCCGGCGGTAGTCGATTCGCTGTTGCGTGGTCTGGATATCAACCGCGGTGAGCTGGACCCGATGGCGGCCAATATCGCCATTGAGCCGCAGGGCTATGTGAATTACCTGCAGGATCTGACCCGTCGTTTCAGCGAGTGTCTGGGCGACTGAACAAAAACTGATCCGGCGCAGGAAGTCTCTGATAAAGGGGCGTAAATGGCACCATTTTCCACTCCCTGTGGCTACACTCATTACAACCCTCTTTCCTGTTGCGTTGTAGTGAGTACCCATGATTTCTCTCAGCCCGGAGCTCATTGAGCATATTTCCCACGGTTTTAATGTTCCCGCCCGGCCGCAGGCCCTGATTGATATTCA
Organism: Pseudomonadales bacterium; assembly: GCA_963682115.1. Lineage (GTDB taxonomy): Bacteria > Pseudomonadota > Gammaproteobacteria > Pseudomonadales > Oceanobacteraceae > Venatoribacter. Next base: position 1,715,457 of record OY821639.1, on the reverse strand, counting down.
GAACCTGATCAATGATCCGGAAGCGGATATCCAGCAGCTGGCCAACCTGATTGCCGGTGATATCGGCCTGTCATCGGCCATTCTGAAGACCATCAATGCCCCGGTTTACGGCATGAGCCGTACCATCAGTGATATTCCGCAGGCGGTGATGCTGCTCGGCCAGCGTGCGGTCGGCACCCTGGTGACGGCGCTGATGCTGCGCAACAGTTTTACAGCCACCGCTTCCATCTCGTTTGAGCGGCTGTGGGATAACTCCGGCATGGTGGCTGACACTATGGTGTTTATCGGCCGCGGTATCAAAGACAGGGTACCGGCAGAAAATCTGTATGCCGCGGGTCTGTTTCATGATTGTGGCATCGCTGCCATGAGTCAGCGTTTTGATGATTACCGCGTTACCCTGCAGCAGGCCAACAGCGATTATGAGCGTAATCCGGTCAGTTATGAGGATGAGCGCTATCAGTGCAATCACGCTCAGGTCGGTTACTTTATTGCCAGCAGCTGGTCGCTGCCACCGGACATCTGCCGCGTGGTGCTGACCCACCACGAAGAAGATTTCCTCACCCGCAATATGAACGACGAGGTGGCCCTGCCCTGGGCGACACTGAAAATGGCTGACAACATGGTCAACCAGATCCGCCGCGGTGCTGACCTGACCGACTGGGAACGGGTGCGGGATGACTGTTTCGAGGCGCTCGGCATTATGGAATACGACTACCTCAATCTGCTGGAAGACCGGGCTGACACCCTGCAGTAAGCATCTGTGTGTCTGTTGGCCGCATTGAAATCACCCGGCCAGCCACTAGAATAGCGGGCTCATTTACCAACGGAATGCTGTTATGACTCTGGCTGTCGTTACCCTGGCTGCGGGCAAAGGCTCGCGTATGAAATCTGATCTGCCGAAAGTGCTGCACAAACTGGCCGGACAGCCGATGCTGAGTCACGTGCTGGCCAGCGCCAGCCAGTTGCCACAGGCCAGCCTGCATGTGGTGATCGGGCATGGTGCCGATGCCGTACAGCAACAGATCACGGATTTCCCGGTGCAGTGGGCCATGCAGACGGAACAGAAAGGCACCGGTCACGCGGTGGCGCAGGCCATGCCCGCTGTTGATCCGCAGTCCACCGTGTTGGTGCTGTATGGTGATGTGCCGCTGATCCGCTCCGCCACCCTGCAGAAGCTGCTGGACGAAAGCCACGATGGCAATGCGCTGGCGCTGCTCACCGTTGAACTGGATGACCCCACTGGCTACGGCCGCATCGTGCGTGATGACGCCGGAAATATTCAGGCCATTGTCGAGCACAAGGATGCCACGCCTGAACAGCATAAAATCCGCGAAGTGAATACCGGTATTCTGGCGGTGTCAGCGCAGCAGCTGAATGAGTGGCTGCCGCAGTTATCAGCCAATAACGCGCAGGGTGAATATTACCTCACCGATGTGATTGCCATGGCGGTGGCGCAGGGTGTGTCTGTACGTGCCATTCATCCGCAGGATGAAGCGGAAGTACAGGGCGTTAATGACCGTCTGCAGCTGGCGGAGCTGGAACGGGTTTACCAGCGCCAGCAGGCCGATGAACTGCTGCGTGCCGGCGTATCACTGGCGGACCCGGCGCGGCTGGATATCCGCGGTACTTTAAGCGCTGGTGCCGATGTCAGCATTGATGTCGGCTGTGTGTTTGAAGGCGATGTGGTGCTGGAAGACGGCGTGCAGATCGGCGCTTACTGTGTGATTAAAAACAGCCGTATCGGCGCCGCTACACAGGTGGAAACATACTCGCTGATTGATCAGGCGGTGGTGGCCGACAACTGCCAGATAGGGCCGTATGCGCGTCTGCGCCCGGGGGCGGACCTGCAGCGTAAGGCCAAGGTCGGTAACTTCTGTGAAGTGAAGAAAGCCGTGATCGGCGAAGGATCCAAGGTAAACCACCTGACCTATATCGGCGATGCCGAGATCGGAAAAGACGCCAATATCGGTGCCGGCACCATCACCTGCAACTACGATGGGGTGAACAAATTTAAAACCGAAATCGGCGACGGCGCCTTTATCGGTTCCAATTCCTCGCTGGTGGCACCGGTGAAAGTCGGTGCCGGCGCCACCGTGGCGGCCGGTTCGGTGATCACCAAGGAAGTCGGTGCCGACGACCTGGCGGTGGCGCGTGGCAAGCAGCGCAATGTCCGGGGTTGGGCACGGCCGCAGAAAAAGTGAGCGGCTGATCCCGGCTCTTCCGGGCCCGGATCATTCCCCCGTTTCCGTCTGCGCTGGTATGATGAGGCATCATTGTCTGAATTCACTCTCAGGTGCCTGCCTGACCAGCGTTAAGGAATGTCATGTCATCAGTAACCACGCTCCGTATTGCCACCCGTAAAAGTCCACTTGCCCTGTGGCAGGCCGAGCATATCAAAGCCCGTCTGCTGGCCATGTATCCGCAGCTGACGGTGGAGCTGGTGACCTTCTCAACCCAGGGCGACAAAATCCTCGATACGCCGCTGGCCAAGATCGGCGGCAAGGGCCTGTTCGTCAAAGAGCTGGAAAATGCCATGCTCGATGGCCGCGCGGATATTGCCGTGCACTCCATGAAAGACGTGCCGATGGAATTCCCGCAGGGGCTGGAACTGGGGGTGATCTGTGAACGTGAAAACCCGCGCGATGCCTTTGTCTCCAACACTTACAACAGCCTGAGCGAACTGCCGCAGGGTGCGGTGGTCGGAACCTCCAGCCTGCGCCGTGGCTGTCAGATCCAGAACAACCGTCCGGATCTGGTGATCAGAAGCCTGCGCGGAAATGTGCAGACCCGGCTGAGCAAACTGGATGCCGGTGAGTTCGACGCCATTATCCTCGCCTCCGCCGGCCTGCTGCGGATGGAAATGGATGAGCGCATCACCGCCTTTATCACGCCGGAAGAATCCCTGCCGGCCGGTGGTCAGGGGGCGCTGGGTATTGAATGGCGCACGGCGGACAACGACCGTGACCGGGAGATTCAGGCCATGTTAAAACCCCTGCACCACGACATCACCGCCAGCTGTGTATTGGCCGAGCGGGCATTGAACCGCCGTCTGCAGGGCGGCTGTCAGGTGCCGATAGCCTGTTATGCTGAACGCGAAGGTGATCAGCTGTGGCTGCGTGGTCTGGTCGGCAGTGAAGATGGTAAGCAGATGCTGCGCAGCGAAATCCGTGGCGGCGAAAGCGCAGCAGAACAGCTGGGAATTTCAGTCGCAGAAGATCTGCTGGCACAGGGCGCCGGTGACATTCTGAAAGCGGTTTACGGGCACGACATCCACTGATGAGAGCCATGCCTCCGGTGGTGGTTACCCGGCCGGCGGATCAGGCCGGGCCGTTAGTGCAGGCACTGCAGCAGCAGGGGCTGACGGTGCGCCAGCAGCCGCTGATGGCGATTGTGCCGGTCGCCGATGACGCTGCCGCGGCGGCCAATGGTCTGCGGCAGAAGTTTCTTGATATTGATCAGTACCGGGCTGTGATTGCCATCAGTGTGAATGCGGCCGCCAATGGTCTGACCTGGCTGGATGAATACTGGCCTCAGCTGCCACTGGGTATCGACTGGTATGCGGTCGGCCCGACCACGGCCGAGGTGCTGCAGCAGGCCGGGTTGACGGTGCAGTTGCCGCCGGAGCGTTTCGACAGCGAAGGCGTGCTGGCGCTGCCGGGTCTGCAGGAAACGCAGATCCGGGGCGAAAAAGTGCTGATCTGGCGTGGTATCGGCGGCCGCGAAACCCTGGCCACGGTGCTGCGTGCACGGGGTGCTGAGGTGGACTATGCCGAGCTTTATCAACGGCGTGAAATCAGCTGGCAGCCGCAGGACTGGCAGACCGCCCTCGCCGGTCAGCCGCTGTTGTTGCTGAGCAGCAGTCAGGCACTGGATATCGTGACGGCGCAGGTGGCTGATCTGGCGCAGCGGGTCTGTGGCGTCATGCTGCCGTCCGCACGGGCCGCCGCTGCCGCTGAACAGATGGGATTCCGCGAGGTACTGGTGGCCGCCAGTGCCCGTGATGAAGATACGCTGTTGTGCCTGCAACAATGGCAGCAACAGGGATAAGATACTCCGACGGTAAATCAGGCGGTCGCCGCAGACCGGATTTAAGGAAGCAGACAGTGAGCCAGAAAAAAAACGATCAGGAACAGAAGCCGGCGGACACAGAAACCGCTGCCCGGGCGCATGACGTTACTGAGCCGCAGAACAGCGCAGACGCTGCCGGCCCGGCAGCCGGCAAAGCGCAGAACAGCCGCAGTGTAAAGAATGCGCGTAAAGACAGCAGCGCCACACCGCCGCCGGCCTCTGACAGTGCACCGGCACGGCGCGGACCGCACCCGCTGAGCTGGATCAATCTGGTGCTGATGCTGGGACTGTTTGCCGTCGCCGCTTATGCCGGCTGGCTCAGCTGGCAGCAACAGCAGGATAATGCCGCGGCCATGGCCGTGCTGCGTGACCGGGTGCAGCAGGCACAGCAGGCGGCCGGCAATATGGCCGCGGCCGAAGGGGATCTGCTTACGCAGACCCAGTCGCTGGCGCAACAGACCGCTACCCTCAAAGCTCAGGTGGAGCATAACACCGATCAGTTAGGCAAAATGCCCGGCGCTGAGCGTCAGGACTGGCTGCTGGCGGAAGCCGAATATCTGCTGCGCATGGCCTCACAGCGGCTGCAGCTGGAGCGCGACTGGGAAGGTGCGCTGAGCATGTTGCAGGCCGCCGACAACGTGTTGCTGGAAACCCGCAATCCGCGGCTGAATCCGGTGCGTGCCACGCTGGCAAAAGAAATGCTGGCACTGCGCTCCGTGCCGGCGGTGGACCGTACCGGGGCGGTGATGCGCCTGCAGGCGATTCAGGAGCAGCTGCCGCAACTGCCGTGGCTGCCGGACCGGCTGCTGGCAGACGCCAGCCCGGCGGTGGAAGAAACCACTGCTGCCGTGCCGGATACCCTCTGGTACCAGAGCCTGTGGAACAAGGTCAGTGACTCCCTGCTGAGCATGGTGCGTATCCGCGAACGTCAGGCACCGGTGGCGGCGCCGCTGGGACCGGATCAGCAGTATTTCCTGCAGCAGAATATGCACCTGATGCTGGAGCAGGCACAGATTGCCCTGCTGCGTCAGCAGGCTGAACTCTACCGTCACAGCCTGCAACGGGTTGCCGGCTGGATGGATGATTATCTGATTGTGGATGACAAACGTACCCGCGCCGTGCGCACCGCCCTGCAGGAGCTGGAACAGTGGCAAGTGTCACCGCAGGTGCCGGATATCAGCGGCTCGCTGCTGCAGCTGCAGCAGCTGGTGGAAGCACAGCGCCGTGGCACGGTGACACCGGAACAGGCTCCGGCCGACGCTCAGCCGGCTGAGCAGGCGGAGGATGCCGCATGAGGGTATGGATACTGTTTCTGATCCTGACCCTCGGCATCGGCCTGGTTGCCGGTACGCTGATGAGCAGTGATGCCGGCTATGTGCTGGTGAGCTGGGGTAACTACACGGTTGAGATGACCCTGTGGGTCTGTCTGGCGCTGACACTGGTGGCTATGCTGGCGCTGTACCTGCTGCTGCGGGTCAGCCTGCTGCTGCTCGGCAGCGACTGGCGTTTCAACGAATGGCGCCGCCAGCGCCGCAACCTGCGGGCCCAGCGTCAGACTACCCGGGGTCTGCTGAGTCTGGCGCAGGGGCAGTGGCGCCGCGCAGAACGCCTGCTGACCCTCAGTGCCGATGATTCGGACACGCCGCTGATCAATTATCTGGCGGCAGCCCGGGCAGCCTACGAACAGGGCAAAATGGACGCCGCGGATGAGTGGCTGAAAGCCGCCAGTCAGAGCACCCGCGGTGCTGAGCTGGCGGTGGGGCTGACGCAGGCAGAACTGCTGAACTCCCGCGGCCAGAAAGAGCAGGCACTGGCAGTGCTGCTGAAACTGCGCCGTCATCATCCGAAACATGCCTTTCTGCTGAAGCTGCTGGTCAAAACCTATCTGGATCTGGGCGACTGGGTGGCCCTGCGTGATCTGCTGCCGCTGCTGCGCAAGTCGAGCAAACTGTCCGCCGAACGACTGAAGGAACTGGAAGAAAATGTTCACCTGCAGCTGATGGAGCGGGCGGTTCACGGCCATGGCCTGAAACCCGGTGAGGCGGCAGCGGAACTGAAGCGCCTCTATCACGATTTCCCGCGTCAGGCGCGCAACTCACTGCCGATTGTGCGGCGCTACATTGAGCTGCTGGTGGAAGACAAAGAAGAAGTGCTGGCCGAGCATGAGCTGCGCAACGCGCTCAAATACGTCTGGCACGATGATCTGATCCGCCTGTATGGCACACTGCACGGTGAAGACGCCGGCCGCCAGCTGCTGTTTGCTGAGCAGCAGCTGACAGAACGCCCGAATGACCCGCTGCTGCTGCTGGTGCTTGGCCGTCTGGCACGCCGTCAGAACAAGCTCGATAAAGCGCGTGAATATCTGCAGACCGGTCTGCGCATCAAGGGCATGCCGGAACTGCATGCGGAAATGGGTAAGGTACTGCTGGCGGAAGGGAATGAAAGCCAGGCCTGCGAACATTTCCGGCAGGCGCTGGGCTGAGTGTCTGACTGAACGGGAGCTGGTGCTCCCGCAGCGCGTCAGTTCAGACTGGGGCTCTTACCGGCGGCTTTGCGCAGCGCCTGCCAGTCATCAGCACTGATCGTACTTTCCTCCGCCGGCAGCTGCAGCAGGATGTCGAAGTAATCGGCATGCTGCGGGCTGGCAATCACGTCATCACGCTGACGGCCTTTCACCACATACACCGACTGTACATTCTGGTGGTCCAGCGCGCGCCAGCTCTGGCCGTCTTTCAGCAGGCTGTAACGGTGGCCTTCCAATGCACGGATCAGGGCACCCGCCTTCAGACTGCGGCTGCGGCCGGCGGCATCACGGAACTGATAAACGGTGCTGTAGGCGGAGGCGGCGGCACTGGACGGGAAGCTGCCATAGCGTTCGCTGTAGTTACGCACAAACGCCTGTCCTTTCTCATAGCCATACTGCTGCGGCACTTTCCAGTACCAGGGAACAGTGCCGATGACGTTTGCTATCGGTTCCGCTCCGGCGGATACCGCCATGCCCAGCGTCAGAGTGGGTACGATGATAGTCATGCGTTCTTTCAGCCCCATACGCGTGGCCAGTTCCAGTGCTGAGGCCATATCTTCACCGAACTGAATCAGTACCAGCACGTCGGCACCGGAGGCGTCTGCCTGCTGCAGGGCCTGCTCAAAATCCGGCCGCCGTGGGCGCGGGTAATGCACGCGCACAGCCGGATGCTGCTGTGTATCGGTGGTGGCGGTGAACTGGCGCAGTGATTCCTCCACCGACCAGCCCCACTGGTAATCGGCGGTCATATAGAAGAGTTTTTTCCCCTGCAGCTGATCGTTGAGGTAAGCCGCCAGGGCGCGTGCGGCCATGCGGGCATTGTAGGTTTCACGGAAAAAGTGGCGCTGGCCATCTTCCCCGGTGAGGTTGTTGGCATAACCCTGCACGGCGGTGAACAGCAGATCGCGCTTTGCCGCCTGGTGGCCGGCTTCAAGGGCGGCCTCACTGGAGGTGGCGCCGAAGGTAAACACGGCCCCCTGATCGGCCAGCTCGTCGATGGCACTGGCGGCACGTTCTGCCTTGGAGGCGGTATTGGCAATCAGCAGTTCCAGCGGTCGCCCCTGCACACCACCGGCGGCGTTGATTTCTTCCACCGCCAGCAGGGCACCACGGATCTGTGACTGTCCCTGCTCTTTATAGCGCCCGGTGGTGGGGGAGGCGATGCCGATTCTGATGCTTTCTGCTGCCAGCGTGGCGACGCTGGTCAGCAGGGTTGCTGTTACTAATATACTGCGTAATAACACAGGAAAACTCCGCATTGTCAGACAACCCGGAATAATCGGTCAGAAGTCACGCAGAATCGTTTAGCTATTGGTCTGATACCCGTGTCAGAGTTTCTCCGCTTTACCGGCATTACGCCGCGCCTGTTGCCATTCCGGCAGGGTGCGGGCGGCTTCTTCCCCGGACAGTGACAGCAGGATGTCAAAGAAGTCTTCGTGCAGATCACTGGCAAGGATGTCATTACGTGGCCGGCTGCGTACCACATACACACTCTGCACATTCTGGTGATCAAAGGCCCGCCAGTACTGTTCATCCTTGAGGTGGGTATAACGGTGATTTTCCAGCGCGGCAATCAGTTTGCCGGTGTCCAGTGAGCGGCTGCGTTCAGCGGCATTGCGGAACTGGTAAACGATGCTGTAGGCCGACGCGGCCGAGCTTGAGGGATAGGTGCGGTATTTGCCGGTAAAGGCTTCGACAAAGGCTTTGCCGCCAGCGAAGTCATACTGGTAAGGCACCTTCCAGCACCAGGGCACGGCACCGATCACGCCTTCCATAATGCCGGAGCCGGCGGATTTCGCCATGCCCAGTGTCAGGTTGGGTACGATCACCGTCATTTTATCTTTCAGTCCGAGGCTGTGGATCAGGCGCAGGGCCATGGCCATATCATCGCCGAACTGCACCAGCATAATGACGTCGGCCTGTGCTTCAATGGCTTTGTCCAGCGCCGATCTGAAATCCGATTCCCGCGGCCGCGGGTAGCTGGTCAGTGTGCCGGGGTGTGCGGCCTTATCACCGGTTCCGGTGAACTCACGCAGTGATTCCTCCACCGACCAGCCCCAGCCGTAATCGGCGGTAATGTAGAACAGCTTTTTGCCTTTCAGACTGTCATTCAGGTAGGCCGCCAGCGCTTTGGCAGCCATATGGGCATTGTAGGTTTCACGGAACATATGCCGGTGACCTTCGGCACCAGTGGTCTCGTTGGCGTAGGTCAGGGTGCCGAAATAGATCAGGTCATGTTTCGCTGCTTCCTTACTGGCAGCTATGGCCACCGCACTGGAAGAGCCACCGAACAGCATGGATGCACCCTGAGCGGCCAGGGCGCGCACGTTTTCCACCGCTTTATCCGGTTTTGAGGCGGTATTGGCGGTCAGCAGTTCCAGCGGCCGGCCGAGTACGCCACCACTGGCGTTAATTTCTTCAATGGCGAGCAGGGCACCGCGGGCCTGAGCCAGGCCCTGTTCCTTGTAGCGTCCACTGGACGGGTAATTGAGTCCGATTCTGACCGGTTCTGCGGCAACGGCAACACCGGTGACGCACAGCAGGCTGACCGCCAGCAGGCGCAGAAAGACAGTCCGCATAGCACCTTCTCCTTATTATTATTAGTTGCATCATCTTCTATTGCTGAGCGGGTAATGACTTTTATCATTTAGTCGCAGAGACGAAAGTCTGCGGCAAAACAGGCCGTTGGGGAACGGCCGTACCGGGCTGGCACGGAAAGACTTATTCCGGTGCCAGCGGGCGGTCTTTGATGGTGCGGGTCATCTCCCGTTCACTTCGCGTCAGTCCGGTATCCGACGCCGGAACCCGCAGTAACATACCGAATCAATTCTCACACCGTTCGCTGAGCATGATCTGATCGCGGGAACGGCTGCGGACCACATAAACCAGCGTCTGCTTCCGGTGATCGAAGCCGCCGGCTCTGATTGTCCTTCAGCCGCCGGTCGTTGTGATTTTTCAGTGATATGACTTATTGCGTATAATTAAGAGAAAGGGCGCATCCTGACGTATTCTGGAATGGGCAGATCACATGGCCGGCGGATGTTTTGCGCCAGAAAAAAAGGGCCAGCAGGCCCTTTTCTCTGTGCAGTGTTTTCTGTTCAGGCTTCTGCCGTTTTGTGCATATGAACATCCATCTGCGGGAACGGAATCTCGATACCTTCCTGATCAAAGCGCAGCTTGATGGTTTCGGTCAGTTCCCATTTAACGGTCCAGTAATCCACAGCATTGGCCCATGGACGGACAACAAAGTTGACTGACGAATCGGCCAGTTCGGAGACGGCGATTTTGTATTCCGGATCTTTCAGCACCAGCGGATGGGCAGCAACGATTTCATTCAGCAGGGCTTTGGCCTTGAGCAGATCGCTGCCGTAGGAAATACCGACGACCATATCCACCCGGCGTTTTTCTTCGGCGGAATAGTTTACCATGGTGTTACCGAATACGTTGGCGTTGGGCACAGTCACTACTTTATTGTCCGGCGTTTTCAGGCGGGTGCTGAAAATGGTGATCTGATCGACTGAACCGGCGACACCACCGACTTCAACATAATCGCCCAGCTTGAACGGGCGGAAGACAATCAGCATCACGCCGGCGGCAAAATGCGACAGTGAATCCTTCAGCGCCAGACCAACGGCCAGACCGGCGGCACCGAGCAGAGCGACCAGCGAGGTGGTGTCCAGACCGAGCTGCGACAGCGAGAAGACAATCACCAGCAGGGTCAGGGTCGAGCTCAGTACTGTGCTCAGAAAGTTGATCAGGATCGGATCCAGGTCGGCGCGCTGCAGCCCTTTGGCGATGGTGGAGGTAATCATTTTGGCCAGCAGCCGCCCGACAATAAAGATAACGACAGCAAGGATAATCTGGGTGCTCCAGGGGAGGATATAATCCGCCCAGATCTGTTGCGGGTCGATCTTCCAGTTCATGGTTTTCTCCTTAAAAAGTGCACCACCGGTCAGCGGGGGGCATATGCAAAAACGTCTGAGTACATATTATCCTGCGTCAGGCCGAGAGGTGCCAGCTGATCGAGCGTGCCGTACACCATATTGGGCGAGCCACAGGCGAACATACAAATATCGCTGAGGTCGGTGAAATCTTCATGAATCACCTGATAGATCCAGCCGGCGCGGCCATGCCAGCCGGCACTGTGCTGTTCGATAATGGGGTGGTAATGCACATTGGGGTATTGCCGGGCCCAGCTGACCGGCAGTTCTGCCAGATAAAAACCGTCCTGCTGGCGGTTGGACCAGTAAATGTGCAGTTCGCGTTCAGGCTCCAGGGCCAGAATACCTTCGACCAGACTTTTGATCTGTGAAAAACCGGTGCCGGCGGCGACCAGCAGCAGTGGCTTACCGGCCTGCTGCCGGAGGAAATCCGGGTGTACGATGCAGTCACCGAACGGCAGGGTCACCGTCACCGTCAGTGTCTGCTGTAAAAACTGAAGCACGTCATTGGCGGTGTCACTGCCGGCGGCAATATGCAGTTCGATGTGGCGGCTGTCAGCACCACTGATGCTGCCCGGTGCACAGGCAATGGAATAAGGCAGGGTCTGTTCACCGGCGGCGGTGGTCACGGTCAGCAGCAGATACTGGCCGGGCCAGAAATCCGCTGTTTTGCCTGCCGGGGCCAGCAGTTCGACCTGCCAGACATTACCTGGCAGCGGGCTGACAGACTGGATCTGACAGGCCAGGGTCATATCGGGAATATGGTTCGGAGCATGCACATCGGACATAAAAATCTCAGCGTCGGTTTGCGGTTGGGCCACACAGCAGAGTATCTGATTATCGCTGTTCAGCAGCGCTTCGCCCAGTGAATTACGGAAGATGAAGTCGCCGTCCAGATATTCTCCGCGACAGATTTCACAAACCCCGTTATCGCAGCCGATGGGCAGCAGAATTCCCTGTTCTGCGGCCGCCTCGGCGATGGTCTGCTCACTGCGGCAGTGAATCACGGTAGCGGATGGCTGCACGATAATCCGGTGCGTGGTCAAAGGCCCAGTTCATCCCAGATTTCGTCGATCTTCTGTACCACGGCTTCGTCTTTGACGATCGGCGTGCCCCACTCGCGGGTGGTTTCACCGGGCCATTTATTGGTGGCGTCCAGACCCATCTTCGAGCCTAAGCCTGACACTGGTGAGGCAAAGTCGAGATAATCGATCGGCGTGTTTTCAATTAAGGTGGTGTCGCGAGCCGGGTCCATGCGGGTGGTAATGGCCCAGATCACATCTTCCCAGTTGCGGGTGTTCACATCGTCGTCGACCACAATCACAAACTTGGTGTACATGAACTGGCGCAGGAACGACCACACCCCCATCATTACGCGCTTGGCGTGACCGGCGTATTGTTTCTTCATGCTGACGATGGCCATGCGGTAGGAACAGCCTTCCGGCGGCAGATAGAAATCGACAATTTCCGGAAACTGCTTCTGCAGAATCGGCACGAACACTTCATTCAGCGCGACACCTAAGATGGCTGGTTCATCCGGTGGCCGGCCGGTGTAGGTGCTGTGATAAATCGGATTCCTGCGGTGGGTGATGCGTTCCACGGTCATGACCGGGAAGCTGTCCACTTCGTTGTAGTAGCCGGTGTGGTCACCGTACGGACCTTCGTCAGCCATTTCGCCCGGATGAATTACCCCTTCCAGTACAATTTCAGCGGAGGCCGGCACCAACAGATCATTGCCGATGCTTTTCACCAGCTCGGTTTTGCTGTCGCGCAGCAGACCGGCGAAGGCGTATTCGCTTAATGTATCCGGCACCGGAGTGACTGCGCCGAGAATGGTGGCCGGGTCCGCGCCCAGTGCCACGCTCACCGGGAAAGGTTCGCCCGGATGGCTGTTCTGCCATTCAAGAAAATCCAGCGCGCCGCCGCGGTGGCTGAGCCAGCGCATAATGACTTTGTTTTTGCCAATCACCTGCTGACGGTAAATACCCAGATTGTGGCGGTCTTTGTGCGGCCCTTTGGTAATCACCAGCGGCCAGGTAATCAGCGGTGCGGCATCACCGGGCCAGCATTTCATTACCGGAATTTTGCTTAAATCGACGTCATCGCCTTCGGTCACCACTTCCTGACAGGCAGCTTTACGGACCTCTTTCGGCCCCATGGTCATGACCTTTTTGAAGATCGGCAGCTTTTCCCAGGCGTCTTTCATACCCCTGGGTGGCTCCGGCTCTTTCAGGAAGGCCAGCAGCTTGCCGACGTCGCGCAGCGCTTCCACCGACTCTTCACCCATCCCCAGCGCCACCCGTTGCGGCGTACCGAACAGGTTGGCGAGCACCGGCATGTCGTAGCCTTTGGGGTTCTCAAACAGCAGCGCCGGACCACCGGCCCGCAGTACACGGTCGGCAATTTCGGTCATTTCCAGATGCGGGTCGATTTCCCGGGTGATCCGCTTCAGCTCACCCCGTTTTTCCAGGACTTTCAGAAAGTCACGCAGGTCGGCGTATTTCACAGGCGTTCTCCATTGAGGCGGCCATCATACCAGCCTGTTCCGGTGGATGCATGATGACACCGGAGCTGATAGCTTTTGCTCATGAGACACGCTGTGACGCCACTGCTGCGCTCCCTTATAATGCCGCTCCTTTAACCGCACAGATTCAGGAGCCGACCATTATGCAGGCCAGATCCACCCTGACGGCTGCCGCCGTCGCCGGATTCACTGCCGTTGCGCTCGGCGCCTTCGGCGCGCACGGGCTGAAACATATTCTCAGTGCCGACATGCTGGAGGTGTACCGCACCGGTGTGCTCTATCATCTGGTGCATGCCGTGGCCCTGCTGGGGCTGGGCATCTGGCTGCAGCTGCAACCTTCGCGCTGGCTGCGCTGGTCAGCCAATATGATGCTGCTGGGGCTGATTCTGTTCAGTGGCAGCCTGTATGCAATGACGCTGAGTGGCATTAACATGCTCGGCATTATCACGCCTTTTGGTGGTGTCAGCTGGCTGATCGCCTGGGCACTGCTGCTGGTGGCGGCCATGAATCTGACAACCCAAGACACTCACTGACAGGTCCTATCTCTGTGGCAGAAGAACCAATCAAAGACACAACCTCCGCCGATGACGTGGAAGCAAAGAAGCATCGTGGTATCAAAAGCTTCGTGATCCGCGCCGGCCGTTTAACCAAAGGCCAGCAGGGCGCACTCGACCGCCAGTGGCGGCTGATGGGCCTTGAACTGGCACAGGGGCCGGTGAATCCGGTGGACGTTTTCGGCCGTGACGGCCATGTGGTGCTGGAAATCGGCTACGGCATGGGCACCTCGCTGGTGGAGATGGCCCAAGCCGCACCAGAGAAAGATTTTATCGGTGTGGAAGTGCATCTGCCGGGGGTCGGTTCGCTGCTGCACCTGGCCGAGGAAGCCGGCATCAGCAATCTGCGCACCTATAAAGAAGACGCCATCGAAGTGCTGAAGATGCTGCCGGATAACAGTATCGACACCGTGCAGCTGTTTTTCCCCGATCCGTGGCATAAGAAAAAACATCACAAGCGCCGCATTGTGCAGACGGAATTTGCCCAGACCCTGCGCCGTATTTTAAAACCCGGCGGCATCTTCCATATGGCCACCGACTGGGAAAACTATATGGAACATATGCTGGAAGTCATGGACGCGCAGGAAGGCTATGAAAATATTGCAGGCAACGGTCACTGCGTACCACGTCCTGAACACCGGCCGTTAACCAAGTTTGAAAACCGCGGTGAGCGGTTAGGGCATGGCGTGTGGGATCTGATGTACCGGAAAATTGGTTGATAAGCTGGCTGCGTTGCCATCGCGGCGTTAAAAATGGACAGGCAATGCTCACTGCTTTAGCAGAACGCCTGAACAGGCGGCCCGAAGGGCGAGCGAAGCGAGTATCTATAGTTATACACTCCGCTTCCCTGTCCATTTTTGTCTTGCGCTGGCTGCCTCGCAAACGCTTATCGTAGCAATGAAGAATAAGCTTGGATCGCTATCTGCGTTGCCAGCAGGAATTTAAAGATTTGTAGGGTGCGCCCCGCGCACCGGTACACAAAATACAAAAAGCACAGAACAGAGGTATTTAATCATGCAGAAAAAAGACAAAGAAAAAGTATTCGGTGGCGAATGGACAGAGCCGCAGCTGCGTGAATTTTTAAGTGCCAACAGTTACGACGGCAGTGATGCTGATTATGTCGCCGCTATCCGTGCTTACCGTTATATGTTGCCGGAAACCTTTGCCGATTATGTTGAACTGTTCAAAGCCGAAGGACACGATGTGAATGCCAGCAACGCCGCAGGGGTGAGTCTGCTGCAGACCATTGCTTCTCACCGCCGGGGTGCGCCTTATGCGGCTGCGTGCAGGCGGCCGGGGCGCACTAATCTTCAGTTCAGAGCAACTGGTCCAGTGCTGAGGTGTTGAACCCGGCACTGCTGACCCCACTCTGTTCCTTTAACCGCTCTACAATTTTGCGCTCAATTGCCAGCTGTTCTTCCAGTGGCAGTTCGCGGAACTCTTCTTCGGTCAGTCCCATCTCATTCAGAATGGACTCCCGTATTTTCTCAGCGTCGCTTTTTTCCATATAGGCATGGAATTCTGCAGATGCACGGCTGCGGGCAGATGACTCAGGCTCTGTTTCTGCATTGCCGGCAGCTGCCGCCATCGGGGTGGCGGATGAGGCCGGTGACGGTGAGCCGGACAGTGAATCTTGTTCGCTCTGCAGCAGCGACGCAAAACCACCGGCGGCTGGTGTTGTTGTATTGCCCTCGCGGGCACTTTGTACTTCAGTCGGCAACAAGGGTTGCTGGCTATTAATAATCATACGCACTCCTGGCCAGATGAATCCTGACAGGAACAAAGCATAAAAAATGCCAGCGGCTGATAAGACAACAAATGGTGCCATATTGCCGCGCGGATACCTGTCTGAGCGGACAGAGCTTACCGCCGGCGGAAAAACAGTACCGCTGATTTTTTCTGCCGTAGGGACAGCCGATTACTGAGCCTGCCTCACGGATAGCCAGTCAAATCATGCCGCCGGTTCACAGATGTTTGGACTTCCCGACCAGGGATGACTGCTATAAGCTGCCGTTATTGTTGAAAAACTGTCATAGCCGGCTGCTAACCTGGGCTGATTACCAGCCTTTCTCCACTGACTGGCTGCAGACACAATGCTGGCGAAAACGAAGGTCACCTCATGATTATTACACCCAAGATCCGCGGTTTTATCTGTACCACAACCCATCCGACCGGCTGTGAAGCCAACGTCAAAGAGCAGATTGAGATCACCCGTCAGCAGGGTGAGATTGCCAATGGTCCGAAAAAGGTACTGGTGATCGGTTCCTCCAGCGGCTATGGCCTGGCGTCACGTATCACCGCGGCTTTCGGTTCCGGTGCGGCCACCATTGGTGTGTTCTTTGAAAAACCGGCGACCGAAAAGAAAGCCGGCACCGCGGGCTGGCACAATTCCGCGGCGTTTGATGCGCTGGCGCACGAAGCCGGACTGTATGCAAAAAGCCTGAACGGCGACGCGTTCAGCCACGAAGCCAAAGCCAAAACCATCGAGCTGATCAAAGCCGATCTCGGTCAGGTGGATATGGTGGTCTATTCACTGGCGTCGCCGGTGCGCAAACTGCCGGACACAGGCGAAGTGATCCGTTCAGCGCTGAAACCAATCGGTCAGGTGTACAAAGCCACCGCGGTGGACACCAACAAAGACGTGCTGTTTGAAGCGGAAGTTGAACCGGCGACCGAACAGGAAATCGCCGATACCGTGACTGTGATGGGCGGTCAGGACTGGGAACTCTGGATGAGCGCGCTGGCTGACGCCGGTGTGCTGGCCGACGGCTGCAAAACCGTTGCTTATTCCTATATCGGCACCGAAATCACCTGGCCGATTTACTGGAACGGGGCTCTGGGCGAAGCGAAAAAAGATCTCGACCGTGCGGCCCACGCCATTGATGAAAACATGAAAGCCCTGCATGGCAGCGCCAATGTGGCCGTGCTGAAAAGCGTGGTGACGCAGGCCAGCTCTGCCATTCCGGTGATGCCGCTGTACATCGCCATGGCGTTCAAAAAAATGCGTGAGCTGGGTATTCACGAAGGCTGTATTGAACAGATCAACCGCATGTTCCGTGAGCGTCTGTTCCGTGAAGACGGTGAGGCACCGGCCGTGGATGAAGAAAACCGCCTGCGTCTGGATGACTGGGAACTGCGTGATGATGTGCAGGAACACTGCAAAGCGCTGTGGCCGACACTCACCAACGATAACCTGCGTGAGCTGACCGACTATCAGGAATACAAAGACGAATTCCTGAAACTGTTCGGCTTTGGCGTTGCGGGTGTGGATTACGACGCCGATGTGAACCCGGTGGTACCGTTTGATGTGATCGATATCTGATTGCCAGTCCGCTGATGTCGGATAAAAAGCCCTGCAGAGCAGGGCTTTTTATTGTCCGGCTGTCAGTGCAGCGCAGGCGGTTGTTGTGTCTGCCTGTCGTGCAGGCGCCGGCGGCTTTGGGTAAACTGACTTTCTCTCTTTCACCTGCCCACGGTTGTCCGGCGAACACAGGAATCGCAGTTATGCGCAGCTATTATCCCCCGATTGAACCCTATGCCTCCGGCATGCTCGACGTTGGCGATGGCCATCAGATTTACTGGGAAAGGGTGGGCACACCGGGCGCCAAAGCGGCGGTGTTTCTGCACGGAGGCCCGGGCGGCGGTTGCAATGCCTCGCAGCGGCGGGTGTTTGATCCGGCAAAATACGATGTACTGCTGTTTGACCAGCGCGGCTGTGGCCGTTCCACGCCCCATGCCTGTCTGGAGGCGAATACCACCTGGCATCTGGTGGCTGACATCGAACGCTTACGTGAGATGTGTGGCATCGAAAAATGGCTGGTGTTTGGTGGCAGCTGGGGGTCAACACTGTCACTGGCCTACGCTGAAACTCACCCGCAGCGCGTGACGGAACTGGTACTGCGCGGTATTTATACCCTGACGCAGGCGGAACTGGACTGGTATTACCAGTTCGGCGTATCAGAAATGCATCCGGAAAAATGGGAGCGTTTTATTGCGCCGATTCCGCCGGCAGAACGCGGCAATATGATGGCCGCTTACCATCAGCGTTTAACCGGTGATGATGAACGCGAAAAACTGGCCTGTGCCAAAGCCTGGAGCCAGTGGGAAGGTGGCACCGTCACTCTGCTGCCGGATGCGTCCATGGTGGATGATTTCGGCGGTGATCATTTTGCGCTGGCGTTTGCCCGCATCGAAAATCATTTCTTTACTCATGCCGGCTGGCTGGAAGAAGGGCAGCTGCAGCGTGATGCACATAAACTGCACGGCATTCCCGGCGTTATCGTACATGGCCGTTTCGATATGCCCTGTCCGCTGAAATACGCCTGGAATCTGGCCAAAGCCTGGCCCGATGCCGAGCTGCATATTGTTGAAGCGGCCGGTCACGCCATGTCGGAGCCTGGCATTCTTGATCAGCTGATCCGCGCGACGGATCGCTTTGCGGAGTAAGGCAATGACGGCAGAGGCAGAACTGGCAGAGATTCAGCAGGAATTCCGCGAATTTATTGCAGCGTTTGCCAGTGCGCAGCTGGCGACGGTGAATACGGAGTTATGGCCGGAGGCCAGTTACGCACCGCTGCTGCAGCATGAGCAGAAATTCTATATTTATGTGTCAGAGCTGGCGGCGCACACACAGAATCTGCTGGCCCGTCCGCAGGCGAGCCTGCTGTTTATTGAAGACGAGCGGCAGGCGCGCAATGTGTTTGCCCGCCAGCGGGCGGTGCTGCAGGTCAGCGCCACGGAAATCAGCCGTGATTCCGGGCACTGGCAGCAGATTCTGCAACGCATGGAAGACAGGTTCGGCAGCACGATGGAACTGCTGCGCAGTCTGCCGGATTTTCATCTGTTTGCGCTGACGCCACAGAGCGGCAGTTACGTCAAAGGCTTCGGTAAAGCCTACCGTCTGCAGGGTGAGGATCTGGCGCAGATCACGCATCAGCAACGCGCATGAGACAGAGCATTTCCTGAGGCTGAAAGTCGCACTGGCTGACCCTGCCGGCCGGCTTCTGGTAGTATCACCCGACCGTTATATGGCACAGGTGCGCGTTTTGAATAATCCGCAGGAAACAATGCCCGAGTTCAGCAATGCTGCGGCGTTACTGAAGCATGCCGGGCGTTATGCCCGGGGCGAAAATCTGCTCTCCACGCTGCTCGGGCTGGTGCAGGTAGCAATGACCATTTCACTGGCATGGCTGGTGGCAACCTTCCTCGACGGCGCTGTGTATCAGCAGGTACAGACGCTGCCCGATACGGCAGACTGGCTGACGCTGGCCGCTGTGTTTCTGATCCGCGCGGCAGCGGCGTATGGTCAGAGCCGCATCGGCAACCGGGCCAGTATCAAAATCCGTAACGCCCTGCGTGGTTTTGCCCTGCAACGCTGCTTCGGGCTGAACATCCGCCTGTTCCCGCAATTCAATCCGGCCGAAGTCAGCAATCTGCTGACCACAGAAATAGATAAGCAACGCGGCTATTTTGCCGATTTTATCCCGCAGAAAAATCTGGCCGTGCTGATGCCGCTGGCGATTATTATCGCCTCGGCGTTTGTCAGCTGGCTGGTGCCGCTGATCTTCCTGTTTACTGCCCCGCTGGTGCCGCTGTTTATGGTGCTGGTGGGTTTCAAGGCGGCGGATGCCAGCCGCGCTAATCTGCAGCAGCTGACCCGGCTCGGTGATCTGCTTGCTGACCGGCTGAAAAACCTGCAGGCGCTGCAGCTGGCCGGCAGTGTGGAAAAAGAAGGCGACCGTCTGTTTGAGCAGTCGGAAAATTACCGCCGCTCGACCATGAGCGTGCTGCGGCTGTCGTTTTTATCCGGCACTGTGCTGGAGTTTTTCAGCGCCATCAGTGTGGCGATTGTGGCGGTTTACCTGGGTCTGTTCTTCCTCGAAAAATACGATTTCGGCAGTTATGCCGCCGGCTATGCCATGTTTGATGGTGTGTTCCTGCTGATGCTGGCGCCGGAGTTTTATCAGCCGCTGCGTAAAATGGGCGCGCTGTATCACGACCGTTCCGACGCCGTCAGTGTTGCCGAACATCTGCTGCAGCTGGACCAGTGCTACCGGCGCCAGCAGACGGCGGCGGAGCAGCATGATATTGCCCCGCTGCAGACGCTGGCGGTCAGTGCCCTGCAGAGCGGGGAAGCGGGTCAGCCGGTGCATGCCGCACTCAGTTTCAGCCTGCAGGCCGGCGACCGGCTGCTGCTCAACGGCCCGTCCGGCTCCGGTAAGACCACGCTGCTGGATACGCTGGCCGGGCTGCGTCCGGTGGCGCAGGGCGGGATTTTACTGAACGGTCAGGTCACCGATGTGTTCCGTCAGCAGGGCTGGTTCCGGCAGATCGGTTATCTGTCGCAGAAACCTGAGCTGCTGTTTGCCAGCATCCGCGACAACCTGACCCTGGGACAGACCTTCAGCGATGATGAACTGCTGGCCGCGCTGGCCGAAGCCCAGATTGCTGAGCTGGTGCAGTCACTGCCCGGCGGGCTGGATTACGTCATCAGTGACAGCGGCGGCTACCTGTCCGGTGGCCAGGCGCAGCGCATCGCGCTGGCACGGGTGTTCCTGCATAAACCGGCCCTGCTGCTGCTGGATGAACCGACTGCCAACCTCGACCAGGATACTGCGGCAGCGTTTATGGAGCGGCTGGCGCACTACACCCGCCAGGGGGGCATGCTGATTATGGCCAGTCACCGTCCGGGCGAGCAGAGTTTCTTCAGCAGCGAAGTGTCACTGGCTGCTGCAGAACATCCGCCCGGACATTCAGCAGAACAACAGGAGGCGGGCGCATGACGGGTCTGCAACAGCATTATTTCCGTCTGCTGTCGCAGCAGAGAAAAATGGCGCTGCTGGGAATTTTCCTCGCCGTTCTGACCGCTTTTTCCGGCATTGCCCTGCTGGCGGTGTCGGGCTGGTTTATCAGTGCCGCGGCGCTGGCCGGTCTGAGTTCGCTGGCAGCACTGGAATTCAATTTCTTTACCCCCGGCGCCATGGTGCGTGGCTTTTCCATTTCGCGCACACTCGGCCGTTACGGCGAACGTGTCACCAGCCACGAAGCCACCTTCCGCATTATTTCCCACCTGCGCGCCGACCTGTTCCGCTTTATTGCCCGCCGTCAGTGGAGCGAAACCCAGCTCAACCGGCATGAATCCGCCAGCCGTCTGCTGCAGGATATTCAATACATCGAATCCATTTATCTGTCGGCCCTGCTGCCGGCGGCGGTGTCACTGGCCGTGGTACTGGGTTACCTGCTGACGCTGACACTGGTATTACCGCCCCTGCTGCCCTGGGCTGTGCCCCTGCTGCTACTGGCCGTGGTGGTGATGCCCTGGCTGTATACCCGGCAGGTGGTTAAGTCACAGGACAACCTGCACCAGCAGCGCACGGCGCAGTGGCAGTCGTCCAGCTCACTGCTGAGTAATATGCGTACCCTGACCCTGCATGACCGCCTGCAGCACAGCGGTGACACGCTGACCGCTGTCGCGCAGCAGGCCGATCGTCAGGAAGTCCGGGCTGTTGACCGTCAGCAGGGCATTATCCTGCTGGCGCAGGCCAGTCTGATTGCGCTGATGGTGGTGGTGTTCTGGCAGGGTTTTGTTGCTTATCAGGCCGGGGCGCTGGCCGGTGCCAATCTGTTTATGCTGTTGCTGCTGACCATGGGCACGGCGGAAGTGCTGATCAATGCCAGTCCGGTGCTGGCGGCTTACCGTCTGGGGATGCAGGCACTGCAACGGCTGGATGCCATGCCGCCGGAGACTGAAGAGGCCGCGGAACAGCGCCAGTTCACGGCCGCTGACGGCGGCGTACAGGTGCAGCTGAACGACATCAGTTACCGCTATCCGTCACAGCCGGGAGCTGTTTTCAGTGGTTTCAGTCACTGTTTTACCGGCCCCGGCTGGCACTGGATCTGTGGCGCCAGCGGGCGTGGTAAAAGTACCCTGATTGCCCTGCTGGCGGGGCAGCTGCAGGTAAACAGCGGCCGCATTGAGCTGGCGCTGGCCGGCCCCGGCCAGGCCGGGCTGATGCCGCAGCGGATTGATATTCTGCGCGCCAGCCTGCGCGATAACTTATGCCTCAATCATGCCCACAGCGATGACGAACTGATGGCAGCGCTGCGTCTGGTGGAACTGGAACAGTGGGCGCAGAAGCTGCCGCAGGGTCTGGATACCTGGCTTGGTGATGGTGAGTGGCAGCCTTCCGGTGGCGAAAGCAAACGTCTGGGGCTGGCGCGTCTGATTCTGCAGAACCCGCAGCTGATCCTGCTGGATGAACCGGCGGCGGGCATGGATGTGTCACTGGCACAGCGGATCTTTGCCCGTCTGGCTGAGCACTGGCAGGATAAGCTGGTGATTGCTAATACCCACGACCGCGGGCTGATTCTGGCCGGGCAGCAGGTACTGGAACTGGATCAGCTCTGAGCGGCTGACAGGAGGCTGTATGAACATCGGCGCAGCGGCAAAGCAGGCCGGCGTATCGGCCAAAATGATCCGCCATTACGAAGCCAGCGGACTGCTGCCGCCGGCGGCGCGTACCAGCGCCGGCTACCGCCAGTATGGCGAACAGGATATTGCCCGTCTGGGCTTTATCCGCCGCTGCCGCATGCTGGGGTTTTCCATTGACGAAATCCGTGATCTGCTCAACCTGTGGGATGACCCTAACCGCAGTGCGCGCGAAGTCAAAACCCTGGCCCTGCAGCACCTGCAGGAAGTGGACAATAAAATCTCCGAACTGAACGCCATGCGCCAGACGCTGCAATCCATGATCAGTGCCTGCAGTGGTGACGACTGCCCGCAGTGTTCCATTCTTGATCACCTGGCTACGCCGGAATCGCCGCAACAGGGCGGCAGCAAGGGGCCTTCCTGTTGTGCCTGAGCTGGCGTCTTATCACCGCTGTTTCTGTTCTTTTCCCCGTTGACCTTACCATTGCGTCAAGCTTTACCCTGCTGCCATGAATAACAATCCGTGGAGGTGGGTATGAATCAGTCTTCAGCCCTTCATGTGCAGCTGCCGGTGAGCGGCATGCACTGTGCGTCCTGTGTCGGTCGGGTGGAAAAAGCGCTGGCGGCGGTGCCGGGCGTACAGCAGGCGGCGGTCAATCTGGCCAGTGAAAAAGCCGATGTCAGTGTGGCTGCTGGCGTGGATGCGGCAGCGCTGCAGGCGGCGGTCAGTGATGCCGGTTTTGCTGTGCGCACGGAGTCATTCGAACTGCAGATCCGCGGTATGCACTGTGTCTCCTGCGTGAACCGGGCCGAAAAAGCGCTGGCGGCATTGCCCGGGGTGCTGACGGTGAGCGTCAATCTGGCGGCCGAAAAGGCCTTTGTTGAAGCCTTCAGCGGCAATGTGGATAACGCTCAGCTGGTGGCGGCGATTGCCGCCGCCGGCTATGAGGCGGCACCGCTGACAGAGCACAGGGAGGACGACAGTGAACGGCGGGGAAAGAACAAAGCCAGCTGAAACGGGATGTTTGGCTGGCGCTGATTCTGACCTTACCGGTTTTTCTTCTGGCGATGGGCTCCCATATGGCGCCCGGCAACGGGATACACAAAACGCTGGGTGATACCGCGAACGGCCTGATTCAGTTTGTACTGACCACGCTGGTGCTGGCTTTCCCCGGCCGCCGTTTCTTTACCACCGGTGTGCCGGCCCTGCTGCGCCGGGCACCGGAAATGAATTCGCTGGTGGCGTTGGGCAGCCTGGCCGCCTGGGGATACTCGACGCTGGCGGTCTTTGCCGGGGAGCTGCTGCCGCAGCAGAGCCGTCATCTGTATTTTGAAGCGGCGGCGGTGATTGTCACTCTGATCCTGCTGGGCCGCTATCTGGAAGCGCGCGCCAAAGGGCGCACCGGTGCCGCCGTGCAGCACCTGATCGGCCTGCAGGTTAAAACAGCGCGTCGTCTGCGGGCGGATGGCAGCAGTGACGATGTTGACGTCAGTGCGCTGCGCGTGGGCGACCGTCTGATCGTGCGTCCGGGGGAGCGCATTCCGCTGGATGGCGAAGTAACCGGCGGTGAATCGGCGGTGGATGAATCCATGCTGACCGGCGAGCCGCTGGCGGTCAGTAAAGGCACAGGGGATGAGCTGACCGGTGGTACGGTCAACGGCCATGGCGCCCTGACCATGACGGTGACACGCACCGGCAAAGCCACCCGGCTGGCGCAGATCATTCAGATGGTGGAACAGGCGCAGGCGGCGAAGCTGCCGGTTCAGGCGCTGGTGGACAAGGTGACGGCGGTGTTCGTACCGGCGGTGATGGCCGCGGCGCTGCTGACCTTTGTTGTGTGGCTGATCTGGGGGCCGCAGCCGGCGCTCAACTTTGCTCTGATCAACGCCGTGGCAGTGCTGATTATTGCCTGCCCGTGCGCCATGGGGCTGGCGACCCCCACCTCCATTATGGTCGGCACCGGGCGCGCCGCCGAGCTGGGTATCCTGTTCCATAAAGGTCAGGCGTTGCAGACCCTGCACAACAGCCGGGTGGTGGCCTTTGATAAAACCGGCACGCTGACAACCGGTAAGCCGGTGGTGACCGATATTGTGCTGCAGGACGGTGTCAGCGCAGACGCGGTTCTGCGCTGGGCGGCGTCGGCTGAGCATCAGTCTGAGCACCCGTTGGCCGCCGCCATTCTGCAGGCGGCAGAAGCAAAAGCATTAACGCTGGCTGAGGTCAGCGATTTCCGTATGACGGCCGGCACCGGCATTGAAGCGCGGGTGGAAGGCCATCAGATTGCCATTGGCGGTGATGCCCTGTTAGCCGCACTCGGCGTTGACAGTCCCTGGTGTCAGCAGCAGGGGGAAGCACTGGCGGCGGCGGGTAAGACCCGGTTGTTTGTGCTGGTGGATAAACGGCCGGCGGCGGTGATGGCGGTGGCCGACCCGTTGCGTGACAGTGCCCGCCAGGCGGTAACGGCGCTGCATGCCCGTGGTATCCGCACGGCCATGATAACCGGGGATAATGAACGCACCGCCAGCGCCATTGCGCGGCAGCTGGGCATCGATGATGTGATCGCTGGTGTCCTGCCGGATGGTAAAGTGGCCGCGCTGCAACAACTGCGGGAAAAACTGGGAGCGGTGGCCTTTGTCGGTGACGGGCTGAACGATGCGCCGGCGCTGGCGGAAGCCGATGTCGGTATCGCGCTCGGCTCGGGTACGGATGTCGCCATGGAGGCGGCGGATGTGGTACTGATGAATGCCGATCTGAATTCCGTGCCGCGCGCCCTCAGCATCAGTGCTGCCACCCTGCGTAATATCGGTCAGAACCTGTTCTGGGCCTTTGCTTACAACGTGCTGCTGATTCCGCTGGCCGCCGGGGTACTGTATCCGCTGTGGGGTATTCTGTTATCCCCCATGCTGGCGGCCGGCGCCATGGCGCTGTCCAGTGTGTTTGTGCTGGCTAATGCGCTGCGCCTGCGGCGGCTGCAGCCGGAGATGTAACGGACGGCGTATCGCCGGAGGATGTGAATGAAGAAATGGCTGTTGCTGGCCCTGATCGCCGTTGCCGGCTGGTGGTGGTATACACCGCCGGCGGTGGAGCCTCTGCAGCAGCAGGGGGGTCGGTGACTACCGTATCACCCCGCTGCAGGATAACTTTGTTCTGACGGCACGGATTCTGAGCCGTCAGGATTACCGTATCGGGCGTGAGGCTGATCTGTCACCGCTGGATCTGGCGCTGGGCTGGGGCCCGATGGCGGAGCCGGATATTTACGCTCAGTTCCGTATCCGTCAGGCCAACCGCTGGTATTTCTGGCGCGCTGAATCGCTGCCCATCCCGCAGCGGCAGGTGGAAACTCACAGCGCCAATATGCACATGGTACCGGCTGACCGGCTGGTGGCGGCGCAGCTGCAGACACTGCAGACGCACCAGCTGATCGAAATTCAGGGCAAACTGATCCGCGCGGATGCGGCGGATGGCTGGCACTGGGTCAGTTCGCTGACGCGCGACGATACCGGTAACGGCGCCTGCGAACTGGTGCTGGTGGAAAACGTCCGCGTCCTGCCCTGATCAGCTGTCCGGCCGCGGACCGCCCATGACCTCTTCCATCTGTTCCGGCTGCGGCATACCGCCGACCGAGCCGAAGCCGCCATCGGCACGCTGGTAATACAGCGCTGGCGTACCCCGGATGCCAAAGCGGCGCATCAGGCTTTCGTTGGCCGTGACCTGCTGCCGCGCGGCGCTGGTCGCAGCGCTGACATCCATCTCACTTTTGCCTTCGCCATGATAGGCCTGTTCGTGCTGCCGCAGTGCCGCGGCCGGGTCTTTTGCGGCGAGCAGAGCGGCCGATTCCGCCGGGCTGCGGGCGGTGATAATACCGACCATGATATGCCGTATCTGTACTTTGCCGGCGTCCACCCAGGGCCGGGCTGCCTGCCAGAAGCGGTGACAGTAGGGGCATTCCGGGTCGTCGAACATATAAATAATATGTGGGGCGTCGGCAGCACCGTCCTGTATCCAGTGGCTGTCTTTTTCCACGGCATCCCACACGGCTTTATTCTGCGGATCGGTAATCAGCTGGCGGACGGGCAGGGTGCTGAGGTTGTTGCCGTCTTTGTCGATCATCGGACCGACCAGGGCATAGTCACCATCGGCGGTGACATAGATGGTCAGGGGCCGGCCGTTGGCCTGGGCCGCGAAACCTGTCATCCCGGCAGGGGCGGCAAAGGAGCCGACGATCTGCAGTCCCTGCTGTTGCAGGGCCTTGACCGGCGCCGGCAGTTCCGGCGCAGTGGTGGCACCGGCAGTGAAAGAAATGGCGGCTGCGGTGGTCAGCAGGGCGGCTTTGCTCAACCCGAACATAAAAAGTCCTCTGTCCTGTCATAAGAGTGTTCAGGGTAAGTCAGCCGGCGCCGGATTTATATCCGTAAACATTGTATTCCAGCCGCGGCATCAGTCACTGCTGCAGCAGGCCGATGGTTTTATACAGGAACAGCTGGCGGCTGTTTTCCTGCTGCTGGCGCTGCATTTCCTTCAGCTCGTCAATGGTGGCGCGCAGCAGCAGCACTCTGCTGTCGAGACGGTTGCTGTCGGTGTGCAGCTCATTACGCAGATTCATCGGTGTCGTACTGACTGCTGTTGACCAGTTTTTCAGCTGGCCATCATGGCCGGACGGGCCCTGGCCGGCGTAAGTCCGGTTGGTGCTTACCACGTCGGTTACCCACTGACGCAGACTGAGCTGGCTGAAGGCTGCCGTTGTGCTGCTGTGCGGTGTTGGTTGAGCGATGGCTTGTGTACCCGGCGACTGAATGGCCGTGGTACCGGCGTTGTTATGCAGCGGACCGGTGGCTGAAATCTGAATATCCTGAATGAAGTGGTTCTGCAGCCTGACCAGGGTGTGTTCGTTGCGGCTGTTCAGAATTTCGTTATCAAACTGGAAAAAACTCAGGGCCGAATCGATAACCATACTGCCACCGTCCGTCAGGATGGACTGTGCTGAACGGGTGTAGGCTGACTGCACGGGAGGTAGATAACTGTTGAGATGGATTTCCTGCAGCAGCAGAGCATCGCCGTTTTCGTTCAGCGCCACGCCGGAGCGGCGGATAACTCCCTGCAATTCGCCCTGTTCATTCTGCAGTTCATAGTCTGACGCGACCGACCCCAGGTACAGGGCACCGACACCAGCCTCGGCCGCGGAGCGGAGCTGCTGCTCACCAGCAGCACTGAATTCCATGATGCTGAGTTGAGTGAAAATGGCATCGTTTTCATCGATCCAGCCATTACCGTCATCATCGTACTGCGCCAGATCGGCAAAGCCATCGCCGTTCTGTGGCCCGAATAATTCACTGCCGTCATCAATGATGCCGTTGCCGTTTTTATCGAATGCCAGATAACCGCTGCCGGACGCGGTGCGGGCCAGCCGTTCATCCTGCCCGTCGGCGTTGAGATCGAAATAAAAGAACTGATCGGCGAGTTCGACGGCTCCGCCGTTCAGGTTGAGCATCAGTGGATCAATCAGGTTCACTTCGCCACTGAACTGGTTGATCTGTTCTTCTTCGCGCCTGCGGTACAGATCCAGCGCCAGCATAAAGTCGATCTGACGGCCGTCTGCAGTCTGCACCTGGCCAAGGGCTTCAAAGGTCAGGCTATCTTCCTGTTGCAGCTGCAGAATGCTCTGCACCTCCACCAGCGTGGCTGTGCCGCTGCTGAAGGTCTGTGGAAAGGAGGCGGTGACGGTGATTTCCAGCTGGCTGACCTGTTCAGTCAGCCGTTCGGCCAGCCAGGCTGACGATGACTGGGTGCTGCCGGTGGCACTGGTTACGTTGGTGCTGCGGCTGACGGCGGCGGATTCTTCCGTGCGCGATGACAGCGACAGCAGGATGCTGGCCTGATCCGTGTCCGGCGCGGCCCCGCCTGCCACCGCGTCAGTTACGGTGACGGCAAAGCCGGTGAGGCGCGCGGATGCCGATTCTGACGGTTGCGCGCTGAGCTGAACCTGGGACTGGCTGATCTTCATCGCCGTTCTCCTGCCGGGGGATGTTGTCAGGTCATCGGCCGGCGGAGCGGGAGCTTAAGATGATTATTCTATTAATTAATAGATGTTCATTAATTAATCGTCTATGGCTGGCCTACTCTGCCTCTTCCAGCTGTTCGGTCAGTTCCATCCATTCCATTTCGGCGGCTTCGAGCGCGCTTTTCAGCTGGCCCTGTTGCTGTAACAGGGCGTTCAGTTCGTCTTTGCGGCCGGCGTCATAGAGCCCGCTGTCAGCCAGCTGTTGTTCGCTGTTACTGAGCTGAGCCTGCAGTTTTTCCATCTGTTTCTCTGCGGCCTGCTGTTTTTTCCGCAGTGGGGCCAGACGTTGACGTTTTTCGGCCTGCAGACGTTTCTGCTCTTTGCGGTCAATTGCCGGTTTCGCGGTTGCCGGCTGACTGCCGGCTGCGCTGTCGTTGGGAAGGTCTTCGCGCTGCTGCAGGTAGTGGTGGTAATCATCCAGATCGCCGTCAAATTCCTGCACGCGCCCGTTATCCACCAGCCAGTATTCATCGACGGTGGCTTTCAGCAGGTGACGGTCGTGGCTGACCACCAGAATGGCACCGGGGAAATTCTGCAGGGCCACGGTTAAGGCCTCGCGCATTTCGATATCCAGATGGTTGGTCGGTTCGTCCATGATCAGCAGGTTGGGTTTCATCCAGGCGACACAGGCCAGTGCCAGACGCGCTTTTTCACCACCGGAAAAGGGTTCGATCACTTCCAGGGCGCGGTCGCCATGAAAACCAAAACCGCCGAGGAAATTACGGATTTCCTGTTCACTGGCTTCCGGTTTCAGGCGCTGCAGAATCAGGGCACCGGTGGCTTTTACATCCAGCGATTCCAGCTGATGCTGGGCGTAGTAACCAATACGCAGATGTTCGCCCTGTGCCCGTTCGCCGCCGAGCATACTGAGTTCACCACACAGGGTTTTCAGCAGTGTGGATTTACCGGCGCCGTTGGGGCCCAGCAGACCGATGCGGTGGCCGGGCACAATGCTGAGTTTCACATCGGGCAGAATGATTTTATCGCCACTGCCATCGTGATAACCGAGCTGGGCGTGATCAATGGCGAGCAGCGGCGTCGACATTTTTTCATACGCCGGGAATTCAAAATGGAACGGTGAGTCGACATGCGCCGGAGCAATCAGCTCCATGCGCTGCAGTTCCTTTAAGCGGCTCTGGGCTTGTTTGGCTTTACTGGCTTTGGCGCGGAAACGGGCGACAAATTTTTCGATATCGGCAACCCGTTCCTGCTGTTTCTCATACAGGCTCTGCTGCTGGGCAAGCTTTTCGGCACGGATGCGTTCGTAGGCACTGTAGTTGCCCGGATACAGGGTCAGGTTCTGGTTGTGCAGGTGCACGATGTGATCGGCGACACCGTCGATAAAGTCCCGGTCGTGAGAAATAAACAGCAGCGTGCCGGGGTAATTTTTCAGCCACTGTTCGAGCCACATGGTGGCTTCCAGATCCAGGTGGTTGGTCGGTTCGTCGAGCAGCAGCAGGTCGGATGGCATCATCAGCGCCTGCGCCAGATTCAGACGGATGCGCCAGCCGCCGGAAAAACTTTTTACCGGGCGTTGCAGTTCTTCTTTACTGAAGCCGAGGCCGTGCAGCAGCTGCTCGGCTTTGACCGGCACCTGATAGCCCTGATGCTGATCCATTTGATCCAGCCAATTGGCCAGCTCGTTATCGCTGCCGACGTTGCTGATACCGGCTTCGATCCGGCGGTAAACCTTGTCGCCGTCCATCGCATAATCAAGCGCGCTGCGCTCACTGGCTTCCACTTCCTGACGCATATGGGCGATGCGCCATTTGGGCGGGATATACAGCTCACCACCGTCAACACCCAGCTCGCCGTTAAGCAGGGCGAACAGGCTCGATTTACCGGCGCCGTTAGGACCGATCAGGGCCATTTTCTGGCCGTCATGAATACGCAGGCTGGCATCTTTCAGCAGCATCTGCGTTCCGCGTTGCATGGAAACCTGATTAAATTCGAGCATGGCGATATCTGAAAATGGTGACAACAATGGCGGCGCAGTTTGCCACAGAATCCGGCGATAACCCACTGTGGAACTATGCCCTGGCCGTGTATGACCGGCCGGGGGTAAAAGCGTGTCTGCTGACACTGCAGAACAAATATCAGGCTGATGTGCTGCTGCTGCTGGCCGACAGCTGGCTGCGCAGCCGTCAGCAATGCTGGCCGCAGACGGCGCCGTCTGATGATTATGTGCAGTGGCGTGACAGCATGATCCGGCCACTACGGGCCCTGCGGCAATCGCTGCCGCAGGGGACGGAACCTTTGCGTCAGCAGTTACTGGCGGCGGAGCTGAGTGCCGAACAGGAAGGGCTGCGGCGGCTTTATCGGTCACTGGCGGCGGCACCTGCCGGTGTGTTAAGCACAGTGCCGCAGGATTTTTATTTCACTGGCCCGGAGCAAAAAAAAGAGGCCCGGGGGCCTCTTTTTCAGCACTTCATCAGCCTCACGGCCGACTGATTATTCACCGAACAGACTGGACTGTTTGTCGTCTTTTTTCTCTTCCGGCTTTTCTTCTGTTGCTGCCGGTGCCGGGATTTCC
Organism: Pseudomonadales bacterium; assembly: GCA_963682115.1. Classification (GTDB taxonomy): domain Bacteria; phylum Pseudomonadota; class Gammaproteobacteria; order Pseudomonadales; family Oceanobacteraceae; genus Venatoribacter. The sequence continues at coordinate 1,684,826 of OY821639.1, read as the reverse complement.
GGTACCACTGGCGTTGCCGGTTTTACTTCTTCTGCAACCGGGGCAGTAACGGCAGCCGGTTCCGGAGCCGTGACGGCGGCTTCAACCGGAACTGTTACCCGGGTTTCTTCGGTCACGGGTGCCGGGGCTTCAACTGCTGCGGGTTTGCTGGCAGCCGGTTTCTTCGCCGGCGCTTTACGTGCGGCTGCCGGTTTTTTCACGGCGACTGGTTTGGCTGCTGCTTTTTTTTCTGCAACCGGCTTGGCTGGTGCTTTCTTCGCGACGGCTTTTTTGGCCGGCGCTTTTTTTGCTGCTGCTTTGACTGGTGCTGCCGCCGGGGCCTTGGCTACCACTGTTTTTTTCGCGGCCGGGGTACGGGTTACTTTTTTCGCGGCGGCTTTGGTTTTGCTCTTTTTCGCCTGTTCTTTCTCAAAGGCGGCAACCGCTTTAGCCAGTGCTGCGCGTGACTTCTGTTCCGCGACCAGGGCAGTCAGTTCTGCTTTGGCTGCGGCCAGGGCGTCTTTCGCGGCAGCAGCGTCGGCTCTGGCCGCGGCGACGCGCTCACGTGCGTTTTCCAGTTGACGTACGGCAGCGGGTGTTTTCTTCGCTTTGACTTTGTCCTGTGCTTTCTGACGTGCTTCGTTAGCTTTGGCCAGTTTTACCGCCGCTTTGTCTTTGCCGGTGCTGGCTTTGGCAACGGCTTTCTCTGCCGCTGTCAGTTCTTTTGCACGGGCTGCTTCCAGTTTCATCTGCAGGGCCGAAATTTCTTTCTCCAGCAGTTGTACCGCTGTCAGGGCTGCTTTGGCAGCAACGGCTTTGCGGGCTACAGCCTTTTTCGCCGGTGCTTTGGCTGCAACCGTTTTACGCGCGACGGTTTTTTTCGCAGCTGCTTTTTTTACCGGTGTTCTGGCAGTTTTTGCCGTTACTTTGGTTTTGGCAGCAGGAGCCTTTTTGGCGGGTGCTTTTTTGCGGGCGGCCATACACAGATCCTCAGTCAGTTTTGAATAGGGGCATTATACGAACAGAAGTGCTTTCATCCACGGCTTTTCGTCAGTTTTTTCTGATTTAACCCGATACAGATTACAGATTGAGTTAAGCACAACAGCTTAATGCGGATAATAACTGCGGTCAGGATATCTGGGCGGCGCGAACTTTTTCAATATTCTGATTGAGCCAGCCGATCAGGGCTTTCCATTCGCCGATATCTTTGGCATCACGCTGATCAAAATCGATCAGACCAAGGCCGTGTTCACTGGCCCGGACATAAAACTGGGTATCACGGAACGCGGCGACAAACGGAATCTGCAGGCTGTTAAGGAAGCGCTCAAGCTTGGCGTAAATAATGGTGTTTTTGCGTACCCGGTTGGCAACCACGGCAATGGGTTTGGGGTTGCGGCGGTAAGCATAAGAGAGCATGACATCACGGATAAAACCGGTGGCGGCGCGGATATCAATGGCGGAGGGAATGACCGGAATAATGATCAGGTCGGCCAGCTGAATCAGATCAGACAGTTCGTTGCCTGACAGTCCGGCCGGGGTATCCAGGATGACTCTGGATGTATTTACCGGAACGCGCAGACTCCAGCTGCGGGTGGAGGCACTGGGAGCATGACGCTGAAATGCAGCAATGCCCTTGATCTTCGGCATTTCGTCTGCGCGTGCCTGCAGCCAGTCCATGGATGACCCCTGCGGGTCATAATCAATCAGGGCGGTGATCTCACCATGGCGGGTAAAGTAGCTGGCGAGATTGGTCGCCATTGTTGTTTTGCCACAGCCTCCCTTGGCGTTCGCCACCATAATGCGTACGGGCACCTGCCGCGATACGACGCGGACAGCGGGGCCGGATTGCTGAGGTGTTTCGGTTTCGGTCACGAAATTATCCTGTTATCCCTGATAAGAGAATGCTCTGAAGCCGTACGTTTGTAGCATAGGTTATAATTTAGTGGCGTGAAACCAATCATAAGGATTGATAATGAAAGTAAAAATTGCCCTGATGGCGTTCATTCTGGCTGTTGTTCTCGCGCTTGCGGTGATTGCACCTTACTTTATCAAAGGGCCTGACGGGAAGCCGCTGATGTCGGCGGATAAGACTTTGTCTCACCAGGGCAGCCGCCAGACATTTTATAAATGGCAGGATGATAAGGGCATGTGGCATTTTTCCGATGAGGTTCCGGATGGTGTGCAGGCGCTGCCGGTGGAGGTCGATACGGCCGCCAATATTGTGCAGAGTGTGCCGCTAGAAAAGAAGGCAGAGGATAAGGCTGAACCGGAAGCAGAAGCCGCGGCAGATAAGGTCAGTGCCCCGGCCGGCTTCCCGATGACGGTTGACCCGGCTGCGATTCCGCAACTGATCAAAGATGCTCAGAATGTGCAGTCACTGGTCGATAAACGTACCCGGCAGATCGACGACGCTTCCCGCTGACACACTTTATTCAAGAATATACATCAGGCCATTGGTGCCGGCGGCGACCCAGTGGTTGCCGAGAAAGGCAACATCTTCCACCAGCACGTTATTGCTGACCCAGGTATCCCTGGGTTTGGCGCGCCAGACCTGAGTACGTTTGCCGCTGCTGACATCCCACAGCTCAATTTCCCCGGAGCTGTTTCCGGTCAGAAGCTGACGGTTGCCAGGTGCGAAACGGGCGGCGCTGTAATGGCCGCGGGTTTTGTCGATTTCATGCAGCAGTTTACCGGAGGCGGCGTCCCAGATGCGCCCGGGTTCATTGAGGGCCGAGGTGAACAGCAGGCGGCCATCCGCCGACAGCTGAGCGGTGCGTACCTGGTTGTTATGGGGCAGGGTACGGATCAGCCTGCCGTTTTCCGGATTCCACAGACGGGCGTTGAGATCGGCGCTGGCGGTGGCCGCCAGCAGACCGTCGTCACTGAGGCTGACATCGTAGACAATACCGTCATGTGCCAGGCGCTGGCGGATGCCGCCGTTTTTAATATCGAACAGGGTGGCAGTGAAGTCCTGCATACCGAGCAGGGCGTAGTCGCCATCTGCGGTGAGGGCGATGTCTTCAATATTGCCGGGTGCGTTCCAGTACCAGACGGCTTCGCCGCTCTGTCGCTGCCACAGTACGATGGTGCGGTTATCGGTGGTGGCGACGTAGTTGCCGTCCGGAGAGAAGGCCGCACTGATGATACTGCTGTAACCGTCGCTGCTGTGGTTCCAGTCGTAAATACGTTCCGTTGGGGAGGTGGTCCACAGACTGCCGCCGTGATGAATACTGCCGACCAGAATTTCGCTGCCGTCGTGGGACAGGGTGGCGGAGTAAACGCCCTGGCGGGCAACTTCGTGTACTTCAGCCGGCGCTCGGGCCTGATCGCAGCCACTCAGCAATACCATGACGGGCAACAGCATGGTCAGCAGGCGTGCGGGTACGGCGGTGGGCATTGGTTCCTTCCCTGTCTGATGAATACGGATACATTCAGTGTAGCCTGATATACGGCGGTTGGCAGGACGGTAGAGAAGGAATGTGCGGGTTCTGTGCAACCCGCAGGATGGTCAGCCGGCGACCGGAATCTGATGGATGGTGTGCAGGCGTTCGATCAGCTGGTCTTCAAGTTCAAAACGCTCTTCCAGCAGTTCGCCGATGGCGGACAGATCGTGCGGCAGTTTTGCCAGCTGATCCAGGGTGCAGCTTTCGTCATAGGTGTCATTGAAGTCAACGCAGCGGCCGGTCAGCTCATCCAGCTGTGGTACGGTATTGCGTGCCAGCTCAAGGGCTTCATCATCACCGTGCTCTTTCGCTTCCTGCACCAGCTGGTCGTAGATTTCAAAATGGCCGGTGGAGCAGTAATCCATCATATCCTGACAGAAAACCTCCAGGGTGGCGGTGAGGGGCTGTTCGGCAGACAGGGGTTTACTGGCGCTGAGAGCGCAGAAACGGACGATGAGTGCCTGTCGCGCGCTGAGCCAGTTGTCGATCAGTCGGTTAACGCCGCCCCAACGTTCCTGGGCGGTTTTGCAGCTTTCCAGCATAGTGCTTCTCCTTCCCGCCAGTCGCTCTGTCCGGCGTTATATTTCTTGTGGTCTGAAACACTATAGGCTGGCGGAAAACGGCGAAGCAAGCGGCTTTTTTGCTTTTTTCGCCTTGAATATACCGGCTTTTATGCTTTGCGCGGCCAGACTTTCCACAGCGCAAAAGCGGCGGCGAGAGCATAGCCGGCATACGCCAGACGGGTCCACCAGGGCATACTCAGCCCCATCATGCTCCAGCTGACTTCGGCGCAGTTACCGTCACCATGCAGCATGACTTTCAGCAGTTCGGCCAGTGGCAGGGTGTCGAGCATATAGTCGAAGCTGGGCCCACAGGCCGGCACGTCTTCCGGTGGCAGGCCCTGCAGCCACAGCTGGTGGTTGGCAGCCCAGACTCCGAACAGCGCCCAGGCCAGGGTGAAGATCAGCGCGCCCCGCAGCGGCCAGCTGCCGGGCTGTCCCGGGCGGCTGCGGGTAAGGAATGCGGCCAGAAAGCCCAGTCCGATCATCAGTGTGATCAGGCGCTGCAGCATGCACAGCGGGCAGGGGTCGAGGAACATCACATATTCGAAATAATAAGCCGCGCCGAGCAGGCCGGCACAGGTCAGGAATCCGGCCAGATAGCCATGGTGCAGGGAAAGGGATTTCATACGGAATTCCATACTCGATGAATCATAGTCAGGCAGTCTAACACAGGGCAGATTGCAGTATTTGGTCTAAGCTCAATTAACAGAATCGCTTCACATTGCGGGTTAAATGAATCGTTTCACATCAATACAGGAATGATCGGAGGAGCGGCGGTATGTTCCGCACAGTTGCAAATATTTTTCTGCTGACAGCATCCCTGCTGCTGGCCGTCGTGGTGCGGGCTGAAGATCCGCCACCGTCAGCCACTCAGTATATTTATCTGGAACCGGCTATCGTGGTGAATTACGGCAGCAGCGGGCGCATGAAATATCTGCGTACCGAAGTGGCACTGAAAGTCACCAGTGGTGAAGCAGCGGCTAATGTCAGCCACCATAAGCCCTATATCCGCAATAATCTGGTGTTGTTATTCAGCGCGCAGGATTCGGATACCATGAACTCGTCACAGGGGCGTGAAGCGCTGCGCAAAGTGGCGCTGGATGAAGTCCGGGCACTGATGGTGAAACTGGAGGGGATGCCTTACATCGACGATCTGTTCTTCAGTAACTTTGTGGTGCAGAACTGAATCGCGCAGATGCCGTTGCCGGGAAGGTAAATGAAGGTCAATAAAAAAACGGGAGGCTGAGGCCTCCCGTTTTTTATCAGCGTTGCAGGTAATCCTGCAGGTACTCAGCAAAGGACTGGGTATCGGCGTGTTCCAGGGCTTCCTGTTCGGCCTGGGAATCACGCGCCATATCCGTCCAGCGCCGGGCAACGTCCGGCGCCAGGTTTTCTGACAGCTCTTTGCGGTGTTTTCGGGCCAGTTCCAGTGTCAGTTCACTGAACTCGAGTCCGCTTTCTTCCAGTGCGGCAAGTACCTGGGCGGACGGCGTCAGACTGCTGTCTGCCAGTTTCAGCCGCTGCTGGTTGAGGGCGTCGCGGTGGAAGGTAAAGCCGCTGGCTTTGTCCATCAGGCCAGCCAGAGCTTCCATCTCGTCCAGCAACGACTGTCCCCATTGCTGCAGACTGATACTGCCCTCACTGCTGTCGAGCATCAGACCCGGACGGCGGCCTTCCATCACCACTTTCTGCTGGTTGCCTTTGATGCGCCAGTATTCCGGGTCTTCAATGGTGGCGCTGGGCGACAGCAGGCACCAGGTCAGGAATACATCCATAAACTGCATCTGCGGCACATCAATCCCGAGCGGCATAAAGGGGTTGAGGTCGGTACTGCGCACTTCAATATATTCGACACCGTATTTGGCCAGCGCCTGCAGCGGTTTTTCACCATTGCGTGCTACCCGTTTCGGACGGATATCGCTGTAATATTCGTTTTCAATCTGCAGCAGGTTGGTGTTCAGCTGGCGGTAGTGGCCGTTGGCATCCTGTATCCCGATGGCATCGTAGGCGGGTACGGTTTCACCAATGGCTTTGCCCAGCGTCCTGATATAGCTGTCGACGGTGTTGTGGCACACCATCAGTTTTGACTGGGCGTTGTTCTGGTAACCCAGATCACTCATACGCAGTGACGTGGCATAAGGCGAAAACAGCGTGTGCTGATTGATGCGGTCAAGCTTGTGATCGCGGCCGGAGAGGAAGCTTTCACACACGGCCGGTGAGGCACCAAACAGATACATCAGCAGCCAGGAGTAACGGCGGAAGTTACGGATCAGACCGAAGTAACGGGCAGAGATATAGCCCTGAGCTGTGTACTGGCTGCCGGCCGGATCGGCGGCATGCAGCAGTGGCCACAGTGCTTCCGGTGCCGAGAAGTTGTAATGGATACCGGCAATGGTCTGCATAATGCGGCCATAACGGTGCCACAGGCCATGACGGTAAATGTGTTTCAGCCGGCCGACATTGGAGGTGCCGTATTCGGCAATCGGCACGCTCATTTCACCCTGCAGGATACAGGGCATGGATGCCGGCCAGATCAGTTCGTTATCCAGCTGCTTATAGGAATGACGGTGTGCAATTTCCAGATACGCCAGGGCTTCGTGGGCGCTGGGAAACACCGGGGTAATAAATTCCAGCAGTGCTTCGGAATAATCCGTGGTAATGGCCGGATGCGTCAGTGCTGAGCCCAGGCCGCGTGGGTGCGGTTTCTGACTGATAATTCCCTGCGCCGAGCAGCGCAGCCCTTCCTTCTCAATGCCACGCTGAATGCGGTTGAGCAGGGACAGGGTATCGGGGTTGCTGAACAGGCTCAGGGTGTCCTGGTAACTGGTCGCTTGTTGTGTGGCCAAGGGTGCCTCGGGGCAGATTCAGTGATCGACGGATTATAGGGGGAAATGCAGGAAAAACGATACCACCCAAGGGTGCAGCTGGTGGTATTCATTGTTCGTTCTGAATGTCACTGAAGAAAGGGAAGGCAGTGCTCTGCCTTCCCGGCCGGCTCATTTCTTCGCTTTGGCAAAGGCCGCTGCCAGAGCACCGGCCATGGCGCCCTGAGGCTGTGAACCTTTATCACCAAAGCTGGTGCGTGCTTTACTGGCGCTGCGATTACGGTTCGGTTTTTCACCCGGTGTCCGTTCGGCTGCACGTTCATTGGCGTCATCGCTCATGCGCATGGACAGGCCGATACGCTTACGTGCCACGTCGACTTCCATCACTTTCACTTTGACAATATCGCCGGCTTTGACCACGTCACGCGGATCTTTGACAAAGGTATCGGACAGGGCGGAAATATGTACCAGACCATCCTGATGCACGCCGATATCGACGAAGGCACCGAAAGCGGCGACGTTGGTGATCACACCTTCGAGCACCATGTTTGGTTTCAGGTCTTTGATTTCTTCCACACCTTCTTTGAACTCGGCAAACTTGAATTCCGGACGCGGGTCGCGGCCCGGTTTCTGCAGCTCGGCAACGATGTCTCTGACGGTGATTTCACCGGTTTTATCGTCGCTGAAGCTGGCCGCGTTAACCGACTTCAGGGTCGCGCTGTCACCGATCAGGCTGGCCACATCACGGGAAAACTGATGGGCGATTTTTTCCACCACCGGATAGGACTCCGGATGCACAGCGGACGCATCCAGCGGGTTGCTGCCGTTCATAATGCGCAGGAAACCGGCTGCCTGTTCAAAGGTTTTGTCACCCAGACGCGGGACTTTTTTCAGATCGTCACGGCTGTTGAAGGCGCCGTTGGCATCACGGAAGGCGACAATGTTGCTGGCCAGTGTGGTATTCAGGCCGGAAACGCGGGTCAATAACGGTGCGGAGGCGGTATTCAGGTCGACGCCCACTGAGTTCACACAGTCTTCCACCACCGCATCCAGCGTGCGCGCCAGCTGGGTCTGGTTAACGTCATGCTGATACTGACCGACCCCGATGGATTTGGGTTCGATTTTCACCAGCTCGGCCAGCGGGTCCTGCAGACGGCGGGCGATGGACACCGCGCCACGGATGGTTACATCGAGATCGGGGAATTCTTTCGCCGCCAGTTCAGAGGCGGAGTAAACCGAAGCACCGGCTTCGTTCACCATAACTTTCTGCACGTTTTTCAGCGCTGGCTGGGCTTTGATCATATCGCCGACGAATTTGTCGGTTTCACGCGAACCGGTACCGTTACCGATGGAGATCAGCTCAACGTTGTGTTTGGCGATCAGCGCCGACAGAACCGCGGCGGATTCCGCCAGCTTGTTCTGTGGCGGCGTCGGGTAAATGGTGGCGTAGTCGACGACCTTGCCGGTGTTATCCACCACGGCAACCTTCACCCCGGTACGCAGACCCGGGTCCAGCCCCATGGTGGCTTTACGGCCCGCCGGTGCGGCTAACAGCAGGTCTTTCAGGTTGTCGGCGAAGACCTTGATGGCCGACTCTTCTGCCTGTTCGCGCACGTCGCCCATCAGCTCGGTTTCGAGGTGGGTCAGCAGCTTGATACGCCAGGTCCACTTCACCACCTCCGCCAGCCAGCGGTCGCCGGCACGGCCTTTGTTTTCGATGCCAAAATGACCGGCAATCATGCCTTCACACGGACTCGGCGTCAGTTTGTCGGCCGGGTCACCGGTGACCAGTGAGAAGCTCAGCACACCTTCGTTGCGGCCGCGCAGAATGGCCAGTGCACGGTGGCTGGGGACGCTTTTCAGCGGCTCGTCGTGTTCAAAATAATCCGCGAATTTCGCTCCCGTGCCTTCCTGACCCGGCACTACCCGTACCGACAGCGTGGCTTCCTGCTTCATAAAGCTGCGCAGGCTGGCCAGCAGGTTGGCGTCTTCGGCGAAGCGTTCCATCAGGATGTACTTGGCACCGTCCAGAGCAGCTTTGGTATCGGAGACTTCTTTCTCAGCATTGATATAAGCCGCGGCTTCCGCTTCCGGATTCAGATCCGGGTTGCCCAGCAGGGCATCGGCCAGTGGTTCGAGCCCGGCTTCGATGGCAATCTGACCTTTGGTGCGGCGCTTTTTCTTGTACGGCAGATAGAGATCTTCGAGACGGGTTTTGGTGTCGGCGGCGAGAATGTCGCTTTTCAGTTCGTCGGTCAGTTTGCCCTGCTCGTCGATGCTTTTCAGGATGGCATCGCGGCGGTCTTCCATCTCACGCAGGTAACGCAGACGCTCTTCCAGGGTACGCAGCTGACTGTCATCCAGCTCACCGGTGACTTCTTTCCGGTAACGGGCGATAAAGGGTACGGTGGCACCTTCGTCCAGCAGGGCGACGGCGGCGGATACCTGTTGCGGGCGGATGCCCAGTTCTTCAGCGATGCGGATACCGATGGACTCGTGACTCATAACTCTCTCAGACAGATGGAACGGCAAAAAATGGAAGCCGGAGTATAACTGAGAAGAGCGCCGTGCTCACGGGTGTGAACACGGCGGGGGGACTTACTTCAGGTTGTGCACTGCTGCATCTGACGGGCTTAAGCCAGGTCAGTAAGCGTTGTACCAGATTTCCATGCTCAGCTCGTCAGAGACGGAGCCGTCGTCGGTGGCACAGGCCATGAACCAGTAGCGGCCGGAATCGTCGGAGAGCAGGCTGTCGATCGGGTGGCAGCGTTTTTCATAGCCAGTGGTTTCGATCAGAACCGCGCCTTCTGCGCTGGTACTGATGCTGTATATGCTGTCAGATGACGAGCTGCTGATGCTGTATGGGTCACAGGTTTCATCGTCTGCCGGCAGGTTGTAAGTGATGCCAGCCTCACCAGCAGAGAGGATCATCATTTCGCATTTACCTGTCAGAGCGTCAAACACTTTGAAGTTGGGGGAAAGCACCAGCGAGTCTGTCACCAGACTGGCATTGAAATCTGGAATCAGAATGGATTTTCCGTCACCGCTGTCCACCGCAAGGGCTCCGTTAAAAGCATCTTCCAGTGTGAATGTCGTGCTGAAGTTGTCAGACGCGCCATCGACACCGGTCACCGTCAGGCTGGTGCCTGACGCAGACCAGCTGCTGAAGGTTCCTGTATCTGACGGGTCGCTGCTGTCGCTGATGTATTCATAACCGCCACTGAGCTGATCTGCACCAAAGGTCAGGACTGAATAGCTTGTCCCACTACTTTCAAGGCTGCGGTAAGTCGCTGCAATCAGTGCCGGGCCGAGTTCACTGATCTGACGTTCAAAATGGATATATTCGTCGGTCAGGCAACTGGCCTCAAACATATAGGCTGATGAATTAAGGATGGTGCAGCGATCCAATACCCTATCCTCGCTGTTACTGATGATGATGGTATTTCCGGAGAGCTCCCAGCGGTAGCTGGCTGTGGATGATGAGCAGTTACGCTGAGCTGATGCTGCGGTTGCAGCAATAAATTCATCGTTGTCGGGACAGTTGTCAAACCCGAGAGCCGTCAGTGTGCCATCGTCGCTGAAAGTCAGTTGCGAAGCGATTTCACCACCGGCACTGCGCTCATCCCAGGTTCCGGTCAGCGACAATGATGATGTATCCAGGCCTGCCAGCGTTGTTTCAAAGTGCCCAACGGCATCTTCTTCATTGACAAGATCCAGCGAGGCACCGTCATTGGTCAGCTGTGCAGTAAGGTCTGAACTGAACGTGTCAGAGCTGACATTGATACTGCTCAGATCTGTTTCATAGACGGTATTCAGCTCAATGCCATTGGACGGGTCCTGATCAAGGTCAAAGGACTGCAGCAGTACCAGCAGGTTTCTGACGCTCTGATTACTGGTATCTGTTGTGCCAATCAATTCCAGTGGCGTAACCACACTGGCGTCTCCGGTGACTGTGACGGAACCGAGCGTCAGACCCAGGTAGGAAAATGTTGTGGTTTCACCATCTTTATAATCAAAACCGCCAAATTGTGTTGTGACGCCAGAATAACTGGGTGATGTGTAGGACAGATTGGCAACGGCAGAATCGAGAAAAACGCCGCTGGTTTCTTCGACAGCAGGTTCTGAACTACTGCCGCCTCCGCCGCCTCCGCCACAGGCGGCAAGCAGACTACAGCTGGTGATCATGGCTAATGGCATTAATTTCATCGCTGGACTTCCTTAATAACAGATCAGTAATGACAGGAGCAGTCTGATGAGCAACGCATCGTTGGTGATTGCGTTATCAGTGAGGGTGAGACTGTCCATATTGTGTTTTCATCGCTATCGATAAGCGCTGATTGATGGATTAATCCGTTTATCAGTCTTATCAGAAGAATCATTACCTGTAATATGGACTCAGGCATCACCCGTTCGGGGGATGACATGGCGGAAATGGTTGTATGAGGAAGCCGCGTCCTGCGGGGATGGCACCGGGTTATTCAGAGGTTCTATAACTGATAATAATATAAAGAGTGTATCCGGAAGGGCATTCTGCGTTATTCATAAGCCGTCAGCAATAACATTAAAAAAATGTTGCTAACACTGATTGAATTAAACCCGGCTAATATAAATGTAAAAGCAGTATCTGGAGGACAGATGCAGGACAGTCTGCTGGATTTCATCGGTGATATTTATGAGGCGTCATACCGCCCCCATCATTGGGCGTCTGTGATGGAAAAACTCTGCCTTATGACAGAGTCAAAATCCGCTGTGCTGATTATTGAAGATCAGAAAACCGGTAACCGGCAGATTATCAGTATGCATGGTATCAACCGCATTATGATGGTCGCTTATAATGCCGGGCTGGGGAAATATGATAATACCTTCTCCCTGATAAGAACTGACAAGAACGAAGCAACCTTGCTTCCTGCTGCTGAGATGAAAAGCCAACACCCGTCGTACTATCAGTTTATTCTGAAGCCGTCAGATATCGGACATATCTCCGTTGTGGATCTGCATCAGGACAAAGAAGTGCGCATTGGGATGGCAGTGCACCGCTCCTTCAGTTCATCTGCCTACTCTGAAAAAGAAGCCGATATTATGCGGCTTATTTCACCTCATGTGTGTCGTGCGGTTCTTATTCAGCGTGAACTGAACAGCGCCCGCAGTGAAGCCAGAGGAATGATGTCGTTAGTGTCTAAAATTCCCATGGGGGTTTTATTATTGGATGTTAACGGCAGGGTAAGATACAGCAATGCGATAGCAGATGGTTTTATTCAGCAACACAATGCAATTTTTCTGACGGATGAACGTCTTCAGGCGCACAGCCGCGAGACCCAGAAACAATTGAATGAAGCAATAGGTCAGGTTATTGAGGCGTTGAACAGTCAGAAGAAAGAACGCCTGCCAACGATAACCACTGTGTCTCTTTCGCATCCTCTGCATGCTTTTCCTTTAGTGCTGTTTATTTCAGCTGATAATGATTCTGCAGAGACCTTTATGCTTCCTCAGGGAGAAAAGTTTGCGACGGTTTATATCAGTGATCCGGGGGGACGTCTGAATATTTCCTGTGGAAAACTGTCTGAAATTTTTTCTTTCACGGCGGCTGAGGCCGATGTGGCACTGTGTCTTGCGAATGGACTTAAACTGGCAGATATTGCTGCGCAGAATGGTACTGGCCTGGAAACTGTCCGCAGTCAGCTGAAATCCATTTTTAACAAACTGGGAGTGAATACCCAGCAGGATGTTATCCGTATTATTGTGCAGACGATGATGCCTGTGACAGATATTGAGATACCGGGTACCAGAAGTGATAAATCGTGCTCACGGATGTGAGCACGTAAAAGCTGTTTATTTTGCTTTAGTGACGTCGCGGCTGTAATTAAGGCGCTGCGCTGCATCCGGAATCAGCATCTGCAAAAGGCTTTGACTTCTGCAGCCGTCAGAGTGCGTTGAGTTTCTGCTTTGGCACGCGCGTTTCCCAGTCACACTGACGGCACAGAAACAAAAAACGGGAGCCGAAGCTCCCGTTTTTAATCCGTCAGACTGTGTGATTACAGCTGCGGACCTGCTGCCAGAATGGCTTCAGATACATCGTACTTAGTGAAGTTAGCGATGAACTGTTCAGCCAGCGCTTTGGCAGCTTCGTCGTATTTCGCCGGGTCAGCCCAGGTGTTACGTGGGTTGAGCAGCTTGCTGTCAACGCCTTCCAGTGTTTTCGGCACCAGCAGGTTGAATACCGGTACGGTCTCAGTTTCCACGCCACGCAGCTTGCCGTTCTGGATCGCGGAAATCACAGCGCGTGTCGTCGGGATGCTGAAACGCTCACCGCCGGCACCGTTGGCACCGCCAGTCCAGCCGGTGTTAACCAGGTAAACCTGAGAGTCGAATTCAGTCACACGCTTGATCAGCAGCTCGGCGTATTCGCCAGCCGGACGTGGGAAGAACGGAGCACCGAAGCAGGTAGAGAAGGTAGATTTCAGACCTTTGCTGCCGCCCATTTCGGTAGAACCCACCAGCGCGGTGTAACCGGACAGGAAGTGGTAAGCCGCCTGTTCTTTGGTCAGTACTGAAACCGGTGGCAGAACGCCGGTCATGTCGCAGGTCAGGAAGATAACGGCTTTCGGTTCGCCGGCCATGTTTTCCAGAACGCGTTTTTCAACGTGCTCCAGCGGGTAGGCACAACGGGTGTTTTCAGTTTTGGAAACGTCAGCGTAGTCAGCCACACGGGAAACCGGGTGAGTCACCACGTTTTCCACGATGGCGCCGAAGCGGATCGCTTTCCAGATAATCGGCTCGTTTTTCTCAGACAGGTCGATGGTCTTGGCATAGCAGCCACCTTCGATATTGAAGACGGTACCTTTGCCCCAGCCATGCTCGTCGTCACCGATCAGGTAACGCTCAGGGTCAGCGGACAGGGTGGTTTTACCGGTACCGGACAGACCGAAGAACAGACAGGTATCACCATCTTCACCGACGTTGGCAGAACAGTGCATCGGCAGCACGTCTTTTTCCGGCAGCAGGAAGTTCTGTACTGAGAACATGGCTTTCTTCATTTCACCGGCGTAACGCATGCCGGCCAGCAGTACTTTGCGCTGAGCGAAGTTAATGATCACTGCGCCATCAGAGTTGGTACCGTCACGCTCCGGATCACATTCGAAACCGGCAACGTTGAGAATCTGCCACTCTTCTTTGGAAGACGGGTTGTAATTATCCGGGCGGATAAACAGGTTACGGCCGAACAGGTTCTGCCAGGCAGTCTGGGTAACCATTTTAACCGGCAGGTAATGCTGAGGATCAGCACCGACATGAACATGGGATACAAAGCTGTCGTGCTGGGACAGATACTCTTCAACGCGGTCCCACAGAGCATCAAATTTGTCGGCATCGAACGGGCGGTTGATGTTGCCCCAGTCGATGGCGTCTTTGCTGCTCGGCTCTTCCACGATGAAACGGTCCATCGGGGAACGGCCGGTGCGTTTACCGGTTTCAACAACCAGCGCACCGTTGTCCTGCAGGTGGCCTTCGCCACGGGTAATAGCTTGTTCAATCAGTAACGGTGTCGATAAGTCGGAGTAAACAGTGGTCATATCTGTGCCCGGAGGGGTCCTCATTAAAGTGTATGGCTTAAGCCCTACTCAGATGTTGCTGTAACGCCCTGAGGGTGCGCGGGCGAACCCATAAAAGTCAGAAGGCGCCGAATTATGCCAGAAAATTGCTCAAACGCTAAGCCCCTTTCGGAGTTGTTGAGAATTATTATCTTTTAAATTGATAGTTATTATCTATTTATTGTTCAGATACGGCCCGGATCAGTGCAGGTTCCGTTCCGGAAACAGCTCATTAATATCCTGTTCATCAAAGACATAGTGTTGCTGGCAGAACTCGCAGGTGATGTCGATCTGACCCAGCTCATGGAGCATGGACTGCAGTTCATCGTAGCCGAGCTGATGCAGCGCGGTGGCGGTCCGGTCTTTGGAGCAGGTGCAGAAGAAGGACAGTGCGGAGGCCGGATAGACGCGGGTCTGTTCTTCATGGAACAGGCGGTGCAGCAGTTCTTCGGCCGGCAGCTGCAGCAGTTCTTCGTCTTTGACGGTGGACGCCAGATGGCTGATGCGGTCCCAGGCGTCCTCGTCATCGTTGGCTGCGGCAGGCATTTTCTGCACCATCAGGCCGGCGGCAGAGTTGTTACCACAGGCCAGCCAGAAACGGGTCGCCAGCTGTTCCGACTGGGTGAAGTATTCTTCCAGGGCCGCGGCGATATTGCCGCCGCTGATGGCGGTGATGCCCTGATATTTCTGTCCCTGTTCCGGTTCAATGGTGATGACCAGATGGCCATCGGCAAAGCTGAGGTCGGCTTCGCTGCTGTCGTGATCGTAGCGGGCAATGGCGCGCAGCTGGCCCTGATCGCTGGTTTCCGCCTGCAGCAGGGAAACATTGCCGGGCAGACGTGCCTGCAGGGTCAGCCGGCCGGCAAATTTGAGGTTGGAACTGAGCAGGGCGGTGGCGGCCATCAGCTCACCCAGCGAGCGGCGGACAATCTGCGGATATTGGTGGCGGCGGATCACTTCGCGCCAGCTGTCATCCAGATGGGCAATCTCACCACGCAGGTCGGTATTGTCGAAGCTGAAGCGCTGCAGGGCGTCGCGGCTGATCTCACTCATGTCAGTAATCCTGATTCTGTGCAAAGCGGCGCATATCGCGGCGCTCTTTTTTGTTGGGTTTGTGGGCCGGGGCCATCATGGACGATTTCATCACCCGCCGGCGTTCGGAGTCATCCATCCGTTTTTTGATGCTGGCCGGGGTTTCTTCGTACAGCAGGCGCGCTTCCGGCGCCCCGCGGCGCTGATCGGACAGGGCTGTGATCACCACTTCTTTTTCGTCGAAGCCCTGACGGACGGTCAGGGTGGCACCGATTTCGGCGATCTTGCTGACCTTGCAGCGCTGCCCTTCATAATGCACTTTGCCGCCTTCAATGGCGGTTTTCGCCAGTGCGCGGGTGCGGAAGAAACGGGCTGCCCACAGCCATTTATCAAGACGGATTCGGTCGTTGGCTTCAGTCATCTGCTTTCTCGCTGTCCGGCGCCGGCCGGTTAAAAATCCAGTTCATTGAAGTGATGGATGCCGGGGAAACGGTCGCTGGTGACCGGCTCTCTGCGGCTGTCCGGATGAAAAATGGCCAGCAGATTGCGGATGCCCCAGCGGGCGGCGGATTCTAACACAGACTCACTGTCGTCGATGAGCAGGGTGCGCGCCGGATCGAAGGCTTCATCGTGCTGCAGGTGATCCCAGAAGGCCTGACTTTCTTTCGGCTCCTGATAATCGTGGGAGCTGATGATGCGGTCGACCATGGTATCGAGCCCGGTGTGTTCCATTTTCAGGTTAACGCTGTCGCGGTGCGCGTTGGTCACGATCACGGTGCGTTTGCCCAGCGCCCGCAGACGGGCGAGGAAATCCTGCACGTGCGGCCGGAAGCCGATCTTGTGCTGCACATCGCGCTTCAGTTCCGCCACCGGCAGGCCGGTCAGTTCGGTCCAGTAGTCGAGACAGTACCAGTTGAGGGTGCCGCGCAGACCGACGAAACTTTTGTTCAGCTCCGCCAGGGCTTCTTCTTCACTCATGCCGTGATGCTCGGCGTAGCGTGCCGGAATATGCTGCAGCCAGAAATAGTTGTCGAAGTGCAGGTCCAGCAGGGTGCCGTCCATATCCAGCAGCACGGTATCAATTTGTTGCCAGTCTGGCAGACTCATAGGGTTATACTCGTCCGATGTCATACGCAATATTTAAACAGGGCTGTTATGCATAAAAAACCACAGATTCTGGATCGTCATATTGTGGCACAGAGCCGTCTGTTCCGGGTGGAGTCGTTCGACCTGCGTTTCAGTAACGGTGTGGAACGGACTTATGAACGCCTGGTGCCCGGTGGTTCCGGCGCGGTCATGCTGGTCGCTCTGCTGGATGACGATACCATCGCTCTGATCAGGGAATATGGGGGCGGTATTGAGGATTACACCCTGACACTGCCAAAAGGTGCCATTGATATGGGTGAAAGCCTGCGTGAAGCCTGTAACCGCGAGCTGCAGGAAGAGATCGGTTATGGCGCACGTGAGTTCACTTTCCTGAAAAAGCTCAGCCTGTCACCCAGTTATATGGCTGGTGGTATCAGTGTGGTGGTGGCGCAGGATCTTTATCCGTCACAGCTGGAAGGGGATGAGCCGGAACCGCTGGAACTGGTGCCGTGGAAGCTGGATAACCTGGCAGAGCTGTATCAATGTGACGATTTCAGTGAGGGTCGGGCGCTGGCTGCCATCACGCTGGCGCAGGAATATCTGGCCGGACGTTTTCAGGGCGAGTTGCTCAGTTCCTGATTCTGCTGCAGGGCGCGGGCGATGGCGTTGGTCAGTTCAGCCATGCGCATGGGTTTGCTGATGAAATCGTCCATGCCTGCAGCCAGGCAGCGCTGGCGGTCTTCGGGCATGGCATTGGCAGTCAGGGCTATGACCGGGATACGGCTTTTGTCACTGCTCAGGTCGCGGATACGGCCGGTGGCGGTCAGGCCGTCCAGCACCGGCATATTGACGTCCATCAGAATCAGATCGTAGTCATGAGCCAGTACTTCGGTAATGGCTTCTTCACCGTTAGTGACTGTGGTCACGGCCAGCCCCAGACGCTCCAGCATACGTTCCGCAATTTTCTGATTCACCACATTATCTTCCGCCAGCAGGATACGGCCGGCCAGCGCCGGCAGCTGGTCGCTGGTGGCGGGTTGAGCTTCTTCCGCCGCTGGTGTGCCTTCGTGCAGTGGCAGGCAGAGGGTAAAGGTACTGCCGTTGCCGATTTCAGACTGCAGGTGGATATCGCCATTCATGGCCCGCGCCAGATGACGGCTGATAGTCAGGCCGAGGCCGGTACCGCCGTACTGGCGTGAAGTGCTGCTGTCAGCCTGACGGAAGGCATCAAAAATCTGCTGCTGTTTCTCTTCCGCGATGCCGATGCCGTTGTCGCTGACGGCAAGGAGCAGGTTGTACTGATGATCACCGCACTGTTCGCCGCTGATGCGGATTTCGATACGCCCTTTGGTGGTGAATTTCAGCGCATTGCTGAGCAGGTTGGTGATGATCTGGCGGATACGTTTGGGATCGCCCAGCCACCACACCGGCAGTTGACCGTCGTAGTAATAAACCAGTGACAGCCCCTTGCGTCTGGCCGGCTCATTGAACAGCTGGTAGATACGGGTCAGCAGTTCGTTGAGATCAAAGCTGATGCTTTCCACTTCCAGTTTGCCGGATTCAATTTTCGACAGGTCGAGGATATCGTTGATGATATCCAGCAGCACATGTGATGAGCTGTGGATAATGCCCAGATAATGGCGCTGATCTTCTGTCAGCGATGAATCCAGCAGCAGTTCAGCGGCGCCGAGAATACCGTTCATCGGTGTGCGGATTTCGTGACTCATGTTGGCGAGGAACACGGATTTGGAGCGGTTCGCCTGTTCGGCCTGTGCCAGGGTTTCGCGGATTCTGCGGTTGGCTGTTTCCAGCGCCTGCTGGTTGGCGACGGAGTCGGTGATGTCGAGTCCGGCCAGCAGGATTTCGCCACCACCGTGATGACCGTCGTTCAGGCGGGTCATGCGCCAGCTGATAATGGATTCGCGGCCGCTGGCCGATACCAGTGGAAACTGGGTGGCAATATTGTCTTCATGACTGCCGAGCAGGCGGCGCAGGTCGGCGTGGAAGGCAATGGCCCCCGAACGCGGGATCAGGTAGCTCAGTGGCTGCTCTGCCAGCTGCTGTTCGTCCATATTCAGCAGCGTCTGCACCGGCTGGTTGAGGCGCAGAATGCGGCCGTCGCTGTCGCAGATAATCAGCAGTGTCTGCATGGCATTGAAATAGGCGCTGACGCGCTGCTGTTCGGCGCGCAGCTCGATCTCCATGCCGTGCCGTTTACTGATGTCGTTACCGGTTACCAGCAGGTAAGTCTGCCCCTGGTATTGCCAGCGACGCACACTGAGCGACCAGTGACTGCTGTCGTCCCGGCGGCTGTTCAGGGTGCATTCGAAATCAATAGTATCGTCGCAGTCGAGCGCCTGTTGCAGGGATTCAGTGGTGCGGCTCTGCTCACTGGCCGGCATCAGCTTCTGCAGTCGTTCGCCGTCACTCAGATCAAAGCGTTCGCTGAAGCCGGGGCTGGCTTCCAGCAGTACCTGACGTGGGCTGAGCAGCAGGGCAACGCCGGTCATATGCTCCCATTTCAGGGCATTTTCCAGCCGCCGGCGGCTGGCGTAGCCCTCCAGCGGCCGCAGCAGATGATAAAGACCGGCCATGCAGACAATGACCAGCGCCAGGTTGATCAGCATGACCTGCATGAAGGATGACAGGTACTGACTCTGGATCTCATTCAGCGGGATGCTGACCGCCAGCGCCGAGCGCCCGGCCAGCGGGCGGTAAACGGCCAGATAGTCATGGCCGTCATCTGCCTGATAGCGGATGCTGCCCTGTTTGCCCTGCAGGGCCGCAGTCAGTTCCTGCGCGCGGATGGTGGGGGCGGTAAACCGGTAGTGGACGTTGCCATTATCACTGGCGGCGGCGATCTGAATACTGAAGCCGAGGGTTTTCAGGTAGCCGAATTCGGCTGCCGAAATATCCCCGGAGGCCTGGTTCAGCCACTGTTGGGCAAAATTATCCGCCCACTGCTGCAGCCGTTGTTCCTCATCTTTGAGTACGGACAGATACAGCATCAGACAGCTGGCGATGCTGATGATCACCGTGATGCTGAGCACCGTCAGCCAGAGGTATTTTTGATAGCGCCCCATAATTCATCCTGATGAGGAAGTCCCTGTAACCATAGTTGCTGAACGCGCTTCTGCCTATACCGCCCAGGGCAGAACCAGTGCGTGCAGCGTGGCGGTCAGTGTCATCGCCATGGCGGCATAGGCGGACTGCTGCGGCCCCAGTTCCAGCGCCCGGCTGGTGCCGATGGCATGGGCGCAGATACCCAGCGTCAGGCCGGTGGTCTGCGGGTCATCCATGCGCGTCAGACGCAGCAGCGGCGGAATCATCAGGGCGCCAAGAATGCCGGTAATGATGACAAAAGCAGAGGCCAGGGCACTGATGCCACCGACCTGTTCGGTAATGGCAACGGCCACCGGAGTGGTGATGGATTTGGCGTACATGGTGGCGGTAATGGCGTCATTACCGATCCAGAAATACGCCATGGCCACAGCGCAGGCGACGGTGGTGCCACTGCCCAGGGTGATGGCGAGGGCAATGCGCAGCCATTGTTTACGCATGGTGTGCAGATACTGATACAGGGGCACTGCCAGCATGACCACCACCGGACCGAGCATGGTATGCAGGAAAGTACCGCCTTCCATATAGGTGGCGTACGACACGCCGCTCAGTTCCAGTGTCACCACCACCAGAATGATGCCGGTCAGAATCGGTGGCAGAAAGGCGTTGTTGCCGGTGCGGCGGTACAGCTGCTGACCGAGGATAAAAGCAGCGATAGTGAGCGCTGCCCAGAATAAGGGCGTATGCACCAGGGTGTTGATCATCCGGATTTCCCCCGGCTCATGATCCAGGCGCTGACCAGCGCGCCGGGAATAATACTGACGGCCAGAATCACCAGCAGTTCAGTCGCGTGGGCTTCAAGCAGATGCTTCTGGGTGACAATACCGACACTGACCGGAATCAGGAACAGTGGTAGCAGCGGTGACAGGGTCTGAGTGATTTTCTGCAGTGCCTCCGGGGTCTGGCCGCGCACAATCAGGGCCAGCAGTAACAGCAGCATACCGATAATGGAGGCTGGCACCGGGAGCGAAAACAGCTGCTGCAGGACTCCGCCGAGGAGGAGGAAAACCAGCAGGATAAGAAGGCCGGGCATGGTCTGCTCCCTGTGGGTGAGCTGCTGTTGAATACTGGTGCGGAAGGAGAGACTCGAACTCTCACACCTTGCGGCACTGGAACCTAAATCCAGCGTGTCTACCAATTTCACCACTTCCGCGATCAGGGCGCGGATATTATAAAACCTGATCCGGTTTGCCAAGTGCGGTCTCAGCGGCAGCAGAATCCTGTATGCTGCGCATGAATTCTGAACAGGGTGCGATTTATGGGAACGGATCATCGTCTCGCCGGTAATCTGCTGCTGACCGCCGCGGCCGCGGTGGTGGTGATTGCCGGCATCAAAAGTGCTGCGGCGATGCTGGTGCCGTTTCTGCTCGCCATCTTTATTGCCATCGTCAGTGCGCCGGTGATGCACTGGCTGACCCGCCACCGGGTGCCGGATGTACTCGCGGTGCTGCTGTTGGTGGTGGCTTTCCTGCTGCTCGGCAGCCTGCTGGCTTCCTTTATCGGTGGCACCATCAACGCCTTCTATAAGGATGTACCTGTGTATGAGCAGAAGCTGCAGGCGCTGACATCACAGGGGGTGCAGTGGTTACGCAGCCTGGGCGTTGAGGTGGCGGATAATGTGATCCGCGAATATGTGAATCCCGGGGTAGTGATGAAAACCGTGGCTTCAGTGTTCAATGGTCTTGGTGGTGTACTGACCAATACCTTTCTGATTCTGTTTACCGTCATTTTTATTCTGCTGGAAGCGTCCGGTTTTCCGCGCAAGGTGAAAAAGGCCTTCGGTGAAGAAACCCTGGCCTTCCAGCATTTCGAACGCTTTACCCAGTCGGTGCAGCGTTATCTGCTGATCAAGACCGTCGTCAGTTTCGGCACCGGCGGTACCGTGGCCCTGCTGCTGGCCCTGCTGGGGGTGGATTACTGGGCGCTGTGGGGGCTGGTGGCCTTCCTGTTGAATTACATTCCCAATATCGGTTCCATTATTGCGGCGGTACCGGCGGTGCTGATTGCCCTGATTCAGCTTGGCCCGGGGGCTGCAGCGGCGACGGCGGCGGTGTACGTTATTGTCAA
Organism: Pseudomonadales bacterium; assembly: GCA_963682115.1. Lineage (GTDB taxonomy): Bacteria > Pseudomonadota > Gammaproteobacteria > Pseudomonadales > Oceanobacteraceae > Venatoribacter. The sequence continues at coordinate 1,663,125 of OY821639.1, read as the reverse complement.
TATGCTGTTTGGTAACGTGGTTGAACCGCGGCTGATGGGGCGCTCGCTGGGGTTGTCGACGCTGGTGGTCTTCCTGTCGTTGGTCTTCTGGGGCTGGATTCTCGGTCCGGTGGGCATGCTGCTGTCGATTCCACTGACCATGGTGGTGAAAATCGCGCTGGAAACCAACCCTCAGTCACGCTGGATTGCCACCCTGCTGGATCACTGACGGGCAGGGCAAAGAAGGGTAAAAGTCCTGCCCGGCGGCACAGCGGGGCAGTACACTGAAAGACTCGGAGGTGACTATGAAATCCATTCTGCTGGTTGACGATGACTACGAGCTCGGCGAGCTGCTGCATGAGTACCTGTCGATGGAGGGTTTCGATCTGACCGCGGTGCAGGATGGTGAAAGTGGCCTGCAGAAAGCCCTGTCCGGTGACTATGATCTGATCCTGCTCGACGTGATGCTGCCGAAAATGAACGGCTTCGAAGTGCTGAAAACGCTGCGCAAAGACTCGGCTGTGCCGGTCATTATGCTGACCGCCCGCGGGGAAAGCGTGGACCGCGTGCTGGGGCTGGAGCACGGTGCCGATGACTATATTCCCAAGCCTTACCACCATCACGAGCTGGTGGCGCGTATCAAAGCCCTGTTCCGTCGCATCGACCTGGCCTCCGACAGTCCGGTGAAAACCCCGGGCATGATGAATGTCGGTGAGCTGCAGCTGAACATGACCAAGCGGGTGGTGACGCTGAGCGGTGAGGAAGTTCCGCTCACCGGAGCGGAATTCGGCGTGCTGCAGTGCCTGATGGAGAACATTGGCGAACTGGTGGATAAAGACACACTGTCGCTGGCAGCTCTGGGTCGCCCGCTGATGGCCTACGACCGCTCCATCGACATGCACGTCAGTAACCTGCGTAAGAAACTTGGCCACCGGGAAGACAACTCGGACTGGATCAAAACCGTCCGCTCGCGCGGGTATATGCTGGTGCCCTGATGCGCTGGTACCGCTCCCTTTTCTTTAAAATCTTTCTCTGGTTCTGGGGCGTCATCTTTGTCGCCATGTGGGCGGCGGTGCTGACCAATGACTGGATTGAGGAGGATTACTACCGTCAGGCCTCCCAGCGTGAACTGATGCATCTGGTGCAGATGATGGATCGTGAGCGGCCCATCATTGCCGAAGGCCGCAAGCTGTGGCGCAAGTTCCGCCCGGGCTGGAATCTGGTGGCGGTGCCGGTGGATATGCTCAGTCAGCTGCCTCACGATCTGGAAGAGTTTGTCGAGCAGGCCGCGGCGGAAGATGCGGTGCTGTGGGGGCAGAATGATGGCTGGCTGATGATCGGCCCGCTGCAGCGGCAGAATTATCTCTATATCGCCGTTACCCGGACCGGCTGGCAGAGTGTGCTGGATAATGAAAACCGCTGGCTGGTGCCGGCGGCGGTGGTGGTGGTGGTGACCCTGCTGTGTTTTATCCTCGCCTGGAGCCTGACCGGGCCGATCCGCCGGCTGCAGACGACGGTACGACAGCTGGGTGACGGCAACTTTGATGTTTCCGGTCTGCGCCGTGATCTGTACCGCCATGATGAAATCGGCTCACTGGCCGCTGAGGTAGTGGAGATGGCCGGAGCTCTGCAGCGTCTGCTGCACAGTCATCAGCAGCTGCTGCGGGATGTTTCCCACGAACTGCGTTCACCGCTGACCCGGCTGCAGATTGCGCTTGGCATTGCGCGTAAGAAAGATACTGGCGAATTGCTGGCGGCGGAACATAACCGCATTGAGCGGGCGGTCGGGCAGGTGGATGCGCTGGTCAGTCAGATTCTCGATCTGGCCCGCCTGCAACAGCAGGATTCGCAGGCGCTGCAGACGGAATCCCGTCCGCTGGCGGCGCAGATCCGCCTGTGGCTGCAGGATGCCGAGCTGGAAATGGCGCAGCGGCAATTGACGCTGCAGACCGATCTGACGGCGGATGCATTCCGCTGCGACTGGGACTGGATTCTGATCGAGCGGGCCTTCGATAATCTGCTGCGTAACGCCATCCGTTTTTCGCCGGAGGGCGGCAGGCTCACCGTCAGGGTTCGCATCAAAGGTGAAAAAGTCGCGATTACCGTGAGCGATGAAGGGCCGGGTGTGCCGGCAGAAGAGCTGGAGCGTATCTTCGATCCTTTCACTCAGGCAGACCCGGCCCGGGATCATGCCGCTGGTGGTTACGGCATCGGCCTGGCGCTGGTCAAGCGGATTGTTGAGCTGCATGGTGGAATCATCAGCGCGGAGAATGCATCACCCGGTCTGACGGTAACAATGCGCCTCCCCACCCGCCCCAGGCACTGATCTGGGGCACTTTCTGTTCACTCCTGTAGTGGATTAGCTGGAAAAGGCAATAGGTTTTTGGTAGAAAGTACCGCTCTTATGCCCTGTGATCTGGACGACATTGATTGCACAGCCGGGCATTTATACAACGCGACGAAACTGGATGAGCACTATGTCAGAAGATTTAAAACAAGCAGCTCTGGACTACCATCAGTTCCCTAAGCCAGGCAAGATCAGCATCGAACTGACCACTCCGGCCCAAACCTCCCGTGACCTGTCACTGGCGTACAGCCCGGGTGTGGCAGAGCCGGTGAAGGAAATCGCTGCTGACCCTGAAAATGCCTATAAATACACGGCTAAGGGCAACCTGGTCGCCGTAATCTCTGACGGTACTGCCATTCTGGGTCTGGGTAACCTGGGTCCTCTGGCTTCCAAGCCGGTCATGGAAGGCAAATCCCTGCTGTTCAAACGCTTTGCCGGTGTGGACTCCATCGATCTTGAAGTGGAATCCGAAAGCCCGCAGGCGTTTATTGATACCGTGCGCCGTATTGCCAACACCTTTGGTGGCATCAACCTGGAAGACATCAAAGCACCTGAATGTTTTGAAATTGAACGCACGCTGATTGAACAGTGCGATATTCCGGTATTCCATGATGACCAGCACGGTACTGCGATCGTAACCGTTGCCGGTGCCCTGAACGCGCTGGAAATCGTTGGTAAGAAAATTGAAGACGCCAAACTGTGTGTGCTGGGTGCTGGTGCTGCCGCCATCTCCTGTACCAAATTGCTGATTCTGGCTGGTCTGAAACCGGAAAACGTCTTTATGTGTGACCGTAAAGGTGTGATTCACTCCGGCCGTGACGATCTGAACCAGTACAAGCAGGCGTTCGCCGTTGAAACCGACAAACGTACTGTGGACGATGCCCTGACCGATGCCGACATCTTCTTGGGCCTGTCTGGTCCGAATATGGTAACCGGTGAACAGATCAAACTGATGGCGGAAAACCCGATCATCTTTGCCTGTGCCAACCCGGTACCGGAAATCATGCCGGAAATCGTTGCTGAAGCCCGTCCGGATGCCATCATGGCGACCGGTCGTTCGGATTACCCGAACCAGGTGAACAACGTACTGGGTTTCCCGTTCATTTTCCGTGGTGCCCTGGACGTCCGCGCCAAACGCATCAACGAAGAAATGAAACTGGCGGCGGCAAAAGCGCTGGCCGGTCTGGCGAAAGAGCCGGTAACTCAGGAAGTTCTGGATGCTTATGGTCTGGAATCACTGGAATTCGGCCGTGAGTACATCATTCCGAAAGCGGTTGATACCCGTCTGCTGGGGGCTGTGTCCTCTGCTGTAGCTCAGGCTGCCGTGGATACCGGTGTCGCGCACCTGCCTTATCCGGCGAACTACCCGCTCAAGACTCTGGCTGATCTCTGACTCCCTGAGTGCATAAAAAAACCCGGCCGTTGTGCCGGGTTTTTTTATGCCGTCAGAAACGTGTCAGTGCAGCAGGTAATCAGCCAGCAGTTTCTGGTAGCTTTCCATAATGTGCTGGTAGTCACCGTTTTCACGGATGATGCGCAGACCTTCATCAAAGGCGTTACGCACCGCTTCAGAATGAAAGGCAATGTAGTAGTAATAGGAATCGAACAGCCGCCGGAAGCGGTACTGACTGTGCAGCCGGGTATCGTTGGGGGATAAACGGCGCAGCTGGCTGAGGTAATAGCGGAAGATGGTCTGGTCGAGAATCAGTACATCCGACTGATGGCTGAACAGGGAAGCCACCTGGCGGCTCTGATCCGAATATTCGGTGTATTGGGGGCTGCGGCTGACGGCGGCAGCATAAGGAGCAGTCAGCAGGTGGGTGGCATTATTGAAGGCGCTGACCCGGTAGCGGCTGAGGTCGGCAACGGAATTGATCGTGACTTCCGGGGTATCCAGAATCACCGCCAGATTCTGCATTTCAAGCAGTGGCTGCGAAGAAAAATAAGCCTCCGGTGAGGCGTTCACATTACTGATGCAGGCGACATCCAGCATGCCTTCATTAAAGGCGTGGACGTTGTCAGTATTGTTGCCATAACTGATTTTCAGCTGATAGCCCTGACTGCTCAGGGCAGCACGCAGGATATCGAGAATAATGCCGCGGTCATTCTGCTGGATAACGTAAGGCGGTATATAACCATTACAGCCGACTACCAGAATTTCTGCCCGGAGCGGCAGGATGAACAGCAGCAGAAACAGTGGCAGCAGGCGGCGCATAAAGACTTCCCGTCAGGCAGATGTATCAGTAATAAGGCAAAAAAAAAGCCGGCACAAGGCCGGCTTTTCTGATCAGGCAAAAATCAGCCTTTTCTGGCGCGTTTGCGCTCATTTTCTGTCAGGAATTTCTTACGCAGACGGATGCTGACCGGTGTTACTTCCACCAGTTCGTCGTCTTCGATAAATTCCAGCGCCTGTTCCAGTGTGTGTTTTACCGGTGGCGTCAGCACGATGGCTTCGTCAGTACCGGAAGCACGCACGTTGGTCAGCTGCTTGGCTTTGGTCGGGTTAACCACCAGGTCGTTGTCACGGCTGTGCAGGCCGACGATCATGCCTTCATACACCTCTGTCTGGGGACCGATAAACAGACGACCACGGTCCTGCAGGGTGTACAGGGCATAACCCAGCGCTTTGCCGGCGACCATGGAAACCAGCACGCCGTTATGACGGGTGGCACCGAGGCTGGTCTGTACCGGACCGTAGTGATCAAACACGTTGGTCAGAATGCCGGAGCCAGAGGTCAGTGTCAGGAACAGACCACGGAAGCCGATCAGGCCACGGGCCGGGGCAATAAACTCCAGACGCACACGGCCTTTGCCATCAGGAACCATGTTGGTCATTTCGGCACGGCGGTTGCCCATCTCTTCCATGATGGAGCCCTGGTGTTCTTCTTCAACATCGATAACAACCTGCTCGTAAGGCTCCTGCAGTTCGCCGTCGACTTCTTTCTGCACAACTTCCGGTTTACCGATGGCCATTTCAAAGCCTTCACGGCGCATGGTTTCAATCAGTACTGAGAGGTGCAGTTCACCGCGGCCGGATACCTTGAATTTTTCAGGTGTGTCGCCCGGCTCCACACGCAGTGCCACGTTATGGATCAGCTCCTGATCCAGGCGGTCTTTGATATTACGTGAGGTTACGAACTTACCTTCTTTACCGGCAAACGGGGAATCGTTCACCTGGAAGGTCATGGAGACGGTTGGTTCATCAACGCTCAGTGGCGGCAGGGCTTCAACATTACCCACAGCACACAGAGTGTCAGAGATGTTCAGGCCGTCGATGCCGGAAATACAGACAATGTCACCAGCGGTGGCTTCTGCTACGTCCACACGGTTCAGGCCGTGGAAGCCTTTCACCTGCTGGATGCGGCCTTTGCGGACTTTTTCATTCAGGTCAATCAGCTGGATATCGGTACCTGGCTTCAGGCGGCCACGGGTAATACGGCCAACACCGATAACACCGACGAAGCTGTCGTAGTCCAGTGCGGAAACCTGCATCTGGAACGGACCATCAACTTCAACTTCCGGTGGCTGTACATGATCAACGATCATCTGGAACAGCGGTGACATATCATCTGCCATGGCATCCGGATCATTACCGGCAATACCATTCAGGGCTGAGGCGTAGATCACCGGGAAGTCGAGCTGCTCTTCGGTGGCACCGAGGCGGTCGAACAGGTCAAAGATTTCATCCATTACCCAGTCAGGACGTGCGCCCGGACGGTCAATCTTGTTGATAACAACAATCGGCTTCAGACCACGTTCGAAAGCTTTCTGGGTCACGAAACGGGTTTGCGGCATCGGGCCGTCAACGGCATCAACCAGCAGGCAGACGGAATCCACCATCGACATAACCCGCTCTACTTCACCACCGAAGTCGGCGTGTCCGGGGGTGTCAACGATGTTGATGCGGTAGTCGTTCCAGCGGATGGCGGTATTTTTCGCCAGAATGGTAATGCCGCGTTCTTTTTCCTGATCGTTGGAATCCATTACGCGCTCGCCACCCTGATTACGTTCGAGGGTGCCGGACTGTTCGAGCAGTTTGTCGACCAGGGTGGTTTTACCGTGGTCAACGTGCGCGATGATGGCAATATTTCTTAAATTATTGATTTCGTTAGACATATCTTAATAGTTCAACCTGTGTGTGCGTCACAGTACGCACACTTGCATGTACGCTCTCTGATGCGTGGACTGCAGCTCAGGTTGCGCTGTTAAATCCCTGTCAACAGGCCCTGAAAAACCGCCACTGAAAAAAATGGTACGGGATTGTACATTGTCTGACCGCAGGGATATACGCCGGGGCGAAAATTAGTGCTGTCAGTGATGAGAATGGCAAAGATGTTTGACAGAACAGCGACAGCGGGCAGGGAAAAAATAAGAGGGTAGAGGAAAAGCGCTGAAATGTTGCGGCAGAGCGCTTTTTTTGTGCCTGCGACCATGTACGGCAGTGATCAGGTGAACCTATAATGGGCGTACTTGTACCGGCCGGTACAGGCAATAGATTTATATGCACCATAATGGGTCATGTAAGTCATATTTTGTTTTATATTGGTGCAGTTGATCCCCCTTATTGCTGTGTTAGCCCTGATTTTGTGCGGCTTGTGGCGGACATTTTGGTGGCATACTAATTGCTCCAAGACTGAGCATGGCATAACCAGGGCGAGCCCCTGAATCAATTTGAACCAGCATCTGGAGACAACAAGATGTCAGAGAACACTCTGAATTTGATCAAAGAAAATGATGTGAAGTGGGTTGATCTGCGCTTCACAGACACCAAGGGTAAAGAACAGCACGTTACTATCCCTGCTTCCTACGTAGATGAAGACTTCTTCGAAGGCGGCCAGATGTTCGACGGTTCTTCTATCGCTGGCTGGAAAGGTATCAACGAATCCGACATGATTCTGATGCCGGACGACGAGACTGCGTTTATGGACCCGTTCACCGAAGATGCAACTCTGGTTCTGCGTTGTGACATCATCGAGCCTTCCACCATGCAGGGTTACGAGCGTGACCCACGTTCTGTTGCCAAGCGCGCTGAAGAATACCTGAAGTCTACCGGTCTGGGTGATACTGCATTCTTTGGTCCTGAGCCTGAATTCTTCATCTTTGATGACATCCGTTGGGGCGCCGACATGACCGGCAGCTTCTACAAGATCAACTCTGATGAAGGCGCATGGGCGACTGAAGCATTAATGGAAGGTGGTAACCTGGGTCACCGTCCGCGCGTTAAAGGCGGTTACTTCCCGGTTCCACCGGTAGACAGCATGCACGACATCCGTGCGGCTATGTGTAACACCATGATGGCGATCGGCCTGGACGTTGAAGTACACCACCACGAAGTGGCAAACGCCGGTCAGAACGAAATCGGTGTTAAATTCAACACGCTGGTTAAGAAAGCTGATGAAGTGCAGATGCTGAAATACGTTGTTCACAACGTGGCTGCTGCCTACGGCAAAACGGCTACCTTTATGCCTAAGCCGGTTGTTGGCGATAACGGTTCCGGTATGCACGTTCACCAGTCTTTCTGGAAAGACGGTGTTAACCAATTTGCTGGTGACGGCTATGCAGGCCTGTCTGAAACTGCTCTGTACTACATCGGCGGTATCATCAAGCACGCTAAAGCACTGAACGCGTTCACCAACCCGTCCACCAACTCTTACAAGCGTCTGATCCCGGGCTTTGAAGCACCGGTTATGCTGGCATACTCTGCCCGTAACCGTTCAGCGTCTATCCGTATTCCTTACGTTGCATCTCCGAAAGGCAAACGTATTGAAGCACGTTTCCCGGATCCTACTGCTAACCCATACCTGGCATTCGCAGCAATGCTGATGGCTGGTATCGACGGCGTTAAGAACAAACTGCACCCTGGCGATGCAGCGGACAAAGATCTGTACGATCTGCCGGCTGAAGAAGCTGCTCAGATTCCTCAGGTAAGTGGCTCCCTGCGTGAAGCGCTGAGCTGTCTGGCCGCCGATAAAGAGTTCCTGACTGAAGGCGGTGTATTCACCGACGACATGATCGAAGCTTACATCGACCTGAAAATGGAAGAAGTTTTCCGCGTTGAGCACACCACTCACCCGATTGAGTTCGACATGTACTACTCTGTTTAATCTGCGGATTATTCAGATAAGAAAGGTCGCTTCGGCGACCTTTTTTTGTTTTCAGGGGGCGTCATGTGCTCCGCTTGAGCACAGTGATTCAGGCCCGGCAGAATCCGGCCACTACGACTCGGTGTAATCTGCGGATTATTCAGATAAGAAAGGTCGCTTCGGCGACCTTTTTTTGTTTTCAGGGGGCGTCATGTGCTCCGCTTGAGCACAGTGATTCAGGCCCGGCAGAATCCGGCCACTACGACTCGGTGTAACCTGCGAATTATTTCAGCGAAGAAAGGCCGTTTGTTAAGCATGCCGGCGGTTGGGTAGCAGACGATGGCCTGTCCCGCTGTTCGTGAAAAGTCAGCCTGATTACAGCATAAATTCTGTTACTATCCCCTGAGTTTTCTATCGATAACAGGGGGCCGGATGAACTGGAGTAAGCATGGTGTTGTGGCTGAACTTTCTGCCATGGACTGGAGCTTCAGATATCCGGCTGCCGGCGCACAGTGGCAGCAATATTGTGACTTTTATGCTCTGGGGCTGGCGGAAGAAGGTTGCAGTGGTCACTTCGCTGGCCTGATGGACAGCGCCGGTTATCAGGTAGTGGTGCAGGCCTGGCAGAAAGAAGATGCCCGTGGCACGGCGGTACTGGTGCACGGGTATTATGATCACACCGGACTGTACAGTTCACTGATCCGCTTCTGCCTGCAGCAGGACTGGAATGTGGTGGCGTTTGATCTGCCCGGGCATGGTCTGTCCAGCGGTGAACAGGCGTCGATCGGCAGTTTTCAGGAATACGACGAAGTGTTCAGTCATGTGCTGCAGCGCGTCCAGCAGAGTCTGCCCGGGCCGCTGTATGCGTTCGGTCAGAGCACCGGCGGAGCGATTCTGATCAATTATCTGCTTAAGCGACAGCTCACCCCGCTGCAGTCTCCCTTTGCCGGGGTGACGCTCATGGCGCCTCTGGTGCGGCCTCTGGGCTGGGCGCGGGGTAAGATTATGCACACTTTTGCCAGTCTGTTTGTGCGCCGGATCAAACGCAAATTCAAAGCCAATTCCGGTGATCTGCAGTTCCTGCAGTTTCTGCAGGCCGACCCGCTGCAGCCGCGGCATCTGAATGTGCGCTGGGTGAGTGCACTGAAGAAGTGGATCCCTTATATCGAAGCGCAGCCGGCGTCAGCCGTGCCGGTGAATATTGTGCAGGGTGACCATGACGGCACCGTTGACTGGACTCATAACCTTGAGATTCTGCGCGCGAAATTCCCGCAGCAGCGGCTGCTGGTGCTGCCCGGTGGGCATCATCATCTGGTGAATGAAGCACCGGATCAGCGGCAGCGTATGTACCAGCAGATTGCCACCTGGCTGTCCTGATACGCCATTTGTGATCAGGTTGGCGTTTCCGGTCAGCCTGTCCTTTTTTGTCCTAAATGAACGCCTCTCCTATGATTACACTGCGCGCTCTGTAACATAAAGATACATTCTGCTGAGAAGCAGAGCGGGGAGCGGAATGGATGACACCAGCATCAGTCATAAGCGGCTGATCCATAACTTTATCGAGCTGACCTGGAATCAGGGGCGTTTTCACCTGGCCAAAGGCCTGTTGGCGCGGGATTTCACCTACTATGCCAGTATGGTTAACCGGCCGATGGGGATTGAAGCCATGGAAACTCTGATTCAGCAGATCCGCACGGCGATGGAAGATTTCACCATTGCCGTGGAAGAGATTGTTTGTGAAGGCAACCAGGTCGTCACCCAGTCCACCTTCAGCGGCACCCTGGTGCAGCCACTGCTGGGGTTTGAGCCGGTGGATAAGATGATTGTCCTGCAGGCGGCCACGTTCTGGAAGATCCGTCATGGGCAGATCCAGTCCGGCATCTCATTACTGGATACCGGCGATCTGTTTCATCAGGTGCAGAAAATCTACGCTCCGGTCAGGGCCGTTTCTTTCTGATACGACGCCACAGGCCTGCCAGCAGTTCCCTGGCGGCCTGACGTATGCTCATGTGCTGCCGCGGGTTATGGCTGCCATCGCAGTAGGGAAAGGTTGTGCTGCGGCCACAGCGGCATAGCCATACCAGTGATTTCCGCGTGCAGCTGACCGTGACGGGCTGAGTACAGTCTGCTGCCGCCCAGGGCCGGCTGTGGCAATGACGGCAGCCACACAAGCGGTATTGCTGGCCGGGCACAAAGGTGACCACAACCGGGGTAGTAGTCACACCGGAGTCTGTACGGTCAGGTTGAGGATATGCTGCCATTCTGCCGCACTCACTGGTTGCACCGACAGACGGGCACGGCTGAGCAGGGTCATCTCCTGCAGGGCGTTGTCCTGGCGCATGGATTTCAGGGTGATGACCGGTTTCAGTGCTGCCACGGCTTCAACTTCGATGGTGATCCAGCGCGGATTTTTTTGCTCTGAACGGGGATCAAAATAGGGCGAGCTGTTGTCGAATGCCGTCGGATCAGCCAGCCCGGTACGGGTAACCCGGCAGATGCCGGCAATCGCCGGTTCTTTACAGGCTGAATGGTAGAAAAAGGCAAGATCGCCCTGAGCAATATCATCACGCAGGATATTACGCGCCTGATAATTACGCACCCCGTCCCATATTGTGCGCTTATCCGGTGCGTTAACCAGATCGCTGAAGCTGAAACTGTCCGGTTCGGATTTCAGTAACCAGTAATTCATAGTGAAAGTTTATAAATGGTCTGGGTTTTGCTCCTGAGGAGCGGGGCCATCAGACTAACGGGAATCAACCTGAGATCACAACTCCGGGGAAGTTGTATGGAGCAAAAACAATAATGAAAAAGCCAGATATCCTGATTTTAGTTACAGTCATCGCCCTGCTGGGGGCTGCAGTGACCAGTGCCACAACCAGTGAGCAACGCCGCCCGGCGGAGCTGACGACGCTGGAAAACAGTATCCGCTGAGGTCAGCGGAAACGGTGCAGCCGTTGCTCGGTGGCAATGGCGGTCAGCGGAATATCCCAGGGCTCGGCCGGCAGCTGTTCAGTGTGCTGACATTCATAAGCACAGCCGATCAGTGCCGGACGGTTACCCGGCCGGTGCATAAAAGCCAGCGTGCGGTCATAAAAACCACCCCCCATACCGAGCCGGTTACCGGCATCATCAAACGCCACCAATGGCATACATACCAGACCGATAAAGCGCGCCGGCACGGTGCGATGGCGGCGGAAATCAGGTTCAGGAATGCCGAAGCGGTTGCGCCGCATAACGGTCTTGCTGTGGTAGGGAACGAAGCTCAGATGCCCTTTGCGCAGCGGGTGCAGCACCGGCAGGAACAGTTGTTTGCCACGCTGCTGCAGATCGCGGATAAAAACCGAGGTATCGATTTCTGCATCGTTGGTCAGGTAGACGGCGACCCGGCGGGCAAACTGGAAATGTTGTGAACGGCGCAGGGAACGGAGCAGGCGCCGGCTGGCTTCACGCCGCTGAACGGCTGACAGGTTGCGCCGTCGCTGGCGCATCACGCGGCGGATTTCGGATTTATTCATCGGCATCCGGGCTGGAAATCAGAAGAGGGCTCCCCACTGTGCCGCTGTCATAAATAAAGCCCTTGAACCCTGTGGTCCAAGGTGGCAGGCCAGACTCTGAATCAGGCTTTCCGGCGGGCGGACATGCGCACATCAGCGAATGAAACCTTCCATAATAAAGTGCATCGGCTCAGGTCTTTATCGACTGGCAAACACCCCAGGGAGCAATCACAGGATAACAAAACTGAGACTGAAAAAAACGGGGGTTTTGTAAAGCGAAAGGCAGATTTTCTGCTTGACAGAGCGGTTACAGTTCCAGCTGCAGATCCTGATCCAGTGCTTCGTCAATCAGGTCGCTGAGGTTTCCAAGCTGCTGTACCGTTTCCTGCTGGTCACCTTCCAGTTGGCGCAGCTGGTGAGCAATATTCAGGGCCGCAATCACAGCAATGCGGTCGGTGCCCAGCACCTTGCCGCTGGCGGCGCCGGCATTTTTAATTTCGGTCATTTTTTCATTCAGGTAGCGTGCCGCATCGCGCAGTTTTTCTTCTGCGCCTTCCGGGCAGTTGATGCGGTATTCACGATCGAGAATGGTCAGTACCAGTGTGCGGGGAGAGTTAGCCACTGTTGCGCTCCAGCGTCTGCAGGCGGGTGATCATTTCATTGACCTTACGCCGGGCGATTTCGTTCTGCTGCATCAGTTTCGCCCGTTCAGATTGCCACTCAGCTTCTGCAGCGCGCATGGCCTGATTCTGCTCACGCAGTGACTCATGCACTCTGAGCAGTTTTTCGATTTTGAGCTGCAGATTCTGAATCTCTGACTTTTGCATCACAGGGCCACGTCAATAATTAGTGCGCTTACTATAAGAGGGGGCCGGCATTATGGTCAATGCGCTTGCTGAGCGCTCTGCCGAGAATCTGCGCCAATCCCGATTATCGCAGAAAAATGGCTGCGACCGGTGTTAGAATGGCGCGCAAAGTGATCGTTCCGAGGACGCCATGACGATAGATTTCAACGCTGCCGCCGACCTGTGGGTTGAAGCCGGCTGCTTTCAGACTCCCTCAGCCCTGCATGGCTGGCTGACCGGCTTTATTGCCGCCAGCGGACGTCTGACCACCGACGCCTGGTTGCTGGAAGCTCAGGATTATCTGGAGCTGGAAAAAGAGATGCCGGCCAGCCTGAAGGAGATGCTGAGCGGCTGGTACGATGACGTGCTCACAGGCCTGAGCGGCGAAGCCATGGATTTTGCCATCCTGTTGCCGGCTGATGAAGATGCCGATATCGACGAACAGGTCGACTGCCTGGCGCAGTGGAGCAAGGGTTTTCTGGATGGCTTCGGCGCCTCCGGGCGTGCGCAGGGCAAACTGTCTGACGACGTAACCGAAGTGCTGCAGGATCTGGATGCTTTCTCCCGGGCTGAGCTGGATGACCCCAAAGACCCGGATAACGAAATGCTCTATCTGGAACTGGCCGAGCACGCCCGTATTGCTGCCCTGACCGTCTTTTACACCATGAACCAGCAGGCACCGGCCAGCGGCCGTACCCTTCACTGACCTGCTGTGCTGACCGAGGTGACCATGAAATTAGATCCGCGTGAATACGCTAAACGCCGCGCCCAGCTGATGCAGCTGATGAGCCCGAACAGTATTGCCATCGTGCCGTCGGCGCCGCCCACGATCCGTAACCGTGATGTGGAGCATCCCTTCCGTCAGGATTCTGATTTCTATTACCTGTCCGGCTTTGCCGAAGAGCACGCGGTGCTGGTACTGATCCCGGGGCGTGAGCACGGTGAATACGTGCTCTTCTGTCAGGAAAAAATCAAAGAACAGGAAATCTGGACCGGCCGTCGTGTCGGCCCGGAAGCGGCGCCGCAGGTGCTGGGCTGCGATGATGCCTTTCCGGTCAGTGACATCGACGACATTCTGCCGGGCCTGATTGAAGGCAAAGACCGGATTTACGCCAGCCTGGGTGTCAGCCCGAATTTTGATCATCAGCTGATGCAGTGGGTCAACCACATCAAAACCCAGGTGCGCAATGGCGCCACGCCACCGCGCGAATTCAGCGCGCTGGATCATCTGCTGCACGAAATCCGCCTGATCAAATCGGCGGCGGAAATCCAAGTGATGCAGAAAGCCGCCGATATCAGTGCCGCCGCACACACCCGGGTGATGCAGATGGTCAGACCCGGCATGTATGAATATGAGCTGGAAGCCGAGCTGCTGCGCACCTTTATGGCGGCGGGCAGCCGCTGGCCGGCGTATCCGTCTATCGTCGGTGCCGGTGATAACGCCTGCATTCTGCATTACACGCAGAATACGGCGCAGATCATGGACGGTGATCTGATTCTGATCGATGCCGGCTGTGAACTGGATTATTACGCCTCCGATATTACCCGCACCTTTCCGGCCAACGGTCAGTTCACGGAGCCACAGCGCAAACTGTATCAGCTGGTGCTGGATGCCAATTACGCCGCCATCGCCGTGGTGAAACCGGGCGTGGACTGGAATGCACCACACGAAGCGGCAGTGAAAGTTCTGGTGGCAGGGCTGGTGGAATACGGCCTGTTGACCGGCGAGGTGGATGAGCTGATTGACAGCCAGGCCTACAAACCTTTCTACATGCACAAAACCGGTCACTGGCTGGGTATGGATGTACACGATGTGGGTGAATACCGCATTGACGGTGAATGGCGAATTCTGGAAGAAGGCATGGTGATGACCATTGAACCGGGCCTCTATATCGCGCCCGATGATCTGACCGTGGACGAACAGTGGCGCGGCATCGGCATCCGGATTGAAGATGATGTGGTGGTCACCAGGGATGGCTGCAAAGTGCTGACCAGCGCGGTGGTCAAAGACGTTGATGATATAGAAGCCCTGATTCAGGGCTGAGACAGTTGCCATGAGCACAGAGATTGCGCAAACGGATATGGTTGTACTCGGTGCCGGTATGGTCGGCGCCAGTCTGGTGCATATGATGCGCCCGGCACTGCAACGCGGTATGAGCCTGACTCTGGTGGACCGCCAGCCGCTGAACTGGGACGGTGATCTGAGCAGCCGTCCGCCGAGTTTTGACGGCCGTGCCACCGCCTTGTCCTATGGTACCCGGCAGATGCTGCAGCAGCTGGATATCTGGCCACTGATCGCTGAGCGTGCCTGCGCCATTGAGCATATTCAGGTGTCTGATCAGGGCCGCTTTGGCCAGACCCATCTGCACGCCAGCGAACAGAACACCGACGCTCTGGGCTACATCGTTGAAAACGCGGTGCTTGGCTATGGCCTGTTGCACAACATTCAGCCGCCGGGCGTCACTCTGAAGGCGCCGGCGCTGGTCTCTGATGTACAGATGAACGCCGCCGGTGCGCGGCTGACATTTGACGATGGCAGCCAGCTGCAGACCGCATTACTGGTGATGGCGGATGGTGCGCGTTCGCCACTGGCCGCCCGGCTGGGGATTCAGCATCAGCGTGAAGAATACGGTACCCATGCACTGGTCACGCAGGTGGAAACAGACCGTCCGCATGAACACTGGACCTATGAGCGTTTCAGCAGCGATGGCCCGATTGCCTTCCTGCCGCTGCGCAGCAATCACTTCTGTGTCGTCTGGACGCTGAACAACGACCTGATCGATGAGGTGATGGCATTGCCCGAGGCCGGGCTGCTGGCGCGCCTGCAACAGCAGATCGGTTACCGCCTGGGGCGCCTGCTGCGCGCCGGTGAACGGCAGAGTTATCCGCTGGCACTGGTGCGCAGTCACGAGCAGGTGCGGCGTTCGCTGGTGCTGCTCGGCAACGCTGCGCACAGTCTTCACCCGGTGGCGGGACAGGGCTTTAACCTGGCCATCCGCGATACCGCCATGCTGGCTGAGCATCTGAACCGCGCCTGGGCGGCCGCTACCCCGCTGGGCGATCTGTCGATGCTGCAGGACTATGAGCGCCAGCAGCAGCAGGATCAGTTCTATACCATCGGTGCCAGCGATGTGCTGCCGAAAGCGTTTGGCTCATCTTCCCTGCTGGTGGGCGCGGCCCGTGACGCCGGCCTGCTGGCGCTGTCGGCGCTGCCGGTGGCACGCCGTCTGTTTACCCGCCATGCCATGGGGCTTGGCCAGAGAGCGGCGGAACTGAATCCGCTGTCTGCAGGAGAATAAGCATGCAATACGATGTGGTGATTGTGGGTGCCGGCATGGTGGGACAGGCCATTGCTACTGCACTGGTGACGGCGGATGCCGGTCTGCATATTGCGCTTGTCGACCCGGGCTATTGTGAACAGCCTCCGGCGGCCGGCAGCGGCATCGACGCATTTGATCTGCGCGTCTCGGCGCTGACCGCGAAATCCCAGGCCTTCCTGGCCCGCATCGGTGCCTGGCCGCGTATCCCGGCTGAACGTCTGGCGCCTTACCGCCGGATGCAGGTGTGGGATGCGGAAGGCACAGGATCCGTGACCTTTGATGCGGCCGATCTGCATGTGCCGGCACTGGGGCATATTGTTGAGAACCGGTATACCCTGTGGGCCATCCAGCAAAGCCTGAGCGAGCATGGCGGCGTGGATATCATTGCCGAACGTGTGCGCTATCTTGATAACCGTGACAGCGCCGGTTTTACGCCGGTGGCGCTGGAAAATGGCACACTGCTGCAGGCAAAGCTGGTGATCGGAGCCGATGGCGCCATGTCCCGGGTACGTCAGTGGGCCGGGCTGCCGACCACGGAATGGGATTATGGCCATGATGCCATTGTCGCCACCGTGCGCTGTGAGCAGCCGCTGGCAGCGACGGCCTGGCAGCGTTTCCGGCCGCAGGGGCCGCTGGCCTTTCTGCCGTTACCACAGGACCCGCATCTGGCTTCCATTGTCTGGTCCACCTCGGCGCAAGAAGCCGAACAGCTGCTGGCGCTGAGTGCGCAAGCGTTCAATCAGGCGCTGACCGAAGCCTTTGAAGGGCGGTTGGGACCGGTTGTGGAAAGCTCGGCCAGAGCCCGCTTCCCGCTGCGTCAGCGCCACGCCCGCGATTACTGGTGTGACGGTGTGGTGCTGGCCGGTGATGCGGCGCATACGATTCATCCGCTGGCCGGTCAGGGAGTGAATCTGGGCTTCAAAGATGCGGAAACGCTGGCGCAGGAGATTCTGCGGGCACACAGTAAAGGGCTGGATATCGGCAGTGCGCTGGTGCTGGCCCGCTATCAGCGCCGCCGTCAGGCCGATAACCTGAGTACCATGGCGGTGATGGAAGGCTTCAAACAGCTGTTCGCCGCTGATCAGCCGCTGCTGCGCTGGCTGCGTAATGAAGGCATGCGCCTGTTTGACCGCCTGTTACCGGTCAAGCAGCATGTGGTGATGAAAGCCATGGGGCTGGACTGAGGCGCGGACCTTATTTGGGCACGCGCCGGATACGGCCGTTTTCGTCGATAGCAACGTAAACAAAGACCGCGTCCACAACTTTGTGGCGCTTCTCGTTCGGGTTGCGGGTCCAGACTTCAATGGCAATGCGGATGGATGAACTGCCGATATCCAGCAGGCGGGTGTAGACGCAGACATCGGCACCGACACGGATCGGCGACATAAACACCACGGATTCCAGCGCGACGTTGGCAATCCGGCCTCTGGCGACACGGCTGCCGACACTTTCCGCGGCGTGATCCATCTGTGCAACGACCCAGCCACCGCTGATATCACCATGAATATTGGTGTCATTGCGGGTCGGGATAAGACGCAGGGTAAGTTCACCTTCGGGAGCAGGCTCGCAGTCTTCACGGGTCTCTAACTGATTGTTCATGAGATAAACCGGTTTAGTATTATTTTGCCGCGAGTTTACTGGTTTTCGGCGCCAAGAACACCTCTCTTGCGGGCGGAATTGTATGCAGTTGTAAACTCTGTGATGCCGGTCCGCTGCGCCAGAGTGGAACGGTTAACCAAGTGGTCAATTGTCGTTACTGGCTCACTGCGGGCAGAGAAACAGTACGGCTGGCCGGCCGGCAAGAGTAGCGGTCAGTGGCTGGCGGAGGCTGCTTTATCCGCCGGATGGTTGATGCTGTGTGGCTTTGCGGGCCATTGTCGCTGTCATTGAACTGTCATTATGCTGTCACAAATTGCTGCCCTGTCATATTTCTGTAACATTGCACTCCAATAATTGCGCCCATCCAAACCAAGATGTTCCGTCCTCCGGATCAGGAATGTAAAAGGAAGCGAAGATGAAAAAAGCTCTGTTAACCGGCGCAGCACTACTGGCCTCAATGGCCGGTGTATCGGCTCACGCTGAACGTGATTACATCAGCATCGTGGGCTCCTCCACGGTGTATCCTTTCTCAACGGTGGTGGCTGAGCGCTTTGGTAAGTCCACTGACTTCCGTACCCCGAAAGTGGAATCAACCGGTTCCGGCGGTGGTCTGAAGCTGTTCTGTAATGGTGTCGGTGATGCGACGCCGGATATCACCAATGCTTCCCGTGCGATCAAGCAGTCTGAAATCGACCTGTGTGCCAAAAACGGTGTCACCGATATCATCGAAGTGACCATCGGTTTTGACGGTATCAGCTTTGCTAACTCAGCCGCTGCCAAGCACATGGACGTTACCCTGCGTGATCTGTACCTGGCGCTGGCGAAAATGGTTCCGGCCCAGGATGGTTCAGAAACCCTGATCGCCAACCCGTACAAAACCTGGAAAGACGTGAATCCGGTACTGCCGGCCACCAAAATTGAAGTTCTGGGCCCACCGCCGACTTCCGGTACCCGTGATGCGTTTGCTGAACTGGCCATGGAAGGCGGTTGTAAAACCTTCCCTTTCATCAAAGCGATGAAAAGTGCTGACAAGAACAAGTACAAAGCGGTCTGTCATGGTATCCGTGAAGACGGTGCGTACGTTGAAGCCGGTGAAAACGATAACCTGATCGTGCAGAAGCTGGTGGCTAACCCGGATGCATTTGGTATCTTCGGTTTCAGCTTCCTGGAGCAGAATTCAGACAAGGTGCAGGGGGCAGCCGTAAACGGTAAACTGCCGACCTTCGACAATATTGCTGATGGCTCTTATCCGATCAGCCGTTCACTGTACTTCTACGTGAAGAAAGCTCACATCGGTGTGATTCCGGGTATCGAAGAATACCTGGCTGAATTCATCTCTGAGCGTGCCATGGGCGAAGACGGTTATCTGGCTGATAAAGGTATGATCCCGCTGACTGAAGATGCTTACGCCGATGTGGTTGAGCGGGTTAAGAGCCTGACGCCGATGGCGGTTAAGTAACCGACGGGCAGCAGCTTCTACGCAGCAGAAGCCGGGGCCAGAGCTCCGGCTTTTGCACGTCAATAACATTTCAATCAGATTGAAACCTCATGAACTACAGTAGCCTGATTATCGCGGTTCTGATTTTGCTGGGCGGAGCCTATCTGCTGGGCAGAAACCGGGCCAGAGCGATTGCCAATCAGGGGATGAAACTGCATTCCCTGCCAACTCATTATGGTGCCCTGATGGCATTGTGGACCGGCCTGCCACCTCTGCTGTTACTGCTGCTGTGGGGGCTGATGGAGCCAAGAATTGTCGATCAGCTGCTGGTTGCCCAGTTGCCGGCGCATATTCAGAACGGTACGGCTGCACAAATCCAGCTGGCGGTGAGTAAGGTGCATAACCTGGCCATCGGCTCCGGGGTCTCCGCCGCGCCGGAACTGCAGCCGGCGGTGAAGCATCTGCAGGCGCTGCAGCAGCGTTTTGATCTGCTGCAGGCCGGTGTGATTCTGGCGCTGGCGCTGATTGGTGTGGCGCTGACCTGGCGCCGGATCAAAGCGGACATGCGCGCCCGTTCTGAAGTGGAACGCATTGTCCGTTACATGCTGTTCGCCAGCTCCGGTATTGCAGTGCTGACCACGTTGGGGATTCTGGCGTCAGTGGTGTATGAAGCCTGGCAGTTCTTCCACAAGGTCAGCATCTTTGAATTTCTGTTCGGTACCAGCTGGTCGCCACAGATTGCGCTGCGCGCGGATCAGTCCGGCTCGTCCGGTGATTTCGGTGCCGTACCGCTGTTTGCCGGTACGCTGCTGATCTCCCTGATTGCCATGGTCATCGCCGTTCCGGTGGGACTGATGGCCGCGATTTATCTGTCTGAATACGCTACCTCGCGCGTACGTTCCTTTGCCAAACCGGCGCTGGAAATTCTGGCCGGTATCCCGACGGTGGTGTATGGCTTCTTCGCTGCCCTGACGGTGGCACCGATTATCCGTGGCCTGGGTGAATCCATGGGGCTGGATGTCTCGTCTGAAAGTGCGCTCGCCGCGGGGCTGGTGATGGGCATTATGATTATTCCGTTCGTCTCATCCCTGTCCGATGACGTGATCAATGCGGTGCCGCAGTCACTGCGTGACGGCAGTTACGGTCTTGGTGCAACCCGCTCTGAAACCGTACGCCAGGTGGTGATTCCGGCGGCGCTGCCGGGGATTGTCGGTGCGGTGATGCTGGCCGTTTCCCGTGCCATCGGTGAAACCATGATTGTGGCCATGGCGGCCGGTCTGGCCGCTAACCTGACCTTTAACCCACTCGACAGCGTAACCACCGTGACGGTGCAGATTGTGACCCTGCTGGTGGGTGACCAGGAGTTCGATTCACCGAAAACACTGGCTGCCTTCGCGCTCGGTCTGGTGCTGTTCCTGGTAACGCTGGCACTGAACTATGTGGCTCTGAAAATCGTACAGAAATATCGGGAACAATATGACTAAATCATCCATGACGACCCGGGAAAAAGTTGAAAAAAGCATGAAGCGCCGCCGTGCGGCCGAGCAGCGCTTCCGCATGTACGGTGTTGCCTCCGTGTTGTTTGGTCTGCTGTGTCTGGTGGTACTGTTCGGCGATATCCTGTCAAAGGGAGCATCAGCCTTTTCCCAGACAGTGATTGAAACCAGTATTACGCTGGATACGGATTATCTGGGACTGGATAAAAATTCCGATGATCAGCAGGTCAGGCTGGCGAACTTTGAAGGCCTGATCAAGCAGCATTTCAAGGAGATGATGCAGCCGGATGGGCGCAAGGAACGTCGTCAGCTGTACAGCCTGATCAGTGCCGGTGCCTCCTGGCAGTTACAGAATATGGTGCTGGATGACCGCTCTCTGCTGGGCCGGACCATTGATGTCGCGCTGATTGCGGATGACGATGTTGATCAGTGGTTCAAGCATGACCGCGGTCATACACACAATGCCATGCTGAATGAAACCCAGATTGGCTGGCTTGAGCAGTGGGTTGAGCAGGGCATCCTGAAAACCCGCTTCAATACTCTGTTCTTTGTTAATGGTGATTCGCGTGAGCCGGAACTGGCCGGGATCCGCGGTGCCATGACCGGTACCTTCCTGACTCTGCTGGTGACTTTCCTGCTGTCGTTCCCGATTGGTGTGGCTGCGGCAATTTATCTGGAAGAGTTTGCCCCGAAGAACAAGATCACTGAGTTCGTTGAAATCAACATCAACAACCTGGCTGCCGTGCCGTCCATTACCTTTGGTCTGCTGGGCCTGGCGATTTTCATCAATATTTTTGGTGTTGCCCGTTCCACCCCACTGGTCGGCGGTCTGGTGCTGACCCTGATGACGCTGCCGACCATTATTATTTCCGGCCGCGCGGCGATCAAAGCCGTACCACCGTCCATCCGCGAAGCGGCACTGGGACTGGGGGCGTCACGCGTGCAGGTGGTGTTCCATCATGTGCTGCCACTGGCGCTGCCGGGCATGCTGACCGGTACCATTATCGGTATGGCACAGGCATTGGGTGAAACCGCACCGCTGCTGATGATTGGTATGGTGGCCTTTGTGGTGGATGTGCCGGCCTTTATCAGTGACCCGTCCACCGTACTGCCGGTGCAGATCTTCCTCTGGTCAGACAGCCCGGAGCGGGCTTTCACGGAACGTACATCCGGCGCCATTATTGTACTGCTGGGCTTCCTGGTGATTATGAATACAGCGGCTGTTATGCTGCGCCGCCGCCTGGAACGCCGTTGGTAACCGGTACTGAGAATTTCGATTTGGATAAAATATTATGAGCATCATTGAAAATCACACAACCAATGGCCAGCCGTTCTGTAAAGACCCGAAGCTGACAGCCCGTGGGGTTGGCGTATTCTATGGCGAGAAGCAGGCAATTTTTGATGTCAGCCTGGATATCGGCGCCAATGAAGTGATTGCCCTGATCGGTCCGTCCGGTTGTGGTAAATCCACCTTCCTGCGCTGTCTGAACCGCATGAACGACACTATTGATATCTGCCGTGTGACGGGTGCCATCGAACTGGATGGCGAAGATATCTATGACCCGAAAGTGGATGTGGTGCCGCTGCGGGCGCGTGTCGGCATGGTGTTCCAGAAACCGAACCCGTTTCCGAAATCCATCTATGACAATGTCGCCTATGGCCCGCGGATTCACGGTCTGGCGCATTCCCGGGTGGAGCTGGATGAAATTGTGGAAAAAAGTCTGCAGCGGGCGGGCCTGTGGAATGAAGTCAAAGACCGTCTGCATGCGCCGGGTACCGGTCTTTCCGGTGGTCAGCAGCAGCGTCTGTGTATTGCCCGTACCATTGCGGTCGATCCGGAGGTTATTCTGATGGACGAACCCTGCTCCGCACTGGACCCGATTGCCACGGCTAAGATTGAAGAGCTGATTGACGAACTGCGTGAGAATTACACCATCGCTATCGTTACTCACTCAATGCAGCAGGCGGCACGGGTTTCACAGCGGACCGCCTATTTCCACCTGGGTCAGCTGATTGAAGTGAATCCGACAGATCAGGTTTTCACCACGCCTGAGCATGCATTAACAGAAGCCTACATTACCGGCCGGTTCGGTTAAGGGGACGCACATGGAAATGAATTTTAACCAACATATTTCCGGTCAGTTCAACGCTGATCTGGAAGCCATCCGTAACCATATGATGGGCATGGGTGGCCTGGTCGAGCGCCAGGTCTCCAATGCCATCGAAGCCATCTGCAGTGGTGATTCCCGTATTGCCGATGACGTGATCCGCCGTGAAGACGAAGTGGATAAAATGGAAGTGGACATCGACCAGGAGTGTACCCAGATTCTGGTGCGCCGGCAGCCGGCCGCCTCCGATCTGCGCATGGTGCTGGCGGTATCGCGGGTGGTGCGTGACCTTGAGCGTATCGGTGATGAGGCGAGCAAGATTGCCATTCACACCATGGAGGTGAGCGATAACAGCAGTAATCAGCTGTGTCAGCAGGCGATGCGTTATATGGGCGCTGAAGTGGTGAAAATGATCTCCGGCGCGCTGGATGCCTTTGCCCGGCATGATGTGGAAGGGGCGGTGGACGTCGTGCGTAATGATAAGCTGGTCGATCAGCAGTACGCCTCAGCACTGCGTGAACTGATCACTTACATGATGGAAGACCCACGCTCTATCAGTCAGGCGATCAATATCCTGTGGATTCTGCGCGCCATTGAAAGGATCGGCGACCATGCGCGGAATATTTCTGAGCAGGTGATTTATCTGGTGAAGGGTACCGATGTCCGTCACAGTTCGCTGACAGAAATCGAAGAGCAGGCCCAGGCGGCAGTACCGGAAAAAGACAACGACTGATCCGGCTGCTTTAAGACCCTGTCTTAAGTATGAAAAGCCCGTGTGGTGACTGCCACACGGGCTTTTTTATGTCCGATATTAATAGTGTGGAAAACAGGCGAAGACGGGAAGTCTGGTCTTTACTGATGGCGGGAAAGAAAGTGGCTTTCATTGAATATTCATCCGGCTGTCACTTTAATGAAATATTTAATCCGGTTGTCATATTTCTGTAATGTTATGGAAACATAATTGTCATGTATCAGCCTGAGCCGGGTATGACACAAGGCATAAACCGGGTTTACAGGCGCATTTGCACGACATTATCTGGGAACACATTATGAAAAAAATCGCTTTGTCCCTCGCAGTTGCTGCTTCAGCCACCGCACAGGCAGAAACCATTAATATCGAAATTGAAAAGCCTGAATTTTATGGCAAGTTCAATCTGGCTCAGGAATTCGTTCAGCAGGAAAATGATGGCAGTTACAGCCAGCTGAACTCCAATGCTTCCCGCCTGGGTGTGAAAGGCAGGATCGCGCTGGACCACGGCCTGACCGGTATTTATCAGGCGGAATTTGAGATGTTCCCGGACGATGGCGATAAGGACAATGACCGTACCTTCAGCCAGCGTAACACCTACATCGGTATCAAAGGCGGTTTCGGTCAGGTACAGGCCGGTATTTTTGATACCCCGTTCAAGAAAGCACAGAACAAAATTGACCTGTTCAACGATATGCAGGGCGATATCAAGAACGTTATCAGCAACAGCGAAAACCGTGAGAAAAACGCCGTTCAGTACAACACACCGGAGTTCGCCGGACTGGTGCTGACCGTGGATCACATCAACTCTGAAGACACAGAAGAAAATAACGGTTTGTCTTCATCCCTGACCTATACCCGCGGCGCTGTCTATGTGGCTTATGCTTACGATAACGACGTTGAAGGTGAAGGTATTGATGCACAGCGTGTGGTTGGTCAGTACAAGGCTGGCGCCATTCAGCTGGGTGCGCTGTGGGAAACAGAAGATGATAACGGCGACAGCAATGATGGCTGGGTTGCTTCTGCTGCCTATAAGGTAAACGGCGATGTAACGGTTAAAGCGCAGTACGGCGCGTCGGACATCAAAGAAGAAGGCGGTGAGACTTATAGCCTGGGTCTGGACTACAAACTGGCTAAGCCAGCCAAGGCCTTTGTATATGCCACCAATGAAGAGTCGGATGTCAGTGACAGCGCCCAGTACTACGGTGTGGGTCTGGAATACAAATTCTGATCTGACGACAGACAAAAAAAGCGCCTGCGGGCGCTTTTTTTGTCTCTGCGGCTTCAGTCTGCCAACAGCACGGCTTCTGCCCAGGCCGCAATCTGCAGCAGCTGATCATCAGCGTGCCGGCGGCCGGCCAGCTGCAGGCCGAGAGGCAGTCCCTGATCATTGTACATCCGGGGCAGGTTGATCACCGGTAACCCCATGGCCTGCCACGGACGGCTCATGTGCGGTGCGCCGGTTGCTGCCAGCCCGACCGGGGCGGCACCCGGTGCTGCCGGTGTGAGAATGGCATCGTAAGCGGCATCGGCCGGCCACAGAGTACGGCAGGCTTTGTCGGCGGCCGTCAGGGCGGCAATATAGTCGCGGTAGGGAATGTGGCGGCCATTGTCCATCAGCTGCGCCAGTGGCGTACTCAGATCCTGCGCATGCAGAGCCTCTGCCGCCAGATTGCGGCAGACTTCATATCCCATAATGGTGGCGTGATGGGCCACGAGGTCGTGCAGATAGCCGGCGTTGCTGATTTCCGTCACCTGTGCACCGGCGGCGGCCAGACGTTGTGCAGCCTGCTGCAGGGCATGGTGCATAGCGGCATCCGTATCACCGATGACCTCCCCCGGACAGAGCAGAATTCGTGGCGCCGCCTGTGACGTCTGTAGCTGCGCCTGCGGTTGCAGCAGCAACAGTGAGCGCAGCAGGGCAATATCAGCCGCCGAACGGGCAAACAGCCCCAGAGAGTCCAGTGACTGTGCCAGTGGCTGAGCACCGCGCAGGGAAAATTCCCCGTGGCTGCCGACGTAGCCCACGGCGCCACAATAGGCGGCCGGACGGATAACCGAGGCGGCGGTCTGTGAGCCAAGGGCGACCGGCACCATGCCGTCGGCCACGGCCGCGGCGGAGCCACTGGATGATCCACCCGGGGTGCGCTGCAGATCCCGCGGGTTGGCGGTTTTGCCGGGCTGAAAGAAGGCAAATTCCGTTGTGACGGTTTTGCCCAGAATAATACCGCCGGCCTGACGGATGTGGGTGACGCAGCTGGCATCTTCTGCCGGCTGACGTCCTTTGTGGATCACTGAGCCCATTTCGGTCGGCATATCGGCGGTATCAAAGACATCCTTGATGCCCACCGGCAGCCCTTTCAGCAGACTCTGCTGGTAAAACGACTGCTGAGCCCGGTAGTGCTGCAGATAGGCTTCACGTGACAGACGGTACTGCCAGGCGCCGACCTCGCTTTCACGGCTTTCCAGGCGGTCAAAACAGGCGTTGATGATGTCAGTGGCGCTGCACTGTTGCTGTTCGATGGCCTGCAGCATCTGCTGCAGGCTGAGAAAATTGAGGGGGGAGGACTGCCCCATGGGTGGTTACCTCAGGTCAGGGAAAACCAATAAGGTATCGCCATGAATTATATATTCAATTGAATAATCAAGTAATTGTCGGCATGGTTAACTCAGCCGGCAAGCATTGCTTCAGTCGTTGTTTTCGCTGCGGCAGCGCTGTGCCGGAAGCACAAAGCTGAAGGTGCTGCCTTTGCCCAGTGTGGATTCAATATCCAGCAGGGTATCGTGGTGCTCCAGCGCATGCTTGACGATCGCCAGTCCCAGGCCGGAACCACCGACAGTCGATTCACGGGAATCGTCAACGCGGTAGAAACGCTCGGTCAGGCGGCTGATATGCTCCGGTGGAATGCCAGGGCCGTAATCGCGGACACTGACTTTGACGCCGCCCTGAAATGGCTGGATGTGCAGTTCGATTGGGCCGTCACCGCCGTATTTCACTGCATTGGTGAGCAGGTTGGTGAGTACCGAGGTCATTTCATCGGCAAAGCCCTGCACCTCAATCATATCGTCACACTGGTAATGCAGGCGATCACCGGCGAGGGCGTGCATCTGATCAACCGCGGAATAGCCGCTACGGGTCAGACTGAACCAGTCGCCGGTATCGTCAGCGTTGGCACTTTCCAGTTTGGACAGCTGAATCAGATCGTTGACCAGGCTTTTCATCCGTTGCCCCTGGCTGTTCATCTGCACGACTGCCTTACTGAGCGCCGGTGGCAGCTCCATGTCGGAGAACATTTCCAGATAGCCGTTAATCACCGTCAGCGGGGTGCGTAATTCGTGCGACACGTCGGCAATAAAGTTCTGGCGCATGGTTTCCACCCGTTTACGTTCGGTAATGTCTTTCACCAGCATGACTTTCTGATCGAGACCGAACTGGGTGATCTGCACCTGCAGGCTGTAGCGCTTGCGGTGGTTGACGTCGAACTGCAGCGCGTTGGCGTAATTGCCTTTCTTGAAGTAGCGGGTAAAGCGCGGCGCACGGATCAGATTGGTGATGTGCTGACCGTTATCGGCTTTGCGCAGGTTCAGCAGACGGGCGGCGGCACCGTTAAAATTCGTGATATGACCGTTCTGGTCAATGATCACCACCCCGTCATGAAGGGATTCGATGCCCTGATTGTAACGCTGCAGTTGCTTGGCCTGCTGCGACAGCTTGTGCTTGAGGTTCTTTTCGCGGCGGATCAGTTTATCCACACTGTAACCGACCAGCCCGCTGTCCTGCGGTGGCGGCCCCTGGCGGTAACTCCAGCGGAACAGGCTGGCCATGGAGCGGAAGGTCATAATCAGCGCCGCCGCCAGGCCGGCAATCAGCCCCCACTGGGTGAAGCCCAGTGACCAGCCGAGCGCCAGCCCGAGTGCAATAACAACCACAATGCGCAGGATTTCTCTCTGCCAGGCGATCTGATGCAACGGCGTTTACTCCCTGCTGTCCTGTGGCGAGAAGCGGTAGCCGGCACCACGTACGGTCTGGATCATGTGATCCTGCTGCTCAATGGAGAGTGTTTTGCGCAGACGGCGGATATGCACGTCCACGGTGCGTTCATCAATATACACATTGCCACCCCAGACCCGGTCGAGCAGCTGAGAGCGGGAAAAAACCCGGTTCGGGTGCAGCATAAAAAACTCCAGCAGGCGGAACTCCAGTGGCCCCGGATTCAGCTCATTGTCACCGATGCGGGCGGTCTGGGCATGGCGGTCGAGCGCGATCAGGCCAGCCTGCAGGGGAGTATCGTCGAGCAGGGCATTGGTTCGGCGCAGCACGGCGCGTACCCGCGCGACCAGCTCGCGGGGGGAAAACGGTTTGACGATATAGTCGTCGGCACCGGATTCGAGACCATTGATGCGGTCATCTTCATCGGTGCGGGCGGTGAGCATAATGACGGGAATATCGGCGGTCAGTTCTTCACGCTTGAGCCGGCGGGTGAGTTCGATACCGGACAGCATAGGCATCATCCAGTCGAGAATAACCAGATCCGGACGATCATTGATGATCATCTGATGTGCCAGCGTACCGTTTGCGGCCAGCCGCACGCGGAAGCCGGCCATTTCCAGACAGGTTTGGATCATATCGCAGATTGCAGGCTCGTCATCGACAACGAGAATATAGCCACCGCTCACAAGGGCCCCCGATTCTAAGGCAAATTTCCGGGGCTAATTGTGACACTTTTGTGAAGATGAGGAACCCGCCGATTCTGCTGAGATCGGGTATTTTTTTCAGAAAACGATAAATTTCATAGGCTTAGCCAAAAAGCTATTGACGCTGGCCGGAGTGGCCTTTAATATCCCCGCCCACTTAGCCGGTATAGCTCAGTTGGTAGAGCAACTGACTTGTAATCAGTAGGTCCCGAGTTCGACTCTTGGTGCCGGCACCAGTTTAAAAGCCCGTCCATTGGACGGGCTTTTTTTATGTCCGGCGGCGGCTCAGAAGTGGACGCTGAATTCCAGCTGATAGGTATTTGTGGTGGGGTTGCTGAGGTTGTAACGGACTTCACCGGCCTGAGGACTGCCCTGATACACTTCCCACGCCGTGAGGGCGAGAAATTTCATCACATCGGCCGAATCCTGACGGTCACTGATGCTTTCCGGCTGACCGCACGGCCACCATTTACTTTCCTGCAGCCATTCCTGTGAGAATTCCACTTCAGCCTCGGTACTGCCAACGGCATAGCTGGCAGAGAACGGTGTAATCAGTGCAAAGCAGGCGGCACAGGGGCGCAGCCAGCGTTGCTGACGGAGCGTACGGCTGAGGACCTTTTCATCCACATAACCCAGTGCCATCAGCGCCTGACCGAGGGGTTGTGGCGCACGCTGCTGCAGCGCCAGTGCCTCCTGCAGCTGGACTTCGGTAATGGCTTTGCGTCTGAGCAGGAGTTGTCCCAGGCGATGTGGTGTGTGACTCATGGAGACCTCCCGTCCCACTGAACACTTTGTTCCAAGAATGGCACCACCTGATCAGAAAACCAGCAGTTTTGTTTTACTGTAAGTTTATATTCGTAACAAAGATGGCACTGTTCTGTACGCGCTACTAATCTCTTCTGCGGAGGAGAAATCATGAGTCTGATAACAACGATAGCGGGTTATGTCCGGCCACATACGGATGATATTGCACTGGCTCTGGTGGCGACGCTGCTGGTGATTTTCGGCGATACCATCAATGATCTGGTGCGGAATATGGTCAGAAAGCGGCCGGTCTGGCTGCGGGTCGGAATTTTTATTGCACTGTGCACCTTTGGCTATGGTGCGTTATCGGTGTGGCTGACGCCGCTGCTGGAAAGTTATCTGCGCAGTCTGTCATCGGGGGTTTTTCTGGGGCTTGTTGGTGGCGCTTTTATTCTGGTGGGGGTTCTGGCGGAGCGGTATCACCGCCGCTGAGAAGGGAACTGAATGGCAGATTTTTTCTGACCGCCCAAAAAAATCGGGCGGCCAGGACATCCTGTCCTGGCCGCCACAGCACCCTAGCACCATCCTGGCTATCTAGAATTTCATTCATCCCTGCCGCTGTCCTTCGCGGAGTTACTTCCCTGTGGGCGTCCATGACCAGATACATCGTCCATGACTGCTGTCCGTAGCAGTATCATCCTGATCACTGCTATCCGTGCAGTGCGTCCGTCCCTGTGGAAGTAACAATAGCAAAAACCCTCTGCCCGTACAGAGGAGGTTTCCTATACTTACCTGGTAGTCAGCGAGTAAGGATCTATAAAATACTTTAAAATCAATAGCTTGAGTTGTTCTGCATTCGGGTTTTCCGTATTGCATGTGTATTTTTACCTAAATGTCCCACCATTTTGTGAGATATATCTCACACGCGGATGGGGTAAAGTCTTAACGGGCTGTTTGCAGGGAATCATTAAACATCATGAGTCAGGTTGTGCCGCTTCCGTCCGGACTTGCGTTTCTGCCACTGGCAGAGGAAGTGATTCCTCTGCTCAAACGGGGAGTTATTCCCCTGATGGCGCCGGAGGACAGTCTGTTGCCGGGTTATCTGCCACAGGGCACAGTACCCCACCACAGCGTCAGTCAGCAGGATTACGAGGCATATATGCAGGCTGAGTTTGAACGCCTGCCGCAGAATCTGCGTTCGCTGCTGACGCTGGAAGCGTTTCTGCAGCAGGCGGAAAGTAAGCGTGCTGATATTGAGGCGGCACTGATCCGCCAGCGTAAAGCGGCGGAAGAAAAGCAGCAGGGCCGGCCAGCAGAATGGCTGTGGCAGCATTTCTATTCGGATGCCCATTGTGCGCTGGCCTGGGGGCAGAGCGGCTTTAACACAATCTGGCTGGGTGTGGATGCCAGCCAGTGGGACGGCGCTGAGCTGCAGCCGGTGCAGTATGTCCAGCGCTGGCCGGTGTCGTATCCGCAGCGGCTGCTCTGTGACGCGGTGGCGCGCTCCGGGCTGATGCAGCAGCGGCTGATTCTGCCGCGGGCGGAGCTGGATAAGTCGGTGGTTGTCGGCGGCCGTCGTCAGTGGCTGCTGCGCCTGCCGCCGAAAGCGTTACGGGTGGTGCTGATTGGTGCTGGCTGCGGGCAGCCGCTGCGTCAGCGGCTGCATCAGTTCCTGCGGCAGGATTTCCGTTATCAGCGTATTCCGCTGGGCGAAATGACCGTGCTGGCGGATGGTATGGCGTGGCAGTTTCAGGCGCGGCCGTTTACCAGATCGGAAAAAGCCTGAGGGTCAACCAGTTCGCCGTCTTCCCGCAGTGGCGGGTAAGGCAGGTTATGCTTGTGGCAGATCTGCGTTACCTGCGGCTGACACCATTCAAATAACAGGCGCTGATACTCATCTGCCGGCAGACGTGGTTCATCAAACATGCCGGCCGCCGCGCGCTGGCGTTCTGCCTCGCTGAGGATAATCGCGCAGGCGACAGAAACGTTGAACGACAGCGTCATCCCCAGCATGGGAATGATCAGGTGTTCATCCGCCAGTGCGGCGGCTTCGTCGGATACACCTTCTTTTTCTGTGCCCAGCAGCAGCGCGGTGGGCTGAGTAAAATCATAATGACGGTAGTCGATGGCACGGTCAGTAAAGTGGGCTGCGCAGACACGGAACCCCTGACCTTTCAGTTGGCGGATAGCAGCACCAGCGCTGTCGTGGGTTTTCACCTCTACCCAACTGCCGGCACCGGCGGCCTGATTGCGCGCCACACGATAAGTATCCCCGTCCCAGACGCAGTGTGCCTGTGGAATCGCAAAGGCATCACAGGTACGGACAATGGCGGACAGGTTGCGGTCTTTCTGAACTTCGTCGGTAATGACGGTCAGATCAGGCTGACGCAGACTCAAAGTGCGGTGAATTCTCTCCAGACGTTCGGGCGTCACTGGATATCCTCTCCTTGCCGGCAGGGGCGTTGGTGATTTGGCGGCCGGCATTGTATAAGGAACGCCATCGGATGTCTTAAGCGATGGAGTTATCAATGAAAGGAAACCCTTTCCTCGGCTGGCAGTATGTTGCCCGGGGTTTTTCAATGCTGAAGCAGCCGGGGCTGCGCCGTTATGTGGTTCTGCCGCTGATCATCAACACCCTGATCATGAGTTTTGCCACCTGGTGGGGTGGCAGCCGCATCAGTGGCTGGATTGATCAGCTGGTGGGCTGGCTGCCGGACTGGCTGTCATGGCTTTACTGGTTACTGATGCCGCTGGCGCTGCTGACCCTGTTGTTTGTGATGGCTTACTTTTTCAGCACCCTGCTGGTGGCGCTGGCCAGTCCGTTCAATGGTCTGCTGAGTGAAGGGGTGGAGAAGATGTACGGCGAGGTGCTGCCGGAAGAATCTGTGCTGGCGCTGGTAAAAAGGACGCTGGGGCGTGAGCTGACCAAACTGGGTTACCTGCTGCCGCGTTATCTGCTGCTGCTGCTGATCAGTTTTATTCCCGGCGTGAATCTGATCAGTCCGCTGCTGTGGTTCTGGTTCGGCAGCTGGGTGGTGGCGCTGCAGTATGTGGATTATTCATTTGATAATCACGGCCGCAGTTTCCCGGAAGTGCGTAAACAGCTGGCCGGCGATAACCTGACGGCCCTGGGTTTTGGTGCCCTGATTGCCGGTCTGATGATGATTCCGGTGGTGAACTGGTTTGTCATGCCGGCGGCGGTGATTGGTGCCACGCTGATGCGTTACGAACGTCTGCCGCTGTCCGGACAGGGCAAAGCGCCGGGCTTCAGCTATGCTGAAAGCAGTAGCGACTCACAAAGGCTCCGACATGGCAGCTCTCAACATTCTGGTCGTGGATGATGCCGCATTTATCCGCGATCTGGTGAAAAAAGCGGTCCGGGATACTTACCCGGGCTGCGAAATCCACGAAGCCATTGATGGCCGCAAAGCCATCAGCATCATGAACAGCAAGACGATCAATGCCGTGCTCTGTGACTGGGAAATGCCGGAAGTCTCCGGCATTGAAGTGCTGCAGTGGATGCGTGCGGACGAACGTTATAAAAAAGTCCCCTTTATGATGATCACCAGCCGTGGCGAGCGTGATCATGTGATCAAAGCGGTGCAGGCCGGTGTTTCCGAATACATCGGCAAGCCGTTCACCAAAGACAATTTCGTCGCCAAGCTGACCAAATTGTTATGGAAACACCTGAAAATCCGCCCGGAGCAGGGTAAATCCGCCGCCGACCCGCGGGCGGCCGGTAATGCCAGCCTGCTGGGGGCGCAGCAGGTCAGTGACCATAAACCGAAAGGTGGCGATCTGGGTGGCGCGTCGGTGCTGATGGGAGCGGCGGCGAAAAAAGCCGATGCGGCACCTGCTGCACCGGGCGCGGAGGAATCCGCCAATGCCGCATTACTGACCGGCACGGCCACGGCCGTGGAGAAACCGAAAGCCAAAGGCGGTGCCCGTGCCCGCGGGCTGGCCAATGTACGCTTCGGCTCCGGCAGTACGGCCAGACTGGTGATCAAGGATATCAGCCTGCAGGAACTGATCGGTGTCTTCCGCCGTGACGGTGAGCTGCCGGCTCTGCTGGAGCCGGCGGTGCTGGATATCGTCGATCAGGATACCGGTGAGGTAGCGCGGATTAACGGCTATGTGCGCATGATGCAGGCGCAGGAGCCGCACCCGGAAGCCGAAACCATTCAGATGATTATCCGCTATGTGGATGATGATCCGGAAAAACTGGCGACCCTGTCGCGCTTTATCGCTAAGGTGCGCTGATTCACAGATCGCAGACTCTGGCCGGGTCGAACGCGCAGCAGAAACGGCTGCCTTTGCCCGGTGTGCTGCTGATTTCCAGCTCGCCGTCATGGCGCAGCAGAACGTGTTTGACAATGGCCAGGCCGAGCCCGGTGCCCCCGGTATCCTTGTTGCGGCTGGGGTCGGCGCGGTAGAAACGCTCGGTCAGCCTGGGAATATGATGGGCGTCGATGCCGATGCCATTATCGGTCACACAGAAGCATGGCCGGCCGTTGTGCCATTGCCAGTGTACCGTTACTTCGCCCCCGTCCGGGGTGTATTTCACCGCATTGAAAACCAGATTGGAAAAGGCGCTGCGCAGCTCGTCGCGGTAGCCTTCCAGCGCTGCCGGGCCGTCACAGCTTAAGCTGATGGTATGGCCGCGCTCCTGGCTCAGGGCGCGGGCATCGGCGGTAATCTGCTGCAGCAGGGCGCGGATATCGACGGCGGCCGGCTGCTCCGTGCCGCTGGTTTCCAGCCGTGACAGGGTCAGCAGATCCTTGATGATGGCTTCCATGCGTTTGCTCTGTTCGGCCATCTGGCCAAGAATCCTGCCCCAGCGCGGCGGCAGCTGATCTTCCGCCATCGCCATGGTTTCGACGTAGCCGGAGAGCACGGTCAGCGGCGTGCGCAGTTCATGGCTGACGTTGGCGACGAAGTCCTTACGCATCTGTTCCAGCTGTTTCAGGCGCGTCACATCGTGCACCAGAAACAGCCGGTCCCGGCGGCCGAACTGGGTAATATTGAACTGCAGATGAATACGCGGGTTTACCGGCGACGCCATGGTCAGTGGCTCGCGGTAATCGGCAGTATCAAAGTAGGTTTTGAACGCCGGGTCGCGGATCAGGTTGGTGACCGGCTGGCCGACATCGACTGGCGAACGCAGGCCGAGAAAACGCTGGGCTGCCTTATTCCACCATTCCAGATTACCGTGGCTGTCGACCATCAGGACCGCGTCCTGCAGCGCTGCGGTGGAGTCCTGAATACGGTTAATAATGCCCTGCAGTTTGTGCTGGTGCCTGAAGCTGCGCTGCTGCAGACGGCGGGTTTCGGCGAACACGGCCCCCCAGATGCCATAGGTGCGGGGCAGACGCCCGGATTGGCCGGATTCCAGCCAGCGGTGCAGCCGGAACAGCTGCAGCATCTGCCATAACAGATAACTGCTGACCACCGCGGTCAGTGCCCAGAGCATGTGTTGCAGTGCATAGCCAGCGCCGAGGGCGGCGGCCAGCAGAAGCATGATTCGGCGCAACTCCCTGCGCCAGACGGGGCTCATCAGTGAGCCCTTAAGAGGCTTTGGTGGAAAAGCGGTAGCCGGTGCCGCGGACGGTCTGAATCAGATGCTCATGGGCTTCGCCCAGAGCTTTGCGCAGACGGCGGATATGGACGTCAACGGTGCGCTCTTCAACGTAAACATTGCCCCCCCAGACCTGATCCAGCAGTTGGGCGCGTGAGTAGGCGCGTTCCTGATGGGTCATAAAGAACTGCAGCAGACGGTATTCGGTCGGCCCGATCTCCACTGGTTTGCTGTTCGATGTTACACGGTGGCAGACCGGGTCGAGCATCAGGCCGGAAACTTCGATCGGCTCTTCGATCCCCTGCGGCGTAGCACGGCGCAGCACGGCTTTCAGACGGGCAACCAGCTCACGCGGGGAAAACGGCTTGGTGATGTAGTCATCCGCACCGGCTTCCAGGCCCTGTACCTTGTTGTCTTCCTCTCCCTTGGCGGTAAGCATAATAATCGGCATCTCAGCGGTCAGATCATCCCGCTTGAGGCGCCGTGCAAATTCTACCCCACTGGTGCCGGGCAGCATCCAGTCGAGAAGTACCATATCCGGCTTATGATCGACGATATGCGAGTGGGCTTCCTGGGCACTGGCGGCCTCAATACATTCATAGCCAGCCATTTCCAGGGCCACCGCAATCATTTCGCGGATCGGCGCTTCATCATCAACGATTAATACCGTCTTGCCTGCTTTTGTCATAGTCGTCACGCAAGTGTCACATTCCTGTATTGCGCCCGTATTACACTGGCGCAATGTTACAGGGATGTGACAGGGGTCTATTCTGCGGCGTGAAAAGACAGTCAGGCAGCCGGCAACAACAGATAATGGCCGAGGATACCGGCCCAGATAATCAGCCCGAACCAGTAGCTGCGCAGGAACTCGGTGAAGCACACGTCACGGCCTCGGGAACGGATGGCCCACAGCTGGCGGGCGAAGAACAGGGCCCCGGCGACGAGGGCGAGGTAATAAGGCCAGCTCATCTGCAGCTGATTACCGGCACTGAGCAGGCACAACAGGGTAATAGCCTGCAGAATCCCTGTCATGGTGATATCCAGATCGCCGAACAGCACTGCGGTGGATTTGATACCCACTTTTATATCATCGTCCCGGTCGACCATGGCGTACATGGTGTCATAGGCCACCGTCCACGACAGGTTAGCCAGATACAGCAGCCAGACCACGGTCGGCAGTTCGTTACTCTGAGCGGCAAACGCCATCGGGATGGCGCAGGAATAGGCGGCGCCGAGAAACACCTGCGGCAGGTGGGTATAGCGCTTCATAAATGGATACAGGGAAGCCAGTGCCAGCGCAGCAAATGACAGCATGACCGTCAGGGTGTTGGTCAGCAGCACCAGCAGGAACGCCAGTGCCACCAGCACGGCGAAACCGGTCAGCGCCTGTTTCGGCGTCATACGGCCGGTGGCCAGCGGCCGTCCGGCGGTACGTTTGACGAAGCCATCCACCTTGCGGTCGGCAAAGTCATTGATGATGCAACCGGCTGAGCGCATCAGGAACACACCGGCAACGAAAATCACCACCAGATGAAAGTCCGGCGTGCCGGCGCCGGCAATCCACAGCGCCCACAGGGTCGGGCCGAGTAACAGATAAGAGCCGATCGGCCGGTTGAGGCGGGTAATGGCAACCCAGTCCTGCCATTGTGGCCAGTGACGGTTCAGCAGATTGGTCAGCGTGGTCATACTGTGGTTTCCGTGCTTGCTACAGATTCAGCTGCCGGCGAACTCAGGAAGGCGGTCAGAAAAGGCCTCCGTTACCAGCAGGGGTTTTCCGCGCAGGGTGAACACCGAGCGGCGTGACCATTGTAACCCCAGATCATTAGGACTGCAGTGGCTGACCCGTAATGGCGTACGCTGCAGGGAAGGCTGACGGAACAGCCAGCTGCCGAGAGAACGGTTACCCAGCCCGCGCAGCCGGCGGCTGTTACCGTTCAGGCTGGACAGCGGCACCGCCGTACGCGCCCATACCAGCGGCGTGTCGCCGAGTTTCAGAATCACTTCCCTGACCCACACCGCCTGCTGGTGATACAGCCGCAGTGCACGCCGCTCGACCGCAGTCGGCCGGCCGTGATACTGACGTACGATCTGTACATTGAAGGTACCTGGCTGCAGCCGGCTCAGACGTCGGGTGAGGGAACCTTCATTGGTCAGCCAGTCGCGCCACAGTGGTGACAGAGTGAACGGCGCAACCTGATTGCGGTTTGACCAGGCCGGGGCCAGAGGGTGCAGAAGAGGGGCGATGGCAGGACCTGCGGGTGAAGCGTGCGTTGCGGTAGTCATGAAACAGAAATGCTTGGGATCAAGAGAGCGAAGGATGCTCTTTTTCTGTGCGCCGGGCAAGAACTGCCGTGGCAACGGTCTGAGGTTGCGGCATCCTGCCCGGAAAAGACCGTTGATTTTGCGCAGGCGGCTGAGTAGTTTAGCGGCCTTTATTTTTCCACGTGATATGAATATAAGGTTATCGGTATGAAAAAGTGGCAATGTGTGGTCTGCGGCTGGATTTATGATGAAGAAGAAGGCTGCCCGGAGGAAGGTATTGCGCCGGGTACCCGCTGGGAAGACGTGCCTGACGACTTTATCTGCCCGGACTGTGGTGTGGGTAAAGACGATTTTGAAATGGTTGAAGTCTGACCACGGCAGTTCCCGCCGGTGCGGCCTGTCCGCACCTGTCTTTTATCTTTCCGGACATGAGCTATGAACAGTGAAACCGCCCCTATCGTGGTCATCGGCACCGGTCTTGCCGGCTATAACCTGGTGAAGGAAGTACGCAAGCTGGCAGCGCAGCAGCCAGTGCTGATGATTACCGCCGACGACGGCCGTAATTATTCCAAGCCGATGTTGTCCACCGGCTTCGGCAAAAACAAGAGTGCCGATGAGCTGGCCATGGCCAGTGCGGCTGATATGGCTGAACAGCTGAACATCGTCATCCGCACCAACACCCGGGTCACCGGTATCGATGCTGCGGCCCACAAGGTGTTTATCGGTGAAGAACCGGTGGCCTACAGCAAGCTGGTGCTGGCCTGGGGCGCGGAAGCCGTCAGCCCGCGGGTGGAAGGTGATGCCGGTGAGCTGATTTTCTCCATCAATGACCTGCAGGATTATGCCCGTTTCCGTGACGCCGCCGCCGGCCGCAAGAAGGTGCTGATCATGGGCGCCGGCCTGATCGGGGCTGAGTATGCCAATGATATGGCCAGCGGCGGTTTCGATATTGATGTGGTGGCTCCCTGTGAACACCTGCTGCCGTCGCTGTTACCCGCTGAGGCCGCGCAGGCGGTGCAGAGCGGACTCGAAGGGCTGGGCGTACGCTTTCATCTGGGACCGCTGGTGACCCGCATTGTGCGTGACGGCGACGGCGTACTGGCGACCCTCAGCAACGGCGAAACCATCGCCGCGGATATCGTGGTGTCTGCTATTGGCCTGCGTCCGCGCCTGGATCTGGCGGTGAAGGCTGGTCTGCAGGTCGGGCATGGCGTACAGGTAAACCGCCTGCTGCAGACCAGTGAAGCGGATATCTATGCGCTGGGTGACTGCGCTGAAATTGAAGGCCGGGTGCTGCTCTATGTGCTGCCGCTGATGGCGTCAGCGCGGGCGCTGGCGAAAACCCTGTGTGGCACCGCCACTGAGGTCAGCTTCGGTGTGATGCCGGTAACGGTGAAAACCCCGGTTGTCCCGGTGGTGGTTTCCCCACCGGCGGAGGGTGCCGCCGGCAGCTGGCAGACGGAGGTCGACGGAGTCGACGTGCAGGCCGAATTCCGCAACGAAAACGGCGAATTACTGGGCTATGCTTTGACCGGAGCCAGGGTTATGAATAAAGTAGCACTCAACAAAGAGCTGCCGGCGGTTATGCCCTGATCTGCTGAGCAGCCTGTTGCGGCTCTGCCGGTATTCTTCAATCACACGACCCCGGATGCGGGGGTAACATAACAATCCAAAAGGATCATTATCCATGCGTAAACCTGAACTGGCTGCGGCCATCGCCGAAAAAGCTGATCTGAGCAAAGAAAAAGCAGCAGAAGTGATTACCGCAATCACTGATCAGATTGCCAAAGCACTGAGCGAAGGCGATTCCGTCAGCCTGATCGGCTTCGGTACTTTTGAAGTCCGTAACCGCGCAGAACGTCAGGGTAAAAACCCTCAGACCGGCGAAGCGATCACCATCGCTGCCGCCAAAGTACCTGCTTTCAAAGCCGGTAAAGCACTGAAAGAGGCTGTGCAATAAGCACGCCTGAGCTGCTGACCCGGGAATGGGTCAGGCAGCTGGTCATCGGCGAGGGGCTCTGCCCCTTCGCCCATCCCGTTTTTGATTCCCTGCGTATTGATGTCTGCGACAGCGCCGATCCGGAACAGCTGACGCTGGTATTTATGAATCTGCTGCAGGAAGTAGCTGAGGCCGATCCCGCGCAGTTACCCACCGCTCTGTATGTCGTGCCCGCCGCGTTTGATGATTTCGATAATTACTGGAACTGGACGCTGATCTGCGACAACCTGCTGCGGCAGATGGGTTACGAAGGCCTGTTACAGCTGGCCACCTTCCATCCTCATTACCTGTTTGAGGGTGAGGCCGAAGACGACATGAGTCACTTCACCAACCGCTCACCATTCCCGATGCTGCACATCATCCGTGAGGCGGATATCGAACAGGCGCTGGCCAGCGTGGCACAGCCGGAAAAAATTCCTGAGCGTAACCGCCGCCATATGCAGCGTCTGGGCAAGCTGGGGCTGTTGCAAAGGATGCCGGCTCTGGCACAATCGCGCCTCTTTCAGAGCGCAGATAACACCCCCGAACAACCGGAGCTCTGAGAGTCCTTTCGACAACCCGAGGATGTACCATGATCAAGTTCCGCATGCTGCTGTGGGCATTGGCCCTGCTTATGAAAAAGGCAGCCAAGAAAAACCCTGACTTCCGCAGTCAGCTGGATGGCAAGAATTTCGCCTTTCAGCTGCAGACAGAAGATGCCGCCATCAGCCGCCAGTTTGTCATCTCCGATAACAAAGTGCGCAGCCGCGGCAAAGCACACAATAATCCGGCCTTTACCATCAGCTTTAAAAATGCTGATACTGGCCTGCGTATCCTGACCTCCAGAGATAAGAATGCCTTTATGAAAGGGATTCAGGACAAAGACATTAAAATCGACGGTGATCTGTCGCTGGTAATGTGGTTCCAGGGGGTCAGTAAATATCTGAAACCGAGAAAGCAAAAATAACCGGTCCTTCCGCAGGGGAGTGTCCGGCAGACAGGAAACCCGTATGAATCTCACACGCCAGATCCTGATCGCCATGACCGCAGCCATTCTGCTGGGCAGTCTGACCCAGCAACTGCTGCTTAACCCGGAACTCA
Organism: Pseudomonadales bacterium; assembly: GCA_963682115.1. Lineage (GTDB taxonomy): Bacteria > Pseudomonadota > Gammaproteobacteria > Pseudomonadales > Oceanobacteraceae > Venatoribacter. The sequence continues at coordinate 1,623,313 of OY821639.1, read as the reverse complement.
ACGCGACCCTGCGTTATATTCTCAATGATCTGCTCAGTCAGGGCCTGTTCCTGCTGGGCGGAAAACTCTTTGTCGCCAGCCTGAAGGTCCTCGTTGTACCACTGGTGTTTGTGTCACTGGTGTGTGGCGTCTGTCATCTGCGTGACCAGAGTTCACTGGGCTGGCTCAGTCTGAAAACCATTGTGCTCTACCTGCTCACCACCGGTGCCGCGATCTCTCTGGCGTTGCTGCTGGCCAGCTGGTGGCAGCCGGGAACCGGCGTCAATATGACGCTCGACGGCGGCTATACGCCACCTGCGGCGACGCCACTGATTGAGGTGTTGGTGAATATTTTCCCCACCAATCCGATCGCCGCCATGGCGGAAGGCCGGATGCTGCAGGTTATCGTGTTTGCCCTGCTGATCGGTGTGGCCATCGGCCGCAGTGGTGACTATGGCGAACGGATCGGCAATCACTTCAATGACTGGAATGAAGTGCTGATGAAGCTGGTCACCCTGCTGATGCATTTTGCCCCTTACGGTGTTTTCTGCCTGCTGTTCACCCTGTTTGCTGAACAGGGTATCGGTAAGGTCGGGGATCTGGCGGTGTATATGCTGACCGTGGTTGCCGCCCTGCTGTTGCATGGTTTTGTGGTTTATCCGCTGTTACTGAAACTGCTGGGCGGGCTGTCACCGCTGATGTTCCTGCGTAAGATGCGCAACGCCCAGCTGTTTGCTTTCAGTACCGCTTCCAGCACGGCGACGGTCCCTGTCACCCTGCGTACCGTGGAACAGCGTCTGGGGGTTAAAAACCGTGTGGCTGCCTTTGCCGTACCGCTCGGTGCCACGATTAATATGGATGGTACTGCTATCATGCAGGGCGTTGCCACGGTGTTTATCGCCCAGGCTTTCCAGCTGGACCTGGGCGTGACGGATTATCTGCTGGTGGTGATGACGGCGATGCTGGCATCCATCGGTACGGCCGGGGTGCCCGGTGTGGGACTGGTGACTCTGGCGCTGGTGCTGCAGCAGGTCGGTTTGCCGCTGGAAGGCATAGCCCTGATTATTGGTGTCGACCGTGTTCTGGATATGCTGCGCACGGCGGTGAATATCACCGGTGATGCCATGGTCTCGGTTGTGGTAGCGCGCAGCGAAAAGGCACTGGACCAGGATATTTACAACAACCCGAAAGCAGGAGAACAGGTGTGATCCGATCGTCACTGATGGCGCTGACCCTGACACTGATGCCGGTAACGGCACTGGTGGCAGCAGAGCAGAGTGCCCCGGCGTTCAGCGCAGAGGCTGACAGTCAGCAGCAACAGAGCGATAACATTATCCGTATTTCCGGACTGACCGGACTCAGCGAGCAGGCGCGCAATATCGCTCAGCAGGTGCTCAACAGCACCGCAGCGCCGCTGGGCAAACAGTATGATGTGGTTGACCGTCTGAGCGGCCTGTGGGCGCCGGTGGCGCTGCAGCAGCGGCTGAGTGAGCAGCTCGGTCAGCTGAATGAACAGCAGCGTAACCAGCTGGAAGCGCTGCTGGAAAACAGCCAGCTGCAGTCGGTGCGTAACAAAGAACTGCAGGCCATTGCCGAGCAGAACAGTGACAGCTACCACAGCTATGTTACCCGGCTGCGGGCCAGTCCGCCGGCATCTGCCCGCCTGACCCTGATCCGTCAGCTGGATCAGGCGATGCAGTTTTCGGCGCTGATGACAGTGACCCGCCAGCAGGTTTATCCACAGCTGGAAGCGGTACTGGATGGCTGGCAGCCGGCGACTGACTGGCAGGCTGACCTGCAGCAGGGTGTGATTGAATTTCTGCTGTATGTGCACCGCTCCACACCGAACGACGAACTGCAGCGGATTATCCACCTTTACCGCGAGCCGGTGCTGCAGCAGTGGTTGTCTGGTGTGCGCCGGCAGCTGAGCGCGGGCTGAATCAGGCCGTCAGCAGCCATAAAAAAAGCCGCATTGCGGCTTTTTTTTATGGCTGTAGCGTCAGGCTTACTTCTGCGCGTCCAGAGTGCGGCTGTTCAGCATCTGCACCAGCTCCCCCAGGTCCTCAACGTGAGACAGTACCCGGGTGGTGACTTCATCCACGGCCTGGGCGTTCAGGTCCATCGTATCCAGCAGATAGTCATCAATATGCTCGAACGGACCATCACCGAAACCATGGCGGCGCAGGCTGCGGCTGGCGATGTACAGCAGGCGGGCGTATTCCGCATGTGGGCCATCGTAATCCGGATTGTGCTGCTGACGGATGGCGGCCACCAGTTCTTCCGGCATGCGCCACTGCTGCAGCAGGCAGGCGGAGATCTGCTCACGGGTCATACCCAGCAGGTGACGTTCGATATAGAAGCGGTTGATATGCGGGTTGGCTTCCATATGCCGGTTCACCAGTGAGAACTGCGGCGGGAATACGTGTCCCAGCACCAGAAAACCAAAGTTATGCAGCAGGCCGCACAGATAGGCCAGGCCCTGACTCGGGCGGTGACGGGAAGGGATCAGCTGCACCAGCTCAGAACACAGGGTGGCGGTAACCACGGCCTGCTGCCAGAAAGGTGAGTAGCCATGCGGCCCTTCTTTCGGTACCGAGAGGGTGCGGCCCAGTGACAGGCCCAGTGCCAGGTTGATGACCAGATCGAAGCCCAGTACCCGCAGGACAGCCTCTTCCACGGTTTTGATTTCACCGCGGACACCGTAATAGGGGGAGCGCGCCCAGCTGACCACCTGGGCCGACATGCCGGGGTCGAGCTCGACCACTTCCGCCAGCGACATGGTATCGGCGTTGGGGTCGACCCGCAGTTCAATAATGCGGCGGGCCGTTTCCGGCAGTGGTGGCAGATCCAGGGTTTCTGACAGGCGCTGGCGGATACGCAGGGGCGTGAACTGGCGGATGGCGGCGTGAACGTCGTCGATATCCTGCTGTTCGCTGTTGAGATGAATATCGGTCAGCAGCGGGGCGGTAAAGTTACCGATACGGGAACTGCTGGTCAGGCTGCGGAACTGCTCCATCGGGATCTTCAGCCATTCATGACCACCGGAGACGATAAACAGCTCATCCTGATCGAGCAGGTTATCGTCGACCAGGCTTTCCAGCTGAGTCACCTGAGGCAGGGCCGGAAATTCATCCAGACCGTATTTGCCGCGCAGGCGCTCCAGTTCGTCGGCTGAAACCGCGGTAAAGTGGCGGCCCAGCTGGTGGGAAAGCTGGTTAAGATCCAGAATCCGGTTGCCCGGAATAACGACCTGCACTTTGCCGAGATCGTCTTTGAGGAAAATAACATTGGCGACGCGGGCGGAGTAAGAAGCCGGCGGATTGCTTTGCATAAGGTGAAACAGTTCCTCGTCGTCGGTCAGCGAATAATCAATGTGCCAGTCGTCCAGCACTTTTAAAACAGTCGCGGGAATCGGCATACAGGGTCCGGAAATCTGTGGTAATGATCTAACTATAGACAATACCGGGGGGATTATGACGCTTTCTTGTTACAGTGGAATGGCTTTTTACACCGTTGGCTGAGTCTGTGTAGACCGTACTCCTCCGGACGGCGGCGAATGTCCGCTCCGGCAGCGGTTTACGGTATTGCGGAAATATCAGCGGCGCATGCTGCCTGTCGCGCTCAGGAGGGGTCAGGCGCCGCCGGATTGTTCCGGACATCAGACCGAGGCGAAACGCTCTGCATCCCCCAGCCAGCGCTGTATCAGCGGCTCAACCGCCTGCGGATGCTGGCTCCAGATCTGCTGTGCCATATCGCGTACCTGTGGCAGCAGGTCACCGTCGCGTTGCAGATCGGCCACGCGCAGCATCTGCAGACCGGTCTGGCGGGTGCCGAGCAGCTCGCCGGGGCCGCGGATCTGCAGGTCCTGTTCGGCAATATAGAAACCGTCCTGACTGTCGCGCATGACCTGAATGCGTTGCTTGCTGACAAATGACAGTGGCGCCTTATACAGCAGCACACAGTGACTCTTGGCGGCGCCTCGCCCGACCCGGCCGCGCAGCTGATGCAGCTGCGCCAGGCCCAGACGTTCAGGGTTTTCGATAATCATCAGGCTGGAATTGGGCACGTCGACGCCGACTTCGATCACGGTGGTGGCGACCAGCAGATCCAGCTCATGAGCTTTGAAGCGTGCCATCACCGCGGCTTTCTCGGCGGCCTTCATACGTCCGTGCACCAGCCCGACACGCAGGTGTGGCAGCGCGGCGGTCAGTTCCTGTGCGGTGTTTTCCGCCGCCTGACACTGCAGCGCTTCACTTTCCTCAATCAGGGTGCAGACCCAGTACGCCTGGGCTCCTTTGGCACAGGCGCTGTTCACCCGTCCGATCACTTCCGCGCGGCGCTGATCGGAAATCGCAACGGTGGTAATCGGGCTGCGGCCGGGCGGCAGTTCATCAATCACCGAGGTATCCAGATCGGCATAGGCGCTCATGGCCAGGGTGCGGGGGATCGGGGTGGCGGTCATGATCAGCTGATGTGGCTGCAGGCCCAGATGTTCGCCTTTTTCACGCAGTGACAGGCGCTGATGGACACCGAATCTGTGTTGCTCGTCGATGATGATCAGGCCGAGACGGGCGAAGTGCACATCGTCCTGAAACAGTGCATGAGTACCGACCACCAGTTGTGCATCGCCGCCGGCAATATCCGCCAGTGACTGTTCCCGCGCCCTGCCTTTCACCTTACCGGCCAGCCAGCCCACCTTAATGCCCAGCGGTTCAAACCAGGCCGATAAGTTCTGCAGGTGCTGTTCGGCGAGGATTTCGGTCGGCGCCATTAACGCGACCTGAAACCCGGCTTCCAGCACATCGCAGGCCGCCATGGCGGCGACCAGGGTTTTGCCGGAGCCGACATCGCCCTGCACCAGTCTGAGCATGGGGTAAGGCTGTTGAATGTCTTGTTCGATTTCCTGGGTGACGCGTTGCTGAGCACCGGTCGGTGAGAACGGCAGCTGTGCCAGTAACTGCTGGCGTAATGCGCGGGATGGTCTGATCGCCGGCGCCTGATCGGCCTGCACCTGGGCGCGGATCTTGAACAGGGATAACTGGTGCGCCAGCAGTTCTTCCAGAATCAGGCGCCGCTGCGCCGGATGCTGGCCGCTTTCCAGTAATTCCAGCTGCGTATCACGTGGCGGATTATGCAGGAACAGCAGTGCTTCTTTCAGTGTCGGCAGGCGCCATTGCTGCAGCCACTGCGCTGGCAGCATATCGACCAGATTAACGTCGTCATGCTGCAGGTGTTCCAGTGCCTGCTCGTGCAGCAGGCGCAGGCGCTGCTGGCTGATGCCGTCGGTGGCCGGATACACCGGGGTTAAGCTGGGCTCCAGCGGCAGGTCGGTGCCGTCTTCGAGAATGCGGTATTCCGGATGGTAGAACTCCAGCCCGCTGGCACCGCGCCGCGCTTCACCATAACAGCGGATGGTGGCGCCGGTACGCAGCTGATTCTTCTGCGCAGCATTGAAGTGATAAAAACGCAGGCTGACCACGCCGGTGTGATCCTGCACTTTTACCAGCAGACTGCGGCGCTTGCCGAACAGGACGGTGGAGCCTTTGATTGCGCCCTGAATCACGGCCGGGCGCATGGGGTGTACTCCGCCGATGGGCGTTACACGCGAGCGGTCTTCATAACGGAAGGGCAGGTGGAAAAACAGATCCGTCAGGCTGCGGATCTGCAGCTTTTCCAGCTGGCCGGCCAGTTTGGGGCCGACGCCTTTAAGATCAGTGAGCTGGCTCAGCAGCGCCACGGTTCAGCTCCGCAACTCAGTGCGGGGTGTCGATCCGGCACTGGCGGGCAGTGGCCAGCAGCAGATCAATGGCCTGTCCACGCGGGAAGCTGGCGCGCCAGGCCAGCGCCACGGTGCGGTGCGGACCGGGCTGACGGAATGGCCGTGTGGTCACCAGAGTCTGATCGAGATTGCTGACCGCCGACTCCGGCAGCACGGTAATGCCGAGGCCGGAAGCCACCATGTGTTTCAGGGTTTCCAGTGAGCTGCCTTCCAGCACACTGCCCAGACGGGTGTGATGTTTGCGGGTCAGCGCCGGGCAGAATTCAAACACCTGATCGCGGAAGCAGTGACCTTCGCCCAGCATCAGCAGATCTTCATCGGCCAGTTGTTCAGACTCAATAAATTCCTGCCTGCTCCAGGGGTGATTTTTGGGCAGCACGACGACAAAGTTTTCATCGTACAGCGGTCGGGTCAGGACATCGGGCTCGGTAAACGGCAGGGCAACGATAATGGCATCGAGTTCACCGTCACGCAGCTGGCGGCGCAGCACGCCGGTGTAGTTCTCCTCCAGATACAGTGGCATGGTCGGTGCCTGCTGATGAATCTGTGGCACCAGGTGCGGGAACAGGTATGGCCCGATGGTGAAGATGGCCCCCAGTTTCATTGGCGAGCTGAGCTGATCTTTACCGGCATTGGCCAGTTCCTTGATGCAGCGGGCTTCTTCCAGCACGCGCTGGGCCTGCGCCACAATGCGCTCGCCCAACGGGGTCACAGTGACCGAACTTTTACTGCGTTCGAAGATGGCAATATCCAGTTCATTTTCGAGCTTTTTAATTGCCACACTCAGGGTTGGCTGACTGACGAAACACTTTTCAGCGGCGCGGCCGAAATGACGTTCCTGAGCCAGAGTCACAATGTATTTCAGTTCGGTCAGCGTCATAAGATGCCTTATTGTTTGCTTGTATGGGTATCATACTTGCGATTTATCTTACCTATTAATTAAGGCAGGATAAAGACCTGATCAGTCTCATCCGTTTATCATCCGCGCAGGGGCTGTATATCTGCTGTCGGGCACGTAAGATGCAGATGACACTGAACAACAGGAAGTGTACCGGGTGTTAACAGGCTGAGGCTGACCCGGATCAGCTAACCTGATAATAATCAGACCGTAAAGGCTGTGCGCAGGAGGACAATTACATGGCTCGTATTCTGATTGTGGGCGCGGGGGATATTGGTGGACATCTGGCGGCGGAGCTGGTCGGTGCCGGACACGAAGTATGGGGGCTGCGGCGCTCTGACAAGCCGCTGGCAGACGGCGTGAAGCTGATTCAGGCGGATGTGGCGGATGAGGAAACCCTGCAGCAGATGCCGGAAAATCCCGATATTCTGCTGTATAGCGTGGCGTCGCCGGTGTTCTCGAAAGAGGGTTACCACGATTATTACTACAAAGGGCTGCGCAACGTGCTGAAAGCCCTGAAAGGTCAGTCGCTCAGACATGCATTTTTTGTTTCCAGCTCCAGCGTATATCACCAGATGGATGGTGAATGGGTGGATGAAACCTCAGACACCAGCCCATCCAGTTTCGCCGGTAAGGAAATGCTGGCCGCGGAGCAGGTACTGCTGAAAAGTAAGATTCCCGCTACCGTGGTGCGCTTCACCGGGATTTACGGCCCCGGCCGCACGCGCATGATTAAGCAGGCGCAGAGTGGCGGCCACTGTGACCCGGAGCCACCGGTATGGACCAATCGGATTCACCGCGACGACTGTGTCGGGGTGCTGAAAATGCTGGTGGAAAAAGCACTGGCCGGGGAAGCGCTGGATACCGTGTATCTGGCCACTGACGATGAGCCGGCCACCCTGTTTGATGTGCTGGAATGGATGAAGGACCGTATCGGTGATGTGGAGCCTGACCATGATGTGCCGGAAGCGACCCGTCGCGCGAACCGCCGTTGTTCCAATAAGCGTCTGCGTGAGCTGGGTTATCAGTTTCAGTATGCGGATTACCGCGAAGGCTACGATCAGCTGCTGACCGAGATGGGGCTGATTTAAGCGGGGAGACAGGAGGCGGAAGCGCCTCCTGCGTCAGGGTTCAATCCAGTTCGAGCACGCCGTCCATTTCCACGGCGGCGTCTTTCGGCAGCTGGGCCACGCCGATGGCAGCACGGGCCGGGTAAGGCTGTTCAAAATACTGCGCCATAATCTCGTTGACGGTGGCAAAGTTGCTCAGGTCGGTAAGGAAGATGTTCAGCTTGGCGATCTGCTGCAGGGAACCACCGGCTGCTTCACACACAGCGCTCAGGTTTTTAAAGACCTGATGGATGCGCGCTTCAATACCACCTTCAATGATTTCCATGGTTTCCGGTACCAGCGGAATCTGGCCGGACAGATAGACGGTGTTGCCGACTTTGACGGCCTGGGAATAGGTGCCGATTGCGGACGGGGCTTTGTCGGTGGCGATGATTTCGCGGGCCATGGTTTTTCCTTACTGATTTGACTGGTTACGGACACGGACGATTTTGCTGACGCCGTGAATATTGCGCAGGCGGCGGATCGCCCGGGCAAGGTGTTTACGGCCGTGAACACTGAGGCTCAGACGGGTGACACTGAGGCGGGCGTCGCGTTCCTCGACACTGATTTTTTCAATATTGGCTTCGGCCTGGGTGGCGGCGCCGGCCAGTTCAGCCACGATACCACGGCGGTTTTCCATATAGACTTTCAGCTCGACGGTAAACTCACTGTCGATGTCTTTATCCCAGCTGAGAATGACGAATTTTTCCGGATGATTACGGTATTCTTCGACGTTCTTGCAGTTCTGGGTATGAATCACCAGCCCGCGGCCGGAACTGATATGACCGATGATCGGATCACCGGGAATCGGGCTGCAGCATTTGGCGAAGCTGACCACCAGACCTTCGGTGCCTTTGATCGCCAGCGGCGATTGCTGCATGGTCTGCAGATCCACATCGCTCTCGCGGTTCGCCGCCAGCAGGCGGCGCGCCAGCAGCGGTGCCATGCGGTTACCGGAACCGATATCACCGAGCAGGTCATCAAAGCTGTCGAGACCGGCTTCCTTCAGCACCTGCTGCATATTCTGCGGGTCAATATCCTCAACGGTTTTGCCGAGTGCATCCAGAGCCTTATTCAGCAGGCGGTCACCCAGCGCCACGGATTCTGAGCGGCGCTGGTTTTTCAGATAGCTGCGGATATTGGAGCGCGCCTTACCGGTGACGACAAAATTAAGCCAGGCCGGGTTCGGCTGGGCGCCCGGTGCGGTCACAATCTGCACCGTCTGGCCGTTCTGCAGTTTGGCACTTAATGGTGCCAGCTGGCGGTTGATGCGACAGGCGATGCAGTGATTGCCGACATCGGTGTGTACGGCGTAGGCAAAGTCGATGGCCGTGGCGCCGTTGGGCAGCTCCATGATCTTGCCTTTCGGCGTGAATACGTAAATTTCGTCCGGGAACAGATCGACTTTGACGTGCTCGACGAATTCGATCGGACTGCCGGCATTTTTCTGCAGCTCGAGCAGGTTCTGCACCCACTGACGGGCACGCTGGGTGCCGCTGGTCTGATCACTTTCGGATTTGTACAGCCAGTGCGCGGCAATACCATGGTTGGCCATGGCTTCCATTTCTTCGGTGCGGATCTGGATTTCAATCGGTACCCCGCCGATACCGATTACTGTGGTGTGCAGCGACTGGTAACCGTTGGTTTTGGGGATGGCGATGTAATCCTTGAAGCGGCCCGGGATCGGCTTGTAGAGACTGTGCATGGTACCGAGAATGCGGTAACAGGAATCCACCGAATCACAGATAATGCGGAAACCATACACATCCATAATGTCGGTCAGCGATTTACGCTGATCGCGCATCTTGCTGTAGATGCTGTACAGATGTTTTTCGCGGCCGACGACGCGGGCACTGATGGCGGCCTCTGTCAGACGGTTGCGGATGGCAGAGGCGATATTGTTAACCACTTCAGAGCGGTTACCGCGGGCGGTGGCCACCGCTTTGCGGATCATCTCCGAGCGCATGGGGTACATGGCTTCGAAGCACAGGTCTTCCATTTCCACGCGGATGCTGTTCAGCCCCAGGCGGTTGGCGATGGGAGCGTAAATATCCAGCGTTTCCCGGGCGATGCGGCGGCGCTTGTCTGGTCGCAGGGAACCGAGGGTGCGCAGGTTGTGCAGACGGTCGGCGAGCTTGACCAGAATAACGCGGATATCGCGGGCCATGGCCATGGCCATCTTCTGGAAGTTCTCAGCCTGCTGCTCTTCCTTGCTCTCGAAATGGATATTGGTGAGCTTGGATACGCCATCGACCAGTTCGGTTACCACATCGCCAAACTGATGGGCGAGGGCGTTTTTCGGTACCCCGGTATCTTCGATCACGTCATGCAGCATGGCGGCCATCAGGCTCTGATGGTCGAGGTGCATGTCAGCAAGAATATTGGCGACGGCCAGCGGATGGATAATATAGGGTTCGCCACTGCGGCGACGCTGACCGTCGTGTGCCTGTTCTGCGTAGAAATAGGCGCGGCATACCAGCTGAATCTGCTGATTGTTCAGATAGTGGGTAAGCCGCTCAGACAATGCATCAATGGTAGGCACTTAATTACAGACTCCCGGCAGAGACAATCCCCGCTCAGAACTGCTGCTGTTCAGCCTGGGCTGCGGCTTCTTCCTGAGCGGCCATGGTTGCTGGTGTGACCAGGTTTTCAGCGATTTCACGCAGAGCCAGTACGGTTGGCTTGTCATTGTCTTCAGGAACCAGAGGCTCAGCACCCTGTACCGCGATCTGACGGGCACGTTTGGTGGCCAGCATGACCAGTTCAAAACGGTTATCAACGTTGGTTAAGCAGTTTTCTACAGTAACGCGGGCCATGAGAATTCCTGTGGATATGTTGAGTTCATCAGAACCGTGTATTTTAGCCTGAAGAATGATCAAAAGAACAGTCTGTCAGCCGTATGAAGCCACAGAATATATCTGTGGCAGTGATAACATCAGTCTTCACGCAGCAGGTTTTCCAGTGTGTGCTTATGGCGTTCCTGCTGTGCTGCCAGACGGTGGCGGCGGGCGATGATGATGGCGCGCAGCTCTTCGACGGTGTTGTTGAAATCATCGTTGATGATCAGATAGTCATACTCACCGTAATGGCTCATCTCGTTGCGGGCATCGCGCATGCGGCGTTCGATGATTTCTTCATTATCCTGACCGCGTTTCTGCAGCCGTTCGCGCAGGGCTGCAATGGATGGCGGGGCAATAAAGACACTGACAGTATCCGGCATCAGACGGCGCACCTGTTCAGCACCCTGCCAGTCAATTTCGAGAATCACATCGCGGCCGGCAGACAGTTCGGATTCGACCCATTCCTGAGACGTGCCGTAAAAGTTATCAAACACCTGAGCGTGTTCGAGGAAAGCGCCGCGGCTGACCATGGCCTGAAAATCATCCACGGAGACAAAGTGATAATCCTTGCCGCTGGCCTCACCAGGACGTGGTGCGCGGGTGGTGTGGGAAACCGACACACCAATATAACCGGTGGTTTCCAGTAAGGTTCTGACCAGACTGGTTTTGCCGGCACCTGACGGAGCGGAAAAAATAAACAGGGTGCCGATCATGGTTTTGTTATCTGTCATGGTGTGCGTCCGCAAATATGGCCGTGAGTCGATAACGCCCCATTATAAGCTATCCGGCTGCGTTCGGCTCCCTGTAAAAGAAAAGCAGCGCGCAGTGGGAAAGATTGTTGATAGGTCGGCGCCGGAAATGAACATACAATGCGGGCCTTTCATTCCCCCTACAGAGAGCATGAGTATGGCCGTGTTATTACAGGTGGATTTTCCCCAGCAGGAACCTTTTGGACAGGCGATGGCAGAGGCGTTTGCCGGGCTGGCGCAATCCATTACCCAGGAGCCGGGATTTATCTGGAAAATCTGGACAGAAGACGCTGGCGCCAGACAGGCCGGTGGGGTGTATCTGTTCCGTGACCGTGACAGCGCAGAACGCTATCTGGCAATGCATACCGCCCGTCTGCAGGAATTCGGTTATCAGGATATCCGCAGCCGGGTGTTTGATATCAATGAACCGCTCACTGCCATTACTGCAGGGCCGGTGGCCGGCTGAAGCGGCCAGGGGGGCCGCAGTTTATTCGATATTCTGAATCTGCTCGCGCATCTGCTCGATCAGCACTTTCAGATCAACCGCCGCCTGCGTGATGGCGCTGGTCAGGGATTTGGATGACAGCGTGTTTGCTTCGCGGTTGAGCTCCTGCATCATGAAATCCAGCCGCCGGCCAATGGGTTCATCCATGTTCAGGATGCGCGTTACTTCGCCGGTGTGGGTCTCAAGGCGGTCGAGCTCTTCGGCCACATCGGCTTTCTGGGCGAGAATCACCATTTCTGTTTCCAGCCGTTCGGCATCCAGGCTGATGGCCAGCTCGTTCAGGCGGTCTCTGAGTTGCTGACGCTGGGCGTCCAGTGCCGCCGGCATCGCCTGTTTGACCCCGGCAACAATCGTGCTGATGCGCAGCAGACGCTGCTGAATCAGACCGGCCAGATCCGCTCCTTCGCGCTGACGGGCCTGCTTCAGTGCCGCCAGCGCGTCGGCGAAGGCGGCCAGTGCGGTCTGCTGCATGGCTTTGCCATCGCTTTCTGCGCCGCACAGAACGCCGGGCCACTGCAGTACTTCCAGCACATTCATGGCATTGCCCGGGCCGATGATGGCATGGACTTCGTCGGCCGCTGCACTGAGCTGGTGCACCATGGCAGCATTCACCTGCAGCTGGCTGTCGGCAAGCGCCGGATGAAAACGCAGATGACATTCAACTTTGCCGCGGCTGAGCTGCTTTTTCAGCTGTTCACGCAGCGCTGGTTCGAGGTCGCGGAAGGCGTCCGGCAGACGGAAATGCAGTTCCAGATAGCGGCTGTTGACCGAACGGATTTCCCAGGTGAAACGCCCGTTTTCATCTTCTCTGCCGGCACGGGCAAAGGCCGTCATGCTGTAAACCATAATGTGCTTTCTCCGCTGAATTCCGTCGGCATTGTAAGGGTTGAGGCATTTTGCCGCTATAATGGCGGCTTTTCACGACCGACGAATGAAGGAAGCTGTTTATGAGACCGAGTGGCCGCACGCACGATCAGATGCGCGACGTACGTATCACCCGTCACTTTACCAAGCATGCGGAGGGCTCTGTGCTGGTTGAGTTCGGCGATACCAAAGTCATCTGCACCGCTTCGGTGGATACCAGTGTACCGCCGTTCCTGCGCGGCAAAGGGCAGGGCTGGGTCACCGCAGAGTATGGCATGCTGCCGCGTTCCACCGGCTCACGCATGATCCGTGAAGCGGCAAAGGGCAAGCAACAGGGGCGCACGGTGGAAATTTCCCGCCTGATCGGCCGCAGCCTGCGCGCCGCGGTGGACCTGGAAGCGCTGGGGGAAAATACCATCACCATCGACTGCGATGTGATTCAGGCCGACGGTGGTACCCGTACCGCGTCCATTACCGGGGCCTGTGTGGCGCTGGCGGATGCCATTGCCTGGCTGAAAGGCAAAGGCAAAATCAAAGGCGAGCCATTGAAGCAGATGATTGCCGCAGTATCGGTGGGCATCTATAACGGTGACGCTGTGCTGGATCTGGATTACGCCGAGGACTCCAGCGCCGAGACCGACCTGAATGTGATCATGACCGAGAAAGGCGGTTTTGTGGAAATTCAGGGCACGGCGGAAGGGGAAGCGTTTACCCCGGATGAGCTGACCGCCATGCTGGCGCTGGCGCAGAAAGCGATCACGGAGCTCAGTACGGCACAGAAAGCAGCTCTGGCTGACGCCTGATAGCAGCAGAGGCGCCGTATGGCGCCTCGGTGTCTGTTTTCCTGCCGCCGGCTTATTCTTCTTCGAACTCGTATTCCACCATCACCGCGGCGTGATCGCCAAAGTGGAGATTGGTATCCAGTTTGGCTTCCACCACATACTGGCGGATATTCGGGGTACAGATCTGATAATCCTTACGCCAGCCATTGATATTGCGGCGGGCGCTTTCCTCATCCGGCCACCAGGTAAACTGGTTTTCACCAAAGTTGGCTTCGCGGAACGCATCGACATAACCCACCGGACCAAACATCTGATCAAAGAAGGCACGTTCTTCGGGCAGGAAGCCAGGCGTACTCTGATTGTCCTGCCAGGCGGAGAGATCAACGGTTTTATGGGCCGCTTCAAAGTTGCCGCAGAAAATGAACTCGCGGCGTTTACGCCGGGTCTTGGTCAGGTGATCGAGGAAGTGCTGCTGAAACGCCAGTTTGTCTTCCAGTGTGTTGTGTTCATCGACCGTGGGGAACAGTACGGAGCCGACACTGACGTGTTCAAAATCGGCCTGGATAAAACGGCCCTGAATATCACACTGGGGAAACGCCAGACCGGTCATGATGGCTTTCGGAACTTCACGGGTCAGGATCGCAACGCCGGAATAATGGTCGGCTTCGGCATCGAAGAAATAGGCATTGAAGCCATCCGGATAAACGACGGAATCCGGCAGCTGATATTCTTTGGCCTTCAGATTCTGGATGGCGACCACATCGGCACCGGCGCTCTGCAGCCAGGTATACAGCCCCTTTTCTACCGCTTGTTGCAGGCCGTCGACGTGTAAACTGATAATCCTCATACATGGTTCCCAACTGGTGAAGCGTGTATCATACCGCATCCTCAGGAAAGCGGGTAAATCTGGCGCGGAAGGCCGGCATTTTACTGCCGGACACTGTCTCAGTATAGAACACCCCGATCAGACCATTCAGTCAGGTATCGTATGCAGGCCTATCAGAAAGAATTTATTGAGTTCGCTATTGCGCAGGGCGTTCTGAAGTTCGGCGAGTTTACTCTCAAATCCGGGCGTGTCAGCCCTTATTTTTTCAATGCCGGTTTGTTTAACTCCGGCCGGGCACTGGCCCGTCTGGGCCGTTTCTATGCAGCGGCACTGGAAGACTCCGCTATTGAGTACGATGTTGTTTTCGGGCCGGCTTATAAGGGTATTCCGCTGGCAGCATCACTGTCCGTGGCGCTTGCTGACCATTATGACAAGGACATGCCGTACGTGTTCAACCGTAAAGAAGCCAAAACCCATGGTGAGGGTGGTAATCTGGTTGGCGCGCCGCTGCAGGGGCGGGTACTGATTGTCGACGATGTGATTACCGCGGGCACCGCGATCCGTGAAGTCATGACTATGATTAACAATGCTGAGGGTGCCGTGCCGGCTGCCGCACTGATTGCCCTGGACCGGCAGGAAAAAGGTCAGGGTGAATTATCGGCCATTCAGGAAGTCGAACGGGACTTCGGCATGAAAGTCATCAGTATCGTTGGATTGAATCAGGTACTGGATTATGTGTCCGGGCAGGATGCGCTGAAGCAGTACGCGGAGGCCATCAGTGCTTACCGGGATCAATACGGGGTGTCGTGAAATGAAAGCTGTGGTGGGACTGTTTGTTGTTGCCGGACTGATCTGTGCCGCCGCTCCCAGCTATGCTGCCAAAAAAATGTACCGTTTTGAGGTCGATGGTCAGGTTGTGATCAAAGACTATGTACCAGCGGAATATGTACATCTTGGCTACGATATTCTTAATCATCAGGGCATGGTGATCGGTCACGTTGAGCGGGCACCGACGGCGGCAGAGCTGGCCAGAAAAAAGGCCGCTGAAGCTGTCAGGCAGGCGCGTCAAGAGGCTATCGAACAACAGAAACAGGCTGACATGAATCTGTTGCGTCTGTATGCCGCGCCGGAGGATGTGGAGCGCGCCCGCCAGCGTAAAGCCGACGAAATCGATTCTTATATTCAGCTGCAGCGCCGCCGTATTGCTGACCTGCAGACCAAACTGGAAAAATCCCAGGGGCAGGCTGCCAATATCGAACGCCGTGGCCGTGAAGTGCCGGCGGATATGCGTCTGGAAATTGTTGAACTGCAGAACGCCATCCGCGATTCGGAAAAGAATATCGCTGACCGTCAGCAGGAAATGATCACGGCCATCCGTGAGTTTGCTGATCAGTATGAGCGGGTGCGGATACTGCAGGTTTACCCGCCCGGTACCCTTGATGCTGATGTCGATCTTGATAAAGTCGATCAGGCATTTGAGTAAGCATTCTGTAAAAAAGCCGGCGCACCCCGCCGGCTTTTTTATGTCACCGATCACCTGAAAAGGTGAAGCCTGAACCCTGTTGCGGTGACAGAGTCGGCGCAGATGCCAGTGGGAATGTGTGATTCAGCTCTGTCTGTTTTTCTGCCGCCGCCAGTCACGATCTGCGCCAGCGCATGCGCTGCCGTCCCGACAGCACCAATTCACTGCTGTCGCAGTTGCTGAGATGCATGAGCCCGGCAACTTCCTGCGTGCTGTGACCACTTTTCAGCAGGCGCAGAATGGTCAGACTGGCCAGCGCTGCCGTCGTTACCCAGTCTTCACCCTGCGATCTGTTCTGCGGCGTGCAGGATTTCCGCTGCTGAGCGGTCTTTGGTGAGATAGCCGCGGGCACCGGCGCGGCGCAGGCGACGGGCCATTTCCGGCTTGGTATTGGCGAACAGACCAGCAGTGGCAGGTCGGGATAGCGTGCCTGAATCAGTTCGCACAGGCTGAGGCCATGAATATCCGGCAGATTGAGATCAATCAGCAGGAAGCGGAAATCAGGCTTGTCACGCAGCAGGGCCTGGGCTTCTTCACCGGAAACCGCCGTGCTCAGGCGGATTTCCGGGTGCAGGAACTGCAGGGCAATACCCAGTGCATCAGCGAACATCCGGTGATCATCAATCAGCAGCCATTTTTCCGTCTGACTATCCTCATGCGCGGGTAAAGTCTTCCTTCGCTAGATCACTGACGTCAGATTCTTATCCCGCAGCAGCGATGGTTGCAGCATCAACCACTGTTCATGCCAGTACTGAGTCGGATGCGCTTCAAACTCGCTGCGCACATACTGACGGATACGTCCTTCAAGCACGGCGGTCAGTAAATTGGCCGCAGCGCTGGCGGTCTGCACCGGTACCCGCTGTTCGCGCATTTCCGCTTCACGCAGAATCTGTTTCAGCTGGGTTTCAATACGTTCAAAAAACTGTTGGATGCGCTGCCGCAGACGGTCGGTTTCACCGGACAGGGCATCACCGGACAACAGCCGGCACATGCCCGGATTTTTTTCCGCAAAGGTGAGTACCAGCGTCAGCGTTTTTTCACAGCGTTCATCCGCTTGATCAAAGTCCTGCACGATACGGTTAACACGTGAGAAAACGGTTTCTTCAATAAAGCTGATCAGCCCTTCGAACATTTTCGCCTTGGATGGGAAATGCCGGTACAGGGCTGCTTCCGAAACGCCGACGGCCTTGGCCAGACTGGCGGTGGTAATACGGGCTCCGGGATTGCTTTCCAGCATATGAGCCAGAGCCTGAAGAATCTGATCGCGACGGGAAATTTTATCGGCGCTCTCGTTCATGCCTGTCTCCACTCAGCTGCGACGGTTGGTAATCAGGGTACCAACACCTTCATCGGTGAACAGCTCCAGCAGTGTGGAGTGAGCAACCCGGCCATCAATGATGTGCGCGCTGGTGACACCGGAGTGCACGGCATCCAGAGCACACTGGATTTTCGGCAGCATGCCGCCGTAGATGGTGCCGTCAGCAATCAGCTCATCCACTTCTTTGGTGGTCAGGCCGGTCAGTACTTTGCCTGCCTTATCCATCAGGCCGGGGATATTGGTCAGCAGAATCAGTTTTTCTGCCTGCAGTACTTCCGCCACTTTGCCGGCGACCAGATCGGCGTTGATGTTGTAGGAGGCGCCGTCTTCACCGACACCAATCGGTGCGATAACCGGAATAAAGTCACTGCGTGTCAACATATCCAGCACCTGGGTATTGATGCGCGAGACTTCACCGACATGGCCGATATCGATGATTTCCGGTTTTTCCAGTTCCGGCGATTTCTGGGTGACGTGCAGTTTGCGTGCGTGCAGCAGCTGGCCGTCTTTACCGGTCAGGCCGATGGCTTTACCGCCGTTCTGGTTGATCAGGTTAACGATGTCTTTGTTCACCAGACCACCGAGCACCATTTCCACCACATCCATGGTTTCGGAGGTGGTTACCCTCATGCCGTTAACGAAACGGCTCTCGATGTTCAGTTTTTCCAGCAGTTCGCCGATCTGGGGACCGCCGCCATGCACCACAATCGGGTTAATCCCGACCAGTTTCAGCATCACCATATCGCGGGCGAAACTGTTTTTGAGGTCGTCATCGATCATGGCATTACCGCCGTATTTGACGACGATGGTTTTGCCGACAAAGCGCTGCAGATAAGGCAGGGCTTCGCTGAGAACCTGGGTGGCATTGATGGCGCGTTCACGCGACAGAGGCATGGGCTGGCTCCTTGACTGAGCAGGTAGAATCGGGCCGGTAAGGCGGGCTTACCGGGAGCGCATTATAGCGTTAACCGGTCAGCTGCCGCCAATGTGATTTGGCTCTTTTCTCAGAATGGGAGCTTGAGTTCCGGCGCGTGGCGGGTAAGTGCCTGCTTCATCAGTGCGCTGATCCGATCAACCGCTGCCTGATTATTGCCGGCGAAACGCAGGGTCAGCCGTGGGGTGGTATTGGAGGCACGGATCAGCCCCCAGCCATCGCTGAATTCAATACGCAGACCATCCAGGGTAAACACCCGGGCAGACTGGGTTAAGGCCGTGTCTTTCGCCAGCGCATCAATCAGGGTGAATTTTTGCTGTTCGTCGGTATCAATGGTCAGTTCGGCCGTGCTCACATCTTCCGGCAGCGCAGCAAAGACTTCGCTGACGCTCTGTGGCCGTTGGCTGAGAATTTCCAGCAGGCGGGCGGCGGTATACAGGCCGTCGTCAAAACCATACCAGCGGTCATGGATATAGAAATGGCCACTGAACTCACCACCGACCACGGCGTTCAGTTCCTGCATCCGGCGCTTCATCAGTGAGTGGCCGGTCTGCCACATGGCCGGGCGGCCGCCATGACGGCTGATCAGGGCGGCCAGATGGCGGGATGATTTAACGTCATAGATCACATCGCGGCCCGGATTACGCGGCAGGATGTCTTCAATCAACAGCATCAGCATACGGTCGGGCCAGATGATTTTGCCGTTGTTATCGACCAGGAAAACACGGTCACCATCGCCGTCAAAGGCCAGCCCCAGGTCGGCCTGATGGTCTTTGACCATGCGTTGCAGATCGGCGAGATTGGCCGGATCGGAAGGGTCAGGATGGTGGTTGGGGAAGCTTCCGTCGACCTCACAATAAAGGCACTCGGCGGCGATATGCAGCATATCCATCAGCTGTCGCGCCAGCGGGCCGGCGATACCGTTGCCGGCGTCGATCACAATACGCAGATCGCGGATGATCTGGACGTCGTTTTCAATCCGCTCCAGATACGCTTGTGCCAGATGGCGTTTTTCCACACTGCCCTGGCCGCGGGGCAGGTCGTGACGGCCGATGCGGTGATAAAGAGCCATCAGCTCATCGCCGGCCAGCGGTTGGCGGTCGAGAACAATCTTCAGGCCATTGTACTGGGGCGGGTTATGGCTGCCGGTGACCACCACGCCACAGCTGGCATCGGTTTCATGGGTGGCGTAGTAGAGCAGGCCGGTCGGCTGGGCGCCCAGACTGATCACATCACAACCGGCTTCCACCGCGCCTTTCTGTAACGCCGCCGCCAGCGCAGGGCTGGATTCGCGGCCATCCCAGGCAAGACAGAGTCTGCTCAGCCCGCGTTCCTTCATTTCTGCAGCGAGCGCGCGGCCGGTCCAGTAACAGGTGTCTTCCGTCAGATCCTGACCGACCACGCCCCGGATATCGTAGGCGCGGAAGATTCCCTGACTGATGGGAGGGATCGCTTCCTGCTCCACTTCTTCCACGGTGATGCCGGTGGCCGGGAGACTGGCGGCGACGGGTGCTGCCGCGTTTTTACGCGGCTGCTTCAGCGGAACTTCCATGCGTTCGCGGGATGGTTTGTCCTGTGGCTGACTGGTCTGTAGCGGGCGCAGGGTATTGATCAGGTGGTGCATATTGTCGGCCAGTTCGTGAAACAGCTGCAGGCTGAACTGGGGCCGTTCATCAATGCCTTTGCGGCTCAGGCTGCGCACATAGATCAGCAGCCGCAGCTGGTTCTGCAGTATGTCGCGTTTCTGGGCCCAGACCAGGGTAAACAGGGCAAGCAGTGTGGCAGACAGCACCACCAGCCAGGGGGTAACCAGTGGCAGCAGGCTCAGCTGCGGACGTTTATCCGACGGAATATAGGTCAGGTACCAGTAGTCGTTGATCGGCAGGGTTACGATGGTACCGCTGCGCTGCGGGGTATTACCGGTACGGAAGATTTCGACACCGGAATTATGGTCATCGCCGACGAACTGGTTGACCACAATCTGCCCCATCTGATCACTGGTGCCGGAGCGGAACTGGCCCAGCCAGTCAGTACCGTATTCGGCCAGCAGAACGCCGGCGATACGTCCTTCCGGGCTGCGGATCGCTGAAGCCCAGAAGAAGTGTGGGCCGTCGCCGTTGAGGTTGACTGCCTCCATGCGCATGTCAGCGCCCCTGAGGGTGCGGCTGACCAGTTCCTGGACGGCAAAACCGTGGCTTCGCTGCAGACCCATGGCATCGCTGCGGGTCAGCAGCGAGAGTGAAATCACGCCCGGCAGAAACTGGCGCAGGGTGGCTTTCCAGGCCGGATCATCCTGCTGCAGGGCTGCGTAGGTACTGGGGTGGTTGCTGGCCGCCTGTTGCAGGCGGCGGGTGTCCTGCAGACGGATACGCAGGGCGTGGGTCATCTGCTCGGCCATGGCATTGGCAAATGCCTGGTCGACGTCCAGCTGGGTAAACAGGTTAACCTGAATGCTCTGGAAGGCGAGGCCGCCGGTGATGAAGAGCAGTGCCAGCCAGATGGTGATACGGCTGTAGAGGGTAATGGTGCGCGTGGGGGCTTTGGCTTTACTGCTCATCTGAGTCCCTTCTTATGTGCCGGCCGGTTGCTGTGCAGCCGGCCATGTTTATGGTCAGAACATGTCTCAGGCCCGTCCGGTGTGACCGAATCCTCCGCTGCCACGCTCGCTGTCACCGAATTCATCCACCAGTTCGAATTCCGCCTGAATCACAGGCACCAGTACCAGCTGGGCAATGCGCTCACCGACTTCAATGGTGAACGGTTCAGAACCACGGTTCCAGCAGCTGACCATCAGCTGGCCCTGATAATCGGAGTCGATCAGGCCGACCAGATTACCCAGCACAATGCCGTGCTTATGACCAAGACCGGAGCGCGGCAGAATCATGGCCGCCAGACCCGGATCTTCAATATAGATGGCCATACCGGTCGGAATCAGCTGGGTTTCTCCCGGATGCAGAGTCAGGGGCGCATCGGTACAGGCGCGCAGATCCAGTCCGGCGGAGCCTGTTGTTGCATACTCCGGCAGCGGGATGGCGTTACCCAGACGTTCGTCCAGCAATTTTACCTGTAATTTCTGCATCTTTATTCCTGTTCCTGAGAGGATGTGGCTGCTTTGTCTTTTCTGTATTGCTGAAACTGATGGGCGATCAGTTCCAGCAGATCACTGGCGAGGCTGCTTTTGCTGCGCGGCTCAAACGCCTGCTGGCTTTCAGCCCAGAATACGGTGACCGCGTTCTGGTCGCTGTTGAAGCCGATATCCGCCAGTGACACATCGTTGGCGATGATCATGTCGAGATTTTTTTCGTTCAGCTTACGCCGGGCGTAGGTATCCAGATCCTGGGTTTCGGCGGCAAAACCGATGCTGAACGGCCGCGCCTGATGGCTGGCCACGGTGCTGATGATGTCCGGGTTTTTTACCAGTGTCAGTTCAATGGTTTCGCCGGACTTCTTGATCTTCTGGTTGGCCACATTGAGTGGGCGGTAATCGGCAACGGCGGCGCTGGCAATAAAGATATCGCAGTCATCCAGCTGGGCGAGGGAAGCTTCCAGCATCTCGCGGGCGCTGACCACATCAATCACCTGTACCCGGTCCGGTGCCGGCAGATTGACCGGGCCACTGATCAGGGTGACTCTGGCGCCGGCGTCACGCGCGGCGATGGCCATGGCATAGCCCATCTTACCGGAGCTGTGATTGGAGATATAACGCACCGGATCGAGAGCTTCGCGGGTTGGTCCGGCGGTAATCACCACATGCTGACCG
This sequence comes from Pseudomonadales bacterium, assembly GCA_963682115.1. Lineage (GTDB taxonomy): Bacteria > Pseudomonadota > Gammaproteobacteria > Pseudomonadales > Oceanobacteraceae > Venatoribacter. Next base: position 1,601,448 of record OY821639.1, on the reverse strand, counting down.
GAGAGCAGGCCGGTTTCGAACAGATCCGCGGCGGCGAGGGCAATCTCGGCCGCTTCCAGCATACGGCCGGGGCCGGTATCGCCACAGGCCTGGGTACCTTCTGCGGGGCCGAACATATAGAGTTTGCTGCCCTTGATATCAATCAGGTGACCGATGTTGTCCTGCGTGATGGGGTCGCGCCACATGGCCTGATTCATCGCCGGCGCCAGCGCCAGCGGAGCATCGGTGGCCAGGCTGATGGTGGTCAGCAGATCATCGCCCATGCCCTGTGACAGGCGGGCGATAAAGTTGGCTGATGCCGGCGCGATCAGCAGCAGGTCAGCCCATTTGGCCAGTTCAATATGCCCCATGCCGGCTTCGGCTTCGGAATCAAGCAGGGCGTGATGAACTGTATTGCCGGACAGAGCCTGCAGGGTCAGTGGGGTGATGAACTCCATGGCGCCTGAGGTCATCACCACGCGCACGTCGGCGCCGGCTTTCTTCAGGATGCGCACCAGTTCGGCGGCTTTATAGGCCGCGATGCCGCCGGTAATTCCCAGCAGAATCCGCTTGTTGGCGAGTTGTTGCATGGCTGCTTTCGTGCTGACTAGAATGGTCTGGCAGTATAAAGGGAACTTATCAGGAATTCAGCAGGCCGGGTCAGCGGAATGGCGGCGGCCTGAGAAAGATCAAGACAAGGAGGTGATTATGGCCATCTGTGACTGGCCGGCGGGCGAGCGTCCGCGGGAAAAACTGCTGCAGCAGGGCGCGGCGGCGCTGTCCGATGCTGAGCTGCTGGCGATATTCCTGCGCACGGGTGTCAAGGGTAAGAGCGCCGTGGATCTGGCGCGTGAACTGCTGCAGGACTTCGGCAGTCTGCGCCAGCTGCTGATGGCGGATCAGCAGCGCTTCTGCCTGCCATCCGGGCTTGGCAGTGCCAAGTTTGCCCAGCTGCAGGCGGTGCTGGAAATGGCGCGTCGCCATCTGGCACAGGAGCTGGAACGCAGCGATGCGCTGACCAGCCCGGAACTGACCCGTCGTTACCTGCTGGCACAGCTGCGCGATCTCGATTACGAAGTATTCGCCTGTCTGCTGCTGGATAACCAGCACCGTGTGATCCGTTACGAAGAGCTGTTCCGTGGCACCATTGATGGTGCTGCGGTTTATCCGCGCGAAGTGGTCAAACTGGCGCTGGCTCAGGGCGCGGCAGCGGTGATTCTGGCACACAATCACCCTTCCGGCATCGCCGAACCGAGTCAGTCCGACCGGGCGATCACCGAGCGGCTGGTGCAGGCGCTGGGGCTGGTGGATGTGCGCGTACTGGATCATCTGGTGCTGGGCGATGGTTACGCCGTATCGTTCGCAGAGCGCGGATGGTTGTAAAAGACGGGGCTATTGCCCTGTCTTGCGTATAAAAAACAACCTTTCGCTTGCGGTACCTGGGTCGTTTTGGTATAAAGCGCAACTCTTTTCAGCCAGGGTCGTCCAAGGTCTTCAGATAATGATGGCCAACGCCCACGGTTGGTAACGAATTTACAGATTTCGATACAGTCAAGAATCGGGGCGAAGATCAAATGTCTAAGGTTTGCCAAGTTACAGGCAAGGGTCCTGTAGTCGGAAACAATGTTTCCCACTCCAACATCAAAACCAAGCGCCGTTTTCTGCCTAACCTGCAATATCACCGCTTTTGGGTAGAGAGCGAGAAACGTTTCGTACGTCTGCGTATTTCAACGAAAGGTATGCGTATCATCGATAAGAAAGGCATCGATGCTGTGCTGACCCAGATCCGCGCACGCGGCGAAAAAGTTTAAGGAGAATTCTTATGCCACGCGATAAGATTCGTCTGGTTTCAAGTGCCGGTACCGGTCACTTTTACACTACAGACAAAAACAAGCGCACCATGCCTGAGAAATTCGAGATCAAAAAATTTGATCCCGTTGTTCGCAAGCACGTTGTTTATAAAGAAGCCAAAATTAAGTAAGTTTCTTTATGCTTGAAAAGAACCCGGCTCTGCCGGGTTTTTTTATGCCTGCGCGCCGGCAGCAGGGCATAATAGGCCGACATTCACCAGCTGATACACAGACATGCCTGAATTACCCGAAGTAGAAACCACCCGCCGTGGTATCGAACCCTGGCTCAGGGGGCAGACCATTGAGCGCATTATCGTGCGCCAGCCAAAGTTGCGCTGGCCGGTGGCGGATGAGATCCGTCAGCTTGAAGGCGAGCAGATCACGGGCCTCAGCCGGCGTGCCAAATACATTCTGGTGACCACGGTCAGGGGGACTGCTATCTGGCATCTGGGCATGTCCGGCTCGCTGCGGCTGGTGGAGCCGGAAGAAGATCCGGGCGTGCATGATCATATCGACTGGCAGCTGAGCAACGGCAAAGTGCTGCGTTATCACGACCCGCGCCGCTTTGGGGCGCTGCTGTGGCTGGCGCCGGGTGAAGACAGTGAGCACCTGACGCACCTGGGGCCGGAGCCGCTGAGTGATGACTTTTCAGCCGTCTATCTGTATCAGCGCTCACGGGGTAAAAAGCAGGCGATCAAGACCTTTATCATGGATGGCAAGGTGGTGGTTGGGGTGGGGAATATCTATGCCAACGAAAGTCTGTTCAAGGCCGGTATCCGCCCGCAGACGGCCGCCGGCAAAATCAGCCGGGCGAAGATGGAACGTCTGGTGGCGGAGATAAAAACCGTCTTGGCGGCGGCGATTGAACAGGGTGGCACGACACTGCGTGACTTTGTCGGTGGTGATGGCAAGCCGGGCTATTTTGCCCAGCAGCTGTTCGTTTATGGCCGCGGCGGCAAGCTGTGTAAGGTGTGCGGCACAACGCTGAAAGAAATCCGTCAGGGGCAGCGGGCAACCGTGTACTGCCCGCTCTGCCAGCGCTGATCTGACAACCGGCTCAGCCGCCGGTCAGCGTCTGCCACAGGCGGCCGATGTATTCATACAGGGCGCGTTCGCTCTTGATGGCGGCACGGGCCTCAATACGCCAGTCGGAGTCGCTGGTGCTCATCCTGAGTGCCGGTGCGGCGATGGGCTGTAACCCCTGACGCTGAAAAAACACCATGGCTCTGGGCAGATGTGAGGCCTCACTGACCAGCGCAAAGGGCGCACTGCCCAGCAGCGGCGCCATCATGTCGGCTTCTTCGGCGGTATCCCGCGCCAGCGGAAAGGTGCGGATACGTTCCGGGCTGACCCCCATATTGATGGCCACTTCCTGCATGACCTGCGCATGTGGACGGCGATCAGCACCGGCGTAACCGGAAAGAAACAGACGGCTGTCCGGGTTGGCCTGCAGAATGCGTAATCCTTCAACCAACCGGAACAGCGATGATGAACACAGCTGTGAAGCTGGCGGCATGCGCTGGTCACTGGCATGGCAGCCACCGAGAACCACCACATGGCTGACCGGCTGGCTGATGTCGAACATTGGGTAGTCGTCTTCCAGCGGTGCCAGCATCCGGTCTGCAACCGGGTGCCAGCTGGTCAGTGCCAGCCATACGGTCGACAGCAGAATCAGGCTCCTGCCCAGCAGTGGCCGGCGCCGGAGCAGCAACAGGCCGCTGAGCAGACCCAACAGTGTCAGCGGTACCGGCATCAGCAGCATACCGATGATCTTCTTCAGCCAGAACAGCATCATGGCCGCACCTCAGCCTGGCCGATACCGCGCGGATCGGCGGCGGCGGTCACTTTGCCATTGCGGTGATCCCAGAGAATGGCCTGCATGTTGCCGTAGCGGCGGCCGGTATTTTTCAGCCGGTGGCCCATGCGCGTCAGCGCGACTTTTTCCTGATCACTGAAGGTGTCTGGTTCGTGCTGCAGCAGATCCGGCAGATACTGATGATGGAAACGCGGCCGGCTGACCCAGTCGCTGGCGGCTTTGCCCTGCAGGTGTTCCAGCAGGCCGAGCATCACCATGGTAATAATGCGGCTGCCACCGGGGGTACCGAGAATGGCGGTCTGTTGCGGGCTGCTGACAATGGTCGGCGTCATGCTCGACAGTGGCCGTTTGCCGGGTTGAATGGCATTGGCATGGCTGCCGGTCAGGCCATAGGCGTTAGGGCTGTCCGGACTGGCGGAAAAATCGTCCATTTCGTTGTTCAGCAGCACGCCGGTGCTGCCGGCGGTAAACGCCGAGCCGAACGGCAGGTTAATACTCAGTGTGGCCGACACCATATTGCCGTCTTTATCGAGCACCGACAGGTGGGTGGTGTGGAAGCCTTCGTCAATATTCTTCGGCCCGTTGAGGCTCAGGCTGGGCGTGGCCCGGGTCATATCGATACTGCTGACCCAGTGCTGCGCACGGGCTTCAGACATCAGTTCACTGGCCGGCACGTCAACAAAATCCGGGTCGCCGAGAAATTCGGCGCGGTCATGGTAGGCACGGCGCATGATCTCGGTCAGCAGGTGGGTCTGCTGGATTTTATCCAGTGACTGCCACTGAAAATGGCTGAGCATATTCAGCATTCCCACCAGGGCGATACCACCGGACGATGGCGGTGGGGCGCTGATCACCTGCAGGTCGCCATAACGCACATGCACGGGGCGGCGCTCCAGCACGCGGTAATTATGCAGATCGGCGGCCGTCCAGTCGCCGCCGGCGGCACGGACGGAGGCCAGCAGTTCCTCCGCCACGGCTCCGCGGTAGAAACCATCAGCACCCTGGCGGGCAATGGCTTCGAGGGTATCGGCCAGCCCTGGCTGGGTCAGCACGAAGCCGGCGTCGGGTATCTGATTGTCGTCGAGAAACACCGCTGCTGTGGCCGGGTAGCGCTGCAGCATGTGCAGGCGGTAACTGGCCATGTCACGGTACTCGTCGCTGATGGCAAAACCATCGCGTGCCTGGCGGATGGCCGCCTGCAGGGTCTGAGTCAGCGGCAGACGGCCGAAATGTTCAGCGATGTAGGCAAAGGCCGCCGGCTGACCGGGAATGGCGGCGGCAGTAGGGCCGTTGACGGCTTTGTCACGGTTGACGCTGCCATCGGCATTGAGGAAGTAATCCCGGCCGGCTGCAGCCGGTGCCGTTTCACGCGCGTCGAGAAAACGGTATTCATCCCCGGCAGCGTTATACAGCAGCCAGAAGCCGCCGCCACCGAGTCCGGCACTGTAAGGCTCCACTACGCCGAGGGAGGCAGCCACGGCAACCGCGGCATCAAAGGCGTTACCGCCGTTTTCCAGGACGTCCATGCCAGCCTGTGTCGCCAGTGGGTGGGCGCTGGCAATGGCCGCACTGGCGACCGCGGCCCGGCTCTGCAGTGGCTGTGACCGGGAATGATCAGGGGTGCTTGTGCAGCCGCTGAGCAGGGTCAGGACGGTGAAAAACAGGGCGCAGCTCTGTATCACGCGCATAAAAAAGGCCTCCGTTATCAGGAGGCCTTAGTGTGTGGCAGGGCACCGCCGGGTGCAACTGCAGCCACGGGGCTGATCAGGCGATTTTCTTGCCGGTCAGCTTTTCGTATTTGGCTTCCAGCTCTTCCTGCGTTTCCATGTGGTTTTCGTCCTGTGGAATGCAGTCTACCGGGCACACCAGCTGGCACTGTGGCTCATCATAATGGCCGACACATTCGGTACACTTATTCGGATCGATAACGTAGATTTCCTCTCCCGGGGAAATAGCTTCGTTCGGACATTCAGGTTCACAAACATCACAGTTGATGCATTCGTCAGTGATAATCAGAGACATGCTTTACCTCCGCCAGGGGCTGGTTAGTTCACGCACTTCTTCAGGGCTTTGGCAACCTGTGGGTGAACAAAGTTGCTTACATCACCGCCAAGGGATGCGATCTCTCTCACAAGGGTAGATGAAATATAGGAGTATTGTTCCGCCGGTGTCAGGAACATACTTTCTACGTTGGGTGCCAGCACACGGTTCATATTGGCCAGCTGGAATTCGTATTCGAAGTCAGATACCGCCCGCAGGCCACGCAGGATGACATTGGCATTTTTTTCTTTGACGAAATCCGCGAGCAGATTGCTGAAACCAACCACTTCGACGTTGGCCAGATGCCCCAGGGTGGAGTTGGCCAGATCAACGCGGGATTCCAGATCCAGCATCGGCTTCTTTTTCGGGTTGGACGCTACCGCCACAATGATGTGATCAAACATGCGGGACGCCCGCTCCACCAGATCGGTGTGACCATTGGTGATAGGGTCAAAAGTACCCGGATAGACAGCGATGTTCATAGCAGGACCTTATCTTGGGCGGTAAGTGCCGCGCATAGTAAACAAAACTGTGAAGTCTGCCAATAAATCCGCTTATATCGCTGCATAAGAGATAAGGAATATTGCGGTGAATCAAGGGCCCGCGGAGCATGGCTATATGAATAAGAATCGTTATTAAAAGAAGGCGGCAGTGATATCTGCCGCCCCTTATTCAGGCTTTGCCCAGTGTCTGCAGCAGGGTGTTGGCCTGCTTGCAGGCCAGCGCATAAATCGACAGCTGCGGGTTGGCACCGATGCTGGTGGGAAAGACAGAACCGTCAAACACGTACAGGTTATCCAGATAATGGTATTTGCCCTGACTGTTGACCAGACACTGTTCCTTATCCTCGCCCATTGCCAGCCCGCCCATGCAGTGAGCTGAACCGGCGGTAAAGGCATTGGAACGGAATTCCAGCTGGTTAATGGCGTGCCGGGCTTCATCCATAGTGCGGTACCAGCCGGCATCCACATGCGATGGCCGTACGGCTTTGGCGCCGGCGGCAAACTGAATCTCAGCCATGGTCAGCCATGAACGGCGCACGCCATCCCACAGGTAATCATTGATGGCGTAATCGATAATGGGCGAACCGTCGTCCGCCAGTTCAATGCTGCCGCCTTCACTGTCGGCATGGAAACCGTCACGCAGCAGGGCGATGATGGCCTGCAGGTGCGGCAGTTTGCTGATGTCTTCAAAATGGCGGTGACCATGGCCGAGCAGCAGCACAGAGGTCAGGGCCGGATGCAGGGGCGGTACTTCCAGTTTGTAACCGGCTTTGCCACTGACTTCCTGCCACTGGAAATGGTCAGAATAAATGGATTGCGGGGCGCCGTAATAGGGATCGATATAATCGCTGAATTCGGCAAACGAAAAGGTCGTCGGATGGAAAAAGGTGCGCTTGCCGATGCGCCCTCTGGGGTCCGGTGCCTGTGAACGTAACAACAGGGCCGGACCATTGATGGCGCCGCAGGCCATAACGATATGCGGGGCGCGGGCAATCAGGGTTTTACCGGACGGCTGATAATCTTTATTCAGCGCGGTAATTTCCACGCCGAGCACTTTTTTACCTTCAATAATCAGGCGTTCTGCACGGGCGCTGTACACCAGCTGCGACTGATGATTGAGCGCTTCCGGAATGGTGGTCACCAGCATTGACTGCTTGGCGTTGGTCGGACAGCCGGTGCCGCAGTAACCCAGATTCCAGCAGCCGGATACATTGCGCGGAATAACATGCCAGTCGATACCCAGTTGGGTGGCGCCGCGGGCCAGGACGGAATTATTGGCGTTCGGTTCCACCTGCCACGGTGCCACGCTGAGGCGTTGTTCCATGGTTTCAAACCAGGGCGTCATCTCCGCCGGGGAAAAGCCCTGCACGGCGAATTCGTTATGCCAGTAGTCCAGGGTTGGTTCCGGGGTGCGGAAACTGGAAGTCCAGTTAATCACCGTCGTGCCACCGACGCAGCGGCCCTGCAGAATCGACATGGCACCGTCTTTACTCATGCGTCCGGCGCTTTCCTGATACAGGTCGTGGTAGGCCTGACGTTCATCCATGCGGAAATCGTTGCTGCTTTTCAGTGGTCCTTCTTCCAGCATCAGGACTTTCAGACCGGCTTTACTGAGAATTTCGGCTGTGGTGCCTCCACCGGCGCCGGTACCGATAATAATGACGTCGGCTTCCAGCAGGGTACCGTCATTGAAGGCGGTGGCTTCATCGGCCTGCCAGCCATTGCTGAGGCCTTCCAGTACCGGATCGCTGATACCGGCAACCAGCGGAATGTGAGGCTGGCGTTGTTCAGAATGTTGCATAAAACAATCTCTTATTATTTTTTATTCGGCGTTTGCCGCAACCGGCACAGGAATTTTCCGCGGTGGTCCGGGGTAACCCGTGGCGGCGAAGGTTTCCGGCTGTGAATACCAGCAGATCGACAGCAGTTTGCACAGCGAACCATAGCCCATGCGTTTTAATTGCAGACTGCTGTTTTTCCACTGCTGCAGAAAGGCATCGATATCATCTGCGGATGCGTCCTGCCAGCTGCCCCACTGGGCCCCCATCGCCAGACGCACCGGTGCTACCTGCAACACATCCAGCAACAGCAGCAGTTGTTTCTGTGAATATTCCTGCAGTGTCAGTATCAGCTGGTCGAGAGACTGCATCAGCCGCGGCTGTGCCTGTGCCGCCAGCGGGCCTGGGTAGCTGTCCGCCAGAATAACCGGCGCCAGGGCGCCGAGTAACTCGATGTCGCCGGCACGTAATACCTGATAGCCATCAGCGGCCGGTGTTTTACTGCAGCCGCTTAACGCTGCCAGGGAACCGCCCAGTGTGAGCAGCGCGGCAGAGCCGCTACTGAGTTGCATAAAGCCACGTCGTGTTGTTGTTATTGTCTGCATGCTTAATCTCAGCGGATAAATATTTTTTTAATCAGAGACTGAATGGCGTTGCCGTAAGGCGGATAAATAAATTTACCGCTGTTGAATTTTCCTTTGCGGTGCACAGCCTTGGCTTTTGACAGGGCAATAAACCCTTCCTTGCCGTGATAATGCCCCATGCCGGACGGACCAATGCCGCCGAAAGGCATATCATCCTGCGCGATGTGCATTAAGGTGTCGTTAATGGTGACGCCACCGGCATGAGTACGTTCAAGAATTTTCTGCTGTTCGTCACGGTTATAACTGAAGAAATACAGAGCCAGTGGCCGGTCACGGTCGTTGACGTAAGCAATGGCTTCTTCCAGCGTGCTGTACGGAATCAGTGGCAGCAGCGGGCCGAATAATTCTTCCTGCAGCACTTTCATATCGTCGCTGGCTTTTTCAATAATATGCAGCGGCATTTTGCGCGTGCCGGAAAAATCTTCGCCGGCAGGATTAATCACACTGATCTGTGCGCCTTTTTCCCGCGCATCGGCCACCCAGCTCTGCAGGCGCTCAAACTGCCGCTGATTGATGATGGCGGTGTAGTCACTGTTATCGCGCAGGGTCGGATACATGCGGGCAAACACGCGGCGGTAGGTGTCGATAAATTCCTGCTCTTTACCGCCCGGCAGCAGCACATAATCCGGGGCGATACAGGTTTGACCGGCATTCAGCGATTTACCGAAACAGATACGTTCAACGGCATCGCTCATGCTGGTGCCGGGGGCAATAATGGCAGGGGATTTCCCGCCCAGCTCGAGCGTTACCGGGGTCAGGTTTTTGGCCGCCGCGCCCATCACAATCCGGCCTACGGCGGTGGAGCCGGTAAAAATCAGATGATCCCACGGAATTTCAGCAAACGCTGAGGAGACCTCGACTTCACCTTCCACCAGTGCCACCTGATCTTCGGCAAAAATACCGGTCAGCATTTTTTTCAGCACTGTATTGGTCGCCGGGGTGAATTCCGACATCTTGATCATGGCACGGTTACCGGCGGCCAGCGCCGTCGCCAGCGGCAGGACCGCCAGCTGCACCGGATAATTCCACGGCACCATAATGCCGATGATGCCCAGAGGCTGATACATGACGTGATTGTGCGACGGCGCGAACAGCATGCTGACGTGGCGGCGGGATGGTTTCATCCAGCGCTTCAGATGGCGCAGCTGGTAATCAATGCCCTGTACGCAGGTCATGATTTCCGCGATTTCGGTCTCGTCTTTTGAACGGCAGCTGAAGTCCTGATTCACGGCGGTGGCCAGTTCCTCACGGTACTGCAGCAGGGCCTGCTTCAGGCGTTGCAGACTGTCGCTGCGTTCGGCGGCAGAAGGCAGTGGCTGCTGGCGGCAGGCCTGGCGTTGTTGACTGAACAGGGTCTGCAGGCGCTGCAGTTCCTGATCGGGGGCATGGAGACTGGTAACCGTGGCAACCATAACGGGGTCCTCAGGCTGGGTGATCGGGGCATTATTTTTATCAGAGCAGTATTAGAGTTATTGCTCTAATACTGGTTTAGAGTGTTTACTCTAATGTAATGGCAGTCAAGAGGTTATGGCTTTTCCGGCCAGATATGTGACCTTCTGACCGCAAAAGATAATAATGAGTGTATGAATAAACCAATCCGAACCCGGGGCGCCTCCGGGAGCACCAAAGACCGTATCCTGGATGCCAGTCTGACGCTGTTTAACGCGCAGGGTGAACGCTGCATCACCACCAATCATATTGCTGCCCACCTGGAAATTTCGCCGGGCAATCTCTATTACCATTTCGGTAATAAGCAGGCGATTATCTACGCTCTGTTTGAGCGTTATGAAGCCAGGGTGCTGGATATTCTGCAGGTGCCGGAAGGGCGGCCGTTGCAGCCGCAGGACAAACTCAGTTATCTGCAGGCGGTGTTTGCCGGTCTGTGGGAATACCGCTTTCTGCACCGCGATATGGAGCATCTGCTGCTCGCTGATCCGCTGCTGCATGCCCGCTACCGCGATTTTTTCCGTGTCTGTCAGCAGCGTGTGGAAACGATTTTCCGCGGTCTGGGCGCGGCCGGTATTCTGCGCCTCAGTGAGGAAGATATCGCCGCGCTGGCACTGAATACCTGGATTGTGGTCACCTCGTGGTTTTCTTTCCTGCGCTGTAACCTGCTCACCGAAGACGTGGATTCCATTTCGCCGGAACTGCTGCAGGGCGGCATTTATCAGGTGTTTACCCTGGAGCGGCCGTACCTGACCGACGAATACCGTGAGGTCATGAATGAACTGCAGCGTCAGTATATGCCGCGCCCGGCGTGGCTGGTGTCACCTTAGCCTGTGGCTGATGGCCGGCCTGCTGAGCGGTTGTTCCGCCAGTGTGCAGGATCACCTGCAGGATTATCAGCAGCGGCTGCAACGGGTGCTGGAGACGGAACCCGTCAGCGCCGGCACGGCACAGCGGGTGGCACGGCTGGCGGTTATTCACAATGCACTGCCCCTGCCGCAGGCGGACATTAACCTGCTGGAACTGTTCAGTCTGAATCAGTGCCGCATCGCTCAGGCGGTGGCGCAGAAGAACAGTGGGCTGGGCAGAGTGGCGCCAGCCAGTCAGACACTGGTACAGGAGCTGGCCATCCTGCGCGATGGCCCGGGCTGTGTGCAGCAACTGCAGCTCACGGATGCGGCACTGGCGGCGAAACTGCAGCGGGCGCTGCAGCACAAATATCAGCAGCGCCTGCATTACTGGTGGAATGCCTGGCTGAGCGGTCAGGAGTGGCAACAGTTTGTGGCCAGCGCCGCCGCCCCACTCGACTGGGGGCAGCCTCAGGCAGCGCATATCCCACCCACACTGGCAGCGCTGGATTACGCACTGCTGCAGGGCCAGCGTATCGCCGCCGGTGATTTTCAGCCGCCAACCGGGCTGGAAACTCAGTTGCAGCAGTTGCTGCTGGGTGAAACGTTCGGACGCTGGCTGGCCAGTCAGTATCTGCTTACCAATACGTTGCAGCAGGCCGCTGCTGTTCTGGAACAGCGGCTGGCGCTGCGGCCGCTGTGCCCGACAGGGCAGCCGACGCCACAGGCGAAGATTCTGCACAATGTTTTCGGCAGGATTTACGCGGCTCAGGTGCAGCCTTATCTGAGTCTGACCGACCGGCTGGGCAATGAGCTGTCAGACCGTCTCGGGCAGATGACCGCGCTGCTGAATGAGCCGCCACCACAGGCGTTCCGGCAGTGGCAGCAGTCGGTCAGTGTGGCGCGGCAGGCCTTTAAAAGGGCGAATCTGCGCCATGTGCGGGCGTGGCAGGCAGCGCTGCGTCAGTGTGGGCTGATGCCCGTTGCCGCGCCGGCCGCCGGCTCAGACCACTTCGAATAAGCGGAAGCAGAATTCTTTGGTGGTTTTGCTTTTGCGTTCCTGCCAGTTGGCCGGAATCACAGGGGTCAGTCCGGCTTCGTGCTCAATATATACCAAGGCACCGGCTAGCAGGGTCAGCCGCTCCAGGGCTGGCTGCAGCAGACCTTTGCCGAACGGTGGGTCGAGCAGGACCAGATCAAACGGTTCCGGGTTCTGTTCCATCCACAGCAGCGCATCCCCGGCCCAGACCTGCGCGTTGCGGGCATCGAGCAGCTTCAGATTGTCCTTCAGCTGCAGTGCCGCAGAGGGGTGTTTTTCCAGAAAAATCACTTCTTTCGCGCCGCGTGACAGCGCCTCAAAGCCCAGTGCACCACTGCCGGCAAAGGCGTCCAGTACGCGCGCCCCTTCAATATCGAACTGCAGCCAGTTAAACAGGGTTTCACGTACCCGGTCGAGGGTCGGGCGCAGGCCATCGAGGGCCGGGAAACGCAGCCGGCGCGAGCGCCACTGGCCACCGATAATCCGCAATTGCTGGGTCTGGGCTTTACTCATGGGATTCCTGAACATCAGGGGCGAGACAGCTCAGGGCTGCCGCCACATCGGATTTCTGTGCGTCTGCCAGTGCGTCATAAACGGACCGGTAGGCATTTTCGGGCAGGCGATGGTAGGCAAGATCGGCCTGAATGTCGATCTGAGTGCTGTCATCCTGCCAGTGGCGGCGCAGGGTACGGCTCTGCTGCAGACGCCAGTCGGCCCATTGCTGCTGGCCGGGTAATAAGGGCGGAGCCTGCTGCGCCAGCGCCTGTGGCAGCTGTTTCAGTGTCTGCCAGCTGAGACCAGCCTGCTGTGCCAGCCACAGCGCGCCGGGCAGGTGGTTGCTGAGGCAGGCAGGCCAGAGCTCGCTACTGGCCGGCAGCGGCTGTATCTGCAGTTCGCGTATCAGTAATGCGGCGATGGCCTGCTGCTCCAGATCGCTCCAGGGACCGCTGACCAGAATCACACCGGACAGACCCTGCTCCAGACCGGTCAGCTGTTGCTGCAGCGGGATCGTCCAGTTGTCAGCCGGCAGATCAAAGTGCCGGTGGCCGGAGGCGTTGCGCAGCACGACGCGGCCGCCGGCGGTGGTGCCGCCACGGCGCAGCAGAACGGTTACCTGCTCGGCGTTGGGCCATGACTGCCAGTGCGGATCGTACAGCGCCGGTTGCTGCAGTGGCTGCAGCAGGGTTTCGTCAGCGTCGTCACCGGACAGGTGGATCCAGCTGATCACGATCAGACAGACGACGATAATAATGTTCAGCGAGGTACGGCTTAACCCGTGCATGACCGGTTTCCTGCGTTATTCAGAGATGGCAGCGCTCTCCGGCGGGAGTACAAGGGCCGGAATGATGGTAGGATAGCCAGCGGACGCCACCCGGGGAAAGAGTGTGATCCGTTTTTCCGCAGCTGGCCTGCCAATCCGTCATCTGATTCTGACTATCTGAGTAACCGATGTTTGATTTTTTCAAGCGCAAAAAGAATGCGCCGGACACTAAAAAAGAAGAACCCGCTGAGCAGCCATTGCCGGCGGAAGAAAGCACAGAACAACTGAGTGGCGCTGACGATCAGCCTCAGACAGACGTGGCCGCCGCGTCGCTGAGCGCAGACGACACCGCGCCGGCCGGGGAAAGTCTGACCACCGGCCCTGAGGAAGAAGCGCAGCCGGCCACTGAGGTCGTGGCTGAAGACGCCGCAACTGAAGAAACGGCGGCGCTGGTGCCAGAGGATGTTGCTGCAGACGAAGAAAACACGGCCGCTGACGGCGTGGCCGTTGCTGAAGACACTGCTGCGGTGCCGGTGCAGGATAAACCACTGGACAATAAAAGCGACGGTGCGCAAAAAGCCGGCTTCTTCAGCCGTATCCGTCAGGGCCTGAGCAAAACGCGCAGTGGTCTGACCGACGGTCTGGCCAATCTGCTGCTGGGCAAAAAAGCCATCGACGAAGACCTGATGGAAGAGCTGGAAACCCAGCTGATCATGGCCGACGTCGGTGTGGAAACCACCACCGATATCATGCAGCGCCTGACCGCCCGAGTCAGCCGCAAAGAGCTGAACGACTCTGATGCTCTGTACGAAGCGCTGGTGCAGGAGCTGCAGGCTACGCTGCAGGAAGTGCAGGCACCGCTGATCATCGACAGCAGTAAACAGCCGTATGTGATTCTGATGGTGGGCATCAACGGGGTCGGTAAGACCACCACCATCGGCAAGCTGGCGAAACAGTTTCAGAGCGAAGGCAAAAGTGTGATGCTGGCAGCCGGTGATACCTTCCGTGCGGCCGCGGTTGAACAGCTGCAGGTATGGGGTGAACGCAATAATGTACCGGTTATTGCCCAGCATACCGGTGCCGATTCCGCGTCCGTCATCTTCGATGCGGTGCAGGCGGCGAAAGCCCGTAAAGCCGATATCCTGATCGCCGATACCGCCGGCCGTCTGCACAACAAAGACAACCTGATGCAGGAACTGGAGAAGGTGGTACGGGTCATGAAGAAGATTGATGACTCAGCCCCGCACGAAGTCATGCTGGTACTGGATGCCGGTACCGGTCAGAACGCCGTTAATCAGGCGAAGCAGTTTCAGCAGGTGGTTGGTGTGACCGGCCTGACCCTGACCAAGCTCGATGGCACCGCCAAGGGTGGTATTATTTTCGCCCTGGCGCGTCAGTTTGGTCTGCCGGTGCGTTATATCGGGGTTGGTGAAGGTATCGACGACCTGCGTGCCTTTGATGCTGAAGAATTTACCCGCGCGCTGTTTCAGCGCGATGCCGCAGACGACTAGCAGGGCAGGCAGCAATGGCCAGAAGCACAGGCAATACCATGGTGCGCTTCGACCAGGTGAGCAAACGTTATCCTGGTGGAAAGGAAGCCCTCAGCGGCGTCAGCTTTGAACTGGAACGCGGTGAATTCGCCTTCCTCACCGGCCACAGTGGGGCTGGCAAAAGTACGCTGCTGAAACTGATGATGCTGATGGAACGGCCAAACCGTGGTCAGGTGCTGGTGGATGGCCTGAACCTGGGCCGGCTGCGTGCCGGCCAGATCCCTTACCTGCGCCGCAAGGTCGGCGTGGTGTTCCAGAATCACCAGCTGCTGTTCGACCGCAGCGTCTATGACAACGTTTCCCTGCCACTGCAGATTGCCGGTTATTCGCCGCTGGAAGCCGGCCGCCGGGTGCGTGCAGCACTGGATTCGGTTGGTCTGCTGGGGATGGAAAAACGCAATCCGGTTGAGCTGTCCGGCGGTGAACAGCAGCGTGTCGGTATCGCCCGCGCGGTGGTGAACAAGCCACCACTGCTGCTGGCGGATGAGCCCACCGGTAACCTCGACCCTGAGCTGTCGGCCGAGATTATGGATCTGTTTATGCGTTTCCGGCAGGTGGGCGTGACGGTGCTGATCGCAACGCACGATATCGCGCTGGTCGAGCGCCTGGGGCACCGTCGGCTGATCCTCGATCATGGACAGCTGCATGAAGATGCCGCCATTGCCGGAGGTCAGAATGGCTGAACCGCGAGGCAATAAAGCCGCTAATAACCGTCAGAGCGGCGGCGCGTCGTTGCAGAAAATCGGCACCCGCAAACGCTTTTCCGCCTGGGCTGCACATCATCAGCTGGTGGCGGTGGAAACCCTGATCCGGCTGTTAAAGAACCCGCTCGGCAGCCTGCTGACCTGGATGGTGATTGCCATTGCCCTGACCCTGCCGGGGGCGCTGTGGATGGCGCTGGATAATATGGAACAGCTGAGCGGTCGTTTTCAGGAATCCGGCCGCATCAGCGTGTACCTGACGCCGGGCACTGACAGCCGTGACGGCCGCGCACTGGAACAGCGCATCAGCACGCTGGCCGGCGTGTCTGCCACCGACTTTATTGATGCCGACAGCGCGCTGGACGATTTCCGCAATAACAGCGGATTGCAGTCGGCGCTGGAATTCCTCACCGATAACCCGCTGCCGGCGGTGATTCTGGTGGAGCCGCCGCTGGATATCCGCCATGAGCAGCTGATGGCACTGGTGACGCAGCTGAAAGCCTATCAGCTGGTCGATTCCGTGCAGCTGGATATGGCCTGGGTCGAGCGTCTGCAGGCGATTCTGTCGCTGGCTGAGCGGCTGATCTGGGTGCTCGGTATCCTGCTGGCACTGGCGATTCTGCTGGTGGTTGGTAATACCATCCGTCTCGCCATTGCGGCGCGGGTGGATGAAATCCGGGTGGTGAAACTGGTTGGTGGTACCAACGCCTGGGTGCGTCGCCCTTTCCTTTATACCGGTCTCTGGTTTGGCATGGTCGGTGGGCTGCTGGCGTGGCTGCTGCTGATTCTGTGCTGGCTGTTGCTGCACGGTCCGGTGGGGGAGCTGGCGGAACTTTATGGCTCCGGATTTACTCTGAAACCCCTGTCGGCCGGTGCCGCCATGCTGCTGCTGCTGGCGGCCATGCTGCTGGGTTGGCTCGGGGCCTGGTGGTCGGTCAGCCGCCATCTGGATGAGATTGAGCCCTGAGATAAGACAGCCAGGTCGTATGCGAATGTATTGTTCCGTAAAGGAACTTAATAGGCCGTTGGCTGTCAAAGTTTCATGGTGCTAAACTGAAGCCCGGAAACATGTCGCGGGGTGTGCAGCAGGCACCCGACAAAGACAACGATAGGAGTGTTCAATGAACCAAGGTCTGCAAGCCGTTAATGCTTTGACTCCCGGTGCCAATCTGGAGTCCTACATCGCTACGGTCAATGCGATTCCTGTGCTGACCCCGGAAGAAGAGCGGTCGCTGGCGGAACGACTCCACTATCATGATGATCTGGAGGCTGCCCGTCGTCTGGTCATGTCTCATCTGCGTTTCGTGGTCCATATTGCGCGCAGTTATTCAGGTTATGGTCTGAACCAGTCTGACCTGATTCAGGAAGGCAACGTTGGCCTGATGAAAGCGGTCAAACGTTTTAACCCGGAAGTGGGTGTGCGTCTGGTGTCCTTTGCGGTGCACTGGATCAAAGCTGAGATTCACGAATTCATTCTGCGCAACTGGCGCATTGTGAAAGTCGCCACCACCAAAGCGCAGCGTAAGCTGTTCTTCAACCTGCGCAGCCAGAAAAAACGCCTGGGCTGGCTGAGCCAGGACGAAGCCAAATCCATTGCGGATGATCTGGGGGTGGAAACCAAAACTGTGTTTGAGATGGAAGGCCGTCTGAATGCTTACGATGCGGCGTTCGATGCCGGTGTGGATGACGATGACGATTCTGCCTGGCAGGCTCCGGCCAACTATCTGGAAGACCACAGTGCCGACCCGGCGCTGCAGGTGGAGTCTGACGACTTCGAACAGGACGCCAATGAACGTCTGCAGTCCGCGCTGGAACAGCTGGACGACCGCAGCCGGGCGATTCTGCAGCAGCGCTGGCTGACCGAAGACAAAGCAACGCTGCATGAACTGGCTGCTGTGTATCAGGTATCCGCTGAACGTATCCGTCAGCTGGAGAAGAATGCGATGAAAAAACTGAAGGACGCCATGGGCGGTTCTCTGGTCGCAGCCTGATCGCTTTCAGCCCTGAGAAAACCGCCGCCTGCCGGCGGTTTTTTTATGCCTGACTGTCAGTTTTAAGCGCCGGCGGTGCGCAGACAGGCCACGGGAATCCCCGTATAATGCCGTCATTTCCGGAGATAAGACATGATACGACCACAGCGCCTGCTGATTGCTTTACTGGCTCTGCTGACCCTGACCGGGCTGACCGCCTGTGGTCAGAAAGGTCCGCTGTATCTGCCTGACGATGCTCCGTCCAATTCAGACACGGAAACACAATCCTGATGCCGATTTTTAATTATCAGAACGGCGTTCTGCATGCCGAACAGGTTTCGCTGGCGGCACTGGCCAAACAGTACGGAACGCCTTTGTATGTTTATTCCCGCGCTGCACTGGAACAGCAGTTCCGCGCCTACGATGATGCGCTGGGTGATTGGCCTCACCTGGTTTGTTATGCCGTTAAAGCCAGCTCCAATCTGGCGGTACTGAATGTGCTGGCCCGTCAGGGGGCTGGTTTTGATATCGTCAGCCAGGGCGAGCTGGAACGGGTACTGGCTGCCGGAGGCGATCCCGCGAAGGTGGTGTTTTCCGGTGTCGGCAAACAGGCGGCAGAAATGGCGCGCGCGCTGGAAGTGGGTGTTTATTGTTTTAACGTGGAATCCGAAGCCGAGCTGGAGCGCCTCAGCCAGGTGGCTTCTGAGCTGGGCAAAACCGCTCATGTCTCGCTGCGGGTGAACCCGGATGTTGACGCTAAAACTCACCCGTATATTTCCACCGGTCTGAAAGAAAACAAGTTCGGTATTGATATTGCTGTGGCACCGCAGGTTTATGCCCATGCCGCCAGTCTGCCGGGGCTGAAGGTGAAAGGCGTCGATTGTCATATCGGCAGCCAGCTGACCGAAATTACGCCGTTCCTGGATGCGCTGGAGCGCGTACTGGCGCTGGTGGATGAACTGGCAGAGCAGGGCATTCAGATCGAGCATCTGGATCTGGGCGGTGGTCTGGGTGTGAAATACCGTGATGAAACCCCGGCCACCCCTCAGGAATACGTCGAGGCCATCAAAGCCCGTCTGGGCGGCCGTCAGTTCAAACTGATTTTTGAACCGGGCCGTTCGATTGCGGCTAACGCCGGTGTCTTCCTCACCCGCGTGGAATACCTGAAGCTCAGCGAGCATAAGAATTTTGCCATCATCGACGGCGCCATGAACGACCTGATCCGTCCGGCGCTGTACAGCGCCTGGCAGGATATCCGTCCGGTCAGTGAAAGTGCGGATACCGACGTCCGTAGCTACGATCTGGTCGGTCCGGTCTGTGAAACCGGTGACTTCCTCGGCAAGAACCGTGAACTGGCACTGAGTCAGGGTGATGTGCTGGCGGTGATGTCTGCCGGAGCTTATGGCTTTGTCATGGCATCCAATTACAACACCCGTGGCCGGGCAGCAGAAATCATGGTCGATGGTGCCCAGGCGCATGTGGTACGCGAACGTGAGCCGGTGACCAGCCTGTACGCAAACGAATCCCTTCTGCCGGCCGACTGAGTACAGCAACGATGTGGTTAAAGTTCAGCAAAATGCACGGTCTCGGCAATGACTTTATGGTGGTCGATCTGGTCACTCAGACCGGGCATATCCGGCCGCAGCGGGTACGTGAGCTGGCGGACCGTAATTTCGGCGTCGGCTTTGATCAGCTGCTGATCGTGGAACAGCCGTCCAGGCCGGATGTGGATTTCCGTTACCGGATTTTCAACGCCGATGGCAGTGAAGTGGAAAACTGCGGTAATGGTGCGCGCTGCTTCGCCCGTTTTGTGTACGATCAGCGCCTGACCGGCAAGCGCGACATCCGCGTGGAAACCGCGGCCGGGACGATGGAACTGCATCTGACCGATGACCGTCAGGTGGTGGTCGATATGGGCAGACCGGTGCTGGAACCGCAGCTGATTCCGTTTGAGGCGACTGAGTTTGCTGCCGAGTACGAAGTAACGGTTGAAGGCATCGGCGCGGTAACACTCGGTGCCGTGTCGATGGGTAATCCGCATGCTGTGATCCGCGTCGATGATATCGACAGTGCACCGGTGGCAGACTGGGGAGCGCTGATTGAACCGCATCCGTCGTTCCCGCGTAAGGTCAATGTCGGCTTTATGCAGGTGGTGGACGAGCATCATATCCGTCTGCGCGTCTACGAACGCGGTGCGGGTGAAACCCTGGCCTGTGGTACCGGCGCCTGTGCGGCGGTGGTTTCCGGCCAGCTGCGGGGCTGGTTAAAGCCGGGGGTTACGGTATCCTTGCCGGGTGGCGACCTGTTTATTGAATGGGATGGCCAGTCGAATGTGAACATGACCGGGCCGGCCGTCACGGTATTTGAAGGCCGCATCAATATTTAAGGAACCAGAATGAGCCAGCAACCCCGTCTTACCGATGCCGATGTGGTGCAGTACCTGCAGGATCATCCGGACTTTTTTATTGGCAAAGATGATCTGCTGGCCGAGCTGCGGGTGCCGCATAACAGCGGTCCGGCGACCAGTCTGGTTGAGCGCCAGCTGTCGGTGCACCGTGAGCGCAACGTCGAGTTGCGTCAGCGCCTGTCCGATCTGCTGGAAAATGCCCGCCGCAACGACCAGCTGTTTGAAAAAAGCCGTCGACTGGTGCTGGCACTGGTGGAAGCTGATAACTGGCTGGCCGTGCAGGCGGCCCTGGACGATTCGCTGCGCAAGGACTTTGGTGTCGATGCCTGGGCAATGCTGCATTTCACCGAACGCAATCTGGATGCACCACTGGTGGCTGTGCGTAATGCCGAAGTGCAGCGCAGTATTCACCGCCTGTTCAAAGGCCACCGCGCCCTGTGCGGTCAGCTCAGTCAGCAGGAAATCGCGCTGCTGCTGGCCAGTCCGGCAACGGAAGCCCGTTCGGTGGCGGCCGCGCAGATCCGTGGTCAGGGTAATAATGGTGTGCTGGCTGTGGCCAGTAACGATCCGGGCTACTACCGCAGTTCCATGGATACCCTGTTTCTCGACTACATCGCCGATATTCTGGCTCTGCGTCTGCCACAGATTCCGGTGGCCTGAGCCATGCCGGTACGCCTGCTGACCTTCGACCTCGATAATACCCTGTGGGAAACCGACCCGGTGATTGCCCGGGCGGAGCGCATTACCCATGACTGGGTCCGTGATCACTGTCCGCAGGCCGCTGCTTTTTACAGCCTAGAGTCCTTGCGTGAATACCGTAACCAGATTGCTGCCAGCTATCCGGATCTGCGTTTCCGGGTGTCAGCACTGCGCCAGGAAGTAATGCGCCGGGTGTTTATGCAGAGCGGTGAGAGCCATGAACGGGCGGCGGAGCTGGCGCAGCAGGCTTTTGCTGTGTTTTACCGCGCGCGCAGTGAGGTGACACTGTTTGATGGTGCGCTGGCTGCACTGCAGGCCCTGCAGGAGCAGTACCCACTGATGGCACTGACGAATGGCAATGCCGATCTGGAACTGATTGGTATCCGGTCGTTATTCCAGGCCCATTTCAGTGCTGAAGCCGTCGGTGCACCCAAGCCGCATCCCGATCTGTTTGAAGCGGCGTTTGCCGCTGCCGGGGTCGGTGCTGGTGAATGCATCCATATCGGTGATCATCAGGAGCAGGATATTCTGGCGGCGGCGCGCTTAGGCATGAAAACCATCTGGGTGAATCTCAGTGATGCTGCCTGGGCGGAAGATGGTTGTCAGCCGGATCAGGAAATCACTCACCTGGCGCAGCTGCCTGCGGCGGTGGCGGCACTGGCAGGCTGAAACCAAGCTGGCCGATAAAGGCCCCGCTGGTGGCATCAGCCCCGGGCATTCCCAGACCAATCTCAATCTTTTCAAGCGCTGGCAGCGGCTCTGCATATAACACCTGCCAGTCGTCACTGAGGTTGCGCTCAACCTCATACCAGCGTTCGGCCCGGCTGCCCTGGCCGGTTACCACGATGCGGTATTCAAAATCCGTGATTGCTGCCGTTGTGCCAGACTCCACTGTGCTGTCCCAGACATAGTGCAGGGTGCGCGCCGGCCATTGTTCCGTTTCCGCAGTATGCAGGCTGATACGCAGCAGGGTACCGCCATCGACATAAGGATCGACGCTCCATTGCCAGTGCAGGCTGGCGCTGGCCGGGACATGGCGGGCAGCGTCTTTCAGGTAACGGCTCAGGCGGAATTCTCCGCCAGCTGAGAGATGCACAACATCGCCCTGCAGCGCGTCGAACTGAGGTTCAGCTGCACAGTCTCCGCAATCCTGATGCCACAGCGGCAGGGTAGCGGTGGAGAACAGGGGCGCGGCTTCTGTGTGCTGACTGAACAGCCACATCAGAGCGGCACAGGTTAAGGCCAGAGCGGCGGGAATGGCGTGCATACGGCGGCGGGACTTCGTTGAATAAGGGTTCATAACAGGCTTCCTTGCCAGTGCCACGGAAGAATACCGTGGTTGTGGGGCAAGGTTAAAGCAAAGCGTTCGCTTTGCCGCAGCCTGAGAACAAATTTAACCCCTTAGTACGACAGTCCCGCGCAGGGCAGATGTCTGCGCTGACTTATAACGGGCCAGCACGGGTCATCAGATCGGGCGGCTGCCGTAGCTGGACTGCGGTTTGCGTGGCGGATCTGCCATGACGTTATCGTCAACCTGCTGGATCTGACCGCCACGGGCGAGGAAGGCTTCGACTTCGGCCGCCATTTCTTCCCGTGCCTTATTGCGTGCTGCCAGTGACGAATGAGCACTGGCCGCTGCTGCTGCCAGATCTTCATCATTGTTGTTATCGCCGGAATCTGAATCCGCTTCAGCGTCGTTGTCGCTGTTGTTCATTGAATCCAGTTCTTCCCCGTCTTCGAGGTTGTCATCCATTTCCAGTTCTTCATCTGACATGAGTATTCTCCTGTCTCGTATCTGTCACACAGTGATGTTTTGCATAACTTATAGTCCGCTTTTCCGTAGCTGCCACATGTGGCAAAAAATTTTTACGAAAAAGTGACCAAAGGCCGGTCAGGGTCGGTCCTCTGACGTCTGTGACAGTCGCTGCTGTCTGAAATTCAACGATCAGGTGTTCAGTAAAAGGCAGGGCGGGAGCGGGAAAAGGACATAAAAAAACCGCGCCGGAGCGCGGTTTTCAGTTCAGCGGTACCGATCAGCGGCCGGACATGAACTTGATCGCAGCCAGCAGCTCATCATCGGAGCAGTTCACACAGTTACCTTTTGGTGGCATCGCGTTCAGACCGTTGATGGCATTCTGCAGGGTTGCGTCCAGCCCTTTGGCCAGACGGTCATCCCAGGCAGCTTTGTCACCTTTCTTCGGAGCACCCAGAATGCCGGCTGTGTGACAGGCAGTACAGGCAGCGTTGAATACTTCTTCGCCGGAACGTGGTTCAGCGGCTACGACGGCAGCACCACCACATTCAGCACCAACACAGACGTCACCGACCGGCTTGATGCGTTCAGCGATTTTGTCTGTCCGGGCGTCAGTTGCGGCATAGGCCTGTGCCATGATCAGGGTGGCAGCGGCCAGAATCAGTGCTTTCAGTTGTTTCACTTGAGGGTCCTCTCTAATCGGCGTTCACGGCTTACCGTTATTAAAATTGCCGGGCATTATAGCGGCAATTTGTAGGGGTTTAAATTAAAACCCATGACACGCCTCAAAAAAGCAACGGATCCTGCTCTGGCCTGCTGCCGTTCCGCTTCAGAACTCGCGGAAATAATACTCCAGAATCTGGTTATAGCGGCCGGAATCTTTCAGCTGCTGCAGGCCCAGATTGAATTCGTCGCGCAGTGCTTCTTTATTGAAGCCCACCTTGTAGTGGTTGGGGGCGAACAGCGGGAAGTAGCTGACCGGGCGTGAGTACTCTGGTTTGTTAATCTGGCGGCGGTACCAGTTGAAGATATTTTTGTCGGAAACCACCAGATCGACACGCTCCTTGAACAGCATGCTGACCTGACTTTTCTGGCGGGAGGTTTCGGAATATCTGGCATTGCTTTCCGCCATCGCTGCGAACTCAGGGCCGAGGTACTTCTTCGCATCGTGGAATCCCATTACCCAGTATTTTTCCAGATCAGCCATGGTTTCCACGGTCAGATTGCGGTCACGCAGGCCGATGACCATGTTCTGATAGGTGATGTGGGAAGCGGAGTAAAACAGACTGTCGGCCCCGGAATCTTCATTGAGGGTCAGCGCGCCATCGACTTCGCCATCCACCACCATTGGCAGGAACTTACGGAACGGAACGTATACCGCTTCGGTCTTATAACCACGCAGGGCCAGGGATTCGCGCACGATATCCAGCTCGGCACCGCGGTCTTCATCGGCAATCACATAAGGAGGCAGGGCCAGGCCGACGGCGACGCGGACAACATCGGCCTGGGCTGCAAACGGCAGCAGAGCGGCCAGTAGTAATGCTTTGAGTTTCATAGGTATGGTCTTGGTTATCAATAAATAATGTGTCTTTACGGGCCAGTATAAATTCTGACCAGATGGACATAAATGGGGAAATGTCCGTTTTATCCTTTCTTTGCCGATGACAGCCGCACGTCTGAGCAACCCAGGGTGATCGGTAAAACCCTTGAGAACCAGACAGTTAAGGCCATGCTCAGGCAGTATCCGGCGGAACGGTGACAGCGCAGACGGCCGTTGGCGGCTCTGTTTAATATCTGACTGAGGGGGACTTATGATACCGGATCTGCTCCTTTCATGCTGTCCGGACAGGCCATTGCAGGACGGTACAGAGACTCTCCGGTGGTTGCGGTCAGACATTCCGCGCCGCTGTGGCTGTGTACCGGCGGTCATGGCCGGAACGGAGGGTTTCGGTTGCTTTCAGCCCCGGCGCGGTTAGAGTAGTCAGGCAAACCACTGGCGCTGAGAAAAGGAACCTGGATGAAGGCTCTGCTGACACTGCTTATGCTGGCACCTTTGATGGCCTGTACGCTCAAAGTTGCAGCCCCGGAAAAACCCATCACCATCAACCTGAATGTCAAAATTGAGCACGAGGTCCGGGTTAAGGTGGAAAAAGAACTGGAAAATCTGTTTGAGGAAGAAGACGGGCTGTTCTGAGGCACCGTCGGCTAAGGAGTTACTGATGAACAAAATCATGCTGATGCTGGCTGCGGCGCTGTTTTCACTCACCGCCTGGGCACTGGATGTGGATCAGGCCAAACAGATGGGGCTGGTCGGTGAGCAGAGCAACGGCTATCTCGGTCTGGTTGCCAGTGGCAACAGCGAGGCTGCCGCACTGGTGGTGGAAATCAACCAGAAACGCAAAGAGAAATACCAGGAAATTGCCGCCAAGCAAAACACGGCTCTGGGCAATATTGAAAAGATCGCCGGTGAAAAGCTGACCCGCAAAGCGGCAGCCGCTGGTGAATATTATCAGAATACCAGCGGCAGCTGGGCGCGCTGAGGAAACCGTATGTCAACAACCGCCATCGTCACACTCGTCATCATTGCCCTGCTGGTGGTGTATGCCATCAGTATTTACAACCGTCTGGTGACCCTGAAAAACCGCTACGAAAATGCCTTCGCACAGATTGAGGTTCAGCTCAAACGCCGTTATGACCTGATCCCGAATCTGGTGGAAACCGCCAAGGCTTATCTGAAACACGAACGCGAAACGCTGGAAGCTGTGATTGCCGCCCGTAACGAAGCCGCCGCCGGACTGAAAGCTGCGGCCGGCCAGCCGGGTGCGGCCGACGCCATGCAACAGCTGGCCGGTGCCGAAGGTCATCTGGCCGGGGCGCTGGGGCGGCTGAACGTGGTAATGGAAGCTTACCCGGACCTGAAAGCCAACCAGAATATGATGCAGGTGTCGGAAGAACTGACCAGCACCGAAAACAAAGTGTCGTTTGCCCGCCAGGCGTTCAACGATGCGGTCACCGCCTACAACACCTACCGCCAGTCGTTCCCGCCGGTGGTACTGGCGGCGACCTTCGGTCATCCGGCCAATGCCACACTGCTGGAATTTGAAGACAGTGCGCAGATTCAGAGCGCACCGAAAGTCAGCTTCTGATACTGAACGCCGGCGTGACAGCGCCGGCGTTTATCTTGCCGGATACAGGTATGGATTTCTTCTCTCATCAGGATCAGGCGCGTAAGCGCACCGGTCATCTGGTGCTGCTGTTCAGCGCTGCCGTGATTACTCTGATTGTTCTGCTCAATCTGCTGCTGGCAGCTGTACTGTGGGGCGCGGATGCGCATCTGGTCGGTACTTACCACGACGCGGTGTCTCTGGCCGATGACCCTTACACCGGTATGCCGGTCAAGCCGGGTCTGTTCGACTACATGACGGTTGAACAGTGGCTGCTGATTACCGCTGCTGTACTGGTGGTGGTCGGCGGGGCCAGTCTGGTGAAATGGCTGATGCTGCGCGGTGGTGGCCGGCGGGTGGCGGAATCGCTGGGCGGACGTCTGCTGCAGCCCAATACGCGCGATTTTTATGAGCGCCGGCTGCTTAATGTGGTGGAAGAAATGGCCATTGCTTCGGGCATGCCGGTGCCGCCGGTGTACGTGCTCGACGATGACAGCATCAATGCCTTTGCCGCCGGTTATCAGCCCTCGGATGCGGTGCTTGGCGTGACCCGCGGCACCATGCAACAGCTCAGCCGCGATCAGCTGCAGGGCGTGCTGGCACATGAGTTCAGCCATATATTCAACGGTGATATGCGTCTGAATATCCGTCTGATGGCGGTGCTGTTCGGCATTCTGTTTATCGGCATTATCGGGCGCTTTTTCCTTGAATCCGCCGCCCGCGGGGCGCGTTTCCGCAGCAGCCGCAATAATAACTCGCTGCCGTTCTTCCTGTTCGGACTGGGGCTGGTGGCCATCGGTTATGGCGGTGTCTTTTTCGGTAATCTGATCAAGGCCGCGGTGTCACGTCAGCGGGAGTTTCTGGCGGATGCCTCGGCGGTGCAGTTTACCCGTAATCCGCAGGGTATCGGTGGGGCACTGAAAGTCATCGGTTATGGTGCCGGCTCGGAAATCAGCAGCCCGGAACGGGAAGAAACGGCGCACATGTTTTTCGGTCAGGCACTGAATTTCCGCCTGCATATGTTTGCCACCCATCCGCCGCTGGAAGAACGCATCCGCCGTATCGAACCCAACTGGGATGGCCGTTTTCTGGCGCCGCAGCCACGCGAGCAGGCCGAAGCTGAATCACCGCAGGAAGCCGGACTGGCGCACATGAGCGGTGCCGCCGCGGCGGTAGCCGGCGTCAGTATGATGGCGGCCACGCAGAGCAGTGACAGCGATAACAGCATTGATTATGTGCCGCCCGCGGGGGCTGATATAGCGCCGCCGGCAAGCTCGCCAGCACGCAGTCTGGAGCGCCTGACCGATGCCGCGCGTGAAACCTACAGTGCCCGGGCGCTGGTGGTCAGCCTGCTGATTGCCGAGCCGTCGCGTTTTGTGCATGAACAACAGCTGGATATGCTGCGTCAGCAGCAGGGGCAGGATTTTCTGCAGCAGGTGCTGCGTACCCTGCCGTTACTGCAGGGCATTGACGCTGCACAGCGTCTGCCGCTGGTGGAGAAAGCCATTCCGGCGCTGAAACAGCTGTCAGCGGCCCAGTATCAGGACTTCCGGCAGCTGCTGGTACGGCTGGCCAGAGCCGATGGTGAGATTGATATTTTCGAATGGTGCCTGTACCGGCTGCTGCTGCAGTATCTCAACCCGCATTTTGAGCCGGTGCAGCCGGCCGCTGCCCGCTATGCTAAGGCGGATAAGCTGGGCGCAGAAATTACCACGCTGTTATCCGTATTGGCGCACTACGGGCACGACACACAGGAAGCCGCGGCGCGGGCCTTCAATGAGGCGGTAAGCGCTGCCGGCTTCAGCGGCCTGACCCTGCAGCCGCGCAGTAACAGCCTGAAACCGCTGAATCTGGCACTGGCGAAGCTGACTGAAGCGTATCCTCATGTCAAAGGCCGGCTGGTCAAAGCCATGCTGGTCTGTATCCGCAGCGATGGCCAGGAACGCGCGGTGGAACGGGATCTGGTGACCACCATGGCGGCCATTCTGGAAGTACCACTGGCGCCGGATGGTGGGCAGAACAGCACTGTTCTGCCGTAGCAGCCTTATTGAGCATTCTGCGTTTATGCTAAGATACGCCTTTCACTCAGCCTGCTGATTCCGGCAGGCCGCCAAACCGCCCGGCTGCAGACGAGGCGGTGTCCGAATAAACATCCTGCAAAAACTGATCAAACTCCCGCGCCCGCAGGCAGGCTGGCGCGCCGATAACGACGGACGCCGGAGCCGTGCGGAGCAGATGATGTTACAACCCGAACTGACCAGTGCGCAGCGCCGTATTTATAACGCCGCCATTCAGTTGTTTGCCGAAAAAGGCGCCACTCAGGTGACCGTGCGCGAGCTGGCTGATGCCGCCGGTGTGGCCCGCGGTACCATCTATAATCACGTCGATTCCGTCCAGACCCTGTTTGAAGATGTGGCGGTTTATCTTGCCGATGAAATGAATCAGCGCATCCTGCATACCTTCCGTCAGCAGTCGGACCCGTCCGCCCGGCTGGCCGCCGGTGTGCGCTACTACGTGCGCCGAGCCCATGAGGAACCGGCCTGGGGCAATTTTATCAGCCGCTTTGGTTTCAGCAGCGCTGCGTTGCGCCGCCTCGGTTCCGGTGCGCCGGTGCAGGTACTGATGGCCGGTGTACAGAGTGGCCAGTACCGTATCCGTCAGGACCAGCTGTCCGCCGTGATCACCATGATCGGCAGTTCTGTGCTGGGCGCCATGTATCTGGTGCGTGAAGGCCTGCGCACCTGGCGCGACGCCGGCAGTGACTGCGCCGAATTACTGCTGCGGGCGCTGGGACTGCCTGCCGATAAAGCGCGCGAGCTGGCCATCGCTGAACTGCCATTGCTGACCGAAGCCCGCCGCTGACAGATTCCGGGGCAGGTAAACATGAACTCTGCCCCTGAGTGTACCTTTTCCCGCCTTCAGCCCAGCAGCAGGCTCAGCCCCAGTACCGCCGGCGTCAGCAGCGTGGTGCCGACATTGGCAGCCATAAACTGTGGCTGTTCACCGATCTTACCCCCCAGTTTCCGTGCCCCCTGCCAGGCGATGACACCCAGCGCCAGTGGCAGCAGGGACAGCAGTGACCACAGCGGGAACCAGCCACTGACGGCGCCGGCGATAATCACTGCGGCGCTGGCCAGCAGGAACAGGCCATACATCTGTGTGCTGCGTGCAACGCCATAAGCAATCGGGAAGTGATAGCGGCCGGCGGCCTTGTCCGCCGCAATATCCGGGTACTGATTCAGCAGCAGCAGGTTATTCACCAGAAAAAAGGGCACCAGCGCCGCCAGCCAGAGTGTGGTGCTGTCGGATGAGCCCATGGCATACGCAGTACCGGCGACCATTGCCAGGCCAAAGCCCGTGCCCGGCGCAATCAGGCACAGCCAGGGCAGACGGTTGATCTGGCGGGTATAGAAAATAATGATCAGCACGCCGGCCAGTCCCAGCGGTAACAGGCCGTATTCCCCCTGCCAGAGAAAATACAGACCAATCAGCACGGTGATCAGCAGCGTCACCACGCCGAAGGCCAGTACCGGGCCGGCGGCGCCCGGGTTCTGCGGCAGGGCACCGCTGCCGCCGCTGAAGGGTGTGCGGCGGGTATGCAGATCCAGCCCGCTGCGGAAGTCGAGATATTCATTCAGCGCATTGACGCTGATATGGGCGCACAGGGCCCCGGTCAGCACCAGCAGCAGGGCTGTCAGGCTGATGCTGTCACCGCTGGCGGCAACGGCACCGATGCCGGTCAGTACACAGACCGGGGTGAGGATCAGAAAAGGGCCGCGGGCGGTCTGAAGAACCGTTTGCATAAGAGTTTCCTTACTGCGTGAGGGTATGAGGGCGCAGGGCAAAGCTTACGGTCGGAATATGACAGAAGTCCAGACGGCCGCGGTGTGGCAGGCTGCTTGTGTTAAAAAGTGAATCATGATTCACTTGTTTGAATCATAATGTTGAACGGATAACGGACGGACGCCATGGCCTACCGCGAAACCGACCATACCCGGGCGAAGAAAACCCTGACCCGCGAGCGCCTGCTGCGGGCGGCGCGTGATCTGGTCGCCAGTGGTGGCTTTGCTGCCGCGACGGCCGCGGCGGTAGCGGAGCGCTCCGGCGTCGCTGCCGGCTCGATTTACCGTCATTTCCCCAATAAAGCGGAGCTGGTGGCCGAAGTGTTCCGCTATGCCACCGAGCATGAGGTTGCCAATGTACTGGCTGCCAGTGAGCCGCTGACCGCGTCTGAAAGCTGTTCTGGCCGGGTGCTGAGGGCCGTGCAAACCTTTGCTGAACGTGCCCTGCGCGGACCGCAGCTGGCGTACGCGTTGATTGCCGAGCCGGTTGACCCGCGGGTGGAGCAGGAACGTCTGAAATACCGGCTGGCGTATGCCGATATTTTTGAAGAGCTGATCCGCGAAGGTATGCAGTGCGATGAATTCGCGCCGCAGGATGCCGCCGTCAGCGCCGCCGCGCTGGTGGGGCTGTTGGCCGAAGCTCTGATTGGCCCGCTGTTTCCGGGCGCAGGCCACATCACCGCAGGGGCAGAAGCCGCCATTCAGGCCCGTACCGGCATGAGTGACCGTCAGCAACAACAACTGATTCAGCAGATCGGTGCCTTGTGCCTGCGTGCTCTCGGCAGTACACACAAGGTATCCGCTCTGACCCCGGCACAAACAATAACAGGAGGCCGCCATGAATAAGCCCGTTAACCCACTGGATTACCAGCAGCTCGACTGTCAGCAGCATAAAGCGCAGGCAGAAACCCATCCGCTGTTCAATCAGCCCACGGCGCTGGAAAATTTCAATACCTATACCAGCGACACGGCGCTGCAATACTGGGTGAAAGCCTACGGCGGTGACTGGGCGGATGATCGTCTGACGGCTTACGGTGAACGCTGTGGTGGAGATCTGATTGAGGCCGGTTTTCAGGCCAACGAAAATAAACCGAAATTTTACCCGCACGACCGGTTTGGCAAGCGTGTGGATCTGGCGAAATTCCATCCCGCCTATCACGAATTAATGCGCACGGCGATTGAAGCAGAAATGCATTCGCTGCCGTGGACCACCCCGCAGCAAGGCGCGCATGTTGCCCGCGCCGCTATGGTGTATCAGCACATGAATGCCGACGCTGGTTCCGGTTGTCCGCTGACCATGACCTTTGCTGCGGTGCCGGCCCTGCAACACTCGCCGGAAGTGGCCAAAGCCTGGCTGCCGAAAATTATGGCGCGGCATTACGATGAACGTAATGTGCCGTTTTTTGAAAAACAGGGTCTGACCATCGGCATGGCGATGACGGAAAAACAGGGTGGTTCTGACGTGCGCGCCAATACCACCCGCGCTTATCCGCTGAGTGAAAAAACCGGCAACGGTGCTGAGTATGAACTGGTCGGTCATAAATGGTTCTGTTCTGCGCCGATGTGTGACGCCTTTTTAGTGCTGGCACATACCGACAACGGGCTGTCCTGTTTCCTGTTGCCGCGCTGGCGTCCGGACGGCAGTAAAAACCAGATGTATGTGCAGCGTCTGAAAGACAAACTGGGCAACATTTCCAACGCGTCATCGGAAGTGGAATACCGGGGAGCGTTTGCCTGGATGATCGGTGATGAAGGCCGGGGTGTACGCACTATTATTGAAATGGTTTCCATGACCCGCTTTGACTGCATGATCGGTTCGGCGGCGCTGATGCGCGGGGCGCTGGCACAGGCCATTCACCATACGGCCGGCCGCAGTGCCTTCGGCAATAATCTGCATCAGCAGCCGTTAATGCAGAATGTGCTGGCGGATCTGGCACTTGAAAGTGAAGCGGCGCTGGCGATTACCATGCGTGTCGGTCGTGCGCTGGATAATCTGGATGACGAACAGGAAAATCTGTTCGCCCGTCTGGCGACCGCGGTGGGTAAATACTGGATCTGCAAACGGGCGCCACATTTCGCTTATGAAGCCATGGAATGCATCGGTGGCGTTGGTTATGTGGAAGATAATATTCTGCCGCGTATTTACCGCGAGGCACCGGTTAATGCCATCTGGGAAGGGTCCGGTAATGTGCAGTGTCTGGACGTGCTGCGCGCCATGGCCAAAGAGCCGAAAGTGGTGGATGCCTTTATGGCTGAACTGGCAAAAGCAACGGGTCAGTATGCGGAATATGATCAGTTCCTGGCGCAGCTGAAAAATGAATTCACCGATCTGGCGACGCTGGAATACCGTTCCCGTACCGTGGTCGATAAACTGGCCGTCGCTCTGCAGGCCAGTGTACTGATTCAGCAAGGTGAGCCTGCCATTGCCGATGCCTTTGTCCGTTCACGCATTGCGCGCAATGGTGCTTTTAATTACGGCACACTGGAAGCCGGTATTGATTGTGAAAGTATTATGAAACGGGCACAGCCGCAACTCTGAGCACCTGCTCGTCAGATACCACAGTGTGGTATCTGACGTTGCTGCCGGCAGAATTATTCCGCCGCCGGGGCCTGCATATCAGATTCCGGTTCGGCCATATTTTCTGTATCAGACATGGCGTCCGTTTCTGTCATGTCATTCAGGCTATGGTCTTCCGCCTGCATGGTGTCTTCCGGCATGGCAGTAGCGGTGTCGGAAACCGTCATGTTTTCCTGGCTGTCGCTACTGGCACAGTCCCAGCCCCAGCTGCGGTGTTTATCGATCAGGGTCTGCGCCTGCTGTTCACAGAAACCGGTCTGGTACTGAGCGCTCCAGGGAATTTCCGTCACCCCGTTTTTGGTGTACTGCACTTCACAGGGCAACTGGCCGTCACCGCTGTACACGACTTCAATATCACGCACCATTCCGTCACGGGTGCAGGTGGTTTTCATGCCCGCGTGGGCCGCAGGGATCAGGCTCAGCAGGGCTGTCATTATCAGCAGTCGGTTCATAACACATCCTTATTGGTGGTTGAGTGAACGGAGACTCTGCGACGGAAAATTAGTTCATTGCACCGCACTGTTTTTCAGCCGTTGTGCGTACAGGTTATCCAGAATACAGCTCAGGCGGACGCCGGCGCGGGCCATGCGCTGTTGCAGCTGCGGGGCAAATTCATCACGGTAGGCGCTGCCTTCCTGCTGTGACTGCTGATAGCGGTGGTAAATTCTGTGCGTCAGCTGCAGCGACTCCGCCGCCCAGGCGGAAATATCCCCCTCGCACCAGCGCGCCTTCTGCTCGGCAGTCAGCTGCGTCTGCCAGTCTGTCAGCAGCTGGCGGATAACATAGCGGCCGAGCAGGTCGCCGTCCCACAGGCGGTGAAGATTGGTCCGCTCGCCATTAAAGGTCAGCCGGGCGCGGTTGCCACCACGGTCGTCGGCAAAACTGACGTGCAGTGGCTGATGCAGGTCGGCAATAAAATGGGCAAGAAATAACAGCGCCTGCCAGTCGGCCGGGTTGTTCTGCAGACGTTTTTCCATCGCCGGAATGGCCGTCATCAGACAACCGTCGGCGGGGCAGTCGGCGGCACTGACCTGAGTGGCGCGGCGTGGCACATTCACGTAATGCCAGCCGCCGGTGTGTTCCCAGGCGTGTTCACGGCGCGCCTCATCGGGCCAGGTGCAGCCGCTGTTGAAGCGTGTCTGCGGACTGCCGGCGATGGTCTGCTGTAACCACTGGCGGGTATCGTCCTGTACCAGCTGCCAGCTCAGCTCGCAGATGGCGATATGGGCGCGGGCTTCAAAGGCGGTGGCCGGCAGCAGCCAGCCAAGGGCACACAGCAGCGTAAGCAGACGCAGCATAAGCAGACTTCCTGTGCAGCGGAGCCGGTGGTCCGGCAGGTATTTTTTCACTGCCCAGTGTATGCTCTGCGCGGTGAAAATAAACAGGAGCACACTATGTTCGCGATCAGCGGCTTTTATATTGCCTTAATGGCGCTGTTATTACTGGTACTGACTCTGCTGGTGGTCCGTCAGCGGCTGAAACTGAAAGTAGCCCTGCTGGATGGTGGTCAGCCGCCGCTGGTGGTGGCAATCCGCTCGCATGCCAACGCGCTGGAATACGCCTTACCTGTGCTGCTGCTGTTGCTGGTGGCGGAAGCCAATGGCGCCGGCAGCTGGTTTCTGCACCTGTGTGGCAGTGTGTTCTTGCTTGCCCGGCTGCTGCATGCCTGGGGGCTGATTGCCGGCCTGGGAGGTAAACATATCGGCCGTATGGCCGGCATTCTGCTGACCTGGCTGGTACAGGCGGTGCTGATTGTGGATGTCCTGTGGCTGTCGCTGGCAGCAATGGCCTGACGCTGTCCGTTAACGGCGCCCTTATTAGCGACCTAAGGTGACTTCCATGGCTTGCGCCAGTGCCAGCGCATCGACCGGATGGCCATGGATGTCGGTAATGCCATCCAGCCACTGACTGACCTGCTGCGGGTTGGCGTGCATCCAGATGCGCACCGCGCGGTCAACGGGTACGAAGCCATTGGTAGTCTGATCCATAATGGCTTCTTCCATGGGGGCGGTGAAAGTCAGATTGGTAAAAAAGCGCGTCAGGTTCGGGCAGTTCACGGAAAAGCCGCGCCGCACGGTGGTGTTGACCGTGGCGTGACCGTAATCCGGACCAAAGTAGTCATCGCCGCCGCTGAGATAGCGTATCTCATAATGCTGATTCATCGGATGCGGCTGCCAGGCCAGAAAGACAATGGCTTCATGGCGCCGGCTGCGGCCTTTGACCTGCGCCAGCATCAGCCGTTCTGAGGTTTCAATCAGGGTGAAATCCTGCAGCCCGAAAGCCTGCTGACGGATCATATCCAGCACGGCAGCGTTACCGCTGCTGCCTTTTTCCAGTCCGTAAATACGGCCGTCCAGTTGCTCACTGAAGCGCACGATATCACTGAAACTCTGCAGCCCCTGATCGTACAGATAGGCGGGTACCGCCAGCGTCCAGCGCGCATTCTGCAGGTTACTGGTCAGATTCAGCACACTGTTCTGCTGGAAATATGGCCGTGCAATTTCGCTCATGGCCGGCGTCCAGTAGCCGAGAAACACATCAATGGCGGCGGCGTCCATCTGGCTGAAAATCTCTGGTGTAGCCGGTTGCTCGCTGAGTTCCACGCGGTAGCCGAGGCGCTGCAGTAATTCCTGGGCAATGCCGTTAGCGACATGCAGATCAGTCCAGTCGACCACCCCGATGGTGACCGTCCGGCATTCGCTGGCTGCGCTGTCGTCAGCCCGGGCCGGCAGCGCCAGACACAGCAGCAGGCAGCCGTAACTCAATATTTTCATCCGCACTCCGTTTGTCCGTATTCCGCAGACGGAACAGTCTACGCAGCGGGCCGGAGACGGGCATTTCCCCATCGGAGGCATCCCCAATGGGGTATTGACAGTATCGGTGGTTATCTCAGAGGAGGAAGTGGCCGCCGTTGATCAGTGCGGCAGCAGATCCTGTACAGCGTCGGGTATCTGTGCCGGCCGGGTAATCCGCACCCGTTTATGACGGTTCAGTTCGCCACTGATAATGGCCACCGAGCTTTTGCTGACACCAAACTGTCTGGCCAGAAACTTTGTCAGTTCCACGTTGGCTTTGCCGTCCACCGGCGGTGCCTGAATGCGGATTTTGATGGCATCGCCGTGCAGGCCGGCAAACTCACTGCGTGAGGCTTTGGGCTGGAGATGGCAGACGATGATCAGGTCACCGTCTGCCCATTGGCAGCAGTCGTTCACAGGCCGAAGATCAGGCCGCCGGGCACATGGGCCATGACCGCCAGCGGTCGCAGCAGCAGAATTTCAACGATCTGGATCAGCAGGAAGACAATGATGGGGGACAGATCAATACCGCCCATATCCGGCATTTTGGCGCGGATCGGGCGCACCACAGGTTCCAGAATCTGGTTGATCAGAATCAGCGCCGGGTTGTAGGAATTGGGCGCGATCCAGGAGGCAATCACCACCACAATCAGACTCCAGAAATAGATGTTCAGAATCAGCGACAACACGCCCACTGACGCCCAGACGATCATATTGGCCCAGGGCAGGCCGTAACCGGCGACCAGCAGGATGGCGGCGATGGTCAGCAACTGCACCAGATAGGCCAGCAGCAGGGAGGCGATATCCAGACCGCCCAGACCGGGAATGATGCGGCGCAGGGGCACCAGCACCGGGTTGGTGAACTTCACAATGAACTGGGAAATCGGGTTATAGAAATCGGCGCGGACCAGCTGCAGCAGAAAACGCAGCATCACCAGCAACAGCACCATGCTGCCGACGGTATTGATTAACAGTAAACCCACTTGCGAAAACGGCGACATGATTACTCCGTGATTGCTGAATCTGATAGCAGCCGGCGGCCTTGCCGGCTGACGCAGAAAGAAACATATAGGCGCTTTGCGCGGTTTTCCAGTGCCGGCGCGAAAAAAGCGCTCAGCTCAGCTCTTTACTCAGCTCAACCGCACGCTGCTGACAGGCGCTCATGGCGGCATCGACGATGTCGCGCAGGTGAGCGGCTTCGAAGGTGCCGATGGCGCGCTCGGTGGTGCCACCAGGCGAGGTTACACGGCGGCGCAGCTCGGCTGGATCAACATCCGAACTGAGCGCCATTTCGGCAGCGCCCAGCGCGGTCTGCAGCGTCAGCCTGGTGGCCGTTTCCCGGCTCAGGCCGAGTTGCTGGCCGGCGTCGATCATGGCTTCCATCAGCAGGAAGTAATAGGCCGGGCCGCTGCCGGATACGGCAGTCACGGCATCAATTTCAGCTTCGTTTTTGACCCATACGGTCAGACCGACGGAGCGCAGCAGGGAGTCGGCCAGGTTGCGCTGATCCAGATGCACATCCGGGCTGGCAAACAGACCGGTGGCACCCTTGCTCAGCAGCGCCGGCGTGTTTGGCATACAGCGCACGATGGCTTTACAGCCACTCCACTGTTGCAGCGCATCCATCGTGATGCCGGCAGCGATGGAAATAAGCAGTGGCTGACGGCTGCTGAGGGTACTGTGCAGCGGTGCCAGCACGTCTTTCATGACCTGAGGCTTGACCGCCATGATCACCACGCCGGCTTTGGCGATGGCATCCAGGTTGTCTTCGTGGGTGGTCACGCCGAACTGTTTTTCCAGCTTCTGGCGCTGCTCAGCACCCGGGTCGGCCACATGAATCAGGCCGGCGTTGAAATCGCCCTGTTTAATCAGGCCGCCGATGATGCTGGTAGCCATGTTGCCGCCACCGATAAATGCGATTTGTGTCATGGGATCCCCTTATTTCTGTTTACCGGGCGGCAGCTGCTGCCGTCCGGTGTACGAATTCAGTCTGGCTGATCAAGGCTCAGTCTGCCTCTGTCAGCCGTTGTTGGCCGGATAATCGCGGGCGCCGAAAATATCGGTGCCGATGCGCACTTCGCTGCTGCCGCAGGCGACCGCCAGTTCCATATCCGCGGACATGCCCATCGACAGGGTATCCAGCTGAGGATAGCGGCCCTGCAGGTCGCTGAGCAGGGTTTTCATCTGCCGGAACTGCTGCGCCAGTTTTTCTTCATCGCCGGTGTGTTCGGCAATGCACATCAGGCCCCGCAGGCACAGCCGTGGCATCTGGCTGACGGCCACTGCCAGGGCATCCAGCTGTGCCGGCGTGACGCCGCTTTTCTGTTCTTCGCCGCTGATGTTCACCTGCAGCAGGATGTTAAGCGGTGGCATGCTGTCCGGGCGCTGGTCATTCAGGCGGCGGGCGATCTTTTCCCGGTCGATGGTTTCCACCCAATGAAAATGTTCGGCGACGGTGCGGGTCTTGTTGGACTGCAGCGGGCCAATAAAATGCCAGTCGATGTCATCAAGATGAGACAGCGCGGTGATTTTATCCATTCCGTCCTGGACGTAGTTTTCGCCGAACGAGCGCTGGCCGAGCTGATACACAGCCTCGACCATGGCGGCAGGCTTGGTTTTGCTGACGGCCAGCAGTTTCACATCCTGTGCGTCGCGGCCGGCGACGCTGCAGGCCCGATGCAGCCGCTGGCGCACGGCCTGGTAGTGTTGTTCCAGAGTAGACATTGCAGGGGCTTGGGTTAGTCTTATGACACAGCGCCCATTGTGCGCTGCAAAAGCCTGATAATATAGGAGCTTGTCTGCCACTGCATCCGTAATTGTGGCGGTAAGTCTGTACGAGGAGAAGTTATGGATATTACTGAACTGCTTGCCTTCAGTGCCAAGCAAGGGGCGTCGGACCTGCATCTGTCAGCCGGTCTGCCGCCGATGATCCGGGTTGATGGTGATGTTCGCCGGATTAACCTTCCTGCGCTTGGTCATAAGGAAGTTCATGGTCTGGTGTATGACATCATGAACGATAAGCAGCGTAAGGATTTCGAAGAATTCCTTGAAACCGACTTCTCCTTCGAAGTACCCGGCGTGGCGCGTTTCCGGGTCAATGCTTTTAACCATAACCGCGGTGCCGGTGCGGTATTCCGGACCATTCCGTCCAAGGTACTGACCATGGATCAGCTGGGCATGGGGCAGGCGTTCAAGGATCTGGCAATGGTACCGCGTGGTATCGTGCTGGTGACCGGGCCGACCGGTTCCGGTAAATCCACCACGCTGGCGGCGATGGTCGATTACATCAACGAAACCAAATACGACCATATCCTCACTGTCGAAGATCCGATCGAATTCGTGCACGAATCGAAAAAATCGCTGGTTAACCAGCGCGAAGTACACCGTGATACCCTCGGCTTTAACGAAGCCCTGCGCTCCGCCCTGCGGGAAGACCCGGATGTGATTCTGGTGGGTGAGATGCGGGACCTGGAAACCATCCGCCTGGCGCTGACTGCGGCAGAAACCGGCCACGTGGTATTTGGCACCCTGCACACCAGCTCGGCGGCGAAAACCATTGACCGTATTGTCGATGTATTCCCGGCGGAAGAAAAATCCATGGTACGTTCCATGCTGTCAGAATCCCTGCAGGGGGTTATTTCGCAGACCCTGCTGAAGAAAAACGGTGGTGGCCGGGTGGCCGCTCATGAAATCATGGTTGGCACACCGGCGATCCGTAATCTGATCCGCGAAGATAAAATCGCGCAGATGTACTCTGCCATCCAGACCGGTGCAGCCTATGGCATGGTGACCATGGATCAGTCGCTGCAGAACCTGATGAACCGCGGCATGATTACCCGCGAAGTGGCGCGCGAGAAAGCCAAAGTACCGGACAATTTCTGAGGATATAACGCATGGCAATGGATAAGTTTCTGCGCCTGATGATGGAAAAAGGCGCGTCGGATTTATTCATCACGGCGGGGGTTCCGCCGTCAATGAAGGTGAATGGCAAGATTATGCCACTCAGCAAAAATCCGCTGAGCGCTGAACAGACCCGCGAAGTGGTGCTGGGTCTGATGAACAGCAAGCAGCAGGATGAATTCGAAGAGAAAAAGGAACTGAACTTCGCCATCAATGCTTCCGGCATCGGGCGTTTCCGGGCCAGTGCGTTTTATCAGCGTAATGTCTCCGGTATGGTGCTGCGGCGTATCGAAACCCGCATTCCCGGTCTGGATCAGCTGGGCCTGCCGGACATCATCAAAGAAATTTCCATGGCCAAGCGCGGCCTGATTCTGTTTGTTGGTGCCACCGGTGCCGGTAAATCGACCTCGCTGGCGGCCATGATCGGCCACCGTAACCGCAACAGCAAGGGGCATATCCTCAGTATCGAGGACCCGATCGAATTCATTCACCAGCACGATGGCTGCATCATCACCCAGCGTGAAGTCGGGCTGGATACCGAAAGCTTCGACGTGGCCCTGAAAAACTGTCTGCGGCAGGCGCCGGACGTGATCATGATTGGTGAGGTGCGATCGGCCGAAACCATGGAACACGCCATCACCTTCGCCGAAACCGGTCACCTGTGTCTGGCCACCCTGCACGCCAACAACGCCAACCAGGCGCTGGAGCGGGTGATTCACTTTTTCCCGCCGGAGCGCCACAGCCAGGTGTGGATGGATCTGTCACTCAACCTGCGTGCCATTGTTGCTCAGCAGCTGATTCCGACACCGGATGGCCGCTCACGCCGGGCAGTGGTGGAAGTGCTGCTGAATTCGCCGCTGGCCGCTGACCTGATCCGTAAGGGTGAGGTACACGAGCTGAAACCGCTGATGGCGAAATCCAACGAAGCCGGTATGCAGACATACGATCAGGCGCTGTACGCGCTGTATGAGCAGGGTGAGATCACCTACGAAGATGCCATCGCTTACGCTGATTCGCCGAACGATCTGCGCCTGATGATCAAACTCGGTTCCGAAACCGACGCCGATCATCTCGATGGTGCCACCCGCAACCTGCGTCTGCAGGACTGACGCAAACCACAGAGTCTGACCGGTCATGCAGCACAATTGCTGATGACCGGCTGTTCTGACTGTCCGCTTTTTCTCCTGTATGGTCCGCGCTCACAGCGACTGTGGGCTATCCTTTTTGTGGTTACGCGTCTGCAGCGTGTAATCTTTTATCCTGTACTGGCGGCTGTCTGTAATCGCTGTCAGTCTGGTCAGCCAAACTGAGGTTGTGTGAGCGGGCCTTCATGACGCGCAACCCTGAGGACCCTATGACCCTGCTGAAAAAGAACATCTGGTTGCTTTTTATTGCGCTGCTGATATCTGGCCTGGTGTTGCTTGTCAGTCTTTCTTTCGCCCGCTGGCGGGGGCTGGTGGAGCACTATGGATATAATCAATACGTGCTTACTCAACACTGGTATGGCAGCTTTTCGGCCATACTTGATCAGCAGGAAGGTATTATCACTTTGCTGGGGAAGGATCTCCTGCTGCGTCAGCGGGATAAGGGACAATCCGTTCAGTCTGACCTGAACAGTATCATGGCACTGAATACTGAAGTTTTTGCTGGTTTTGCGCTGATCAGCCCTCAGGGGGAAGTGTTGGCACTAACCTCCAATCTGGAAAGCCCTGATCTACCCAATCTGTTGCAGTTGCCACAGTCGCGGGATTCGTTCCTGTATGCCATGAAGTCCGACAAAATGGTGTTGGGGCGTACTTATTTTGCTCCCAGACTGGTGATCCCGGCGCGCAAAGCAATTTACGACGATCAGGGGCAGGTGTTGGGCGTGATGACAGGGGCGCTCAATCTTAGCAAAGCCGGTGGTTTTTTTGGCCGCAGTCAGGTGCTGGGCCCCTTTCATCGTATTACCATGCTGCGCACCCGCGATCATTATATTCAGTACGCCGGCAATGGATCTCTGTTGGATGGCTTTCATCAGCAGCCAATGAACGATGATGAATACCAGACACTGATGGCCACTCTGGCTGGCGCTGCCGGCAGCCTGGAAGCGGCAACCGCCGCCAGTAATGGTGTGCACTATATCCGCAACACAACTGACGGCCGGGGCAAAGTACGCGGCATTGCCATGTATAGTCCGCGCTATGAATTCTGGCTGATATCTGAAATTGAAGAGACGTACCTGCTGGGCAAGTTCCTGCATGTGTTTGCCGGTTACCTGATTATCATGCTGACGTTTCAGTCCGGCATGTATGTGCTGTTCCGCTTTATTGACCGCACCCAAAAAGAACAGCGTTCCCTGCTTGAGTTTCAGGCAAACCATGACCCACTGACACAGCTGCCTAACCGTAATTTCCTGCTCTCCAGATTTGTCCACTGGCAGCAGAACAAAAACAGATTCTCTTTATTATTTGTTGATCTCGATAATTTTAAGGGTATTAACGACAGCTTCGGCCACTCGGTGGGGGACCGGATATTAGTAAATCTGGCGGCCAGGTTCCGTGCTCTGGTCAAGCCGGATGATCTGCTCGTCCGTCATGGTGGCGATGAGTTTGTGTTGCTTATATACGGAGATTCACTCTCGGATGAAGAGGATGCAATTACACGGAAGCTGTACCATGCCTGCGAAGAAGTAGAAGTGGAGGGCATGACGTTTTCGCCAGGAGCCAGTGTTGGCATCGCACGCTTTCCTGAGCATGGCAGCAACCTTGAAGAGCTGTTGAAATCAGCCGACATTGCAATGTATGAGGCGAAAAAGAGCCGCAATCAGGTAAACATGTTCCAGCCTGAACTTGAGGGTGATTATCTGTACCGGATTCATATTGAGCATTTGTTGAGAGGCGCGTGCCGCCGTGGCGAAATTTATATGAATTATCAGCCTCAGGTTGATAGCAAAGGGGGCTTATGGGGGGTTGAGGCTCTGGTCCGCTGGAACAGCCCGGAGCTCGGTTTTGTGCCACCGGATAAGTTTATCCCCGTAGCCGAACAGACCGGTATCATAAACGAGTTAGGAAACTTTATTATAGATGAGTCGTTACGCCAGCTTTCAGCGATTCAGCACGAGACCGGGCGGAGTTTCAGCTTTTCTATTAATATCTCTGTACTGCAGTTAGCAGAAGCAGATTTTGCCAGGAATCTTCTCAGGAAAATTCGCTTGAGCGGGGTTGATAATGTTCATGTCGCCCTGGAAATTACTGAGAATCTGTTGATAGAAGATATTGATCGTGTTCGTTCAATGCTGACCGTCATTCATGACGCAGGTATACGGATATCATTGGACGACTTTGGTACCGGCTATTCATCATTGAGTATTCTTCGTTATTTGCCTCTCGATGAGATTAAAATCGATAAAAGTTTTGTCGATCATGTAATTGACGATGAAACGTCCATGCGAATGGTAAAAAACATTATTTCTATCGGGCGGAATTACAACGCCACGATACTTGCAGAAGGCGTGGAAACGAAGGAACAGTTTGACTGCCTGGTTGACAGTGGCTGCGATCTTTTTCAGGGTTATTTATTCTCCAGGCCGGTGAGTGCTGAACAACTGCTGGAATACCTGCAGAAACACTGAGGTCAGATATCCGGCGGCATCCGTGGCTTGCTGGCAGCGCTGTCTTCATGCCGCCGGTGATATGAACCTGTGACAAAGCGGTCAATGATCATCTGAGTCCGGGCTGGCCTGTCGTTTGCTGCGTCCCTGCCGTTGAATTCGCAGAGAATGTTATGACAGCACGTAAGTTACGCATCCATGCCCCAGCCATTGCTTACTTCGATAAAGTCCGCCGCTGTGGTTCGTTCCGCGAGGCGGCGCGCAGTCTGAATGTGGCGTCGTCGGCGGTAAACCGCCAGATCCTGAAACTGGAAGAAGAGCTGGGAGCACCGCTGTTTGAGCGCCTGCCTTCCGGACTGCGCCTGACGCCGGCCGGTGAGGTGTTTACCCGTCATGTGATTGCGGTGATGCAGGATACCGAGCGTGTCAGCTC
Source organism: Pseudomonadales bacterium (assembly GCA_963682115.1). GTDB lineage: Bacteria > Pseudomonadota > Gammaproteobacteria > Pseudomonadales > Oceanobacteraceae > Venatoribacter. The sequence continues at coordinate 1,558,860 of OY821639.1, read as the reverse complement.
GGAGCTGGATGCACTGCAGGGGCTGCGCAGCGGTCATGTGGAGATCACCACCGTCGAAGGGGTGACGGTTGATCTGCTGCCGGTGGTGATTGAGCGCATGCGCAATCTTTATCCGAATGTATCGGTGGGCGTTTCCATTATGGGTTCCACGGCTATTCCTGAGCAGATTGTCAATGGCCAGGCAGACCTCGGACTGGCCTTTGCCCTGCTGCGCAATAATGAGCTGCACCAGCTGGTGCGCGGCCGTTTTCATCTTGGCGCCATTATGCCCCCGGATCACCCGCTGGCGTCGCATCAGCATCTGACCTTTGCCAGCTGTGCGGCCTATCCGCTGATTCTGGCCAAGCCGGATCTGTCGATTGCCCATCTGCTGCAGCCGGCTATCAGTCAGAGTAAAAACTGGGGCCGGGCGGTAGTGGAAACCAGCTCGGTGGAACTGGCGAAAAAACTGGCCATGCGCGGTTCCGGTATCGCCTTCCAGACCCGTATCGGTATCGAATATGAACTGCAGCGTGGTGAGCTGGTGCATATACCGGTGATGCATAACCGCCCGGTAATGAGTGACCTGGGCCTTTATACCCGTGCCGGCCGTTCACTGCCGGTCGCGGTGGATGCCTTTGCGCGTATGCTGGTGGAAGAAATCGCCAGCCGCGAGCAGGCCGAGCGGCAGACTTTCGGTGACGACGGCAGCAGCCTTCTGTGACGCCACGGACTTGATGAAATAAGTCAGCTTTGATTGCTGGTTGTTACTCTCAGGATAAGCTAACTTGTACTGACGGCTGGCCGATTACTGAGGACATAATGAAGCTGCTGCGCCGCAATATATGGTTATTGTTTTTTATATCATTTATCGCCAGTCTGGTTCTGTTGCTGACCCTTGCTTATTCACGCTGGCTGGGGATTCAGGAGCATTATGGCATGCGTCAGCTGAACCTTGTTGAACAATGGTTCGGCAACCTCACGGCTATTCTGCTACAGCAGGAAACCATTATTGATGCCGTTGGCCAGGATATTTATCAAAGTGGCACGGTGCGCGGCGCTGATGTGCAACAAAAAATCGACCACCTTTTCTCCCTCAGTCCCGGTTTTTTTGCCGGATTTGCTTTCACCACCCCCGACGGTAATCTGCATAAATACAGTCACAATCTGAAAGGCTCAGGTGTGCCCAGAAACCTGCTGCAGAATGAGCAGACACGGGATTCTTTTCTGCAGACGCTGGACTCAGATTCCATGGTGATCGGGCGCACCTATAAAGTGCCCGGTGTTGGTGTTTTGATGCCGGCACGCAAAGCCATCCGCGATGACAGCGGTAAAGTGCTGGACGTGATGACCGCAGCCATTCAGCTGGATAATGCCGGTATATTGTTTACCCGTGGCATGACGCTGGGGGATTTTAACCGCATCACCCTGATCCGCAGCCAGGATCACTATCCACTGTTTTCCATCGGCGATAATGCCGATAAGGAATTTTACCGCAGCGCGGTGGATGAAAAAGAATTTGACCGTTTAATTCATCAGCTGGCCGGTAATGCCGGACTCAGTCGTGCAACCCTGATGCAGTCAGAAAAAGCCATTCCTTACCGTCGCTATGTCACCGATGGCCGGAATATGGTGTATGGCGTGGCCATATATCAGCCGCGTTATGAATTCTGGATTATGTCAGAAATCAGCGAGAATTTTTACCGCAATGAACTGTACACGACACTGCTGAGTTATCTGTCTGTTTTTCTGATATTTCAGGGTGTGATGTTTTATCTGTTCCGGCTGATTGCCCGCGCCGAATGGAAACGGCGCGAAGACCTGTTACGCCAGGCTACACACGATGAACTGACTGGCCTGCCTAACCGCAGTTATCTGATGCAGACCATCAGTGAATGGGTTTACCGCGGCCAGCCATTTTCGCTGCTGTTTCTGGATATGGACAATTTCAAAGGTGTGAACGATAACTTCGGTCACCGCACCGGCGACCGGGTATTGGCGGAACTCGCCAGCCGGCTGCGGGCCTACGGCCAGGATACAGAAATTCCGGTGCGGCTGGCCGGTGATGAATTCCTGATTCTGACCCCGCAGACAGAGGAGACAGCACTTTATCAGCGCGCAGCGGCGTTACTTGCTCAGATTAAAAATGATTTTATTGTCGGTAAACTGCATTTCCGTCTGGCTGCCAGCATCGGCATTGCCCGTTTCCCTGACGACGGCAATTCACTGGAAAGCCTGCTGCGTGCGGCTGATATCGCCATGTATCAGGCGAAAAAACGCAAAAGCAGTATTCAGTTATTCGAGCCCTTTTTTCAGGAGCAGTATCTCAGCAAACTGCGTATTGAGCAGAAACTGCATCACGCCATTGAGCAGAACGAATTCTTTATGGTCTATCAGCCGCAGCAGGATTCGCTTGGCCGTCTGATCGGTGTCGAAGCGCTGCTGCGCTGGGAAAACAGCGAGCTGGGTAATGTGCCGCCGGACCAGTTTATTCCGGTGGCGGAAATGTCGGGCCTGATGGCCGATGTTGGCCGCTTTGTGAATGCCCGGGCATTGCAGGAAATCAGTCGTCTGCAACAGGAAAGTGGCGCCCGCTTCCGGGTGTCGCTGAACGTTTCTGTCAGTCAGTTTATGACCCCGGACTTTCTGCCGGATCTGCTGCAGCAGATTGATGCCGCCGGCCTGGAGCATGCGCTGGTGTCGCTGGAGATTACCGAAAACCTCTTTATTGAAGATATGGATTATGTCTGTGGTCTGCTCACTCAGGTACATGAACAGGGCATCCATCTGTCGCTGGATGATTTCGGTACCGGCTATTCGTCACTCAGCGTGCTGCGCTGTCTGCCGCTGGATGAACTCAAGATCGACAAATCCTTTGTGGAAAACCTGACCACAGATGAAACGGCCTCCAAGCTGGTACAGAGCATTATCTCCATCGGCAGCAATCATCATTTGCAGGTGGTGGCTGAAGGTGTGGAAACCGCAGAGCAGCTGGCGCTGCTGCTGGACTGCGGCTGTCAGAGCTTCCAGGGCTATCATTTCTCGCGGCCGCTGAAGATCGCCGACCTGCGCGACTACCTGAAAGATCAGCGCTTCCTCTGAGCGCTTCCGTCAGCGCCCCTTCTGTCTTATTTGCTGATGCCGAAAAGGCATCAGGGTTGGCGAAATAATGTTCTTTGGAGTACGCGCTGCTTGCGGAATACTGATGTGGTTACGACATCATCAGTACACCGGAGCATTGTTATGCACACCACACGCTCTCAGTCATTCGGCAGCACAGAATCAAAGTACGCGGCCGCCGATTCGCTGCCCATTATTGATATCTCAGGTCTGAATTCACCACAGCTGGCGGACCGTCAGGCGGTGGGCGAGCAGATCCGCGCGGCCTGTCTGGCCAACGGCTTCTTTGTAATCAGCAACCACGGCGTTGATGCCGATCTGCAGGCACAGGTTTTCGCTCAGGCCAGACAGTTTTTTGACCTGCCACTGGAACAGAAGATGGCCGTGGATAAAGGCCTGTCAGCAGCCAACCGCGGCTATGAGCCGATGGGCAATCAGACGCTGGAACCGGGCAGCCCGCCGGACTTGAAAGAAGGCTATTACATCGGTCAGCATAAAGCAGCGGATCACCCGGACGTGCTGGCCGGTAAGTTCAACTGTGGTCCGAACCAGTGGCCGCAGGCGCTGGCGGATTTCCGCCCGGTAATGGAAGAGTATCTGCAGCAGATGACGCAGCTCAGCAACCGTCTGATGCAGGGGCTGGCACTGTCGCTGTACCTGCCGGAAGACTATTTCCGTGATTACTGCACCAACCCCATGACCACCCTGCGTCTGCTGCATTACCCGCCCCAGCCGGCGGATGCCGATCCGGCCCAGCGTGGTGCCGGTGCGCATACCGATTTCGGCGGCCTGACCATGCTGCTGCAGGATGATTCCGGCGGTCTGCAGGTGTGGGATGACAACCATCAGGTGTGGCTGGATGTGGAACCGATTCCGGGCACTTACAACATCAACCTCGGCGATATGTTCGCGCGCTGGACCAATGACAGATACCGCTCAACCCTGCACCGGGTGATCAATAACCGCTCCGGTGGCGACCGTTATTCCATTCCTTTCTTCCACGCCGGCAACCCGGACAGTCTGGTGTCCTGCCTGCCCGGCTGTGTGGCGGACGGTGAACAACCCAAATACGGCCCGATCACGGTGGAAGAACATCACCGTGAAATGTATGCACGTACCTATGGAGCAAAAACAGGTGCAAAAACCGGGGAGGCAAAGTAATGGGCGACGTGGTGACTTTTCCCGCCAACCTGCTGCTGATTCATGGTGCCTGGGCCGGCAGCTGGGTGTGGGCGCGTATCCGCCCGGAACTGGAAGCCATGGGCTACCGCGTGCATACCGTTGATCTGCCCGGTAACGGCAGCGATAACACGCCACCCGGTGAGGTGAATCTGGACCGCTACCTGTGGTTCCTGTCCGAGCGTATTTCCACCATGGAAGGCCCGGTTACTCTGATATCGCATTCCGGCGCCGGGGTCATTGCCACCGCGCTGGCAGAAGCACTGCCGGAACGCATTCAGGCGGTGGTGTATATCGCCGGCATGATGCTGCCATCGGGCATGAGCTTCGGTCAGCTGGTGCAGGAACTGCTGCCGGCGCATCCGCAAGCCGAAGGTATCAATCCGTATCTGTTGTGGAATGAAGATCGCAGCGTCAGCCGCGTACCTCTGATCGCGGCGCGGGAAGTGTTCTTTCAGGATCTGGACGATGAAACCGCCATCGCTGCGGCACAGCAGCTGACAGCACAGCCGGAAGGCGGCAAGACCCTTACGGCGCACTGGACAGCAGAGCGCGCCGGGCAGGTGCCGCGTCTTTATATTGAGGCGACGGAAGATAAATCGGTGACGCTGGCGGTGCAGCGCAGCATGCAGGCCCTGGTACCGGGCGCCAAAGTGGTGTCCTTTCATACCGGGCATGCACCACAAGTGGGTAAACCTGTGCAGGTAGCCGAAGCGATTGACCACTTTCTGCGCACAGGGCTCAGCGACAGAGCCATGAAAAATCATTAAAGCCGCAGCCACCATAAAACCTCAGCCACTGAGGGGATTCAGGTATGTTTATTGCTGACACATATAAAACCTGTCTGATCAGTTAACAAATAAAGGCTGACAGTCGCAGAACCTTTACTAAACAGGAGAGAGACCATGATTAAAAAACTGACCAGACCGTTAGCTTTGGCCGCCGCAATGACCGTCAGCAGTCTGACCATGGCTGCTGATGAAGTAACCTTCCAGCTCGACTGGCTGCCGGGTGGCGATAAAGCCCCGGTGTATGTTGGTGTGGTTGAAGGCTTTTTCGAAGACGCCGATCTGGAAGTGAAAATTGCCAGCGGCCGTGGTTCCACCGATGCGGTAACCAAAATGGCAACGGGCCAGTCTGATGTCGGTACCGCCGACATCGGCGCTCTGATGGCCGCCCGTGCCACTGACAGCGTACCGGTATCGGCCGTACTGGCTTACTTCTCCCAGGCACCACACGCCTTCTTTACCGTTAAAGGCAGTGGCGTCAGCAGCATCAAAGACGTGGCCGGCAAAAAAGTAGCCACTTCACCTTTTACGTCCTCCAACCTGTTCCTGCCACTGGTGCTGGAAGAAAACGGTCTGCAAGAAAGTGACGTCAGCCTGATGAAATCCGATCCCGGGGCTCTGGGGCCAATGCTGATGACCGGCAATGTGCCGGTTATTATTGCCTGGACCACCAACGTACCGCTGTTTGAAAACCAGGCCAAAGAAGCGGGCAAAGAACTGGTGGTGCTGCCATGGTCTGACGCCGGTCTGGAACTGTACAGCTCCTCACTGCTGGCGGCGGATAAATTCCTGAGCGAACGCCCTGACGTGGCCAAACGTTTTATCACCGCGTTTGCCAAAGCGGTGGCATTCACTTACGCCAACCCGGATAAAGCCGGTGCGGCCATTCACGCCATGGTGCCGGAAGTGGACGCTGCCACCGCTGCTGCCCAGATCAGGAGCATCAAAGGCCTGGTCTACAACTCCGCGTCGGAGGCTGATGGTTACGGTGCGCTGACACCTGAACGTATTGCCATGACCTGGAAGTGGGTTGCCAAAGCCAACAAGCTGGACCCGGCCAAAGCCGATCCGGAAACCATGGTTAACCGCGATTTCATGCCGGAGAAATAATATGGTCCAGGCATCTGACCGCGCCTTTGTCCGTATGGAAGGGGTTGGCCATTGTTACAACCCTGAAGGCGGCCCGATGGCCGTACAGCAGATTGACCTGGCCATTCACCGCCACGAATTCGTGGCGGTGGTTGGTCCGTCCGGCTGTGGTAAATCGACCCTGCTGCGCATGGTGTCAGGTCTGCTGATTCCCAGTGAAGGGAAAGTCAGTGTATTTGAACATCAGGTCACAGAACCGCGTGATGACGTGGGTATTGTGTTTCAGAAACCGACCTTGCTGCCGTGGATTAACGTGCGCAAAAATGTACTGTTTCCGCTCAAACACAAATACGGTAATTACAGCAAAGCCGACGAAAAACGAGCTGATGAACTGCTCGCCATGGCCGGCCTGTCACAATTTGCGGAACGTATGCCGGACGAGCTGTCCGGTGGTATGCAGCAACGTGTCGGTATTGTCCGCGCACTGTTGCTGAATCCGGATATCCTGTTAATGGATGAGCCTTTTTCTGCGCTCGATGCCATGACCCGTGAACAGATCGGTTTCGATCTGCTTAACATCTGGCGTGACAATCCGAAAACCGTTCTCTTTATTACTCACTCAATTTCAGAAGCTGTGCTGCTGGCTGACCGGGTACTGGTCATGAGTCAGCGTCCCGGCACTGTACTCGATCTGATTGATATTGATCTGCCGCGTCCGCGTACCACAGAAACCATCCAGACGCCGGAATTTGCTGAATTAACTGCCCGTATCAGGAAGCATATTTATGAACCAGAAGCGCACTGACATTCTGCCGCCCAAGGTGCGCGCCTGGCTGATGCGTTATGCCTCGGCCATCTTTTTTCTTGCCCTGGTTGGCCTCTGGGAAATGGTCTGCCGTATCGGCGAGATCCCCAATTATATTCTGCCGTCACCGGCCAGTATTTTTAACGCCTTTTTCGATGTTGAATTCAGCCGCTGGCTGACGCATCTGTGGGCAACCCTGCGGGTAGCACTGCTTGGTTTTGTGCTGTCGATTGTGATCAGTATTCCGCTGGCTGTGGCCATGGTCCGTTCAGAACTGATGACGCGGGTTATTTATCCGGCACTGGTGGTGGTTCAGGCCACACCAGTGGTGGCCGTCGCGCCGCTGATTATCGTGCTGATGGGAACCGGTGATCCGTCACGTATTCTGATTACCTGCATGATCACCTTCTTCCCGCTGGTGGTTTCGGCCACCACCGGTATGCTGGAAACCCCGGCCGAGCTGGTGGAACTGAGTCAGTCACTGCGGGCGCCGCGTTACCGTGAAACCTGGCAGATCCGTATTCCGTATGCGATTCCGCATATTTTCAGTGGTCTGAAAGTCTCCATCACGCTGGCCATTATCGGTGCTGTGGTGGCGGAATTCGTCGCCGCGGAAGAAGGGCTGGGCTACTTTATTCAGTTCTCGACTTCCTTCTTTAAAATTCCACAGGCGTTTGCCGGATTAATCTTCCTGGCCGTTATCAGCCTGCTGTTATTCAAGTCGGTGACCTGGATTCAGACCTGGCTGTTCCCGTGGAGTCTGCCGAAAAAATAAAGCGCCTGAACATGTGCCGCTGCGGCGGCACCGGCACAACACACTCTTATTATTACAAGTGATTTATGACAGAAGATCAGAAACTCAGCGAGCAGGACAAAACCTTTATGCGCCGCACCTTTGAACTGGCGGCGGAAGCGCGGGAACAGGGGGTTCACCCGTTTGCCGCCATCCTGGTGGACGGCGGCAATAATATTCTGATGGAACAGGTGAATGGCTACCTGCCGGATCTGGATATGACCGGCCATGCCGAGCGTGTGCTGATGACCCGGGCCAGCAAGGCTTACCGGCCGGATTTCCTGCAGAACTGCACTATGTATGTGTCGGCAGAACCCTGTGCCATGTGCGCCGGCTCAGCCTACTGGGCCGGACTGGGGCGTCTGGTGTACAGCCTGAGTGAACATTCGCTGAAACAGATTACCGGCAATCACCCGGAAAACCCGACCCTGGATCTGCCCTGCCGTACGGTATTTGCCTCCGGCCAGCGCGAGGTGGAAATCATCGGCCCGGTAATGGAAGCGGAAGGTGCAGAACTGCATAAAGGCTTCTGGGGCTGACAGCTTGCCGCAGTGGCGGAGCAGATAACAAGGTGGGCGATGCCCACCTTTTTTATGCCCGTTATGTATTCATGGTTTTCATTGTTGAAAGACGGATTTTTCCACTTATGGCAGGCTTGTTAAAAAGCTTAAGGGCAGGGTGGATACCGGCGTCTGTGGCGGCTTACTGCCGGAGCGCCAGATTAAACAACGGCTGTCGGAGCTGAATTAATCGTGCTGCTCAGACGCATGGGGGGGAACGTGTTTATACCGCCGGCGGCGGCCGTTACTGACCTTGCAGGCTTTTCTGCCGGCTGATAGCGTGAACCTGATCTCCCACTGTTGTTACGGCAATATTCAAGGACGAATTTTATGACCCGCCAATACCTGCTTCCCCTGATCTGCGCCGCCGCCATTGCTGTTCATGTTCTGACGCCTTATCAATTCGACCAGTATGTCGTGATGTTTATGCTGATCGGCCTGATCCCCTGGCTGCCGAAGTGGCTGGAAAGTGTCAGGCTGGGCGACTTTGAGGCCAAATTCAGAAAAATTGAAGAAGAACTGCAGGCGACCCGTGACGAAGTTGATCAGCTGAAAAAGCGCTATACCGAACTGGAGGCCGATTACCTGGCGGAATGTGAGAAATTCGACCCGGAAGCCAGTGCGGCAGCCCTCAATAAACTGGCCAGCAGTTTAAAAGGCAAAGCCAAAGGGCTGGCGTCGGTGGATTTTCTGTTTCACGACCTGAGCCCCGGCAGCCCTCAGTATATTGCTTTCGGTGCAGCCTGTGCGATGCAGGTACGGCCGGCCTTTCACACTCTGGATGCCATTGTCAGTCTGCTGACCGGACTGGCCGGCAAATCCGACCTTGGTGGCTACCGGCTGAAAACCGTTTACCGTCTGCTGATGGCGGTGGATGAAGTGGTACGCCTGAACAGTAAAAATGAAGACGTCGAACTGGTCAGCCCGGAGCAGGCGGCCAGAATCCGCACGATGGCCGGGCTGATCGCGCAGAACCCGCGTTGCCGTGACGATGATACGGCGGCATTCGCCGTTAAAATTGCAGACAAACTGTGAACTGCTGAGGCTTGCGGCTGTGGTTGTTGTGGTGCGACACTGAAGGTGTTAACCATCTGCCACCGGCAAGGAGAAAGCTATGCAATGCAATGTAGGTAAAACGGATCGTGTTATACGGCTTGTGCTCGGCATCGTGATTATTGCGCTGGGGCTGGGCTACCAGTCATGGTGGGGGCTGATCGGTGTGGTGCCGCTGCTGACCGCGGCCCTGGGCTGGTGCCCGGCTTACCTGCCGTTTGGTATATCCACCTGTAAAAAGTAAGGCAGCACGGCAGCCGGGCAGAACAGCAGGCCGCTATTTCTGCGGCTTCAGGTAGGTGTAACCGTTGATACAGGCTTCATAGAAGTCGTTCCAGCGCACACCTTCGCGGGGTTTGATCTGACCGGCGGCCACCTGTTTATCGATCATACGTTTTACATCCGAGGTCATGGCCTGCGGGTTGTACTGCATAATGGTCAGCACATCCTTAACCGATGAACCCGGCACAATCTCTTCGATATAAAAATCCTGCGGATCTTCATCGTCACAGAAAACATGCACTTCGTTCAGGCGCCCGAACAGGTTGTGCATATCTCCCATCACGTCCTGATAGGCACCAGTGAGGAACAGGCCGATAAAGTAAGGTTCACCGGCGCGCAGTTTATGCAGCGGCAGCACCTGGGTAATTTCACGGCCGATGGCGAACTGGTCTATTTTACCGTCGCTGTCGCAGGTAATATCCACCAGTGAACAGCTGACCTGTGGCTTTTCATCCATGCGCGTCAGCGGCGCTACCGGCAGCAGCTGGTCGATGGCCCAGCTGTCGGCCGCAGACTGAAACACCGAGACGTTGCATAAATACTGCGACGACAGATTGCGTTCCATTTCCTGCAGTTCTTCCGGAATATAATCCGCGTTCTGATAGTAGTGGTGCAGGCGTTCCATAATCTGCCAGTACAGGGTTTCGATTTTGGCCAGTTCTTCCAGCCTCAGTACCCGCAGTTTGAAGGCATCCAGTGCCTGCTCTTTGTAGCGTGAGGCATCGTTAAAGGCAGCCTGCATATTGCTCTGCTCATCGAGGCCGGTATAAATATCGCGCATATTGCTGAGCAGGATATGCTCGTCCGCACAGACGGCGGTATCCACCTGAGCACTGTCGGTGCGGATTTCGCCGACAATCTGGGTAACCACGCAGCTGTGATGGGCGGTGATGGCACGGCCGCTTTCGCTGACCAGATCCGGATGCGGTACCCCTTCCAGATCACACACTTCCTGCACGCCCTGCACCACGCTGCTGACGTATTCCTGCATGGTGTAGTTGCGTGACGATTCGCTGGTGGAAGCGGTGCCGTCGTAATCAATGCCCAGACCGCCGCCGACATCGACGTAATCCAGCGCAAACCCCATGCGGTGCAGTTCGGCGTAAATCATTGCGCCTTCGGACACGGCTTCTTTCACCGAGCGGATATCCGTCAGCTGGCTGCCGATGTGAAAATGCAGCAGCTTCAGGCAGTGATTCATACCTTCGTCTTTCAGGTAACGGGTGGCATTGATGATTTCAGTAATGGTCAGGCCGAATTTGGCGCGGTCACCGCCGGAGTTTTCCCACTTACCGCGGCCCTTGGCGGTGATTTTGGCGCGCAGGCCGATAATGGGGTCAATGGCCAGCTCTTTGGCCAGCCGCACCAGCAGCAGGAGTTCGGAATATTTTTCCACCACCACCACCATGCGGTTGCCGAGGCGGCGGCCCATTAACGCCAGGCGCATGAATTCTTCGTCTTTATAACCGTTGAGCACGGTCAGCGAGCCGTCGTTGGTGTTCATCGCCAGAGCGGCCAGCAGCTCGGCTTTGGAGCCGGCCTCAAGGCCATAGCGGAAAGGTTTGCCGGCGTAGACAATTTCTTCCACCACTTCGCGCATCTGGTTAACCTTGATCGGGTAGACACCCTGATATTCACCGCGGTAACCGCTCTGCTCAATGGCGTTGGCGAAGGCCGTATTCAGCTGTGTGACCTGGGCGCGCAGAATATCGTGAAAGCGTACCACCACCGGAAACTGCAGCCCTTCCTGCTGAATTTCACTGAGCACAGAACCAAAGTCGATTCTCACCGACGGGTTGCCCGGATCGGGGGTAATCTGCAGGTTACCGTTATCGCCGATGCGGAAATAACCGCCGCCCCAGCGCGAAACACCGTACAGTTTTTCTGCGTCGTCAATGGTCCAGTCAGTGGCTGGTGTCATCCTGATCGTCCTCGCTTGGTTACCTGACAGGGGCTGTGACAGCCAAGGTACAATGTAGCCGGCACGCGGGTTGATTACCACCGTGGCGGGCGGCGCAGAATCAGGCTTTCTGCGTTTTGCCGTAATCCAGCGGCAGCGCCAGACTTTCCTTCACTTCTTCCATCACGATATAGCTTTTGGAATTTGTCACGCCGGGCAGGGTCAGCAGCATATCGCCAAGCAGGGCGCGGTATTCTGACATACCGCTGATACGCGCCTTGATCAGATAGTCGGAATCACCGGAGACCAGATGGCATTCCAGAATATAAGGCAATTGTTTCACCGCCTGACTGAATTTCTGGAAAGAATCCGGCGACTGATAAGACAGTGATATCTCCACAAACACCAGCATGTTGTAGCCCAGCAGTTCCGGATTCAGACGCGCGTGGTAGCCCTCGATATAGCCTTCTTTCTCCAGCCGCCGCACGCGCTCAATGCAGGGCGTGGAACTCAGGCCGACCTTGTCTGCGAGGTCGACATAACTGATGCGGCCGTCGTTCTGCAGGGCACGCAGAATGCTAATGTCCAGTTTGTCGAGAGGGCGTTTTCGGCTGTCTGACATAGAAGATTAATCCACTATTTATTTGAATATAAAAAGGGTTTTAACCTTTTAAGGTTGATAATTCAAAGTTTTTCACTGGGTATTTGGTAATACACTGGTGTTATCTGATTATTGATTTTAACGGTCCTGAGAGGCTTTTATGAAAGTTCTGGTATTAGGCAGCGGTGTTATCGGTGTGACCACCGCATGGTATCTGGCCAAGGCCGGCAATGAGGTGACAGTGGTCGACCGTCTGGACACACCGGCCACCGAAACCAGCTACGCCAACGCCGGTATGCTGTCATTTGACTATTCCACGCCGTGGGGCGCTCCGGGTGTGCCGTTCAAGGCCATCAAGTGGATGATGCAGGATATTTCGCCGCTCTACTTCAGCATCAAGGACTTCGATGCCAACACCATTGGCTGGATGATGAAGATGCTGGGCCAGTGCTCCTCCAATGCCTTTGACGTGAACAAAGAACGCATGCTGCGCGTTGCCCGCTACAGCGCAGAGTGTTTCAAGGAACTGAACAGTGAACTGACGCTGGATTACGACGTGCACATGAAAGGCACGCTGGAAGTATTCCGCAGCCAGAAAGAAATGGATGGTGCGGCCGGAGACGTGGCGATTCTGGAACGCTGCAACGTGCCACATGAAATGGTGGACGTGGACACCTGCTTCAGACATGAGCCGGCGCTGGCCAATGTGAAAGAAAAAATCGTCGGCGGTCTGTACCTGCCCGGTGACGGCACCGGTGACTGTCATAAGTTCACCAAAGGCCTGGCGGAAGAATGTAAGAAGCTGGGTGTGACTTTTATGATGGAAACCGAAATTCAGTCCATCGAAACCAGCAAAGGCAAGGTCACCGGCGTGAAGACCTCGGCCGGCGAACTGAGCGCCGATAAATACGTGGTGGCGCTGGGCAGTTATGCACCGCACCTGCTGGGTAAAATCGGCATCAACCTGCCGATTTATCCGCTCAAAGGTTATTCACTGACCATGCCGATTATCGACGAAAGCAAAGCGCCGGTGTCCACCGTGATGGATCAGAAATACAAGGTGGCGGTAACCCGCTTTGACGACCGTATCCGCGTGGGGGGCATTGCTGAAATTGCCAACTTCAACAAAGAACTGAACCCGCAGCGCCGCAGTGCCATTGAGTTCTCGGTGAAAGATCTGTTCCCGGGGGCCGGTGATGTGGACGGTGCTGAATTCTGGACCGGCCTGCGCCCGATGACCCCAGACAGCGTGCCGGTGCTGGGCGAAACCAAATACGACAACCTGATTCTTAACAGTGGCCATGGCACGCTGGGCTGGACCATGTCGCTGGGTACGTCGAAATACGTGGCCGACGTGGTGACCGGTAAAAAACCGGACATTAATCCGGATGGCCTGTCCGTTGCCCGTTACCGTTAATTAATTACCGGCTCAGCGTGAATGAGCCGGCCGCCATTATTCAGAACGACAAAATTTTAAAGGTATTCATCATGACAGAAAAAACCATCATCGCCACCGACAACGCACCGGCCGCCATCGGCACTTATTCACAGGCAGTAAAAGTCGGTGACACTGTGTATATCTCCGGTCAGATTCCGCTGAACCCGCAGACCATGGAGATGGTGACCGAGTCCTTTGAAGCCCAGGCCGTGCAGGTGTTTGAAAACCTGAAAGCCGTGGCCGAAGCGGCCGGCGGTTCACTGGGTGATTTTGTCAAAGTGACTGTGCTGCTGTCAGACCTGAAATACTTCGCGGAAGTGAATCAGATTATGGCCAGGTATTTTTCTGCCCCTTATCCGGCGCGCGCCGCTTATGCCGTTAAGGCCATGCCGAAAGACGCCGATATCGAAATTGAAGCTGTTATGGTGCTGTGAGACTGAATCATGGCCAGAGCAGCAACCGTAACCATTGATCTGGATGCCATTGCGCATAATTACCAGGTCGCAAAATCCCAGGCGCCGGGGCAGAAAGCCCTGGCGGTGGTCAAAGCCAATGCTTATGGCCACGGTGCGATTGACGTCGCGAAAAAACTGCAGGCCGAAGCCGATGGTTTTGCCGTCGCCTGTATTGAAGAAGCGGTTGAACTGCGCGATGCCGGTGTAACCGGGCCCATCGTTCTGCTGGAAGGTTTTTTTAGCGCCGACGAGCTGGACTACATCAGTGCCAATAATATCTGGACGGCGGTGCATAATGATTTCCAGCTGGAAGCCATTGCCGCCGCCGAGGTGGCGCAGCCGCTGAATGTCTGGCTGAAGCTCGACACCGGCATGCACCGGCTGGGCTTCACCCCGGAAGAATACAAGGTGGCGTATCAGCGCCTGCAGGCCATGCCGCAGGTTAACAGCATTACCATGCTCAGCCACTTTACCTCGGCCGACGATATGAGCAGCCCGGTCACCCGGCATCAGATTGAGATTTACGACAGCGTCAATCAGGCATGCCCGTCGCCGATGAGTTTTGCCAACTCAGCCGCGACCATGAAACACAGTGCCGCCCATCACGACTGGCAGCGCCCGGGCATTATTCTGTACGGCTCTTCGCCGTTCGAAGGGGAAGCCGACGTACAGGCACAGCTGAAACCGGCCATGACCCTGACCTCCGAAGTGATCGCCATTCATGACCTGCAGGCCGGTGATGCCATTGGTTACAACGGTACCTGGGTGTGTGAACAACCGACCCGTGTCGGCACCGTGGCCATGGGCTATGCCGATGGTTATCCGCGGCAGGCAAAAAACGGCACCCCGGTGATGGTGAACGGCCAACGCACAAAGATCATCGGCCGCGTATCCATGGATATGCTGACGGTGGACCTGACTGGCATCGATGCCGGACTGGGCTCAACGGTGGAATTCTGGGGTGAAAACCTGCTCGCCAATGAAGTTGCCCCGTACTGCGGCACTATTTCCTATACCCTGTTCACCGGCATTACCCGCCGGGTACACCGTAAGGTAAAAGGCTGATCAGAAAGGACGCAGTTGCAGTTATGAATGTTTCAGAGATGTAACCGCCTGTTCTGCGTTTTCTGTTTTAATTGCGCGCCTCCGGGGCTCCCTCCCCAGCGCATTTTCCGGGCTGCTTTGGCAGCCCTTTTTTATGTGGTTGTCAGATATGATAGCCGGGAGGCAGAGTGGGGGATTTGGATTTGGTGGCTGTTAAAGCGGGCAAGATCAGGAGCCGCATGCATTGGTTTGTTAAGCTGAATTCAATCAAATGCCCCTAGACTATCCATAGCCACCAGCGCAATCATGCTGATACCTGATAGTGTAAGAAGCCAATAGAACATGGCCGCTAACACCCTATCAAACCGGGTGGTGTTTTCCCGCAAACATTCAGATTTAGCGTATAACGCAGACAAGGGGCTGTTTTCTAATTTTTTTGACCATGACCTGGGAATAGCCAGTGCCTGAGCGACATTAATAATATCCCACCCACCGACAAGTTCCAGACCAAGGCTGTTTTTCAGTACCTCATCCTTTCGAAGCTTCTTGACTGTCAGTTGGCCAAAAAGGACATATAGAATCATTGACAAAAAAGTTCCAAGTAATCCGAATGAAAAAAGATATGACTCTAAGGTGTTCATTGTAGCCAGGCCATAATTTGATCATATTTGGATCCGGCGTTGTCTTTCACGTATCCATTAACCCCCATTGATACAGCTGCTGCGGTACCAGCAACGGCTAACCCACCTACTACAAGGCCAACCCAACCTATAGGGGTTGCCACCATAAGAAAACCTAATGCTGCACTACCTATATTCACTGTCACTGTACCGGCGGCCGCACTTGTTGCAAAACTACTAGACTCGATAAACAAATCCCGTTCCCAGTTACCTCCGGCCTCATAGCTATTGTGAATATTACCCACACGACTACCGAAGTCGATAACTGCAAGGCCGTTACCCAGGAATTTAGCTTGTCTACTTAATTTGACAAGGTTATTTGCCTGAACTTGGCTGGTTACGTTGAGCTTGGCTACGTTACGACTACTTTTGGCAATATTCGTCGCTCTATCAAAACTTGTAAGCGGCGTACCCCGGCGGGCTTTTACTTTCCCAGAAACCACCTTTAACTCATTGCTGAATTGGCTTTGCATTTTTTGAAATGCAGTATGTGCCTTCTGCTTTATCGCTGTTTTCATTGGCGAGTCAGATGTCACAGCCTGACGATATTCCATTAATGCGGCTTGATAGTCTTTAACAGAACTGGCGAAACCGCCAACACGATTGGCATAAACACTAGTTGAAGCCCCCATGAGCCCAATATTGTAATCTGTGAGCTTTGCAGTGATTTCAGCTAATGCCACGACATTATCACCACCATAAGATAAAGAGAGATTAGTCAGTTCCCTGGCTACAGGCGCAGAAGAAAGATGACCAAGGATACTTCGGCTGGCACCGGAATTATCATTGCCGATGATATAGGGAGTATTGGCCGCTGCCGCTGTTGGCTTCGTGCAACTAAAGGCTGATATTTGATCAATGCTGATGCCGCATTGATTTTGAAGGCTTTTTGGGGTTAATGATTGATTACAGAGCAAAATTTCAGTCATTTCAAAGTCCTTTTTTGTTAATAATGACGTTACTGTCGTTTTATGAGCTGGATTTTAATTGGCAAGTCTGTTCCTTACAAGAATTATATGATAGGCATGTGAAGTCACGCAGAGATTTAACGCCCGCGTAATAGGCGCGAGCTTGCGAGCGTCCTTATTTACGCGTTTGTTAGCTGATGAACTAGAATCATGTAAGTTTCTTTTCCTTAGCAGGTTTCCCCTTTTTCTTTAATTCAAGAACAGGGTCAACATTTATTGCTGATATAGACACGCTGTAGTTTAATGTCTTTAACGTTTTTAGTGCATTCTTTAAAGTTACTTTTGAAAAGAATGGTAGCTCTTTAGGTATTTCCCGATTTGTCGCTACCGCATAGATTATTTTATATTTGCTTGGATCAGGCCTAGAATCAGTGCACACCAGTTTTGAAGATTTGGGGAGTTTATCATTTAATCGTTTCCTGAAATCAGCATCACCAATAAATGCCTCAGAAGCGACAAAACCCTGTGAAAACAGATGGCTTAAAGTGGCGGAGCTTCTGTAGTACTTCACGTGAATAAATTCATTAGTGTCTTTGATTAAATCACAAAACTCCAGCTTGTCATGAGGTCCACCAATTTTCACAAATTTCTTATCCATTAATTCAACATTGTCAAATGAGGCAGCAACAAATTCATTGTAGTCTTCCTCTCTATCATGTGAATATGTGGGAAACTCAAAGTCGTAGGCGTCAAAACCCTCCAAATAACTGTCTACAGTTTTTACGAAATCGTTATTCACAATATACCACTGACCATTTCGTAAAATGTATTGCTCTGACTCAGTAGCAACCTCTGCATACAAGCATCTGTATGCAGACCATTTTTTAATTGAAGTGTATTCGCTATCGTTAATATGAATAGCTTGTGTTTTAAGATTTTCTGATGTTAGGGGAATGCTTTTTTCATCAAAGTATTTGACTAAGTCATCAATCTTTAAGACAACATGTCTAGGGGTCTTTTGATATAAATCGAACGAATAGCCGACTTGCGACTCCCAGTCAATGATCTCTGGCTCTCCAAGCCATATATTATTAAAGTCACTTTTGGCAAGAATATCGTCAAGCTCTAAGTCTAATACCTCGTGTAGTTCTTTATCCTTAACTCGTTGAATATTTTCAACCCATTCAAAATCTTTTGGCAGAGATATTTTGTACTTCAGTAAACACTCCGAGAGAATTGCTTTTAACCCATTAAGATCCACCTCTAAAACTAGAGTAAGAGCATCCCTCCAGTCACATGGGAGCCAAATATTGGAACCGTGGATACACCAGTTACCGCATAAAGCATATCCAATTCAGAATCAACGTCTAGATCAAATACACCTAGATCAATTGAACTCTGTGTTCTCGAATTCAGAGGGTTATGATCGTAACTAGCTTTATCTAGGCTCCTTAATTTTTCTGGATCTACAGAATTTAATGTCACACGCAGCCCAAAATCTCTTTCAATAGCTTCATTTTTGAGTAGGTGATAACCCGTTCCAAAAGTCAATATGAATAAGTTTTCCTCCAGATTTACAGCTAACGCAGCACCAACAGCCTTCCTTCCTCCAAATATATCCTCTGGGAGATCCTGATGATCGTAGAAGAGCTTTGTCCAAGGAGGAGGTGGTTTCGGAGGCTCTTTTTTTACATAAAGAGTCGCTTCAAGACCCTGAATTTCCATCTGAATAGGAGGCTTGGAGTTTTCAAGGTTAATTGCCTTTGAAAGGTCGCATTCAATACTAGACTTGGCTAGGTATATGGATAACTTCTCTTTCCTTGGCCTTGGCTTTCTCATTTTAATCCTTCATCTGAGCCAGTTCTTATAGTCAGCTAACAGTTTCTTCATGCGCATGCTCACTTTGACGCCACGCATATTTCCCTTGTTTTCCCCTTAACTTATTGTCAAACCCCGCAAAAGTCTACCTGTTAATATTTTCATCAGGTGGCTGAACGCGCATGCGCGTTTGTACTCCAGGCCGGGGAATGTCTTTGCGCGTTATCACTGCGGATGAAATCTTTAACTTATTGATTAATAAGGGTTTTTATGGGGTTGTAAGGTGTCGGTTCGCGCCTGCTCATTTGTCCTTTGTCGTGTAAACGAGCATAAAAAGAGTGAATCTCAAAGATACACTGTCTGTCTATCCAGTAAATTCGCATGGGCTGAAAACTCGTCTGAGCCTGAGAATAACCATCTGATAATTGAATGATCAATGGCAAAAGGCGTCAGCTACAAAAAAGGGGCCATATGGCCCCTGGTTGTCTGTCGTGCTGTTCCGGCGCGGATTACATCAGCCCCTGTTCCTGCACATAGGCTTCGGTTGCTGCCATGGCTTTGGCGAATTTCGCCATCATCCCGTCGATCTGAGCGGTGGTAATAATCCGCGCTGGGCAGAAGGCGATGAGCAGGTGGCGGGCGGCTGATGTGATTCAGCGTTTCCGCTTTCAGTCGCTTCGCTCAGCGGCCGGTTGCCGATCTGGTTGATGCCGATGGCGACAATCAGCAGGCTGAGCATAATGCTAAAAAAGGGCGCGCCCCCGGCAGAATGGAGGCCTCGCAGTAATCAGAAACTGCTGCCCTAAGCGATGGCGAACACCGGCAGGGTGACCAGCCCTGCCGGTGTTCCGGGCTTTACGCCAGGTGATGTACGTCTTCCATGCCGTAAACCGGTGTGCTGATGCCTTCCATCCGCGCTTTCAGCTGCAATGACAGATATTGCGAGTAGTGCCGCGACTGGTGCAGGTTACCGCCATGGAACCACAGTGCCTGCTGTTGGGTTGGTTTCCACATATTGCGCAGCTCACCTTCCCACGGGCCGGGGTCTTTGGTGGTGTCCGAACCCATTCCCCAGCATTTACCGACCTTGTCGGCAACATCCTGTGAAATGATTTTCGCAGCCCAGCCGTTCATGGAACCAAAGCCGGTAGCGTAAACGATCAGGTCGGCTTCCAGCTCGGCGCCGTCGGTCAGGATCACGGAGTTGGCGGTGATGCGTTCAATGGTAGTGTGGCTGCGGAGTTTTATGTCACCGCTGGCGATTAATTCAGAGGCGCCGACATCAATGTAATAACCGGATGCCCGGCGCAGGTATTTCATAAACAGGCCGGAGCCATCGTCACCAAAGTCGAGCATAAAACCGGCTTTTTCCAGGCTCTGGTAGAAATCCTTGTCCTGCTCGGCAACTTCTTTGTACAGCGGAATATGAAACTCCGGCATGATCCGGAATGGGATTGAGGCAAAGGTCAGGTCGGCCTTGTAGGTGGTCATGCCATTCTGTACGGCTTCTTCTGAGTAGAGCCCGCCCAGCACTTTGTCCATCAGGCTGTCGGACTTGATGATATGGGTCGAGGAACGCTGGATCATGGTAACGTCAGCGCCGTGTTCCCATAACGCTGCACAGATGTCATGGGCTGAGTTGTTGGCCCCCAGCACCACCACTTTTTTGCCACGATAGGCTTCGCCTCCGGGGTGTTGGCTGGAATGGTGCTGTTCGCCTTCAAAGATGTCCTGACCCGGAATTGTGGGGATATTCGGAATGCCCGACATTCCGGTGGCCAGTACCAGCTGTTTTGGCCGTAATACCAGTTCAGCGCCGTCACGTTCCACATGCACGATCCACTCTTCTGCATTTTCGTCATAGCGGGCAGAAGTACATTCGGTGGAGCCCCAGTAGTTCAGCTCCATGATGTTGGTGTACATCTCCAGCCAGTCACCGATCTTGTCTTTCGGGGCGAACACCGGCCAGTTGTCCGGAAAAGGCATGTACGGCAGATGGTCGTACCACACCGGATCATGCAGACACAGTGATTTGTAACGACGACGCCAGGCATCGCCGGGCTTCTCCAGTTTATCAATGATCAGCGTTGGCACGTTCAGCTGACGCAGCCGTGCGCCCAGCCCGATGCCGCCCTGACCACCACCAATCACCAGGCAATAGGGCTGTTCGCTGTAGCCCAGGGTTTCGGCTTCGTGCTGGCGTTTTTCCTGCCAGGTCCGGCGATGTTTGTTGATACCGTGTTCTGCGCCGCGGGGGCGGTTAAAACCACGGGGCTCGGGATGATCTTTCAGTTCGACCATCGTCGTCAGCAGCGTCCAGGCCTTGCCATTACGCAGACGCAGATGGCCACGGCCATGGGCCACCGTGGTGTCGAAGGTGATCCAGGCTTCGATAACGCCATTATTATCGGTTGCGTCTTCTTCCAGCTGCCAGTTGGCCGGACGGACGTTGTCGAGTGTCGCTGACAGCATCGCGGCGATCTGCTGGCGGCCCTCCATGGTTTTGATGTTCCAGGTAAAGGCCACCAGGTCACGCCAGAAACCGTTTTCCTCGAACAACTGTGAGGCGGCTTGCGGACCATCGTGACGCAGGGTGTTGTTGAGTTGATCAAGCCATTGTTGTGCGCTGGCACTGGCTGGTGTGAGGTTGTGCTGAGTCATATTGATCTCCTGAGCAGGCTTTTTGTTTTTGTTGCTGCAAGTATGCGGGCTGTCTGGTCGTGCCCTGATTTACGCATTGCAGCGCCTGTGCCAGCTCTGGTTTTAATCGCTTTTTTAAATTTAACAGTATGATTTTAAAAGGCTTTATTTCTTTGTAGTGGTAAGGGCCGGATCGCCGGAGCGGGAAGGCTGCAACAGCTGTAACGGTGTCTGGTATTACAGCTGTCGTGTGGGTGTTACAGTTGTAACGCCAGTCTGGTGTGGAACAAATGGTCCTACGACAAGGGTCAGGCAAAACAGGTAATCTGGACTCATACGCAGAATAACAACAGTCGTCCGTGCCGGATGGCAGGCAAAGGAGAGTCGCATGACTGTCTTGCACCATCAGCTTTCTGATCATCATCACCACACCCGTCAACTGCTGGCCTTTGCCCGGAATACCCAGGGGCAACCGCAGGCTCCTGATCTGATTGGCCGCTCCTGGTGGCGTTGCCTGCAGGATTACGGTCTGGAGCCGGGCCGGCAGCAGCCCGCCCGCATTATTACCCACACCGCTTTGCGTGAGCATCAGGACGCCGCCGATGAACTGCTGGCCGTGGCCCGTGCCGGGGTTGATCAGTTGTACAGCAGCATCCGTAGCCTTGGTTATGTGCTGTTGCTGACTGACCGGCGTGGAATCACAGTGCAGTTTCACGGTCAGCAGCAGCATCACGCCGAACTGCGCCGGGCTGGTCTGTATCTGGGCGCAGACTGGAGTGAAACCTATGCCGGAACCTGTGCCGTTGGCACCTGTATTCACGAGCAGGCGGCCTTGACCTGTCATCGTGGAGATCATTTTGATGGCTCCCACATCAGTCTTACCTGTACCGCGGCGCCGGTATTTGACCCCTGCGGAGAACTGCTGGCAGTGCTGGATATCTCGTCTCTTAACGCGCCGGATGTGCGGGCCAGTCAGACCTTTGCCCTGCACCTGACCCAGCTGTACGCGCGGATGATTGAAGATGCGTATTTTCTGCGGCGCTTCCGCCGGCAGCGGGTTTTCCGTTGCGATGAAACCCGTGAGCTGGTGACCCTTAATGGCCGTATTCTGATGGCCCTGGACGACGATGGCCGGATAATCGCCGCCAATACTGCCGGGAGGCAGTTGCTGGTATCGGTGTCTGACCATAAACCACGGCTGGCACAGCTGCTGGAATGTGACCCTGACGATATTCTTTCGATCAACCACGATTGCAGTGACGGGGTTCGGGCGTTCCGGCTGCAGCGGCAGACCCTGTATGGCTCGCTGATTGAACCCGCACCGCTGTCAGACAGCCCGCGCTCACCAATCAGAAGCGGTGCTGAGCGGGTCCCTGAGCTGGATATTCTGGCCGGTGATGATGCGGCCATGCGCAGGACGCTGGATCAGGCAAAGCGCTTCCGTAACCGCGCCGTAAATCTGCTGATTCTGGGGGAAACCGGTAGTGGCAAAGACGTACTGGCAAATGCCATCCACCGCAGTTGTCATCGGGCCAAAGGGCCATTTATCGCGGTTAATTGCGCTGCGATTCCGGAATCGCTGATTGAAAGCGAACTGTTTGGCTATAGTGCCGGGGCGTTCACCGGAGGGCGCGCCAAAGGAGCCAGAGGGCTGATTCAGCAGGCTGATGGCGGCACGCTGTTTCTGGATGAAATCGGTGATATGCCGCTGACGTTGCAAACCCGTCTGTTACGGGTGCTGGCCGATCAGCAGGTTACCCCGCTGGGCGCGGATAAGCCGGTATCGGTCGACTGTCGGGTGATTGCGGCAACCCACCAGAACCTGGCGCAGATGATTGAGAACGGGCAGTTCCGGGCCGATCTGTATTACCGCCTGAATGGCGCAACGCTGTTGCTGCCTCCCCTGCGGGAGCGGGCGGACCTTGAATTCCTGATGCGGACGTTGCTGAACCAGCTCAGGCAGCGGCTGGGCCGGCCATCCCTGCGGTTGCGGGCTGATGCCATCAGTGCGCTGCTGGCGTGGCAGTGGCCGGGGAACGTCCGTGAGCTGGTGAATGTTCTGGCCTATGCGGAAGCCAATGCCGGAACTGATGTCATTACCGTCAGCGATCTGCCTGAATCAATACGTCAGCCACTGAGTGGCGACCAGAAAGCGGCGCCGACGACGGCTGAGCAGTTTTTATCTGCACGTTCCCCATTCTCTTCGTTTACAACGCTATCACCGGAACTCACCGGTGAAGCCGATGACCCCCGCCGGCTGGCACAACTGCTGGAACAACAACAGTGGAATCTGAGTGCAGTAGCACGACTGCTGAATATTTCACGGCCGACACTGTACCGCCGCATCCGCCGTTTTGGCATTCGCCGGCAGACGTGCATTGATTGAGCCTCAGGCACTCAGCTTTTGGGGAGGGGGTACCGGATCTTTCTGTTCCGGTAGCGCGCCTCCGGGGTTGCCTTGTCAGCGCATTTTCCGGGCGGCTATAGCAGCCTTTTTTTATGCGGCTGTCAGCTCTGATCGCCTTGTCAGGCCTTTTTTAGGTTGAGCCGTGGCATAAGTGCAAACACGCCCCACCCCAAATACTCTCGCGTGTAGGTTGCGTGGCGTTCAGGTTCTGTACTGAGTTTGGAGCGAATTTCTTCAGCCAGCTCATCGTCGGGGTTTTCTTCAAGCCATCGGCGCATTGTCAGCCACTTGGCCGCTTCGTATCTGTCCCAACCGTCCTGATTGGCCAGAATCATCTCAACAACGTCATAACCGAGGGTGCCAAAAGACGCAAGAAGCTCTGGCAGGGTGAGAAAGTCGGAGATTGAGCTGGCAAGGCAATTTTTGGCTATATCTTCCGTTGGCGGCAACTGTCGCCAGTAAGGTTCACCAATCAGTATAATTCCGCGAGCACGCATGCTTTTCGCCAGAAGCTCAATGGTTCCGGCGATACCTCCACCAATCCATGTGGCACCGACACAAGCTGCCACATCCGCTTTCTCGTCAGAGACGTAACCGGCGGCGTCGTTGTGAATGAACCTGACCTGATGAGTAACGCCGAGTTCCTCAGCACGCTGTTTTGCCTGTGCGGTGAACAGTGGGCTCATGTCGATACCGGTGCCGACAATGCCGTGGTCACGTGCCCAGGTACACAACATCTCACCCGAACCACTACCAAGGTCAAGCACTCTCATTCCTGGCTCCAGACGCAGCGCCGCACCAAGAGTGGTGAACTTGTCAGGCGTGAATGGATTGTGGATGCGGTGCGCACTTTCCGTAATATTGAAAATCCGTGGAATGTCCAATGTCTGAGTTCCTTAAAAATTGCGAATTGCTGGGAAAAAGGCCTGACCCATGCAGCATGCAGGCCTGCGGAATGGAGCCGAAGGCGCAATATCGTGGGCGTCGCCGTGCCTGTAGTGGTTATGTGCTTTAACCATTGTGACTGAAAACCACCAGTTTCTTATCGGGTATCACCATCAGCACGGCCTCATCCTTGAACGAATAGTACGAACCACCGGTTCTTCCGCTTTCTACTATTTCGTCATACAAAGAGTCATCAACATTCCCGCCGCAAAGCAGTTCATATGACCAATTTTCCGGCCTGGTCCAGTCATCCCTGGGCGTTTCCATCCACTCACCATAGGTATAGTATCGGTCAGCATGACCTCGAGCCTGGACTGATTCCTCAAAAAACGTAACACCCTGTTCTTTTATGGCTTCTGCTGTTTTACCGTCCAACCTGTAGACGGCTGTACCACAACCTTCCCTGAGCCCGGAAGCTGAGGTGATAGAAATGCGGTAATTGAGACCAATATTCTCAGGAATAGCTTTTCTATACCAGTAATCCTCGAATAGGTACCTCGCCCCGATCAGAGCAACAACAATGACTCCAATAACCTTTAAAGCCTTCATGATTTTCCGGGCTTTCCTTGCAAATAACGCCCCGCTAAACGCTGAGCGCCAGCGAGCCTGGTGGAGGCCATGCCTTTTGTGGCCGGAACGAATTTGAGCGAGTTGTTATGCATATAGCTCCCGTAAAGCGCGATAATTCTTAGCAATAAGAAGCTCAATGGCCTTGCGGGCTTGATCTTTAGTGAATGTTTGCGTACTCAAACTGACGGTACCTTGACCTTTAGTTAGCCCAAACCATTTTTTCACCTCACCCGGGAAGTAGCACTCAGACACAAACTCTGGGTTATCAGGTTTTCCGTAACCGGATACCCACACCATTTCATGGTTCCCATTAATGATTACCGATAAGGTTGGTGAGCACTTTTTAAGTTTATTACTTTTTTCAATTTCTTCGCTCCAGTCGAACTCGTCAAATGCAGTGAGCGCATCACTTAATGAGATTCCGCTTCTTGTCTCAGACTCGTCGCGAGAGTGATGGGCATATTGAAAATTAAGATTCATCTGAAAACCTCTTATGAATAACGCCCGGCCTTGGGGCGCGCGTTCTTTGCGCGTCCCGCCACGCTTTTCAGTGGCCTCAACGGCCGCTTGTTAATTTTCATAGGGGCGAATGCCGCTCATGCCAGTAAAAGTATAAAGCTCAACATCACCCGCTGCCCATTTTGTACCTGTAACATCAACCAGAATAAAATTACCACTTACATCAGCTTTTGGTGATGATTCAACCTCACCCTTCAGCTTGTAAATACTGCCACCCTCTTTCTTAACAAAATCAAATGCAGCAAGCCCTTCATTCTCAAGGAGAATACCTACAATATTTCCATTTGGAGATTTCAAATTTGATTCCATATTTGTCCTTGAAAAATTAAAGCCCCGCTAGAAGGTGAGCGAAGCGAGTCCTGGTGAAGGCCACGCTTTTTGTGGCCGTAACAAATTTTAGCGGTTTGTTAAATTTAGGCTTCGTCCGAGATCTCTTCCCAGATTTGGCTATATCCGCTATCTGACATCAAGACATCTAATTCATAAGAAACATCAGGCAACATTGACGTATTATCCCTACCGCCTAGAACCTCAACACCATTTTCTCTATCTTCAGCCATCCTATCGATCATCTTCCAAATGAAATAGCTAAAGTGCTTTGCATCATCTTCAGACTTCAATCCGCTTTCAAGTATATTCAGAACTTTTTGATCTGATAGTTGATTTGCATAATAAAATACGAGATCACGAACATGGGAATATCTAACAGTCAAAATCACAGCGCACCTCTCGCATTTTTAATAACGGACATCCTGTCGGCTATCCATTTGAGTTTTTCAACGAGAGAACTAATTTTCATCCTCTCATTTACCGTTAATAAATAGTGACCTTTTGCAGACTTGGATGCACGTCTATCTGGTTGAAAAGACATACCTGCTGGTATGTCGGCACGAGACAACACCCAAAACACATCAACATCTTTACCTGCACCACGAGAGACCATTTTATGTGCACTTTTAAGATGCTGCCAGCTTGAAGAAAATGACAATCCCATCTGATCATCCGGAAGAACCCATTGCCCATCTTCAGATAATGTATAGTCACAGACACGAATACCGCACACTGTGCGATATCGCCCATCAGAAACTTCAGGATATAAGGTCGGGTGCTGCCCAGGTACGGTGGGTCTTGCATAAAACCCATCCAGCTCACTTATAATTTCCCTCAAGTCAGTCAGACATTTGAATTGCTTGATTTCATCCATGTAATCGACATCCGATATTGAAAGAATTTAACGCCCGCAGCACGCGCGGCGATGGAATGGAGGTGCAGCCGCAATGAAAAAGCCGTCGCTGTGCCTGCGATTGTTAGTTCATTTTCCAAGATTCAGCTCTAACCGCATTTGGTTAATGATTTCGTCCTTAAGGTTCTTTATCTTTTGCCCTTTATCTTTCATTTTTTTAGCAATTGGCGTATCGAAGTCTTGAGACGAAAGGGCTTGCTGAATCTCACCCAGCCATTCAGAAGACATCTCCAGAATTTCTTGATTTAACTGTTCAAATTCTGAGGTTAAATGGAAAAGCCTATCAGACCCCAGAATTTTTATCGTTGTAATTTCTTGAGTAGCCTTTCTATGAGAATCCTGAATCTTATGAGGGAATTTCCCAACTTCATCATGAAATTTTATTAACGCATCAGGAGAGCTTTCGGCTTCAAGGAGGTCCCGAAACGCGTTTCGCAGAGTCACCTTGGAAAACTCCTCGTAATCAACACCAACTCCCTCGGCGGCCTCTTCGAATTTTCGAAAATATTCGGTGTAGACTTTTGTCCTTATTTCGAAGACTTTGTCTTCACGCTCCCTTTTCGCTTTTGAGTAGTGGAGCAAAATTGGCACTATTACGGACGCAAGCACAACGCTTACAGCAGGCACCACTATCTTCGGGTCTAGCCAAACCGCCATTGAAGTTGCCTCTACCACGCCTTGTTCCACGAACTCTCCTTACGAATGATCCTACCCACGAAAAGTAGACACCGTTTCAGGCACACTTCTCGTGATATTGCTGTTCATACTCTGCCGGGCTTTTATAGCCTATCGCAGAGTGCCTTCGTACCCGGTTGTAAAACAGTTCGATGTATTCAAATACCAGCGAGTACGCTTCCTGCTTTGTCGTAGGTTGCTCTGCATAAACGGATTCAACTTTTAGCCTTGAGAAGAATGATTCCATGACAGCATTGTCCCAGCAGTTTCCCTTTCTGCTCATACTAGGGCGTATGCCTTTGCTGAGCAACCGGTGCTGATATTCCCCTGAACGATACTGCACTCCACGGTCCGAATGCAGTATCAGACCAGGCTTTACCTGCCTGGAATCACAGGCCATCTGAAAGGCATCGATGATCAGCTGATTGGTCATCGTGGAGTCCAGCGACCAGCCAATGATTTTCCTTGAATACAGATCCATCACGACAGCCAGATACGCAAAGCCCTTCTCCAGTGGTATATAGGTAATATCCGGTACCCATTTCTCATCCGGCCGCTCAACCGTGAAGTCTCTGCGCAGGAGGTTATCACTGACGTGGTTCCGGGCCTGAATGTTCGGGAAAAATTTATACCCCTTTCCGTTACGGGCCTTCAGACTGCTCTGAGCCATCAGTTTAGCCACATAGTTCACACTGCAGGAAATCCCGGCCTCATTCAGCTCCACGGCCAACCTGGGCGCTCCATAGCGATGTTTGAAGCGCTCAAAGGTAATAGCAATCACCTTCTCAAGATTTTGCTGCCTCTTTTCACTATCAGAAGCTCCGCGGCTCAGCCACTTGTAATAACCGGCACGACTGACGCCAAGCCACACGCACATCTTCACAATGGAATACGCGCCGGCTAAGGAGCGGATCACCACTTTTCTTTGCTGAAGTTTTGGGCCGCATCCGGACGGTGGCTTTTTTAAGAATTCATTCTCTTCTTTGAGATCAGAGATCTGACGCTTGAGCTTATGGAGCTCTTCACTTTCTTCCTGCGAGTAATCGACACCATTCACGGTATTGAACTGTTTATCAGACAGTCTCTTATACTGACGACGCCTATTATAAATCTGCCCCGGATGAATACCGAGTTCGCGGGCAACCTCTACCGCACTGGCTCCGGGAAGATCGGATCTACGTACCGCTTCACGACGGAAGCCTTCGGTATAGTGGTTGTATTTGTTCTTCGTTTTCTTCGTCATTTTCAGACCCTCATTAGGTAGTAGTGAGGTGTCTACTTTTCATGGGTAACTCGGAAATGTAACGCCAGCCGTAACCGGCGTATTTGTAGTGAGCGCAGCGATCGAAAAATTCGTCCGAGTTTACGGCCTTGTTAGGGGTAGTCTGCATCTGCTTCCAATGCCTGCGATACATAGTTTATTAGCGATATAGCCTTGAGGCTATTTACTTTGTTTCCGTAATCTAGGGACTCTCCATGCAATACCATGTGCCTATTGAGCAGATTAAAGCCTTCCTCTCGCTCATGCTCAGATGCACTTATTGGGGCACTTGCTGCCAACGGACTCAGTAGTGCGGCTTTATAAGTATCTGCTGCGACTTGCTCAACATATATTGCTGTACGAGGCTTCCTGTCCTTTTTCATGAACAGATATTGATCAACTACTTCTTTACATATTCCGTCTGTTTGAGCGAGAAAAACAGGGATGGATAAGAAGTACTCACCATTGCGATGAGCCTTGATAGCAGAGCTTATAATATGAGATCTGTGAGGAAACTTGGCACCAAAGGATTTTTCAACCTCGTCTAGCTGGCTCTCAAAATACTCTACTAGAGCTTCTTCAACCTCTTTGACTTCGCCGCTCGATATTGCCTTTTTTATTTCCCAAAGGCTTGGTAGCGGCATATTGAAATCTAAGTACCAACCGTGTTGAGCCAGTAATAAAAGGGCTTCTTGTATTTTTGGCGGCAGCTCTTTAAAAGAACGCTGCAATTCCTCAAAGGCGGGACTAATGATGTCACTGAGAGACTTTTGATACTGTTGTATTTGTTTTGTAAAAGGACTTAAGTCAGGCAGATTATAGGTTGGTACTTTTATGCCTTCGAATGCCTTCTGCAGCCTCCTTTGCTCTTCAAGAAAGGGTTCTAATGGTGACTTAAGTGCTTTCTGTAGCTCAAGAGTTGGACGCATGGCTTTTTCTAAGGCCCTATGCGCCTCTAGTACTGGCCCTAATTGCCCTTGAAGTCGATCAGATATTTGCTTCCATTGCTTGAAATGTTTTTCTAGAGCATCCATACCGTTTCTATTCATTGCCTCGGAACCCCTTTACCCCTAACGCCCAAAGCAGCGGCGCGTTAGCGGTCCGACTGACTTTGCTTGTTAGGCTTATTATCCGCGTTTTCAATCTCTACTACCGAAGCTTTAAGAGAATTATTTATCCAATTCACAGACTCAAGCGTTAATTTGTAAGTCTTATCATTTTGTTCAAAAAGCCAAGTTTCTCCTGGCTTAATATTAGATAACTCCACTGTATCTTTACCTGGGATATAAAGAACACCTGTTGCAGTATAGTCGGGGGAGATATTTGACACACCTAGAGTTGCTGATGTCCTTGGGTCGACAAAAGACCCGCCTTTTTCAAAAGAACTCTTAAATTCGTATGGAACATATATTGGATCAGCTTTAGGCAGGCTATTACTTTTTGAGACTTCACTTGCCCGAACTAGAGCAGCGCTTAATTGTGATTCAAGACTGGCTACCTTTTTCTCTAGTGCCGGAAAGCTCTTTGGCTCCTCACTTAACCAAGACAAGTATCGCAGGTTAATAGTTCTGAGACTCACAATTTCTGACTCCAATACCGAAACCTTTGCTTTATATTGCTCTGCAATAGCTTGCTCGTTTTTTATTTGAGCATTGGCGTTCTCAGCCTGAGCCTTATAGAGATTAACTTTATTCTCATCAATAACAAAAGACGAAACCAGCCAAGTGGTTGTTGCGACAAGAATCGTATGTCCAACAATTGTTGTAACTGGATGTTCTTGGAACCAATTAGACATATTTTCCTCTTCGGGCCTAACGCTTTGCTAAACGGCGCGCGTTAGCGCGTCCAGTGGAGGCCGTTTTTTGGCCGGAACGATGTTTGAGCAACTTGTTACACGGAAGCTGCATAAGACTCGACTATTTTCTTTAGCTCAGAAATATGCATTGTTGATTTTTGCCTATGAAGCATCCTATGACAATTTGAGCAGACTAGAGCTAAATCAGATATTTTTGTTTTAGTTTTTCCATCTAATTCCGAAACTGGAACTTTGTGATGCGCTTCTATGAACCCCAATCCCAGCTTTCCGTATTTGTTATAAAAATCAAAATCACAAATGTCGCAGGATAATGATCCTGTGTCTTTTAGTCTCGCGGCCTTAGCCTTTTTGGTAATGCTGGAATCTCGTTCTTTTGAACGGTGAAGGCGGTACTTTTCTTTACCTTCTGCAAATGAAGACTCATCGTCATCGCTGACTATTGCATCCAATGCGCCATCACGACGATCTATAACTGTATGGCCTCTACTTCTTAGGTAGTCTCTTGCTCTCACGGCATTAAAATCATTAGACGGAAGCTCATTTCCGAAAGCATATTTAGCGGCCAATGAAATGACATACTTGGGAGGGTAGCGCTTATTGCCATGCAGATAGTCATAATGGACAGACTTTCTAGAAACCGGAATTCCATCCTTAATGATTTCTTGGATCGCAAGCTCCAAATGCTTTTCTTCTATTCCATCAGGTATCAACTAAATTCTCCTGCCGTGTAACGCCGTTGTAAATTGCAGTTTTGGAGGAGCCCATTTGTGCTATTTAGCACAAAAATGAGCGACGGAAAAACTGTCAATTTGACAACCTTGTTATGCATTATTTGTGATGCCACCAGATACGAAAACGGTTAACGATGTACCACACTAGACCTATAAATATAAAGAGCCCGGGCATGGCTGATGGTTCACTTTGTGGATTGTTCGAAACCGTTATAAGCCAAACAACACCAACAATGATTAGCGATACAGATATAAGTGTTTGAAGCTTGAACTTCTTACTTGTCTCTTGAACAGTTCGAATTTTGGTGCCTGCCGCAACTGTTTCACGAGCTGACGCTATAGGTGCGCCACACTTTGGACAGGATTCCGCCTTATCTGAAACTTGCTGATTACATTCACTACAGTTTATTAGTGCCATTTATTATTCTCCATTTGAATGTTTGATTGCATAACGCCGCCAGCAGCGGCCGAGTGAAACGAGGTCCAGCGACCGCAGGGAGCAATGCTGACTGGCCTTGTTACACATTTTCATCTGCCTCGTCAGGGCCATAAATATCTAGATCAAGCAGGATATTTCTTTCGCCTAGTTTTTGTAATGACTCAGGGCTTAAACTTATACCTTCCATATCACTTTCCATGAAGATGCCGCAAAACAAATCTATTTTGTAGTTGTCGGCTAGCTCCTGCCATGCATTGAGATTATTCGTTAGCTGATCCAATATTTCAGAAACCTGATAATCCAGATCACCGGGTTCTTGCTCGGTTGCACTTAAACGCCACATACCAAATTTAGCCACACGCGTGTTGCCAGAAGGTGCTTTTATTTCTTCTCCACGCATCTGCGCATGAGAAGGGAAACCACCTAGCGAATTGGTGATATCTTCAGGTAATAGGTCTTCTCCTGATATTCTCAATGTAGCTTTAGTTCGACTTATTACTGCCATTTAGCAATAGCTCATATTTGATGTGTAACAGTTTCTTCATGCGCATGCTCACTTTGACGCCACGCATGTTTCCCTTGTTTTCCCATTAACCTATTGTCAAACCTCGCAAAAGTCTACCTGTTAATATTTTCATCAGGTGGCTGAACGCGCATGCGCGTTTGTACTCCAGGTCAGGGAATTTCGTTGCGCGTTATCACTGCGGATGAAGTTTGTAAGCAATTGATTACTAAGGGCTTTTCATAGTTGTAAGGTGTCGATTCACGCATGCTCATTTATCCTTTGTCGTGTAAACGAGCATAAAAAGACTGAATCTCAAAAATAGGCTGTCTGTTTATCCAGTAAACTACCCAGTAAATCCGCATGGGCTGACAACTCATCTGAGCCTGAGAATAACCATCTGATAATTGAATGATCAATGGCAAAAGGCGTCAGCCACAAAAAAGGGGCCATATGGCCCCTGGTTGTCTGTCGTGCTGTTCCGGCGCGGATTACATCAGCCCCTGTTCCTGCACATAGGCTTCGGTTGCTGTCATGGCTTTGGCAAATTTCTCCATCATCCCGTCGATCTGAGCGGTGGTGATAATCAGTGCTGAGCAGCAGGAGATGAGCAGGCTGGCTGGCGGCTGATGTGATTCAGCGTTTCAGCTTTCAGCCGCTCCGCTCTGTGGCCGGTTGCCGATCTGGTTGATACCGATGGCAGCCATAATGGTGAACAGCGCCACCCAGGTGGTGAAGGTGATATTTTCATGGTTAAAGGCGGTGGCCATCACCACTCCGACCAGCGGCACCAGATAATTCGACAGTGAGGCAAACACCGGGCCGGCAGCACGGGTAAGGACGGCGTAGAGGAAGTAGGCCAGGCCGGAGGCGGTGGCACCGATATAAATCACGGAGCCGACGGCGCCGGCGCTCCAGTGCACCGGCTGGTTGCTGAATGGCAGCACCACGGCGCTCAACAGCAGCAGTTGCAGGCAGGCGGCGGAGATAATATTGCGTGCCAGCAGCAGCGGGTGTTCATGGCTCAGGCGTTTCAGCATCAGCACGGCGATGGCGAAACTGGCGGCCGAGATCAGTACCGCCAGCCCGCCGGCCAGACCGATATCCAGCCCGCGCATAATATCCGGTGCGAACAGCACCAGCAGGCCGGCAAAGCCGAGCAGTACCGACAGCAGGCCGGTGAAGTGAATCCGGGCGCCGGCCACAATCAGCGGGCTGAGCATAATGGCGAAGAAGGGCGCGGCGCCCATCAGAATGGAGGTCTCGGCGGTGGTCAGAAACTGCTGCCCCCAGGCGAGGGCAAAAAACGGCAGGGTGGCTTCAAGGAAGCCGACCAGATGATATGTCTTCCAGGACTGCAGCGGCCGGCCTTTGAGGCCCAGCAGGCGGCACAGCAGAATAATAAACAGCGCGCCCATCAGCGCACGGCCGGTACTGACGATAACGGGTGGCAGGTCGTCCAGTGCCCGTTCCTGAAAAACAAACTGTGAACCCCAGATCAGGCCGATGGCCGCCAGAGTCAGATATTTGCGCAACATGAGTTTCTCCTTAATAGCAGGAGTGTATGCTGCGTATGGATATGGCTAAAATGAATTATCAGCATAACCCTATGGCTTAAATCGATATGTCGCGTTTTGATCTCAATCTGCTGCGTGTGCTGGATACCCTGATGGCGTGCCGCTCGGTGTCGGAAACTGCGCGCCGTCTGCACCTGTCGCAATCAACGGTGTCGCACGCGCTGGCGCGCTGCCGTGAACAGCTGAACGATCCGCTGTTTGTCGCCAGCCGCCATGGTATGCAGCCGACGCCGCGGGCGCTGGCCATTGCCCCGGCGTTCCGCCAGGCGCTCGAAACCGTGGAGCAGGCGGTTAATGACGAAGCGGGCTTCGATCCTGCCAGCAGCGAACGGCGTTTTACCGTGGCCGCCGGCGCTTATTTCGACACCCTGCTGCTGCCGCATTTTATGGCCGAACTGATGCAGTGCGCGCCGGGGGTCAGTCTCGGGGTCAAAGGTCTGATCAGCTCTGACTATGAACGCGAACTGGAAGAAGGCGAGCTGGATCTGGTGATCGGGTTTGTTGAACCCAGCCAGTTATCCCCACGCCTGCAGACGCGGCCTTTTATCGAATATCCGCTCAGCCTGTTGTGCCGTCAGCAGATTGATCAGCCGCTGACGCCGCAGTTTCTGGCGCAGCTGGCGT
Source organism: Pseudomonadales bacterium (assembly GCA_963682115.1). Taxonomy (GTDB): domain Bacteria; phylum Pseudomonadota; class Gammaproteobacteria; order Pseudomonadales; family Oceanobacteraceae; genus Venatoribacter. Next base: position 1,524,419 of record OY821639.1, on the reverse strand, counting down.
ATGTCTATCCGTCAGAGTGGGGCCACAGCCAGCTGCTGACCGACAAATGGTTTGCTGGTCATGGCATCAGCCGTGATATCCGTCTGCAGCTGCCGGATTTTCAGTCGCTGCCGCAGGTGCTGGTGCATACCGATCTGGTGGCGACAATGCCCGCACCCATTGCCAGCCTGTATGCTGAACAATTCGGCCTGCGCACCTATCCGCTGGATGATGGCCTGACCATTAAAATGGTGCTGGCCTGGCATCCGCGCTTCGCCATGGACCCGGGCCTGAACTGGCTGGTCGATAAGGTAATGGCGGCGAGGGAACAAATGCAGCCCTGATGGCCGCTGGCCATACTGCGGCCATAAAAAAGCCCGTGTGTTACCACGGGCGCAAAAGGAGACACTCAGAAATAATGGCCTGCCGGCTTAATCCATATCCGGCTCAAACAGACCGCGCTTCATATAAAACTTCACCCACAGCGCCGCGATCACACTCAGCAGCAGCAGAATAATACCGGTGATGCTGTACACCAGTGTGGTCATCTCCGGTGATGGCGAGTTATTCAGGGCGATATAAATCATCGCGGCAATCCCCAGAATCTGTGGCAGCGGGTAGAAGGGGGTGCGGTACGGACGTTTATGCTGCGGCATACGTTTGCGCAGTACAAGAACATCAATATGAGCAACCATATAGGCCAGCAGGTAACTGGTGGTGGCAGCGATGACCAGCGTGATCAGGGAATCGATATCAACCAGCAGGAAAGGAATACTGGTCAGTACCGCCAGCATCAGGGTGGCCACCCAGGGCACACCAAAGCGGTTGGTGGCTTTCAGCTGCGGGAAGGCCTGTCCCTGCATGGCCATGCCGTGCAGCATACGCGGAATGGAAGCCAGCAGGGTATTCACTGTGCTGCAGGTGGCCGCCAGTGCCATCACAGTCGCAATAAATAAGCCGCTTTTACCGAACACGGCGTTGGCATAGTCGAGATAAGGAATCGGCGAACCGGTCAGGGTTTCGCTGTCGAGATAAAAAGTCGCACCAACGACAAACGCCAGAAAAATAAAGAAAATGGCGAACAGCGACAGCATCATGGTGCGCGGAATATTTTTCTGCGGGTCTTTCACTTCATTGACCATCGGGCAGATAAATTCCACACCGACCATCAGCCACATAGCCAGTGCCACCAGTCCGATAAAGCTGCCGTCGAGTACACCGCCAAAACTCCAGTCAACCGGTGTGCCACTTAACTGCGGATGCGGTTCAGCGGTGCCGGTAATGGCCATCAGCCCCATCAGTACCATGGCGCTGACCAGAATCAGCGCCAGCACGTTCTGCACGCGGGCAAAAATATTGGCGCCGATCAGATTGGTGACCACCAGGATGGCAAGAATCAGCATGGGCACCACTTTTTCCGGTAGCATGCCGGGCATTAATTCGCCCAGCATCACATCGACCATAAACATTTCCACCGGCATGGCGAGAATGGCGACCACCACATAACCGGCGAAGACCGCGACGATGGCGGGGAAATGGCCGATGGCTTTCTGGGTATAAGTTGCCAGAGTGCCTTCCTGCGGGAACATCAGTGACAGTTCCGAAAAACTCATGGCATTAAACAGGGCAATAATCAGCGCCACCACCATGGCAGCAATAAAGCCCATGCCACCAATACCAATGCCCTGCGTGGCCGAAATCATGGCACCCTGCACAATCACCATGCCGATACTGATGGCCATCATGGTCAGCAGCCCCATTTTCAGGTTACGGCGGCCGGATGACGGTACAGCGTCTGTCATTGTAATGCTGTCTGAAAGTGTATTTCCGCTCATGGCTGTTTCCTCTCGTATAGAAATAATTTTTCTTAAAGGCGATCAAACCGGTAAGGGCTGGGGTCGATAATGGGGGTAACACCGGCGACCAGATCGGCAGCCAGTTGTCCGGCAGCCGGACCGGTGCCGAAACCGTGGCCGGAGAAACCGGTGGCAACGGTCAGGCCGGGGATGGCTTTGATGTGATCAATCACCGGATTGGAATCCGGGGTCACATCAATCAGACCGGCCCAGGCTTCTTCAATTTCTGCGTTGGCAAACACTGGCCAGGCATTGCGCAGGTTAGTCAGCGCATCCTGATTGAGGCCGGTATTCGGCTCCGGGTTATTGGTACGGATTTTTTCAAACGGAGAAATACTGTCGGAACGCCAGTGCCGTGCCAGTGCCAGGTCGCGGAAAAATTCTTTACCAAAACCGATGCGCAGATTATCGCGGCCCACTTTCAGCTGTGACATGTATTTCCAGCCGATCAGCAGATGGTCAGGCGTCAGCGGGGCATCCAGCTTGCCACGCTGGGTAATAATAAAACCGCCGTCTTTGTGTTTACGGAATGAAAAATCCGGCGCGCCGACGGCAATATCGGTCGGGCCTGCCATTGGTCTGGTCCGCAAGACTGAACAGATCAGCGGCAGGGTTGGCAGCTGCACACCGAGGTTACCGAGGAAACGGCGCGACCAGGCGCCACCGGCGAGCAGTACCTGATCACAGCGGATTTCACCCTGCTCGGTGATGACGCCACTGACTTTACCGGCCGTCATCGACAGTGTGCGTACGGCACAGTTCTGAACCATCACTGCGCCCTGTTTGATCGCTGCGCGGGCAATGGCTGTTGCCGCCAGCGCCGGTTCGGCGCGGCCGTCAGACGGGGTATAAACACCGCCCAACCACTTGCCCTGACCGTCGGGCACATGCTGGCTGATGGCCTGTGGTGTCAGCAGCTGTGAGTCCAGTGATAAATGGGCTACCGACTGATGCCAGCCTTCGTACATGGCCATCTGTTGCGGCGTACGCGCGAGAAACATAATGCCGGCCTGACGGTAACCCACATCGGCGCCGATCCGTTCCGGCAGGGTGGCCCAGATGCGGTCAGCTGCCTGGGCCAGCGGTACATCGTCTGCCAGGCGGCTGGTTTTCCGGATCCAGCCCAGATTGCGTGAGGACTGTTCGCCGGCAATGTGACCTTTTTCCAGCAGCACCACGGGAATATTCCGTTCCGCCAGCGCCAGCGCCGCCGTTACACCGACAATGCCGCCACCAATAATCACCACTGAGGTGGACTGGGGCTGCTGTTCTGTTGTTGTGATCCGATCCAGTGTTTTTGTCATAAATAATTCCCGCAACGCACTGCTGTTATCAGGCGATTCTGATTTCTTCGCGTTCAGCCTTTGAGGCCCCGCGGTAGGCGGTGACTTCCAGCTCAACTTTATAAACGGTGGAGCCCAGCGGCGGACAGGTCACGGTGGTGGCCGGATTAATGCCGCGGAATTTAGTACCGATAAAATCCATCACTGCCGGCACCTGTGCCGGGTCCTGAATAAAGACGCGTGACATCACCACATCGGCCAGTGATGAGCCGGCTGCGGTCAGGGCGCGTTCGATATTGGCAAAGACCTGCTCGGTCTGCTCGATCACGTCGGCCGGAATTTCCTGAGTCTCCGGATTTCGGCCGGCGGTGTTGGAGACATATATCCAGTTATCGACGGCTACCAGGCGTGAATAGCTGCCGCTTTCCTCAAATTTCGATCCGGTTTTTACTTTTAAAATTTTGCTCATTCGGTTTATCCATAGTCGGTCGCTTGTGACGGCACAGCGCATGGCGGTGCCGCGTACAATAATCAAATAAAGCGTTAACGCAGGGCCGGGGTATCCCACAGGTTGAGTTTTACGCCGATGCCTTTTTCCAGCGCATTGCGGTACAGCACGGTGGCCCAGGCCACGTCTTCCACTGGCATGCCGCCGACTGACATGATGATGATTTCTTCATCGTTCTGACGGCCCGGTGTGGCGCCGGCAACGATGGCGCCGAGGTCTTCCAGTTCGCTTTCAGCCATCAGGCCGCCGGCGATCATGTCCATAAAACGCATGCCGACCAGCGGAATATAATGATGCGATGGCTTGGGCACTTCTTCGTACCAGGCTTCGTACAGACCGATGCTGTCCATCACCTTGCGCACACCGGGGCCGCTCATGCCTTCATCCAGACTGCAGCTGGCCGGCATGGCGAGAAACGCCCCGGGTTTAACCCATTCACGTTTAACGATCGGGTAGGTTTCCGGATCACCGACTTCACCGGAATTGCAGTAGGTCACCAGGTCGGAATCCCGCACCACGGCTTCAACACTGTCGACGATTTCCACGTTGCTGATCTGCGGATATTCCTGACTCAGCCAGCTGAGGAAACTGTCGAGACTTTTCTGGCTGCGGCCTTTGATTTTGATGGTGTCGACACCCGGGCAGGCGGCCATAAAAGACGCGACGGTGGTTTTGCCCATTACTCCCGGTCCGAGCAGGCCGATGACTCTGGCGTCTTTACGCGCCAGATGACGGGCCCCGACGCCGGGCACGGCACCGGTACGGTAAGCCGACAGCAGGTTGGCGGACATATACGCCAGCGGAGCACCGGTATCCACATCGCTGAGAATAAACATCAGGATGGAACGCGGCAGACCTTTTTCACGGTTGGCAATGTTGGAGCCGTACCATTTCACCCCACAGGTCTGAAAATCTCCGCCCAGATAAGCCGGCATTGCCATCAGGCGGCGGTCGGCAGTCGGCTTGGGCATGGTCGGGAACGGTGACTCTTCCGGGAAGGTCACCATCGCCCCGTGCGAATCACTGTTGGGGCCAGCCATGCGGTAGTCGCCTTTATGCAGCAGAGCGAACATAGCCTCCATGGTGTCAACGCACTGCGGCATGTTCATCACGCCGGCTTTGATCATGTCCGGCTCGGATAAATAGATAAAATCGATTCTGGTATTTTCTGACATAAGGCTACCCATATCACTCTGTTCTGTGCGGCGGACCGCGTTCATGCTGTTGCAGCTGATGACACAAATGCTATGCAGCGCCCCTCACCGCGTATTGAATTTTTGCGACACAGCGATGGCGGGAAAAACTACCGTCGGATAAAGCAGCGGTATGGCGGAAAGTGGGGCAGGCGGGAAAACAGCAGCGGCAGAGCCTTATGTGCTGCGGGCTGGCGCGAATCCGGATAGCGGCGGCGGAACCAGCGTCGGAGAAAAAACGGGCAGAGCGTATTGCGGCTGGCATGGTTGGCAAAGTGGACAATTACCGGCCGGTTGCTGGCACTTTATTTGCTGAATCTACTGATCAGGTTACTTGAATTATCAAATACCTTTGTTATTTTTCAGCCAGGCGTCGTTATGTCCGATACAGCAGCCCGTTCTTACATTTCCTGCATTCATTCCAAACAGCCCTGGTTTGTGCTCAGCGCGGCACAGCATTTTTCGCTGCGCGGTTCGGATAACCCGTCTATTTCGCACTTCTACCGTTTTGAAGCGGGTAATACCGCCGAGCAGACCATGGCCATTCCGGATGGCTGTATTGATATTCTGTTCGACTGTAATGAAAGCCGGCCGGCCGCCAAAGTCTGTGGCACTACCCTGCAGGCGACCAATGCGCATTTCTGCGCGGGTCACCGCTATTTCGGCGTGCGTTTTGTGCCAGGTATTATTCCGGATTTCCTGCAGGCTTCGGCGTCTGAGCTGGTGGAGCATGAACTGAATCTGCTGGATGCGGCACCGCTGATCCGCGATACTTTTGAGCAGATTGTCAGCCAGCCGGAGTTTGCCCTGCAGGCAGAATTATTCAGCCGTTTTTACGCCGGCAAACAGCCGCGGCAGGGGACGGCGGCCAGTGCTCAGGCGGTACAGGCAATCTGTGAGAGTCACGGCAATATCCGGGTGAAGGATCTGGAACAGCTGACCGGCTACACCACGCGTACGCTGCAGCGTCAGTTTCACAGTGATATGGGTATGTCGCCAAAAGCTTTCAGCCGTATTATCCGCTGCCAGTCGGCGGTGTATGACATTAATCACCGCGACGAACTGGCATTTTCGGAACTGGCCTGTGATCTGGGTTTCAGTGATCAGTCGCATTTTCTGCGCGAGTTCAAACAGTTTGTATCGACCACGCCGGTCGACTATCAGAAACGTATTCAGCACGAAACCTACCTGAATCGTATCCGCTACTGCTGAACCATAATGGTTCCTGAGTAACTGTTTTTGCCCTGAAATAGGGCATAATCGCAGCCGCAGGAAAAGAAGTCTGCCGGAATTATTTGCTTTTCCACAGCTTGGCAACGGCGCGGTCACTGCCAAGAAAGGCCACCACTTCGCACAGCAGTCCGACCAGCAGAAAAACCGCCACCGGCAGTACACCGCCCCATTGACCGGCGTAAACCGTGGCAATCAGAGCGATCACCGACAGAAAAATAAACAGTGCCCCCATCGCGATCAGGATTTTGCGGTGTGAAGGACGGTAGTCATAATCCGCGTTACCGGCTTCCAGTGGATTCAGAACAGGGGAAAACAGTTTGCGCAGCAGGTCTTTCATAAGGTTCCGTCAGTTATTGGCTTGGAAGAGGTAATGTAACCTTTTCCGGCCGGGCAGGACAGAGAGTTTTGGCATCAGTCCTGAGTGTAATTCAGAGGAAACCCTTAATGAATAGTGCTGATATTGAAAATATTGATAGCTTATATTTACATATACTCAACTAGCTTAAACACTACGCGACGGTTTAGTGCCCGGCCTTCAGCAGTCTTATTAGTGGCAATTGGGTATGTTTCCCCATAACCTTCTTCAACGATTCTTGCTGAGCTGATTCCCCGGCTCTCCAGATAATTCTTTACGGATTCAGCTCGGCTTTTACTTAATTTAAGATTTTCTTTGTCACTGCCAATATTATCCGTATGAGCCTGAACAAAAATTTTGATTTCACTGTGCTTCTTTAATATGTCAGACATTTTATTGAGAGTAATTCTGGCCTGCTCTTTTAGTACAGAAGAACCACTGTCAAAGTTTACGTCCAGTATGCCTTCAAATATAATGCCACTACTGTTATGGCTGTCTGTTACGCCAATGATGGCACATCCAACTTCATTTGTAGGTTTACTTGCAGGTGTGTCTGGACAAAGATCAATGCTGTCTGGGATGCCGTCTTTATCAGAGTCGACTTCCTCCTGATCAGTGTAAACTTTATATGATTTGGCGTCGGAAAATTTACTATCTTGTTTATAGCTGGATTTGGTGCCAAAGTTATACCCAACTTCAAATAATGTATTTATGAATTCATAAGATTCATCATTATTCCGGGAGTCATCAAAGGCCTGATCAAGTCGTAAATTTGCTCTGGTGAACCATCTCTCATTGATCGTATATTCTATGCCAATACCTCCTCCCCATACTAATCCGCTTGAGTTCAGTTCAAGAGGTTCCGCTGAGTGGATAGAGGCCCGTCCTACACCCAGCAGTATGTATGGGCGAAAAGTGTCATCGTTAAAGTAATAAATTGTATTCAATCTGATCTGGTTTAATTCGGGTAGGCGGCTTCTCTGAAAAGGAAGCTTGGAAACCCCATTTAATTCTGCGGCCAGTCCATTGTCCATTCTGTAGCCAACAGACAGAGAGCTTAAAAAGCTGTTGTATATGTAATTCTCATTGTCTTCGGTTGCTATCCTTCCGAACACTGAGCTGTTTGAGTAGCCGATGCCTGCGGTACCATAAAAATCAGATAATGCGCTTTGTGATATTAAAAGACAGGACAGAACAGTTAATCTCAGTTTCACGTTGATATGCACCAAATTCTGAATGGTTGTTTTCGGAGGCAGGCATAGAAGCATGTTTTTGAATACAACTAAACATTATGGCCAGGAAGTGGCTGAAAATGAGACGAAAAGGTAGGGGTTTTTAAAATGGCAGGTATCGATAGAAGACTTGGGGGGTGTAATTAATCAGGTGTAGTCTTGAGGATCAGTAAACGCCTGTGGATATCTTCCACAGGCGCTGATGATTACCAGGGTAAAGCGTATGGCTGTTCAGGCAACGATACGGATTTCCATTTCATTCAGATGATTCAGGAACAGGGTAAAAATTTCACTCTGCTGCGAGGTGTTCAGGCGGCTGTGAATATTTTTACGGTGTACCTTAACGGTACCAATACTGATATTCAGCTGGTCGGCAATCGACTGTGAACTGTGGCCCTGCAGAATCAGCGCGGTGATTTCCTGTTCGCGGCGGGTCAGCACGCCCTGACCAAAGGTTCGTATGGCCTGAGTCAGGGTGCTGCGGCCTTTATCCCTGGGCAGGTATTCATCAGCATTCGACAGCCAGAACTGGCGCACCAGTGAGTTGATAATCGGCAGCTGTTCCTGCAGGCGGTTCAGTTCCGCGCGGGTAATGCAGCCGAGGCTGGATTTGCGGCCTAGGGAAATGGTGAAGTAGCTGGATTCTTCCAGCTCCACCACCAGGTCAATTTCGTCCACCAGGTCGAAGTTTTTGTAGCAGTTCTGGTAATAGTCCGTCTGGTTGAAGGAATCCGGGGCCAGACTGCTGAGGCGTACCAGTGGTGCCACGTCGCGTTTTTCCAGCGCGTTGTAGAGCGGATCCAGCAGATAACTGTGCTGCAGGTAAGTGTGCAGCGTTGGGCTGACTTCTTCTGTCTCGGTGTACACCATAGCCGGCCGGCGCCCGGGCTGATAAACCAGCATCAGGCAGGTATCGAACAGACACAGACCGGAGAGGTAAGCGGCCAGTTCGGTCGGAAAGCCCGACAGGCGTACGTGATCAATCAGTGAAGCAAGCTGTCTGTTATCGGCTGAATCAGGCATTACAGAGCTCCCAGTTTCTTGGCAGATTCGAGGGTCAGGTCAAGGCACAGGCGTGCTTTCTGCACCAGTTCGTCGATCTCTTCGCGGCTGATCACCAACGGTGGTGACAGAATCATGCGGCTGCCGGTGGCGCGCATGATCAGACCATTACTGAAACAGTGGTCACGACAGATCATGCCGATATCGATGTCAGACGGGAACGGGGTTTTGCTCTCTTTGTCTTTCATCAGCGCCATGCCGGCAACCAGACCCACGCCGTCGATATGACCAACCAGCGGATGGTCACTCAGGGCTTCACGCAGTGACTGCTGGAAGTAGGGTGCGATGTCATCACGCAGGGTTTCGACAATCTTTTCTTCTTTCATGATTTCGATGGTTTTCAGTGCCACTGCTGCCGCAACCGGGTGACCGGAATAGGTGTAACCGTGGTTGAAGTCTTCATCGTGCTCAATCAGGGCGTTGGCAACGCGGTCACCGACGGCCACCGCCGCGATTGGCAGGTAACCGGAGGACAGGCCTTTGGCCATGGAAATCATGTCCGGTTCAATGCCGAAGGTCTGACTGCCGAACCAGTTACCGGTACGGCCATAACCGCAGATCACTTCATCGGCCACGAGCAGAATGTCGTATTTTTTACAGATGCGCTGGATTTCCGGCCAGTAGGTGGCGGGCGGTACAATCACGCCACCGGCGCCCTGCACCGGCTCACCAATAAAGGCTGCCACGTTATCCGGGCCGACTTCGAGAATCTTTTCTTCCAGGGCGCGGGCGCAGACCAGGCCGAACTCGTCTTCGCTCATGTCGCCACCTTCGCCGTACCAGTAAGGCTGACGGATGTGTTCGATATTCGGCACCAGCGGGCCACCCTGTTTGTGCATACCGCTCATGCCACCCAGGCTGGTGCCACCGATGGTGCTGCCGTGGTAGGCATTTTCACGGGCGATCAGGATGTTGCGGTAAGGCTTGCCCTGAATGGCCCAGTAGTGGCGGGTCAGGCGCATGATGGTGTCGATGGCTTCGGAGCCTGAACCGGCAAAGAAGATATGGTTCAGATCACCCGGGGTCACGCTGGCGATGGCTTCTGCCAGTTTGGCGGCCGGGGTGTGGGTGGTCTGAAAAAAGGTGTTGTAGTACGGCAGGGTCACCATCTGATCGTAGGCGACTCTGGCCAGGTCTTCGCGGCCGTAGCCGAGGTTCACACACCACAGGCCGGCCATACCGTCGAGAATCTTGTTGCCGTCTTCATCCCAGATATACACACCTTCGCCACGGGTAATCACGCGTGCGCCTTTTTCGTTCAGGCGGCCGGTGTTGGTGAAGGGGTGCAGGTGGTAACCGGCATCCTGCTGCTGGACCTGGGTCTGGCTCATGACATGAACTCCTGACAATGAATCTTAAAATGTGATCACAATTTTGTGATCACAAAACAAAGGATGCAAGAGGTAATCAGAAAACTGACCTTGATTGTCAGGTTTGCGGGTATGATTGTTTCGGCGGAACAGTGATAAGGCCGGCCCGGCGTTCAGCCGAGCAGCCTTTTCAGCTTTCCGGGGGCTTTGGCGAAGGCGCACCCATCGCGGATATCGGCCTCAATGGCCAGTGCCAGCGCCAGCGGGTCCTGCTTTTCGATGGCGGCCAGTGCTTCCTGATGGCGGTCGACCTGGTAGTAGTCTTCCAGGCTTTCGGCCGACAGGCGCATAAAGGGCGCCAGCTGCAGCCACAGGCTCTCGATCAGCGGCAGTGTGACCTGATGCGGGTTGGCGGTGTATATGATGCGGTGGAACTGCTGGTTAAGGCTGGTGACAGCCTCGGGGTCACCGGCGGCTTCGGCGCGGTCGATGCCACGGTCGATATTGCGCAGCTCGGCCAGCCGGGTGGCGTCGATGTAAGGCATGGCTTTGAGGGCGGCGTGCGGTTCCAGCGCGATGCGTGCTTCCACCAGTTCGTTGAATTTCATCGCGGTCATTTCCGGCACGACTACCCGGCGGTTGCCGAGAATTTCCAGCGCGCCTTCGGCGGATAACTGACGCAGTGCCTCGCGTACCGGCATCGGGGAAACCCCCATCAGGCTGGCCAGTTCGCGGATGGTCAGCGCCCGGCCGGGAGGAATCTGGCCCAGCAATACGGCCTGACGCAGAGTGTTATATACCCACTGGGTGATAGTTACAGCATCATCCCGCTGGGCTAGGGTGATGGTAATGGGCGAGTGTTTGTCCATGTAGAGAGAGCCGGTTGACCTGTTGTTCGGGATTGCCAGTTTTGTGATTTTGTGATCACAATTAAAGCATATAGTGATTCCGGTGTCGGGTTCTACCCTTTCCTGTATTTCAAGTTAATGAAAACTCTGGTGTACCAATGGAAAACGATTTTGACTTATTTATCGTTGATCTGAACGGCAACCTGCGCGGTAAGCGCCTGCTGGGCAGTTCACTCGATAAAGTTATGGAAGAAGGCATCAAACTGCCACGCTCTGTGGTTGGTCTGGACTTCTGGGGCGATGATGTAGCAGATAACGGTCTGGTGTTTGAAACCGGTGACAACGACGGTGTCTGCATGCCGGTACAGGATAAGCCCGTGCCTGTGCCCTGGGCCGAGCTCGACCGCCGTCAGCTGCACGCCATGATGGTCAATCCTGATGGTTCACCCTTCGGTGCTGATCCGCGTCAGGTGCTGAAAAGCATACTGGAAAAATTCCACGCCCGCGGCTGGTATCCGGTGATGGCTACCGAGCTGGAATTTTATCTGATGGATGCGGATTCTGAAGAACTTCAGCGGCCGAAACCGCCGGTACTGGAACGTGGTCACGGCCGCCGCCTGAATACCAAAGACGCCTACTCCATTGAGGATGTGGACGGTCTGGAATCCTTCTTTGCCAACGTGCGTGACTGCTGCGATCAGCAGGGCGTGCTGGCCGATACCATTATTTCTGAGCTCGGTCCGGGCCAGTTTGAAATTAACCTCAAACATGTGGCCGATCCGCTGTCTGCCGGTGACCAGGCGATCTGGTTCAAGCGTCTGGTGAAAGGCATTGCGCGTAAGTACAACTACAGCGCCACCTTTATGGCCAAGCCGTACGCGGAAGAGTCCGGCTGCGGTTTCCACGTGCATTTCAGCCTCACCGACAAAGACGGCAACAACCTGTTTGATGATGGCGGTGAGGAAGGTACCGAGATGCTGCGTCATGCCATCGCCGGTATTCTGAAAGTGATGCCGGAAAGCATGCTGATGTTCGCGCCGCATCTGAACTCCTACCACCGTTTCCAGGAAGGCTCACACGCGCCGGTGTACGCCTGTTGGGGCTACGAGAACCGTACCACTGCCGTGCGTGTGCCGGAGAGTGAACCGGAGGCGCGCCGTATCGAGCACCGTGTTTCCGGCGCCGATGCCAACCCGTATCTGGTGCTGGCAGCGGTGCTGGCCGGTGCTCTGTATGGTCTGGAAAACAAGCTGGCGGCACCGGAGCCGACCGAGGGTGATGCCTACACTGTGGGGGAGGAATCGACCCGCCTGCCGTGGTACTGGGATGACGCGATTGATCTGTTGAAACAGAGTGAAATCATCCGTCACTATCTGGGGGACGAATTTGTTGACGTGCTCTGTGCTGTCAAACGTCATGAAATGGAGTTGCTCAACAAACGTATCTCAGATATTGAGTACGAGTCTTATCTCGGCCTGCTCTGAGTGCTGACGGGAAATGAACACTTTGTCACATTGGCTCCGTGTTCATCCCGTGCCAGGTGAAGAATACCTATGGGGGGGTATGGGATGAGATTGCCCACTCCTTTAGTTTTTGCGGTAAGGGAATGCAGAAGGCACCGGCAGTAGCTGCATTCGACGGATAACAACAAGGGTAGTGGCCACTGAGATTGACCCACCCTGGAACTGCCTGCAGGTTCCGGTGCTGACACAACAGGCCATATCCAACTGGTAGCAAGGTTATGACGACAGCAGAATATCCGGCTCGGACAGAGTCACAGACTGATACAGCAGTAAACCCGCTGACCGCCCCCGCCCCCGAACTGTGGCGCGACCCGAACGCAAAACCCTTTGTCGTCTTTGATGGCATCACCAAACAATTCGGCGATTTCACCGCCGTTGATAACATCAGTCTGGATATCTACAAACGGGAACTGTTCTGCCTGCTGGGTGGCTCCGGTTCCGGTAAAAGTACTCTGCTGCGTATGCTGGCCGGATTTGAACAGCCGACGTCAGGCCGCATCCTGATCGACGGTGTGGATATGTCCGGCATTCCGCCATGGAACCGCCCGGTGAATATGATGTTCCAGTCCTACGCGCTGTTTCCGCACCTGAACGTGGAAAAGAACGTGGCCTTCGGTCTGCGCCGTGAAGGCATAGCCGACGGCGATGTGAAGCGCCGGGTACAGGAAATTCTGGATATGGTGCAGATGGGGCATCTGGCCAAACGTAAACCGCATCAGCTGTCCGGTGGCCAGCGTCAGCGTGTGGCGCTGGCCCGCTCGCTGGTGAAACGTCCGAAACTGCTGTTGCTGGATGAGCCGCTGGGAGCACTGGATAAAAAACTGCGTGAAGAAACCCAGTTCGAGCTGATGAATATTCAGGAAGAACTGGGCGTGACCTTTATTGTGGTAACCCACGATCAGGAAGAAGCCATGACTCTGGCGACCCGGATCGGGGTGATGAACCACGGTGAAATCGTGCAGGTGGGTGAACCGCACGATATTTACGAATATCCGAACAGCCGCTTTGTCGCCAGCTTTATCGGTTCGGTGAATATGCTGGAAGGCGTGGTCACCGAGGATGAGGTGGATCATGTGGTTATTGATTCCGCCGAAGCTGGTGGCCTGCTGCGGGTGGATCATGGCATCAGCTGCGCACCGAATCAGAAAGTGCATGTGGCACTGCGGCCGGAAAAAATCATGCTCAGCCATGACAAACCGGATCAGGATGTGAACTGTATGCTGGGTAAGGTCGAAGATATTGCTTACATGGGCAATATGTCGATTTTCCGTATCCGTCTTGCCAACGGCAAAGAGATCCGTGTAACCCAGCCGAACTACGCCCGCGATATCAAAGGTAAATTTACCTGGGGCGATATGGTGTATCTGCACTGGGAAGTCGACAGCAGCGTGGTACTGACCGTATGAAGAAACTATCCGCTGCCTCTCTGTATGCCGGTAAAAACCGGCTGATGGGGTATCTCGCCAGACATAAATGGGGCCGCAAGCTGGTGGTTGGTGTCCCCTTTATCTGGCTGGCCCTGTTCTTCTTTATTCCGTTTGTGGTGGTGTTCAAAATTTCGCTGTCTGAATCAGCGATTGCGATTCCGCCTTATACCGATCTGTTCAGCTGGGATGCCGAAGATGCCTATGCCACGCTGAAAGTGAATCTGGGTAATTTCCTGTTTCTGCTGGAAGACAGCTATTACCTTGACGCCTATCTCAGCTCGCTGAAAATTGCTGCTATTTCCACGGTTATTACGCTGATCATCGGTTTCCCGATGGCCTATCTGATTGCGCGCAGCGAACCACGCCGCCGTATGTTCCTGTTGGCCATGGTGATCCTGCCGTTCTGGACGTCCTTCCTGCTGCGTGTATACGCCTGGATGGCGCTGCTGAAAAAGAATGGTCCGGTGAATGATGTGCTGATGAGCATCGGCCTGATTGACGAGCCACTGCGTATCCTCAATACGGATATTGCCGTGTATATCGGGATTGTTTATACCTACCTGCCGTTTATGATCCTGCCGCTGTATGCGGTGCTGGAAAAGCTCGATAACAGCCTGCTGGAGGCGGCTGAAGACCTTGGCTGCCGTCCGTTCCAGACCTTCTTTCTGGTGACGGTGCCGCTGGCCATGCCGGGCATTATCGCCGGCTGTCTGCTGGTCTTTATTCCGGTGGTGGGTGAATACGTGATTCCGGCTCTGCTGGGTGGCTCCGATACCCTGATGATCGGCCGGGTGCTGTGGGATGAGTTCTCCAAAAACCGCGATTGGCCGATGGCGTCGGCGGTGGCCACGGTCATGCTGGTGGTACTGGTGGTGCCGATTATGCTGGCCCGTAACCGGATTGGTAATGAGGAGAAAATCTGATGCAGCGCAGATCCTATTTTCTGAACACATCGGCATTACTGGGTTTTATTTTCCTCTATCTGCCGATGATTTCACTGGTCATCTACAGCTTTAACAAATCCAAACTGGTCACCGTCTGGGGTGGCTGGTCACTGCAGTGGTACGTGGAGCTGTTCAATAACGACGAGATCATGAGCGCCGCCATGCTCAGCCTGAAGATCGCGTTTATTGCCGCCAGCCTGTCGGTGGTACTGGGGGTGATGGCTGGTTTTGCACTGACCCGCATGGGCCGTTTCCGCGGCAAGATGGTGCTGTCCGGCTGGATCAGTGCACCGCTGGTGATGCCGGATGTGATTACCGGTCTGTCACTGCTGCTGCTGTTCGTGACGCTGGAAAACCTGTTCGGCTGGCCATCCGGCCGTGGGGCGATGACCATTATTATTGCCCATACAACCTTCTGCATGGCGTATGTCGCGGTGATTGTGCAGTCGCGCCTGACGGATATGGACGAATCACTGGAAGAAGCGGCGATGGACCTGGGGGCCAGGCCCTTCACGCTGTTTTTTCTGGTGACACTGCCGCTGATTGCCCCGGCCATTATTTCCGGCTGGCTGCTGGCCTTTACCCTGTCACTGGATGACCTGGTGATTGCCAGCTTTGTGGCAGGCCCGGGTAACAGTACTCTGCCAATGATTATTTTCTCCAAAGTGCGGCTGGGGGTAACCCCGGAAATTAACGCGCTGGCAACGCTGATGATTCTGATCGTGGCGATTGGCGTGGTTGCCGCCATGTACCAGATGCGTCGCCGTGAGAAACAGGAAATCAAGCCGGACGCTTAAATCATAAAGAACGGGCCTGCCGCTACTGAATCAGAGGCATACGCAGTGCGTGATGTCCTTCAGTGCCGGCGGGCCCGGATTGTTTATACGAGGTGTTATGAAAATAGGTATTCTTGCCGCCGGTACCACGCCGGATGAGCTGACCGACCGTTACTCGACCTACGCTGAAATGTTTGTCGGGCTGTTTGATAAGGCCGGTAAAAAATTTGACTATGAGTTTTTTGATGTGCGTGAAGATGTCTTCCCGGACAGCGCGGATGTCTGTGATGGCTGGATTATCACCGGCTCCAAATTCGGTGTGTATGACAACCTGCCGTGGATGATCCGTCTGAAGCAGCTGATTCTGGATATCCGTGCCACGGGTAAACCCCTGATCGGTATCTGCTTTGGTCATCAGATTATCGCCGATACGCTGGGCGGTAAGGTGGAAAAATATCAGGGAGGCTGGGGCGTTTCCCTGCACACTTATCAGCTGCAGAATGCTGACTCTTTTACTGCGGATAAAGAATTCACCATCAATGCCATGCATCAGGATCAGGTGGTGGAAAAGCCGGCGGACGCGACTGTGATTGCCAGCTCTGATTTCTGCCGTTATGCCGGCCTGATGTATGACGATCAGATCATGACCTTCCAGGCACACCCGGAATTTACCGTGGCCTATGAAGCCGATCTGGTGAAGGCCCGCCGCGGCACCGTGGTACCGGATGAGATTGCCGATAAAGGGCTGGCGGTACTGGCTGAACGTAAAACGGATATTGATTCCGTGAAAGTGGCTGGCTGGATGGCCGGCTTTCTGACTAAGCCGCGTTAACGGTCTGGCGGGTAATTTCCGCCAGGGGGAGCACTCCCCATGCCGGACCGATGACTGACGTTGTATCCCATAATAAAAAGCCCCGCATCCGCGGGGCTTTTTATTATGCTTGTAATGGCGCTGAATTAACGGCCGGCTTTCATATCAGACCAGAAGCGGGTCAGGATACGGTCGATTTTCTGACCGCGGATTTTGCTTGGAAACAACTTCTTCTTGGTTTCTTCACTTGGGTAAACCGATGGGTTGGCAGAAATTTCAGGATCCTGAAATTCTTTGGCGCCGGTGTTCGGGTTGGCATAAGCAACATAGTTGGTGACTTCAGCAATCACAGCTGGCTCCATCAGATAGTTGATGAACTTGTAAGCGCCTTCCGGATTTTTGCTGTCGGCCGGAATTGCCATCATATCAAACCAGATCTGAGTACCTTCTTTCGGGATAACGTAGACGATTTCGTTACCGTTTTCAGCTTCTGCTGCGCGGTCACCGGCCATCAGCACGTCACCGGACCAGCCGATGGCCACACAGGTATCGCCGTTAGCCAGATCGTTAATGTACTGGGAAGAATGGAACTGGGTAACGTAAGGGCGCAGTTCTTTCATCAGGCTGGCTGCCGGGCTGTCATCGCCGTAGTCTTTTTTGTCCAGGCTGTTCGGGTCGAGGCCGACGTAGTTCATCAGCAGCGGGTAGATTTCATCCGGGGAGTCGAGGAAGCTGACGCCACATTCAGACAGTTTTTTCAGGTTTTCCGGTTTGAATACCAGATCCCAGCTGTCCACCGGTGCGTCGTCACCGAGAATTTTTTTAATCATGGCGACGTTATAGCCGATACCTGTGGTTCCCCACAGGTACGGAATACCGTATTGGTTACCCGGGTCTGAAGTTTCCAGATAACCGAGCAGATCTTTATCGATGTATTTCAGGTTAGGCAGTCTGGATTTATCCAGCGGCATAAAGGTGCCGGCCTTAATCTGACGGCCCATAAAGTGAGAAGTCGGTACTACAATGTCATAACCAGAATTACCGGCCAGCAGTTTGGCTTCCAGTACTTCATTACTGTCGAAGTAGTCACTGATGACTTTGATACCGGTTTCTTTTTCGAAATCCGGTACAGTATCTTCGGCAATATAATCAGACCAGTTATAGAAATGGATTTCTTCCTGTGCCTGTGCCGTCGTTGTCAGACCTGCTACAGCCATGGTCAGAAGCGAAGCTGAAAACTTCAGACGGGTTGACAGTTTTTTTTTCATTTCTCTTTCCTCGTAGTTATCGCTCAATGCACTTTAATATTACTTGAAAGGGGTAAAATGAATTTCCTCCGGCCTGCCATTTCTGGCAGGTCGTATTTCATTTTATTTTCAGTAAATTACAGGCATAAATCGGGCCGATTCATACGCTATACATTTAATAATAAATGCTCTCGCTCCCAGGAGCTGATTACCTTGTGGAAAGTCTCATATTCAGCACGTTTTACCCCGATAAAGGCTTCTACAAAATCCGAGCCCATAAGTTCCTGAAGTTCCGGGCACTGTTCCAGCAGGCGCAGGCCTTCTTCCAGCGTCCGCGCAAGTTCTACGGTATCGCCATCTTCCGCCGCGGCATCATAAGTTGGCTTGGTTGGCTGTATTTTTCCTTTCAGACCGAGATAACCACAGGCCAGGCTTGCCGCGATGGCGAGATAGGGGTTGCTGTCAGAACCGGGGAAGCGGTTTTCGATACGGGTAGCCGCCGGAACCGCCTCCGGAATACGCAGGCCGGTAGTACGGTTGTCGATACCCCATTTCATATTAATCGGTGCGGCTATTTCTGGTGCAAAGCGGCGGTATGAGTTTACATTTGGTGCAAAAAAGCTGAGCGCATTCGGAATGTATTTCTGCAAACCACCGAGGTAGTGGTAGAAAGATTCACTGAAGGTGCCGTCTTCATTGGCGAAGATATTTTTTCCGCTCTGTACGTCCACCAGACTCTGGTGAATATGCATGGCACTGCCGGGTTCATTCTGCATTGGCTTGGCCATGAAGGTGGCATAAATACCGTGCTTCATGGCAGCTTCGCGCAACGTGCGTTTGAAGAAAAAAATCTGGTCGGCGAGGTTCAGCGGGTCGCCGTGCAGGAAATTGATTTCCATCTGTGCCGCACCGGATTCATGGATCAGGGTATCCACGTCCAGATTCTGTGCTTCACAGTAGCTGTACAGGGTGTCAATGAAGGGGTTGAATTCATTGGCGGCATCAATGCTGTAGGAACGGCGTGCGGTTTCCTGGCGACCGGAACGGCCCACCGCCGGCTTGATTTCATAATCCGGATCGAGGTTGCGCTCGATCAGATAGAATTCCATTTCCGGTGCAATCACAGGTTGCAGACCATCACGCTCGAACAGTTCGAGGATGCGGCGCAGCACAGTGCGGCTGGAAAGCGGGTGCAGCTGGCCTTCTGAGGTATAGCAGTCGTTAATAACCTGTGCGGTCGGTTCGTCGGCCCACGGCACCAGACGCAGGGTGTTGGGGTCCGGGCGCAGTACCATGTCACGGTCGCTGGCATCGACAATATCGTAGTGGTTGTCGGCCCAGTCACCGGTAACGGTCTGTACCAGGATGGATTCCGGAATCCGGCCGCCATTTTCAGCGAGGAACTTCCGTGGTGGATAAAACTTACCCCGGGCATTGCCGGTCATATCGGCCAGGGTGGATTCTACTTCAGTTATGCCATTCTCTTTGAGAAACCTTTCTACGGCTTCCATAAGTCACCTTTGCTTCGCGTTCTGTGGGCGACTCCCGGTGATTCCGGCTTATACAATCTTCGGTTACATCTCACGTAACCTCCGGAAGCGGTCGCCTGCCCGGGTTTAACCCGAATATTTATTCGGAAACTTAGGTTATGTAATTGCCTGATGCAAATCAACTGCAAAAGCTGCTGAATGTAAGGATTGTTCTGTGTACAATTTTATAAATTGAATTATTATTCGGTTTTGAATGCTTCCGGATATTATCAGCAAGGTGGTGACGAGATGACTGCAGCCGGCTATGACGCCTCTTATTATGTTGCGACAGCAAATACTCTGGACAGATTTCCTGCGCTTGAGGGGGAAACGGATGCGGATGTGTGCGTGATCGGAGCGGGTTACACAGGCATGTCAGCGGCACTTCATCTGGCGGAAAAGGGCTATCAGGTTGCCCTGCTGGAAGCCAACCGCGTTGGCTGGGGAGCGTCAGGCCGCAACGGTGGCCAGGTCTGTCCCGGGCATAATAAAGAACACAGCTATCTGGTGGATAAAGCCGGACGTAACGATGCGGACAAGCTGTGGCAGATGTCACTGGAGTCGGTCGAGCTGGTGAAGGAACTGGTCGGTAAGCACAACATTCAGTGCGATCTGAAATCCGGCATCGCCTATGTGGCCGCGCGCCCGAAAGACGTGCAGTACATGCACGACTCGGCCACCTATATGCAACAGGAACTGAAGTACGATGGCGTGCGTCACCTGAGCACCGCCGAAGTGCAGGATATGCTCGGCACGGATCAGTACTACGGCGGTAAGCTGTGGACCGAAGCTGCTCATCTGCATCCGCTGAATTATGCGCTGGGCCTGGCTGCTGCGGCGGTTAAGGCTGGCGTACAGATTTATGAGAACAGCCGCGTCAGCGGTTATCAGGCCGGCAGTCAGGCGCAGGTGCGTACCGATAAGGGCGTAGTGCGCTGCCGTTATATTCTGCTCGCCTGCAATGGCTATCTGGATAAGCTGGAACCGCGTATCGCCGGTAAAATCATGCCCATCAAGAGCCTGATGCTGGCGACTGAACCGTTGCCGGAAGCACTGTGCCGTCAGATCAACCGTGACGACATCGCCGTGGCGGATTCCAAGTTTGCGGTGAATTATTTCCGTCTGTCGGGCGATAACCGCATGCTCTGGGGGGGCCGTGAAACCTATACCGGGCGTATGCCGGCCGACGTCGCTTCATTTGTGCGTAAAGCCATGATCCGTCGTTATCCCTTTCTGAAGGATGTACGTATTGATTACGGCTGGGGCGGCAGTCTGGCGATTACCCTTAACCGGCAGCCACATTTTGAGCGGCTGGAAGACAACCTGTTTGTCGCTCAGGGGTATTCCGGTCATGGTGTGGCGATGGCGACCCTGGGTGGCAAGCTGATGGCGGAAGCCATCAGTACCTCGGCGGAACGGTTTGATATTTTCTCGCGTTTCCCGACCCCGGCTTTCCCCGGCGGTACACTGCTGCGTAAACCCGGACTGGTTGCCGGCATGCTGTATTACTCCCTGCTCGACATGCTCTGATCACTGCACTGCTACCACTGCCGGGGTTTCACCTGGCTGGTGGTTTGCCTGTATAATGCGCAGCCTTTAACTCCCCTCAAGGAGAATGCGTTCACCGTGAAAGCCCGTCAGAAAAAACAGGACCTTGCACCGCGCAATGCCCCCGTTCAGGGTCGGTCACGGGAACGTTCACGGCAGATTCTGGATGCCACCAGTGAACTGCTGGAGCGGGTCGGTTTTGATGATCTGAACACCATTCTGATTGCTGAAGCGGTCGGAATTTCGGTGGGCTCTCTGTATCACTATTTCCCCAACAAGCACGCTATTCTGCATGCCATGGCCATGCGCTGGCTGGAAGGCATTGCCCAGGCGCTGGACAATATCCGCAGCTGGCCGGTGGAAGACATGCCGCTGGACGATCTGCTCAAGCGCATGCTGGCGGAAATGCTGGCAGTGTATAAAAAGCAGAAAGCGGTGCTGACCCTGGTGCAGGCCATGTTCTCGGTGCCGGAACTGCGCGAGCTGGATACTCAGCACGATGAGATGGTGATCGCCTGTATGGCCGATGTGTTCCGCCGCGCCGGTATCAACCGTCATCTGCGTGAGCGCGAGCGTCTGGGGCGTCTGTATCTGGAAATGACTCACGCTGCTTTTCTGGTGATCGTGAATCAGAAGGGGGAGCGTTCGCGTAAAACCCTGGCGGATCTCAAACTGATGCTGAGCACACTGCTGCATCACCATCTGCAGGCAGCGGACGGCTGAACCCATCAGAGCGGCATGCAGATTTGCAAACCAAAAACGCCGGATACAGTCTACTGCTGTCCCACAGTTTTAACGAAATCTGTTTTCTGTAGACGAGGTTTACATCCGCAACGCCCAATGCCTCGCAGGGGAACATATCCCCTTGCCGGCGGGCATTTATACCTGACCGCCATGGATGGCGGAAATGCCTGTTTTGCAGGAGCAAAAACAGGCCCAGCTTTTCGCTTTCTGGAGCGTGACCCTCATTCTCTCGATTTTTCCTGGCCACGCGCCCATGCGACATCCCTGTCGCTGCTCGCTCGCCGGGCATCCATGCCCGGCGGGCCGGAAAAATCATCATTCATTTCGGCGCTCCCAGAGGCGAAGGAGTGGCAGCTTTGATACCGCTTTTCAATACCGCTTTGTCTCTGAATGCTGTTCAACGACATGACATTCAACCTGATTGTGAATCGGATAAACAGGCGGTCAGGCTGCGGTAAAACAGTGCCTCTGGGCTCTCCGCAGAAAGCGACGATATTTCCGACCTGCCCGCAGGGACTCGGGCAAGTGGCCCCGGCCATGGATGGCCGATGGGTCACGCGGTCAGGAAATATCAAGGTTTCAAGGATAAGCGAGTCAGACAGCGCGAAGCGGGGAGGTAGCCCGTCCGGCCAGAGGGGTAAGTCCCCTCTATGAGGACAAGGGGACTGGGGCTTCTCACAAACGTTTAAATAAAAATTTGTGGGCCAGCAGAGACACAGTCCGGCGTTTTTTATTGCAGGGGCTGATAAGTACCCGGATCAGTACTCGATCCAGGTGGTTTTCAGTTCACTGTAATCGTTCAGCGCGTGCAGGGATTTATCACGGCCGTTGCCGGATTCACCGAAGCCACCAAACGGCACGGTAATATCACCACCGAAATAGTTATTCACCCCCATGGTGCCGGTACGCACACCGTCGGCCACTTTCAGTGCGGTGGAAATATCGCGACTCCAGACACCACCGGCCAGACCGTAGCGTGAATCGTTGGCAATGCGGATGGTGTCGTCGGCATCTTTAAAGCGGATGGCTGAGACCACCGGACCGAAGATTTCTTCCTGTGCGATGGTCATGCTGTTATCCACATCGGCAAACAGTGTGGCCTGGTGGAAGGTGCCGCTGAGTGACTGGCCGAGACCATTGATGGCCTGACCGCCGGTGACCAGACGGGCGCCAGCTTGCTGACCCAGCTGCACGTATTTCTGAATGGTGTCGATCTGATTCTGGTCGATCACCGCCCCCATGCGGGTGGCCGGATCGAGCGGATTGCCCGGGGTCCAGACCTGAGCGTGGGCGATCACTTTTTCGATAAATTCATCGTATACGCTGTCCTGCACCAGCAACCGGGTGCCGGCGGTGCAGGTCTGGCCGCAGTTATAGAAACCGGCCACCGCTGCCCATTCGGCAGCGCTATCCAGATCGGCATCGGCAAACACAATATTGGCGCTCTTGCCGCCGAGCTCAAGGAAGGTGCGCTTGAGGTTGCTCTGACCGGAATACTGCATCAGCAGTTTGCCCACGGCGGTGGAACCGGTGAAGGTCTGCCCGTCGATATCCGGGTGCAGCGCCAGATGTTTGCCCAGATTGATACCGTCGCCCGGCAGGACATTGAGGACGCCATCCGGCAGGCCGGCTTCACTGGCCAGTTCGGCCAGGCGGATCGCCGTCAGCGGGGTTTTCGGGTCTGGCTTAAGAATGACGGAATTACCGGCAGCCAGTGCCGGTGCCAGTTTCCACGCGGTGGTCGACAGCGGGAAATTCCACGGCACGATGGCCGCTACCACGCCCAGTGGCAGACGCTGGATCAGGGCCAGCGTGCCGGGCGCGGTGGGGGCAATTTCACCATAGACTTTGTCGATGGCTTCGCCGGTCCAGCGGATGGTGTTGACGGCGCCGGGGACATCGATGTTCAGTGTGTCACTGATCGGTTTGCCTACATCCAGCGTTTCCAGCAATGCCATCTCGCTGGCATTTTCTTCAATCAGCTGCGCCCAGCGCACGATGATTTTTTTGCGTTCCATTGGTGCCATGCGCGACCACACGCCGCTGCTGAAGGTCGCACGGGCGATGCTGACGGCCGCGTCGGCATCGGCCTGTCTGCAGTCCGGAATCTGTGCCAGCACGTCGCCGGTGGCCGGGTTGATGCAGGGCTGGGTTTCGCCGGACAGGGCCTGTGCCGGTCTGCCATTTACCCAGGCATGGGCAGGGATGGTTACTTGTGCGGCTGCGGCCGTCCAGTCGGCAGTGGTCTGGCTCATGTCGGTCTCCGGAAATTAACAGTCAGTGAGTCATTGTGGGTGCTGTTGCGCGTTTTGTGTATATATCCTGATGGGTATATGCTGCGGCGGCAGCCGTTTTATTATCAGAGCAAAGGAATTGCGATGAAGCCTACCATTCTGAGCGCATTGTTCATTCTCTTTTCACTGCCGGGTGTGGCAGAAATTTATCAATGGACTGACGCCACCGGTCAGGTGCACTTTGGCGACCGTCCGCCGCCGGATAGCAGCAGTAAAGAAGTGGCCGTGCAGGTGAATACCTATACCAGTATCACCTACGACCTGTCGGTGTTTGATACCGGCAATACGCTGGTGATGTATACCACAGACCGCTGTGGTTACTGCCGGCAGGCCCGTGCCTACTTCCATGCGCACAACATCCCTTATCAGGAGCGCAATATCGACAGCAGCCGCAGCGCGAGACTGCAGCACAAAAACATGAAAGCTACCGGGGTACCGGTCATTCTGCTGGGCAAACACCGTATGAACGGCTTTCAGGAAGCGCAGTTCCGGCGCTTCTATCAGCAGTACGCGCAGAACTGAGGCACTGCTACTGGTGACTGATCATGATGTGGCGTACGACGCTGTAATCCTCCAGTGAATACATCGACAGATCTTTGCCATAGCCGGAGCGTTTGAGGCCGCCGTGGGGCATTTCACTGGGCAGCAGGAAGTGGTTGTTGATCCAGGTGGAGCCGTATTCCAGCTCGCTGGCCACTGCCATGGCACGGCCGATATTGCCTGACCACACGGATGACGCCAGTCCGTACCGGGAGTCGTTGGCCCAGGCGATGGCTTGGGCAGCGTCGTCACACGGGGTCACAGAGACCACCGGGCCGAACACTTCACGCTGCACTATCTCATCGTCATGGCGGGCACCGGCGAGCAGGGTCGGCTGATAATAAAAGCCGTCGCCTGGCGGGATACTGCCGCCGGCAGCCAGTTCA
Source organism: Pseudomonadales bacterium (assembly GCA_963682115.1). GTDB lineage: Bacteria > Pseudomonadota > Gammaproteobacteria > Pseudomonadales > Oceanobacteraceae > Venatoribacter. Next base: position 1,499,791 of record OY821639.1, on the reverse strand, counting down.
ATGTGTGGCAGTTCCAGCGCCCGTTCGACAAAGCTGGCAACGCTGTTGCGCTGGCGCTGGCTGATCAGCGGGCCGAGGTCGTTGTGGTGGTCGTCCGCCTGATTGAAGCGCAGGGCTGAGACCCGGTCTGCGAGCCGGGTCAGCAGCTGTTCGTATACGGGCTTTTCCACGTACAGATGGCAGGCGGCGGTGCAGTCCTGACCGGCGTTGTAATAGCCATAGCGGCTGATGCCGGCGGCCACGGCGTCGAGATCGGCATCCTTCAGCACAATCGCCGGTGCCTTGCCGCCCAGCTCCAGATGGGTGCGTTTAACGGTTCTGACCGCGGCCTGCAGTACCTTCTGGCCGGTGGAAATGTCGCCGGTCAGGGAGGCCATCTGTACATCGCGGTGATTGATCAGCTGACTGCCGGTGTGTTCACCGCGGCCGAGCACAATATTGACCACCCCGGGCGGCAGGGTGTCGTTGAAAATATCGGCCAGAATCAGCGCCGTCAGTGGCGTCTGCTCCGACGGCTTGAACACCAGGGTGTTGCCGGCGGCGATCACCGGCGCAATTTTCCACGCGGCCATCATCAGCGGGTAATTCCACGGCGCAATGGCGGCCACCACCCCGATCGGATCGCGCCGTATCAGACTGGTGTGCTGCGGCATGTATTCGCCGGCGGCGGGGGCGTGCTGATTGCGCACAGCGGCGGCGAAAAAGCGGAATACGTCGGCGCTGGCCGGTATTTCGTCGTCGCGCACCTGATACAGGGGTTTGCCGCAATTCAGGGCTTCCAGTGGTGCCAGCCGGGCGGCCTGGCTGTCGATGGCGTCCGCAATGGCGAGCAGGTAAGCGGCGCGCTGGGCTGGTGTGGTGCGGCGCCAGCTGGTGGCGGCACAGCGGGCGGCGGCAACGGCGGCATCGGTCTGTTCGGCCGACGCCTGGGGCAGATTCACGATCAGGCTGCCGTTGCGTGGGTTGATGACGGCTTCGCTTTCGCCGTCACCGGCAAGCCGTTCTCCGGCGATCAGCAGTTTCCGTGGCAGGGCATTGGCTTGCGGCATACATACCTCAACTGGTCAGGGACGGCTGGCGGGCGGGCAGGGATTCGCGCGCCACCGGCAGGAAATGATCAATCAGCGGATTGCGGGCACCGCCACGGCGCCAGGCGAGGCCGATATCCAGCGTCTCGGAAATATCCAGAATGCGCCGCGCTTCGACCCGGTCACCTTCCACCGACCACGGGCGGTAAGTCATATCCGGCATCAGTGCCAGCCCCATGCCGGCGGACACCAGGCTGCGCACTGCCTCCACCGACGAGCTGCGCATGCTGATCACAGGTTTGCTGTCGGTGTTGGCCCACAGATTGCGGATGCGCTCTTCCATTTCGTCGACGTTGAGCAGAATCAGCGGCTCCTGCATCAGCTCCTGAAAACCGATGGAATCCAGTTGCAGCAGTTCGTGCTCCGGCGGCAGCCACAGGCGGTAATGGGAGTAAGTGAGTACTTCCGTATTCAGCGCCGCCCGGTATTCAAGATTGGACAGAATCATCACGCCGACGTCGATTTCACCGCTCACCAGCAGGTGTTCGATGTAGGCCCGCTCGTCTTCGATCACGCGCAGTCGGACGCCGTGATAGATGCGCTGGAAACGGGCCAGCAGGTCGGCGAGAAAATAACCGGCGACCATACTGGTAACGCCGATGGTCAGTTCGCCGCTGATCTCGGTACTGGTCTGCTGCAGGCTGCGGCGCGCATTTTCCACCGACGCCATGATCAGGTGTGCCTGACGCAGGAACTGATGACCCTGGTGGGTCAGTTGCATGCCTTTGGCGTGACGGCTGAACAGACTGACGGCGAGATCTTCCTCCAGCTGTTTGATGGCGGTGGTCAGGGTGGACTGGGAAATATGCACAGCCTGAGCCGCCGCCGACACCGAACCGGTTTCGGCGATGGCAATAAAGTAACGGATCTGGCGCAGGCTCAACATAGAGATATCCGGCGATGGCTGAAAGCGATTGTTGTCAATGTCCGTCGTCTGCAGTGGCCGCGGATGGCCACCCCAGTAGTGTCGGCCGGGTACTGGTGACTGGTTGCCCGGAAGGGTGCTGATCCCTTGTGCGGAGGGGATTCTGCCACCGCCGGCGGAGTTCTTTTTCACATATAGCACGGTGCTGCAGGGCCTTACTATCGGTTTTTCCGAATGCTCCTTTCTTTATTAACAATTGGCGATACCTTTGGTCGGAAACATAGCCTGAAGCGGTCACAGACGCTCCGGCCGTTGCCGGGGTATGCAGAACCTGAACTACATATAAGCGGGCGTAAGCCTCCGGAAAATAAGGTTAGAGGACAGCATCATGGCAAAACCCAATCTGATACTCACGACACTGGCCGCAGCGGTCATGAGCGCCGCCAGTTACAGTGCCGCGGCGCTGGAAAAAATCGGCCCAGGTGAAGGACGCGTTGATATCGTTGCCTGGGCAGGTTACATCGAGCGCGGAGAAACCGATCCGGCCTTCGACTGGGTCACCGAGTTCGAAAAAAATACCGGTTGTATGGTGAATGTGAAAACTGCCGCGACGTCGGATGAGATGGTGAGCCTGATGGCCAAAGGGGGCTATGACCTGGTCACCGCCTCCGGTGATGCGTCATTGCGCCTGATTTACGGTAACCGCGTGCAGCCGCTCAATCTCGATCTGATCAGAGCCTGGGAGACGGTGGATGAACGCCTGCAGAATGCGCCCTGGCATACTGTGGCCGGTAAACATTACGGCGTGCCGTTCGAATGGGGCCCGAATGTGCTGATGTACAACACCGATGTGTTCAAAACCGCACCGGACAGCTGGAAAGTGGTATTTGAGGAAATGACCCTGCCGGACGGTAAGTCGAACAAAGGGCGGGTGCAGGCTTATGACGGTCCGATTTATATCGCCGATGCCGCGCTGTATCTGAAAGCGCATAAGCCGGAACTGGGCATTATTGATCCGTATGAACTGAATGAAGAGCAGTACGCCGCCGTGCTGGAACTGCTGCGTGGCCAGCATAAGCTGATTCACCGTTACTGGCACGACTACAACGTGCAGATGAGTGACTTCAAAAACGAAGGTGTGGTGGCGTCCAGCTCCTGGCCGTTTATGGCGAATCTGCTGATGGCGGAAAATCAGCCGGTGGCGATGACGTTTCCGCAGGAAGGGGCAACCGGCTGGGCAGATACCACGATGATGGCCACCGATGCACCACATCCTAACTGTGCTTATGAATGGCTGAACTGGTCGATCACACCGAAACTGCAGGGTGATCTGGCTGCCTGGTTCGGTGCTGTGCCGGCGGTACCGGCGGCCTGTAAAGGCAACGAATTGCTGGGTGATGAAGGCTGTGCCAACAACGGCTTCGATAACTTTGAAGACGTGTCTTTCTGGAAAACCCCGACGGCCAAGTGTGAAACCCAGGACCGTTGCGTCTCCTACAGCCGCTGGACCCGGGATTACATCGCTATTATGGGCGGCCGTTAATTCCGTTTTATCTGAACACTGAAAACCTGGGGAACCTCTGAATAACTCTGCACAGCTCTGCGCGGAATTTTTCCGGACTGCAGAGCGGGCACCGGGTTATTCAGCGGTTCCCTAAAAAACGGTCCGCCTGCGATGGCAGGCGGGCCGTCCCATGCGCAGATTATTTAAATACGCGGATTTACAAGAGTATTAACGGATGACAACGACTACAGCCGTTGAATTTTCAGCAGTCAGCCGCCGCTTCGGTGACGTAAAAGCGGTTGATCAGGTTTCATTAAAAATCGCCGAAGGTGAATTTTTCTCCATGCTCGGACCATCGGGTTCCGGTAAGACCACCTGCCTGCGTCTGATTGCCGGCTTTGAACAGCCGAGCGATGGTTACATTATTATCCATGGCCGTGATGCCACCGGCCTGCCGCCTTATCAGCGCAACGTCAATACGGTGTTTCAGGACTATGCCCTGTTTCCGCATATGAATGTGCTGGACAATATCGCTTACGGTCTGATGGTGAAAGGGGTGGCGAAAAAAGAACGTCACGCCCGTGCTGCCGAAGCACTGGATATGGTGGCGCTGGGGGAATACGGCAGCCGCAAACCGGCGCAGTTATCCGGTGGTCAGCGGCAGCGGATCGCGCTGGCCCGGGCGCTGGTTAACCGGCCGAAAGTACTGTTGCTGGATGAGCCTCTGGGCGCGCTGGATTTAAAGCTGCGCGAACAGATGCAGAGTGAACTGAAAACCCTGCAGCGTCAGTTGGGCATTACTTTTATTTTTGTGACCCACGATCAGACCGAAGCACTGTCGATGTCGGACCGGGTGGCCGTATTTAATAAGGGCCGCATTGAGCAGATGGATTCGCCACGCAATTTATATAACCGCCCGGCGACGGCGTTTGTGGCGGAATTTGTCGGCACCTCCAATGTACTCAGCGGCAGCCTGACTGAACAGCTGAATCTGAGCGGTAAATCCTTTGCTCTGCGGCCGGAATACATTGTTCTGAACAGTCACGATGAGTGTCAGGATATCCGCCTGCAGGGCAGGGTGTGTGATGTCCAGTATCAGGGGGCCAATACCCGCTATGAAATTGAGTTGCCGGGTGGCGCACGGGTTAACGCCAGTGAAGCCAATTCCATTCTCAGTCATGCCGATGCGCCCCGGGCCGGCGACAGCGTCACGGTCAGCTGGCACAGCGATGCCATGATCGAACTGCAGGCCCAGGCCGGGGAGCGCTGATATGACTGCCATAAGCGGGGCTTCCGCCAGTCCGGCCGTGCGTTCACCGGCGGGCCGTTTTGCTGATTTCCTCTACCGGCGGCCGAATTTTTATCTGCTGCTGTTGCTGGTGCCGCCGTTGCTGTGGTTCGGCGCGGTGTACATCGCCTCACTGCTGAGTCTGCTGTGGCAAAGCCTGTATACCTTTGATGATTTCACCATGACGGTGAGTCATACCCTGACGCTGGCCAATTACACGCAATTATTCGATGCCGCGAATTTCGATATTATTGTGCGTACTGTCGTGATGGCGCTGGCGGTGAGTGTGTTCAGTGCCATGCTCGCTTTTCCTGTTGCCTATTACATGGCGCGTTACGCGACCGGGCGCACCAAAGCCTTTTTCTATATTGCAGTCATGCTGCCGATGTGGACCAGTTATATTGTCAAAGCCTACGCCTGGACATTACTGCTGGCCAAAGAGGGTGTTACCAGCTGGTTTATTCATGCTCTCGGGCTGGATGCGGTGCTGCAGTTTTTACTGGATATTCCCGGCATTGGCGGTAATACCTTATCGACATCAAATATCGGCCGCTTTTTTGTTTTCACCTATATCTGGCTGCCGTTCATGATCCTGCCGATTCAGGCGGCGCTGGAGCGTCTGCCACCGTCGTTGCTGCAGGCCTCGGCTGACCTCGGCGCCAATCCGCTGCGCACCTTCCGCCATGTGATTTTTCCACTGGCGATTCCGGGGATTGCGGCTGGTTCCATCTTTACCTTCTCGCTCACCCTGGGGGATTACATCGTGCCACAGCTGGTGGGGCCACCGGGTCTGTTCCTGGGCAGCATGGTGTATGTGCAGCAGGGCGCCATCGGCAATATGCCAATGGCCGCTGCCTTTACCCTGGTGCCTGTGGTACTGATTGCGGTGTATCTGAGTATGGTTAAAAAACTGGGGGCGTTCGATGCACTCTGAAAAAGCGTCTGTCTGGTTAAAAGCAGCAGCCTGGGGCGGCCTGGTTTTCCTGCATTTTCCGATTTTTATTATCGCCCTGTATGCCTTTAATACTGAGGAATCGGCGTTCAGTTTTCCGCCGCCGGGACTGACGACCAAATGGTTCGCCGTGGCCTTCAGCCGTAATGATGTGCTGGAATCCATCGGCCTGTCGCTGCAGGTTGCCTGTATGGCCACGCTGCTGGCATTACTGCTGGGTACGCTGGCGGCAGCGGCTCTGTACCGGCGTAATTTTTTCGGCCGTGACAGCATTACCCTGATGATGATTCTGCCGATTGCCCTGCCCGGGATTATTACCGGTCTGGCGCTGCTCAGTGCCTTTAAAGCGCTGGATATTCAGCCGGGCATTATGACGATTGTCATCGGTCATGCGACCTTCTGTGTGGTGATTGTGTACAACAATGTGGTGGCCCGTTTCCGCCGTACATCACACAGCCTGATCGAAGCATCGATGGATCTTGGCGCCGATGGCTGGCAGACCTTCCGCTACATCATTCTGCCGAATCTGGGCACTGCCATGCTGGCCGGTGGCATGCTGGCGTTTGCCCTGTCGTTCGATGAACTGATCGTTACCACCTTTACTGCAGGCCATGAAAAACCCCTGCCGATCTGGCTGCTCAATCAGCTGACCCGGCCGCGGGATGTGCCTGTTACCAATGTTGTCGCCCTGATGGTGATGCTGGTCACCATGATTCCGGTATTGCTGGCATATCTGCTCACCCGTGGCGGTGAGGATGTTGCCGGTTCCGGTAAATAACGAGAGGAAATACTCATGCTGAACAAAATGCTGATTAACGGAGAACTGGTAAGCGGAGAAGGCGCAGCGGTTGATGTGTTTAACCCCTCGACCGGTGAAAAAATCTGCGCCATTGCCGAAGCCTCAGAGGCTCAGGTACTGGCAGCAGTTGACGCTGCCGATACGGCCTTTGACAGCTGGAGCCAGACCACGCCGGCAGAGCGTTCGGCGCTGCTGCTGAAAGTGGCGGACCAGGTTGAAGCCATGGCTGAAGAATTTGCCGGACTGGAATCGCTGGATGTGGGTAAGCCATATGAGGCCGCACTGGGGGATGAAATTCCGGCGATTGCCGATGTGTACCGTTTCTTTGCCGGTGCCTGCCGCTGTATGAATGGTTCGGCGGCGGCGGAATACCTGCCCGGTTTTACCTCCATGATCCGCCGTGACCCGGTGGGAGTCGTGGCCTCCATTGCACCGTGGAATTATCCGTTAATGATGGCCGCCTGGAAACTGGCCCCGGCCCTGGCCGCGGGCAATACCGTGGTGCTCAAGCCGTCTGAAATCACACCGCTGACGACACTGAAATTCGCTGAAGTAGTGCAGGGTATTTTCCCTGCCGGTGTGGTGAATATTGTCTTCGGTACCGGTGCTCAGGTCGGGGCGCCGTTGACGTCCAGTCCGAAGGTGCGCATGGTGTCGCTGACCGGTTCCATTCCAACCGGGCAGAAAATTGTCGGTTGTGGCGCTGAGACCATGAAGCGTACGCATATGGAGCTGGGTGGTAAGGCACCGGTGCTGGTGTTTGATGACGCCGATATTGATGAAGTGGTGGATGGTATCCGCGCCTTTGGTTATTACAACGCCGGTCAGGACTGCACCGCTGCCTGCCGTGTTTACGCTCAGCAGGGGATTTATGACCAGCTGGTGGAAAAACTGACGGCGGCGGTGGCGACCATAAAAATCGGCACGCAGAAAGAAGACGGTGTGGAAATGGGACCGCTGGTGTCGCAGGCGCAGCAGCAGAAAGTGGCGGCGATGGTGGATCGTGCCCGGGCACTGCCACATATCCGTGTGACCACCGGCGGTAATATTCCGGACATGCCGGGTTATTTTTATGAGCCGACGGTGATTGCCGGTGCGCTGCAGGATGATGAAATTGTGCGCAAAGAAGTCTTTGGTCCGGTCATTTCGGTCACGGCTTTCGACAGCGAAGAACAGGGTCTGGCGATGGCCAATGATTCTGACTATGGCCTGGCGTCATCGGTGTGGACGGCGGATACCGGTCGTGCAGCCCGTATGGCGGCGCGTCTGCAATATGGTGCGACCTGGGTGAATACGCACTTTATGCTGACCACCGAAATGCCGCACGGGGGCGTGAAAATGTCCGGCTATGGTAAGGATATGTCGATGTACGGGCTGGAAGATTACACCACCATCCGCCATGTGATGATCAAACACTAGAACTGACAGCTTCCATTCTGGCGGAATACCGCAGCCTGCCGCACTGACGTGATGTCAGTGCGGCTTTTTTATGGCCGCTATTGCCACTGTTAACATTATGTTCTGCAGTATTCTGTCCGGGTATGGGCTTGGGTGGAGTGACCAGGGGGGGGCGGAGATAGCGGGCGTCGGTACCGCAGCTGAAGGACGGATACTTTTATTCGTGCTGCATTCACCGGCCCCGAACGGCGTATAATCAGGCGTTATGCTTTTCCCGATTATTGATTAGTTAACCGGCTGCCTCTTCCTGTGCAGACCGGGGAGTGTTGATGTGTTTGCTGGCGTTGTGTTGTCTGTAACAGCCTCGCTGCTGTTTGGTCTGCTGTCGTATTACAGTGTACTGCTGCTGCCCCTCAATGGTTACGGCATTGTGGCCTGGCGTGTTCTTTTTACGGCGCTGATTCTGTTACTGGTCATGTCGGCAGGCCGTTACTGGTTATCGTTTGTTGCCGATATCACCGCTCTGCGGCAGCGGCGTTACGGGATTCCGGCATTGCTTGCCGGTACCGCTTTACTGTCTGTACAGCTGACGCTGTTTGGCTGGGCTCCGGTGAACGGTGAAGGTCAGGCATTGGCCATGGGGTACTTTATGCTGCCGCTTACCCTGGTGCTGAGCGGGCGGATTTTTTACCGCGAACGTCTGTCAGGGATGCAGAAGACCGCGTTGCTTTTTGCCCTTGCCGGTGTCGTGGCAGGGCTGATCAACAGCGGTGGTTTTTCGCCGGTATCCCTGTTGGTGATGCTGGGTTATCCACCTTATTTTCTGCTCCGGAAGCGATTACCCCTGAATGCGCTGAATGGTATCTTCACCGAACACCTGCTCCTTATTCCGGTCGCGGTGAGTATTCTGCTGTGTCAGGATTTTAATCCGGTATTCTTTACTGCACATGAGGGGTATGCGCTTTTCTGGCTGACCGGACTGGGACTGATCAGCGCTGCTGCCCTGCTGGCGTATATGGCTGCCAGCCGGTCTTTACCTATGGTGCTGTTTGGCCTGCTCAGTTATGTCGAGCCGTTAGCGCTGTTTGTGGTGGCCCTTATGCTTGGTGAACCTCTGCGGCCTGCGGATCTGTGGACCTACATTCCCATCTGGCTGGCAGTGCTGTGCCTGATGCTGGAAGGTGGGCGGCAGATGTTACGGACATCGGTGCCGGCGCGGGTAACCTGATCCTGCCGGGTCCGCTGCGCCCGGCAGGATTCATGGCTGAGCCGCCAGCAGTGCCTGCATATCGCGGACCAGCAGCTCATTGACCTCGTCGCTGCTCAGCTGCTCGAAGGAAATAAACTGAATAAAGCGCGCGTTCTGCAGCTGGAACAGGGCTTTGGCCAGATCATAAGCGGATACTGTGGCTGATATTTTCCCGGTTTGCTGTAACTGTTCGATCGGTTCCACCAGTGCCATGGCCAGTTTGTGATCGAGGGAAATATAGCTTTTACCGAAGCGTGATTGAGCATCACCGATGGACGCGGCAATGACCTCACGCCAGATGCTTTTGTTCAGATTGTCAGTCGCATTCGTGCGGATAATGGCGGCAAACTGCAGCAGCAGCGTGGTCAGTGACTCCGGCTCAGTGGTCAGCCCGCTGCTGATGCGGTCGAGCAGGGAGCGGTCATTTTCAGCAACCAGCGCCATCAGCACACCGGACTTGGTGCCATAGTAGTTATGCACCGTCACCCCGGATAAACCGGCGGCTTCAGCGATGCCATCAATGGTGGTGCCATCATAGCCTGACTCCAGAAACAGCTGTCTGGCGGCGCTGAGGATGCTGCGTTTGCGGTTTTCTTTCTGCTGTTCTCTGAGGCCTGCCAAAGGGATCTCTCCTCCACCTTCCTGTTGTTTCTGACGCTGATTCTACCCTAATAAAAGTTTTAGTAACCATTAAAACTTTTACTTGAACTAAATTTTTTGCCTGATATATGTTTAATACAGTCCAAAACGAACAGGTGATCCGAAATGCGCTTACTCAATTCCGTCCTGACGACCGCTGCACTGGTCGCTGGTATGACCGCTGGCGCCGCCAGTGCCAAAGAAACCGTTAATGTTGGCGTCTGTGTGTCCTGGCCCGGTTATTCGATGCTGAAAATCGCCAGCGAGAAGGGTCTGACCGGTGATTACGAGATGAATTTCACCATCTTCGAAGATCCGCTGGGCGGTCATTCTGCGCTGGCTGCCGGGCAGATTGATGTTTACGGCTGTACGGCGGATTACACCCCGCTGGTGGTGGACCGCGGTACCGATGTGGTGAACGTCGCCGAGCTGAACCCTTCTTATGGGGTGGACCATGTGGTGATGGCTGCCGGTAACGACCCGCATGAGCTGGCCGGTAAGAAGGTGGCCGCACCACAGGCTTATATCGGTAACCTGCTGATGGGCATCTGGCTGAACTCTAACGGCATTAAACCGGATCAGGTGGAGTGGGTGAACCTGAACGCAGATGAGGCCGTTGGCCCGATGCTGTCCGGTGATCTGGCGGCGGCGTACATGTACGAACCCTGGATCAGCAAAGTACTGGCGGCTATGCCGGGTGCGGCCAGTGTGGTGAACACCGAAGACGCGATGATGCTGAAAACCGGTATTTTCATGGACGCGCTGTACATGAACAAAAACTTCATCAGCAAAGACCGTGACGCGGCGCTGGCAGTGCTGAAAGCACGCTGGGATGGCCTGGGTTACTGGCACTCGCACACGGAAGAAGCCAACAACATGATCGCTGATTTCCTGCAGTGGCCAGTGGCAGACGTGGCCAGTGTGATCGGTACCAATGGCAAGAATCTGTCCGGCGGTATTTACATGTTCGACTTTGATGAGTCTGCCCGTCTGTGCGGTGTGCTGGACGGTGACGCGCCCTTCGGTATCGCCAATGGCGGTATGAAAGATGCGCTGGCGCTGACCAATTCCTGGTGGATCAAACTGGGCATCATGGAAAACAAAGTGGATGTCAGCAAAGGTATCGACTGCTCGCTGATGGGTGATCTGGTGAAGAGTGGTTACCGTCAGTCGCTGACCGCGCGTTAATTTCTTTGCCCGTTAAGTATCCTGCGGAGCCATCAGGCTCCGCCCCGACCGGATGACCTTTATGTCCGACGTTAAACTGCGCAGAAAAAAGCGTTTTTTTGAAGTCCGCCAGCCCGTTTCCCGCCGTCAGACCATTGTTTCTGCGGTAGCCATCTGGGCGGCTTTCTTTGCCGTCTGGTATGTCTCAACCCATACCGGCATGGTAAACAAACTGCTGGTGCCGGCACCGGAAAAAGTGTTCGGCAGCCTGTATCAGCTGATTGCCGAACGCGGTTTTATTACCGATATCGGTATTTCCATTGCCCGCGTGCTGGGGGCCTTTGCCATGGCCTGTGTGGTCGCAGTACCACTGGGTATTCTGATGGGAACCTTTCCTGCCATCGAAGCTGTTTTTGCTCCGTTTGTGTCCGCCTGGCGTTATTTACCGGCACCATCGTTTATTCCGATTCTGCTGATGTGGTTCGGCACCGGCGAAGCACCGAAGCTGGCTTTGTTGTTTATTGGTGTGGTGTTTTTCCTGATCACGCTGGTGATGGATGCCACCAGAAATGTGCGCAACGAATTAATTGAAACAGCCCTGACCTTAGGCGCGAACCGCCGCATCACCTTATTCAATGTGGTGTTGCCGGCGGTGTTACCGGACGCGATGGTTGCCATGCGGCAGATGCTGGCCATGGCCTGGACCTATCTGGTGATTGCCGAGATTGTGGCGTCCACCACCGGTATCGGCGCCATGATGATGCGTGCCCGCCGTTTCCTGAATACCGATGAAATTCTGGCCGGTATTCTGGTGATTGGTGCGCTCGGTCTGTTATTTGATCTGTTATTTGCTCAGCTGCACCGTTGGCTGTTCCCATATCTGCGGGAGAAACGCTGATGCAGGATGTTCTGTTAACCCTGACGGATGTCAGTAAGGATTTTTCACTGGCGGATGGTTCGGCTATCCGTGCGGTGGATAACGTTTCCCTGACCGTGGAAGACAACTCCGTGTGCGTGCTGCTGGGGCCGTCCGGCTGTGGTAAATCCACCATTCTGCGCATGATTGCCGGGCTGGAAGAACCGACAGCCGGTGATATTCAGCTGCAGCAGCATGCGGTGACAGGCCCGGCCCGTGAGCGCGGTATGGTGTTTCAGGCTTACACTTCATTTGACTGGCTGACCGTACGTAAGAACGTCGAGTTCGGCATGAAAATCAATGGTGTGGCGGCCGGTGAACGTAAAGAAAAAGCGGAACATTTCATTCGTCTGGTCGGGCTGGAAAAATTTATTGATGCCTACCCGACACAGTTGTCCGGTGGTATGCGCCAGCGTGTGGCCATTGCCCGTACTCTGGCTAATGGACCGGAGCTTCTGCTGATGGATGAACCCTTCGGGGCGCTGGATGCGGAAACCCGCTGGCACATGCAGGAGCTGATGATCCAGATTGCCAATGAAGAAAACACCAGCATGGTGATTGTGACCCACGATCTGGAAGAAGCCATTTTCCTGGCCGATAAAATCGTTTTTCTGTCTGCCCATCCCGGGCGGGTAAAGGAAGTGATTATTCCGGAATTCAAAGCCGGACAACGGATTGCGGACAAAGAACATATTGTAAAACTGCCCGGCTATGCCGAGCTGGAACATAAAATTATGCGCCTGATGCGCGAGGAAGGTAGCCGGGATGAATAAAAGACCGATGCGCACTGTGGTCATGTCAGAAATGACCTGGCCGGAATATGAAGCCGCGCTGCAATCCGATCCGGTGGTCTTTATTCCAACCGGTGCGGTTGAACAGCACGGCCCCCATCTGCCGATGGGCGTTGATTATATGCTGCCGATGGCGATTGCGCGGGATGTGGCAGAAGAGGTAGGCGGATTGGTCGCAGCCCCGGTGACTTACGGCTATAAATCCATGCCGCGTTCCGGTGGTGGACCGTTTTTTCCGGGCAGCACCGGCATTGATGGTCACACTCTGAGCATGGTGGTACGCGATATTATCCGCGAGCTGGTGCGTCATGGTGTACGCCGGATCTGTGTGCTGGATGGCAACTATGAAAACCTCTGGTTCCTCAATGAAGGCATTGACCTGGCGATGCGTGAAGTCGGTGATAAAGGCGTGCGGGTGATGTGCCTGCAGCACTGGGAATTTCTGACCGAAGACACACTGAATACAATTTTCCCGGATGGTTATCCGGGGATTGAGCTGGAACATGCGGCGGTGCTGGAAACTTCATTAATGCAGCATTTCTATCCGGACACCGTTCTCAATGATTTATTGCCGGATAATAAACCGGCCGGTGCGCCCTGTTATGACGTCTGGCCGCCACGGCGTGAATGGGTGCCGGCGGAAGGTTCGCTGGTGTCGGCCGCCGCAGCCACGGCGGAAAAGGGTGCCATTATGGCTGAGCAGTACCGCCGTGATATGAGTGCGGCGATCCGTAAAGAGTTTTATGGCGCTGATGCCTGAGGCGGTGAGCTATGACAGTAACATTTGATTTCAGCGGTAAGCGGGTACTGGTCACTGGGGCCAGCAGTGGCATCGGTTACGGTATTGCCGAAGCCTTTGCCGCTGCCGGTGCTGAGCTGATGATTCTTGCTGACAATGATCTGATCATGAGTGCAGCGGCCTCCCTTGGGCGCAATGTGCAGGCGTTTCAGTGTGATATATCCGATCGCTCTGCCGTACAGAAGGTACTGGCTGATATCGGTGAGCTGGATGTGCTGATCAATAATGCCGGTTTCGAAAAACCGACGCCTCTGGATGGCGCAACCCCGGCCACCGACGATACCTTTGAGCGGATTCTGGCGGTGAATGTCAGTGGCACACACAATGTAACCCGCGCGCTGGTGAGCCAATTAAAAGACGGCGGCAGAATGATTCTGACCTCCTCCATCTGGGGCAAAACATCGGTGGCGGAGTTCTCCGCGTATGCGGCCAGTAAGCATGCCATGATCGGTCTGACCCGTACCTGGGCGCAGGAACTCGGCCCACGCAATATCTGCGTGAATGCGGTCTGTCCGGGCTGGATTAAAACCGAACAGGCGATGGCATCGCTGAAAGCCATGGCACAGAGCAGCCGCCGTACTGAGGCTGACATTGAAGCAGAAATCAGCTCGGTACAGGCGATTGGTGGTCTGATGGTGCCGGCAGATATTGCCGGTCTGTATTTATTTCTCGCCAGCGATGCGGCGGCCAATATTACCGGTCAGGCGATCAATATTGACCGTGGTGAGGTGATGGTATGAGTCTGGTATTAACGGGTAAAACTGCAGTCGTTACCGGGGCGTCACGGGGCATTGGCCGTGCCATTGCACTGGCGCTGGCCGGGGCGGGAGCGAAGGTCGCTATCTGTCATTTTGATGATGGCCTGCAGGCATCGGCAACGCTGGACTTACTGCAGCAGCAAACTGATGCACTGGCAGCCGATATTGATGTGGCGTCGGAAGCGGCAGTGGTGGCTTTTTTCGATCAGGTCGAAGCCGTACTCGGCACACCGGATATTGTGATCAGTAATGCCGGCATTATTCATGAAGCCCCTCTGACCGAAACCCGTGCGGAAGATTTTGATCGTGTGCTGGCGGTGAATTTACGTGGCTGTTTTCTGGTAAACCGCGAAGCAGCCCGGCGTATGCAGCAACATCCGGCCGGCGCTGGCCGCATTATTAATATCGCTTCCGACCTGGGTTATCTCGGCCGTGAGCATATGGTGTCTTACTGTGCCTCAAAAGGCGGCGTGATCAGTCTGACCCGCACACTGGCGCGGGAGCTGGCACCGGATATTCTGGTGAATGCCATTGCCCCGGGGCCGGTGGATACCGATATGACCAGTATTGAATATATGAGTGAAGAAGCACTGGCGAAGGATCTGAATTCGCCGCTGGCCCGCTTTGGCCAGCCGCAGGATATCGCTGCTATGGCCGTGTTTCTCGCCGGACCGGATGCCGGTTTTATTACCGGTCAGTGTTTCGGCATTAACGGCGGCAGTGTGATGCCCTGACCATGCTTTCTTCTTTCTGAGTGCTGCGGTCGCAGCACTTATCAAACACGCTGACAACACAGCACTCTGTTATGCGGAGAAGCACGATGAGTAACGATCCGAAAACCCAGCCGCGTTATAGCGGCATCCCCACCTTTATGCGCACCCCATACACCACTGATCTGAGTGGTATTGATATTGCCCTGATCGGTGTGCCGTTTGATGGAGGGGTGACCAACCGTACCGGCGCACGCCATGGTCCGCGTGAAGTGCGCAACCAGTCCAGCCTGATGCGTACCATCAATCAGAGCACAGGCATTGCCCCGTTTGAACTGGCGCGTGTCGGTGATATCGGTGATGCTGTGCCGGACAGTCCGTTTGAACTGACCGGGGCACACGATTCCATTCAGGCGTTTTTTGAACCGGTGAAAACGGCAGGAGTAATTCCGCTGTCGGCCGGTGGGGACCATTCCATTACCCTGCCAATTCTGCGGGCGATTGCCAAAGATGGCCCGGTGGCGCTGGTGCATTTTGATGCGCACTGCGATACCGGCGACGATTATCTGGGCTCTAAATTTCATCATGGATCACCTTTTAAAATTGCGGCCGAAGAAGGCCTGATTGATCCCCGGAAAACCATTCAGATCGGTATCCGCGGCGGGATTACCGACCGCGATCTGTGGAAATTCAGCTATGACAGTGGCATGCGGGTGATTCATATCGAAGAGTTTTATGAGATGGGTCTGGCGGCCGTCATTGATGAAATTCACCGGGTCGTGGGTGACAGCCCGGTTTACGTCACTTTTGACGTTGACGGCCTGGATCCGGCTTACGCGCCCGGTACCGGTACACCGGAAGTCGGTGGGTTTACCACCGTTGAAGCCCAGCAGATGGTCCGTTCACTGGCGGATCTGAACATTATTGGTGGTGATGTGGTGGAAGTCTCACCGCCATTCGATCCAAGCGGCGTGACCGCACTGGTCGGTGCCACCATGATGTTTGAAATACTGTGTGTCACCGCAGCCTCTCTGGCCCACCGCAAGATCTGAGCCTGACAGCGGGTCAGACTGTGCGGATCCGCTGTCTTTCTTTTGCGCTACTGACACAGGTGACAATCCGTCTGCCAGCCTGTTTCTGTGGGGCTTATTCTTTAGAATTTTCTGATGTGAATTTTTTATTATTCATGGTGAAAAACACCCTGAATGGCAGGTGACGGCCCGGCGCTGCCGGCAGGAGAAGAGCATTATGTTTGGCGGGGTCGTTCTGGCGGTATCGGCCTGTCTGTTATTCGGCTTGCTGAGTTACTACAGCACGCTGCTGCCGCCCATGGATGCGTATGCCATCTGGAGCTGGCGGGTGCTGGCGACGGTATTGGTGGTGGCGTTGGTGATCAGTGTGCAACGTGGCTGGAGCCTGTTTGCCGGGGAGATGAAAGAGCTGTGGCGCATACCGGCCAGCCTGGCGGCGGCAGTGTTTGGCGGTCTGATGATGGGCTTTCAGCTTGGGCTGTTCGGCTGGGCACCGCTGCATGGTGTCAGCCAGCAGGTGGCGATGGGCTATTTCCTGATGCCGCTGGTGATGGTGCTCGCGGGGCGGGTTCTGTACCGCGAGAAACTCAGCCCGGTGCAGGGGCTGGCGGTGGCCTGTGCGGCCTCCGGAGTGTCAGCGGAGCTGCTGCGCAGCGGCGGTTTTTCCTGGGTGTCGCTGGTGATCATACTGGGCATGCCGCTGTATTTTATTGCCAAAGCCAGACTGGCCACGACGCCGCTGTCGATCCTGATGTTTGAGCAGCTTGTGGTGCTGCCTCCGGCGCTGTTTATTCTTGTCCAGCAGAACTGGAACCCGGAATATTTTTCTGCCTCCGGGGCACAGGCGTGGCTGATGATTCTGGGATTGGGGCTGATCAGTGGTGGATCTCTGCTGTTTTATATCGCTGCCAGCAAAAAGCTGCCTTTCGCTCTGTTTGGCATGCTCGGCTATGTCGAACCCCTGCTGATCTTTCTGGTCTCACTGGTGCTGGGCGAGGCGTTTACCGCCGCCGACCTGTGGACTTACATACCAATCTGGGCTGCCATCCTGTTGCTGATTGTGGATGGCTGGCTGCATCTGAAAAAGCCTGCAGCTGCCGTGGCAGTGCAGGATATTAACTGACTGACAGGGAATACCATGGCGACACAACTTTTTATTAATGGTGAATTTGTTGATCCGCTGCAGGGACAGACGATTGATGTGATCAATCCGGCTGACGAAACTGTGTTCGCTCAGATTGCTGCCGCGACGGCTGAAGATGCTGATCTGGCGGTACAGGCGGCACGCCGTTCATTTGATTCCGGTGTCTGGCGCAATAAAAGTGCACAGGAGCGTGGCGCGGTACTGCGTAAAGTGACTGAGCTGATTATGGCCAATATTGATGCCATCGCTGAGCTGGAAGTAAAGGATAACGGCAAACCGCTGCCGGAGGCGCGCTGGGA
This sequence comes from Pseudomonadales bacterium, assembly GCA_963682115.1. Classification (GTDB taxonomy): domain Bacteria; phylum Pseudomonadota; class Gammaproteobacteria; order Pseudomonadales; family Oceanobacteraceae; genus Venatoribacter. The sequence continues at coordinate 1,482,394 of OY821639.1, read as the reverse complement.
CATCGAAGATGCCGCATTCTGCTTTACCTATTATGCCGGCCTGGCAGAACAGATGGCGGCAGCGCCGGATGAAGAAATTGATGTCGGTGAGCCGCGTTTTCATTCAAAAGTTGTGCGTGATCCGCTGGGCGTGGTGGCTGCCATTGTGCCGTGGAATTTCCCTCTGCTGATGGCGGTGTGGAAAGTGGCACCGGCCCTGGCGGCCGGCTGCAGTATTGTGCTCAAGCCGTCTGAGCTGTGTTCATTGTCGTGTGTTGAACTGGCGAAAATCATTCACCAGGCTGGTGTTCCTGACGGGGTATTCAATCTGCTGACCGGTTATGGCCCCGACGCCGGTGCGCCGCTGTCTGAGCATCCGCTGGTGGATAAAGTGGCGTTCACCGGTTCGGTCCCGACCGGCAGCCGCATTATGCAGGCGGCGGCGAAGGATGTGCGTACGGTGAGTCTGGAGCTGGGCGGTAAATCGCCGTTTATTATTTTCGATGACTGCGATATCGAGAAAGCCGTTGAATGGATTATGTTCGGTATATTCTGGAATCAGGGCCAGGTGTGCTCAGCAACGTCACGGGTGCTGGTACACGAAGAAATTTTTGAGTTGCTGGTGGTACGCCTGTGTATTGAGGCAGAGAAAATCACCATCGGTAACGGTCTGGATGACGGCGTGCTGCTTGGTCCACTGGTGTCTGAAGGTCAGTACCGCAAAGTGCTGGGCTTTATTGAAGGTGCGGCGGCGGAAGGTATTGAACCTGTGTTCGGTGGCGAACGTCCGGCGGGTATGGAGAGCGGTTATTTCCTTGAGCCAACCATTTTTGCCGATGTGCCGACGGACGCTACCATCTGGAAGGAAGAGATCTTTGGTCCGGTGGTGTGTGTGAATAAATTCAGCAGCGAAGAAGAAGCGGTGCGGCTGGCCAACGACAGCGAATTCGGCCTTGGCGGGGCGGTGATGTCGGATGATCTGGCGCGCTGTGACCGGGTAGCCAGAGCGCTGCGCTCCGGCATTATCTGGGTGAACTGTTCGCAGCCAACCTTTACGCAGGCGCCGTGGGGCGGCTACAAGAAATCCGGTATCGGCCGTGAACTCGGGCGCTGGGGGCTGGAGAACTACTTCGAGGTCAAACAGATCACGTCATTCGATAAAGACGGAAGCTGGGGCTGGTACATCCAATAACGGCCCCTCAGTTCAGCGGCAATGGCGCAGATAGCGGTGTACATGGTGCACCGCATCCACACTCTGGCAGCCGGTGAGATAACTGCGGATGGATGAGCCGTTAAACAATGAGCGGTCGGTGGTCGGCAGATTGAACGCCTGATAGCGATAGCCGGGAGGTGAGGAGACGGCGAGCAGGCAATCGATTTTCAACAGCGCTGCCAGACATTCGCGGATTTCCTGTGGCAGGCTGATTTTTCCTTCATCGCGGGCCTGCTGCAGCCAGTCTTGCAGCGTGTTCATGTCAACGCCGCCCAGCAGGCGCGAGATATCACTGAGGTTGAGGTGCCAGCGGTCTTTGTGAGCCTGTTGCTCAAGCCAGAGCAGGCCGTGTGCGGCCAGACGTTCGGTACTGTCCATAGCGGTTTATGCTCCCTGCTCAGATGCTGCGAAGTAAGTTATAAACCCATCAACAAATCAGTCTAGCAGAGATTATGACACTCATAGCGTGGCGGCTGCATCAGACTGTTGTTGCTGTGACACTAATTGTCAGGGAGCTGATGCTCTTTGCAACAAACCGTTTCCTGCTGAACATCTTTTGTTGCTGCCGGTCAGCTACCATATAAAGACAGTGAGTGCCGGTTTTCAGCACGGTTTCTGCACCGTCATCCGGCACGGCTCTCCGGGACCAATGAATGACCTCCGTATCTGACAATAATCTTTCTCCCCTGCGTCACCGCACGGCGACGGCACTGATGGTGGCCGTGGTGTTTTTTATGGAAACACTGGACGCCACGGTCATTACCACCGCGCTGCCGACCATGGCGCAGGACTTTGGTGTGCCTGCAGCCCGGCTGTCGGCCGGGGTATCGGCCTATCTGGTGGCGCTGACCATCTTTATTCCGCTCAGTGGCTGGGTGGCAGACCGCTTTGGTCCGCGGCGGGTCTTTGCCGCAGCGATCAGTGTGTTCGTACTGGCGTCGCTGCTGTGTGCTGCCAGCGACAGCCTGCTGACCTTTACGCTGGCGCGTATTCTGCAGGGCATCGGCGGGGCCATGATGGTGCCGGTCGGGCGGCTGGTGGTCATGCGTGATACGCCCAAAGAACAGCTGGTGAAGACGGTGGCGATTTTCACCTGGCCGGCCTTGTTCGGCCCGATTCTGGGGCCGGTGATCGGCGGCTGGATAACCATGAACTGGAGCTGGCATTGGATCTTCCTGCTCAATCTGCCGGTGGGGATTATTGCCCTGACTGCAGCACTGATTCTGATCCGCCCACACCGCTACGATACCGGGCATTTTGATATGCGCGGTTTTATCCTTTGTGGCGCCGGCATCGGTCTGCTGATGGTGGGGGTGGAAACCGCCAGCCATGGTGAAGGCCTGTTGCTGCTGGCTCTGGCGGCGGTGGTGACGGGGATTGTGCTGCTGCTGACGTGCGTCTGGTATCTGCAGCGTGCGACACGGCCGCTGTTCCGGCTGGATATTCTGCGTGTGCGTACCTTTGCCGTCGCGGTCGGTGGCGGCTCATTGTCCCGTATCGCACTCAGTTCAGCCCCCTTCCTGTTGCCGCTGACGTTTCAGCTCGGATTCGGATATACCCCGGCAGAATCCGGTGGCCTGCTGCTGTGGCTGTTTGCCGGCAACCTGACCATCAAACCGGCAACCACCTGGATTATGAATCACTTCGGCTTCCGTCGGGTGCTGCTGGTGAACAGTCTGCTGGTGGCCGCGTCCTTTATTGCTTACGCCTTGCTGGACAGCAGCACACCGTCTGTGGTGATCGGTGCGGTGCTGTTTGCTACCGGTATGGCGCGCTCAATGCAGTTCACTGCGTTTTACACCATGGGCTTTGCCGACGTTGAAAAACGCCATATGAACGATGCCAACACCCTGTTTGGGGTGGCTCAGCGGCTGAACAGTGGTATGGGGATTGCCATCGGAGCGCTGATGCTGGCGGTGGCGGAATGGCTGCGGGGAAGTAACGGCGCTATGCCGGGCGCGGAAGACTTCAGCCTGGCCTTTATTCTGATCAGTGTGCTGGCTCTGGTAGCCTTTGTGGACGTGCTGCGCCTGCCGGCGGATGCCGGTGCCTCAGTACTGAAGCGGCGGGAGGTGTGATCGGACGTTGGTTAATTTGTTTGATATTCGTACTTTGCAAACAACTCATCCCAGCATAAGAACTCTTTATAGGTGATTATAGCTTGTTCTGTTTCGTGTAGCACCGGTCACATTTACTGTAATAACGATAGATTAAAATTTTACTGGTCTTAGTGACGTACAATAAGGATTTACGCTGTAAAGGAGTGCAAAGCTAGCTGGGATAAGTTCATATTTGAGCAAATAGCTCCGTGCTGTAGATTAATGAACTAGCTGTGAGTTAAATCTTTAATGTGAAATGGGTCAGCCAAGTAAGAGTATTATGCTGTATTTTAACTGCCGCTCATTACTTCCTCCCCTGCTAAATCATAAACAATGTATCCTTTATCAGTAAGGGTTGTGGTTATAAATATGTAATCATTGAAATAATCCATATTGATATCCTCATCACCTGAAAGTTCAAGGCGAATATTGGTTTGAATATCTTTTGGAAGTTTATTCTGGTGTATAAGCTCTAAGGATTCTGAGTTCACTTCTGGATTATCATTGATGGTAATGCTGAAGCGATATTCTCCCACATGGATATTTATGGTTTGGTTGTTTACATCGCATTTGAAGTTTTTTAATGTATCAATAACTTTTCCTGTATCGATATTATACTTTTCTTTTGTGTAGATGAAGGCTTGATAGGACATGACTATTACTCCATTATTTGTAGGTTATCAAATCTTTTTATCTGTTTTTTTATAGAATCTACAATGAATAGAGGCTTTTTTCTATGGATTAGTGTTGTAATTGTGAATGAAGGGCATATGGCTGGAGGTGTATTACATACTACAGGTATTTTGTAATAGACATCGCTGGAGTCTTCAGGGTTTAATTTAATGTCCCATTTACCATTGATACCGGTTCTGTATAACTCACCGATATAACAAGATATTTCATCCCAGATGTCGGGTGAAGATTTCATCATTTCGACTGTTTCATAGTTGTTCAGTATCCAGTCAGATAAGTCTTTAACGACTTCTAGTTTGGGTTTGTTGAAATCTATTGAATCTTCTAACCTGGTTTTAAGGTGGTTGATTTTTTCTGGTATCTTGCTTTCCCAAGACTTGAATTCTTGAAATGATTGAAAATCATACATATCATTTTCCAACTGTATACGGGATCTCTAACTCAGCTAGTTTAGCTTTTAATGGTTTGGATGCATAGTCATCAAAATGCCAGTGTATCTCCCAGTCGGTATTCTTCATTAGCTTAGAATCCCTCTCGGCTTCAGACAAGATTTCTTTAGATAGGTATTGTTTTCCTGTCTTATGTTCCACTGCTTCTGAAAGATCCGGATTTGCAATGTCTAGACGTCTGGATGTTCCGGAATTATCAGAAATCGTAACCTCTCTTCCCCAGCCGGCTTCTTCTGATAATCCGTGTCGGGCACTATATTCATCCACGGCTTTATGCGCTTTATTAGCTTGCTGCATATTTATGTCATATTGCTTGTCCCAACGGTCTTTACTCCATGTGCCGCCTCGTTCTTTATATTCTTTCCATCTCTGAGCCCTATGCTCTTCAGATCCTGGGCCGGTTGAACGATTCGATGATGGTTCACCATCTTCAGCCCCCCTTGCATCAGTTTTCTTAACGTTTGTCTCTGTGCTTTCCAGATCTTTAAAATCCGCCGGCCTGGATTTCGCCTTCCGCTCGCGCGCCTTAAGTTTCAGCCGACGGGTGGCTTTGGCGAACTCGCTGAGCAGGTCGCCAACCTTCTGAAACTTACGGATCAGTGCCGTTTTACTGCCTACCGCCGCGATCACACCGGCACCACCGGTCACCGCCGCCAGCACAATGGTGAGGATAATTTCAAACGCACCGGAGCCGGCCACATTGGTGATTTCGACGGCGTGTTGGGCCTCAACATAATCTTTGACGAAGCGGTACAGCATATCGCGCAGAGACGGATCGTCCAGTACCAGATTGGTCATGGCAATGGCTTCGTCTATCTGCTGTTCGGTGATGCTGGTGGGGTCGAAGCCGAGGGCTTCCACCAGTTCCCGTTTCTGCGCCATGGCCACGTTACTGGAGTAAGTGGCGTAGAAGTCTTCGGATTCCCAGCCGGCCTGCACGGCTTTGGCGTGGTTGCTGATAATGACGACGGGGTTGATCAGGTCGCTGACCTCTTTGGCCCAGACGACGGCACCCCAGGCGGAGCTGCCGATACCTTCCATAAAGGAGCCGGTGTAGATCAGACCTTTGGTCAGGATGTTTTCCTGATCCATCTGCCGCTGGTACATGGCAGCTTCGGCACGTTCGCCGGCGATGATCTGGGTCAGCGCCTGCTGAATTTTTACCCGCAGTCCGGCGCGGGGATCGGGTTCTTCGTCGTCGACGGCGAGGGCGGTACCGACTTTTTCAATGGTGAGGTGCGATGAGGCAATGGCGTTGGCCAGCGCATCGGCGGGGTTGCCGGGGCAGTCAGGAATTCTGCACAGGGTATCGAACCAGAAATAGTCGTTGGCAGCGACCAGCGATTCAAAGGGCATGCCCTGCAGCAGGCCGGAGGCGATCAGGGAGCTGCCGGCACCGATATTTTCCGGGTGCGGGTAATCCGGCCCGGCGCCTTTGCTGATGCGGTAGCGGTTGCCCTGTGCGTCTTCAATTTCATAACCAGCCATGGATACTTCAGCCTCGTCCGTTGATAAGGGTGCTCAGCGCACCAGTTCCCGTACCAAGCGGAAGCCGGTGACATCGTCCGGGCCTCCGTCGTGGGCTTCTACTGTGGTGTAACGGCATTCACTCATGGGGGTTTTGCGTGAGCCGCCGGCAGCAACCAGCTGGCTGCCGCGGAAAGCCCATTCCTGAACATTACCGACCTGGCTGACCAGGCCATACGAGTTGGGCTTGCCGTTGGTGGTTTTCAGCAATTCGGTGCCTTTCTCAATGGCACCGTACTTGAGGAAGCAGTTACGGTCGGGTGATTCCGGTGTGCCGTCCGCCGTTGCCGCCAGCAGCCATTCGTCATAATGGGGCAGGCGATAGACCTGACCGGTGACGGTACTGAGCCAGCCGGCAAAGTTTTCCGCAAAATCGATATCAACGTTGCTGACCGGCAGCAGATTGTTGCGGTACACGCTGGCATCGCATTTAGCGGTTACGGTGCAGTAGTCGGCAATGTCGTCATAGGTGATTTCATACTGGCTGATGGCGACCGGTTTGCCTTCCTGAGGTGAAGGGACAACCACCATGACCGGCCCTTTGGCATCGTTTGGCAGCGGGTCCGCACAGGTATAACGCCGCCCTTTGGCGCCGGTGCCCGGTTCAATATGACGGCAGTAGTCGACCTGCAGTGAATCGAGCACGGACTGAGCGGGCAGCAGGGTGCGCGATTCTTTCAGCATGTTGGCAGCGGAGTAGGGGCTGACTTTCGACAGCTTGTCGAAACACTGAACCAGGGAAGCCGCAACCACACTGCGCAGCTCTGCCGAGCGTTCGGGTGCCAGAGTCTCCAGCAGGTGCAGGTGGTCGGCAACACGGCCGGCGACGTCGATTTCATTCGGGCAGCGCAGCGCACTTTCCAGCCGGTCGGCTTCCTGGGCGATCTGTTGCTGACGGGCTTTTTCCAGTTCGGCTTCGCGCCGTTCCTGCTCAACGCGCATGCGTTCCGCTTCTTCCCGGGCTTCTGCGAGACGGGCATTTTCTTCGCGCAGACGCTCGGCTTCCTGACGGGTAGTGACCTGATTGGTCAGCAGCGCCACCTGTTCTTCCGGTGCATTCCAGCGTGATGCGTATTGCAGCAGGGGCAGGATATTACCCAGATCGTCGTTTTCCAGGCGCTGTCTGGCTTCATTAATATAAGCCGTTGCTACCCGGTGGGCGATCTCCGTACTCATATTGCCGTCGTCGGGTACCAGCTGGTTATAGGTGGCCAGCTCGTTACGCAGTTCGCGGTCCCATTTGGGCGTCAGGGCTGCGATCTGGATTAAACGTTCTAATACTTGTTTCTGATTTTTGATCGCAGAGTGTTCAAGTTTCTGTGCCAGTTCTTCCTGTAACTGAACCTTGAGTTTTTCCTGCGCCTCAGCCTGTTCACTGTAATTCTTCAGATAAACACCACCGACAACGGCAAAGGCGATAATACTGGCGGCCAGTGCCCAGAGCAGAACGCGTGGCTTACCGAAAAAGCTTTCATAAAATTCTGCTACCGTAGCGATACGGGTTTCACGGGTCAGTTCCAAGGCCCCGGCGAGTGCATTCCACTGGCGGCGGCTGAGATGTCTGAGCTTTTTCGGTTTTAATTTCTTACGGAAAGCTTCATCAGCGGGGGTTTTATTAAACGGGTGGTTGCCGCTGTAGAGTTCATAGGCGACGCAGCCAAGGGCGTAAACATCATCTGATTCTGATGGTTCCTTACCGTCCAGCATTTCTTTACTGGCGTAGGCCGGTGTAAGGGCGCCAAGGGTGCCGGCATCAAAAATGGTTTTTTCGCCGGCACTGTTGGCAGTGCTGCCCCCTGAAACCGCGCGTGCAATGCCGAAGTCAAATACTTTGGCACCCTTGGCTTTGGTGACGTAAATGTTACCGGGCTTGAAGTCAGAGTGGATGATGTTGTGTGAATGCGCGTAGATAAGCGCATTGGAGATGTCCTGCAGAATTGAGGCTGCTTTTTCCGGCTCCAGTCCATGAGGGAATTTCCGCAACAGCTCATCAAGCGGTGAGCCTTCGAGAAATTCCATGGTCATAAATACCGTGTCACGGTCACGGTCGAAGTCGTATACGGTTACGATGTTCGGGTGTGCCAGTGTCTGTGACTTGCGGGATTCACGCTGCAGGGAAATAAAAGCATCAGGATGTTGACGGAAGTCATCATTCAGCAGTTTTACTGCCACATAAGGGTCGGAATCGCTGGCCTCAACTTTACGCCGGTCTAATGCTTTATACACAGCCCCCATACCACCGGCACCGAGCATGGAGACCAGCTCAAAGCGCCCTTTAATAACACGGCGGTTTTCCGATGAGGCAGAACCGGCTGAGACAGAATCGGGTTTTTCAGGGGAATGTGTCGTTTTTTGCCCAGAAGAAAGCGTCTGCGAATGAAGGCGGACAACGGTCAGGTCCGGATTTTCTTCCTGTTTGCCGGAGGTGTGTCTGTTGCCAGCAAAAACCGTTGCATCCTCAGCGGTTTTTTTACCGTCCGGTGTATTTTCCTGCCCTGATTTATTACCGTCTTTTACAGGATTTTTTCCTGTCGGTACGATCCGGGTTTTATCATCCTTGTTCGTGGTCATAATGCGCCTGTTAAATCTTTGGCAATCACAATTATGCATCCCCGTCCTGACCGTGAATTCCTTTCGGCCGTTTCCTGGTTGCTTGAACTCGCGAGAACGCGCCGATACTATAGGAGATGCTCTTGCGGCTCAAGACGGAAGGCGGACGCATGTCTTGTTGAGAGCACCTCTTTAATGCCCCGCAAAAGCGTTCTGTTGTTATCTCTTATGGAATCTGATGGTGGATAAATGGATTTGGTTCTGACAGTGGTTGGGTGTCCATCACATGCCAATATGCTCAACCATACCAAGGTCTTTAAAGAAAAAGGTGGTGCTATTGGCCGCTCTGATTCTAATGACTGGGTTTTGCCTGATGCTGAACGCATTGTTTCATCGCGCCATGTCGAAGTTCAGTTTTCCGCTGGAAAATTTTTTATTGTCGACCACAGCACCAATGGCACATTCATCAATGACAGTCAGTCGCCGCTGGGTATCGGTAATTCTCATGAATTAGTATCAGGCGATATTCTGAATTGCGGTGAATATCAACTGAAGGCGAGCCTTAAAGCACCACCGGCAGAGGCGCCTCCGGCTGCCGGGTTGGGTTCGGTCGATTTTCTTGATGGTGATAAAACCACATTTAATCATGCGACTGCTGCACGTCAGCAGGCTGCGTCGGAAGCGAAAGAGCTGGATTCCTGGCTTGACCCGCAGGCTGCACGGGCACCGGTATTTGATGATGACTGGGGAACGGCGTCACAGAATGAACGCCATGCAGAGCATATTTCTGATCCCTGGGCTGCGTCACAGGGGCCGGCGTCATCTGTGATCAGTGGTGCGGAAAACCTTGATCCGCTTGCCGCATTTGACCGCACCCCGCAGGCTTCATCTTTTTCCACTCCGGCAGCACAGACTCCTGGCTGGGATGATGACGACTGGTGGAAAAGTGGCAGTGTGGCTGATCATGCTCCGGCCGATCAGCATCAGATGCGGGTAACGGAGCAGAAACCCTTTGTACCTCCGGAACCCACGCCGTCAACGCCCCCTCCGCCGCCGGCACAGGATAATCCTTTTGCCGCTTCACAGGCCGGCAGCCCGGCAGGGAGTGGTGATATCGACAGTCTGTTTGGTCTGGCGTCCGCCCCGCCGCGGGAGGCGCGTCGCGAAGTGCCGCAGACAGCGCCGCCTGTGGCTGCAGACCCTGCTCCTCAGGCGGAAGCGTCTGAGGATTTTTTCCGGCAATCTGCCTGGAATGAGACACCCCGCGCAGAAACGCCACCACCTTCTGCGCCAGAATCGTCAGCCGCTGACGCAGTCAAACCGCAGGTGGCTGGTGCTCACTTTGGTGCAGATGAATTGCAGCAGCTGGCAACCTTACTGGGGGTGGATAACATCCGTTCTGAGCAGCTGCGTTCTCTGTTGCCGGAAATGTCGAGCATGATTAATGAAACTGTCACCCGGCTGATTGATCTTTTACGGGCGCGTACGGCGATTAAAAACGAATTGCGGGTGCAGCACACCATGATTCAGACGGTGGATAACAACCCGCTGAAATTCTCGGCCAGTGCCGCCGATGCACTGAAGGTTATGTTTGCCGGGGATCGTTCGGCATTCATGCGTCCGTCTCAGGCAATTCAGGACAGTTTTGATGACCTGTCGGATCATCAGGTCGCTGTACTGAAAGGAATGAACGCAGCGTACGAATCAATGCTGAGACACTTTGACCCTGAAAATCTTAAGCGCTATATAAACGCGAAAGATTCGCTGCTGGGTAACCGGGAAGCGAAGCAATGGGTAGCCTTTGAGCAGTATTACGACACCCTGAAACGGGATTATGAAACCACATACAACAAGTTGTTCGGTGAAGAGTTTGCGCGCCATTATGAACGGCAGCTGAGTGAACTGAAAAACGCCAGGGCTCTGAATCAGGGTCAGTAAAGATCGGGTAAATATTCGCCGCAACCTGACATTTTATAGGGAAGTAGAATGAAGTTCAGAACATGGTTTGGTTTGTTTTTTGTCCTGCCTGCAATCCTGCTGAGTGGCTGCCAGTCAGTTAAAAAAGCACTTGATCTGAATACCACCGCGGTACTTGAAATTTCAGCAGCCGCAGATATCAATCCGGATTTTGATGGCCGCCCTTCACCGGTGGTGCTGCATGTTTTCAAACTGGCAGATGATCGTCAGTTCCGCCGTCAGGATTTCCTTGGTCTGTATGAAAGCGCTGCGGCACGGCTGGGTAAGGATCTGATCGGCTCGGTGGTACTCAAGGAAATTACTCCGGGTGAATCCCGTCAGGAAATTATTAAACTGACTCCGGAGGTAAAGTACCTCGGAGTGATGGCTGAATTCAGCCAATACCGCGATGCTGATGCCATTATCGTATTGCCGGTGCTTGAGCATAATAAGAACAGCTTCGCCATTTCTGTTAATGGTATCTCCATTACAGAGCCTCAGCCTGATGCAGAAGAAGAAAGTCGGTCCCCGGGTTTTCAGGCATTCAAGAAAGAGAAGATACGCTAGAACCGGGTCAGCCGCTGCTCCGGTGCTTCGCTTTAAAGGATTTAAATCTGTCTGCGCAGCGCGCAGACACGGGATTTCACAGGATGACAGATGTCTTCACAGAATAAGGTAATCTGGTCGGAAGGGATGTTTCTCCGGCCACAGCACTTCCAGCAACAGGACCGTTTTGTTGAACGCCTGGTGGATGCGCGCACGGGTGCTATCGGCAGTTATTACTGGGGTATTCAGGAACTGACGATCGATGTTGAAGCTCTGTCACTGGGAAAAGTTTCCGTATCTTCTGTACGCGGTATCTTTCCTGACGGTACCCCGATTCTGGCTCCCGAAGCTGAAGAGCTGCCGGCAATTCTCGAAATTCCGGAAAATACCCGCGATGAGGTTGTCTATCTGTGCGTACCGCTGCGCCGTCCGGGGGCACAGGAATCTGTACGCGATGAAGAAGAGTTTCCACAGGCGCGGTATAAAACCTATAACTACGATGCACGCAATACGGCCTCATCATCCGGCGAGTCGGCCCGTATTCAGATCGGTAAACTGTCGGCCTGTTTCAAGCTGGAGTCTGAGGACCTTGGTGGTTACGCCTGCATCGGTATTGCCCGTATTGTCGAACGTCTGCCGGGTAACCCGGTAAAGCTGGACAAAGGCTATATCCCACAGCTGATTGACTGCCATGCCAGCGCAGAAATAAAAGCCTACCTGGAAGAAGTGAAAGGTCTGCTGCACCAGCGTGGCGAGGCGCTGAGCCACCGTCTCAGCGACTCAGGCCGCTCCGGCTCGGCGGAAGTCGCGGATTACATGCTGCTGCAGGTGATTAACCGGGTTGAACCTGTGATTCAGCATCTGAGTACCCTCAGTGTTCTGCATCCGTTAACCCTGTATACCGAACTGCTGCAGCTGGCCGGGGAGTTGTCGACCTTTACCGCCAGCAATAAACGTCCACCGGACATTCCACCGTATAAACATCAGGACCTGCAACAGACGTATGCCGGCCTGTTCTCTGTGCTGCGTCAGTCTCTGAGTATGGTACTGGAGCAGTCGGCGGTTTCGCTGGATCTGGTGGAACGTAAATACGGTATCCACGTGGCACCGATCACTGACCCGTCCCTGACGCGTACGGCAACCTTTGTTATTGCGGTGAAAGCCGATCTGCCTTCCGAAGTATTGCGCAGCCGTTTCCCGTCACAGGTGAAAGTGGCGCCAGTGGAAACCATCCGTGAACTGATCAGTACTCAGCTGCCGGGTCTGCGTACCCGGCCGTTACCGGTCGCACCGCGGCAGATACCGTATCACGCCGGCTTTACTTACTTTGAAATTGAGTCGACCGGCAAGCTCTGGCAGGCAATGCAGCAGTCCGGTGGTTTCGCGGTTCATCTGGGGGCGGAATATCCGGGGCTGATTATGGAACTTTGGGCGATCAGGAGCTGAGCAGATGAGTGGTAATCAGGACAGACCCATGCCGGGCGCGACTGACCGCACCGTGATGATACCGACACCTGGGGCAGCCCGGCGTGGTGGATCGGCACCTCCGCCCGCGCCCGGTCCGGCGGTGGCCGTCAGTGAAGTCATCGAAATGAAAAACGGCCTTAACCCGCTGGTGAATTCGGCTGCCACACTGCTGACGCTGGTGCATAAGCTGCGTAGCACCATGCAGCATGACAATCCGCCGGATCTGCACCGCCGCCTGACCGAGGAAATCAAAACCTTCGAGCGCAATGCCCGCAACCGCGGTATTGAATCAGACAGTGTGATTGCTGCCCGCTATCTGCTGTGTTCGGTGATCGATGAAGTGGTACTGAATACCCCGTGGGGAGCCGGCAGTGGCTGGAGTCAGCATTCTCTGCTCAGCCTGTTTCATCAGGAAACCTCCGGCGGTGAAAAAAGCTTTCTGATTCTGCAGCGGCTGCTGGAAACACCGGGAACCCATCTCGATATTCTGGAGCTGTTCTATCTCTGTCTCAGTCTCGGCTTTCAGGGTAAGTACCGGGTGATGCCCCGTGGAAACGAGCAGATCGAACAGATCCGCGACAATCTGTATAACACCATCGAGCAGCACCGGCCATCACGCGAGGGTGATCTTTCACCGCACTGGGAAGGCAGCGTCAAACCTCAGGCGTATATGAAAAATTATATTCCGATGTGGGTGATCGCCAGTGTTGTACTGGCGGTGCTGGTGCTGACTTATTCCGGCTTCCGCTGGTGGCTGTATGAAGAAACCGACCCGGTTGCAGAACATATTCTCAGTGGCATCAGCACGCCGGAAGACGCGCCGTTACCGCCGGCTACTCCGGTTACGGATAACGAGACAACACGCTTCTACTGATCAGACGAAGTAATTACCGGTATACGGGCAGCCAGGCCGGAGCGACCTGCTGTTTTTTGAAAATGGAGTATTCATGAAACGACTGATTGAATTTCTGGGAAACAAGTGGGTCCTGGGAGTAATCGGCCTGACCGCCTTGTCGTTGCTGATCTGGTTCGGTGCCGGGTTTATTAAATTCGGGGCTGATAACGTTACCCTGAGTGCCACTGCGCGCATTATGATTATCGCCGTGTTCTGGCTGATCTGGCTGAGCTGGAATATCAGTCAGCTGCTGGTTGAGCGGCGTCAGAATAAAGAGCTGATTGGCGGTATTGAAGAATCACAGGAAGACGCTGCCGATCCGGATGCTGAGCTCAGTCAGGAAGAGCAGATGGCGGTCGCCAAACGCTTCCAGGAAGCCCTGCTGACTCTGAAAAAGTCGCGTTTCAAATCACGGTATGGCAGCCGCAGTCTGTATCAGCTGCCCTGGTACATCATTATCGGCCCGCCGGGCGCAGGTAAAACCACCGCGCTGGTGAACTCGGGGCTGGAATTTCCGCTGGCAGAAACGCATGGTAAGCAGGCGTTGGGGGGCATTGGCGGTACCCGTAACTGCGACTGGTGGTTTACCAATGAAGCCGTGCTGATCGATACCGCTGGTCGTTACACCACGCAGGACAGTCACCGGGTGGTGGATAATAATGCCTGGAAATCCTTTCTGGCACTGCTGAAAAAATACCGTCGTCGGCGGCCTATTAATGGTGCTCTGGTCGCCATCAGCCTGCAGGATCTGATGGTGCAGACCCGGGAGCAGCGGCTGCAGCAGGCAAAAACCATCCGCTCGCGCATCAATGAGTTGCAGGAAGAGCTGGGCGTCCGTTTTCCGGTTTATCTGACCTTTACCAAATGTGACCTGGTTGCCGGCTTCAGCGAGTTTTTCGCCAACCTGTCGCAGGCGGAACGCGAACAGGTATGGGGGGTGAGTTTTCCCCAGGAGGCCAGCGAAGACAGCGGTGCGGATATCAGCAGCTTCCGCAGCGAACTGTCACAGCTGATTCACCGTCTGAATGAGCGTTTGCTGTGGCGCGTACATCAGGAGCGCAATACCGATAAACGCGCCCTGATACAGGGGTTCCCGGCGCACATTGAAAGTCTGACGTCGGTGCTGGATGAATTTCTTGAACAGACGTTTGCGCCGAATAAATACGGTGCCGTGCCGATGCTGCGCGGCGTCTATTTTACCAGTGCGACTCAGGAAGGCAGTCCGATTGACCGCATGATGGCGCAGGTCAGTGCTAACTTCGGCCTTGAGCGCAGTATGGCCAAGCAGCAGCATAACAGTGGTAAGAGTTTCTTCATTACCCGTCTGTTCCGGGATGTGGTATTTCCGGAGTCTGAACTGGTGGGGGTTAACCGCAAGACGGAAAATATTCTGTTGTGGCTGCGCCGCGGTGCACAGGCGGCGCTGGCTGCATTGTTTGTCGGCAGTGTGACACTGTGGGCTGCCGGGCTGAGCCAGAACAAATCCTATATGTCGGAAGTTGATGCACTGTACGCAGAGCACCGTCAACAGCTCGGTCAGTATGACGCTGAGCGGGCAGACATGGCGGACGTGCTTAAGGTTATTGAACCGCTGCGTCAGGCAGCGACCGTCTACGATCAGGAAGAGCATCCTTTTATCAACAACCTTGGCCTCTATGATGGCCGGGTGGATGAGGCTGCTGATACCCTTTACCGCAATCAGTTGCAGGAAATACTGCAGCCGGCGCTGGCGCGGATGCTTGAGCGTCATCTGCAGACCCTGAATGCTGATGACGGTGCATTACTGCCGGTTTTTAAAGCCTATTTAATGATGTTTGATGCCACGCACCGCGATTATCAGGAAATCCGCAGTTATGCCCAGACCCGCTGGGAAGATCTTTTCCCTGGCCAGGCATCAGAGCAGCAACGACTGCTGCTTAATCTGGACAACCTGATTCAGAGCGGATTTGCTGAAGACCAGCGTGCGGATGACGCTGTTGTTTTCCGTGCACGTCATCAGCTGAAACGTATTACCGTTGCCCAGCGCCTGTATATGCAACTGCAGAAAATGGACAACAACGCGCAGCTGGTGGATCTGTACCGTGAAATTGGTGGAGATACTCAGCGTGTTTTCGGCATCAGTGAAAATGATCCTGTGTTCCGTATGCCGTTCCTGTACACCAAAGCCGGTTATGACAACGCCGACTATGGTCCGGGGTCAGACATGATGAAACGCATCGCCGAAGACCGCTGGATTTATGGTGACGATGCGACCGGTGCGGATTACACCCGCGCTGATCTGGAGAAACTGAGCGGGGAAGTGGAAAAACTGTACCTGACTGATTATGCACAGCGCTGGCAGACTTTCTTCCGCCGTTTCAGTCTGACGCCGGTACGCTCTGTCGATCAGGCGGTTAATCTGTCGCTGCAGCTGTCAGACCCTGTGTCATCACCGCTGCTGCATGTTGCCGGTCTGGTGGCTGAAAATACGCTGCTGACACCGGAAGTTGACGTCAATATACCTGCCAAAGCCGGCAAGATTTCCAGGGCCAGCGGTGCTCTGGAAAAAGCAGCCAACACGGTACGGAAACCGACGCTGGTGGATGAAACCTTCCGCGATGTACACCGTCTGGTCAAATCAGAAAACAATATGCCAAGCAAGTTGCATGGCTATCTGGGGGGGATTAAGCAGCTGGGAGAATATCTGGCGCAGATCAATAATGCGCCGGATGCCAATGGTGCAGCCTTTGAAGTTGCCAAAGCGAGTTTTATGGGCAGTAACGCTGCGCCACTGCAACAGCTGAAAAATATGGCGACAACCGCTCAGGATCAGGCAAAGGGATGGCTCAATGATCTGGCGGATGGCTCCTGGGTGGCGCTGATGCGTAAGGCCAAGGTGCATGTGGATACCGTATGGCGTTATCAGGTTTACGATAATTACCGTAACAACCTGTATGACCGCTATCCGTTATCGCGTGGACGTCAGACAGAGGCATCGGTGACGGCGTTTAATGACTTCTTCAAACCCGGCGGCATACAGCAGGCATTTGTTAATGAATATATTGCGCCATTTGTGGACACCTTCCGCTGGAAACCCAAGAGCTATGGCGGTGTATCGCTGGGCCTGAGTGCCGATACCCTGATCCAGTTCCGTCGTGCTGATAACATCCGTCGTGCTTATTTTGCCAAAGGTGAAAGTGCCGCCGTTGCTTTCCGGGCCGAACCGATGCGGCTCAGCTCGTCGGTACGTCTGTTTACTCTGGAAGTCGGCTCATCCCGTATAACTTATTCGCATGGTCCGAGGATTGCCAACAGCATGGTCTGGACCGCAGGAGAGGACAGTCGTGCACGGCTGATTTTTGAAGACCTTAATGAAAATGTAAATTCTGAGCAGTATGACGGTGGCTGGTCCTTTATCCGCCTGCTGGATGATTCTGGAATTTCTGCGACAGCAAGCTCTGCCAGTCGTGATTTAACGTTTGAGAAAGACGGATTTAATGCCATTTTCCGCGTGACCTCAGCCACCAATATCAATGCATTTGATCTTGGCCTGCTGCGAAATTACCGCTGTACCGAAGTGCTTTGATTGGGGAGATGGATGAATAAAACAGGCCTGTTCGGAAAACTGCCCGCGCACGGTGACTTTATCAGCCGGCGTCTGCCACAGAGTTTTATCTCGGTATGGGATGAATGGCTGCAGTGCTCTGTTGCCGGTAGCCAGGAATTACTGGCTGATGACTGGCTGGATCTGTTTCTGACCGGCGCTATATGGCGCTTTGCGCTCAGGCCCGGCGTAATCGATGATTCGGGCTGGGCCGGCATTCTGGTGCCCAGTGTTGACAGTGTCGGGCGCTATTTCCCGCTGACACTGGTGCGCCCGCTGGAGCGCGGAACGGACTTCCTTGATTTTATCGCCGTGGCCGATGGCTGGTTTTCTGCAATGGAGGATATCGCAATATCTGCGCTGCAGGAGCAGTTGAGTGCTGATCAGGTTCTGGTTCTTATGGATGAGACAGAAAGTTCATCAATGCAGAAATATGGCGTAATAAATAAACCATCGGTAAGTATGATTGCCAATGGCAGCATGATTCTGAGTGGTGAAAATATGGCATCGCAATTTATTGAACTTGCCAGAACATCGTCGGAATTCGCCGGCGCTATGGGCGTCTGGTTTTGTCAGAAAACTGATCACTCCGATTCTCATACTTTGTTACGAAAAGGTTTGCCGGAACCAGGTGAATATTCAGCGATGATCAGTGGCCGGTTTTATTAACAGAAAAGTATTAGACCTGCAAACTGATAAATTTGGGTAGCGACACACTGAGACCATTTTTACAGACTGTTAAATTTTTTTTCAGGGGTGTAAGCTTGTGCGCCTTGGAAAATGATCGACTATGAAGGGATGCAGCATAATGTCATTTAGCCATGTTGTTGATATTGATCGACTGGTATCACCGGTAAGTGATGATGCCCCACAGGGAACGGATATCCGCGCTGACCGCTCGCCGACTTCAGACTATTACACCATTAAAGATGCGCGTAATGCGGCGCGTGCGGCCGAACGTTCCGCTATGTTCGGTGATGAAGACTCCGGCGAAAGTTATTCTTCCTGGCAGACCGTGTCAGACGTTGCTGACAAAATTCTGACTTCCACATCCAAAGACCTTGAAGTTGCCACCTGGTATATGGAAAGCCTTGTGCGTATGCAGGGGCTGGCCGGTTTGCGTGACGGCTTCCTTATTATCCAGAAATTGGTGAATGATCACTGGGATGGCCTTTTTCCTGAACCGGATGAAGATGGTATTGAAACCCGTGTGGCGCCGCTGACCGGCCTTAACGGTGACGGTGGTGAAGGGACGCTGCTGGCTCCCCTGCGTAATGTGGCTATTACCGAAGAAGGTGATCAGGGGGAATTTACCTACTGGCAGTACCTGCAGGCCCGCGACGCTGAGCGTATCGAAGATGAAGACAAGAAAGCAGAACGCGTTGCTTCACTCGGTTACAATCTGAACCAGTTCAATAACACCATCGCTGCAATGAGTGCAGACAGCTGCCGTAATTATGTCACCACCCTTGAAGAGTGCTCGTCAGTTTTTAAAGATACCAGTGCAAAACTGCGTGAGCTGTGTGGTGCGGATGCGCCCCCGAGTTCAAAAATCTCTGAGTTGCTGGATGAATTAACACGTACGGTCCGTTTCGTTTATAAAGAAAAAATTGAAGAGGCAGACGCTGCGGCAGCGGCGGCGGAAGCCTCGGCTGCCGCAGAAAGTGCGGAGGCGGGTGTGGCAGATAATGGTCATGTACAGACCGGGCAGGTCATTCAGCTGTCCGGCGGAGTACGTAACGGCCCGATCGCCAGCCGCGAAGATGCGCTGAAAGCTATGGAAAGTGCAGCCAGATATTTCCGTCAGTATGAACCACACACCCCATTGGCTCCCGGCCTTGAACGCCTGATTGCCTGGGGGCGTATGACGGTGGCAGAGCTGATGATGGAACTGATTCCGGATGGTTCGGCACGCAGCCTGTTTTCCCAGTATACCGGCGTTAAGCTGGATGGTTCTGATACAGCCTCTTATGTTGCGCCACCCGTGACTGCCACGGCTGCAGAACCTCAGACAGAAACCGATTCGCAAGAAACCAGAGCAGAGCCTGCGCCTGCAGCTCCTCAGCCTGAAAAAAGTTCAGGGATGGGCTGGTAAATTTTAACCGATCAGACGACGGGGTAAGACCGTTGTGACCTTAAAAGGAGTTGAGTATGTCCGAAAGTATTCACAATAAGTTAAAACGTGTCCGCAAACCTCGTGTGCATATAACTTATGACGTTGAGACCAACGGCGCTGAAGTTAAAAAAGAGCTGCCATTTGTAACAGGCGTGATGGGTGACTATTCCGGTGATAATGCTGAAAACCGTAAAGCACTGAAAGAGCGTAAATTTGTACAGGTCGACCGCGATAACTTCAATGAAGTAATGGCTAAAGTGAATCCCAAGCTGAACCTGCAGGTGGAAAACACGCTCAGCGGTGATGGCAGCAAGATGGCTGTGGATCTCGACTTCCGTAAAATGGATGATTTCTCTCCGGAAGCTGTGGTTGATCAGGTAGAGCCACTGAAAAAACTGCTGGATGCGCGTAACAAACTGCGTGATCTGCTGAGTAAGGCAGACCGTTCCGAAGATCTGGAAAACGTACTCGAAGAAATTCTGAAGAACACGGATAACGTTACCGAGATTTCCCAACAACTGGGCCTCGGTGAAGAAAAAGAAGGGAGCGAATAATCGATGGCTACTGAAGAATTAGAGAGCGCGGTTGGCGCAGAAGCAGAAGAACAGTCGGTCAGCCTGCTGGAGCAGGCGATTTCATCCACCAAACAGACCAAACGTGAAGAAACTCAGGATCTGATTGCCAACCTGACGGAACAGGTTCTGAAAGGTACTGTCAGCTGGGACCGCAACCTGACCAACACGATCAAGAATGCGGTACAGGCCATTGATGAAGCCATGTCGCGTCAGCTGACGGCGATTCTGCACGATGAAAAGTTCCAGAAGCTGGAAGGTTCATGGCGTGGGCTGAATCATCTGGTCATGAACTCCGAAACCGGTTCAACACTGAAAATCCGCATGCTCAACCTGTCCAAGCGCGAACTGTTCCGCGATCTGGATAAAGCCGTTGAGTTTGATCAGAGCCAGACCTTCAAAAAGCTGTACGAAGAAGAATTCGGCACTGCCGGTGGTGAGCCTTATGGTGCACTGATCGGTGACTTCGAATTTACCAGTCACCCGGAAGATATCGAACTGCTGAGCAATATGTCGAACGTGGCCGCAGCCGCCTTCTGCCCGTTTATCTCCGCTGCTGGTCCGGGCATGTTCGGTTTCGATGATTTTACCGAGCTGTCCAAGCCACGTGATCTGGGCTCTATTTTTGAAGCACAGGAATACATCAAATGGCGCAGCTTCCGCGACAGCGATGATTCCCGTTTTGTTACTCTGGTGATGCCTCGCGTTCTGGCCCGCCTGCCGTATGGTGAAGCGTCCAAACCGGTCGAAAGCTTTAATTTCGAAGAGTTTGATCAGGATGACTCCGGTATGTCCAAAGCGGTAGCCCACGATGATTACTGCTGGATGAATGCAGCTTACGTGATGGGTACAACCCTGACCCGGGCTTTCTCCGAAACTTCCTGGTGTACTGCCATCCGTGGCGCTGAAGGTGGCCGGGTTGAAGGTCTGCCTTCTCACATCTTTAAAAGCGATGATGGTGACACCGACCAGAAGTGCCCGACCGAAGTGGGTATCACTGACCGCCGTGAAGCTGAGCTGTCCAATCAGGGTTTCCTGCCGTTGTGTCACTATAAGAACACCGATTACTCTGTGTTCTTCGGTGCTCAGACCGCGCAGAAGCAAAAGGTTTACGATGATCCGGATGCCACTTCCAACGCGGCTATCTCGGCCCGTCTGCCATACCTGATGGCAACGTCGCGTATTGCGCATTACCTGAAAGTGATGGCGCGCGATAAAGTGGGTTCCTTTATGCAGGCTGAAAGCTGTGAACGCTGGCTGAACCAGTGGATTTCGCAGTACACCAACTCCAACCCGGATGCTTCACCGGAAATGAAAGCCAAATACCCACTGGCTGAAGCCCGCGTTGAAGTGAAGGAAATCCCTGGCCAGCCAGGTGCCTACAGTGCTGTTGCGTATCTCAAACCATGGCTGCAGATGGAGGAGCTGACAACCTCTCTGCGGATGGTGGCCAATATTCCACAGCCTAAGTAAACAGGAGTGGGGCGCTCTGCGCCCCCTGTTTCAGCAGTGATTAAGGGATCTGATGTGCTGACTGATACTTCCGCCCCCGATGGGCTGCGTCAGGCCCCGTCTTCTGTCCGTTCTCCGCAGGAATCTGATTATTCATCCGGTGTCGACGCCTTTCTTATGGCCAGCGATCCGGTACGTGCCTTTACCCTGTGGAGCGATAACTTTGCCGCTGACGCTGAGCGCAGTGCATTTACAGCACGGTGCTGGCTCAACCGCCAGATAGCACTGATCGATGAGCTGATCAGTGAGCAGGTCAATGCTGTTATTCACCACCCGTCTTTTCAGCAGCTGGAGAGCTCGTGGCGGGGATTATGGTTTCTGGTGGATGCGCTGACCAACACGGAAAATACCAGAATCCGCCTGCTTGATGTCAGCTGGAAAGAGCTGTCCCGGGATATGGAAAGGGCGCCGGATTTTGATCAGAGCGGCCTGTTTCATCTGGTTTATAACCAGGAATTCGGTACCCCCGGTGGTGAGCCGTTCAGTATTCTGCTCGGCGATTATTACGTCGCCCATCAGCCGTTTGATGGTCACCCGTTTGATGATGTGTTTACCCTGCAGGGCATCAGCCGTACTGCAGCGGCGGCTTTCTGTCCTTTTGTCTGCAGTGCAGCACCACAGCTGTTCGGGCTGGACAGTTATGACAGCCTCGGCCTGCCGATTAATTTTGATGAAGTCTTCCGCTCAAAAGAATATATCCGCTGGCGCTCGCTGCGCGAGCATGAAGACAGCCGTTTTCTGGCGCTGACTTTACCGCAGGTGTTGCTGCGCGAACCTTATCAGCCATCAACCCGCTCACGACTGGGGCTGAATTTTACTGAAACGGTCGGTGGCCGTGACAGCAGCCGTTATCTGTGGGGAAACGCCTGCTTTGCGCTTGGCACGGTACTGATCAGGGAGTTTTCCGAAGTCGGCTGGTTCAGTCATATCCGGGGTGTCCCGCGCGATCATTATGGTGGCGGGCTGGTTACCCAGTTTCCGTCGCTGCCGTTCACAACCGATCCGGGTTCCGGTGCAGTAAAGATGTTTACATCCGTGGCCATTACCGATCAGCTGGAGCGGCAGTTGAGTGATGTCGGTCTGATTTCGCTGTGTCATAGTTATCAGACACCGTATGCTGCCTTTAATAACTGCCCATCGCTGCAGATTTCAAAAAACTATGGCAGTAAATCGGCCAACGCCAACGCCCGTATCAGTGCCATGATGCAGCAGATTCTGTGTGGCTCCCGTTTTGCACAGTACATCAAGGTGATCGTGCGCGACAAAGTCGGTTCCTATATCACCGCTGAAGCCTGTGAGCGTTATCTGCAGAACTGGCTGGATGATTATTCCACCGGCAGGGATGACCTGTCGTGGGAAATGATGGCCCGTTATCCGCTGCGCGAAGCCAGGGTCCGGGTTGAGGAAGAGCCGGGGAAGCCGGGACATTACTCCAGCATTGTGCATCTGAAAACCCATTATTCGGTTGATCATCTGGTATCCGAACTCAGGCTCACCACATCGCTGAACCAGCTGGATACAGGAAAAGTTTAAGATGAAAGAGTACCGTGAAAAACGCCTGATCCCGCCAGTGCTGGACCGCCTGCTGGAACAGAATCAGACTGCTGATTTCCGCCAGAGCCACCACATCGTACGCTGTATCCGCGAGAGTATCCGCCGGGATCTGGAGAACCTGTTCAATACCCGTTACTGCTGTGTTTCACCGCCGCAGGAATACCGTAACCTGGATGATTCGGTGCTGAATTATGGCTTGCCGGATCTGTCGACCATCAATATGACCACCTTCGATAACCGCAATGAATTCTGCCGCAAGATGGAAAAAACGATTCTTAAATTTGAACCCAGAATCAAGACCGTCAAGGTGAAAACAGAAGCCGTGCTGGATAACGAAGATCCGACCATTCATTTCCGTGTTGAAGCCACACTGAATGTGAACCCACTGCAGGAACTGATTATTTTTGAATCCATGCTTAATCCGGTCAATCAGACCGTCGATGTTTCGGAGATTTTCTGATGAGTGACCGACTTCTTTATCACTATGAAAAAGAGCTGGCCTTCATCAAACAGTCGGCCGGCGACTTTGCCCGTCAGCACCCTTCTGTTGCCGAAAGCCTGAAGCTGGGAACTGATGCGGTTGATGATCCCCTGGTCGCACGTCTGCTGTCCGGTTTCGCATTTCTGAATGCCAGAATTCAGCAGAAGCTGAGTGATGATTTTCCCGAACTCACCGATGCCATGCTGGAAACGCTTTACCCGCATTACCTGCGGCCGATTCCATCCATGGCGATTGTGCAGTTTTCCCCGGCGGAAGATCTTGATGGGCGGGAAACCATTCCTGCCGGTACGCTGCTGGATACTACGGCCCAGGATGGACAGGAGTGCCGTTTTTCCACCAGTTATCCGGTTGAGCTGTGGCCTCTGCGGATCGAGTCTGCTCAGCTGATGCCACGGCCATTTATTGCTCCGGGCAGCTTTGATATTCAGGGGGCGGCAGCGGTACTGAAAATTTCGCTGAAAACCCTCAGTGCCGATCTGAATATTGCTGAGCTGGGGCTTTCACAGCTGCGTTTTTTCCTGCGCGGGCAGGCACAGCACGTTCATCCGTTATATGACCTGATTCTGACCAAATGTTTCAAAGTGGTGATTGCCAATGGTGAGGGGGACCCTCATCCGGTGATTTTCAATCCCGACTGTCTGCAGCAGGTCGGCTTCGGTACCGATGAAGGCATTCTGCCTTATCCGCAGGAGTCATTTAAAGGTTACCGTCTGCTGACGGAATTCTTCGCCTTTCAGGAAAAATTCCAGTTTATTGATGTGACTCAGCTGGATCAGGCGATCAGGGATTCTTACTCTGATACGCTGAATATTTATTTTTACCTGCGCGAGAGTGACAGCGAGCTGGAGCATCAGGTTAATGCCGGCGCTTTTGCGCTGAACTGCACCCCTGTGGTTAATCTGTTTGAGATGTCTGCCGATCCGGTGCCGCTGACCCATACTGAGTCGCGTTATCCTGTAGTGCCGGATTCCCGCCGGCGTGAAGGGCTGGAGGTGTACAGCATCCTTGAGGTTGGTGCCACCGACAGCGATGGCAACTACACTCCCTACCGGCCGTTTTACGGTATCAATCACAGCCGTAATCAGGATAAGAAAGCCGCTTTCTGGCTGACTCACCGTCGTCAGGTGATGGAAGGCGATCACCGTAATGAATTGGCTTCGGAAACGGATATCAGCCTGGTTGACCTGAACTTCAATCCGTTCGCCGTCAGTGATCAGAACCTCGAACTCAGGCTGCTCTGTTCCAACCGTAACCTGCCGAAAAAACTGCCATCCGGGGCGGGCCAGCCGCTGTTTGAAGTGGTCGATGATGAATACCCGACGGAAAGAATTTCCTGTGTGGTGGCGCCGGGGGCGACCATCCGCCCACCCTTGCGTGAGCGCGGCTACTGGCGGCTGATTTCCCATCTCAACCTGAACCATCTGTCACTCAGTCAGGGCAGTGGTTCCGTCGATGCACTGAAAGAAATTCTGCGCCTTTATGATTTCCGTGATTCGGCCAGTACGCGCAATATGATTGATGCCATCGTCGCCATTCACACCAAACCGGTGACCGCACCAATCCAGATTGATGGCATGGTCGCCATGTGCCGTGGTACGCAGATTGAGCTGGTGCTCGATCCGGTCATGCTGGCCGGTACCAGTACGATGATTTTTTCCAGTGTCCTGGAGCATTTCTTCGGCCTGTACGGCTCAATTAATTCCTTTACCAAACTGATTGTTACCCTGAACGGTAAAGTCGGAGAGTTTAAACGATGGCCACCACGCGCCGGCGAAAAAGCCTTAATTTAATCGAGCAGCTGCAGTCAGAGCCGTACCGCTTCGATTTTTTTCAGGCGGTGCGCTTGCTGGAGCGGGCCACCCATCAGCCTCAGGATGATGAGGAAATCGCTGCTGATAGTGTCGGCGGTCTTGCCCGGCCTGATCAGGAGGCCGTGCATTTCTCTGCTGATCCCGGACTGGCCTTCCATGGCAGTGATGTTACCCGGGTGACACAGAAGCGGATTCACAGCCGCGACACTGAAGAATCATCTGTACTGCAGTGGCAGATGAATGTTGCCATGATGGGTCTGACCGGTAGTCAGGGGGTGATGCCTTATGCCTTCAGTGAAATGGTGCTGGGTGAACTGCGTAAGAAAAACCGGGCGCTGAGCGATTTCTTTGATCTGTTCAATCACAGAATCATCTCGATGTTTTATGAGGCCTGGCATAAATACCAGATGGTGCCGGAATACGAACGGGCACAGCAGAACGGTTCACTGAAAAAAGATCTGTTTACCGAATCCCTGTTATCCATTTCCGGCCTGGGGTTGTCAGAGCTCAGATTCAGAACCGCTGTCAGTGATGAACATATGGCCCGCTATGCCGGCCATCTGGGGCGCGGTATCTGTTCGGCCGAATCCCTGCGCAGTGCCATCGAAGGCATGTTTGGCTTTGATACCCGCATTGAGCAGTTCCGTGGTGAATGGTACGAGCTGCCGGAAGATGTGCGTTGCCGCCTGCCGGATGAGGACCACCCACAGGGGGTTAATAATCAGCTGGGCATGAGTACCGTGATTGGTTCGGTTTGCTATCAGATTCAGAACAAATTTGGTGTGGTGATTACGCCACGCTCAAAAGATGAGTTTATGTCACTGGCGCCCGGCTCGAAGACGCTGGAAGAACTCAGATCCTTTATCCGCATGAGTGCCGGCAGTGAACAGGACTTTGAAATTGAAGTACGTCTGAACGATGACAACCTGTCGCTCAGAAACCTGCTGGAAACCGACGGAAATATGGGGCTGCTGGGCTGGAATACCCACGTGAACCCGGAAAACCTCGACGGGAAAATGATTTCAATCCGGTTGTCACAGGAAATACCGACGCCGCTTGATGCATTGCCGATAGCCTATTAATCAGTCCGTTAATCAACCGGATAAGACAAGGAACCCAACCTATGATTAACATTAATCTGAAGTCGCTGGTCGACAAGATGTCACCCTATATGCGTGACTCGCTGGAAGGTGCAGCGGGTCTGTGTCTGGCCTATAACCAGTACAATGTGGAGCTGGAACACTGGCTGCTCAAGCTGCTGGATATTCCGGATACAGATTTCGTCCAGCTGCTGGAAAAGCACGATGTGAATCCCGCCGATCTGGCCAAGCAGCTGGCCGGCGTCATCGCGCGCTTCCGCAATGGCAGTACACGCCCGGCGGCACTGGCGCCATCCATCGTTGATGCGGCCAAAAATGCCTGGATGCTGGCATCGGTTGATTATCAGCACGGTATGATCAGCTCTGGTCATCTGCTGGCAGCATTGCTGCTGGAAGACAGCTCGCGCCGGCAGCTGCTGGAAAGCTGCCCGGCACTGAAAGCCATCGCGCCGGAATCCATCCGTGAAACTGCCCGTGCCATCTTCGGTACCACAGGTGAGACCGATCACCTGGTGAAGGGCAATGAACCGGGTGCCGGTAATGCCGGAGGCGCCAATGTTGCGGCGTCGAAAACGCCGGCACTGGATAAGTACACGGTTAATCTTACTGAGCGGGCGAAAAACGGCGAGATTGATCCGGTGCTGGGCCGTGATGAGGAAATCCGCCAGTGCATTGATATTCTCACCCGTCGCCGTCAGAACAACCCGATCATGACCGGGGAAGCGGGTGTCGGTAAAACCGCTGTGGTTGAGGGCTTTGCGCTGCGTATCGCCGCCGGGGATGTGCCTGATCCGCTGAAGAATGTGGCCGTACGGACACTGGATCTGGGGCTGCTGCAGGCCGGTGCCAGTGTGAAAGGCGAATTTGAAAACCGTCTCAAATCGGTAATTGAAGAAGTCCGCGCTTCTGTCACGCCGATTATTCTGTTTATCGACGAAGCCCACACCATGATCGGTGCCGGTGGTAAAGAGGGGCAGGGCGATGCTGCCAACCTGCTGAAACCGGCTCTGGCCCGTGGTGAGCTGCGCACTATTGCCGCCACCACCTGGGCTGAATACAAAAAATATTTCGAACGTGATCCGGCTCTGACACGCCGCTTCCAGGTGGTGAAAGTTGAAGAGCCATCGGAAGAAAAAGCCATCGATATGATGCGTGGTATTGCTGAGTCTCTGCAGCAGCATCACCATGTCCGCATTCTGGATGAAGCCATCGTGGCGTCGGTTAAATTATCCCACCGTTATATACCAGGCCGGCAGTTGCCCGATAAATCCGTCAGCCTGCTGGATACCGCCTGCGCGCGCGTGGCCCTGAGCCAGTCTTCCACGCCGGGCGCAATTGAAGATGCCGGCCGCCGTATTCAGCGCGCCAGCATCACCATTCATAAACTTGAACGTGAAGCAGCGGCGACCGGTGAGCACGAAGAACGGCTGGCCGCCCTGTATGAAGAAAAGCAGGCGGCGGAGCAGGAACTTGCACGACTGGAAAGCCAGTATCAGCAGGAAAATGAACTGATTACCCGCATCCGCGAATGCCGTGATCAGATTGACAAAAACTTCCTGAATAAGGAAGAAGACAAGCTGCCGGCCGCGGAAATCGACCAACTCAAACAGCAGCTGAAAGCGCTGACTGCTGAGCTGATGGAGATTCAGGGTGAAACCCCGCTGATGCAGGCTAACGTGGACGAGCAGGCAATAGCCGAAGTTATTGCCAACTGGACCGGTATTCCGGTCGGCAAAATGGTCAGCGATCAGATCACGGCAGTGAAAACCCTGGCCGACCGGCTGGGTAAACGGGTGATTGGTCAGCCTCACGCACTGGAAGCCATTGCCCAGGTGATCCGGACTTCGCGCGCCGGGCTGACTGACCCGCGTAAACCGATGGGGGTTTTCCTCTTCTGTGGTACCAGTGGTGTCGGTAAAACCGAAACCGCGCTGGCGCTGGCGGATGAACTGTTCGGCGGTGAACAGAATATCACCACCATCAACATGTCGGAGTTCAAGGAAGAGCATAAGGTTTCCATGCTGCTGGGCTCCCCTCCGGGTTACGTCGGCTATGGTGAAGGCGGTGTGCTGACCGAAGCCGCCCGCCGTAAGCCATACTCAGTGATCCTGCTGGATGAGATGGAAAAAGCGCATCAGGGCGTACAGGATATTTTCTACAACCTGTTTGATAAGGGCACAATCAAGGATGGTGAAGGGCGCGATATCGACTTCAAAAATACCATCATCATCATGACCTCAAACGCTGGTGAGGATGCCATCCGCGCGATCTTCAATCAGGTGGAAGAAAAACCCGCTCCGGAAGTGCTGCTGGACAATATCCGTCCTTACCTGCTGCAGAGCTTCAAACCGGCTTTTATGGGGCGGGTCAACACCATCGCCTATTACCCGCTGGACGATGAAAACCTGATGGAAATTGCGGCCATTAATATGCGCAAAATCGAAAAACGGGTATACGAGAAATATGGCGCTCCATTTACTTATGATGAAGATGTACTGGTTAATATTGTCGCCCGCTGCCAGGAATCGGATACCGGTGCGCGTAATATTGAAACCATTCTCAGCCGTACCCTGCTGCCGGCACTGGCATCCGAATGCCTCGACAGAATGGCCAACGGCGAAGAAATCAGCAAAGTACACGTTGGTGCAACGGAGGATGGCGACTTCACTTATGAGGTGGCCTGATACGTTAATTCGCTGAAAGCAGAAACGGGGCTCAGACCCCGTTTTTCTTTTGGCTTACGTTCAACATTGTAAAGCAGGAGAAAAGTACGCTGTTAAATATTGCGAACGATTTAAGAATATTGGAATAGCTTAAATTGCAGATTGTAAAATCTGTTTCGGAAAATAAAAACTGGCTTGAGCATATTGCCCATGAGTAGGGTGATAATATAATTTTGAATTTGAAGTATTGGAAGACCGTGGTGCTTGCTGTTGACGGTCGGATTAATTTACTGGAGATAGTATTAAATATGTCATGAAATATCAGGATCGATTAAATAAAATATTTTTGGAATTCGATTTGTTGTAGCCTGATATTTTTATGGGTATTTATATTGGATGGTTAACCAACTGATATTAATGGGATTTTTGTGAAATTAAGTGATAACTTGAAAGATCAGATGAAGGGTTCTGTTGAGGCTATTGAAGAATTGCTGGCCGAAAGGGCTGAAATTGATAATGATGTGGTTCAACAAGCAAATATATTTAAAATATTAAGACTGGAAAATCACGAAATACGTCATGGTGCTTTTCTTGATTATTTGATGGATCCTGGTCGGAATCCTTTATTGTCAAGTTTTTTTATATCAAAGTGGATTGAGCAAATAGTCGATGAGTTATCAATAGAGGACACTCTTATAAATGATATAATAAATGGCGAAGATTTTGAAGTTAATCCGATTTTTGATGAACAAAGATATAGTGAAATATTGGTTTCTGAGGAAGAAAAACTCAGGATTGATAGTGCATTGGAATTGAAGCTTGGTAATCATCGGAGAACGATCAATACATGAACGACACCGCAGAGCGAATAGAGTTTCCAGTAATTGATACAACCTACTGGAACGTTAAAGACAAAGAATGGATGGCCGGCCGCCATGAACAATGGGCCACCATAGAGGCCTATTTCAGAGGTCCAGCGACCAAAAGCAAAAAAGCCAAAGGTATTTTAAAACGCTATTTCTTACACGGTGCGATGCCGGATTTTAAGGCGTTAAAAAGCTGGAAGAGTGACGAACGACACTTGGATCTGTTTTGTTTTTTATGGCTGCATCCCTCCTGGGATCCCACTGTGCTTGTACCATTACGCGATGCCTATATCCACTCGCCGCTGGTCTTGGAAGAAGATGTCAGTGTCGGTATGGAGCTGTTGTTTCAGTATGGAGCACTTATTGCTTCAGCAGAATATTTCGATAATGAAGATGTTTCTGATGTAATACAAACCGATGGTCATAATGGGCTTTTATTTGATTTGATGATAGGGGACTTGTCGGAACAAAAAAGGGACGGGAAAAAAAATCACCTACCCTATGCATCATATTATAGAAATGTCAAAGTGGCTGTGCAATAAAAAACTGCACATTATAAATAATGACTGTCTTTATCAATATGGCAGTTATCTTGATTATTGGTATCAATCCTGCCCGAAAAATGAGAACTATTTTGATGATGCATTTTACAAAGGGGCTTTGCCTTATATAGAAAAGGCTCTTTATCGAATTTATTACTTTGATACTGAAAAGGAAGGCGACACTTGTCGTACCCGCTTTGTTGTCAAGATAAGAAAGATATTGGACGAGCGGGAGTTTATACAGGACTTTAAACAACTATGGCTGGATGTTAAGGCGGGTAAAATCCAGGTGGAAAATCCATGGAAACGATAGGCTCTATTACTGACCTTTGAGTGCCCTAAGGGTTGATACACCTCAATGGTAATTTTTCTATTCTAAGAGCGCGGCCAATACGGGTATTTTGTATCAAAATCAGACATTGAAGATATGGTTGAGATAGCCCGGGCAGTGAGCTGACGACAGAAGCCTTGGAGAATGCCTGGCTGCGCCGAGGTAAGCCGGAAGGTGTGATGTTCCACTCGGATCAAGGCTGCCAGTACAGCAGCCTGAAGTTCCGCCAACGGATCTGGCGTTACCGCATGGTTCAAAGCATGAGCCGACGTGGTAACTGTTGGGACAATGCCCCGATGGAACGACTGTTCCGTAGCCTGAAAAGCGAGTGGATCCCGGATGCCTGGTATCGCTCACTGGTGGAAGCAAAGATAGATATCAGCCGTTATCTGATGGGGTTTTACAACCAGCAACGGCCGCATGCTGCGAATGGAGGAATCAGTCCTCACGCCGCAGAAGAAAAACTTAAAACCGTGTCCGGTATTAGTTGACCACTACACAGAAGTAGTGCGCTGGTTGAGCGCTTATTTGATATGGAAAAAACCCCTACCGGCCTGATTACGATCCCAGCTTCTCCACATGTTGATACCATTCCATCTCCGATCAATGAATGGCTTGATGCTGCGGTTGCTGTATGGGAAAGCGGACTGACGGATCACACCAATGTGGTGCCCGCCTCTTATACCCTGGCGGCGCACAACAGAGTATTGGCCCTTGCAGGCGTCAGCGGCGATGCCTACTCCCGCAAAAGATTACTGATCGCCTGGAAGACACGGGAAACCAGTTCACATTGGGGCCAAGGTCATCCAGCAACCAACTATCGCATGACCGAAGGTGGTGGCGATGAGCTGGGCAGTATGAGCTATAACCAGGTGTGGTTCGCCTACCGCTACAGCGATAATCCGTTGGCATTACACCGGGACGTGGGCCTGAATTATTACGACCCTGAAGAAAACCTGAAAGGGTTTATCATTCACACGGCGGGACAAGCAACGGGAGATGCCAACAGTTATGGGCATACTGGAGCGTTCTATCAGCTATTTGATGAAGGTACACTGGGGCGAGCTTACAACAATAGAGAACTGGTTGGTTACAGATACTGCCCGACAACCGGCGCCTGCGGTGCCGTAACCGCGATAGGCACGAATGAAGACGATTATGAAAAACTGGCGCGGGGAATCGCTGCGTATAACACCAGTCCTGGAAACCAGAGCTGGCCGGTGATACTGAGGAATACTAGTCACTGTACAATATGCGCTGTTAATTACAGTATTGATGTACGTAACTCATCGGCTAAATTTAATTTACCATACCGGCAATATATCTGGCAGGGTGGGACGTATCCTGCAGATCTGACAGACGCTTCAGGAAATCCCGATCCAAGAGCAGGACAGGCGTGGTGTTTTGGGTATGGGGAGAGTGAGTGGTTGAGTGGGACTACATACGCTCAAGCAAGGCAAAATGCATCTGATACTAACGCTGATGGTGCACCTCAAACTCCTATAGGCCGAGTTAACTGTAATTAGGTAACTATTATGAATTATTTAAAAAATATGTTTGTCTCGATCGTTGCGTTTAACACCTTAAGTTCAGCTCAAGCATTCGATCTAGTTAACGGAACCACACAAGAGTTTGGGATGAAATTTACGGATGTTCAAAAAGTCGCTTTGCCTATTGTTACTAAAACCATTAAAGCAAATGACTCGTCTGATACAGGCATGAGTTTAGCTTTTACAAATATAGCCGGGACAAGTAATTGGTTTCGTTTATATGACAATCTACACATATACGGTGTTGATGTTTCTCAGGGAACTTTACTAGGCAACTGGCCCCTCACCCCCTCAAATACATGCGTCAGTGATGATATTGACTGCAGCGAACCCTGGTGGCTTGGCCGATGGGGTGATCAGGAATTTATGGAACCGGAAATTACTCAGCGTATCATTAATTATGATCAGAATATTGCTGGATTATATAAGTTCCAACTCAGCTATGGTGAGCAAGAAATAGCTGGAGAAGTTGGCTGTCTGGAGGCGCATCCACTTCGCTATGGTGATGTCGATGGCGATGGTCGGAACGAATTAGTTCTGTTTTTAAAAGATACGTTGGTGTTTTTCTCCCCAGATATCGGCAAAGTCACCTTCGTCACGCTCTATAACTACTCAGACTATGTTCCCTGGCAGACCCTGCAGAACGATACCTCAATGCACCTGGGATCTCCTAATAATGAAACACCACAATACGCCTCGAAAGCGGCTTACCAACAAGATAATAATGGCATTGATGCACTGCGAAGCTACGGCAAACTGTACATTCAGGATTTTGACGGCGATAAAGTTGCCGACATTGTGGTATGGCGAAAGCTATACCGTTCCAAACTGCAAGGCGATACAACACCAGGTTTTGATAAAGTCCGCGACACATTATTGTTCTACAAAAAAATTAACGGTACTTATGAACTGCAAAGTGACACCGCCACCGAGACCATCCAAAGCTGGTTATCCACTGCAAAACTCACCTGGAGCAAAGGTTTTCCTGAACTCAGTGAATGTGCAGGCGAGGAAGGAAAACCCATCCCTGAGATGCACGATCCGCTTTTGAACGATCCGGATGTTCTGCAATAAATATTTGAGAAAAAACGGAATCAAAATCGCTCTTTAACAAAAAGGATTGTAAACACAGCCCTGCATATGCAGGGTTGTATTCCCGTTTTAAGTAGCCGTGGCCGGTGATGGCGATTGCCATCAACCGATCCCACCATCCCGGCGGCTACATCGGCAGCGCCGTCGCAACACTCAATGGCAGCAACTATGGCGGAGACATGAGCATCTATGTTCCGCCCATTATTATGGGCCCGCCCAACCTCAAAATCTGGGCCACCCGACGCTATCAGGGCCAGGGTTTGCTGAGCAACAGCGATGAACAACGCCGCACCATCAGCAACGAAGGTGCGGCAACCACCACCGATCCGTTAATTGAAATTCACAGCCTCTGGCTGGACCAGGACGGCTCACCGCTGCCATCAGGCCTGACCGGCTACGGCTACACCGGACGCATCACCAAACTGATCAGCAATCCGGACGACGGCGACCCCTACGACAACAACGTCACCGAATTTGACATAAACCCCGGCCGCCAGCTGCAGGTACTGCAATTCGATAACAGCCCATACCACCATTACATCCAGGTAAACGGCTCCCCGAGTGGCGAACAGAACGACTTCTCCACTGGCGACCTGAGCGGCCCCCTGCGCCACCGGCCGAGCCGCTATGTACCCATTAAAGTACCGCTGTACGACGAACAGGGCACCGTACTGGACAAAATCGCAGCCTCGCAAAGCGACAACCACCTCAAAAAAAGCGACGTATCCGCCCGCTTCAACTGGCTCTACCGGCCCGAGCTCAGCTTCAGCATCGTAGACCTGGAAGTCGGCGCGATTAACCTGCAAAGTCAGGACGAAAACGGCAACATCCAGACCATCAACCTCAGAAACAACGAAAACCCCGTTATCAGCAGCGGCGACGACCTGGTACAGGTCATATTCAACCTGATTGGCTCCGAATACGACCGCATCACCCCGCTGGACGGCGAGCAGCACTACATCTTCGCCCTAGGCGATCAGGAAATTGAAGTCAACATCAACAAAGGCGAGGGCAGTGACCAGCAGATCCAGTTCACCAACCTCGACTATCCGGCCCAGCTCGAATCCGAAGACTATTTAACGCTGAGTCTGTACTTAAATCAGGACGCGCAGAATACCCTGTGGGCGTGGGGGTTTGATCAGTTGGATGTGATACCGCCGGAACTTGCGGTTGGTAGTGACTCGGATGTTATTACAATCTCCGCCGATGATGCAGCTCTGTATCCGGAAACCATTCTGGCTTTCCTGGCCAACCCACCGGATGACGGCAGCGTGGATTATGTTCGTTGGCAGACATCGGCGGGTGATTTAACGAACACTGTATCGGTATCGCCTGACGGTCTGTTCGCGACCAGTTTGAAGTTACCAACCAAAGCTGGCTCCGTGAGTCAGGTACAGGCCTATCTGAATGATCTGGAGGATTTACACTCAGACTCGGCGGCCTTTGAAACAAGGCCCGGTGCAGCCGCAAAGTTTACCCCGCTATCTTCGTCTGGCAGTGCCAGCATCGCCCAGCAGGGGAGTATGCAGTATCGCTATGGCTTAAAAGACGCTTTCGGTAACAAGGTTGCCGATGGCACTCCGGTAACGATTGTTGCTGAGCATATGCTGGTCAATGGTGGACTGGATGGAGATACCTCTCAGTTAGTTACCAACGATGGCGAAGTCAGTTTTACACTTCAGGGTGACTATCTGGCCGGGACTCATAATCTCACTCTGAAGAGTGGTGATGCATCCTACGAAACTCAGGTCTCCATTAATGACATAACGATTGAGCTGACGCCTCTGGGGGATATTCAGACAGGCAATACCGTCACGGTAGAAGTCACCGCCAGTGGTGACGCGGAAGGTCTGAACGTCAAATTGGCAGCTCAACGTGGGTCGCTGGGGAGTGATCGGGTCGTTATCCAGAATGGCAAAGCAACAACTAGCATGTATGTGGGAGATATCCCCGGCAGTGGTTATCTGTTTGCCCGCCTGGGAGAACAAGTGACCCAACAAGCCTTCAATGTCGTGGAGCCCGATGGCAGCTATCTGCTGGATACCGTTCTGGTCAAGGATGCTCAGCGTGGCTCCTTTACCAGCAATGGCAAAGTCTTTGAATACACCAATGCCACCCAGCTGCGTGTCGCCGGTACACCGGGTGAACAAGTCAGCGCCTCCCTGCACAGCCTGACCGAGCCCATGATCGACCCATTGCTGAGCTACGACTTTACCCGGCAACCCCAGAATGGTGTTTTCCCGGATGCGCAGGGGAATATTGATGCCACTGATCAGAACACCCGTAGCGGTCAATCTCCGGCCGTTATTCCGGGCAGCACCATAACCGTGCTGGAAGATAACGCCGCCATCGCCATTGCCGAAGACAGCGATTACCTCCTGTCCGACAACATTGGCTTTAGCGCACAACTCAAAGCGGACAGCCCAGGGCAACTGATCCAGTACGGCGGTGGCCTGACGCTGGCATTACTGGCCGATGGACACCTGCAAGCCAGCGTGGACACCGCCTCCGGCATCCAGACCATCAGCAGTGACAGCAGCGATCGTGGTCAGTGGCTCAAGGTCGGGGTGCACGTGCGGGACGGCAAACTGCAACTGGGCATCAACGGCCAGACTTACGAAACCACCCTGACCGATGTTTTTGTACCTGATAGCAGTTACGACCTCATTCAGATCGGCGGCCAGAACAGCCAGTCGATAGAAATCGCTTCACTGACGCTGATCGACTGGAGCGGAATCCCCATGCTCGAGCTGGACAGTCCGGATGGCACCTATGTCGTACAAGACGACGGCTACGCCAGAGTTGGCGTACGGGTTCCTGCTGTCTATATCGCCCTTAACCAACAGCGGGCGCAGCAAAGACTGTACGAACACTATGCTGACAGTTGGCACATCAGCCTGATCCCGAGTGCCTATGCCGGGGATTTTGACGACTGTGTGCTGGGTGCCGACCCGGTTGAAGAGGCAGGCTTCTCCATATCTGCGGGCTGGGCTATGATCAATTCCATCAACCAGTGCTACTTGCCCAGCAAAATTGAACAAGTCATTATCGAATATCAAACGGCAGATGGGGTCTTTAAAAAGGATCTGATTCTGCATGAACTGATAGCGTTAAAAGTAGTGTACCACGCCATTGCACTGACCAGTGGTAGTGTACAGGTTACCAGTAACTGCGCCGCTGGTGTGCTGAGCGGCGATATGGACAATGGCACGATGGCCACCTGCAGTATCCTCAGTTCCTTCCTGCTGATCGGGGATGTCCGTGACCTAAGTTATCAGGGGTGGTACTGGTTCATCGACGACCAGGAAAACTTCTCCCCCATGGAAGCCACCTTCGCCTCACTGGGCATCCTGGGGGGCGCGCTGACCGCAACGGGGGCCGGAGCTGAAGCCGGTGTTACCCTCAAAGCCGTTATGGCTGTTGCCAAAATCATTCCAAAAGCCTTTAAAGGCGCAAAATTCCTGAGGCCACTGGCCAGCTTTATCAATGATCAGGTGCTGGTTAAGGACTACAGTAAAGCCCTGGCGGCCATGAACAAAATCATGCCCTTTATGGAAGTGGCCACATTCGTGGGCTTTACCTCGCTGAGCGATGAAGGTAAACCCATCCGCGACTTCATGAGCAACGCCATCAACAGTAGCCAAGACCTGGATGCCTGGATCACCTACCTGAAAAAAATGTCCGTAGCCATAGCGGATGGACTGATCGCAGAGAATCACCTAAGCCCCAGTGATCAGGTAAAACAGCAGCTTTACGCCTTCGTCACACATGTGCTGATCAACCAGGCCTATGCGGGGATTGTGGATGACCTGCAAACGGTGCTGGTGAAGGATTTTATTAAGATCATTGAAAAAGCGATGGAACCTCCGGTTACCAGTGAGGGTGAAGCAGTTGCCAAAGCCTTCAGCAGAACGTTAGAGGCACTGGATAAAGCCAAGGCTGACGGCATCGACTACCTGGCCGATATCCAGTTTGAGCCAGAAACCCTCAAAGCACTGGTCAATATCAGTATCAACGGTGGTGAAGAAACCCTGCGCCGCCTGCGCAACTTCGGTGGCTTGCGACCAAAAACGACAAACCCACAGTATTGGAATTTATTGCCATGCTGGGCGAAATCGATTTCGCCAAACTCAGCGATGCACAAATCGACGGTCTGAAAAAAATCCTCAACAAACTGGGCTCAGAGGATGGTGCAAAATATCCATTTAGCATGTACGGCGGTGCGGTGAACGAACTGTTGGATATCATCAAACACTTTGACAATATTGTGGATATTCAGAAGCGTGTTGCGATAGAAATCAGGGAAGGTATATTGGTTCGCATCTACGACTACACCCTAAAAGTGAGTGGTGCTATCGTGAATTTTGACAAAAAAGCCTGGGCACCGGACACCATCAAAAAATGGCTGATAAAATCAGCCGAAGCAGATTTTATCGTGCCGGGTGAAGTAAACGCCGGGCAGTTATTTAAAGATCTGGTTGCGCTGGTTTAAACCAAAAAGTGCGCTGGAGTTTTGATGCCAGAGCAGGAGTATTAGGTGTGTCTGAAATTAAGGAAATTGTGAAACATGGACTGGATGAAAACAGAGAGGCGATAATGAGAGCTGCTAATTTTGATCCAAAGAATGATCAGGAAATCAAAGATTTCTATAAATTATTTGAAGACAATTTTGATATCGAGATAAGTGAGCTCTGATGAAGATCGTATATATTTCTGATGATATGGATGAGCGATCCCAACCGAATTTGAGCTCATTGGTGTTTGCGGGACATACTTATGCTGCTGTGATAACTCATGATCAGTTGCATTGCGATTACCAGAATTATTTTCCAGAAAGAGCTATGAGCTATTGGCTGGACATACCGGATGGAAGTATATGCCAAGTATCAAGAGAAAAAGGGATTGATGATAATCCTTTGAGGCTTGAATGCGATGTCTATGATACGAATTTTCAGCCATCAACCTACTTTGGTTTAGCATCTAGTAATAGACAAGGAGATATATTTAATGGCCATTGTCTATTGGTTGAAGCTGTTGATCCCGGTGGGGATATCTATAGCGAAGAAGCTGTTACCAATGTATATAAAGACTTTAATGAAGAGTGTATCGCTCAATTTGAAGGTTATTTAAAGAGAGGGGTTTGCTCTGGAGAGTATTATATAACCTCAACATTTGAAAAATCTTTGTTGTCTATTGATAAGAGTTTTAACTTGGTTTGGGTTAAGAAAATTATCAATGAGTCTTCTTCTGGGCAGGTCAAGTCAACTTTATATTCATATAAAAATACTGCGGTATTTTGCCTAGGCACCTTGCCTAACACTGACATCAAAAGCCAAATACTCTCTCTCGATTCAGCCACTGGTGAAACCGTCTGGCAGGCCGATCTGCCTTTTTACGTGAACTACTGCATTCTGATTGGCGACCGAGTATACCTATCCAGTAAAGACGACTGGTGCTGGTGTGTATTAAGCGCAGATACCGGTGAAATTCTGCTTCAAGATAAGTTAACCCCGACAGAAAAGTCCAAAAATCTCGGTTGGCTTTGGGCGGACAGCGGCTATCTGTTTTTGCACTATCGTTATGATATTTTTCGAATTATGGATGAAGCAACGGGAGATATACTTCAGGATATTACCCTTCCAGATGATTTTGGTTTATCACACTTTAATATCTATCCCGAAGTCAAAAACGATCATATCTATATTCGATTGGGATCAGCAGGGGGAGGGTGGGCAAAGTTTTCTACCTACGGCGGCGTCATGATCCTCTCCCGTGACGAACTCAAACAAGGCCCGCCCTGGAACATTGATGTCGAAGACAAAGGCGATATCAGCCATCAGGCCATTGTTGATGGAAAAACCGAATACTATGAGATTCACGCCTCCTACGAAGAATTGGGTGATGTACTACGCTTCAGCCAGATTGAAATCAAACTGGTCGCTCAGCGTTATGCATACAATCATTGGGGTAATCTGGATGATAACTGGAGAACCCGTATCAACAAAAAATTCAACGGGCGTATCGTTCTCTGTATTGATAAAGAAAAGCTGAAAAATCCCGATGAAAGCAAGTTCGATCTGATGGTAGAACTCTTTAACAAACACTTTGAAGAAAAATTCCGTGCCCCGGCCAATAAGAAGGCACTGACGCTGGAATGGCAGTATTTTTAAGAAAAGGAATAGAGTATGACAAATGTTGCAGAACAGATAATAGCATAGGCCTAAAAATATGATTTGACACTGGATGAATCAGAACTCCGGAAGCAACCATAAATGATCAACTGGGTTTTGATAATGCACTGGTTAATACCTTTTCAGAAACCACCTTTTTGCTTTTTCTGAACAGGGTTGTCCACCAGGTGATTACCTTCCCGGTATTGTGTCTGGCTATCTGGAACAGATTGCAGAACATGAATTTGAACTTGAGTCCGTTGATTCTTATGATGATTGGGAAACAGCCCGGGTGGTTATATCGGGCGGTGAACAAAATATTAAATTCCAACTTAATGATGTCAATGACTCAGACTGGGTACCGCCCAGCTTGTCCGATAAAATGTATGAGTTCTCCAAAAAATATTGCGATAAAATACTCCACACTCTGCATGGCGAAGATCCATTCATCGTACTCTACCTGACAGAAGAATCAATATCGGACTTAGATACTATTCGTAGTCGTGTTCCTGAAGCTCAATACAATAGGTAATATCGATTTTTCAGTCTTTATTATAAATTCCGAATGCGAAGGTGGTGATTGGGAGTTAATCCAAGAGATGCACGATTCGCTTTTGAACGCTCCGGACGTGCTGCAATAAATAGCCGGTGATTTTAAAAAATCACAAAAAGATAAAGCAAGAGACAAACGGGATTTAACACCGCCCTTTAATAAAAAGGATTTTAAACACAGCCCTGCATATGCAGGGTTGTATTCCCTTTTTTAAGTAGCCGTGGCCGGTAATGGCGATTGCCATCAATCGATCCCACCATTCAGGCGGCTACATGGGCAGTTATCAGTATTTTCCAGGTGCAGGTGAACTGGACTTCTATGTGCTGATGCTGGGATATAACGAGAACAAAAACATCATAGAGCCCGTGGGTGTTGGGAAAAGTTCAGATAAAGTGCTGACCTCGCTCAGGCCAGTAAGTTATCAGACGGGTTCTACCCAATGATCGCTTTAGTAATCCTGTAAAGCCGATAGTGTGTTTTTATGCTTGATGAGGCAGTAGATCGGGGAAGATTGAAGGGCTGATTTGTGATACTGAGAAAGCCCTCCTTATTTCTGAGTGACTTAGCTTGTGGCGGCTAAAAGTGGCCGATTGATGGGTAGAGAAAAGGTCAAAACAACACAGGTAATTTGTCTCACGAATTAAACCTGGTCACGAAATGGTCACCATTTGGTCGCGGTGGGAATTTTGTAAGTGGTAACTAACTGGCAAAGGCAGCCATCAATGACCCGCCCGAGAGGATTACTGGCGGCCTCCGGCTCATCGTCGCGGGCTCCGATGTTCTCTCCGCTCGCAGGCTCACACGATTGTCTCTCCGGCGTCCTGCCTTCGCCCCTTCGGGCGCCTGCGGCGGACCAAATTGCTCCCGGCAATTTGTCGAACCTGTCAGAGGTTCTCGTCCATCTCAAGCGGGCATAAAAAAACCGACATGAAGTCGGTTTCTTTAAAATGGCCCGCCCGAGAGGATTCGAACCTCTGACCTTTGCCTCCGGAGGGCAACGCTCTATCCAGCTGAGCTACGGGCGGATCGGTTGTCCGCAGAGAGCGGATAACGTAAGTGCGCGCATTGTATACGTTTTTTTTGCCCGTCTCTACTCCTGTGCCGCAGTCTCTGCTGCAGCCCGGTGATGGCTGCGGGCCGTGGCCGGATCACTGTGTTTCCCGCCCGGCGTTGCAGCCTGGGGGGAGGTGGGCATACAGTGCAGCCTGTAACTGACAGCAGAAGAGATACTTCCATGAGTGATGCGTATGAAAAAGGCCTGGAAATCCGCAAGAGCGTGATGGGCGATGACTTTGTGGAGAAGGCGTTCAGCAACGCAACGTCGTTCACCATGCCGCTGCAGAAACTGGTCACCGAGAATTGCTGGGGTGATGTGTGGGGCCGGGATGGCCTGTCGAAGCGTGACCGCAGCCTGGTCAATCTGGCGATGATTTCGGTGCTTAACCGCCAGCAGGAGCTGGGCGGGCATGTCCGCGGGGCGATCCGCAACGGTGTGACGGTGGAGGAAATTCGCGAAGTGCTGCTGCAGGTGATGGCTTACGCCGGCGCACCGGCCGCGATTGATTCCTTCCGCACGGCGTCGGCCATGCTGAAGGATCTGGGCATTGATCCGGATGATATGCCGGCGGAATAAGCCGGCTTATTTCAGTCCGCCGAAGCGTTGCCAGAAGGCGCTGGAGACCACGGGCAGCGGCCCTTCGGCGGTTTCCAGCGATTCTGCCAGCCAGAGTTCAGCCCCGGGGGTCAGGCGGCGGTAGATATTGCGGCACAGTTGCCGGGCGGCGCGGCCTTCCCAGTCACCCGGCAGCAGCTCATCCGGCAGCAATGGATCGCGCAGCACCAGTTTGCGGTATTCGTGAATCAGCAGGGTGCGGGCAAGGAAGCAGTCCTGCGGGCGGATGTCCTCTTTCTCACTCAGTTCCTGCCACACCGGGCGGAACAGGGTCAGAAATTCCTCATATTGACGGCCAAGGGATTCCAGATCCCAGCTTTCCTTCACCAGCAGCCGCACCGGCCGGCCGGCGAGTTCTTCCTGTGGCCGGGTTTCAAACAGCACCACATCGTTTTCCAGCCCGGCTGAGCTGATGGCGCTGTGCACGTGGCCGGTATTGCAGTTGGGGCTGCCGTACAGCTGGCCGGTCAGCGCCGCAAAGCCCTGCCACGACAGGTCGTCCAGCAGTTGCTTGCGTTGTTCCGGGGTCAGCTGGTTGGTCATCAGCAGGCACCAGGAACCGTCCCAGGGCTGATTGTTGCTGCGGTAAACGCGGCGGAAAGCCTGCTCAAAGCGGCGCCGGCCGGGGCCGGTCAGGCTGTAATAGCTGCGCCGGCCGACGCGGTCACTCATCAGCCAGCCTTCCTGGGTGAGGCGGAAGATGGTGGTGCGCATCAGGCGCTCGTTAATGCCCATCGGTTCCAGCAGCTTGATCAGGCTGCCGAGCCAGACCGTGCCGCCATGCGGTTCGATGGAATCACCGTATACCGTAATCACCAGGGATGACGCGCGCAGCGGCTTCTGATGGCGGAAGCGCTCCGTCAGGCTTTCCAGCGTGTTGAGTTTCGTCATTGGCAAGTGGTTGTATCGTCCGTTGTGATGCGCACCTGTGGGTGAATGGGGCAGCCGCATTCTGAGAAAAGATACAACAGGTTACCAGTGGCGTCGCAGATATGCATCATATCAGCGGCTTTTCAGCGGATCGTGTTCTCCGGTCTGCAGCGCCGGCCGCTCCTCTTCCGCGGCGGTCAGCGGCTGACATTCCACCATGCCTGCCAGACTGCGCCGGGTCAGCTCGATGTACTGTTGCGTGCCGGTCTGTTTCCACGCCAGTTCCTGGTCCGACACCTGACGGCGTACCTCGGCCGGTGAGCCCATGACCATTGAGCGCGGCGGGCAGCTGAAGCGGGCTTTGACAAAGGACGATGCGGCTACAATCGAGGCCGCGCCGATGTCGGCATAATCCATCACCACCGCATTCATACCGACCAGAGTGTCTTCACCAATCACACAGCCGTGCAGGATCGCGCCGTGGCCGATGTGACCGTGGCGTTTAATCAGCGTTACCGTGTCGGGGAAGCCATGCACGGTGCAGTTGTCCTGCATATTGGCTTCTTCTTCCATCACGATACGGCCGAAGTCACCACGCAGGCTGGCGCAGGGGCCGACATAACAGCCGGCGCCGATGATCACATCGCCGATCAGAACGGCAGTGGGGTGCACGTAGGCAGTGGGGTGAACCACAGGCGTTACGCCGTCGATTCTGTAACAGGGCATGGAGTACATCCTCAGTCGGGTGTATCGCTTCTGCATCCGCCGGCCAGACATTTCACGGCTGAGGCAGGGCACAACCGAATGCTGCGCGGCATGCGGTTTAAAGCAATACGTTATTTTTATTTATTTTGATTTTTATGTATCAAAACACAATTTTCTGGCCGGTGGAAGTCTCTGTCAGCCAATAAAACCCAGCATTTATCCCCCTGAATTTGTATCATTTCAGGCCATAATTCCTTTCATAAAATGGGGCTATATATTTCTGAAAGCCCCGTCATTACTGAGTTCTGGCGTAAATATCAGCCTAAAGCGATACGCAAAATATAAAAATAAAAGTTGTTTTGTATCTTAACTTCATGCAGTTTGAATAAAGCGATACACAAATTCAGCACAATCTGTCAGCGCAGAAACTAAAAACGAATGTGATCGCGACCGACCCGCTACAAAAACAACACCGGGCAGGTAACAGGTACTCAAATGACAAGCGATAACTACCAGACTCTGACCGTTGCAATGGCCGGAGCAGGGGTTCAGCTTATCCGGCTGAACCGTCCCCAGGCACTGAACGCCCTGACCACTGAGCTGTTAGGCGAGCTGAGTGTCGTGCTCGATGCCGCCGAAGCGGCCGACGATGTGCGTGCCGTGGTCATCACCGGCAGTGCCCGTGCGTTTGCCGCCGGTGCCGACATCAACGAGATGGCGGCGCTGGATATGGTCGGCATCCTCAATGATCCGCGCCAGCAGCACTGGCAGCGTATTACCCGTTTCAGCAAACCGCTGATCGCCGCCGTGAATGGTTTCTGTCTGGGCGGTGGCTGCGAGCTGGCCATGCACGCCGACATTCTGATTGCCGGCAGCGATGCAAAATTCGGCCAGCCGGAAATCAATCTCGGCATCATCCCCGGTGCCGGTGGCACTCAGCGTCTGCTGCGGGCGGTGGGTAAATCCATGGCCATGCAGATGGTGCTCAGTGGTCAGCCGATCACTGCCCAACAGGCCCTGCACAGCGGCCTGATCAGCGAAATCACCCAACCCGAGTTTACCGTCGAACGCGCGCTGGCGCTGGCGGCGGATATTGCCGCCAAGGCACCGCTGGCCGTGCGGCTGGCGAAAGAAGCCATCCTGCGCGGCATGGATGCGGATCTGGCCACCGGCCTGCGCTTTGAGCGTCAGGCAT
This sequence comes from Pseudomonadales bacterium, assembly GCA_963682115.1. Lineage (GTDB taxonomy): Bacteria > Pseudomonadota > Gammaproteobacteria > Pseudomonadales > Oceanobacteraceae > Venatoribacter. The sequence continues at coordinate 1,438,061 of OY821639.1, read as the reverse complement.
TCACGGTACTGGCCGGCACCGACGACCGTAACGAAGGCATCGCCGCCTTCCGGGAAAAACGTAAACCCGGTTTCAGCGGTCGCTGAAGCCAGAACCGGACCGGAGTGATCTCTCCATGACTTTTGAACACATTATTTATTCAGTGGATGACGGGGTGGCGATGCTGAGCCTGAACCGTCCGCAGGCGCTGAACAGCTTTAACGAGGCTATGCACCTTGAGGTGCGTGAGGCGCTGAAAATGACCGCCGAAAACCCGGAAGCGCGGGTGCTGCTGTTAACCGCCGAAGGCCGGGGTTTCTGCGCCGGGCAGGATCTGTCCGACCGTAACGTGGCACCGGACGCCGATATGCCCGATCTGGGTCTGTCGATCGAGAAATTCTACAACCCCATGATCCGCCGTCTGCAGCAACTGCCGATGCCGGTGATCTGCGCGGTGAACGGTGTTGCCGCTGGTGCCGGCGCCAATATTCCGCTGGCCTGTGATCTGGTGCTGGCAGCGCGCTCGGCCAAATTTATTCAGGCGTTCTGCAAAATCGGTCTGGTGCCGGATTCTGCGGGCACCTGGTTTCTGCCGCGCTTAGTGGGTCTGGCGCGGGCCAAGCAGCTGGCCTTACTGGGTGAGCCGTTAAGCGCAGAACAGGCGCTGGAGTGGGGCATGATTTACCGCGTCACCGACGACGAAGCATTGCGCGATGAGGCACTGGTGCTGGCGCGCCAGCTGGCGACTCAGCCGACGGTGGGCCTGGGCTATATCAAACGCGCCCTGAACGACAGTCTGAGTAACCGCTTTGACGAGCAGCTGACGCTGGAGCGCGATCTGCAGCGTCTGGCCGGCCGTACAGACGATTATCGCGAAGGCGTGGCCGCGTTTATGGCCAAACGCCCGGCTGAATTTAAGGGGCGCTGAGATGAACGCTCTGGATTCTGCTGTTGTTGTTGGTGTGATCGGTGCCGGTGCCATGGGCGCCGGTATCGCTCAGGTGGCTGCACAGGCCGGTCATCTGGTGTTCCTGTATGACAACCGCGAGGGCGCGGCACAGACTGCCATCGACGGTATTCAGCGTCAGCTGACGCGGCTGGTGGAAAAAGGCAAATTCACTGCGGACGAGGTGGCGGCCATCGTTGCCCGCCTGCAACCGGCGGCAGCGCTGAGCGATTTTGCCGGCTGTGGTCTGGTGCTGGAAGCCATCGTCGAAAACCTCGATGTGAAACGCGGCTTACTGGAACAGCTGGAAAGCATCTGCAGCGCCGACTGCATTCTGGCGACCAATACCTCATCACTGTCGGTCACCAGTCTGGGGGCCGGGCGTCAGCGGCCGCAGCGTATTGTCGGCATGCACTTCTTCAATCCGGCGCCAGTGATGAAGCTGGTGGAAGTGGTCTCCGGGCTGGAAACCGATAACGCCGTTGCCGACTGTGTATTTGCCACCGCCAAGGCCTGGGGTAAGCAACCGGTGTATGCGCGTTCAACCCCGGGCTTTATCGTCAACCGGGTAGCGCGGCCATTTTATGCCGAAAGCCTGCGCTTACTGCAGGAACAGGCTGCCGACTGCGCCACGCTGGATGCAGTCATGCGTGAGGCCGGTGGCTTCCGCATGGGCGCGTTTGAACTCACCGATATGATCGGTCACGACGTGAATTACGCCGTCACCCATTCGGTGTTTGATGGCTATTACGGCGACTTCCGCTTCCAGCCTTCCCTGATTCAGAAAGAGCTGGTGGACGCCGGCCTGCTGGGGCGTAAATCCGGCCGCGGCTTTTATTCCTATTCTGAGAACGCCGTTAAACCCGGGCCGCAGAGCGTAAGTGTGAGCGGTGATCCCGTACCCGGCTGTGTGGCACAGGGTGACAGCGGTGTTCTCAGTCCTCTTCTGTCACGGCTGGCGGATGCCGGCGTGATGCTGAGCTCAGAATCTTCGTCTGACGATGGTGTGCTGCGCATCGGCGCTGCCACCGTGGCGCTGACCGATGGCCGTATGGCCTGTCAGCGCGCCGGCGAAGAGGGTCTGCACAATCTGGTGCTGGTGGATCTGGCGCTGGATTACGGCAAAGCCACACGGCTGGCGGTGAGCCGGGCGCACAACACGTCTGATGAAGCTCTGCAGCAGGTGGCTGATTGTTTCGCCCGGGCGGATATCCGCATCAGCGAAATCAGCGACGTGCCCGGTCTGGTGGTGATGCGCACCGTGGCCATGCTGGCCAACGAAGGTGCCGACACCGTGCTGCACGGCGTTGCCAGTGCGGCGGACGTCGATACCGCCATGCGTGCCGGAGTGAACTATCCGCGGGGTCCGCTGCAGTGGGCGGATCAGCTGGGGCTGCCGGCAATACTGACCACGCTTGAACATCTGCAGCAGGCTTACGGCGAAGACAGATACCGTCCATCGCTGCTGCTGCGTCGTCTGGCACTGCAGGGAGGAGGTTTTCATGCCTGATCTGAGCATAGTGAAAAGCAATCCGGCGGAGATGAACGCCACCGAACTGGCGCAGGCCTGTGCCGATGAACTCTTCCGCCGGGATGACGCCAGCCAGTTTCTGGGCATGTGTCTCAGCGGGGTGGCACCGGGTGCTGCAACGCTGACCATGGTGGTACAGGAATTTATGCTGCAGGGCCACAAAACCTGCCACGGCGGTTACCTGTTCACCCTGGCGGACTCGGCTTTTGCCTTCGCCTGTAACACCTACAACCAGGTGACCGTGGCCATCGGCTGCAGCATTGATTACGTCGCCCCGGCCTATGCCGGCGACCAGCTGGTGGCCTGCGCCGTGGAGAAATCCCGCAGTGGCCGTACCGGTAATTACGACGTGGAAATCCGTAATCAGGACGGCAGTCTGATTGCCATTTTCCACGGTAAGTCCTATCGCGTTCGCGGCGAGATCCTGCCGCAGGAGACAACAGATGAGTGATGCTCTGATTATTGATGCCATCCGTACGCCGATCGGCCGTTATGGCGGTGCCTTATCCGCTGTGCGTGCTGATGACCTTGGCGCGGTGCCGATGAAAGCGCTGATGGCGCGCAACCCGTCTCTCGACTGGTCGCAGCTGGATGACGTGATTTACGGCTGCGCCAACCAGGCCGGTGAAGACAACCGCAACGTGGCGCGCATGTCTGCCCTGCTGGCGGGTCTGCCGGTGACGGTACCGGGCACCACAGTGAACCGTCTGTGTGGTTCCGGTATGGATGCCATCGGTATTGCCGCGCGCGCTATCCGTGCCGGCGAAACCGGGCTGATGCTGGCTGGCGGGGTGGAATCCATGTCGCGGGCGCCGTTTGTGCTGGGCAAAGCCGAGCAGGCTTTCAGCCGCAGCGCTGAGATGTTTGATACCACCATCGGCTGGCGCTTTGTGAACCGGCTGATGAAATCGGATTTCGGCATCGATTCGATGCCGGAAACCGCGGAAAACGTGGCCGAAGATTTTGGCATTAACCGTGAAGATCAGGACCTGTTTGCCCTGCGCTCGCAGCAGAAAACCGCGGCCGCGCAGCAGAATGGCCGGTTGGCACAGGAAATCACCCCGGTCACTATTCCACAGCGCAAAGGCGACGCGCTGGTGGTCGATACCGATGAACACCCGCGCGCGTCCACCACACTGGACGCGCTGGCGAAACTGGGCACGCCCTTCCGCAGCGACGGCAAAGGCACGGTCACGGCGGGTAACGCCTCCGGGGTCAACGATGGCGCCTGTGCTGTGCTGCTGGCCAGCGAAGCCGCCGCGCAGCAGCACGGTCTGAAAGCCCGCGGCCGCGTGCTGGGCATGGCCAGCGCTGGTGTGGAGCCGCGCATTATGGGCATTGGCCCGGCGCCGGCAACGCGCAAAGTGCTGGCGCAGACCGGACTGACGCTGGCGGATATGGACGTGATCGAACTGAATGAAGCCTTTGCCGCACAGGGACTGGCGGTGCTGCGCGATCTCGGCCTGGCTGATGATGATCCGCGCGTGAATCCGAACGGTGGCGCCATTGCGCTGGGCCACCCGCTGGGCATGAGTGGCGCCCGGCTGATCACCACCGCCCTGCATGAACTGGAAGCGCAGCAGAAGCGCTATGCCCTGTGCACCATGTGCATCGGCGTTGGTCAGGGCATCGCCATGATTATTGAGCGCCTGTAAGCCAGTAACACAGTGCCTGCCATCAGACACATAAGTATAAAGGATGAGGCAGGCTGTTTTCCGTCATAATCCATGAGGCCCATGCCCATGAGAACAAAAATAACAGAGAGACTCAGCATGAATATCCGTCAGCAATTCAAGCCGGATCAGCTCGATCCGATGGAAACCGCCAGTATTGATGAACTGCGTGCGCACCAGCTGGAGCGCCTGCAGTGGAGCGTTGCCCACGCGTACGAGAACGTACCTCTGTACCGCCAGCGCTTCGATGAAGCCGGTATCCACCCGCAGGACATCCGCTCACTGGATGATCTGGCCAAACTGCCGTTCACCACCAAGAGCGACCTGCGCGATAATTACCCCTACGGCATGTTTGCCACGCCGATGGACGACATCGTGCGCCTGCATGCATCCAGCGGCACCACAGGTAAGCCGACCGTGGTCGGTTATACCCAACGTGATATCGATACCTGGGCCAACATCGTTGCCCGTTCCGTCCGCGCTGCCGGTGGCCGCAGCAGCGATAAAGTGCATATTTCTTACGGCTACGGCCTGTTTACCGGTGGCTTGGGGGCCCATTACGGCGCAGAGCGTCTGGGCTGCACTGTGATCCCGATGTCCGGTGGCCAGACTGAGAAACAGGTGCGTCTGATCCGCGACTTTGATCCGGACATCATCATGGTGACCCCGTCTTACATGCTCAATATCGCCGACGAGATGGAACGTCAGGGCATTGATCCGCACAAGCTCAGCCTGCGCCTGGGGATTTTCGGTGCTGAGCCCTGGACCCACGAACTGCGCCGCTCGGTGGAAGAGCGTATGGGCATCCGCGCCATGGATATTTACGGTCTGTCAGAAATTATGGGGCCGGGGGTGGCGATGGAATGTGCGGAAACCCAGGACGGCCCGACCGTATGGGAAGACCACTTCTATCCTGAAATTATCGACCCCAATACCGGTGAAGTGCTGCCGGACGGTGAGGTGGGCGAGCTGGTGTTCACCACGCTGACCAAGGAAGCACTGCCGATGATCCGCTACCGCACCCGCGATCTGACCCGCCTGCTGCCGGGTACGGCACGCCGCATGCGCCGTATCGACAAGATCACCGGACGCAGTGACGACATGATGATTATCCGGGGCGTTAATGTGTTCCCGACCCAGATCGAAGAAGAAGTGGTAAAAGTTAAACAGTTTTCAGATGAATATGAGATTCATCTGTATCGTAATGGCAATATGGATAGCATGGAAGTGCACGTTGAGCTGCGCCCGGAATTCAGCCATCTGAACGATGCTGAGACCCGTGATCTGATCGGCCAGCTGCGTCACCACGTGAAGTCCTCGGTTGGTATCACGGTGGCGGTTAATGTGTTCAAAAGCGGTCAGATAGCGCGTTCTGAGGGCAAAGCGAAGCGGGTGTTCGACAAACGCAACGACTGATACCGGCAGCTGACGGATAGCCGGCGGGTTCTGCCTGCCGCCGCTTATCCTCTGTTGCTGCATTTCGCGCCAGGGGCGTTTTACACTCTAAATATGATACAAAAAACTGTTTAAATATTTATTTTTAGTGTCATTATAGAAGCGAATGAGCGAACAAAGGCTCCTGTGAGCCAAGCGGAGATTGGGTTATGTATGCACAAATGGTTGAGACCGGCGTTAAGAAGGTAAAAGGCCTGGATGAGATGAGCGCCGAGGAACGCGCCTTTCAGGAAAAGATCGATGCCGAGATCAAAATTGAACCGAAAAACTGGATGCCGGATGCGTACCGTAAAACGCTGATCCGTCAGATTTCCCAGCACGCACACTCGGAAGTGGTGGGCATGCTGCCGGAAGGCAACTGGATAACCCGGGCGCCGACCTTCAAGCGCAAACTGCAGCTGATGGCGAAAATTCAGGACGAGGCCGGTCACGGTCTGTACCTCTACAGCGCCATGGAAACACTGGGTGCTGACCGCGATGAAGAAATTGAAAAGCTGCACAGCGGGCGCGCCAAGTATTCCAGCATTTTTAATTACCCGACCCTGAACTGGGCAGATATGGGTGCCGTGGGCTGGCTGGTGGATGGTGCCGCCATCGTCAATCAGGTGGTTTTACAGCGCACCTCTTATGGCCCGTATTCGCGCGCCATGATCCGTATCTGTAAAGAAGAAAGTTTCCATCAGCGTCAGGGTTATGAAGTCCTGCTGCACATGATGCAGCACGGCAATGATGCGCAGAAAGACATGGTGCAGGACGCCATTAACCGCCTGTGGTGGCCGGCGCTGATGATGTTCGGTCCGAGCGATGCGGATTCACCGAACAGTGCACAGTCGATGGCGTGGAAAATCAAACGTCACACCAACGATGAACTGCGTCAGCGCTTTATTGACCAGACCGTTCCTCAGCTGGAATTCCTCGGCTGTACCGCACCGGACCCGGATCTGAAGTGGAATGAAGAACGCGGTCATTACGATTTCGGCGACATTCAATGGCAGGAATTTTACGACGTGATTGCCGGCCATGGCCCGTGCAACCGTGAGCGTGTGGAAACGCGCCGCAAAGCCATCGACGATGGTGCCTGGGTACGCGAAGCCGCCGTTGTCCATGCGCAGAAGAAAAAACAGCGGGCAGCTGCCTGAAAAAACAATAAATAAAAGCCGCAACAATCTCGGCTTGGGAGATAACGTTTATGTCTCAGTGGACACTCTTTGAAGTTTTTGTACGCAGTAAACACGGCCTGAATCACAAACACGTGGGCAGTGTACATGCCGCCGATGCGCAGATGGCCATCGAAAATGCACGCGATCTTTATACCCGCCGTAACGAAGGCGTCAGCATCTGGGTCGTGCCATCTGCGGAAATTACGGCCACGGCGACCGATGAAAAAGAACCGCTTTTCGATCCGTCGGAAGACAAGGTTTACCGCCACGCCAGCTTTTACAAGCTGCCGGATGAAGTCGGACATATGTGAGGTAGCCGGTCATGACGAAATACGATGATCTGACAGAATTTCTGTTGCTGCTTGGTGACAGTGCCATGGTGCAGGGCCAGCGCCTGTGTGAATGGTGTGGCCGTGCGCCGGCAGTGGAAGAAGAAATGGCATTGATGAATGTGGGCCTCGACCTGGTGGGTCAGGCGCGCAACTGGCTGGAATACGCGGCCGTCCGGATTAACGACGGACGCGATGCCGACATGCTGGCGTTCCGCCGGGATGAACGTGCTTACCGTAATTTACTGCTGGTTGAACAGCCGAACGGTGACTTTGCCGTCACCATGGTGAAGCAGTTCCTGTATGACGCCTGGCAGTATCACCTGCTCGAAGCGCTGACGGAATCCACCGATGAACAGGTGGCCGCGATTGCGAAAAAATCGCTGAAAGAAGTGACCTATCACCTGCGCCGTTCGTCCGAATGGGTGGAGCGTCTGGGCGATGGTACCGAAGAAAGCCACGCCCGTATGGAAGCCGCCATCGACACGGTATGGCGTTTTACCTTCGAACTGCACCGCTGTGATGCGGGCATGCAGGCTCTGGCAGCTGCCGGCGTTATTCCGCAGGCTGATGAGCTGGCGCAGCGCTGGCAGACCACGGTGGCTGACGTGCTGGAAAAATCCACACTGACCATGCCGGAAGCGGCGCGCAGTTTTTATCTTAATGGCCGTGACGGTATGCACAGTGAGCATCTGGGCATCCTGCTGGCTGAAATGCAGTTTCTGCAACGGGCGTATCCCGATGCGAGCTGGTGATCTGATCGGTACTGACCGTTCCTCTGCCAGCGGGCAGAGACGGGAAGGTACCGCAGCGGATATTCAGTATGCCTGGCAGGTACTGGCGGATGTGCCCGATCCGGAAGTACCGGCAGTCAGCGTGGTGGAGCTGGGGATCGTGCGTGAGGTCAGCTGGCAGGATGGTCATCTGCATGTGCTGGTGACGCCGACGTATTCCGGTTGCCCGGCAACCGAATTTATTGAGCAGCTGATCCGCGAAGCACTGGAAGATGCCGGTTTTGCGGAGCCGCAGCTGCAACAGAAACTGGACCCGGCCTGGACCACCGACTGGATTACGGACGCCGGGCGGGAAAAATTACGCGCTTTTGGCATTGCGCCGCCGGTGGGCAGTTCCAGCAAACGCTCACTGCTGGGGGAATCCCCGCAGGTGCAGTGCCCGCATTGCGGCAGTGAGCATACAGAGCAGATCAGCGAATTCGGTTCCACCGCCTGTAAGGCACTGTACCGCTGCCGTGACTGCCTGGAGCCGTTTGATTATTTCAAATGTATCTAGTCTGACGGCGCCGGCAGTGAGCTAAAAAATTCAACGCCACACATAACAACAACGTGGCACTGGAGATGACAATGACACAATTTCATTCTCTTACGGTTTCCGATATGCGTCGTGAAACCCGGGATTCGGTTTCCATGGCCTTTGCCGTGCCACAGGAACTGGCAGCAGATTTCCGTTTTAAACAGGGGCAGTATCTGACGCTGCGCACTCAGCTTAATGGCGAAGAAGTGCGCCGTTCCTATTCCATCTGCAGTGGTGTTAATGACGGCGAACTGCGTGTTGCCGTTAAACGTGTGCCGGGTGGTTTATTTTCTTCCTTTGCCAACGACTCCCTCTCTGTTGGCGATGCCCTTGAGGTGATGCCACCCATGGGCTCTTTTTATTCCGAACTCGACCCGGCGCGCAAAGGCCACTATCTGCTGGTGGCCGCCGGCAGTGGCATTACGCCGATTCTGTCGATTGCCCGTACTACGCTGGAAGCGGAACCGGACAGTGAAGTGACGCTGCTGTACGGCAACCGCGCCACTGCGTCCACCATGTTCCGCGAGCAGCTGGAAGATCTGAAAAATGATTACCTCGGCCGCTTCAACCTGATTTTTGTATTCAGCCGCGAACAGCAGGACATCGATTTATACAACGGTCATATCGACGCCGATAAATGCCGCACCCTGTTCAGCCGCTGGATCGATGTCAAAAACCTCGACGGTGCCTTTATCTGTGGCCCGCAGGCGATGACAGAAACCGTGCGCGATGTACTGCAGGAATGCGGTGCAGCAGCAGACAAAATTCATTTTGAACTGTTTGCCGCCGCTGGCAGTGAGCAGAAACGCGAAGCGCGTGCGGCGGCGGCGGCCGAGCGCACGGACATGTCCGCCGTCACGGTGATCCGTGACGGTCATGCCATGACCTTTGATCTTGCTCAGAACACCCAGAGCCTGCTTGAAGCCGGTAACGAACACGGTGCGGATCTGCCGTACTCCTGTAAAGCCGGTGTCTGCTCCACCTGTAAATGTAAGGTGATTGAAGGTGAGGTGGAGATGGACGTCAGCATTGGTCTGGAAGATTACGAAGTGGAAGCCGGCTATGTGCTGTCCTGTCAGTCTTATCCGGTGACGAAAAAAGTCGTGCTGGATTTTGACGAAATCTGACCAGAACGCAGTAATGAACAGAACAATAACTCAACGCAGAACATTCATATAATAAGCGGAGGCAACTATGTCAGCCCCGACACTACAGAGTTTTATCGCCGGCGAATGGGTTGGTCAGGAAGCCGCTCAGGCACTGGCCAGCGCGGTTAACGGTGACGTGATTTATCACACCCATGCCGAGTCCATTGATTTCGGCCGTTCACTGGATTATGCCCGTAGCAAAGGGCACCGCTCATTGCTGGATATGGATTTTCAGTCACGCGCGTCCTGCCTGCGTGCACTGGGAAAATACCTGCTGGAGCATAAAGAAAGCCTGTATGCAATTTCGGCTTTAAGCGGTGCTACCCGGGCCGACAGCTGGGTGGATATTGAAGGTGGTGCCGGAACCCTGTTTGCCTATGCCAGCCTCGGCCGCCGTGAACTGCCGTCCGGTAATTTAATACATGAAGGCGAAGCCATGCCGCTGGGCCGTGAAGGCCAGTTCTGTGGTTCGCATATTCTGGTGCCGCGCCGTGGGGTGGCGGTGCACATCAACGCCTTTAACTTTCCGGTGTGGGGCATGCTGGAAAAATTTGCACCGAATTTCCTCGCCGGTATGCCCTGTATCGTCAAGCCGGCCTCGGCCACCAGTTATCTGACTGAAGCGGCTGTGCGTCTGATGCAGAATTCCGGTCTGCTGCCGGAAGGCAGCCTGCAGCTGGTGATTGGCCGTACCGGTGATCTGCTCGACCGCCTGGACGGTCAGGATATGGTTACCTTTACCGGTTCCGCCAGCACCGCGGCGATGCTGCGTCACAACGAAAACCTGATTAAAAATTCCGTGCCTTTCAATGCGGAAGCCGATTCACTGAACTGTGCCATTCTGGCCCCGGATGTGACGCCGGATGATGCCGAGTTTGATCTGTTTGTGAAAGAAGTCGTGCGTGAAATGACGGTTAAAGCGGGGCAGAAATGTACCGCTATCCGTCGTGTTCTGGTGCCGGAAAGCCGGCTTGATGCGGTGGCTGAAAAACTGGCGGAACGGTTGGCTAAAATTAAGGTCGGCGATCCGTCAGTGGATGGCGTGCGTATGGGCGCTCTGGCTTCCCACGCGCAGCAGAAAGATGTTGCCCATCAGCTGGAAGCGCTGATGGCTGGCTGTGAAGTGGTGTGCGGTAATAACCGTGATTTTGCCGCAGTGGGTGAGGGGACAGACAAAGGTGCCTTCTTTGAACCGACCCTGCTGCTGAATAAAACACCGGATGGTGAATGCGGTGCACACGATATTGAAGCCTTTGGTCCGGTGAGCACTGTCATGCCATACCGCGATCTGGAACATGCCGTTGATCTGGCTGCCCGCGGTAAAGGCTCACTGGTATCCACGCTGGTTACCCGGGATCCGGCAGTGGCCGGGCAGGTTGTGCCGGCGCTGGCTTCCTGGCATGGCCGGGTACATATTCTGGATGAAAAAGCAGCTAAAGAATCCACCGGTCACGGTTCACCACTGCCGCTGCTGAAACACGGTGGTCCGGGCCGCGCTGGTGGTGGCGAAGAGCTGGGCGGCATCCGCGCGGTGAAGCATTACCTGCAGCGCGCCGCGGTGCAGGGTTCACCGACCATGCTGACCGCAGTGACGCGCGAATATGTCCGCGGTGGCGATACCTATGAAACCGAAGTGCATCCGTTCCGCCGCCATTTTGAAGATGTGAAAATTGCTGAATCCCTGCTGACACACCGCCGTACGGTGACCGAGGCGGATATCGTTAATTTCGGCTGCCTGTCCGGTGATCATTTCTATATGCATTTCGACGAGCTGGCGGCGCGGGATTCGCAGTTTGAACAGCGGATTGCGCACGGTTATTTCGTGTTGTCAGCTGCCGCCGGATTGTTCGTCTCTCCGGGCGTTGGGCCGGTACTGGCGAATTACGGCCTTGATAACCTGCGCTTTATTACCCCGGTGGGGATCGGCGACACCATTCAGGCGCGCCTGACCTGCAAACGTAAAATCGACCAGGGTAAAGAGAGCCCGAAAGGTGAACCACAGGGCGTGGTGGCCTGGGATGTTCAGGTAACCAATCAGAAAGATGAGCTGGTGGCGAGCTACGACATCCTGACCTTAGTGAAGAAACGCGACTGAGCCCGCGTGTATTTCCCTGCGCAGGCAGGGAAATACTTCAGCGCTCATAAAAATATAACAAAGAGAGAAGGTACCTGTATGACAACAATAAAAACATCTGGTCGTTTATTGGCGGCAGTTATGGCTACGGCAGCGGCCTCGACGGCAATGGCTGCCGACAGTGCAGACCTGGAATCGCGTCTGGCTGAACTGGAAAGCAAGCTGGCGACTATGGAAAAGAGCAACGTGACCAGCTCTGATAAAGGCGGCTTTGTGATCGGCGATACCACCGTCAGCATCGGTGGTTATGTCAAAGCTGATATGGTTTATAAAAATCATGGCAACGTCGGTGCCAATGCCACCATCTTCGCCCGTCAGCACGTCGCAGCGGTGGATGAAGATGCAGAAAGCACCATTGATATGACCGCCCGTGAATCCCGTCTGTGGGTAAAAACCACCAGTATGCAGGGTGGCAAACCACTGACCACCTACATGGAACTGGATTTCTACGGTTCTGACGGCAGTGAAATGGTATCCAACAACTTTGATCCGCGTCTGCGTCATGCCTACGGTTCCTGGGGCAACCTGCTGATCGGTCAGACCTGGTCAACCTTCGTCGACCCGGCCCACTTCGGTGATCTGAATGCCTTCGGTCAGCACGCCTCGACCATTTTTATCCGTCAGACTCAGATACGTTACACCCAGCCGTTTTCCGGCGGCAGCGTGATGCTGGCTCTGGAAAACCCGCAGGATGGTGACGACACCAGCAAAACACCGGACATGGTAGTGCGGGTGAATTTTGACGGCGACTGGGGTCATGCTTCTGTCGGTGCACTGGGCCGTGAACTGTCCGATGGCGATGACCAGAGTTTTGAATCGGCTTACAGCCTGACGGCGAAACTGAACCTGCCCACCGGTGGTGACATCCGTGCTCAGTACAACACAGGTAACCTCGGCCGTTACATGGGTGTGGCGGCCTATCCGGATGAGGATGCAACAGCAACCGATCTGTCAGGCTTCGAAAGCACAGGTTATTCCGTTGCCCTGCGTCATCCGTGGAGCAAGCAGTTTGCTTCCAACGTCATGTATTCAGAAACCGAAGCCGACAGCGATGTCAGCATCGGTGGCCTGGAATCCTCATCATCACTGCACGTTAACCTGATGTATTACGCCACGCCGAAAATCCGTTTTGGTGCGGAATACGCGCAGTGGGAAACCGAAAGCCTGACCGCTGCCGGCACTGAAGATAAGTCTCTCGACGTTGTGCAGCTGTCGACCCGTTTCCTGTTCTGATCTGATCAGACAGGAATGCGTGATATCTGTTTTCTCCTTTCAGATATCACGCGTTTTAAAACAATAATTACATAGCAAGGTATTGGCCATGATTTCACTGAAAAAGATTGCTTCTGCCGGCCTGCTGGCCGCGACACTGTTTTCATCATTCACCGCTTCGGCTGAAACGGTACTGCGCGTCGGTACCTGGCTGCCACCCACAGACAAGCAGAACGAAGTTGTCTGGCCGACATGGGCAAAATGGGTGGAAGAAGCCACCGAGGGACGGGTAAAAGTTAAACTTGAATATGGTCTGGGTCATCCGAAAACCATGTTCCAGCTGGTGGAGGACGGTATTGTTGATGCTTCCTTCAGCTTCCACGGTTATGTGCCGGGCCGTTTCAAACTGCCACAGATTGTTGAGGAGCCAGGGCTGGGTGTCGGTGCTGAAGCTGCCTCGGTTGCGCTGTGGCGTGTGTATGACCAGCAGCTGCGCCAGGCTGATGAATTTGAAGGTCTGCAGGTACTGGCAATGTTTTCCCATGGTCCGGGCACCATTCAGTCCAACTTCCCGGTCAACAGTCTGGCCGATCTGGAAGGCAAAAAAATCCGCGTCGGCGGCGGTGTGCAGTCTGAACTGGCAGAGCGTATGAAGCTGACACCGGTTGGTGCACCAGCCACCAAAGCGTATGAAATGCTGCAGCAGGGTGTGATTGACGGCATCTTTATGCCGATGGCACAGCAAAAAAGTCTGCGTCTGAACGAAGTGACCAAATACATCACCATCTTCCCGGCCGGTATGTATATGGGCAGCTTCTCCATGTTCATTAACCCTGAGTTTATGGAAGATCTGGACGAGCGTGACCGTCAGGCGATTCTGTCGGTATCCGGTGAAAAACTGTCAGCCATGGCGGGTCGTGCCTGGGAAGCCGGCGATAAGGAAGGTTTTGCCGCCGCCCGTGAGGCCGGTGTTGAAATCAACGAGCTGAGTGCAGATTCCCCGCTGGCGAAAGAATTTGAGCAGATGATCAGCGGCATGGACGCTATCTGGGTTAAATCCGTGGCTGACCGTGATGTGGATGCAGAAGCGGCGATGAAAGAGCTGCGTGATATTGCTCACAGCTATTCTGCGGAAAAATAATTATGTCAGTGTCTGAATGGGTTTCAGAACACTATCAGGAAGAGGGGCCGGTCAAATGGCTGGCCTTTTTCCTCGAAAGTGTGACGGGTGCTGTGCTGCTGGGACTGGTATTGCTGACCTGTGCGGATGTTGGTGGCCGCTACTTTTTCGGCAATGCGGTAAACGGCAGTACGGAATTAACGGAAATTGCCCTGGCGGTTATTGTATTCGCGGAAATGCCGGTGATCACCTGGCGTGGCGGGCATGTGATTGTCGATCTTCTCGACCGCTATATGAATTACTGGCTGGTAAAAGCACTGGGGCTGTTTTCCGTGTTGCTGGTTGCCGGCGCGTTTTATGCACTTGCCAGCCGTATGTGGTATCTGGCTGAGCGTTCTTTACGCAGGGATGTGGTAACAGAATATCTGGAAATCCCGACAGGCTATATCGTGCAGTATATCTCAGTAATGAGTTATATCTGTGCAGCCATGATGATCAGTTATGGTCTGTACCGGGTGATTAAAGAAAAGAACGGATAATAATAACCGGCTTTCTATTAGGTTGTCTTATGACTGTTGCTCTGATTGGTTTTGTAATCCTTTTGTTTCTGATTATTGTGGTCCGTATTCCCATTGCCTTTGCCATGGGGTTTACCGGATTTTTCGGCTTTGCTTACCTGCAGGGGCTGAGTTTTGACAACCTGCTGGACTTCCGCTGGAGCGGGGTGCTGTCCATGGCCTCCAACCGCGTGATTGATACGGTGCAGGAATACGGTCTGTCGGTTATTCCGCTGTTTATTCTGATGGGGAATCTGGTCACCAATTCCGGTCTGTCGCAGGCGCTGTACCGTGCGTCCAATGCGTTTCTTGGTCATCACAAAGGTGGACTGTCGATGGCGACGGTGGTTGCCTGTGGTGGTTTCTCGGCGATCTGTGGTTCTTCGCTGGCGACCTCGGCCACCATGGCCAAGGTGGCAATGCCTCCGATGCGCCAGTATGGCTATGCTGATTCGCTGGCAACCGCTTCCATTGCTGCCGGTGGTACGCTGGGGATTCTGATTCCGCCCAGTGTTATTCTGGTGATTTATGGTCTGCTGACCGAAACCAGTATCCGTGAGTTATTTGCTGCCGGTTTTATTCCGGGTCTGCTCGGTGTACTGCTGTATCTGGGCGCGGTGAAATATGTGGTCTGGCGCAATCCGGATGCCGGTCCGGCCGGGGAAAAATTAACCTGGTCACAGCGCATGCTGGCGATGAAAGGTGTCTGGGGTGTGGTTGCTCTGTTTACGCTGGTGATGGGTGGTATTTATCTGGGTGTTTTTACCCCGACAGAAGCTGCTGGCATTGGTGCCGGTGGTGCCTTCCTGATTGCGGTGCTGCGGCGCACGCTGTCAGCCGGTTCGCTGTTTACGGCGTTAAGTGATACCGGGCGCACCTCTGCCATGCTGTTTTCCGTGGTGATCGGTGCACTGATTTTTTCCGATTTTATTAACCGCGCTGGCCTGCCGGATGATCTGCTGACTTTTGTGACTTCTCTGGACGTCAGCCCGATGGGTGTGATCCTGGTGATTCTCGGTATTTATATCGTCCTTGGCATGGTATTCGAGAGTCTGTCCATGCTGCTGCTGACGGTACCGATTTTTTATCCGCTGGTGCAGAGCCTGGGCTTTGATCTGGTGTGGTTCGGTATTGTGGTGGTGGTGGTCACGGAAATCAGCCTGATCACCCCGCCGGTGGGGATGAATATATTCGTTCTTAATGCCGTCATCAGGAATATTGATCCGGCCACCATTTTTAAAGGGGTTACCCCATTCTGGTGTGCTGATATTGTCCGCCTGGCACTGATTACCCTGATTCCGGTAATCACTCTGGTGCTGCCTGACCTGCTTTACCGTTGAGGAGAAAACTGATGCTTCCGGGTGTAAAACGTATTCTGTATGCCTCTGATCTCCGTGAAGGCTCACGCCCGGCATTCCGGGCGGCGGTCAGCCTGTGTGGACATTACCAGTCGCATATTACTTATCTGCATGTGATTGAATCGCCGGGAACCCAGGCGGAAAAAATCGTTAACGAAATGATGGCCAGGGATGCGTCGCTGAAAGCGATGCACGACAGCTGTGTGAAAGAAGTCCACGACGGTATTTATCAGCGTGTGCAGGCGTTCTGTGATGCTGAACTGGATGACGATGAACAACTGCAGCCTGATCAGCTGGATGCCCGGGTGGTGGAAGGAGAAACCTGGCGGGAAATTCTGCGGGTGGCCGATGACATCCGCGCCAGTGTGATCGTTATGGGCACCCGGCAGGATCACCGTTTGGGTAAAGTCCTGATCGGTTCCACTGCGGTGAAGGTGATGGAACACAGCAAACGGCCGGTACTGGTCGTACCGCTGTAGCAAAAAATAAGGCGGCCATTGGCCGCCTTATCCGTCAGAACATCACATCCATTTTTATACCGGTCAGGTCCATCTGCTGCTGGTCGAAAAAGATCCGCCGCAGTTGCAGTTCTGCTCGGATACGGGGGCTGAAACGGTAATAGGCTGCGAGTCCGGCCACCGGTGCCAGGCCACCACCGAAATTCACGTCCAGGCCGTCGCGGGCGGTAGCAATTTTTCCCTGCCACCAGAGATAGCCGGCGCTGGCCGAGAGTCCGGTCTGCTCGGACAAAGGCAGAGTAAAACGCTGCGCCAGCATCCAGCCGCTGCCGCCGACCGGGTAATAATCTTTCAGCGCCTGGCGTACTTCCGTGGCGCTGTTACTGCTGGTCAGTTCCGCTTCCGCACGGCCCAGGTCAAGGTAACTGAATTCCAGTGCCCCCCAGCTCTGGTAGCGGTAACCCAGTCCCAGTTCTTTGATCAGGCGCGTCGTATCGTACTGACTGAAACTGACATCAAGTCCGTCAGACGCCATATCATTTTCCAGCTCTGACTGACTGATGCTGCTGTTGCCCTGATACAGGCCGGCGATCAGATAAGCGCCCCGTTCCGTGCTGTCTGCGCTGACGCGGGCCATGGGCGACATCGCCAGGCTGAGCAGCAACACAGCCAGCGGCCAACCGCGGACATGGAGACTGCTGCGGCGTTGGCGGAAGGCCAGCAGCACCAGTGCGGCGATAAACCAGCCCGTGCTGGCACCACCACGGTGTTCACTGCGGATAACAACGTTATCCAGTGCCGCATTGTCGCCGGCGGTCAGCACTGACACAGCACCCGGGTCGGCAATCACACGGTTGCGTTCACCATCGCTGTCGTTCGGGCCACCGTCTTCCAGCGTCAGACGTATGCAGTAATGGCCGGCGGTCAGGCCGCTGCTCCAGCTGCTGTCATCCGGTGTCGGGCAGTAACCCGCTGCGCCAGCGGAGGAATGGATGCTGTTGTTACTGTCGGCAACAAAATCAGACCAACTGCCAGCGGCGAATTTACGGTACACAGCATCCTCCGGAATGGGGGCAGTCAGTGGCAGAACAATACGGGCGACCGCTCCGCTTTGTGGCAGGTCGAAGACCTCGAAGTCGAAGATGCCTCCTACCGGCTCAAAGCGGCTGTCGGCTGTGATGTTGTTCAGGTCCTGCACATCGCTGTCGAGCAGGCGCACGCCGCCGGTGCTGCCGGCACTGCTGAACCAGCCCAGACGACAGTACAGATCCGGATCACATTCCGTCAGATAGCCTGCGGTCTGGCCGGCCACTTCCGGCAGCAGGTTAGCTTCGTTATAACCATCGAGATAATCCGGTACGCCATCGCTGTCGCCATCGCCGAAGCCCTCGGATACATCATCGATGCCATCGTCATCACTGTCGTTGCCGGCGTCGAGCGGGGGCAGACTGTCGGCGACGCGGAAATAAATGCGGGCGTTGCCGGTGGCGCCGGCGCTGTCAGTAACCGTTACCCGGATCTGGTAGCGGCCGGCACTGAGCCCGGCCGGATCGAAGGTCAGGGCGCCATCGGCCAGATTGCCATCGGTATCGCTGAGCACGCTGTCCGTTCCGCTCCAGTCGTAGCTGTGACTGTCGCCCGGATTCGGGTCCTGTACGTTGACCGAGACAGTGGCGGTGCCGCCATCAGCTGTCAGCAGCACAGTATCGGTAGCAGCCTGCTGCAGGCGCATGCTGATCTGTGGTGCGATATTGCTACCGGCATCCAGAATGCGGATCATCAGTTCATCATGAGCACCGGCATTGATGTCATAAATATCCGGGTTTGACGGGTCATAACCACCACTCAGATCGTCACTGTTGCTGGTGTTATCGTTGAGAGCCACGATCAGCTGCTCTTCACCTTCGCTTATGCCATCGGCAGTCAGGCTGAAACTGACCGACGCCGACACTTCACCGGCGGCAAAGGTCACGCTGCCGGCTGTCAGATCATGGTCTGCGCTGCCGGCTGTGCTGCTGTTAGTGATGACATACGGCACCTGCAGCGGGTAATCCGGAGCCAGACCGTTGAGTATCACCTTCAGCGTGACGCTGGCGCCTTCCACACTGGTGATATCACGGCTGAAGGAGACCAGAGGGCGGATACGCACCGTCTGACTGGCCGTGCCTTCATTGCCTTTATTATCGGTTGCCGTGTAGGTCACCGCATGCAGGCCGGGGCGCAGGTGGAGGACGCCATCCGTGATGCCGCTGACCGCGGTGTCACAGCAGTTGGCGCCATCGATATTGTCGGTGGTCAGTGCAGCCAGTGCCGCCGCGCTATCGGCGCTGTCATCCACTCCCAGCAGCTGCGCCAGCGTAATCGGCGTAAACAGGCTGCTGGCATCCAGCACAATGTCGGCAGGTGGGGTAATGACCGGAGCTTCAGTATCAAGGTAATCGGCAGCGTCGGTCGGGTCGGTATTGTCAGCGGCTTCCTGCGTGTTGGAAACATGGTCGCCATCGGCATCCAGGTCTGCGTCGCCGTCATCATACGGATTGAATCCCCAGGTGGTTTCAAACTCGTCCGACATGCCGTCGTTATCATCATCCGGGTCATTTGTATCCGCCAGCCCATCGCCGTCAAAGTCGGCTTCCACGGTCAGGGTAAAGGCGGTAAGCGATGTGCTGTCGGAACCGTCCGACACACTGAGCAGGATACCGCTGTAACTGCCGGCATCCCCCTGAACCGGTGAACCGCTGACTTCACCTGTGCTGGCATCAACGCTCATCCAGTCAGGCTGACCGGAAAGGCTGAAGGAGAATACGCTGCTGTCGACGTCGTTAACGGTCGGGGTAAAGCTGAAGGTTGCACCTTCCAGTACATTGTCGGGTGGGGTGCCGCTGATAACCGGGGCATCATTGATGGCGTTGACGGTCAGCGTGACCGTGGCAGTGTCGGAGGGGTCTGCTTCGTCATCGCTGATCTGATAGCTGAAACTGTCACTGCCGTAGAAATCGCTGGCAGGGGTATAGGTCAGAGTGCCATCGCCATTGTTCTGCAGGCTGCCCTGTGTGGCATCGCTGACCACAATGACAGCGGACAGATCGAGACTGCCATCGATATCACTGTCATTGGCAGCGACATCAATAACCACCGGGGTATCTTCGTCGGTAACCGCACTGTCATTGTTAGCCAGTGGTGCATCGTTCACCGCGGTGACGGTGATGCTAACGGTTGCGGTATTCGACCACTCACCAAGATCATCCTGTACCCGGTAAGTCATGCTGTCGCTGCCGTTGAAGTCGGCGGCCGGTGTATAGCTGATGCTGCCATCGCTGGTATTGACGCTGGCAGTGCCGGAGGCCGGAGACTGTACCAGTTCCAGAGTGCTTACCTGAAGGTTGCCATCGACATCGCTGTCGTTGCCCAGAACATTAATATTGAGGCTGGCGTCTTCGAGCAGAGTAACGTCGTCATTTTCAGCAACCGGTGCGTCATTGATGGAATTCACGGTGATTGAAACGGTGGCGGCATTGGAGGTGGCATCACTGTCGTCTTTCACGGTATAGGTGAAGGAATCAGTACCGTTGAAATCGGCTGCCGGCGTATAGGTGGTGTCGCCAGTTATTGCGTCGACACTGACCGAGCCATTAGCCGGCTGAGCAACGATGTTCACCTGAGTCATGTCCAGGGTGCCATCGATGTCACTGTCGTTGGTCAGAGGCTGAATCGTTACCGGGTTGTCTTCGTCGGTAGTGGCACTGTCATTGGCGGCAACCGGAGCATCGTTAACACCACTGATATTAATCGTCAGGGTAGCAATATTTGAGGTTGCCCCATTCTGATCATCAATGGTGTAAGTCAGGGAGTCTGAGCCATTGAAGTCGGCGCTGGGAGTATATTGAATCTTACCGGCCACAATGCTCGCCGAACCATGGGTTGGCTGAGTGACAATCACCAGCGTGGACGTATCGACGGCATCACCGGTGTCAATGTCGCTGTCATTGACGGCGACATCAATCGTTGCCGTATTGTCTTCCGGTGTAGAGGCCAAGTCATTGGCTGCAACCGGAGCATCGTTCACGGCGGTGACAGTAATATTCACCGTGACATCACCGGAATTACCACCGTGGCTGTCGTCAACTGAGTAGGTGAAGGAGTCCGCGCCGTTGAAATCCGCCGCCGGTGTATAAGTAATGGCCCCGTTAGCGGTATTCACACTGGTGGTACCGTTGCCAGGTCCATTGGTGACAGTAACACTGGCGGGATTCAGAACAGAATCAACGTCGCTGTCGTTGGTTAATACATTAATGGCGACGGCATTGTCTTCAGCGGTTGTAGCGCTGTCGGCGCTACCGGTTGGTATGTTATTGGTAACCGTAAAATTCAGTGTTGAACTGTTACTGATTCCTGTCCAGACATTGCCAATAATATCTTCCAGCACGCCATTATCTGCCAGCAGATAATAAGTTTGCAGTGGCGTTAAGGAAGATGATGGCGTGAATGTTACGGTGGTTCCGGATACCGATACTGAGCTGATGGCAAAACTTTCAACCAGCTGGTCACCTTCTGCCAGATACAGGTCAATGTTGCCGGTGGCTGCGGTCACATTTTCGGTGAAGGTTAAGCTAATTCCGGCGTCGTACTGAACATCAGTTGCATTATCCGCCGGTGAGCTGCTGGTCAGGGAGGGGGCGGCCTGATCAAGGGTGGCCGTATCGGTGACGGCGGTTGCCTGGTTACCGGTGCTGTCAGTCAGCACCACCGACAGGGTCAGAGTGCCATCCCCCAGGCCTGAGACATCCAGCCCGCTGATCTGGTCAGCCGCAGTACCCAGGGTACCGCTGCCGGTCACGGGGGTACCGCCACCAGAAGAGCTGATGCTGTAGCTGTAGGCGGCGCTGGCTTCGCCAGCAGCGAAGGTGAAACTGATCGTGGATGCTTCGCTGGCATCAATAACGCTGTCATCAAAGCTGACGCTGTGGCCGGCCGGTGCGCTGGCATCGAGCGTGGCGCTATCGGTGACGGCGGTCGCGGCGTTACCGGCGGCATCCGTTACGACGACCGACAGGGTCAGGGTGCCATCCCCCAGGCCGGAGATATCCAACCCGCTGATCTGGTCAGTCGCAGTGCTCAGGGTACCGGAGCCGGTGACGGGGGTACCGCCAGCAGAAGAGCTGATGCTGTAACTGTAAGACGCTCCGGCTTCGCCGGCGGCAAAGGTGAAGCTGACGGCGGTTGCTTCGCTGGCGTTAATGACGCTGTCATCAAAGCTGACGCTGTGGCCTGATGGAGAGAAGGTATCGGCCGTTGCGCCTGTGCTGTCTGCGGTGGTGGTTGAGTTGCCGGCGTTATCCTCTGCCATGATGGAGACGTTCAGGCCGCTGCTGTCCACTGAGTCTGCGGTCAGGGTGTAGCTCGCACTCCAGGTGTCAGAACTGTTGCTGGCTGCTACCGCAGAACCACCGCCGAAGTCTGAAAAGTCGGCACTGACACTGCTGATGGTATCGCTGTTGTTATCACCGGCTGCGCTGTCGTTCCAGCTGACGGTGACAGTATCTCCGGCTATAAAGGTGCCACTGTTGCCTGAAGCGCCGGACAGACTGATATTGGCATCAGTCACGAGTGGGGCAATATTATCGAGGCTGGCATTGGTGGTATCGGCTGTCGTGCCGGAGCCGCTGCTGTTGGTCGCCGTAACCGCTACATTCAGATTGGTGGCATCAATGCTGCCGGCAGTAATGGTATAGCTGGCGCTCCAGGTGTCGGCACTGTTGGTCGCTGCGACAGCGCTGCCGCCAGCAAAGGCACTGAAATCAACAGTGACTGAAGTGATACCGGAATTATTATCGCCACTGGCGCTGTTATCCCAGCTGGCGGTCAGGGTGTCACCGATTTTATAGGTACCGGTTGATCCGGAAATACTGATGTTGGCATCGGTCACGACGGGATAATTGGTTGCCGTCAGCTGAGTGCTGGTGGCGCTGCTGAGTCCTGCGGCAGACGCCTGCAGATTGAAGGTTTCATTACTGCTGCCGGATGCCGTGTAGGTCAGCGTGAGCGCCGTAAAGGTGGCGGTACCGGATGTCGGGCTCAGTGATACGGTTGCGCCGCTGCCATCGGTATCGCCAGTGCCTGTCATCGTTGCTGAACCGGCACCGTTAACCGCAGCCAGAGTGATATCCGGGCCGTAACCGGTATCCAGGGTTGCGTTGCTATCCACGGCCTGAACAACAGGCACGGTGGTAAATGCAGTGCTGATGCCACTGGCAACGGTGGTCGGGGCGGGTTCTGTGCTGAACACCAGCTGGGTGGCGACCACATCGGAAGTGATTGAGCTGGCGTCGGTTGTACTCAGATCAGAGCCAACGCTATCCTCATCATTGGCTGTCAGGGTAAAGGCCTGCTGATCTGTCGTCGCGGTGTAGGCCAGATCGGTAAAGGTCGCCACACCACTGACCGCACTGACCGTGGTTGTACCGGAAAGGCTGCCGGCACTGGCTTCAGTGATGCTGATCGCTTCGCTGAAATCCACATCGGTATTACCGAAGGCGTCCTGTGCGGTAAGCACTGGTTGGGTAGTCAGTGCCGAGCCAGAGGTTGAACCGGCAGGTTGCGTGGTGAAGACCAGAGCCGTTGCGGTGACATCAATCGTGCTGCCGCTGCCGTTGGTTACGGGGGGGGTTGTCCCCATGGTGGTGCCGCCCGATGACGTGATATCGGTATCGCCATCGATGCTTAAAATAAAGGTGTGGTCTTCACTCAGGCCGGTGTTGTCGTTGTAATAACCATTAATGGTATAGGTTTCCGAACCACCATCGGCGACAGAAATACTGAGGCCGGAAAACGTAATGGTATCACTGCTGCTGTTGTAGCTGCCGCTGACATTGCTGGCATCGTTGCCGTTGAGACGCCAGGTCACCTTACTACGTTCGCTGTCGCTGCTGGTGCCGGAGACATTGACCACGATCTGGCTGATATCCATGGTGCTGCCGTCACTGCCATCGTCCTCCAGAGTGAAATCCATCAGGTTAACGGCTTCTCCGCTGGTATCTGCCGTGGTATCCAGACCGACAGGTTCAGTGACGCTGCTGCCGGCAGTCAGGTTGCCTGACGCCGTGGCGGAGGAAGGAGTGTCTCCCTGAACAACCTTAAAATACAAATCCAAAGTGGTTTGGGCGCCACCGTTGTAATATAGGTTTCCCCCTGCATAAATATCCGATGGAATCGAACCAACGGTATACCAGACAGAAATACAGGTTTCAGGCGTGATGGTAAACGAATAGGAATTGCCGGCCGTAATATCAACCTGTGTCGACAAGTTATAGGTTGTGAAATCGTAGTCAGTATGGGTACGGGCGCTATCTGTTGGAGCCGGGCCAATATTATCAGTCGCTAATACTGTGCCGGTAAGATCAGCGCTGTCATACACCGTCAGGGTACAGTCACCGGAGGTTCCGACGGTTGTTGTGGCATCTCCAGAGACTAGCGCAATACTGGTCAGTACGCCGGTTTTGGTGGCAGTAAATGATTGGCCAAATATATCGCTACCACCACTCGAAAAGTTATCGCTCAAATCGCCGTTGTCGCTCACAATTGTTACGTCTGCTGCCCGGGCCAGCTGAGGCAGCAGTAACAGCCAGGTAAAAACAGAAACACATCCTGCCTTTATCAGCCAGGATGAACATTGATGAAAAAATTCCCGCGAAGCGATCATGTTGATTTCCTTATCAGATTTTTCCGTACGTTCTGAGCGCTGTATTAGTCTGCGCCGGTGCTGTCTGCATGCAAACTGCTTCTGTTTTAATAGCTTAGGCGTCAGTCAGTCCGGCGCAAAGAAAATAGCCGGCCTGACTTCATTATTTAAGATGCTTTAATTACGTGATGGAAAAACCCCGGCCAACGACATTACGAAATACATACCAACAGCAGGGTTACGGAGTGAAAATTCAGTACCGCCACCGCTATTGGCATTCACAACCTGCACGGTTCCGTTTCCTCCGCCAGTACCCGATGCAGTGATATGTAAACCACCGAGCGCTACGGTATCGGAACCGGCATCGGCAGCGGATATATAACTTTTCAGTGAAGCAAGACCGCTCATCGTTACCGCCAGATAGTCTCCTTCTGACGGTGTGGCCACTGTCGCGGTTTTGGTAGATACATTCAGTACCCCATCTGCCGTGACACCTGAGTCAGGGGTTGGTGTGAAGGTTGCCGTTGCGGAGTGGGTATGAATGGGCATTTCGTTTTCGGTAAGCGTTATTGTCTCCTGGCCCAGCCATTCTCCCCAGCTAACCGGATCCAGACCGGGGCCGGAACCAACCCCCACAGGGGTTCTGCCCCGCAGGTCAGGCAGGGCAAAGTCGCTTCTGCCATTGCCGCCGTAAGTTGTGCCTAACAATGCATAGAGAGCCTGGTTGTCGTTAACGGCAATCAGTCCCCCTGCACAATGGCCCCAGTTCACGGGAGCAAAGTTGAAACCGACTAACTGAACTTCACCTAATATCGGAGTATCCATAGTGTTTTCCTTGATTAAGACCGAATGATATTTGCTACTGACAGCGGACCTGATGTTGCAGCAAACTTTCCGGTCTGCTGCGGCGCGCCAGAGGTTGTTCAATCAGTTTCTGGATGGATAAATCCCCACCTCCGCAATCACGTAATACATGCCCAGTGACGGGTTATGGATATTGAATGGCAGGCTGCCTCCGCTGGTGTGGTTCTCCACATGAACTACACCGGAGGTTTCGCCGCCGGATGCCGTAATGGTCAATCCTCCGGCGGCCACACTGTCTCCGCCGACGGAAGCTGCTTCAATATAGCTGGGTAAGCCGGATAGCCCATTCATGGTGACGGCGAGGTAGTCACCTTCTGCCGGGGTGTCGTGAGTCGCTGATTTAGTGCAGACATTCAGGGCACCGGATACGGTTACCGGGGTTGATTCTGTCGGGGTAAAGGTTGCCGAAGCGGAATGAGTATGTGCCGGCATATACTGATTGCTCAGCGTAACGTATTCGCGCCCCCACTTCTGTCCCCAGCGTATGTCGGAAAGGCCAGGCCCATGGCCTACGCCCACGGGGGCTCTGCCCTGCAGATCCGGCAGACCGAATGTGGTGCGGCCGTCGCCGCCATAGGTTGTGCCTAACAGGGAAAACAGTGTGCTCTGAGTTGCAATAGGCAGCAACTGCCCGGCACACACTGCCCACCCGCGCGGGGCAAAACTAAAGCCCACTAAAGTAACCTGACCAATATACGCTTCCATAGTAATTCCTCTTGCTGCTCACGATCACATTGAATTGAGTACCGTTCCGGCTTCAATGGTATTAGCCACTGCAAACTGATAGCCGGAGAAATACCCGCTTTGGTGAATAACCACATCCAGAGCGATACTGCCGTCCCTGGTTGCGACGACCCATCCCCTGAACTTGTCCACCATTAATACGGTACCGGGTCTGGCACCGTAAGCCGGCTGGCTGGATAGTGAGGCCTGCATCAGTTGCAGCGGCCCCCACTGGCTGTTGAAACTGACGCCATAATTCGGGTTGCCGGCTCTGGTGGCCGATACCAGTTGCCGGGCTGACAGGGTTTGCAGGTCAGCCTGCAGATGATCCGCAGTAACATCACAGGCATAAAAATCCGCCGCATTTTTTTCGCGCTGCGGTTGCCACTTCAGGGTCCCCTGCTGCATTAACGACAGGGCTTCAGCCAGCAGGGCCGGTGCTGCGTTCATCAGGCGGACATTGGCCGTCTGGAAGGTATCGAAAGGATGTAAGGTCACGCGGGTCTGCAGGCCGATGGCACCGGTGTCGGCACTGGCTTCAACCTGATGCAATGTCAGCGGAATTTCGCTGGCGCCATGGCGCAGCTGCCAGTACACCGGCATGCTGCCGCGGTAATTGGGTAAGTCTGAAGCGTGCAGGTTAACGAGTAAGCCGGCAAAAAAATCGATGATCACGGCTGGCAGAAGCGGACCAAAGCTGAAAATTACACCGGCCCTGAGGGTAATGCCGGCACCCTGACCGGCCAGCCAGTGATCAAGTGCCGCGATGACACTGTCAGGTTGCTGCGGGTTGTATTGCACCCGGGGGACGTCCAGCTGCTGTAAATGGGCAGCCAGTTGCTGACTGTCCATCTGTCGCTGCGGGTGATCGCTGATGGCAAACACAACACCGGCCAGTTGTCCGGCCTGCTGCAGACTGACGATCAGCGGTAATGACATGCAGCTGGATGAAAAGACGACCACTCTGGTGCTCATGCTCTGGCTTCCATCGGTTCAGCTTTTACCGGCATAAAACCGGTTAAGCCGGTCAGCCGGTAGAAAAAACGGATCTGATCACCGCGTTGGAGTAACAGGTCATCCGGCATCGGGCTGCGGGGGGTAAAGTCGATGCACACCGACATATCCGGTCTGGGGTGAGTAATTCCGGAGAGATACTGATCCAGCCGGCCATCACCGAAGGTATCGATCTCGCTGTAGATAACCAGAATGCGCTGGTCGTAGTCCTGACCGTTGGCAGGAATGGTCAGCGTATTGCACTCCACGACCTGCTGGCCGTCGGGCAGATCGATAATCTGTGCAGCAGCAATACCGGCCCGGTCGAGGCGCCAGATTTCGCCCAGTTCAATGCGCCCGGCCAGTGCTTCCTGACTGAGTTGGGGAGGTTGATCAGCGCTGCTGTCGCGCCACTGCTCAACGAATTCCTGCTGCCCTTTGACCAGTGCCGCTTTAACACGGATAGAGCCCGGAATCAGTTCCCCATCTTCTTTCAGCCAGGGAAGCAGATGCCTGGCGATGGCAAAATGCGCTTCTTTGGAAAAACCGTGGTGTGACGCTTCCAGCAACAGAATATCGGCCGCGGCTGACGGTTCATAACTGCAGGCATCGGCGGTGGCAATGCTGCGGATAAAATCACTGAGCCCCAGATCTTCCGTCAGTTGTTTCAGTGTCTGTGTGGCACCGCTGTGAATATCAACCAGAGTGACCTGAATCTGCGCGGACGAAAATATTGCTTCGTCTTTATAGGCGGCCAGCAAGGGCAGCAGTAACGGGGCGAAGGGGCCGCAGGCCGGATATAAAATATGAATGGCCGGCTGCTTTGTCAGCTGCTGGCTGATGAGCTGGTGCAGTCCCTGCCCGAAGGCTCCAATACGGTTAACGTCCTTAATGGTGCGGCTGCAGTTCAGCGGTGATAAAACCAGACCATGAGCATGAACAAACTGGCTGGTCAGCATTTCTTCCGGCAGGTTGGCGGCCTGCATCGACAGCATGGCCTGCTGATACGCCTGATCGTGTAACGCAATCTGTTCCTGATAGCTGACGCTGGTGCCGGTGATCAGATGACGGGTCAGGCTGGCAAAACTCGTGCGTAATGTCTGCAGTCGGGTGGCAGTGGTTATATCCGTCTGGTTCAGCTGCATTAACTGCTGCCGGAGTGACTGATTTAACAGGCTCTGGGTGGTCGCATCCGGTTCCGCGTCTGCATACTCTGCCGCTGGCGGGCGGCCGGAAATATCCTGTGGTCTGGCAAACATCCTGTTGTCCTTTTTGTTTTTTATGTCCAGTTACTTATTTCTGCTGCTGGCCGGGTGCATGAGCAATTATTTTTTTATCAACACAGCTCCGCAGCGGTTTCCAGTGGGTAGACTTTGCTGAGACGTTTTTGCAGCCAGTGATTGACCATCACATCCAGCACCAGGTGGACGCGGCTGAGCGGACTGTCATTAACGACTTCATGTTCTTCGGCGGCATTGATGTACCAGCATTCGCCCACCGCCATTGGCACAGCTTCACCGGCCACATAAAAGGCGACGCGGTTATCACTGATAATGGGAAAGTGCAGCCGCGCCTCCCCCTGTTGCCAGCTGCCAATGGGATCGCGGTGAGGAAAAATATGTGCGCCGGCGTCCAGGCGCATCAGCCGGGCTGACTGCAACCGGCAGTCATTTTCGATGAACTGATCAAGGCAATTCATTAACGCCGGCTGAGATTTCAGGACGGGCAAATTAACCCACCGGCCGGAATCAGAATGCAACTGAAATGACTGTAAAACAGGATGGGAGCCGGCGTGGCCGGCCGCACAGCGCAGCGGCAATACCTGCCAGCCTCCCTGGTAAACACACTGATTAACGTGCGTCTGCCAGAGGTTTTCTGTCAGGCTCTGCAGCCCGGATAAAACGGCGGGTATATCAATCGCTGTATTGAGTCTGGCGCAACGCATGGCTTGCTCCCGCTTGTGCTTATAATTATCCATGGCCGTTTATCGGCTGCCGATACTATTGTCATCTGTGTCGCTGGTGGAACACTGGTGCGATTTTTTATGAGTAAGCAGTCTGGTCGCAGACCTTTATATAAAGTCAGTCGGAACAGATGTTCAAATTGTGTTCGCTCCGGTTCATGAAAATAGCTGATAATTGTCATCATATTGAGCCAAAGAAAGCAGGTAGCCTGATCCGGCTGAGTTGAGTAGTTGACCATCCTTTACTCCATAGCGTCCGGCTGCGGGTTATCATCGTCACCTTATAATTAATCTGATCAGGGAATTACTTATGACCACGTCTGTAGAGGTCAGGACTGTCAGGGTCTGGGATGTTTTTGTCCGTTTTTTTCACTGGCTGCTGGTGGCCGGCATTGGCCTTGCCTGGTGGAGCGGTGAGCAGGGTGGGGAATGGATGGTCTGGCACATGCGCGCCGGTTATACCGTACTCGGACTGGTTATTTTTCGTCTGCTATGGGGATTCGCCGGCAGCTTTTACGCCCGCTTCAGCCAGTTTGTGCATTCACCCGGAACCGTGCTGAGCTACGCCGGTAAATTGCTTAAAGGACAGGAAGCACATTATGCCGGCCATAATCCGGTCGGTGGCTGGGCGGTATTACTGCTGTTGCTGCTGTGTGCGCTGCAGGCCGGAAGCGGTCTGTTTGCCAATGATGAAATCTTAACTGAAGGCCCACTGGTGCACCTGATCAGTTATGACCTGAGTGTGGAGGTTACCCGCTGGCATAAAATGCTGTTTAACGGGCTGCTGGCGGTGATTGGTGTACACCTGCTGGGGGTGATGTTTCATCAGCTTCTGCGTAAGGAGAAACTGGTTCCGGCGATGGTTACCGGCAATAAAAAGGTGGCGGAGATTGCCGATGCAGCGCCTGCCACCGCATCAGGCTCACGCATGGCTGTGGGCCTGATACTGGTACTGGTGGCAGGTCTGCTGGTGTGGGGAATAATCAGTCTTTGAACTGATCGTGGCAGCCTTTGCAGGTTTTGGCGACCTGCATAAAGGCTGGTCCGATTTCACCTTTATCACCGCTTTTGGCTGTTTCTGCCAGAGCCGCACTGGCGGTCTGGAAGTTTTCCATGCCTTTGGCAAAGGTTTCCCAGTCGTCTTCGATTGCTGGCAGAGCAGCGGTTTTGCTGCTGTAAGTGCCGGCAACAAAACCTTCCAGCGGCATTTTGCTCAGTGCGGCCAGGTTATCCGCACGGCTTTTGAATTCTTCCGCATTGAATTCGGATTTACCTTTCATCATGTCGCCCATCGGACCGAAATTCCATTTCACGGCTTTGAAGATACCCTGACGGTATTCGATAGCTTCAAAAGGTTTTGGTGCTGCCAGGGCTGCGCTGCTGATGCCTGCCAGAGCGGCCGTCAGGCCCAGAACTGCTAATTTTTTCATGATGATATTCCTCTCTCATCGGTTGGGAGTGCAGCCAGTCTAACCGCTGGGCCAGAGGGCGCACAGTGGACTGTCTGACAAACAAACTAACCATTACCTTACTTTACACTCACGGCAACCCTGAACGGCCGTATGATGATGCCTGTGCAACAATGGAGTAACGATTTTTGCTGAAAGCTGTACCGATGGCCCTGAGTCTGATGTTTCTGCTGGGCGCACTGCAGGGCTGTGCCAATGCGGCACCGGATAAGCCGGTGCCGGTCATGCCTCTGGGGCAGCAGAGCTTTCAGGCATACCGTGCCGATATGATCCGCTGGCTGCAGCAGCGGCGCAATATTCAGAGCGCCGACCGGCAGCAGGAAATTCTCTGGAACGCACCGGCAGAATGGCGGCCTCAGCAGGGTAATGGCAAAGGTATTCTGCTGGTGCATGGGTTGGGGGATTCGCCCTGGTCCTATCACGATATCGGTGCCAGTCTGGCGCAGCAGGGCTTTCTGGTGCGCAGTGTGCTGCTGCCCGGACACGGCACCCGGCCGCAGGATATGCTGACCACCCGGCTGGCGGAGTGGCAGCAGGTGGTGCGCGAGCAGGCCGGGATTCTGGCGGCCGAAACGGAACAGCTGTATCTGGGTGGTTTTTCCACCGGTGCCAATCTGGTGCTGAGCTATGCCATGCAGCATGACAGCGTCAGTGGTCTGCTGCTGTTTTCGCCGGCGTTTGAATCGGATTCCGGTTTCGACTGGCTGACGCCTTACCTGAGTAAAATCCGTCCCTGGCTGTTGCCCAATGACGGTTCCCGGCCATTGCAGAATGCAGTGCGCTATCTGACCGTGCCGACCAATGGCTTCGGCCAGTTTTATCTGAGCAGTGCCGACGCCCGCGATTATCTGGCAGACCAGATTTTCAGCCGGCCGGTGCTGATGGTGGTGAGTGAGCATGATTCGGTGCTGGATACCGGTTACCTGCGTGATACCTTCAGCACCCGTTTCACCCATCCGCACAGCCGTCTGATCTGGTATGGCGACACCTCATGGCCGGTCAGTGATGCCCGGATTCTGCAGCGCAGTGATTACCTGCCGGAGTACCGCATCAGTCAGTTTTCGCATATGGGGATTCTGTTCCGTCCGGATAATCCCCTGTATGGCACGGATGGCAGTCTGCGCATCTGCTGGAACGGACAGAGCGAAGCCCGGACGCAAGCCTGCCAGCAGGGAGCAGAAGTCTGGTATTCCGCCTGGGGCCTGCAGGACGATGAGCACATTCATGCGCGTCTGACATTCAACCCCTATTACGACTGGCAGATGCGTGTCACCGCGGAGGTGCTGAGTACTGCCGTTCCGGGTGTGCAATAATCGGCTTTTTATTCAACTGCCGGAGGAAATGCAGTGAGCGGATGGATGATGGTTGTTGCCGTGCTGGCTGCCGGGGTTCTGTACTACCGGCTGACGGCAGTACGCAGGCCACAGCTGATTTATCAGGACAATGCTTTTCAGCAACAGCTGTTAAAACGATTACCCCGCCTGCAGCGTCATTTCTGGCCGACGCCGTGGATGTTTAATACGCATCTGCAGCTGATCGCGCTGGGACTGAAGAAAGGCTTGGGGAAAAAACTGACTTATGACCAGTCGGAAGTCCTCACCATGGCCGATGGTGGTACCACCGCACTGCACTGGCTGGGGCAGGACCTGCCGGCCACGGCACCGACGCTGGTGGTGCTGCATACCATTACCGGTTCACCGCACAGTATGCGTGGCATGGTGCGCGATCTGCATCATTTCACCGGCTGGCGGGTGGTGCTCTGTCAGCGTCGCGGGCATGGTGACCTGCCGTTAACCGTGCCGCGCATCAACACCATGGGGGATACGGCCGACCTGCGTGAACAGCTGGATGTGATTACTGGCCGTTATCCGGATTCCCCGCTGTATGCCATCGGCATTTCAGCCGGCTCCGGCCTGCTGGTACGCTATCTGGGCGAAGCCGGTGAGCAGACCCCGGTTAAGGGCGCGATGGCGTATTGCCCCGGTTATAACATCGAAACGGCTTTCAGCCGCGCGCAGCCTTTTTACAGCCGCATGATGGCGAAAAAACTGATCCGTCAGTTTATTACCTCGCATGTGCCACAGTTCTCCGGTCTGCGTACTTACGAGGCCTGTATTCAGTCACAGGATCTGCACGAATTTCATCAGAACCTGTATGAGTTTGCCGGTTTTGCC
The DNA here is from genome assembly GCA_963682115.1 of Pseudomonadales bacterium. GTDB lineage: Bacteria > Pseudomonadota > Gammaproteobacteria > Pseudomonadales > Oceanobacteraceae > Venatoribacter. Next base: position 1,405,826 of record OY821639.1, on the reverse strand, counting down.
ACCCTGCAGGATTTTATGGATGCCAGTAATCCGATGACGGTGATTGATCATATCCGCGTGCCGCTGCTGATCCTCAACGCGGAAGATGATCCGGTGTGCCATATCGCTAACGCCTGGGAACATGAACAGCAGATCCGCAGCATGCCCACAACCTTACTGGCGGTTACCCGGCGTGGCAGTCACTGTGCTTATTTTTCCGGGTTGAATGCCTCGCCCTGGGCTAACCATCTGGCGGCAGAATATTTTATGGCGCTGGACAATACGCACTGATTATTCATAGCTGACGTAACAGACTTCCGCCGCCATACCCTGCTGCAGGAAAAATTCCAGCCACAGCCGCTGGTGATCCTGCAGCCGGTCACCCGGTCCTTTCACTTCAATTAACTGCCAGCCGGCGCTGGCGTTGTCGCCGAGGCGGATTAAATCCGGCAGACCGCGGCTGTGATGGCGCAGGTCCGTGAGCAGGTGACGGAAGATGACTGCCAGCTGCCCGGCGCTGATAACCTCCAGTGCCTGAGTGATTAATGCTTCGTCTAAGGACGGCCAGTGAATCAGGGGACAGCTGATGCCCTGTTTGCTGTGCCAGTGGGTCAGGATGGTTGTGCGGTAGGAGCCGTCTTCCAGGGCAGCAAAGCCGGCCTGAATTTCATGGTGGCGGGCACCGGCAAAATCATCTTGGAACAGATCCGCCGGCCCGCCCTGAAACGGGTGATAAAAGGCACCGGCAACCGGCTTATACAGGGCCGGCCAGAACAGCAGGGCGAACAGCGCCGGAAACAGGGTATTTTCCACATACCAGCACTGGCCGCTGTGCTGGGTGTTGTAATAATCCAGCACCTGATATTCGACCCGCTGCGGGCACCCGCCGGGCAGCGTCAGCTGGCGGGCCGGAACATCGCGGACGGGCCGGGGCAGACTGAGCGCCGGGGCCGGCAGTCCGGCTTTACGACAGGCACGCTGCCGTATGCGCTGAATACTGATACGGGATTCCGGCTGCTCAATGTGCTGCAGCGCGTCAGTGGCCTGCTGTGCGAGGGTGCTGAAATCCTTGTCACTGGCGGCCAGCCGTTCCTGCACGCGCAGCCGGCGGACACAGGCGTCACGGTGCCGGCTGCTGTGGTAAGTGTCCAGCGCGCTGTGCAGGTCACCATAACGCTCAAGCTCGCGGCCACTGCGGGCCATGGCTTTATGCCAGCTGTGCTGCAGCCAGGTTGTATCCGGCAGGGTTAATGAGCGCAGCGTCTGCACCTGTTGGCAGATGGCCTGTGCCGCCGCGGCTTTGCTCAGCTGCCGTTCTTTGACCGCCTGGCTGAGGCGGGAACGGTCGTCATTCACGGCACTCAGGTGGCGGAAAAATTCAACCTCGTCGCGGCATTGGAAGGCACGGGAATCCCGGCTCAGCGGCACACTTTCATAGTGCTGGTGGCCGAGCCCGGTGAGCACAAATTCAGACCAGTCCTGCCAGCTGTTGCCGAAGAATAACAGCCGTACGGTATCGAACAGCGGCATACTGTGCAGATGGATCATGGCGTCATGATTCTGCAGCCAGCCATGCAGGGTGGCGTTTTTACCGGCGCAGATCTGTTGCTCTGCCAGCCTTGCCAGTGCTGTTTTTTTCAGGCCGGATAAGGCGGCCGTTTGTGGTCCGCCATGCCGCTCCAGCAGCCGGATCAGTTCGGCTTTGCGCAGGTGTAGCAGCAGTTCCGTCAGTGGCAGGGGGGCATCGCTGTCACAGAAAGCCGCCTGCTGCAGTGCCTGCAGGGCGGTGGTCTGATCGGGTATTTCCGGATAGTTCAGTGCCGAGTGGCGGAAGTATTCACCTTTGCGCATCACCATCCTCAGCAGCAGCGCCTGCGCCGTCTGCGGCAGCTGCTGAAAATCCGCGATCTGCTGCTGTTCCTGCGCGCTGAATAAATCGCCGCTGTGGCGGCTTACCCAGTTCAGGGCGGTGTGGAAATTGTGCAGGTAATAAAACGGCTGGTTAACATCGGCGGCGGCCAGGTTCATTGGTCCTGTTCCCGTCTGGCCTGCGTCAGCAGGCTGTTGCTGAGCGCGGTAAAATAGCGCTGAAACGCCATGTTGATGCGCGCCCGCTGTAATTTCTGCGGATACAGGCCGAGCTGTGCTTCAGCGGATTTTTTCGTGCCTTTGACCAGAAACGCATTGCGGATACCGGCGTCCTGAATAAAGGCTTCAAAGGCGCGCGCGCACAGTTCTTCCGGCTGGCTGTAATAGAAAATGCCGAGCTTTTTATCCTGTGCGGCGGAGGCGTGAAAGAGTTCGCTCGGCGCATTGCCTTCCTGATCCAGCAGAATGGCCGCGAAGCACTGTGCCAGCAGGGCCGTCAGGCGGTGCTGGCGGATGCTGCTGTCGTTAAGCCAGAGGGCGGAGGCAAAGCTGGTTTTTTTCCCGGTCGTGAAACTCTTGTCGGCAATGTAGTGATCGAAGGCGTGAAACCATTCGTGGGCGATGCTGCCGGGGCCGGCATTTTTGGCCAGCGAGAAAGTCTGCTGCGCCGGCACATAATGGGCGGCTACGCCGGGGCGCCCGCCTTTGCCGTACTGCAGCGCCAGCGTCCCACGCAGGGAAATCAATTGCTGGCCCAGCAGCAGGTTGTCGGCGGCACTGAGCATACGCCCGGAAAGAATCTGGCTGAGGTCGCACAGGGCATCGAAAAACAGCCCGGCGGCCTGTTCCTGTTCCGCCTGCGTCACCCATTTGCCGATCTCCACACTGCGGAAACCGAACCACTGACGGATGGTGAGAAAATCCGGAATGACGCCGCCCAGCAGCTGCCGGTGATCCGGTCCGGCGCGGTAAAACGCGCGTTTCAGCAGTGGGGAAGGGGAATCGGCCATGGTGCATCAGGGCGTTAAGGGTAACGCCCTGATTATGCCACAGACACGCCGCCTCAGCGCATTGCAAACAGTTCCTGATGGAAACGGCCGGACGCCAGTCCGTGGGCACTGAAATCCTTGTGCAGGGCATGACCGAAGGCCGATGGCCCGCAGAACCAGACACTGGCTTCCTGCCAGTCGGGTACGGTGGCGCGGATCAGGTCACCGTCCAGCCGGCGGCCATCTTTACTGGTCAGAACGTGCAAAGTGATACCGGCAGCGTCGGCGTCGGCGGTCAGTTTGTCGATGGCTGCCTGTTCATACTGGCCGGTGGGGTGGAACAGATGAATGGTGCGGCCATCCGGCTCTGCTGCCAGCTGCTTCATGCGGGCAATAAAGGGAGTAATACCGATGCCGGCGCCGACCCAGATCTGCTGCTGGCAGTCGTCATCAAAGGTGAAGCAGCCGTACGGGCCTTCAACACTGACTGCCATGCCCTGCTGCAGATACTCCGGCAGACGGCTGGTGTGATCGCCCAGTGCTTTGGTGACAAAGGTGATATGGCCATCTTCCGCCTGCCAGGCTGAGGCAATGGTGTAAGGGTGTGCGCCTTCGCGTTTATCCGAGGTCACAAAGGCGAACTGTCCGGCTTTATGGCCAGGCCAGCCGGGTTGCAGCTGAATGCGGGTTTCCATCACTTTCAGTTCCGGATACCAGTGCAGCTGTTCGATGCGGCCGCTGACGGTGCGGTTATGACCATTGCGGCCAAGCAGGATCAGCACCGCGGCAGCCGAGCCGCCGGCCAGCAGAATGACCATGGCCCAGCCGACAGGCTGAGTCCAGTAACTGAATTCCACCAGAATCAGCGAGTGGTAGGCCAGCAACAGATAAACCACCGCCATCAGCTTGTGCGTTTTGGCAAACAGGCGGTAGGGCACGGCTTTGATCAGGGCGACAATCATCAGTATCGCGGCGGCATAGAAGGTCCATTCGCCGATGGTTTCGGCCAGCCCGCGCTGGTCGCGGAATAACCCTTCAATCAGCCCCAGCGTTTCTTCGCCGCGCGGCCCACGTGCCGGTTTTTCCAGCCAGCCCCAGCCGACCATCCATTTGGTACCTTTGGCGAACCACCAGTGCAGGATGGACACCACCAGGGCGGTAATACCCAGCCATTTGTGCAGGCGGTACATTTTATCCAGCCCGTTCAGGCGCAGCTCCGGCCAGCGTGGTCGCAGGGCAATCAGCATGGCAATGCTCATGGCACCCATGGCAATAACACCGCTGTATTGCACAAACACATGGCGGAAGGAGAAATAGGTAAAGGGGTCCGGCAGCAGACTGTCGGCCAGCAGCCATAACAGTGTCAGCAGCAGAAGAATAACGGGAAAGGTGAAGCGGATGGCCTTCATGTCAGTGTCCGTGAGGATTTTCTTAAGGTGGAATAATGAGCCTGATGACGGAATTCTGCCCTGATCTGACGCAAAAATTCCTGTCAGCACTGCACAGCTTGCGGCAAAGAAATGTCAGAGTGGCTCTGTTGTCGGCCGGAATAGTCCGTTCTGCCGCCGGGCGTTGTGCTGTGGCTGCGGCAACGGCATGATGGTTGGTCTGATTTTCCCTGCTGTACCACCGTACCGATCCGGATATTCCATGCGCCTGCTGATATTCTCCCGCCAGCCTTCGCTGGGGCTTTATGCTTTGTCATTGCTGCTGTTTATGGCGGCTTCCAGCGCGCCGACACCGCTGTACCGTCTGTACCAGTCGATGTGGTCGTTCCCGGTGGCGACGCTGACGCTGATTTTTGCCGCCTATATTCTCAGTCTGCTGCTGTCGCTGCTGTGTTTCGGCAGCTGGTCTGATCATGTCGGCCGGCGGCGCATGGTGACGCTGGCACTGCTGCTGGAGTCAGCGGCCATGGCGTTGTTCCTGCTGGCTGATGGTGAATACTGGCTGATTGCTGCGCGTCTGCTGCAGGGCTTTGCCACCGGTCTGGCGATGGCGGCGATGTCGGCGGCGCTGATGGATATTAATCCGCAGCGAGGTGCGACGCTGAACAGCCTGATGCCACTCACCGGTATGGGGCTGGGTGCGCTGGGCTGTGGTCTGCTCGCGCGTTACGCGCCGCAGCCGACGCAGCTGATTTTTGCCATTCTGCTGGCGGCTTTTCTGCTGCAGGCGCTGCGTACCTGGCGCGCGGCGGATACGGTGGAATCTGAGCCAGGTGCGCAATTATCGCTGCTGCCGGCCATCAGTCTGCCGCGGCGGCTGTGGCTGCCTCTGTCCTGTACTGTGCTGCCGAATATGGCGTCCTGGGCACTGGGTGGCTTTTTCCTGTCGCTGATGCCTTCGGTACTGCGTCAGCTGGCACCGGATAATTACACCCTGCTGGGTGGGGTTACCACAGCACTGCTGACCGGCTGCGGGGTACTGTCAATCAGCCTGGCCAGGAACTGGAATGGTCTGCGCACACTGCAGACTTCCGCCGCCGGACTGGTGCTGGGATCGCTGGTACTGCTGGTGGGACTGGAACAGGACAAGGTGCTGATTCTGCTGCTCGGCTCGGCAGTGGCCGGGCTGGGGTTCGGTCTTGGATTCCTTGGTGCGCTGCGCACTATGGTGCCCCGGGTTCATGCCCACGAACGGGCCGGTTTTATGGCCGCCCTGTATATTCTCAGTTACTGCGCCAACGCTGTGCCGGCGGTGATTGCCGGCTATGCCGTACAGCATTATGGTCTGCATCAGACCAGCCTGACGTTTGTGGCTGGTATCCTGACCGTGGCGCTTTTCAGCTTGCTGTTGTTGCGCCTGCAGCGGGCGCTGGTGGCCTGTCCGGCGGGAAGCTGACAGCGTGATTAGTCGTGGCGTGGCGGCACTCTCCGGCGTTATTCTCTGCCTATGCTGAATATCATGATTATTGTGCTGGCGTCGGCGCTGGCCGCTTATCTGGCTTTTTCCCCACGCCTCAAAGGCTCTGAGCGCTGGCGGGCGACGGTGACGCCGCTGGCGTCGATTATGGGCAGCGGTTTTCTGGTGGTGGCACCCCTGCTGGGTATGACGGTCGGTCATTTTGCGTTGCTGTGTATGGCGTTGCTGCTGTTGCTGGCTTATGCCACCGGTGACGCCATCCGTTTTAATATCCGCCATTTTGAACCCATCGAGAATGCCAGCGGGCCGGCGCAGCATATTTCCTTTGTCTCGCGCATTGTGCTGGCTGGTGCCTATTTTATTTCGGTGACCTATTACCTGAAATTACTGGCGGCTTTTCTGCTTAAGGCGTTCGGCATTCAGGACGATCTCTGGGCGGATGTGATCACCACCCTGATCCTGCTGATGATCGGCAGTATTGGTATGTGGCGCGGGCTGACTGAGCTGGAAAAAGTCGAAACCTATGCCGTCAGCCTCAATCTGGGCATGATCGGCGGGCTGCTGATTGCGCTGGCAATTTATAATGTGCAGCTGCTGGCCGGTGGACAGTGGCAGCTGCCTGATCTGAATTCGGATATTACCCTCAATGATCTGCGCGTGTTACTGGGACTGCTGATTGTGGTGCAGGGGTTCGAAACCTCGCGCTATCTGCAGGCGGAACATTCTGCCGCCGTGCGCATCACCACCATGCGCTCGGCGCAGCGGATTTCATCGGTCATTTATCTGCTGTTTATTGCACTGGTCAGTGTGCTGTTCCAGCCACAGATGAGTGCCGATGTGACCGGTATTACGGTGATGGTGCTGCCGGTGGCGGCGATACTGCCGCTGTTGATTTCTGTAGCTGCCATCGGCAGTCAGTTTTCAGCCGCGGTGGCCGATACCTCCGGTGCCGGGGGGCTGGTGCAGGATATTGAGCGTCACCGTCTGCCACTGCGTTATACCTATCTGATGATTATGGTCATCACCATTCTGCTGACCTGGGAAACCCATGTGACTGTTATTATCGCCTGGGCGTCGCGGGCATTTGCGCTCTTCTATACCCTGCAGGTGGTAGTGGCATTGATTGTTGCCCTGCAGAAACCGGAGTTGCCGCAGCGGCGTAAAAAAATGGCCGGCTTTGCGCTGACCGCGCTGCTCTGTGCTCTGGTCTTTGCCTTTGGCCTGCCGTCAGAGTGACGGCTGCGACTCAGGTGTGATTGTCAGGCCGGGGAATTTTACCTAAGGTATGGCCTTCCTTTTACGGAGATAAATTTATGTCAGAAGACACTATTTTCGGCAAGATTGCCCGTGGAGAAGCCGAGGCCAATATCGTCTATGAAGATGATATGTGCCTGGCGTTCCGCGATCTTTATCCGGCGGCACCCATGCATATCCTGCTGATTCCGCGCAAGCCGATTCCGCGTCTGTGTGATGCCAGCGCCGCCGATCAGGCGCTGCTGGGTCACCTGATGCTGACCGCCAATAAAATTGCCGAGCAGGAAGGGCTGGGCGATAAATTCCGTCTGGTGGTGAATAACGGTGAAGGTGCCGGCCAGTCGGTCTTCCATCTGCATCTGCATATTATCGGCGGCCGTCCGCTGAAGTGGCCTCCGGGCTGAAGCCGCGTTATTCTTGTTCCACTCCTGATTGATTACTGACCCTATACCGGCCACTGCTTTCTGCAGTGGCCGTCCGGATTACGCTATGCATTTCAGAAATATTCTTGCCCGTCTGCATGACGGTCGCCATCTTCAGGTTGCCGACTGGCAGCTGAACCCGGGTGAATTCTGGGCCATCACCGGCACCAACGGCAGTGGTAAAACCGTGCTGTCGCTGCTGCCCGCCGATCAGCTGGTGCTCAGCCATGGTGATGCCACCGGGCTGCCGGCGCAGGTGGCGTATGTATCGCTGGAAGCGCAGGCCGCGCAGATCGAAATCGAGCGCAAAGAAGATGAGAGTGATCTGAATGACATGGCCGATAAAGGCACGCTGATCCGTGACTATCTGGCGCCGCTGGCGGAGGTCAGTGAATGGATTAAAAAATTGGGCATCGCTCATCTGCTGGATTCCGGTTTCCGCGATTTATCCACCGGCGAAAGCCGCAAGGTACTGCTGATTCATGCCCTGCGTGAACGGCCGGATCTGCTGGTGCTCGACGGGCCGCTGGAAGGTCTGGATCAGGGCAGCCGGGCGGTGCTGAGTGAAGCGCTGAGCCAGCTGCAGCAGCAGGGTCAGGCCATCCTGTGGGTGGCCAACCGTCTGGATGAGCTGCCGCCATGGATTTCCCATCTGGCCTTTATGCACGATGCACAGCTGTTGTATCAGGGCCCGAAAGACGAGGTGCTGGCCCGGCCTGAGCTGCAGGGGCTGATGCACTTTGACCGGCCGCTGCCGGACTTCCCGTCCTGTGGCCGGGCACAACTGCAGCTGGCAGAGGGGGATCCGCTGGTGGGCATGAAAGAGGTGTCCATTACCTATGCTGAGCGGGCATTATTTTCCGGTCTTAACTGGCGCGTGGAGCCGGGCGTGCACTGGGCCATTCAGGGGCCGAACGGCTGCGGTAAAACCAGTCTGCTGCAACTGATTACCGGCGATAATCCCCAGTGTTACCGCAACGATTTAAAACTGTTTGGTATTCAGCGCGGCAGCGGCGAAACCATCTGGGATATTAAAAAACATATCGGTCTGGTGTCGGCATCGCTGCAGTGGGAATACCGCGCCACCACCAACGTACTGAGCACTGTGATTTCCGGTCTGTACGACAGCATCGGTCTGTATCAGAGCACCGGTGATGACGATAAACAGCTGGCACTGAAGTGGCTGGAAATTATCGGCCTGCGCGACAGAGCCAATCAGAGTCTGCAGCACTTGTCTTATGGTGAGCAGCGGCTGGTGCTGATTGCCCGGGCGCTGATCAAGCAGCCACCGCTGCTGATTCTGGACGAGCCCTGTCAGGGGCTGGATGACCCCAGCCGCATGCTGGTGCTGGCGTTTATTAACCGTCTGGCGGAGCAGCAGGATATTACCCTGCTGTACGTCACTCACCATCCGACGGAAATCCCGCCGGCGATTGATCACCGGCTGTTATTTACGGCCGTGGATGGTCACAGCACCATCCAGCTGCAACAGCCTTCTGACGGGCTTAAACCGCCCCGTATCAATGACAGTTTTCCGTAACTGGCAAACTGCTACTGCCGGCATAAACTGAATGTGGGAGGAGTTTCTGCTCCATATTTCAGTGACAGGTGTGCAGCTTTGGTCGGTTCCGTTACCACGACACGTGATGGCCGTAAATTCCGTATCAACCGGAGGCATGTCCGCAGGAAACTGGATGTCTCTGAACTGACCGTCGGGATGTATGTTGTTGAGCTGGACCGGCCGTGGGAAGAGTCCCCGTTCTTATTTCAGGGCTTTCTGCTTGAGTCTGAAGACGATATCTACATGCTGCAGGATGTCTGCAGCTGGGTGTATGTGGATGTGGTGGAAGAAGAGTGGGAGCCGCTCGATCAGCAGCCGGGCAAACGCCCGCCAACCCGTAGCCGTTATGTTGAAAAACAGGATGTTGCCCGCCAGCTGACGGAAGCCAACCGTACTTATCAGGCCACCAAAAAACAGGTTAAACAGCTGATGATGTGCGCGCAGCTGGGACAGGGTATGAACCTGAAACAGGCGCAGGCGGTGGTGAAGGACTGTGTCGACCGGGTGGTCCGTAACCCCAATGCCATTCTCTGGCTGACCCGCCTGAAAAATCAGGATGAATACACGGCCGAGCATTCGGTGAACGTCTGCCTGCTGGCAATTGCTCTGGGGCAGCAGTGTGATCTTGCTCCTTACGAGCTGGAGAATCTGGGCATCTGCGGCCTGATGCACGACATCGGCAAGATGAAAGTGCCGGACAGTATCCTCAACAAACCCGGCCGTCTGACGGCGGAAGAATTTGAGGAAATGGCGCGTCATACCAGCTATGCGCGCAGCATGCTGATGGGGCGTTCCGATATTTATCCCGGCGCGGTGGATGTGGCCTGGAGTCATCATGAACGGCTGGACGGCAAAGGTTATCCGCGTGGTGTGGATGGCAGTAAGCTGTCGCTCTTTACCCGCATTGTGACCGTTGTCGATGCATACGATGCCATGACCAGTGACCGCTGCTATCAGCCGGGTATGTCGTCGCTGGATGCACTGCGCATTCTGCATCACAACAGCGGCACTCAGTTTGACAGCGATCTGGTGCGCAAATTTGTTGCCATGATCGGCTTGTATCCGCCGGGTTATCTGATGGAAATGAGTAACGGGGAGGTGGGGATTATTCTGTCAGCCGACGCGGGTTTTCAGCTGAAGCCACGGGTTATTATGATTCTCGGCTCCGATAAACAGCCGCAGCCGGAACGTATTCTTAATCTGGCGCATGCGCCACAGGATGATCGCGGCCATCCTTATGAACCGGCCGGGGTATTCCGCAGTGGCTGCTTCGGCATTAATGTCAGCGACTATGTGCAGCGCGGCCTGCGGATCAAAGGGTTTGAATACAATCTGAATGACGGCTGAGGTTATTCCGCCACGTCAGGTTCTGTGGCTGCGGGTTGCTCTGCAGGCTCTGCCGCTGGCCCGGTTACGCTGGCGCTGTCGTCACTGCCGCTGTCTGCTGCCGTTATTTCTGCATCTTCGGCGCTGCTGTCAGTAACCGGCATCTGCGTTTCTGCTTCCGGCTCTGTGGCGTCTGCCGGGGTCTCAGCTGCGGCGTTTTCTTCCTCTGCCACTGAGGCATCGGTGCTGTCGCTGTGATCCGCGTCATCTGCAGCGGCGGGCAGCTGCTGATCCGCTGTTTCTGCTGTACTGTCCGGCTCTGCTGGCGCTGTTTCCGCGGCTGTTGTTTCAGGTGTTGTTTCAGGTGTTGTTTCAGGTGTTGTTTCAGGTGTTGTTTCAGGTGTTGTTTCAGGTGTTACCGCGGGCGCCGGGGTCTGACGCTGGCGCTCACGTTCCTGCTCCTGCAGGTACTGAATAATGGCCAGCGTCTGATCACGGAAGGCCATATGACGCAGGTCCTGATTGCCGGTCGCGGCGCTGATCCGGTGCAGGTAGCCTTCCAGTTTCAGCGCCTGTTGTTCGGCCTGGGCTTTTTCCAGACGCTGTAATTTCTCTGCCTCGCGGGCCAGATACAGCGCATGCTGGGCCGCACGCAGGGCCTGATGGCCGGTGGCTTGTGCCAGTTCACGGTTGCTGTATTCCCGGCTGATGGTGGTTTCTGCCTGTTCCACCAGGTCTTCGGCGTAGCGGAAGGTTTCCGGCGCATTGTCATCGGCGTCTTCGTCTTCGGCTTTATCCAGGGTTTCTTCTGCCGGCCGCCAGTGAATGGCCAGCATGGTGTCACGTTCCAGCGCTTTCATATCGGTCAGCAGGCCGGCGGATTGTTTTACCGCTTTGGTGCTGTTGCCGGCTTCGATCAGGGTAATCAGATCCTTCAGTTCATCCAGCATATCCTCATAGTCGGACGGCAGTACGCTGGCGCTGCGGATATCATCCAGCACGGTTTTCTGCTGCAGCTGTGCTGCCAGTGTCTGCTGCGCGGTGGCTTTGTTGCGCAGGCCGCCCTGCAGCAGGCCGAGTACCCGTGCCGCTTGCTGCACGGCCGCGGCACTGTGACCGGCCAGGTCTTCCTGCTGCGCCAGTTTCAGGCTGTCCTCGATCTGCTGCATGTGCAGCGGGGCATAAAATGCCAGCTGTTCGTCCTGCGCCTGCTGATAAGCATTGCGGGCTTCATTCAGGGCGCGGTCGCTGTCGTCACCCAGTTCAGAGACTTTGGCATCGGTAATGTCGTCGAGGTTGCCGAAGTCGGCGATCCGGGGCGCAGCGCAGCCGGCTAACAGGGAAAAGGTGAGCAGAGGGAGCGTAAAGCGAAACATAAAACATCCGTATACAACACAAACAAAAAAATGCCCGGGCTGAGGCAACTCAGTCCGGGCATTATATCGGTTTTTTCATTCAGGCCGCGTGGCCTGATGCATAAAAACCGCGTATCAGTCGAGCATGCTCTTATCGCGGACTGCGCCTTTATCCGCACTGGTGGCGAATTTGGCGTAGGCTTTCAGCGCGGTGCTCACTTTACGTGGGCGCTCTTCGGCTGGTTTCCAGCCTTTTTTGTCCTGCCCGTGGCGGCGGTGGGCCAGCTCTTCCGTACTCAGCAGTACATCGATGCTGCGGTTCGGAATGTCGATTTTAATCGGGTCACCGTCCTGCAGCAGACCGATCGCACCACCGGCAGCGGCTTCCGGTGAGCAGTGGCCAATGGACAGACCGGAGGTGCCGCCGGAGAAGCGGCCGTCGGTCAGCAGCGCACAGGCTTTGCCCAGACCTTTGGATTTCAGGTAAGAGGTCGGATACAGCATTTCCTGCATCCCCGGGCCACCTTTCGGGCCTTCGTAGCGGATGATCACCACGTCACCGGCTTTGACTTCATCGGCGAGGATGCCTTTGACCGCGCTGTCCTGGGATTCAAAGATTTTTGCGGTGCCTTCAAATACCAGAATGGAGTCGTCGACACCGGCTGTTTTTACCACACAGCCGTCTTCGGCGATGTTGCCGTACAGTACCGCCAGACCACCTTCTTTGGAGAAAGCGTGTTCCATATTGCGGATACAGCCATTGGCCCGGTCGCCGTCCAGCGTTGGCCAGCGGGTGGACTGACTGAAGGCTTGCTGGGTCGGAATACCGGCCGGGCCGGCTTTGTAGAATTCCACAACTTCCGGCGATGGGTTACGCATGATGTCCCATTTATCCAGCGCGTCTTTCATGGTGTTGCTGTGTACGGTCGGCAGGTCGCTGTGCAGCAGACCGGCCCGGTCGATTTCACCCAGAATACCCATGATGCCGCCGGCGCGGTGCACGTCTTCGATATGGTATTTCGGCGTGTTCGGCGCCACTTTACACAGCTGCGGCACGATGCGGCTCAGACGGTCGATATCTTTCATATCGAAGTCCACTTCCGCTTCCTGTGCCGCGGCCAGCAGGTGCAGGATGGTATTGGTGGAACCGCCCATCACGATATCCAGCGTCATGGCGTTTTCGAACGCTTTGAAGCTGGCGATGGAACGCGGCAGCACGGATTCGTCATCCTGTTCGTAGTAACGCTTGGCGTTTGCCACAATCAGGCGCGCGGCTTCGAGGAACAGATTTTCACGGTCAGCATGAGTCGCCAGCGTGGTGCCGTTCCCCGGCAGTGACAGGCCGATGGCTTCGGTCAGGCAGTTCATCGAGTTGGCGGTGAACATACCGGAACAGGAACCACAGGTCGGACAGGCGCTGCGTTCGTATGCTTCAACTTTTTCGTCGCTGGCAGAGTCATCGGCAGCGATCACCATGGCATCGACCAGATCCAGCTTGTGCTCAGACAGCTTGGTTTTACCGGCTTCCATCGGGCCACCGGAAACAAACACCACCGGGATATTCAGGCGCAGCGCGGCCATCAGCATTCCGGGGGTGATCTTGTCACAGTTGGAGATACACACCAGCGCATCGGCGCAGTGGGCATTGACCATGTATTCCACCGAGTCGGCGATGATTTCACGGCTGGGCAGGCTGTACAGCATACCGTCGTGACCCATGGCGATACCGTCGTCGACGGCGATGGTGTTGAATTCTTTGGCCACACCACCGGCCTTTTCAATTTCGCGGGCGACCAGCTGTCCCATATCCTTCAGGTGCACATGACCCGGTACAAACTGGGTAAAGGAGTTGGCGACGGCGATGATAGGTTTATGGAAATCATCGTCTTTCATACCGGTTGCACGCCACAGCGCACGGGCTCCGGCCATATTACGGCCACCGGTAGAAGTCCTGGAACGGTACTCAGGCATGGTGTCTCTCGTCGTTTCATCAGCTGAAATTAAGGGCACATATTGTAGCAGCCGGAATAGCAGCTTGTCAGTTGTCCACGGTATCTGTGCATAACTTTGTGAGTAAGTTCTGAGTGAATGCCTGTGAGCCGTAAGACATGGGCACAGATGACAGATTGATGAAAGTTTGACCGCCCCGGCAGCCTTTGGCAGTTTTCAGAAAAAACCGCTTGAATCAAGGCCTCGCGGGATTTTTTTAGCTGCAAATTCAATGTCTTGAAAAAGAAAGGTTGAGCAGAAAGTCAAGAGTGGATAAAAAGGATTTCAGAATAATCCTGTGGATAACATTGGGGGTAAGCTGGGAGCGGTATGGGGAAAATACGCCGCATGGCGCGCAGGACGGGCACTCTGCCGTTATCCGCCAGCGCTCTGCAGCAGAAACATATACAGCGCCGTGCCGCCGGCAATGCTCAGCAGCGCCTGCCGGAACAGCAGCTGCAGCAGGGCAACCAGCAACAGGCAGCCGAGCTGCAGCAGCACCGCGGCGGATTCCCCGGCGCTGTCTTTGAAGGCATATACAATCAGCAGCACCATCATCATCGGCGGCAGAAAGCGTCCCAGCCAGGTCAGTAGTGGGTGGTCACTGACCCGGTAGAGCAGCACAAACGGCAGCAGCCGGGTGGTAAAGGTGGCCGCCGTCATCACCGCAATGGCACTGAGCAGATACAGGCTGGCATCCGTCATGGCTGTTCCGCCCTGGCCGGCTGCTGCTGGCGGAACAGCAGGATCAGCACACTGAGGCTGAGCAGAATAGCGATCAGCAGCATGTGTTCACGGCTGATCAGCAGCAGCGTGCCGAGCCCGATCAGCAGGGCCGCAGCAAACGGCCGCCAGTCACGCAGATGGCGGTACTGTTCCGTGGCCAGCACCATAAACAGCGCCGGCAGTACGAAGGCAATGCCATCAGTATTGAACGACAGCCGGCTGCCGGCCCAGGCGCCCAGTGTGCAGCCGCAAACCCAGTAGAACTGATGCAGTGCCGACAGACGCAGGCGGAAGCGGCCGCGGTCGGTGCCGGCGGGCAGATCGGTGGCAACCAGCAGTGAATAGGTTTCATCGGTCAGACTGAAAATCTGATACAGCCGCCGCCAGCCGCGGTGATCCTGCTGGCTGACGAGGGTCAACCCATAGAACAGATGACGGGAATTCAGCAGCAGGGTGGCGACGGCGATTTCCATCAGTCCGGCCTGATTGGCCAGCAGGCCGACGGCCAGAAACTGAGCGGCACCGGCGTAAATAAAGATGGCCATCACACTGGCCCACAGCCAGTGATAATCCAGCGCGCTGAACAGCACACCGAACGCTGCCCCAAGCGGAATATAACCAAACATCACCGGCAGGGAGGTGCGCAGTATCAGGGCATTGAGGGGTGACAGCGACATAAGCCGGTCCGTGGAAAAGAAAGCGGCAGTCTAGGGAGGCGGCAGTGGTGCTGCAAGCGGCGGCAGGTAAAGACAGTGTTCCATATCTGTGCAGAAAGCGGGCAGGCGGTATACTCATCCGCTGAGCCCGTTAATTCTGACAGACCAGGCCACCATGACACCGACTGATAACGATCTTTTCTTCCTGCCGCTGGGCGGCACTGGCGAAATCGGCATGAATATGAACCTCTACGGCCACGACGGGCAGTGGCTGATGGTGGATTGTGGCGTCACCTTTCCCAAACCCGGACGCGTCAGTGCCGACGGCACGGTGCATCACTCCGGTGAGCCGGATATTCAGATGCCCGACCCCGGATTTATCGCCAGCCGGCGCGATAAGCTGGCCGGGCTGGTGATTACCCACGCCCATGAAGACCATGTCGGCGCCGTGCCGTATCTGTGGCCGCAGCTGCAGTGCCCGGTGTACTGCACACGCTTCACCGCCGAAGTGCTGAAGAAAAAGCTGGCGGAACACGGCATGCTGCAACAGGTGAACATTATTATCCCGGAAACCGGCGACCGCCTGATGATCGGGCCGTTTGACGTGCAGTGGTTAGCACTGACGCACTCCATACCCGACCCCAATGCGCTGATGATCCGCACCCCCGCCGGCAATGTCTTTCATACCGGCGACTGGAAACTCGACCCCGACCCGGTGATCGGGCATGGCTATAAAAAAGAAACCTATACCCGGCTGGCGGAAGAAGGCGTGCGGGCGATGGTCTGCGATTCCACCAACGCCACCGTCAGCGGTCATTCCTGCTCTGAGGGCGATTTATATGCCGGCCTGAAACAGGCGGTGGAAAGCGCCAGCGGGCGGGTGGTGGTGACCTGCTTCGGCAGTAACATTGCCCGCCTGCTGACGCTGTCGCGCATTGCCGGACAGAGCGGACGTTATATGGGCCTGATGGGCCGTTCCATGGTGAACATGCACCAGTGCGCGCGCCGCGCCGGCATCTGGCCGCACGATGCCGGCGCCATTCAGGCCGGCCATCTGGGTTATCTGCCACGCCACGAAGTGCTGGCCGTGGCCACCGGCAGTCAGGGGGAACCGCATACCGCCCTGCGCCGGCTGGCCGCCGGCAGCCACCCCGATTTTGAACTGGAAGCCGGCGACCGGGTGATTTTCAGCGCCCGCGCCATTCCGGGCAATGAAGACGCCATTGCCGGCCTGATTCAGCAGCTGCAGAGTATGGGCGTGGAAGTGATTACCGCCGAAGCGGCAGAACTGCCGGTGCATGCCTCCGGCCATCCGGCGCAGGATGAATTAAAAACCCTGTATTCCTGGGTGCGGCCTGAGATTGCCGTGCCGGTTCACGGTGAAGACGTGCACATGCGTGACCACGCCAGACTGGCGCAGGCCTGTGGCGTACCGCGTACCATGACCGGCCGCAACGGCGACCTGTTTATGCTCGCCCCGGTGCCCGGTATTCAGCGGCAGAAAGTACACTGCGGCCGGCTGGGCTGGGACAAAGGGAAGCTGGTGCGGGTGGTATAGATTTCTTAACAGGTTGCGGGCCTGCCTGACCGCCATGGGTGGCGGAAATGCCTGACGTGCAGGAGTGCGTCTTCAGGCCTGTGAACCAGGATGTCTCGTTCCCACGCTCCTGCTGTCTCGTTCCCACGCTCCTGCGTGGGAATGTGGATACCGTCAGCTGCGCTGGGTTTGCTTTGAGAATATTTGGTTTGCCTTTGCTGACTCGCCGCGTGCGGTGATCGTAGGAGCTGGCCATGCCTGCGATATATGGACTGGCTTTGGTTGTTATTTGATATGCCTATGCGGGGCTCCGCCCCCGCCCCCCAACGTGGGGAACTTCTCCCCACACCCCTGCTTTCCGGCGCGTCCGGCTTCATCCAGTCCCCTGCGTTGCCAATCCGGCACGCAAAACAATTCGCCCGGATCTTCTTTTGTTAAACAGCTTTCTGAATAGAGAAGATCCGGGCAGGGTTTTGCTCTGAAGGCCGGATTGTCGCCTGGTTGACTGGCGCCGCCCGATGCCGGCAAAAACCGTCACCGCAATGCGGCTTTTCTAAACAGCCTTGGTAGGGAGTGTAAAGTTGTTCACCGCAAAAAACGCCTTCACGATGGCGTCATCGTCTATTGACTGATCTATTGATGCCATACAGTATATTTCCCCATGTATAAGAAACATGCGCACGTTTTGCCACTTTGTACAGGCACGGTTTGCCACCTGCTTTGGCCATAACCATCTGATTAATAATCAGATGTTATCCTGATGTCAGAAATAGTGTGCCGGACAAAGTATGTTTATGCGCATGCGCGTTTTTTCCGGTAAGGTTTGTATAAGAACCCAGAAATACCTTAGAGGAATCAACAGGTTATGAGTGGGGAGCTGGCAGGCCGGTGTAGGGCAAAGAATGCGTGCGCATGAATAAAACTGTTATAAGCAATTATGAAGAGAGCTCTACTAATTACATTCTTTATGCTTTTGTCATATCCATTGATGGCGATGGATAGCTGTGGAAAACAAGTAAAACTAGTAACTCCAGGTGAAGATGGCAGGTTTTCTATAGAAAAGAATGCACAGCATACCGACTGGGTAAAAATGAGATTCATCATCGGAGAAGATGGCAGTATCACTGATCCAAAACCAATGGAATACACCAGTGATCTCTACATCAATAGAGCACGCAAAAGAGTTAAACTCATGACTTTCAGCAACTCAGGTAAGTCATGCTACAAGGACTTGGTTTTGCATCAAGTATTAAACAAGTAATGGGCGCAGCTTATAACAAGGTTGGGCATGTTCGCCTTCGGCTGGACCTCCAAACCGCTTCGCGGTTTTCCGGCCCATGCCAACGGCGTTATACGTAAATAATTAGGATGTATCGTACGTGATTTTAGATTGTTCAAATTATGAATCTACCAAAAAATCTATTCTAGATATTTTTAGTACCACTGAGGACAAATTAACTTCAGTTTTGCAATCTATAAATCCATTCGAAAACATCTATAAGCCCGCTGAAGAGGTCTTATATGAAGAAGCTTGTGATATTCTCGGGCATCCAAAAGATAGTATAAGCGTTGTCTGGTTTCATGGATCGCGAACCGAAGATGCGAGCCAGTTTAATAAACTTGGCATCCTTACTAAAAGTGAGGCAAGAAAGTTCATAGAGCCACGGCTCAAAGAATTATCAGAAGGCATGGAAAGCTTTGGCTCCAATCCATTCTCAATGTCTATATCTGGAAAGCAAGGTGATCATGATGAAGGTCCTTTTGCATTTCTAATGCGAGATGTTGCTATTCATGCTCCCTCACCAAACCATAATTATCTAGACTCTCCTGAAATGGTGGAGGATATTGCCGGAACATTGCTTGGTGAAAACTATTCACAATTAGTGAATAGTTTTAAAGAGATAAGCGCTCCTTGCCTAGTCTCTTTCATATCTGAATCTAAAGGGTATGAAGTACCTCAAGCACTGCTCTACTTAAAGCTGGTTGAAGATGGAGAAACGCATTTCGAAGCAGCTTCATCCGCAAATAAATTTTTCGATTCAGAAAATGTTATTGTGTCTCCTGATAGGATTAAATCTGTTGAGATTATTGGAAACGTATAACAAGGCAATTAACTACGCGCCTGCGGCGCCGGACGCTCGTACCTCGCGCCGGTTATTGCGGCGTTACCATAATTCGGTTGGTTAATGAAGTGGATCTTCCGTTGAAAAGTGAGTTCCTGTCTGCAGAGACAACAAAAAAACGCCGCTTACTGCGGCGTTTTTTATATAGCAGAAACAATCAGTCCATCCGTGGTACGGCAGCCAGATCCACGGTAAATTTACCGCGGTTGTCGGCATCGTCTTCCTTACGGTGTTCGCCGCGTTTCTGTACCACACCATTTTTACCGAAGCCGTCAGATACCGGGCGGGCTCCTTCACGCTGAATCCACAGGCGTAGCAGGTGACGGCGGCGCTGCGGTTCGGGGAAGTCAATAAATTCGGTGCGTGAGTGCAGCGCAGCATAGTTGGACAGCCACTGGATATCGCCCGGACGGAAGTCCATTTCGATGGCCATGCCGGGTTCGTAGGTAATCTCTTCAAACAGATCCAGCAGGTCAATCTGATCCTGAGTCAGCGGTGGTACGCCCGGATATTCCTGTGCGGTTTTAATGTACAGCGAACCTGCGTACATATTCATCACACCATCTGTCACATCAATAATCGGTGAGGTGTAAGTATCGGCCGGCGCTTCCGGGTCCTGACGGCGCCAGTCCCAGTAGAAGGGTTCAAACAGCAGCGGCGCCAGGTCCGGGCGGCGTTTGAGAATTTCATTATAAATTTCAGCACCGGATACCAGACAGGAGGCACCGCCTTCTTTTGATGGCCGCAGGCACATCAGCGACACCACATCGGAGCTGTCGGAGTGGAAGGGCAGTTTGGCGCGGATGGCTTTTGACAGCGCGTCCGGGTCTTCCAGCTTTTTGTTGGAGGTGGCATAAATATGGTCGATCAGGTCGCCCATTTCATTCTGGCGGAAGGGTTCGCCCATATGCAGGCCGAGAATGTAGTAAATCGCGGCTGACATGGCATCGGAATAAATATGCGTACGCAGGCCACGGACCAGTACAAAACCCCGGCCGGCATCCACTTCGTTACACCACTTTTTAACACCGGCAGCGGTCTTATCCAGCGGGAAATCACTGGCCTGTACATAACGCAGATCCGGATTTTCTTCAACAAAGCGGCTGCCCAGACTTTCGAGTTCATTCACTTCGGCTTCGGACAGGAGATAAATCCAGTCGCTGGTATTTTTCTGCAGTTCATCACCGCGCCACGCGGCACGGGATGTGACTGGCTTCAGTTGTTCAGGCTTCATACATAATTCCTTGGTTACAGACAGTCGCGTTAAACATCAGGAGAGACATCAGCAAAGACATCAGAGGTCGAGAACCAGACGGTCACTCAGGGAACCTGAGCAGCACACCATCATGGTGTTGTTCTGCGCTTTTTCAGCATCCGACAGCACGGAGTCGCGGTGGTCCGGCGTACCTTCAAGTACACGGACTTCACAACTGCCACACACACCTTCGGAACACATATAAGACACGCGCACCCCGGCCGCGGTCAGGGCATCGAGTACGGTTTCCCCCTGGTGTACGGTGACTTCTTTGCCGGAGCGGGCGAGGACCAGTGTGTATTCATTACCGGTGGCGGCTTCCTGATCTGAGCTGAAGCGTTCGTAATGTACCTGAGCGGCGGGGAAGACTTTGCCGGCGGCAATATAATCATCAAGAAACGCGTTGGAGCCGCAGCAGTAAAAATGGCTGTCGGCGGCTGCTCCAGCAAACAGCTCAGCAAAATTAAGGCGTTGCCCGACTTCGCTGCGGGTCAGATACAGGTGCAGGCTGCCGTGCGCTGAGTGACGGACAAAGTCTTCCGTCATCTGCAGCAGCGCGGCTTCATCACGGTTGCGGGCGGAAAAATGAATTTCCCAGCGTTTACCCTGGGCTTCCAGTTCCATCGCCATGGCCAGAATGGGGGTAATGCCAATACCACCGGCCACCAGTACTGAATGGGCGGCGGTGTTATCCAGCGCAAAGTGATTACGTGGCCCGCCGATGGTGACCCGGCTGCCTGTTTTCAGCTGTTGATGAATCCATTCCGATCCGCCCCGGCTGGGGCGGGCAAGTGCCACGGCGACCAGATAACGGTGGCGTTCCTGGCTGCTGTTGCACAGGGAATACTGGCGGATAAGGCCGTTACCGGTATGAATATCGATATGCGCACCGGCAGTGAACGGTGGCAGCTCTGAGCCATCCGCGGCACGCAGATCCAGCAGTACGACGTCGCGGCCGTCCTCTGTTACATCATGCACGGTTAACTCTGAAGTGGACTCACTCATAACAGCCTCTGTTCTGTCTTTTTGACCGTTTCCGGATCATGGGTTTATGAGTGACTATATATTCCGCAGGGAAATCTTCTTGATTCTGAGCGCATAAGAAATTGCCTGATGACGCCTGGCTGAAGCCGGAATAGCAGGCAAAAAAAAAGCCATAGAAAACTATGGCTGAGCGATGAAGGATTCTTTTATTGCCCTGTTCAGCTGTGGAACATCAGGCTGGTCATGCTGAGGGATTTATGCATGACTTTATCGGTATAGAGCGTCACTTTGTCATCGGCCTGACGCGTGCCCATCACGTACAGCAGCGGCCAGAAATGATCGGGTGACGGGTGGCACATGCCGGCAATGCGGCCGAGGCCTTCGGCGCCGATAATTTTCGCCGGTTCATTATTGCGGATGGCAGCGCCGATATAATTGTGAAAATCCTGCGCCCACGGATAGGGTGTGGAGCGCGGATTCCAGTCCATGGTACCGAGGTTATGGACAATATTGCCGGTGCCGATAATCAGCACGCCCTCATCCCGCAGGGCGGCCAGTTTACGGCCCATGGCGTAGCGGTCTTCGGCCGACATACTGACATCCATACTGAGCTGGATAACCGGAATTCCGGCCTCAGGAAAGGCATGCACCAGCACCGACCAGGTACCGTGGTCGAGGCCCCAGCTTTTATCCAGCCCGATGGGTCTGGGGCTGAGCAGGCTGACAACCCGTTGGGCAAGTTCCGGGGAACCATCGGCCGGGTACTGCAGGGTATTCAGTTCACGGCTGAAACCCCCGAAGTCATGGATGGTCTTCGGTTTATCCATGGCGGTAACGGCTGTGCCGCGGGTACACCAGTGGGCTGAAACACTGAGAATGGCTTTGGGAGCCGGATGTATTCCTGCACCCAACTTAGCCCAGCTGCGGGTGAATTCGTTATCTTCCAGAGCATTTCCCGGGCTACCGTGTCCGAAAAATATAACGGGCATGCGTGGCATAAGCTTTTCCTGTTTATCCTGCTTTCTGTTCGGCTTTCATTTTTTCCCATTGCGCACGGTAGCGTTTAACCGCCCAGGTATTGAACTGCCATTGGGCACCTTCTTCCCAGGAGTAACGGCCTCGAGGTGCGAAACGCGAGCGCAGACCCTGCTGCACCAGATGATCAGCGTGGATGTCCTGATCGTTAATTTCCAGTGAACGGGTCATAACGTCAGCCATTTTTTCTTCAAAGCCTTCTTCTGCCAGGGCGCCTTTGGCAAACAGGATACCCAGATCCAGATAGTGGCTTTCCGGACCATCGGCACGCAGAATCAGATAAATCACGGCGTCGGATGTCAGTACCAGTGACAGGGTTGGTGGCAGGTTGGCGAAGGCCATGCGGTTGCGTTCTTCGTCGGTCAGTTTCGGGAAGACCGGCATCAGTGCCTTATGTGTGGTATTGAAGCTGGCATCTTTGTGCAGGGTGCCGTTGGTGCGGAAGTAACCGGCGGTGTTTTCCGGCAGTGATTCCGGGAACTGTGCCAGTTCGCTGGGAATGTAGTCGTGCAGGCCGGCGTGCAGACGGCTGGCGTGGTAACCGTCGTTGTTGTTTTCGAACTGTACTTTCCAGCCGAAATCATAATGGGTGTCACGGTCGGCGGCCGGACCTTCGGCATTTTCGATGTCGTAGTTGGCCAGAATCGGTTCCAGTGCGGTCAGGCGTGGTGTCAGTGGCCCGGCATTTTCATCGAAGTTAATGAAAATAAAGCCGTGCCAGATTTCCAGACGGAACTGTGGCAGACCGTTTTCCTCTTTGTGGAAGTCACAGGTTTTGTGCATTTCCGGCGCGTTGATCAGTTCGCCTTTGAGGTTGTAAGTCCAGTGGTGATACGGGCAGGTAAAGGTACGGGTATTGCCGCTGCCTTCAGACACCACCATGGCACGGTGCTGACAGACGGAAGACATGGCGCGGATTTCACCGTCGCGGTCGTGTACGACGACAATCGGTTCATCAACAATAGTGGTGTTAAAAAAGTCGCCCGGATTCGGTACCCAGTCGGTACGGCCGATGCACAGCCATTCTTTATCGAACAGGGCGCGTTTTTCAAATTCATAAAAGTCGGCATCGGTATAACAGAGCGGTGGCAGGGTTTCGGCTTTCTCAATCGCAATGATTGAACTTTCCAGGCTCTCAAAAAACTGATCGTTTAAAAACTGCTTACTCATCTTCAGCTCCTGCTTACGTATAAATAACAGCCACTTGTCGAACCCCTGAATATCAGTGTCCGGAACACGGGCGGGATATTGAGTTTTCATGCTACGTCAGGCCCGCAGAAGATAATTGACCATTCGCGTACAAGTTATGGGGTGTCAGCGCATTCGCTGCCTGTGGCCGGATTTTCTCTTATAAGGCGGCTGCTCCGCAGTACGGCGGCCTGTCATGCGGATGTGACAAACCCGCTGTATGTCACTCTGCAGCCCATTATTCATTCGTATTTGTTCAAGAACCTGACCGGCTGTCACTGAGATAGTGGATGCACGATAAATCTGCCTGACAGAGGTGGGAATATGCAGGATTGCAGCCATAAATTGCCGTTTTCAGCGGATTTTGTCCGCTACGCGATAACGCTGTCCGGATCCCGTTATGTTCACTGTCTTTCTGTATGGGCGGGCCTGAGGGTTCGGTGGTTTTTATGCCTGCATGGAAGCCGGCTGCTCTCTGTCACAACGCTTCGCTCTCTGCACACAGCGCTTTATGGCGGCCGGGCAACCCGCTGCTGTATCCGATTCAAGCTCAATGAACAACATAATTTGTGAATGAGGAACTGACCGTGAAAACAACCAAGCAACTGAAGAAACTGTCTCTGGCTTCGGCCGTGGCTGTGGCCTCGGCTGGCGCTCTGGCGGATACGCCGGTCGCAGAGCTTGCCAAAAATGTTGAAATGTACGGCGTACTCGACTTCGGTGTTACCTGGGTGGATGACGAAGGCGGTGAAAGCAAAGTGACCGGTCGTGACAGTGTGAACTGGGGTAACCGTATCGGTTTTAAAGGTTCACTGCCGCTGACTGATGATCTGAAAGGTGTGTTCAAACTGGAACATGGGTTCAAACTGTCTGACGGTGTTATTTCTCAGTACGACACTATGTGGGGCCGTCAGGCTTACGCCGGGGTTGAAAGCGCCAAATACGGTACGCTGACTTATGGCCGTCAGTACGACTTTATGTACGAAAACTTCAACCAGCTGAACATCGGTGGTTACGCAACCACTTACGCTGGCCATCACGGTGATCTTGACCGTATCTCCGGCTGGCGTATCGATAACTCCATTAAATACATGTCGCCTTATATGAACGGCTTCAGCTTCGGTGTTATGTATTCTTCTGACGACCGTGCTTATGCATTGCAGGGCGATGAGTACGGCTTCGGTAACACACCGCTGGAATCTATGAGTGCCGGTGCCAGCTACTTCGGCGGAACCTGGAGCATCGCTGCGGCTTACGTGAACATTGAAGGCGATACGGTTTACCCGTTACTGCAGGCCGGTGTTCCGTCTCTGGATGGCGTGACTATGTACGGTGCAGGCGTCAATGCTGACCGTGAAATCTTTGCGTTGGGTGGTTTTGTGATGCTGGGCGACTTCGCGCTGGTACTGAATACCAGTCAGACGACGCTGTCGGATATGGTTGAGCAGGCTACTCAGACTGCAATTGAAGACGATGCGACACAGAACGTTTATGAAATCGGGGGTTACTACCCGATTGCAGAAAAAACGCTGCTGATTGGTGGTTACCAATATTCAGAACTGGAAGAGTATGATTTTGATCAGGTTACTCTGGGTGTCAAATACGACTTTACTGACTATGCCTGGTTGTACACGTCTTACTCCTACATGACAGGTTCTGAAGGCACTCAGGTTAATCAGGGCGCAGCCTGGTATCTGGAGAACTCCAGCACGGATTCCCAGCAGACTGCCCGTATTGGTATGATCCTGACCTTCTGATCAGGGATGCGCAGATAATAAACGAATAACAGGGTACAACTATGAAACGCAGAACGTTACTTAAAACAGTGCTGTTGTCTGCACTGTTCTCAGGTTCTCTGCTGACATCCTCTGGTGCCGCAGCAGAAGAAAAAGCCATTTCCATGGCGCTGCCATTTGATGTTGAGAGCTGGGATCCGACCGCACGGGTGATTCCGCACGCGACTTCGCTGTACAAAAACGTATTTGATCAGCCGCTGGAATACGATGCCGGCAATAAACTGCAGCCGGGTGTGGTCAAGGCGTTTAACTGGATCGGTGATGACGGTCTGACACTGGAACTGGTATTACGCGACGATGTGTATTTCCACAATGGTGACAAACTGACCTCCGAGGATATTAAATTCACCTTCCTGGATCATCCGAAATCGGATAAGAGCATTCAGCTCGGCTATATCTGGTGGATGGTGACCGGTATAGATACCCCGTCAGCAGACAAAGCGGTGATGCATTTCAGTCAGCCGTTTGTGACGGCACCGGAATATCTGGGTTTTGCCAGCTCCTTTATCCTGCCGAAAAAATACATTGAAAAAGTCGGTATGGAAGAGTTTCTGAAAAACCCGGTGGGCTCAGGTCCGTATAAAGTGGTCAGCTATCAGCGTAATAACCGCATTGTGCTGGAAGCCTTCGACAAGTACTGGGGCGGCGTGCCGGATATCAAAAAACTGACCATTCAGGTCATTCCGTCCGCCACCTCGCGCGTGTCTGCGGTTCAGTCCGGGCAGGTCAGCCTGGCCTATGCACTGCCGATCCGCGAAGCACTGCGTCTGGGTAAACTGCCCAATGTCACCAGTGCCCTGACTTCAACGGTCGACACCTATCTGATTCACATGGTGAACAAGGGACCGCTGCAGGATAAGAATGTCCGTCTGGCGATGCATTATGCGATCGACAAACAGGCGATTTCCCGTGCCCTGCTGAATGGTCTGGCTGAGCCTCTGTCCACCGCTAACCCTCCGGGTACACCGGCCTATAACCCGGATTTCAGCTTCGGTTATGATCCGGAAAAAGCGAAAGAGTATCTGGCCAAATCCGGTTACAGCGTGGATAAACCGGTGACCTTTAAGTTCCTCGCCACCAACGGTGTGCACCCGGCGGATAATCAGATGGCCCGCGCCATTGTGCAGATGTGGAAAAAAGTCGGCATCAATGCCGAACTGGAAACCATCGACTTCGGTAAATACTTCCAGGAAGTAGCAGCCGGTACGCTGGAAGGCCCGGCTCTGTGGCTGTGGAATAACTCCACCGGTGACCCGGAACTCTATACCGGCAGCTATCTGAACGCCGATACCATGTTCTCGGTATGGCGCAGCGAAGAGGTCATGGAAAAACTGCGTCCGCTGCTGAAAGAAACCGACTATGAGAAGCGTATGCAGGAGTACAAAGGCTTCAACCGCTGGGTGGTGGAAGAAGGCTTTACCATTCCGCTGATGGAAGGGGTTAACAGTGTGGCGCACAGCAATGAGCTGCCGTACGTACCTTACCGCAACGGCTGGATTCTGCCGGCCAAGTGGCAGTAAGCCTGAGGTCATCATGACCTTGCGTGAACGGAAAAGCGGCCTGCGGGCCGCTTCTGTCCCACAGTTTTAACGAAATCTGTTTTCTGTAAACGAGGTTTGCATCCGCAACGCCCAATGCCTCGCAGGGGAACATATCCCCTTGCCGGCGGGCGCACCCCAGCTTTTCGCTTTCTGGAGCGTGACCCTCATTCTCTCGATATTTCCGACCTGCCCGAAGGGACCCGGGCAAGTGGCCCCAGCCATGGACAATTTTGATGGGATCAAAATTGAACAGCCACAGGCTGGCCCGCAGGGCATGGATGCCCGTAGTCTCACGAAGGGTCACGCGGTCAGGAAATATCAAGGTTTCAGGGATAAACGAGCCAGACAGCGCGAAGCGGGCCTGTTTTTGCTCCTGCAAAACAGGCATTTCCGCCATCCATGGCGGTCAGGATTGCGCCCGTCCGGCGAGAGGGATAAGTCCCCTCTATGAGGACAAGGGGCCTGGGGTTTATCAAAAAAGTTTAAATAAAAATTTGTGCGACAGCAGTGGCCAGCTGCCGGTATTTTTTTATCTGTCAGCCCGGATCGGCCGACGGCCACAGCGCCAGACTCATCATACTCACCGAGCCATAAATGCAATCGGGGGTGATAAATTCGACGGCGTCGTCATCCACATTCCGGGTTGCCAGGGTGTAAATCAAAGGCAGGAAATGATCGTTAGCAGGAACAGCCAGCCCGCTTTCCTTACCCAGTGCCGCCAGATCAAGCAGCGCTTCATCATTGCCGTTGAGGATATGGGTCGCGACTTTCTTCTGGAAATTCAGCGCCCAGTCATAAGCAAACTTTTCGTGCTGATAATCAGCCATAATCGGGTTATAGACCAGATTACCACTACCGATAAGCAGATAACCCTCATCGCGCAGAGCACACAGTTTCTGACCGGTGGCGTAATGCCAGGCCAGTGACTGGCGGACATGAATACTCATCTGCACCACCGGCACATCGGCCGCCGGATACAGGTGATTCAGCACTGACCAGACACCCTGATCAAAACCCCAGCTCTGACTGTAGCGGACATTTTCCCCGGCCAGTAATTCCTGTACCCGTGCGGCCAGCTGACTGCTGCCCGGTGCCGGATAACGGAAATCCATCAGCTGCGGAAACTGCTCATGAAAATCATGCAGGGTACGCGGCTGCTCCATCGCCGTCACTTCAATGCCGTCGGTCAGCCAGTGGGCAGAAATCACCAGAATGCCGCGCGGTTTACCAATGCCGCCCCCCAGACATGACCAGCTGTCGGTGTAGACATTTTTTTCCACTGCATTCAATGGTGAGCCATGGCCGATAAACAGCGCCGGCAGACGCCGGGCCGGAATTGAACGCCTCATAACACCCCGGCTTCGTTATCCGTAAATGAAGCCCCCGGCCAGACCGCATCCGGGTCAGTCGGCGGCACCGCTGCAATCAGCTGACGGGTGTAAGGATGCTGTGGATCGGACAGGACTTTTTCGGTTTCGCCACTTTCAATCACTTCGCCATTTTTCATCACCAGCACCCGGCTGCAGAGATAACGCACCACACTCAGGTCGTGCGAAATCAGCACCAGTGCCACTTTATGTTCACGGCGTAATTCCAGCAGCAGATTCATAATCTGCGCCTGTACCGAGACATCCAGACCGGAGACAATTTCGTCGGCAATCAGAATCTGTGGCAGATCACACAGGCTGCGGCCGATATTCACGCGCTGACGCTGGCCACCCGACAACTGCGCCGGATAACGCTGCACCGACTGCTCAGCGAGCCCCACATCGCGCGCCAGTTCTTTCATGCGCATATTGCGTTCGAGGCGCTGATGCGGACGGCTGTCCATCACCTGCGTCAACAGCTGGCCAACCTTGCGGCGCGGATTAAGCGCCGAACGTGCATCCTGAAAGATCATCTGCACCAGCGAAATCCGTCGCTGCCAGCTGGCTTCATCATTGCCCAGGGTTTTGCCGTTAATATCAATGCTGCCCGAGGTCAGATCTTCGAGCCCCATCAGCATCCGCCCCAGAGTGGATTTACCGCTGCCGCTTTCACCGACAATACCGATAAATTCCCCAGGCGCGATGGTAAAGTCCATCGCCGCCAGCGCCAGCTTGTCTTTCTGCCGGCGGTTAGCGGCCGGATAAACCTTACTGATACCGCTGGCCTGCAGCACACTGCGCGCACTGAAAGCATGGCCCGACTGATGCGTGCCACTGCTGCTGTGCTGTTCCGCGGTGAGCGTTTCCAGTTCGGCATAACGCGTACAGCGGACACTGTGGCCATGGCTGACGTTGACCCGCTCCGGCACACCGGCGTTACAGCTGGCCGCGGCATAGTCGCAACGGCTGGCAAAACGGCAGCCTGGAATATCGGCAAAACTTTCCACTCCCGGCATCTGTCCTTCCAGGGTTTTCAGCGGAATAACGCTTCCTTTCAGACGCGGTGTGGCATCACGCAGGGCACGGGTATAGGGATGCGAAGCGTGCTGAAAAATATTCCGCGCCGGCGCAGTTTCCATCATTTCCCCGGCATACAGCACCGTCACTTCATCACAGGCGTGCGTGGCCAGCCCCATATCGTGGGTAACAAAAATAACGCTGGTGCCTTTACGTGCCTGCAGGTCACGCAACAGACGCACCACCTGCGCCTGGGTGCTGACATCCAGCGCGGTGGTGGCTTCATCGGAAATCACCAGATCCGGTTCACTGGCAAAGGCCATGGCAATCATTACCCGCTGACACATACCACCGGACAGCTGGAAAGCGTATTTACTTAGCAGCGCCGCCGGCTCCGGCAGCAGCACTTCTTCCAGTGCCTGAATAATACGCGCTTCGCATTCAGCCGCCGGCACACCGAAGCGCAGCATATGTTCGGTAAACTGCTGGCCAATGGTCAGCACCGGGTTCAGCGCCGTCATCGGTTCCTGCGGAATAAACGCAATACGTTTACCCAGCCAGTCACGGTGCTGACGGGCGGAAGCCTGTAACAGGTCTTCGCCATCAAACATCAGCGAACCGGAGCTGACCGTAAAACCCGCCGGAATCTGGCGTGAAATAATCCGCCCCAGCATACTTTTTCCGGCGCCGGATTCACCGACCAGACCGAGGGTTTTGCCACGCGGCAGGGTAAAGCTGATGTCGCGTAAAACACGGCAGGTTTTACCACCGATACTGACATCCAGATTGAGACCTTCTGCTTTCAGTAACACGTCTTCCTCCACCCGCGGAAACACCACAGGTTCCATATCCGCAACTGCCATTGTGTTACCCATATCAGGCCTCCCGTGTACGTTCGGCAAGGTGAAGATCCACCACCTGACGCACTCCCTGACCGAGGAAAGTGGTCGCCAGTACGGTAAGAATCATGGCGAGCATCGGCAGCAGTAACGGGTAAGGGGAGCTGTACATACTGCTCAGACCATCACTGATCATGCCGCCCCAGGAAGACACATCCGGGCCAACCGACATTCCGACAAACGAGAGAATACTTTCGGCCACAATGGCGATACTGATTTCCAGTGCCATCAGCGAAATCATGGTCGGAATAATGCCGGGAAAGACATCACGGATAATGATGCCGGCCGGACGCGCTCCGGTAATTCTCGCCGCCGCAACATAATCACGGCGGCGGATCACCAGTACATCGGCGCGCAGCACTTTGCAGAAACGGGCCCAGTCCACCAGTATGATGGAAATAATCACATTATGCAGACCGGGCGACAGCGCGATCATCAGAATCAGGGCCAGTACAACCGCCGGAAACGACAACCAGGTTTCCACCACGCGGTTAATCAGCCAGTCAGAACGGCCACCGAAATAACCACCGATCATGGCCAGTATGGAACCGATAATGGCAGCACCGACCGGCGCCGTGAGGGCGATAATCACCACCACCTGCGCGCCATAAATCAGCCGCGATAACACACACTGCCCCAATGCATCCGTGCCCAGTGGAAAATCCGCACTGCCCCCCGCTTCCCACATGGGTGGCAGCAGTACGTTAAACAGATCCTGTTCATTCGGATCGTGCGGCGCCAGTTCCGGCGCAAACAATGCAGCAATCAGCAGCAGCAGGAAAAAACCACCACCGATGCGTATATTATTGTCTCTCAGCAGAGAGAAAACCCAGGCAGGAATAAACGACATCATGACGGAATCCTCAGGCGCGGGTTGAGTTTATAGAGGGCAAAATCGGTCGCCATATTGACCAGCTGCACAGTCACGGCGTAGGTCAGTGCCAGCGCCTGAATCACCTGCATATCGAAACTGCGCATGGCTTTGATCATCAGGTTACCGATGCCCGGCAGACCGAAAATCGATTCAATCAGCAGTGTGCCGCCGATAATCACACTGGCCTGCACCCCGACCAGGCTCACGGTCGGCAGCGAGGCATTGCGCAGGGTGTGATGCAGCAGAATGCGGTTATGGCTTAAGCCGCGTAACTGCGCCGCATGAATATAATCTTCCCGGTACACTTCACTGAGACTGGAATAAGCCATACGGGCAATCGGCGTGGCGACCACCAGAGACAGCGTCAGCGATGGCAACACCAGATGACTGAACGCACTGGCGAAGCCCTCCCAGTTAGCCGTCAGCAGGCTGTCCAGCATCAGGAAACCGGTAATATGCTCAATACTGATATTGGCACCGACCGGCCCCAGAAACGGCAGCCACTGTAGGGTCACACCAAAAATAACGATCAGAATAATGGCCCACAGGT
This sequence comes from Pseudomonadales bacterium, assembly GCA_963682115.1. Lineage (GTDB taxonomy): Bacteria > Pseudomonadota > Gammaproteobacteria > Pseudomonadales > Oceanobacteraceae > Venatoribacter. The sequence continues at coordinate 1,374,669 of OY821639.1, read as the reverse complement.
AATCCGGAATCGCGATCATTACGCCGTTGCTGGCCAGCAGAATTTTTTCCAGCCGTGTTCCCCGGTAACGGAACGTCAGCAGGCCCAGAGCCAGCCCCAGCGCAATACCGCCGATAAAGCCGCACACCAGAAGCTGAATGGTCATCGGCAACGCATCAGCCACCATCGCAGACACCGCACTGCCGTTCTGAATGGAAGTACCGAAATCCAGTGTGAAGGCATCTTTCAGCCAGATCAGAAACTGCACCGCCAGGTTACGGTCGAGGCCCAGCTGCGTGGTGAGTGCGTCAATATCGTCCTGCGAGGCGCCGGGTGGCAGCAGCATGGTGACCGGATCGACCGGGATGGCGCGGAGAATAATAAATACAATCAGAGAAACCATTACCAGCATCGGCAGGCGCCATAATACCTGGCGTGCCAGCAGCCACACCTGTTGCATCAGGCGCGGTACGGCGCCGGTGGCTGCAGGGGCTGGAGGATAAACAGCGGACATAGTCTTACCTTTTCTGAGTACTGCAGCGGCCATCGTTTGTGTACCGACGGGGAAGCGCTGCAAATTCCGGGCTGATCTGCGCAAAACGGGCCGTCAATTCCGACAATGGAAACAACGGCAGGAAAGCAGGCCATGTCAGTATGCTACTCAGCTGCCGGCGCGCTGACTTGTTTGTCTGCGCACAGAATGTGGTGCGGAAACGAATCCTGAAAATGCCCGCTGCACAGGCACAAAAAAGCGGCCTGCAGGCCACTGCTGTCGTACAAATTTTTATTTAAACTTTTGTGATAAATCCCAGGCCCCTTGTCCTCATAGAGGGGACTTACCCCTCTCGCCGGACGGGTGCAATCCTGACCGCCATGGAGGGCGGAAATGCCTGTTTTGCAGGAGTAAAAACAGGCCCGCTTCGCGCTGTCTGGCTCGTTTATCCCTGAAACCTTGATATTTCCTGACCGCGTGACCCATCGTGAGACTACGGGCATCCATGCCCTTCGCCCTGCGGGCCAGCCTGTGGCTGTTCAATTTTGATCCCATCAAAATTGTCCATGGCTGGGGCCACTTGCCCGGGTCCCTTCGGGCAGGTCGGAAATATCGAGAGAATGAGGGTCACGCTCCAGAAAGCGAAAAGCTGGGGTCCGCCCGCCGGCAAGGGGATAAGCTCCCCTGCAAGGCATTGGCGTTGCGGATGTAAACGTCGTCTACAGAAAACAGATTTCGTTAAAACTGTGGGACAGCAGTGGCAGCCAGCCGGTATTTTTTTATCGCTATGGCCTGCTTACAGGCTCAGAATTTCGGTTTCCTGTTTCATGCTTTCCACCTGCTGACGGCGGTATTCCCGTGGTGTGATGCCAAATGCAGCGCGGAATGTGCGGCTGAAATGGCCAGCGTCGTTAAAGCCCCAGCGGAAGCAGATATCCGATACCGACAGGTGGCTGTATTCCGGGTTGCTCAGTTCACAGCGGCAGCGTTCCAGGCGGCGTGTGCGTACGTAATTGACGAAACTGATGCCACCGGATTCAAACAGTTTCTGAATGTAGCGTGATGACACCTTGTATTTCTCCGCCACCATATTCAGGGACAATGACGGGTTGGCAAGGTTGGCATCAATCAGCTGGCAGATGCGTTTGAAATGCAGAATTTTAGCGGTACTGCCGAATTCCTGGACGCCGCTTTCGTGAATCAGGTTGCTGATGACAAACTCTGACATGGCAATTTCAACAGGCCGCAGCATAGAGGTTTCCAGCTCGTCGATATTATTGCTCAGTGAGGTCAGCATGCTGGCGAAGACCTGGTTGATACCGGATTCGCACGGCAGGTAACCAACGTCGATCAGGTTCGGGTTGAGCAGGCGGGTGTTGACCAGGCTGTCGGGGATTTTGACGTACAGAATACGGAAATCCGATTTTACCGACAGCGTCATATCGACCCCGGTGGGGGCATAAATAATCGAACCGGTTTCTGCCGGCAGTTCAGCACCACGGTATTTCAGTGAGAACTCACCTTCCAGCAGCAGAGCCAGCCAGAAGGGGTAGGGCTGATCACCGGATTTACCGGAAATTTCCAGCGGCGAGCCGGACATAACGGAAAACTCAATGCCCTGAGGGGTGTAAACACAGCTGATATCACCATGAAACTGATTATCACTGCAGCCGAACTGGCAGGACGGCATAAAGAGTTTGTCCATTGCTCGCTGCCAGATGCGGGCGCGTTCCTTAACGGAACAATCATCGGTTGAAACTTTCCACGAAGTCATGAGTACACCTCCAGAATTGTTGATATCGCTGGTCGTCCATGAGGCGTTTGTCGTTATGTCGAGCGTTGTTCTCTCATCTGTTGTTTATTTGAGCATTAACTGTACCAACCCTGTGGAAATGCAGAGGCAGATACAAATTGTTGCAGTGACAAGCAGAAAGCAGGGTTTTTCCCGTGTTTTTCCGCAGCTCATGGCGTTTTTTATTCCGTTTTTTATGTCTGTTGCAGGGAACACTGATCTGGCTGAAATAATGTCGATTGATAGCCATATTTACTGTGTGTGAATTGTCTGCAATGGCCCCGGCTTTGCTGGTGACCGGGTAATGGAACAGCACTGATATTGATCATTGTCATTATCCGGTGCCCATCTCTGTGCGCATGGAAACCAGCCTGCAGGCATAAAAAAACCAGCATGCCTGAACATGCTGGTTCTCTTCTGCGCGTGGATCAGCGGGCGGGGAACATGGCCTTTTTAATAACGGCATGAATCCCCCAGTTGCCATCGACAACCTGAGTAATGCCGAAGTCCACGCCGATGGACATCAGCGAAATGGCTTCGTCTTCATTCAGACCTTTGGTGGTCATCAGGAATTCGCGGGTTTTACGGTAAGCATCGCGCATGGCCAGATCGACCGACGATTTCTGGAATACTTCGGCCTGGGCATTGGCACCCAGGTCAGCCAGATAATTCGGATAGCTGAAGCCGTGCACCACCCATTCATCTTTTGTTTCCAGCAGCGGTGACTGCAGTTTTTCCAGTTTGGTCTGCGGCAGGTCTTTGGCTTTATGCAGAATAAACTGGAACTGACCGGTCAGTGAACATTCGATGGCGGTTCCACAGAGTTCGGAGTCGCCCTGCGACGCATGCGGGTCACCGACAGAGAACAGTGCACCATCGACAGACACCGGGAAGAACATGGTCGCGCCTTTACCGATACGCCAGTTGTCGATATTACCGCCGTTATAATTCGGCGGGATGCTGCTGACGTATTCATCTTCTTTCGGTGCCACACCAATGGTGCCGAAATGCGGCCGGACCGGTACACGAATACCTTTCAGGACATCGAAATTTTTCTGCACTGTGTTGTGGTCAACCACCACACCCGGGTAATCAATGGTCGGGTGAACCACGCCGAACGGATCGGTCTGTGGTGTCCATTTGAAGTTATAAACCGCTTCGGCCCAGTTACGTTGTTCGAAGGCATCCAGTTCATAAATGGTCACCACTTCACGCGGTACACCGCTGAGGTAATCGTTGTACTGGAAACCCCAGTTGGCGGCGGCGTTGGAACCGAAGGCCTTACCGGCAAATTCCGGGTTAAAACTCGGGCGCTGGGCAACATCAAGAATCCGCACTTCCAGTACGTCACCGGGTTCGGCACCTTCGATGTACACCGGGCCGGTGCAGATGTGTGCACCCAGACCACCACCATTGCCGATCGGGCTGTCGGCAGCACCGGCACCACGACGGTCGACATTTTTCTGTTCTTTGGTCCAGTGGAAAACACTTTCCGCACCCGGATCGCCCTTGATCATACGTTCGTAGTCATCACCACTGTGGTGAGTCAGGGTTTCAATGGTGGCGAAATCACCGGATTTAACGGTCAGCAGTGGTTTCTGTTTATAACTGAAAAAGCCCCAGTGCACGGTGTCGGCGTGAGCAGGAATGTAATAGTGTTTGCTTTCTTCGAAGTTATTCCGGATCAGGCTTCTGATATCACGGCTGTTGGCAGCAGCTTTCAGTGAGCCTTTACCGATGTAAGAAAAAACTTTTTCCTTACCGGCAGCGAATTCCCCTTTTTCGGTGTCGCCGATGTGACTGTGATGGTTGCAGCCTGCTGAGCACACGTGATCAGTCATATGAATACCTCTGAAAAATATCCGGTGTTGGTTGTCTGCCTTTCCGTCTGCTATGTGGCAGCCGGAAAGGCTCTGCGCGTTATCTCATTATTCAGCGCTGCTCATGGCAGTTCTTTAATAAAAGCGCACAACTCTTTGCCTCTCAGCTCTGTGCTGCCAGTTGCGTTTCGCGCGGCATGGCGGCGTAACGCTGGGCGAGGACGGTACAGACCATCAGCTGAATCTGGTGGAACAGCATCAGTGGCAGGATCAGGGTACCCATGCTGGCGCTGCCGGCGAACAACACCTGCGCCATCGGCACACCGGTGGCGAGGCTCTTTTTCGAGGCGGCAAAGACGATGGTAATGCGGTCTTCCAGCGGAAAGCCAAAGGCTTTGGCAACCACATTGGTGAGCAGCAGCACGATGCCCAGCAACAGCAGACAGGCGACAATCAGACCGGCGATATCCAGCAGCGGCAGGCGGCTCCACAGGCCTTCGGTCACGGCATGACTGAAGGCACCATAGACGACCAGCAGGATGGACGACTGATCAACATTTTTCAGCCAGGCTTTATTGCGTGTCACCCAGGCACCGATCCAGATACGGGCGATCTGGCCGGCAATAAATGGCAGCAGCAGTTTCACGACAATGCCGGAAATGGCGTCGGCGGGATCAATGCTCTGCGCCTGACCACCGATCAGCAGCATGACGATAAACGGCGTGAGGAAAATACCGATCAGGCTGGAGGTTGCTGCGCTGCACACCGCCGCCGGAATATTACCGCCGGCCATGGAGGTCAGGGCAATGGCAGACTGTACTGTCGCCGGCAGGGCACACAGATACAGAATGCCGATATAAAGTTCGTTACCGACCATGGGCATCAGCAGGGGTTTCAGTGCCAGCCCCAGCAGCGGGAAGACGACAAAAGTAAAGCTGAAAATCAGCAGGTGCAGGCGCCAGTGAATTAATCCGGCAAACACGTCTTTGGTGGACAGCTTGGCGCCGTGCAGGAAAAACAGCAGACCAATTGCCAGGTCTGTCACGCCGGAAAAGACAACCGCGGCCTGACCATGAACCGGCAGCAGACTGGCCAGAATGACGGCACCAAGCATCATCAGAATGAGTTTATCGGGAATAAAGCTTTTTAATTTCATGGTTATTACTCTTGCGGTCGGTTAAATCGGCTTGCAGCCATTTAACTGCCGAGTTTAATCTGCACATAAATTCGGACTAACGCGATTAATAACCATGATGTCGAGAAACGGACAGAGCGAAACGGTGTTCCGTGCCGTACCTGAGATGCCGTCACTGCCGCGGCGGGTATTTGCCCGGGCTGAGTCACTGCGCCAGCCGGCCATTACCCGCTGGCACGATCATCCCTGGATTCAGTTGTCCTATGCCATCCGTGGGGTACTGGAAGTACAGACAGAGAGCGGCCGCTATCTGGCACCACCGCAGCGTGCCATTCTGATTCCGGCCGGCCTGCAGCATTGTGTGACCAGCGGGGCTGAAACCGAAATGCGCAGCCTGTATATCCGCAGTGAAGAAATTCCGGCGTTGCAGGATGACTGTCAGATTCTCGAAATTCAGCCACTGACACGCGAGCTGATCCGCAGCTTCAGCACCTATGCCGTGGATTATGATGAAGCGGGTGAGGAAGGGCGGCTGGTGAGTGTGCTGATTGATCAGCTGCTGGCTGCGCCGCATACCGATCTGCATCTGCCTTGGCCGGCGGATGAACGGCTGCAGAAAATCTGCCGTGAACTGTATGAACACCCGGATAACAACATGACGCTGGGAGAGGTGGCGGCGCAGATCGGGTTGTCAGAAAAAACCGTGACACGGCTGTTCCAGAAAGAAACGGCGCTGAGTTTCCGTGCCTGGCGCCAGCGGCTGCGGCTGCTGAGCTCACTGCCGATACTGGAGCGCGGTGAGCGGGTAACGGATATCGCGCTGGCCTGCGGTTACGATTCCACCTCGGCCTTTATTTACGCTTTCCGTTCCCATTTCGGTGTCACACCGGGCAGTTTCTCACCGCCTGCCGGCGGCTGAATCTCTCAGCTGTGTGCCACCTTCGCTTTGTGCCGGCGGCATTCAGAGCTGACGGTCTGGCGGATCACCTCGGCCAGATACTGCACGTGCGGTGCCGCTGAGCTGCCGTCGCGCAGGGCGATATACACATCCACCAGACGCTCGCCGCCGCGTTCCAGCGGCAACGGCCGCAGCAGCCCTGCATCCAGCTCGCGCTGAATTTTGACCTGCGGATACCAGGCGAAACCCAGACCAGAGGTGGTGCAGTGAATGGAGGTACTCATGGTGGAAACCGTCCAGCGTTTCTGCGCATCCAGCCAGCCGGCATCCAGCTGCTGTGTGCCCGAGTCGCGGATCACGATCTGACGCTCACAGCGCAGATCGTCGTAGGTCAGCGTGCGCCCCAGCAGATGCAGCGGATGCTGCGGATGTGCCACCGCCAGCAGTTTGACCGGCATCAGGAATTCACCGATAAAGCGTGCCGACTCGTTGGCAATAATGGCCAGTTCGGCTTTGCCTTTACGCAGTGCTTCGTCGGTGCCACTGAGTGCGGTTTCATGCAATTCGACGCGGATATAAGGGTATTTTTCTGAGAAGGCAAACAGCGCCTGGGTGAGGATCTCTTCCGGAAACAGCACTTCCATCGCCAGCTGAATACGCGATTCGCTGCCGGCCTGATAATTGCGCGCGATGTCTTCGGTAAAGCGGGCTTTTTCCAGCAGCAGGCGCGCCTGATTGTAGAGGGCCTGACCGGCGGTGGTGAGTACGGCTTTGCGGCCTTCGATGCGGAAGATGGCCACGCCCAGACGTTCTTCCATTTTTGACATGGCATAACTGACGGCCGACTGACTTTTGTTCATCCGTTCGGCGGCTCTGGCATAGCCGCCGGCTTCCACCACGGCGATCAGCGTCTGCCATTGCTCGAGGGTAATTTTCATTGGTAATCAATCAACTGAGCAGGTCATTTGCGCCTGAGTATAGCGTTCGTATGAATTTTTTAGATAGATATGTTCGGTTTTTTTCTATTTTTCGGGCGCGTTTTTCTCTGCAGAATGGCAGCCTGAAATCGTTACCTTCAAGCGGAGATACAAATGGCAACTCTTCTGTATGTGAAAAGCAGCATCTTTGGTGACCACGGTCAGTCAAGCCAGCTGTCGGAAAAATTTATTGCGGCCTGGAAAGCGAAAAATCCGGGCGGTGAAGTGGTTGTACGTGACCTGAGCGTTGATGTTCCTCCGTATCTGGACGGTGCCCGTGTTGGCGCTCTGTTCACCCCGGAAGATCAGCAGACCGCTGAACAGAAAGAAGTGGTTGCCTACTCGGATGCCCTGATTCAGGAAATCAAAGACGCGGATGAAATCCTGTTCACGGCGCCGCTGTATAACTTTGCACTGCCGGCACAGAGCAAGTCTTACCTCGACTACCTGTGCCGTGCCGGTGTGACGTTCAAATACACGGAAAGCGGTGCCGTTGGCCTGCTGGAAAGCAAACCGGTTTATGTGATTACTACCCGTGGTGGTATTTATAAAGGTACCGAAGCGGATACGCAGACACCTTTTATCAAAACCATCTTCGGCTTTATCGGCCTGTCTGACGTCACCATGATTCACGCCGAAGGCCTGAACATGGGTGATGAAGCCAAAGACAGCGCTCTGGCAGCCGCAGCAGAAGAAATCGCTGCACTGTAAGCCGGTCTGAACGGAGCCGGGCATGCCCCGGACTCCGGCTCCTCTGTGTCTGCAGCTATATGCTTTGTCAGTAATGTCCTGTTGCTGACGGGCGGGTTCACCTTCCCGGCGGCAGACACTTTTCCCTCTGCAGTTATTTTTCTTTCCTGCTGAATCAGTGACTTGCCTGTCACCCCCCACCGTTCTGCCCCGGTTCTGATTGTCGCCTAATGCCAGCTTTGTAATGTCCGCCGGCGGTGGCTGACTTTGCTGCGCCCGGCTGCGCCGTAGACTGGTGGCAACCATGACGGAGGATATGCGATGAAAGACCTGACCGGCCTCGACACCACGGTACACAGTGCCGATGCCCTGAGTGCGTTTAACGAAGCGGTGAATCAGCTCATTCTGTTTCAGGACCCGATGGACGCCGCACAGCGCGCGCTGGAAACCGAGCCGGACTTTGTGATGGGGCAGGTGTTTTATGGCTATGTGCATCTGTGGTCAACGGATAAGGATGACCTGGCTGCTGCGCGCACGGCGCTTGCTGCCAGCACCGCCGCGGCAGCCCGGGCCAATGCCCGTGAGCGGATGCATATCCGGGCGCTGGAATGCTGGGCCGGCGGTGATCTGTGGTCGGCTTCGCAGGTACTGGACGCGTTGCTGTACGAGTATCCGACGGATGTGCTGGCACTGATGACGGGCCATCAGCTGGATTTCTTTCTTGGCGATGCCATGAACCTGCGTGGCCGGGTAGCCCGGGTGCTGCCGTTCTGGGACAGGCAGCATCCGCTCTGGGGCTGTCTGCTGGGGATGTACAGTTTTGGTCTGGAAGAAGCCGGTGAATACCGCCGGGCGGAAGAGGCTGCACTGGCCGCGGTGGAAGCCAATAAGCTGGATATCTGGGGCATTCATGCGCTGGCCCATGCGCTGGATATGTTGGGCGAATACGATAAAGGCAGCGCTTTTATGGCACGCAGTGAACCCCAGTGGGCGGTCAACAATATGATGGTTAGCCACAATGCCATTCACTACGATCTGTTTATGCTCGAACAGCACCGGCTGGACGACATCGTGCGTCATTACGACCGCGATGTGCATCCGGAGGGGGCGCCGCCGCTGCCGATGGCACTGGTGGACGCATCATCGGTGCTGTGGCGGCTGTATCTGGAAAATGTGGATACCGGCAGCCGTTTCCGTCAGCTGGCTGACAACTGGAACCACAAAAAAGATCAGCAGTTTTATGTCTTCAACGACGCCCACGCCATCATGGCTTATGCCGGCGCCGGCGATCACAAGGCTGCTGCTGAGGTGCTGGACGGGCTGCGCCGTTATGTCGCCAGCGGTAATGCGCAGCAAACCAATTACCGCATGACGGCTGAGGTGGGGCTGCCGGTGTGTGAGGCGCTGAACGATTTTGCCCTCGGCCAATATGACAGTGTGGTGCGGCGCCTGCTGCCGCTCCGTTACCGCTTCCATCATTTCGGCGGCAGTCATGTGCAGCGCGATGTGCTGGAACGGACGCTGCTGGAAGCCGCCCTGCGTGATGGCAATAAACCACTGGCCGCCAGCCTGGTGGCGGAACGCATCGGCAGCCGCCCGCGCAGCACATATAACCACATCAAGCAGGAAGCCGTGCTGGCCCTGTGAAATACCGGGGTTATCCGCAGATTCTGTGGATAACTTTCTGGATAAGTTTGGGGAAAGTGCCCGCAGGCGGCGTCAGACGGGCAGGCCTGTCAGAACGGTGAAATTTTAAACGTTTCTGACCAATGCCTGCGGGGCCATATATTCCCTGTGCTTTCAAGCATTTTTTATAAGAAAGATCAGTAGGATAGCAGCACTCTCTGTGGTAATGGCTGAACCCGCTGACGATCTGAAAATCTGTGGATAAGTATGTGAGTTAACTTTGAGTAAGGTGGGGAAATCCGCCTGCGGCCGGCAATGGGCCGGCATTGGCGGCTTTGCTTCACGCGCGGGGCCATTTTTGCGATAATCGCGGCCTTTTCCGAATTCATCTGATCTGACCACCAGGCCGAACCGATTCCCTATGAAACCGCAAATTGCCGAGTTGTTATCCGCTGCTGTTACCAATCTTAAATCCCAGGGCGTTCTGCCTGACGATCTGGAGCCACGTATTCAGGTGGAAAACACCCGCGATAAAAGTCACGGCGATCTGGCCACCAATCTGGCAATGATGCTGGCCAAGCCGGCGGGTAAGAATCCGCGCGAGCTGGCGCAGCTGCTGGTGGATGCGGTTCCGGCCAATAATCTGGTGGAAAAAGTGGATATCGCCGGTCCGGGATTCATTAACTTCTTCCTCAGCGATGCTTCCACCGCCAGCCTGATCAAGGCGGTACTGGAACAGAAAGAAGCTTATGGCCGTAACAACGACGGAGCCGGACGTAAGGTGCAGGTGGAATTTGTGTCGGCCAACCCGACCGGCCCTCTGCATATCGGCCACGGCCGTGGTGCCGCGGTGGGTGACTGCATCTGCCGTCTGCTGGATGCTTCCGGCTGGGATGTGACGCGGGAATTCTATTACAACGATGCCGGTCAGCAGATCAGCAATCTGGCGCTGTCGGTACAGGCGCGTTGCAAAGGCATGACGCCGGACGACCTGGGCTGGCCGGAAGACGGCTACCGTGGTGATTACATCGTTGAGCTGGCGGAAAGCTACATGAACGGTGATACCGTCACCTCCGAAGACCAGAGCTACACAGGTAAGAAAGATCCCGGTGATATCGAAGCCATCCGCCATTTTGCCGTGGCCTATCTGCGTCGTGAGCAGGATCTGGATCTGAAAGCCTTTGGCGTGGATTTCGATGTCTACTTCCTCGAATCTTCGCTGTATACCGGCGGCAAGGTCGAGGCGGCGGTAAAACAGCTGGTCGACAATGGCTTTACCTATGAAAAAGAAGGCGCGCTGTGGCTGCGCACCACCGACTTCGGTGATGACAAAGACCGCGTGATGCGCAAGACCGATGGTGGTTACACCTATTTTGTGCCGGACGTGGCGTATCACCTGGATAAATGGCAGCGTGGTTTCGAGCGCGTGGTCAACGAGCAGGGCGCCGACCACCACAGCACCATTACCCGTGTGCGTGCCGGTCTGCAGGCTCTGAATGCCGGTATCCCGCAAGGCTGGCCGGACTATGTTCTGCACCAGATGGTGACCGTGATGCGCGGTGGCGAGGAAGTGAAAATTTCCAAGCGTGCCGGCAGCTATGTGACCCTGCGTGATCTGATTGATGAAGTGGGCCGTGACGCCACCCGTTACTTCCTCGCCGCGCGTAAGGCCGACAGCCAGCTGACCTTTGATATTGATCTGGCGCGCTCGCAGTCGTCTGATAACCCGGTGTATTACATTCAGTACGCGCACGCCCGGGTCTGTTCTATTTTCCGCAAACTGGCCGAAGCCGGTCAGAGCTGGACTACCGACGCCGGTCTGGCAGCACTGGGTAAACTGGAGCTGGAAAGCGAGAAAGAACTGATCGTGAAACTGGGTCGTTATCCGGAAGTGGTGAAACGTTCAGCCACCAACCACGAACCGCATAATATTGCCACTTACCTGCGCGAGCTGGCCGGCGATTTCCACGCCTGGTACAACTCAGAGAAAACGCTGGTCGACGACGAAGCGCTGCGTAATGCCCGTCTGACACTGGCCGAAGCGGTGCGTCAGGTGATTGCCAATGGCCTGAGTCTGCTGGGTGTTTCTGCGCCGCAAGAGATGTAACGTCTGGTTTTTGAGCGCCGCACAGAGCAGGTGCTCAATACACCGGACTGGTAATACTCAACAACGCTGAACGCTCAATTTAATACGACAGATTAAACAGGAATAACAATGTCTGAAGGCACCAGCAAAATCCCGAAGTGGGTGTGGATTATCACCCCCACGCTGGCGGTGGCATTTATCGGTTTTATTCTTTATCTGACGACCATTCCTGCCGGCGATGAACTGAATGCAGTGAAAGGTGATGCCAGAAAGGCATTACAGCTGGGGGTGGAAAAAGCGAAGGAAGATGCGAAAAAAATCGATAAGCCATCCTACGATTTTTATAAACTGCTGGAAAAACAGACGGTAGAAGTACCGCAAGTGGAGGAATATCACTCCACGCCGAAAGACGAAGTGAATTACCAGTACCGTCTGCAGGTCGGGTCTTTCCGCTCGGCCGACGATGCCGGACGCATGCGCGCCAGTCTGCTGCTGGAAGGTATGGATGCCTATCAGCAGAAATCTGATGTGAATGGCAGCATCTGGTACCGGGTGTATGTCGGCCCGTTCACAGACCGTTCAAAAATGAATAAAGCACAGGATATTCTCGCCGCGCGCAGCATTGTGCCGATTGTGCGCAAAGAGCCGGTAAAAGAATAACGTCCTGCACCGCGGGCTTATTGAATACAGGAGGTAGTCATGGTCCCTGATTGGCAGCAGCCTCTGCAGCAGTATTTCGGCTTTGCCGGGTTGCGTCCCGGCCAGCAGCCGGTCATTGAAACCCTGCTCAGCGGGCGCTCCGCCGCCGCTATTTTCCCCACCGGTTCCGGTAAATCCCTCTGTTACCAGCTGCCCGCATTAATGCTGCCGCATCTGACGCTGGTGATTTCCCCGCTGCTGGCGCTGATGCAGGATCAGGTGCAGTTTCTGCAGTCGAAAGGCATTGCCGCTGCCACCATTGACTCCACCCAGAGCCGGGAAGATATGTATGCGGTGATGGATGGCGTGCGTAACGGCAGCATTAAAATTCTGATGGTGTCGGTGGAGCGGCTGAAAAACGAAAGTTTCCGGCGTTTTATTGCCACAGTGCCGCTGTCGCTACTGGTGGTGGACGAAGCGCACTGTATTTCCGAATGGGGGCATAATTTCCGCCCCGATTATCTAAAGCTGCCTGATTACTGCCGCGAATTTCATGTGCCGCAGGTGTTGCTGCTGACGGCCACGGCGACGCCACAGGTAATCGCCGATATGCGCCGTTATTTTTCTATTGCAGAAAACGATGTGGTGACCACCGGCTTTTACCGCCCGAATCTGCGCTTACTGGTGCAGCCGACCGCAGAAGCGGAGCGGGCAGATAAGTGCCGCCAGTGGCTGACTCATGTGGCGCAGAAGTCGGCGCAGAAATCTCAGGCTTTCGCTGCCATTATTTACGTCACGCTGCAGCACACCGCCGAAGAGCTGGCGCAGCGCCTGAACGCACAGCTGCCGTTTGCGGTGGAAGCCTATCATGCCGGTCTGGGGCCGGAACTGCGTGATGCCATTCAGCAGCGTTTTATGAACGGTGACACGCCGGTGATTGTGGCGACCATTGCCTTTGGCATGGGGGTGGATAAAAGCAATATCCGTCAGGTGATTCATTACGATCTGCCCAAGTCCACGGAAAATTACAGCCAGGAAATCGGCCGCGCCGGCCGTGACGGGCAGGCATCGGACTGCATTATGCTGGCCGATGAAGCAGGCCTGACGGTGCTGGAAAACTTCGTCTATGGCGATACTCCGGAACAGAGCGGGATTGAAGCGTTGCTGCAGCAGATCCGCAGTCAGACTCAGGGCGGTCAGTGGGAAGTGCTGATGACGCCGCTGTCAGCGGAAACCAATATCCGTCTGCTGCCGCTGAAAACCCTGCTGGTCAACCTGGAGATGCGCGGGGTACTGACGGCGCAGTACAGCTATTTTGCCGAGCACAGATACCGCCCGGCGGGTTCAGAAAGCGAATTGCTGGCCCGTCTGCAGGGCGAGCCACAGCAGTTTCTGCAGACTGTACTGAACACCAGTCAGAAGGGACGCAGCTGGTACACGCTGGATACCGCAGCGTTGGAACAGGCCGTCGGTAATCAGGGGCAGCCGGCCCGTCTGCGGGCACTGAAGGCGCTGGAGTATTGTCAGGAAAAAGGCTGGCTGACGCTGGAAAGCAAGCAGATGACGGATGTGTACCGCGTGGATGAACAGCGGCTGGCGGATGCGAACCTGGCGTCCTCTCTGTACCAGCATTTCCTCGAGCGTGAGGAGAATGAAATCCGCCGTATCCGGCGAATGCTGGATCTGTTCCGCCAGCCGCGCTGTATCGCGCGTCAGCTGTCTGCCTATTTCGGTGAGGAAATGGGGCAGGACTGTGGTCATTGCTCAGTCTGCAGTGGCCGCTTTGTTGACTGGCCATCGCGGCATCATGGCCAGGATCTCAGCCGGCTGGATGCGCAGGCGCTGTGTGCGCCCCTGCAGGAAAAAATACAGGCTCAGTTTGCCCGGCCAGCCTCGCCTGAATTGCTGACACGTTTCCTGTGTGGCATTCAGGTACCCTGGCTGAGTAAAGTAAAAGCGCGTACGCTGCCGGCAATGGGGCGGCTGGCGGATACACCTTATGCGGATGTCCGTCAGTGGCTGCAGCAGTCGCTGCGCGGCTGAAATTCACCACAGGGTCAGGAGTTGCTATGACACCTTCCTGTTCACAGCACGAACTGGTTATTACCACCCCGGAAGGGCCGCACCGTATCGCCTGGCAGCAGTGGCAAAGCAGCGATGAGCGCGATCAGCCACTGATTATCTGCGTTCACGGTCTGACCCGTAACAGCCATGATTTCGACTTTCTTGCCCGCCGGCTGGCCCAGCATGGCCGGGTTATCTGTCCGGATATTCTCGGTCGTGGTGACAGTGACTGGCTGCGTACGGCGGCGCTGTATGGCTACCCGCTGTATATCAGCCAGATACAGCAGCTGCTGACGCATCTGCAGCAGCAATACGGCACCGCGACGATTGACTGGGTTGGCACTTCCATGGGCGGACTGATCGGCATGATGCTGGCAGCCCTGCCGGGTGGCAGCGGAATCCGCCGGCTGGTGATGAATGACGTCGGCCCCTTTATTCCTTATGCGTCGCTGGCGCGGCTGGGGGAATACGTCGGCCGGGGCACACTGTTTCATTCGCTGGCTGAGGCGGAGCAGTATCTGCGCCGGGTATGCGAACCTTTCGGGCCGCTGACCGATGAGCAGTGGCAGCATCTTGCCCGTTATGGCACTGAACCCTGGGATGGCGGGCTGCGCCTGCGTTACGACCCGGCCATTGCCGCAGGCTTTGCGCTGGTCAGCGGTGATGTTGACCTGTCCGGTGTGTGGCAGGGCGTGAGCTGTCCGGTGCTGGTGCTGCGCGGGGCTGAGTCCGACCTGCTGCTGGCGGAAACGGCCAGAACCATGCTGCAGCGCCCGGATACACGGTTGCTGGAATTTCCCGGTATCGGCCATGCGCCGGCACTGATGGCGCGCGATCAGATCGCGGCGGTGGACAGTTTTCTGTCCACGTCATCCTGACGCTGGCGAACTTACAAAAAGCAACAAAAAGTCCGGCATGAACCATAGGGATACCAGTGAAAAACGTCAGGATTCTTCTAAAATATTAGACATAACGAGACATTAAAAGGTTATGCCGTGAAAGAGTCTGAAGTCCTGGAAAGCGATCTGAGTGACGAGCGGATGGTGCATATTCATATGGCTGCTGCCGTGGTCAGTGCCATCCTGTTGTTTGCTGTGGCAGCGGTGACCATCAGCTGAGTGCCGGCAGAACAACAACCCATCAGAAGGCCCGCTGTACAGTGGGCTTTTTTGTGGGCGGATAAAATAGCCGCGATGAATCGGACAGTGAGAGTGCAGGCAATAAAAAAGCCCGCATATTGCTATGCAGGCTTTAGGAACAGATGGTGCCCGGAGACAGACAAATGGGTCGGGAACCCATTTGCACAGCCGCAGGCTGCCCGCAGGGGCATAGCCATGGATGGTTATGATGAATCGGACTGGTGAGATGGCGTTTTAAAAAGGCATGCGCCAGAAACGAAAAAGCCCCGCTCTTTTTCAAGTAGCGAGGCTTTTGGAATAAATGGTGCCCAGAGACAGAATCGAACTGCCGACACGGGGATTTTCAATCCCCTGCTCTACCGACTGAGCTATCTGGGCTTACCGGCTGACGACCAAGTCGTGATCAGCGAGTGGCGCGTATTAAACCGTCTGTCCGTTCAGGTGTCAAGTATCTGAAACACTTTATTTATCTTTATTTTCAGGCACATAGCCTTCAGCCTGATCGTACTCTTCGCCGCTGAGAAATTTATCCCGCTGGCTGGTGAGGTAGCGGCGTGCCTGCATATCCATCATGTTGAGGTGTTTCTCGTTGATCAGGCGGGTCTGGTGCCGGGTCCATTCCTCCCAGGCCCGGCGTGAGACGTTGTGGTAGATCTCTTCGCCTTTCGGTCCGGGGAAGGGCGGGGTTTCCAGACCTTCAAGTTGTTCACGGTATTTTTGACAGAAAACGGTGTGGCTCATATCAGTTCCTCACTGCTGTGACGTTGCAGCAGCATTTTGACCGGAGCTGCCAGCCCCAGTGTGCTGGGTGAATCAGGATTGTACCAGTGTGCGGTTGTGGATCCGGCTTCCTGTACGGCGGTGGGCGGCGCTGTGAGCTGGTAGATCACTGGCTGAATATCCAGATGGTAATGGCTGAAGGTGTGGCGGAACGGTGTCAGCCATTCGCCGTCGTCCTGTACCCGGGCGCCGGGCAGCAGGCTCTGCAGCAGGGGGCGGGCGGTGGCGGCATCGGCTGCTTCGGGGAAGCTCCACAGACCGCCCCAGATGCCCTGCTGCGGACGCTGTTGCAGCAGGTATTCGCCGTCCGGGGTGCGGACCATCAGCAGCAGGGTGCTTCTGACCGGCTTTTCTTTTTTCGGTTTGCTGTTGGGGAACTGCACCGGTTTGCCTGTGGCAAAGCCCCGGCACTGCGGCTGCAGCGGGCAGATGCCGCAGGCCGGTTTGCTGCGGGTGCACAGGGTGGCGCCCATATCCATCATGGCCTGGGTGTATTCCCGTGAGCTGTGGGCCGGTGTCAGTTGCTCTGCCAGTTGCCACAGGTGTTTCTGCACCCGGGTTTCTCCGGGCCAGCCTTCAACGGCAAAAAAGCGCGTCAGTACGCGTTTGACGTTGCCGTCGAGAATTGGTGCATTGATGCCCATGCTGATGGAGGCAATGGCCGCGGCGGTGGAGCGCCCGATACCGGGCAGGGTGCTGAGGGCGTCGACGGATTGGGGGAATTCACCGTCAAAGTCGCGCACCACGGCCTGGGCGCAGGCATGCAGGTTGCGCCCGCGGGCGTAATAGCCGAGTCCGGTCCACAGATGCAGGACTTCGTCCTGGGTGGCAGCCGCCAGACTCTGAACATCCGGGAAGCGCTGCATAAAGCGTTCGAAGTAGGGAATGACGGTGGTGACCTGAGTCTGCTGCAGCATGATTTCGGAAACCCAGACCCGGTAAGGGCTGATGTGCTGCTGCCAGGGCAGATCTTTGCGGCCGTGCTGGTGATACCAGTGGAGAACGGCCTCACTGAAAGAGAATTCTGTGCTCATATCGGACTGCTGGTTTGCGGGGCGCTCAGTATACAGGCCTGATGGCGTTACTGCAGCGGAGCGCTGCTGTTCTCGGCCTGGCGTTCGTTCTCATTGAGGAACTGGTGCAGCTGTCCGAGAGAGAGCGGCCGGCTGAACAGATAGCCCTGGCCTTCGTCGCAGTTGTTGCGGCGCAGGAACTGCAGCTGCTCCTGGGTTTCCACCCCTTCGGCGACCACCGTCAGTGACAGCTTGTGCGCCATGGCGATTACCGCAGCGGTAATCGCCATGTCGTTCTGGTCGCCGGGGATATCGGTGACGAACGAGCGGTCAACCTTGAGTACATCAATCGGGAAGCGCTTGATGTAGGCCAGTGAGGAGTAGCCGGTGCCGAAGTCGTCGATGGCGATGGCGACCCCGGCTTTCTTGATTTCCTGCATGATCTGGATAGCGGATTCCACGTCTTCCATCAGCGTGCTTTCGGTGATCTCAAGTTCCAGACAGGCAGGCGGGATGCGGGTGATTTCCAGCACACTGCGGATGCGCTGCAGCAGATAGGGGTCGGTGAACTGACGGGCGGAAAGGTTCACTGCCACTTTGGCGTTTGCTGGCAGGACTTTGCTGCGGATCAGTGAGCTGATCTGGCGGCAGCTCTGTTCCAGTACCCAGCTGCCGATTTCCAGAATCTGGCCGGTCTCTTCGGCCACCGGGATAAAACGGTCGGGCGTGATCATGCCCTTTTCCGGGTGTTGCCAGCGGATCAGGGATTCCACTCCGGTGACACTGAAGTCACTGAGGCTGATCTTGGGCTGGAATACCAAGCTGAACTGTTCACGGTTGATGGCTTCGGTGATTTCTTTTTCCAGTGACAGATGTTCCAGAATGGAGTGGTTCATGTCTTCGGAGAAGAACTGGAAGTTGTTGCGGCCGAGCTCTTTGGCGCGGTACATCGCCAGGTCGGCGTTTTTCATCAGCGTGTTCACATCGGTGGAATCGTCCGGTGTCATGGTGATACCGATGCTGACGGTGGTGATGATGTCCTGGCCTTTGATGCGGATCGGCCGCGCCATGGTGTGCAGCAGCTTTTCGGCCACGACCAGCACATCGGAGGTCTGGTGTACGTCGGTCAGCAGAATGGTGAATTCGTCGCCGCCGATACGGGAGACCGTATCGTTTTCGCGCACGGTGGTGGTCAGGCGGTTGGCCACTTCCTTCAGCAGGATATCGCCGGCATCGTGGCCAAGGGTGTCGTTAACGCGTTTGAACTGATCCATATCGAGGAACATCAGCGCCATGGAGGAGCCGGAGCGGAGAACGCTTTTGACCGACTTTTCCAGCCGGTTCTTGAACAGGCGGCGGTTGGCCAGACCGGTCAGGGGATCATAGAAGGCCAGGGTTTCCATCTGCAGTTGGGCGGCTTTGAGCTCGGAAATGTCAGAGATAGCACCGAGGTAGCCCAGCAGTTCGCCGCTTCGGTCATGCAGTGCCGAGGCCAGCAGCTGAATCCAGACATGACTCTGATCGCGGCGTAACAGCCGCAGCTCAAGGGCGATACCTTCCTGATCGCAGATCAGACGGTTCCAGGCCTGCTGGACATCGGCCAGATCATCGGGATGAATGCGGGCAAACCACTCCTGCAGACCGGGCAGGTCATCCTGCATGCCGTGAATGTCGCGCCAGCGCTGGTTGACATACTGCAGTCGCTGTTTGGCGTCGACCTGAAAGATCCCCACCGGAGATAACGCGGTCAGTTTGCGGAAGCGTTCCTCACTGGTTTTCAGCGAGGCATTTTCTTCTTCCACGGTGCGCAGCAGGCTGTTGAACAGGTCAACCAGATCGCCGATTTCGTCGTTATTTTCCTTGCTGGCACGGATGGAGTAATCCTTGCGCAGCATGATGTTGCGCAGCGTGTTGCTCAGATCCTTCATCGGCCTGGCGACCACGTTCTGCAGCTGCGATGCGAGCAGAACGGACAGCATGACGGCCGCGGCGAGGATGATCGCGGAGAACACCAGAAACTGCAGGATTCTGTCCATCAGCCCGTCGGGGCTGACTTCAATATAGAGGGTACCGATGGGGGTATCGTCGAGCAGGATGGGGAAAAACTGGCTGAAGGCCGAATCCTGCTGACTCTGCAGTGGATGCAGCTGGCTGGGGCAGAGGCCGTCATTGCTGTTACGGTTGTACTGGGCAGCCAGGGTTTTCGGGTCGGCATAGAGGCAGCCGCGCAGTACGCTGCTGTCGGCGCGCAGAGTATCGAGGTTGTTCTGCAGCAGGGCGTAATCGCTGAAGGTCAGTGCAGCGGTTGAGCGGGTCGCGATAACCTGGCCGAGAATCGACAGCTTCTGCTGTACATCCTGACGTGCCAGATAGTATTCCAGCGAGATGAACGCCAGATTGGACATCACCAGCGACAGACTGGTGGTAATCAGGGCGATGATAACCAGCTTACGGCGCAGCGACTGGGCGCTCAGAGCTCTGATCATAAGCGGCTTCCCTTTTCCTGTGGGGCCGGTATGGCGTGCCGGTGGCTGCGGTTCCTGATGCTACTGCCTGTCGGAATCATGCTGTCCTGCTGATTGATTACGTTAATCTGGGCCATTATGGATGTGCATATTAATGGCAGGTCCGGCCGCTGTGCGCTGCTGAGCGGATGCGTATTAACAGGCTCCTGAAGGAAAGTGTCAATCTGTCTGACGGTCCGGAGGCCTGATCCCGATGTGGGCAAAACAGCAGAGCCCTGATTCAGCATAGAAAAGCTCCGGCCGATTGCTATCGGCCGGACAAAAAAACTGGCCATTGAGGCCAGTATAAGGGGGAGGAAAACAACAATGGAGAGAGTTGCTGCAATATTAGTCAGTGGCGTCAGCAGAAAGTTCCGCCAGTAACTCATTCATACTGATGTTCTGCAGTTTCTCGGTCAGCTGATCGCGATAGGTTTTGACCATGCCCAGGCCGGCGACGATGGCATCGTATACGCGCCACTGACCGGTTTCGTCGTCCAGATACAGGCGGAAGTCGACCGGAACCGTCTGCCCGGTGGTCTGCATCAGGGAGCCTTTGACCAGTGCTTTATCACCGTTGGGGCTGAAGCGCGGTGCTTCAAAGCTGAACTGCTCGCCGCTGAAGGCCTTGAAGGCACCGCTGTAAGTGCGGATCTGCAGTTCGCGGAAACGGTCAATAAATGCCTGACGCTGCTCAGGGGTGGCGCGACGCCAGTATTTACCGAGGGCGCCCATGGCGATTTTTTGCTGATCGATGACTGGCACGATGTAGGTCATCACCAGTCGGCGGACCTCTTCTTCGGTCCGCGCTTCCGGTTCCAGTTTATTCAGCTCAGAGATAATCCCGGCGGTAGCATCCTCAACCACCTGTTGCGGTGGTTTGATATCGCTGGCCGATGCCTGGACAGAAAGCATAACGGCTGCCAGGAACAGGATCAGAGCAGAAGCGGCCTGGACGGCGATTCTCATGGTGTCAGTACTCCGCGATTGTAATGTTTACCGTGCCAGTATGGCTTTCCCGGCGGTCTGTTAAAAGAGATGTCCCGTGAATTTTTAGTTTCACTCGTGGGACATTAGTTAACTTTTAACTTCAATTGTACCGTAATTTGTCATTTATCGGTTGAAAGCCGCGCCGCAATGCTGCCTCTTTCAGATGGCCCGGGCAGGTGCTGAGTTCCAGTGCCAGGCCTTCTTTCTCCGCCTGTTGCTGAATAAGCTGCAGCATCTGATGCATCACCCCACGCCGTTGCGTGATTTTCCTGACGCCAGCCTGGCTGAGGATAATCCGCTTGTCCTGTGGCTCTGCCAGCAGTACACCAACGATACGGTCGTTAAAACGTCCGGCCCAGATCCAGCCACCGGTGGCGAGGAACGTTTCCAGCTCAGCCTCGCTGCAGGTCAGTCCCTGTGGGCTGGTTTCCTGACGGATCTTACGGATGTCATTCAGGTCGGCTTCGTCAGGGGTACGGATGATTTCAAGTTTTACAGGCACTGCAGGCTCCGGTTTTCGTTCGGGGGATAGGGGATATCCGGGGAAGCTGATGCGGGTGGCAGAGAAGCGACTGGGAAATTGCTCCGGGGCCACATCCCCGGCCTACTTTCTTAAGCGCTTTGCTTTATAATGCTTTCTTTTCCATTTTGCGAGAGTTGGAGCAGACCATGACCCGCGCAGCCAAGGTCGAGCGGAATACGCTTGAGACCCAGATCAGCGTCGCCATTGATCTCGATGGTACCGGCAAATCAAAGTTTGATACCGGGGTGCCTTTCCTCGAGCATATGATGGACCAGATCGCCCGTCATGGTCTGATTGATCTCGACATCACCTGCAAGGGTGACCTGCACATTGATGACCACCACACGGTGGAAGATATCGGTATCACGCTGGGGCAGGCCTTTGCCCAGGCGGTGGGTGATAAGAAAGGTATTGTGCGTTACGGCCACTCCTATGTGCCGCTGGACGAAGCCCTGTCACGGGTCGTGATCGACTTTTCCGGTCGTCCGGGTCTGTTTATGGACGTTGAATTCACCCGTGCCGCCATCGGTAAGCTGGATACCCAGTTGTTCTGGGAATTCTTCCAGGGCTTTGTTAATCACGCGGGTGTGACCCTGCACATTGATAACCTCAAGGGCTTTAATGCGCACCATCAGGCGGAGACCATCTTCAAGGCCTTTGGCCGTGCGTTACGCATGGCACTGGCACCGGATTCACGTATGGAAGGTATGATGCCGTCCACCAAAGGTTGTCTGTGAGGAACGTATGAGCAGTACATTCTGTGCAGTCATTGATTATGGCATGGGCAATCTGCATTCAGCCCATGGGGCGCTGCAGACAGTGGCACCGGATACCCGGGTGGTGGTGACCAGTGACCCGGAAGTGATTCTGAAAGCCGACCATGTGGTGTTGCCGGGCGTTGGTGCGATCCGCGACTGTATGGCGGAGATCCGCGCGCAGGGTATTGATCAGGTGGTGGCGGAAGTACGCAAAACCAAACCGCTGCTGGGAATCTGTGTTGGCCTGCAGGCGATGATGGATCGCAGTGAAGAGAACGGCGGTGTTGACTGTATGGGGTTATTCCCCGGTCAGGTTAAGTTCTTCGGTCATGATCTGTATGAAAACGGTGAACACCTGAAAGTACCGCATATGGGCTGGAATCAGGTACAGCAGGTGGCCCACCCGTTGTGGTCCGGCATTGCCGATAACAGCCGCTTCTATTTTGTTCACTCCTATTATGTGGCCGCTGAAAAGCCGGAGCAGGTTAAGGGGCGTGGTCATTACGGCGTTGATTTTGCGGCAGCGATGGGCGAGGACAATGTCTTTGCGGTTCAGTTTCACCCGGAAAAAAGTCACAACGCCGGTCTGGCGTTACTGCGTAACTTTCTTGCATGGGACGGTCAGGCCTGACTCGCCTGGGATGGTCAGACCTGACCCACAACGAATACATTAAGGTAAAGCAATGCTGGTAATTCCTGCAATTGATTTGAAAGATGGTCAGTGCGTGCGTCTGCGTCAGGGCCGTATGGATGACTCCACCGTGTTTGGTGATGATCCGGTTTCCATGGCCAAACGCTGGGTGGATGCCGGCTGTCGCCGTCTGCATCTGGTGGATCTGAACGGGGCTTTTGCCGGTGAGCCGGTGAATGGTGAAGCCGTCACTGCCATCGCCAAAGCGTTTCCGGGTCTGCCGATTCAGATCGGTGGTGGTATCCGTACTCTGGAAACCATTGAGTACTACATCAAGGCCGGCGTCAGCTATGTGATTATCGGCACCAAAGCGGTGAAAGAACCTGAATTCGTCAAAGAAGCCTGCAAGGCATTTCCGGGCACTGTGATTGTTGGTCTGGATGCGCAGGACGGTTTTGTGGCCACTGACGGCTGGGCGGAAGTGTCTTCTGTTAAGGCTGTGGATCTGGCGAAACAGTTTAAAGGCGACGGTGTGACGTCCATCGTTTATACCGATATTGCCCGCGACGGCATGATGCAGGGCGTAAATGTTGAAGCCACGCTGAATCTGGCCGTTGAAGGCGGTATTCCGGTGATTGCGTCCGGCGGTGTGACCAATATTGACGATATCCGCGCGCTGTCGAAAGTGGCCGGTCAGGGGATTCTCGGGGCGATTACCGGGCGTGCCATTTATGAAGGTACGCTGGATGTGGCTGCAGCCCAGCAGCTGGCGGATGAGTTAACCGGAGCATAAACATGGGTCTGGCAAAACGCATTATTCCCTGTCTTGATGTCGATAAGGGGCGCGTGGTCAAAGGCGTGAATTTTGTCGGTATCCGCGACGCCGGTGACCCGGTGGAAATCGCCAGGCGCTATAACGATCAGGGTGCCGATGAAATTACTTTCCTCGATATTACCGCCAGTCATGAGGGGCGGGAGACAACGGTACATATGGTGGAAGCCATTGCTGAGCAGGTATTTATCCCGCTGACTGTCGGTGGTGGAATCCGTGAGCTGGATGATATCCGTCGCATGCTGAATGCCGGTGCCGATAAGGTTTCCATTAACTCGGCGGCTGTGTATAACCCGGAGTTCGTAAAGGCTGCTTCGGATAAATTCGGCGCGCAGTGCATTGTGGTGGCGATT
This sequence comes from Pseudomonadales bacterium, assembly GCA_963682115.1. Taxonomy (GTDB): domain Bacteria; phylum Pseudomonadota; class Gammaproteobacteria; order Pseudomonadales; family Oceanobacteraceae; genus Venatoribacter. The sequence goes on along the minus strand of OY821639.1, from coordinate 1,350,947 downwards.
GATGCCAAGCAGGTCGATGATCACTGGGAAATTTTCACCCACGGTGGCCGTAAGCCCACCGGCATTAATGCCGTTGAGTGGGCGGTGAAGATGGAGCAGTACGGCGCTGGTGAAATTCTGCTGACCTCCATGGACCGTGACGGGGTGAAGTCCGGTTTCGATCTGGGCGTGACCCGCGCCATTGCTGATGAGGTGAATATTCCGGTGATTGCTTCCGGTGGTGTCGGTAATCTGGATCATCTGGTGGAAGGGGTGAAAGAAGGGCACGCTGATGCGGTGCTGGCGGCCAGCATTTTTCACTTCGGTGAATATACAGTGCAGGAAGCCAAGCAGCATATGGCTGCGGCCGGTATTGAAATGCGCCTCGACTGAGGCGCAGATTGCAGGCATAAAAAAAGCGGCTGATAGCCGCTTTTTTTATGCCTGAAGCAATCAGTACAGCACACGGGCACGGATGGTGCCTTCGACTTCCTTCATTTTTTCCAGTGCCAGTTCGGACGCGTCTTTGGAAACGTCGATCACGACATAGCCGACTTCTTCAACTGTCTGCAGGTACTGGCCTGAGATGTTGATGTGGTTTTCGGCAAAAATCTGGTTGATCGAATTCATCACACCCGGCACGTTTTTGTGGATGTGCAGGATACGGTGAACGTTCGGATTGGATGGCAATGCCACTTCCGGGAAGTTCACAGAAGAGGTGGTGGTACCGTTGTCACTGTACTGCGACAGTTTTTCACCCACTTCCTTACCGATGTTTTCCTGGGCTTCCATGGTGGAACCACCCACGTGCGGGGTCAGGATTACATTGTCGAATTCGCGTAATGGGGTAACAAATTCTTCGTCATTACCGCGTGGCTCAACCGGGAATACGTCGATGGCGGCACCAAGCAGTTTTTTGCTGCGCAGGGCATCAGCCAGTGCGTCGATATCCACCACGGTACCGCGGGAAGCATTCAGCAGGATGGAGCCCTGTTTCATTTGCGCAAACTGTTCGGCGCCCATCATCCACTTGGTCGCCGGGGTCTCCGGAACGTGCAGGGTCACAACGTCGGCCAGGTTCAGCAGCTCGTTCAGAGAGCCAACCTGAGTGGCGTTACCGATCGGCAGTTTGGTGACCACATCGTAGAAATACACGTCCATGCCCATGCTTTCTGCCATGACTGACAGCTGGGTACCGATGCTGCCGTAACCCACGATGCCCAGTTTCTTACCGCGGATTTCGTAAGAGTTAACAGCAGACTTCTGCCAGCCGCCACGATGGCAGACCGCATTTTTCTCCGGCACGCCGCGCATCAGCATGATGGTTTCAGCCAGCGCCAGTTCGGCCACGGAGCGGGTGTTGGAATAAGGTGCGTTGAAAACAGCGATGCCACGCTTGGTTGCGGCTTTCAGGTCGACCTGGTTGGTTCCGATACAGAAACAGCCCACGGCAATCAGTTTCTCTGCCGCGGCGAAGATCTCTTCGGTCAGCTGGGTACGGGAGCGGATACCGATGAAGTGTGCATCCTTGATGCGCTCTTTCAGTTCGTCTCCCGGCAGAGAGGTTTTCAGGTACTCAATGTTGGTGTAGCCCGCGGCATTGAGGGTGTCGATTGCCGACTGGTGCACGCCTTCCAACAAGAGGAATTTGATCTTGCTTTTATCAAGGGAGGTTTGAGCCATGGTGGTACCTATTAAGGACTGTAGTGGAACCTGAGCGGTGGCTACCGGTGCAGAAGCAACAGGCGCTGATTCTCAGCCTCTGCGGTAAAGACGCCGGCAGACCACCCGGAGTGAAAAGCACTCCGAAAAATAAGGCGCGTATGCTAGCATACCCGGCCTGTTAACGTGAGCCTCAAACCCGGTTTTCTTCCGGAAGATTACTCATATTGAGGTGAATACTATTCATTCAGGCGGAAACATTCATGACAGCTCTGACTCAGGAAGCCCTGATCGAACGGTTATCGGCGATTGTCGGTGCCGATAAGGTACGTACGGATGCCGATTCTCTGGAAACCTTCGGTAAGGACTGGACCAAAATCTACGAGCCAAAGCCGACGGCTATCGTTTTCCCGAAAACGACGGAACAGGTGCGGGATATTGTCCTGCTGGCCAACGAACAGCGGCTGGCGCTGGTACCGTCCGGTGGCCGCACTGGTCTCAGTGCCGGTGCGGTTGCGGCCGACGGTGAGATCGTCGTGGCGTTTGACTATATGAATCAGCTCACTGATTTCAACGCCGTGGACCGTACCGTGAAATGTGGTGCCGGTGTGGTGACTGAGCAGCTGCATAACTATGCGGAAGAGCAGGGTCTGTTCTATCCGGTCGACTTTGCCTCCTCCGGTTCCAGTCAGATTGGCGGTAATATCAGCACCAACGCCGGCGGTATCAAAGTGATCCGCTGGGGTATGACCCGTGACTGGGTGGCCGGTCTGACCGTGGTGACCGGGCAGGGCGATATTCTCGAGCTGAACAAAGATCTGGTGAAGAACAACACCGGCTATGACATGCGTCAGCTGTTTATCGGGGGGGAGGGAACGCTGGGCTTTATCACCGAGGCCACTATGCGTCTGACCCGTCAGCCACGCAATCTGACGGTGCTGGTGCTGGGCGTACCGGAACTGGATGACGTGATGAAGGTGCTGAATCAGTTCCAGAGCCAGATGGACCTGACAGCGTTTGAATTCTTCTCCGATAAGGCCATGCAGAAAGTGCTGGCCCGTGGCGATGTGCCGGCACCGTTTGAAACCAGCACCGATTTCTATGCCCTGATCGAGTTTGAAGCCGTGACCGAGGCCGATATGGACCAGGCCATGACGGTATTTGAGCAGTGCCTTGAGCAGGGCTGGGTGATGGACGGGGTGATCAGTCAGAGTGAAACTCAGGCCGCCAATCTGTGGCGTCTGCGTGAGGATATCTCCGAGACGATTTCCCATTGGACGCCCTATAAGAACGATATTTCCGTAGTGGTATCCAAAGTGCCGCCGTTCCTGCGCGATATTGATGAAATCGTGACCCGGGAATATCCGGATTTTGAGATTATCTGGTTCGGTCATATCGGTGACGGTAACCTGCACCTGAATATTCTCAAACCGGACGATCTGCCGAAAGAAGAGTTCTTTACGCGCTGCGCCAATGTGTCGAAGTGGGTGTTCGAAATCGTGGAAAAATACGCCGGCTCTGTCTCGGCAGAGCATGGTGTTGGCCGAACCAAAAAGCCTTATCTTGAATACACCCGCTCGAAAGAAGAGCTGGCGTATATGCGCGCAGTGAAAGCGGTGTTCGATCCGAATAACGTGATGAACCCGGGCAAGCTGGTGGACCTGTAACGCTGTGGTGGCTGCCGGCAATAAAAAAGGAGGCTCAGGCCTCCTTTTTTATTGCCGTTGTCCCGGCTCAGAACAGCTGTTCCGGGATCACGTCTTCTTCGCCATTGAGGCTGTTGCCATTGCCTCCGGCTACCGGCACCTTAACGGTCTGCTTCGGTACATTCTCTTCGCGGAAGTATTCGAACATGGCATTTTCCTGTCCCGGAGCGGCCAGCAGGCCGGTTTCCGGATCAATGCGCACACTGACAATGCCTTCCGGCTGTTCGAACGGGCGTTCCGGTACATCTTTCAGAGCGGTTTCCATATAGTCGACCCAGATCGGCAGGGCGGTGTTGGAACCATAGGCCCAGCGCCCAAGGGTGACCGGCTGGTCGAAGCCAACCCAGACAGTGGTCACCAGATCCGGGCTGAATCCGGAGAACCAGGCGTCTTTCTGATCATTGGTGGTACCGGTTTTGCCGGCAATGTCGCGGCGCTTGAGTGCCAGTGCGCGTTTACCGGTCCCCAGGCGGACCACATCGCGCAGCATGCTGACCATCAGGAAATGAACGCGTTTGTCCATTACCCGCGGTGCGGCATTGATTCTGACTGCGGTATCACCGGCATCGGCCAGCAGGTTTTCTTCCGTCAGCTGTTGTTCTGCCTGGCGGAGGTTGTCAGCAGGATTCTGCTCTGCGTCGTTTTCGCAGTCGTGGCAGATGACCGTCGGGTTGGCTTCAAACAGCAACTGATGTTCATCATCCTCAATGCGGCTGATCAGATACGGTGTGACGGCATAACCGCCATTGGCGAGGACGCAGTAGCCGGTGGCCAGTTCCATGGGTGTAACAGCGGAAGCGCCGAGTGCCAGCGACAGGTCGGTATTCAGTTTATGGCGCGGGAAACCGAACGGCACGATGTAGTCGACGGCTTTGTGTGCCCCGATCTGCTTGAGAATACGGATGGATACCAGATTCTGCGAGCGGTAAAGGGCACGGCGCAGGCGGGTGGGGCCGTTAAATTTGCCGTTGTGATTTTCCGGTCGCCAGGTGTTTTCCAGGCTGCTGTCTTCAAACACCACCGGTGCATCGTTGATGATACTGGCCGGGGTGAAGCCATTGGCCAGGGCTGAGCTGTAGATAAAAGGTTTGAAGGCGGAGCCGGGCTGGCGGTCGGCCTGAATTGCGCGGTTGAACTGGTTGCCGGCATAGGCGAAACCACCAATCAGGGCCTGTACGGCGCCATCGTCCGGACGCAGTGAAACCAGAGCACCTTCAACCTCCGGCAGTTGTGCCAGACGCAGGCCATCCGCCGTTTCTTCCAGCCAGATCTGGTCACCGACGCTGACCACATCCGCGGCAGATTGCGGCTCGGCACCGATGACGTTGACGTTGACGTAGGGTTTGGCCCAGCTCATGGCGGCAAACGGCAGCCAGTGCTCACGGTTGCCGGCGAAGTACCAGATGCCGTCCTCTCTGACGCGGGATACTATGGCGGGGCTGATCAGTCCCATGTCATCCAGTGCGCTCAGTCGTTTTTGCCATTGCTCATAAGAGGCTGGCCAGTCGGTGTCGTAAGCCGGGTCGGCTTTGTTCAGCCATGCGGCCAGCAGCGGGCTGTCGTCGACGCTGAGGGTGACGGGTTTGCTGGACGGTTTGGGCTTGCGATAGCCGTGGTCCTGATCGTATTTCAGCAGTCCGCTCTGCAGGGCACGGTTGGCAGCTTCCTGGCGCACCGAGCTGAGTGTGGTGTAGACGTTATAGCCGTCCGTGTAGGCACCGTCACCGTAGCGATCGATCATGTCGCGGCGCACCATTTCTGCTACATAAGGGGCGTTCACTTCCGATACGGCACCGTGATAGCGGGCGGTCACCGGGGCGCTGGCGGCTTCTTCGAATTCTTCTGCCGTAATCATATCCAGGGTGTGCATGCGGGCCAGTACATAGTTACGGCGGTCGATGGCCCGCTCCGGACTATTGATCGGGTTGGCGGCGGAAGGCGCCTGCGGCAGGCCGGCGATCATGGCCAGCTGGGCAAGGTTCAGTTCACGGATCGACTTGCCGTAATAAACCTGGGCGGCCGCCTCAATACCGTAAGCCCGTTTGCCGAGGTAGATCTTGTTGATATAAAGCTCGAGAATTTCCTCTTTACTGAGGGATTGCTCAATCTTCAGCGCCAGCAGAATCTCGGTGAACTTACGGGTGAAGGTCTTTTCGGACGACAGGTAATAGTTCTTGGCGACCTGCATGGTGATGGTACTGCCGCCGGATTTTTTGCGGCCGGTACGGATAAGCTCCACTACTGCCCGGGCAAGTCCTTTAATATCAATGCCAAAGTGTTCAAAGAAGCTGTCATCTTCTGAAGCCAGCAGTGCATTGATGAACTGCCGGGGGGTTTCTTCATAAGTAATGGGGGTGCGGCGTTTTTCCCCGAACTCCGTGATAAGGCGGCCGTCAGCAGTAAATACCCTTAATGGTGTCTGTAATTCCACATCGCGGAGTTCGGCAGTATCCGGTAGCCCCGGAGCCAGCATTAAATATATGCCCAGACTGACAATTCCTGTGCCCGCAGTGATAGACAAAACAAGCCAGGAGAGGAAGCGGAGTAGCGGGTGTGACTTAGCCATAAAAAATTATGTGAAATACCTCATAAAGCCAGTAAAAATGCGGGTTGCGGCATTATAAGGGTTTTTTGTTCTTTTAATAGGAATGTGCTTATAATGACTTCGACTATATAGGATTTGAGTGAGCTTGTACGCGCAAGTTCGCGATATTGTGGGGATTTTCTTGTGCTGGCTAACCTGTTTAAGAGCAAGAGCAAGGCTTTGCTGGGGGTGGATATCAGTTCTACCTCGGTAAAAATTCTTGAACTGAGTCACAATAATGGACGATATCAGGTTGAGGCCTATGCATCTGAGACCCTGCCACCCAATTCCATTATTGAACAAAGTATCAATAATGATGAGGCTGTCGGTGAGGCCATCCGTAAGGCGCTGACCCGTTCCCGGGCCTCAGCCAAGGGGGCGGCCATCGCTGTTGCCGGCTCTGCGGTGATCACCAAGACCGTGCAGATGAACGGCAGTCTGAAAGATGATGAGATGGACTTTCAGATCCGCGCTGAGGCTGACCAGTATATTCCCTATCCGCTGGAAGAAGTTGCCCTCGACTGGGAAGTCCAGGGGCCGTCCGACAGTGGTAACGATATGGTCAATGTGCTGCTGGCAGCCTGTCGTCAGGAAACCGTAGAGCGCCGTAAGGATGCGGTCGAGTATGCCAACCTCGAAGCCGTGGTAGTGGATGTGGAAGCCTTCTGTACCGAACGGGCTTTCCAGCTGCTCGAAGGGCAGCTCGAAGGTGACGATATTGAGACCGTCGCCATTCTGGATATCGGCGCAACCATGACCACTCTCAGTGTTCTGAATGAAGGTAAGTCGATTTATACCCGGGAGCAGTTGTTTGGTGGCAAGCAGCTGACCGAAGATATTATGCGCCGTTACGGTCTCAGTGAAGAAGAAGCGGTGCGCGCCAAACTGGAAGGTGGACTGCCGGACGATTACGAGAGTGAGGTACTGGAACCTTTCCGTCGTGCCGTTGTTCAGCAGGTCAGCCGTTCGCTGCAGTTCTTTTATTCTTCCAGCCAGTTCAATGATGTGGACTACATTATTCTGGCAGGTGGTACATCGTCTGTTCCTGATCTTGCGGATGAAGTGCAGGAAGCGCTGGGTATCGCCACTATGGTTGCCAATCCCTTCGTTAATATGACTCTGTCGCAGAAAGTGAATGCCAACCTGCTCAGCAGTGATGCCCCTTCGCTGATGATTGCGTGCGGCCTGGCCATGAGGAGTTTTGATTAATGGCTAAGATTAACCTGTTACCGTGGCGGGAAGCGCGGCGGAAGGAAAGACAGAACCAGTTCTATGCCGTTATCGGTCTGGTGCTGGCGGCCGCGGGCCTGATTGTTTATCTGGTTAACAGTGATTATGAAGACAATATCTCCAGTCAGCGTCAGCGAAACAACTATATTGTTAAAGAAACCAAAGTGCTGGACGCTAAAATCGAAGAAATCCGTAAGCTGCGGGAAACCCGTCAGCAGCTGATTGAACGGATGGAACTGATTCAGGCGTTGCAGGGTAACCGGCCGATTATTGTGCGGGTATTCGATGAGATGGTACGTGCCGTGCCGGATGATCTTTATTTCACGGAAGTGGCGATCAAAAACACGGATGTGAATATCAAGGGCATGGCCAAATCGAATAACCGGGTGGCGGCACTGATGCGGAATTTCGACAGTTCAGACTGGTTTGCGGATCCGGCTCTGATCCGTGTGCAGGCAAAAAGTGAAGGTGTGAACGAATTCGAGATCAGTATGAAGCGCGTTCAGCCGAAGGCTGCTGAGGAGTAAGGAATGGCTGATCTGAAAAATATGGATCTGAAGGCAGCAATGGCGAAGCTGAATGAGTTTCAGCTGGATGATCTGAATAATATTGACTGGGAGAATATGGGCTCCTGGCCACTGCCGGGCAAAATCTTTTTCTGTGTACTGATTTTTGTTGCCGTTCTGACCGGTGGTTACTTCCTGTTGGTGGCGGACAATGTGGATCTCCTGCAGCGGGAAGCGCAGAAAGAGTTCACGCTGAAAAAAGACTTTGAAGCAAAAGCATTCCGCGTTGCCAATCTTGATGCCTATAAAACTCAGATGGTGGAAATGGAAGAAAGTTTCGGCTCTCTGCTGAAACAGCTGCCCCGCGATACGGAAGTTCCGGGCCTGATTGACGATATCAGTGCTGCAGCCCTGAGTGCCGGGTTAAAACTGAACGCTATTGACCCGCAGCCAATGACCCAGACCGAGTTCTATAAAGAGCTGCCGATCAATATTGAAGTCACCGGTGGCTATCATGAGATGGGAGCGTTTGTTTCTTCCGTCGCGGCTCTCCCGCGGATTGTGACTCTGCATGATTTTACCATCCAGAAGAGCCGTGATTCGGGTATGTTGTCGATGAAGATATTGGCGAAAACCTATCAGTACAGCGACGGGGGGGATCAGTGATATGAAACCTCTTATTTTACTGACCACTGCACTGCTGATTGCCGGATGCTCAGGTAATCAGGGTACTGCAGATATCAAACGTTTTATGGATGATACGCTGACTAAACCCCGTGGCCGGATCGAACCGATTCCTGTATTCAAGCCGTACGAATTTTTCAGTTACAGTGCGGCCGGCCTGCGCTCTCCGTTTGAGCTGCCGGTGGTTGTGGACGAAGAAATGCAGGTGAAGGGTGGCTCAGATGTTCACCCCGATCTCGAGCGGGTGCGGGAGCATCTGGAACAATACCCTCTCTCTGAACTGAGCATGGTTGGTACACTGAAGCGCGAGGATAATGTGCTGTGGGCGCTGATCAAGGATGGGGATGGCAGTGTGGTGCGGGTTAAGGAAGGCTACTACATGGGGCAGAATTACGGCCAGATCAAGTCGGTCTCTGAATATCGTTTAAACCTAATTGAAATTGTACCTGATGGCTTGGGCGGATGGATTGAACGGCCGCGTACCATAGCGCTTGAAGGACTGGGTGGGGAGTAATTTATGAGTATGGTGAAAGGCTTTCAGGCTGCGATAAAACAGCTGCCAGTCCTGGCAATGGCCATGGTGGCGGGTCTGGCTTCAGCGGCGACGCTGGAAGATATGAATTTTTCTTCTCTGCCCGGAGACATTACAGAAATCCGTATGACGTTTGATACGGTGCCGCCGGAAATCAGTGGCTATACCATTGAGAAACCAGCACGGATTGCAATTGATCTGCCGGGGGTCAGCAGTGCGCTGAAAACCAAACGTCATCAGATAGGGTCCGGTAATGCGCGGACTGCGACGCTGGTGTCCACTAAAGACCGTTCGCGGCTGGTGGTGAATCTTACCCGTCTGGTGGGTTATACCACCCGTACAGAAGGCAATACCTTGTTCCTGCGTATCGGTGATGCCAGTAATCAACAGGTCTTTGCTGATATCAAAGGCACTGCGCCAGCAGCTCAGAACAAAAGCTCAGATCTGAAAGTGGTTGATGTCGACTTCCGCCGCGGTGATCTCGGTGAAGGTCAGGTGCAGATTATGCTCAACGATGACCGCGCCTCTGCCAATGTCCGCCGTGAAGGCTCAAAAATTATTGCTGATCTGGAAGGTGTCCGTCTGCCGGAAGAGCTGAGCCGTCGCCTGGATGTGGTGGATTTCGCCACACCGGTACGTTTCGTCGATGTTAAGCGCGAAAGTGGCTCGGCACGGATTATCATCGAGCCGAATACCGATGACTTTGAATACCTTGCTTATCAGACCGACAAGCTGCTTTCTATTAATGTGTCCGTGCTGCCTGATGATGTACAGGAAGAGCGTAAGAAGCAGTTCCCTTTTACCGGTGAAAAGCTGTCACTGAACTTTCAGGATATTGAAGTACGTGCCGTACTGCAGCTGATTGCAGACTTTACCGGTCTGAATCTGGTGGCCTCCGATACCGTACAGGGCAGTATTACCCTGCGTCTGCAGAATGTTCCCTGGGATCAGGCGCTGGATCTGGTGCTGAAGACCAAAGGTCTTGGTAAGCGCCAGATGGGCTCTGTATTGCTGATCGCACCGTCAGAAGAAATCGCTGCCCGCGAGAAGGTTGAACTGGAAGCGGTCAAGCAGGTAGAAGAGCTGGCGCCGCTGGTTACCGAATATATGCAGCTGAAGTACGCCAAAGCCAGTGTGCTGGTGGATCTGCTGACTTCCGATCAGGGCCTGCTGTCCGAGCGTGGTTCTGCGGTGGTGGATGAACGTACCAATACTCTGCTGATGAAAGATACTGCCAGCAATCTGGAGAAAGTACGGGAAGCGCTGGCGATGCTGGATGTGCCTGTACGGCAGGTGCTGATTGAAGCCCGCATCGTTGTTGCGGCAACCAGTGTCGGTGAGGAGCTGGGTGTGCAGTGGGGTGGCGGTGCTTACGACCTGAGCAGTGATGGTACCAGTGCAACCCTGTATGGTGGCAGCACCAGCACTATCTCTGATCTCAGTCAGATATTGACCGGTGACGGTGATGCTATTGATCTTGGTACCAGCAGTGTTGTTGATCTGGGCGTCTCCACCGCCGGTGCATCAAGCTTCGCTATTGGCTATCAGACTGCGGATATGCTGATAGATATGGAAATCTCCGCACTGGAAACAGAAGGGCAGGCGGAAACGGTATCTCAGCCACGGGTGATTACCGCTGATGGCAAAACGGCAATTATCGAATCCGGTACTGAGATTCCTTATCAGGAAGCAAGCTCCAGTGGTGCAACCAGTGTTTCCTTTAAGTCGGCGGTGCTGAAACTGGAAGTAACGCCACAGATTACACCGGATGACCGTATCATTATGGACTTGGTGATCAATCAGGATTCCGTTGGTGAAGAGACCAACAATGGTCCGGCGATTGATACCAATGCCGTGGAAACTCAGGTCCTGGTCGACAATGGCGAAACCGTTGTTCTGGGTGGGATTTTCCGCGAAGAGAAAATCAAGAGAATCAGCAAAACACCTTTCTTTGGTGATCTGCCGCTGATCGGGGCTCTGTTCCGTTACAGCAGTGAGTCGAGTGAGAAAAGTGAGCTGCTGGTGTTTATTACTCCACGTCTTGTGAAAGAGTCGCTGACCAGCCGCTGATGTAAATGAAGCGATCACAATCTGTATTTCTTGTCGGGCCAATGGGTGCTGGAAAAAGCACCATTGGCCGTCTTCTTTCCTCTGAACTGAAACTTGAATTTATCGACTCCGATAAGGTCATAGAAGACAAGTGCGGAGCTGATATTCCCTGGATCTTCGATATGGAAGGTGAGGATGGTTTCCGCGAGCGCGAAGAGCAGGCGATTGATGAACTGACCATGCGCAACGATATTGTTCTGGCCACTGGTGGTGGCGTGGTGATGCGTGAAGCAAACCGCCGTCATCTGTCCTCCCGGGGTACGGTGGTGTATCTGTGTACTTCGGTAGAACAACAGCTGGCGCGTACGGCGCGGGATAAAAACCGCCCTTTGCTGCAGACGGCAAACCCGGAAGCCGTGCTGCGCGAGCTGTTTGCACGTCGTGACCCTCTGTACCGCGAAATTGCCGACATTATTATTTACACTGACAGGCGTAACCCGCGCTGGGTTGTGCAGGAACTGAAAACAAAGATTAAAGGCTGATCTGATGAACACCCTTACGGTCGACCTTGGTGACCGCAGTTACCCTATTTATATCGGTACCGGTCTGCTTGATAACCGCGAACTCTATTCCCCGCACATTGCCGGCAAGCAGGTGCTGATTGTCACTAATGAAACCATTGCACCTCTTTATCTGCAGCGCGTCCGCAATGCCTTGTCCGCTTATCAGGTTGATGAGGTGATTCTGCCGGACGGGGAAGCTTATAAAAATCTGGCAACCCTGAACCGGATTTACGACGCCTTGCTGGAGAAGAAACATAACCGTACCACAACCCTGATTGCGCTGGGTGGCGGGGTTATTGGTGATATGTGTGGCTACGCTGCTGCTTCCTATCAGCGTGGTGTGAATTTTATTCAGGTACCGACCACATTGCTTTCCCAGGTCGATTCTTCCGTGGGCGGTAAGACGGGGGTTAATCATCCCCTGGGTAAGAATATGATCGGTGCCTTTCACCAGCCACAGTGTGTGCTGGCGGATACTGAAACACTGAACACGCTGCCGGAACGGGAACTCTCTGCCGGTATGGCAGAAGTGATCAAATACGGCCTGATCTGCGATAAGGCCTTTTATGGCTGGATCATGGATAACATCCGTGCGCTGATGCAGCGTGATCCTGCGGCACTGGCGTATGCCATCGAACGTTCCTGTCAGGATAAGGCCGAGGTGGTTGCCCAGGATGAAAAAGAATCCGGCATCCGGGCGATTCTGAATCTGGGGCATACTTTCGGTCATGCCATCGAAGCGCATCAGGGCTACGGCAACTGGTTGCACGGCGAAGCCGTTGGCACCGGGATGCTGCAGGCGGCCGATCTTTGCTGGCGTATGGGTCACATCAGTGCGGCAGAACTGTGCGCTCTGCGCGAACTGCTGCTCGCCGCCGGATTGCCTGTGGTCGGTCCGGCAGATATGAATGAAGAGGATTATCTGAGCCGCATGCAGGTAGACAAGAAAGTGCTGGATGGTCGTCTGCGTCTGGTACTGTTGAAGTGCATCGGTGAAGCCTATATCACCTCGGATGTTCCCCGGCATTTATTGACTGAGACCTTGCTTGCGGGCGATAAACTGGGCCAGGCCTGACGGCGGGGAGGCACGATGGATACCGAATACTCAATGGATCAGCATGTACGGCAGGATGAGCAGGAATCTGCACTGAAGGACTATGAAACCGGTATTCCGGCCCTGTTACCGGCTCAGGTCCGTCAGGTTGAGCTGCTTGCTCATCTGGCGTCATACAGTGAGCTGCTGGTCGCGGTCAGTGGGCCGGAAGGCAGTGGCAAAACAACCCTGGCGCAGGCGCTGGCGGCGCACCGCGAAGAGCCGGAAGAGGCCCTGTGTCTTACCGCCGGCCCGACGTTGGGATTGCCGGCAGTTCTGGCAGCCATTGCCTCACACTGGAATATGCCGCGTTTGGCGGATGATCTGGTTGCAGCCCGCGAAGCGGTCAGAAGCGAAGCGGAGCAGCGTCTGGCAGAAGGTGCCAGCCTGCTGATCATTATTGATGACGCAGAGCTGCTGGATGCTGAAACGCTGAATGAAATCTCCCATTTTGCCCTGTTGGCCCCTCAGGCTATCTCTTTTGCCCTGTTCGGCAGTGACAACTATGAAGCAGGATTCCGTGAGACTCCTGCCCATGCGCCATTGCATGTGATGGCACTTGAGCCTTTGTCTCTGAATGATGCCTCCCGGCTGCTGCAGCAGGTGTTTGCTCCCGGCCAGGCGCTGGCGCTGAGTCAGGACGACATTCTGCTGATTTATCAACAGTCCGGCGGCTGGCCGGGTATTCTGCTGCAGCAGGCTGAAAATTATCTGCTGAACAGCTCCGCTGGGCGGGCGGCATCTGCAGCGGCAGATCACAGCGAAGCGTCCGGCAGCCGTTTCCCTTTACCTCATCTGCTGGCCATTGCTGCGGTTGCGGCGGCTCTGCTGATGTCCTATTTCTACAGCGGCACCGAAGATGCGGCAACGGAAAGCACAGAAACAGTAACCACGCTGACGTTTCCGCCGCAGAATGCTGAGCCTGAACCAGTTCAGGAACTTGCCCCACCAGTGGTGGCTGTGGTGCCTGAAGCCACATCTGAAACAGCGCCTGAAGTGGCACAGGCTGAGGAGCCGGATTACAACTATGAAGCGGCGGAACCACAGCTGTCACGGCAGCAGAAGCCGGCGGAAACTGTAATTACTGAACCGCCGCCGGCGGCTCCAGCTGTTGCAGAAAAAACCGTGCCGGCAGCTGAGCCTCAGCGCAGCAAAGCCGAGCGGGTACTGCTGGCGGCGGCGGCGGACAGCTTTGTGGTGCAGTTATTTGCTTCGTATCAGGCGGACAGCGCGGAACACTTCCGGCAGCAGTGGGCAGATAAAGTAAGCGGCTCCCTTTATCAGTATGAAACTGAGTATAAGAGCAGGCCGTGGCATGTGGTGGTGGCTGGCGTGTTTGCCTCCCGTGCTGAAGCGCAGGCAGCGGTCAATGCCCTGCCAGTGGAACTGCGCCGCCAGTCGCCATGGATAAGGGATGTTACGGCTGTGCAGAAAGTGCTACGCTGACTTTTCTGATTAATAAATCCCCCCGATGCCGGCACTCTGCCGGCATCTGACAATAATAACGTGGACGCGTACACATTTGTGGCAGGGGCTGCAGATGTGTAGAATGGGCGTCCTTTTGTCTCGATGCTGCTTATTTTTTGCGCACCAGATTGGCGTAAGCCCTTGATATACAAAAAATTTCTACTGATGAGAGCTGTTCTATGAGAACTGGTCTGTACACCCCAGGTGACTTTAAGGACAACTGTGGATTTGGTTTGCTGGCCCACCTGGAAGGCCAGCCCAGCCACAAGCTGCTGACAACGGCGATCGAATCCTTAACCTGCATGACACACCGTGGTGGTATTGCCGCTGACGGTAAAACCGGTGACGGATGCGGTCTGTTGATTCAGAAGCCGGACTCCTTCCTGCGAGCGGTGACAGCGGAAGCCGGCATTGAACTGCCGGCCCAGTACGCCGTTGGTATGCTGTTTATGGATACTGATGATGCCATTTTCAGCGCACAGAAGACGTCTGTTGAGCAGGCTATCAGCGAACAGGGACTTACCGTTCTTGGCTGGCGTACGGTGCCGACGGTAAATGATTGTCTGGGCCCGATGGCACTCGATTGTCTGCCACGTTTTGAACAGGTGTTTGTTGCTCCGGCGGCTGGCATGGATGACATTACCTTCGGGGTGAAACTCTTCTATGCCCGCCGTTATGCTGAGAAAGCACTGGCCGGCTACCCTGACTTCTATATTGCCAGTCTGTCGGACAAGGTACTTTCCTACAAAGGTCTGATGATGCCGGTGGATCTGCCGAGCTTTTACACCGACCTGGGTGATGAGCGTATGGAAACCGCGATCTGCGTCTTCCACCAACGCTTTTCCACCAATACGATGCCACGCTGGCCGCTGGCTCAGCCGTTCCGTATGCTGGCGCACAATGGTGAGATCAACACCATTCAGGGTAACCGTAACTGGGCCAATGCCCGTACCGGTAAATACTACAGCGACCGTCTGCCGAACCTGAGTGACCTGTCCCCGCTGGTGAATACCACCGGCTCCGATTCCTCCTCAATGGATAACATGCTGGAACTGCTGGTTACCGGTGGCGTCAGCCTGTTCCGTGCCGTGCGTATGATGATTCCGCCGGCCTGGCAGAATGTGGAAACCATGGACCCGGATCTGCGTGCCTTCTACGAATACAACTCCATGCATATGGAAGCGTGGGATGGCCCGGCTGGTCTGGTAATCACTGATGGCCGTTACGCTGTCTGTGGTCTGGACCGTAATGGTCTGCGTCCGTCGCGCTGGGTAATCACCAAAGACAATTTCATTACTGTGGCATCGGAAGTGGGTGTGCACAGCTATAAGCCGGAAGATGTGGTCGCCAAAGGCCGTGTCGGACCGGGCCAGATGCTGGCGATTGATACTCAGGAAGGCAAACTGCTGAAAACTGACGATATCGATAATGCCCTCAAAGCTGAACAGCCATATAAAAAGTGGCTGAAAGAGAACGCCATCCGTCTGGAAAGCCAGCTGCTGCTGGAAAAAGCAGGCGACGCTGAGTCTCTGTCCGGCGATGCGCTGGAAACTCAGCAGAAACTGCAGTTGGTGACCAACGAAGAACGTGACCAGGTACTGCGCCCGATGGGCGAGGAAGGCCAGGAAGCCACTGGTTCCATGGGGGATGATACGCCGATGGCTGTGCTGTCCCAGCGTGTCCGTCATATGGCGGACTACTTCCGTCAGCAGTTTGCCCAGGTCACCAACCCGCCGATCGATCCGCTGCGTGAAGCGATCGTAATGTCGCTGGAAACCTGTGTTGGCGCTGAGAAAAACGTTTTCGAAACCAGCCCTGACCATGCTAACCGTATTATCCTGACCTCGCCGGTGCTGTCGCCGCTGAAATTCCAGGGCCTGAAAACCACAGGTCTGGATGCCTTCAGTCACACCACACTGACGATGGGGTTTGATCCTTCGGTGGGTCTGAAGCAAGCGGTTACTAATCTGGCCGATGCAGCGGAAAAAGCCATCCGTGACGGTGTGGTGATCCTGATTCTGTCTGACCGTAATGTCGGTGATGATCAGCTGATTATTCCGGCAGCCATGGCGACCGGCGCGGTGCATCACCGTCTGGTTCAGACCGGTCTGCGCACTAACGGTAATATTGTGGTGGAAACCGGTTCTGCCCGTGACGCACACCAGTTTGCCGTATTGCTGGGCTTCGGTGCCACAGCCGTATATCCATGGCTGGCGTACGACATTCTCACCGATCTGCACCGTACTAACGAGTTACTCGGTGATCCGCTGAAATCTCAGCAGAACTACCGCAAGGCCATCCGTAAGGGCCTGCTGAAAGTGATGTCGAAGATGGGTATTTCCACCGTAGCTTCTTACCGTGGTTCACAGCTGTTCGAAGCTGTGGGTCTGAGTAGAGAGGTCGTAGACCTGTGTTTCTGTGGTGTGACCAGCCGTATCGGCGGTGCCACCTTTGAAGATTTTCAGGCTGATCTCGAGCTGGTGCACAGCAAAGCCTGGAAAGCCCGTAAGAAAATTGATCAGGGCGGCCTGCTGAAATTTGTCTACGGCGGTGAATACCACGCCTATAACCCGGATGTCGTTAAAAACATTCAGGAAGCGGTGCAGAACAACAGTCAGCAGGCGTATGACCGTTTTGCCGATCTGGTGAACAAGCGTCCGGTGGCCACCATCCGTGACCTGCTGTCACTGCGTAAGGACGTCAAACCGATTGATATCAGCGAAGTGGAAGCGGCGGAAAACCTTTATCCGCGCTTTGATACGGCTGCTATGTCACTCGGTGCACTGTCGCCGGAAGCGCACGAAGCACTGGCGATGGCGATGAACGAACTGGGTGGCCGCTCCAACTCCGGCGAGGGTGGCGAAGATCCACTGCGTTACGGCACTGTCCGTAACTCCAAAATCAAGCAGATTGCTTCCGGTCGTTTTGGTGTAACCCCGCATTATCTGTCCAGCGCGGAAGTGCTGCAGATTAAAGTGGCGCAGGGTGCCAAGCCGGGTGAAGGCGGTCAGCTGCCGGGCGGTAAGGTCAACCAGCTGATTGCGACCCTGCGTTATTCGGTGCCGGGCGTGACGCTGATTTCACCGCCGCCGCACCACGATATTTATTCGATTGAGGATCTGGCGCAGCTGATTTACGACCTGAAACAGGTCAATCCGCAAGCACTGGTATCGGTGAAACTGGTATCTGAGCCGGGCGTCGGGACGATTGCTGCCGGTGTGGCCAAAGCATACGCTGACCTGATTACCATTTCCGGTTATGACGGTGGTACCGCAGCGTCGCCGCTGACATCCATCAAATACGCCGGTTCGCCGTGGGAGCTGGGTCTGTCCGAAGCGCATCAGGCACTGCGTGCCAACGACCTGCGTGGCAATGTCCGCGTGCAGACCGATGGTGGTCTGAAGACCGGTCTGGATGTGGTTAAAGCAGCCATTCTGGGGGCGGAATCTTTCGGTTTCGGTACCCTGCCAATGGTTGCAGTCGGCTGTAAATACCTGCGTATCTGTCACCTGAACAACTGTGCGACCGGTGTTGCCACCCAGAATGATGATCTGCGTGACAAGCATTACATCGGCACCAAAGACATGGTGAAAAACTACTTCCGTTTCCTGGCGGAAGAAGTCCGCGGCTGGATGGCGCAGCTGGGTGTCCGCAGCATGCAGGAGCTGGTCGGCCGTACCGATCTGCTGGAAGTGCTGGAAGGTAATACCGGTAAGCAGCGTCACCTCGATCTGACGCCGATTCTGGCCAACGACCATATTCCGGCGGATAAACCGCACACGGTACAGGTTGCCCGCAACAAACCGTATGACGAAGGCCTGCTGGCTGAGCGTATGGTGCAGGAAGTGCTGCCGGCAATCGAAAACAAAGCCGGTGGTGAGTTTGAATTCCGGGTCACCAACTGTGACCGTTCCATTGGTGCGCGCCTGTCCGGTGAAATTGCCAAGCGTTACGGTAACCAGGGTATGGTCGATAAGCCGGTCACAGTGAAACTGCACGGTGTTGCCGGTCAGTCTTTCGGTGTGTGGAACGCCGGTGGCCTGGATATGATTCTGGAAGGGGATGCCAACGACTACGTGGGTAAAGGTATGACCGGCGGTAAGCTGGTGATTTATCCGCCTAAGGTATCGGCCTTCAAGTCCAATGAAACATCCATCGTCGGTAACACCTGTCTGTACGGTGCCACCGGCGGTAAGCTGCTGGCGGCCGGCCGTGCCGGTGAACGTTTCGGGGTCCGTAACTCCGGTGCGCACGCCGTGGTTGAAGGTGCTGGCGATCACTGCTGTGAATACATGACCGGCGGTATGATCTGTGTACTGGGCGCTACCGGTTATAACTTCGGTGCCGGCATGACCGGCGGCTTTGCTTACGTACTGGATCTGGATAACAGCTTCGTTGATAAGTACAACCACGAGCTGGTCGATATTCACCGTATCTCCAATGAGGAGACCGAAGCGCACCGCAGTCATCTGCGCAGCGTACTGCGTGAATATGCAGAAGAAACCGGCAGTGCCTGGGGCCGTGAAATCGCTGATGATTTCGACGGTTTCATCGGCAAATTCTGGCTGGTGAAGCCAAAGGCTGCTGACTTACAACAACTGCTGAACAACACCCGTGCTCGTCCTGAATAAGCGGACACATAGAGAGAAGCGGTCAGGACGAGAGAGAGAGGTTCGAGATGGCACAACGTCTGAACAATAATTTTCAGTTTGTCGAAGTCGGTCGTCAGGATCCGGCGAAGAAGTCCATCGACACACGTAAAGTGCAGTTCGTGGAAATTTATGAGCCGTTCACACAGGAACAGGTGAATGATCAGGCACACCGTTGTCTGGCCTGTGGTAACCCTTACTGTGAGTGGAAATGTCCGGTACACAACTTTATTCCTAACTGGCTGAAACTGGCCAGCGAAGGCAATATTCTGGAGGCGGTGGAACTGAGTCATCAGACCAACACCCTGCCGGAAGTCTGTGGCCGGGTCTGCCCGCAGGACCGTCTGTGCGAAGGTTCCTGCACCCTGAACGATGGCTTTGGTGCAGTCACCATTGGTAACGTTGAGAAATACATTACCGATACCGCCTTTGCCATGGGCTGGCGTCCGGATATGTCGAAAGTGAAGGCAACCGGCAAACGCGTTGCCGTTATTGGTGCCGGCCCGGCGGGCCTTGGCTGCGCCGATATTCTGGTGCGCAACGGTGTGACCCCGGTGGTGTTTGATAAATACCCGGAAATCGGTGGTCTGCTGACCTTTGGTATTCCTGAGTTCAAACTGGAAAAGAGCGTGATGGTTAACCGTCGTGAAGTCTTTGAAGGAATGGGCGTGGAATTCCGTCTGAACACGGAAGTCGGAAAAGACGTTCAGTTTCAGGACATCATTGATGAGTTCGATGCCGTATTCCTGGGGATGGGCACCTACAACTACATGAAAGGTGGCTTTCCGGGCGAAGACCTGCCAGGCGTACACGATGCGCTGGACTTCCTGATTGCCAACGTCAATCACAATCTGGGCTACGAAAAAGATCCGGCTGATTTCATCAGCATGAAAGGTAAGAAAGTTGTGGTTCTGGGTGGTGGTGACACCGCGATGGACTGTAACCGTACTTCCATCCGTCAGGGTGCGAAGAAGGTGACCTGTGCTTACCGTCGTGACGAAGCAAACATGCCGGGTTCGAAAAAAGAAGTGGTGAACGCGCGTGAAGAAGGCGTGAAATTCCTCTTCAACCGTCAGCCGGTGGCGATTGTCGGTGACGGCAAAGTCGAAGGCGTGAAAGTGGTGACCACTCAGATGGGTGAGCCGGATGAAAATGGTCGCCGCCGCCCGGAAGTGGTGGAAGGTTCCGAAGAAATCCTGCCGGCGGATGCCGTGCTGGTCGCCTTTGGTTTCCGCCCGAGCCCGGCACCATGGTTCAGCGATTTCGGTATTGAACTGAACAGCTGGAATGGTGTGGTTGCTGCGGCGGAGCAGGCATACAAATACCAGACCTCGAACCCGAAGGTCTTTGCCGGCGGCGATATGGTACGTGGTTCAGACCTGGTGGTGACAGCAATCTGGGAAGGCCGTCAGGCGGCGGAAGGTATTCTGGATTACCTTGATATCTGATCCCGGTAAAGGTCACATCTGAGCAAAGAATGTGACAGACGGCATAAAACGCGGCTTACCCGGTGGGTGGCCGCGTTTTTGTTTATGGCCTGCACCGGGTGGCCAGTGCTATCCTTGAGCCGATAAAAATCAGTTCCAATGGGAGTGGAAGGATGTTGAGGAAGATTTTACTGAGCCTGTTTCTGGCGTCCCTGACCGCAGCGCTGGCCGGTTGTGGCGGCAGCAGCGGCAATACCATCGGTGACACCGATACAATTGATGGCGGCGATTCCTCAACCGGTGATACTGATAACGGCGACACTGTCACACCGACCAGTGATATTACTTATTTTCCGCTACAGGTCTATATGCAGGGGGATATGTATGTACCGGAAGATGTATTCGATGGTATCTGGTTCGATCCTCTGATCCACGGTTATATGATTGCTCCGGTGGACGCAACGACCCTGCAGCCGGCAACAGCTCCGTCAGTGGAGGATTTTGTGTTCACCACAGATGGCGCCGACGTCAATGTACAGGAACAGGGGCTGATGATGCAGAAGGTTCTGGGTCTGGATGTCAGCCTGACTACTGCGATTATTATCGATACCAGTGGCAGTACTCAGCCCGTTGATAAAGCTGCTCTGATTCAGGAAGTGAAGGACTATATTAACCAGGTGAAAGCATCGTCCGATCCGACCATCAAAGGTCAGCAGTTTACGCTGTGGGCTTATGGCACGTACCTGAGCCCGCTGGTCGGGAGCTTTACAACCTCAGCCACGGTACTGGAAACGGCGCTCAATAACCTGCAGGCAAACTGGGACGGCCGTGGCGAATCATCCGCAGCCTATGAGGCGATTTTTAAGGCTATTGGCTCTTACGCAGATGGCGTTCAGATCGAAAGTGGCGTGGGGATTCCTGCGGATTTTTACGATGATCTGAAAGATAGTTACACCTTTAACGCTCCTCGGGGCTCAGGACGTATGCAGCTGAACGGTATTAATCTGTCCTCGATTGTCTTGTTTGCTGCCGGACCGAATACCAGGAATGACTTCCAGTTAGTGGACGCGGAAGCGGCGCTTCAGTGGCAGTCTTTTATTGTTTATGACGAAGAGGCCTCAAATGAAGGTACATCAGACGATGATACAGCAGCGTCTGACAGCGATGCGGCCCAGGAAGGCACCACGCTGCTGCCGAAACCGATGATCTATGTATCCTTGGGTGACTCAGTGGACTCTGACCTGAGTGATCTGTCTGCCAGTGTGATTGATACCGGCTCTTTTTCTGACTTCTCCGGGGTGGCGGAACAGGTTATTGCTGCCCAGCAGAGTGCGGTTGCAGTCCGGACCCGCCCGGAGAATCAGTATCTGGTGCGTTATGAACTGTTTGAACGCTGGGGTGACCATGAGCTGATATTCGCCAGTAATACCGCTGGCTATAATTACACCCTGACGACGGATCTTGGGGATATGGATGGTTCGATAGGATATGGGTCGCCGGTGGTTGAAATTGCCGGGCCGGGTAATGCCTATCTGGCCAATGGCGAAGTCAGCCTGAGTGATGCCACGACTCTGTATCCGGCCACCCGCTGGACTTCGGTCGAATATGATTCCTCACACTATAGCTGGGCCGGTGGCGGTGTGGTTAACAGTGATGGTTCACTCGATATCAGTGGCCTTGCTTCGGGGACGACAATTACATTAACGAATACTACTCTGGGTCAGTCTGCCTCGGTGGTGGTTAAGTAAACATCAGGTAAATGATTAAGTCACCCGGCTGCGGCCGGGTTTTTTGTATCTGCCTGATTAACACAGGCTATCCCCGGCTTTTGCTGCGTAAAGTCAAAAAGCGCCCGCGCATTTTTTTGTTATGATAGCGCGCTGATTCTTATGGCTCTTATCGGGTACTCCATGTCTGAACTGAAAAATGACCGCTTCCTTAAGGCTCTGTTACGTCAACCGGTGGACCGCACACCGGTCTGGATGATGAGGCAGGCAGGCCGTTATCTGCCGGAATACCGGGCGACCCGTGCTCAGGCCGGCGATTTTATGTCGCTGTGCAAGAACCCGGAGCTGGCCTGCGAAGTGACGATTCAGCCACTGGAGCGCTTTCCGCTGGATGCCGCGATTCTGTTTTCCGACATCCTGACCATTCCGGATGCCATGGGGTTGGGGCTGTATTTTGAAACCGGCGAAGGGCCGCGCTTCAACAAAATTATCCGTACTGAGGCGGATGTGCAGAGCCTGCAGGTGGTGAACACGGAAGCGGATCTGGATTATGTGCTGAAAGCCGTATCCACCATCCGCCGGGAGCTGAATGGCCGGGTGCCGCTGATCGGTTTCTCCGGCAGTCCGTGGACGCTGGCGACTTATATGGTGGAAGGCGGTTCGTCGAAGGACTTCCGTCATATCAAGGCCATGATGTATGACACGCCGGAGGTGATGCATCAGCTGCTGGATGTACTGGCCAGGTCGGTAATTGACTATCTGAACGCGCAGATCAAAGCCGGTGCGCAGGCGGTACAGATTTTTGATACCTGGGGCGGCAGTCTGAGTGATGTGGCTTACCAGCAGTTCTCGCTGCAATACATGCAGCAGATTGTTGCCGGCCTGATCCGTGAGCACGATGGCCGTAAGATCCCGGTGATCCTGTTTACCAAAGGCGGCGGTCAGTGGCTGGAATCCATGGCGGCAACCGGCGCGGATGCCCTGGGCCTCGACTGGACCACCGATATCGGTAATGCCCGTGCACGGGTGGGTGATCAGGTCGCGCTGCAGGGCAATATGGACCCGTCCGTGCTGTATGCCTCTCCGGCGACGATCCGGGCGGAAGTGAAACGTATCCTCGACAGCTATGGTCAGGGCAGTGGCCATGTATTTAACCTCGGTCATGGCATTCACCAGTTTGTCGACCCGGAGCACGCCAAAGCTTTCGTCGAAGCGGTGACTGAACTGAGCCCGGCTTACCATACGGCATAAGCTGTCCGGCACCTGCTTCTGCAGGTGCCAACTTATTGATATCCCTGCATAAACTACCTCTCTTTGATACTGTTTTTCTGACAATTCTTTGCACCCGATCAAGAGCTTCTGTGGGGCATTGCAGGGGAACATGCTATCTTTCCGGGATCAGGGTCACACCGGATGACCGCTATCTTCAGGAATGAGACTCTCTTTATGACATTGCTCTGGATTCCTCTGCTGCCATTGCTGGGAA
The DNA here is from genome assembly GCA_963682115.1 of Pseudomonadales bacterium. Classification (GTDB taxonomy): domain Bacteria; phylum Pseudomonadota; class Gammaproteobacteria; order Pseudomonadales; family Oceanobacteraceae; genus Venatoribacter. The sequence continues at coordinate 1,327,603 of OY821639.1, read as the reverse complement.
CCCTTGTCCCGCTGCTGGTAAACCGTTTTGGCCGGCGGGTGACGCTGTTGCTGACGGCCATGCCGCCAGCGGTTTCACTGCTGCTGGTGCTTAGCCTGATGCCGGGTGTTTTCAACGGTGAGGTGTTCCGCTGGCAGATGGAGTGGATACCACAGATCGGACTGTCGCTGGCCTTTCATCTGGATGGTCTGGGCCTGCTGTTCAGTCTGCTGATTCTGGGCATCGGTCTGCTGGTGCTGCTGTATGCTCGCTATTACCTCTCCGAACGCGAGCATATGGGGCGTTTTTACTCTTATCTGATCCTGTTTATGACCGCCATGCTGGGCGTGGTGCTGTCGGATAACCTGCTGCAGCTGTGGCTGTTCTGGGAGCTGACCAGTATCAGCTCCTTCCTGCTGATCAGTTTCTGGTCTCATAAGACTGAGGCGCGTAAAGGTGCCCGTATGGCACTGACCATTACCGGTGCCGGCGGTCTGTGTCTGCTGGCAGCGTTTATTCTGATTGGTGAAGCCTGCGGTAGTTACAGCCTGCATGAGGTGTTGGCCAGCGGTGATCTGCTGCGCAACAGCGCGGTGTATCCGGTGATCATCATTCTGTTCCTGCTCGGTGCCTTCACCAAGTCGGCTCAGTTCCCGTTCCATTTCTGGTTGCCGCATGCGATGGCGGCGCCGACTCCGGTTTCTGCTTATCTGCACTCGGCCACCATGGTGAAGGCGGGCGTTTTTCTGCTGGCGCGTTTCTATCCGGTACTGTCAGGGACTGATCTGTGGTTTGCCATTGTCAGTGTGGTGGGACTGGCGACCCTGTTGCTGGGTGCCTATACCGCGTTGTTCAAACACGACCTGAAAGGTCTGCTGGCTTACTCCACCATCAGTCATCTGGGGCTGATTACGCTGTTGTTCGGTCTGGATACCGAGCTGGCGGCCATTGCCGCCGTTTTTCATATTATTAACCACGCCGTGTTCAAGGCGTCGCTGTTTATGGCGGCGGGCATCATTGATCACGAATCGGGTTCGCGCGATATGCGCCAGCTGAACGGCCTGATGAAATACATGCCTTATACCGCCACGCTGGCCATGGTGGCGGCTGCGTCGATGGCCGGGGTGCCACTGCTGAACGGCTTCCTGTCGAAGGAGATGCTGTTCGCTGAAACCCTGCATCAGTCAACGCTGGGCTCGCTGTCCTGGCTGATTCCGGTACTGGCGACGCTGGGTGGCGCGTTAGCGGTGGCTTACTCACTGCGTTTTATTCACGATGTTTTCTTTAACGGCGAGCCAATCAACCTGCCGCGTAAACCGCATGAACCACCGCGTTATATGCGCGTACCGGTGGAAATTCTGGTGGTTATCTGCCTGTTGGTGGGCATTATTCCGGACATCACCGTCGGCCGCCTGCTGGATGCCGCGGCCGGTGCGGTGTTGCAGGCGCCGCTGCCGGACTTCAGTCTGGCGCTCTGGCACGGATTTAATATGCCGTTGCTGATGAGCCTGGCGGCAGTGGTTGGCGGCAGTATTCTGTATATCAACCGCCGTCACCTGTTTGATTTTCAGGGGCAGTTCGCCGATATCGATGCCAAACACGAATTTGAGAAATGTGTGCAGTGGTTGACCGGCGCGGCCGGGCGCTTACAGCAGCTGATCGATAATGGCCGTCTGCAGCGCTATATCACCTGGCTGGTGATGCTGTCGCTGGCGGTGGCGGGCTGGCCGCTGCTGCAGCTCGACAGTGCCGCCGGCAGCCGTGCCGAGATGCCGCTGGAACTGCCGGCACTGATCGGCGGTGCATTGCTGCTGATCGGCACGGTGACGACGGTTATCTTCAGTCATCTGCGTCTGCTGGCGCTGGTGATGATTTCCATTGTCGGCCTGATTGTGGCGATTGCCTTTGCCTACTTCTCGGCACCCGATCTGGCGCTGACACAGCTGTCGGTGGAAGTGGCGACCATTATTCTGTTCCTGCTGGCGCTTTACTTCCTGCCGCAGAAAACGCCGTTGAAGGAAAGCACCACCCAGCGTATTGTGCGCGACCTGGGGATTGCCTCGGCGGTGGGGGCGGTGATCGGTACCCTGTGTTACGCCATGCTGACCCGGCCGTTGACCAGTATCTCGGACTTCTTTATTGCCAACAGCAAAACCGGTGGTGGCGGCACCAACGTGGTGAACGTGATTCTGGTCGATTTCCGCGGCTTCGATACCATGGGGGAAATCACCGTACTGGGTATCGCGGCGCTGGGTATTTATAAACTGCTGGCTGGCATGCGCCTGTATATCCCACGGGCCGATCAGGATGGCCAGTCATGGTCGAAGGACAAAAACCCGCTGATGCTGGCGCTGGTCTCACAGAGTCTGCTGCCGCTGGCGCTGCTGGTGTCGGCTTACATCTTCCTGCGTGGTCACAATATGCCCGGTGGTGGCTTTATCGCCGGTCTGATTACCGCTATCGCGCTGGTACAGCAGTATGTCGCACACGGTGTGGCGTGGATGAAGGAACGCCTGAATCTGCACTATCATGCGCTGATTGCCACCGGCCTGCTGCTGGCGGTGCTGTCCGGTCTGGGCAGCTGGCTGTTCGGGCGGCCGTTCCTGACGACCTGGTTTGATCATTTCCACCTGCCGCTGATCGGTGAGTTTGAGCTGGCCAGTGCCATGGTGTTTGATTTCGGTGTGTATCTGACAGTGATCGGGGCAACGCTGCTGATTCTGGCCAATCTGGGTCAGCTGACTACCAGTGAACGCCCCAAAGCAGGAGAAGGCTGATGGAAACCCTGTATGCAATCTGTGTCGGTGCCATGACCACCGGCGGTGTGTTTCTGGTACTGCGCGGCTATACCTTTGCCGTGGTACTCGGTCTGACCCTGCTGTCTTACGCGGTTAACCTGTTCCTGTTTGCCAGCGGCCGGCTGGTGGTGAACGGTGCTGTGATTCTCGGTGAGAGTGATAACTACGCCGATCCGCTGCCGCAGGCGCTGGTACTGACGGCGATCGTAATCGGCTTTGCCATGACCGCTTTTGCCCTGATTCTGGCGCTGCGGGCCCGTTCTGATCTGGGCAATGATCAGGTCGATGGCAAAACGCAGATTTACGATGAGCTGCCCAATAAAGCCCGCAATGCGCGTCAGGCGGGGGACGATTAATGGACCTGATGCAGCACCTGATATTTTTCCCGGTTCTGTTGCCGCTGCTGGCCGGCATTCTGCTGCTGCTGCCGCCGCTGAACGGCCATCTTGAACGTCAGCGGGTGGCGGTATTCCTGATCAATGTCCTGCTGTTGGTGACGGCAGTGGCGCTGCTGCAGAAGAGCATTGCCGCCGGCCCGCAGATGTACATGATGGGCGACTGGCAGGCGCCTTTCGGTATTGCCCTGATCAATGACCGGCTGGCGTCGGTGATGCTGCTGCTGACGGCGCTGCTGTCGCTGGCCGCGCATACCTATGCCTGTGCCGGTGATGATGGTCGCGGGCCATTCTTCCATCCGCTGTTTATGTTTCAGGTGATGGGTATCAACGGTGCGTTCCTTACCGGTGATATTTTCAATCTGTTCGTCTTTTTCGAAATCCTGCTGATTGCCTCCTACTCTCTGCTGATTCATGGTGGCGGTAAGCAGCGCACCCAGGCGGCGGTGCATTATGTATTGCTAAATCTGGCCGGCTCATCCTTTTTCCTGTTCGGACTGGGCGTTCTGTATGCCGCATTCGGTACGCTGAATATGGCGGACATGGCGCATAAGGCCGCGCAGCTCGATGCCGATGATATTGCTCTGGCGAAATCCGGAGCGCTGCTGCTGCTGGTGGTCTTCGGCCTCAAAGCGGCGCTGTTGCCACTGCATTTCTGGCTGCCACGGACGTATACCTTTACTTCCACTCCGGTGGCGGCGCTGTTTGCCATTATGACCAAGGTGGGTATCTACAGTATCTGGCGCGTACATACCGCTATCTTCGGTGACTATGGTGGTGAGCTGGCAGACCTCGCGGTGGGCTGGCTGTGGCCTCTGGCCTGGCTGACGCTGGTGGCTGGCGTGGTGGCCGTGCTGGCCAGTCAGACACTGAAGATGCTGACCGCCAATCTGGTGGTGGTGTCGGCCGGTACGCTGTTGCTGATGCTGGCACTGAATGATGTGCAGGCCACGGCGGCGGGTCTTTATTATCTGATTCACAGTACGCTGTTGTCGGCAGCGCTGTTTATGATTGCCGGTCTGATTCAGGAACAGCGCGGGCAGTCGCAGGACCGTTTTGTCCGTGGCCGGCCGGTGGTGCAGCCGGTGTTGCTGGGTATTTTCTTTATGGTGGCGGCGCTGGGGCTGATCGGCATGCCACCGTTTTCCGGTTTTGTCGGCAAAATCCTCATTCTGCAGGCATCCTCGGCGGCGGTGGATGCGTCGTGGATCTGGGCTCCGCTGCTGATTTCCGGGCTGGCCGCGATGGTGATGCTGAGCCGCGCCGGCAGCACATTATTCTGGCGTGTGCAGGGGCAGTCGACCCAGTCAGAAGGTGCTGAGCCTCTGAAAATTGTTGCCGTGCTGCTGTTACTGGGTGCTTCGCCGCTGATGGTGGTGTTCGGCGGACCGCTGTCTGAACTGACTCTGGCGGCGGCGGAAGAGCTGCACCGTGCGCCGGCTGCTGTGGCGGAGGTGATGCCATGAAAGCTGTTTTTCCGATGCCGTTACACAGTGCCCTGCTGTTGCTGGTGTGGCTGTTGCTGAATGGTTTTTCCGCCGGCCAGCTGGTGCTGGGCCTGTTCCTTGGCTGGCTGATTCCGCTGATTACTGCGCCTTATACCGATCATCAGAGCCGCGCGGGCAAACCGCTGCTGATCGGGCGTTATATTCTGCGCCTGCTGTGGGATATTGTGGTGTCGAACATTGAGGTGGCGCGCCGGGTGCTGGGCCGTAACCAGAAACTGAATCCGGGGTTTATTGCTTACCCTCTGGCGCTGACCGGCGATTTTCCGCTGACGGTGCTGGCGAGCACCATTTCGCTGACGCCGGGCACGGTCAGTGTGGATTTTTCCGAAGACAAGCGCTGGCTGTATATCCATGCCCTGCATATTGACAGCGAAGACGGGATAATCAGCGATATCCGTCAGCGCTATGAGCAACCGTTGCGGGAGATTTTCTCATGCTGAGTTCTGTCATTCTCGACAGTGCGATTATGGTGACGGCCGGGCTGGTGCTGCTGGCTCTGCTGATGAATGTCTGGCGCATGCTCAGGGGGCCATCGGTGGCGGACCGTATCCTGGCGCTGGATACCCTGTACATCAACAGTATTGCGCTGATTATTCTGCTGGGTCTGTATAACCACTCGCCGCTGTATTTCGAGGGGGCACTGCTGATTGCGATGCTGGGTTTCGTCAGCACGGCAGCGCTGAGTAAATACCTGCTGCGTGGCGATATTATTGAGTAATGACTATGGATGATGTGATTAATATTGCTGTCGCTCTGCTGCTGGTGACCGGTGGTTTCTTTATTTTTGTCGGCTCTGTCGGGTTAATGAAGTTGCCGGATTTTTTCACCCGTCTGCATGCGCCGACCAAGGCCACGACCCTGGGGATCGGCTCGGTGCTGATGGCTTCCATGCTGCTGACCAGTCTACGTGATGGTGGCCTCAGTATTCACGAACTGGTGATCAGTCTGTTTCTGTTTATCACCGCGCCGGTATCCGCTTATATGATGGCCAAGGCGGCGCTGCACAAGAAAGTTGAGCCTCTGCAGCGTACCCGTCAGCGGGAGTTGAGCAGCCGCATTACCCGCCGTCAGCCGCCGGAGTAAGTGCGCCTGCCCGGACGGTGGCAGTGGCACTTTCCCGATCACTGCTATACTAATCTGCATGTCAGTTAAATCAGGGCTGCAGGCCGGAAAACAGCGCGTACAGACGCGCTTATCTGCCGGTTTGTGTCTGCAACCGCATCACAGGATTATCATGCAGAGTGTCAGTCAGCATAAACAGACTCAGGGGCTGTTGCTGTTCAGAATCAGCGAGCGTCAGACGTTCGGTATCGGTACCCTGAAGGTTAAGGAAATCGTACCGTTTCAGCCGCTGACTGCCATTCCCCAGTCGCACCATGTGGTGCTGGGGGCTGCCCATATCCGCGGTACCACGATGCCGGTGATTGATCTGGCCGGCGCCGTTGGTTACCGCCCGGTCAGTGAAGAAGAATTAGCGCACTGTTTTATTATTGTTACCGACTGCCAGCGTCAGCGGGTAGGCTTTCTGGTGCGTAAAATTGACCGTATTATTGATTACAGCTGGCGTAATATCAGTCCGCCGCCGAAAGCCTCCGGCCGGGATATTTATGCCACTGGTGTGATTTCCCATGGTGATGAACTGATTCAGCTGCTGGATATTGAGATGGTGCTGTCGCACATCTTCCCGGTGGAAGAAGATCAGCTGCACACCAATATCAGCAGCAGCGAGCAGGTTACCCTGCGTCAGCATCCGATTCTGCTGGTGGACGATTCCAGCGTGGCGCGGAAGCAGCTGGCGGAAGCGCTGAATTACGTCAGTGTACCGTTTGATGTCTGTGCCGATGGCAGCGAAGCGCTGGATATGATGGTCAAAGCCGCGGAGCGTGGTGAGGCTTACCATATTCTGGTCAGCGATATTGAAATGCCGGGTCTGGATGGTTACGAGCTGGCGTTTGAAGTACGTAATAATCCGCAGCTGGCCGGCATGTACATTATTCTGCACACCTCACTGTCGAGTGAGATCAGCATCGACCGGGCGCATCAGGTCGGCGCCAATGAGGCGCTGGAAAAATTCGATGCGGCCGAGCTGCTGCACGGTATGCTGCGTGGCGCGCTGCATGTCGAGCGCGGTGATGTGGTGCCCGGTGTCGCCAGCCGCCTGCAGCAGTAAGCATGCAGCGGCAGGCCGTCAGAGGTTATCGATGGCTTCCTGCAGTTTATCCACGGCAATAATTTTCATCCCTTCCACCGGCTGTCGCGGCATATTCGCGCGCGGTACGATGGCGCGGGTAAAGCCGTGTTTGGCCGCTTCCTTGATACGCTCCTGACCGGATGGCACCGGGCGGATTTCCCCGGATAAGCCCACTTCACCAAAGACAATCAGATCGGCCGGCAGCGGCTGATCGCGGAAGCTCGACAGGGCGGCCAGCAGCAGTGCCAGGTCCGCCGCGGTTTCCCCCACTTTGACCCCGCCGACAACATTGATATACACATCCTGATCACCAAGATGAATGCCGCCATGCCGGTGCAGGGCAGCCAGCAGCAGATTCATGCGGTTCTGATCCAGCCCCACCGCCACGCGTTTCGGATGACCGAAGTGGCTGTCGTCGACCAGTGCCTGAATTTCCACCAATAACGGCCGTGTTCCTTCCCAGATCACCATCACCACACTGCCGGCGGCGGGTTCTTCACTACGGCTGAGGAAAATGGAACTGGGGTTTTTCACTTCTTTCAGGCCGCTGTCGAGCATGGCGAAGACGCCCAGTTCATTGATGGCACCAAAGCGGTTTTTGATGCCGCGCAGGGTGCGGAAGCGGCTGTCGGCGGAACCCTCCAGCATGATGGAACAGTCGATCATATGTTCCAGCACTTTGGGCCCGGCCAGGGTTCCGTCTTTGGTGACATGACCGACCAGCAGCAGGATGGTGCCGGTCTGTTTGGCATAGCGGGTCAGTGCCGCGGCGCTTTCGCGTACCTGAGAAACACTGCCGGGGGCGGATTCCACGCCCTCAACGTGCATTACCTGAATGGAGTCGATGACCACTACTTTCGGCTGATGCTGCTGCAGGGTCCGGATCAGGCGGTCAACGCTGGTTTCACTCAGCATATTCAGCTGATCGGTCGGCAGTCCCAGACGGCGGGCACGCATGGCGACCTGCTGCAGGCTTTCCTCACCGGTGACATACAGGGCCGGCATGGCCGTGGCCAGGGCACACATGGTCTGCAACAGCAGGGTGGACTTACCGGCCCCGGGATGACCGCCGATCAGAATAGCCGAGCCGGGCACCAGACCACCGCCGAGTACACGGTCAAACTCCTGCATACCACTGCTGACCCGCGGCACTTCGGCCAGATCCACCTCGGCCAGACGCTGAATGCCCTGGCCGCCGGCGCTGCCGGCATAACCGCCGTAGCTGGCTTCGCGGGCGGGCGTTTTGGCGGAGGATACAACAAATTCCTGCAGTGTATTCCAGGCGCCGCAGTCACTGCACTGGCCCTGCCATTTGGCATGTTCAGAACCACAGTCGGTACAAACGTAGGCGGTTTTTTTCTTGGCCATAAATGCAGACAGAATCCCGGTGAAACAAATAGTATGGGCGAGTTTACGGCGGGGCCGGGTTAATGCAAGTCAGGCTGACGCTGACCGAGTTGTTACTATGGCCGGCCGCTGCATCTTGATACACTGGCTTCTTTACGCCAAAGCCGACAATAAAGGATTACTTATCCATGAAAATAGAAACGCAGGCGATCCACGCAGGTTTCAGTGAAGATCCGACCACGCGCGCGGTTGCAGTGCCCATTTATCAGACCACCTCGTACAGTTTCCGCGATACCCAGCACGGGGCCGATCTGTTTGATCTGAAAGAACCCGGCAATATATACAGCCGCATCATGAACCCGACCAATGCTGTACTGGAAGAGCGGCTGGCAGCAATGGAAGGTGGTATCGGCGCTCTGTGTATGGCTTCCGGTATGGCAGCGATCACGGCGGCCATTCAGACGCTGGCCCGGGCCGGCGACAATATCGTCAGTGTCAGTCAGCTGTACGGTGGCAGCTACAATCTGTTTGCGCACACCTTCCCGCAACAGGGCATTGAGGTGCGCATGGCATCCGGTGATGACGTGGCGGCGCTGGAAGCGCTGATTGACGATAACACCAAAGCTCTGTTCTGTGAGTCCATTGGTAACCCGGCCGGTAACGTGGTGGATATTCAGGCGCTGTCGGATATGGCACATAAGTATGGTGTACCAGTGATTGTCGATAACACGGTGGCCACGCCTTACCTGTGCCGGCCGTTTGAATTCGGCGCCGATATTGTGGTGCACTCGCTGACCAAATACATCGGTGGTCATGGCACCACGTTGGGGGGGGCGATTGTGGATTCCGGTAAATTCTGCTGGAAAGACAACCCACGCTTCCCGCACTTTAACCAACCGGACCCGTCCTATCACGGCGTGGTTTATACCGACGATATGGGTGACGCTGCATTTATCGCCCGTGCCCGTGTGGTACCGCTGCGTAATATGGGCGCGGCCCTGTCACCGATGAATGCTTTCCTGCTGCTGCAGGGGCTGGAAACGCTGGCGCTGCGCATGGACCGTCATGTGGAAAATGCGCAGAAAGTCGCTGAGTATCTGAACGCTCATGAGCAGGTCAGCTGGGTGAATTATGCCGGTCTGAAAAGCAGCCCGTATCATGAAGTGGCGCAGCGGATGACCGGGGGAAAACCGTCGGCGATTCTCAGCTTTGGCATTAAAGGCGGTGCTGAAGCCGGGGCAAAATTTATCGATGCCTTGCAGATGATCAAACGTCTGGTCAATATTGGTGACACCAAGAGTCTGGCCTGTCACCCGGCAACCACCACGCATCGCCAGCTGAATGAAAAAGAGCTGGCTTCTGCCGGTGTCAGCAAGGACCTGATCCGTCTGTCTGTGGGTATTGAGCATGCCGACGATATTATCGCCGATATTGCTCAGGCTCTGCATGCGGCGGGCTGAACCGGCTCTGTTAGCTGAATCTGCCCGGGTGCTGCCCGGGCTTTAGGAGAGACAGATGTCGTTCGGACAGTTTATTGCACTGGCCAGTTTTGTTTTATCCATGGGCACCATTGCGGTGACCTATGCCGTGGGCACTGCGCAGGGCACGGCAGAACTCTGTAACCCGTTTATTGACGGCTGTACCGATATTACCCACACCGGTATGAAGGGGGATGCGGGTTTTATTTTCCGTGGCGGTATGATCGCTGCCTGTGCTTTTTTTATTGTCTGGTGGCAGGTGATGCGTACTTGGCTGGGCGGGCACAGTAACCGGCTGGCATTAACGGTGATGCAGTTTTTTGGTGTGCTGGCGGCGCTGGGGTTGCTGGCCGGTACGGCGGTGTTGCTGCCGGAAAAATCCGCCACACACTGGGGTGTGCATGTGCGCGGCGCCAACCTGTTTTTTCAGGGCATGCTGATTGCTCTGACCGTGAATTATGTACTGGTTTTCCGTGCCCGCCGGGCCGGGCTGGCAGTGCCGTCGTTTGCGGTAAAGAGTGCACTGATACTGGTGTTGTGGCTGATGACGGTGGCTTTCGCCGGTGTGACGGTCGGCATCGATATGAGCCATGGTAAACGCATTATCGAATGGTGGGCCACGCTCTTTATTGGTATTTATTTCCTGACGTCTTATTGGGACTGGAAACGGATCCGGCTGGTTCATTACTGAATTTAATCTGCAACAGGGATGTTTCTATGACGCTTCCTCAGCGTATTGCGCTGGTGGCGCTGGTATTGCCTATTATCAGTATCGCCAGCAGTTATTTTATGTCGGTCAGCACTGGTCACGTCGACTGGTGTTTACCGTACATTGACGGCTGTACCACCATCACGGCGACCGGCATTTTTTATCCGGCAGCCTATGTTTTCCGTGCCGGGCTGATCAGCTCGGCAGTGGTATTTATTATCTGGTGGTACTGTGTGCGGGCCTGGCTGGAAAGTGTCGGCCATCCGCAGCATCATCCCTGGATTCACCGCATCGTCACCTTTGCCATCATCGCCAGCATGCTGCTGGTCGCATCCATTGCGGTGCTGGGCGAACATATGGAACCGCCATCCGGACACCGGTTTCTGTGGCGCTTTCATACCACAACGGCCGGCTTATTTTTTCTCATCACGGCGATCTGTCAGATTCTGATGACCTGGCGTATGCGCCAGCTGCAGGATGAACTGGGCATTAAATTCAGCCGTATTGCCAGTAAACAGATTCTTGCCGCACTGCAATTGCTGTTGTTGGCAGCCTTTATGCTGATTCTGATATTTGATCTGAAAAGTGATGGCGTGGAGGAAATTTTTGAATGGTGGCTGGCGACTTTCAGCTGTCTGTATTTTTATACCACTTACCATGACTGGCGTGATTTCCGTCTGACCCGGCGTGAGCAGCAAGCGCTGCAGGAGGCTTCGGTATGACGTTACCGCAGCGTGTTGCCCATACCAGTTTCTGGCTGTCGCACGGCACTTTCTGGTTCACTCTGATTATGGGGATGTTTCTCGGCAGCAGTGATGTCTGCATTCCTTATCTGACCGGCTGTACCAGTATTACCGCCACCGGTATTCCTGATCCGCAGGCATTTGTTTTCCGTGGCGGACTGATTTCTGCCTGTGTACTGTTTATTGTCTGGTGGTACTGCATGCAGGCGTGGCTGATTGACATTGCTCCGGAGCGGCCGATCTGGACGGTGAAATATATGGTCAGTGCCGGGGTATTCAGTTCCGTGTGTCTGATTGTGGCAACGGCGGTGCTGCGCCCGGATAAGGATGAACTGCCGTGGACAGTGCATACCGTAGGGGCGGCGCTGTTTTTTATTGTTTCGCTGGCCGTGCAGACGCGTATCACCCACTGGCTGAAGCATCTGGCTGCCCGGGGTGTGGATATCGGCAGCAGTCTGAAAGTGAAATTTATGCTGGTGTACGCGCAGTGGTTTTTTCTCGCCGTGATGGTGGTACTGCAGCTGCTGGAGTCGGATGACCGCTGGAAAAATATTGTGGAGTGGTGGATGGCGTTGCTGATCGGTCTGTTTTATCTGAGCAGTGCACCGGACTGGCGGCATTTCCGTCTCACGGAAACTGACTGAGATCAGGGCTGGCTCACTATGACATCGCCGGCAGCGGTGGCGCAGCGTATGCTGGGACTCCAATCGTAACGAGGACAATGCAATGCCGATTTCACAGGACCTGGTGGATGAAATGACCCTGCTGGCGCAGTTTGATCTGCACAGTATGCAGAAGGGCATCAAGGTACATGAAGAAGCCGGTGAGCTGATGCAGGCTGCAGCCCGGCGTCTGCACGATAAAGGCCTGACCGATCAGGCGGATGGCGGTTATCTCACCAGCCTTGGCCATGATGCGGCGGAGCATATTCAGAATCTGCTGCAGATCCTGAAAAGCTGACCACGTTTCCCGGCAGGTAAGCCGTGCTTTCCTGCCGCTTCAGAAATCTCCCCACTGAAACTGAAACACACTGAGCGCCGCCAGCGCGGCAGTCTCGGTGCGTAACACCCTTGGCCCGAGCGTCAGGCCGGCAAATCCGGCGCTGATGGCCTGTTCGACCTCGGCATCACTGAATCCCCCTTCGGGGCCAACCAGCAGGGCCACCGCAGCCGGGGTGGGGTAAGCGCGCAGCGGTTTCTGATCGCGCGGATGCAGAATAAATTTCAGCCCGCTGCTGCTCTGCGCAGCCCACTCACTGAAGTGCAGCGGCTGGTGAATCTGCGGGATACGGTTGCGGCCGCACTGTTCACAGGCACTGATGGCTACTTTCTGCCAGTGCTCCATTTTTTTCTCCAGCCGTTCCCCTTTCAGACGTACTTCGCAGCGTTCACTCCACAATGGCGTAATCGCGCTGATGCCCAGTTCGGTGGCTTTCTGAATGGTGAAGTCCATGCGGTCGCCTTTGGATACCACCTGCCCCAGATGCATCTGAGGGGATAATTCAGCGTCGCTGCGCAGCCGCTCACGCACTTCTGCCGCGGCGCCTTTTTTGTGGACGTCACACAACACGGCGGCGTACTCATTGCCGTCGCCATTAAACAGACGCAGGCGGTCGCCGTCGGTCATACGCAGCACGCGCAGCAGATGCGCTGCGGACTGACTGTCGAGGTTAATTCGGCTGCCGGTCTGCAGTGGCTGCGGGGTGTAGGTGCGCGGGCCTGAGCTCATAACATCATCCGTCTGACGGGAAAATGCGGATGATAGCAAAAAGACCGGCGGGGAATAATGGCCTTACTGGTCGCGCTGCTGGCGCAGGGTACGGCTCTGCAGCTGGAACAGATGCTGGATCAGCAGCTCCTGCTCGGTTTCTTTCAGGCCTTCAAAATTGACCCGCACCAGATAGGTATCACCTACCGTGTGCGTTTTTTCCACCGAGACGATGGTGCCGGCCAGTGTCAGCATGGCGTTGGACGGTTTGAGCTGCAGGTCAAACAGCAGGTGGGTTTGCTTGCTCAGATCTTCGCTGGTGGTGAACGACATACCGCAGGCGCTCAGGTTGACCCGCACCCGGGCTTCTGCCGCCGACAGATTCAGCTGTGCCTGCTGATCGCCGTGGCCGTGCAGCAGATTGATTTTACGGTTGAATAATTCGATCACCTGACCGACAGCAGGGTGTGAAGACCTGAGCTGATGAATCAGAATACCGATTTCTTTTTCCAGCTCCTGCAGTTCACTTTTCTGCAGCGTCTGATGTTCTTTCCAGTGCGCAAATTCTTCGCTGCTGATGGCCTGAAAATCCATCACCACTTCATCATCAAGCCTGAAAAAACGGCGTCTTTCTTCCATTCGCTGTGATCCTGATCAGAAAATCTCGTTGGGCCGGAGTTCAAAGTCTTCCGGCCGGGCATTGACGGCATCTTCCACGCGTTCATCATCCGGCTGAATTTCCGGCACTTCGTCATCGTCGCCTTCGCGTGAGCGCAGGATAACGATTTCGACCCGGCGGTTACGCTCACGCCCTTCCGGGGTGTCGTTGGGCACCAGTGGCTGGGTGTCGGCATGGCCGACGATCTGGAAGCGGCTTTCATTCATTTCCGGGGCAACAAACAGTTCTTCAGCAAACGCCGCCGCGCGGGCTGCCGATAAGGTCCAGTTGGAACGGAAAGGACCGCCGGCCACCGGAATGTTGTCGGTATGACCTTCCACCGAAATACGGCCGGGAATCGTAACCAGCAGCTCGCGGATTTTGTCGATCACCGGCAGGAATTTATCCTCAATATAATCCGAGCCGGATCCGAAAGCGCCACGTTGCTGGATGCGGATAATAATTTTCTTGCCGACGGTTTCGATCTCGACCTGACCCTGAGCGATTTCATCTTCCAGCTTGGATGCCATTTCCATCGCTTTTTCTTCGGTTTTCTTATTTTCGATGTCGTTCTGTGGCAGCACAATTTCGCGCGTGACCTGCCCCTGATCGCCCTGGCGCTCCTCCTGCTGGGTTACCTCGTCCTGACACAGAACCTCCAGTGAGCTCTTGGTAATGTCACTGGTTTTCTGCCGCACCTCGTTGATCGGGGTCGGTTCGGGAATGGACGGGCTGAAATGGCGGGCAATCACACTGGTGCCTTTCGGTGGGTCACTGACGTTAACCACTGTCTGTACACCAAAGGCGTTGCGCAGCTCACCGGCCAGACGCTTGAACTTAATGGCTTCCATCTCGGAAAACGACAGCAGCAGCACAAAGAAGCACATCAGCAGCGACATCAGGTCGGCAAAGGTTGCCAGCCATCCTGGTACCGCCGGACAGGCGGGACATTCCTGTTCTTCTTCCGCGGCCATCGTTATTCACCTGACACAGTGCGTTTGCCTTCCTGAATGTAGGCCTGCAGCATGGATTCGATAATACGGGGGTTCTGGCCGCTCTGAATGGCCAGCAGGGCATCAATAATCATGCGTTTGAGGCGGTCTTCTTCTTCTTTGCGCAGGGTCAGCTTATCGCTGACCGGCAGAGCGAACATGGTCGCCATCATGGCGCCGTAGAGGGTGGTCAACAGGGCCACTGCCATGGCCGGACCAATGGTTTTCGGGTCGTCCATATTGGCCAGCATGGCCACCAGACCGATCAGGGTACCGATCATACCCATTGCCGGGGCAACGTCACCGATGGCCTTGAAGATTGATATGCCGATGTCGTGGCGCTCGCTGGCCTGACGCAGCTCTTTGCTCATCAGGGTGCGAACCACGTCAGGGTCATGGCCGTCGACCAGCAGCTGGATGCCTTTGGCGAGAAAATCGTCGCTCACTTCCTTGCCTTCCAGTGACAGCAGGCCGCCTTTACGCGCCATGCCGGCCAGTTCAACCACTTCTTCAATGATGGCTTCAGGCTTGCTGAGCTTGAATGAGAAGGCCTTGGCGGCCACTTTGATGGCGCCGATAAACTGGCCCAGTTCAAATTTCATCATGACTGCAAATAAGCTGCCGACAATCACGATCAGGACGGACGGTACGTTGAAGAACATACCGAGGTCACCGCCCAGAACCATGGCCATGGCAACAATACCAAAGGCACCGACCAGACCAACTAACGATGCGAGATCCACACTGGCTCCTTGCGCACAAAATCACTGTCTGCCTCTGAGTTTAGTCAAACATTTATATTCTTCCTCAGCATTGACGAATTTGTTGTTTACCCGCAGGTGGTTGCAGGCTGTGGCTGCCTTGACCCTGTCAGGTCCAGGGTTTAGTGTTGCCGCTCTCAGAGCGGATGGCTGTTATGACAAAAGAAACGACCCCTCCTTTTGCCTTTGAAACGGCACTGGGTGAGCTGGAAAAACTGGTGGTACAGATGGAGAGCGGCGAGCTGTCGCTGGAAGATTCCCTGCGTGCCTTTGAACAGGGCATTAAGCTGACGCGCCAGTGTCAGCAGGCGCTGACGTCAGCTGAGCAGCGTGTGAAGCTGCTGCTGGAACAGAACGGCAGCAGCGTGGAACAGCCTTTTGAGGGTGGGGAATAAGTATGCGTGATGCTCTGCTGGCGGTGCAGCAGCGGGTTGAAGCGCAGCTGCAGCAGCAGCTTGCCGGACTCGGTCTGGCCGATGCGCGTCTGGCCGAAGCCATGACTTATGGCGTTCTCAACGGCGGTAAACGTCTGCGTCCGTTCCTCATCTATGCCACGGCGGAAGCGCTGGGCGGCAGCCGTGAGCAGGCGGATTGTGCGGCGGTGGCGCTGGAAATGATCCACAGCTACAGCCTGGTGCACGATGACCTGCCGGCGATGGACAATGACGATCTGCGCCGTGGCAAACCGACCTGTCATATTGCTTTTGACGAAGCCACCGCGATTCTTGCCGGTGACGGGCTGCTGACCGCGGCGTTTGAGGTGCTGGCCAGGGCGCCACATCAGAGCGATGCCCAGCGGCTGCAGCTGATCCGTCTGCTGGCGCAGGCCGCCGGCGGTGCCGGCATGATCGCCGGCCAGAGCATTGATCTTGGCCATGTCGGCAAGAGCATGAGCCTGAACGAACTGGAAAATATGCACCGCCACAAAACCGGAGCGCTGATCCGGGTCGCGGTCCGGATGGGGGCCGCTGCGGTCTGTGAACAGGTGGATGCGGTGACGGAGCAGGCATTGCGGGCCTATGCCGATGCCATCGGCCTGGCTTTTCAGGTGTGGGATGACATTCTCGATATTGAGGGTGATACCGCCACGCTGGGCAAGCATCAGGGGGCTGACCTGGCGCTGAATAAGCCGACCTATCCGGCGCTGCTGGGGCTGGATGGTGCACGCAGCAAAGCGCAGGAGCTGATCTGTGATGCTCAGCTGGCGTTGCAGAAGGTCGCCGGCGATACCTCCGTACTGGCCGGGCTGGCCGATTACATCATCAGCCGCGACCACTGATGGCGGTGCTGTTCCTGTGTCGTGCCTGTCACAGTGCTACTCATCAGCGCCAACTGCCGGTAGAATGGCACCCCTTTTACAAGGGCTGTCCGATAACAGGCCCGGCACATTATCCAACGCCACCGCGCTGAAGTAGCTGATGACACTGACCGAAATTCCGGCTTCCCGCCCCCCCACGCCGCTGCTGGACAGCATGAACTCCCCGGCAGAGCTGCGTGAGCTGGACGCTGAGCAGTTGCCGCTGCTGTGCGCTGAGCTGCGTGAGTTTCTGGTCTGGAGCGTGGGGCAGTCCGGTGGCCATTTCGGCGCCGGTCTGGGGGTGGTTGAGCTGACGGCCGCCCTGCATTATGTGTTCAATACGCCGGAGGACCGTCTGGTGTGGGATGTGGGTCACCAGGCCTATCCGCATAAAATCCTCACCGGCCGTCGCGAACAGATGCCGCTGATCCGCAGCAAAGAAGGGCCGGCAGCATTCCCGCTGCGTTCCGAAAGCGAATACGATACCTTCGGCGTCGGCCATTCCAGTACCTCCATTGGTGCTGCGCTGGGCATGGCGCTGGCAGCCCGGGCGCAGGGCAAAGAACGTGAGACCATTGCCGTCATCGGCGATGGCGCCATGACCGCGGGGATGGCCTTTGAAGCACTGGATCATGCCGGTCATGAAAAAGCCGACATGCTGGTGATTCTCAACGACAACGATATGTCGATCTCCAACAACGTCAGTGCGCTGAATAAATACTTCACCCGTATCTGGTCCAGCCGCACCTATTCGGCACTGCGTGCCGGCAGCAAACGTGTACTGGAAAAAATTCCCGCGGCGTGGGAGTTTGCCCGCCGTACTGAAGAACATATGAAAGGCATGGTGGCGCCGGGTACCCTGTTCGAAGAACTGGGCTTTAACTATTACGGTCCTATCGACGGCCACGACCTGGATGAACTGGTTACCACGCTGCAGAACCTGAAAAAACTCAAAGGCCCGCGTTTCCTGCATGTGGTGACGCGCAAAGGCAAAGGCTTTGAGCCGGCAGAAAATGATCCGGTGAAATACCACGCGCTGAAAAAGCAGGGCGTGGCTCCGGCAGCCGTGAAGCAGCCAACCTATTCCAATGTCTTCGGTAACTGGCTGTGCGATATGGCCGCCGCGGATGAGCGCCTGATGGGCATTACGCCGGCGATGCGTGAAGGTTCTGATCTGATCCGTTTCTCGGAAGAATACCCGCAGCGTTACTTTGATGTGGCCATTGCCGAACAGCATGCGGTCACACTGGCCGCAGGCCTGGCCTGTGACGGCGCCAAGCCGGTGGTGGCGATTTATTCGACCTTCCTGCAGCGCGGCTACGATCAGCTGATTCACGATGTGGCACTGCAGAATCTGGATGTGCTGTTCGCCATCGACCGCGCTGGCCTGGTCGGAGAAGACGGTCCGACCCATCACGGCGCCTATGATCTGAGTTATCTGCGCTGTATCCCCAATATGGTGGTGATGGCACCGTCCGATGAAAACGAATGCCGGCAGATGCTTTACACCGGCTATCAGCACTGTGGTCCGGCGGCGGTGCGTTATCCGCGCGGCAGTGGCACGGGTGTTGAGCCACAGGTGGAGATGCAGGCGCTGGCGCTGGGCAAAGGTGTGGTACGCCGGCGCTGCAGCCAGACTGGCGGAACAAAGAAAGTGGCGCTGCTGGTGTTCGGTGCACCGCTGGCGGCGGCGCTGGAAGCGGCAGTAACGCTGGATGCCACCGTGGCGGATATGCGCTTCGTCAAACCGCTGGATGATGAGCTGGTGGCTGAGCTGGCGCTGAGCCATGACCTGCTGGTCACGGTGGAAGAAAACGCCGTAATGGGCGGTGCCGGCAGTGCGGTACTGGAATCCCTCTGCCGGGCGGATATTCAGCTGCCGGTGCAGATGCTGGGTCTGCCCGATCATTACATCGAACACGCTTCACCAGTGCAGCAGCTGGCGGAAACCGGGCTGGATGCGGCCGGTATTCTGGCGGCGGTGCAGCAGCGTTTATCGGTTACCCTGAGCACAGATAAAGCCGGGCGCAGCTGAGCCCGGACGGCGTTTTTTGCCCCATTTTCCCTTCTGATTTGTCTGCGTATCTCCGGATCAGTGCTTTACTGAACAGATAAGCTCTGATCTGCCGGCATCTGTCCGGTACGGAGTACGGATTGCGACGTTATCTGCTGATTATTATTCTGATTGTGGCCGGCACCGCAGGTGCGGTGTATGACGGCGTCCTGCGTTATGAAAATGCGCGGGTACAGGACATTACCGATCATCTGCTGGAGCGGGTCTATACCCGTGCCCTGCGGGAATATTACCTGTTGCTGACCGATGTACGCATGCTGCTGCAGCAGGGGGGCACTGCAGCCGATCTGCGCGCGCTTGAACGCAGTGCGCCCATTGGCCTGTATCTGGAAACCGCCGCCTCTGCCGGCGAACTCGCCGGCGATGGTGACTGGCTGATTGTGCTGGGTCTGGAAGAACTCGACAGCCGGGTGGCATTCATCAGCGACGGTCAACAGGCGACCACTACGGAACGGCTGCCGGGGATGCTGTTCGACATCGGTATGCAGCCGGACAGTCAGGTGCGTCTGGCGGTGCGGCTGGACGTTGTGGCCTGGCTGCAGCAGATGACGGCCGATCTTGGTTTTGGTGTACTGCCGCTGCAAATCAGCTGGCAGGGGCATGTGCTGAATGATGGCGGAACGGCGCCGCTGCAAGGGGCAAGGCTGTTCCCGGATTTTATTCTGCCGCAGTTCACCCTCTATCTCAGCGACCACGAGATCACGGGCCTGTTCCGCCAGCCGCTGACGGCGGCGATGATGGCCGCGCTGGTGGCGCTGTCGGAATTTCTTCTGCTGTTCTGGCTGTGGCGCCAGTACTTTCATCGTCACCGCCTGCAGCGCGCACTGGAGCAGAGTCACCGCGATCTGGAGCAGCAGCGTTACGCCAATGAGTTGCGTACCCGTCTGCTGCGTCACCGCACTGAGCAGGTGAAGGGGCTGAACAGCGATCTGGAGCAGGCGCGGGCGCGTATGGCACTGTCGGAGCGGCTGGCGGCACTGGGTGAAATCTCCGCCGGTATCGCCCATGAGATCAACAACCCGGTGGCCTACAGCCTGAGTAATCTCAACAGCCTGAAAGAAGATGTTCAGGACCTGACGGAGTTTATCCGCCGGCTGGATAAGAACTCCGGCCAGCTCGATACCTCATCCGTGTTTTACCGCCGTCTGCTGCAGGATTATCAGGAACTGGAAATCCCGGAAGCCATGGCGTCAGTGCCGGAGCGCATTACGGAAATAACCGATGGCATTGAACGGGTCAGTCATATCGTGCGCGATATGCGCAAGCTCAGCCGTGAGGGCACTATCGAACGGCAGATGACGGATCTGAACCGTGATCTGACCAGTATCATCAATATTGCCCGCAGCCGTCTGAAGAGCAATATCAAGCTGATTGCCGAGCTGATAGCGCTGCCGCCTGTGTACTGCAACGGCTCGCAGATCGGGCAGGTGGTGCTGAATATTCTGGTGAATGCCATTCAGGCGATCGGTGACCGCCCGGGCTGCATACGACTGACCCAGAGTGTGCAGGCCGACTGGCTCGAAATCCGTATCTGTGATGATGGGCCGGGGATGGAGGAAGCCACCGCCAGCCGGGTGTTTGAGCCGTTTTTTACTACGAAAGACGCAGGTCAGGGAACGGGCATGGGGCTGGCTTTGTGCTATCAGTTAATAGAGGAGCATCAGGGGCATATTGAGCTCGATACCCGGCCGGGCAGCGGAACCTGTTTTACCATCCGTTTACCTCTGCAACCTCAATCGCCGACAGCAGGAGATCAACACAATGCTGAGTGAAGGTTATATCGAACAGCCACGGGAAAAACACGGCCGTCTGCTGATAGTGGATGATGAAGAAGCCGTGCTGCAGGCCCTCAGACGCCTGTTTCACCGGCAGTACGATGTGGTCACCCACACCAGCGGTGCGGCGGCACTGGAACAGCTGAAGACGGATTCTTTTGATCTGATTATTTCGGATATGCGTATGCCCGGCATGTCCGGGGCGGAACTGCTGAAAAGCTGCTTTGAGCAGTATCCGGACATGATCCGTATCCTGCTGACCGGTTATTCCGATCTGGAGTCGGCGATCAAAGCCGTGAACGAAGGCAATATTTACCGCTATATCTCCAAACCCTGGGATAACGACCAGTTGCGCGGGGTGGTGGCCGAAGCCATAGATACCCGTGATCTGCGCTCGGCCAACGAACGCCTGAATGCTCATATCGTGGAGCAGAATGAAGAACTGGCGCGGCTGAACCGTGAACTGCAGAACAAGTATCAGCAAAAATCCGATCAGGTGGGGGAGGCGGAAGCCCGTCTGACGGATGCCTACCGTAACCTGCGGCAGGAATTCAACAGCATGGTGCATATTCTCGTCAGCATCATGGAGCGCCGTAACGGTGAGGAGAAAGACAGCTCAGAACGGATTGCGCGGCTGGCAAAAGAATTTGCTGAATTTTCCGGCCTGGAAGGTCAGCAGATTCAGGACGTGTATTACGCTGCGCTGCTGCGCAACATCGGTAAGGTATCGCTGCCGGATACAGTGCTGAGCAAGGCCATCGCGCAGATGAGTCAGAGTGAAAAACAGGAGTACGCGCGCTTCACCATCAACGGCCAGACAACCCTGATGCTGCTGGAACCCCTGCAGAACGCTTCCAGCATTATCCGCTCACATATGGAGCTGTATAACGGCAAAGGATTTCCGGATAAGTTATCCGGTGACGCTATCCCGAAAGAAGCCCGCATCCTGCGCATTGTGAATGATTATGTGGAAGTACAGCGTGAGCATAATTTTCTCGGTGAGACGCTGGATGAGGAATCAGCCCGGGCTTACCTGCTGAAAATGGCTGGCCAGCGTTATGACCGCGAGCTGGTGGATATCTTTATGGATGTGCTGGAAGATTTCAGCGAAGGTGTGGTGCCGAATATGGAGCGGATTCCGATCGAAGAAGCCCGTGTCGGTATGATCCTGGCCGGAAACCTGGTCAGTCCGGCCGGTGTGGTACTGCTGTCCGAGGGAACCTGCCTCACCGAGCGTCATGTGACCAAGTTACAGGCCATGCGCCGTCAGTTTGAAGGGCACGATATCCGTCTGCATGTACGCCGGGAAGCGGGCTGAGCGGTAACGGCTCAGAAGGTTTCCGGCTCGTCGTCCTGGTGGGTCGGCAGCCCCTGCGGCGGCAGATCCAGTGGCAGGAAATGGCCCAGCTTGCTGGCCTTGGTACGCAGATAATGATCATTGTACGGGTTGCGGCCAACCTGCAATGGTACCCGTTCAACCACATCTACCCCGGCATCGCTCAGTGCTTTCACTTTACGTGGATTATTGGTCATCAGGCGGATAGCGTGAATGCCCAGATGATCCAGCATCGGCCGGCACATACTGTAATCGCGCATATCGGCGGCAAAACCCAGACGCTCATTGGCTTCCACGGTATCGGCACCCTGATCCTGCAGGTTGTAGGCGCGGATCTTGTTCAGCAGACCGATGCCCCGGCCTTCCTGACGCAGATAGAGGAGCACGCCACGGCCGGCTTCGGCGACTGAACGCAGCGCCGCTTCCAGCTGATAGCCGCAGTCACAGCGCATGCTGTACAGAGCATCGCCGGTCAGACATTCAGAATGGGCACGGGCGAGCACGGGTTCACCGCTGTCCACATCACCCATGGTCAGCGCCACATGTTCCTTGCCGGTCTCTGTGTCTTCAAAGCCATGCATGGTAAACACGCCAAACGGCGTCGGCAGTTTTGATGAGGCGATGAACTTGATACTCAAGGGGAGTACTCCAGGGGCAAAACAGGGCGCGTATTCTAACAGTGAACGCCCGCGCTGCCTAATAGGATGTCAGGCAAAGCAGGCGTCATATTGTCCCGGAGAGAAGAAAAACTGTGCCATATACGTATTCGGTCTGCAGGCCGGGCTGTCATAGTATAAGGTCGCATTCACAATTGCAGGAATTGTCACATGATATGGCTGTTACTGCTGGCGGTGCTGGCATTACTGATGCTGCCCGGCTGGTGGGTAAAACAGGTGCTGCGCAAACACAGCGGCGAGCGCGCGGATTATCCCGGTACAGGGGGGGATATGGCGCGCCATCTGCTGCATAAGCTGGGGCTGGAAGACGTGGCTGTTGAGGCTACCGTCATGGGCGATCATTACGATCCCGGTGCCAGAGCGGTACGGCTGAGCGAAGACAAACTCAACGGTCGCAGTCTGACTGCCGTGGTGGTGGCCGCGCATGAAGTTGGCCATGCCCTGCAGCACGCCCGCGGTGAAACCCTGTTCAGCAGCCGTACCGGTCTGGCGTTGCTGGCGCTGTGGATGCAGCGAATTGCTCCGCTGGCGCTGGTTCTGGCACCACTGCTGGCGGCAACGGCGCCGGGGGCCTCACGTTTGTCACTGCTGATTGCGGTTGGTGCCATGCTGATCGGCACGCTGGTGCATCTGGTGACTCTGCCGGTGGAATGGGATGCCAGTTTCGGTAAAGCACTGCCCCTGCTGGAACAGGGCGGGTATCTGGATGCCCGGGATATGAAACATGCGCGCCGGATTCTGACGGCCGCCGCCCTGACCTATGTAGCGGCCTCGCTGATGAGCTTGCTCAATATTGGCCGCTGGTGGCGCTATCTGCGCCGCTGATCTGGCCTGTGTCAGGATGCGCCATTGGCTGTACAGGGTGTGCTTAGTTTGTCGCTTTACCATTTTTGGGCATATCTGCCATGGCCGTCCGTGACAGTTGCTCTGTGCCAGGGTGGCGATACTGATACACTCTGTCTTCATAAAACTGGCCTGATGTGCAAAATACCGGGCTGAACAGGCCATGCCTCCGGGTCGGCCTGCTGATAACGATAAGGTGCTGTCAGTGGAACAGACAGCCGCGCCGGCATACCCGGCTGCAACCAGCGCAGGCTTGATAGGAACCGTCATGAGTGAGCATGATCAGCCGGATATTCAGTCCGGCCTGTTTAGTGAGTTATGGAAGAACTCTCCCGATAATATGTTTTTGCTGCGTGTCGCGGACGATGACTATTACATTGTCAGCACCAATCATGCGCAGCAGCAGGCCGTGGATCTCAACCATGCGGATATGCACGGTAAAGCTCTGAAGGAAGCCCTGCCTCCGGCCCTGTATGAGCTGGTGGTACCGAATTATGACCGTTGCGTTGCCAGTGGTGAGCCACAGCAGTATGAAGAAACCGAGCAGCTGACCAGCGCTGACGGCAGTCAGTGTTACTGGAGCACCATGCTCTCCCCGGTGTTTGATGAACAGCGGCAGGTGGCGTTTATTTTCGGTATTTCACGCAATATCACGCCATTGAAACAGGCCCAGGCGCGGGCAGAAAAGGCGGCCCGTGAGGCAGAAAAAGCCGATCAGGTGAAAACCACCTTTCTGGCGAACATGAGCCATGAAATGCGCACACCGCTGAATGGTATCCAGTCGGCGGCTGAGCTGCTGGATGAAATCAGCGCGCAGCCGGAACAGCATGAACTCTGTCAGCTGATCCGCCGCTCGGCCGAAGCCCTGACCCGCCTGACCAGTGACATTCTCGAATACGCCAAAATGGATGCCGGCGCCCTGCGGCTGGAAAATAAAGACTTTTCCCTGCAGGAGGTCTGCCGCGATGTCAGTATGCTGCTGCGTCCGGCAGCGGTGAAAAAACAGCTCGATTTCCGCATCACGCAGGAACATGACCTGCCGGCACGGCTGCATGGGGATGCCGGACGGCTGAAGCAGGTGCTGCTCAACCTGACGGCGAATGCGATTAAATTTACCGCTCACGGTGCGGTTCATATTCATATTGAAAAAGCGGCGGCCAATAATGGTGTGACCATACTCAATTTCAGCGTGACGGATACCGGCATCGGCATCCGCGAGGATGACCTCGAACGCCTGTTCCTGCCGTTCAGTCAGATAGATGATTCCACTACCCGTCACTATGAAGGTACCGGGCTGGGTCTGGCGATCAGTAAATATCTGACTGAAAAAATGGGCGGCCGCATCAGCGTCCGCAGTGTTGCCGGGGAAGGTTCGGTGTTTGCCTTTTCATTGCCGTTTACGGCGGCGACCGGGAGCGCAGTGCCAGCGGCAGCCGCGCCGGCTGGGCGGGGGCTGGCCGGGCTGAAAGTCCTGCTGGTGGAAGACAACACCACCAATCAGATTGTGATGGAGCAGATGCTGGGTAATGCCGGGCTGGCGGTACAGGTGGCCGCCAACGGCCGCCAGGCACTGAAACTCTGTACGCAGCAGACCTTTGATCTGGTGCTGATGGACTGGCATATGCCGGTGATGGACGGGCTGGAATGCACACGTGCGCTGCGCCGGTTATCGCCGGCGTGGGAAAAAATCCCGGTGATCGGCCTGACCGCAGATGTGATGAGTCAGGAGATGGCAGAGTTTACCCGTGCCGGCATGAATGATGTGATCACCAAACCGGTACGGCGGCGGGAGCTGCTGGATAAAATGGCGGCGGTGCTGGCAGCAGAAACGGCCTGATCGTTTGCCGCCATTGCGCGGCGGTTGTTGGCTGCCGTACTGGTTTCAATTCTGAGCCTCTGACACACTGGCCGGGCGCAGACTGCTGTCCGGAACTCTGATCATGCATAAGATAATAACCTGCCTGACGTTATGGCTGCTGCTGGCGGCCAGTAGCGCACTGCAGGCAGCGGAAAAGGTGACCTTTACCACCAACTGGTACGCCCAGGCTGAACACGGTGGTTTTTATCAGGCCAAAGCCAGCGGTATTTATGCTCACTACGGGCTCGACGTGGACATCAGAATGGGTGGGCCGCAGGTCAATGGTCTGCAGCTGCTGGCGGCCGGTAAAACCGACTTTCTGATGGGCGTACCCATGAGTACGGTGCATGCGGTGGCAGAAGGTGTACCTGTGGTCGCGGTGGCGGCGACGTTTCAGAAAGACCCGGTGGTGGTGATTGCTCATCCGGGGATTCACAGCCTGCAGGAAATCGCGGCAGAAAAACTCGACTTTTACCGCTCACCGTCCGCCGCTAGCAGCTATTTCCCCTGGCTGAAAAAGCGGTTTGGTTTCCGCGACAGTATGAGCCGGCCTTATAATTTCAGCGTCACTCCGTTTCTGGTTAATCCCCGTTCCGCCCAGCAGGGGCTGGTGACCTCTGAGCCTTTTGCCATCCGGCAGGCCGGGGTAACACCCGCGCTGTTCCTGCTGGCGGATGAGGGATATCCGCCCTATGCCGAAACC
The DNA here is from genome assembly GCA_963682115.1 of Pseudomonadales bacterium. GTDB lineage: Bacteria > Pseudomonadota > Gammaproteobacteria > Pseudomonadales > Oceanobacteraceae > Venatoribacter. The sequence continues at coordinate 1,301,774 of OY821639.1, read as the reverse complement.
ATTGAAACCAGCCGTCGTCTGCTGGCAGAAAAACCGGATGTCGTGCGGCGTTTTGTTGAAGCATCCATGCAGGGCTGGATCCGCTATCTGAATAATCCGCAGGCAGGCAATGCCCTGATTAAGCAGGATAATCCGCAGATGACGGATGAGCAGCTGGCCTTTGGCGTAAACACCCTGAAGGAATACGGTATTGTGCTTGGCGGCGATGCTGCACAGCATGGTCCCGGTGTCATGACCCATGCACGCTGGCAGGAATTGTATGACTTTATGACCGCGGCGGGTCTGCTGGCAAAGGATGTGGATATCCGTCAGGTTTATTCGCTGGATTTTGCCGGCCACTGATGTTGGCCTGTACCCCGGCCGGAACAGTGGATTCTGCGCCGGCTTTTCTCGGTTTTCCGTGATGTCTGGTTCTTTTTTATAAGATATTTACCGACATAACCTCTATTGCTGTCTGATCGGGTGGTTTCTGCCGCACGGCAGACCTGCTCTGTGGAGGAATACCTGACATTCGTCGGGTATTCCGGCAGCGGATTTCCTCTGATAGTGATGGCTTTGATGGCCAACAGAAAAGGAGACAGTTATGGGGCTCAGCAGAGCAGATTATGAAAATCAGGACCTGATGGGCTGGACCGATTACTGGCGCTTCGATCAGTCGGCAACCGGTGTACTCAGCAATGCAGCGCTGGGTTTTGGTCTCTGCCTTCCACTGTCCTGTCAATGGATTGTTCTGGCGAAAAAATCGGATAAATATTTCTCGGAACTGAATACGCCCATGCTGAACAACTATGTGACCGAGTGTGCCGGAGTAATCGGGCCGAAAATGCGCGGCAATCAGGACAAGGCGCTGGAATGGATGAAGAATCAGAGTGTTCATCCGATCGGCCGCACGCAAAAAAACAGAAGCCTGCACATGCTGAAAGCGGTTACGGTGGCTTTTACCAATGCCCATCTGTTGTTTGTGATTAAGGAATACGACCAGCAGAATAACCGTGGAATCGAGGGGCACGCAATTGCCCTGCAGCTGGGTACCAGTGAAAACAGTGGCGGTCTGCTGTCGGTTGACAGCATTGTTTTTGATCCTAATTACGGTGAATTTACCTTCCACACCACAGAAAAAGCCATCGACTTTGTCATGTTGCTGCTGGGCTGTGATACCTATAAAAAATTCAACCGCTTTGATTTTATTAACTTTAACTGACCGGTTTCTGCCCGCTGTAAAGATGACATTGGCAGATAGGGTTTGATCCGCGAAGGTTCCGGGCTGACAGCGGAAGCTTCGCGGTTAAGCCGCTATCAGCGGACTTTTGCCAGCAGCTCTGCCACGCCCTGCTGCACATTGGCCACCAGTTCTTCTTCATCCAGCCCTTTTACGCAGCCATTTTCCACCACTGGTTTGCCCTGAATAAAGCTGTATTTAATTTCTACCGGTTCACCACATAACAGAGGTGCCTCCAGTTGCGCGTGCACACCGGCGAAGCGCGGTTTATCAGTGTTGTACAGTACAATATCGGCAGCCTTACCGACTTTGATTTCACCGGTACCGGTTAAGCCCAGCAGCTCCGCGCCATTCTTTGTTGCCCAGTCAATGGTCATGCCGGCAGTGGTGGCTTCGGCATTTTTCTTCGCGGCACGGTGAATCAGCCAGGCCAGGTTGGCTTCCTGAATCATGGAACCGGATTCTGCCGATGCTGAGCCATCAACGCCAAGGGTGATCTTCATGCCAGCGGCCTGCATATCCAGCGCCGGTGCGATACCGCTGCCGAGGCGGCAGTTGGAAGTCGGGCAGTGGGCGATGCCGGTGCCGCTTTCGGCCAGCTTTTTAATCACATAATCGTCAGACCACACCAGGTGGGCGAACCACACATCATCGCCGAGCCAGTTGCATTTTTCGGCGTAATCAATGGCGCGCATACCGAAATTCTTTTGCGACGCAATTTCGTCGAATTCCACTTCCAGTAAATGTGAATGCAGTTTTAAGTTCTGACTGCGGGCGTATTCGGCGCAGGCTTTCAGGTCGTCTTCGGTGGAGGAATGAATAAAGCTGGTCGGTGCGACCACCAGTTTCCGCATCGCCATACCGCCGTTCTGATGGTAGCGCGTCCGGCTGGCGTCCATACGGCTGATGATCTGGTCGATGGACTCGGGCTCAATGGTGGCGTTTTTCATACCGCGGTGAGAGCCTTTGGTGGTGGTGCTGCCGCGGCACAGTACCAGCCGGATACCCAGTTCGTCCGCTGCCTGCCAGACCGCGTCTTCCGTTTCCGGAGTAGAAGCGGCGTGATAAAGATAATGATGGTCGGCACAGGTGGTGGCACCGGAGCGCAGCAGTTCATACAGGCCGAGGCGGGCGCTGTGGTACATCAGCTCCGGAGAAATGCTGGGCCAGAAGCGGAAGGGGACTGACGCCAGCCAGTCATCCAGACCGTGGTTCAGGCCCTCAGGAATACCTTTCAGAACGGACTGAAATAAATGATGGTGGGTGTTCACCATACCCGGGTAAATCACACAGCCACTGGCATCAATGGGCGTTTCATCGGCCGCCGGGATGAGACCGCTGCCCAGTTCACTGATCAGGCCATCGCGGATACGGATATCGGTGATATCAGGGGTGTCGCTGAATACCGCCCGGGCATTCTGAATGAGATAGTGCATGGATGCTCCTTAACGTCAGGCAGCACCCGCACTGTATGAGAGTAGTGAGATGCCCCCTAAGAGCAATGTCCCGGACCTGAGTCCTGACCGCTTCTACTCTTCTTTCTTTATACCCCTGCGTGGCAGGGAGTCTGCGCTGAACCCCGCCACCGGGATCCGTAAAAGGATAAGCAAAAAACCGTCCAACTGGATAAACAGACGGCCGCTGCGGGTTTTCCACCTGTCCATGTGGTCAGGATTTGTGCCTGGGCGGTTTTACGGGAACCGTTTTGGTGCACAGTCTGCGTTTCTGCCGGGCAGCTGCCGGCCGCAAAGTGCGCTGTCATGGCGTTTACTTCAGCTGGCACAGGGGTTGCTACTTCTGCTGCAGATACCCGAAAGGTATCACCTCCATGAGTAGAAGCAGTCAGCGCCGTCAGACGGTCCGGGTCATTGCTCACGGAGCTGGCAGCCCCTGTTACGGCAGGAGGTGGCAGTTCGTGACGATGGCAGGTGTTATTGAACAATAACCGTAACTGTATTCTGCTGTCCTGACATCTGCCGGCTGCCCGAAGGGAGTAGAAGCGGCAGGCGGTCATCCGCCAGGCATTGCTCCAAAGACCACATTATTGTCTTGGAGAATCCCATGAGCAAACAAACAACATACGGCTTAAAAGAACTGAATTTTGAGAGCACCATCGGGGGCGAAGGCGGAGAAAATAATCTGCGCGAAATCCCGGTGATTGATCTGAGTGACTTTGATCAGCGGCGCGAAGAAATCAAAGATCAGTTGTGGTTTGCCGCCACCGAAATCGGCTTTTTTCAGTTAATCAATCACGGTATTCCCACGGCGGATATTCTGACGGCATTTGATGCATCGGAACGTTTTTTTGCCCTGCAAAACAGCGCCAAGGGAGCCTATCCGTTAAAAGATGGCCTGAATGCCGGCTGGGAATTCAAAGCCCAGGTGCGTCCGTCCACCGGTACGGCTGACCAGAAAGAATCCTATCAGATTACCCTGCCGCATATGGATGGTCTGTGGCCGAACCAGACGGTGGTGCCGGAATTTCAGCGTATCGTACTGGATTTTGAATACCGCGCCTGGCAGCTGGGAATGAAGGTACTGTCCTGCTTTGCTGAAAAACTGGGTTTTGAGCGTGACTTTTTCACCAAAGCCCATGACCGTTCATCGGCAGAATATCAGAGCACACTGCGTCTGCTGCATTACCTGCCGCTGGGGGATGATGTAAAAGCAGAACCGGGTATCTGGCGTGCCGGTGCCCATACCGACTTCGACTGTCTGACCATGGTGTTTCAGAAAGAAGGTCAGGGTGGGCTGCAGGTCTGCCCGGGTAAGGAAGCGGCGGATGGTTCGCAGGAGTGGACCAGTGTGGTGCCGAAAAATGGCGTCGTGACCTGCAATATCGGCGATATGCTGATGCGCTGGAGTGATGACAGGCTGTTGTCCACTTTGCACAGGGTACGTATGCCGAAGCCGGAAGAACCGGCCGGCCCGCGTTACAGCATGGCATTTTTCTGCCAGGCGAATAAAGATCAGATGATTCAGGGGCCGGAAAAAAAATATGAGCCGATCAGTGCCCGTGATTATCTGTTACAACGCATTAACGCGAATTTTTCTGATCAAAAATAAGCATTTTTCAGGCGGGAAACGGACAGCACCGGCCTGAATAATATTTCTGAGTGGAGAGTGGTCCGGCAGAGCCGGACCGGAGAATGGATTCTTGCCCTCAGATCGGAAGCCTGTGCTGGCTGACTGTGTCAGCCAGCGCCGGGCGATGTGATGTCCGGTGACCTGCACTACGGGCCACCGCTTTCGATTCTGGGAGATCTGATGAAAACTGCAAAAGTTACCGTTGTTGTTGATTCACGTTATGGCACCACCCTGGCGCTGGCGCAGGCCATTGTCCGTGGTGCGCAGAGTGAAGGGGCAGAAGTCCGTCTGCGCCGGGTAAGTATTGAACCACCTGAGTTCAGTGTGGATACCGGACGTGCGGATTTTATTGCCGCCCAACAGGAATATCACAACCTCACCCGGGCCAGTAACGATGATCTGGCCTGGGCGGACGGCATTATCTGGGGTTCCCCCACCCGTTACGGCCTGATGAGTACCCCGCTGCGTGCCTTTATCGACGAGGCCGCTCCCCTGTGGCGTGCCGGTGCCCTGATCGGCAAGGTTGGCGCCGTATTTACCTCCACCGGTGGCATGCACTCCGGTAATGAAATGACGCTGATGTCACTGCTGCTGCCCTTTATGCAGCACGGCATGGTGGTCTGCGGCGTGCCGCACAGCGAATCCGCGCTGATCCGTACGCGCAAAGGTGGCTCCCCGTACGGCGCTTCTGCGGTAACCGGTTTTGACGGCACGCTGGGCGTGGACGAAAACGAACTGCAGATTGCCGCAACTCTGGGAGCCCGGGTTGCGCGTCTGGCGGCACAGATTGAAGCCGAACCGGCTTCCGTCGATGTGGCGGCCGCTGCGGCCGGATGGTCGCCGGAACTTTAACAGCGTAATAAAAAATTCCTTGCCGCTGACAGGATGGCAGTCGTCAGCGGCGGAAAACCCTGTGGAGTGAACTCCTCAAAACTACTCGGAGCAGTTAATAATGAAATTAAAAAAACTTTTTACCGGCGCGGCAGTTGTCGCGGGACTGGTGGCTTTTTCGCTGTCTGCATCGGCAAAGGATCTGGATAAAGTTGTTTTCGGCACTAACTGGTTTGCCCAGGCCGAACACGGCGGTTTCTATCAGGCAAAAGCGACTGGTATTTATGAAAAATACGGCCTTGATGTGGACATCAAAATGGGTGGCCCACAGGTTAACGGCATGCAGCTGCTGGTCGCCGGTCGTGTGGATATGCTGATGGGCTATCCGATGTCCAGTGTGAAAGCGGTCTCCGAAGGTCTGCCGGTGGTGACGGTGGCAGCGGTCTTTCAGAAAGACCCGCAGGCTATTATCGCTCACCCGGGGGTGACATCGCTGCAGGAAATTGCGGATAAAAAAATGCCGACTTATATCGCTACCTCTGCGCACACCAGTTTTTATCCGTGGCTGAAAGCCAAGTATGGTTTCAGCGATGACATGGTGCGGCCTTATACCTTCAGTGTGGCGCCGTTTCTGGCCGATAAAAGCATTGTTCAGCAGGGTTATGTGACCTCTGAACCGTTTGCTATCCAGCAGGGTGGTGTCACGCCGGCCGTCTTTCTGATGGCTGATTTTGGCTATCCGCCGTATGCCGAAACCATTGAAACCACTCAGAAAATGATCACTAAAAACCCGGATGTGGTGAAGCGTTTTGTGCAGGCTACGATGGAAGGCTGGGTGAGCTATTTCAGCAATCCGGCAGCAGGCAATAAGCTGATCAGGGAAGCGAATCCGGAAATGACCGATGAACAGCTGGCGTTCAGTATTGAAACCCTGAAAAAGTACAAGCTGGTGAATGGTGGCAGTGCTGCGACCGAGGGCATCGGTACCATGACGGATGCCCGTTGGTCAGTACTCTATAACCTGATGCAGAAAGAAGGGCTGCTGGAAAAAGACGTGGACATCAGCCGCGTATACAGCCTGGACTTCCTGCCGGAAGAACCTGTGCTGATGAAATAATCCATCAGCCGGCAATATAACGATAAGGTGCAGTCTGCGGGCTGCACCGGATAAGAACGCGCAGGAGAACCAACAATGATTTCCCCTGAACCTGTAACAACTGCAGGCAAGCGCCGGCCGGTAATTGAGGCCCGCGATGTGAATAAAGTCTATGCCAATGGCACCGTTGCCCTGCAAGGGGCAACACTGGATATCCGCCAGGGCGAATTTGTCAGCCTGCTGGGTCCATCAGGCTGTGGCAAAAGCACGCTGCTGCGCATTATGGCCGGGCTGGGTGACGTGACCACCGGCTCGGTGAAGTGGTGGGAGCAGGATTATAACGTGGTCGGCGATAAAGGCCGGAAGCTGGCATTTGTGTTTCAGAATGCGACGCTGATGCCCTGGGCAAGGGTACGTAAAAATGTCAGTCTGCCGCTGGATCTTGAAAGTGTTAAGGCGGAAGACTCGGGCTATAAAATCGATCAGGCACTGGCCATGGTCGGCCTGAGTAATTTCGCCGATTCCTTTCCGCGCGAATTGTCCGGTGGTATGCAGATGCGGGCTTCCATTGCCCGGGCGCTGGTGACAGAACCCAATCTGCTGTTGATGGATGAGCCATTCGGGGCGCTGGATGAAATGACCCGCAACCGCCTGAACGACGATATTCTGCAGCTGTGGCAGGACAATGGCTGGACCATTGTGTTTGTTACCCACAGCGTGTACGAGGCGGTTTATCTGTCCAGCCGGGTGGTGGTGATGGCCGCCCGTCCGGGCCGGATTGTCGAAGAAATCAGCATTGATGAGCCTTTTCCGCGCGGACCGGATTTCCGTGTATCACAGAGTTTTGCCGATTACTGCCGGCGGGTATCGGAGTCGCTGGAAAAAGCCAGCACCATGGGACGGGAGGTCAGTGCATGAAAACACCACTGCTGAAAAACGAACGCTTTGTGCAGGCGGCAGCACCGGTGGCGGTCGGCCTGTTGTTTCTGGCTCTGTGGCAGATGGCGGTGACCGCGCTGGAGGTGCCGCAGTATGTGCTGCCCGGACCACTGGCGATTTTTTCTGCGCTGATTGATAACTGGGAAAGCCTGCTCAGGGCACTGCTGATTACTCTGCAGGTGACCTTTCTGGCGTTTGCGATTTCTGTGCTGCTCGGGGTTGCCTGCTCGCTGCTGTTTATTCAGAGCAAATGGATTGAAATGAGCCTGTTCCCGTATGCGATTCTGATGCAGGTCACACCGATTGTGGCCATTGCCCCGCTGATTATTATCTGGATCAACGATACCACCTGGGCGCTGACCGTGTGTGCAGTGATCATGGCGGTTTTTCCGGTCATATCCAACACCACACTGGGATTGCGCAGCGTTGATCCGAATCTGCTGAATATGTTCCGTATGTACCGTGCCAGCCGCTGGCAGGAGCTGATCCGCCTGCGTATTCCCGGCGCACTGCCATATTTTTTTGGTGGTCTGCGTATCAGCTCCGGGCTGGCGCTGATCGGGGCGGTGGTGGCGGAATTTGTTGCCGGCACCGGCGGCGCCAAAGCCGGACTGGCGTATATGATTCTGCAGTCCAGTTATAACCTGCAGATTCCGAAAATGTTTGCCGCACTGCTGCTGATCACAGTAACCGGTATTCTGCTGTTTGCCCTGATGGTGTGGCTGTCGGATCTGGCCCTGCGTAACTGGCATGAAAGCGCGATGAAAACGGAAAATTAAGCATGGAACCATCCGCACTGAAAGGATATCGCGGCGGACTGCTGCATTTTCTGCCCGGTGGCCGGGCAGAACATTTTACCGATGGCCTGCTGGTCGTGGATACCGTCAGCGGACGCGTGGTGGAGGCTGGCAAAGCCGATTATCTGCTGCCGCTCTATCCGGCAGCGGACATCACCGTCTACCGTAATGCGCTGATTATGCCGGGGATGGTGGACTGTCATATTCATTATCCGCAGGTGGATGTGATCGCCTCTTATGGTGAACAGCTGCTGCAATGGCTGAACCAGTATACGTTTCCCACCGAAGCCGGGTTCGCCGATGAAGCGGTGGCGGAACAGACGGCCGGTTTTTTTATCGATGAACTGCTGAAGAACGGTACTACAACCGCGGCCGTGTTCGGCAGCGTGCATAAAACGGCGGCGGATGCTTTTTTCCGCGCCAGTCATGCGCGTAATACCCGTATGATTATGGGGAAGTCGATGATGGACCGGAATACGCCGGATAATCTGTCAGAGAGCACGGCCGAATCCCTGTCAGCGACCCATCAGCTGATTGAACGCTGGCATAATTACGGCCGCCAGCGGTATGCCGCCACGCTGCGTTTTGTGGTGACCTCCACGGAGCAGCAGATGCGGGACATCCGTTCACTGATGAATGAATATCCGGATCTGTATATGCAGACCCATCTGGCGGAAAACCTGAACGAAGTGGCGCTGGTACATAAACTGTTTCCACAGCGCCGGCATTATCTGGATGTGTTCGATTACCATGGCCTGCTCGGCCCGCGCAGTATTTTCGGTCACTGTATTCATCTCAGTGACGACGAGCGCCGGCGGATGGCAGCGACAGAGTCGCGTATTGCCTTCTGTCCGACATCCAACCTCTTTCTCGGCAGTGGTCTGTTCCGGCTGGAAGCAGAAGCCGGCCGTATCCGCACCGGTATTGCCACCGATGTCGGCGCCGGTACCAGCTTTTCCCTGCTGCGTACCCTGCATGAAGCCTATAAGGTCTGTCAGCTGAACGGCAGCAATCTGTCGCCGCAGCGGGCGTTTTATATGGCCACACTCGGCGGTGCAGAAACCCTGAGTCTGGATGATCGCATCGGCAATTTCAGCGCCGGCAAAGAAGCCGACTTTGTGATTTTTGATCTGCAGGCCACCCCGCTGATGGCACGCCGTCAGGCCCTGTGCCGGACACTGGACGAAACCCTGTTCGCGCTGATGATGCTGGGGGACGACCGGGCAGTGAGGGAAACCTGGATCATGGGCGAAAAACGCTACAGTCGCTGATTGCCTGTCAATTCCCGTCGCATCCGTTACCATAAGCCTCCCGTGATACAACCGATACAGAGAGAGCTGATTATGGAATGGAACGTTTACCTTTCCGGTGAGATTCATACTGACTGGCGCGAACAGATTATTGCCGGCTGCAGAGAGCATCAGCTGCCGGTGACCTTTACCTCTGCGATAACGGATCATGATGCCAGCGATGCGGCCGGTGATGTGCTGGGTGAAGAAACTTCCGGCTTCTGGCGCGATCATAAGTCGGCCAAGGTCAACGCCATCCGCATCAAGAACCTGATTGAGAAATGTGATATCGCCATTATCCGTTTCGGCGATAAATACAAACAGTGGAATGCGGCGTTCGACGCCGGCTTCTGTGCAGCACTGGGCAAGCCTTACGTTACCCTGCACAGCGACGATATTATCCACCCGCTGAAGGAAGTGGATGCCTCTGCCATGGCCTGGGCAACCACGCCGGAACAGGTGGTGGACGTGCTGAAATACGTGATCAGCAAGTAAATTCTGGGCAATAACGGCCGGAGGGCATAATGGATAACCTGCTGCTGCAGATCACCACCATGTTTATGGGTTTCTTTGCCATTATGAACCCGCTGGCCAACACGCCGGTATTTATCAGTCTTACCAGTGACGATGATGAACAGACCACCCGCCGTATTGCCCGGCGCGCGGTGATACTGGCCTTTATTATCGTCGCGGTGTTTGCTCTGGCCGGCAAACTGATCTTCAGCCTGTTCGGACTCAATATGGATGCCTTCCGTATTACCGGCGGGTTGCTGGTATTTCTGATCGGTTTCCACATGCTGCAGGGGCAGCATTCGCATGTACAGCATCCGCACAGTCTTGACCGTCAGGATGAGCAGGAAGACGATCCGGTTATCGGCATTGCCACCTTTCCGCTGGCGATGCCGGTACTGGCCGGGCCGGGCACTCTGACCACGGCCATGAGTCTGTCGGCGCGCGGGGGCCTGACGGATATCAGTCTGACCATCGCCACCTTTGGCCTGCTGTGCCTGATTACCTATTTTGTTTTTGTTTCCGGTGAGCGTTTTGTGCGCTACATAGGTCACGATGCGCTGGGTGTTATTACCCGGCTGATGGGGCTGATCGTGGCGGTGATGGGCACCGGAATGGTCATTGAGGGGGCACGCAGTGCCTTCGCGCTCGGCTGACAGGAAAACGCATCATGCAGGGATTCAGCGATAACGAATATTATGGCCGCAGTTTCAGTGGCCTTGAGTGGCGTGATCAGTCAGTGGAAAAGACCGAATTTGAAGGCTGTCTGTTCAGTAGCTGTGATTTTTCCGCGACCACTTTCCGTAATTGCCGCTTTATTGATTGCGGTTTTAATGACTGTAACCTGGCCAATATCCTTCCCCATTACAGTACCTTTAATGATGTGACCTTTACTGCCTGTAAGCTGACCGGTGTCGACTGGAGCAGGGCATCGTGGTCGCTGCTGCAGGCGGAAGCCCCGCTGACGTTTATCCGCTGTGTGATCAGTCTGTCGGGGTTTATGGGGCTGGTACTGCCCGGCTTGGTACTGGAAGATTGCCGTGCGCATGAAGTGGATTTCCGTGATGGTGATTTTTCCGGCGGCAGGTTCACGGGGACGGATTTCGGGCACAGTCTGTTCGGCAATACCCGGCTGGTGGAATGTGATTTTTCGGATGCCAGTGGCTATAACATTGATATCCGCAACTGCGATGTCCGTCAGGCGAGGTTCAGCCGCTATGAAGCCGTACACCTGCTGGAAATACTGGGCATTGAAATCACCGACTGAGCGTATCAGGTCGGATCAATAATCCCCTGTGCGATCATGCGCAGTGCGGTTATACCCGGCAGAAAGAAATAATCGCCACCACGGGTTTCCACCAGGCGTGGCAGATGCGTGCAGAAAAACGGCGCTTTTCCCTGTTTCGGGTTTACCTGAATAATATGTTTGTCGGTCAGCTGACCATTATTGGCTCCGATCAGCACATCGCGGTCATTCCCCAGATGAAAGTCATTGGAATAATTGATCCACTGCTGCTGTACAAATTCGAACTGACGTTCGAGGCTGGCACCGATGCACATAAAAATAATGCCCTGTTCGGTGTCATCCGCCGGGGTTTCATCCTCCCCTCCATAGGGCAGACCCCGGCGTAACAGCCGGCGGCGGTCATCCAGTGCGCTGGGTGTATTGAACGCGTCTTTTTCGCTTTCCAGTGCCGCGCGGGTATTGGCCCTGCGGATATGGGCACCAATCGGACAGCGGCTGCCGTGGCGGTCTTTGTTGTACGTAAAATCAATCCACTTCGCTTTTAAAGCGCGCAGTTCCGTTGCCGCCGTGTGATCGCCAGCGGCGGCTTTTGCCGTGAGTTGTGCCAGCTGCTGATCCAGTTCTGCTTTGGCAGCATCGTCCGGTGCCAGAACCAGAGGGGCGCCATTGTCCGGCCAGCGGCCGGAGAATTTCGCCATCAGTAACTCACGGCTGCCATCAAAGTCAGCGGCCATACGGTCGACATAACGGTTAAAGGTGGTGACGTTCTCATGCAGTTTGCGGTACACCATAAAGGTGCCATTCAGGGCCAGCAGATGAGGCTCCGGGGCAATGGGATATTCGCGCGCTTCGTCAATGTGGCCGAGAATGAATTCACCGCTGGCCAGCGGCTGCCAGCCATCATTCCGGGTCAGTTTTCCGCGTCCCGGCAGGCGCGAGGGATCATTGCCACAGCCGGAAAAGTAGGGATTGCCGATACCATCAACATAACCGAAGTGCTCCTTTGGCGTGACCTTGCCGTTTTCATACACGGCCGAAGCATCCTGCCAGGGCTGCAGTGAGCCCTGTGGCCCTTTGTGGCCGGGACGGATGGTGACGCCTCCCTGTGACTGCAGCAGCAGCTGTTCAATCTGCTGGTATCTGTCTTCGACCGCCTGTCGTGACTGGCCGTTAACCGACAGCCAGGCGTGTACCGGTTCACCCTGCCATACCGGATCCCAGTTGGCAGGATCACTGGGGCCTTCGTCACCCAGAATACCGGCGCGGTTTTTCATCCCCATGCGGAATTCCAGCGGGAAGCCATCCAGTGAACGGCGTGGCAGGCCCAGGGCACTCAGCCCGGCATAAGTGAAGCCGATATTGGTGGTGGCCTGTGGCTTGTCAGATTGATCGGGGTGGTCTTTTTCACTCCAGGGTTCGGCCGTGGTAATCAGCGGAATCAGCTGCTGAAGAAAGCCGCGGGCAGCGGCGTACTGGTGAAATTCGAGAAAAAAGTAACGCGCTTTGGGAAAGCCGAAACGGCCGTAACCCTTGCAGATATTACCCTGGATGTCGTACAGGTCGAGTGCTCGGTCCATGGTCATTCCTTAACCTCAGAGTTGGGTCTGGCCTGGCTGCCAGCTGGGCGTCTCAATATTGTTAATCTGCAGCTGCTGCATAAAGGTTTTAAACGCTGCCCGCAGTTCGGCAACGGGTTTGCCCTGATGCTGCAGGGCGAATTCGGTAAAGACCTGTTTCACATACAGGGCTTTCAGCTGTTGCTGCAGAGCGTCGTCGCTGGAACCGTTGAAAAACAGCGTGGTGGTCAGCTGGCAGCGCTTGATGTAACGGATGAAATCGCCGGCATTCTGCACCTTGTCAAAGGCCACCGCATATTGCCAGATATGGCGGATATCGGCTTCGGCATTATTCCACATACCCTGCAGATAGGGTTCCAGATCACCATGGAAATTGCTGGTGAATACCAGATATTTTGATTGCAGCTGATCACGGGCAACGTTATTGCCCTGTTCAAAAAAAACATCGTTAAGAATAAACAGGCGGGCAAAATAGGTATTGGGAATACGGGCAAACGGACTGCCACTGTTTTCTTCCAGTAACTGAATGCGGTGGCGGGTGATTTTATCAGCAGCCGTATGTTCATGATGGCCGTTAATCAGCGGGCAGAGAGTTGTCAGAGCGTAGGAATTGCCGAATTTATTGGCCATGTCAGGCTTCCTCCTGCTGTGTCTGCCGGGCGGCAAGCTGCAGGTCATCGTGATGATGTTCCTGCACCAGCTGGTTGGAGGTGCTCATCAGCGGACTGGTGCCCATGCTGCCAAGGCTGTGCTGATTGTCGGCCAGAAACTGCTGCCAGGCGGCGGCGAAGACGTCGTCACTGAGAGCCTCACTGCTGTCGGCAAACGCTGTCAGATCCGCGTACAGGGTCTGTGCGGATTTGACGTCGTTGGCTGAGGCCAGTGGGTAGGCGTTGTAATAGTGATCGCATTCCACCTGATTAAAACGGATGTAATGGTAGAAATCGTGCAGCGGAATGGATTTCGGATATTTGATATTCCAGCGCCAGAACATATCCAGCCCGGATGGAATGGCAAAGGAAAAGGAATCGATATACTGATCCCAGCTGCCGTTGAAATTACTTTCAAACAGCATATAGCTGTAGGTCAGCTTTTCTTTTGGCTGGCTCTTATCCAGCCGTGGAAATGACCAGCGGTTAATAATGGTCCAGCGGGCGTAGTGGATCAGGGACAGGGTCAGCAGGCCCTTGAGAAAATAGGGGAAGGTTTTTACAACGACCCAGAAAATTACCTTCTGCCAGATGGCGGTCCACCACCTGAGTGGGGTAATCACATTCATGCCATAAGCTTTGCCGGCAACGTTCGACATAGTGAATTCCTTTTCAGAGCGTCAGCTGAACTCTATCCTGTTCAGTGGTCAGGGTCTACAAGCTGCTTTTATCCGCTGTCGTTATCATCCATTTCTTTCAGCATGGCCAGGCCTTTGGCGCGTTGTGCCATCAGAATGGATATTTTTTCCTGCAGCCGGGTCTGTTCCAGCTCACTGTCACACTCCGCCAGCCGCTGTTCCAGCTCCCGCTGTTTGTGACGGATTTTTTTCAGTGCGTCTTTGAGATCATCACGTTGCCGGTGATGCTGGCGCTGGTGCGCATCGAACAGCGCATTAAGGCGGTCCATCAGTCTGGAGAATTTCATGGCTTCTGCTCCGTCGGCTGTGCATCGTCCGTTTGTCTGTCTTCCAGACTCTGATTAATAACGGAAAGATCAGCAGTGTCCAGCTGCAGGCTTTCCGGCGTTTCGGCCTGGGGTATCTGATCATTGATAAACAGATAGCGGGCGGCGTTGATCAGAGCGCGGCCGATGTCCTGAGTATACCCCTTGTCGGTCATCAGTGAGGTGGCCATTTCCGCACTGATACTGCGTGAGCGGATCAGACCTTCGATCAGCGAGTCAGACTGCTCGCGCTCGCGTTCGTTGAGCAGCAGCTGGTGATCGAGAGCAAGGGCGCTTTCCAGCGGATCTTCGAGCTGGCGGATTTCCTGGATAGCGCGCAGTACATTGCCGATCTGCTCGCGCAGCTGATGGTAGGCCGCTGCCATTTCAGGGTTTTCACTGCGCAGGTAGAACAGCAGATTGCGCTGCAGATGTTTGGTGGCCTTCAGGGCTTCGATCAGATGATGGTCGGCGGCACGCAGTTCGCGCAGCTGTTCGTCATAACGGCCACTGGATTTTTCCCGCGCACTGGAGATAAAGCTGATGATGGCCGAATAAACCCCTTTCACCCGCTGCTCATAGTTCTGCTGCATGTCGTTATGTACCGCCGAGCTGCTGTGGTCGTTGAGCAGGGAGACCGGCTGGCCGTGCAGGAATTCATCCACATCCCAGCCCAGCCCCTGAATCATCACATCGGTGGCGAGCCGGTAGAGGCGGATGCTTTCCTGACGGGTCACGGTCACTGCCGCGGCCGGGGTGGCCATGGCGGCATCATTCAGGAACTGAGGCTGCTGCCAGTCCGGGGTTTTGCGGCTGATGCGCTTTTCCAGCCAGCGGCGCAGGGTATCCAGTTTCGGCACCATAATGGCGATGCCGAGCAGATTGAACAGGGTGTGGAACAGCGCCAGTTTGAGTGTGTAATCGTCGGCGGCGATGTGCAGCAGCCGCGCCAGCAGGTCGACGTTCCATTTCAGCACCGGCATCAGCAGCAGCGCCGTGGTACCGGTAATCAGGTTGAACATCAGATGGCCCAGCGCCAGCCGCTTACCGGCAACATTGGCGCCGAGGCTGCCGAGGACGGCGGTGACGGTGGTACCGATATTGGCGCCGATGGCCAGCGACAGCGCATCGGTGTAGCCGACATGGCCGGCGGACAGTGCGGTCAGCGTCAGCACCAGGGTGGCATGGCTGGACTGCATAATCACGGTGGCGACGGCACCGAACAGGGTATAGATCAGCAGGGCGGTGATACCGCCGGAGCTGAAGGCACTGAGATCCAGCCCGGATTGCAGGGTGGCAAAGCCTTCCTTCATGTAATCAATACCGAGGAACAGGAAGCCGATACCGGCGAGGATATGGCCGATGCCGGCGCGGGTCTGATTGGGCTGGAACAGCAGCATGACACCGAACACCAGCATCGGCATCGCCAGCTGCGCCAGATTGACGGACAGGCCGAAGCCGGCAATCAGCCAGGCACCTGTGGTGGTGCCGAGGTTGGCACCGAAAATAATGCCGAGGCCGGCATTCAGGCTTATCAGCCCGGCGGAGATAAAGGAGATGGTCAGCACGGATACCAGCGAGCTGGACTGCATCAGGCTGGTGGCCAGGACGCCGAAACCGAGTGAGCGGGCAGTGGTGCTGGTGGAACGCTTCAGCACATGCTCGATAAAGCCGCCGCTGAAGCTCTGGAAGCCGCGTTCCAGCGACAGCATGCCGAACAGGAAGATGGCGACCCCGGCGGCGATCTGCTGCAGCTGCGGGCTGCTCCAGAAGCCGGCGGCGAGCAGAAGCATAATAACCGGGAACAGCAGCCGCTTGAGTAATTCCACCCGGGATCTCCGTTCAGTAAGCGCGGTGACAGACAGGTGAACAGTAAACCAGAGCCGCGGGCCTGACCAGAGGCGTATATCACGACTTCGGCGTCTCCGGGTACTGTGGCCGGAAAAGTTATTCAGAAGCCGGGGAGGCACTGCCGCCAACTTATGCACAGCATCCTGTGTGTAAGCTGACCATAACCTGATGATAAGCTCTGTATAGCGGCTCAGATGGTGCTCCTGCTGCGGATCTGAGCATCTGATCAGATGATAAAACCCTTTAATTTCAATGCGTTATTTTTGTATTACTGATCTTTGCCAAGGGCAAATCAGATTGGCCGCGAATGTCTCCATGATTTTGACCGACGGTCAGAATCAGCCCTTGTTTTTCCTTAAAAAAGGTTTTATATGGCGTTTCTGTTACGCGTTACCCACAGATTCTGTGGATAACTTTGAGTATAAGTTGGAGAAAAATCTTCCGGTCCCCCGGCAGCCGGATAGTGGTGTTGATCTGGTTAAAAAATGATCAATTGGCCGGTTGCCGGCCGGCAGACGGACACAAAAAAACCCGCCGTAGCGGGCTGTTGCAGTTTGTCGTCAGTGTCAGCCCTGCAGGTGGGTTTTCAGCGGTGCATGCTGCTCCGCGTTGAGGCGCGGGCCGAACTGGCTGACCACCTGGGCTGACGCGGCAGAGGCCAGACGGCCGGCGGCGGCAAAGTCGTGGCCATGGGTGATGGCATAGAGGAAGGCGCCGGCAAACATATCACCGGCACCGTTGCTGTCGACGGCGGTGACACTGTGCGGCGCAATCCGGTGCAGGGTGGTGCCATCGAATGCGAGTGCGCCCTGGCTGCCCAGTGTCACGGCAAAGGCGGCAGCGTGCTGTTTCAGGTGTTCAATGGCGCTGTCCAGATCGTCGCTGCCGGCCAGCAGCATGGCTTCCTGCTCGTTACAGAACAGCAGGTCGACGCCATCGCCGAGCATTTCCAGCAGACCCTCATTAAAGAACTGCACCATGGCCGGATCGGAGAAGGTCATGGCCACTTTCACCCCATGCTGGCGGGCCAGTTCGCGCACGCGCACCGCCGCTGCCCGGGAGGCATCGGAGGTAACCAGATAGCCTTCGATATAGGCGTATTCCGAGGCTGCCAGCGCATCTTCATGAATATGGTTTTCATGCAGTTCGCTGGTAATGCCCAGATAGGTGTTCATGGTGCGTTCGGCATCCGGTGTAACCATCACCAGGCAACGGCCGGTGACACCATCATCACGCTGGTCACCCATATTGGTATCGACCCCGGCGGCCTGCAGGTCGGCAATGTAGAAATCACCGCTCTCATCATTGGCAACATTACAGGTGTAGAAAGTTCTGGCGCCGAAATAGCTGGCACCAATAATGGTATTGGCAGCGCTGCCACCGCAGGCGCGTTTTTTCAGCCCGTAGTCGCTATTCAGGGTGTCCAGCATAATGGCAAGCTGATGTTCGTCAATCAGGGTCATCATGCCTTTTTCGATACCGGCTTTGGTGAAGAACTCGTCGCCGACTTCAAATTCTTTATCGACCAGGGCATTACCAATGCCGTAAATGTGGTAGCTCATGGGAGATCCCGTCTTGTGAAAATGACCGGATTTTAACGGATTGTGGCACAGTTTTCAGGAACAATGGTTGGCCGCACCGGCGCTTGTGGGTAGATTAGGCGCCATGAACCGTGTAACCCGATTTATCCGCCATCATAAGCGTGTACGCCATGCGGTGTATCAGACTGAAGCCAATATCCGCCGCGCGCTGATCCGCTCGGCGTCGTTGCTGTTCGGTTTCGCCTGTCTGCATGTGCTGGCCATGATGTGGCTCGAGGGCATGGGCGCCTGGCAGGCAGCCTGGCTGACGATGACCACGCTGACGACCGTGGGTTACGGTGATTATTCTGCTGAGTCGCAGGCTGGCCAGATTGCCACTGCGGTTCTTATGTTTATCTGCGGTATCACCCTGATGACGTTCCTGATCAGCGACTATGTGGATTTCCGCATTGCCCGCCGGGAACGTATCCGCACCGGACACTGGGACTGGAACATGGCTGATCACATCCTCATTATCAATTCGCCGAAATACAACCGTGAAGCATACTTCCTGCGTATGATCGCCCAGATCCGGGAAAGCGGTGAATATCACGACACGCCGATCCAGCTGCTGAATGATGATTTCCCCGAGGGGCTGCCCGACAGTCTGCGTCAGCTGGGGGTGGTGCATGTCACCGGTCTGGCCAGCCGGCCGGACGACCTGACCCGTGCCGGAGTGGAGCGGGCCAGTCATATTGTGGTGCTGGCGCGGGATGAATATTCCGCCGACAGTGACTCCTATACCTTTGATGTGGCTTACCGTCTGTACAAGCTGGGTCTGGGGCCAAAAACCATTATTGAATGCGTGGAAGATGACAACCGCGAGCGCCTGCGCGGGCTGCAGATCAAAACGCTGCTGCGGCCGATCCGCTCGTATCCGGAAATCATCGTGCGCGCCATGGTGGCGCCCGGGATCGAGCTGGTGATTGAAGATATGTTTACCCACGCCGATGATCACCCGGTGCGTTATCCGGTCTGGCTCGAAGGCGAACGCTGGGCGGATGTGGTCAATGCCGTGGTGCAGGCTAATCTGGGTACGGCACTGGCGTATGTGACCAAAGACGGCGAGGTTATTACGCACCCGGACGGCGATCACCATGTGCATGCGCAGTCGCTGATTATTCTGGTGCACACGGAAAAATCACCGACCATTCGTGATGTGCAGCGGGCGATAGAGGTGCATTTCAATATTCATGCGGCTAAGCTGGATTGACCTGATCATTTTCTGATCTGTCGCCTGCGGGAGTCTGTATGCGCCGCCCTTCATCCATGCCGCTTCTGTTTCTGTGTCTGGTGATGATTATCGCCGGCGGTATGAACAGTGTGCAGGATCTGCTGATCCCGGCCGCTGAGAAGGGGGGCTGTGAGTACTGTGTTCTGGCCGCTGAGCCGCCCCGCTGGCTGCCACCCCCCGGACTGGTACTGCCTTCGCTGTTACTGGATCTGGCACCGGCAACACTGGCGCCGCTGATGCTTCCCGGGCTGTTACCGCCTGCACCGCAGGGCCCTCAGGAAGCCCCGTCATCGGCTGCCTGACACAGCCGCCGATCAGTTCCGTACGGCGAACACCCGGCAAACACCGCTGGGGAACACCCTGAAATAAAGTAGTGTGCGGGAAATTAACGGCTGTTTTTATTTCTCCGGCATAAAAAAAGCGCCCCGCGGACCAGGCCGTGGGGCGCTTGTTGTGACTTCAGATCTTACAGATCTTTCAGTGCACCAATGGTGTCCTGCAGAACTTTTTTCGCATCGCCCGGCACCATCAGGCTGTTGTCGCGGATAAAGAGTTCGTTCGGAATACCGGCGAAGCCAGGTGACAGGCCACGCTTGACCACGACCACGGTTTTCGCATTGTGCACATCCAGAATCGGCATGCCGAAGATCGGGGAGGCCGGATCTTTGGCGGCTGCCGGGTTCACCACGTCGTTGGCACCCAGCACGATGGCGACGTCAGTCTGCGAGAACTCCGGGTTAATGGCATCCATTTCGATCAGCTGGTCATACGGTACTTCGGCTTCCGCCAGCAGGACGTTCATATGGCCCGGCATACGACCGGCGACCGGGTGGATGGCGTATTTCACGCTGGCGCCTTTGCTTTCCAGCATATTGGCCAGTTCACGGGTGGCGTGCTGAGCCTGGGCAACCGCCAGACCGTAACCCGGAACAAACACCACACTCTGGGCGCCGTCCAGCAGCATGGCCAGTTCGTCGGCGGAAGAGAACTTCACTTTGCCTTCGTAGAACGCATCGTTTTCCGATTTACTCACACCGGCAGAGGCTGCCATTGAGCCGCCGAACAATACGTTGGTCAGCGAGCGGTTCATGGCTTTACACATGATGGAAGTGAGGATGATACCGGACGCGCCGACCAGAGAACCGGTAATGATGAGGCCGTTATTGCCCAGTACGAAACCGGCCGCCGCACCGGCCAGACCGGAGTAGGAGTTCAGCAGGGAAACC
Organism: Pseudomonadales bacterium; assembly: GCA_963682115.1. Taxonomy (GTDB): domain Bacteria; phylum Pseudomonadota; class Gammaproteobacteria; order Pseudomonadales; family Oceanobacteraceae; genus Venatoribacter. Next base: position 1,281,639 of record OY821639.1, on the reverse strand, counting down.
ACCACCGGCATGTCGGCGCCACCGATTGGCATCACCAGACACACACCCAGTACCAGACACAGAATAATCAGGCCAGCCACCAGAATGTCGGCGTGCAGCGGGTCAACCGCAGCGAAGTAACCAGCGCCCCCCAGCAGGGTCAGCAGACACAGTTTAACAATCCATTTGAACAGACGTACGTTCTTGGCATCGCCGATCCGGCCTTTCAGTTTGCCCACTGCAACGAAAGAACCGGTCAGGGTCACAGCACCGATCAGAATGGACAGAATGACTGCGACAGACCAGTCGTAGGTCGGGGTGAATTTACCCATTTCCGCCAGCTGCTGGCTTTCCAGATAGTTGGCGGCGGCAACCAGCAGGGAGGCACCGCCACCGATACCATTCAGGGCCGCAACCATCTCCGGCATATCTGTCATGGCCACTTTTTTCGCCATAAAGGCACCGATGGCACCACCGATCAGGACACCGATAATAATGTATTCATAGCTCACCACGTTGTGGTCGAGCAGGGCGGCGACCACGGCAATCAGCATACCGGTGGCCGACAGCTGGTTACCGCGTACGGCGGTTTTCGGAGTGGTCATGCCCTTGATGCCGAGAATAAACAGCACGGCAGCAACCAGGTAACCGAGGTTAATCAGAATTTCCATTGTCGTGCGCTACCTTATTTCTTCTTGAACATGTTCAGCATGCGGTCGGTTACCATAAAACCGGCCACGATGTTGATGGTGGCCAGCGCGATGGCGGCCACGCCCAGGATGGTGGACAGCAGGGTGGTGTGCTCACTGCCGCCGGAGCTGATGATGGCGCCCACCACGACGATGCCGGAGATGGCGTTGGTGCCACTCATCAGCGGCGTGTGCAGGGTTGGCGGCACTTTGTTGATCACTTCCACACCAACGAAAATCGCCAGCACGAAGATGGTCAGGCTGAGGATGAACATTTCCATCACAATTACTCCTGTTCTATCCGGGCTTGCAGGCCCGCATGTTTGACTTCGCCGTTCTCGGTTACCAGAGTGGCGGCCACGATATCGTCTTCCATATTCACGCTGAGCTTGCCGTCTGCGGCCATGTTCAGCAGGAAGGTGGAGATGTTTTTGGTCAGCAGCTGGGAAGCGTGCACCGGCACGCGGCCCGGATGGTCGGTGTAACCAATCACGGTCACGCCATCCAGATACACTTTTTCGCCGGCGACTGTGCCTTCGACGTTACCGCCACGCTCGGCAGCCAGGTCGACGATCACCGAACCTTTCTTCATGTAATGCAGCATGTCTTTGGTGATCAGACGCGGGGAGGCTTTACCCGGAATCGCGGCGGTGGTGATGACCAGATCCGCCTGCGAGACTTTGGCGGTCATCTGTTCACGTTGCTTGCGGTAGAATTCTTCCGATTTCTCAGTGGCGTAACCACCGGAGGCCGTGCCTTCTTCGGTCGGCAGATCGAATTCCACAAATTTGGCACCGAGGGATTCCACCTGTTCGCGTACTTCGGCACGGGTATCGTAAGCCTCAACCACAGCCCCCAGACGGCGGGCAGTGGAGATGGCCATCAGACCGGCCACGCCGGCACCGATAATGAAAACGCGGGCTGGGTGAATGGTACCGGCGGCGGTCATCAGCATCGGGAAATACTGCGGCAGCGCCATGGCACCGGTCAGCACCGAGCGGTAACCGGAAATAGCCCCCATGGAGCTGAGCACGTCCATGGACTGTGCGCGGGTGGTACGCGGAATAAATTCCAGCGCAAAAGAACGCACTTTGCGTGCCGCCAGCTGCCGGATCAGGGGCAGGTTGAACCAGGCATCCAGCATACAGATCAGGGTGCTGTTTTCTTTCAGCAACGGAATTTCACTGTCCAGCGGCTGACGCACTTTCAGGATGATATCGGCCTGCTGGTACAGCGACGCTGCGTCCGGGGCAATGCTGGCACCACAGTTGCGGTATTCGTCATCGCTGAAGTGGGCGGCATCACCGGCACCTTCCTGCATCACCACGTCAAAGCCGGCGTTCAGCAGTGTCTGAATCCCGGCGGGGATCAGGGCAACCCGGGCTTCGCCCGGGTAAATTTCCTTCGGTACACCAATCAACATAGTTAAAACTCCTGTTGGATTATCTTGAATCTTTACGGCCCGGCAACGGGCCGCGGTGCTCAGTCGCGCAGCAGTTTCAGGCTGCTCAGGGTGGTGTGGCGGATGCGGGTCAGCAGGTCGCTGTTATCCACCAGAGATTCACCGTAGGACGGCACGAGTTCCTGCAGGCGGACACGCCAGCCGTTGTCCAGCCGGGTGGCAAAGCAACGCTCAATCACTTCGATCATGGCCTGAGCAGCCACTGAGGCTCCGGGTGAGGCACCCAGCAGAGCGGCCAGCGAGCCGTCGGCAGCGGCGACCAGTTCTGTGCCAAATTCCAGCCTGCCGCGGCCCTGAGCATCTTTTTTGATGATCTGCACACGTTGTCCTGCCTGAGCCAGGCGCCAGTTACCGGACTCAGCCCCGGGGAAATAGCCACGCAGGGATTGCATGCGGTCTTCGTGGGATTGCAGCACTTCACCGATCAGGTATCTGGTCAGGTCCATATTGTTCATACCGACGTTCATCATCGGCAGCAGGTTATTGGCACGCACGGATTTGATCAGGTCCAGCCTGGAACCGGCCTTGAGGAACCTGGTGGTGAAACCGGCGTACGGGCCGAACAGCAGTGCTGGCTTACCATTAATGATGCGGGTATCCAGATGGGGCACCGACATCGGCGGCGCGCCGATGGCGGCCTTACCGTAAACCTTGGCGTGATGACGCTTAACCGTCTCTTCGTCCTGACACACCAGCCACTGGCCGGACACCGGGAAGCCGCCATAGCCTTTGCTTTGCGGAATGCCGGATTTCTGCAGCAGCGGCAGGGCACCGCCGCCAGCACCGAGAAAGACAAAGGCGGCGTTAATGTCGCTGCGTTGCCCGGAGTTACGGTCCTGCAGGCGCACGTCCCAGCGGCCCTCTTTATTCTGTTTAAGGGCGGTGACTTCGTGGCTCAGTTGCAGCACAAAGTTATTCTGCTGCTGCAGCGAGGCAACCAGGTGGCGGGTCAGGGAGCCGAAGTCGACATCACTGCCGTAACGGATACGGGTGGCGGCGACTTTGTCGTCTCCACTGCGGTTTTCCATCACCAACGGCATCCACTCACTCAGGGTGGCGTGATCTTCGCTGTATTCCATGTCCTGAAACAGATGATGAGCCGACAGCTTTTCCCAGCGCTGACGCAGGAAGGCAACGTTTTCCTCGCCCCAGACAAAGCTGATGTGCGGGGTCGGATTGATAAAGTTTTCCGGCGCTGGCAGATCGCCACTGTGCAGCAGCGACGTCCACAGCTGCAGCGACACTTCAAAGTCAGCATTGATGGTCAGAGCGCGGTTGATGTCGACCTCACCCTGTGCGTTCTCCGCCGTGTAGTTGAGTTCGCAATAGCCGGCGTGGCCGGTACCGGCATTATTCCAGCCATCGGTACTTTCATGAGCGACCTGATCCAGGCGTTCCACCATGGTCAGTTGCAGGGAAGGATCAAGCTTACTGAGTAAGGTGCCGAGGGTAGCGCTCATTACGCCGCCGCCGATCAGCAGTACATCGACATCTGCCTTTTGTGTTGCCATCCGATTTCGCCTGTAGGAAAAAATCTTAATCAAACCGGCACGGGTGAGTGCCTCCGGTGGTGGCTTTTGGCCTGTTCAGCACCGGTTGTCGTTTTCAAACGGGCGTTTTATACAGATGTTTGATGTTGGCTGCAATGTGGCGGATGTACCGGAATCGGGGCAGGTCTGAACATAACGGCGTATAAATCTCCCTGATACAGGTCAAATAATGTTCCGTCTGTGCGGGGGTTTTGCGTGTCGGCCCCGTGCCAGTGGCGGGACTCAGGCGGATGCCCGCCATAGCCGGCTTGGGTCGAAGCTGACGCTGTCCGCTGGCGCCGTTTCGCTTGCTTATATTCATAATTTCTTCTGTTTATAAAGGTATGCCGTCAGCCGGGGTTGGCAGCGGCAGGCTGTGTGCTCTGCGCGGATCGGGTATATTGCCCGGCGGAGGTAAATACATGCTCAATCAGATTCTTGCGCTGCTGGCCGATGGTCAGTTTCATTCCGGTGAAGAGCTGGGCACCCGTCTGGGTATCAGCCGGACAGCGGTCTGGAAACAGATGAAAAAGCTGGATGAACTGAATATCCCTTATTCATCGGTCAAAGGCCGGGGCTATCGTCTGCAGGAGGCAATCGAGCTGCTCGATGCTGAGCGTATACAGCAGCAGCTGACACACAGGCTGGACCGGCTGGAAGTACTGCTGGATGTTGGTTCCACCAATACCTATCTGTTTGAGCGTGCCGCCGATCATATGGGCAAGCGCTGCGCGGTGCTGGCGGAGAAACAGATCAGTGGCCGTGGCCGCCGCGGACGGCAGTGGGTAAGCCCGTTTGGCAAGAATATTTATCTGTCGCTGCTGGTATCCTTTGCCGGCGGTATGGCACAGCTGGAAGGACTCAGTCTGATGACGGCCATTGCTGCGGAAAGGGCGCTGGTGCGTCTGGGAATCCGTGGCATCGGACTGAAGTGGCCGAATGATGTGTATGCGCAGGGGAAAAAGCTGGCGGGTATCCTGCTGGAGGTGACCGGTGAATACAGCAGTCATTGTCAGGTCGTGATTGGTATCGGTATGAATCTGTCGCTGAGTGATGACGATGCGCGCAATATTGAGCAGCCCTGGGCGGAGCTGCGCAGCCTGAATCCGGACCTGTCGCGCAACCAGGTGGCGGCGGTGCTGCTGGATGAACTGCTGGCGGCGGTGGAGGACTTTCAGCGTGAAGGATTTGCCCCCTGGCAGCAGTACTGGAGTGAACGGGATATATTCCTTAATAAAGAGGTCCGTATCCTGGCACCGAATCATGAACAGCGGGGCATTGTGAAAGGCGTGAACCGTAAAGGCGAACTGATGCTGCGTAGCGAACGTGGCATGGAGATAATCAATGCCGGTGAAATCAGTGTCCGTGCTGCTGATTGATGCCGGCAACAGCCGCTTTAAATGGCAGCTGCGCAGTGCGGGTCAGGTATTGCAGCAGGGGGTTGCCGGCTATGCCGACAGCCTCACAGAAACTTTGCCGGCGGCTGATAAAGTGATGGTTGCCGCGGTCCGTCATCATGAGCTGCTGCAGCAGCGTTTGCAGCAACAGGCTCCTGAGTTAGTGTGGTTGTCTGAACCCTTACTGCAACATCCGGCTTTCCGCCACTGTTATGCGGATCCGCCCCGCCTGGGTGTTGACCGCTGGCTGGCGATGCTGGGCGCGCGCCGGCTGACGGATAAGCCGCTGCTGGTGATTGATGCCGGAACGGCCCTGACCATTGACCTGCTGGATGCAGACAATCAACATCAGGGTGGCTATATCGTGCCTGGCCAGGGGTTGGCGGCGCAGGCACTGTTTTCCAGTACCGAACGCGTGCGTCAGTATCTGGATGAAGCCGGTGGCGATGCAATGACTCCGGGCAGAGGTACGCTTGGCTGTGTGACCGCCGGCCTGAAGTATCAGGCGCTGGCCATGGTGCAGGCGGTGGTCACAGAATATCCGCAGTATGTGCCGCTGGTCACCGGCGGTGATGGTGAGTGGCTGGCCCGTCAGGCCGGGCTGACTTTTAAGGCAGATCTTATTATGGATGGTATGGATTCCCTGTATGCGCTGGATCTTTTTTAGTCTGGTTTTCGCCAATCTGCTGTTGCTGATGCTCTATTGGCAGCAGGAGTCTGCGCCGGTGACACCGGTTGCGGCAGTCAATCTGCCAGCCGATGTGCGCCCGCTGTTGCTGGTCAGTGAGGTGGCAGAAACGCTGCGTCCGGCAGAACACAAAAAAACCATGGCTGCCCCGGGACGTGACGACCTCTGTTATGTGGGTGGGCCTTACACGGATGAGCTGGATGCCCGTCATCTGCTGGCACGGGTCAGCGCAGTGGGGCTCACAGGACATATCAAAACCGTGGAAGTCAGCAGTGACAAGCCCGCGGATTACTGGGTGCATGTGCCTCCCCGCAGCAGTCGCGAAGAAGCCCTGCGGGTACTGAAAGAGCTGCAGAAGCGCAAATTCGACAGCTATATCATTACTCAGGGGGATCTTGCTGAGGGGGTATCGCTGGGGCTGTTCCGCAATAAGGAGTCAGCATACGGCCTGCGGCAGCGGGTGGAAGAGGCCGGCATTCCGGCAGCAGTGCGGGTGGTGAATCACGCCGGGCAGGAATACTGGGTCGAAGTGGTTGAAGTCTCGCAGCTGAATGAACGCATGCGTGAACGCATTCAGGCCGGCGATACTGAAATCAGCTGGGAACTGGTGGAATGCAGCCCGCGCTGAGTGCATTCCGCGCCCCAAACGCCGGGCAAATCGTAAGTTGATAATAAATAAGAAAAAAAGTGTTGACACCTTAGCGGATCGTGAACATAATGCGCGCCACTTTGGTGGGGTTCCCGAGCGGCCAAAGGGATCAGACTGTAAATCTGACGCGAAAGCTTCGCTGGTTCGAATCCAGCCCCCACCACCAAATTTAAGGCAGTGCAGGAGTGCTGCCGGAGCAGGCAGGTAGCTGGTTACATTGACACCTGTTTGTTGGGTACGCGGGTATAGTTCAATGGTAGAACCTTAGCCTTCCAAGCTAATGATGCGGGTTCGATTCCCGCTACCCGCTCCATTATGTGTTGCAGGCTGATATAGCTCAGGCGGTAGAGCGCATCCTTGGTAAGGATGAGGTCCCCAGTTCGATTCTGGGTATCAGCACCATTATTCGGAAAGGTAGACCTTTGGGTCTGCCTTTTTGTGTATGTGAAGCAGAAATCTGAAACCACACGACTGAAGAAGAGATTGGGTCATGGCAAAGGAAACGTTTGAACGTTCCAAACCCCACGTAAACGTGGGTACTATCGGTCACGTTGACCACGGTAAAACCACTCTGACAGCGGCACTGACCCGCGTATGTGCAGAAGTATGGGGCGGTGCAGCGGTAGCGTTCGACGGTATCGACAACGCACCGGAAGAGCGTGAGCGTGGTATCACCATTTCTACTTCCCACGTTGAATACGAGTCACCAACCCGTCACTACGCGCACGTAGACTGCCCGGGACACGCTGACTACGTTAAGAACATGATTACCGGTGCTGCTCAGATGGACGGCGCGATCCTGGTGTGTGGTTCCACTGACGGCCCGATGCCGCAGACCCGTGAACACATCCTGCTGTCCCGTCAGGTTGGTGTACCTTACATCGTGGTATTCCTGAACAAAGCAGACCTGCTGGCTGAAGACTGTGGTGGTGCAGACTCAGAAGAATACGCAGAGATGCTGGAACTGGTTGAAATGGAACTGCGTGACCTGCTGTCTGAATATGACTTCCCGGGCGACGACACTCCGATCATCCCAGGTTCTGCTCTGATGGCTCTGAACGGCCAGGACGACAATGAAATGGGTACTACCGCGGTTAAGAAACTGGTAGAAACCCTGGACGAGTACATCCCTGAGCCAGAGCGTGCGATCGACGGTGCCTTCATTATGCCGATCGAAGACGTATTCTCCATTCAGGGTCGTGGTACCGTTGTTACCGGTCGTGTAGAGCGCGGTATCGTTAAAACTGGTGAAGAGATCGAAATCATCGGTATTAAAGAAACCACCAAGACAACCTGTACTGGTGTTGAGATGTTCCGTAAGATCCTGGACGAAGGCCGTGCGGGTGAAAACGTTGGTGTACTGCTGCGTGGTACCAAGCGTGACGAAGTAGAGCGTGGTCAGGTACTGGCGAAGCCGGGTTCCATCACTCCGCACACCAAGTTCGAATCCGAAGTCTACGTACTGGGTAAAGACGAAGGTGGCCGTCACACGCCATTCTTTAAAGGTTACCGTCCGCAGTTCTACTTCCGTACCACTGACGTTACTGGTGCTGTTGAGCTGCCGGAAGGCGTTGAGATGGTAATGCCGGGTGATAACGTCCAGCTGACAGTGACTCTGATCGCACCGATTGCGATGGACGAAGGTCTGCGCTTCGCGATCCGTGAAGGTGGCCGTACTGTTGGTGCAGGCGTTGTAGCAAAAATCATCGAATAATCAAACATTAAGGCTTGATTATTCGATCGGGCTGCCGTAACATGCGGCGCCCTGATTGATCGTATTTAGGCCAGTAGTTCAATTGGTAGAGCACCGGTCTCCAAAACCGGGTGTTGGGGGTTCGAGTCCCTCCTGGCCTGCCAAAATCCTGAATGGCAGCTTCGGCTGCCATTTTTGGCTTCAGGGAATAGTGATGAGTACCGATAGCAAAGCAAGTAAATCACCTTTGGATGTATTTAAGTGGCTGCTGGCTGCGGCGTTTCTGGCTGCTGCTGTTGCCGGGAATGTGATCTATGCCGATATGGCGCTGCTGTATCGTGTTGTGGGCGTCGTTGTGCTGATGCTGACTTCAGCCGGTATTGCTCTGACCAGTTCCCAGGGGAGGGCATTTCTGCAGCTCCTGAAAGAAGCCAATATCGAACGCCGTAAAGTTGTGTGGCCTACCCGTCAGGAAACCACGCAGACCACTATGATTGTGGTTGCGGTTGTGTTTTTTATGGCGCTGATCCTGTGGGGGCTTGATTCCCTGTTCGGTTGGCTTATTTCGTTGCTGGTAGGCTGAGGAGCGTTCAATGGCTATGCGTTGGTATGTGGTTCACGCCTATTCGGGCTACGAGAAACGTGTTCAGTCTGCGCTGAAAGAGCGTATTGAGCTGCACGGTATGCAGGAATATTTCGGTGACGTACTGGTTCCGACTGAAGAGGTCGTTGAGGTGCGTGACGGTAAGAAGCGTAAGAGCGAGCGTAAGTTTTATCCGGGCTACGTTCTTGTGCAGATGGAAATGAATGATGAGAGCTGGCACCTGGTTAAGCAGACGCCTCGTGTGATGGGCTTTATTGGTGGTACTGCGGATAAGCCGGCGCCGATTTCTGATAAAGAAGCCGATGCAATTCTGCAGCGTGTGGCTGAAGGTGCAGATCGTCCGACACACAAAACCATTTACGAGCCGGGTGAGGTTGTTCGTGTTACCGATGGTCCGTTCGCCGACTTTAATGGTGTGGTCGAAGGTGTCGATTACGAGAAATCCCGTGTGCAGGTTGCGGTAACAATTTTTGGTCGTGCTACGCCGGTCGAGCTGGAGTTTACCCAGGTCGAGAAATCCGCGTAAGCATGTGATGAATGGCTGCCTGAGAGGGTAGTCGGGGAGCTCAGACCGGCAGATGCCGGTTTAAGTGTTAATACCCATTCGGAGAATAGCTATGGCTAAAAAAGTAGAAGGCTATATCAAGCTTCAGGTTGGAGCTGGTAAAGCAAACCCAAGTCCCCCGGTTGGTCCTGCTCTGGGTCAGAAGGGTCTGAATATCATGGAATTCTGTAAGGCGTTCAACGCACAGACTCAGCACCTGGAAGCAGGCGCGCCTGTGCCGGTTGTGATTACCGCTTACAGTGACCGCTCTTTTACCTTTGAGATGAAAACTCCGCCGGCTTCCTTCCTGCTGAAGAAAGCGGCTGGTATCACCTCTGGTTCTGCCCGTCCTAACACTGAAAAAGTGGGTACTGTTACCCGCGCTCAGCTGGAAGAAATTGCGACTGCCAAAGCGCCGGATCTGACCGCAGCTGATATGGATGCTGCTGTACGTACCATCGCAGGCTCTGCCCGCGCCATGGGTCTGAACGTGGAAGGAGTTGAGTAATGGCTAAGCTGACTAAACGCCAGAAGGCAATTGCTGAAAAAATTGAAGCGGGCAAAGTTTACTCTGTAGAAGAAGCGGCAGCGCTGCTGGCCGAACTGTCTACAGTTAAATTCCAGGAATCTGTTGATGTAGCAGTTAACCTGGGCATTGATGCGCGTAAATCTGACCAGAACGTACGTAGTTCAACCGTGCTGCCAAACGGTACCGGTAAAACCATGCGCGTTGCTGTCTTTACTCAGGGCGCTAACGCTGAAGCAGCGAAAGAAGCCGGTGCTGATGAAGTCGGTATGGAAGATCTGGCAGAGAAAATCAAAGGCGGCGATCTGAACTTCGACGTGGTTATTGCTTCTCCGGACGCAATGCGTGTTGTTGGTCAGCTGGGTCAGGTTCTGGGTCCGCGTGGCCTGATGCCAAACCCGAAAGTGGGTACCGTGACTCCGGATGTTGCCACCGCGGTTAAAAATGCCAAAGCAGGTCAGGTCCGTTACCGTAACGATAAGAACGGTATTATCCATACCTCTATCGGTAAAGTGGATTTCAGCGCTGACGCGCTGAAAGAAAACCTGACAGCTCTGCTGGCAGACCTGAAAAAAGCCAAACCTTCTTCCGCCAAGGGCGTGTACATGAAGAAAGTGACCATCAGTACTACGATGGGTCCTGGTTTGGTGGTTGATCACTCCGCTCTGGATATCTGAGCCGGCTGATCAGCCAAACGATCTTTGGGGTTGCTGCCGGATCAGGTTGTACCGGCAGCAGCTGTCAAAGACCGCAGGTGTGAAGGATGCCCGGGTGTTTTTCACTTAATCATTCCTGCGTAGATAGTGTGTGGCCCCTTCAGAATTCTGAATTGTCACACCGAGACTGGCTCTATTGAGCCCAACTTAACTTGTTAGGAGTTAATCGTGGCCTTAGGACTCGAAGATAAGAAGGCGATTGTTGCCGAAGTCCAGGAAGCAGCTCAAGGTGCTCTGTCTGCTGTTGTTGCGGATTCCCGCGGCGTAACAGTAGGCGCCATGACCGCTCTGCGTAAAGAAGCCCGCGAAGCCGGTGTATGGATGAAAGTTGTCCGTAACACTCTGGCCCGTCGTGCGGTTGAAGGTACTGAATATGAGTGTCTGCAAGACGCTCTGGTTGGTCCGTCTCTGATCGCTTTCTCTAAAGAACATCCAGGTGCGGCTGCCCGTATCTTCAAAAAGTTCGCTAAAGAAAACGAAGCATTCGAGATCAAAACCGGTGCCTTCGCAGGTGACGTGGTTTCCGTTGATATGCTGGCAACTCTGCCGACTTACGACGAAGCAATCGCGAAACTGATGAGCGTCATGAAAGAAGCAGCTGCAGGCAAGCTGGTACGTACCCTTGCTGCGCTTCGCGACCAAAAAGAACAGGAAGCAGCTTAATTATTAAGCTGGTTTTTCTAAACGATTTTAACGAGCGTAAGCTCCAAAAATTCAGGAAAGTCTCATGTCTCTGACAAAAGAAGATATCATCAACGCTGTCGCTGAAATGTCTGTAATGGACGTAGTAGAACTGGTTTCTGCGATGGAAGAAAAATTCGGCGTATCTGCAGCGGCAGCTGTAGTTGCTGGTCCTGCTGCTGGCGGCGACGCTGGCGGTGCTGAAGCTCAGACTGAATTCGACGTAATTCTGTCTGCAGCCGGCGACAAGAAAGTTAACGTAATTAAAGCAGTACGTGAACTGACTGGTCTGGGTCTGAAAGAAGCTAAAGGTCTGGTTGACGGTGCTCCATCTGCCGTTAAAGAAGGCGTTTCCAAAGAAGACGCTGACGCAGCCAAAGAAGCTCTGGAAGCAGCAGGCGCTGTGGTTGAAATCAAGTAATCGCTATTCTCTGAATGCGGTTACCGCTGCGTCAGGGTTCTGATTGCAGCGATCGGCTGACGGGTTTTCCCGTCAGCCTTTTTCACGTTATGGAATTCGTGATCAAACTGGCAAGATTTTTGCCGGGTTTTAACGCAAGGCAAGTCCTTGAGCCACGGGTGTAACGCCCAATCGAGGAAACAGTCCGGGGATAACTGATGGCTTACTCATATACTGAGAAAAAACGTATCCGTAAGGATTTCGGTAAATTACCGAACGTGATGGATGTGCCGTACCTGCTGGCCATTCAAATTGATTCTTACCGCAAGTTTCTGCAGGAAGGGTCCAACGCTGATGACCGTCTCGATATCGGTCTGCATGCAGCATTCAAATCTGTCTTCCCGATCGTCAGCTATTCCGGGAATGCCGCGCTGGAGTACGTGAGCTATCGCCTCGGTACCCCGACCTTTGATGAAAAAGAGTGTATGCTGCGTGGCGTGACCTATGCCGCTCCGCTGCGCGTGAAGGTTCGTCTCATCATTTATGATAAAGAATCTTCTACCAAAGCCATCAAGGACATTAAAGAGCAGGAAGTCTACATGGGCGAAATGCCGCTCATGACTGACAACGGTACCTTTATTGTTAATGGTACCGAGCGTGTGATCGTTTCCCAGCTGCACCGCTCTCCGGGCGTGTTCTTCGATCACGATAAAGGTAAAACTCACTCTTCCGGCAAGCTGCTGTACAATGCCCGTGTTATCCCCTACCGCGGCTCCTGGCTGGACTTTGAGTTCGATCCGAAAGATATGGTCTTCGTCCGTATCGACCGTCGCCGTAAACTGCCGGCCTCTATTCTGCTGCGTGCCCTGAACTACAGCACAGAAGAAATCCTGTCGACTTTCTTTGAGAATGACAGCTATCGTCTGACCGAAGAAGGCGCGATGCTGAAGCTGATTCCGTCACGTCTGCGTGGTGAAACAGCGGCTTTTGATATCAAAGACAACGATGGCAATATCATTGTTGAAGCGACCCGTCGTATTACGGCCCGTCACATTAAACAACTGGAAAAAGCCAACGTTGAAGAGCTGGCCGTACCGGTTGATTACCTGCTGGGTAAATCCCTGGCGAAGGATCTGGTGGACACCCGTACCGGTGAAGTACTGGCTTCCGCCAACACGGAACTGACCGCTGAGCTGCTGGCCAACCTGGCTGAAGCCGGCATTAAAGAATTCGAAACCATTTATACCAATGAACTGGACTGTGGTCCGTTCATGTCTGACACCCTGCGTGCAGACCCGACCAGCAATCAGCTGGAAGCTCTGGTAGAAATTTACCGCATGATGCGCCCTGGCGAGCCGCCGACCAAAGAAAGCGCAGAAGCCCTGTTTGAAAACCTGTTCTTCACTGATGAGCGTTACGATCTGTCTGCGGTAGGCCGTATGAAGTTCAACCGCCGTATCGGCCGTGAAGAAATCACTGGTGGGGGCACGCTGGATAAGGAAGACATCATCGCGGTGATGAAAACCCTGATCGATATCCGTAATGGTAAAGGCATTGTGGATGACATCGACCATCTGGGTAACCGTCGTATCCGTTCTGTGGGTGAGATGGCGGAAAACCAGTTCCGTGTGGGTCTGGTGCGTGTTGAACGGGCCGTGCGTGAACGTCTGTCGATGGCAGAATCTGAAGGCCTGATGCCACAGGATCTGATCAACGCCAAGCCGGTTGCTGCCGCAGTGAAAGAGTTCTTCGGCTCTTCCCAGCTGTCCCAGTTTATGGATCAGAACAACCCGCTGTCTGAAGTGACGCACAAGCGTCGTATCTCGGCTCTGGGCCCTGGCGGTCTGACCCGTGAACGTGCCGGCTTTGAGGTGCGTGACGTACACAACACCCACTACGGTCGTGTCTGTCCGATTGAAACGCCTGAAGGTCCGAACATTGGTCTGATCAACTCGCTGTCCACCTACGCACGCACCAATGAGTACGGTTTCCTCGAAACGCCGTACCGTAAAGTGTTTGATGGTGTGGTGACTGACGAAATTATTTACGTATCGGCAATTGAAGAAGCAGATTACGTTATTGCGCAGGCATCGGTACCGACTGATGAAAACGGCAAATTGCAGGGTGACCTGATTTCCGTACGTCATCAGAACGACACCACCATGATGTCACCGGATAACGTTACCCTGATGGATGTTTCACCACAGCAGGTGATCTCCATTGCGGCGTCGCTGATTCCGTTCCTGGAACACGATGACGCCAACCGGGCACTGATGGGTTCCAACATGCAGCGTCAGGCGGTACCGACACTGAAATCCGAGAAGCCGCTGGTCGGTACCGGTATGGAACGTGCGGTCGCGCAGGACTCCGGTGTGTGTGTGGTAGCCAAGCGTGGTGGCGTGATCGACTCCGTGGATGCTTCCCGTATCGTGGTTAAGGTGAACGACGATGAAACACTGGCCGGTGAAGCCGGTGTGGATATCTACAACCTGACCAAATACACCCGTTCCAACCAGAATACCTGCATCAACCAGCGTCCGCTGGTGAAAGCCGGTGACAGCATTGAGCGCGGCGACGTGATGGCTGACGGTCCTTCCGTTGACCTGGGTGAACTGGCTCTCGGTCAGAACTTCCGTATCGCCTTCATGCCGTGGAACGGTTACAACTACGAAGACTCCATCCTGCTGTCTGAGCGTGTTTCTCAGGAAGACCGCCTGACCACCATCCACATTCAGGAACTGACCTGTGTGGCGCGTGATACCAAGCTGGGTGCAGAAGAAATCACTTCCGATATCCCGAACGTGGGCGAAGCTGCTCTGGGCAAACTGGATGAGTCCGGTATTGTTTACATCGGTGCGGAAGTGAAAGCGGGTGACATTCTGGTCGGTAAGGTTACTCCTAAGGGTGAAACCCAGCTGACGCCGGAAGAAAAACTGCTGCGTGCCATCTTCGGTGAAAAAGCGTCTGACGTGAAAGATACTTCTCTGCGCGTTAAGACCGGCACCACAGGTACGGTTATCGACGTACAGGTGTTTACCCGTGACGGCGTAGAAAAAGACGCCCGTGCACTGGAAATCGAACAGATGCAGCTGGACGAAGTCCGCAAAGATCTGAACGAAGAAATGCGTATCGTCAAAGGTGCAACGTTTGAGCGTCTGCAGCGTGCACTGAGTGGTGCAGTTGTGAACGCAGCCCCTGGTCTGAAGAAAGGCGATGTCCTGACTGACGATTACCTGCAGTCTCTGGAAGCTGACAAGTGGTTCAGAATCCTGCCGCAGGATCAGGCTCTGCTGGAAGTACTGGAAGCGGCAGAGAAAGCGCTGGAAGAACGTCGTCAGCAACTGGATGACAAGTTCGAAGATAAGAAACGTAAGTTGCAGACCGGTGATGACCTGGCTCCGGGCGTACTGAAGATCGTTAAGGTCTATCTGGCGATCAAACGTAAGATCCAGCCGGGTGATAAAATGGCGGGTCGTCACGGTAACAAAGGTGTTATCTCGGCGATCAAACCGATCGAAGACATGCCATACGATGAGAACGGCGTGGCGGTAGACATCTGTCTGAACCCGCTGGGTGTACCATCACGTATGAACGTTGGTCAGATTATGGAGATTCACCTGGGTCTGGCTGCCAAAGGTCTGGGCGAAAAAATCGACCGTATGATCAAAGAGCAGCAGGAAGTGGCGCGTCTGCGTGAACTGCTGACCGAGATCTATAACGGTGGTGATGGCCGTATCGAAGATTTTGACAGCTTCAGTGACGTTCAGATCCTGGAATTGGCTGACAACCTGCGTGGCGGTGTGCCGATGGCGACACCGGCTTTCGACGGTGCCAAAGAAGCCGAAATCAAGCGTATGCTGCGTCTGGCTGATCTGCCGGATTCCGGTCAGATGACACTGTTTGACGGCCGTACCGGTGAAGCGTTCGATCGTCCGGTGACCGTGGGTTACATGTACATGCTGAAACTGAACCACCTGGTGGACGACAAGATGCACGCCCGTTCCACTGGTTCTTACAGCTTGGTTACCCAGCAGCCGCTGGGTGGTAAGGCGCAGTTCGGTGGTCAGCGTTTCGGTGAGATGGAAGTGTGGGCACTGGAAGCATACGGTGCCGCCTATACCCTGCAGGAAATGCTTACCGTTAAGTCCGATGACGTGGCCGGCCGTACCAAGATGTACAAAAACATCGTGGATGGCGACCATCGTATGGAAGCCGGTATGCCGGAGTCCTTTAACGTACTGGTTAAAGAGATCCGCTCGCTGGGTATCGACATCGAACTGGAAAACGAATAAGCGGATGAGCAGCGTGCCTGCCGGTCTGACCGCCGGCAGGGACCTGACTCCAAACGGAGCAAAATATGAAAGACTTAGTCAATTTTCTGCGTAACCAGAACAACGCTGACGAGTTTGACGCCATCCGCATCGGCCTCGCCTCGCCAGAAATGATCCGTTCCTGGTCCTTCGGTGAAGTCAAAAAGCCGGAGACCATCAACTACCGTACCTTCAAGCCGGAGCGTGACGGTCTGTTCTGTGCGCGCATCTTTGGTCCGATCAAGGACTACGAGTGCCTGTGCGGTAAGTATAAGCGTCTCAAGCACCGTGGTGTGATCTGTGAGAAGTGTGGTGTTGAAGTGACTCAGGCCAAAGTACGTCGTGAGCGTATGGGCCACATTGAGCTGGCTTCTCCGGTTGCGCACATCTGGTTCCTGAAATCACTGCCGTCCCGTATCGGTCTGATGCTGGATATGACGCTGCGTGATATTGAACGAATTCTCTACTATGAATCATTCGTAGTCACTGAGCCTGGTATGACCACGCTGGACGTGGGTCAGCTGCTGTCTGATGAACAGTACTACGAGGCGATTGAAGAGTTCGGCGACGAATTTGAAGCGAAGATGGGTGCTGAAGCCATTCAGGCTCTGCTGGGTCAGATTGACCTGGAAGAAGAAGTGCAGCGTCTGCGTGAAGAAATTCCTGCGACCAACTCTGAAACCAAAATTAAGAAACTGTCCAAGCGTCTGAAGATTCTTGAGGCTTTCGCACACTCTGGTAACGACCCGAAATGGATGATCATGTCCGTTCTGCCGGTTCTGCCACCAGATCTGCGCCCTCTGGTTCCGCTGGATGGTGGTCGTTTCGCGACGTCCGATCTGAACGATCTGTACCGTCGTGTGATCAACCGTAACAACCGTCTGAAGCGTCTGCTTGAGCTGAACGCACCGGACATCATTGTCCGTAACGAAAAACGTATGCTGCAGGAAGCAGTAGACGCGCTGCTGGATAACGGCCGCCGTGGCCGTGCCATTACCGGCTCCAACAAGCGTCCGCTGAAATCTCTGGCAGACATGATCAAAGGTAAGCAGGGTCGTTTCCGTCAGAACCTGCTGGGTAAGCGTGTTGACTACTCTGGCCGTTCGGTCATTACCGTGGGTCCACAGCTGCGTCTGCACCAGTGTGGTCTGCCGAAGAAAATGGCGCTGGAGCTGTTCAAGCCGTTTATCTTCTCCAAGCTGGAGCACCGCGGTCTGGCGACAACCATTAAAGCTGCGAAGAAAATGGTTGAGCGCGAAACCCCGGAAGTGTGGGATATCCTCGCTGACGTTATCCGCGAACATCCGGTGATGCTGAACCGTGCGCCAACCCTGCACCGTCTGGGTATCCAGGCGTTCGAACCTCAGCTGATTGAAGGTAAGGCGATTCAGCTGCACCCGCTGGTGTGTTCAGCCTATAACGCTGACTTTGACGGTGACCAGATGGCGGTACACGTACCGCTGACCATTGAAGCGCAGCTGGAAGCCCGCGCGCTGATGATGGCGACCAACAACGTACTGTCGCCTGCGAACGGTGAACCGATCATCGTGCCATCGCAGGACGTGGTACTGGGTCTGTACTGGATGACCCGTGAGCGTATTAACGCCAAAGGTGAAGGCATGTTCTTCGCCGATCTGGATGAAGTAGAACGTGCTTATCAGACCCGCTCTGCGCACCTGCAGGCCAAGGTAAAAGTACGTATCACCGAGACCCTGTTCGATGAAGAGGGTAATGAAGTCTCTGAAACCAAAGTGGTCGATACCACGATTGGCCGGGCACTGCTGTTCCGTGTGGTACCGAAAGGTCTGCCATACGAAATCGTTAACCAGCCGATGAAGAAGAAAGCGATCTCTAACATGATCAACACGGCTTACCGTCGTGTGGGTCTGAAAGACACCGTTATCTTCGCTGACCAGGTGATGTACACAGGTTTCCGTTACGCCACCCGTTCCGGTTCTTCCATCGGTGTGAACGACTTCGAGATTCCGGATGAAAAAGCGGCAATTATTGCCAACGCTGATGCGGAAGTGAAAGAGATCGAAAGCCAGTTTGCTTCCGGTCTGGTAACGCACGGTGAGAAATACAACAAGGTGATCGATATCTGGTCCCGCGCCAACGAACTGGTCGCGAAAGCCATGATGGAGAACCTGGGTAAAGAGAAGGTGATCGACCGCGACGGTAACGAGGTTGATCAGGAATCCTTCAACTCCGTTTACATGATGGCCGACTCCGGTGCACGGGGTAGCCCGGCACAGATCCGTCAGCTGGCCGGTATGCGTGGTCTGATGGCGAAGCCGGATGGCTCCATCATCGAAACGCCGATTGTGGCGAACTTCCGTGAAGGTCTGAACGTACTGCAGTACTTCACCTCGACCCACGGTGCGCGTAAAGGTCTGGCGGATACGGCCCTGAAAACAGCGAACTCCGGTTATCTGACCCGTCGTCTGGTTGACGTGGCGCAGGATCTGGTGGTGACCGAACAGGATTGTGGTACCGAAGAAGGTCTGATCATGACGCCGCTGATTGAAGGTGGTGACGTGGTTGTGGCACTGGGCGACCGTATTCTGGGTCGTGTGGTCGCGACCGATGTGTACAAGCCGGGTTCTGAAGGCGATGTGGTGGTGCCGGCCGGTACCCTGATCGACGAAGCCTGGGTTAAAACCATCGAAGCCGAAGGTATTGATGAAATCCGCGTTCGTTCCGCGATTACCTGTGACAGCCGTGTTGGTATCTGTTCCGCCTGTTATGGTCGTGATCTGGGTCGTGGTCACCGCGTTAACGTCGGTGAGGCTGTCGGTGTTATCGCGGCACAGTCCATCGGTGAGCCGGGTACACAGCTGACTATGCGTACGTTCCACATTGGTGGTGCGGCATCGCGTGCATCCGCAGCAGACAGTGTTCAGGTCAAGAACAACGGTACAATCCGTGTTCATAACATGAAGACAGTCACCCGTGATAACGGTGCTCTGGTGGCGGTATCCCGTTCCGGTGCCATTGCCATTGCCGACGAACATGGTCGTGAGCGTGAGTTCTACAAGCTGCCTTACGGTGCTGTGATCACTGTTAAGGATGGCGATAAGGTCGAAGCCGGTCAGAAAGTGGCCAGCTGGGATCCGCATACTCACCCGATTGTGACCGAAGTAAAAGGTCGTATCGAGTTCGTGGGTATGGAAGAAGGTATCACCATCAAGCGGACCACCGACGAGCTGACCGGCCTGTCCAACATCGAAGTGATTGATCCTAAGGATCGTCCGGCGGCGGGTAAAGATATCCGTCCGATGGTGAAACTGGTGGATGCTGCCGGTAACGATGTACTGCTGCCAGGCACTAACGCACCGGCTCAGTATCTGCTGCCGGCCAATGCTCTGGTTAACCAGGAAAACGGTACCGAGGTATCGGTTGGTGACATCATCGCCCGTATTCCTCAGGAATCTTCCGGTAACAAAGATATTACCGGTGGTCTGCCGCGGGTTGCTGACCTGTTTGAAGCGCGTAAGCCGAAAGAGCCTGCCATTCTGGCGGAAATCTCTGGTGTAGTGAGCTTCGGTAAAGAGACCAAAGGTAAGAAGCGTCTGGTGATTACACCGACCGATGGCGGCGACCCATATGAAGAGCTGATCCACAAATGGCGTCACCTCAACGTATTCGAAGGTGAAAACGTTGAGAAAGGAGAGGTTATTTCCGACGGTCCGCTGAACCCGCACGATATTCTGCGTCTGAAGAGCGTGGGCGATCTGGCCATGTATGTGACCAATGAAGTGCAGGAAGTTTACCGTCTGCAGGGTGTAGGCATTGACGATAAGCACATCGAAGTGATCGTGCGCCAGATGCTGCGTAAGGTTCATATTACTGAGAACGGTGACAGCTCCTTTATTCCGGGTGATCAGGTTGAATACTCAGCCTTCCTGGAAGAAAACGAGCAGCTGGAAGCGGCAGGTAAGATTCCGGCCAAGGGCGAACGTGTCCTGCTGGGTATCACCAAAGCCTCGCTGGCAACCGAGTCCTTCATCTCCGCGGCCTCCTTCCAGGAGACAACCCGCGTTCTGACTGAAGGTGCGGTAACCGGTAAAGTGGACTACCTGCGTGGTCTGAAAGAAAACGTGGTGGTAGGGCGTCTGATTCCGGCAGGTACCGGTCTGGCCTACCATGCGGAACGCAAGCGTAAGCGTCAGAACCGTGAAAACGAGCGTCTGAAGTCCACGCCGGCTGGCCTGAGTGTTTCCGTTGATGAAATGGAAGCCAAGTTCAGCGAAGCGTTCAGTGACAAGTAAGGCTTGAGCAGAATCTGTTCAACCGCTTGACGACGGGGGCTGGGAGGATTATCCTTCCGGCCCCTTTTCTTGCGTCAGAATTATCTGGCGTTGTTTTAAACGAGTTGGAGTTTGCTAAATGGCTACAATCAACCAGTTGGTTCGTCAGCCTCGTAAGCGCAAAGTGGCTAAGAGCGACGTACCTGCACTGCAGGCATGTCCTCAGCGTCGTGGCGTATGCACCCGTGTATATACCACTACCCCGAAAAAGCCTAACTCGGCACTGCGTAAAGTATGCCGTGTGCGTCTGACGAATGGTTTCGAAGTGTCTTCCTACATCGGTGGTGAAGGTCACAACCTGCAGGAACACAGCGTTGTTCTGATCCGTGGCGGTCGTGTAAAAGACTTGCCTGGTGTTCGTTATCACACTGTTCGCGGTACTCTGGATACGTCCGGCGTTGCTAACCGTAAACAGGGCCGTTCCAAGTACGGTGCCAAACGTCCTAAGGGTTAATTCCCCGGGATATAAGATAAGAGTAAGGCTGAGCTTTTTGTTTATGCGGATGCTCAGGCTGACCTGAAGACCTAAAGAGGGCTTATCATGCCAAGAAGACGCGTCGCTGCGAAGCGCGAAGTGCTGCCAGATCCGAAATTCGGAAACGTAACCCTGGCAAAATTTATGAACCACGTGATGATCAGTGGTAAAAAATCCGTTGCTGAGAAAATCGTTTACGGTGCTCTGGACTCTATGGCCCAGAAGCAAGGCAACGACCCGCTGGAAAGTTTTGAACAGGCACTGGAAGCTATCCAGCCGCTGGTAGAAGTTAAGAGCCGCCGTGTTGGTGGTGCTACCTACCAGGTGCCTGTGGAAGTACGTCCTTCCCGCCGTCAGGCGCTGGCGATGCGCTGGCTGGTAGAAGCAGCGCGTAAGCGTGGTGAGAAGTCCATGGCTCAGCGCCTGGCTAATGAAATGATGGAAGCCTGTGAAGGCAAAGGTGCAGCGGTTAAGAAACGTGAAGACGTACACCGTATGGCCGAAGCGAACAAAGCTTTCTCTCACTACCGCTTTTAATTAGACCGAGGACTGCACAGTGGCACGCACAACGCCCATTGAGCGTTACCGCAATATTGGTATTTGTGCGCACGTGGATGCGGGTAAGACCACAACCACGGAGCGCGTTCTGTTTTACACCGGTGTTTCTCATAAAATCGGTGAAGTACATGACGGCGCTGCCACCATGGACTGGATGGAGCAGGAACAGGAGCGGGGGATTACCATTACCTCCGCTGCAACAACCTGCTTCTGGTCCGGCATGGCGCAGCAGTTTGATCAGCACCGCGTCAACATTATTGATACTCCCGGACACGTCGACTTTACCATTGAGGTAGAGCGTTCCCTGCGTGTGCTGGATGGTGCTGTTGTTGTACTGTGTGGTTCCTCCGGTGTGCAGCCACAGACCGAAACGGTCTGGCGGCAGGCAAACAAGTATGAAGTTCCGCGCATGGTGTTCGTCAACAAGATGGACCGTGCCGGAGCGGATTACTTTATGGTTGTTAAGCAGCTGAAAGAGCGTCTGGCTGCCAACCCTGTCCCTATTCAGATCAATATCGGTGCCGAAGATAACTTCAGAGGCGTGGTCGATCTGATTAAAATGAAAGCCATCATGTGGAACGAAGCCGATCAGGGCATGACGTTCACCTATGAGGATATCCCGGCTGATCTGACTGACGTTGCTGAAGAATGGCGTGAGAAAATGATCGAAGCGGCGGCAGAATCTTCAGAAGAACTGATGGACAAGTACCTCGAAGGCGAAGAGCTGAACGAGGACGAAATCAAAGCGGCATTGCGCGCCCGTACTCTGGCCAATGAAATTGTGCTGGTCACCTGTGGTTCTGCGTTCAAGAACAAAGGTGTGCAGGCGGTGCTGGATGCCGTTATCGAATTTCTGCCTTCACCGGCCGAGGTGAAAGCGATCGAAGGTATTCTCGACGACAAAGACGAAACCGTTGCTGAACGTCATGCCTCCGATGAAGAGCCCTTTGCTGCGCTGGCCTTTAAAATCGCCACCGATCCGTTTGTGGGTACACTGACCTTTGTGCGTGTTTATTCCGGTGTATTGCAGTCAGGTGATGCGGTTTACAACCCAGTAAAAGGCAAGCGTGAGCGTGTTGGCCGTATGGTGCAGATGCACGCTAACTCACGCGAAGAAATCAAAGAAGTACGCGCCGGTGATATCGCTGCTCTGATCGGTCTGAAGGATGTCACCACCGGTGATACCCTGTGTGACCAGGAGCAGAAAAACCGTATCACACTGGAGCGTATGGAGTTCCCGGAACCGGTTATCTCGGTTGCGGTTGAACCGAAATCCCAGGCCGATCAGGAAAAAATGGGCGTAGCCCTCGGTAAGCTGGCACAGGAAGACCCTTCCTTCCGTGTTGAAACCGACGAAGAGAGCGGCCAGACCATTATTTCCGGTATGGGTGAATTACACCTCGATATCATTGTTGACCGTATGAAGCGGGAATTCAAAGTCGAGTGTAACGTCGGTAAGCCGCAGGTGGCTTACCGCGAAAAGATCACTGCGACGGTGGAAATCAACAACAAGTTTGCCAAGCAGTCCGGTGGTCGTGGCCAGTATGGTCACGTGGTTATCAAGTTCGAGCCGTCTGATGAAGAAGGTCTGGAGTTTGTTAACGAGATTGTCGGTGGTGTGATTCCGCGTGAGTACATTCCGGCGGTCCAGAAAGGTATTGAAGAGCAGATGAAAAACGGTGTACTGGCCGGCTACCCGCTGCTGGGGCTGAAAGCCACGCTGTTTGATGGCTCTTACCATGACGTTGACTCGAATGAGATGGCGTTTAAAATTGCTGCCTCACAAGCAACCAAACAACTTTCTGAAAAGGGCCGGGCTGTATTGCTTGAGCCGATGATGAAAGTTGAAGTTGTCACCCCGGAAGATTATATGGGTGATGTGGTCGGTGACCTGAACCGTCGCCGAGGTCTGATTTCTGGAATGGACGACACCCCGTCCGGCAAAGTGGTAAATGCCTCTGTGCCGCTGGCAGAAATGTTCGGTTACGCAACCGATCTGCGTTCTGCGACTCAGGGCCGTGCAACGTATTCCATGGAATTTGATAAATACGCAGAGGCGCCGGCAAGCGTTGCTGATGCAATTATTCAAAGAGCTTAATCACTTACAGATATTGAACGAGGTGTTCTATGGCAAAGGAAACGTTTGAACGTTCCAAACCCCACGTAAACGTGGGTACTATCGGTCACGTTGACCACGGTAAAACCACTCTGACAGCGGCACTGACCCGCGTATGTGCAGAAGTATGGGGCGGTGCAGCGGTAGCGTTCGACGGTATCGACAACGCACCGGAAGAGCGTGAGCGTGGTATCACCATTTCTACTTCCCACGTTGAATACGAGTCACCAACCCGTCACTACGCGCACGTAGACTGCCCGGGACACGCTGACTACGTTAAGAACATGATTACCGGTGCTGCTCAGATGGACGGCGCGATCCTGGTGTGTGGTTCCACTGACGGCCCGATGCCGCAGACCCGTGAACACATCCTGCTGTCCCGTCAGGTTGGTGTACCTTACATCGTGGTATTCCTGAACAAAGCAGACCTGCTGGCTGAAGACTGTGGTGGTGCAGACTCAGAAGAATACGCAGAGATGCTGGAACTGGTTGAAATGGAACTGCGTGACCTGCTGTCTGAATATGACTTCCCGGGCGACGACACTCCGATCATCCCAGGTTCTGCTCTGATGGCTCTGAACGGCCAGGACGACAATGAAATGGGTACTACCGCGGTTAAGAAACTGGTAGAAACCCTGGACGAGTACATCCCTGAGCCAGAGCGTGCGATCGACGGTGCCTTCATTATGCCGATCGAAGACGTATTCTCCATTCAGGGTCGTGGTACCGTTGTTACCGGTCGTGTAGAGCGCGGTATCGTTAAAACTGGTGAAGAGATCGAAATCATCGGTATTAAAGAAACCACCAAGACAACCTGTACTGGTGTTGAGATGTTCCGTAAGATCCTGGACGAAGGCCGTGCGGGTGAAAACGTTGGTGTACTGCTGCGTGGTACCAAGCGTGACGAAGTAGAGCGTGGTCAGGTACTGGCGAAGCCGGGTTCCATCACTCCGCACACCAAGTTCGAATCCGAAGTCTACGTACTGGGTAAAGACGAAGGTGGCCGTCACACGCCATTCTTTAAAGGTTACCGTCCGCAGTTCTACTTCCGTACCACTGACGTTACTGGTGCTGTTGAGCTGCCGGAAGGCGTTGAGATGGTAATGCCGGGTGATAACGTCCAGCTGACAGTGACTCTGATCGCACCGATTGCGATGGACGAAGGTCTGCGCTTCGCGATCCGTGAAGGTGGCCGTACTGTTGGTGCTGGTGTGGTAGCCAAGATTATCGAATAATTTCGATAAGCTACCTGCATCGCTCCTGCGGTGTTGTATAAACAATTTGGCTTGTCACTTATTTCAATAAGCACCTCGCCAAATTGTTCACACGGCTTTGCAGGATCTTCTTCGGTAACGCTTATCGGTTAAAGAAGATTTAAGCAGCATGCAGGATCTTGAAAAAACCCGCTTATGCGGGTTTTTTTGTGCCTGCAATCCGCGGATTCGTCGCTGGCGGGTGTCTGTTTTGGTGCCAGTCAAAAACGTGACCTGTGCAGGGTTAAATAGCAGGTGCTTTTCTGAAGGCAATAAAAAACCCCGCCGGCTTGCGCCGGCGGGGTTTTCTGCCTCAGAGGTAAGTCAGATTATTTCTCTGCTTTACGCTCTTTTGCTTCAGCGATTACTTTCTCAGCAATCTGCTGTGGGCATGGCAGGTAGTGGCTGAACTCCATGGAGAACTGACCACGGCCAGAGGTGATGGTACGCAGGTGACCGATGTAGCCGAACATTTCAGACAGTGGAACGTCTGCTTTGATACGGATACCGGTTGCGCCTGGCTCCTGATCCTTGATCATGCCGCGACGACGGTTCAGGTCGCCGATTACGTCACCCACGTTGTCTTCCGGAGTGAATACGTCAACCTTCATGATAGGTTCCAGCAGTTGTGCGCCGGCCTTAGGCATGGTCTGACGGAATGCACCTTTCGCCGCGATTTCGAACGCAACGGCAGAGGAGTCAACCGCGTGGTAGCCACCGTCGAATACGTCGATCTCAACGTCCAGTACCGGGAAGCCAGCCAGAGGGCCTTCGGCCATCATGGCTTTAAAGCCCTTCTCGATCGCCGGGAAGAATTCCTTAGGAACGTTACCGCCCACAACGGAAGTCTTGAACACGAAGCCGGAGCCTGGCTCGCCTGGTTTCATGCGGTAATCAATCTTACCGTACTGACCGGAACCACCAGACTGTTTCTTATGGGTGTAGCTGTCTTCAACCGGTTGGGTGATGCTTTCGCGGTAAGCTACCTGCGGAGCACCCACTTCCAGTTCAACGCCATAAGTACGCTTCAGGATGTCGACTTTAATATCCAGGTGCAGTTCACCCATACCTTTCAGGATGGTTTCACCGGAATCTTCGTCAGTCTCAACCTGGAAGGACGGATCTTCTGCGACCAGTTTACCGATCGCGATACCCATCTTATCTACGGCACCTTTATCTTTCGGTTTAACCGCGATGGAGATAACCGGTTCCGGGAACACCATGGCTTCCAGTGTGCATTCGTGCTTAGGATCACACAGAGTGTGACCAGTCTGTACGTTCTTCATACCGACAACGGCGATGATGTCACCAGCCTGAGCATTGGTCAGTTCGGTACGTTCGTCTGCCTGCATCTCAACCATACGGCCGATACGCTCGGTTTTGCCGGTGGCAGAGTTCAGTATGGTATCGCCTTTGGCCAGTTTACCTGAGTAAATACGCAGGAAGGTCAGGGCACCGAAGCGGTCGTCCATGATTTTGAACGCCAGAGCCCGGAATGGCTCGTCCGCGGAAACGATGGCTTTTTCGCCAGTCGGGTTTCCTTCTTCGTCAGTCAGGTCCTGAGGTTCAACTTCGGTCGGGGATGGCAGGTAATCAACGACGGCGTCGAGTACCAGCTGCATACCTTTGTTTTTGAAGGCAGAACCACAGTAAGTCGGGAAGAATTCCAGAGCGCGGGTACCTTCACGGATGCAGCGTTTGATCTCGTCGATGCCTGGCTCTTCACCGTCTTCCAGGTAAGCCATCATCAGATCTTCGTCCAGTTCCAGAGCGGTTTCGATCAGCTCTTCACGGTACTGTTCTACTTCGTCAACCATGTCCGCAGGAACATCTTTAACTTCGTAGTTTTCCGGCAGGCCGCTATCGTCCCATACGTAAGCCTTGCGGGTCAGCAGGTCAACCACGCCGACAAATTCGTCTTCGCGGCCGATCGGCAGGACCATGACCAGTGGTTTGGCACCCAGTACTTTCTTTACCTGGCCAACAACACGCTCAAAGTCAGCGCCCAGACGGTCCAGCTTGTTCACGAAGATGATACGGGATACTTCGGAATCGTTGGCGTAACGCCAGTTGGTTTCGGATTGTGGTTCAACACCACCGGAACCACAGAATACGCCGATACCGCCATCGAGTACTTTCAGGGAACGGTATACTTCAACGGTGAAGTCAACGTGTCCGGGGGTGTCGATAACGTTCAGACGGTGGCCGTTCCATTCACAGGTAACAGCTGCAGACTGAATGGTAATACCACGCTCTGCTTCCTGTTCCATGAAGTCGGTAGTGGATTCGCCGTCGTGTACTTCACCGGTTTTGTGGATTTTACCGGTGAGCTTCAGGATGCGTTCGGTGGTGGTGGTCTTACCCGCGTCAACGTGGGCAAAAATACCTATGTTTCTGTATTTTGAAAGGTCTGTCATAACAATACTCGGTTGGCAGAGACAAAATTCGCGCGCTACTTTACCTGTTTTCTGCGTTTATTTCTCGTCGTTTTTGTCTTCCGGCGGGCAAAACCGCAACTTTTTTTGCCCCGGGTGAAGGGTTTTGACCGGGAAAGGATTTCAGAGCCACACTTTTGCTGTGCCGGGGTGGGGTAAAACCACCAGATATGGGGCTTCCGGCCTGTAGTGGTTGACACCATGGGCCCCCAATGTATGATGGCGGCCCTTACGGGCGTGTCGGGAATTTATCCTGCCGCTGTCTTATCCAGCTTTTTTATGAGGACATAGCTGTGGCAAAGGAAACGTTTGAACGTTCCAAACCCCACGTAAACGTGGGTACTATCGGTCACGTTGACCACGGTAAAACCACTCTGACAGCGGCACTGACCCGCGTATGTGCAGAAGTATGGGGCGGTGCAGCGGTAGCGTTCGACGGTATCGACAACGCACCGGAAGAGCGTGAGCGTGGTATCACCATTTCTACTTCCCACGTTGAATACGAGTCACCAACCCGTCACTACGCGCACGTAGACTGCCCGGGACACGCTGACTACGTTAAGAACATGATTACCGGTGCTGCTCAGATGGACGGCGCGATCCTGGTGTGTGGTTCCACTGACGGCCCGATGCCGCAGACCCGTGAACACATCCTGCTGTCCCGTCAGGTTGGTGTACCTTACATCGTGGTATTCCTGAACAAAGCAGACCTGCTGGCTGAAGACTGTGGTGGTGCAGACTCAGAAGAATACGCAGAGATGCTGGAACTGGTTGAAATGGAACTGCGTGACCTGCTGTCTGAATATGACTTCCCGGGCGACGACACTCCGATCATCCCAGGTTCTGCTCTGATGGCTCTGAACGGCCAGGACGACAATGAAATGGGTACTACCGCGGTTAAGAAACTGGTAGAAACCCTGGACGAGTACATCCCTGAGCCAGAGCGTGCGATCGACGGTGCCTTCATTATGCCGATCGAAGACGTATTCTCCATTCAGGGTCGTGGTACCGTTGTTACCGGTCGTGTAGAGCGCGGTATCGTTAAAACTGGTGAAGAGATCGAAATCATCGGTATTAAAGAAACCACCAAGACAACCTGTACTGGTGTTGAGATGTTCCGTAAGATCCTGGACGAAGGCCGTGCGGGTGAAAACGTTGGTGTACTGCTGCGTGGTACCAAGCGTGACGAAGTAGAGCGTGGTCAGGTACTGGCGAAGCCGGGTTCCATCACTCCGCACACCAAGTTCGAATCCGAAGTCTACGTACTGGGTAAAGACGAAGGTGGCCGTCACACGCCATTCTTTAAAGGTTACCGTCCGCAGTTCTACTTCCGTACCACTGACGTTACTGGTGCTGTTGAGCTGCCGGAAGGCGTTGAGATGGTAATGCCGGGTGATAACGTCCAGCTGACAGTGACTCTGATCGCACCGATTGCGATGGACGAAGGTCTGCGCTTCGCGATCCGTGAAGGTGGCCGTACTGTTGGTGCTGGTGTGGTAGCCAAGATCATCGAGTGATCTTTGATCATTCTGCTCCGGTTGTGCCGGGGCAGAAGAAAAAGCCCCGCTGACTGCGGGGCTTTTCAATTGTTCTCTCTGTTCCCGCTGTCCTGCCGGGAGCTGCTTCCTCTTTATTCTTTGGTTGACACTTTTTGTACAGCCGCATACAATTCGCGTCCCCTTAATCCGGGGAAATGAGCTCTTGCACCTTAAACTTGGAGTTTGGTAATGCAAAACCAACGAATCCGTATCCGTTTGAAGGCGTTTGACCATCGACTGATCGATACTTCGACCCAGGAGATTGTTGATACTGCCAAACGTACGGGCGCTCAGGTACGTGGTCCAATCCCACTGCCAACCCGTAAAGAGCGTTATACCGTTCTGGTCTCACCGCACGTTAACAAAGACGCGCGTGATCAGTACGAAATCCGTACGCACAAGCGCATGCTCGACATTGTTGAGCCGACTGAGAAAACAGTTGATGCGCTGATGAAACTGGATCTGGCTGCCGGCGTGGAAGTTCAGATCA
Source organism: Pseudomonadales bacterium (assembly GCA_963682115.1). Classification (GTDB taxonomy): domain Bacteria; phylum Pseudomonadota; class Gammaproteobacteria; order Pseudomonadales; family Oceanobacteraceae; genus Venatoribacter. The sequence goes on along the minus strand of OY821639.1, from coordinate 1,252,597 downwards.
GTCTGGGTTAATCCCCCGGGATTACCCGAATACACAGTGCTCTGTGTAACGCCCGTATCTCAACAATAAGGGCGGCCATAGTGGGTATCAGCCCCGTACACGAGAGGTAATTGAAATGGCAATTGGTGTTGTCGGCAAGAAAGCGGGTATGACCCGTGTTTTTACCGAAGATGGTCAATCTGTTGCTGTGACTGTAGTTGAAGTGACGCCTAACCGCGTTACTCAGGTTAAGAATGCCGAAACTGACGGCTACAGTGCTCTGCAGATTACTTATGGCGAGAAGAAAGCTTCCCGCGTTAACAAAGCAGCAGCTGGTCACTTTGCGAAAGCAAATGTGCAGGCAGGTCGTGCTTTGAAAGAATTCCGTACAGATGAAGCACTCGCGACTGGCGATGAGCTGACTGTTGCGCAATTCGAAGCTGGTCAGAAAGTTGACGTGACCGGTTCTTCCAAGGGTAAAGGTTTCCAGGGTGGCGTTAAGCGCTGGAATTTCCGTACTCAGGATATGACTCACGGTAACTCACTGTCTCATCGTGCTCCTGGTTCTATCGGTCAGTGTCAGACTCCTGGTCGTGTGTGGAAGGGCAAGAAAATGGCAGGTCACATGGGTGCAGAACAGGTTACTACTCAGAACCTGGAAGTTGTACGTGTGGATGCAGAAAATAATCTGCTGCTGATCCGGGGTGCTGTGCCAGGTTCTACTGGTTCCGAAGTTATTGTTAAACCAGCTGTTAAGGCTAAGGGGTAAGCAATGGAACTGAAAACTAACACTGGTGCTGCAGTAGCGGTTTCCGAAGCGGCATTTGGTCGTGAATTTAATGAAGCTCTGGTTCATCAGATCGTTACTGCTTACATGGCAGGCGGTCGTCAGGGGACCAAAGCTCAGAAAACCCGTTCTGAAGTAAGTGGCGGTGGCATTAAGCCATGGCGTCAGAAAGGTACTGGTCGTGCCCGTTCAGGTACTTCCAGCTCTCCGATCTGGCGTTCAGGTGGCGTGAGCTTCGCAGCCAAGCCACGTAACTTCGAACAGAAAGTGAACAAGAAGATGTATCGCGCAGCGATGCAGTCCATCTTGTCTGAACTGGTTCGTCAGGACCGTCTGGTTGTTGCGGATACTTTTGCTGTGGATTCCCACAAAACCAAAGAATTCGTTGCCAAGCTGAAAGACATGGAACTGGATAACGTTCTGATCGTAGCGGATGAAATCGACGAGAAGCTGTACCTGGCTGCCCGTAACGTTCCGCATGTTGGTGTGACTGAAGCATCTTCAATCGATCCTGTAAGCCTGATTGCATTCGAGAAGGTACTGGTGACTGTGCCCGCCCTGAAGAAACTCGAGGAGGCTTACGCATGAACCGTGAACGTATCTACAAGGTGCTGGTAGCTCCGCATATTTCTGAGAAAGCAACTATGGTTGCTGAGAAACACGGGCAGTATGTTTTCCGTGTTGCTCCGGATGCCACCAAACCTGAGATCAAAAAGGCTGTTGAAGCTCTGTTCGAAGTCAAAGTTGATTCCGTACAGACTGTCAACATCAAAGGTAAAACCAAGCGTACTGCCCGTGGTCAGGGTAAGCGTAACGATGTGCGTAAAGCCTACGTTCGCTTGGCCGACGGTCAGGACATCGACTTCGCAGACGCGGAATAAGGAGCACAAGTCATGGCATTGGTGAAAACTAAACCGACTTCTGCTGGTCGTCGTCATCTGGTGAAAGTCGTCAACTCTGATCTGCACAAAGGTAAGCCTTTTGCTGGTCTGGTTGAGAAGAAGAGCAAAGCCGGTGGTCGTAACAACAATGGTCGTATTACCACCCGTCATATTGGCGGTGGTCATAAGCAGCACTACCGTGTAATCGATTTCAAACGCAACAAAGACGGCATTGCCGGTGTTGTTGAACGTCTGGAATACGATCCGAACCGCAGCGCTAATATTGCTCTGGTTAAATATTCTGACGGTGAACGTCGTTACATCCTGGCTCCTAAAGGCCTGGTTGCCGGTGATTCCGTCGTATCTGGTGAAGATGCACCGATCAAGGTTGGCAGTGCGATGTCTCTGCGTAACATCCCGGTTGGTAGTGTGATTCACAACATCGAGCTGAAGCCTGGTAAAGGTGGACAGCTGGCCCGTTCTGCAGGTGTATCAGCTCAGCTGGTTGCACGTGAAGGCGCGTACAGCACCATCCGTCTGCGTTCCGGTGAGATGCGTAAAGTACTGTCTGACTGCCGTGCAACCCTCGGTGAAGTCGGTAACAGCGAACATGGCCTGCGTGAACTGGGTAAAGCCGGTGCAACCCGCTGGCGTGGTGTTCGTCCGACCGTCCGCGGTACTGCGATGAACCCGGTAGATCACCCACACGGTGGTGGTGAGGGTCGTACCTTCGGTCGTCACCCGGTTACTCCATGGGGTGTTCCGACTAAAGGCTATAAGACTCGTAAGAATAAGCGTACTGACAAGCTGATCGTACGTCGTCGTTCTGCGAAATAATTAGAGAGGATAGAACTGTGCCACGTTCATTGAAAAAAGGTCCATTTATCGACCATCACTTAATGAAGAAGGTAGAGGCCGCTCTTGAGAAGAACGACAAACGTCCGATCAAGACCTGGTCTCGTCGCTCCACAATCTTTCCGGATTTCGTGGGGCTGACAATTGCTGTGCATAACGGCAAACAACACGTGCCTGTTTTCGTAACTGAAGACATGGTTGGTCATAAACTCGGCGAATTCGCGCTGACCCGTACCTACAAGGGTCACGTAGCGGATAAGAAAGCCAAACGCTAATTAGGGGTGAAGTATGTCTGAAGTAGCCGCTGTATTACGTGGTGCCCGCTTGTCCGCTCAGAAAGCTCGTCTGGTTGCGGATGCCATCCGCGGCAAGCAGGTTGATGAAGCACTGAACATTCTGGCCTTCTCAGGCAAGAAAGGTGCGGACATCATGAAGAAAGTACTGGAATCTGCCATCGCCAACGCTGAGCACAACAACGGTGCCGACGTAGACGAACTGAAGGTTTCTACCGTGTTCGTTGACGAAGGTATGACAATGAAGCGCATCCGTCCACGTGCCAAAGGCCGTGCGGACCGTATCTTCAAGCGCACTTGTCACATCACTGTGAAAGTTTCAGAGAAATAGGAGTTGGTCAGATGGGTCAGAAAGTTCATCCAACCGGTATCCGTTTAGGCATTACTAAAGACCACAACTCAGTGTGGTATGCCGGTAAGGATAAGTACGCCGACAACCTGCTGACTGACATTGCTGTTCGGTCCCTGATCGAAAAGCGCCTGGAAAAGGCATCAGTGAGCAAGGTCGTTATTGAGCGTCCAGCACAAAACGCCAAAGTAACTATTCACACAGCCCGTCCGGGTATCGTGATCGGTAAAAAAGGCGAAGACGTAGAAGTTCTGCGTAAAGACATCAGTGAACTGATGGGTATTCCGGTACACATCAACATTGAAGAAGTTCGTAAACCGGATCTGGATGCCAAGCTGGTAGCCCAGAGCGTAGCCAGCCAGCTGGAGCGTCGTGTGATGTTCCGTCGCGCTATGAAGCGCGCTGTGCAGAACGCTCTGCGTGGCGGTGCTGAAGGTATCAAGATCCAAGTGAGTGGCCGTCTGGGTGGTGCTGAAATCGCTCGTTCCGAGTGGTACCGCGAAGGTCGTGTTCCGCTGCACACACTGCGTGCAGATATCGACTACGCAACTTATGAAGCACACACCACCTATGGTGTTATTGGCGTGAAAGTCTGGATCTTCAAAGGCGAGATCCTGGGTGGTATCCAAGAGGTACGCGAACGCGCCAAGAGCCAGGGCAAGAAGAAATCCGGTCGGTCGTAAGGGGATTTAGTAATGTTGTTACCAAAACGTACGAAGTTCCGTAAAGTTCAGACCGGCCGCAACCGCGGTCTGGCGATCCGTGGCTCCAAAGTGAGCTTCGGTGAGTACGCTCTGAAGGCTACTGGACGTGGTCGCCTGACTTCACGTCAGATTGAGGCTGCACGTCGTGCAATGACTCGTAAAGTGAAGCGTGGCGGTAAAATCTGGATTCGCGTATTTCCGGATAAGCCAATTACCGAGAAACCTCTTGAGGTTCGTATGGGTAAAGGTAAGGGTAGTGTTGAGTACTGGGTATGCCAGATTCAGCCAGGCAAAGTCCTGTATGAAATCGAAGGTGTATCGGAAGAGCTGGCTCGTGAAGCCTTCTCTCTCGCCGCTGCCAAGCTGCCTTTTGAAACGGTATTTGTTAAACGGACGGTGCTGTGATGAAAGCAAGTGAACTGAACAACAAATCAGTGGCTGAGCTGCAGTCTCAGCTGGAAGAACTGTTGAGCGATCAATTCAAACTGCGCATGCAGAAGGCAACTGGTCAGCTGGGTCAGACTCACCTGATCGGCCAGGCCCGTCGCGATATCGCTCGTGTCAAAACCGTGCTCGCACAGAAGGCAGGTGAATAATCATGACTGAGAACGCAAAAACTGTTCGTACTCTGTCTGGTCGCGTTGTAAGCAACAAGATGGATAAGTCCGTCACCGTTCTGGTTGAGCGCTTTGTAAAGCATCCGATCTATAAAAAGTTCGTGAAACGCTCTACCAAGGTGATGGCACACGATGCCAATAATGAGTGCCAGATTGGTGATCTCGTTACGGTAAAAGAGTCACGTCCACTGTCTAAAAACAAGACTTGGGCGTTGGTAAGTATTGATGAGCGCGCCGCCAAGGTTTAATACCGGGCGCATGTAGTTAGGAGCGATAGGCATGATCCAGACTCAAACCATGCTTGACGTTGCCGACAACAGCGGCGCGAAACGCGTACAGTGCATTAAAGTACTGGGCGGTTCTCATCGTCGTTATGCCGGCATCGGTGATCTGATTAAGGTATCCGTTAAGGAAGCAATTCCTCGCGGTAAAGTGAAGAAAGGCCAGGTAATGAACGCAGTTGTCGTTCGTACCAAAAAAGGCGTACGTCGTCCGGACGGATCTGTGATCCGTTTTGATGTAAACTCTGCCGTTCTGCTGAACGCTTCACTGGCGCCAATTGGTACCCGTATCTTTGGCCCTGTGACTCGTGAACTGCGTTCTGAGCAGTTCATGAAAATCATTTCCCTGGCACCTGAAGTGCTGTAAGGGAGGGGATGTTATGTTGAAGATTCGTAAGAACGATGAAGTAGTAGTTATTGCCGGTAAAGATAAAGGCAAACGTGGCAAAGTTCAGAAAGTCCTGGACGACGGCCGTCTGTTGGTCTCCGGTATTAACATGGTGAAAAAACACCAGAAACCAAACCCGTACCTGCAACAGCCAGGTGGCATCATTGAAAAAGAAGCCGGTATTCAGGCTTCTAATGTTGCAATCTGGAATCCTAAAACTGAGAAAGCTGATCGTGTTGGCTTCAAAGTGGACGGTGAGAGCAAGGTGCGTATCTTCAAATCCACTGGCGATCAAGTCGACGCCTGATAGGAGCTGGTACTACTATGTCTCGTTTACAAGACCTGTATAGCAATGAAGTAGTAGCCAAGCTGACTGAAGAGTTTGGTTACAAAAACGTAATGGAAGTGCCTCGCATCACCAAAATTACCCTGAATATGGGTGTTGGTGAAGCGCTGGGTGACAAAAAACTGCTGGAGAACGCGGTTGCTGAAATGGAAGCAGTCGCCGGTCAGAAAGCGGTAGTCACCAAGGCACGTAAGTCAGTCGCCGCGTTCAAACTGCGCGAAGGCTGGCCAATCGGCTGTAAAGTTACTCTGCGTCGTGACCGCATGTGGGAGTTTATGGATCGTCTGATCGATATCGCTCTGCCACGTGTACGAGACTTCCGTGGTATTAACGGTAAGTCTTTCGATGGCCGTGGTAACTACAGCATGGGTGTGAAAGAGCAGATCATTTTCCCGGAAATTGACTACGATAAAGTAGACAAGGTTCGTGGTATGGATGTGACTATCACAACCACTGCAAAAACCAACGAAGAAGGCCGCGCTTTGCTGAAAGCGCTGCAGTTCCCGTTCCGTAACTAAGGAGTTTGTCATGGCTAAAATTAGCATGAAGCAGCGTGAACTGAAGCGTGAAAAGCTGGTTGAGAAGTACGCTGCCAAACGCGCTGAGCTGAAAGCGATTATCAGCAACGCGGATTCTTCTGATGAAGATCGTTGGAATGCGCAAATGGCCCTGCAGAAGCTGCCACGGGATTCGTCCTCAAGCCGCCTGCAGCGTCGTTGCCAGATGACCGGTCGCCCACACGGTGTATACCGTAAGTTCAAGCTTTCACGGATTAAGTTGCGTGAAGAAGGCATGAAGGGTAATGTACCGGGCCTTAAAAAAGCTAGTTGGTAAGCAATTCCCGGCTTGCACGAGTGGCGTACCTGATTTCAGGTGCGCCGTTCCTGTATGTGCCGGGGCGCTGTACAACAGAGGTAACTATTAAATGAGTATGCAAGATACGTTGGCGGACATGTTCACCCGCATTCGTAATGCCCAGCAAGCTGGTCATACGTCTGTGAGCATGCCGTCTTCAAAAATCAAGAAGTCTGTAGCCCAGGTGCTTGAATCTGAAGGTTACATCAATGGTTTTTCCGTCGATGAAGCGGCTAAGCCGACTCTGAGCATCGACCTGAAATACTATGAAGGTAAGCCAGTTATTGAACGCATCCAGCGCGTAAGCCGCCCTGGTCTGCGTCAGTACCGTAGCTCTGCAGAACTGCCAAAAGTTGAGGCAGGTCTGGGCGTGGCTATCGTTTCTACTTCAAAAGGCGTAATGACTGATCGTGCCGCCCGTGCAGCGGGTGTTGGCGGTGAAGTTATCGCGACCGTATTCTAAGGAGTTTTAACGATGTCCCGCGTAGCTAAGGCTCCCGTACAAATTCCTGCCGGCGTAGAAGTTAAGCTGGCTGGTGATAAAATCGCCATTAAAGGCAAGCAAGGCCAGCTTGAGCTGGATGTGCATTCTGCTGTTGAAATCAAACAGGAAGAGAATGTACTGACCTTTGCTCCTAAAGCAGGCGACAAACAATCCAATGCTCTGGCCGGTACTTTCCGTGCCCTGGTAAACAATATGGTTACCGGTGTCAGTGTTGGCTTTGAAAAGAAACTGGTTCTGCAGGGCGTTGGTTACCGTGCCAAAGCTTCCGGCAAAACCCTGAATCTGTCTCTGGGCTTCTCTCACCCAATCGACTACGAACTGCCGGAAGGCGTTACTGCTGAAACACCGAGCCAGACCGAAGTGGTCATCAAGGGTATCGACAAGCAGCAGGTAGGTCAGGTTGCCGCTGAGATCCGTGGCTATCGTCCGCCTGAACCATATAAAGGTAAGGGTGTACGTTATGCTGATGAAAACGTGCGTCGTAAAGAAGCCAAGAAAAAGTAAGGTCTAGGCCATGAATGAGAAGAAAAAAGCTCGTCTGCGCCGTGCCTCCAAAACTCGCGTACATATCCGTGAGAAAGGCGCGGTACGTCTGTGCGTCCACCGTACGCCCAGACACATCTATGCTCAGATCATCTCTGCCAATGGCGCTACTGTCTTGGCTACCGCTTCTACAGTAGAAGCTGATCTGCGCACAGAGGGGACTGGTAACGTAAATGCAGCGACCAAAGTTGGTCAGCTGATTGCTGAGCGTGCGAAAGCTGCCGGCGTCACAAAAGTTGCATTTGACCGTTCCGGTTTTAAATACCATGGTCGTGTTAAAGCCCTGGCTGACGCGGCTCGTGAAAACGGCCTGGAATTCTAAGGGTAAAGATCATGGCAAATCATGAACGTCAAGAACGTAACGAAAGCGAACTGCAGGAAAAGCTGGTTCAGGTTAACCGCGTAGCTAAAGTGGTAAAAGGTGGTCGTATCTTCGCCTTTACTGCTCTGACTGTTGTGGGTGACGGAAACGGTCGTGTAGGTTTCGGTCGCGGTAAATCCCGTGAAGTTCCGACTGCTATTCAGAAAGCAATGGAACAGGCCAAGCGCAACATGGTTAACGTCCAGCTGGACGGCAGCACTCTGCAGTACCCGGTCCGTGGCCGTCATTCCGGTTCACAGATCTACATGCAGCCTGCTTCAGAAGGTACCGGTATTATTGCCGGTGGTGCAATGCGCGCCGTTCTGGAAATGGTTGGTGTTAAGAACGTACTGGCTAAATGCTACGGCTCAACCAACCCGGTGAACGTTGTGCGTGCAACTTTTGATGCACTGGCACAGATGAAGTCTCCGGAAGAAGTTGCAGCCAAGCGCGGCAAGTCTGTTGAAGACATCCTGGGGTAATTCGTTATGGCTAAGAAAACCGTAAAAGTAACCCAGACCCGCAGCACCATCGGCAAGCTGCCTAAGCACCGCGAGACCATGAAAGGTCTGGGTCTGCGTCGCATTGGTCATACTGTTGAGCTGGAAGATACTCCTTCCGTTCGCGGCATGATCAACCAAGTTCAATACATGGTTAAGGTAGAAGGGGAGTAATATGCGTCTCAACGAATTGAGCCCAGCTCCTGGTTCTAAGCCTGTTGCCAAGCGTGTAGGCCGTGGTATCGGCTCTGGCCTGGGTAAAACCGGTGGCCGTGGTCACAAAGGTCAGAAATCACGTTCCGGCGGCAAAGTGGCTCCGGGCTTTGAAGGCGGTCAGATGCCAATTCACCGTCGTCTGCCAAAGTTTGGCTTTGCTTCCCGCAAAGCGCCGTTCGTTGCGGAAATCCGCCTGAACGAACTGACTCTGGTTGAAGGTGATGTGGTTGATCTGGCGGCACTGAAAGCAGCAGACGTTATCGGCGAGAAAATCAAAGAAGCTCGCGTGATTCTGTCTGGTGAAGTGGCTAAAGCAGTAACCGTTAAAGGTCTGAAAGTCACTAAAGGTGCTAAAGCTGCTATTGAAGCAGCAGGTGGAAAGGTCGAAGACTAATGGCTAGGCAAGGACTCCCACAGGGAATGCAGAACGGTATGGGTGAACTATGGGCACGTATCCGCTTTGTCTTCCTCGCGATTGTGGTATATCGGATTGGCACCCATATTCCGGTGCCGGGTATTAATCCGGATGCATTGGCGCGTCTGTTTGAACAGAATCAGGGCACGATCCTGGAAATGTTCAACATGTTCTCCGGTGGTGCACTGGAGCGCATGAGTATTCTGGCGCTGGGTATTATGCCCTACATCTCTGCGTCCATTATCATGCAATTGCTGACGGCGGTGAGTCCCCAGCTTGAACAGCTGAAGAAAGAAGGCGAAGCCGGGCGTCGCAAAATCACCCAGTACACCCGTTACGGGACTGTGGTGCTGGCGACGATCCAGGCCTTCGGCGTCTCGGCCGGTCTTGCCGGCCAGGGCGTTACCTTCTCGTCAGGCATTGATTTCTACATCGCGGCAGTGCCGTCCTTCGTGGCCGGTGCGGTGTTTATGATGTGGTTGGGTGAGCAGGTTACCGAGCGTGGTATCGGTAACGGCATTTCCATCCTGATCTTTGCCGGTATTGTTGCAGGCTTGCCGAGTGCAATTGGCCAGGCGTTCGAATCTGCCCGTCAGGGTGATCTGAATATTCTGGTTCTGTTGGCGATTGCTGCACTGGCAGTAGCTGTGATCGGTTTTGTCGTGTTCGTTGAACGGGGCCAGCGCCGTATCACCATTAACTACGCCAAGCGTCAGCAGGGTCGACAGATGTTTGCTGCTCAGACCAGTCATCTGCCGCTTAAACTGAATATGGCCGGTGTAATTCCTGCTATCTTCGCTTCTTCTCTGCTGCTGTTCCCTGCATCGCTGGGGCAGTGGTTTGGTCAGGGTGAAGGTATGGAATGGCTGCAGGACATCAGTATGGCTCTGGCGCCAAGCCAGCCGCTGTATATCGTACTGTTCGCTGCCGGTATTATTTTCTTCTGCTACTTCTACACGGCGTTGATGTTTAACCCGAAAGACGTTGCCGAAAACCTGAAGAAATCAGGTGCTTTTATCCCGGGTATCCGCCCGGGTATCCAGACCGCCAATTATATTGACGGTGTCTTGGGGCGCCTGACTCTGTTCGGATCTCTGTACATCACCTTAGTTTGTCTGATGCCTGAGTTTCTGGTCGTTGGTTTCGGAATTCCGTTCTATTTCGGTGGTACCTCTCTGCTGATCGTGGTGGTGGTCGTAATGGACTTTATGTCTCAGGTGCAGTCACATCTGATGTCGCACCAGTACGAGTCACTGATGAAGAAAGCAAATCTGAAGAATTTCGGCTCAACCCGTTGAGCCGGATTTAGGAGACTGTCATGAAAGTACGTGCGTCTGTTAAAAAAATCTGCCGTGAATGCAAAATCATTCGCCGTAACGGCAGCGTGCGCGTGATCTGTTCAGATCCCAAGCACAAACAACGTCAGGGTTAATACCCCGACCTGGTCGGGTGTAGTAAATACTGCCAGGTGGCTTGATTTATAGTCAGGCCACCTGTAGTATTCTGCGCCCTTTCATCAAGTAAAGTGTAACGGAGTTAGACATGGCCCGTATTGCCGGTGTCAATATTCCTGACAACAAGCATGCAGTGATTTCTCTGACCTACGTCTATGGCGTTGGTAAGACTACTGCCCAGCAGATCTGTGCCGCTACTGGCATCGCTGAGACCACCAAAATCGGTGATCTGAACGAAGATCAGCTGGATGTTGTTCGTAACGAAGTAGCTAAATATACGGTTGAAGGTGATCTGCGTCGTGAAGTGCAGATGAACATCAAACGTCTTATGGATATGGCTTGTTTCCGTGGCATCCGCCACCGTCGCAGCCTGCCGCTTCGTGGTCAGCGTACTAAAACAAATGCCCGTACCCGTAAGGGTCCGCGCAAGCCGATCCGTAAGTAATTACTTACGGGCCGGACTTTTAGTGTAGCTGCATTCGACTTGTTGCAGTGTTGATATTAAAAGCAGGATTTATCAAATGGCTAAGCCACAAAGATCAACCAAGAAAAAGGTTAAAAAGACGGTAGTGGACGGCATCGCCCACATTCATGCCTCTTTTAACAACACCATTGTGACCATCACCGACCGTCAGGGTAATGCTCTGTCATGGGCAACTGCCGGTGGTTCTGGTTTCCGTGGTTCCCGTAAAAGCACTCCTTTCGCCGCTCAGGTTGCTGCCGAGCGCGCTGGTGAAGCTGCAAAAGAATACGGTCTGAAAAACCTGGACGTTGAAGTTAAAGGTCCTGGTCCTGGCCGTGAGTCTGCAGTCCGCGCTCTGAACGCATGTGGTTATAAGATCAGCAACATCACTGATGTTACGCCGATCCCACATAACGGCTGTCGTCCACCTAAGAAGCGTCGCGTATAAGGAGGCTGAGAAATGGCACGTTATATTGGTCCTAAGTGTAAACTGTCCCGTCGCGAAGGAACTGACCTGTTCCTGAAAAGCGGCGTGCGCGCTTTAGACACTAAATGTAAACTGGAAACTAAGCCTGGCGTACATGGTGCTGGTCGCGGTCGTCTGTCTGACTACGGTCTGCAGCTGCGCGAGAAGCAGAAAGTACGTCGTCTGTACGGTATCCTGGAAAAACAATTCCGCAGCTACTACAAAGAAGCAGCGCGCCGTAAAGGTGCAACCGGTGAAAACCTGCTGCAACTGCTGGAATCCCGTCTGGATAACGTTGTATACCGCATGGGCTTCGGTTCAACCCGCGCAGAATCCCGTCAGCTGGTAAGCCATAAGGCGATCGCAGTGAACGGACAGACTGTGAATATTCCTTCTTACCAGATTAAGAGTGGTGATGTGGTTACTGTTCGCGAAAAAGCGAAGAATCAGGACCGTATCAAAACCTCTCTGGAACTGGCTGGTCAGCGTACTGACTGTGGCTGGATCGATGTTAATTCCGGCAAGATGGAAGGAACTTTCAAAGCAGTTCCTGAGCGCGCTGATCTCCCAGCAGAGATCAACGAAAACCTGATCGTGGAACTTTACTCTAAGTAATCTAGAGGAATTTAAGGGGCAGCTATGCAGCGTGCAGTTAATGAATTTTTGACTCCTCGCCATATTCAGGTGGATGAGGTAAACAATACCCACGCCAAGGTAACACTTGAGCCGCTGGAGCGTGGTTTTGGCCATACTCTGGGCAACGCATTACGTCGTATCCTGCTGTCTTCAATGCCGGGTGCCGCAATCGTTGAATGTGAGATCGACGGCGTTCTGCACGAGTACAGTGCAATTGAGGGCGTTCAGGAAGACGTTATTGAAATCCTGCTCAACCTGAAGGGTGTTGCGGTCAAATTACATGAACGTGACGAAGCGATCCTGAGTCTGACCAAAACCGGTCCGGCGACAGTGACAGCTGCCGATATTCAACTGGACCATGGTGTTGAGATTGCCAATCCGGATCACGTCATTGCCAACCTTGGCGAAGGCGCTGAACTGAAAATGAGCCTGAAAGTCGCTTCCGGACGTGGTTACGAGACTGTTGAAGCCCGTAATCAGAACGACGAAGAGACCAAGGCGATTGGCAAACTCCAGCTGGATGCCACTTACAGCCCGGTTAAACGTGTTTCTTACAGCGTAGATTCTGCGCGTGTGGAACAGCGTACTGACCTGGACAAGCTGGTTATCGATCTGGAAACCAATGGCACTATTGATCCGGAAGAAGCGATCCGTCGTTCCGCGACCATCTTGCAGCAGCAGCTGGCTATCTTCGTAAATCTGGAAAACGACGAAGTCGTTGAACAGGTACGTGAAGAAGAAGAGATTGATCCGATTCTCCTGCGTCCGGTGGACGATCTGGAGCTGACCGTTCGCTCTGCCAACTGTCTGAAAGCAGAAAACATCTACTACATTGGTGATCTGATTCAGCGTACAGAAGTCGAGCTGCTGAAGACACCGAACTTAGGTAAGAAGTCTCTGACTGAAATCAAAGACGTTCTCGCCTCACGCGGACTGTCGTTGGGTATGCATCTGGAGAACTGGCCACCTGCCAGCCTCCGCAACGACGATAAAGTATTAGCCTGAGCGGAACGTTCAGTTAGTTAAGGAATTTAACCATGCGTCATCGTAAAAGTGGTCGTCACTTCAATCGTACAAGCGCACACCGTCAGGCCATGTTTAAAAACATGGCTGTGAGCCTGTTCGAGCATGAAATTATTAAGACTACTCTGCCAAAAGCGAAAGAGCTGCGTCGCGTAGCTGAGCCGCTGATTACTCTGGCTAAAGAGGATTCAGTTGCTAATCGCCGTCTGGCCTTTGCCCGTACCCGGAGCAAAGAAGCAGTAGGTAAACTGTTCACAGATCTGGGCCCGCGTTATCAGTCCCGTCCTGGTGGCTACATTCGTATTCTGAAATGTGGTTTCCGTGCCGGTGATAATGCACCTATGGCCTATGTTGAGCTGGTCGACCGTCCTGTTGTTGAAGCAGAAGACGTTGTTGAAGTAGCTGACGACGAATAAGCTCCGGCTTATTGAAAAACCCGCCACCTGCAAAGGTTGCGGGTTTTTTTATGCCAGAAGGAAACAGCAGTGTTGTTTGGCTTAGCCGTTCAGTGTTGTCGCGGCGGGGTGAGGCAGACAGAAAAGGTGCCGGAAGGCACCCTCTCTGTCGTGACGTGCTGAATTTACAGCAAGCCGAGGCTCAGCCAGGGGACGTAGGTAATCACCAGTACACAGGCCAGCAGGATGAAGAAGAAGGGAATCGTTGCCCGGTACAGCGTCATCACCGGTTTATTAAAGCGGAAGCTGGCGATAAACAGGTTCATACCGACCGGTGGGGTGAAGTAGCCGAGCTGCATATTGGCGAGGAACAGAATGCCCAGATGGATCGGGTGAATACCATATTCGACGGCAATTGGCAGAATGATCGGAATCATAATGACGATGGCGGAGAAGATATCCAGCATCATACCCAGCACCAGCAGGAAGAGGGTCAGCAGCAGCAGGAAGGTGAACGGATCACTGATATGCGCCTGTATATAGCCGAAGATCTGCTCCGGCACACCGGCATCAACCATGTAGTTGGTTGAGGCGATCGACACCGCCAGAATCAGCAGAATGGCACCCACCAGTTTCATTGAGTCGCGCATTACCAACGGCAGTGCCGTCAGGCTGATTTCGCGGCGGATCACCACGCTGACAAGCAACACATAAAAGGCGGTCAGGGCAGCGGCTTCGGATACCGCAAAGAAACCGCCGTAAATACCGCCAAGAATGACAAACGGCAGCGGAATTTCCCAGATTGAATCCTTTATCGCGGCCAGTGCTTCTTTTTTATCGAACGGGCGCTGCTCGCGTTCAATGCCCCGGGTCTGCCAGGCGCTGTACAGTGACAGTGCCAGCAGCATCAGCCCACCGGGCAGCAGGCCGGCGATAAACAGGTCATCGATGCTGACCGGGGTATCCAGCGCCATCTGCTGTGCCACAACGCCATAGAGAATCAGTGGCAGGGACGGCGCAAACAGCAGGCCGAGACTGCCGGAGGTGGTCACCAGTCCGAGATTGAAGGATTCGCGATAGCCGGCTTTCTGCAGCGCAGGGACCAGCAGAGCACCCAGGGCGACGATGGTGACGCCGGAGGCACCGGTAAAGGCGGTGAACAGGGCACAGGCGGCCAGGGCAACAATGGCCAGCCCGCCGGGCATCCAGCCGAGGAAGGCATCGGTGATGCGCACCAGCCGCTGTGGCGCTTTGCTCTCTCCCAGCAGGTAGCCGGCAAAGGTGAACAGCGGAATGGCAATCAGCACCGGCATCTCGGCAACCTGATAAATGCTCACCGCCATGGCCTGCAGGTCGACGTCCGTCTGGTAGTAGCCCCACAGTGCGGAGGCGGCAATGACGGTGAACAGCGGGGCACCGGCAAGGGCCAGGAACAGCAGAATCAGTGGCACCAGAATACTCATGCAGCTTTCTCCGGCAGGCCGTACAGGGCGCTGCCGAGCGCCTGCAGTACAAAACGCACGGCCATCAGGCCGAAGCTGAGGGGGATAATCAGTTGCAGTGGCCAGGCCGGAACGCGCCCAAAGGCGACGTCGCCGAACTCCCAGGCGTAGCGCACGAACTCGCCGGCGTGCCAGCCAATCACGCCGCAGACGACGGCGGCAAAGGCCGAGGTGAGGACGCTGAGCCAGCGCTTGACGCGGTCTCCGGCGAGACGGTTGATCAGGTCGATGGCGATATGTTCACGGGAGCGGGTCGCAACCAGTGCGCCGAGCAGGCCCACCCACAGCACCATGACCCGCAGTGTCGGCGGAATCCACAGCACGCCACCGCCGAACAGCAGGCGTGACAGGATATCGAAGCCGGCCAGGCCAATCATCACCATCAACAGCATCACCAGTACTGCATCTTCGGCGCGGTGCAGTATGCGCAGCAGGGCAGCCATGGCTCAGTTCAGACGCTGGCTGTTCAGCGTGTCTGTCAGTTTCTGATAGACGTCAGCCGGATAGACATTCTGTTCACGCAGGTCGGACATGGCTTTGGCGGCCAGTTTACGCCAGGCCACTTTGTCTTCTTCTGACAGCTCAACAAACTCCATGCCATTGCTGATCAGCGCCTGACGGGCTCCCTGTTCGTCTTTTTCATTCTGCAGGTCCAGACGGTGGAAGGTTTCTTTCATCACACGACTGACGATGGCCTGATCGTCGGCACTGAGTTTGGCAAAAGCACGTTCATCGACAACCAGCATGCCGAACAGGAACACCAGCGGGAAGTCGGTGGCATATTTCAGTCGGGTGTGCCACTGCAGGGCGATGGAGGTGGTCGGATTCACCGCCACGGTATCAATCAGGCCGGTCTGCAGGCTGGTGTAAACATCGGATACCGGCAGGGAAATCGGCTCAACACCGCCGTTGACGAAAATGGTCTGACTGACCGGGTCGCCTTCCGGTACCCAGACTTTTTTGCTGCGCACATCGGCAGAGGTTTTCAGCGGACTGTCTGACATCAGGTAGGCGAAGCCACCTTCGGACAGGCCGAGCAGTACATAGCCGTTGTCTTTCAGGGCTGAGGCAATGTAGGGGTCGAAGGCTTCACGTACGGTACGGACTTCGTCCAGATTGCGGAAGGTGAACGGCAGGCTGTAGAGCTGGGTAAGATTGGTGACGTGGGACAGTGAACCGATGGACATCATGCCGCCCTGCAGCTGATTGATGCGCATCTTGCGCAGCACGCTTTTGTCACTGCCCTGCACGCCGCCGGGGAAGTATTTGATTTTTACCCGGCCGCCGGTTTCTTCTTTGATCGTGGCCGCCGCCTGGCGCATTTCTTTCATCCAGTTGGTGCCATCCGGCGCCAGGGTGGCAATTTTCAGTGTTGCTGCCTGAACAGCAGGGGCCAGTATGCTCAGCACAAGGGCCAGGGTGGTCAGCAGTTTCATAGGGTCTCACTCAAAATAGTCAGCAGATCCGGCCAGCAGGTTCTTTGCCTGCTTCTGAGCCAGTCGGTTAATCAGCGTCAGTCCTTCGCTTTGCGGGTCGGCTGCCAGTGCTTCCTGCAGCAGCCGGTCGTGCAGTTCCTGATCGAACATCAGCCGGGCGTATTGCTTGGCATACAGCACCCTGGCCATCAGGTTGTGTCCATCACTCAAGCGTATGGCATTTTCGAAGTACTCCCGGCCGAGCTCAGGTCTGCCGCCCAGTGTCGGCGGCAGCTGGGTTTCCAGTACACCGAGATACACCTGCACGGTGGCATGATCGTAGGCCGGGTTCTGGCTGGCGACCCATTCCATAATGGTTCGGACCTTGCTCAGCTGAGCGATGGCGTTCCAGTCATCCGAGTTGGCCTGAATCCAGCCCGCCCAGGCCGCGGCCATGGCATAGAACACCGGCAGGTCATCCTCATCGTAGTCTTCGTCCAGCGTCGGGCGGAGATCTTCCAGCGGACCATCCAGCAGCAGGCAGGCATCGTCATCGTATTCGCATAAGGCGCGGCGGGCATAGCTCATGGCTTTGTCGGCCATGCTTTTTGCCTGTTGCGGATCGCTGGCGAACACGCCGGCATAAGCACCATACAGGCGGGAGCCGGCGAGCAGGAAGTCTTCATCATCCGGGTAGGTGAGAATCAGGGCGTCGAGCAGCAGCAGATAGGCCGGGGCGCCGGCCTCAACGATGGTCGGGTCGTCCTGATTCATCATGGAACGGGACAGGTTGCCGGGCAGGTTGCCGACTGAGCAGGCACTGAGCAGAGTCAGCAGGAGCAGGCTGACGGGTAACTTCATGGTATATAAACCGACGGCTGAAAGAGGCCGGATTGTACACTGGTTAACACTGCATTTTCATTAACCCCCGCCACCAATGGAGGGCAGGGGTGGCGGCAACTTAGTGTTGCGCCAGCTGCTCCAGTGTCTGGTGTTCTGACGGCGCGCCGATAATGAAGTCGATACCGATGGTGCGCAGAATCTCCCACACGCTGTTGTTGGGGCTGTATTCGGCAATGGTTTTCTTGGCCATAAAGTGGGTGATTTCCTGAATGGATTTGACCAGAGCGTAATCCGCTGAGCTGGTATGCAGCCCGGCGATGAAATTGTGGTCAATTTTCACGTAGTCCACCGGCAGGGCCTTGAGGTATTCAAAAGATGACTGCCCGGTACCGAAGTCGGACAGCACGAACTGGCAACCGAGGCTGCGCATCTCATGCATAAAGTCGGCGGCATCTTCGAGATTACGGATAGCCGATGTTTCATTCAGTTCGAAGCACAGCTTTTTCACCGGCACTTCTTTCTCGCGTGCCTGTTCAAAAATATAGGCCAGCAGGCTTTCGTCATTCATGGCATGGCCGGACAGATGCAGCATAAAGCGGTTAATGCCTGCGGCTGCCTGGGGATTATCAGCCAGCCATTGCACCAGCTGTTCAATGGTCCAGCGGTCCAGTGCGTACATCCGGTTGTAATTTTCCGCCGCCTGCAGGTAATCCATCGGCGGAATCTGGGCGCCACTGCCGTCCTGAATGCTGATCATGACTTCATACTGGCGTGATGATTTATGCCGTTCCTGAAGCGGATTGACCGGTACGCACAGCACCTGCAGCTGGTTGTTGCTGAGTGCCTGATTGAGTTTGTTGCCCCACGCCATAAACTGATCCTGACGCTGATGGCTTGCATCATCCGGCCGGTACTGTTCGATGCGGCTGCCACCTTTTTCTTTCGCGATCAGGCAGGCGGATTCACCCTGTTCGATCAGATCGGAGACGTCGGCCAGATCCGCTGTCATGGCGGCGAGGCCGATACTGACGTGAATGCGGAAGGCTCCGGCATCGCTGTCGATACTGGTGTTTTCGATCTGTTTCTGCAGCTGGCGTACGGCGGGCAGGGCTTCGTCCATATTTTTATGACGGAAGAAGACGGCGAACTCATTGCTGCCCAGACGTGAGCAGAGGGTGTTTCCGGTGTCTTCCAGCAGCGTGGCGACGGTCTGCAGGCAGGCATCGCCGCCATCGACGCCGTAGTTTTTGTTGATCAGT
Organism: Pseudomonadales bacterium; assembly: GCA_963682115.1. Taxonomy (GTDB): domain Bacteria; phylum Pseudomonadota; class Gammaproteobacteria; order Pseudomonadales; family Oceanobacteraceae; genus Venatoribacter. Next base: position 1,234,266 of record OY821639.1, on the reverse strand, counting down.
TTGAACTGATCAATATCAAGCATACACAGGGTGCCGCCGGAGGAGGCGTGCAGGCTGGCCATCAGGCGCTCCTGCAGCAGTCGCAGGAAATGCTGGCGGTTGATCAGGCCGGTCAGTGGATCGATGTTGGCCTGTTCTGACAGATCACGGTAAATCTGCTGTACCAGTTTGTCGACGCCGCGGTCAACGGCCGATTCTTCCTGTTCGTACAGACGTTTCACCCGGCCTTCATCGAAGGCGGCAGCCAGTTCGGCGAGGGTAAAATCCACCACTTTCATGCCGCTGTGGTTGACACAGGCAAAGCGTGAGGCGTCCTGCGCGATCCAGACCACCGACACCGACTGGTCCTGATCGGTGAGCAGCAGCCAGTCCCCGACCTGCAGGTTCATGGCGCGGCGCATACCGCGGCCTTCAGGCACAATTTCCGCCGGTTTGGCGACAAAGGCCGGCAGATCGACGGCTTCCCGGATGGTGCCCTGGCTCAGATGTTCTTCCGCTGCCTGCATGATATCGCGGTACCAGCGCTGGTGTTCCGGCAGACTGCCGTTGAGGCGGTCCATTTCGCTGCGCGCCAGATCCATCATGGGTTCAAAGCGCTGCAGCAGTTCCCTGCGGCCGCTGTTGTCGCGGTTAAACAGCACCAGTACCTGACGGTAGAGTTTGACGGCGCCGCGGAAGCGTTTGCTGTCCTGGCCTTCACGCAGCAGCAGCAGGGTCAGCATCTGCTGCCAGCCGTTCTGCAACCAGTCAACCACACTGCCGGGCAGGGTGCGGTTAGCGAGGTCTTTGCCCAGCTGCTGTTCCACCTGGCGGCGCACTTCCTGCAGCCGGTGTTCTCCCTCGGCGGCCTGAGCGACACGTTCAGCATTCTGGCGGGCCTTGCGCTCGGCATTGGTGACCATGCCCTGCAGGCTTTCCAGCAGCTCTTCAAGTGAGCTTTCGTCAGTTTCGAGCTTGCCGCTGACCGGCGCAATCAGGCTTTCCAGTTTGCGCGCCACCTGGGCTTCGCCACTGGTGGTCAGTTGCCCCAGCTTGGCCAGCAGATTGAGGATCAGACGGCCGGGATGATCCGGGTTAAACAGCAGGCTGGCGTCTTTCAGCATCAGATTAAGCAGTGGCCAGCCCAGCTGTCCGATAAAGGGTTTGATAAAGTCGGATACCTGATCACTTTCCAGCAGGTGCTGGGTGACATGCTCAAGGGTGTCGATGGCATCGCGGGATTCGATGGGCAGGCTGACATCCTGTGCCGCCAATGCCTGTTCGACGCTTTTCAGCACGTCAACGGAACCGAGTGAGCTGTTCAGCGCCAGATTGCTGACTACCTCTGAGATCTGCTCCGGATGGGCCTCGGGCAGGGCATCCTCGGTTGCCGGTTCCTGCCGCTGATAACGCAGTTGGAGCAGGTTCTGGATATTGGCATAGGCCTGACGGGCTTCCTGCTGATGACGCTGGAAATTCTGCAGGTTGTCGTTGCTCGTATAGGACGGTGCTGTGCCGGCAGTGGCCGGCGCCGCTGCTTTGAACGCATCGGCACTGACGTCGGCGGGACTGAAGCCGGCATCCTGTAGCGGCGGCGCGGGCGTATGCTGCGGTGGTGGCGGACGGCGGTAACGGAACGTCAGCGGGATATCGATCTGGCTGATCAGCTCCTGATAGCTGTTCTGCAGTATGGTGCCGGCAACCTGTTCAAACACTTCGAAGGCCAGAGTCCGCGCTTCCTGTGGCAGCTGCAGCTGCTCCAGGGCATCGCGGAAAGCTTCGGTAACGGTGGTCGGGCCGAGCGGATTGAAGCAGTGTTCGATGGGGGCGCTGCTGAGGGTGTCGAGTAACTGGCGCAGTTCGAAGGTCAGGTGAGCCAGCCGTGACTGCAGATGAGAGGCGGTGACTTTGGCCAGCAGCCAGTCTTCGAAATCTGCCTGTTGTACCAGTGCCAGCTGCAGTTCACCGGATTCGGCTTCATGATCGGGAATGTATTCGCCTTTGCCTTCCTGCCAGCGGTTGAATTGACGGTCAATATTGCCATTGAACTGGCGCAGTAATTTAGCGGCCTGCTCCTTGGCCTGCTTTTCCAGCCGCAGCCATTGCTGCTGTTCGGTGGTATTGTGGGCCAGGTTGGCTTTTTCGAAGGTTGCTTCGAGAAAATCCGGCAGCCATTTTTTCGGCAGCCGGTCACTGAGTGCTTTCACTTCTTTCTGCAGGAGGGCCATGTATTTTTTCTGTTTGGCGGCCTCCAGCGTTTTGATTTTGCGGTGTTCCTGATTGAATTCCTGCAGTTTCAGAAACAGTTTGTCATTGTGTTGCTGCAGGTGCAGACCCACATTCTGTTCATGGCGGTGAACCCATTCCACCGGCACAGTCAGCTTTTCATCTTCCAGCTGCAGATGCAGGGTGTGCAGGCCACTGGTGTCTGCCGGCATGTCATGGGGCCAGTAGAGATGCATACCGGACTGTGAGTAATCCAGAACCTGACAGTCATAGGTCTGGCCATCTGCAAGTGTCAGCCGGGCATTGAAATAGGTCGGAAAGCGTGGGTTTTCACGGAGCTCAACAGCCATCTTTTAATCCAGTTGTGCGGGTCACGGACCGCTGCCGCTGAGGGGCGGCGACAGCTGTCTGTCCGGTGATATTTCCACCGGGAAGGTGATATTCCGTGTACCTTGACCGGTTCGATATAAGACTATCTTATAAGGTTATTCTGGCCTAAAAATACAGGCTGTGAAACCAGAAATGGCAACACTGAGGTGATTTAGATCTCTGATTAATTATTGAATGATTTATCAGAAATCATCGTCGCTGTCTTTTTCCCGTAATTGTTTCAGCTTGCGGTACAGGGTGCGTTCACTGACCCCCAGTTTCTGCGCCAGAGTATTGTTGTCTCCGGTATAGGCACGGGCGATGCGGCTCAAATAGGTATTTTCCAGATCAGCCAGCGGCAGGATCTCTTCACCGCTGAGCAGGGCCGGGGTTTTACCGGCGGCGACGCTGTCGCCACGGCCGGGCTGCAGATGTTCCGGTTCGATCAGCATGCCGTCGCACAACAGGCTGGCGCGTTCCAGCAGATTGCGCAATTCACGGATATTGCCCGGGTAGGCACGGCTGATCAGCCAGTCGCAGGCGGCGTCAGATAACTGCAGCGGCCTCTGGGTGCTCAGCTGTTCGAGCAGGTGGGTCGCCAGCGGGATGATATCTTCCGGGCGCTCATTCAGGGATGGCAGATGCACGGGGAAGGGACTGATGCGGTAAAACAGATCTTTACGGAAGGTGTTACTGGCCACCATCTCTTCCAGATCGCGGTGGGTGGCACAGATCAGGCGGAAATCGGCCTGGCGGGGGGTCACACTGCCGACCGGACGGTAACTGCCGCTTTCAATCAGGCGCAGCAGTTTGACCTGCATGCCCAGTGGAATATCACCGACTTCATCGAGGAACAGGGTGCCGCCACGGGCTGCCTCAACCAGTCCGGGTTTACGGTGAGTAGCGCCGGTGAAGGCCCCTTTTTCATGTCCGAACAGTTCACTTTCAAACAGGCTTTCGGTCAGACCTGAACATTCCACGGTCACAAACGGCGCGCCGGCGCGGGGGCTGTGGCTGTGCAGATACTGGGCCGCCAGTTCCTTACCGGTCCCCGAGTCTCCCAGCAGCAGCACGCTGATATCGCTTGGCGCGGCGCGGCTGAGCAGTTCCAGCATCTGGGTGTAGGCCGGGCTGTAACCGATCATATGGCGGTCGAGGTTGCGGTCATCGTGGCCGACCGGATGCATGACTTCGATAAAAAAGCGGATTTCGCCTTCTTCATCCCTGATCGGGTTCAGCTCGACATCGACGTGTTCGCGTCCGGCAGGGGTGTTGTGGATATGCAGGATACGCTGCCGCTGACCGCTTTCGAGGCAGTGTTTCAGCGGGCAGGTTTCCCCGGCCTGGTCACAGGGGACGCGGTAGCCGTGCGACACTTCATAGCAGTGTCGTGAGAGCAGGGCCTGATCGGCGGAGAAGGTCCGGCGGTAAGCTTCGTTGGCGGCACAGATCTGGTAGTTGCGATCCATCAGAATGGCCGGTGCTGTAATGGCGTCCAGCAGGGAGGAAATGGCCGGGAGTGACTGATAAGGAGGGTTGGGCATGCTTATGTCATCTGTGGCAGTTATATATGTCAAATTTGGCAGTGAGTGGCGGAAAAGTAAAGGGAATGGTCATTTAACGCACGCTTCTGTGATGTGGTCGGGCGGGCAAATAATGATCAGAAACGTGGTTTCCACCGCCCATTATCGTGTAATCGTGGTGACATTATTGATCTGAGCCAGTGTTTTTTTTCGTGGAAGAGAATCAGCGGAGGTTATTTTTTTATTGGCCTGCTCCTTGCTGAGGTGGGGAACATAGGTATCAGGAAAATCGGCTTCCGGGGTCTGAGCATGGTAAGAGTCAAGCAATGGGTGGATGAAGAACAGCTGAGTTATCTGCTGTTTGATCCTATTTCCCGTCGCAGCGCTCTGGTGGATGCATTACCTGCACATCAGGATATTTATCAGAAAGTGCTGCAGATGCGCGGGCTGCATAATCTCTATCTGCTTTATACATTTGACCATAATTTTTCTGTGGATATTCCGGGCACTGTTATCACGCCGGAACTGGACCTGCCGGACAGTGTGCTGCCGCTGGGAGAGACTTATATTGAGCGTTACCGTGATGCTTCTGCTACGCTGGCAGCGTATCTTTGTGAAGGACATTTATTTACCGGCAGCTGGTGGATACCTTTTTCCCTGCGACAAATTGGCGCAGATGGGAACTATGGTAAATCCGTTATGCTGCCGCTGATTAATCTGCCGGACGATCATATTCTGCACCCGGGCAGAATGGTGTCCGGAATCCGGATCAGCACCATTGGCCAGGAAAAGGCATTTGCTGAATCGGATGTGCCCGGAGGAGTTTTACGTGGCTGAATCCGTTTTTAATCTTTCCGTCTATGCGGACACTTTTCCCGCTCCTGTGGGCGTGACATCCCACAGGACTTTATTTCCCGTCAACCGGTTTTTTAACCAACTAAAAATACTCTTCCCTCGCAATCGGAGGATCTGCAATGATCAGTGAAAGCCTAGTTGATATTTCGCGGCTGCAGTTTGCAATTACCGCGCTTTATCACTTTCTGTTCGTCCCCCTGACGCTGGGCCTGTCATTTATTCTGGCGATTATGGAATCGACCTACGTAATGACCGGCAAGCAGGTTTACCAGGACATGGTTAAGTTCTGGGGTAAGTTATTCGGTATCAACTTCGCACTGGGTGTGACAACCGGTCTGACCATGGAGTTCCAGTTCGGTACTAACTGGGCGTATTACTCACATTATGTGGGTGATATTTTCGGCGCGCCGCTGGCGATTGAAGGTCTGATGGCGTTCTTCCTGGAATCCACCATGATCGGCCTGTTTTTCTTCGGCTGGGATCGTCTGAGCCGGGTGCAGCATCTGGCGGTTACCTGGCTGGTGGCGATCGGTTCCAACCTGTCAGCGCTGTGGATTCTGATTGCCAACGGCTGGATGCAGAACCCGGTTGGTGCTGAATTTAATTACGACACCATGCGTATGGAAATGACCAGCTTTGCTGAAGTTCTTTTCAACCCGGTTGCTCAGGTTAAATTCGTACACACCACCTCGGCCGGTTATGTTACCGGTGCGATGTTTGTACTGGGTATTTCCAGCTACTATCTGCTGAAAAAACGCGACCTGCCATTTGCCCGTCGTTCGTTTGCCATTGCTTCAAGCTTCGGTTTTGCCGCCATTCTGTCGGTGATTATTCTGGGCGACGAATCCGGTTATGAACTGGGTGACGTACAGAAAGCCAAACTGGCTGCGATTGAAGCGGAATGGGAAACTCAGGAACCACCGGCTGATTTCACCCTGTTCGGCTTCCCCGATCAGGACGATATGGAAACCCATTTCGCTGTGAAAATCCCGGGTGTTATGGGCCTGATTGCAACCCGCTCCACCACGGAAGAAGTTACCGGCCTGATCGATCTGAAAGCAGAACACGAAGAGCGTATCCGTCGCGGTATGGAAGCTTATGCACTGCTGGAAAAAATGCGTGCGGGGGATAAATCCGAACCGACAGTGGCTGCTTTTGATGCACTGAAAGATGATCTGGGTTACGGCCTGCTGCTGAAGAAATACACTGAACACGTGGTTGATGCGACTGAAGCTCAGATCAGCATGGCGGTCGAAGACAGTATTCCGCACGTAGCGCCTATGTTCTGGACTTTCCGTATTATGGTGGCCATCGGCTTCCTGATGCTGGCGATGATTGCACTGTCATTCTGGTCCAGTATCCGTCATACCGTGGAACAGAAACCCTGGCTGCTTAAAGCGCACCTGTGGGCGATTCCGCTGCCATGGATTGCCTGTGAAATGGGTTGGTTCGTTGCCGAGTTCGGCCGTCAGCCATGGGCCATTGGTGAAGTGCTGCCGACGCATCTGGGTGTCTCTTCACTGTCGATGGGCGACCTGTTCCTGAGTCTGGGAAGCTTTATCGGCCTTTACACGTTGTTGCTGGTTGCTGAGGTCTATCTGATGTTCAAATTTGGCCGCATGGGACCATCTGCGCTGCATACCGGTCGTTACTACCATGAACAGAAAGCCTCTGGTGCGGTTGCTGCACCGGCTCAGGCTGTAAAAGATCCGGCGTAAGGAGCAGATCATGGATTACGAAGTATTAAAAGTTATCTGGTGGGTACTGATCGGCGTGCTGCTGATCGGCTTTGCCGTCACCGACGGTTTTGATATGGGCGTGACTGCGCTGCTGCGTGTGATCGGCCGTACTGACAGTGAGCGCCGTGTCATGATGAATACGGTGGGTCCGCACTGGGATGGTAATCAGGTGTGGTTTATTACTGCCGGTGGCGCCATTTTTGCCGCCTGGCCGGTGGTTTACGCCGTAGCCTTCTCCGGTTTTTACTGGGCCATGCTGCTGGTACTGTTTGCACTCTTCTTCCGTCCGGTCGGTTTTGAATACCGTTCGAAAGTGGAAGATCCACGCTGGCGCAGTGCTTGGGACTGGGGTCTGACCATTGGTGGTGCCGTGCCGGCACTGGTCTTCGGTGTTGCCTTCGGTAATCTGCTGCTGGGTGTCCCTTTCACCATTGATGAGTTTATGCGCTCAACCTACACCGGCTCTTTCTGGGCACTGCTGAATCCGTTTGCTCTGGTAACCGGTCTGGTCAGCCTGCTGATGCTGGTGATGCATGGCGGTACTTACCTGCAGATGAAAACCGATGGCGACCTGCGTGAACGGGCGCGTAAAGTTTCCCTGCTGTCAGCCATTGTTGTGGCAGTCCTGTTTGCCCTGGCTGGTGTCTGGCTGGCAATGGGTATCGACGGCATGGTGATTATTTCAACCAGCGTTGATGTGGGCGGTGTTATTACTCCGCTGGATAAAGTGGTTGAAGTGCGTGAAGGTGCGTGGCTGTCCAATTACTCAGATTATCCGCTTACGATTCTGGCACCGGTTGTCGGCTTTGCCGGTCTGCTGCTGACTGTACTGATGTCAGCGGCTAACCGTTGTGCACTGGCGTTTGTCAGCAGCTCACTGGCCATTACCGGTATCATTCTGACTGCCGGTGTGAGCCTGTTCCCGTTTGTTATGCCTTCCAGCTCCAACCCATCCCAGAGTCTGACGCTGTGGGACGTGGTATCCAGTGAGCTGACCCTGAATATTATGTTCTGGGTTGCCATGATTTTTGTTCCTATCATCCTGGCTTACACTGCCTGGGGTTACTACAAAATGCGTGGCCGCCTGACAACAGACTTTATCGAAGGTAATAAATACAGCACTTACTGAGTGGCGGTATTTACTGAACACAAAGGCAGCGGCGGTGCCGCTGCCAACAGGAGAAAAAACTATGTGGTATTTTGCCTGGATTTTAGGTGTATTACTGGCCTGTTCATTCGGCATCCTGAATGCGATGTGGCTGGAAATGAATGAAGACTTCGACCGCGACGCAGACGCCAAAGAGTAACTGCGCCAATGGCCGGACCTGTTAATTATAAAGACTACGGCCCGCTTTATGCGGGCTGGGCGCGTATGCTGTCGCTGCTGGTGGCTCTGGCTCTGTCGGGCATGCTGATGTTTACCCGTCACGATGCCTGGGTCAGTTATCCGGTTCTTGACCGGACACTGCTGGGCCTCACCTTCTGGGGCATTATTGCCGGTTATATTCATGGCGTCGGCTATGTGCCGGTGTGGAAAATCTGGCGTTATATTTTCAGCCCGTATGTGGCCTGGCCACTGCTGCTGGCCGGTGTGCTGTGGTGGAACAGCTGAGCGTTGGTACTCATAGATTATTTCTGTATGCTTATCTGGTAATTTAATCTGGAGCAGCAGGAGAGAAACATGGCTTTAACAAAAGAAGATCTGCTGGCTGAAGCCCGCAATTCCGTCAACCCGGTCAGCTGTGATGACGCAGAAACACTGCTGGCTGGTGGCGCAGTGGTGCTGGATGTACGCGAGCCGGCTGAATTTGAACTGGGTCATCTGCCGGGTGCTGTTAACGTACCCCGTGGTGTGCTGGAGTTCCGTGTCGGTGACCATCCGGCGCTGACCAATCCACAGGCTGAGATTCTGCTGTATTGTAAAAACGGTGGCCGCAGCACGCTGGCGGCTCATACTCTGAAACAGATGGGTTTTGACCATGTGAAAATGCTGACCGGTGGTTTTGATGGCTGGTCCGGTGCGGTTCACAAAGTGGAAGTTGATCCAAGTGTTTACCAGTGAGGTGTTCCATGCGCAGACTGTTACTGACTCTGGCTGTGCTCGCAGCCCTGCCTGTTCAGGCAGAAGATACTGAAGCACTCACCGCAGAAGCCCGTATGCAGGCTAAAGCGCTGGGAACCCAGTTGATGGGTGTACTGAAGAAAAGTATTGAACAGGACGGACCGGAAGCTGCCATTGCCGTCTGTAATACCCAGGCCCCGGAAATTGCTTCCGCCCTGAGTAAGGACGGCTGGCACGTTGCCCGCACGTCGCTGAAAATCCGTAATCCGGAAAACCAGCCGGACGCGTGGGAAAAGCAGACGCTGAAAGAATTCGAAGCGCGTAAGCAGGCCGGTGAAGATCCGAAAATGCTGGAAGCCACCACCGTGGCAGACGGTGAATTCCGCTATATGAAAGCCATTCCGACCGCCGGACTGTGCGTAACCTGTCACGGTGTGGCCTTGTCAGAACCGGTGACAGCACGGCTGGCGGAGCTGTATCCGCAGGATAAGGCGCGTGGCTTCAATGTCGGCGATCTGCGTGGTGCTTTCACCATCCGTAAAACCCTGCAGGACTGAGTTATGGCTGATCACGTTATCAATGTTCAGTGGCATAAGGCGGGTGACTTTTCCCATGAGGGTTTTGAACGCCGCCACAGTATTGCCTTTCAGCCTGACGTCAGTATCGACGCCGGTGGTGCCGGTAATACCTTCGGTGCTGATCCGGAACAGATGCTGGCGGCGGCCATGGCCAGCTGTCATATGCAGACCTTCCTCGCGCTGGCGGCGAAGAAACGCCTGACGGTGGAGTCGTATGAAGATTCTGCCTCGGCAGAACTGGAACAGCGGGAAGACGGCAAATTCCGGGTCTGCCGCCTGGTGCTGAACCCGAAAGCTGTTTTCAGTGGTGCGAAAATTCCGGATGAAGAGGCTATCCGGGCAATGCACGACAAAGCGCATCAGCATTGTTTTATCGCCAATTCAGTGACCAGCGACGTGGTGGTTAATCCACGTTTCTGACCTTCCGGCCGGTGGTTGTATGGCTGCCGGCTTCTCTCTTTTGCCTGAACGTGGTCTGATCCCTGCCAGAGTGCTCCATCTGGGTTAAGCTTAGGGGTATCAGCGGATCAGATTCAGGAGAAACCTGCGCGGATGATTTTTTCACTGTCCAACGCAATCGGCCTTTCCGGCGTAGACCCGGCAGAAAACGAGCGTGCGCGGCGTGTCGGACGTTATTTTGAATGGCCGATGATCGCCATTGCGCTGTGGATTATATTTGAGTGGTATCTGGAAGCCAGTACCAGGGAACCGCTGCAGTATGCTTATGTCACCGACTGGTTTCTGTGGACCTTCTTCCTGCTGGAAACCCTGGTGATCACGTCGCTGGCGGATGATAAAAAACGTTATCTGGCAACCAACTGGAGCAATCTGGTGATTGTGGTTGCCGGTTTCCCTGTGCTGTGGGAATACCTGCCTTATGCCGGTGGCCTGAGAGCGCTGCGGCTGCTGGCGATGTTCACCATGCTGATGAATATGTCCGGCAGTTTTCAGAAAATTATGGGACGTAATCACCTTGGCCCGACGCTGATGGTGAGTTTCATTATTATTGTTATGGCCGGCACGCTGATGGCGGTGATTGATCCTAATATCAAAACCCCGCTGGACGGCATATGGTGGGCTTGGGTGACGGTTACCACCGTGGGTTATGGTGATATTGTGCCGGGCAGTAATGCGGGACGCCTGTTCGGCTCACTGCTGATACTGATGGGTATCGGGCTGTTCTCTATGATGACTGCCAGTTTTTCTGCCTTCTTTATGCAGCAGGAAGAAGAAGATCTGTTTACCAAGGAACGCCGCCATGCTGAGCAGCTGGCAAGAATGGAAGAACGGATGGAGCAGCTGGAGAAAAAGCTCGATCGTCTGTTAACCATTGCGCTGGAGGCGGAAAGGGTCCAGCTCGAACGTGGGCGGGACCCTGAGGCGGGTGAGCGCTGAGTCAGTCGCTCTCAGCAGCGCAGTTAACGCACAGAGTGGTGTATGGCACGGCCAGCAGACGCTGCTCGGCGATGGTGGCACCACAGCGGCTGCATTCACCGTAAATACCGGCGTCGATACGTTTCAGCGCCCGGTTAATCAGGTCAATTTCATGCTGGGCTTCGCTGGCAATTTCACGCAGCACATCGTCATTTTCCCGTTCCACCGCCTGCTCGGCAAAATCCGCTGACAGCGGCTCATCACGATGGCTGGCGTCGCGGGTGGTTTTACTGGCTCTGGCTTCAAGCGCCGCACGGCGCTCGGTCAGTTGTTGTCTGATCAGGCTGAGATCCATAGTTTTATCCTTCATTATTGTGCTTTGTCAGGCTATGCCTGTGGATGCGGGTATGCATTGATATGCGTCACACCTTAACCGGAATTGCTCCGGTAAAACTGTTGCTGGAACTCATCAGCCGGCAGACTGGAAATCTGAGACGTCTTTATCTGTTCACTGCCTATACTGAAACAGTCTGCCGTTGCGCAGTGCCTTAATGAGAGATCCCGGGAAGTTGTTATGCATGAACCTGCCGTACTGAAAGATCCTTACCGCCTGCTGGGCACTCCCATGCACTTTATCGGGCGTCTGGAGCATCTGTACCGAGTGCTCAGAGAGCAGTTTGAAGGTATCCAGCGGTTCGCCATTGCCCTGTATGACGGAGAAGAAGACCGGCTGTCGACCTTTATTTATGAAAGTGAGGAATCTTCGCCACTGCTGGGGTATGCGGTGCAGCTTTCTGATGTACCGTCGCTGCAGTCGCTGGCCGAAAGCGGCGCCTTGCGCGTCGTGCCGGATATGCGCATATTCCGCAGTGAAGCCACCTCGTCGCACAGTCAGGCGCTGCTCAGTCAGGGTTACCGTTCCAGTTTCACCATGCCGCTGCTGCACGATAACCGCCTGCTGGGATTTCTGTTTCTCAATTCATCCCATCTGGATTATTTCGATGCCGGCAAGCTGGCGTACTGTAATCTGTGGGGTCATCTGGTTGGCCAGCAGCTGGCCCGCGAGCAGGAAGATGTGGCGAAAATGCAGGCGCTGGTGCACTTTGCCACCGATGTCAGCGGCCGCCGTTCAGTGGAGACCGATGCGCACGTGCGTCGCATGGCAGCTTACGCCCGTCTGATTGCGCGTGAGCTGCAGCAGCAGTGGCAGCTGACGGATGCCTTTATTGAATATCTGGCGCTGTTTGCGCCGCTGCACGACATCGGCAAGATTGCTATCCCCGATCATATTCTGCATAAACCCGGCCCGTTGACCGGGGAAGAATTTGCCACCATGAAGCAGCATGTCTCCATCGGGCGTGATATTGCTGATCAGGCGATCCGGCATTTTTCGCTGGGGGATATGGAACATGGCGATATGCTGCGCAATATCATCCAGTTCCATCACGAAAAGCTGAACGGCAATGGTTATCTGGGGGCGAGTGCTGATGAGATTCCGCTGGAAGCGCGCATTATTGCGGTGGCGGATATTCTTGACGCGCTGCTGAATCAGCGCAGTTACAAGGAAGCCTGGCCGCTGGAGCAGGTGTTGCCGGAAATGCAGCGCATGGCAGACAGTCACGATGTGGATAAAGCCTGTGTCGATGCCTTGTTGCGTCACCAGGCACAGATTACAGAGATTCAGCGCCGCTATCCATAAGGACAGCGGCGCCGGCAGTCAGGCGCTCAGGAAGCCTTGTCCAGCAGGTGAAGGGCCAGGCGGACAAAATCCTGCGAGGTCAGCAACCCGGTCAGACGATTATTCTCATCGGCAACCAGCAGACAGCCCTGGCGTTTGCTGCGCAGCAGCTGGCCGGCCTCGGTCAGCGGCATATCTTCAGGAACCGTCAGTACATCGGTTTTCATGCACTGCTGCAGCGGGGTTTTTGCCAGATACGCTGACAGGTTATGGGCACCGAATTTGTCGGTAATGCGGAAGGCTTCCGCCAGAAATTCCTTCTGGCTGATCAGACCGGCGATGGTGCCGTCTTCCTCAACCACCGGGATGTGGCGGATCTGATGCTGGCCCATGGTTTGTTCAGCATTCTGTAACGTATCGTCCGGTCTGTGCGTCAGCAGATCGCGCATCATCAGGTCTCTGACCAGTTTCATAATTCCTGTTCCTGGTATGAATGGTTATTCAGAACTTTCCTGCAGCCCAGTGCATGCACTGAGTTACTCAGAGGCTCCGTTACAAGTAAAGCAGGAAATCGGCGAAGTGCTATGCTGAAAATAAGGATCCGGAGGACGACGATGAGTATTAATAACAACATCCGCAATTATTACGAGCAGCTGGTTGCTGAAGAGATTCACCGTGCACTGGCTGACCGCAGTCCGCAGCCGGATATGGGCTATATGGCGGATATTGCCTGTGTGGCACTGAACCGCCTGCCACCACGTTATATCCGTTTTGAAGTGGATATGGCCTTTTATATGACGCCTGACGAGCTGGCGGCGATTTCTGAATCGGTCAGAACCACGGTGCGTGAAGCCATCAGTTTTGTCGATCAGCACGGGCGTGATGCACCAGAGACAGAAAACACCAGTGCTGGCTGATGCTGTTATCTCTGCTGCCAGCGGTACGATGATACCGTTTCACTCGTCATAACCGGCAGCAGCCAGTAAAATCCCGCCAACTGTGAAAGACGGACGGGGTTATGAAAACACGTATTACCGAATTACTGGGCATCCGCTATCCGCTGATTCTGCCGGGTATGAGCTGGATTTCCACGCCAGAGCTGGTGGCGGCGGTGTCGAATGCTGGCGGGTTGGGGGTTCTCGCCAGTGGTCCGCTGACGGCCGACGATACCCGCCAGGCAATCCGTCGTATCCGGGAACTGACCGATAAGCCGTTTGGTATTGGTGTAACCCTGCTGATGCCGGGAGCGAAGGAAAACGCCGAAGTCGCACTGCAGGAGGAGGTACCGGTAATCAACTTTTCGCTTGGTAAGGGCGATTGGCTGGTAAAGCGTGCGCATGAGTATGGCGGTAAGGTCATTGCCACCGTGGTATCGGAAAAACACGCCCTGTCGGCTGAAAAAATCGGCGCGGATGCTCTGCTGGTGACCGGCCACGAAGCCGCAGCACATGGCGGTGAAGTCACCTCGCTGGTACTGGTGCCGGCCATCAGTGCCCGGGTGAGTATCCCGGTGATCGCCACCGGTGGTTTTGCCGACGGCCGTGGTCTGATGGCAGCGCTGTCGCTGGGTGCGGAAGCCGTGGCCATGGGCTCACGTCTGGCGACCAGTCTGGAATCGCCGCTGCATCAGAATACCAAGCAGGCGGTGCTCAGCCGCACGGAGCAGGACACCATTTATTCCAGAAACTTTGATGGCCTGTGGGCGCGGGTGATGAAAACCCCGCGCTCAGTGAAAGAAACACGCCGGCCGATGAATATTATCCGCGCCTGCTGGGAAGCCAGCAGGGCAGCGCGTATTGTCGGTCAGCCGGTGTGGAAGATTCTGTTGGGTATGCTGGCAATGTTGGATAAGGTTCTGCTGCTGGCCTATTTCGGTGCCAGTGTGCCCCGCCTGAAAGCCGCGACCATTGATGGTGATCTCGATAAAGGTGTGCAGTTTATCGGCCAGACACAGGGGCTGATTGACGATATTGCCAGCGTTGAAGATATTATTCAGCGTACCGTGCAGGAAGCGGAAGCGGTCTGTCGCCGGCAGCAGGAACGTTTCAGCGTTTAACCGCCTGCATGATGACCGGCTGTGACAGAGGCAGCCGGCGGTTCCCTTTCTGCCTTTCTTTTTCTCCTCTTTGCCGCTGGCCTGATTTGTCTTCGACTATCCGGGCATAAGCTGTCCTGCATTGTCCTGTTCCCCGGGCCTGCCTCTCTTAAACTGACCGTGCTGTTTTGTACAGGTACGGCCACAGGCTGTCCGGCCGGCCAGAAAAACAAAAATAAAAAGGATAATTCCATGAAAAAACTGCTCGCCGCTGCAGCCATGGCTGCCACTCTCTTTACTGCGCAGGTGTCGGCCATGTCCGACAGCGCAGAAACCGGATACACAGAAACAAAATACCCGATTGTGCTGACCCATGGTTTCCTTGGGTTTGATTCCATTGCCGGTGTCGACTACTGGTACAAGGTGGCTGAAACCCTGCAGGAAGATGGTGCTCAGGTCTTTATCACCACCGTGCCGAACTCCAATACCCCGGAAGTCCGCGGCGAAGCCCTGATCCCCCAGATTGAACAGATTCTGGCCATTACCGGCGCGGAAAAAGTGAATCTGGTAGGGCACAGTCACGGCGGTCCGACCACCCGTTATGTGGCGTCTGTCCGCCCTGACCTGGTGGCGTCTGTGACTTCCATTTCCGGGGTGAATAAAGGAACGCCGATTGCCGATAAACTGATGGAGCTGTCCGGTGATTCAGCGGCCTTTAATGCTGTGTTCGGCACCGTGGTGAATACCATGGCTGAGGTGATCAATGTGATCTCCGGTGCCGGTTATGATGTGGATGCTATGGTTGCCATTGAATCCATGACTACTGACAATGCGGTGATTTTTAATGCGGCACACCCCGGTGGCATTCCGGCTGCTGAATGTGGCGAAGGTGATTATGAGTACAACGGTGTACGTTACTACTCCTGGGCCGGTGCGGATCCGAGCACTAACCTGCTGGATCCGACCGATCTGATCACAGTAGCCTTTTCACAGTTTTTCCCGTCCGGGGTAGTGAATGACGGTTTTGTTGGTTCCTGTGCGGCACACCTGGGGATGGTGATCCGGGATGATTTCAGAATGAACCACCTGGATGAAGTGAACCAGTTTCTTGGTATGCATGATCTGACGGAAACCGATCCGCTGACTGTTTTCCGTACCCATGCCAACCGTCTTAAAAATGTCGGACTGTAAATTATGAAACCACTGCACGGTGCTGTCCTGATTACATCGCTTGCCGCCGTCATCTGGATCGGCGGTTACTGGTCACAGCCTGAGATTCAGATCGGCGACAGCACGACTACTGTCCCGTCGGCTGAAGTGACAGAGAGTACCGTGCAGAACTTGCCTCAATCGGCTGCAGGCTCCTCCCTGCAGCCACAACAGCTGAAGACATTCCGTGGTGCACAGACCGACGGTATGTTGCGCACCAACCTGCATGGTGAGCTGATCATTGATATGCCATTGCGCCGCTGGCTGGATTTTTACCTGTCGGCACAGGGGGAGGTGGCCCTGGAAACCCTGGTGGCCGCCATGCATGCTGAAATGGATAAACTGCCACAACCGGGACGTGATCAGGCGGTCAACCTGCTGGAAGACTATCTCGGTTATCTGGCCGCGCTGGCGCAGTACGACAATGAATCGCAGAAGCGCATAGCCAGCGGCAGTCTGGATGATCTGGTTGCCCGTACGGAATGGCAGCAGCGGTTACGGCGGCAGTGGCTGGAACCGGCTGTCGTCGAGGCTTTTTTCAGTCGTGATGAAGTGCTGGATAATTACAGTCTGGCCCGTTACCGGCTGATGAAACAGGGCGCCAGTGCGGAAGAGCTGGCAGCACTGGAAGGCAACCTGCCTGAGGATGTGCAGCAGATGCGGCAGTCATCACAGGCGGTTATCCGTCTGCGTGAACAGGAAACTGCTTTGCAGCAGACCGGCGCCGGAGAGGCTGACATTCAGGCCTGGCGAACGCAGGAGTTCGGTGCAGAGGCAGCGCAGCGTCTGGCACAGGCGGATACCCGTCAGGCGGAGTGGCATCAGCGTCTGCAGGCGTATAAAACCTATGCGGATTCACTGGCGTTGAATGGCCTCAGTGACAGTGACCGCGAACAGCTGCTGAATACTTACCGGCAGCGTCATTTTTCTGCCAATGAAATCAAACGCCTGCCGGCAGCATTAGCCCTGCTGGCGGCGGAGTAAGTGTTTATCTGCCTGCTGTAACAGCGCCTGCAGAGGCTCATACAGAGCCGGGGCGGTAATCAGCAGATCTTCTCCCCACAGCTGCGGGTTGGCGTCTTGTGGTGGCGGGTAAATATGACCGCTGCTGGCACCGGCTTCGCGGGCGATCAGCTGCGCGGCAGCAAAATCCCAGGGTTTTACCGTTTCGTAATAAGCATCCAGACGCCCACAGGCTACCCAGCAGATATCCAG
Source organism: Pseudomonadales bacterium (assembly GCA_963682115.1). Lineage (GTDB taxonomy): Bacteria > Pseudomonadota > Gammaproteobacteria > Pseudomonadales > Oceanobacteraceae > Venatoribacter. Next base: position 1,217,424 of record OY821639.1, on the reverse strand, counting down.
CGCTGCTGAGCCCAGCCGGCGTATATCGGCACAATGATTCAGTACGGTATTCAGCCGGCTCATCAGCTGTGGCAGAACGTCGTCTTTCTGATAGGGAAAACCGGTCGCCACCAGAGCCCGTTTCAGTTCATGCTGTTCACTGCAGTGAATGGGCTGCTGGTTCAGCCGGGCGCCGGCTCCCTGTTCGGCACAGAAGGTTTCCTGCAGAAACGGATTATGTACCACCGCCAGCCGGGCCTGACCTTTGTGATAATAGGCAATGGAAATGGCAACCTGCGGATGCAGATGCGCGTAATTAACGGTGCCGTCGATGGGATCAATAACCCACAGGTGGCGGTGGTCGGTAGCCGCATCCGGTGCCAGCTCTTCCGACAGAATATGATGCTGTGGAAACGCGGCCAGAATACTTTCCCGGATCACCCGGTCGGCAGCGATATCAGCCTGTGTTACCAGTTCGTGTCCGCCTTTGAACTGAATATCCAGTTTATGGCGTTCTGACGCGATAATTTCGCCGGCGGCGATGGCCAGCTTTCTGATAAAGCCGAGGGTGGGTTGGGCTGACATAGGTGCTCCCGGTCGCTGAGTTTTGCTCAGTTTACTGCGCCGGCCGGCAATGGTCATCCGTGTATCAGGAGGGTGGCTGTAACAGATGCTTGCGGGAGGCGTTAGCGACAATATCGCGGAAAATATTCAGCGGTACCGGTTTACTGAAAAAATACCCCTGATAACAATCACAGTTCAGTGCCTGCAGACGTTGCAGCTGCTCTCTGTTTTCCACTCCTTCTGCCACCAGTTCCAGCTGTAATGATTTGGCCATGGCGATAATGGCATGCACAATTGCTTCATCTTCGCTGTCGGTGGTGATGTTGCGGATAAAGGACTGATCGATTTTCAGTTTACTGATCGGAAATTGTTTCAGATAACTCAGTGATGAATAACCGGTACCGAAGTCATCCATGGCAAAACGGACACCCTGCTGGCTGATTTCATCCAGCAGGCGGATATTTTCCTGCACATTATCCATCAGCAGACTTTCGGTGATTTCCAGTTCCAGGCAGTGTGGCGGCAGTCCGGTACTCTGCAGAATTTCAGCGGTACGCCGCACAAAGGCATCGTCCAGCTGACGGACGGAGACGTTGACTGAAATCGTCAGCTCCTGACCATATTCCTGATTAAGCTGACGGAACTGTTTGCAGGCTTCATACAGTGCCCAGTCGCCGATGTCGCGGATCAGTCCGGTTTCTTCCGCGACCGGAATAAAATCGGCGGGGGAGACGAGGCCGGCGGTAGGATGCTGCCAGCGGATCAGGGCTTCGGCACCGGCCAGAGTATTATCGGCAGAAGAAACCTGGGCCTGATAAAACAGCTGGAATTCATTGTTCTGAATGGCCCGTCGAAGTTCGTTTTCCAGGGTCAGACGGGTGTTGACCTGACGGTTCATTTCTTCGTTATAAAACTGATAACAGTTACCCCCTTTATTTTTGGCGTTATACATGGCGGTGTCGGCATTACGCAGCAGAATATAGGATTCTTCTGAGTCACCTGGGCTGAGGGTTATGCCGATACTGCAGCTGGTGGTCAGGCGGTAATAATCCAGCTGAAATGGCTGGCTGATATGTTCCAGTATGGTTTTTGCCAGTGTTTCCACAGCAGCCCGGTTTTCCGGGTTCAGCAGCATGATAATAAATTCATCGCCACCGAGGCGGGCCAGCATATCGTCAGTCGATACCAGATGGCGCAGGCGCTCAGATACCAGTTTCAGCAGGCGGTCACCGATATGATGACCCAGTGAATCATTGATGGTTTTGAAGCGGTCCAGATCGATAAATAATAATGCCAGCGTGCCATTATCCGGTCGCAGCCGGCCGATGGCGTTAATCAGTTCATCGTTAAAGTAATAACGGTTGGCCAGTTCGGTGAGCGGATCACGGGTGGCGAGATATTCAACGTGCTGCTGGGCAACCACATGGTCGGTAATATCGACCAGAATGCCTTCAATAATGGTGCTGTCTTCCTGCCTGGCCACCACCCGCCCACGGTCGAGCAGCCAGTTATATTCCCGGGAATTACTCATCACCCGGTACACCAGTTCCCATGAATCATAACTGCGGGCTTTTTCTTCAATCTGCCGGGCGTAATTTTCCTGATCATCCGGGTGAATCAGATTGATCAGGCTGTGTCCTTCTGCCGAGCGGATAAAGGCCGGTGGAAAAATGTCATCAGACCCGGTCGTCAGGTGCAGCAGGCGGTGGTCGGGCAGGCTGATACGGTACATGGCTCCCTGCAGATGTTTCATCAGCGCCGCAATCACTTCCCTGCGTGCGGTTTTATTCGATTCCGGGTCTGAGCCTTCATGATGACGGCCGGGCCGGGTCAGATACCAGAGCCCGGCCGCATAGACCAGCCAGATCAGTACACCCCAGCGGATATCCTGCAGACAGCTGTAGAGCATGTAGCTGAGCGGCAGCGACAGCACATAAATCAGGCCGCTGTTTTCATCCCGCCGGGCAATGCCCAGCAGGCGGCTGTTATTCAGCCCGCGGATGTTAAAAAACTGCTGGCTGGTGCCTTTGTTCAGCGTGCCGACCGCAAAGGAGCGCTGCAGCTCACTGCTCAGGGGTTGTCCCAGCAGATGCTGATGGCTGAGGCCAAGCAGGTTGGCCAGCAGCAGGGTGCCGTCGGGACGGATAAGGCGGAAAATTACGGGATTGTCGTCACCCAGTGACAGGTTCCACTGCAGGTGTTCGCTGCTGGTGGAGGTCAGCAGGCAGAGAAAGGTATCCGCCGGTCTGATCAGGCGTTGGCAGAAGGGCAGGTAATAACCGCCTTTGGCCATCAGCGGCGCCGCCAGATACAGCGTACCGGTGGCTGTCATGATCTGAATATCGCTCTGTTTCAGCGCAGATTCCGCTGGCAGCTGCTGTGCCGGCCACAGAGTGGAGGCAAGCCACTGGCCGTCGCTGCCGATCAGCGCTGTATGACTGTATTGGCTGCGTGCCGGCCGGTGCTCACTGAGCCAGTCGTCCCAGGGGGCACGGTTGGTGTACGCAGACTGACTGAGAACTGCCAGCTGCAGACCGGCTTCGCGCAACTGCTGTTGTAACTGACGTTCGGTAATGCGGGTATAGGTGCTGAGCTGGCTGTAAACGCGTTCGCGGGCCTGATTCCAGCTGACCGCGAGATAGAACAGAAGCACCGGCAGCATAAGCACAAATCCGCTGATACGGAGCCTGTGGCGACTGATTCTGCTGTCCGGGATGCTTTCCTCCGTCACGCTGTGCCTCCTGCTGAATGTACTCCTGAAGCAACAGTATAGGAGGCTGAGCGTAATCTGTCCGTGTTACTGAGTTTCCAGCCAGCCGAGGATCACGGGCATGACGGCATTCATCATCTGTGGCTGAGCAGCGGCCAGCGGATGAATGCCGTCGGCCTGCATCAGCTCCGGACGGGTGGCAACGCCGTCCAGCAGGAAGGGCACCAGCAGGGTGTTTTCCTGGTCTGCCAGGCTGGTGAATACCGTACGGAAGCCTTCGCTGTAGCGGGCGCCGTAATTGGGGGGAATCTGCATACCGAGCAGCAGCACGTCACTGCCGGCCTGACGGCTGAGCGCAATCATCTGCTGCAGATTGCTGCGGATGCGCTGCAGCGGCATGCCACGCAGGCCATCGTTGCCGCCCAGTTCGATAATGGTCAGATCCGGTTTGTGCTGCTGCAACAGCGCGGGCAGGCGGTTAAGACCGCCCACCGTGGTGTCACCACTGATACTGGCATTGATCACCTGTGCCTGTGGAACATCTTTTTTCACTTCCTGCTGCAATAAGGCGACCCAACCCTGTTGCACCGGGATGCCAAATCCGGCACTAATGCTGTCTCCGACGACAAGAATCACAGGTTCTGCACGCACCAGTGCCGGCAGAGCCAGCAGCAGAAGCAGAAGGTAACGAAGCATTATGCCGACAGAGACGCCCCTCAGGCACGCGCAGGACAATACAGAAACAGCCACAGATACTTCACTCCTGATCCGCTCACTGGTGAAAGAGGTCGATACCGGCCCCCGCAGGCTGACCATCCTGAAGGGCGTCAATATCGAAATCAAGTCAGGGGAAAGCGTTGCCATTGTCGGTGCGTCCGGCAGTGGCAAATCGACCCTGCTGGGCATTATGGCAGGACTCGACCTGCCAAGTTCCGGTCAGGTGACTCTGCTGGGCCGGGAACTGACAAAGCTTGACGAAGATGAACGTGCCGCCGTGCGCGCGCAGGGCGTCAGCTTTGTGTTCCAGAATTTCCAGTTGCTGCCGGGACTGACCGCGCTGGAGAATGTCATGCTGCCACTGGAAATCCGCAGTGACCGTCACGCCCGCGCCGAAGCCCTGCGCCTGCTGCAGCAGGTTGGACTGGCCGACCGGGTTCAGCATTACCCGGCGCAGCTGTCTGGCGGTGAGCAGCAGCGGGTGGCACTGGCGCGGGCATTTGCCGGCCAGCCGGCGATTCTGTTTGCCGATGAACCGACCGGTAACCTCGACAGCCAGACCGGCCATCAGGTGGAAGACCTGTTGTTTGAACTGAACCGCGAACGTGGCACCACGCTGGTGCTGGTCACCCATGATGACCGTCTGGCACAGCGCTGTCAGCGGCGGGTGACAATGCAGGATGGTCAACTGGAGGCCGGTGCATGATCTGGCGGACTGCCCTGCGCCTGTTGTGGCGTGAAGCACGCAGCGGCGAGCTGACGCTGATTCTGGCAGCACTGCTGATTGCCGTGACCTCGACCACCGCGATTGCTCTGTTCAGTGCCCGTCTGGAGCTGGCGATGGAGTCCCGCTCCAACGATCTGCTGGGGGCCGATCTGCGCCTGCAGTCGACGACGCAACCGGATGCCGGCTGGCTGGCGGAAGCCGACCGGCTGGGACTGCAGCGGGCGCAGGTACTGACCTTTCCGTCGGTGGTGCTGCACGGTGATGACATGACACTGGCTGCGGTCAAAGCCGTGGATCAGGCCTATCCGCTGCGCGGCTCGCTGGTGGTACAGACACAGGCTGGTGCACCAGCACAGCCGCAGTCGCACGGACCGGCAGCCGGTGAAGCCTGGGTGGAAGCGCGGCTGCTGGCGCTGCTGAATGCCGGTCTCGGGGAGGAGGTTGAACTGGGCAATATCCGCCTGCGCCTGAGCGGGGTGATTGAGGAAGAAAGTGACCGCGGAGGCAATTTTTACAGTCTGTCGCCGCGGCTGATGATGAACTGGGCCGATCTGCAGGCCAGCGGCCTGGTCGCGGCCGGCAGCCGTCTGCGCTGGCGTATTCTGGTGGCTGGTGATGCGCCAGCCATTGAGCAGTGGCGCAGCTTCCGTGAACTGCTGCCGAATCAGAACTTCGAATCCCTGCAGGACAGCAATCAGGCGGTGGCCAATACACTGGATAAGGCCCGCCGTTATCTGGGGATCGCCGCGCTGCTGGCGGTGGTGCTGGCCAGTGTGGCGGTCGCCATCAGTGCCCGCCGTTATGCCAGCCGCCACTATGACATCAGTGCCCTGATGCGCACCTTTGGTCTGGCGCGGCGTCAGGTATGGAATATTTACGCGCTGCAGTTGCTGCTGCTGGGCTGGGTGGCGACACTGGCCGGGCTGTTACTGGCGGCGGGTTTACAGGCGTTGCTGCTGACTCTGCTGGGTGGGCTGGTGCCGGATAATCTGCCGCCGGCGCCGGTGTCGGCCTGGCTGCTGGGAATGAGCAGTGGTCTGCTGACGCTGCTGGGCTTCGCCTTGCCGTATCTGATGCCGCTGTCACGGGTGACACCGCTGCGGGTGCTGCGCCGCGATCTGCAGCCGGTGCCGCTGGCCGGCTGGCTGATTACCACGCTGGCGCTGGCCGCGCTGACCCTGATGCTGTGGCTGTTTACCTCCGACCTGTTGCTGACTGTGGGGCTGATGGCCGGCGGCAGTGTGCTGATTGTGCTGATGTTAGTGCTGCTGCATGGTCTGATCAGGCTGGCCCGGCGGCAGCTGGCGCAGCGTGATCTGCCGCTGAGTGTGCGTTTTGCCTGGCAGCATATCAGCCGCAACAGCCGCCAGAGTGCGGGTCAGGTACTGGCCTTTGCGCTGACGCTGATGGTGATGCTGGTGATCGGTAATCTGCGCAATGATCTGCTGGCGGACTGGCAGGCCAGCCTGCCGCAGGATGCGCCCAATGTCTTCGCCATCAATATCCAGTCGTATGACGTGGATGATTTCCGCGCCGCGCTGCAGCAGCGCGGGCTGGCGCATGAAAAGCTTTACCCTATGGTGCCGGGGCGTCTGCTGACCATTAACGGGCAATCGGTGCAGGAACTGGCGGTGGCGGACGATCCGGCCATCAACCGCGATCTGGCGCTGACCGCAGACAGTGATCTGCCGGCGTCCAATACCGTGACGGAGGGGGACTGGCAGAGTCTGACGCAGAGCAGCGGTCAGGTGTCCATTGAAGAGCGGCTGGCGGCACGGCTGGGCGTGGGTATGGGCGATACGCTCGGCTTCAGCGCCGGTGGGGTGGAATTCAGCGCGGTGATCAGCAGCATCCGCCGGGTTGACTGGAGTGCGATGACACCGAACTTTTATATGATGTTCTCAGCCGATGTGCTGGCGGCACTGCCGGCCAGTTATCTGACCAGTTTTTATGTGCCGCCGGCGCAGCAGTCTCAGCTGACGGAGCTGATCCGCGCGTATCCGGGCATTACCCTGCTCGACCTGCAGGCAGTGCTGGGACAGATTCAGGGGGTGCTGCAGCAGGTGACGCTGGCGGTGGAACTGATTCTGCTGTTTGTGCTGGTGGCGGCGGTGCTGGTGATGCTGTCGTCGCTGGTGGCAGCGTTGCCGGAACGGCTGCGGGAGGGCGCGGTGATTCGCACGCTGGGAGGCAGCACCGCGCTGCTGCGCCGCGGCCAGCTGGTCGAATTCCTGTTACTGGGCGGGCTGGCGGCGCTGTTTGCCCTGGCCGGTACCGAGGCCGTCTGCGCCTGGCTGTATACTCAGATACTGAATATCCCCTACCACGGGCAGGGGCTGGCCTGGCTGTGGCTACCTCTGCTGGCGGCGCTGGTGCTGGCATTGCCGGGCATGTGGCTGCTGCGCCGTACCGTGCATGTGGCGCCACTGCGGGTACTGCGGGAACTGGTTGATTAGTGTTATATTGTAACTTTATTACACCGGGTAACTGAGCATGATCCGCACACATCTGATTACCGGCTTTCTTGGCGTTGGTAAAACCACGGCCATTCTGCATCTGCTGAGTCAGAAGCCAGCGCATGAGAAATGGGCGGTGCTGGTTAATGAGTTCGGTGAAGTCGGCGTTGATGGCGCCATTCTGGCCAGCCAGGGGGCGGTGGTGAAGGAAATTCCCGGCGGCTGCCTGTGCTGTGTGTCCGGTCTGCCGTTCCAGATTGGTCTGAATATGCTGATTGCCCGGGAAAAACCGGATGTGCTGCTGATCGAGCCGACCGGGCTCGGTCATCCGCGTAATATTCTTGAGACCCTGCATAACGAACATTACCGCGATATTCTGCACACAGGTGCCAGTATCTGTTTGCTGGACCCCCGCCAGCTGAGTAATCCGCGCTACCGTGAGCACGAAGTCTTCCGTGATCAGATTGAACTGGCCGACGTGCTGGTGGCGAATAAAACGGATCTGGCATCGGCGGCCGATAAAGCAGCGTTTGAAACCCTGCTGGCGGAGGCCGACCCGGTCAAATCGGCCAGTGCCTGGGTGACGCAGGGGCAGCTGGATATCAGCCTGCTGTCTGCTCCGGTCAGTGCCGGCCGTCAGGCGCAGCATCCTCATGCCCATGACCATCATCACCGCCGTGAAGGACTGCAGCCACAACCGGCGCTGGCGGAGGGGGAAGACCTGCGCCTGCTGGAAAACCACGGGCAGGGTTTTTATTCCGTTGGCTGGCTGCTGACCCCGGCATGGACCTTTTCGGCTGCCCGCTTACGGGACTGGCTGAATGGTCTGGAGCTGGAACGCATTAAAGGCATTGTGATCACTGATGAAGGACCGCTGGTGCTGAACATGCGCGATGGTGTGCTCAGCGAAATGCCGACCCGGCGGCCGGAGGAAAGCCGGCTGGAGTTTCTGAATCAGGTGCCAATGCCAACAGAGCCCCTGCAAAAAGCCTTGTTATTCTGCCGCCTGTCCTGAACAATGCCCGCAGGCTGAGTTCTGGATTATGTGATGCGGTTACTTGCTGTACTGTTGCTGGCACTGTCAATAACATCTCAGGCAGGAACCCTGAAAGTTGCTGCCGAAGATGCGTGGCCGCCTTTCTCTGACAGTCAGGGAAAAGGCTATTCCCAAGAGCTGGCCACCGCCGCATTTCAGTCCGCCGGTATTACCCTTGAGGTGCAGACGGTACCCTATGCACGGGCCCTCAGTATGACCAGCGCCGGCGAAACGGATGCCTGCTGGAACGTGACCCGTCAGCCCAGCACCGAAGCCACCTTTGTGTTCGGTGACGTTCCTCTTTTTCAGGCCACCGCCTCCTATTATTACAAAACCGGTCAGCAGCGGAATTACCGCCGCCCGGCCGATATTCCTGACGGTACCCGCATTGCCGTAATCAATGGTTATGAATACGGCTCTGAATTTGAAATGCACCGCCGCCGCTTTAATCTGATCGAGGTATCGAAACAGAAACAGATCCTGTCGCTGCTGGTGAATGAGCGCGTGGATATGGCAATTTTCTTTGACCGCGTATTTGATTACACCATGGCTCACAGCCACCTCGACCGCAGCCTGTTTATCCGCGGTGAGTTGAATCACGTCAGTGATATTTATATTGCTTTCAGCCCGGCCAATCCGCAGTCCGGGAAATATGCCCGCCTGCTGGATGACGGTCTGCGTACCCTGAAAGCCAATGGCGAATATGACCGTATTATGGGTGACAGTACACCAGTGCTGTAACCGCCGCGATGTCTGAACCTGTGACGGGAATGGCATAGATTCTTCATTTTTAGTGAACGGTTTGATGGCGGCGGCAGTGGTCTGCTGCTGCTCAGTTTTATCACTGGGCTGCTGGGTGTCATAAAAAAGCCGGCGTTGGCTCACTGATGTTTATTTAAACTTTTGTGAGAGCCTCAAAGGCCGGAGTTATGTGCCCGGGCCCCCTTCGGGCAGGTCGGGAATAGCTTTGCTTTCTGCGCTGAGCCCACGGGCGCGTGGTCAGGAAAAATCGCGAGAATGAGGGGGACGCTCAGGCAGCGAAAAGCTGGGGCGGCCTGCCTGCCGGGGGATAAAATCCCCCTGAAGGCATTGGGTATTACGGATTCAAAAGTCGTTTTTAGACAGCAGTTTCTTTCAGACTGTGGGATAGCAATGGGCGTTGGTCAGTCCATTATTGATTTTTTTATCAGCCCTGCATCTGCTGCAGGGTTTTTTCCAGCGCTTCCAGAACATCCAGCATTTCCCTGGATTTATCGTTCAGCAGCGCCAGCTTTTGCTCCGCAATTTTACGGTTTTCCGCATCCGTGGCTTTCTGTCCCATTAATTTCTGCCAGAAAGAGGGTTCCGGCTGATTGAACAGTTGCTGGAATATTTCACGGTAAATCGCGTGCACCTGCTGATGTGGCTGCTCAACCGCCTGAAATTCCGGCAGTGCAGACAGTTCTTCAGGCACACTGTAATACCAGTGTCCGAACTGACATTCGGTGTGATCCATCGGCAGCTGGCCTTCTTCAACCGCATAGCCGGTCGATAATGCCATTGCGTATGCACGCCAGCGCAGGTGCGCTGTTTTTGCACGCCTGATCTGTTGCAGAATCTGATCAATTTCTGCTGCCGGAATCCCTGAGCCAACCACCGTCATACTGACCTCTCTGTGCCTTATACCGATACTGAATTAATGCTATCAGTATTTTGCGGTATTTTGCTCTGGCTGGCGATCGCTTTGTCAGGAAAAGGTAAGTTGCGTCCCTGCTAACCCTCAGTCCTTATGACGGATGCCGCTGGCAAATATTTTTAATGACAGCAGTCAGTGGCATGAAATTCATGCTGCAGATGGCACAGCCGGGCATGCTGCGCCGGGCTGCTTTTATAAATCTGCTGCAGCACAAAATAAGGCTGATACAGATAATCGGAACACAGGCTGCGCCACTGGCCAGAGGCGTGAGTGTTGAGTGATGCCAGCAGCAGTGTGTGGTAAATCCGGCGGATCCAGCTGGTCTGCAGTGCCTGCAGGCAACGTTCACCGGCCTGGCTGGCGAGCTCAAGACCGAGGTCCAGATATTCATTCAGCCAGTCAGCTCTGGGCAGGTCCTGTTCATAGGCTGTGATCTGCTGTTCCAGCAGCGTCAGACGCTGCTCCGCCGGCAGACGGGATGACAGGTCAGAGGCAACAACAGGGGATGGCAGCATGGTCTTATCTCCGGCAGTTGGTAGGCAACTCAAATTAACGATAATAGTTATCATTTACAAATATTAAGTGGTAATCAGATGCCACTGGTTTCATAGCTGTGGTCAATGAGGGCCGTTATACTCGTGGCCGCAGACAGGACACAGGGGGCGGTGACGGTGGTGAAGAAGATTCTGGTGATTGAAAACCCGCTGGCCGGGGCAGCACGGCGCGGGTTAACAGCGGATGTGATCTGCCGTTTGTCGGGTGCCGGCTGTGAGGTCAGTCTGTACCGTACCCGCGCCCGCGGGGATGCCGTAAACGGCATACAGCAGTGCCGCTTCCGCCCGGATATGATCGCGGTAGCCGGCGGGGATGGCACGGTGAATGAGGTGGTGAACGCGCTGACCGACCCGGTACCGCTGGCGCTGATTCCCTGTGGTACCACCAATGTTCTGGCGCTGGAGCTGGGCATCCGTCAGGACGCGCAGCAGATTGCTGACAGTATCCTGTCCGGCTAGCTGCGCCCTGTCTATCCGGGTAAGGTCAACGGCCTGCGCTTTGTGCAGATGGCGGGTGTCGGTTATGACGCCTGGGTGGTGCAGGGCGTGAATCTGCAACTGAAACAGAAAACCGGCAAGCTGGCTTATCTGCTGTCGATGGTGCAGCAGTTGCCTGCGTACGGACGGCGGGCGTACCGGGTGACGGTGGACGGTCGGGCCGCACAGGCTTATTCCCTGATCATGACCAATGGCCGCTTCTATGCCGGCGCCTTTGTTCTGTCGCGCCGGGCATCGCTGGCACAGCCACAGATTCAGGTGCTGATGATGCAGGGACGTTCGCGTCTGCAGCTGCTGCTGGCTCTGTTGGCGTTGCCTTTTGGTCTGATGGAACGCATACCGGGTGTACGTTCGTTGGCGGCCCGATCGCTCAGGGTTGAGGCGCTGGCGGCAGAGACGGAACCTGTGCAGGCGGATGGGGATGTGGTTACGCAGCTGCCGCTGCTGCTGGAAATGGAAGAGCGGCCGCTGCTGTTTGCGGCCGCCTGAAGGCTTACCAGCGTACGGGTTTTTCTTCACCACGGATCAGTTTGATCCAGCCGCCGTCGACGTTTTCGCCTTCGCTTTCCTGCCAGCCACTGCCGGAGCAGCGGATTTCGCAGCCCAGCGCCTGATGCGCAGAGCGGGCGCAGTCGAGGTCGTTGTTCCACGGCGTGTCATTCTGTTTGATCCACAGGCTGGCGAAGTTTTTCTCGGCATTTTCATTGAGGAAAATATCCATCACCTGGGCTTCCTGTGTCACCTGCCAGTGACTGTGGCCGGCGCCGATCTTCAGTTCCTCAACCTGTCCGGACAGCGTTTGCTCAAGCCACTGGCGGACCGCCTGCGGGTCAGGTTTCATCAGATAAATTTCAATATCGGGAAAGCGTTCAGTCATCTCGGGAAGTCAGCCTGATAATACGGAGGATACCGAGGGCGATATAACCCATGGCAGCCAGTATGCCGCCCACCCCGGTTACGAACAGCCCGCACAATACCAGTATTTCCTGTTTCAGCGAAGGCAGCACCATGCGGTCTGCCAGTACCACAACGGCGAGGCCGGTAAAAAAGACAAACGCGCCGATCACAAACAGGCGCAGATTTTCGCGGTCTTTGTTTGCCCGCTCCAGCAGCCAGTGGCGAATGCCTGAAGCCATGATGTCACTCTTTTCTGCTATACCGGCTCAGCATAGCAGAGAGGCTATTGCGCAGCGAGACGCCAGCTCTGTTCACAACGCCGCAGATAAGCTGGTTTCAGTGTTTCACCGACGGTGGGCCAGGTGCCGGATCATGGTCTCTCAACCACATAATGACGGTAATCCGGTGCCGCTATGGGAGCGGTTGCCGGCGGGTCAACGTGGTTACTGGGAGCAGCACGTGGCAGTTGGCATGCTGAGTAATATGTAACTAGACTGACATTAACCGCACTAACAAAGAGAGCTGTCTGTGAGTATTAGGGATGACGACGAATTGAGTGAAAGCCAGCGTCTGAACATGCTGGAAGAAACCGTATCCACCAACCGGCTGGTACTGGTAGCCATGGCGGTGGTGGCGGTGGTAGGGATCTCGGTCGGGGTTACCATCGGCGTGATTAAACTGATGACGCCGGATATGAGCTATGTCGACAGCCGTGCCTTTGCCCGGCTGGAGCGTGAGGTGGCGATCCTGAAAGACGCTGCAATCAGTTATGAAAAGAGCCTGAATCAGGCCCGCGAGCTGCTGGATACCAGTAATTCTTCAACCTATAAGGCTCTGATGCTGGAACAGGAACAGAGTCACCAGCGTTATCTGCAGACGCTGAAAGAAGGGATGCGTGATCTGGCACGGATGATTCCCGGCTCGCGCACCTGGCTGGAAGAATATAACGAACAGCTGGATCAGGTGGCGGCGGAAAGCCGTGCCCGTATGCAGCGGCTGGACGATATTCAGACCAGTAAACTGCCACCGGCAGATACTTATGCTCTGCCGGATATGCTCGACCCGGTACAGGTAAAAGAAGGGGAATAAGTCCCCGCTTTCAGCCGCGCCGGTCAGCGACAAACGGATTGGTGCGACGTTCATGACCGAGAGTGGATTCGGGTCCGTGACCGGGAATAAAGGTCACATCATCGCCCAGCGGAAACAGCTTGTCGCGGATGGAAGACACCAGCTCAGCATGGTTGCCTTTCGGAAAATCCGTGCGTCCGATTGAACCCTGAAAAATCACATCACCGACAATCGCCAGCTTATCCTGCGGGCTGTAAAACACCACATGGCCCGGCGTATGGCCCGGGCAGTGAATCACCTGCAGAGTGACTTCGCCAACGCTGACCGTATCGCCATCGTTCAGCCAGCGGTCCGGGGTGAAGGTTTCCACCGCCGGGAAGCCAAACATGGCCGACTGTTGCGGTAAGCCCTCAATCCAGAACAGATCCCCTTTTTCCGGCCCTTCAATGGGAATATCCAGCGTGCGCGCCAGTTCGGCGGTGCCGCCGGCGTGGTCAATATGGGCGTGAGTGAGGAGGATTTTCTCGGCATCGGCGCCCATGCTGCTGAGCTGTGCCTGAACCCGGTCCAGATCACCACCGGGATCGACAACGGCGGCTTTACGGGTGGTGTTACACATCAGGATGGTGCAGTTCTGGGCGAAGGCCGTTACCGGCACAACGGCGACAGATAAGCTCATATTCATCAGACTCCGGGCAATCAGGCTGCGGATTAAAGGGGCATAGGTTAGCCCGCAGCCTGAACCGGCGCAAACGCTCAGAAGGTGGCGATGGCCGGTTTCACTCCAGCATAGCGTGGCATGGTCATACCGGCGCTGGCGTTGATATAGGTCGGGTCGGCGACCACATAGCGTTTGCCGCGGTAGCGCCAGCTGTCGCCGCTGACCTCACCATCAAAGGCTACAGCGGTGGCGACATGGCCGGGGTAGTCGAGAATCACCACATCCAGTCCGAGCAGGGATTCGGTCAGCCAGGCGAACAGTGCGGCGCGGTCTTCGCAGTCAGAATACGGGTAATGCAGAGTCTCCAGCGGGAAGAGGTAATTTTCTTCCTGAAACTGATCCTGATCCGTTTTGTAGGCGAAGGCCGTCTGCACAAACCGCAGCAGGCGGTTCACGGCTTCGGTTTCGCTCTGGTTACGCACCACCGGCGCCAGCTGCAGCAGCAGGGAGTCGGCGGTAACCGCCGGCAGGCCGGCGCGGAAATAATTGGGCAATGACAGTTGCGGATAACTGCTGAAGTAACTGACGTAGCGCTGCGGATAGGCGACGCTGATATCGTACTGCTGGCCGTCGTAGCGGAAGGTCAGGCGGCGCTGTTCGTCATCGCCGCTTAAGGCAAAACGGTTCGGTTCGCTGAAATCGAGTGGCCGTGAGCCTTCTTCGTGCTGACCTTCGTAAGTGTAGACCTTGCCGGGTTTTGCCTGGCGTTCATTCAGGTTGATGGCGTAATAGCGTTTTCCGCTGAGGGTAAAGTAGGTGACGCCGAACAGTGGCTGATCTGAGGTAAGCAGCAGATAAATACGGCGGTTATAAGCAACACGGGCATCGTAGCCGCCTTTCACCAGCAGGAACCAGCTGGTGAGCACCCGGCTGGTGTCATCGCGCTGCAGGCTGCGGGCAAAACGGTCGAACAGCAGGGCGGTGCCCCAGTCGTTCAGCCCGAGCAGCTCAGCCTGCTGCTGCAGTTGCTGTACGGTGGCTTTATGGTCTGTGGTGGCCAGCTGCTGCCAGTAAGCGGCAATGGTCTGATTGCTGATCGGGTCGCGGAAGCGGGCGGTCAGTGCCGGCGGGTAACTGATGCGGATGTGCGTACCGTAAAAATCAAATTCGGCGACGGGTTGACCGGCCGGCAGCGGTCGTGGGGTTGTGACCGGTTGCGGCACCGGCGCCAGAGGCAGTGGCCGGATGCTGACGGTGGGGGTATCCGGATCTGGTACAGCTGGCTGCTCCGGCGCCTGGGGCAGGTCGGACGGTTTCGGCTGTGGATCGCGCTGGTCAGCGGGTCTGATATCAACCGGCTGCCATTTACGCTTCAGGAATGTCAGAAACGCTTTATCGTTTTCATCCAGATAGGCCTGGAATTCGCCCTGAGTTTTTTTCAGCCACTGCTGGTATTCCGATTCGGCGTGCAATGGCATCAGGGGCAGCAGACTGGCTAGCAGCAACAGGCAGACAGACTTTTTCATAGTTCCTCCGCAAAAAGAAAAGCCGGCGCAGGGCCGGCTTCTGAGACAGGACAGCGGTTAACTCAGTTCTCCATGCGGGAGATTTCGCTGGCCAGTTCATCAAAGGATTTTTCGGCCTGGAATTTCTGCCACAGGGCGCGCTCATTGTTCATTGAGGTTTTCAGCGCCTGTTCTGCCAGCTGATTGACGGTGTCGGCATCAAGGCCAACCAGTACCACCATGCCGCCGCTCGGGGTTGGCATCTGGCGCACAATCCGGGAACCGACCAGAGTTTCTTTGGTGATCTGTTTGGTGACTGAGGTATTCACCCGATCAACGGTTTCTGCATCGCCGGCACCGGTGGTTTCCGCGTATTGCTTGATCATGTTCTGCACTTCGACCTGCATGGTCTGAGCCAGTTCCACGCGGGCGGCGGTCGCGGCCATCTGTTTCATGAAATTCGGACCGGCAGCGGATTTATCGGCGTAGCCGACCGCAGCCAGATCAACGCCTTCCACCGGCGCGCCACAGACCCATAGCGGTGCTTCCTTACCGGAACCATCGGCGAACACGCAGTCTGCGACCTCTTCAGTGGGGG
The DNA here is from genome assembly GCA_963682115.1 of Pseudomonadales bacterium. Classification (GTDB taxonomy): domain Bacteria; phylum Pseudomonadota; class Gammaproteobacteria; order Pseudomonadales; family Oceanobacteraceae; genus Venatoribacter. Next base: position 1,201,779 of record OY821639.1, on the reverse strand, counting down.
TGGAGGCACAGGCGGCAAGCAGGACGGTCATTGCTGCAGCAAACATTACACGAAATTTCATCTTCCTCTCCTTGAACGAAGTGAGCAGGGCGGCTGAATAATAAGTCTGCCGAGAATAGCGGATGCGTTATCAAAATACTACACGGCGGAGGGGTTCTGCGGGGGGGCTGAAAAAGGACATAAAACGGCTGCAGAGCCGGATTTCTGTGGTTCTTACCCCGGCCTGGGCAAGGTCCTGCCGCCAGCGCGGCGGCTGAACATAGTGTTGCCGCAGTACATAAAATCAGTGCTGATGACCGCCGGTGCCGTGAGCATGACCGTGGGCGATTTCTTCGGCACTGGCCGGGCGGACGTCCTGAATATCGATGTCAAAACACAGTGTTTTTCCTGCCAGTGGATGATTGGTATCCACATCTGCCATAAAACGGCCCATTTTGACGATAGTAACCTGGCGGCTGCCCTGTTCGGTTTCCACCCAGGCAACCATGCCTTTCTTCCAGTGACGGCTGCCCTGCAGGTGTTTGACCGGAACCCGGCTGACGGCATTGTCGCGGCGCTGGCCATAGGCCTGTTCAGCGGTCAGATTAATGGTGAACTGTTCCCCGGCGCTGTGACCTTCCATTGCCTGCTCAAAACCGGCAATCATATTATTGTGGCCATGCAGGTAGGCGATGGGGCCACCTTCTGCGGTGCTTTCGATAACGTTCTGCTCACCGTCTGACAGGCGGTAATGCAGCAGGACAACCGTATCGCGGGCAATCTTCATAACAGTCTCTCATACTGGGTCGGGGAGCGGAGTATCGGCGCTGCATGCAAAGCTGGCAAGCGTCCCTTGATTTGTCGGTGGCTGTCCCCATATCCGGAAGTTCAAACAGAAAATGCAGGAACAGAGTCATGACAACGATTGTATCCGTCCGCCGTGGAAATGAAGTGGTTATCGGTGGTGACGGTCAGGTTTCGCTGGGCAATACCGTAATGAAGGGGAACGCCCGCAAAGTACGGCGCCTCTATAACGGACAGGTACTGGCTGGATTTGCCGGTGGTACCGCCGATGCCTTCACTCTGTTTGAAAAATTTGAGGCTCAGCTGCAGAAACACCACGGCCAGCTGACCCGTGCCGCCGTTGAACTGGCGAAGGAATGGCGTTCCGACCGGGCGCTGCGCAAGCTGGAAGCCATTCTGGCGGTGGCCGATCATACGGCGTCACTGGTGATTACCGGCAACGGCGATGTGCTGCAGCCGGAAGATGACCTGATCGGCGTTGGCTCCGGCGGAAATTATGCGCTGTCGGCTGCCCGTGCGCTGCTCGATAATACCGATCTGAGCGCCTTTGAAATCGTTGAAAAAAGCCTGAATATCGCCGGCGATATCTGTGTTTTCACTAACCACAATCAGACCATCGAACGCCTGGCATACGGAGAATAAATTATGAGTCAGATGACGCCGCGTGAAATTGTTCATGAGCTGGACCGTCATATTATCGGCCAGCACAATGCCAAGCGTGCCGTTGCCATCGCCCTGCGTAACCGCTGGCGTCGGATGCAGCTGCCAGCGGAGCTGCGTGATGAAGTAACACCGAAAAACATCCTGATGATTGGTCCGACCGGGGTGGGTAAAACCGAAATTGCCCGTCGTCTGGCGAAGCTGGCCAATGCGCCTTTTATCAAAGTTGAAGCGACCAAATTTACCGAAGTCGGTTATGTCGGCAAGGATGTGGAATCCATCATCCGCGACCTGGTTGAAACCGGCATCAAAATGCTGCGCGAGCAGGAAATGGATCGTGTTGCCGGCCGTGCAGAACTGGCCGCGGAAGAACGCATTCTTGATGCACTGCTGCCGCCCGCCCGCCCGGCTTCCAGCTGGGATACCACCACGGATGCAAAACCGGAAGACAGTGCGACCCGGCAGGTATTCCGCAAAAAACTGCGTGAAGGTCAGCTGGACGATAAAGAAATTGAAGTGGATGTGGCACAGGTCAACGTGGGTGTGGAAATTATGGCACCGCCCGGCATGGAAGAGATGACCAGTCAGCTGCAGAATATGTTTTCCAGTCTGGGGGGCGATAAGAAAACCCGCCGTAAACTGAAAATCAAAGATGCCATCAAGCAGCTGCGCGACGAAGAAGCCGCCAGCATGGTCAATATGGAAGAACTGAAAGGCCGGGCACTGGAGCTGGTGGAACAGAACGGCATCGTCTTTATTGATGAAATCGATAAGGTCGCCAAACGCCACGAAGGCGGTAGCGGTGGGGATGTCTCACGCGAAGGCGTACAGCGCGATCTGCTGCCGTTAATCGAAGGCTGCACGGTCAGCACCAAGCACGGTATGGTCAAAACCGATCATATTCTGTTTGTTGCGTCCGGCGCTTTCCATCTGTCCAAACCATCGGATCTGATTCCTGAATTACAGGGCCGTCTGCCGATCCGGGTGGAGCTGGAAGCGCTGACGCCGGAAGATTTCCAGCGCATCCTGACCGAGCCGAATGCGTCGCTGACGGTGCAGTATAAAGCGCTGATGGAAACCGAAGGGCTGGTGATTGAATTCACCGAAGACGCTATCCAGCGCCTGGCTGAAATTGCCTTTGAAGTGAATGAAAGCACGGAAAATATCGGTGCCCGCCGTCTGCATACCATTATGGAACGCCTGCTGGAACAGGTGTCATTTGATGCGACGGATATGAGCGAAAAAGTCCTGGTTGATGCGGCTTATGTGGAGCAGCAGCTGGGCGGACTGGCGAAGGATCAGGATCTGAGTCAGTTTATTCTGTAATAAAAAGGGAGGCACTGGCCTCCCTTTTTTATTTTCATGTCCCGTCCTGAATAAGGTTGACACATTTCTACCCTATTCAGGAGAAGTGTGATGAAACCCGCTACCAAACGAACTCAACGTGATTACTCCCTCGCCTTTAAACTGGCTGTTGTCGACCAGATTGAAAAAGGCGACATGACCTACAAACAAGCCCAGGACCGCTTTGGTATTCAGGGCGCATCGACGGTTTTGGTTTGGCTGCGCAAGCATGGCCGGTTAGATTGGTCAGCAGGAACCCCTGCATTGAGGCACACCATGAGTACCAAACCTGAAGACCTGACACCAGAGCAACGCATCAAAGAGCTTGAGAAGCAGCTGCAGGAAACCCGGGAGAAAGCGGAGTTCTTTGAAAGGATTGTTGAAGTGCTGAGGGACGACTACGGCATCGAAGTAAAAAAGCCACGCCGGGGGTCATCCAGGAAAAAGACCTGACCATTACCCGCGCCTGTCGGTACCTCGGCATCAGTCGTCAGGCCTATTATCAGCAACAGCAGCGGGACATGCTGCGTCAGCAGAAGAACACTCAGCTGCTTGAGCTTGTGGCTGAGATACGACGGCATCATCCCCGCCTTGGCACCCGGAAACTGCACTACCTTCTGCGCCGGCATCCGTTGATGATCGGGCGGGATAAGCTGTTCGACCTGCTCAGAGAAAACCGCCTGCTGATCAGGCCCCGCCGGGCTTATCAGAAAACCACCCTGAGTCATCACCGCTTCCGGCGTCATCCCAACCGGCTGAAGGATGGTCTGGCTCCCGTTGGTCCGGAACAGGTCTGGGTAGCGGATATCACCTATTTACCTACCCGTGAGACAGAGGGGTATCTGGCATTGGTTAGCGATGCCTGTTCGCGCAAAATCGTAGGTTACTCCCTGGAGGACAACATGAAAACAGCCTCGGTTGCCCGGGCTTTAAACATGGCGCTGAAGTCGAGAAAAAGCGCCGGCCCGCTGATTCATCATTCAGACCGGGGCGTACAGTACTGCTCGGCGGAGTATCAGAAGATACACCAGTGCCACGGCATACAGTGCTCGATGACGGATGGTTATGACTGTTATCAGAATGCACTGGCAGAACGCATAAACGGGATATTAAAGCAGGAATATCTGACGCATAAACCGAAGGATATAGCGGAGGCGAGAAAGATGGTGGGTGAAGCGGTACGTCTTTACAACGAGCAGAGGCCGCATCTGTCGCTGAAATACAAAACGCCCGATGAGGTGCATCGGGCGTTTTAAACGTGTCAATCTATATCAGGACTAGACATCACACGGCTTTCAACGCAGCTTACACTTTAAAACGCTCGATCAGTTTCACCATACTGGCTGTACTTTCCGCCAGTTGCTGGCTGTAATCTTCGGTACGGCGCATATTCTCGGCAATATCCCCGGAAGACTCGGCAATACGGACCACGTTGCCACTGATTTCATTGGCCGCAGCACTCTGTTCCTCAACCGCACTGGCGATACCGAGGTTCATTTCGGTAATGGTATTCACCGCGGTGCTGATGGAGGAAATAGCCTGCAGTGCCTGTTCTGAGGTGGCGGCGGTATTTTCCGAATTATGTACGTTGGCTTCCATGGACGACACCGCACTGACCGCCTGATCCTGCAGGCGGGAAATCATTTTATTGATTTCCTCGGTGGATTCCTGGGTACGTGATGCGAGCGTGCGTACTTCATCGGCGACCACGGCAAAACCACGCCCCTGTTCGCCGGCCCGGGCGGCTTCAATAGCGGCGTTCAGTGCCAGCAGGTTGGTCTGTTCGGCAATGCCGCGGATCACATCGAGAACGGAGCCGATGGCATCGGTTTCTGCCCGCAGGCCCTGAATCACCTGACAGGAATGCTGAATATCCTGTGCCAGCTCACCGATACTGCGCTGGGTATCTTCCATGGTGGCTTTACCGCGGGTGGCGTTGTCGGCCACTTCGCGGGCGGCATCGGCAGCGCGTTCGGCGTTACCGGATACTTCGTGAATGGTCTGACTCATTTCGTTGGAACCGGTGGCTGCCAGATCGGTCTGCTGCAGCTGGTCGTCGGTCAGACGACGGGTTTCGGTACTGACGGCGGCGATATCCTGTGTCAGCCGTGACAGCAGTTCGGACGCAGTTTTGCTTTCACTGACTACCTGCTGGATCTGGGTCACAAAGGCATTGAACGAGCGGGCAATCGCAGTGATCTCATCTTCACCGCGGATCGGCAGGCGCTGAGTCAGATCGCCTTCACCGCGGGCGATATCGCTCATGGCCTTGGTGACATTCATCATCGGGCTGCGGATGCTGGCAGAAATCAGCATAATGATGGCGATCAGCAGAACGATAAAGACGGCACTGGTGATGCCCTGATCAATGGCATCACCCATAAAGGCGGTCTGAATATCATCGGTATAGACACCGGTTCCGATAATCCAGCCCCATTCACGGAATTCCTTCACATAGCTGATTTTTGGCAGTGGTTTGTCACTGCCGGCTTTCGGCCACATGTATTTTACATAGCCACCCTTGCTGTCGGCTTTGGCGGCTTTAACGATCTCGCGGAACAGATACAGGCCTTCCGGGTCTTTGACATCCTTCATGATCTGACCGGCCAGTTCTGGTTTGGCGCCGTGAACGATGACCATGGTATTTTCATCGTTCACCCAAAAATATTCGTTACCGTTATAGCGGAGTTTTTCAATGGCCTGCTTTGCGCGTTGCTGGGCTTCCTGCTCAGGCAGTCCTTTCTGATATAAGTCATAATAATGGCTGACCAGGCTGTAGACGTTTTCAGCCTGTTGGCGCACGGCCAGGGAGCGGGACTGGGTCATAGAGCTGTGCAGGTGCTGCAGGGCCTGAATCTCAATCAAGAGGACACAGATAACAGCGGCGGCAAGCATAAGCCAGAGCCGGGCCTTAATGGTTATTTTTCTTAAAGAATTCATAGGCAGCCCAATAAATGCGATAGTAAACTACAGAGTATTCAGGTAATACGCGGCTCCTGAACATGAGCCGGACCTTTGGCAGGAAGGGCTCTCTGAACTCAGTTTAGATGGTGGCGGGAAATTTTCCTGCCGTTGCAACTCATACTCAGGTATAACGTGTCACAGTGATTCCGGATTCCATCAAAGTTAAGAAAAACAGCCGCGTGCTGGAACTCTGTTATGGCAGCCAGTGTTATGGTCTGCCTTATGAGTATCTGCGCGTGTATTCCCCTTCTGCTGAAGTCCGCGGCCATGGTGCCGGTAATGAGGTACTTCAGTACGGCAAGAAAGACGTGAACCTGCTGCGCATAGAGCCGGCGGGCAATTACGCGCTGAAACTGGTGTATGACGATGGTCATGACTCCGGACTGTACGACTGGAACTATCTTCATCATCTGGCGGTGAATCAGCAGGCGCTATGGCAGGATTACCTGCAGCGCCTGCAGGCGGCCGGAAAAAACCGTGAATCGTCAGCCATCAGTTTCCGAGCTTTGTAACGGGCGTGTTACGGCAGAGTCCGTTATAGTGATAACAAATTTAAACACAGGAGCCGCACCTTGACGGATTCCAACGACCCGAAAAAGCCACAGGTCACCCCGACCGTGATTCACGATCCGAATGCGGCTGCCGAGGCCGAGAAATACGATAATCCGGTCCCCAGCCGCGAGGCACTGCTGACTCTGCTGGAGCAGATGGGTCATCCGGCGACGCATGCTGACGTCTGCGCTCATCTGGGCGAAACTGATGAAGACCGGGTCGAGGCACTGCGGCGGCGGCTGATTGCCATGGTCCGCGATGGTCAGCTGATCAGTAACCGCCGCAATCAGTTTGCGCCGCTGCGCAAAGTGGATCTGGTTACCGGTATCGTGATGGGGCACCGCGACGGCTTTGGCTTTGTGCTGCGTGAAGGGGCTGGTGACGTGCATCTGTCCAATCGCCAGATGAGCAAAGTTTTCCATGGCGACCGGGTGGCGGTGCAGATTCTGGGCCTCGACCGTCGTGGTCGCCCGGAAGGCAAAATTGTCGATGTGCTGGAGCGTAATACCCAGCAGGTAGTCGGACGCTATTTCGATCAGTCCGGCGTCGGCGTGGTACAGCCGGATAACAAACGTATTTCAAAAGAAGTCCTGATTACTCCGGAAGGTCGTAAGAACGCTCAGCATGGTCAGTTTGTGGTGGTGCATATTACCCGCCAGCCGCAAGCCGGTGCGCTGCCGGTAGGTGAGGTGATTGAAGTGCTGGGCGACCATCTGGCGCCGGGAATGGAAATTGATGTTGCCATCCGCAGTCACAATATTCCGTTTGAATGGCCGGAAGAAGTGGCCGGCGAAACCGCCGCGCTGCCGGATCGGGTAAAAGAAAAAGACAAACAGAACCGCATTGACCTGCGCCATCTGCCGTTTGTGACCATCGACGGTGAAGACGCCAAAGACTTTGACGATGCGGTGTACTGCGATAAAAACCGCACTACCGGTGGCTGGCGTCTGTATGTGGCCATTGCCGATGTTTCTCATTATGTACAGGTGCATTCGGCACTGGACCATCAGGCGCATCTGCGCGGCAACTCGGTATATTTCCCGGAGTTTGTGGTGCCAATGCTGCCGGAAAAACTGTCCAATGGCCTGTGCTCACTGAATCCGGAAGTGGACCGTCTGGTCATGGTCTGTGAAATGACTATTTCCCGGGCCGGTAATATTTCCGGTTATAAATTCATGGAAGGCCTGATTCATTCCCATGCCCGCCTGACCTATAACAAAGTCTGGAAAATGCTGGAACAGCCACGCACAGAGGACGGTGAGATGTGGCGTGAGCATTACCAGGATGTGGTACCGCATCTGGAAGACCTGTACGGTCTTTTCCGTCTGCTGCGCAGCAAGCGTGAAGACCGCGGCGCGATGGATTTTGACTCGGTTGAAACCCGTATCGTGTTCGATGCCGAGCGCAAGATTCAGGAAATTGTGCCGGTACAGCGTAACGACGCCCATATGCTGATTGAAGAGTGCATGCTGGCGGCCAACGTCTGTGCCGCTGACTTCCTGCAGCGCTACAAGGTGCCGTGCCTGTACCGGGTGCATAATGGCCCGAGTGCAGAGAAACTGGAAAATCTGCATGCCTTCCTGGCGGAAATCGGCCTGTCCCTCAGTAAAGGAAAAGACGGTCCGTCACCGAAGGATTATCAGACGTTGCTGGAAAGCATCGAAGACCGGCCGGATTCTCACCTGATTCAGACCGTGTTGCTGCGTTCACTCAGCCAGGCGGTTTATCAGCCGGAAAATGAAGGTCACTTCGGGCTGGCATACAAAGCCTACACGCATTTCACCTCACCGATCCGCCGCTATCCCGACCTGCTGGTGCACCGCGGTATCCGCAGTGTGATCCGCAGCGACCGTGAGTGTAAGCACGTACAGCGTGCTGAGGGGGCGCAGGTTCTGAAAAAGACCAGCATTTATCCGTACGATGAAGGCGCCATGGTGCATCTGGGTGAGCACTGCTCGATGACAGAACGCCGCGCAGACGATGCCACCCGCGATGTGGTCGATTTCCTTAAGTGTGAATACATCAGCGACCGGGTTGGCGAAGAATTCGAAGGTGTGATCAGTGCCGTGACCGGCTTTGGCCTGTTCGTTGAGCTGAGCGACGTGTATGTGGAAGGTCTGATTCATGTCAGCACCCTGGCCAATGATTACTACCATTTTGATGCAGCCAAACACCGTCTGGTAGGAGAGCGCACGCGACGCAGTTTCCGACTCGGCGATAAAGTCTGGGTGCGGGTAACCGGCGTCGACCTGGATGAACGCAAAGTAGATTTTGAGCTGGCCACTGCTCCGCATAACCGCCGTGAAGGTGGTGCCGACCTGCCGACCCCGGCACGTTCACCGCGTAAACGGGCGCGTCAGGGGGCCGATAGCAGCGAAGAAGTGACGTTAAAGCCGGGGCGGAAAAAACAAGCGGACGGCAATACTGCAGCAGCGAAAGACAAAAAGAAAAAGCCAAGTAAACGGCAGAAACTGAACAGCCGTAAGCCGGGCGCAAAAGACGCCGGAAACGATAAGAAAAAAGACGGCCAAAAGAAAAGCGTGAAAAAGAAAACGACGGCAAAAAAGCCAAAGAAGTAACAGGTAAGTAAATGAAATCAGAAGCCGTTTACGGTTTACATGCGGTCACCAGTCTGCTGCAGCGCAGCCCGGATCAGGTGGTGGAAATCTGGGTGCAGAAGGGCCGTCAGGACCAGCGTATGCAGAAGGTGCTGCAGCTGGCGGAAGAGCAGGGGCTGGCGGTGATGGAGGCCGATAAAGGTCTGATGAACCAGAAAGCTGCAGAAGGCAATCACCAGGGAATTATTGCCTGGCGTAAGCCGCTGCAGCGTAAAAGTGAAAAACATCTGCCGGATATTCTCGATGGGATTACCGGCGCCCCTCTGCTGCTGATTCTGGATGGTGTTACCGACCCGCACAATCTGGGTGCCTGTCTGCGTACGGCCGATGCTGCCGGTGTGGATGTGGTCATCGCTCCGAAAGATAAATCAGCTCCGCTCAATGCCACCGCGGCCAAGGTGGCCTGTGGGGCAGCCGAAGCCGTGCCTTATATTCAGGTCACCAATCTGGCGCGTACCATGAAAGAACTGCAGGAACGCGGCGTCTGGATTGTGGGCACTGCCGGCGAAGCAGAACAGACGATTTATGAACACGACCTGACCGGGCCAATGGCACTGGTGATGGGCGCTGAAGGACCAGGCATGCGTCGCCTGACGCGGGAAAACTGTGATTATCTGGCCAATATCCCGATGGCCGGTGAAGTCAGTTCCGTGAACGTATCGGTGGCTACCGGCATCTGCCTGTTTGAAGCGGTACGGCAGCGCCGTAACGCTGGCTGAGTGACGGAGTAACGCTTGTGGAATGGTGGAACGATTTAATTTCGCAGAATTATGACTGGTTCTGGGATGTCAGTATTGCCCTGGGCATTACGCTGGTGGCCGGGCTGATTTGGCGTCTTTTCCGTAAAACACTGGCCAGGCTGGTGGCCGGCACGAATAACCAGTGGGATGACATTGTCATCGAGGCGCTGGGCATGCCGGTGAACTGGATGATTGTTGCAGTCGGTGCGACCTGGATTGCTGATATTACCGCCCGTCATTATTCGTCGGAAATCGTGACCAGTATTCCGGTGGTGCGGCAACTGTCGCTGGTTATTCTGCTGGCCTGGGCGCTGTGGCGTCTGATCAGCCGTATAGAACAGCAGCAGCTGCACAGTGGCAGTGATCCGACCACGGTACAGCTGGTCGGTAAAGTCGCCAAACTGACCGTGACTGTGCTGATTGTGCTGCCGGTATTCCAGATGCTGGGCATTTCCATTTCCGGCATTCTGGCCTTTGGTGGGGTCGGTGGTCTGATCGTCGGTATGGCAGCCAGGGACCTGCTGGCGAATTTCTTCGGTTCACTGATTATTTATCTCGACCGGCCGTTCCGGGTTGGTGACTGGGTGCGCTCACCGGATCGCAGCATCGAAGGCACGGTGGAACATATCGGTTTCCGTGTGACCCGTATCCGCACTTTTGATAAGCGTCCGCTGTACGTACCGAACTCGGTTTTTACCACCATTACGGTGGAGAATCCGTCGCGGATGCTGAACCGCCGTATTTATGAAACCATCGGCGTGCGTTATCAGGATTCCACCCGGCTGGCGGCGATTCTGGATGATGTGCGGGCGATGCTGCGTGCGCATCCGGAAATAGACAGCGAACAGACCATGATCGTGAATTTCAACAGCTTCGGTGCCTCCAGCCTGGATTTCTTTATTTACACCTTCACCAGAACCACCGAATGGGTGCGTTATCACGAGATCAAACAGGATGTGCTGCTGCAGGTGCTGGCGATTATTCACCAGCATGGCGGCGACTGTGCTTTCCCGACCCGCACCCTGCATCTGGATTCCCTGCCGCCACAGCTGCAGGGCATTCCTGCGGCAAAAGATCAGGCGCCGGCTTCCTCCTGAAGCTGGCGTACCAGTCCCATAATGATACGGCTGCCGGTCTGTACCAGCACGCTGCGTTGCTGAGCGTAGCCGCTCAGTAACCAGCTGGCCGAAATCTGGCGCATGGCGCCGACCAGTCCGGTGCCCAGTAATTCTGCTTCGTCCGCCTGTAGTTGCCAGTGTGGGTGAACGCAGCGCGCCATATTGATCAGCAGCAGCGCGAAGCGGCGGATATAACCCAGATACAGGGCATCGGTTTCTGCGCTGACACCTTCCAGTTCGAGAATACAGACCCTGGCCACGCGCGGGTCTTCCAGTTCGGCAAAGAAAATATCCAGCGTACGGCTAACCAGCAACTGCATATCATCACCGGCGCTGAGGCTGTGGAACTCGGACGTCAGCTGGCGGTAAATACGGTCCATGCAGTCACAGTAAACGGCCTGCAGCAGGCCTTCAGTATTACCGAATTCCTGATAAAAGTAGCGGTCAGTCAGCTGCGCCTGACGGCACAGGCTGCGTACAGTGGCATGGCGGAAGCCTTCGTTGCCGAAGACCTCCAGCCCCGCCTGCAGAAACTGCTGGCGGCGCTGGGCCTGCCGCTGCTGGCGGCTCTGGCCGGCGTAAACCCGGTCGCCGTTGTCTGCTGACGGACACTGATTTTTTGTCTGAAATTGACTCATGCAGATATTTGACGACACATGTCGTCAGAAGTAAAGTGAAGACAGCTGTCATCAGATAGATCAACAAGAATAACAAATGTCCCGGGCTGCCAGCCGGCCTGATAAGGGGGAAGTTTTATGGCCTTTTATACCGTCATTATTATCGGCAGTGGTTTTGGCGGCCAGTGTGCGGCAATCAATCTGCATAAGCAGCAGATCGACGATTTTATCATGCTCGAACGCCGTGAGTTTATGGGCGGAACCTGGGCGCAGAATACTTACCCCGGAGCGGCGGTGGATGTTCAGTCTCCGTTGTATTCAATTGAGTCCGAGCCCTATGACTGGTCACAGATGTTCGCCGGTCAGAGCGAGCTGCAGGAATACACCAATTATGTGATTGATAAACACCGGCTGCGGGAAAAAACCCTGACCGGCTGTAATGTGGAAAAAATTGCCTGGAATGAAGCGCAGCAGTGCTGGGATGTGTCAATCGCCGGCCGTGAACCCATGCAGGCGAAATTTATTATTAATGCCTCGGGGCCGCTCAGTACACCGGTCATCCCGGATTTCAACGGCCGGGAGTGCTTTCAGGGCACATCGTTTCATACCAATAACTGGGATCAGAATTACGACTACCGGGGTAAAAGAGTCGCTATTATCGGCAGTGGCGCCAGTGCTGCACAGATTATCCCGGCGATTGCTGCCGATACTCAGCAGCTGCATATTTTTCAGCGTACACCTCACTGGGTGATGCCAAGGCCGGATTATATTTTCAAGCCCTGGCAGCGTCGTCTGCTGCGTAACCGCAGAGTTTACCGCCTTCTGCGCGAACTGATTTACTGGGGACTGGAAACGCGGGTGATCGGTTTTAAATATTCAGAACTGATGCTGGAACTGATGGCTGCCAGAAAAGCCCGTGCCCATATCCGCCGGCAGATCAGAGACCCGCAGCTGCGGGCTAAAGTCACACCGGATTTCACCATTGGCTGTAAACGGGTGATTCTGTCCGATACACTCTATCCTGCCTACTGCCGTGATAATGTGGTGCTGCACGATAAGACCGATGGTATTGCTGAAATTAATGAAAGCGGTATTGTCACCACGCACGGCGAACAGGTGGATGTGGATCTGATTGTCTATTCCACCGGTTACGATGCCACGGATGGGGTTATTTCCTATCCGGTGGTAGGCCGTAACGGCAGAACACTGGCGGACGTCTGGGCCGATTTCCCGCGTGCTTATCTCGGTACCTCGGCACCGGGTTTTCCTAACCTGTTTATTGTTACCGGCCCGAATACCGGAATCGGTCATACCTCGGCGATTTTTATCATTGAAGCGCAGATGAATTACATCATGCGTGCCATTAGCGAAGTGGAACAGCGGGGTAAGCGTCTGATTGAAGTGAAAGATACGGCGGAAGACAGCTATACCCGGCATATTCATCAGGAAATGGAAAAAACCGTCTGGCATCAGGGTGGCTGTAACAGCTGGTATAAAAGTAAGAGCGGTAAGGTGATTGCGATGTTTCCCGGCTTCAGTTTTACTTTCCGCCGCTGGACCAGAAACTTCCGCGAAAAGGATCATATTTTTTCCTGACGCTGATCATAACAACAAGAATAAAAAGGAACTCTTATGAAATTGCTGCTGCTTGCTGTCATTGTTATCTCTGCCTTCTGGCTGATCCGCCGCCATTATTCCACGGTGGGAAAATGGCTGTATAACACTGCCATGGCCTCAGAAGCCGCCCTGTATGGTTTCCGCAAACAGAGCGCTGATATCGGTGATATGCGTCTTGCGTATTACCGCCATCATAATCCGGGCAAGCCGGTACTGGTGATGCTGCATGGTTTCAGTGCTGATAAAACGGTATGGCTGCGCTTTGCGCGGCCACTGACAAAAGACTATGACATTGTGATTCCGGATATGGCCGGTCATGGTGACAGCCCTTATGATCCACAGTGGAATTATGGTATGCCGGCTCAGGCAGAGCGGCTGCAGCGGCTGCTGGAAGCGCTGAATATTCCCCGGGTTCATCTGATCGGTAATTCCATGGGTGGCTTTCTGGCCGCTACCTTTGCCATCCGTTATCCACAGGCAACGCTGTCGGCAACCATGGTTGATCCGGCCGGGGTGCATGCCCCGCAGGCCAGTAAAATGATGCAGATGCTGGAGCAGGGGCGTAACCCTTTTATTATCAACAGCCGGGCTGAATTTGATGAGTTCTATGCCATGACCATGGAACGACCGCCGTTTGTACCGGATATTGTGCTGCAGGCGGTGTATGAAAAATACCGCGGCAGTCAGCAGCAGCTGGAACGGATTTTTGCTGATTTTTACAGCAGTGATTACCTGGAAGAATCCCTCGGCCAGCTGACGGTGCCGGCCATGCTCTGGTGGGGCGATCAGGATAAGCTGCTGCACGTCAGTTCTGTCGCGGTATGGCAGGCAGGTATTCCCCATCTCCGGGTGGAAGTTTTTCCCGGCATTGGTCATATGCCGATGGTGGAAATGCCGGCACGTACTGCACAGTTATACCGCAGTTTCCTCGACAGTCTGTGACGCCTGCCGCTGTGCCAGCGTGGCATTATCAGCGCGGCATTAATAATCCTTATTGGCCGGCCGGGAATCTATTCTTTATTGTGTAGTCAGTTTTTAAATCTGCATAACGAAGGAAACAGGAGCCGGCGATGACATCTTTCCGTACCGAACGCGACAGCATGGGTGAACTGCAGGTACCGGAGAACGCCCTGTACGGCGCTCAGACCCAGCGGGCAATCAATAATTTTCCGGTCAGTGGGCAGCCATTACCGGAAGCCTTTATCCGCGCGCTGCTGCTGATCAAAGCGGCGGCGGCACGGGCCAACCGCGAACTGGAAGTCATCCCCTCAGCGGTAGCGGTCGCTATTGAACAGTCAGTCAATCAGCTGCTGGCCGATGAGAATATGCTGTCACATTTTCCGGTGGATATTTTTCAGACCGGCTCCGGCACCAGTTCCAATATGAACGCCAACGAAGTACTGGCCACCCTCGCCAGTCAGCGTTGCGGCCAGCCGGTCAGCCCGAATGATCACGTTAATGCCGGGCAGAGCAGTAATGACACCATCCCCTCAGCGATTCACCTGAGTGCAGCCATGCTGCTGTCGGAGCAGTTGCTGCCGGCGCTGGAGCACCTGCAGGAAGTCATCGGCAACAAAGCGGCCAGCCTGAAAGACGTGGTTAAAACCGGCCGTACTCATCTGATGGATGCCATGCCGCTGCGCATGGATCAGGCGCTGGGCGGCTGGCGCAGTCAGATTCAGCATAATATCCGTGCGCTGCTGGCACTGCAGCCGGCGTTACAGTCGCTGGCTCAGGGCGGGACTGCGGTGGGTACTGGTGTGAATGCCCATCCGTCGTTTGTGCTGGTTTTCCTGCGTGAACTGTCGACCATGACGGATCTGCCGCTGACCCAGGCGGACAGCTTTTTCGCCCATATCGGCAGTCAGGATATTGCCGTGTCGGTTTCCGGCCAGCTGAAAACCACGGCCGTGTCGATCATGAAAATTGCCAACGACCTGCGCTGGATGAATTCCGGGCCGCTGGCCGGGCTGGGCGAAATAGAACTGGAAGCGCTGCAGCCGGGTTCATCCATTATGCCAGGCAAGGTCAACCCGGTGATTCCGGAAGCCGCGGCCATGGTGGCAGCGCAGGTGATCGGTAATGATACTGCGATTACAGTGGCTGGCCAGGCCGGCAATTTCGAGCTTAATGTGATGCTGCCGCTGGTGGCAAAAAATCTGTGCGACAGCATCAGCCTGCTGGCCAGTGTCAGCCGTCTGCTGGCCGACAAAGCGATTGCCACGTTCCGGGTGAATGAAGAGCAGCTGAATGCCGCACTGGGCCGTAATCCGATTCTGGTCACAGCGCTGAATCCGGTAATCGGTTATCTTAAAGCCGCAGAGATTGCCAAACAGGCTTACAAAGAAAAACGGCCGGTGATTGATGTGGCGCTGGAAAATACCGACCTCAGCCGCGAAGAACTGGAAAAACTGCTCGACCCGCGCCACCTGACCGGTGAATAAGCGGCATTGAGTAACAGCAACAGGAGGCATTGATGAAAAGATGGGCTGTGCTGACGCTGTCAGTCCTGCTGGCAGGTTGTGACTTCGGGGCCAGTCTGCAGGGCAATGTCCGTAATCTCGGAGATGCCATTGATCATTGCCGCAGCTACACCCGCCACGTGGTGATCGCCGATACCGTGATCAGCGTGGATCAGCTGTCGACCCGTCAGAGCCGTGACTTTTATGAGGTCTATCTGAATCTGGATACTAAGGAAAAGCACGGCTATTCCTACTGTCAGATTGATATGGACGGTCTGATTGTTCAGCATTCTGCTCCGGGCTTCCGTAAAAACAGCGGCGCATTCAGTCAGTTCTGAGTGAATGGCTGCCGTCTTTGCCCGTTGTTTCCGGACTGCTCGGAAAGCTTGCTGATTCTTACGTTCTGTTACCTTAATTTCTGAACATTTGTTCTAGAATGTCAGTACTATCAGCTTACAGAGTGTCACAGGAGTCAGGGATGAAGTTTTTCGGGTATCTGCCATCTGTGTTGTTACTGCTGCTGATCAGCGGCTGTGAGGACAAAGGCTATCCCAAGCAGGCGCAGGGCGGGGTGCGTAACCTTGGCGAAGCCATCGGCCATTGCCGGGCCTATACCCGTTACCATGTGGACGGTGATCCGGCCATCAGTCTCGATAATCTGTCGACCCGCCGTGATCTTAAATACTATGAAGTCTTCCTTAACCTGACCACCAAAGAAGACAGTGGCTATGCCCACTGCCGTATCAGCTTTGCCGGTGAAATCCGCACTCACCGTATCAAAGGCTTCAATAAAGGCGGCGGTTTCTTCGGCTCCTTCTGACCCCGTCAGCCTGCCTGCCAGGCGGCGTGAATCTTCAGCATCATGTCGCCGGCATCCAGCGGCTTGGCAATGTGATCCTGCATGCCAGCCTGGTAACAGGCTTTGACATCGGTATCCATGGCATTGGCGGTCATCGCCAGTACCGGGGTATGGGCCAGGCCGGGCAGCTGACGCAGCCGGCGGGTGGTTTCCAGTCCGTCCATGACCGGCATCTGAATATCCATCAGTATCACATCGGGCTGCAGACCATTGTGCAGCAGATCCAGAGCATCACGGCCATTGTCGGCCAGGGTGACCGTAGCACCCATTTCACTCAGCAGTTCCTGCGCCAGCAGCTGATTCAGGGCGACATCTTCAACCAGCAGACAGTGACAGCCATCCAGCGGCTGTGCTGTCTGCTCCGGCGCTTCCACTGTTGCCTTTGCTGCGCCGGCCGTTGCCGGCGGCAGCGTCAGGGTGACCAGAAATTCACTGCCTTTGCCTTCTTCGCTGCGGACCCGGATATCCCCCCCCATCAGCGTCGCCAGCTGCTGACAGATACTCAGGCCCAGTCCGGTCCCACCGAAACGCCGGCTGGTGGAGGAATCTGCCTGGCGGAAGGCTTCAAACAGATGGGGCAGCTGCTGTGCTGAGATACCGATGCCGGTGTCGGTTACGCGGATTTCCAGCTGTTCTGTCTGCGGGTGATAATCCAGCTTCAGATGCACGCTGCCCTGTGCGGTAAATTTGAAAGCATTGCTCAGCAGGTTAAGAAATATCTGTTCGCAGCGCAGCTCATCACCGCTGACCAGCGCGGGGACCAGGCTGCTGCAGTCAATCGCAAAAGACAGGCCTTTTTCTTCCGCTTTCAGATCAAACAGGGCACGTATTTTATGCAGTAAGTCAGTAATGGAAAATTCATGCCGCTCGAGTTCCAGATGACCGGATTCAATTTTGGCATAATCCAGGGACTCATTAATCAGCGCCAGCAGGGTGGAAGAGGCTAACTGGGACTTTTGCAGATAATCCTGCTGACGCGAGGTCAGTTCGGTTTTCAGACACAGATTAATAAAACCGATAATGGCATTCATCGGTGTGCGTAATTCATGGCTCATATTGGCCAGAAAACGCGATTTTGCTTCATTGGCGGCACTGGCTTTTTCCATCGCCAGTTTCAGTTCGCGGGTTTTGACATCGACCTGTTTACGCACATGCTCGTAGGAGCCGGTCACAATCAGAATAAATATCTGAAAAAGAGCGGTAATAAAAAAACCACCGGTGATAATCAGCCAGCTGCTCCAGTCGCGGTTATTCTGCAGTAATGCCTGATTGGCATAAAACTCGATATTGTAGCGGCGCGTACCGAATTCGGAAAAATAGGTAAAGGGACGGTAGATGGGGTTAGCACTCTCTGCTGAACGGAAGAGTATCCGCTCACTGGCGTCTTCCGACGAGTCTGACACCTTCAGTGAAATACCCTGCAGGCTGGCCTGCTGCAGAACGGGGCTGAGCATATCGCCCATGCGGATGACGCCGCTGGCATAACCGATAAGAGGAACCTGTTCAGAACCGGATTCATTATTCATGATATCGAATACCGGCATATACAGAATGGTGGCTTTCTGATTACCGGTTTCCTGCGCCAGCGTAATGGGGGCTGTCGCCACCGGACGTTGCAGGATTCTGGCCTGTTGCAGAGCATCAAGGCGCGACTGATCAGAGCCGAGGTTCAGGCCGAAAGCGCGTCTGTTACGCTCAAACGGATAAATATAAATTACCGGATAATATTCTTTATGCTGACGGGCCGGGATCAGCTCGCCCTGACTGTTAATTTCGGTCATGCGGAAATCCGGGAATTCGCGGCGCATGGACGCTTCAAAAGTTTCACGCTCGCTGTCCCGGATTACCGGCGTCCAGCCAATACCGTACAGGGCCGCATCGGAATCCATAATGACTTCGGAAAAGACATTGAATTCTTCCCGTGTCACGTAACGGGAAGAGTTGAACAGTGCGGCATAGGCAATCAGTTTTTTCTCCGATATTTTCAGCAGTTCATTAATTTTCTGACCAATTTGCTCGGCACGGCTTTCAAATGCTGTCTGCCGCTGAATCTGGCTCAGCTGCTGGGATTTGATAAACAGGGATACGGCAATAGTGAACAGCACCAGGGTGGGAATGATGACCTGTGCGCGGCGCTGGTTAGGGATATCCGGGGTCAGCAGCGTCAGCAGCAAGGGTGTGAACAGCATGATGCCGATGCCATCGCCGATCCACCAGGTCAGCAGGGTAAAGCCAAACTGGTCAGCCAGGGTTAAGCCGGCTGCCAGCAGGGTCAGCGGGCCGATCAGACTGTTGACGAGGCTGCTGCCGAACGCCACGGCGAGGACAAAGTACAGAATGGCAGAAGGTGAATACGGAATTTCCCGGTGACCGATCAGACGCTGGTAGATCAGATAACCCGCCAGGGTCTGCAGGCTGGCACCGGCACCGATACACAGTGGCACCCACAGGTTGGTATCGCTGAGGTTGCTGAAACCGGCGGAGGCGACCCACAGATTGGTGAGAAATGAACCCAGCAGAGTACCGCTCAGCACCGCCAGTGGCGGGAAGCGCAGCGCCAGTGCCAGAGCCACACCGGAGGCCGGCCACACGGCAGAAGCAAAGCCGGGAGGAATCGCAAGCTGAATTCCGATCATACCGGCGCCATGATAGGCCGCTGCCGACAGCAGCGTAATCAGTATGAAGCGGACCATAGGAGCTTTCCTCCGGCTCAGCATTGGATTAACTGAGTATAGTCAGGCGGAGGAAAAGCGTGATTCAGAGACTGTATCTTTGATGACAGTGGGCAATGCCGGACACCAGCGGATAATCCTGACATTCTTCACTGCTGCAGACAAACTCAGCGATGCGGGCTTCCGCTGGCAACAGCACTTCGGGTTCTCCCAGATAACCGGCCGGGCAGAGTTCACCGGCACGGCGGTGCCAGTATTCCTTAAAGGTACTGATGGTTTTGTCATAATTGAAAATAAACTGATAGCCACCGACCTGACGGACTTCAATGACATACACACCGGGTGCGATCTGTTCGTCGAGGTAGCCGTCGAGGGCGTCGCCGAAGGTGCCGGTGACGGGTTTGTATGCCACAGGGCTGCAGCCGGAAAGCAGTGACAGCAGACCGGCAGCAATAACAACAGAGCAAATAAAACGCATCATGAATCAACAGAAAACAGGCTGGTCAAGCGCTGCATTCTGCACAGTGTCAGGCGTCACGTCCAGTTACTGATCAGACTGTTTCACAAAGCTGTGATGGGGTTAAAAACCGCGCGCGTCAGTCGGGCCAGATCCTGTGGTGACAATGCAATTTCCAGTCCGCGCCTGCCGGCACTGACGTGCATCAGCGACAGGGCTTCGGCGCTGGCATCAATGACGGTGGGTAAGGCCTTTTTCTGCCCCAGCGGACTGATCCCTCCGACGACATAGCCAGTGGTCTTTTCGGCCAGGTTCGGATCGGCCATCTCCGCTTTTTTGGCGCCCACTGCCTTGGCAATGGCCTTCAGACTGAGTTTGTGACTGACCGGCAGAATGGCAACCGCCAGCGGACTTTTATGACCGCTGAGGCTGACCAGCAGGGTTTTGAACACCAGCGCCGGGTCCAGACCGAGCACCGCGGCGGCTTCACCACCGTAGGATTCCGCCGCCGGGTCGTGTTCGTATTCCAGCAGTTCAAAGGCTACCCCGGCTTTTTTCGCCGCATTGATCGCCGGTGTCATGACATCTCTTCCTCAAACTCCGGTGCCGGCCCCGGCCGCTCCAGTGGTTCGGTCAGGCGGAAGCGCGGCTGCTGTTCGCCGTTCACATCAATACTGTCGGTGAACATTGACAGTGGCCGTACCCAGCAGGAGTAATCACCGTACAGGGTCTTATACAGCACCAGCCACTCTTCGGTTTCGCTGTGACGTACCAGACCGATGACCTGATAGTCGTTACCCTTGTAATGGCGGTAAATTCCGGGCGTGATTTCCGGTTTATCGTTTACGTTCATGACTGCTCTCCGGGAGCCGGTTGATATCTGCTTAATCCCTCAGACCAAAGCGCACCTGCACCGACGCACTGACCGTCTGTTCCTGAATCATCATCGGCGCCGGGTCGGCCGCTTTGGCTGTGGCCATCGCCCGCATTTCAAATACCGGGGTGTGGCCACTGTTCTGGTCGCTGATATGAAGCACCCGGCCGAGGCGGGTATTCAGGGCTTCGGTCATAAAGGATGCCTTGTCCCGGGCATCGTGCAGGGCGTTGACCGTGGCCTTACGCTGCAGTGCTTCAGTGTCATTAAAACCCAGGCGGTTATTGTTCAGGCTGAGGTTGCTGATTCTGACCAGCTCGTTGCTCAGATCGCCGTAACGGTCGAGGTCGCGCAGCCTGACGGTCAGATTTCGGCTGATCAGTTCACCGCGGTACTCACGGCCGGCTTTGTTCCATTCCCACTGCGGCTGACGGCTGATGCGGGCAGCGTCGATATCGGTGCTGGCGACCCGGTATTTTTTCAGCAGCGCCAGGGCCTGATTCATACTGCCATCGACCATGCTTTTGGCCTTGTCTGCGCTCTTGTCCGTGGCGCTGATATTCATCACCAGCTCCACATAATCGGGCCAGGCTTTGACTTCACCATAGCCGCTGACATCAATGTAGGCATCTTCGGCCGTCGCCGGCAGAGCAGTCAGCAGGGCCGTCAGTAACGCCGCAGACGTGAGCAGCAGGCGGGCAACAGCACGGGGTTTTTCCATGTTCATCAGTCTCTCCCTTATGTTGTGTACAATCATTGAGTCTCAGGTTCAGACCGGCGTCGCCGGTATTTATTCCGGAGTGCGGGTATTAAACGCTGCCAGCTGTTCCGGCGTGGCTTCCTGCTGGTATTTTTCTTTCCATTCAGCATAGGGCATACCGTAAATGCGTTCACGGGCCTGCTCGTAGTCCATTTCCACGCCCTGTTCCGCAGCGGCGGTGACAGTCCATTTGGCCAGACAGTTACGGCAGAAGCCGGCCAGATTCATCAGTTCTATGTTCTGTACGTCTTTCCGTTCGTCCAGATGCTGCAGCAGGCGGCGCAGCACGGCGGCGTCAATGGCGGTTTGCTGTTGCTGGTTCATACCGTCTCCGGGGAAACATTAAAAACGCCAGTGTAATGGATCGCACGGCGGAAGGCATCGCTCAGCGCTGGAACAGAGCGTCCGGATACGCGAGAATAGCTGCTTTTAACGCACCGGATTACGGTGTGTCATTTTCCTGGGCCAGATCATGTCAGAGCAGAAAACACCGGTTCGTATTGCCATTAATGGTTTTGGTCGTATAGGCCGCTGTGTCCTGCGTGCGCTGTACGAAAACGGTTACCGTGAGCGGTTGCAGATTGTCGCCATCAATGAGCTGGCGGATATCGAAACCATCAGTTATATGCTGCGCTATGACAGCACCCACGGCCGTTTTCACGGCACGGTGGAAGTGGCGGATAAAAGCCATCTGCTGGTGAACGGTGACCGCATCTGTGTGCGTCATGAAGCGGATACCTCGCGCCATGACTGGGCGGCACTGGGGGTGGATCTGGTGCTGGAATGCAGTGGCCGGATCAAGACCCGCGAAGAATGTGAACAGCACCTGCAGGGCGGTGCCACGAAGGTGCTGATTTCCAACCCCGCGGACAGTGCGGTGGATAACACCATCATTTACGGCCTGAATCAGCAGACGCTGACGCCGGAACAGACGATTGTGTCCAACGGCTCCTGCTCCACCAACTGCCTGCTGCCGATACTGACACTGCTGGATAATGCTTTTGGCATTGAGGCCGGCGTGACCACCACCATTCACTCGGCGATGAATGATCAGCCGGTGATTGATGCCTATCACACCGATCTGCGTCGCACCCGCGCCGCCGGCCAGAGCATTATTCCGGTGGATACTGGTCTGCCGCTGGGCATCGCACGGCTGATGCCGAAACTGGCCGGTAAGATTGAAAGCCTGCATGTGCGGGTGCCGACGCTGAATGTGTCTGCGCTGGACATCAGTCTGCAGCTGCAGCAGTCCACCACCACCGATGCCGTTAATGCCCTGCTGGCCGACGCCAGCGCCGGAAAATTTGCCGGCATTATGGGGGTCACCCGCGAGGCCCATGCTTCCATCGACTTTAACCATGACCCGCGCTCAGGCATTGTTGATGCCACCCAGACCCGGGTCAGCGGCGGCCGGCTGCTGAAACTGCTGGTGTGGTTCGATAACGAATGGGGCTTTGCCAACCGTATGCTGGATACAGCCTGCGCGATGGCAGAGTGACGTCTGAAGTCTCTTTTCAACTTTATCTAAGGCTACTCTGAATCATCGTACAGCCTCTAAGCAGCTTGTCTGGTAAATTACTGGTTCGTTTATAACCAGGTTTGCTGATGTAATGTTTTAGCGATGTAAGGAGGGAGCATGATAACTGGACTTCTATCGTTTTTAGATGTCGTTTTAGGTGCGTCTCTGCAGTATTTTTTACCCGTCATATTGAAAGTCAGCGCCATTTAAGGGATTTGAGGTCTAAAGCGTATATGGATTATTTGCAATGCGTATGTGAACAGGCTCAGTTCAGACCTGAATTAGGCTCTCAAGATTAAAAATAGCTGTTTTCTAAAACTGGCGATACCAAAGCAAGAATATGCTTATATGGTTTGGAATCTGCGGTTTCGGCTTTTCCGAATTTCGGGAAATTAGGTGCTTTTATGAATTCCACGGAACAAAGAGAAGCCTTTACAGTGATGGTTGCCATCATGAAGAAAGACTCTGGAAGCGAATCTTGTTACGACAGTAAAGAACTACAGAAAGTTTTTCTTGGGGTTCGTGGTTGATAAAATGTCAGAATAATTTTTATGCCAGTCGCTTCAGGTCTGTTGTTTTTATAATTTAAGTCGCTGTTATTGTTCAGGGATTTTTTAGTGTTTGGCCACAAATGCTACAAGTACCGGTGATGTGAATCTGACACGGGTTGAACAGTGTCATACCTGAGCAATTGCTGTCCCGGAGTTTAAACTCTTAAAAACACCGGGGCCGCAGGTGATTTATGGGTGCAGTGGCGATGTATCAGTCAGTGTCCGGCAATCCAGCCACTGCTGCCTGGTGTCTTTCACAAATCGGTTTAACGCCGGCAGATTCTGCAGTGCCCGGCCGTGAATATCGTGATACAGAATAATTCCCCGGCGCCACAGCAGCATCAGGGTTATTACCCGGTCCTGCACCTGCTGGTCCGTTAATTTCCGGTTCCAGTCCTGGCTGTCGATATTCCACAGCATGATTTTTTCCTGATGGCTGGCGAGTTCGCTCACCAGTTCCGGTGTGCGCTGGCCATAGGGCGGGCGTAACCAGAAAGGCCCGGGCTGATAAGTGTTTAACAGTGTGCGGGTGTCGTTCAGTGAGCTTTTCCAATTGTCCCATTTCTGATGGCTTTTATGCTCATAACCATGGGAGCCGAGGCATTGCTGGTCGTACAGCTTTTTATCCGGCTGTTGCTGTTGCAGGCGTTCACCGAGGACAAAAAAGAACGCGTGAATATCGTCCTGACGCAGGGCATCGGTCAGTGCCTGTGTGCGGTTTTCGCCTTTATTGTCGGCCGCCGGGCCGTCGTCGTAGGTCAGCAGAAAATGACCGTCCTGCAGTTCAGAACCGGTGACTTCCTGTTGGGGGGATAAGGTGTCAATTTCGCTGGTAATACGCGGAAATAATGCCGCCAGCCGCACCTGTTCGTACAGATAGCGGCGGTAGAATTTGTCACTGGCCGCTGCCCATCCGCTGAGCGTTGCTGGCAGTGTGGTTTGTGCGGCGGTTACCAGAGCGGGCCAGCTGCCGGCGGCGTCACACTGGTCACAG
Source organism: Pseudomonadales bacterium (assembly GCA_963682115.1). GTDB lineage: Bacteria > Pseudomonadota > Gammaproteobacteria > Pseudomonadales > Oceanobacteraceae > Venatoribacter. The sequence goes on along the minus strand of OY821639.1, from coordinate 1,177,618 downwards.
GCGTGGGCATAATTCTGCAGTAAACGGCTGTGCGTTTTGTCGGCCCATTGCTGCACACTGGTGGTGTTGATCTGTTCCAGGCCGGTCAGGTTAAGGATGTCGGCTTCCGTCTGCAGCGGTGTGCTCTGCAGGACGCGCACAAACGACAGAATTTCGGCCGCAGAGGCGCGGTTAAATCCGGCCTGGCCGGAGATGGTGCCGGGCCATAAGGTGCGGTCAAGTGTGGCGATTTTTTCCGGTCCGGCAGCCTGTGCCGGAGAGGCGCTGATCAGCACGATCAGCAGAGAGCATATCCGTCGCATAAGCAGTCCATGCAGGTGAAAAAAGAAGTGCCTCCGCAGAGGCACTTCGCTGGCGTTACTGCTGGTTCAGTTTTTCCTGCATACGCTGAATGCCTTTATCGTACGCACTGTGTTGACGCAGAGATTTGGCTTTACGGAAGTTATCCAGTGCATCCTGCCAGTGGCCGCTGGCTTCATAAATCCGCGCGATGTTGTAGTAACTGCTGGCCTGTACGCGGTTTTTGTTGCTGCCGCTGGCCAGTTCAATGGCTTTGCGGTTGGCCCACAGGGCTTCGGCGGTACGGTCCAGTTTCTGATAAGTCAGTCCCAGATTGCTGTAAGCCTGGCCGTAAGACGGGTACAGGTTAATCGCATCCTGGAATTGATACATGGCATCTTCCAGACGGTCCTCGTGGTACAGCGATTCACCACGGGTGTTAATGCGTTTGGCTTCCTGTTTGATGGCGGGTGTGATCAGCGAGTGATCTTCAAACGATCCGGCCTGGATCAGGCCTGACAGATGGTTGGCCAGGCCGCTGCGGCTCAGGCTCAGATACTGGTTGATATCGTGGAAAGCTCCGTTTTCGTCCACACCGAACACAATCCAGCTGGTGGCGGTGGTATCCGGTTTGACGTTGTAGCTGCGGATCATCGTCTGACCGACGTAAACCTGTACCCGGGCATGGCTGAAGCTCATGGCGTCGGAGTTTTTCTTATTCTCCGCGCCATTGGAGTAATCGTGCACGGCGTAGACATAACGCTCGCCCTGATGCTTCTGCTCAATGGTGATGGTTTCCGGGCCGTAGCTGGTGGTGTCATCCACGTCGAGGTTGGCATCGGTACCGGTTTTGTTCACGTAAAACACGTGATTACCCGGATAGCTCAGGTGTGAATCCAGATCGCGTGGCGTGCGGCCCCAGGTCAGCACCACGCGCAGACCGTCGAGGTTCTGCATCACCGGTGACAGCGCATAGGTAAAGCCGTCGCACGGGCATTTCACCACCAGCGTGGAGTAGCCGGCTTTGTTGATGATCATGGTGGTGTTTTCATCGTCCGTCAGGGCAGAGGGGATCTGCACCGTGCCGTTGCTGCCGGTGACGGCCTGTTGTGATCTTTCACCATTGCGCTGCCAGGTGACCTGCGCATTGTCGATGGTTTTGTCTTTAACGACAGCACTCAGGACGCTGATGTCGCCGGCATAAGCCTGAACAGACAGCAGAGACGTGACTGCGACGAGAGAAGACAGCAGTAAATTTCGCATTTCAGTTTCCTGTATCCATGGGAACAATATCCATAGCCATTGTCAGGCTATTACCTTTGGCGGCGCGCAGTGTAAAACTCAGGGGAGCAGAAGGCCAGTGACCGGTTCTCACTTTCAGACAGGTTCAAGCCGCGCCACGACCTGATATAATGCCGGCCTTTTGTTCGCCCCGCTGTCCGGGGTTATTGGCTGATTGGCTATTTCATGGAGTTTGCATGACTGTTTTGAAAATGACTGAACTGGACCTCAGAGGAAAGCGCGTTCTGATCCGTGAAGACCTGAACGTTCCGGTAAAAGACGGTAAAGTCACCTCTGATGCACGTATCCGCGCGTCACTGCCGACCATTCAGCAGGCGTTGGATGCCGGTGCCAGAGTCATTGTGATGTCTCACCTGGGTCGTCCGGTTGAGGGCGAATACGCCGACGAATTTTCCATGCAGCCGGTGGCCGATCATCTGGCCGGTCTGCTCGGCCGTGATGTGAATGTGGTGAAAGATTTCAGTGCCGGCATCGAACTGGCCGATGGTGAACTGGCGCTGCTGGAAAATGTACGCTTCAACAAAGGCGAAAAGAAAGACGCTGACGAACTGTCTCAGGCGTATGCCGCCCTGTGCGATGTGTTCGTGATGGATGCCTTCGGTACCGCGCACCGCGCCCAGGCATCGACTCACGGCGTTGCTAAGTTTGCCCCGGTTGCCTGTGCCGGCCCGCTGCTGGCCGCAGAACTGGACGCACTGGGTAAAGCTCTGGATAAGCCAGCCCGTCCGCTGGTGGCCATCGTGGGTGGCTCCAAGGTATCTACCAAGCTGGAAGTACTGGAAAGCCTGTCTGACATCTGCGATCAGATTATCGTCGGTGGCGGTATCGCCAATACCTTCCTGGCCGCCGCCGGTAAGCCGGTGGGTAAATCCCTGTACGAAGCAGACCTGATTCCGGCGGCGAAAAAGCTGATGGAAAAAGTCTCCATCCCGGTACCGACCGATGTGGTGTGCGGTAAAGAATTCTCTGAAACAGCCGTTGCGACCCTGAAAAGTGCCGACGAAGTTGAAGCCGACGATATGATCTTCGATATCGGTCCGGATTCGGCTGCCGCGCTGGCTGCACAGCTGAAAGAAGCAAAAACCATTATCTGGAATGGCCCGGTCGGCGTGTTTGAATTCGATCAGTTCGGTGCAGGCACCAAAGCCCTGTCACTGGCGATTGCTGAATCGGATGCTTTCTCCATTGCCGGTGGTGGCGACACCCTGGCAGCGGTGGATAAGTATGAAATTGCCGACAAAGTGTCTTATATTTCCACCGGTGGCGGTGCCTTCCTCGAATTCGTGGAAGGCAAAACCCTGCCGGCGGTAGCGGTGCTGGAAGCGCGCGCGAAGTAACTCTGTCCTGCAGAGCAGAAGCCCCGGCAACGCCGGGGCTTTTTATTTCCGGTAATCGCACCGGGCTGCAGGTTTCTATCCCGTCTGATAGCCGTTAGAATACGGCCAGATTTTTCCAACGGTTAAGGTAATTCTCATGGCATTAATCAGCATGCGTCAGATGCTGGATCACGCCGCCGAATTCGGCTACGGCGTACCGGCTTTCAACGTGAACAACCTCGAACAGATGCGCGCTATTATGGAAGCGGCAGACAAAACCGATTCCCCGGTGATCGTGCAGGCCTCTGCCGGTGCCCGTAAATACGCCGGTGCGCCTTTCCTGCGTCACCTGATCCTGGCGGCTGTTGAAGAATTCCCGCATATCCCGGTGTGTATGCACCAGGACCACGGTACCTCTCCGGCCGTGTGTCAGCGCTCCATTCAGCTGGGCTTCAGCTCAGTGATGATGGACGGCTCTCTGGGTGAAGACGGCAAAACCCCGGCCTCTTACGAATACAACGTCGACGTGACCAGACGCACGGTGGATATGGCCCACGCCTGTGGCGTATCGGTGGAAGGCGAGCTGGGTTGCCTGGGCTCTCTGGAAACCGGTCAGGCCGGTGAAGAAGACGGCATTGGCGCAGAAGGTACTCTGTCGCACGATCAGATGCTGACCGACCCGGAAGAAGCGGCTGACTTCGTGAAGAAAACCGGTGTGGATGCGCTGGCGATTGCCTGTGGTACTTCCCACGGTGCGTACAAGTTCACCCGTCCGCCGACCGGTGACATTCTGGCCATCGACCGTATCAAGGAAATCCACAAACGTATCCCGGATACCCATCTGGTGATGCACGGATCTTCCTCTGTGCCGCAGGAGTGGCTGGCGATCATCAACGAATTCGGTGGTGAGATTCCGGAAACCTACGGTGTGCCGGTTGAACAGATCGTGGAAGGGATCAAATACGGTGTGCGCAAAGTAAACATCGATACCGACCTGCGTCTGGCATCCACCGGTGCGATCCGTCGCTTCCTGGCAGAAAACCCGGCGGAATTTGACCCACGTAAGTACTTCAAGGAATCCGTAAAAGCGATGAGTGAAATCTGTATCGCCCGTTACGAAGCGTTTGGTACTGCGGGTAACGCATCCAAAATCAAAGCGGTATCGCTTGATGCGATGTTTGAACGTTACGCAAGCGGTGAGCTGGATCCGAAGATCGCCTGATTGCACTGACGCTGCCAATAAAAAACCGGGCCTGTCCCGGTTTTTTTACGTCTGCAGAAAATGAAAATACGGGTGCCGCCGCACATCCCTGTGCTGTAAAAAATGAACAGACACAGGGAGCTCAACCCCTGTGTCTGTCAAAGAGAGTGGATGGCCATCGGCCTGTTAATCTTCATTAACCCCTTCAGACTATTCGGCTGGCACGTCAGTATCAATACGACAGAATGCTTAGTGATGGCGCATTGTTAACCGACCCGGAAGATCTGCAGCAGCTGATGCTGACGGTCGGCCAGTGATTTCAGGGTATTGCTGAGATGTTCTGTTTGTCCGGCCTTTTCCCGGGTTTCGCTGCTCAGACGGATGCTGGTGGCAGAACGGTTGCGCATACTGGCAGTCAGCTGTTCCTGTTCCTGTGACAGCTGGTGAATGGTCTGATTCACGTCCTCTACCTGACGGAAAGACTGACGCAGAGCCGCCAGGGCGGTGCTGGCTTCCTGCGCCTGAGCCGCCATGATGGTGCTGAGCTGGCTGGTGGTCTGCAGGCCGCTGGCGGTGCGGCTACTGGACTGACGGATATTGTCGACCAGCTGCTGAATTTCGCGGGTTGAATCGGCGGTGCGCATGGCCAGTGTGCGCACCTCATCGGCAACCACGGCAAAGCCACGACCCTGTTCGCCGGCGCGGGCGGCTTCAATGGCGGCGTTCAGGGCCAGCAGATTGGTTTGTTCGGCGATGTTGTTGATGACGGTCAGCACTTCACCGATATTTTCACTGTGGGCCTGCATCTCTTCGGCGCTGGCCACAGCGGCTTCAACCTGGCTGACGGACTGGTGGATGGTGTCTCCGACGCTGGCCACACGGTTGCTGCTCTGGCTGATCAGTTCACCGGCGGTGGCGGTGGCGTCGGTAGCCTGGGTACAGGTCTGACGGATTTCTGCGGCCGCTTCTCCCAGCCGCTCGCCTTCCTGATGGGAGTGAGTGATTTCCGTACTCTGCTGGGTTGCTGCTTCACCGGCGGCCTGTGCCAGAGTCAGCAACTGTTCCGCGCTGGTGGTGACGTCGCGGCCGTTGCCATGAATGGTACTCAGGGTGCTGGCGAGGGTATCCATCATCTGATCGAAGGCGGTGGACAGTTCGCCCAGTTCATCGGCATGACGGTAAGCGGTGCGCAGGTTCAGATCGCGTTCTTTGCCGATGTCGATGACCTGATTACGGATAGCGCGCAGCGGAGTAAGAATACGGCGGTAGCTGAACCAGCCGGCCAGCGAGGTGGCACAGATCAGCAACACGGCAAGCAGCAGGATATTACGTACGGTGGTGCTGGTCTGCTCCAGAGCCTGACGCCGGCCTTCGGCCGCCAGTCCGGTCTGAATGGTGACCAGCTCACGCAGCAGCTGCATGACGGGTGTCAGTGCCGGGTAAAGATCCATGTCGATATAATGACCGAGGCTGTAAGATTCGTGCGCTTTAATATAACTTGCCACCTGAGCCGTGGCGTCCATGGCTTTCTGCCACTGTTCTGCGGCGGCGCTGATCTTTTCCTGTTCCACCGCAGATAAAGGGCTGTTGAGGTAAGACTGCCAGGTACTGTGGATGGTCGCACTGGCCTGACTGATGCGTTGTTCTGCCTCGGGCCAGAGCATCATCTGTGCGCGGCTCAGGTGAGCGGTGTCGATCACGCCTTCAGACAGGTTGCGGCTGATATCGGTCAGCATCCATACCGGTTGCATACGCTGTTCAAACAGCAGGGTGGTGTCGTTGACGACGCGGCTGATCTGCAGCCAGACATAAAGTGAAATGACGGTTGCCAGCAGCGCGGGAAGGGCTGCCAGCAGCAATAAGCGATGCCGGATTCGCATGGTGTTTCCTGATCAGTTATTCAGTAAAGACCAGAATAGTTTCCGCAGTTCCTCTTTTCATGGCTGAAATATGAAGTTTTTATTACAGACCTTGCGAAAAAAGTCCTTTGATTTCATGTGTTTATCATTAAACCAAGCGCGTTTTTACATTCTGTTCACTGACGTTTGCGGGCAAATCTTTACCGCTGCAACCTGTCCGCTTCTGCCACCCTGTGCGATGCTTCGTTTACCTTCACCGGCAGTGGCCGGTTGTGAGAGTCCTGCCCCATGATCAGACGAGTAAACTTTTTTTCCGTACTTTGTGCACGGCCGGCATTCTGCTGTGCCGTACTGCTGCTGGCCGGTTGCAGTTCAACCGCGACGCTGGCGCCGCCACAGACCATTGAGGCTGACAGCCGCTGGCAGTCAGAACTGCCGGCCGGGGTGGTGGTGGCGGAGCAGAGTGGTGAACTGGGTGGCTGGTGGCAGCAGCTGCAGGATCCGCTGCTGAATCAGCTGGTTGCACTGACGCTGCAGAACAGCCCGGATATCGGAAGTGCGCGTATTAATTACCGCCTTGCCCGGCTGGAGCAGGGCATTGCCGGCGCGGATAACAAGCCGGCCGTGGTTGCGTCAACCGGTGCCAGCCGGACTGGCACCCGTGATGACATGAGCACCGGCTACAGCGCCGGGCTGACGGCTTCCTGGGAAATTGATCTGTGGGGCAATATCGCCTCCCGGCGCACGGCTGCTCAGGCGGGGGTGGATCAGGCCAATGAGATATTACGCGATGCCCAGGTCAGTCTGATTGCGGCAACGGCGACCGCTTACACCAAGCTACGGCTGGCGCAGGAAAATATCCGGGTGGCGCAGGCCAGTATTGATATCCGCCGTGAAAGTTACGACATGGCCAGATTTGAATACCAGGCGGGCCTGTCCACGGAACTGGCCGTGATGCAGGCAAAAACCCTGCTCGACCAGAGCCGTGCCGGGTTACCGTCTTATCGTAAGGATGAGGCAGAAGCCATTAATCAGCTGACGGCACTGGCCGGCGGCGGTATCAGCCCTCTGCTGACGCCGTTGCGTCAGCCTGCGGCATTGCCGGCTCTGCCACAGCGGGTGGTGGTCAGCCTGCCGGCGGATATCCTGCGTCAGCGCCCGGATGTGAAAGCACAGGAGTTTGCTGTGATTCAGCAGGCGGAAGCGGTGACCCGGGCAGAGAACAGCCGTTACCCATCTTTCACTCTGACCGGCAGACTGAGTGGCGGGGATGAGAATTACGCCGATGTCTTTGATGTCGACAATATGATCCGCTCCCTGGCAGCCAGTCTGTCCTATACCCTGTTTGACAGCGGTGTGCTGAAGAAAAAAGCACAGGAGGAACAACTGCTACTGGAAAGCGCGCTGAATACTTACCGCAGCACTCTGCTGACGGCGCGTCAGGAAGCCGAAGATGCTCTGTCGGCCTTAACCTCGGCCCAGCGTCAGCAGGAAGCGTATGAACAGGCGCGGGCGTCGGCCGCCATGGCCGAGGAACTGGCCCGCTTCCAGTACGATGCCGGACTACTGGATTTTACTGATCTGCTGGATACGCAATCAGAACTGCTCAGCGCAGAAACGTCGCTGGCAAACAATAAAGGCACATTACTGAACAGCTGGATTCAGCTGTACCGCACTGTCGGCGGTGGCTGGCAGGGGCTGGAATCATCGACAACCGCTGACGATCAGGGTGAACAAGAGTGAACGAAGCGCAACAGAAAAAAGCCGCAGAACTCGGGCTGGCCGCGGGCAGCAGCCATAAAAAAACCTGGCTGCTGGCAGTGGTTGTGGTGGTGATCCTGCTGGCGGCAGCGGTGTTCTTTTTCCTGCAACCCGGTAATCCACAGGACAGTCAGCTGTTCAAGACGGACACCGTGACCCGCGCCGATATCGCGGTGACGGTATCCGCCACCGGCAGTGTCGAACCCAAGGATGAAGTTGAGGTGAGTTCTGAGCTGTCCGGCATTATGGATGAAGTGTATGTCGACTATAACGATCATGTGACCGCCGGCCAGGCGCTGGCGCAGCTGGATACCAGCACCCTCAGTGCCGCTGTGCTGGAAAAGCAGAGTTCGCTGAAATCGGCCAGAGCGAACGTTGCCCGGGCCGGGGCAGAGCTGGAAGAAGCGCGGCTCGACTATCAGCATTATCAGAAGGTGTGGCAGCTGAGCGACGGCAAGCATCCGTCGCAGCAGACACTGGATTCTGCGCGAATTGCCGTGACCAAGGCAGAGGCCAGTCTGCAGGTAGCTCAGGCCAGTGTGGACGTCGCGGCGGCGGATCTTGAATCGGCGCAGTCGGATCTGGTGAAAGCCACCATTGTGTCACCGATAGATGGCATTGTGCTGAGTAAGGATGTGGAACCGGGACAGACCATCGCCTCATCGTATTCCGCACCGACGTTGTTTTTGCTGGCACGCGACCTGAAAGATATGGAGCTGCACGTTGATATTGATGAGGCCGATATTGGTCTGATTAAACCGGGACAGCAGGCAACCTTCAGTGTTGATGCCTACAGCCGGCGTGAATTTCAGGCGGAAATTATTCAGATCCGTCTGGCCGATACGGAAGGCAGCGACAGCAGTGTTGTGTCTTATAAAACCATTCTCAGGGTGGATAACAGCGATCTTGCGTTGCTGCCGGGGATGACAGCTGTGACCGATATTGCCGTACAGTCAGCCCGCGACGTCCTTACCATTGCCAGTGCGGCACTGCGTTACAGCCCCGACTTCGGCGAGCCGCCGGCTGGCGCTGATGACGGCGAAGAAGGCGGTGGCCTGTTTAATTTTATGCCACGCCGGCCGCGCCGCGATAATCAGAATAAACCGGCCGCTAACGACAACATCAATGGTTCGCTGCAGGGGCAGAAAGCCACGGTCTGGGTTCTGCGTGATAAACACCCGCAGCCGGTGGAAGTGGAAACCGGTATCAGTGACGGCTTACGTACCCGGATAGTGGCCGGAGAGCTGCAGGAAAACGATCAGGTCATCATCGATTCTGTTCAGGTTAATGACTGATGGCAGCGGATAATGAGCCTCTGATCCGTTTCGACGGTGTAACCAAATCCTATGGTACTGGTACGGCCGAATTCCAGGCGCTGAAGGGCGTCGATTTTGCGGTGAATTCCGGCGAATTTGTTTCCCTGATGGGGCCAAGTGGCTCCGGAAAATCGACGGTGATGAATATTGTCGGCTGTCTCGATGTTCTGACCCATGGTGAATATTTTTTTCAGGGCGTGCCGGTATCACAGCTCGGCCGCAATCAACGTGCTTTACTGCGCCGCCGGCATATTGGTTTTGTGTTTCAGGGGTTCAACCTGCTGGCGCGCACCTCGGCGATGGAAAATGTGGAGCTGCCACTGGTCTACCGGGGCCTGAGCCGCAGGGAACGTTACCGTTTATCCATGGCAGCGCTGGAAAAAGTCGGACTGGAGCAGTGGGCTGATCATAATCCAGGTGAATTATCCGGCGGTCAGCAGCAGCGTGTGGCCATTGCCCGGGCGTTGGTCACCACGCCGGCCATTCTGCTGGCGGATGAACCGACCGGTAATCTGGATAGCCGGCGCAGTCAGGAAATTATGCAGCTGATGGCGGACCTGAACAAAGATCAGCAGCTGACGATTCTGATGGTCACCCACGAACCGGATATGGCTGCATATTCCCATCGTGTGATTCATTTTGTCGATGGCCGGGTCGATAAGGAAGAGGTGAACCGCCATGCTGAATAATGCGTTAAAACTGGCTCTGCAGCAGATCCGGCGCAATATTATGCGTTCATTCCTGACCACGCTCGGCATTATTATTGGTGTCGCCGCCGTGATTACCATGGTCAGTCTGGGCAATGGCGCCACCGCACAGGTGACGGCGCAGGTGTCGAGCCTGGGCAGTAATCTGATGATGGTTAACCGCGGGCAGGGTTTTGGCTCCGGCCGTGACCGGGTAGCGGCCCCGGCCTTTGATCTGGATGACCTGCAGGCAGTGAACAATGAAATTGCCGGTATTAAAGCCATTGCGCCGATGGCCAGCAGCAGTGTGACACTGGTGCACGGCAACAACAGCTGGAGTTCCACCGTTCGCGGTACTGATAACCAATATCTGATCGCCGGTAACTGGACGCTGGAGTCCGGGCGTGAATTTACGCAGCAGGAGGAAGACAACGGTGCGGCAGTCTGTATCGTCGGTCAGACCGTGGTGGAAGAAGTATTTGAGGGCGGCTCTGCACTGAATCAGACAATGCGTATTAACCGGATTAACTGCACTGTGATCGGCGTTCTGGACGGTAAGGGCCAGACCAGCTTCGGCAGTGATCAGGATGATATTGTGATTATGCCGTTACCGACTTTTCAGCGCCGGATTGCCGGTAACCGTGATGTGGCGCAGATTTATATTTCGCTGGAAGATAATGTCGATTCGGAGCATGTTGAAGACAGGCTGACCACGCTGCTGCGCAAACGCCGTAATATTGCGCCCAATGAAGATGATAACTTCAATATTTTCAATACCACCGAACTGGCGGAAGCTCTGACCAGTACGACTCAGACCATGACCGGTCTGCTTGGCGCCGTAGCCGGTGTCAGTCTGCTGGTGGGCGGTATCGGGATTATGAATATCATGCTGGTGTCAGTCACCGAACGGACCCGGGAAATCGGTATCCGCCTGGCCATCGGTGCACTGGAAAATGAAGTGTTGCTGCAGTTTCTGGTTGAGGCGGTAGTGTTGTCTTCACTGGGTGGTGTTATCGGTATCCTGCTGGCCTTTCTGTTGTCATACGGGTTGGCGATACTGATGCACATGCCGTTTATTTTTGATATCAGTATGAGCGTGGCGGCGTTTGTGTTTTCCGCGCTGGTGGGGGTGGTGTTCGGCTATGTTCCGGCGCGCCGGGCTGCACAGATGAATCCGATTGAAGCGCTGCGTCATGAATAAAGTCTGACCGGCAGGCATAAAAAAGCGCGGTCAAAACCGCGCTTTTTTATGCCCCGATAAGAGCAATGGCTGTTGGCGTCAGATATTATCTTCTTCTTTCAACAGTTTGATCTCACCCGGCATTACCGTATTCAGAATAATAGCTGCCAGACCACTCATGGTCACAGCAGAACCAAAAATATTCTGGATGACTTTCGGCATTTCTTTCAGCAGATCCGGCACGGCAGCAACGCCCAGGCCCAGACCAAAAGCGACGGCCATAATCAGCATGCTGCGGCGATCAAGATCCACTGTGGCGATAATACGGATACCGGCTGCAGCCACGGTACCGAACATCACCAGGGTTGCACCGCCCAGAACCGGTTTTGGCAGTTGCTGGAAGATACCACCGATGACCGGAAACAGACCGAGAATAATCAGGAAGGCGGCAATGTAAAATGCCACATAACGGCTGGCGATGCCGGTCAGCTGGATCACGCCGTTGTTCTGACTGAAGGTGGTGTTCGGAAAGGTATTGAACACGGCTGCAATCATGGAGTTGATACCGTCGGCGAAAACACCGGCTTTTACCCGGCTGCGGTACAGGTCACCGGTAATCGGTTCTTTCGATACCATGGAGGTTGCTGTCAGGTCACCGGAAGATTCAATGGCGGTGATCAGGTAAATGAGTGCCACAGGCAGGAAGGCTGCAAAGTCAAAATCAAAACCGTATTTAAACGGTACCGGCAGGGCAAACCAATCCATTTTGGCCAGACCGGAGAAATCCACTTTACCCATCAGCATGGCGGCAATAAAGCCGACAATCAGACCGAAGAAAATTGCGCCGGAACGGACATACGCGTTTTTGCTCTGATTGAGGATAATGATCAGCAGCAGTACGGTGCCGCCCAGTGCCAGATTGGTCAGGCTGCCGAAGTCTGCAGCTTTGAAGCCACCACCGAGATCGGTGATGCCGACTTTAATCAGGCTCAGGCCGATGGCGGTAATCACGATGCCGGTTACCAGCGGGTTAATAAAGGTCTTCAGTTTGTGCAGGAACTGGCTGAGAAAAATCTCGATAAAGGCGCCGAGGAAACACACACCGAAAATCAGGCTGAGAATTTCTTCCGGACCGCCACCTTTGCCTTTGGCGATAAAGCCGGCCGCCAGAATAGAACTCAGGAAAGCGAAGCTGGTGCCCTGCAGCGCGACCAGACCGGAACCAATAGGGCCGATTTTTTTCGCCTGAATAAAGGTACCGACACCGGAAACGATCAGCGCCATGCTGATCAGGTAAGGAATTTCGCTGCCCAGACCCAGAACACCACCGATGATCAGTGTTGGGGTAATAATACCGACGAAGCTGGCCAGCAGATGCTGCAGTGCCGCCAGAATGGCTGCCGGAACCGGTGGTCTATCATTTAATCCGTACAGCAGATCCGGATTGGCCTCTGAATTGTTCGACATAAAATCTCTCCGTTATGAGGGGGCTGCCCGGTCTTGTTAGCAGCTGCAGTGCCAGGCTGTCAGTTATGATGCGGACTGTCCGCGCAGCATATTAAGCAAAATCCTGACCAATTGGTTAAGTTTGCGGTAAAAAATGCTGATTTGTTCAGAAAACAGACAGATTGTTGTTGTCAGGTGATTAAAAAGCACAAGGCTTATGCAATTGGTCGGCCTGAGGCAGGAAAAAATGCTGAAGGCAGGGATAAGGAATTGACACTAATGCACCAATATTGTGCCTTGTGTCAATATTGGTGCGTTCGTGTGGGCTGTAATGGGGAGTGTGGTAACGCTCAGGCGGCTTCAGCAGCAAGGTTACGGATCTTTTCCACCATCGCCCGCAGACCATTGCCACGGGTCGGACTCAGGTGTTTGAGCAGGTCGATGCTGCCGAAGTAAGCATCAATATCGAAGGCCAGAATATCGGCGGCAGATTTGCCATTGTAGGCGGCCAGAACCACGCCCAGCAGACCGCGTACGATGTGAGCATCGGAATCGGCTTCAAAGGTCAGGATGCCGTTGCTGCTGGCGCTGTCGATCCACACCTGGCTCTGGCAGCCGCGCAGCAGATAGTCTTCTGTCTTTTTGCTGTCTGCCATGGCCGGCAGCTGTTTACCCAGATCAATGATGTATTTGTAGCGCTCTTCCCAGTCGTCAAAAAAACCCAGGGTGTCGAGAATATCGTCGGTGGTGATATCCGTGCCGAACGGATTCGGGGTTAAAGCCATGGGACCTCCTTACAGGGATTCAACAAAGGTGCGGATACGCTGTGCGGCTTCTGCGCATTCATCCACACTGGCAACCAGCGCCATGCGTACGCGGTTTTTTCCGGGGTTAATGCCGTCCACGGTGCGCGACAGATAAGAGCCGGGCAGCACGGTCACATTCTGCTGTGCAAACAGCTGCTGGGCGAAGGTTTCATCATCCACCGGGGTACGGGCCCAGAGATAGAAGCCGGCTTCGCTCTGCTGCAGCGGCATCACCGGGTTGAGGATATCGATCACGGTGCGGAATTTCTGCGTATATTCGGCCCGGTTCTGGGCCACATGTACTTCATCGCTCCAGGCTGCGATGCTGGCGTACTGGGTCTGCAGTGGCATGGCACAGCCATGATAGGTGCGGTAGAGCAGAAACGGTTTCAGCAGACTGGCGTCGCCGGCGACAAAACCGGAGCGCAGGCCCGGCAGGTTGGAACGCTTGGACAGCGAATGAAAGACGATGCAGTTGCGGTAGTCGTCACGGCCCAGTTGTGCACAGGCCTGCAGCAGTCCCATCGGTGCTTCTTTACCGTCGACATAAATTTCGGAATAGCACTCGTCGCTGGCGAGAATAAAGTCGTAACGGTCGGCCAGCTCAAGCAGTTTGCGGAAATCGTCGAATTTCAGCGTTGCCCCGGTGGGGTTGCCCGGCGTGCACAGGAACAGCAGCTGGCAGTCCTGCCAGACACTTTCCGGTACCGCGTCATAATCCGGATTGAAGCCGTTATCCTGCAGGCAGGGCAGGAAACAGGGGGTGGCCCCGGACAGGTAAGCTGCGCCTTCGTAAATCTGGTAGAAGGGGTTCGGCGACAGTACCAGCGGGTTGGCCGCGCTGCGGTCGATGGCCGCCTGGGTAAAGGCAAAAATAGCTTCGCGGGTGCCGTTAACCGGAATGACCTGGGATACCGGATCGACCGCATTGAGGCGGAAACGTCTGACCAGCCAGTCGGCGATGCTCTGACTGAGTTGCGGCAGGCCTTTGGTGGTCGGATAGTTTTCCAGACAGTGGATATTGCTGATCAGCGCCTGCTGCACAAATTCCGGTGACGGATGCTTGGGCTCACCGATGGACAGGGCAATATGAGGAAGCGCATCGTTGGCCGTCACTGCGCCTTTCAGGCGGGCCAGTTTTTCAAACGGATAAGGCTGTAATTTCGACAGATCAGGGTTCATACCGTACCGGACGTTAAAACGGAAGTTGCGCGTAGTATACCAAGATGTCTGCACTGAACGCAGGTCTGGCAGAAAAAGGGAGTCTGACCGCGAAATATGCACGGTACCGGAGCGGAAGAATAAAAAAAGGTGGGCAAAGCCCACCTAACAGCAGAGATAAAAGATTGGCACTGAGGGCACATTGTGTGCCCTTTAAGCACCGCTGGTCGTTACAGCCGGGTGCCGTTATCCAGCCATTCGCTGATCAGGCGCAGCTCTTCGGCTGACAGCATGCCGTTGTGGTTGACGCGTGGGCCTTCATTATCCGGATCAAACAGATAGGTATCGTGGTCGGGATCATTGCCAAAGACTTCATAGAAGTTGGCCGACTCCAGCGCCCCGTCTTCTGACATCAGGATGCGGTTGTAACAGGTAAAGCAGTCATTGCCGGGTTCATCCGCAAACGGGAAGCCGGACTGACGGGCGCAGCGCGAGGTGTTCACCGGGGCGAACTCATTGGCCAGATACATATAGCTCTGCTGCACGCTGAACAGTTGCTGATAGGAAATAACGCTGCCGGCATCGGCGGCAATACCATCCCAGGTCAGATCAATTGATGTTGCGCCGGAATTATCGTGACAGGCGACACAGCTGCGGCCTGAGCTGTCACGGCCATCTTTTTCCCACAGCGGCTGAATATGCTGCAGATACTCCACACGGGCAACACAGTCGGCACTCCAGTCATTGAGACAGGCAGAGCTGGCCGGTGCGGTGGTGTCGAGGTTGCTGTAGCTGTAATCAATATCTGCCGCCGGTGCACTGATGCCACTGTCAGTCCAGTTGTCGCGGTAAGTCACGTCACTGCTGACCGGATCAACCCTGTCGAGATAATAGGCCATGGCTTCGGCCATGGTCTGACCGGCAGCCGTTGCCTGAATGTCCGGGTTGGCATTGCGGAACGGGGCGCCGGCGTAGTCTGCGCCCGGGTTGACCACGGAGTCCGGCTGGTATGCCAGGGTTTCACCGGCGGCGACGGACAGCACGTCTTCGGCCATGTCGGCGAAGTAGCTGTACGCATAACCGTTGCCTTTACTGGCAATGGCTTTCAGCCGGGCATTAACCACTTCCATGCGGAAGCCGGTATCAGCCGGTACCTTGAAGAGGGCAGAACCGTCCGGATTAACCTCGGCATATCCGATCAGGGTATCCACCTCATCGCCGGCGGCGAGAATGCGGATAAAGCGTTCGCTGCGTTCATCCATCGGGTTCAGCGACAGGTCTGCCAGCGCTTCGATGCCACCGGCCGCGGTTGCCATATCAGTACCCTGCCATTCGTAAATGCTGCGGATATTGACCACACCATAAGGGCTGCTGAGCGGTTGTTCCGGTTCACTGTAAGAACAGTCTTCATCATCATTGAAGTCGTTCAGCAGAGCGGCCAGTGCGGTGGCTTCTTCGCGCAGGGCAAAGCTGACTGAGCACTGACTGAGCAGTTCTTCACCACGGCTGAGGGCGTCGCTGATGGTGGCCGTAATATAGGCACCATTGGCTTCGTTCAGTCGGGCGGCAATCCACTGATGGGAAAGAATATAGAAGGCGTTACCTTCTGGTGCCGTTTCTAAATTACCCAGCCAGCTTGAGGCACAGATGGCCGCATCTTCGCTGACTTCGCCGGCGTTGATTTCCGGCCAGGCGACCTGCAGGGCCGGTACGCTGGCGTACACATTGTGGGTTTTCCAGTAGCCCTGACCTGAGTAACAGCTGCCGGCCGTCGGGTATTCCGGTTGTGTGGTGTCGGAACCGTCATCGTCACAGGTATCATCACTGCTGCAGTCATCGCCACCACCACCGGTTGAACCGTCATCGGTGCTGCCGTCGTCGTCATCGCCACCACCGGTGGAACCATCGTCGGTGCTGCCGTCGTCATCATCGCCACCACCGGTTGAACCATCGTCAGTGCTGCCGTCGTCGTCATCGCCACCACCGGTTGAACCGTCATCGGTGCTGCCGTCGTCGTCATCGCCACCACCAGTGGAACCATCATCGGTGCTGCCGTCGTCATCATCGCCACCACCGGTCGAACCATCATCGGTGCTGCCGTCGTCGTCATCGCCACCACCGGTGGAACCATCGTCGGTGCTGCCGTCGTCATCATCGCCACCACCCGTGGAGCCATCATCGGTGCTGCCGTCGTTATCATCGCCGCCACCGGTGGAACCATCGTCGGTGCTGCCGTCGTCATCATCGCTACCACCGGTGGAACCATCGTCGGTGCTGCCATCGTCGTCATCGCCACCACCAGTGGAACCATCATCGGTGCTGCCGTCGTCATCATCGCCACCACCGGTGGAACCATCGTCGGTGCTGCCGTCGTCGTCATCGCCGCCACCCGTGGAACCATCGTCGGTGCTGCCGTCGTCGTCATCGCCACCACCGGTGGAGCCATCGTCGGTATTGTCTTCTTCGGTCGGGTCGTCGGCGTCCTCAGATACCGGCTTCAGATTCAGGCTGGCGATGCTGTAGGGGTAAGCCACTGCCACGTCGGAATAAACCACGCCGGATTTACCGGTAATGACCGGCTGGCGGGTGTTGCTGTCCGGATCATAGGTCCATACACCATAACGCGCGTCGACATCGTTGTAGCTGGTGGTGGTGGTACAGGGCGTGGTCAGGGAACTGTTCTGGGCCAGACACTGGCTCCAGCTGATCAGCATACGGCTGCTGCCGTCACGGTAAGGCCAGAATGAGCTGTACCAGCCTGCGGTGGATACTTCTTCCGGGAAAATACTGACACCACCACCGGTATAGGACTCGGTGGTCAGGCTGCTGGCGGAATCGGTGGCGCTTGCCTGGATGTTGATGGTGTTGTCTTCGGTCAGCAGCACCACGTCACCGCCCTGCAGGGAATGCTCACTGTGGGCAATCAGCGCTGCCATATGACCATCACTGTCCTGCACCACATTCAGCAGACGCAGGCCGGTGCCGGAAACTGTTTTATTGGCCAGGACATCTTCTTCACCGCTTTCACCGTTCAGGTAGACCAGACTGAACGTCTTGCTGCTGTCGGTGGCGGTGGTGCGGATAAATACCAGTCCGCCCTCAGCCAGAGGCGTTGGATGGGTATCATCGGCACTGCCGGTGGTCAGTTGTTCGAGACCGCTGCCATCGGCAGCAACACGGTAGAGCAGGGAACTGGCATCATCGGCGGTGCCGCTGCTGCGGGTTGAGGCAAAGACAATATCGCCATCGGCGGTGTAAGCCGGCGTGGTGTCATGACCGCTTTCGGCATCGCCGTCGTCGCTGATAATGCGGCGCACACTGCTGTCGCTGAAATCGTACTGGTAAATATTCCAGCTGCTGCCAGCGGTACGGGCAGAAAACAGCATGGTGCTGCCATCCGGCGCAACATTCAGGTCGCGTACGTCGTATTCTCTGCTACCCAGTGCCGAGGCCAGAATTTCTTTATCGCTGCTATCGGAAGAAACCCGTTGACGCACCAGCAGTTCCGCGCGGCCCTGATAGGCCAGTGCTGAGGTGCTGCCTGTCTCTGTCAGCGAGCGCTGTACATAGGCAAATGGTACGTCACTGGCAACTGCAGAACTGCTGTCGCTGTTGGCGTCTACTCCGAGGTCTCCGCCGCAGCCGCTGATTGCCAGACTGCCGAACAGAATGCCGGAGGAACAGAATTTTAACATGGCTGAATTCATTTCCTGTCACCCTTGATGCCCAAACCGGGGGGGATCGTATTGTGTCATTCTGGTGGTCTGAAACAGGGACGGTGGTCACAAAGTCATGGATGCCGCTGGGCGGCTTTCAATATTGTGAACCAGTGCTGATTACGGAAAAACAGCTGATTTAATGGTGCCGGGAGGCGTGGAATTAAATAATTATGCAGCGGTTTTTTATGGCATAAACCGGCAGTTTTTTTTCTGCTGTTAACATTTTTTCCTGCATTTGGAAGGAAAGCAGACCATGGCTGTTTCTGCTGCTCTTTACGCCATGTTTTTCACATTGCAGTGTCTGTCTCATCTGCAACGACGATTAATCCAGTAACGGGCGGCCATTTGCGACATAAAACAGCGGCCGCCGTTACCGGCTGGAGTAAAACTGACATTCAGCTCGGAATCAGTACAAAGGTGTACTGTACCCGGGTTGGTGCTACTTTTTCTTCACCAAAGTTAATGGCGCCTACCCGGGCCAGCATTTTCTGCTCAAGGCCTGGCATGGCCAGATCACTGCGGATCAGTTTCAGGCCGGAAACCGAACCATCCGGTTCCACCACCAGTTCAAACACAAATTTACCGCTGAGGTCCGGATGATCCCTGAGTGCTTTGGCATACAGGGCATAGACACTGCCTTTGGTGTTTTCGATGGTACGGCGGATGCTTTCCATATCGCGCCGGCCACGGGCACCTTCACTGTAACTGCCACCTTCATCCGGCAGGTCGAGATAGGCAATCGGACTGTCGACGGCGGTCCCCTGATGGCTGCCGAGGGCTGCCCCCTTCACCTGCATATCGGTGTCCGCATTTTTCAGGCCGCCACTGCTGGTGAGGTTTTCCTCGCCCAGTGTTGAGCGGTTATTGGCGCGCACTTCACCACCTTTTACCGACAGGTTTTTATTCTGCAGCTTACTGACATCAACCTGCTTGCTGAGCGCACTGAGAGAAGACAGAGCCGCCAGTGCTTTGGCCGGTGCCTGACCGCCGGATTTGGGGACCGGTTTCTGTGCCGCTTCCACCGGTTCCTGTTTCTTCGGTTTGGGTTTCGGCGGTGGCGGCACAAATTCTTCCACCGGTTTGGAAATTTCCGGCATTTCCGGAGCCTCCAGCAGAACTTTTGTCCGCACGACCGGCTTCTGCTCTATCTGGCCAAAATGCACGTCCCAGGTAGGGAGAAATGGCACCGCAATAAACAATACCAGCAGAATAATGCCGACGTTACGCAGCAGGCGGATAAAACGCTGGTCGCTGTCGTGGTTAACATTCCACGGCAGGGCCAGCTCAAGCGACATATGATGGGCAGAGGCTGACATCTATTTGCCCTCCCCGGTCAGTGCCGTGGCCGCGACCTGATTCACCGCCAGCGATACATCGCGGAAACCATAAGCGCTGCAGGTGGTCATCACGGCTTTGAGCAGATCATAGGGAACCGACTGGTCGCCCATAATGGTGACCTGACGGCCGATCTTCTGCTCAACTTCCGTCAGTTCACCGCTTTCTGCCGCGAATGCCTGCAGGGCTTCCGCCAGTGGTTTACTGATACTGCCGGGCTTGCGGTCGACATCGGCGACGGCAACGATTTCCTCGTTGTCGATGGTGATAAATTCCTGGCCAACATTAATCACCAGCTGACCGTGGAGTACACCGTCGGCATTGGAGTCGGGCAGTTTGACGAAATTGGCTTTGGCCAGCTCCTGACTTTCGCCGGTATTCATCAGCAGGAAAAACACCAGGATGGTAAAAATATCCATCAGCGACGTCAGGTTCAGGGTCGCTGTTTTGGTGGTTCTGCGCTGAATAAAGCTTTCTGAGGCCATATCAACTTACCGTTTCTTATCCCCGAGGGAAATTTCAGGGAAGAGTTCTACTTCGACCATGCTGGCGGCCAATACCGTTTTATAGGATTTAATGGCATCCATGGTGGATATCAGCGCCTGATAGTTCACCTTTTTGTCCGCAATAATGGTCGCATCTTTTTTATCGCTGACCTGATCTTTCAGGTCGCGCATCAGCATGGATAAAGCGCGGTAATCGTAGCCTTCTTCCGTCTGCGGAATTTTCTTCAGCAATTTTCCGGTCGGGAAATAGACCGAAAAACCACTTTTGTCGACCACGACTTCCAGCTGGGACTGACTGAGTTCAGCCGCTGATGCCCCGCCACTCAGTTCGGGAAGATTGATATCCAGTACCCGGATTTTGGTAAAGGTCAGACTAAGCAGCAGCACAGGTACCAGTACAATCATCAGGTTCATGAATGACGTAATGTCGATATCATTTTCTTCCGTTACCCGACGGTTAATCTTGAAGGAAGACATCAGGAATCCCTGCGTTCATCTTTCGGGTAGCCGGCTTCAACCGCGCGGTTCAGCGTCATCACGTTGAGGAATTTCATGGATCCCATTTCGATGCTGGCAACAATGGCGTTGATTTTGTTGTTGATCACCGCACTGGCAACCAGCAGCGGAATCGCAGCAATCAGACCAAAGGCGGTGGTGTTCATCGCCACGGAAATCGACTGTGACAGCAGTGCTGATTTATCCGCCGGATCGGCATTGGCGACGGCGGCAAAAGCGGCGATCAGACCGATAATGGTACCGAGCAGACCGAGCAGGGTGGCAACGTTGGCAAGCATGGCCAGGTAGTTGGCACGGTTTTCCAGCCGTGGCAGAACTTCCATCACACCTTCATTCATCGCCTGTTCGATATCGGCACGCTGTCTGGTGATTTTCATCATATCCAGACCACAGCCGATGATGCGGGAAATCGCAGCCTGATGATCACGGGTAAACAAAGTCATTTTTTCATGATCATTGGTGCGCAGCAGCGGCAGAAAATCTGCAAAGGTTTTCTCGTTGCGTGTCTTTTCTCTTTTCAGGAACAGCCAGCGTTCAATTGCAATGGCCAGACCCAGTACCAGAACGATGGATATCGGGTACATGAACAGGCCGCCTTCTTTCAGGAAGTTGACTATTATGCTGTAGATATCGCCCATTTCTTTATCTCTCAGGTTTGTTAACAGGGTTATTTTCGAGATTCATCTCGTCATAAATATGCATTGACCGCAGCATGACATCACGGTCGATTGTGTTGAGGCTGTCATCGTAACGGTCCTCAACGTTCTGATATAAACGGTCAACGCCACTGGCATCCTGCCAGGGGACGAAGTAACTGACCGACGGTTGTTCTTTGTCACCGACAATTTTACTTTCCAGTTTTATCGGTTCTTCTGCGGCTGCCGGTAACGCCAGCATCAGCAGCACCAGTAATTTCTTCATCCTGCCTCCCGGTGTTCTTCAGCAGAAGCTGTTTTGGCTGGTTTGGCTTCTTTGATCTGTGGCGGTCCCGGATCAACGAAGCTTTTTGTGATGCCGGTCCTGCTTTTTACTTCTTCATACCACTGGTTGGCCTTGTGGGTTTTATTGTGGGTAAGAAAAAGATAGGCCTCGTAATGTGCCTGCGCTTTGGCCGGCATATTCAGATACAGGTCATACAGCACGCCGAGATTCAGGTGAGCTTCCGGAAAGTCCGGCCATACCTGCAGCGCTGCTTCGTAGGTGTTCTGCGCGGCGGTAAATTCACCCTGACGGCGCAGTGCCTCTCCCAGACCGAGGTAAGCATTGACGTTCTGTCCGTTGATGCTGATGGCTTTGCGGTAGGACTCAGACGCTTTTTTATAGTCTTCGTGCTTCATGCTGATATCGCCGAGCATGACGTACGGACCGGCCAGCGTATTGTCCTGATCGGTAATCACTTTCAGTTTCTGTTGTGCGGTTTTTTCATCGCCGGCATTGAGGGCGCGGCGGGCTTCAATAAACAGCAGTACCGACCCTTTGCTGACCGTACCTTTCTGCAGCAGGTAAGGGTTTTCCGCTGAGATGTAAGGGATTTTTATGCCCTGGTCGTCATACGTCTGCAGCGGCAGGTAAGAGGCGGTATCAACCAGAACCGCCTGTTCTTCCTGTGGCTGCTGTTGTTGTGCTGCACAGCCACTGAGCAGTACCGCTGCCACCAGTAATGGTTTAACGAATTTCATCGCCGTACCTCTTCTGTTCTTCGTACTTGTTAAAACGCAGTGGTGACAGTCTGGCCAGCGCAGCAAAGGAACCGGCAATCCACTGGTTGTAATGGCCCTGCCAGCCCTGTTCGGCATTACTGGTATAAACAGACACGGCGGTATCCAGCATCGGCTGTGCCTGCTGCTGAATCAGGTTGCGGAACATGCTCTGTTCTCCGGCTGACAGGCCTGCCGGTGTTTCCATGCCCAGCAGCTCGTCCGCCATCTGCTGATACAGACGGGCGATTTTGTAGCTGGCCTGAGTGGTGTATTCGAGGATGCCGAATTCGGCTGACTGCTGATAACGGCTGACGGCATCCTGCAGCATTTCCTGTTTACGCGGCAGATTACGGTCGAGATTAGCGGCCGTCAGACGGCGTCGGGAAAACTCGCCGGCAAAGTAGTCGCCGTATTCGGTGGCTGCCCAGGCCGCGAGCCAGCGTGAACGGTCAGTGCGCTGCGCGCCGCCTTCTGCATCACCCTGAATGACCCGGCGCAGCCAGTAGAGTTTACGGTTCTGATCATTCATCTGACCGTAGGTCAGTGCGATGTGATAACGCGCTTCCATACGGGTGTCGAACGGCTGTTCGTAATTACGCGCCCAGGTTTTGTAGTATTCGTTGGCGGTTTTCAGATGCCCCATTTTTTCATGCAGGCCGGCCGCCGCGAACAGGGCGTCACGTTTTACATCGGCATCTTTATCCTGGTGGTAAAGATACTCGTAGGTTTCCGCCGCTTTCTCTTTGTTATCCGCCTGCTCGTAGCCATAGGCCAGCTTACGCGGGAATTCTGCCGCCAGTTCATGCTGCGGATAGAGTGACCAGAGTTCGTTCAGTTCGTGAATGGCTGCCGGCCACTGCTTTTCCGCCAGCAGGGTAACCGCGGCATCATACTGAGCGACTACCCGGACTTTACTCTGTGGGGCAATCTGTTTGATGCGCAGCATCTGTTCTGCGGCGGGCAGTTTCTCACCGGCTGCCATCATCTGTTCGGCTTTTTTATACACAGCCGTGGCCATGCGTTCGCTGACCGCGACATAGTCTTTGTGTTTTTTACCCAGTAACTGCCGTTGCTGATCGTAATTCTGTTCTGCTGCGGCGTAGTTCTGCAGCTGATAATGGGAGTGGGCGATAATGCCGTAAGCGGTCTGTTTGAGGTCTTTATCCAGCGCCTTGTTACCGGCGATCAGACCACTGGCGACATCAATGGCTTCCTGATAACGGTTAAGGCTGAACAGGTACTCGGCAGCATTGGTCAGAACCGCTGGCGAGCGCTTATCGGTGTCATAGTTCTGAGTAAAGCGCAGCATACTGGCGACAGCATTTTCCTGCGCTTTGGCTTTCTGTTCTGCTTTACCTTCCAGCTCGGCCACGCGTTTCTGGTACGCCAGAATCGCGGCATAGCCGGAACGGTTGCCGTATTCCGCATCTTTGTACTGATAGCTGACCACTTCATAGTCGTTGGCCGCTTCGCTGTACTGCTGTGCTTCGAAATGGGCCTCAGCTTTCATAAAGCGCTGTCTGGCGCGGTCACTGCTGTCGGGGAAGCTGGTCAGGTACTGGCCATAATAGGTGGTGGCACTGGCATACGAATCACGGGATTTTTGCGACAGGGTTGCGGCATCGGCGGAGCCTTTTTTGCTCTCTGCCAGTTCAGCCTGTTTCTGTGCCTGACCGTGGAAATGCGCCGCCAGCTCTGACAGATAAGGTTTCAGGTTGGCGGCCAGTGTCTGTTGCTGCGCCGCGGAGGACTGCTGCCAGTAAGCGGATGTTTTGCCATAGCTGGCAACGTATGACTGTTTGGCTTCCAGCACGTCACGGGCAAAAGCACCTTTGGCGTAGGCGTTGATCATCTTCACGTGCATATCCGGTGAACGGACATCCAGCGGGAATGACGTAATAAAATGCGCGTAAGTGCCGGCGCTGTCGGCGTAGCGGTTTTTCTCCAGATAATAAGCACCCAGATTGTCATACACCTGCCAGATATAGGCTTTGTTTTTCAGCCCTTTGATGGCCGGAATCTGTTCCGGGCCGCCAACATTCACCAGCGCCAGACTGATGGAATGCAGGGTATCTTCAGCCAGTGGTTTTTCTGCATCGCTGAGGTTCTGTACGGCCTGTTCATCCAGTACGACAGACAGTACGTAAGCGAAGGATTCCAGCGCATCGTCAAACAGCCCCCGCTTATACAGTGCCCAGCCCAGCATGTAGTGGGCATTCAGCTGCAGATTGGGCGCATCTGCGGTGGTTACATAGCGGTAGTGCTGTTCGGCGGCACGGTACTGCTGATTATTGAAATTGATATCGCCGAGACGGAAATGGGCTTCGGCAATGCCTGCATAGTCCGGATGCATGGTGACCAGGCGGTTCAGCATGGCTTGCGCATTTTTCGGCTCACCTTCCATCTGGTAGGCCTTGGAAAGCTGATACAGCACCTCAGCGTTATCCGGCGAGTTAGGGTATTTTTCCAGGATATCGATGTAGGAATTAATGGCATTACGGTAATAACCGGCACGTGGTTTTTCACCACTGGTCTGCAGGTGATCACCTTCCGCCATGGAGACCCCGGCGATGCGGCGTTCAATCTGTTCTTTCAGAAAATCATCGTCCACCAGGTCGAGCAGTTCTTCATACTCTTCACGCACCTGGCTGTGATCCATGCTGGCGAAATCGAGATTGCTTTCTTCGGTCTCTTCACTCTTCAGGCCGCCGATGGTGTTGCTTCCGCCAAACAGGCTGCAACCGCTCAGCAACAGTATCAGGCTGATGCCGGTTAATTGTTTCATTGCTGTGCTCCGCTGTCGGATTCTTCAAGGTTATTCAGCGCCTTATCGTAAAGGCGTGCTTTACCGAGGCGTGCCTGCGCCCAGTAATAACGGATACGTTCTTCGTGTTTATCCAACTCGGCGCGGATCACAGAACGCATCACTTTTTCCAGTGCCCGTACCAGTTGGTTGGTATTGGCCAGTTCCTGATTCACCCGGCCGGCGAGCTGACGGGCGCTTTTTTCCAGCCCGTAGCTGAGCCGGTATGGGGTGCGGATGGCGGCTACCTGACTGACTTTATCGCCGACCAGATCCAGCTCCTGCATGGTGTTCTGCCACAGGGACTCAAAGCGCTCCTGATCCCATTCCGGCAGGGTCAGGGTGGTCAGTCTGAGTTCCTGCAGACCGTTTTTATAACCGTCAAACTGTTGCTGACTTTTACGTACGTCAGCCATCAGCCGGTCCATACCGGTCTGATCACGGCGGATGCGGATAATGAGTTCGTGCTCATGGGTCTGCATCTGCCAGAATTCCAGATTGCGGCGTACGCCGTACAGGTCGCGCAGCTCTTTGATCACGGAGTAGAAATTATTGGACGCTATCAGTTCAGTCAGAAAGGGCGTCAGCTTGTTGTAATCCAGACTTGGCTGCATGCCGTACCAGTCGGATTCATCCAGCATGGCTTCCAGGTTGATAACAAATTCCTGCGGAATTTCCTGGGAAGCAATGACTTCACGCGCGTGTTCAATGGCGCTGAGGCCATCCTTGAAATGCTTCTCGGCCAGCAGGTACTGCTTCAGCGCGCTGCGGTTGGCGCCCTGGGTTTCATACACGTGCGCCAGCAGTACTTTGGCTTCCTGTGTTTCCGGCAGCGCGATGGAACGCTGATCCAGCAGTTTCAGGGCCGGTACTGCCTGTTCGTAGTTCTGCAGCTTGATCGCGGCCCAGGCGTAGGTCAGCAAAGCCCGGTTGGAATACAGCCCGGTGGTGCGTACCCCTTTCAGGTAATTCCAGGCGCTGAGCGGTTCGCCGTGTTCCAGAGACAGACGGGCGAGGGCATGGCGGGCGCGGTCGGCCAGCACCAGAAATTCCGTGTCTTTTCGCCGTGTGGAAATATCCATCACACGGCGCAGACTGGCCATGGCTGCATCCCTGTCATCATTCTGCAATTGGCGGATGGCGAGGTTATAAATAAGGTAGGGCTGGTATTTTGAATCGGCGGACAGCATATCAATGCCGGCACTGGCAGCGCCGATCTGACTGTTACGGATATTGATCAGGGTGGCCAGATAGTTGTATTCCTCCGTGATATCACGCGGAATGTTGCCGCCGATCTGCACCAGCGCGTTGGCGGCTTTACCGATGTCAGCTTTCTGATAATACAGCTTGGCCAGATAGAACCAGGCGCGGTTGCGTTCTTCCTCGGCCACTGCCGGGGTCAGTAACTGGCGGAAAATCTGTTCGGCTTCGTCAGCCAGACCATAGGACAGTGTCATGCCGCCTTTCAGCAGGCGTGCCTTATCACCATCGTGCGGCAGCGCCTGTTTGGAGTGTGCGTACTCGTACTGCACCAGCGCAGAGAAGTAATCCTGCTGATAATAGTCAAACAGGATTCCGCCATATTCGAGATCCCGTACCAGCGCGGCAGAGGCAGGAAAGGCCAGGGTGGTCAGCAGAAACAGCAGCGGCAGTCTGTTCATAACCATTACCACTGATTGATGGAGAAGACAGGTTCCTGACGTCCGCTGTCGTCACCGACGGCCAGTTCCAGAAACTGGCTGCCCTTGCCTTTCTCCAGCGTCAGTTCCGTTGCACGCTTGTATGGCCGGCCATTGGGGCCGATGCCGGTGAAAAACGCGGTGATCTGATGGCGCCCTTCGGACAGGTTGGTGACAAACAGTTTCTGCACACCGCCGCGTTGCAGCGCATCACGCTGGCGGGCTGAGTAAAGATGGCTGGAAACCAGCTTGTCATCAATCTTGAGTCTGACGCTTTCCAGGGTAAAAAACTGGCCGCCCTCAACCGACACGAACACCGAAAACTGGGTATTGCTGGGAAACAGCAGGGCTTCTTCCATAACCCGCAGATCCTTGTTCAGGTCAATGACCCGACCTTTCAGTGACTGGATATCTGCCGACAGGCGCTGAACCTCGTTCATCGCTGCACGGGCTTTTTCGGCCGAGTTTTTCTGGCCGAAATCAATGCTGGAGTCTGCTGCCAGCAGGGGAAAGGAAAACAGAAATGACAACAAAAGCAGAAAACGCACCGGTAATTCTCCTCTCGCCACGGGTGATTAGCATGAATGGTGGCGATCTGGCGCATTATCTACAGTTAAATCCCACAAAAACCTGTACCTGTTCAAAAAAATAGTTGGTCAGCGCGTTTTTTTTGAAACAACCTGACCTTCTTCACATTTTTACTGCAACAAAATTCACACTGTGAACCGGTTAACACTCACAGGGTGAAGCACTGCCGCGCAGGGCAGCCGTTAAGGTCGTAAGATAGCGGCAATATTTGTGAAGAATTCCTGACTATGAAGTTTCGCGCCATATTGCTGGCGGTGCTGTTTATACCGGCATTTTCTGTCTGTGCAGAAAGTGTAAAGCAGGCACCGGAGGTAACCAGTGAAGACCTGGAAGAAGCCCTTCAGGTTGAGGTTATCGACTCCTATCTTGAGCTGCATACCGGGCCGGGGCGTGGTTACCCGGTTATCTATGTGGTTGAAAAAGGGGAAGTTATTTCTGTTATCAGCCGCCGTACCAGCTGGTATCTGATTGCTGATCAGCATGGCAAAAGTGGCTGGGTGACGCGTGAAAGTCTGGCCCGGACTCTGGTGGATACCGGTACGCCGGTGGCGCTGCCGGAAACCCGTCATGGTGATTTTCTGCAGCATAAAATCCGCCTTGGGTTCACTTATGGCCAGCAGGAAGGTTCTGATCAGGTCAGTATGATTGCGGGCTTCCGTCTCAGCCGCCACTTTGGTGTGGAAGCTGAGTATGGTCAGTTATTTGCCGATACCGTTGATGGCTATCAGCAGTCGCTCAGCCTGATTGTGGAGCCGACCGACCGCTGGCCATTCACGCCTTTTCTGTCTGCCGGTTACGGTAATCAGAAGCTGGAACTGAAAGAAAAACTGCCCGGAACGGACCCGGTCAGGGATGATTTCCGTGCTCTTGGTGCGGGAGTTAACGTTTATATCGGCTTCAATTTTGTTCTGCGTGGTGAGTACCGCAATATGCTTATTTTTGCAGACGACGACACAGTGAGAAATGACGTATGGCGAATCGGCTTCAGCAGCTTTTTCTGATCGGTTTACTGACCCTGACGGCTCAGCAGGTATGGTCAGAAGAAAACAGTAATGATGGTTCTGTCGCGATTAATCCGATTAAAATCGTTGAGCCGGATGTGCAGACGCGTAAGGCAGAAGAAGCGCAGATTGATAACGAAGTATTCGAAGCCGGCTTCTTTGTTGGCATGATCAGTATCGAAGATTTCGGTACACATCCGCTTTATGGCGTAAAAGCGTCATTTCATGCAACAGAAGATTTTTTTCTGCAGGCTAACTACGGCATGAGTGAGGCCGGTAAGACCAGCTACGAAACCATTAATGGCAGTGGCGTTAATATTCTTACCGATTCCGACCGTGATTACAGTTACTACGATGTACTGGTTGGTTATAACCTGTTTCCCGGTGAAACCTTTGTGACCCGCAGCCTGACGTTCAACTCGGCATTTTATCTGGTTGCCGGTGTCGGTAATACAACCTTCGCCGGTGATGAGCAGTTTACCATGGTCGTGGGAACGGGTTACCGCATTATCCTGTCGGACTGGCTGACCTGGAATCTGGATTATCGTGATCATATGTTCGAAACGGAACTGCTGGGTAAGAAGAAACAGACGCACAATATTGAATTTGCTACCGGATTAACGGTTTTCTTCTGACCGTATTAATTTTTGTGTACAGAGGTCGCATTATGCCGGCGGTCTTTTGTTTAAGATGCCTGCGCTGATAAGACCTTGGAGGATGTTATGGCACCACTGAAAACTGCAATGGGTACCCTGTTTTTACTGGCCGGCTCTGCTGTCTGTGCCACGACATTAACCGACACCGATGAGCTTTATGCACAGGAGTGTGAGTGTGAAGTTTCTGACAGTGGTACACGTACTGTGCCGGTGGTTATCCGCGACTTTAAATCCAGTCACCCGGATTTTGAAAATCCTAATATGGTTGAGGATTATGGCATTGTTCAGGAAAATATCGGTGATGATGGCCGCCCTGTGTACGCTCCGGAAATACAGAGTGAGACCACCAGTGGTGAAGAAAATTTCAACCAGTGGTACCGCGATGTGGATGGGGTAAACTACGCCATTAATAAGAGCCTGACCATTACGGAAGTGTCATCAGGCTTCTGGCGTTACTCTGATTCACGTTTTTTCCCGATTGATGGCGAAGGGTTCGGTAATGAACGCAATTCGCATAATTATCACTTCACGCTGGAAACTCACCTGAAGTTTTATTATGTACCGGGGGGAACTTTCACTTTCCGCGGTGATGATGATCTGTTCCTGTTTATCAACGGCAAGCTGGCGATGGATATTGGTGGTATTCACAATGTGGTGGAAAAAACCCTGGATCTGGATGCCATGGCTGATTATCTCGGTATTGAACCCTACAATACCTATTCATTTGATCTGTTCTTTGCCGAGCGGCATACGGTGGAGTCCAATTTCCAGTTTGAGACGACCCTGGAACTGGAATGTCTGTGATATCAGCAGAATAAAAAGCGGGCCAGCGGCCCGCTTTTTTTATGCGCTGTCGGTCACGTGAAAGGGGATGGGGCTGTCCTGTAAGCTGAGACAGTGCCAGTGGTTACGGCCTTTCTGCTTGGCGTATTTTTTTGCCAGCGCGGCCAGTTCTGCCAGCGTCTGCGGGTCGTCATCACCGATCAGTTCTGATGGCACGACGCCAATGGCCAGGCTGAGTAACGGAAACTGGCTGGGTTTGCCGTTGCGGTCAGTGCCGGACAGGTAGCCATGCTGCCAGTCATCCGGGGTGTGAAACGCAGCAATGCCGGCTGCAAAAGCCTGCATAATCAGGCTGCACAGCGCCTGTGCATTGTCTTCTTCACTGATAATGACAAAGTCATCGCCGCCAATATGACCGATAAAACGCTGCTCATTGCCAAACTGCTGCAGCAGTTTGCCCAGCCAGCGCAGTACCTGATCGCCCTGACGGTAGCCGTAATGGTCATTGAAGGGTTTGAAATAGTTGAGATCAGCATACAGCAGATAAAAGCGGCGCTGTTCGCTGATCAGTGAGTCGATATGGCCGTCAATCGGCACATTGCCGGGCAGCAGCGTCAGCGGGTTGGCGTAGCGTGCTTTCTGAATCTGATTTTCGGTAATGCGTTTCAGCAGGTCTTTGGTATTGACGATACCGAGGTAACGGCTTTTATCAGTGACAATCAGATGCTGGCGCAGGTAATGATCCTCGTCATCCGTCATAATTTTACTGACGGCTTCAATGGTCATGCTGCAGTCGACAATCAGCGGGTCCTGTTGCATGGCCTGTTGCACGGTTTTACGTTCATACAGGGCGCGGCCGTATGGCTGGGCAAAAATTTCCAGTAACCGTCGCCGGTGCAGCAGCCCGACCGGTCTGTTATCTTCCAGCACCGGCACGGACATCAGGCAGGCCTGGCTTGCGAACAGTGCTTCAGCATCCAGCATTTTCATCGACGAATGGATGGTCATGGCAGACTGACACAGCTGGCCAATCTGCTGATCAAGGATGTGCCCGCCCAGAGTGAAGGCGCTGTTGCTGGTCTGTGGTGGTGTGATTTCCGGCTGGCTCTGGGGACGGCCGAGCAGGAAACCCTGGCCGGTGTGGATGCCCAGCGTACGCAGCAGATTCATTTCCCCGACCTGTTCAATACCTTCGGCAATGATGTCGCACTGCAGC
The DNA here is from genome assembly GCA_963682115.1 of Pseudomonadales bacterium. Lineage (GTDB taxonomy): Bacteria > Pseudomonadota > Gammaproteobacteria > Pseudomonadales > Oceanobacteraceae > Venatoribacter. The sequence continues at coordinate 1,146,803 of OY821639.1, read as the reverse complement.
TGTTCACACAGATGCACGACTGAGGTTACGAATGCCTGTTTTACTGTGTCCTGATCCACCCGGTCGATAAAATGACGGTCGATTTTGACGAAGTCAGGCTGAATCTGTGACCACAGCTTGAGGCCGGAGTAGCCGCTGCCAAGATCGTCGATGGCGATGCCGTAACCCAGTTCTTTCAGGTAGGTGATCACCTGTACAAAACGCTCGCTATTTTCAATCGGGAAACGTTCGGATACTTCCAGCACCACGTCAGCGGGGGTCAGTCCGGCTTTTTCCAGCTGCAGGGTCAGATCAAACAGGGTTTCCGCATAGGTCAGCAGGGTCTGCGGGCAGATATTGAGAAACAGCAGACCGGCCAGATCAAGGGCGGCAAAATGCCGGATGGCAGAACGGATGCAGAGGACTTCCAGATCGGGAATACGTTCAAACTGATGGGCGGCCTGAAACATCAGATCCGGCCGCTGCAGCAGATGGCCGGGCGTGCCACGGCTAAGTGCCTCATAGCCGACCGCCCGGTTGTGGCGCATATCCACAATCGGTTGCAGCAGCGTGTGCACGGCTTCCTTGCTGATCAGGTCATCCAGGCTGTCTTGTAAGATATGAGGTGCCATCAGTTCCTGAATGGTCGGTTTGATGCGGCAACATTAGCAGCCTTGCATGAACTGACTATGACAAAGCGGTAACAATATATGTCACCGGGTAATGCTTTGTAATAAAAGCCGCAGACGGCAGAATTTCAGGCATAAAAAAGCCCGGCATGGCCGGGCTTCTGGTTACGCGGTTAACGCTCAGCTGGACGCTTCAACGATGCGTTTCATATCAGTCATGTAACCACGCAGTTCTGCACCGACCCACTCAACCGGGTGGTTGCGGATCAGATCATTCACTTCGATCAGACGTTTGTTGTCCACAGAGTTGGACTTAGTGTTCAGACCTTTACCGATCACGTCAGTGCTGATGTGCGGCATGAATTTCTCGCGCAGCAGAGGCACGGCAGCGTGAGAGAACAGGTAGTTACCGTATTCTGCGGTGTCAGAGATCACCACGTTCATCTCATACAGTTTACGGCGGGCGATGGTGTTGGCGATCAGCGGAGTTTCGTGCAGCGACTCGTAGTAAGCGGATTCTTCAACGATACCGCTTTCAACCATGGATTCGAACGCCAGTTCAACGCCGGCTTTGATCATGGCAACCAGCAGGATGCCGTGGTCGAAGTATTCCTGCTCGTCGATGTTCACGTCAGACGCCGGTGCTTTTTCGAAGCCGGTTTCTGCCGTTTCTTCACGCCATTTCAGCAGGTTAGCGTCGTTGTTGGCCCAGTCTTCCATCATGGTGCGGGAGAATTCGCCTTCCATAATGTCTGACTGATGCTTGCGGAACAGCGGACGCATCAGTTCTTTCAGCTCTTCGGCCATGTCGAAGGCAACAATTTTCGCCGGGTTGGACAGACGATCCATCATGTTGGTGATGCCGCCGTACTTCAGCGCTTCGGTGACGGTTTCCCAGCCATACTGGATCAGTTTGGCGGCGTAACCTTCGTCGATACCGTCTTCAACCATTTTTTCGAAGCCAAGGATGGCACCGGTCTGCAGCATGCCGCACAGAATGGTCTGCTCACCCATCAGGTCAGATTTCACTTCGGCAACGAAAGAAGATTCCAGACAGCCGGCACGGTGACCACCGGTTGCAGCAGCCCAGGCTTTGGCGATATCCCAGCCTTCACCTTTCGGGTCGTTTTCCGGGTGAACAGCCAGCAGAGTCGGTACACCGAAACCACGCTTGTATTCTTCACGGACTTCAGAACCCGGGCACTTGGGAGCAACCATAACCACGGTCAGGTCGTCACGGATCTGCATGCCTTCTTCAACAATGTTGAAGCCGTGGGAGTAACCCAGGCAGGCGCCTTCTTTCATCAGCGGCATAACAGTGGAAACCACGTCGCTGTGCTGCTTGTCCGGTGTCAGGTTCATAACCAGATCGGCAGTCGGGATCAGTTCTTCATAAGTACCGACGGTGAAACCGTTTTCAGACGCGTTTTTCCAGGACTGACGCTTTTCTGCGATGGCTGCTGCACGCAGAGCGTAAGAAACATCCAGACCGGAGTCGCGCATGTTCAGGCCCTGGTTCAGGCCCTGAGCACCACAACCAACGATCACAACTTTTTTACCTTTCAGGTAATCGGCTTCGGATGCGAATTCTTCGCGGTCCATAAAACGGCAGCGACCAAGCTGATCCAGCTTCTCGCGCAGGTTCAGAGTATTGAAGTAGTTATTACCCATCTCTGTCTCCTTGAATAGTGGTTGGCGGAATTATCTTCGGTGGCGAATAGTAGGGGAAGAATGGCGTTGCGTAAAATGCTATATTTGCGGGCCTCTGTTGCAAATTTTGCAATGAAATTCTGACCGACAGGAAAGTCTATGGATTACAAAGACTTGCGGGTTTTTCTCAGCATCTGCAGCCTGCAGCACCTGGGGCGGGCCGGGCAACAGCTGCATATGAGCCCGTCTACGCTCAGCCGGCGGTTGGCGAGGATGGAAGAAGAAGCCGGTGCCAAGCTGATTGACCGCGACAGTTCACCGCTGCAGCTGACCGCCGGCGGAGAACTGTTCCGTCAGCATGCGGAGCAGACTCTGCTCAGCTGGCAGCAGCTGCGAACGGCAGTGGGTACGGATATCAGTGATCTCAGCGGTCAGCTGACCCTGTTCTGTTCGGTCACGGCCAGTTACAGCTTTCTGGCGGATCTGCTGTCGCGCTTCCGGGAGAAGTATCCGCTGGTTGATCTGCGCATTCATACCGGTGACGCCGCGGAGTCCATCACCCGGGTGGAATCCGGTGATGCGGATGTGGTGATTGCTGCCCGTCCGGAACAACTGCCGGCGGATCTGACCTTCAAGGCCATGGCTTCATCACCGCTGCTGTTTATTGCCCCGCGTATGCCGGCCAGTGTGGTCGGGCTGAATCAGGCCGAAATTGACTGGGCGAGTGTACCTATGGTGCTGTCGGAATCCGGGCTGGCGCGTACGCGGGTGACGCGCTGGTTTGCGGCACGTGGTATCCGCCCGCACATATATGCACAGGTTTCCGGTAATGAAGCCATCGTCAGTATGGTGGCATTGGGTGTGGGGGCTGGGGTGGTGCCGGAGGTGGTGCTGCGTAACAGCCCGATGCACAGCCGTGTGCGGGTACTGAACGTGCAGCCGGAACTGGAACCCTTTGCAATCGGTCTGTGTGCCAGAACCCAGCGTCTGCAGGAGCCTCTGCTGCAGGCGCTGTGGAAGACAGCGATGCTTTAATGGCGCATAATTAAAAATTCCCCTTAGGTGTTTCAACGAGCCTGAACCAATGACAGAAGACAATAAGGTTGTATCCCTTATGGACAACAACTCACAACGTGAAGAAGAAACCGTGAACGAAACCGAAAGCAAGCCTGCCAAATGGCCGGGGCGGAAAGGTATCTATCTTCTTCCTAACCTGTTTACCACCGGCGCACTGTTCTCAGGTTTTTATGCCGTGGTAGCCAGCATGAACGGTCATTTTGAAAATGCTGCCATCGCGATATTCATTGCTATGGTGCTGGATGGCATGGATGGCCGGGTAGCACGGATGACCAATACCCAAAGTGATTTCGGCGCTGAGTACGACAGCCTGGCAGATATGGTGTCCTTCGGTGTGGCGCCGGCGCTGGTTGCTTTTACCTGGGCGCTGCAGGACCTGGGCAAGGTTGGCTGGGTGGCGGCGTTTGTGTATGTAGCCGGTGCCGCCCTGCGTCTGGCGCGCTTTAATACCCAGCTGGCCGTGGCCGATAAAAATTTCTTCACTGGCCTGGCCAGCCCGTCGGCGGCGGCGATTGTCGCCGGTACCGTCTGGGTGTTCAGCGAGAGTGGCATGCCGGGTACGGATATTTCCTGGCTGATGGCGCTGATTGTACCGCTGTCCGGTATTCTGATGGTCTCTAACGTCCGCTATCACAGCTTCAAAGGTCTGGATCTGCGCGGCAAGGTGCCGTTTGTGGCCATGCTGGCCGTGGTGCTGGTGTTTGTGGTGGTGTCGATTGATCCGGCCAAGGTGCTGCTCGGCTTCTTTATGCTGTATGCCCTGTCTGGTCCTGTGTATGAAGCCTGGACCCGGCTGCGCGGCAAAAAACTCTGAGGCCGGAATTCCTGCGCCATCCTCTGGTCTCAGTCATCTGACGCCCGTTTCTCGCTGAAGCGGGCTGTACTGACGCAGAGGAACTGACATGCTTATCCGCTCCCGCCCTTCATCGGATCCTTTATCTTCTGAAATAACACCGCAGTCGGTTTAT
>OY821639.1:0-1137500 GCA_963682115.1 Pseudomonadales bacterium | reverse complement strand
AAGATATAACGGGGCTCAAACTGTACACCGAAGCTACGGATGCACTTAGTGCATGGTAGAGGAGCGTTCTGTAAGCCGTTGAAGGTCAAGGTGTGAACCAGGCTGGAGGTATCAGAAGTGCGAATGCTGACATGAGTAACGACAAGGGGAGTGAAAAACTCCCCCGCCGGAAACCCAAGGGTTCCTGTCCAACGTTAATCGGGGCAGGGTGAGTCGGCCCCTAAGGCGAGGCAGAAATGCGTAGTCGATGGGAAGCAGGTTAATATTCCTGCACCTCTTTATATTGCGATGGGGGGACGGAGAAGGCTAGGCCAGCACGGCGTTGGTTGTCCGTGTTTAAGGTGGTAGGCAGAGGACTTAGGCAAATCCGGGTCCTTAATGCCGAGAGCTGATGACGGTGACACTACGGTGTCCGAAGTGGTCGATGCCAAGCTTCCAGGAAAAGCCTCTAAGCTTCAGATATAAAGAGACCGTACCCGAAACCGACACAGGTGGGTAGGTAGAGAATACCAAGGCGCTTGAGAGAACTCGGGTGAAGGAACTAGGCAAAATGGCACCGTAACTTCGGGAGAAGGTGCGCCGGTTAGGGTGAAGGACTTGCTCCGTAAGCTCTGACCGGTCGAAGATACCAGGTGGCTGCAACTGTTTATTAAAAACATAGCACTCTGCAAACACGAAAGTGGACGTATAGGGTGTGACGCCTGCCCGGTGCCGGAAGGTTAATTGATGGGGTTAGCGTATGCGAAGCTCTTGATCGAAGCCCCGGTAAACGGCGGCCGTAACTATAACGGTCCTAAGGTAGCGAAATTCCTTGTCGGGTAAGTTCCGACCTGCACGAATGGCGTAATGATGGTCACACTGTCTCCACCCGAGACTCAGTGAAATTGAATTCGCAGTTAAGATGCTGCGTTCCCGCGGCTAGACGGAAAGACCCCGTGAACCTTTACTATAGCTTCACAGTGAACTTTGAATTGGCTTGTGTAGGATAGCTGGGAGGCTTTGAAGTCAGGACGCCAGTCCTGGTGGAGCCAATCTTGAAATACCAGCCTGGTCAATTTGGGGTTCTAACTCTGGTCCATTATCTGGATCGAGGACACTGTGTGGTGGGTAGTTTGACTGGGGCGGTCTCCTCCCAAAGAGTAACGGAGGAGCACGAAGGTCGGCTAATCCTGGTCGGACATCAGGAGGTTAGTGTAATGGCACAAGCCGGCTTAACTGCGAGACTGACACGTCGAGCAGGTACGAAAGTAGGTCATAGTGATCCGGTGGTTCTGTATGGAAGGGCCATCGCTCAACGGATAAAAGGTACTCCGGGGATAACAGGCTGATACCGCCCAAGAGTTCACATCGACGGCGGTGTTTGGCACCTCGATGTCGGCTCATCACATCCTGGGGCTGAAGCCGGTCCCAAGGGTATGGCTGTTCGCCATTTAAAGTGGTACGCGAGCTGGGTTTAGAACGTCGTGAGACAGTTCGGTCCCTATCTGCCGTGGGCGTTTGAGATTTGAGAAGAGCTGCTCCTAGTACGAGAGGACCGGAGTGGACGAACCTCTGGTGTTCCGGTTGTATCGCCAGATGCATTGCCGGGTAGCTACGTTCGGACGGGATAAACGCTGAAAGCATCTAAGCGTGAAGCCTCCTTCAAGATGAGATCTCACTGGAACTTCGAGTTCCCTGTAGGGCCCTGGAAGACTACCAGGTTGATAGGTCAGGTGTGTAAGCGTTGTGAGGCGTTGAGCTAACTGATACTAATTGCCCGTGAGGCTTGACCATATAACACCCAAACTGTGGTGCTTATACAAGCCAGTTAACCAAACGCGTAACCGCACGGTTCGCGAGAATCTCAAGACTCATGTATCCAACCTAATTTGGTAAAAACTCGCTATCCCAACGGGAATGTAAGACGAGAAAAGCCAAGCCAGTTTGCTTGACGACAATAGAGCTGTGGAACCACCTGAATCCATTCCGAACTCAGAAGTGAAACGCAGCATCGCCGATGGTAGTGTGGGGCTTCCCCATGTGAGAGTAGGTCATCGTCAAGCTCTTATTCAAAAGCCCCGGTAGCGTTAGCTATCGGGGCTTTTTTCATTGGCCACTTCCATGTGCCCAACCCTTCGGGCAGCTTTGCTGTGTTGGCTGGCTTCCTGCCTGCCAGATCATTTCAGGCTTGCCGATGACCTACCCTTGCTTCGCAGGCATGGTAGAGTTGGCTTCGCCGATCAAGGTCGTGCGCGACCCGAACAAGGTGTCCCCGTCATATTCAAAATCCCCAGCAGGGTAACCTGCTGGGGTTTTTCTTTGTCTGTCAGAAACATAACGCGTTAACAAAAGCCCCGGCGGTCTGCTGCCAGGGCTTGGTTTAGCGTGCCTGTAAACGGATTTAAGCGTCAGAAGTTACCGGACTGATAATCCGCGATAGCCTGCTGGATCTCGTCTTGGCTGTTCATCATAGGGGTAACCTTTGGGGTATGGCGGGTGGTGAGACAATATAAAGAGTACGATCGTACCTCTAATAATGATTGAAGCCTGAAGTGGGACCTGTAACATAAATTCACATAACTAAAGAATAAAAATAATTCAGTCTCACATCATCTCTGTTTCCTTCCTGTAACAGTATTTATGTGCAGTACTGATTCTCATCAGGATTTCCGCTATGAAAAGACCGGTAGGGTTTTTCTGCCTGGCTTTCTATCCGTTGTGGGCATTGTCCGCTCTTAGTTCTCTGTCGGACGATGAACTGGGCCAGCAGACGGGACAGGCTTTCTTCCAGATTGACCGGACTACCTCCGGCGACTTTGATTTCACCCGTTTTACCTTTGGGATGGATGTTGATGTTTCCCTGAATGCAGATCTGGTGGAGCTGGGGCGTTATGAGCGTGATGGCGAGACCGCAGGAAGTTCAGATATCCGCATTAATGATTTCGCTCTGGGCAGTGTCAATAATGATGGCACACTGAATCCTTTTTATATCAAAGACCCTTTCTTTGAGCTGGCTTTTGAAGAGGCTGCTGATGGCAGTGAGCAACTGGTCGGAGTGCGTCTGGGCTTTGAAGAGGCTTATGGCAAGCTGTCAGGAAATATCGAATATCTGACGGGTAATATTGAAGTTGACGTTGTAGGTACGGCCAGCCCTATTTATGACGAAGCAAGCTGGGGTCAGAAACTCCTTTTGGGTATTGCCGGCGTTGATCGTGACACCGTCCTGAGATCCAGTGCAGTGCTGCTTGATGAAGATGGTAATGAAAAAGCCATCCGTGCGCAGTGGATAGGGATTCCGAATGGCACCACGCTGGGTTGCGAGAGCGGCTGTAATCTGGGGGGGCTGAGTGATTCACTGCTCAGCCTGTTTGGCTCCGATGGCTGCGAAATTCTTGGTATTACAACCTGCTTTCCTCTCAGTACTTTCCGTACTCTGGATATCGGTGATGCGGATACCGGGGGGACTGCTTCAGGCATGTTTATTTCGTTTCAGTCAAAAACCGTTTACTGGATTGATGATGGTACCGGTACTGAGACCGTGGCAGGTGCGTTCATGAACATCCCTAATGGCGGTATTTCGGTCGATTTTGAAGAATCATTTAATGGTATCGAACGAATCCGTACCAAATTTGTGGATCCTTATTATGACTAAGCATCTTCCACTATCCGTTTTATTGTCCGGCCTGCTCAGCTCCTTTCATGTTCTGGCCGAATTACAGGTGCTGGATGATTCTGCTCTGGGAAACATTGAAGGAGAGGGGATAGGACTGGTACTGGAAGACTTTGCCTTTGAAGCCGGTGAAGATGTGGCGAATGGTAACCGTCTCGATATCAGCGGCATTACCAATAAAGACGGCGATGATGTGGTGCTGAGCATTTCTCAGTTTTATATTGCCGGTGCGGGCAGTAATCAGGGAGCTGATGTTATCGGCAATCCGGTGAATCTGGGGCGCCTGTTGTATCCATACAATATCGAACTGGTTGATGGCGATGAGATCGGGATTGATGGGCGGGCTGTCTTTGAATTTGCTTCTCCGGCCCGTTTTACCGGCTCTTCTTCCAAGGCATACAGCCTGCTTGGTTATAACACCGAGAGCCGTACGGAGAGCCGTTTCCCTGGTCAGGCAACAGCCAGCGGTGAGCGTATTGATTCGATATCCGCTATTGATACTTCAGTACTCAGCAGTCGTGATTCTGAACTGGCTGATATAGGTGTGCGCTTTGATCTGGACGTGAATTCTGTCCGTGCACAGTCATTGCAGGCCCATGCCCGTGGTGTTGCGGTGGACGGCTCATCATTGCGGTTGTGGGGTGCTGATAATCAGATGGTCAGTAACATAAACCTGAATCTGTATATACAGGATCTGACCGTCTTTGCCTGTGATGCGGACGGGAATAACTGTGGTGCCGATGTTAACCTGCAGAATTTTGTTCTTGAAAGCCAGCTGGGATATGGCGAAGAGCAGCCTGTCACATTTGAGGTGGAGGCTGATGGTAATTTCACCGTGGAAGTCGGCAGTATTGAAGGTAAAACAGACGCTTTTTATAACGACTTTTATAGCAACGGGCCACGCACAGATATTTATATTGGTAAGGTGATGGTTGGTGATACTGACTTCGGTTCAGCCACCGTAGCCAATCTTCAGATTCAGTATCTCAGGGCTACCAGCAGGGATCTGTAATGAAAAAAACAATAATAACTCTGCTTTCACTTTTATCGGTCTCAGCCATTGCGATGGAGCCCATGTCGGCAGATGACATGGGAATGGTTAGCGGTCAGGGTGGCGTATATCTCTCCGGTGATCTGACGATCAATGAAAATGGTGGGCCGCTGAATGTTGATGGCCCTTCTGCCTGGCAGGCAAACTGTGATACATCTGCCGCTGATGCTGTCTGTGGTGCACGGATTGCCGTAAATACCGGTGATAATGCCGACAGCAGTGGCTGGTTTGTGCTGGATAATATCCGGGGTCGCTTTTCTTTTGAGGGACTGACCCTGAAAACCCGTACCATTGATTCCGGTTTCGAAGGTGATGGGGCGGCCTTTAACAGTGATGTGCTGGAAGTTGGTCTGCCTAATTCGCTGGAATATGAAAATGTGTCACTGACTGTTGCTAACAGCAACAGTGCCCGACCGACCGATACCAACTTTCAGCAGACGGATATATTTACCCTGAATATTAATGGCCAGGCCAACCTGCAGGGCAACCTGTTGGTCTATCCGACCGGTACGCCATAATGAAAAAAATAATTATAACGACATCCGCTTTATTTCCCTGCCTTTGCTTTGCTGGTCTGATCTCACTGGAAGATTCCGAACTGCAGAAGATCAATGGTCAGGCTGGTGTGACACTGGAGACCGGCAGTCATTTTACCATTGCTGAGCTGGCCTACACTGACGACGGTAATACTCTGCAGCTCGAGAATATTGAACAGGGAAGTCAATCCGATATCAGTCAGAATGCTTTGCATACGCAGGTGGTTGATGTTTCTGCTGACGGTCGCCTGCAGATCCGCAGTACTCTGGCACCTGCGGCGCTACAGGTTGGTGCTGTCCGTATTAATAATTCTGCCGCGAGTTTCGGCCAGTTCCGGCTTAATTACAGTGCTGAAAGTTATCTGACACTGGGCACCACGACAGATGCAGATAATTATGTGGAAGGCAGTTATCAGACTGTTATTTCTGATGCCGAGCTGATCTGGACCACCAATGGCCACTCGCTGAGTTTTGATGATATCGGCTATAACGCTGACATCAGCCGTCTGATGATCAGCGGCGCTACGGATGGCAGCCGTACCGGGCTGGGAATCTCACTGGATGAGTTCAGTTACCGCTTTTCCACTGGCGGCATGAAACTCGGTGATATTTCTCTGGGAACACTGGACGCCAGTCTGGCTATTGCCGGCAATGCTGAAATTTATGCCGGCGGACGTGATGGCAGCGAAGGTCTGAGCGTTAATGCGGACATGATTATCCTCAATGACCCGGATAATTATGTGCGTTATACCGATGATGGTAACTCTCTCTTTATGGGAGATTTTAATGGTGAGCTGAAGCTGACGAACTTTACCTTCGATGTGATGACGGATCATCTGCTGCTTGGTTATGACGAACTGTCCGGTTCTTTTAATGCCAATCGGATCCTGATCGGAGACAGCAGCAACCCGGTTGGGTCTGTGCAACTGGATTTTCTGTTTGCTGACGGGAATGGTTATCAGAACCGCTTTGCTTTGTATCCGGGCATTGTGCTGCCGGACTACAGCGCTCTGCCGACTGCAGCTATTCAGAGCTATGCTGCAGATTTTTACAGCGGACTGGATGACAGTAGTGACGGCTTATCCGCGGCATTACAGTGGAATCTTGCCAATGCCGAAGCCGCTTATATTGATGATGGCCGGATGGTAGTGGTCAGTGGTATTGAAAGTTATGGCAGCGGTAATCTGACACTGGATGTACGCAGCTTCGATCATGACAGCAATACTGCGACGGCCGATAAAACTGCCATTGCGCTGGGGCTCAATCAGGTAACCGGCAGCTACAGTATTGATGGTCTGCGGGTCGGAAATAAAAATTCGCCACTGCAGGGCGGGGCAGAATTACTGCTGTCACTGGAAGTCTTTCAGGCCATGGACTTTAACCTGAACGGTTACACGCTGATTACTGCGGGTGGTGTCAGTGGTGGCGGTGTTCAGCTGGATGGTGATTACTTCTTTACCGACAGTAATATTGGATTGTCGGTGGATGAAAATGGTCACGGTGTATGGGCCTCCGGCGTGGATTACGGTATTCATCTGCGCGGTCTGCAGGTGGACGTCAGCAGCACGGGTATCAGTATGAACCGCACTGAGCAGTGGAGCACCATGGATATCGACAATATGCGCTGGGGTGACCGGGATACCGGTACCAGTCTGGGGCGTGTGGTGCTGGAACGGTTTGAAAAGGGTTCATCGCTGACCATCAATCCCGGTGGTTCCGGTGCCGTCTGTGTCGGAGGCAGTGGTGGCGATGAAACATCCTGTGCCGCCGCTGGTGGACGCTGGGAAGACCGGGGTGATGAGGGGATGACGGTGGCTTTGAAAGCGGCCTTTGAGCCGGAGGGCTATACCAGCGATGGCAGTCTGGCGCGTAACCGTCTGACCTGGGAAAACAACCGCACCGTGGATGCGTCCGGCAATCCGCAGAGTGGCAGTGGCACACAGATTATTTTTGATGGCTTCAGTACCAATGATGGCCTGGGGCCGGCAGACAGTAACGACTATGGTTTCCAGGCGAACCTGAAAATCGATGTCTACGAAACCAAGGTGGCGAAGAAGTTTACCGGCACGGATGACAATGGTGTGTATGGTGAACAGGGTGATGAGCTTATCTATGATGATGACAGCCGCACCTCTTATTCCTATGTTGCCTCGCCGACGGATGCTGAACAGCTGCTGCGGCCGCTGGGGTTTGCCGTGCAGGGGAATGTGTCTTTCAAGGACTTACAGATAGATCAGGTTCAGCTCAGCCATCCCAGTGGCGGGGCGCAGACGGTGTTCTCTGGCATCGTTATGCAAAATATGGACATCACCACTAATCTGACCGCCACTCCTATCCGCTGACCTGCTGCTAACTGAGGGTATCGGGCGTATACTATGCGTCCGAGAATTTTCAGCTAGCGGAGTAGCACATGAGTCAGCAAGACCGCCTGGTCATATTTGATACCACTATGCGTGACGGTGAGCAGAGCCCCGGCGCATCCATGACCAAAGAAGAAAAGGTCCGCATCGGTAAGGCGCTGGAAAAAATGCGTGTGGATGTGATCGAAGCGGGTTTTGCCGCGGCTTCTCCCGGTGATTTCGCCGCCATTCAGGCAGTGGCTGAAGCCGTGCGGGAAAGCACCATCTGCAGTCTGGCACGGGCCGTTGACCGCGATCTGGAGCATGCTGCTGAATCGCTGATGAAAGCAGAGCGTGCCCGTATTCATACCTTTATCGCCACTTCGCCGATTCATATGCAGTACAAACTGCGTATGCAGCCGGATCAGGTGGTGGAGCAGGCCGTTTATGCGGTGAAGAAAGCCCGCAACTTTGTCGATGATGTGGAGTTCTCCTGCGAAGACGCCGGCCGCTCTGAGAATGATTTCCTGTGCCGTATTATCGAAGCCGCGATTGATGCCGGTGCCCGTACCATCAACATTCCGGATACCGTTGGCTATGCCATTCCGGAAGAGTTTGGTTACAAAATCCGCACGCTGCTGGAACGTATTCCCAACGCGGACAAAGCGATTTTTTCGGTGCACTGCCACAATGATCTGGGTCTGGCGGTCGCCAACTCACTGGCCGCTGTTGCCAACGGGGCGCGTCAGGTGGAATGTACCATCAATGGTCTGGGTGAGCGCGCGGGTAACGCGGCGCTGGAAGAGATTGTGATGGCTACCCGTACCCGTCAGGATCTGTTCAACATCAGTACCGGCATTGATACCACGCATATCGTGCCGACCTCGCGACTGGTGTCCTCCATTACCGGTTTTCCGGTACAGCCGAACAAGGCCATCGTCGGTGCCAATGCTTTTGCCCATGAGTCCGGTATTCACCAGGACGGCGTACTTAAGCACCGTGAAACCTACGAGATCATGAAGGCCGAAGATGTTGGCTGGGGCGCGAATAAAATGGTTATGGGCAAGCACTCCGGGCGGGCGGCATTCCGCAGCCGGCTGGAAGAGCTGGGCGTAACATTCCCGACCGACGCTGCGCTGAACGAAGCCTTTGCCCGTTTCAAGGAACTGGCCGATAAAAAACACGAAATCTTTGATGAAGACCTGCAGGCGCTGGTCAGCGAAGCCATCAGTGATTCCGCCCCCGAAGCCTGGAAGCTGGTGGCGCTGGAGTGTCATTCTGCTATTGGCGAAACTCCGGTTGCTGAAGTGGTGGTCAGCCACAACGGGCAGGAACAACGGGCTAAGGCCGAAGGCAGTGGTCCGGTGGATGCCGCACTGAAAGCGATTGAAAGTATCGCCTCATCCGGCGCCAATCTGCTGCTGTATTCCGTCAATGCCATCACTCAGGGGACGGACTCGCAGGGTGAAGTCACCGTGCGGCTGGAAAAAGGTGGCCGTATTGTCAACGGCAATGGCGCCGACACCGATATCGTGGTGGCGTCGGCCAAAGCCTATATTCATGCCCTCAACCTGCTGCTGTCTGACAGCGCCCGTCAGCACCCGCAGAACGACGGCGTCTGATTATGCTTGAGCAGCGCCGGCTGGATTATCTGCAGGCGATGGGCATCGTGCAATGGATGCCCCGCCAGCCGCTGTCCGGTGCTCCGCAGCCACGCTGGCTGCCGGAGCAGACTGCTCATGCCCCTCAGCCGCATCAGGTTTCTGCCGGGGCCGGTCATATTGCGCATCCGCTGGCGGCTGAACTGCTGCATGGAGGCCAGGCAGACGCTGCGGCAGCGCAGACGGCTCCGCCAGAGCCTGTGCCACGCACTGAGGCTCAGCCAGCGGTGCCTGCCGCTGATGCGGCAACCACAACGGAGCCGGCAGCGGCGGTGGTTGATCTGACCCCGCCCCGCTTTGAATTGTATTTCCTGCGCAGCAGCCGTCATGGCGTCTGGGTGTGCGATAACCCGGCCGATGCTGAGCGTATGCACGCTTTTGCCTGGCGGGTCATGAATGCCCTCAGTGATGACACCGCCTTTATGCAGGCGCCGCTGTGTTTCCGCTGGCCGTTTATTGAAGCGGCCCAGGAAGATCAGAGTGAAGCGGTGGCGCTGCAGGCGTTATCAGCACAATGGCACTTTTTTACCGGTCAGGGCGTGTCTTATGCCCTGTGTTTTGGTGACAGCAGCCGCGACTGGCTGGCGAAAGTCGGGGTAACCCCGCTGTACGCCGGGACGTCGCTGACCGGGGTAATGCAGACCGCCGCCGGCAAACGCCGTCTGTGGCAGGCTCTGCGTTCCGTAACGGAGTTGTGATATGCCCATACGTCAGGCGTCAGCTGAGGATATCGGCGCTATTATGGCGATTGAGCGCAGTGCTCATTTTCATCCGTGGCCGGAAGCGGTTATCCGCCGCTATGTCAGCAAACCAGAGACGGTCTGGGTACTGGAAGAACAGGGGGCTGTGATTGCCTGGGCGGCCAATACCCTGATTGCCGGAGAAGCTGAACTGCTGATGATCGCCGTCGACCCGCAACGGCAGGGCAAAGGTGCCGGCCGTCAGCTGATGAATTTCCTGCAGGCCCACCTGCAGGCCCGCCACGCCGAACAATGGTTTCTTGATGTCCGTGAAAGCAACGACAGGGCGGTGGCCCTGTATGAATCCATGGGCTTCTGTGAAGCCGGACGGCGGACGGATTATTACCCCACCGCCAGTGGTCATGAAGATGCCCTGCTGTACTGCCTGGAACTGAGCGAATGATCAAGACGGCAGACCTGCTGCCGCTGTGGGCCCTGTGGGGTGGGGCCGGCATCGCGCTGCTGATACTGGTGCCGGCGTTGCTGAGCTATCGCTGGCAGGCGCTGCGTGAAGAGCGTACGGCTCAGCATCTGTTTGCCGGTGGTGTGGTGGTACTGAGTCTGCTCTGGAGCCTGCAGGCCGGTATTCTGCACGGTCTGAGCTTTCATGTGCTGGGGGTGACCGCAGCGACACTGATGATGGGCTGGCGTCTGGCCCTGCTGGCGCTGTTACTGGTACATGGGGTGCTGGTGATTACGGGCAAGCTCTGGTGGGGGGCACTGGGTTACAGTTTCCTGCTCGGCGGCGCTCTGCCGGTGCTGTTCAGCTACGGTTTTTATCTGCTGATCCATAACCGTCTGCTGCATAATCCGTTCGTGTATATTCTGGTCGCCGGCTTTATCAATGCCGGCGTTACCCACGCCTTCTCCGATCTGCTGCAGGGCGGTGCCCTGTGGTGGCTGGAGGTGCACAGCCTGCAGCTGATCTGGCATGACTATCTGCGCTATCTGCCGATGATGATGTTCCCGGAAGGAGTGGTGAATGGCATGTTCATCACCGGCATGGTGGTTTTCCACAGCCGCTGGCTGAGCACCTTCGACGAAGATTCTTATTTCAATTAACGCCGCGTTTCAGCGCGGCGCGTATTTCTGCAGCTTGCGCTGTAAGGTGCGGCGGTGCATGTTGAGTGCCCGGGCGGTGGCAGAAATATTGCCCTGATGTTCATTCAGCACCCGCTGGATGTGTTCCCATTCCAGACGGTCCACCGACATGACGTCGGTTTCTTCCGGCAGCTCGGTGGCCGGGCCATGTTCGCCGAAAGCATTGATCAGTTCCTGCAGGGTGGCCGGTTTGTGCAGGTAGTTGTAGGCGCCCAGTTTCACGGCTTCCACCGCCGTCGGGATACTGGCATAACCGGTCAGCATGACGATCAGGCTGTCGGGCAGCAGACTCTTCAGCTGGGTAATCAGACTCAGCCCGGATTCCTGTTCCAGCCGCAGATCGAGGGTAATCCACTGCGGAGTGAACTCCCGTGCCTGCAACAGGGCTTCTTCACCGTTGGCCGCAACCCGGGCCTGATAACCCTGACGTTCCAGACTGCGGGCCAGTACCTGGCTGAAGTGAATGTCGTCATCAATGATCAGTACGCGCTTACTCATGTTCCGGTTCCTGCTTACGGCTGAGTGGCAGGCAGATCTGGCACAGGCTGCCGCCATCAGGGCGGGCCTGAAGACGGACGGAGCCACCAAACTGCTCGACACTGGCGTTACTCAGGTACAGGCCGATGCCCATACCGTGTTCTTTCTGGCTGCTGAACAGCCCCTGCTGCTGAATACGGCCGGCGGCGGTGATATCCGGCTGGATAATATTCAGATACCAGCGGCCATCGCTGACTGCACTGTGCAGGTGAATCGGCTGCTGGCCGGCTTCGGCGGCATTATCCAGCAGATTCAGCAGCGCCTGATCCAGCAGCGGTGAGGCGGGAATAGTAGCATCACAGGCGATGCCTTTATCCACCCACAGTGCGTTGGGGTGACTGAGACGCCAGCGGTGCAGCAGTCCGGCCAGCCAGGGATAGGCTTTATGGCTGCCCACCTCGTGTGCGGTACGGCCGGCATTGGCCAGCTGCTGCAGGGACTGGCGGCAGATGCTGACCTGTTCGCGCAGCAGGTGCAGGTCATGACTGGTCAGCGGATGATCCGGCTGCAGGGCAATATCATCCAGAATCATGTGCATGGTCATCAGCGGGGTTCCCATTTCATGGGCGGTGCCGGCGGCCAGCGTGGCGATGCCGATCAGCTGTTCGTTTTTCAGCTGTTGTTCCCGCAGCGACTGGATTTCCAGCTGCTGCTGGCGCTGTGCCCGCAGCAGCAGCGGAATCAGGGTCACTACAATCAGGGCGCTGATGACAAAGGTCAGCCACATACCGGCCAGATGCAGATCAAACAGGGATGAACCGCTCAGGCCATGCAGCTGGTGGAGTGGCTGATACCACTGGGTCAGGACGCTGTAATCGACAATGCACAGCAGGGCAATCAGCCAGGAAAAGTTCACCGGCAGGCTGTAGGCGCCGACGACCAGCAGTACCAGGAAATAGAAAATAAAGGGGTTGGTGGCACCACCGGTAAAAAACAGCAGGCCGGCCAGCAGCTGGCTCTCAAATGCCAGATGCAACAGCAGGTGCCAGCCCTGCAGGCCTTCATGGCGGCTGCCCTGCCAGCCGGTGATCAGTAACAGCGGGAAATACAGCACCAGCAGTCCCCAGGCAATCTGCAGATTGGTGTAGTCCTGGGTCTGCAGATAGGTCAGAAAGACCGTCCATACAATGGCAATGGACAGGCGCAGAAGGGCAAGGCGCTGAAAAAGGATATTCATATTGTTTTGCATAACAGCATTATAAGCCCGGAGGGGGCTGAACGGGATGACGTGGCGCAGGGTATCCGTTTCAGTGGCACTGGGGAAGGGGCATAAAAAAACCGCAGCAGGTGCTGCGGTTTTTTTCAGTAAAGCAGGTGCTTACCAGGATTTGTACGGCAGGAATTTACCGTTCAGGTTGAGCAGTACGCGGTCACCTTTCGGATTTTCTTCCTTGTCGACTTCCATGGAGAAGTCGATGGCGCTCATGATGCCGTCGCCGAATTTTTCCTGAATCACTTCTTTCAGGGTTTCACCGTAAACACCAACGATTTCGTACAGACGGTAGATCAGCGGATCCGTCGGTACAGCCTGATCCCAGACTTTGGTCGGGAAGGCCATCAGGGCGTCTTTGGCCTCTGCCGGCAGGCCCAGAAATTCAACCAGTTTTGCGGCCGGTTCTTCTTTGAGGCTGTTCATGCCCAGGCATACGGAAGTGACAAATACCGGAGACATGTCCAGAGTGTCGGCGATGGTCTGCCAGCTCAGGGATTTCTCGGCTTTTTTCACCATAATCATTTCGGTCAGTTCGAGTTTGGTTAACATAATAATGATCTCATTTTGGTTCAGGGAGCCTCTGCATAACCCGGTGCGCACACCGTGTGCGGTTATGCAGAGGGTATTTGGTTGTGATCAGAAGCTGAAGTCAGCCTGCAGCCAGAATTTGTCGGTATCGGTGGCGTATTCGTCTGCGTTGTAACCGGCGTATTTCACCGCCAGTGCCAGATTTTCAGAGATTTTTTTCGCTGCCAGCAGATCCAGTTCTGTGCCGTAGTCTGCGCCGCCCTCATCGGCAGAAAAGTCGTGATAGACCGCCACAAATTTCATGCCGAAGGCTTTGGTGCCGACGTTCAGGTAGGTATCCACCACACCATCAGCCGGTGTGGACAGGAATTTATCCGCCCAGCCGTTGAAGGCATGGACCGTCGCCAGTGGCGTGGAGAAACCATAAGTGCCGTCACCGCTGAGGGTTTCCTGACCAACTTTCACCACGGTTGCACCAAACTGGGTACCCAGAGACAGATGCAGATAGTCGGCATCAATGGTGTCGGCGCCGTCAGCGTAGTCGCTCTGGGTGGCGTATTCGATGTGGTAGATCAGTGGCATTTCCGCCACTTCCGGGCTGCCGCTCAGCTGCACACCGATAGTCTGCTGGGAGCGGGTTTCCAGATCATCGTATTCGAGAAAATAGCCGTAACCGGTGATGTTGCCGAACGGCAGACCGGCGTAAGAAACGTTCAGCAGGTGTGAACTCATATCAAAGTCAGCACAGGCGGCGGCGGTCGCACAGTCACCCGGGTGGTTTTCACCGAACAGGCGGTTAACGTTGTCGACGAATGCGTAGTTAACGGTCAGACCTTCCAGCGGTTTGCTGGTGATGCTCAGGGCATCCATGCTGACTTCGTTCTGACGCCAGCCGACGGTACCGATAAAACGCTGATTGTCATAAGCGATCAGCTGGCGACCGAAGGTAATCACGGTATTGCTGAAACCGGAATAGCTCAGGTTGGCCTGGTTGATTTCAGTATCTGCCGGATCAGGTACCAGGGGATATTCTGATTTACCGTTTTTACTGCTGTTGTAATTGTCATCGCCGATGGCGTTGACGGCTTCAAATTCCAGCATGGCGGTAAAGCCGTTCAGCGGTGCCGTGGTATAGCCCAGCTGAGTGCGCATGGTCAGCGCGTTGGCTTCCTTATCCAGACCGTCCTGATCCACGTATTCAAAACGTGGGCGTAACTGCATGGACGTGGTGCCGCCTTTGATCGCATTCACCAGAGTGTCTGCTGCCATGGCGCTGACAGGCAGACTGCCGGCCGTGGTTACTGCCAGCAGGCCAGCGGCCGTGCGGATCGTCTCTTTCATCATCTGTTTCCCCGATTCTGCTTGGTAAATACTGAGTGCAGGCGGATGAACCGTCCTGTTACCGGTAATACATGCCAAAAATCAGGCCAAAAACATAAGCTATTGATTTTATTTAGAAAAATTAAAACCGACGAAAAAAAGCCGGTTTTTCACTGCGGGCAATGTAAGCAATGTTTGCTTTGGCGGCGGAGCAGACGACTTTGTCCACCTTTGTTCGCTTTGCGCGTCCGTGGGGCTGCCAATCCGCTTTGTCAACGGAGCTGTCCGACAATGTCGGACATTCAGCCTCCGGGCGGTGGAGGAATTTACGGCAGGAACGCAGATATTTTCATAAGTTATTGAATATAAAGGAAAAATTAAAGGTGGCACGGTTGCTGCGATAGGGAATTCATCTGGCGCTGGTGCCAGCACTATTAAAACGAGCACAGCATCAAACCGTATCGCCGCTGACCAGATTATCCGGCAGGCGGTTTCTGCAGGCGCTCAGCGTAATTGATTATTCCGGCTCTGAAGTACCGGACAGCAGGGCAGCCCGACATCAACGATGGCTGCTTCTCCGGTGAAACACGAGGAAACATGCCATGACTGCCGTAACTTCCGCAATGACACAGACCCAGGCTCCTGCCACTGGCGAAGCACTGTATGACCGTATCCGCGACATCGTCCGTAATGATTTAAGTCCGCTGACGGTAAAAATCGACCGTGAAGGTTTTTATCCGGCTGATGTGCTGCGCACACTCGGTGCCGCCGGTGCTTTCCGCCAGCATCTGCCATCGCAGAATGGCCGCGGTGAATATGACCTGAGCGCCGCACTGAAAGTGATGGATATCGTATCCCGGGAATGTATGTCCACCGGCTTTATGGTCTGGGCTCAGGACGTCGCCTGCTGGTACGTGGAGATGTCCGATAACGAATATCTGAAAGAAAACCTGCTGCCACTGCTGGCCAGTGGTGAAGCGCTGGGCGGTACCGCACTGTCCAACCCGATGAAATATATGGCCGGTATTGAACCACTGCACCTGTCGGCTGAAGAAACCGATGACGCTTATATCGTCAATGGCAAACTGCCATGGATTTCCAACCTGGGTGAAGGCCACTGGTTTGGTTCTATTTTCAAAGTGGCCGGTGACGATTCCCGTGATGTGATGGCCATGGTGAATACCAGCTGGGAAGGCCTGGAAATGAAACAGCTGGCGACCTTCTCGGGTATGGAAGGTACCGGTACTTACGCACTGCATTTCGATAATGTCCGCGTACCCAAAACACACGTCGTCGGTGACCCGCTGATGCCGTATCTGAAAAAAATGAAAGCCGGATTTATTCTGCTGCAGACCGGCATGGCGACCGGCCTGATCGATGGCTGTATTCAGCTGTGTGAAGAAGTGGAGCCGCGTTTGTCGCACGTTAACTGCTATCTGGATGACCGTCCGGATGAAATGCGCGAAGAGCTGGAAGATGCGCGCGATGCCATCGCCGAATTGTGCAGCACGCCATTCAATCAGGATCCGGAATATATCCGCACCGTACTCGAAGCCCGTCTGCTGGGTTCAGAACTCTGTCTGCGCGCCGCCAATTCTGCCATGCAGCACACCGGTGCCAACGGCTATCTGGTGGAAGCGCCGGCGCAGCGTAAATTACGCGAAGCGTATTTTGTTGCCATCGTCACCCCGGCGATCAAGCACCTGCGTAAAGAGCTTGATGCCATGGCGGGCTGCTGAGGCGGTTATGCACACGCTGACGCTGAACGACAACGAAGGTGGTCTGGACGCGGCCATGCAGGCCGCGCTGGATAAGCACAACCTGCGGCTGGTTAACCGCATTAATGGCCAGGAAAAAGCGGCCATGATCGGTGTGCAGGCCACCTGTGAGCGGATTTATGAAATATTTCGCCCGGATTACGCCGTCCGCCTCTGGAATGCCTGCCCGGCGGCAGGCATTGACGTACCGCTGCGCCTGCATGTGTTCCGCAATGCAGCCGGCCAGCTGCAGCTGAATTACCGCCTGCCGGGGGAAATATTTTCTGCCTGGCAGAACGATTTACTTAACGACCTGGCAGATGAACTGGATCCTCTGTTTCAGGCACTGGCTGCTGATTTTGCAGCTTTCATGAACGACTGACTCTGGAGAGCGCCACCCATGAATGACGCCACCCCACTCGACGCCCGCTGGATCTGTAAAACCTGCGGCTGGATTTATGACCCGGAAAAAGGTGACCCGGACAGCGGCATCGCGCCTGGTACTGAATTTGAAGATATTCCGGACGACTGGTATTGCCCGCTGTGTGGGGTGGGTAAAAGCGATTTTATTCTGCTCAGCGAATATGCCGCGGCCCGTCAGGCTGCGGCTCCGGTCCGCACACGCCGCGCCCGCGGTCAGGTGGGGGGTGATGATGCCATTGTTGTTGTCGGCAGTGGTTATGCCGGCTGGACGCTGGTCGAGCAGCTGCGTGAACGCGACAGCGAACGGCCGATTACCCTGATTACCGCCGATGACGGCTGCTATTACCCGAAGCCAACCTTATCCATGGCCATTGGTCAGGGGCGCTGCGCCGATGATCTGGTGGAATTCACTGGTGCGGCTATGGCAGAAAAACTGGGCGTTACCCTGCAGGCCAATACGCGCGTGCTGGGCATTAAGGCACAGCGTAAAAAACTGATGACGGGAAAAGGCAACATAGCGTACGGCGATCTGGTGCTGGCATTGGGTGCCAGTCAGATCCGTCTGGCCATGGATGGTGACGGCGCCGATGAGGTGCTGCGCGTTAATGACCTGGCCAGCTACCGCCGTCTGCGCGCGACACTGGATAACGGTCCGCGCCGCGTACTGGTGATCGGTGCTGGTCTGCTGGGGGTTGAATTTGCCGAAGATATGGCCTCGGCCGGTCATCAGCCGGTGCTGGTGGATCTGGGCACCCAGCTGCTGGGCCGTCTGGCACCGGAACCACTGGCCAACCGTCTGCAGCAGAATTTCCGAGAACAGGGAATTACCTTTTATGGCGGCACCAGCGTCAGCTCGGTGGAAAAACAGGGCGACGCTTATCGGGTGACACTACTTAACGGCAAAGAAATCGAATGTGATCTGGTGATGTCTGCGGTGGGGCTGGCACCGTCTGTGGCACTGGCGAAAAAGGCCGGCCTGACAACCAACCGCGGCATTCTTGCCGACCGTCACACGATGCAGACCTGTGATGAGCATATTTATGCGCTGGGCGATTGTGCAGAGCTGATGGGCCGTACTTATTTTTATCTGGAGCCGATCCGGCGTCAGGCGGAAACCCTGGCGGCTGCGTTGTGCGGTGACAGCAAACCGTTTGAATTCCTGCCCAATAATATCCGCGTTAAAACCCGTGGCCTGGCCATTAATGTCTGCCCGCCGGATCTGATGCAGAGCGGGCAGGGTGCCTGGCATCTGGTGGAAGAAGATGGCGATAACTGTCGCATGGAATACCGCGTGGCCGGAAAAATTGCCGGTTATGCCCTCAGTGGCAGTTACACGAAGGAAGCTGCCGGGCTGCAACGCTCGCTTATTGACAGTCTGCCCGACGTGGCAGTGGCCTGATTTTCAGTGAACGAAAAACCACAAACCGGAGGTACCAACATGAGCGCAATTCTGTTAACCCCGCAGGACCTGGATACACTGGCAAAAAATGAGCCCACGGTAATTATCGACACCCGTAATCCGGAAGCCTATGCCACGGGTCATATTCCGGGTGCGGTTAATATTCACGATATTTTCACTTTTCTGGCAACGTCCACGGCAGAAGGTATTGATGAGCTGAAAGAGAAGTTTGCCCAGACATTCGGTGCCGCCGGGCTGTCAGGTAAAGAAACTGCGGTGATTTATGAAGACGCCATGAATACCGGTTTCGGTCAGTCATGCCGTGGTTATTTTCTGCTGAGTTATCTGGGCTACCCGAAAGTCAGTATTCTGCATGGCGGCTATCAGGCCTGGCATGCTGCTGGTCTGCCGGTGACCACCGATGTGGCAGCACCGGTCGCGGCAACCTTCCCGCTGAAAGATACCGGTCATGAACTGATGATCGATAAAGACGATGTGCTGCAGGCGCTGGACGATGACAGCATTGTCCTGCTGGATGTACGCGATGTGGATGAGTGGGTCGGCAGCAGCTCTTCGCCTTATGGCAAAGATTTCTGTCCGCGTAAAGGCCGTCTGCCGGGGGCGCACTGGCTTGAATGGTACCGCATGATGAAACCGGGTGCGGTGCCGCTGTTCAAGGAAGCCGAAGAAATTCTGGCGGACTGTGCCAGCGCCGGTGTCAGCAAAGATTCCAGTGTCTATCTTTACTGTTTCAAAGGTGCCCGTGCCGCCAATACGCTGGTGGCACTGAAGTCAGCCGGCATCGAGAATGTTAAACTCTATTTCGGTTCCTGGAATGAATGGTCACGGGATCCTTCCCTGCCGATTGAGGAAGGCCTGCCATACGCCAGCTGATCTGGCTGAAGCTCCGCAGGAACCGGTATTCACCGGGCTTTCAACGCCTGTTTACCTGATGTAAACAGGCGCGGAGCCATAACCTGAGATCTGATGTTATGTTCTGGATGTCCCTGATTCCTGCCCTTCACGCACTGGCTGCGGTGTTTTGGATTGGTGGGATTTTTCTTGCTTTTATGGTGCTGCGACCATCGCTTGCAGTGCTTGAACCGGCCCAGCGGGTAAAACTCTGGGAACAGGTTTTTTCCCGTTTTTTCCGTTGGGTGTGGATTTTTATTGCCGTGATCCTGCTGACCGGTTACGGCGAAATCTTCGCTGCCCTGGGCAGTATGAAAGCGGCACCGCCGTATGTGCATCTGATGCAGGCCGTGGGTCTGTTTATGGTGGCTCTGTTCGCCTGGATGTACTTTATGCCGTTTAAATTATTCTGCCGTGCCGCGGCGGCCGGACAGACGGAAACCGCGCTGAAAATCATCAATACCAATATGCGCCCGGTGATTGCGATTAATCTGTTGCTGGGTATCTGTGAAGTGGTGATCGGCGTTGCCGGGCCCTATCTGAGCTGAGGGTATGGTGGTGACGTCAGAATAAAAAAACGGGGCAGTGCCCCACTGCTGTCCCCAAATTTTTATTTAAACGTTTGTGAAAAATCCCAGTCCCCTTGTCCTCATAGGGGGGACTTACCCCTCTCGCCGGACGGGCTACCTCCCCGCTTCGCGCTGTCTGGCTCGTTATCCTTGAAACCTTGATATTTCCTGACCGCTGAACACCACTGAGATATTCCAATAACGAACTACGCGATAATTACGGGAGATAGTGGGAAGTAAGGGGGGATATCGGGAACACTTTTGCAAATTTGTTGCAGATTATGCAAATCCTAGATAGCTGGAAACGATAGCTAAAGTGAGTTCAGAATCCGCTTCAGAAAGACCTACGATCTCACGGCCTGGGATGTCGCCCCATGGTACGCCTTTTCCATATTGTCCTTTCTTTGCACCGAAGTGAAACGTGCCTGAGTATTTCAGGGGCGATCCAACTTCAAGAACACCAGCCTTCACGTTGTAGAAGATCTGAGTTTGCAGCTGTTTAGTTTCACCGGTACCGGGCAGCTTATTCGCCATGCGCTGACGCCCGCTCTTCGATACGCGTCCAGTTTTAGTAAACGATATCTTAAAGCGGGCCGCATAATTGATAAGAGTCGATTCGGTATTATCTTCCCATTTAGACCCGTCTGGTGCAGTCGCAGTCTTAAACCGTTGTTTCGTACTGTCGACCAGAACTTCACCAATTTGCTTGAGCACCGGATCAGTATTACCGATCGCATCATACAGCGCCTGCAGAGCGGTACCGACTTCACCGTCATTAATTTCAACACTAATGCTCATCGTACCCACCCCAGCTCAGCCCATATCGCTGCAGCATAAGCTCTGGCCAGCACTTGAGGAAGCTGGAGCTGCTTACGCTCAACGATTATCCGGATCTCCTCTTCTGAGTTCGCACCTGGTGCATAATCCCAGCCCTCACCGATATCCCCCGGAAGGTCTGCTGGCGGTGTTTCAAAACGGCCCCCCATGCGTTCTGCTGTTGCCTGAGATACCGCGATCACGTAACAGCTGCAGCCAAAGCCGTTCGGCGTGTAATGAGTGTTCCACCAAGGATCACTGGCTGGCAGAGTTACCTTGTCCCACTTCAAATGTTCCTGGCGGGGTTCAGCACTGCCGCCATGCCGATACATCCGGAATGGTGCCACAGCCTGCAGATCAGGGTCGTTGAGCTGGGATAAGCGTCCCGCGTGGTAACTGGTACTCATGTTTGTGGAATAGATCACCCGCGTACGCCAGTTATGCTCACCATTGTATGACCAGCCAGTCCGATCAATGATGGCGTCAAAGTCAGATCGGAACGATTCAATGGTTCCGCCGGTTTGAATGGATTTCATAACGGCGCCGGCCAGATCATTAAGCAGATCTGCCTTCATCGCTCCGGCGACAACAAAAGCCCGGTCGTGCGCGTTTCCCTTCAGATCCGTCCAGCGCTTTGTTGGCACCAGATTCTGCAAACGAATTTGCAGTGCCGCCAGCTGCTCGGCAAACACCGCCGTTGGTTCGGCGAAGGCATACCCCATAGACTGACCGGCTTCAGTCGCTACGTCTTCAATACCGCGCGCCTGAGCCACCATAAATCCAGACTCAAACAGCGTCGTCATGCTTTCAGCATCAAGGCTTTCATACGCTTCCAGCAGCTGCGTATGCAATGCATCCAGATTACCGGCAGCGGCCACCAAACCACGGATAACTTCCAGCCAGATACGAAGAGGATCCGCAGCGGCCTGCATCAGTTGCTTTGACAGCTCAGTCGTCCGTTTGTGTACCGGATTGTTATCTGCGTCACCTTCGGCAAACTGAACACCTGATGCCGAAGCCGCTGGTTCAACCTTCACGGTATCTTCCAGATCGTCCTCATTCAGATCGTAAGTGCGCATCCAGTATTTTTTGGTGAAGCGCACGCCTGCACCGGTCAGCGCCTGGTCGCGTTTTGCCTGCACATCATCAATCTGCTCTTGCTCCCACATATCAAATTTTGGCGCAGGGCCGGACATCCCATTGGCATACATGATCCACTCCATCAGAGTATTCATGGTGCTGCATACCAGCCCCGCATCGCTATCGCGCAGGTCATCCGCAACCTCAAGGCCCGCAGTTGCACTGGCATTCGTGCTGTTCGATTCCGTGGTCTGGTTCTGTCCGAGCAGCGCGATATTGATTTCTGAACGGCAATACTTCAGCAGCTTTTCATAGGCGTCGGCCGCACCGGCTTTTGATCCAGCCTCAATGATATCGACGCTGGAATCATCCGGTACCACTGCGATCGCATCCTGAATCATGGCTTCCAAATCCGCGGCCAGGTCATTTTTCACCGAACGATTGGTATTGCGGGGAACCTTACCGACCAGCCAGGGCGTGCCGTATTTTTCCGCGAACTGAACCCAGAAACGCAGACCGCCTTTCATAAAGGTCGCCGGCCAGAAAACCATGCTCAGATCAGCGACACCCCACGGATTCTGATACGTTGCATCGTTGCGCGGTAGCAGGAATTTACGCTCCGGCAGCGGCTCACCTTCCAGGGGGGACTGACGGCTTCGGAACCGCAATTCGTTTTTGGTACTGAATGTAAACCACTCCGGCGGCTTAGCAATTAACTCACCAGGTACCGTCCAGCGATGACCTTTCTTCCACAGCAGCTCAATCGGCTGGTACCCATATAAAGTCGCTTCCAGCACATCGCGTGTGAACTGCACGACGTCGATATCGTCGATAATAGCCTTAATATTGGCCTCAACGCGTGCCGATGCATTACCTCGCTTAACACCCAACTCCAGCGCGGTTACAGCGGCCTTACGGCGACGAATAGCACCACCAACAGCCGCATGCCCGCGCAAACTGCGATAGACCGACACATCCTTACCCTGAGCCTTCAAAATAGGGTCAGGGTTCGGCAGGTAACTACCCAGGCCAGAAAAATCAGGTGCCCGATCGCGGGTCACAATGTGGTCAGAAAACCCCTGACTCTTCTCACCAAATTGCACAAACTGATCAGGGCTAATCCAGATGCCGTTACTCATACATAACCCTCAAGTAAATCTTCCGTCTGCCGGCGGTGGCGGCTGGCCACCTCTACCGGCCCTTGTCGCATTTCAATGCTGGCAAAAACGGCCAGAGCCAGCGCCGGGGCAAAGTCGCCATGTCGATACGTGTCCGGATCTTTTAAATCCTGCCGGCGCTGCTTGCTCACCAAAGGTATGCCGTCCACTTCTTCGATCGCACGAAGATCATTCGCCAGATCCTGATCTTTCGGAACAATGATCGTGCCGTCCTCAAACTGCTGAATCATTTTTGGCATCCAGCTGCCGTACCAGGCGCGGTTCAGCTTTACCTGTGCAATCATGCCGCTTCCATATTTATCCGCCGTATATTCAGCCAGTGTTTCACCAGACCCTGTAGCATCCATCGCACCACCACAAAATCGCGGTAAACGATCCAGAATGTGCCAGATAATCTGTTCCTGCTGTCGCGTTGGCACCTTATGCATTTCAAAAACAAACGGGCAATAACGCTGCCGTCCAGGCTCAATAGCCAGCGGAGCGAAAATGGAATAGTCACGGTGCCGGGCAAAGTCGTGGCCGAATACATGCAAATGCTCTGGTGTGCAAAGTGCCAATACCGGGTCGATGTAACGTCTGATCCAGTCAGCCGCCCAGTCTTCACGTTCATCTACAGGCTTCTGAGCAAAGTCATCTGCAAGCGCCAGACGAACCACAGGACGGTAAGGCTTATCCGGCATGGCGTTATCAATCCAGATACCAGGCATACTGGTACCGGTGCCGTCACGGGGGATCGCATCCAGCTCTTCACGCATCTGAGCTTTACGTGGGCCGTAAGCATTACGGATGGTGGCATACCATTGCTTTTTGCCTTCGATGGTTGGCTTTTCGCCTTTCATCATACACACACGTTCATACAGCCCGTTGGCTACCGCGTCATCGAACGTGCAGGTAAATACCTCTGCACTGTCACCATAACGGCCGTCTTCAATATCTTTAATCAGGCCATTAAATGCGTTCGCACGCCCGTTGTGCGTACTGATGATGGATACACGACCACCCCAGATGAGCAATGCAGTTGCAGCATCAATAACCGCTGCAACGTTACGGTGAAATGCCGCCTCATCAATAATGACCTTACCCTGCAGACCACGGATGTTTGCCGGGTTACTGGACAGCGCGACGATTTTAAAGCCGCTGGCAAAACGTATCCGGTAGCTGGTAATGTGCTTAGTGGTGCCGTCTTCCTGCTGATCTTCAAACAGAAATTCTTCAATTTCCGACATACCACCGGCCTGTGCCTGCGCAATGGTTTTTGCAAACTTCGCGCAATAGCCGATAAATTCCAGACCTTTCTCTTTGGTATCGCCGATATAAAAAACATCCATACCGCCAGCCGCTTTCGTTGCGCCAGCGGTTAGCGGTGAATCCAAACCTTCGGCGAAGGTAATCCCAGTTCGGCGGCCTTTTGAGCACACCTTGATAGGTGCAGTGATGCGTAACCACTTCACCTGGTGCTTCATCAAAACGCCTTCAGCAGCAGGGTTAAAGCCGTCGGGAATGTTGCGCGCACTGGCGGGCAATTCATCCCATTCAAGGCAGCGGATTGTGTCGGCGCGCGGCTTGATCGCCATGGGTTAAACCCCCAGAACCTTGTTACGCCAGAACGCCACCTGGTCTTCATCCATACCCTGAGCGCGCGCGGTTTCTTCAGCGTTTTTCGCCGCTTCCTGCAATGCCTCCTGTCGGGCCTGCTCTTTAATTTTGGCTTCACGGTTCGTGGTTTCGCTGACAGCTTTTTCCAGCTTCTCATGGCTAAACGCTAAATCCTTAACCATCTTAACGGCACCCGCGACAACCTCTGGGTCAGACTCACCCATCGTGATGCGTTGAATCGCCAGCGATAAATCAATCAGCGAGTTACGGATAATCTCCGACGTAAGGTTGGCCACCTTACTTTGTGGTGCAGCACCCAGCTTACCGATCCAGATATCGGCCATCTCCCGGCTTTCCCGGATTGCCTTACCGACCTGATCAATATCCAATTTGTAGCGATTAACAGACGATTTAGTTATAGGATCATCGCCGCGCTCCTGAAGGATTTCATTGATCCTGGCTGTAGCCTCTAATTGCGTAATACGGGGATCGCGCAATAATTCGTTGAGCTTCTCCAGCACATCCGGCGCTAACTGTTTAATGCTGGATTGACGGCCCATCTCAGAATACCTCTTTGCGTGGTTTCTCAATGCCATCAACAGACATCGCGCCACTGACAACATCCGCGCCACGCTCAGTAATGCGGACAATCATGCCTGTGCTGTCCAACAACGATGGCTCCAGTTTTACCAGCCATTGGCGCTCCAACCAGCGCAACTGGTCTTTCAAATCCTGTCCTGAAATCGTCTGGCCGACCGCCGCCATAGACTGCTTCAGTTCATATTCCGTAACTGCGTTGTCAGCGTCCTGCATTAACAGCTGTAGGATAATCAGCCGCTCGCGGGCAGACACCCGGTCTGAGAAATTCATGATTTTCTCCCCTTGGATTGATCTAAAAGGTGTTGATAAATCAGGCTGCTTTGCTGATTCATCGTATTCATGGCCCCCTCAACCTTTGATAATGAGCGTGATATTCCACCAATTCTGGTATGAATATCTTCAAAATCTTTATGCCGGGGAAGGTGTTTCAGCTCCGCTTCCACTTTAACTAATCGCCGATCCTGTTCAGCTAGCAGGCTATCCTGATGGCTCTGCTGTCCCTTTAAATCGTTTTCCAATTTCTGAAGGGATTCAGATATCACTGCAGTAAAATCCTTAAGATCACTTGGGCTGACGGTTGCTTTACGAAACGACCAGGCAATCCATACCGCAATAAAGTTGATGATAGTGATTAGCGGCATCCACCAATCTTTCAGTGCGCCTATGAATTCCATGAGGTAACCTCTGATAAGTACTCGTTAAGTGTACCCATCAGTAATATCCGATTATTTTAAACTCCTTTAAAAGATCATCTAAGGAACGACGTTCAAACTGACCACACCCATTGAGATAAAACACTCACCGGAGAGGGGTTAGTCATGTAATGGAACGCCATCAACTGTCTGAAAATTTCTACCTGGACGAATTTACCCGCAGCCAAACAGCTGCGCGGTATGGCCTGGACAACAGCGTGCGTATCGGAGGCGTGATTTACACCCGAATACATCGCCTGTGTAACGATGTTCTGCAACCTGTGCGCGACTTAACAGGTCGGCCTATTACCGTTTCGTCGGGTTACCGAAGCCCTGCCGTTAATAAAGAAATTGGTGGCGTACAGACCTCTCAGCACATACAGGGGTTAGCAGCCGACATAACCGCCGCCGGCATCACCCCGATGCAATTAGCTGAAGACATCATGGGGCGTATCGACTACGACCAAATGATTCTGGAATTCGGAGAATGGGTGCATATATCCGCGCCCCTGCGCCGGGGGCATGCACGCCACCAGGTATTAACCGCAGTCAAAGTGCCGAAGCTCTGGGGAAAACCCAAAACGGTGTACGTGGAAGGTCTCCATACTCAGGAGCGAGCGCTGGCTATCGTTAATCGGAGCAAATAATGAGAACAGTACCAACCCTGTGCGATGCACGAGGAAAGCAAAGCGTTACACTATTTTTTGTGGCCATCAGCTGGCTGGTGCTCATCATCAAGTTTCTAGTCGCCGGACTGAGCACACCATTCGGGATAATTCCAGATATGAACGCCGCTGATTTTGGTTTGGCAGCCGTGGGGATACTGGGTGCCTGGGTTGGCCGGGAATACACGGAAAAAAGCCTGACACGAATCAGAGATCCAACCGTCCATTATTCAGAACCGGAGATCGTGCGTGAATAATTTACTCAGTAAGTTGTGGCGTTACCTGGCTGTGCTGGGTGCCATGCTGGCCATGTACTGGCGTACCCGCACGGCCGAGGAAAAGGCTGAAGCAGCGCAAGAACGTGCCGATCAAGCCGAAGCCGCAACACAGCAGCTGACCGCGATTAACCAGGCCCGCGAACAATTACAGAAACAACAACAGCTGGAGCAAGCCGATGAAGAAGCCAGGCTTAACACTGGTGACCGTGATCATTTTAGCGATCACTGGTAGCGGCTGCAGTTCAACAACGCAGAAAGCTCAATACCAGATGATCGCGCTGCCACTACCGGCGCGCCCGGCGCTGCCGATTATTCAGCCGATGGAGCTGGAGTGCCTCAGTGATGAAACGTACCGCGCGTTAGTCAAACGCCAACGGCTGATGCGGGAATACGCAGAAGAGCTGGAAGTCATCATACGGCCTCCGTAGTTACTGGCACATTGTATGTTGTAATTCCCCTACCAGAACGTATTCAGAAAGAGGAAAACGACAATGAGTCAGAATGAAAAATCATCGACTTCAGCCACACCAGCCAAAGCTGCTTTGCACAAAATGATTGACGAACTACCGTCCTCCTTCAGCGAAGAAGACTGCCTGTTTCTGGCTGCGATTATTGGCAGTTTTTCTGCATTGCCGCCAGCAGCGCTTCTTCAGCAGCTTCATTCCGACTGCGGATAATAAGTTCTGCTCCACTCTCAATCTCTTGCTGCAGATAGCCGATAATAGACTCTGCGGTAAGAGAATCTCCTCGCTCTATCAATGCAAGTACAGCGGCTCCAATGCCTGCTTCATACTGTGATCGGCCAACCTTTACCCAGGTAGCATTCATTCGCTCAATGACCTTCTTAGCCTTATCTTCTGCATCACTCATAACACTCATTTTCCTTTCTTCAGTTCAGCTCGTTCATCCCTGAGTCTTTTTAATTTGTCTCGTTCTGTCTCAATCAATGCTGAATATTTGTTAGTGATGGCCGTCATTTCATTGCTGATGCTGGTCTCCCATTGAGCGCCAGCCAGATTATTGTTTGCCCGTTGCTTTTTTCTTCTAAGAGCAGACACTTCGTTAGTCATCGCATTGCTGTAGTTATCAATCGCACGCTCTGATTTTTTGATTTCACGCTCTACTTCACGGAGCCTGTTAGAAGCAAATAGCTCCTCAACCAACTTATTGTTGACTGGTACCTGGCCTGCTTCCGAGGATTGTTGCGGTGTATATTCGCGCTTTTCCGAACTGACCGATCCCTGCTCTGAGCACGGCTTATCTTGAAATGTCTTTTTGCCGTCAGTATCGGTACACACATAGTAAGCGCCGGACCAGGCATTACTGCGAAGTAGCAACATGCCACTGACTAAAATTATTCTGAACATAACTCCTCCCTGAATTCCTTCCTTAATTTAACACTATCCAACAAACACCAACATTAAGACGCAGTTTTAACATCCTGTTTTTTATTCAGCAAATCCGGTTGCGTTTTTGCCGCGTTCAGTGCCACCCGGTCGATGGCTTGCTGATCCTCCTGAGCGCAGTGGCGGTAGTTATCAACCAGCGCGGCCTCACGGCGTGACAACGCTGGCTGCGCAGGTGCACCCCGCTGACCGGTCAGTACATACATCACATCAACGCCGATAGCCGCAACAGCAGTCAGATACGATGCATCAGGCTGTCTATTTCCTTTCTCATAGTTCCTCTGGGCCAGCTTCTTTACACCGCCAATCTCACCAAATGCCTCTTGAGACAAACCTAATCGCTCGCGCTCTTCTCTTAAACGATCACCCAATGAATCCATAAGAACCCCAAATTTTAATTGACAGGGATTCAAATGAATCCCATACTAAACCCAACCTAAGCCAATTAACCAAAACTAAAGCGAGTTTACACCATGAGCAAAGCAGATGCCGCAGCCGTAAAACGCGCCCTCTACGACCAGGGCACCACCCTGAAAGCATGGAGTGAAGCGCACGGATTTAAATACAGCACCGTATTGAATGTGGTGGACCGCCACGCAGGCGGGCACGCCGGAGAACCCTGGGGCCAGAAAACCCGCGCCATCCTGCGCGAGCTGGGCAATACGATTAACCAGAACCTGCTGGTGCAATAGAGGATCGCCATGAGCACCTACAAATCAGCCGAGTGCATTCTGAACGTTCTGGATCTGCTGCTGCGCCATACGGTGCATGGCCTGACCGCATCAGACATCTGCAAGGCCACTGGTTACACCGCACCCAACGTAAGCCGCTACGTGGCCACGCTGGAGGCAACAGGCTGGGCCGAACGCATACCAGAAACCAACCGCATTCGCGCCAGCATCCGCGTAGCCCAGCGGGCGATGAACGTGCTGCACGAATTCGATAAAGCCCAGCAGCGCTTAGCCGAGCTGCGCACCCGTATGACCACACTTGTTAACTGAGGAACAAACCATCATGGCCCGCAAACAGAATCCAACCACCGTCATCGACCACGACGAACTCGAAATTAACCCGGCTGTAAGTGCCGCCGCCAATCAGATGGTGCAGGTGTCGCTTGAACAGGCAGAAAACGCCAAGGCGCTGGCCACCCAGCTGCGCTACGACGGCTCAATGCATCCCGATGCATTAGAAGCAGGTATTGCCGATGCCCGCGCCCGCATCGCCGCCGAATTGTTTGGTATGGGTGCCCGTTTATTACTGCTGAAAGAGCAGTGCGAGCACGGCGAATTTATGGAGCGCTGCCAACGGCTTGGTCTGGAGCAGACCTTGGTAAAGCGCACCATGCAGGCGACGCTGAAATTTTCAAATGGTGCGTTAACGCACCATTTGGAAAAGCTGAGTAAGACCAAGCTTTTTGAAATGCTGGTTCTGGATGATGAAGAAATCAAAGAACTGGAATACGCAGGTTCGGTGCGCGGTATCGCCCTGGACGAAATCGACCGCATGAGTTGTTCCGAGCTGCGCAAACAGCTGCGCGACGCCAAAGCCAAGGACGAAGCCAAAGACAAGCTGCTGGCCAAAAAGAACGGCGAAATAGACCAACTGCACACCAAGCTGGATGGTAAGGCCGCCCGCCTGAATACACCGGATGAGCTGCTCAGCCAAAGCCTGACCGAAGTCACCACGTTAACCCAGCAAATCACCGAGACCCTGGGAACAACCTACCGCAAATGCCTGACCCAGATAGCCGACCATCATGCCCTCGGCGGTGGTAACTCGGACGACATTCTGGTTGGCCAGTTAAACCAGATCGAACGTGAATTGCAGGAGCTGCGCGAAGCCTTCGCGCTGATCAATACCGAAGGCTGGAATCCGGAGGCCTGATATGGCGCTGCCCGCTGAAATGCTGGTTGATGCCTGGCGGGCTGCCGAAGCCGCCGGGCACGGCAAAAAGCAACAAATATTGAAAGACCTGGCTGATCGTCTGGGGGTATCTATGGCAACACTGTATCGAGAGTTAGAGGCGCTTGGCCTGAAAAAGAGCCGTAAGCAGCGCGCCGACGCCGGCAAAATGGTGCTGTCATTAGGCGACGCTCAGACGCTGAGCGCCTACATGATGCAAAGCTACCGCGCTAACAATAAAAAGCTCGCTACTGTACGTGGCGCGCTGGAGGTGCTGCGCGCTAACGGCATGATTGAAGCCGGCCGGGTTGACGAAAATACCGGCGAATTTACCCCGCTGTCTGAAAACGCCTGCGCCCGCGCGCTGCGTGAATACGGCCTGCACCCGGATCAACTGCGTCGGCCGGCGCCCAGTCGTCAGCAGCGCAGCGCTCACCCGAACGATGTGTGGGAAATCGACGCCTCTATCAGCACATTATTCTATGTGCCAGAAGACGGCCTGAAAGACATGGCTCCCGGAGAGTTTTACAAAAACAAACCCGGTAACTTTGAAAAAATTAAACGCCAGCGCCTCACTCGCTATGTGATTACCGACCACACCAGTGGCGCTGTTTTCTGCTGGTACGTAGCCGGTGGCGAAAGCATTGCCAACCTGGGCGAAAGCCTGCTGGAAGCCATGCGCGAAAAGCAAGGTGAGGCCCTGTACGGCGTACCTTTTCACCTGTACTACGATCCGGGTTCAGCCGCGACCAAAACCTTCAAGCGCTTCCTGCGTGCTCTGAGCATTAACCCGGTTGTTCACTCGGTGGGTAACGCCCGCGCGACGGGGCAGGTCGAAGTTCATCACAATATTGTCGAAACCAAATTTGAGGTCGGCTTTAAATTTACCCATGTCCCGGATATCCAGTGGATTAACGAAAAAGCCCGCCAGTTCTGCCGCTGGTACAACTCAACACAAAAACACAGTCGGCACGGTAAAACCCGCCTGAATGTCTGGATGGAAATCACCCGGTTCCAGCTTCGCCTGGTCAACATAGAAATGGCCCGTGAACTGCTGACCAGGGAGCCGGAAGAGAAGAAAGTACGCGACGATCTGCGGGTATCATTCAAAGGCAGCCTGTACGACGTATCCGGTATTCACGGTGTTCGCATCGGTGAAAAACTGGCCATCACAGTCAATCCGCTGCAACCGGATACCGCCTACGTTGCCACTTATGTCGATGGTCAGGAACTGCTGCAACCGATCGAGAAAGTGGAGGTGAACGAGCACGGCTTTGAAACCGATGCACCGCTGATTGGACGCGAATTCAAACCGATGGCCGACACCGAACTGGATACCAACCGAAAGGCCATCCAGCGCCGTATCTATGAGGTGGATACCGATGAACAGGCGCAACAGGCAGCCAAAGCCAAAACCGTACCGTTCGGCGGACGTATCGACCCATACAAGCACTTCGAAAACCTGCCGGACGTTGCCGTCTTGCCCCGCCGCGGTGTCGCCCACCCGGCAACTAAAGACCGCCGCATCGCAGACCGCATGTTGACGCATGCGGAAGCCGCTCTGCAGCTGAAACAACACATCGAATGGACTTCAGCTCACTACGCCGAAATCACCCGCCGCTATCCGGACGGGGTGCCTGAGTCGGAAATCAGTGAACTGACACAGGAGTGGAATGGTAACGCAACTGCAAAACGTGGAGACAACGCATGTTGATGCTGAATACCGCCCTGGAAAACCTACACATCACCCGCAAGACGTTGGCCGATGAAATTGGCATCAGCCGGTCTGCGGTGAGTGCCATCTGCAATCACGGCAACTGGCCGGCCAGCCGCGACCGTAAAGAATTGCAGCAGCGCATTGCTGAGCTGCTGCAGGAAAGAGGTGCCAGCGCGCTAACGCTGGCATCCCTGTTTGACCCCGCGCCCAACGACCAAGAAGGAAACGCGGCATCACCCAAGGAGAATGATATGTTACTGCGTAAACAACCCCTGTATCCAGCCACTAAGAGGCACTTCCAGTTATTCACCGATCCGTTCGGTGAATTGACCGACGCCGCCCAGGTGTATGACACCCCGGATGTTCGTTACGTCCGTGCCGCCCTGGCACAGACTATCAATAGCGAACGCTTTATCGCAGTTGTCGGTGAATCCGGCGCGGGGAAAAGTACGCTTCGCCGGGATCTGCTCGACCGTATTAACCGGGAAGCCCTGCCGATTACCGTTATCGAACCTTATGTTCTTGGGCTCGAAGATAACGATAAGAAAGGCAAAACCCTGAAAGCGTCTGACATCGCCGCAGCGATTATCCGCACGGTCGACCCGCAGGCCCGTATCTGCCAGACCGCCGAAGCCCGCTACGCCCAGCTGCACCGGGTACTGAGAGAGTCTCGTCGTGCGGGTAACCGCCACATACTGATCATTGAGGAGGCTCACGGTTTGAGCATCCCGACGCTTAAGCACCTGAAGCGCTTTTACGAACTGGAAGACGGATTTAACCGTCTGCTGAGCATCGTGCTGATTGGTCAGACAGAGCTGAGTCAGAAGCTGGCTGAAAACCGCTCTGACGTGCGCGAGGTGGTGCAGCGCATTGAAATGATCACCCTGGAACCTCTCGACAACAACCTTGAAGGCTATCTGGCGCATCGCCTCACCAGCGCCGGAAAGCAGCTTACGGATGTTGTGGACCCCGCCGCCATTGATGCATTGCGCGCGAAACTGACAGTACCTTCCCGCGACCGTGCCGGCCGAAGTATCAGCCTGCTGTACCCGCTGGCAATCGGTAACCAACTGATTGCCGCAATGAACATGGCCGCGGATATCGGTGCGCCAACTGTCACTGCAGATATCGTTAAGGCGGTGTGACATGGCCTCTATTAATTCGATCTATTCAGAACGCCTGATTGCTGTTGCCGCCGCTATGGCCCGACTGAACAAAATGGGGATATCCATCATTGAAATAGACCTGAACCGCGCCCGGCCGGTCATGACCGTCCAACCATGCGCTGCCGTAAACAACTTGAAAGGTGCGCAATACAGCAGACGTGGTACCCCGACGGGAATGATCAGCCGTATGCAGGCAAAGCTGGAGAAGTGCCGCATAGAGTGGGAGGTCCGCGCATGAACAGAAACGCGAACCAATGTAACTACCTGGTCGCCTGTGGTCTGGCCCAGGCGAGCGATGTCCTCAAGGTATTGATGGAACACTCTGTACCTGTTCACGTCATCAGCATCGCGGACCAGTTCGTGACGCTGGAAACTGGAAAAGCAACCGATGTGCCTGGTGTACGGATTATCGCCACCAATACCCGCGTTGGTAAAAAGATCGTCAGAGCCATGTGGGAAACCTGCGTACTCCAATGGGAGGAAATCTTATGCCACTGATTAAGACGATTCTCAAAAAAGTGCCGGCGCTGATGCTGCTGACTGGAGCCGTCGTGTTACTGCAGAGTCACGCCATGAACTGGTGGACGCAATACGATCCGGCGACCGGCTGGCTGTGGAGCCTGGTCATTGAGGCCGGCGCAATCTGGCTGTGGTCATCACGTAGCGGGTTACGCAACGGTATTGCCGTCTGCGCAACCGGGCTGGCGTTAATTGCGCCACTTTACGATCTGGCCGGGCCGGTACTGGATGAACAGCGAACCGCACAACAGTCCGCCGATACGTTGTCGCAGCGTACTCAGGCCGCCCGGGAGCGTATCACATCACTGGAAGCCTCCCTGGCGCAATACAACGCCAACAGTCAGACCCGCGCCGGCTGGTACGAATTAATCGCGGATACCCAGCGGCAACTTACAGCGGCCCGTCAGGATCTGACGGATCTGCAGAACGAATCAACAGCGCCCGCGCCGGCCGCGCTCAGCGTTTATTTACCGCTGGGTATGCAGATGCTCGCCCTATGCCTGCTGCAATGCCTGGTCGTTTTAACAACGCGCACGATTTTTAAAACAGCACCCGCTGGGGAGCCCGCCGCAGGACGTGGCGGTAACTCCCAACCTGATTTGAACATCAAGCCGGTAAAGAAAACCGCCGCCAAAACCCGCCTGCGCGCGGCGGCGTAGTTATTGATTACGAACAGGCAATAAGAGTCAGGGGGCCACCATGAGCTGGTATGAACGAAGCCTCGCCGTTATTAAAAAACAACGGCTGAAAAATCCTGAGCTGAGCACACCGGAATTAAAAAAGTTTTGCAGTCAGCATTATCCGTTCGCCGAACGTACAGGCTGTGCTTACAAGGCCTGGTTGAAAGCGATGCGGGAAACCTTCGGAAGAACGCATCCGGAACCGGAAACCAATCAACAATCTTTGGAGCTGGAAAACGTGAACGAAAATAAAACCGTCTGGATCGGTCAGTGCCCGAAGTGCGGCCCGGTGCGTATTGAATCACCGGTGAAACCAGAGCGTTGCAACGCCTATCTGAAACAGCAGCGCGGCGTCATCCGCTGTCGTGAAATATTAACCGACGTGCGTAGTACCCGAGGTGAAAAATGAAAACAATCATATTTGAAGACCAGGGCCAGGACTTTCTGGAATGGGACCTTAATGACGACAACGAAGTGATCGACAGCCGCCCATATCAGCGCCGGATCTGGACAGGATTTAAAGTCGATCGCATTGCCGTTGGTTCGCAACCGCTGATCTTTAATCCGGCAAACCCTGATCGCGGCTGGCGTGTTCTGAACTATGAAATCGAAGCAGTAAAGGAGACGGAAAATGCCTGATCCGTTTAAGCCCAGTGGCTCGGTCTCCGTTACCGATCGCCTGGACACTCTGAAGAAATTCAACATCCAGCAATGTCTGGACGCAATGCAAGTAGCCGGCTGCCAGCCGACCGTTATGAAGCGTCTTGCCAGTCGCATCAAGCGACTGCAGAAAGAGGCTGACGACGCGAAGTATGAAGTGAAGTGCTGCCGCTGCCGTAAAAAACACATGATGTCCGATCGTATTGACAAAATGCAGAAATGCGGCTGGTCAGTATCAACCTGTCCGAAGTGTGGCAGCGATACCTATCAGGATTTAAAACGGGAGAAAAAGTCATGACCAATCAAATCCCTGACGGTTACATGCAAAACAGTCGCGGAGACCTGGTGCGCGAAGATAATGTGAAAGAGATCGACAAGATCCAGGACCAGGTGGTGCGCGATTACGCCGAAGAGGCTAAGCGGTTGTCGATGGCACTGCTCAAATTTAAGCGTGGCGCATTAAATGACATGGCCGATGTTATTGCTGTGGGTGCTGAAAAATACGGCGTCTCCATTGGCGGTAAAAAAGGCGGCGTGTCGATGACAACGTACGATGGCCGCTACAAAATCCAGCGCGTTTATGCTGACAAGATCAGCTTCGGCGTTGAACTGGAAGCCGCCAAAGAGCTGTTTAGCAAGTACCTTGATGACGTGACTTCAAGTACGGATGGCGACCTGCGCAAGCTGATTGATGGTGCGTTCCGAACAACCCGTGGCGGCCAGTTACGCACGGCTGATCTGCTGGGGCTGCTGCGCTATGACATCACCCATCCGGACTGGGTAAAAGCCTGCGAAGCATTAAAAGACAGTATTACCGTCAGCGGCAATACCGTGTATGTGCGCGTTTATGAGCGCGTTAACGACAGCGAGCAATACCGTCCAATCCCATTGGATATTGCAGCACTGGGAGGCGGGTATGAGCGTCCAGCTGAAAGCCAATAATCCACATGTGCCGGATATCAACGTAGCGAACGGTACTTTTTACGTGCTGCATAACGGCCCACTGAAAAAGATCCTGGGCGACCCCAGGGAGATCAGCGCAAACGATCTGGAGGCAACGCCGGAACAAGCGGAAGCCTGCGCCAAAGCCCTGGAGCTTTGGACGCCCCCGCAAGGCTGGTTTATGCCTGGCAAAGAGATCAGCGGTTTGATTGTGTTTATGGACTTCTTCCGCCGCTGCGGCGGCTTTACAGCATTGTGAGGTGAGTATGTTTAAGAAAGAAGCAGAGCTGTCAGCAGCTAAACAGCTTGGTCTGCCGGATACCTACACCATCGTGTATGCCTCCATCGTTATCAATCACGTTACCGATTCAGACGAAATGGGCGCAGTGGTTATTAATGCAATAGATACCTACCGCAAGAATTACCCGGAAGAAGAGGACGAGTGGCTGATTCACGAAGCGGAGCAATGTATCGACAAGAAATCCAGCTGCTGTGATTTACCAAAAGGCTGGTTCCTGGTCGAAATGGCGGAGCCGGAGGGTGACGGCTACAGACCGGGTAAATTCGGACTGGTTAATTTGAGTGAGTTCTATGGAGATAGCGATGAGTAACGATCACATTGTTGAAGTGACCATTCAGCCGTGCAAGTTCTGCGGGTCGTTAAAGGTTCAGTTTTCCCGAAACAGATTTAGCGGCGCAATGTTCAGTGAATGTGAGTGTGGGGCCATCGTGTCGTTCAGAATGTTGAATCAATCACCCAAAGCATTCTTCGAAAGATGGAACGGTGCTTCACACAAAGCTGAAATCAAACTCACTCATTAAGAGATAGCTGCGATGTCTGATAAACGAAAAATCCTTGAGAAGATCCGCAAGTGCCTGGCTCTTGCCAAAAGCAGTAATCCGCACGAGGCAGCAGCAGCGTTGCGTCAGGCTCAGAAGTTAATGGCAGCGCATAAGTTGTCGGAACAGGATATAGACCTGCTCAGTGTTAAGTCTGCCCGTGCAAATGCGGGCCGCGCTCAGAAACCGCCAAAATGGCAACACATGCTCGTTGGCGTTATCTGCGAAGCCTTTTCTGTGGAAGCTATTTTTAAATCTGGATTTTTTTATGAAGAAACCGAAGTTGAGTTTATCGGTATTGAAGAGGCACCAGAGGTCGCAAGCTACGCATACGACGTGCTGCGTCGTCAGTTGACCCGCGATCGGGCTGAGCATGTACGCAAGCAGAAACGCTGTAAGCCTGCGACAAAGAGCCGCCGTGGCGATCTATTCGCTGAGCAATGGGTTGTTGCCATCTATTCAGTAGTCTCAGACTTTATAAGCCCGATACCGGATAAGCATAAGTCGTTGATAGCTGAATATAAAAACAAGCATCATAAAAATCTGCAACAGTCGAAACCGAAAGAGCATAAATCTCAAGGCAATGATTGGAAATCTCAGAATGAGGGCTACAAAAAAGGAAAAGAGGCCCAGTTAAATCGTGGAATGGCAGGAACGAAACGTGAGCGATTGGAGGCATTATGAGTTTGACTGATGAAATTAAAAAAGAAATTGGCTATACGGAAGAGCCCGCACCCGCTTGTAAAAATTGCAAATATCACGGCGAAGACGAAAACCAGTATGTTGATCGAATGTGGGATGATCACTGTCGAGTTGCTGGAGATGTCGTAACTCTCCGAGTCCAGCCAAGCGCCCGGTGTAGCAAGTTTGAGAAGGCCATATGACTGCCACTAACAAACTCAAAGCCCAGATTCATATCGGAAAATCTCAGCTCGGCCTGGATGACGATACTTACCGGGCGCTGCTCAAATCCGCGACGGGTAAAACCTCGTCGGCGGATATGGGTGTGATGGATCTACATAAAGTTGTTGAGGCGATGAAGCAACGCGGATTTAAAACCCGCCGCCCGAAAGCCGGTAAAAGTACAAGTTCCCGGTTGAGCAACAAAAACGGTACGCCCGCCGACCTGCTGGATAAACTGAAAGCCGTCTGGCGCGACATGGGCAAAGACGAAATTTTACGCGATGCCTCCGACGCCGCGTTGCGTAGTTATGTCCGCCGCCAGACCGGCGGAGATTTTGAAGCCCCCGAGTTTTGTGATAACGCGACACTGATCCGCCTGATCGAATCGCTGAAGCAGTGGCAAAAGCGGGTTAAAAAGAAGCAACAGGAATCCTGACAACAGGAGGCGGCCATGACTGACCCACGTAAAATGATGCGCGATGCGCCTGAAATGCTGATGGATCTGTTTGAGACCGTAGCCGCGGCCGGCCGCCAATCCGGGATGGAGGGCGGCGCGTCTGACGCCATGGCGCTGAGCGTTATCGAAACTCTTGAGCGAAACTGGCGCGGCCAGCAATTGTATTTCGGCAGTAATACCCGTATGCGCCTGCGCCAGCGCGACCTGGATATCTACAGCGAATTTACCGGCGATAATCACGCTGAGCTGGCGGCGAAGTATCACGTAAGTAAAGTTTGGATTTACGCGGTACTCCGCAGAGTGCAGGCAGAGATAAACGCCGGCAGTGATTCAGACGGCCAACAGTCGCTCCTGTAAGGCTTGCTGCTACATCTGCCCGGAGAAGTCTATTAAAAAGCGTTTGACGCGTCATGACGCGCTTTATAACGGCTTTGCGCAGCAGGTTTCGGTGTGAGATGCTCACCGCACGCATTAGCCGCTGAAAATCCCCCGAATTATTTTTAAATTCCTTTAAAAGACCCACCCCGCGCCCTCCCCGATACTGGCCTCACTCCTTCAAAGGTGAGCCAGTATGCCAAGCCCAGTTATTCCTTTATTTAAACCCGGCACTCATATCGATATGGGGGGCCAGCAGCTGACATTCAGCGAGTCTGATCTGGCTGCGACTGTTGCCGCTTACGATCCTGCCAAACACGAAGCTCCCCTGTGTATTGGCCACCCGAAACATGACGCCCCAGCATACGGCTGGGTGCAATCTATGCAGATGGCTTCTGATGGTCCGGAAGCAATCCCGCACCAGGTCAATGCCGACTTCGCCGAGCTGCATAAATCCGGCGCGTTCAAAAAAGTCTCCGCGTCTTTCTACCCACCGGCCAGCCCTCACAACCCGGTACCAGGTGTTTATTACCTGCGACATATCGCCTTCCTGGGCGCTCAGCCTCCGGCCATTAAAGGTCTGCGCCCGGTTGAATTTGCTGAAGACGCTGACTGTATAACCGTTGAGTTTTCAGAGGCGGAAGCCGCTGTGCCGAATCCACCCGAACCATCAACTAAAGAGGAACAGACCGTGACTCCTGAAGAAGCCGCCGCCCTTGAGGCAAAAAACAAAGAGCTGGAGCAGCAACTGGCCGACGCCAACGCCGCCCGCGCTAAAGACGCCGCTGACCGCGCACATGAAAAGAACCTGGCATTCGCCGAGCAGCTGGCAACGGATACCCGCATTGCTAAAGACTCGGCACCGGTCATCGCTGCCGCGCTGGATGCACTGCAGGCAGTTGAAAACCTGAACTTCGGTGAAGGGGACGCTGCAAAACCGTTGCACCAGGTGTTTGCTGAAACGCTGGGAGCGATGCCTCCCCGCGTTGAATTCGGCGAAATCGCAACCGGCGAGGACGCCGCGGCGGAATCAGACGACGGTGACGGTTCTGTTCAGTACGCGGAAAACACTCCGAAAGAATCCATTGAGATGGATAAGAAAATCCGCGCGTACATGAAGAAAAACAACGTTGATTACAAAACGGCGGCCTACGCCGTCGGTAATCAGTAAATCCCGGCGTTACGCCCACAGAAAGTTCTACACAGATAGTCTAAGGAGAGTATTACATGTCACGTTTATCGAATCTGCGTGTTGTTGATCCGGTTCTGACTCAGTTAGCCATCGGCTACGGCAATGCCGAACTTGTTGCTGAGCATCTTTTCCCAATGGTTGAGCTGGATAAAGAAGGCG
Organism: Pseudomonadales bacterium; assembly: GCA_963682115.1. Lineage (GTDB taxonomy): Bacteria > Pseudomonadota > Gammaproteobacteria > Pseudomonadales > Oceanobacteraceae > Venatoribacter. The sequence continues at coordinate 1,097,942 of OY821639.1, read as the reverse complement.
GAAAAATTCCGGTTTTCGGCAAAGAGAAATTCCGGATTTACAACACCATCCGTGCCTTACGCGCTAAATCCAACCGTATTCAGCCGGATAGCATTGACGGTCTGGATATCATTCTGGATGAGCACGATCTGGAATTTCCGATTGACTACCGCGAAGACTCCGAGGCGGCCTTTCCATTGCGCGCCTGGGCGACGGATGTTGTTACTGAAGGTATTCAGCTGCGCCGCGAAAAATACTGCGCGGATCTGGCGCAGAACGCCGCCAATTATGCGGCCGGTAATAAGATCACTCTGTCCGGCACCAGTCAGTTTTCTCACGCGGATTCCGATCCCGAAGGCGTTATCGATGACGCCAAAGCTGCGATCCGGAGCAAGGTTGCCAAACACCCCAACACAATGGTGTTGGGCTATGAGTCATGGCGGGTGCTGAAACGTCACCCAGCACTGAAAGCGTTATTGTCGAACGACAGCAAACGCCTGGTCCGGAAAGAAGACCTGCAGGATATTTTTGAAATAGAAAATATCGTCATCGGCATGTCTCTGTATACCGCTGAAAACGGTGATTCGGTTACCGATATCTGGGGCGACAATATTGTGCTCGCCTATGTCCCGCCTAAACGTGGTGATAGCCAGCGTTTGATGTATGACGCCAGCTACGGCTACACCCTGCGTAAAAAGAACGGCCTGGGAATTGATGCCCGTACGGAAGACGGAAAAGTTGAACTGATCCGTAACACCGATATTTACCGTCCGTATCTGTTGGGTTCCGAAGCCGGTTATCTGATCAGCGATACCAACGCGTAAGGAGGCCTCATGGCTACAAGTAAACGCACAGCTACGTCGGCGGCCGCTGAGGAAAAAGCCAAAGCCGCCGCTGAAGCTGAAGCCAAGGCCAAAGCTGAGGAAAAAGCCAAAGCCGCCGCTGAAGCTGAAGCCAAGGCCAAAGCTGAGGAAGAAACCAAGGCCGCTGCCGAAGCTGAAGCTCAGGCCAAAGCTGAAGAAGAAGCCAAGACCGATAAGCTGGAATGTGAAGTGCTGGAGCCGCTGCTGCACAACGGCGACAAATACATGCCTGGTGATTCTATTTACCTGACCGAAACCGAACTTGCTGCTAAGCAGGCAGCGGGTATGGCCCGCTTCGGAACCCCTGTCAATGAAGGAGACGACGAATGAAAACTCATCAACCACTTCTGGTTATGTCCATTACCGCCGCCGCGGCCATCGCTCAGCGTCGTTTTATCGGCCTTGACGGCGACCTGTGCGGTGCAGGTGAGAAAGCGCTGGGCGTGACTGAATACGCCGTCGACGCCGGCGAACAGGCGTCAGCCAACGTAAACGGCTGCATCCTTGTAGAAGCCGGCGCAGCAGTACCGGCTGGCGCCGAAGTGGAATCCGATGCTGATGGCCTGGCGATCACGTTGAGTACCGGCGTAAGCAACGGATTTGCGCTGGACGCTGCTGCCGCCGCCGGTGACGTGATCCGCATCGTCCGGGGTATCTGACCGGTGGTCGCGTACGCAACGGTTGAAGAGCTGGCACGGGTCGCAACAGACGGCTGGGATGAACTTGCCCAGTTTGCGGCCCGCGACGAGCCAGGCGTCACCGGTGAACTGCTGCTGCAGCGTTATAACGAAGAGTCCCCGGATGAGGACCAAACGTTAATCGACGCAGCAGACGCAGCGCTGGCAAGCCTGCGCGAGCTACTGGAATCCGTCAGTCGTTACGCGGACTCATACCTCAATCAGCGGTATCGGGAATTGATCCCTCTTGCCCAGGAGCATTACGAAAATACGGGACTGCCGTTTGCCGTAGCGGCCATTGCCCTGGGCCGGTTGTACGGGCTGCGGAAAAGCGACGAAATGCGCAAAGCCATTGCCGAGCAGGATGGTTATTTGCGTGACCTGGCTGCGGGCCGCGCCTCGCTGAATTATCAGCAGCCCAGTACGCCGGATGAGCCCGGGCGAATGACCGTTTCCGCACGGCCGTCGGCATTCTCGTGGGATAAATACTGATGTTCACCGACGTAGAATCCGCACTGGTTGAGCGCCTGAAAGCTGAGTTGCCAGACGTGCATGTTCTAACCGCTATGGAATTGTCAGAGATTGAAGAAGACCGTCAGCCGACGCCAGCGGTGCATGTGATTTATAACGGCTATCAGGTGACGGAATCACCTCGCCCGGATGGTAAGACTGTAAGGATATCACAGCGCTGGCTGACAGTTATCGCCGTTCGCAACCTGCGCGGCCGTGGCAAAAATGATGCCGCGCGACAGGACGCAATACCGCTGGCGCAAACACTGGCCGGCAGTTTGATGGGTTTCCAGCCGCTGCCAAAAGACGCAGGCCCAATGCGGCTTGAGACTGCGCCGGTACCCGGCGGGCAGAATGGATTTTTATATGTACCACTGGCGTGGTCAGTGGAAACGGTTTTAAAAGCCAATTAACCCCAACCTGTGAGGAACTGAAGAATGGCTAAAAAAGAAGAAATTGAAGTCACTCTTGCAAAAGACCACACCCATAAGGGTGAGAAAAAACTGCCGGATGAAAAAATTAAGGTCACGCCCGGCGTAGCCAAGTGGCTTTACGATCACGGCGTAGCAATCGCGCCGGCATCGAGCACTTCAACCAGCAGCAAAGCTGCTAAAACAGGGGAGTCTGAATAATGGCTGAACGCGTAAAAGTATTTAAACCCATGTGGGGTGTAGGCCCGATTTATCTGCAGGAATTCGGCGTAGTCAATGCCCCGCTGTACCACATCGGCAACACCAGCGAACTGACACTGACGCACGATGAATCGACAACTGAATTGCCGGATTACGATACGTTGGGCGGCGGCACGTACGCGGAAGTTCGCCGTATTAACTCCGTAACCGCCGGTTGGACCATGCACGATATCAACGCCGACAACATCGCTATGGCCACCCGCGGAAGCCGTGCGACGGTTACGAGTGGCACGGTAACTGATGAATCTCAGACCGCATACGCAACATCGCTTGTGCGCCTGAATAACCCGGCCGCTGCTGACGTTGAAGTAACAGATTCTACTGGATCTACTACATACACCGGTTACGAAGTGACTGGAGCCGGTATCAAAATTCTGGAGACCGGCGATATCGCTACGGCGATTGCTGCCCTGGGTGAACCCACTGATGGTCTGCCAATCCTGGTGGCTTACAGCTATGGGGAATATCAGGAAATCCAGCCGATGACTGAATCTGGTAAACAGTATCACCTGGTGTTTGATGGTATGAACGAAGCCGATTCCGGTAACCCGGTCATCGTCGACATCTGGAAACTGAACCTTGGGGTTCTCAGCGAACTGGCGCTGAAATCCGACGGTCTCGCATCAATGCCGGTGGAGGGTAAGTTGCTGAAAGACACCAGTAAAGGAGCCGATGAATCGGCGTACTACCGTATTCAGCAGGTGTAAGAACCATGGTGGGTGCGCAGGGAAGCAAATGAAGTAAGGCGGCAGGATGCCGCCTTTTTAAGGATTACCGGGAGGATGAAAGCAACGAACCGGCGACAGCCAGTGCAGCGACAGCCAGCGCCGCAACTGCAACAGACACAGAGACGATCCCTCCGGCGGGTGTTGTAAGCAGTGCCGCAACAAACACCTTGAGCATAAGAATTGAGAGCTGATCCAGAGTCATGAATAAAGACCTCGAACTCGCATTAAAAATCAAAGCCACCGCAGATGGCCTGAGCAATATAAGATCAACTATAACAGAACTCAGCGCCGCCGGGGTAGAAACCGCCGAGTGGGAAAAGTCTGCCCGTGAACTTGACGGTGCTCTACAGGAAGTATCCGACAACCAAAAGTTGATTGATCAGTTCGTTAACCTGCGTAAATCCACCAAAGCATCAGCAGATGAACTCAGTGCCGCTCAGAAGAAGGCTCAGGCGCTGGGTAAGGAATTGGCGTCTTCAGAACAGCCTACCCGCGCCCAGGCGAAAGCGTTTGACTCCGCGCGGGCCGCGGTCAAAAAAGCCGACGCGGCCTATCAATCGAATCGTGTAGCCGTTCAAAGTTTGCGCGGGGAGTTGAAATCCGCCGGTATTGATACCGGCAGTCTGGCATCTCATCAGATCGCAGTTAATAAGACGACTGCGGATCTGACTAACCGGGTAAAACTCCTTTCTGCGGGGCTTGAAAAACAATCCCGCGATATGAAAACGGCCGCGACTGCAGCGGATACTACCGTCGCTTCCCACCGTAAAATTTCCGCCGGCGTTGAATCCATTTCAACCCAGCTGGCGGCTCTTCAGCGTAATGCAATTGCCGTATTCGGAATTACACAAGGTACTCAGTTAATCGCCGATATCGGCCGCCTGGCGGATGAGTATTCGAACCTTTCCGCCAGGGTAAAACTGGCGGTTGGTGATGGAGAACGGCTTGACCAGGGTATGGAGGATATCCGCCAGACCGCCAACGATACCGGCTCGGCGCTGGCGTCGGTCGGTGAGCTGTATGTAACACTTAACCGCTCAACCAAAGAGCTGAACCTCTCTCAGCAAGAAGTGGCGGATCTTACGGACACCATCAGTAAATCATTTTTGGTGTCCGGATCATCGGCTCAGGCCGCCGACGCCGCTATTACTCAGTTGGCCCAGGGCTTACAGTCCGGCGTACTGCGCGGCGATGAATTCAACTCGGTCATGGAGCAAAGCCCGCGCCTGGCGCAGGCAATGACTGACAGCCTGGGCGTCACCCGGGGCGAACTCCGGAAAATGGCAGAGGACGGAAAACTCTCAACCGAAACCATTGTTCGTGCTCTGCAAACTCAGTCAGACAGTATTCAGCAAGAATACGAGCAGATGCCGGACACCATCGGGCGCGCCATGCAGCGCGTTCAGAATGAATTTATGGTCGCTCTGGGTGAACTTGATCAGTCGACCGGCGTTTCCGAACGTGTAGCCAGCGCGCTGTCAGGCATCGCGGCCAACATGGACGACGTAATCAATATGCTGGAGCTGGCTGGCGAAGTTGCTACCGCGGCCCTGCTTCGGAAGTACGTACCGGCCGTGGCCGCCGCCAGTGCCGGCATGGTAACCGCCGCCCGAAATGGCACCCTATTTTCAGCCAGTATGACCAGCGTTGCAGGGGCCGCTACCACCGCATCCACTGCTCTCGGCCTCGTAAAAGCGGCTTTACCTTTAATTTCGCTCACCTACGTTGTAGACCAGACGTTCAAGCTAGCCGGAGCGTTCAATGAACTGAGTAAAGCCTCAAAAAACCTTAAAAACGTTCAGACGGAACTTGAGGATTCAGATGCCGGATTAGCGGCGGAGTATCAAAAACTCAGCGATAAAACGGGCGTTGTGATCCGCAATATGTCAGATCTCGATGCCGCGTTAGCCGCCGGCACCATCAAAATTGATGAACAGACTAACAGCTACGTCAGCGCGGCTCAGGCCGCCGAGCTGAAAGCTCAGCGTGATCTGGAAGCCGCAACGGCCGGTGAACGCATGGCGTACACTCAACAGCAGTTGTCAGAGCGGCTCACTGAAGTTAATAAGCAATTAAAAGTCGCGGTTGACGACAACAGCAAACTCGCCGGAGTAATGAGTGGCGCGTTACATGACGCGCTGAAAAACGGCGAAGCCGGCGTCGCCGCGTTGACCATTGGGCTACGCGGTGCAGAGCAACAGGGGCAACTGACCAGTGAACAGATTCAGGAGGGATTATCCACCGCGCTGGCCGGGCTGAGCGACGAAGAGCGGACCCGGTTCGGCGACCTGATTAAAACTGCAATGGGTAAGATTGAAGCCGGCGCGAAAGACGCCGGGGTAACGCTTACTCAACTGCAGAATCTCCTGGGCGCAATCAATAAAGCGGCTACGGATCAATCCTTATCCCGACTGGGAGTAGAAATCGCGGATCTGACCGGCGGCATTTCATCCGGGGCTGAAACCGCATTATCCGACCTTGCTCGTTTGTCTGGTGAAATGGCCGCAACCGGTGTTTCCGGCGCCGCTGCCGCGCGAGTAACAGAAACTGCTTTTACCAACGCCTGGAAAAACGTGCGGACGGAAGCTGATCGCACGGCACTTTTAGCCGTACTGAAAAGTTGGGAGGATCAGGGTTATTTAACCGCAGAAGCGGTTGAACGAATGACAGAGAATTTGAGTGATACCGGCCGCGCCGCTGATGATCTGGACAGCCGCATGGAAAAAGCCGGCATTACCAGTCAGGCTCGGCTGAATGACATTACTGAATCTGCGAAAGCCTTATACGAAGAAATCAAAGCGGCCGGGAAACCCATTGAAGACCAACGTGAAGCCTGGCTGCGATATGCGCAGGCGGCTATGGCGGCCAATAAAAATATCTCCGATTCAGAAAAAGAATCGCTGCAGTCTCAACTTGAATTAGAGGCAGCAACGCTGGGGGTGTCTGATGAATTCCAGCGTTTATCTACAGCGGGGCAAGAAGCAAATAAACAGATTGCAGAATCAGCTAAAGAAGCCGCCATTGCAACGAGTGAAATTGGTAACGCGGCACAACAGTCTGACCGTGATGTGCAGGCTGTTGCAGCCAGTCTGGCCTCATGGTTCCAGGGTGTACGTGCTGAAATGGCTGAAATGAGCGAAGCAGCAGCGGTTGCATTTGATCAGAAGATGGGGCTCGACACCACCGGCGTGCAAACAGAGATAGAGAGCCTGACGGCATCAATCGAAGGTATGCACAGTTCAATCAATGCAGCACGGAGGGACTCCATCAAACTGTTTGATGCATCGGGAATTATGGACTGGCAAAGCTCAGTATCAACAGCAGCAAACGAAGTGGAAATCTTATTTTCCGAACAGAAAATAAAATACCTGGAACTGCAGAACGCGCTTGAGTCTGGCGATCAGGTGTCTCAACGCTTTATCACTTCCGCCCAAACTGCACTGGATAGAATGAATCTGCTGGGCAATGAAGACCTGTCAACGCTGCGCAGCGCGCTCGCATCCGCCCAGGCACAGCTGGACTCAATGACGGACAGCGCAAAAAACACCCTTACGAGCATTCAGGATCAGCTTGACTCTCTGCGTGATAATCAGGACGCAATTGATCAGCGTTCATACGAAAACCAGAAAGCAGAACTTGAGAAGCAACTGGCAGAAGCACAGGAAGCTGGGAATAAAGAAGCCATTTCGTATTACAGAGAAGCGCTTAAAACTCTGAAAGAACTTCGGTCCGAGCAAAAAAAACAGTACGCGGAAGATTCATCCAGCGGCACTTCTACGTCTGCTTCTACGACAAGCAGCTCAGGGTCATCAACAAAAATTGTTCTACAGAGTGCCGCCAGCGGAAAGTCGGTCGAAGTGACCGCCACTGCGGGCTCTGAAGCGGATCTGCTTAGCATACTGGAAGATTCTGGGCTGAGGAGTGCCTGATGCAGCTTGATACTGTCACTTTGCCGGACAATTACTACTGGTCCGACGAAAAAGCTTTTAAACCGTTCGCAACATCAAAACAACGGGCCGTTAACGGCGCGTTAACGATCGAGGCTGCGCCACTGCTGTACGGCCGGCCGATTACGCTGTCCGGCATGTGGATCTCGCGTGCAGATCTGGCGGTGCTAGAAGCCATAGAGTCAGAACCGGACGTTAAACGGGTGTTAATCATGGACGACAGCACAGAATACACCGTGCTGTTTGATCTGGAAGAAGGCGGCGTAGAAGCGGAGCCTCTGCACCCGACCAAAAACCCGGACGACACGACGATCTATACCCTGACCTTACACCTGATTACTGTGGAGCCAGAATAATGGCAATTAACGCTGAAGACGTAAAAATCATGCGCCCTGAGCGCGTCTCCGATGAGACTGACGGCGGCGGTCAGATGACCGGCACAGCTATTGTCAGCGGCGATGTGAACAACCTGTTTGACGATATCAGCCGGGTAAATCTGGCATACGGCAACGTAAGCCTGCGCAAAATTTACGGTGCTATCCGCTCGGCAAATACCGATAAATATTTAGGGGCACACATGTGCCTGATCAAAGATGCGGATTCTGATGTTATCAGTACGCTGCTGTTTGATACCGATGATCATTATGACGAGCGTGCAGCAGCGGCAGATGATGTTGAGCGGTATGTTGTGCGGGCAACGCGCAGCAACCTGCGCCCTGTCGGCACTCAGCGCGAGGGGCAGACAGCCATCGTTGTATTCAGCAAATCAGACAGCGATATGCCGGCCATCGGCGATACGCTGTCGCTGCTTAACGAAAGTGCCGCGCTGGAACAGTACGTCAAAGTCAGCGAAGTCACTCAGACAGAAACAACTTACACCTACATTGATTCTGATGGCGAATATCAGACGTTCTCAGCGTATGAATTCACCATCAAAATCACGCAGGAGCTGAACTACGATTTTGATGCCGACGAGCCCACACCTGGTGGTGTGTCAGATACCGTTCTGTACAAAACACAGACCAGCTCTACGGCAAAGTATTACGGTATTCGGCCACTGGCTCAGGCAGCAACTGCCGGCGCAATGTCAGTCTATGTCGATACGATTTTTCAGCCCATTGTGCCCGTTGCAACGTCTGAAACATCGTTGCTCGACCAGGTGCCCGGAACGTACACCAAACTGGCTCAGGCGGGCGGCAGTGACATTACACTGAGTCTGGGTACATTCAGCGCTGGCTATACCACCGTCACGCTGCCGGTGGCGTTTGTTGCCGGCTCGCTGCGCATAACTATTGGCAGCGCGGTTTATACGGATTCCGGCTCGGCACTGAAGCTGTCCAGTGGTGTCGATATTCTCGGCTCAGATGCCGTGGTCAGCGCTGTTGAGGGAACCGTAGCGATGACACTGCCGTCATCGCTCAGCATCAGTGCAACCTTTACCCCGGCCGGTTCAGTTGAAGTCGTGCCGTATACCGCTGCAGTCGAAATCACGACCGCAAACAGACAGCTGACGTACACCGATATTCTGGCACCACTGCCGGCCCCCGGTACGTTCCGCCTTGAATACATGTACAACGGTACATGGTACGAAATTGCCGACACCGGCACCGGTACGCTGTCAGGTATCGGCGGTGGATCCGGTACGCTGAACCTGAATACCGGCAGTTTTTCCGTCACGCTGCCGGCAGAGCCTGATGAGGGCAGCTCGCTGATTTATACCTGGGCGCAGTCGCCGTTTTCAGCCGATGCCGGCAGCAGCACACCCGCTGCGTATTTAAAAATCATGCTGCCAGATCAGCCGGTCAGCAGCTCCGTATCACTCAGCTGGGTGCGCAACGGCACAACCTACACCGCCACTGAAACCGACGGCGTGCTCAGTGGTAATGGCAGTGGCTACGTGCAGGGTTCTGCCATTTATCTATACACCGGGTCGCTGCCGACCTCCGGCGTGTCGGTCAGTTATATAGCGCACGATGCCAGCCTACAGACGTACACGGCATCGCTGTCAGCGCAGACCAGTGGTGACAAGATCATTGATGTGGGGGTTACCGACATCGCGGCATCGTCTGTCAGTTTCGATCTGCTCTGCCTGATTGATATTGATAATGATCAAAACGGTGTGATCACCACGACCAAATATCAGATCACACTGAGCATGTATGGTCGCTCAGATGCTGTGCTGTATACCAGCCTGCTCGGTCAGACCATTGAATGCGGCAGCATTGATGAAGCGGCGGGCACCATTACGATTGACGGCGATGCGCTGAAGTTAACCGTCAATGATTACGTCGTCACTCAGAGCGCAACGTTCGGCGTGCCGGAATCCGGCACGATTATCTCTGCCACTAAAACCATGAAAATGGCAGCTCAGGATACGGATGTTTCGTACTACTCCGACGCCGCAGGAACCGCGGCAACGTATGATCCTGCTCTGGCTGATATCAGCATTAATATTCAGGGTGTTTGCAGTAATTACCCGGTGCCTGGCTCACTGCTGTTTACGCTGGGTGGAGTGCAGATGGTTGACCGTGGCAACGGTTACATTTATCGCGGCTGGTCAGCAAAAACGGCATCGGGTACTCAGTGTGGGCAGATCGGCTATACCAGCTGTGATGTGCTGCTGGATTATTCGCTGGTGTACTCCGTTATCAGTAACCTGAGTGTCAACATTCTCAGCATCTGCAGCGGTATCGGTGCATCGGTTGCCGTGTCATCCGTTGTGTTCCGCACAGCCGCGACACCGCTGCGCACCAGCGGCCTGCAGCTGCAGGCCCGGCGTGCATCCGATACAGCGCTGATTACTGCGTCATCCGACGTGGATGGCAATCTGACCGGATCATTCGATACAAACAATGTGCTGTCGTCATTACCGCAGCCAATGTCCAGCGGCGGCTATTCGCTGCCGGTGGAGGTAGAGCTGGATGATGCCGGAACCGGTGCAGGTACAGTCGATTATGAAAACGGTCTGGTTAAGGTCTCATTCGATCAGCCGGTGATTTTATCAACGCTGACGTACAACGCGGTTGCGTACACCACGGTGCCGCTTAAACCGGAAATTCTGGGACTTGATCCAGTTAAATTACCGGCCACGGGCAAAGTGCAGGTGATTCAGTCCGGCTATGTTGTCGTGATCCATAACACGCAGGATATTCATGAGGCAGCACCGACTGCCGGGCAGGTAATTGACTGCGGCCGCACCGATATTGCCAAGCTGACGATCACCGGCGCGAACGGTTCTGAGTTGTCATCCGATCAATACACTGCCGATAAATCAGCGGGTACAGTCACCCTGGCTGACCCGTTCAGCGCAGAAGATTCAGACGGTAACAGCCTGACCCTACCGATCACGATATCGCACCGGGTGGAAGACATGGCGCTGGTATCCACGGCAGCCATCGGCGGCAAGGTGTCGATCACTACTAAGCTCACACACGACTATCCCGCAGATACCAGTTACGTTTCCAGTGCGATTATGTTTGGTGATCTTCAGTCGCGGGTTTATGGCACCTTTTTTCAGAAGGTTGATGACTCCGGTGTGTTTGAGGATGCATTGGTGGGTGATACAGCGGTGGCGTCATACGACGATCTGAATTATCCAATTACCGTCGATAATCAGAGCTGTGTTCAGGAGCGATGGAAAATTAAATTTACCAGCTCAACCGGATTTCAGTTAATTGGTGAAAACCTTGGTGTGGTTGATACCGGTTCTATCAGTGCAGATTTTTCTCCGATTAACCCAATGACAGGAAGCCCGTATTTCACAATGCTGGCAGATGGCTGGGGCTCTGGCTGGGTGACATCCAATATTGTGCGCTTTAATACCGATGCCGCAGCGGCTCCGGTTTGGGTGTTGCGCACTGTTATGCAGAGCAGTGCGGCGCTTGGTGATGACTCTATTACGGTGGAATTCCGGGGGGATGCTGACTGATGACGGCACCAACAGTTTATTATTCTTATGACGCCGGTGCGCCTGTATTGGGTGGAAAACAGGATCAGTTCTATCAGATCTTTCGCGCCTGTCTTGTTGATGGGTATGGCACTAAAGCCGCCGCGGGGTGGTCGGTTGTCTATGATGACTGGGAAAATTCTGGGTGGGCTACGTTTACAAATGCGGGGCAATCCGGAGTGCTTGGTATTGTGCGAGCGGCGGCTAGTTATCAGCCGTTTTTATTTATTGCGGATGCAATGATTGATGCAACAACGCCGGTCAATGCGAGATCCGGGTACTCTGATATAGCAGCGCCCTGGTCGCCATCAGATACCGCAAACAATTACCACCGGCCGGTATATCCAACTGTTGATATTTCGAATTGGTGTGTCGTTGCGAATGATAACACTGCGTTTTTGATGTGTGGTCCGTCTTCACTGTTTACATATCCGTCATCTGCATGGGGTTCAAATTATGGGGCTCATGTTGCGATAGGTTCATTTACTGATTTACGTGGACTTGGAAGTGCATCAAATCCGTTGGGCGGAAACTTTCTGATCGTCGGTGGGAGCAGGTACGGCTACGCGGATCACAATTCAAACAGTTCTAAAGGATACTACGGGTCTCATGTTACTGCGTCGCGTGATATTGATAATGATTACTTATCGGGAACGAAATACGGAGTCGTAGCTCAGTTTCAATATAATGTGGGATATGTGCCGTACTGGAATGTTGCTGATAGCGTTGTTGATCTTAAATTGCAATCCGTTGATATTGCAATATCAACGGATACATCGTCAAATTGGCGGACGTATCTGTGGCAGCGTGCCACCGCGAAAATGATGAAAGCATCGGGAATTATAACGGGTTATAGCGGCTGGAATTCCACGCGCATTATTTTGTCGCGCCTCGGCTTATCTCCGCTCCGCGATATTATTGAAATAGACAGTAAGGATCATATCTTGGTTTTCTTCCCATATGGCGGGGCGTTTTTCCTGAGCCTGGCAAGCGAGGACTGGTTGTGATACTCAGTGATTCGAGCGAGTCTGTAATCTATTCAGTTCCGCTACCAGCCTCGGTCTCGATTAATCACAACCTTCCTGTCGCTGATTATGATTTTTTTATTGTGCAGTTTGTGCGGAGTGTCGAGCAGCCGGAGTCTGTCGTTGTTGTGCGTGATGCATTTTATTTTGCGCTGGCGTCTATTGATTCATCGGCATCTTATAAGTTGATCGCCCTGCCAATCCGCAACGGCATTGCCGATGGTGTGTGGTGGTACGACAATTATGTATACGACGCCGATCAGGTAAATATCGAATTCACAAGTTCAGGCAGCAGCGGTGGGGGTACCGGTGAGATAAAAACATTTACTGGCGCATGCCGTGTGGCCGGTCAGCCGGTCAGCCGAACGGTCATTGCATACTCGCTGGATGACGCTCCGCAAATTATAGCGACGGCTGTATCTGACCCGGTGACCGGTCAGTACACACTTGAGTGGATGGACTATACCGGCGAAATAATGATCACGGCGATGGATGATTACGGCGTCGAATTTAACTCCGGCGATGCACGCGGCGTAGGCGAGCGTATTCACCCGGCCAGCCCTAACGGTTACGTTTACGAAGTTAGCAGCAGTGGCACGCTGGGTGATGATCCAGCCTGGCCAACGGCTGACGGCACGACGGTTACCAGCGGATCGGTAGTAATGACCTGTAAACCGTTTTATCAGCCGCAGTCACAGGGGCCGATCACAATCACATGAGCGATATAGTAGCCCCCACTATTTTCTGCAGCGTCTCAGCGCCTGTTCGCAAAGGTGGTAATACCGATGGCGTGGCCGGCTGGAATTTGTGGATACCGGCAATAAAAGACAGTGCCCTGGCGTGTGAAGTATCAGCGGGTTCTGCGGTAGCTGCCGGCTCAGGGTTTGCGCTCGGTATGGCCATACCGGCCGACCGGTTGAGTGGCTGGCAGGCCGCTGAGGCATCAGTCAATTATGCCGATAATACGCGGCTGCTATGGGGTGATGTTCCGGCAAAAGACCGCGCCCGTCAGTTACCGATTCAGCCCAGTGGAACCATTGCAGATTCCGGCTTTGCGGTGGCCGTGAATACGCTCACGTATCCGCGAGACAGCGGCAGCGATTTAATTCAGCTGTCTGTCGATCTGTACAGCATTCGGCCCAGTGAGTACGACCTGCGCCGGTCAGAGCTGCTGACCGACCTGGCTGGCCTGCTCGATATGACCAGCGCGCCGTATATCCCGTCGGGCCTGATCAGCTGGTCAGACTATGAGCTGACCGAACGCCGCGCGACACCGATGGACAGTAACGCGGCGTCAACAGTGCACCAGCCACCGGCCAGAGACCGGGAAACTGTGCTGCCCTGGGGTAACGGCGTTTCACTTTATTACTCGCCGGGTCTGCCTTTTGTTATTGATCCGACAATCATCACACCCGGCGAATTTCCGGAGCCGGACGCGGCTGAGGTACATATCATCATGAACAGCGTAAACGTCTATGACGTAGCAACTGGGACGGCGTTGGCCGTGGCGGATATAAAAATAGAATTGGATGAAGACTCATACAGCTGGGTATTGACGGCGGCCGTTCTTAACGAAGCCAGCAAAGCCCTACTGAAGGCTGACAGCAACGGTATGAAGGAGCTGGTCGTCGAAATTAACGGGCATCAGTGGCTGTTTTTTATTCCGATGTACGGCCACTCGAAAAGTATCGATGACAGCAAGCTGAATAAGACCTACACGATCACCGGCTACAGTCGTACCCAATATCTCGCCGCCCCGTACGCACCGAAACGTACCCGCTCGATCGGAACAACAACTGCCGTGCAGGCGGTCACCGACGAGCTGAACGGTACCGGGTTTTCTCTGGTGTGGGATACCGCCGATCTGACCGACTGGCCGATGAATAATGCCGTATACAGTTATCAGGAAACGGCCTGCCTTTCGGCGATTAAAAAAGTGGCGGAAGCCGTCGGCGCGGTAATCTATCCCGCGCCGGCGGCAGATCAGATTACTGTCCGTCCTCGACGCGTCGTTGCTCCTTGGGAATTGGCTGAAGCCGATACTGATCGCACTATCCACGAAAGTCAGATTCTGGGCGAAAGCTGTTCTTATGAAATCAACACCCTGATCAATGCTATTTGGGTGTCCGGAGAGCAAGAAGGCTGCTCATACGATGCGATCCTCGACGGTACCGCCGGCGATGAACCGGGTGATGATGTGACCCATATCTATCTGACCGCTCTCGAAGCGAATCAGGCCCGCGCCCGGCAGGAAATCGCCGGTGGTGGTAATAATGAAATCTACACACTGGAACTGGCCATTCCGGAAAGCAGCTCTCAACCCGGACTGCTGGTGCCCGGTCTTACTGTAGCGGTGTCACATGATGACAGCGGTAAAGACTGGCGCGGCTACGTTACGGCGCTGAGCGTATCAGCTGCCGGACGCGGCGGCGCAAAAGTCCGCCAGTCTGTCACCATCCGCCGCCCGATCGGCTGGGAGGCAGCATGAGTAACCCTTGGAAACGCTTCGGAAAGTTACTTTCACCTGGTGCAAAAACCATCGTGACAGTGACCACCGTTAACAATGACGGCACCAGCCTGGTCACGCTCCGCAGTGGCGACCAGATCCGGGTTCAGGGTGATACCGTCACTCAGGGAAACAAGGCATTCATTCAGGGTGGGCGGATCATCGGTCAGGCACCGGATCTGCCGACCTACAGCGGGACAGTTTAAGAAGAAGGAAGCGGCCGACTGCTAGTTGCAGCTACCAGTCGACCACCAACGCACAGTTTCATAGGAACTGTGAATCAGCCAAGGCTTCCCTGCTCGTCGACGAGCGCAGCAAGCCTACCACAGTAGTAGGTGATTCACATGATGCATGACGTGCGATGCTGCAAATGCAGCAAGCTGCTGGCCCGTGTCAGCGGTGTAGGAAGCGTGGAGGTCAAGTGCCCGCGCTGTAAGTTCATTAACAAACAGGAGCGCCCAGAGCGCCAGACAAAGGAGGACAACTATGTCCAAACCTCTGGTGCCGTGGCCGGGCGGCAAGCGCAAGATGGCCAAATACATACTGCCCCTGCTGGGTGATCACACATGCTACGTCGAGCCGTTTGCGGGAGCAGCGGCTATCTACTTCATGAAAGAGCCGTCGCCGGTTGAAGTCATCAATGACATCAATGGCGATCTGAGCAACTTGTACCGTGTCGTTAAATTCCATTTAAGTGAGCTGCACAGCCAGTTTAAGTGGTTGATCGTCAGCCGCGATAACTGGAACTGGCTACAGTCGACGCCGGTTGAAACCCTCACAGATATCCAACGGGCAGCACGGTTTCTGTATCTGCAGAAGATGGCCTTCGGAAGCAAGGTGGAAAAGCCAACCTTCGGTACGGCGGCGACTTCGATGCCGAAGTTCAACCTGCTTACGCTAGAACGGGATCTGGAAGACGCCCACCTGCGGCTGTGCAGAACCTACATTGAGAACATCGACTGGCAGCGCTTGGTTAAGAAATACGACCGCTCTGGCACGGTGTTCTACATAGACCCACCGTATTGGCAGACAGAAGGTTATGGCGTTGAGTTTGGCTGGGAGCAGTATGAAGCGTTACGGGACTGGGCTGGTAAGCTGAAGGGCCGGATGATCATCAGTATCAACGACCACCCCGATATCCGAGTGCTGTTTAAGGGGCTTCGCCTAAAGGAAGTTAGCTATGCATATACCATTGGTGGGGCTAGCAATTCGAAGCCTTGTAAGGAGCTGATCTACACAACATTCTGACCATCTGCAATTCTATTACAGTCTCTGCAACAACTCAGAGACTGTAAATATTGCATCATTCTGCTGCTATTTATCGCGGCGGGCTTCAGACCGCGTGACCCATCGGCCATCCATGGCCGGGGCCACTTGCCCGGGTCCCTGCGGGCAGCTCGGAAATATCGTCGCTTTCTGCGGCGAGCCCAGAGGCGCTGTTTTACCGCAGCCTCACCGCCTGTTTATACGATTCACAACCAGGTTGAATGTCATGTCGTTGACCAGCATTCAGCGACAGAGTGGTATTGAAAAGCGGCGTCACGGCTGCCACTCCTTCGCCTCTGGGAGCGCCGAAATGAATGATGATTTTTCCGTCCCGCCGGGCATGGATGCCCGGCGAGCGCGCAGCGACAGGGATGTCGCAGGGGCGCGTGGCCAGGAAAAATCGAGAGAATGAGGATCACGCTCCAGAAAGCGAAAAGCTGGGCCTGTTTTTGCTCCTGCAAAACAGGCATTTCCGCCATCCATGGCGGTCAGGTATAAATGCCCGCCGGCAAGGGGATAAGCTCCCCTGCGAGGCATTGGGCGTTGTGGATGTAAACGTTGTCTACAGGAAACAGATTTCGTTAAAACTGTGGGACAGCAGTGGGCCGTGCCCCGTTTTTTATGCCCGCAATTATTATTGTGGGCGGCCGGTATCCAGACCGAGTTTCTGCAGGCGGTAGCGGAACTGACGCGGGGTTAACCCCAGACTGAGTCCGGCGCGGGTTTTATTGCCGCCGGCCAGGCGCAGGGCTTCGAGCAGGGTTTCGGCTTCGTCTTCCCGTACCCAGCTGTAAGGCCGGGGGGTATTGAAACCGGCCGGGGCCTGCTGGCCGGCAAACGCCGCTGCCTCGGCCGCCGCAGGTAGCGCGGCAGGGGTGTCCGGAACAGCACTGCGGCCGGCTTCGATATGGCTGCCGATATGAGATTCCTGCTGCAGGATGGCTTCGATGGCGGCACATTCAATCAGGCCGTCCTGACTCATCAGAATGGCGCGCTTGATCACGTTTTCCAGCTGACGGATATTTCCCGGCCAGCTGAAACTCTGCAGACGTTCCATGACGCCCTGTGACAGTACCGCATTGCGGTTGTATTCCTGATTGGCCGATAACAGGATATGACGTGCCAGCAGCGCAACGTCGCCGGCCCGTTCGCGCAGTGGTGGCAGGTTCAGCGGGAAGACATTGAGCCGGTAAAACAGGTCCAGACGAAAACGGCCTTCGTTCACTGCCTGCTGCAGGTTTTTATGCGTGGCAGCAATAATCCGTACATCCACGGCCACATCCTTGATGCCACCAACACGCTGAATCATCTGGCTTTCCAGTACGCGCAGCAGTTTCGACTGCAGTTCAAGATTGAGGTCGCCGATTTCATCGAGGAACAGGGTGCCGCCGCTGGCCAGTTCGATTTTCCCTTTTTTCATCGCCGTGGCACCGGTAAAGGCACCACGTTCGTGGCCGAATAATTCCGATTCCAGCAGCTGCTCCGGAATGGCGGCGCAGTTGATGGCCAGAAAGGGCTGATTTTTGCGGCTGCTGTTGAGGTGCATCATGTGTGAGAATTTTTCTTTACCGGTACCGGATTCACCACTCAGCAGCACGGTCACCGGGGTATCTGCTACCTGCAGTGCCTGCTGCAGCGCCTGACGCAGGGCGGGACTTTCGCCGAGAATACCGTGGCTGCGCTGACGTTTGTTAAGGGCGTCTTTCAGTTCACGGTTTTCTGCCCGCAGACGGGCGGTGCGGTCTTCAATCAGGGTGCCGATTTTCAGCATCTGGGCGATGAAGGTGGCCATGATGCGCATCACGATCAGGTCGGCGTCCAGCGGCCGGCGGCGCTTACGCAGCCGGTGTGTGGCGAGTACGCCGACCGGGGTTTCCCCATCCAGAATCGGTACCGCGATATAAGCAACGATTTCCTGTGGCAGGGTGGAACGGTCAACGGCACGGTACAGGTACATGGGTTCTTCGTCGATATTCTGAATCACCGCCACCTGGCCGGTTTTCATCACTTTACCGCTGATTCCTTCCCCCAGGGCATAGGCACCGCGTTCACGTTCATCGTCGGTCAGACCGTAGGAATAGCGGATATGCAGTTCAGTACCGGAGGCACTGGGTAACAGCACCCGTCCGCGGTTGAGACCCAGCATCTGTGACATCAGGCGCAGCAGGCTGCCGATGGCAATTTCCGGTGTGGCGGCATGGCCGATCAGTTTGGCAGCCTCGTGTACGACCATCAGGTCGGTTTCACCGTTGTCGGCTTCGGTCAGCGGGACCAGATTGTTGATTGGTTCGTGGGCGTTCATCGCGACTCCTGGACTGAGCGGGCGTCTGGCTAACGCCTCTTATACCTGATCTTTATCTGCGGAAAATGTTGCAATAGGCGTGCCCCGCTGCCCGTTTTTCAGCAATAAAAAGCGCTTACCGTGCAGGCAGCAGCCATGACTCACCGTGAGTGTGACGGCGGGGGAGAAGCGCAGGTGTTTTCTGCACAACGCTAAGGCGTATGGCTTAGGTATGCACCATAAATGCTCAGTTATATTTTGACCTGGCGGTAAAAATAACGGGCATAAAAAAGCCCCGCAGAACGGGGCTGACGAAGGAAAGAACAATGCGTTATTCAACGTGCCAGTTAAAGCGCTGCAGCAGACGGGCGCAGACCCAGTCGAGGCCGTAGCCGATGACACCGATGACGATGACAACAGCCGCCAGGGTATCGTATTCCAGCGTGTCGCGGGCATCGTTGATGGCGTAGCCAAGACCACTGGTGACCCCCAGGTATTCTGCCGGTACCAGTACCACCCAGGCGACCCCGACGGCCAGACGGATACCGGCCATCACGTCCATCATAATGGCTGGCATAATAATGCGGTGCAGCATCTGCCAGCCGTTAGCCCCCAGGTTACGGGCGACCTTGAACCAGTTCGGATCAATGCGTTTTACCCCGTGTGCGGTGGAGAAAATAATCGGCCACACGCTGGCCATCACAATCAGGAAGATAATGGCAGCATCCCAGGTCTCGAAGGCCAGTACCGCAATCGGCATCCACGCCAGCGGGCTGATCATGCGCAGGAACTGAAACGGCAGGTTGGACACCTGCATCGCCTGCGCGAAATAGCCGATCACGACGCCAACCGGTACCCCGATCACGACGCCCCAGAACAGGCCGGTGAGGATACGGTAAAGGCTGGAACCAATGGTGCCCCACAGGCTGCCATTGCTGATCAGGTAACCCAGCGCATCAAAGGTCGGGCCGGGAGCGAAGGCCGCAAAGGCCTGGGTATCCGGGTTATTGGCAATCAGCCAGCCGCCGAACCACCACAGGGCCAGCAGGACGACAATACCAATCAGCGGATATTGGGCGGATTTCAGCCAGCTGCCCAGGCGCGCCGCCCATGGCGGCATGCTGTGAGCGTGACTGACAGTGGTGCTCTGATTCACAGCAGTACTACCTCTTCACGGTCAAACGGGTTCTCGGCGTCATAGCCCGGGGCATCCTGCCAGCCGGTGTATTTTTCCATGGCCGCTTTAACGAAGCGGTAATCAACCAGATCTTTGGTGACAAAATCCGCATCCAGATCCGCCATGAAGGAGGCATTACCGCCGACCACGGTGGTTTTCAGCTGCTCGACGATCAGTTTGGTTGCGGACGGGAACGGCCATGGCTGGAAGTCGATACGGCCGCTGCCCCATTGCGGGTTCTGAATCGCCGGCGGCTCGCTGTAAGCGGCCTGGTTGTAGGCGGTCATTGCCCGTTCAACCACCGGGGATTTCATCGGCAGATAGCCTTTGCCGTCTTTGGACAGCATGTGCGCGACTTCCAGTTTGTTTTTCTGCGCATAGTCCTGGGCGCGGACAATGGCATTCATGACTTTCTGGGTCCATTCCGGGTTGGCGTTCACCTGATTTTCGTTCATGCACACTACACAGCATGGGTGGTTACGCCAGATGTCACCGGTGAAGCGCAGCATTTTACCGCGGGCCAGCAGTTCACCGGCGGCGTTGAAGGGTTCTGCGACGATGAACGCATCGATTTTCTTCGCTGCCAGTGCCGGCGGCATATCCGGTGGTGGCATGATCTGCAGATTCACTTCGTCGGCGGCCAGTGGCTCGCCCTGTGCCTTGATAACCGGCTTCAGGCCAACGTGTTTCAGGGCCATCTGCAGCACGATGTTGTGCATGGAATACCAGTACGGAACTGCAACCTGTTTACCGGCCAGATCGGCGAAGCTGTCGGCTTCAATATGACGGCCGACAACCACACCGGAGCCATTCAGGTGGGCCCAGGACATGATTTTGACCGGGAAGCCGTTGTTGTAGCGCATCCAGATCGGGATTGGCTTGAGGAAGTGCACCAGGTTGAATTTACCGGCGGCAAAACCTTCCACCAGTGGCGACCAGCCACGGATCAGGGTTGGTTTTTCGCTTTTCAGGCCTTCGTCTTCGAAGTAGCCCATGGCGTGAGCAACCAGCAGTACAGTGGCATCGGTAATCGGCAGGTAGCCGATACGGACAACCTCATCTTCCGGCGCCTGCATGTTGGCAAACGCATTGGCACTCATACCCAGAGCGCCCATGCCGCTGGCGGCGAGACCGCCCATAGCCAGGGCGTCCATCATGAAGTCTCGGCGGCTCATTTCGTATTTCTGCAGGTATTCCAGTTCTTCTTCGGTCATCTGGTCACTGTGCGGATGAATATCTGACATCTTGTTTCCCTCTGATCGTTCTGCGCTAAGTTGAAATTAAACCACCCGGCGGACCGCCGGTTCTGGCTGGGATCTGCGGCCGCTGAGGCCATCGTCGGTGTCGCGGAAACGCTGCATCAGCTCGTTCCGCAGGGTCTGGAATTCCTGGCTGCTGCTGTCGCGGGGCCATGGCAGATCCACTTTCAGCTCGCTGACAATACGGCCCGGGTTCTGCGACATAATGAGCACCCGGTCGGCCATGGTGATGGCTTCGTCGATATCATGGGTCACAATCACCATGGTGATGTCACGGGCACCACAGATCGTCGGTACATCTTCCTGCAGTGCGCTGCGGGTAAAGGCGTCGAGGGCGGAGAAAGGTTCGTCGAGCAGCAGGACTTCCGGGTCGGTTGCCAGCGAGCGGGCGAGAGCCACACGCTGCTGCTGACCACCGGACAAACTCTGGACATTGACGTCTTTTTTATCGTGCAGTCCGACTTTGTCGAGTAATTCGCTGACGCGGGCTGAGGCTTCCTGTCTGGGCTGGCCGGCAAACAGCAGGCCGAGCGCCGCGTTTTCCTGCACAGACATCCAGGGGTACAGCGACGGCTTCTGGAACATCATATTCCACTTGGCACTGGGCCTGGTGACCTGATGGCTGTTAACCCGGACGCAGCCTTCGGACGGCAGCAGCAGGCCGGCCAGCATGTGCAGCAGTGTGGATTTACCGCAGCCACTGCGGCCGATCAGCGCTACGCGTTCGCCGGCTTCAATGCGGTTGTCGATATTTTCCAGCGTTGGCGCGCCGCCGGCACGAAAGCGGTGAGTTATAAAATCGAGAGTGATCGTGGCACCCATGAGTGACTCCGTAAACAGACTTTCCATGGCTTGAGCGAAAACCGTGCCACTGCACAGAGATGGGCAGGAGTTGAGGGAAATCAGGCACTTGAGCGCAGGAGTGGCATTGTCCGCGGCAATGACTGGCAACGCATTGTCGGACATTGTCAGGCAGAGTGGCAGGCGTTGCAGTGCAGCTGGGTTGTGGCAGGGCGGTCACAGGCTTTGAACCCGGGGACGGTTTAAGCGAGAATAGCCGCCTTTTAACGCGATCATCCTGAGCACCATGTCGAAAGCAGAATTCAAGGCCGACGTCGGCACGCGCCGTACCTTCGGTATCATCTCTCACCCGGACGCCGGTAAAACCACCATCACCGAAAAGCTGCTGCTGCTGGGTAATGCCATTCAGCTGGCGGGCACGGTAAAAGGTAAAAAGACCGGCCGTATGGCCACCTCAGACTGGATGCAGATGGAGCAGGAGCGGGGTATCTCCATTACCACCTCGGTGATGCAGTTCCCTTATAAAGACCGCATGGTCAACCTGCTGGATACGCCCGGGCACGAAGACTTCTCGGAAGATACCTACCGTACCCTGACCGCAGTCGATTCTGTGCTGATGGTGATCGATGGCGCTAAAGGTGTCGAAGACCGTACCATCAAGCTGATGGATGTCTGCCGCCTGCGCGATACGCCGATTTTCACCTTTATCAACAAAATGGACCGTGAAGTACGCGACCATATTGAAGTGCTGGATGAGATCGAAACCGTCCTCAAAATCAAATGCTCACCGGTGACCTGGCCCATTGGTATGGGTAAGGCCTTTAAAGGTGTGTATAACCTGCTGACCGACACCATTCATGTCTTTACCCCGGGACAGGGCAGTGTGCTGCCGGACGATATTCAGATCAAAGGTTTGCACTCGGATGAAGCGGTTGAGCTGCTGGGTGCGGATATGGTGGAAGAGCTGGCCGATGAAATTGAGCTGGTGCAGGGCGCCAGCCATGAATTCGATCTGGATGAGTACCGTCGTGGTGAACTGACGCCGGTATTCTTCGGTACCGCTCTGGCCAATTTTGGTATCCGCGAAATGCTGGATTACTTTGTCGACTGGGCACCGGCGCCGCTGCCTCGTAATACCGATAAAGGCGAAGTGGCCGCCGATGACGATAAATTCACCGGTTTCGTGTTTAAGATTCAGGCCAATATGGACCCGAAACACCGGGACCGCATCGCCTTTATGCGCATCTGCTCCGGTACCTATACCAAGGGCATGAAAATGAAGCATGTGCGCATTGGTAAGGACATTAAAATTGCCGATGCGGTGACCTTCCTGGCCGGTGATCGTTCGGCGGTGGAGGAGGCCATTTCCGGTGATATTATCGGTTTGCATAACCACGGCACGATCCAGATCGGTGACACCTTCACCTTTGGTGACGATATGCAGTTCACCGGTATTCCGCACTTTGCACCGGAGCTGTTCAAACGTGTGCGACTGAAAGATCCGCTGAAAATGAAACAGCTGCAGAAAGGTCTGCAGCAGCTGTCAGAAGAAGGCGCCACCCAGCTGTTTATGCCGGTCAATAACAATGACCTGATCCTCGGTGCGGTGGGGGTACTGCAGTTCGATGTGGTACAGCAGCGTCTGCGCGATGAATACAAGGTCGAATGTATTTACGAGCCGGTGAGTGTGAATACGGCGCGCTGGGTGTACTGCAAAGACAGTAAAATGCTGGAAGACTTTAAACGTAAAGCGGCCGAGAACCTGGCCATTGATGGCGGCGGTTACCTGACCTATATCGCCCCGACGCGGGTGAACCTGAGTCTGACCGAAGAGCGCTGGCCGGATATTGAATTCAGCGCCACGCGTGAGCACTGATAAAACCATCATTGCTCCCTTGCAGCTCCTTTAATCTGAACTAGGCTTTCAGGATAAAGACTTTGGGGAGGCAGAATGGTCGCATATTTTGTTATTGGTATGGTGCTGGCGGCAGGTCTCTGTTTCGGCGCTTACTGGCTGATTCAGCAGAAGGTGCTGGAAGAGGCGCTGACGCTGGACGACGGCAAGGGCTACTTTCTGGTGGCCTGTATCCTGATTGGTTTTGTTCTGGCGCTGGGCTGCTTCTATATTGGCCAGGCGCTGGGTTACGACCAGCAGGAAGAGTCTTCGACCATGATGGCGCTGGCGATTCTGCTGGATATCATGGTGACTATGCTGACTCTGATCTTCGGCCTGGTGAAGTTCCGCGAGCCGGAACACTACTGAGCCGGCTCCTGGCAGCGTAAACAGCCGTGCAGGCCAGTCCTGATGCGGCTTTTTTGTGCCTGCCGGCCTGTCTGCCGGGGCATGAATTTATCGCTGAAACCCACTTGCGGAAGGGTGGCCATTCCTATAGAATGCCGCCCTCTTTTCGAATCAACCTGCCTTGAAGGCGAGAAATTGATGAAAACATACAGCGCGAAACCAGAAACCGTAAAACGTGAGTGGTTCGTTATCGACGCAGCTGAACAGACGCTGGGTCGCCTGGCCACTGAGGTTGCTCGCCGTCTGAGAGGCAAGCACAAGCCAGAATACACTCCTCACGTTGACACCGGCGATTACATCGTCGTTATTAATGCTGATAAAGTTCAGGTTACCGGTAAAAAATCCAGTGACAAAATGTACCATCGTCACACCGGTTATCCGGGCGGTCTGAAGTCTGTTTCTTTCGAGAAACTGATTGACCACAAGCCGGAACAGGTAATTGAACTGGCAGTTAAAGGCATGCTTCCCAAGAATCCTCTTGGTCGTGCCATGTTCAAGAAAATGAAAGTTTACGCAGGCAACGAGCATCCACATAGTGCTCAGCAGCCGCAAGAACTGAAACTGGGATAAGATAATGGCAGTAACTCAATACTATGGTACCGGTCGTCGTAAGACTTCCACTGCACGTGTGTTCCTGCGTCCTGGTACTGGCAGCATCGTGGTAAACAAGCGTCCTCTGGATGAGTACTTTGGCCGTGAAACCGCCCGTATGGTGGTTCGTCAGCCTCTGGAACTGACTGAGAGTCTGGAAAAATTCGACGTTATCGTTAACGTTCAGGGTGGCGGTGGCAATGGCCAGGCCGGTGCAATCCGTCACGGTATTACCCGTGCCCTGATGCAATACGACGAAACTCTGCGTCCTTCTCTGCGTGCAGCGGGTTACGTTACCCGTGATGCCCGTGAGGTTGAACGTAAGAAAGTGGGTCTGCGTAAAGCACGTAAGAAACCACAATTCTCCAAGCGTTAATCCGCTGGCAGAATCGTCTGCAAGAAAAAGCGCCCATTGTCTTATGTCAATGGGCGCTTTTTTTATGGCTAAATCCCCATGGGCAGTGGGCTTTTCCGGTTGTTTCTACCCCCCGTTTTCTTTACTATGTGCGCCGCTCTGTATGCTACTCTGGGTCTGCTCAAAAAAAACACAACGGGCTGAGCATGGGTAGCACGAAAGAATTTTTTTGATGGGAGAAGATGGTAATGAGTCAAGACGGCGTGAATAAGGGTCGGCGCACTCTGCTCGTGGGCGCGACCGCTGCTGTCGGCGCTGTCGGTGCAGGCTTTGTCGCGGTGCCCTTCGTAAAATCTTGGAATCCAAGTGAACGGGCCAAAGCTGCAGGTGCTCCGGCGAAAGTCGATATCGGTAAAATTGAGCCGGGTGCAATGCTGACTGCAGAATGGCGTGGTAAACCCGTGTATATTGCACGCCGTACCCAGGAAATGCTGGATACCCTGCCTGGTCTCGCTGATCGCCTGAAAGACCCGGAAAATACGGTTAAAACCCAGCAGCCTGCCTACGCTGACAACATCAACCGCTCCCGCAAGCCTGAACTGATGGTTGTTCTGGGTGTCTGCACCCACCTTGGCTGTGCACCAAAATATCACCCGGAAGTTCAGCCTGAACAGTTTGACGAGAACTGGCAGGGTGGCTGGTTCTGTCCTTGTCACGGATCACGTTTCGACCTGTCCGGTCGTGTATTCAAAGGCTCTCCGGCGGCGATTAATCTCGAAGTTCCGCCGTATATGTATGAGAGCGATAACGTGATTATTATCGGTGTTGACGAGGAGAAAGCCTGATGAGCAAGCAACAGAATACTCTCATGGGCTGGATTGATGACCGCCTGCCGGTTACTCAGACCTATGAAAAGCATATGTCCAAGTACTATGCGCCGCGTAACTTCAACTTCTGGTATTTCTTCGGCGTACTGTCGATGCTGATGCTGGCCAACCAGATCCTGACCGGTATCTGGCTGACCATGAACTACGTACCAAGTACTGATGCTGCGTTTGCTTCCGTCGAATACATCATGCGTGATGTTGAGTGGGGCTGGCTGCTGCGCTACATGCATTCCACCGGCGCTACCTTCTTCTTCATCGCTGTATACCTGCATATGATGCGTGCGATCCTGTACGGATCCTACCAGAAGCCGCGTGAGCTGATCTGGATCTTCGGTATGCTGATCTACCTGGCCCTGATGGCGGAAGCCTTTATGGGCTATGTACTGCCATGGGGGCAGATGTCTTACTGGGGCGCTCAGGTAATTATCTCCCTGTTCGGCGCCATTCCGGTGATTGGTGAAGGACTGGTTGAGTGGATCCGTGGTGACTTCCTGATTTCCGGTGCCACCCTGAACCGTTTCTTTGCCCTGCACGTGATTGCGGTACCTCTGGTACTGGTGATGCTGGTGGTTCTGCACCTGCTGGCACTGCATGAAGTGGGTTCCAATAACCCGGACGGCGTGGATATCAAAAAACTGAAAGACGAAAACGGCAAGCCGCTGGACGGCATTCCGTTCCACCCTTACTACACCGTGCATGATATGGTGGGTATCGTGGTCTTCCTGATGGTGTTCTGTACCGTGATGTTCTTCTTCCCTGAAGGTAACGGTTTCATGCTGGAATACGCCAACTTTGAGCCGGCCAACGGTCTGAAAACGCCTGCGCACATTGCGCCGGTATGGTACTTCGGGGCGTTCTACGCGATTCTGCGTGCAGTACCGGACAAGCTGCTGGGTGTTATTGCGATGGGTGCCGCGATTGCGATCTTGTTCGTACTGCCATGGCTGGACCGCAGTCCGGTACGCAGCTGGCGTTACAAAGGCTGGTTCAGCAAGATCTTCATCGTTATCTTTGCCATCGATTTCGTGCTGCTGACCTGGCTGGGTACTCAGCCTGCGACCACCACACTGACCATGGTTGCTCAGGTTGCTTCTGTCATCTACTTCGCTTTCTTTATCTTCATGCCGTTCTACACCCGTATGGAGAAAACCAAGCCAGTACCTGAACGCGTAACCGGAGGCCACTAAGCATGAAAAAGATTTTTGCACTGATCGCTGCCTTCGTACCTGCTGTTGCACTGGCAGCCGGCGGCAATGTTCATCTGGATGAACACCGTACTGACCTGCACGACACTGCTTCCCTGCAGCGTGGTGCACAGACATTCGCCAACTACTGTATGGGCTGTCACTCGATGGAGCACGCCCGTTACAACCGTGTGGCCAAAGACCTGGGTATCCCGGAAAACCTGATGATGGAAAATCTGGTGTTTGCTGATAAGAAATTCGGCGACCTGATGACCATTGCCATGCGTCCGGAAGACTCCAAAAAATGGTTCGGTGCAACACCGCCGGACCTGACTCTGGTTGCCCGTGTACGCCGTCCTGACTGGGTGTACACCTACCTGCGCAGCTTCTATGAAGATCCGAGCCGTCCGTGGGGCGTGAACAACCTTGTGTTCAAAGACGTTGGTATGCCAAACGTTCTGGGTCACCTGCAGGGGGTTCAGAAACTGGGTACGGCACACGTGAAAGTGGGTTATGACACCCTGACTGGTCAGGAAATCACAGAAGAGCGTGAACACGTTCTGTACCTGGACGAAGAAGGTAGCCTGTCTGCTGAAGAGTTCGATAAGCTGGTCTATGACCTGGTGAACTTTATGGTGTATATGGCTGAGCCGATCGCTCTTGAACGTCAGACCATCGGTTGGTGGGTGCTGCTGTTCCTGGTGATCTTCTTTGTTCCTGTATACTTCCTGAACAAAGAGTACTGGAAAGACGTCAAATAAGACGACTTTTGCAGACAGATGACCCGGGCCCGGCCGCTGTAAGCGGTCGGGCTGCGTTTGTTTTTGGGTTTAACAGATTTTTGACAGATAAGTGAGGAAACTATGGGGGTTGTGGCTAAACGCTCTTCCATGACGTTTTATTCGGATGCAGCTGATCATTACAGTCATCGTGTACGTATCGTGCTGGCTGAAAAAGGCGTGGCAGTAGAAATTCACGATGTAGACCCGGACAACAAACCGGAAGATCTGGCATCCCTGAACCCATACAACTCACTGCCGACTCTGGTCGACCGTGATCTGGTTCTGTACGAGCCGAATGTGATGATGGAATACCTCGATGAGCGTTTCCCGCATCCGCCGCTGCTGCCGGTGTATCCGGTTGCCCGTGCGCAGAGCCGTCTGTGGATCAACCGTATTGAGAAAGACTGGGCTGCTCTGGTGCAGACTATTCTTACCGGTAAAGGTAAGGAAGTGGAAGCGGCGCGCAAAGAGCTGACGGACAGCCTGATTGCGACCAGCCCTATCTTTGCGGAAATGCCTTATTTCATGAGCGAAGAGTTCTCTATTGTTGACTGCTGCGTGGCACCTATCCTGTGGCGTCTGCCGGTACTGGGTATTGAGCTGAACGAGAAACAGTGCAAGCCGCTGCTGCAATATATGGAGCGTCTGTTTGACCGTGAATCGTTCCAGGCCAGCCTGTCTGAAGCCGAGCGGGAAATGCGTGACTGATGAGTAACGCCATGACGCCCAGCCGTCCGTATCTGATGCGGGCGCTGAATGAGTGGATTCTCGATAATCACTGCACTCCCTATGTTCTGGTGGATGCCTCCCTGCCGGGGGTGCAGGTGCCGGAAGAGTACGTAAACAACGGCCAGATCGTGCTGAATATCAGCACGTCGGCGGTTAAGGATCTGCTGATTGATGAGGCCGGCCTGTCATTCAACGCCCGTTTTGGTGGTGTGCCGATGGCTGTGTTTGTTCCTGTGGTGGCGATTCTGGCTATTTATGCCCGTGAGAATGGCCAGGGCATGGTGTTTGGTTCTGAGGCCGGAGCACCAGACCCGAATGAACCACCGCCGGCCCCACCAGAGCCGCCGAAAGGCGAGGGCAAACCGTCTCTGAAGGTGGTGAAGTAATCACCGGCAGGAATGTGGGGATGAAGGAATAAGAAACCGCCAGCCGGCGGTTTTTTTATGCCCGCATGCCTCTGAGGCTGAGCTATATCATGTCTCTGTCACAGCGCTTGCTCATAATGGCCCCGTTCAGAATTCAAGGGGGTTGCATGATTCAGGAACTGTTTCAGTCCATTGACCAGAAAGATGTCACGCAGTTTGTGAGTTTTCTGCATCCGCAGGCAGTGTTCCGTTTTGCCGCTCAACCGGTGCTGCAGGGAGTGGACGATATCCGTGCCGGCGTACAGGGCTTTCTGGATTCCATACAGTCACTGCATCATGTGGTGGAAGAAATCTGGGGAGCCGAGCAGGGTGTGGTCTGTCACGGCCGTGTCTGTTATACCCGTCATGATGGTTCACAGCTGATCGTACCGTTCTGCAATCTGATGAAAGTGCAGGACGGTCTGATTACTGAATATCTTATTTTCGCCGATATCTCAGCACTCTGAAGCCGGCTGACCGTTGTTAACAGCTCCGGCGCTTATCATCTGACTAACAATATCCATCAGCAGATAGCGGCGGTCAGTGTCGCTCAGGCGGGCGGCAATATACTGTGCCATGGTGGTGTTTTCCTGCGCGGCGGTTGCCATTTCCCACAGGCTGTCAATGTAACTGAGGGAGCCGGTATTACCGGCTGGCAGGGCTTCGCGGGCGGAAGCGACGGCCAGTATCTGTGCCAGCTTGTCGCGGTAATCATCAAGCTGATCATCAATCTTCAGACAATGGCCGCGCAGCGCTTCTTCTGCCTGTTGCAACAGCTGCATAGTGGCGGAACGGCGGGCCTTACGCTGATTCCTGGCCTGATTGGTGGTGTCGGTAAGTCCATCGCCGGCCGCGAGCATCATGCCGCGCAGACCGGCCAGCCGTGATACCAGGGGTAAGCGGAAGGGTTCCAGGCTTCTTTCGCTATCCTGCAGCCACTGTACTGCCAGATCGGGGAAAGCGTTGTTCTGGTTGCAGTAATGATCGACCAGTGCCGGTATTTTCAGCAGTTGTTCCACAATACGTTCACGGATGACGGACTGCATACTTAATCCTTTGTTATTCCGGCAGCAGATGGCTGCGTTTGCCGCCTTTTCCTGATTCTGAAGTTGCCCATTCCAGACCTTCCTCGCGCAGGGTGATGCTCAGCCGCACGCTGGAATCCCTGGTGGCTTTTTCTTTCACTTCGCTGGTGATGGCTGAGGCTTTCAGGCTGGCCGGAATGGCGGCGGCTTTCAGAGCCACGGCGGATACACGGTGACGCAGGGCTTCGGTCAGCGCCGCTTTTTTATCGGCGCTGATTTCTTCTCCGGCAGCGGATTTTTTCAGCGTTGCCTGCAGGGCGTCGTCAACGGCACGTACCACCGACTCGCGGGTGATTTTACCGCTGGTGTTCTTCTGTTGCTCGTAGACGCGGTCGAGTGCTTTTTTGGCGTCTTTGCTGAACAGGTTCTGAAAGCTTTTGGTGCTGCTGAGAATATCTTCATCATCCAGTGTGGTGTGCAGTTGCTGCAGCAGCGCCTTATGAATATTTCCCGGGGTATCAAGCTGAGCACTGGTGGCATCGACATGGCGGTCGATGGTCACCGGCAGATCAATGGTCAGCTCAGGAACGCGTACACGAGGCAGGCTCATACCTTCCAGCAGTGGGTTGTCTTTATAGTACTCCGCCACAGCGGCGGTTTCTTCGTCGGCCATGCGCCGTGCATGTACCAGACTGATCATCAGGGAACCAAGTACTTCACTGAGGTCCGGCATATTCTGCTCCATGAATATCAGGCAAGCTGTTCAGGTGTCCGTTAGCGGCCGGAAAATCCGGCCGCGGTGTGGTGTCGTCAGGTTGACGGTACTTCTTCGATGGCATTTTCAAGAATACCGAGCAGGCGTTCAGTCCCGGCCGGCAGTTCATCCTGAACGGCGCGTACGTGTACTGCCATACTGTAGGTACGTTCGGTTTTGGAGGTTGCCGAAGAAGACTTCTTGTAGGAATAACTGGCACTCAGTTTGGCTGAGAAAGGTCCCCAGCCGGCCTTGGCTGACAATTTGGTGTTCAGATCATGGGAGGAACTGGTGGTGGATTCCTGTACCGAATTAATCTTGGCGTTGAAATCGATGGTGGTTTCTTCCACACGGATGAACGGAATCGGCAGCATGGTCAGAATCGGTACGGTGAGGTCGTATTTGGTCGGAGTGACGGTTACGTTACCGTTGCTATCCGTGCTTTCCACCGGCTTCATATAACTGAAGGTCACCATGGTCGGGGTGTTGTTGTCATCAAAACCAACGGACTTGATGAAATCCACTGAGGTTTGGGCAGACTGGGCCTGAGCCTGAACCACAGAAATCAGCGGCGCACCGATCAGGTTTTTAAAATCGATATTCGAGAGTTCGTCTCCGATAGCCATAATAAGATTTCCTTATACCTGTGATGAGAGCAGAGCCCCGGTACTACTGCCTCCATATGTACCCGATGACTCCGTTTTCCGGCAGCAGGGCCGGGTCAGAATCAGACTATGAATGCAGGAAAGGGCATACAAGCCGGTAAAAATCATTATTTTCCGTACAATTCGCGTCAGTTCTGGCACCGGAGGGCTGGCTATTGCAGAGCCTGCCGACGTCGGCCCGCCGGAAAGAGTGATTGGCTATTGTTGTCTTAGGCGTATGAATGAGTGGTGATTGTTGTTGGTTCTGTGAATAAAATTTCTGTTCAGCTCCGTGGTCCGGCGCATTAATTGACCAACCTGTCATTTTTTTGTGACCGCGTGCCCGGACAGGGATTCCGCCACTTGCCGGATCCGCCTTTCTTTGCATAATGCCTGACCATTTGGTCAGGAGGTAAGGAAGGTAATGAATCCGAAAGCATTATTCAGCAGCGCGGTTGTGGCTGCCTTATGCCTGTTTGCAGTGATGGCAGAAGCACAGATCCGCGCAGCATTTGTGTATGTTGGTCCGGCTGGTGATATGGGCTGGTCCGGTTCCCATGATGTGGGTCGCCAGTATCTGGAAGAAAAATTTGGCAGTGAAATTAAAACAGAATATGCGGAGTTTGTGCCGGAAGGGCGGGCAGCTACGGATGTTATCCGCAAACTGGCACAGGAAAACGATATTGTTTTTACCACCTCCTGGGGCTACATGATTCCGACGCTGAGAGTGGCGAAGGAATTTCCGCAGGTGAAATTCGGTAATGCCAGTGGCATGCGGCTGCGTGAAAACCTGAGTAACTTTGCCGACCGTGCTTACGAGCCCCGTTATCTGTCCGGCATGCTCGCCGGTGCGATGACAAAAACGAATAAGATCGGTTTTGTTGCTGCCCATCCGATTCCGGAAGTGATCCGTGGTATCAATGCTTTTACGCTCGGCGTTAAACGGGTTAATCCGCAGGCACAGGTCGTGCTGCACTGGACACGGCAGTGGTTTGCTCCGCAGAAATCGGCGGCGCTGGCGCAGCAGATGATCCGCGAAGGTGTTGATGTTCTGACTCATCATACGGATTCGCCGGCGGTTGCTGAGGTTGCGGAGAAGCAGGGCGTGTACGTGATCAGTTTCCACTCCGACATGATTTCCGTGGCACCGACCAGGCAGCTGGCATCAGTCGGTCATAACTGGGGACCTTACTACGCGGACAGTATTCAGGCGCTGAAAGACGGCAACTGGAAATCGGAGCAGCGTTGGCTGGGCATGGGGGAGCAGGTGGCACAGCTGAACCGTGTCAGTGATCAGGTTCCGGTGGATATCCGTACGCAGGTCAGCGACGTTATGCAGCAGATTAAAAAAGGGGAGTTTGCGGTATTCAGCGGGCCGGTTTATAACAGCCGCGGAACCCGGCTGATCCGTGACGGTGAAAGCCTGTCGGATGAGGATCTCGATCGGATGAACTGGTACGTCGATGGTGTGGTCGGGGATCTGGTGTCGTATTAAACCGCGTTGATCCGGTCACCGTGCTGCAGTGATTTTGCTGCAGCAATAAAAAACGGGAGCCTGTGCTCCCGTTTTTTATTGGCCGGATTAACCGAGTTCCGACAGCTTTTTCTTCAGTACATCCATGACTACCTGTGGGTTAACCCCTTTGGCCGCTTTCCGCGTCAGACCGATAAACGGACCAATGGCTTTGGCGCGCTTGTCTTCCGGTGTGGCGAGATAGCCTTCCACCAGTTTCGGGTTGTCAGTCAGTACCTGGTCGACGATGGCTTCAATCGCGCCGCTGTCGGACACCTGTTTCAGGCCCATGCTGTCGACCAGTGTATCAATGCATTCCAGGCTGTCATCACCCTTGCCGTCGGCCATGGCGGTAAAGACTTCTTTGGCACCGCCATTGTTGAGGGTGTTGTCTTTGATCAGGCTGAGAATACGGCCCAGCTGCTGCGCGGAAACCGGCAGTTCGTTGATGCTGACCTCCAGACGGTTGAGGGCTGCGGAAACATCACCCTGCACCCAATTGGCCGCCAGTTTATAGTCATTAACCAGTTTGGCTGCGGTTTCAAAGTAATGCGCCAGATCGCGGTCAGAAGCCAGTACGGCAGCGTCGACCGGTGACAGACCGTGGTCGTTGACGAAACGCTCACGTTTGGAAGTTGGCAGTTCCGGCAGGGTTGCACGTACATTGTTAACGTATTCGTCGTCAATGATCACCGGCAGCAGGTCCGGGCAGGGGAAATAACGGTAATCGTTGGCTACTTCCTTGGAACGCATGGCGCGGGTTTCATTTTTCTCGGCATCATACAGGCGGGTTTCCTGCACGATTTTGCCGCCGTCTTCGAGAATATCCATCTGCCGTTCAATTTCGGCTTCAATGGCACGCTCAACGTTACGGAAAGAGTTAACGTTTTTAATTTCAGTACGGGTGCCGAATTCCTGCTGGCCTTTCGGACGCAGGGAAACGTTACAGTCGCAACGCATGGAGCCCTGGGACAGGTCGCCGTCGCAGATGCCCAGATAGGTCACAATACTGTGCATTTTGCGGAAATAAGCAGCCGCTTCTCTGGCGTTGCGCATTTCCGGTTCGGATACAATTTCGATCAGCGGCGTGCCAGCCCGGTTAAGATCGATACCGGTCATGCCGTTAAATCCTTCGTGCACGGATTTACCGGCGTCTTCTTCCAGGTGTGCACGGGTTACATTGATAATCCGCGTGCTGCCGTCTTCCAGCTCAATTTCGATATGGCCTTTACCCACAATCGGATGATGCAGCTGGGTGGTCTGATAGCCTTTGGGCAGATCCGGATAAAAATAATTTTTGCGGTCAAATACTGATTTGTGGCCGATCTCGGCATCAATGGCGAGACCGAATTTAACCGCCATGCGCAGGGCTTCTTCATTGAAGACCGGCAGTACACCGGGCAGGCCGAGATCAACGGCACAGGCCTGAGTGTTGGCTTCCGCACCGTAAGCCGTGGCCGCGCCGGAGAAAATTTTTGATTTGGTGGCCAGCTGAGCGTGAATCTCAAGGCCGATAACAACTTCCCATTCCATATCGTAACCCCTTAAATGTCAGCTGGTTTCTGCAGGTGCCAGTCGGTCGCCTGCTGGAACTGATGCGCCGCATTCAGCAGACGGGCTTCAGCAAAATAGTTACCGATCAGCTGCAGGCCAACCGGCAGGCCGTTGACCTGGCCACAGGGAACCGACATACCCGGCAGACCGGCCAGGTTAAGGGCGATGGTGAAAATATCTTCCAGGTACATTTCCACCGGATCGGAGGTTTTTTCTCCACGCCTGAAGGCCGGCGTCGGCGTGACCGGGCCGGCAATCAGATCGACTTCCTGCAGCGCAGAAGCAAAGTCGTTTTTGATCAGGCGGCGTACCTGCTGGGCTTTTTTGTAGTAAGCGTCGTAAAAGCCGGCGGACAGGGCATAAGCGCCGACCATGATGCGGCGTTTCACTTCGCCACCGAACCCTTCACCGCGGGAACGCTTGTACAGATCTTCAATGTCCTGCGGGTCTTCGCAGCGGTAACCGAAACGCACACCATCCATACGGGACAGGTTGGCGGAGCATTCGGCCGGCGCAATGATGTAGTAAGCGGGAATCGCCAGATGAGCATTCGGCAATGAAATTTCTTTCACCTTAGCGCCCATTTTCTCGTATTCGGCAATCGCATTGCGAACTGCCTGCTGCATATCCGCACTGAGATCGTCGCGGAAATATTCCGCCGGCAGACCAATGGTCATGCCTTCAATGCTGTTATTCAGGCTGGCGCTGTAGTCCGGCACGGCCTGATTCATACAGGTAGAATCTTTGGCATCAAAGCCGGCCATGATCTGCAGCATCAGCGCGGCGTCTTCGGCGCTGCGGGTGATGGTGCCGGCCTGATCCAGACTGGAGGCATAGGCAATCATGCCCCAGCGGGAAATGCGGCCGTAGGTCGGTTTCAGACCGGTGACGCCACACAGAGCGGCGGGCTGACGGATCGAACCGCCGGTATCGGTGGCGGTGGCACCCGGCACCAGACGGGCGGCAACGGCAGCGGCAGAACCGCCGGAGGAACCGCCGGGTACCCGTTCTTTGTCCCACGGGTTGGCAACCGGACCAAAAAATGAGCTTTCGTTGGATGAGCCCATGGCGAACTCGTCCATGTTCAGTTTGCCCAGTGAAACCGCACCGGCGGCATTGAACTTATCGATTACGGTAGCGTCGTAGGGCGCGGTAAAATTGCTCAGCATTTTTGACCCGCAGGTGGTTAACACCCCGTTGGTGCAGAAAATGTCTTTATGAGCAATGGGGATACCGGTCCAGGCTTCGGCGTTACCGGCGGCACGGCGTTCGTCGGCGGCTCTGGCCTGCGCCAGCGCCTGTTCGGCGGTAACGGTAATAAAGCTGTTGTATTCGCTGTCGAGCTGTTGCACCCGGCTGAGCAGTTCAGTGGTAATTTCCACGCTGCTGTATTCGCCGGCAGCCAGATCGCGGGAAATCTCGGCAATGGTTTTGTTGTGCATAATGAATCCTTGTCGCCGGAAGCGGATGGCCGTCTCGCTCCGGGCAGATTAATCCGGGCGGCCGTTATTCAACGACGCGTGGTACCAGGTAGTAGCCGTTTTCAGTCTGCGGTGCGCACTGCTGAAAATGTTCGCGCTGATTACTTTCGCTGACTTCGTCAGCGCGCAGGCGCTGCACGGCATCCAGTGGATGCGCCAGGGGGTCAACGGCTGAGGTGTCGACGGCAGACAACTGGTCTACAAGGTCAAGAATGTTGCTCAGATTTTTCTGGTATTCGGTGATCTGATTATCGTCGAGCTGAAGACGTGCCAGATCGGCAATGTCACGAACCTGCTGCTGGTCCAGAGCCATGTGCTTAACTCCAGTGTTAATGCCTT
The DNA here is from genome assembly GCA_963682115.1 of Pseudomonadales bacterium. Classification (GTDB taxonomy): domain Bacteria; phylum Pseudomonadota; class Gammaproteobacteria; order Pseudomonadales; family Oceanobacteraceae; genus Venatoribacter. The sequence continues at coordinate 1,061,741 of OY821639.1, read as the reverse complement.
TGGGAAGCTGTCGAGCGTAGCATAAATGCGCCTTGCCCTAAATCCCCACCATTGCTAGAGTTACCAACAATTTTGCGACCTGCGAACAGGAATCATCTGGATGTTTAAGAAGTTACGTGGCATGTTCTCCAGCGATCTGTCGATCGATCTGGGGACAGCAAATACCCTGATCTACATGCGCGACAAAGGTATTGTTCTGAACGAACCGTCTGTGGTGGCTATCCGTCTGCAGGGGCATCAGAAAAGCGTTGCTGCAGTAGGTGCTGAAGCCAAGCGTATGCTGGGCCGTACGCCGGGGAACATCCAGGCCATCCGTCCGATGAAAGACGGCGTGATTGCTGACTTTGAAGTCACTGAAAAAATGCTGCAGTACTTTATTAAGAAAGTACACGAAACCAGCTTCCTGCCACCCAGCCCCCGTGTCGTTGTGTGTGTTCCTTATCTGGCTACCAAAGTGGAACGCAAAGCCATCCGTGATTCCGTGATGGGCGCCGGTGCCAGCCGTGCTTACCTGATTCATGAGCCAATGGCCGCGGCTATCGGTGCCGGTCTGCCGGTCGATGAAGCGCGGGGTTCCATGGTGGTGGATATTGGTGGTGGTACCACTGAAATTGCCATCATCTCGCTGAGTGGCGTAGTTTATGCCGAATCAGTGAAGGTCGGTGGTGACCGCTTTGACGAAGCTATTGTGGCCTACATCCGCCGTAACTATGGCAGTCTGATCGGTGAAGCCACCGCAGAACGTATCAAGCAGGAAATCGGTACTGCCTACCCGGGTGGCGAGGTGCGTGAAATCGACGTCCGCGGCCGTAACCTGGCGGAAGGTATTCCGCGCAGCTTTACCCTGAATTCCAACGAGATTCTGGAAGCGCTGCAGGAATCGCTGGCACAGATAGTTCAGGCGGTTAAAGGTGCGCTGGAGCAGTCGCCGCCGGAACTGGCTTCTGACGTGGCTGAACGCGGTATGGTACTGACGGGTGGTGGTGCATTGTTGCGTGATCTGGACAAGCTGCTGAGTGAAGAAACCGGCCTGCCGGTGATTGTTGCTGATGATCCGCTGACCTGTGTGGCGCGTGGCGGTGGCCGTTTTCTTGAAACCGCGACTGAGCAGCAGCTGGAAATGCTCGCTTTGGATTGAACGGACGACGCAAAATAAAAAACGGAGTTCAGGCTCCGTTTTTTTATTTCCGGCTGATGGCCAGACAATGTAAGCCTGCTGGTTCCTCCGGGCCCATGACGGTATAGTAAGCGCTTTCAGATTTTCACTGCGGAGAATCAGTTATTAAGTCGCAGTTCAGGATTTCCCCTTACCAACGGCAGCAGGTGCTGGGCATCGTCGTGCTCGCACTGACGCTGATGTGGCTCGACAGTCATTTTCCCTGGCTGCAGCCGGCCCGTTATTTCACCGGTTATGTTCTTACCCCGCCGCAGCAGGTAGCCGGGGTGCCCGGCGTGGTGGCTGATTGGTTCAGTGAATCATCGTTCCAGCGCCAGGAACTGCTGACGGAAAATAAGCAGCTCAGTGCCCGTAATCTGGTGCTGGAGCTGCGTGCCCAGCGGATGGCGGCACTGGAGGCTGAAAACATTGAGTTGCGTGAACTGCTCAGTGCTTCAGAGCAGATAGACGACCGGGTGCTGGTGACATCGGTGATTGCGGTTGACCCGGACCCCTTCAGTCAGCAGATTCTGATCAACAAGGGCGGTGAAGACGGCGTCTTTATCGGTCAGCCGGTACTGGATGCCTACGGCCTGCTGGGACAGGTCATCGACGTAATGCCATACAGCGCGCGGGTGCTGATGATTGCTGACTCCAACCATGCGATTCCGGTGCAGGTTAACCGTAACGGGGTACGTGCGATTGCGGTGGGTACGGGTTCCCTGGATGAGCTGGAACTGATTTATGTGCCCAATACCGCCGATATTGTTGCCGGTGACCTGTTGGTCAGCTCCGGTCTGGGCGGGCGTTATCCGCGCGGCTATCCGGTGGCAACCGTTACCCGGGTGGAAAATATTCCGGGCAAATCCTTTGCTGTGGTGACGGCGGAGCCGAGTGCTCATCTCGACCGCAGCCGTCATCTGCTGCTGGTCTTCCGTCAGGGCGCCGCCACGGTGCCGCCGGCCGATATCTGGAAGGGACAGTAAATGATGGATATCCGTGCCGTTATTCTGATCAGCTGTGGTCTGTTTCTGGCGTTCGTTCTGGAACATCTGCCGATGCCGGACATCCTGCTGTGGCTGCAGCCCAGCTGGGTGCTGCTGGCAGTGACCCTGATGGTGCTGAGCGCACCGGCGACCTTTGGCCTGTGGCTGGCGCTGCCGCTGGGACTGTTACTGGATGTGGAGCATCATTCACTGCTGGGCACCCATATTCTCACTCTGGTGGTGCATATCGGCCTGTTACAGCTGCTGTACCGGCGGATGGTAATGTTTAATTTCCTGCAGCAGACCGGCGTGGTGTTTGTGCTGGTGGTGGTGCAGCAGTTGCTGATTTACTGGGGTATGGCGCTGGTCAGTGAAAATGTGGCGCCGGTATCCCTGTGGGGACCGGCCCTGACCTCTGCTCTGGTCTGGCCCTGGGCTTATGCGCTGACGCACTTCGTGATGTCGAGGCTGCATCTGCCATGATGATTCTGGCCTCATCGTCGCCGCGGCGGCAGGAGCTGCTGCGTCAGATCGGGGTGCGTTTCCGCGTGGAAGCGGCCGCTATCGACGAAACGCCACTGGCCGGTGAGGCGCCGGCAGACTATGTTACCCGTCTGGCAGAAGCCAAAGCGCGGGCCGTGGCTGCACGTCATCCCGGTACGGCTGTACTGGGCTCGGATACCAGCGTGGTGCTGGGCGGGCAGATACTGGGCAAACCGGAAAATGATGAACAGGCTGTGGCCATGCTGCAGACGTTGTCCGGTTGTCAGCATCAGGTACTGACCGCAGTGGCACTGGTGTGTGATGGCCGCTGTCAGCGGCAGACGGTGGTCACGGAGGTCCTTTTCTGTGATCTCTCTGATGACGAAATCCGTCGTTACGTTGCCACCGGTGAGCCGGCAGACAAAGCCGGTGCCTACGGCATTCAGGGGCGCGGCGCCGTCCTGGTGAAAGCCATTCACGGCAGTTACAGCAATGTTGTCGGGCTGCCACTCAGGGAAACCGCCGCTATGCTGCAGCAGGCTGGCATAGCGATCTGGGAAAAGGAGTCAGCGTGAACGCAGAGATTCTGATGAACGTCACCCCGACAGAAACCCGGGTGGCGGTTGTTGAAAATGGGGTGGTGCAGGAAATCTTTATTGAACGCACCAACCACCGCGGCCTGGTGGGCAATATTTATAAAGGCAAGGTCGTGCGCGTATTGCCGGGTATGCAGGCGGCCTTTGTTGATATCGGCCTGGAGCGTGCCGCTTTTATTCACGCCGCGGAAATCGGCAACGGTGACAGCAATACCCCGATCAGCCAGCTGGTGCACGAAGGCCAGTCGCTGGTGGTGCAGGTCACCAAAGACCCTATCGGCACCAAAGGGGCACGGCTGACGACGCAGCTGGCCATTCCTTCCCGTTATCTGGTGTATATGCCCGGTGCTGATCATGTCGGTGTTTCCCAGCGTATTGAGGAGGACGGCGAGCGTGAGCGGCTGAAGCAGCTGGTGAATGAATGCATGGCGGCGGAAGGCCTGACCGGTGAAGCCGGATTTATCCTGCGGACGGCCGCCGAAGGTGTCGGTGTGGATGAAATTCTCGCCGATACCCGTTACCTGCGCCGTCTGTGGCGCAAGCTTGAAGAACGTATCCGCGATAATAAAAAGCCGAGCCTGATTTATGACGAGCTGCCGTTGTCGCTGCGTACCCTGCGCGATTATGCGCGCCCGGAAGTGAGCAAAATTTTTATCGATTCGCGCGAAACCTTTGGCAAAATCGAGCAGTTTGTGCAGCAGTATGTGCCCGAAGTTGCCGACCGCATCGGTTACTATCCGGGACCACGACCGCTGTTTGAGCTGTACAGCGTGGAAGATGAAATTCAGCGTGCGCTGGATCGTAAGGTGCCGCTCAAATCCGGCGGCTATCTGGTGATTGACCAGACCGAAGCCATGACCACTATCGACGTTAATACCGGTGGTTTCGTCGGTCGCCGCAATCTGGAAGAAACCATCTTCAAGACCAACCTGGAAGCAGCCACTGCCATCGGCCGGCAGCTGCGCCTGCGCAACCTGGGTGGCATCATCATTCTCGATTTCATCGATATGACCGACCCGGAACACCAGCGTCAGGTGCTGCGCATGCTGGAAAAAGTGCTGGAGAAAGATCACGCCAAAACCAAGATCAGTGGTGTCTCCGAACTGGGGCTGGTGGAGATGACGCGCAAACGCACGCGGGAAAGTCTGGAACAGATGCTGATGGAACCCTGCCCGCACTGCGATGGCCGTGGCTCGGTGAAAACCGCCGAAACCATCTGTTATGAAATTTTCCGTGAAATCCTGCGCGAAGAACGCGCCTATGGTGCAGGGACCTATCTGGTTCTGGCCAGTCAGCAGGTAGTGGACCGTCTGGTTGATGAAGACAGTAACGGCCTGGCGGACCTGGAAGCCTTTATCGGTAAAACGATTAAACTGCAGGTCGAAGCGCTGTACGCTCAGGACCAGTACGACATTATTCTGCAATAGGCATGGTATGACTTGGCTGCGCGAGCTGTGGACACAAATCTGGATCACTCTGGTTGTCGCAGCGGTGAGTCTGGCGCTGTACACCAGTCTTGGCCGTCAGCTGATTCCTCTGGTCGAAACCTACACCCCGGATATTGAACAGCAGCTCAGTGAGCTGACCGGTCAGCCGGTGTCTGTCGGTCAGCTGCAGGGCGACTGGAACGTGCTTTCGCCGCTGGTACGGCTGCGCGATATACAGCTTGGCCCGGCTGGTGATGGTCTGCACATCGGTTATATGGAAGCTGAGCTGGATGTCAGCGCCAGCCTGTTTTACCGCCTGCCGGTCTTCCGCCGCATTCAGGTTTCCGGCGTCAGCGCCGAAGTGCATCAGCTGTCGCCGAAGCAGTGGCGCATCGGCTCACAGTGGGCGCTCAATTTTGACCGTCCGGCGCCGCCGGCTGTGGATAACGTATCTGCCGCCAGCGTGGCGGATACACCGCGCTGGCTGGCGTGGCTGGAGCTGCAGCAGAGCATTATTTTCGATAACTGGCAGCTGGTGGCGTTTGATCCCGACAACACCCGCGAAGACCTGAACATTGATCATCTGGTGTGGCGTAATCAGGGTGACAGTCATGAGCTGGACGGCAACATTGCCTGGGGCCGGGAACAGATCGCCAGCATCCGTGCCATGGCATCGCTGGACGGTGACCTGTGGCCATGGAAAGATCAGGATGGCGAAGTGTATCTCGATATTCAGCCGCAGGAATGGAGCCGCTGGATTCCCTCTGATCTGCCTGGTGGCCTGAATGTCGATCAGTTCAGTGCGTCGGCGCAGGCCTGGCTCAGTATCCGCGACGGCGATCTGAATGCCCTGTATCTGGATGCCGGGATTCCGCAGCTGACCATACGTACCCGGGCGGACACGCTCGAACTGAGTGAGGGCCGGCTGATTGCTGCTGGTCAGCACAATGGCGATGACTGGCATCTGCAGGTGCGGCCTTCGTTCCGCGAAACTCTGCCATTCAGCCAGTTCAGCCTGAGCCAGATTGCGCTGCCACAGAAGAAAGGCTGGCAGATCGGTATTCCCCGTCTGCAGCTGTCAGCAGCCCGTGAATTTCTGCTGCGCCATGACCTGCTGCCGGCACCTTTTGACCGTTATGTGGATAACCTGAACGGCCGCGGCAGTGCGGAAGATCTGCGCCTGTCGCTGATTCCCGCTCAGCCCTGGCAGGTGGATGTACGCGGCCGGCTGAATGAGGTCAGTGTCGATGCCTATCATGGCATTCCGGCCTTCAGCGGCGTCAGTGGTCAGGTGCATCTGCAGCCGGGGGCCGGTGTGCTGACGGTGAACGGTGACGATCTGGATATTCATCTGGCCGATGTGTATGACAACGGCTGGTCGCTGCACAATCTCAGCGGACGTTTTTACTGGCAGATTCTGCCTGACTATTCCCGCCTGCAGTTACACGGCCTCAGGGCTGCACTGGCCGATAGCGGTGAATACCGTGATTATTCATGGCCGTTTGCCGCCGAGCTGGCGCTGGCATTGCCGCACCACGGGGGGGCGAAAGAGCGCGCCATGAGCCTGCTGGTGGGGATGCCAAAGGCGCCGGCGAGGCTGAAAAATCAGCTGCTGCCGGCACTGCTCGGTGACAGCCTGCAGGACTGGATCAGGACCTCGGTGACGGCGGGCGATTTCTCTGACCTGTCGTTTGTACTGAACACCGTGCTGGAAAAAGACCACGCAGATAACAGCATCACCTCGCAGCTGTATATGGGCTTCAGTGATGCGCGGCTGCAGTATCTGAGCGACTGGCCGGCGCTGGAAAAACTCAAAGGCCGCTTCCTGCTCGATTCGTCCGATATTGATGTGTGGGTGGATGAAGGTACAACCCTGGGGGGGACCCTGATCGGTCAGAGCGGCCGGGTACAGCTGCGGCCATCCGCGGCGGGAACCCTGCTGACGGTCAATGCGCGCCTGCAGGGGGACAGCAGCGAAGCACTGCGTTATTTCACCGAAACCCCGCTGCAGGAAACCGTGAGCCATGCCTTCGACAGCTGGCAGGCATCCGGCCCGGTGCGTGCGCAGCTGGCGATGGCAATGCCGCTGGGTGACGGGCATGGCAGTCCGGATATCCGTCTGGATGCGGACGTCTCCAGCAACCGGCTGAGTATCCGCGATCTCAACCTGAACTTCAGCGGTCTGAATGGTGAACTCAGATACAGCAGTGCGAAGGGGCTGCTGTCCGAGCACCTGGAAGGGGAGACTTTCGGTGGTCATTTTACTGCCAGTATTGATTCCCGCGCCCGCGCCGGAGGCTTTGACACCGTGCTGAATGCCAGCGGTCAGGCCGGCTGGCAGGCATTCCGCCAATGGATGCCGTCTTTCCTGTTTGACCCGCTCAGTGGTCACCTGACTTATACCTCGCAACTCACTGCCGGTGGTGATGGTGTGCGTTTCCGGCTGCAGTCAGACCTGCAGGGCACGCAGATTGATCTGCCTTACCCGATGGGCAAAGACAGTGCCACAAGCCGGCCGCTGACGGTGATGGTAAAACCGGGTAAAGAAACCCGTATCAACCTGAATTATGACCAGCGGGTGCAGGCGGCGCTGGCGCTGGATAATGGCCGCATTGACCGTGGTCAGGTATATCTTGGCGACAGCGATACTTTCCTGCCCAGCGACAAAGGGCTGGAAATCCGTGGCCATATCCCGCAGCCGGTTAAAGCGGCCGAGTGGTGGGATGTCTGGCAGCGGATGATGATGCTGATGGCGGCGGAAGACAAACCGACGCAGAGCGCTACCGCAGCGGCCGCCGGTACTGGCAGTACTGAGGCAGCCTCCGGCCCGGTGCGGGCGATTGAGCTGTCACTGGATGCCGTGGACGCCTGGGGCATACCGATGGGGCCGACCACGGTCACCGGTTCGCAGCAGTGGAACGAGTGGAGCTTTAACGTCGACAGTACGCTGGTTAAGGGCAGGGCGCAGCTGCAACCGGGTAATGAGCCGGTGCAGCTTGATCTCGATTATATCCATATGAACGGTGCACAGAGTACGGCAGTAGCAGCGACCACGCCGGCCGTTGCGCCCCCCGTGTCAGTGCCAGCGGAAGAGGACACAGACCCGTTGCAGAATGTCGATCCGGCGGACTTCCCGGCGGCCGATATGCGTCTGGCTGAGCTGTATATCGGCACCCGTAACTTTGGCCGCTGGAATCTACAGGCACGCCCGCTTGAGCAGGGTATGGCGGTTAAGATTGTCGACAGCGATATGAAGGGCCTGGCGGTCAAGGGAGATCTGCAGTGGACCCGCCGTGGCGATGAGCATCACACATCACTGGATATGCTGAATATTACCAGTAATGATATCGGCCGGGTGCAGCGTGCTTTCCGTCAGGATGCCGTGATCGAGGGTAAGGATATGCGCTCAATCCTGCAGCTGAGCTGGCAGGGGTCACCGCTGAACCTGGATATACAGACCCTGAACGGGCTGGCCAGTCTGCGTATCCGCGATGGCAATATGGCCGCTGAAGGCACTGGGGCGCTGAAAGCCTTCGGGGCACTGAACTTCAATTCCATTGCCCGTCGCGTGCGGCTGGACTTCTCTGACCTTTATCAGCCGGGGGTGGCCTTCGATATTCTGAAAGGCAAGGCGAAGGTGGAGAATGGTCTGCTGACTCTGACCGAGCCATTAGTAATGGATGGTCCTGGCGGTAAGTTCCTGATTTCCGGCTCGACTGATCTGCAGCAGGAAAGCCTGGATATGAAAATGGCGGTGACTTTCCCGGTCTCCAGCACGTTGCCGATTGTGGCCCTGCTGGCTGGTCTGGCACCACCGGTAGCCGCGTCCATTTATGTCACAGAAAAACTGATCGGTGATGAACTGGCCCGCTTTACCAGCGCCAGTTACGACCTGAAGGGCAGCTGGGAGAATCCGGAGCTGACCATCAATAAAGCCTTCGACGATGAGGTGGACGGCAAAAAAGAACGCAGCCTGTGGCAGCGCATTAAAAGTATTTTTATGTTCGGGGATAATGACTGATGAAGCAGGCTGCCGTTATTCAGATCAACAGTCAGCCGGAGGTGAATTACAACCTCGGTGAAATCCGTCTGCTGCTGCGCGAAGCGGCCGAATGCGGTGCTGCATTGGCGGTGCTGCCGGAAATGTTTATGACCCTCGACGGTAAGCAGTTCCGGGCGATAGCGGATGACCCACTGTATATCCGCCAACTGTCCGGCTGGGCGCGGGAATTTGGCCTGTGGCTGGTGGCCGGAGCCATGCCTCAGCCGTCGCCGGACGGCGATCCGCGGCTGCGCTCAGCCTGTCTGGTGTTTTCTGCGCAGGGAGAGCTGGCCGCACGTTATGACAAGGTGCATCTGTTTGATGTCGACGTCGGCGATGCTCAGGGCAGTTACCGTGAATCCGAGCGCTTTGCACCCGGAGATCAGGCCGTGGTGGTGGATACCCCGCTGGGCAAGCTGGGGCTGGTGATCTGTTACGACCTGCGTTTTCCCGGTCTGTTTCAGTCCCTGCGGGATCAGGGCGCGGAACTGATTTCGGTACCGGCGGCCTTCACCTATAAAACCGGGGAGGCTCACTGGCAGACTTTATTGCGGGCACGGGCGATCGAGAACCAGTGCTATATTCTCGCCGCGGATCAGTGTGGCTGGCATGACGGGCGCCGTCAGACCTGGGGACATTCGCAGATTATTGATCCGTGGGGTGAGGTACTGACGGAACTGCAGCATGAGCCGGCACTGGCGCTGGCAGAAGTGGATCTGCAGCGCGTGGCAGAGGTGCGCCGCCGGATGCCGGTGCAGGCACACCGGCGTTTCTGATGCGGCTGTTCAGCTCATCTGTTCTTTGATGAACTGAAACAGCTTCTTATAATTGCTGCCCGGTTTGGGCGGTTCGCTGCTCATTTCCTTGCCGGCATTGCGTACCAGATTGCGCAGTTGCTGGCGGTCAACATGCGGAAATTCTTCGATAAAGGCATTCAGCCCCTGTGGGTCGTCGAGCAGACGTGTGCGCCACATTTCCTGCTGACGGATACGGCGGCCGTAGGCTTCACTGGAGGGATCCATCAGATCCAGTGCATGCTGAATCGCATCCACATCCTCATTCCGCATCACCTTGCCGATATACTGCAGATGGCGGCGGGCGGCTTCATGCTGTTTGATGCGGGTGCTTTCTTTCAGCGCCTGCAGCAGTGTTTCGCTGAGCGGCAGGTCCGCCCATCTGGCCGGATTCATCTCCGCCAGCTGTTTGCCCAGCTGCTGAAAGCGGTGCGCTTCGCGTTTTAATTCAGACTTACTGACATATTCAATGTCGTCGTCTTCGTATTGGTCATCTTTCATGGTGTGGTGTCAGTAATTTCATAGGTAGAACAGGGTAGCTAACCCGAGGAAAGATAGAAAGCCGACAACGTCGGTAACGGTGGTCAGAACCACGCTGCCGGCCAGCGCCGGGTCGATACCACGGGCTTTGAGAATCAGCGGCAGAGCGGCGCCGCTGACGGCAGCGACCATCAGGTTGATGATGATGGCGGCGGCGATAATCACGGCGATGGCCGGGTCACGGAACCAGGCAAAGGTGATCAGTCCGATCACGATCGCCCACAACACGCCATTGATGGCAGCCACCATAATTTCGCGGTTGAACAGCCAGCGGAAGTTACTGCCGGATAAGTGTCCCAGTGCCTGACCACGGATCACCAGTGTCAGTACCTGGCTGCCGGCAATACCACCCATGCTGGCAACAATCGGCATCAGCACGGCCAGAGCGACGACCTGCTGGATGGTTTTATCGAACAGGCCGATGACGGCGGAGGCGGCCAGTGCGGTAATCAGGTTGATGCCCAGCCAGACGGCGCGGCGGCGGCTGGTTTTCAGGGTTGGTGCGAAGGTGTCTTCTTCATCGTCCAGACCGGCCATACTCATCAGCGAGTGGTCCGCGGTTTCGCGGATAACGTCAACCACGTCATCAATGGTGATACGGCCGAGCAGCTGGCCGTTGATGTCTGTTACCGGGGCGGAGATCAGATCGTGGCGTTCAAACAGCTTGGCCACTTCGGTTTCGTGCATGGTGGCCGGAATGATGGTGACATCGGTGTTCATCACTTCGCGCACGGTCTGCTGCGGGTCGCTGACCAGCAGTTTGCTGATCGCCAGCGAGCCGATGAATTCGTTGCCCCGGTTAACAACCAGCAGGTTGTCGGTCATGTCCGGCAGGGATTTGTGGCGGCGCAGGTAGCGCAGTACAACTTCCAGGGTAATGTCCGGGCGGATGGTCACCGTATCGGTGTTCATCAGACCACCGGCGCTGTCTTCCGGATAACCCAGTACCGCTTCCAGACGGGCACGGTCCTGCATGTCCATGGACTGCAGCACTTCCTGTGTGACCCGCTCAGGCAGCTGCTGCAGCATGTCGGCGACATCGTCGGTATCGAGGTCGGCGGTCAGGTCGGCTACTTCCTCGGCACTCATATCCGACAGGAAGTGGCTCTGCAGTTCCTCACTCAGGTTCTGCAGTACTTCACCTTCGAGTTCCTTGTCGACCATTTCCCACAGCACTTTCCGTACTTTGGGCGGGGAGGACTCGATCAGGTGGGCAATATCCACCGCTGCCAGGCCTGAATTCAGGATACGGCGGACCTTGGCCAGCGCGCCGCTTTCGAGGGCGGCGTTGAGCGAGTGCAGTTTGGCTCTGGCTTTTTCCGATCTCTGTGCCATGACTTCGTGGTTCCGGCGGAATAAATGGACTGCTCAGATTCTAGCCTGATAAGGCATCTGATACTATGAAGCTACTCGCAATAGTGCATGTAGTCTATTGTTTTGGCTGCTTATTCTTCCTCATCAAAGCGGCGGTTGATCAGCTCAGTCAGAGCGCTGACAGCATTGTTGGCATCATGGCCATCGGCGTGAATCTGCAGGGTGGTGCCTTTGCTCGCGGCCAGCATCATCACCGCCATGATGCTTTTCCCGTCGACCATGCGGTCAGGGTAGCCGACCCTGACCTGGCTGGCATAGGCTGAGGCGGTGGAAACCAGCTTGGCAGCGGCCCGGGCATGCAGGCCGAGCTTGTTAATGATGGTCACTTCCGTCTGAATCATGTTTTCTCCGGCCTGATTATCTGCAGGTCTCAGTCAGTTTCATCCAGCTCGCGGTGGCGGATCTGGACGTTGGCATACTGCTGGCGGAATTCCGCCGCCAGTTGTTCGGCCAGATAGACCGAGCGGTGCTGGCCGCCGGTACAGCCGATGGCAATGGTCATATAGCTGCGGTTGGCGGCGATAAAGGCCGGCAGCCAGCGGCGGATAAAGTGACCGATATCTTCCTGCATATTACCGACCTGCGGCTCGCCGGCCAGAAAGCGGATGACGGCATCGTCCTGGCCTGTGTACTGGCGCAGAGCGGGATCCCAGTAGGGGTTGGGCAGGTTGCGGACGTCGAATACATAATCGGCGTCAATCGGGATGCCGTGTTTGAAGCCGAAAGACTCAAACAGAATGGCAATATCGGAACTGGTTTTGGCAGCCACCCGCAGTCTGATCAGGCTGCGCAGTTCATGCACCGACATATTGGTGGTATCGAGCGTCAGATCCGCCATATTGGCCACAGGTTCCAGCAGCTGTTTTTCCTGCTCGATGGCTTCGGCCAGTGAGACGTCGGGGCTGGTCAGCGGGTGCTTGCGGCGGGTAGCGCTGAAACGTTGCAGCAGAACGTCAGCGCCGGCGTCCAGATACACCACATCCAGCTGATATTCAGCGCTGGGCAGCTGGTGCAGGACGTCATGGATATTGTCAAACGCGTGAGGCAGGTTGCGGGCGTCGATGCTGACGGCAACCCGCGACAGTTTTTCTTCATTCTCGGTCTGCTGCACCAGAGCCGGCAGCAGGGCAACAGGGAGATTATCGATGCAGTAAAAACCCTGATCTTCCAGAACATGCAGTGCGCTGGATTTTCCTGAGCCGGAACGACCACTGATTACAACCAGACGCATCGGTTTTCTCCATGATGATCAGTGTTCTGCCAGTGCCCGCTGATACAGATAGCGGGCATCCGGGGCGTTGCGCAGGGCTTCGCGGTAGCCGGCATCGCTGAAGTTTCTGGCCAGCAGTGCCAGCACCTGCAGGTGTTCGTCGGTGGCTTCCTCCGGCACCAGCAGGGCAAAAATCAGATCGACCGGTTGCTGGTCAATGGCATCGTAGTCCACCGGTTCGGCCAGGTGCAGCAGAATACCGATGGCCTGGTCGCACTGGCGGACCCGGCAGTGGGGGATGGCAATACCTTCACCAATCCCGGTACTGCCCAGACGCTCACGGTTAAGCAGACGCTCAAATATGTCGTCTGCAGTGCAGCCGTTCAGCTGCTCTGCCACCATGCCGGCGAGGAATTCCAGCAGCTTTTTCTTGCTGGATACTTCCACCCCGGTCAGGGTGCGCTCAGGGGTGAGGATATCTGCGATGCCAAGTCCCATGTATCAGCCCTGGCCGTGCTGTCGGGCAACCGTTTTTTCTTTGTGCTTGAGAACCTGGCGATCCAGCTTGTCTGCCATCTGATCGATGGCTGCATACATATCGTCGTTTTCAGCTTTGGCGTGCAGATCTGCGCCGGCAACGTGAATGGTGGCTTCGGCCGTCATGCGTTCCTTGATCACGGTAAGGGTGACCTGACCGTTGGTGATGTTGTCAAAATGACGTTCCATTTTTGACAGTTTTTCTTCAACGTAGGTACGCAGTGAATCGGTGATTTCTACGTGGTGGCCACTGATGTTGATTTTCATATCCAGGCTCCTTCATTCGCTGGCTTGATATTGTTCTGTATACGTCAGATCAGTTGTTTGCGTTCATTGGACGGCGGAATCAGCATGGCTTCGCGGTATTTGGCGACGGTACGCCGCGCGACCTGAATGCCACGCTCGCCGAGCATGGTTGCAATCTTGTTATCGCTGAGCGGCTTGCGCGCATTTTCTTCTGCGATCAGTTTCCTGATCATGGCACGGATTGCCGTGGAGGAACATTCCCCGCCACCGTCAGTGCTGACGTGGCTGGAGAAAAAATACTTAAGCTCAAAAATACCGCGTGGAGTATGCATGTATTTCTGCGTGGTAACACGCGAAATAGTGGATTCGTGCATCCCCACGGCTTCGGCGATATCGTGCAGTACCAGTGGCTTCATGGCTTCTTCGCCTTCTTCAAAAAAGTCGATCTGATATTCGACGATTTTGGTGGCCACTTTCAGCAGGGTTTCGTTACGGCTCTGCAGACTTTTGATAAACCAGCGGGCTTCCTGCAGATGATCACGCAGGAAAGCATTGTCGGTGCTGTTGTCTGAGCGGCGGACCAGGGCGGCGTAATCGGCATTGACGCGCAGCTTGGGCGCGATGTCCGGGTTCAGTTCAACCCGCCATTCGTCACGCACGTTGCGGACAATCACGTCCGGTACCACGTACTCGGCCTGTTCGGCACTGATGCCGGCACCGGGTTTCGGGTTGAGTTCCTTGATCAGCCGCAGGATGGCTTTGAGGTCATCTTCGCGCAGCTTGGTTTTGCGCATCAGGGTCGGATAGTCGCGACTGCCGAGCATGTCGATGTAGTCACGGATCACCATCCGTGCTTCATTCAGCCACGGTGTTTCCGCCGGCAGCTGCTGCAGCTGCAGCAACAGGCATTCGCGCAGATCGCGGGCAAAGACACCGGCCGGGTCGAACTGCTGCAGGCGGTGCAGAACCGCCAGCACTTCGTCTTCTTCGACTTCCAGCGCGGGGTCAATGCTTTCCAGCACATCTTCGATGGTGGTGTGCAGGTAACCGTCTTCGTCCACACCATCAATCAGCATCAGGGCGATTTCATGGTCGGTTTCCGACATCGGGGTCAGGTTGAGCTGCCACAGGACATGACCCTGCAGACTGTCAGTGGTGGCGTGACGGGCATCATAATCGAAGTCGTCATCAATGGCGTTGCTGCTGCCGGAGGCGACGCCGGCCGTGGCCTGATAAGTGTCTTCCCAGTGGCTGTCGACCGGCAGGTCATCGGGCAGTTGTTCCTGCGACCACTGTTCATCCAGTTCCGGTGTGTCGTGATCGTCTTTGCTGCTGACTTCCGGTTTGCTGTCGTCACTGCTTTCACGCGACAGATCGGGCAGATCGTCGTGTTCATGCTCTTCGACTTCCAGCATTGGGTTGGCATCCAGCGCCTCCTGGATTTCCTGCTGAAGATCAAGGGTTGATAACTGCAGAAGACGGATCGCCTGTTGCAACTGAGGGGTCATGGTCAGTTGCTGACCCATCTTTAACTGAAGAGACGCTTTCATAGAAGTTCAGTATTCGCTCAGTATCGGCACGTTCTGTGCATTATACGCCAAGGTAACCTGCGGACAACTCCGTAATACATTCCGCTTACGGTGGCCTGTTTCATACTCCTTCCTGGTGGATACAGGGCTGTTCTCAGGGCTGATTTCATCATAGCTGCTTTGCATGATCAGAGGCGGAAATCTTCGCCCAGATACACTTTACGTACCTGTTCGCTGGCCAGCACCTCATCAGCATTACCTTCAGCAATGATGTGTCCGCCGCCGACAATATAGGCTTTCTCACAGATGGCGAGGGTTTCCCGCACATTGTGGTCGGTGATGAGTACACCGATTCCCCGTGCTTTCAGCTGACGGATGATGTCCATGATGTCAGCCACAGAAATCGGGTCAACCCCGGCGAAGGGTTCGTCGAGCAGAATAAAGGATGGTTCGGCCGCCAGCGCGCGGGCAATTTCCACCCGCCGGCGCTCGCCACCGGACAGCGACATGCCCAGGCTGTCACGGATATGCTGGATATGGAACTCGTTCAGCAGGCTTTCCAGTTTTTCCAGCCGCTGACTGCGGTTGAGGTCTTTGCGGGTTTCGAGAATGGCGAGAATATTGTCGGCCACGCTCAGTTTGCGGAAAATGGAGGCTTCCTGTGGCAGGTAACCGATGCCTTTGGCGGCGCGGCCATGCATGGGCAGGTGACTGATGTCTTCGTCATCAATCAGGACCCGCCCTTTGTCGGCCTGAACCAGATTGACGATCATGTAGAAGCAGGTGGTTTTACCGGCGCCGTTGGGGCCGAGCAGGCCTACGATCTGACCGCTGTGTACCGAGATGGACACATCCTTGACTACTTCGCGCCCATTATAGCTTTTGGCCAGATGTTCGGCTTTCAGGGTTTTCATGGCTGTTCCTGCGTTTGCTCTGTGCCGGTATCCGGATTTACGGCCTGTGGCTGAATCACCATGCGGATACGTTCCTGCTGGCTGCCGGGTTGCTCGCCGGATGATGGCTTGCCGCCACGGGCGGAAACGGTCTCTTTGATCATGTCGTAGAGAATGGTTTCACCACTGAACCGATTACCGTCCTGTTCCAGTCTGGCGCTGCCGGTGACGGTCACTTTACGTTTGCCGGCAAAATAGTCGATACGGCTGCCTTCTGCCCGGGTCAGCGGTTTGCCGGCGGTTACCTGCTGCTGATAGCGCGCCGGCTGGCCTTCGGCAATGGCTTTTTCCAGGCTGTTACCGGCGCGGAAAACGGTCAGCCGGTCGGCTTCAATTTTCATGCTGCCCTGGGTCAGAACCACATGGCCGTTATAAATCACAATGCCGCTGCGGCGGTCCATTTCAGCTTTGTCGGACAGCACGACCACTTCCTGTTGCCAGTCGTCAGGTAACGCCTGCAGTGCGGCACTGAACAGAAGCGCTGGTGTCAGCATCAGCAGTCTGGCAGCGCGGGTGATGGTGTCAGGGGACATAGCGGGTATTTACCTGTGAGTTGAACGTAATGTGCTGACGGGGGATATCCAGCGTCATACCGGTTGCCTGAACATCAGCCTGATCTCCGGTAATAGTAACCGGATCGTCAGTAACAGCAATTTGTGTGCGGGTGTTGTAGCTGAGGGTGTTGGTGCGGATCAGCAGGTCGTTGCCGCTGCCGGCCGTCGCCGGCTGAATTTTCACATCCGTGAGCAGACGCAGCAGACTTTCCTGATCGCTGAGTGTGCCTTCTGCCGCGGTCACCTGCCAGACTTCGCCGTCTTTATCAGTCACATGAACCACCGGCAGGCTGAAACGGGTTAACTGTGTGAGCGGGTAGTGGCGTGATTCAGTAGCAGTAAAGGTCTGGCTGAGGGTGCCGTTTTCATCATACTGACGGCTGTTCAGGGCCTGGCCGTAATAGTCCGGCTCCTGACTCTGCTGCTCGTTCAGGGGACGGGACATTTCACTGGTGTAGCGGTCTACTGCCAGCAGAGCCAGACCAAAAAACAGGGTCAGGATAAGCAGCAGATAACGCTTACGCATCAGATCACACCTGCCCGCAGCAGGTCGTGCATATTGATAACACCGACCGTCTGGTCACCGTCTTTGACGACCAGGGCGTTGATCTTGCTGTCTTCCATCACTTTCAGAGCGGCGGCAGCCAGGGTGCCCGGGGTGGTGAATTTACCGCCGGCTGTCATTACATCGGCCATGGTGGCGGTGTGAATATCGACCCCCTGATCAATAGCCCGGCGCAGGTCACCGTCGGTAAAGATACCCAGCATGCGGCCTTTGTCCTGCACCGTGGTCATGCCCAGGCCCTTGGAAGTCACGATCAGCAGGGCGTGGGACAGGGTGGTGTCCGGTGCGACCACCGGAATTTCATCACCACTGTGCATGATGTCTTCCACTTTCAGCAGCAGACGGCGGCCGAGTGAGCCACCCGGATGAGAGAACGCGAAATCTTCGGCGGTGAAACCGCGGGCTTCCAGCAGGGCAACGGCTAATGCATCGCCCATCACCAGCGCACAGGTGGTGGAGGAGGTGGGTGCCAGATTCAGCGGGCAGGCTTCCTGATTCACACCGGTATTCAGATGGGCATCCGCCGCTTTGGCCAGGGTGGATTCCGGTTTACCGGTCATACTGATGAGTTGAGTGCCCAGACGTTTGAACAGTGGCAGCAGGCTGGTGACTTCACCACTTTCGCCGGAGTTGGACAGGGCAATCACCACGTCCTGCGGCTGGATCATGCCCATGTCGCCGTGGCTCGCTTCGCCCGGGTGTACGAAAAATGCCGGCGTACCGGTACTGGCCAGAGTCGCGGCGATTTTGTTGCCGATATGACCGGATTTGCCCATGCCGGTTACGACCACACGGCCTTTACAGTTCAGAATCAGCTGACAGGCGGTACTGAAGTCGGCGGTCAGGCGGTTATCCAGATCGGCGACGGCTTCCTGTTCCAGACGGATGGTGCGTTGTGCAGATTTGAGAAAATTGAATTCGTTATTAATTGTCATCGTGTTGCCATCAGATACAGAGAAATCATATACGCAGCAAAGCTGCCAGTGAGCAGGAGGCCGGTGGCCCTGCCCAGACTGCCTTTACGGTAGTTGATTAAAAACAGGGCCAGCAGGGCAATGGTCAGCCCCATCATCACACTGTAGTCACGGTACAGCGCTTCCGGTTCCACCCGGGTGACGGCCAGCAGGCCGGGAATCGGCATCACCGTCAGCAGGTTGAACATGTTCGAGCCGATCACATTACCGATGGCAATGTCATGGTGCCCTTTCAGCGCACTGGCCACGGAGGCAGCCAGTTCCGGCAGGCTGGTGCCGATGGCCACAATCGTCAGACCAATAACCAGATCACTGACACCATAGGCGCGGGCGATCTCGGTTGCTCCCCATACCAGCAGTCTGGAGCTGATCATAAGAACCACCAGACCGATGATGAGTTCCAGTATGGCCTTTTTCAGTGGGGTATTTTCAATTTCTTCCGCTTCATCTTCTTCTACTATCTGAGCACCGCTTTCCCGGGTATTCAGGAACATCAGGTACAGGGAAATTACCATCGCGGTCAGCAGGATAATGGCGTCGGTCAGGTTGAGTTCCAGATCCATCAATGTCAGTCCGCCGATGATGCTGATCAGAATCAGTAACGGCAGTTCTTTTTTCAGCAGTTTTTTCTGCAGCGGAATCGGGCTGATCAGCGCCGTAATACCCAGTACCAGTGCAATATTGGCGATGTTGGAACCAAGTGCATTACCGATGGCCAGGTTGCCGGCACCGTCCAGTGCGGCCATGGCAGAAACGAACATTTCCGGTGCCGAGGTGCCCATCGCCACAATCGTGAGGCCGACCAGCAGAGGCGACATGCCGAGCCGGCGGGCGGTGGCAGCAGCGCCAAGCACAAACTTGTCAGCACTCCAGACCAAGAGAATCAGTCCGGCGATTATGGCGGCGGTAGCGGTCAGCATGAGTGTCCTGTGCGCAGTCAGAATAAAGCGCGTCATTGTACCGGAGGGGATTCTGCACGCAATTGCAACTTAGCGTTTTATCCGGGGGCAGTGATGGCGGGTGTCAGCCGTTGGTTCTGTCATAACATTCCGCTATGCTAGCCGCCCTGTGTTGAGCCAGAAGGGCATTGCTCATGTCGGCCAGTCAGCCATATGTATCGATCCGCGACATGAGTTTCAGTCGTGGTGACCGGCTTATTTTTAACAATCTGAGCGTTGATTTCCCGCGCGGCAAGGTCACCGCCATCATGGGGCCGTCCGGCACCGGTAAAACCACTCTGCTGCGCCTGATCGGAGGCCAGCTGCTGCCGGACGCCGGCAGCGTGGTGGTGGATGGCCGGAACATCGTGCAGCTGTCGCGTAAGCAGCTGTTTGAAATCCGCCGGCAGAAAATGGGCATGCTGTTCCAGACCGGAGCGCTGTTTACCGATCTCAATGTCTACGACAACATCGCTTTTCCACTGCGTGTGCATACCGATCTGCCGGAAAGCATTATCCGCGATCTGGTGCTGATGAAACTGGAAGCGGTTGGTCTGCGTGGTGCCCGGCATATGTCACCGGCGGAGCTGTCCGGTGGTATGGCCCGCCGGGTGGCGCTGGCACGTTCCATTGCCATGGACCCGGAAATCATTATGTACGATGAGCCCTTTACCGGGCTGGATCCGATTTCCATGGGGATGATCGTCAAGCTGATCCGCAGTCTGAATGAAGCCCTGGGCCTGACCAGTCTGCTGGTCTCGCATGATGTGGAAGAATCCTGCTCCATTGCCGATTATCTGTGCATCGTGTCTGACGGCCGTCTGATCGGCTTCGGTACACCGGAAGAACTGATTAATGAAGGCAGTGATGAAGTGAAGCAGTTCCTGCGGGGTGAACCGGATGGCCCGGTGCCGTTCCATTATCCGGCGGATGATTATCGCAGCGATATTCTGTCAGGGGTGAACTGATGCTGAGTAAGTTACAGGCGGTCGGCAAAGCCGGCACCGAAGCGATTCAGTCCACTGGTCGTGCGACCATTCTGCTGCTGAACTCAATGCTCTGGGGCGGCCCCGGCAGTGCCGGTTTTTTCGATCTGGTGAAACAGATTTATTCCGTCGGCGTGCGCTCGCTGAGCATTATTGTGGTGGCCGGTTTTTTTGTCGGCATGGTGCTCAGCCTGCAGGGCTACAACATTCTGATTGATTTCGGTTCTGAAGCGGCACTGGGCACGCTGGTGTCGCTGTCGCTGCTGCGTGAGCTGGGGCCGGTGGTTGCCGCGCTGTTGTTTGCCGGCCGCGCCGGTTCTGCGCTGACAGCCGAGATCGGTCTGATGAAAGCCACCGAACAGCTGTCGGCGATGGAAATGATGGGCGTTGACCCGCTGAAGCGGGTGATTACCCCGCGTTTATGGGCGGGCATTATTTCGATGCCGGTGCTGGCGCTGCTGTTTTCGCTGGTGGGTATCTGGGGCGGTGCCTTTATTGCCATCGATATGGTCGGCATTGATGAAGGTGCTTACTGGGGCAATATGCAGGCCTCGGTGGAATTTTATAACGACGTGATCAAAGGAGTGGTCAAGTCTCTGGTGTTCGGGGTGGTTGTCACCTGGATCGCCGTTTATCAGGGCTATGATTCCGTGCCGACATCCGAAGGTATCGGTAAAGCAACCACTCAGACCGTGGTGATTTCATCACTGGCGGTACTGGGACTCGATTTTGTACTGACCGCCGTCATGCTGGGAGGCATTTAATTATGCGCATGCGTTACATCGAAATTTCTGTCGGCATTTTTATGGTGATGGGCATTATCGCCATTGTGCTGATGGCTTTCCGGGTCAGCGGTCTGTCGCTGCAGAGCACGGGCGAGACTTATACCGTCAAAGCACACTTTGAAAACCTGGGAGGCCTGACTGAGCGCGCCAAGGTATCGATGGCCGGCGTGACCATCGGCCGGGTGACCAAGGTGTATCTGGACACGGAGTGGTACTCCGCGGTGGTGGAAATGGAAATCAACAAATCCATGAACACCCTGACCACGGATACTTCTGCCGCCATTCTGACGGCTGGTCTGCTGGGGGAAAAATACATCGGCCTGACGGTAGGAGCGGAAGACGAATATCTGAAAGACGGTGACTGGATTGAAGACACCCAGTCGGCCATCGTGCTGGAAGAGCTGATCGGCCGCTTCCTGTTCAGCAAAGCGGAAGAGGGCTGAGGCCCGGCAGAGCAGGAGACTGATGATGACAGGCACTATTACCCGGGTGGACCAGAACCGCGCTGAGATCCGTGGCGATCTGGATAACAGCACGGTTCCGGCTCTGCTGAATGAAGGCAGTGTGCTGCTGCAAGCCGCTGCCGGTCAGTGGACCCTGGATCTTGCCGCGGTGGATAAAGTCTCCAGTGCCGGTGTGGCCATGCTGCTGGAATGGATGCGTCAGAGTGATGCCGCAGGTATCAGCCTGCGTATTGAAAATCTTCCGCTGCATATGAAACCCATCATCAGCATCAGCGATCTCGACCCTCTGTTTGAGCCGCTGCTGGCCTGAGGCAGAAAAAAGACCCGTCATTCATGATGGGTTGGCAATTCCGCTGCCCCCCGAGCTTCGCCCCGGAGCGCAAATCCGCTATCATAGCGCCTTTTTCATAATCGGGTGGTAATGCGATGTCTCCGGCAGAAATCCTGCAAATTCTGCAAACAGAATCCCCAGAGGTAAACTGGACGGTTGATGGCGATGGCTATCAGTACTTCGTGGATGCCGTCGGTGATGTCTTTGACGGACTGAATGCGGTCAAACGCCAGCAGTTTGTATACCGCATACTCAACCCCTATATTGCGGACGGCCGCCTGCATGCCGTGACCATCCGTGTCTTTACCCCAGCTGAAAAAGCCGGCGCATAACAAGAGCTTTCTATGGATAAACTGAAAATTGAGGGTGGCAACCGGCTGGACGGTGAAATCCGTATCTCCGGGGCCAAGAACTCTGCCCTGCCGATTCTGGCCGCCACTCTGCTGGCCGAAGGCGTGATGCGCGTCGGCAACCTGCCACACCTGCACGACATCACCACCATGCTGGAACTGCTTGGCTGCATGGGCGTTGAAGTGGCCATTGACGAAGATATGTCGGTGGAAACGGACTGTGCGCACATCCGGAGCTGTGTTGCCCCCTATGATCTGGTGCGCACCATGCGGGCTTCGATTCTGGTGCTGGGGCCGCTGCTGGCCCGCTATGGTGAGGCGGAAGTATCCCTGCCGGGCGGCTGCGCTATCGGTTCCCGTCCGGTCGACCTGCACCTGCGTGGTATGGAAGCGCTGGGCGCCGAAGTGGAAGTACTGGACGGCTATATCAAAGCCACGGTGCCCGATGGTCGTCTGCATGGCGGTAATATCTTCTTTGATACTGTCACCGTTACCGGTACCGAAAACGTCATGATGGCGGCGGCGCTGGCAGACGGTACCACCATCATTGAAAATGCCGCCCGCGAACCGGAAGTGGTGGATCTGGCCAACTGTCTGAACGCCATGGGCGCGAAAATCCGTGGTGCCGGTACCGATACCATGACCATCGAAGGCGTGGAAAAACTCTACGGCTGTTCGTTTGATGTGCTGCCTGACCGTATTGAAACCGGCACTTATCTGGTGGCTGCTGCGGTTACCGGTGGACGGGTGAAAACCAAGGACACCGACCCACTGATTATGGAAGCCGTGCTGCACAAGCTGGAAGAAGCCGGTGCGGATATCCGCGTCGGTGACGACTGGATCGAACTGGATATGCACGGTAAACGCCCGAAAGCGGTAAATATCCGCACCGCGCCGCACCCGGCATTCCCCACCGATATGCAGGCCCAGTTTATGGTGCTGAATGCGGTGGCAGAAGGTACCGGCACTGTGATTGAAACCGTGTTTGAAAACCGCTTTATGCACGCACAGGAGCTGCTGCGACTGGGTGCGGATATTGCGGTGGAAGGCAACACCGCCATCATTACCGGTAAAGAAAAACTGCGCGGTGCGCCGGTGATGGCGACCGACCTGCGGGCGTCAGCCTCGCTGGTGATTGCGGCGCTGGTGGCCGATGGGGTTACTGAAGTAAACCGCATCTATCACATAGACCGCGGCTATGAATGTATTGAAGAAAAGTTTCAGCAATTAGGCGCCAATATCCGTAGAGTATCTGGCTGACGCTATGTGAAAGTTACCTGCATTGCAGGTGCTGCGTTAAAAAGCGGCTCAAAATACTCATGTACGATTTGTACACTCCGTTTTTTCGCCGCTTTCTGCCTTGCCCCTGCTGCTTCGCTGACGCTTTCACGGCCTGCGTTGCTGATAATGAAGAACGAAACTGATTTAAACACGCTGAAAAAAAGAGGATCAGCAACCAATGACTCAACCACTGACCATTGCTCTGTCAAAAGGGCGTATTCTCGATGACACTCTGCCACTGCTGGCGGAAGCCGGTATTCATCCGGCCGAGGATATCAAAAAGAGTCGTAAGCTGATCTTCGATACCAATCACGACCATATCAAGCTGGTGGTGATCCGTGCCACCGATGTGCCCACTTATGTGGAGTATGGCGCCGCCGATCTGGGCGTGGCCGGTAAAGACGTGCTGATGGAATATGGCAGCGACAACCTGTGTGAACCACTGGATCTGAACATTGCCACCTGCCGTCTGATGACCGCTGCCCTGAAAGAAGCTGAAATGCCGCAGGGCCGGCTGAAAGTGGCGACCAAGTTCGTCAACGTGGCCAAGCGTTACTTTGCCGAGCAGGGCCGTCAGGTCGACATTATCAAACTCTATGGTGGTATGGAGCTGGCACCGATTATGGGGCTGGCCGATATGATTGTGGATATCGTCGATACCGGTAACACACTGAAAGCCAATGGCCTGGAAGCCCGCGACCTGATCGCACCGATCAGTTCACGGCTGGTGGCCGGCCGGGCGGCGATGAAAGTAAAACATGCGCAGATTCAGCCGATCATCGACCAGATGAAGGCCGCGGTTGAACGTCAGCGTCAGGCAAACAGTTAAGGGGTAATAAAATGACCGTAGAAATCCGTCGTTTCAGCTCCGCCCAGAACGATTTCGCTGAGCAGATGAATGAGTTGCTGGCCTGGGAATCGGTGTCGGACGCTGATGTACAGAAAACCGTGGCTGATATCGTGTACGACATCCGTACCCGTGGTGATGCGGCACTGATCGAATACACCAATAAATTCGACCGCATGGAGGTAACCTCCATGGCACAGCTGGAACTGAATCAGGAACAGCTGCAGGCGGCACTGGATGCACTGCCGGCTGAACGCCGTGATGCTCTGCTGGTGGCCGCCGAGCGGGTACGCAGCTACCACGAAAAACAGAAGCAGGATTCCTGGAACTACACTGAAGCCGACGGCACGATGCTCGGCCAGAAAGTCACGCCGATGGATCGTGTCGGTATTTATGTGCCGGGCGGTAAAGCAGCTTACCCATCCTCGGTGCTGATGAATGCGATTCCGGCCCACGTCGCCGGCGTGCAGGAAATTATCATGGTGGTACCGACGCCAGGTGGTGACTTGAATCAGCTGGTGCTGGCCGCCGCCGCCGCCGCCGGTGTCAGCCGCGTGTTTACCGTTGGTGGGGCGCAGGCCGTTGCGGCGCTGGCCTACGGCACCGAAACGGTACCGGGTGTGGATAAAATCGTGGGGCCGGGCAATATTTATGTGGCTACCGCCAAGCGCGCAGTATTTGGTCAGGTCGGTATTGATATGATCGCCGGTCCGTCAGAAATTCTGGTGGTGTGTGATGGTCAGACTGATCCGGACTGGATCGCCATGGATCTGTTTTCGCAGGCAGAACACGATGAAGACGCGCAGTCGATTCTGGTCAGTACCGATGCGGAATACCTCGATGCGGTCAAAGCCTCCATCGACAAACTGCTGCCAACCATGGAACGTCAGGATATTATCCGTACGTCACTGACGGAGCGTGGGGCGCTGATTCTGGCGAAAGATAAAGCCGATGCGATTGCCATTGCCAACCGCATTGCACCGGAACACTTAGAGCTGTCGGTGGAAGATCCGCAGTCCTGGGTGCCTGAAATCCGCCACGCCGGGGCGATTTTTATGGGCCGTTATACCGCTGAAGCACTGGGCGATTACTGTGCCGGACCGAACCACGTACTGCCGACTTCCGGTACGGCGCGTTTCTCTTCGCCACTGGGGGTTTATGACTTCCAGAAACGTTCATCACTGATTATGTGCTCGGCTGACGGCGCTTCCGAACTGGGCAAAACCGCCTCTGTGCTGGCGCGTGGTGAATTTCTGACTGCGCACGCCCGCAGTGCTGAATTCCGCATTAAGGACTGAGCCGTCAATGAGTCAGTTCTGGAGTCCGTTTGTTAAAGATCTGGTACCTTACGTGCCCGGTGAACAGCCGAAAATGACCCGGCTGGTAAAACTGAACACCAACGAAAACCCGTATGGGCCGTCGCCGCTGGCGATTGCTGCGATGCAGGCGGAATTAAACGACGATCTGCGTTTATATCCGGATCCGAATGGCGAAAAGCTCAAGCAGGCGGTGGCGGATTATTACGGTGTAAAAACCAGTCAGGTGTTTGTCGGCAATGGTTCTGACGAAGTGCTGGCACATGCCTTTCATGGCTTATTTCAGCATGATAAACCGCTGCTGTTTCCGGATATTACTTACAGTTTTTATCCGGTTTACTGTGGTCTGTACGGTATTGAGCCTGGGCAGATTCCGCTGGACGATGAATTTCAGATTAACGTTGATGATTTCATCCGTGCCAGTAACCGTGCCAATGGTAACAGCGGCATTATTTTCCCCAATCCGAATGCACCGACCGGACGTTTACTGCCGTTAGCGGCCATTGAAAAACTGCTGCAGCAGAATACCGGCAGCGTCGTGCTGGTGGATGAAGCCTACGTGGATTTCGGCGGTGAAAGCGCCATTGCACTGGTGGATCAGTATCCGAATCTGCTGGTCACCCAGACCTTATCCAAATCCCGTTCACTGGCGGGTATGCGGATTGGCCTGGCGGTTGGTCACGAAGATCTGATCGAAGCACTGGAGCGGGTGAAAAACAGCTTTAATTCCTATCCGCTGGATCGTCTGGCCATCGCTGCCGGCGCGGCGGCGTTTGCTGACCGGGATTATTTTAATGACACCTGTCAGCGGGTAATCAACAGCCGTACCCGGGTGGTGGACGGTCTTGAACAGCTTGGCTTTGAGGTCCTGCCCTCCGCGGCTAATTTTGTTTTTGCCCGGCATGGACAGAAAGACGCTGCGGAACTGGCCGCGGCTCTGCGGGAGCAGGGCATTATTGTGCGCCATTTCAGGACTCCGCGTATTGCTCAGTTTCTGCGTATTACCATTGGTACGGATGAGCAGAATAAGATTCTGCTCGAGGCACTGAAAACGCTGTAGTGAATGTTGCCGTTAATGCAACGCTAATAAAAAACGGGGCATAAGCCCCGTTTTTTATTGGTCCGCCGCCAGGTTATTCAGCATCTGCGGCCGGGTGTGCCTCACGCTGCCCGGCAATGGCGTGCGTGCTGCCGGTTTTACCGGCGCGGATATATTCCAGATCAATGCCATCACCCGGACGCAGCGCTGCGATCTGGTTCATCGCCCGGCGGGCATTATTGGCTTCCTCGCCGTTTATTTTCACCAGAATATCACCCACATTGAGATGGGCTTTATCCGCCGGACCATGTTCATAAATGCCGGTTACGATTAATCCGGAGAGGGCTTCCGGCAGCCCCAGCGCTTTCAGCAGCTGAGGTGAGGATTCCTGTACTTCAATACCAAGCCAGCCGCGGATGGTGGTACCGTGAGTGGCAATATCCGTCAGGGTGCGGGTGGCAACAGCGGCGGGAATAGCAAAGCCGATTCCCTGACTACCGCCGGATTTGGAGTAAATAGCGGTATTAATCCCGACCAGATCGCCATGGGCATTAATCAGGGCACCACCGGAATTGCCCGGATTAATAGCGGCGTCGGTCTGAATATAATCCTCATAGGTATTAATGCCGAGCTGGTTACGGCCGGTTGCGGAGACAATGCCCATGGTGACGGTCTGGCCGACGCCAAATGGGTTGCCGATGGCCATCACCACATCACCGATACGCAGATGTTTGTTCTGCGACACCTGAATATATGGCAGATTTTCCAGTTCTATTTTTAATACCGCCAGATCGGCCTCCGGATCAGTACCAACCACGCTGGCGTTGACGTCACGGCCATCATGCAGGGCGACGACGATCTGATCGGCACCATTAATGACGTGATTATTGGTCAGTACATAGCCGTCCGGTGACATAATAACGCCGGAGCCCAGGCTGGACTGGATACGTTCATTGGGTTGCGGGTCGGTGCGGAAAAAGCGCTGGAAAAAGGGATCATCAAACAGCGGATGCGTTTTACGCCGCACCACTTTGCGGGTGTAAATGTTGACCACCGCTGGCGCGGCACGTTCAACGGCATCGGCATAACTGACCGGGCCTGAGGTCATGCTGCCAGCCAGCGGGGCTTCGCTGACCAGTCCTGTGCTGTTTTCTGCGCCGGTACCTGAGCCACTGGTGAGCAGATCCGGTGCCCACAGCAGAACAGCGAGTGCCACAGCCAGACCGGTCAGGGCCGGCACCAGTACGATGTTGATAACGGACTGCAGCGAACGCATTTGCTGAACCTCCCCGGAGCTCATAAACTGAGGCGAAAACGCACATGATACCAGAACTGAACCGAGGCTTATCATGCTTGATCGCCGTGAACTTCTGAAACACCTTGACGCTTTATTGCAAACCAACCGTTTCCGTGACTACTGTCCGAATGGTTTACAGGTGGCAGGGCGTGAACATATCAGCCGTATTGTGACCGGTGTAACGGCCAGTCAGCCGCTGATTGATCAGGCGATTGAGATGGGGGCCGATACCATTCTGGTGCATCACGGTTACTTCTGGAAAGGCGAAGATCCGTGTGTGACCGGCATTAAAAAGGAACGTCTGAAAGCGCTGCTGGCTAATGATATTAATCTGATTGCCTATCATCTGCCGCTGGATGCACACCCGGTTTACGGTAACAATGCACAGCTGGCGGATGTACTGAATCTGCAGATTGACGGTCCGCTGGATGAATCCGATCCGTCTGCGGTGGGCAATATCGGTCGTCTGCCCCGGCCGATGAGCGGGCGTGAATTCTGTGCCTGGCTGGGCGAATGTCTGCAGCGCGAGCCGCTGCATATCGGTGAAGAAAACGACACCATCGAAACCATCGGCTGGTGTACCGGTGCGGCGCAGAGCTATCTGCAGCTGGCGGTGGACGCCGGCGTTGATGCCTTCTTAACCGGTGAAATCAACGAACCGGCGGTGCATCTGGCACGGGAAACCGGCACACATTTCTTCAGTGCCGGCCATCACGCCACCGAGCGTTATGGGGTGAAGGCGCTGGGTGAGTACCTGGCGGAAGAGTTCGGCCTGGATGTGGAATTTATCGATATCGACAACCCGGTATAAGCAGTGGCTACAGGATTGACCGGCGTCACAGCCGCTCGCCGTTGTCTTCACTGCTGCCGAGGCTGATTTCCACCCGCCGGTTGGCGGCGCGGCCGCTGGCGCTGGTATTACTCTGCAGTGGGCGGGTCGCGGCATAGCCAACCGCCGTCAGCCGTTGTGCGCGGATGCCGGTTTCCACCAGATAGCGGATCACACTGCCGGCACGGGCAGAAGACAGCTCCCAGTTTGACGGGTAGATGGAATTACTGATGGGAACATCGTCGGTATGGCCGGCGACGGTGATGTGCAGATCGTTGGCCATCAATACGGGGATCAGCGGATCAAGCGCCAGATAGCCACTGTCCTGCAGTCCGGCACCGCCGGAGGGGAAAAGAATTTCGCTGCTGATACGGAAGCGGATACGGCCGGCCTCACGGATCACTTCAATATCATCCCCCAGACCATTCAGCAGGCTATCGTCCACGGCCGGTGACGGCTGGGGCTGACGGGTCTGTAAGCCGGGTTCCGGCTGCCCCATAGGAATCGCCGCCGGTCCGCGCTCCTGACTGAGCAGGCCTGCGCGGCTGCTGTCCGGTTCGCGGTTGCTGGTCTGCGTACGCTGTTCGCCCGGGTTGTCTGACGGCCCGCCACTGAGGGCCAGCATCACCACAAACATCACCAGCAGCAGGGTAATGGTGTCCAGATAGGTGGTCAGCCAGCCGTCTTCCTCTTCACTGTTTTTCAGCGGGATCTCAAAGGTGGGGGGCTGGCGCGGGGCCGCGGAGGGGCGGGCCGGATGATGACTGTTCATTTATGCGGCCTGCCGGCAACGCGGTGTTTGCCGGCAGGGCGGCGATGTTTACGTTTTTCCCGCAGTTCGTCTTCGTGTTCTTCAACAAAGGTTTTCAGCGTTTCGCGCATCAGTGACGGGCTGCTTTTGTTGGTGAACATCATACTGATGCCCTGGGTCACCATATTCATCAACACCAGCCGCTGCTCGGTGCGGCGCTCCAGTTTGACCGCCACCGGTTTGAACACCAGATTGGCCAGCAGAATGCCGTAAAAGGTCGTCATCAATGCCACGGCCAGCTGCTGGCCGATGGCGGCCATATCACCGTCGCCCAGCACCTGCATCATATTGATCAGTCCGACCAGGGTACCGATCATACCGAACGCCGGGGCGAAACTGGCCATTACCCGGAACAGCTGCGCCTCGGCGTGTTCCCGGGCCGCCAGGCGGGTGGTGCGCCAGTGCATGAAGTCCATGATTTCTTCCGGTGGGGTCAGGTCGACGACCAGCTGCATCCCGGTTTTGAGGAAGGGATTGCGCACCCGCTCCAGTGCATTTTCAACACCGGCCAGGTTACCTTCCATCCAGATGCGGGCGATGCGCACCAGCTCCTCGATATCGTCGATGGTGTACATCTTCTCATTACGCATCACAATGATCATCAGGCGGAAGATGCGCAGCACTTCCTGCAGCGGATAACTGATGAAGGTGGCGGCCAGCGTGCCGCACAGCACGATCGCCAGGCCGGGCGCATTGACGTACAGCATCGGATCTGAAGCGGACCAGAACAGAACGCTGGCCAGCAGGGCGAGGGCGGCGGTAATACCAATCAGTGTTGAGGGGTTCATCCTTGCTCCATTCCTTGCCGGTTGTTTTCAGTGTAGTTGATTGATCACATACTGAAAGCCGGCGCGGAAGGAGCAGGCCGTTACAGCGGGCGCGTCAGAAGCTAACGGCGATCTGCAATATCGTAGCCGGGAGGAACGGCAAACAGACTGTCACGCTCAGGGCTTACCCGGATCTCTTTGACTTCATGGATATAGCTCAGTACCGGTTTGTCGGCGGAAGGGCGGAAGTGTGCTGCGACTTTTTCCTTTGCCAGGCCTGAGAGGAAGCCGCCGGCCATACTGCCCAGTGAACCAACCGGGTCGCTGACATCAAAGGATGACGCTGCTGCTTTCTGCTCCCCGGTCTCTGTGTCGGGGCAGGTGTTGCTGTCGGCATACCATTCCATTTTCACTGACACCGGATAACCCTGCACCGCGTTCAGCTGGTCAGCCAGATCGCGCAGATCCTGGTTGCCGGCCAACATACCGGCGAGCAGGCTGTATATCTCTGCGTTGACAAAATGATCCAGTGGATTCTGCGGACTGATGGCGTTGAACAGGGCGGAGGAAAACTGATCTTCCATCGCCAGTGCGGCGCGGATCTGTGGACTTTCAGCCGTCATCCAGAAGTCCATGGTGACCAGGTGGGTATCCTGGCGTCCGGCGTCGTCTTTCATGCCCATTTCCAGACTGAGAATATACTGGTTCGCCGTAAAGCCATTAATGACCCGCCCGCGGGCTTTTTCTGTGACCCGGAATTCCGGTTTCAGCGGTGTCAGGTGACAGCTGTCACTGCCGGTCGGGTCATAGGCCGGAGCTGAGTCGCCGCGGTTGTCGCTGCTGTCCGCCGGACGGTTACCTGCACGGACAGAATCCCATAAACCAGGCTCATTGCAGCCGCTCAGCGGGCACTCGGTATAAGTTTCCTCTTCTTTGTCCAGATCCCAGATCAGGTTGCGGTCGAGGCGGACGATACTGGCGCTGTCCGCGGGGCCGGCAAGCTGGCGTATAAACCAGGAGTCAAACTCCAGGTTTTCATCGGTACGTTGCCGGTCCGCACGGGTATAGCGCACTTCACTGCCGCTGGCTGATGGCAGAATGGCGCCGGAGATCTGATAAGATGAACGGATCAGACTGGTGTCCTGTTGCGGACTGGTGTCTTTCGGGCTGCTGGCACATCCGGCCAGGCTGGCTGCAGTCACAGCCAGCAGCAGAGTAAGCTGGTTTTTCACAAGACCTCCATATGTCTTTATCTTCACGAAATTGCAGTCAGTGACTGCGCAGCGGCAGTATCCCTGTTTCAGGTGCCGCTGACTGTGATCTGTTACATAATTGTCAGTCCGGTGAAGGGGGCTGAGCGCAGCCGCTTGTCTGTCCGCAGCAGGCAACAGTGACGGGGATGACAGCCCGATCGGTAAGCTGAGCTGAACGACAGAGAAAAATACCCCGTCCGGTGCCTTTTGGTTTTACCCGGATAACCACTTCTGGTATTCTGCCCTCCCATCTTGAGCGAGGGTATCAGGGCGCGGCCACAGAGGCTCCTGACCTTCCGTTTTTATTTCTGAATCTCGTTTCGCGGACCTTCTATGACACGATTTATCTTTGTCACAGGTGGTGTTGTTTCTTCGTTGGGGAAAGGCATCGCTTCTGCATCTCTGGCTGCCATTCTGGAAGCCCGTGGCCTCAAGGTCACCATGCTCAAGCTGGACCCATACATCAACGTCGACCCGGGCACCATGAGTCCTTTCCAGCATGGAGAGGTCTTTGTGACAAACGACGGCGCTGAGACCGACCTGGATCTGGGCCATTACGAGCGCTTTATCCGTACCACCATGTCACGCCGTAACAACTTTACCACCGGCCGCA
Source organism: Pseudomonadales bacterium (assembly GCA_963682115.1). Classification (GTDB taxonomy): domain Bacteria; phylum Pseudomonadota; class Gammaproteobacteria; order Pseudomonadales; family Oceanobacteraceae; genus Venatoribacter. Next base: position 1,029,868 of record OY821639.1, on the reverse strand, counting down.
TCTATACCGATGTGCTGGCGAAAGAACGCCGCGGTGACTATCTCGGCGGTACTGTGCAGGTGATCCCGCACATTACTGACGAAATCAAACGCCGGGTGCTGGAAGGTGGTGAGGGCGCTGATGTGGCGCTGGTGGAAATCGGCGGTACGGTGGGGGATATCGAATCCCAGCCGTTCCTCGAAGCCGTGCGGCAGATGAAAGTGGAGCTGGGCTCCAAGCGCGCACTGTCGCTGCATCTGACCCTGGTGCCTTATATCGCCACCGCCGGCGAGACCAAAACCAAGCCGACCCAGCACTCAGTAAAAGAGCTGCGTACCATTGGTCTGCAGCCGGATGTGCTGATCTGCCGTTCCGATCACACCATTGATGCTTCGGCACTGCGCAAGATTGCGCTGTTCACCAACGTGGAAGAGCGTGCGGTGATTCCGTTGGAAGATGCCGATACCATTTATAAGATTCCGCGCATGCTGCATCAGGCCGGCCTGGATGACCTGATCGTGGAAAAATTCGATCTGACCTGTTCCGAAGCGGACCTGGCCGAATGGGATGCCGTGGCAGATGCCAAGCTGAATCCGGAAAAAGAAGTGACCATTGCCATGGTCGGCAAATACATGGATCTGCTGGACGCCTATAAATCACTGATCGAAGCCATTGATCATGCCGGTATCCACCACCGTGCGAAAGTGAATATCCGCTATATCGATGCTGAAGACGTTGAGCGTAAAGGTGTTGATATTCTCGCCGGCGTGGATGCCATTCTGGTTCCCGGTGGTTTCGGTAACCGCGGCGTGGAAGGCAAGATCCGTACGGTGCAGTACGCCCGTGAAAACAAAATTCCGTATCTGGGCATCTGTCTGGGTATGCAGGTGGCGGTGATCGAATTTGCCCGTAATGTGGTGGGTTGGAACGATGCCCAGTCATCTGAATTCAGCACTGACACCACGCATCCGGTTATCGGCCTGATTACCGAATGGCAGGATGCATCTGGTCATGTGGAAAAACGCAGTGAAGAATCGGATCTGGGCGGCACCATGCGTCTGGGCGGTCAGGAATGTGTTCTGGCTGCGGAATCCACGACCGCCAAAGCCTATGGCAAAGAACTGATCACTGAACGTCACCGTCACCGTTACGAAGTGAACTCGTCACTGGTACCGGAACTGGAAAAAGCCGGTCTGCGTATCGCCGGCCGTTCCGTGGATGGTGAACTGGTGGAAGTGGTGGAGGTGCCGGATCACCCATGGTTTGTCGGCTGTCAGTTCCATCCGGAGTTCACATCAACTCCGCGTGATGGTCACGGTCTGTTCTCGGCCTTTATTGCCGCGGCATTCGATTATAAAAACGCACACTGAGTTAATTTTTAAGCCTCTGTTTACTGGAGACAAGAATGGCAAAGATTATTGATATCAAAGCACGCGAAGTGCTGGACTCGCGCGGCAACCCGACCGTTGAAGCGGACGTCACTCTGGAAGGTGGTTTCTTCGGTACTGCCTGTGCCCCCAGTGGTGCATCCACCGGTACCCGTGAAGCCCTGGAACTGCGTGATGGCGACAAGAGCCGCTACCTGGGTAAAGGTGTGCTGAAAGCCGTTGCCAATATCAATGGTGAAATCAAAGACGCGTTGCTGGGTATGGACGCGCTTGATCAGCGTGCGCTGGACAACAGAATGCTGGAGCTGGACGGTACTGAAAACAAATCCAAGCTGGGCGCCAATGCCATTCTGGCGGTATCACTGGCAGCCGCCAAAGCGGCGGCCAAAGCCAAAGGTGTTGAACTGTACGAACACATTGCGGACCTGAACGGCACCTCCGGTGTTTACTCCATGCCGGTACCGATGATGAACATCATCAACGGCGGTGAACATGCCGACAACAACGTCGACATTCAGGAATTCATGGTACAGCCGGTTGGCGCACCGACTTTCGCAGAAGCCCTGCGCTGTGGCGCAGAAATCTTCCACGCGCTGAAAAAAGTACTGTCCGGTAAAGGCCTGAATACTGCAGTGGGTGACGAAGGTGGTTTTGCGCCGAACCTGGCGTCCAATGCTGATGCACTGGCGGCGATCAAAGAAGCCGTTGTCAGCGCCGGTTACGAGCTGGACAAAAACGTCACGCTGGCACTGGACTGCGCGTCTTCTGAATTCTACAAAGACGGCAAGTACGATCTGAAGGGCGAAGGCAAAGTCTTCAGCGCGGCAGAATTCTCTGATTATCTGGCAGAGCTGTGTGACCAGTACCCGATCGTTTCCATCGAAGACGGTCAGGACGAGTCTGACTGGGACGGCTGGAAATACCAGACGGAAAAACTGGGCAGTAAAGTTCAGCTGGTAGGGGACGACCTGTTCGTAACCAACACCAAAATCCTGGCGGAAGGTATCGAAAAAGGTATCGCTAACTCCATTCTGATCAAGTTCAACCAGATCGGTTCACTGTCTGAAACCCTGGACGCGATCAAAATGGCGACAGACGCCGGTTATACCGCGGTGATCTCTCACCGTTCCGGTGAAACCGAAGACGCGACCATTGCTGACCTGGCAGTGGGTACTGCGGCTGGTCAGATCAAAACCGGTTCTCTGTGCCGTTCTGACCGGGTTGCTAAGTACAACCGTCTGCTGCGCATCGAAGAGCAACTGGGTGCCAAGGCGCCGTATAAAGGCCGCTCTGAGATCAAAGGCCAGTAACACCGGCGATGCAGAAAAACGGGCTTTCGGGCCCGTTTTTTGTTTTTATAGGCAGCGGTAAGTTGCCAGAAAAATTTTCCGGACGCGGATATGTCAGAAAGTCACGACCTGAATCTCAGAACCCTGCTGTGGATGGCCATCCCGGTGCTGCTGTTGCTGATACTGCAGTACCGCATCTGGTTCGATGACAGCGGGGTAATCGCCACCCGCGCACTGCAGCAGAAAATTACCCGCCTGCATGAAGATAACGAAGTACAGCAGAGTGAAAACGACGCCCTGCTGGCGGAGGTCAGCGACCTGCGCAGCGGTACCTCGCTGCTGGAAGAAAAAGCCCGTGAAGAGCTGGGCCTGATCCGCAAAGGCGAAACCTTTATTCTGTTTGTTGATCCGGAGCCTGCCGGCAGACCATGAGCACAGTGAAATTCTGGCCTGTAGTGCCGGCCGCGGGCGTCGGCAGCCGTATGCAGGCCGACCGCCCCAAGCAATACCTCTCCCTTAAAGGGCGCTACCTGATTGATCATACGCTGGCCCTGATGCTGGCCTATCCCCGTTTTGAACAGTTGGTGCTGGTGCTGTCAGCTGACGATCCTTACTGGGCTGACAGCCGTTTTGCGGCGGAGTCACGCATTATCCGTGCGGATGGTGGTGCCGAGCGCTGTTATTCGGTACTCAACGGTCTGGCGGCACTGGAGGGCCGGGCGGCAGAGGATGACTGGGTGGTGGTGCATGATGTGGCCCGCCCTTGTCTGCGCCACAGCGATCTCGATCATCTTTTCAGTCAGTTAACCGACCCCGGGGCCATTCTCGCCAGCCCGACCCGCGACACCATGAAGCGTGGTGTCAGCCAGGGGGCCGTCAGTGTGATTGATCATACCGTTGAGCGCGCACAGTTATGGCATGCGCTGACGCCGCAGGTGTTCCGTTACGGGCAACTGCGACAGGCGTTAACCCTGTGTCTGCGCGACGGCTTTGAAGTCACCGATGAGGCATCGGCCATGGAGCACAGCGGCCGGCAGCCACTGCTGGTGGAGGGTCGCTCTGATAATATTAAAGTGACGCGCCCGGAAGATCTGGCGCTGGCAGAATTCTTTTTAGCGCAGGATTAATGCTTATGCGTATTGGCCACGGCTTTGATGTACATGCTTTTGAAGAAGGCGATTTTATTACCCTGGGCGGCGTACAGATTCCCCATTCGCAGGGACTGAAAGCGCACTCAGACGGTGATGTTGCCCTGCACGCGCTGGCGGATGCTCTGCTGGGCGCGGCGGCGCTGGGGGATATTGGTCAGCATTTTCCGGACACTGATGAAGCCTGGGCCGGTGCCGACAGCCGTGTGCTGTTGCGTCATGTGCTATCCCTGATCCGCGATAAGGGCTATCAGGTAGGCAACGCCGACGTCACCATTATTGCCCAGGCACCGAAAATGGCGCCGCACATTCAGGCCATGCGTGAATGTATGGCGGAAGATCTGGGGGTGCGCCTGGATGACGTCAACGTCAAAGCCACCACCACTGAAAAACTCGGCTATGTTGGCCGTAAAGAAGGTATCGCCGTGCATGCGGTGGTCCTGTTACTGACTGCGGAGCACTGAAACAACGTGACCACCTCTGTTTTACCCCTCTGGCCCCATGCCTATCCCATCAGCGCTGCCAGCGGCCTGCTGAAGCTGGAAAATGCTGACTTTAAAGTGGATGAAATCCCTCTGGCCCAGCCCTGTGGCGAGGGGGAGCACGTCTGGCTGCATATCGAAAAAAACGGCGCCAATACCACCTGGATTGCGAAAAAGCTGGCAGAGCTGGCCGGGGTCAAAGAAATGGATGTCGGTTATGCCGGCATGAAAGACCGCAATGCCATTACCCGGCAGTGGTTCAGTATTTACCTGCCCAGAGTGGAGGCGCCGGATTTCAGCCAGCTCAACGATGACGAAATGACGGTCCTGAGCCAGACCCGGCACAGCAAAAAGCTGCGCCGCGGCGATCTGTTGGGCAACCGCTTCACAATACGCTTGCGTCAGGTGGAAGGTGATCCGGCAGCGGTTGAACAGAACCTGCAGCGCATCCGTGAGCAGGGTGTGCCCAACTACTTTGGTGAGCAGCGCTTCGGCCATGGCGGCGGCAATATTGAATCCGGCCGCGATATGCTGGCCGGAAAATTTAAGGTCAGGAACCGCAATAAAAAAAGCATTTACCTGTCGGCGGTACGCTCACTGATCTTTAATGATGTGGTGGCGGAACGTATTCAGCGTGGCCTGTGGGGCAAGGGCCTGAGCGGTGATGTGATGGATGACGCCGGCCAGCCGACGGCACCTTTGTGGGGACGTGGCCGGCTCGCCAGTGCCGATGAGGCGCTGGCACTGGAAGAACAGGTTGCTGCTCAGCACGCAGACCTCTGTGATGGCCTTGAGCATGCCGGTCTGAAACAGGAACGCCGTGCCTTGGCCGCGGTACCGGCCTGTATGGCCTGGGAATGGCAGGAAAGCCCGGCAGGGCGGGATTTAGTCCTCACTTTTTCTCTGCCCGCCGGTTATTATGCTACTTCTCTGATACGTGAAGTGATGCAGGCGGAAGAAAAGGAACACAGTGAATGAAGCTGATGTTGTCTAATGACGACGGTGTACATGCCCCCGGGCTGAGGACGCTCAGGGAGGCGCTTGAAAATGCGGGTTACAGCCTTTGTGTGGTAGCCCCGGACCGCGACCGCAGTGGCGCCAGCAATTCGCTGACCCTCGACCGGCCGCTGCACCCTGTCTATCTGGATAACGGGGATATCAGCATCAATGGCACGCCCACCGACTGTGTTCACCTCGGGGCCAATGCTTTCTATAAAGATGAATGCGAGCGGGTGATTGCCGGCATTAATGCCGGTGCTAACCTCGGTGATGACGTGATTTATTCCGGTACAGTGGCGGCGGCGATGGAAGGGCGCTTTCTGCCCAGGACTCCGGTAGCAGTTTCCCTGTGTGGCCGGCAGCATTTCGCTACCGCCGCACGGGTGCTGCTGGAACTGCTGCCGCGACTGGAAAAGCTCAGTCTGCCGCCGAACTCTATTATCAATATCAATGTGCCTGATCTGCCTTATGACGAGTTGCAGGGCATGGAAGTAACGCGCCTTGGTCACCGGCATAAATCGGATAATCCGGTGCTGACCACTAACCCGCGCGGTAAGCAGTGTTACTGGATATCGGCTGCCGGTGAATTTGCCGATGCCGGGCCGGGAACGGATATTCATGCCACCGAACAGGGGCGGGTATCGGTGACACCGGTGCAGATGGATATGACCCAGCATACGGCTCTGGCAGCCGTGATTGAGGTACTGAACTGAGAGCAACGGTGTGAATGATCAGCAGTTAAGTGGAATCGGAATGACCTCACAACGTACCCGCAACCGTCTGGTTAAGCGACTGCGTGAGCATGGTATCAGGGATGAGTCAGTACTGGACGTGATCGCACAGACGCCGCGGCATCTGTTTGTTGATGAGGCCCTCTCACACCGGGCTTATGAAGATACCGCATTGCCGATCGGCAATGGCCAGACCATCAGTCAGCCCTATATTGTCGCGCGCATGACCGAAGCTTTGCTGGCGGCCGGACCGCTGGATAAAGTGCTCGAAATCGGCACGGGTTCCGGTTACCAGACCGCCGTGCTCTCCCCTCTGGTCAAAAAAGTATACAGTGTCGAGCGCATTGAGCCGCTGCAGAAAAAAGCGGCTCAGCGTCTGCGTCAGCTGGGTTACCGCAATCTCTCGCTCAAGCTGTCTGATGGTACCTGGGGCTGGCCGGAATACGGTCCTTATGATGGTATTCTGGCAGCCGCAGCCCCGGAACAGGTGCCGGATTCCCTGCTTAAGCAGCTGGCTGATGGCGGACGGATGATTCTGCCATTGGGCGGTGAAGAACAGAAACTGGTACTGATCACCCGCCACGGGGATCATTTCAGCCGTAAAACACTCGAAAGCGTCCGCTTTGTCCCTTTCCTGCCTGGTGTCCAGCGCCAGGGATAGAAAGCCAGGGGCGGTTCTGCATGATTTTCAGCGCAAGGAAACGGATACAATGAAACACTTCTGGCTGTTCCTCAAAGGTCTGGCAATGGGGGCAGCGGATGTGGTCCCCGGTGTATCCGGCGGTACTATTGCCTTTATTACCGGCATCTACACCGAGCTGCTGGATTCCATCAAAAGCATCAATATTCAGTCACTGACGGTTCTGCGGCGGCAGGGATTGGCCGCATTCTGGCAACAGATCAACGGCACCTTCCTCGTGGTACTGGGTGGTGGCATTCTGATCGCGCTGCTGACGCTGGCGCGGGGTATTCACTTTCTGCTGATGCATTATCCGGTCTGGGTATGGTCTTTCTTTTTCGGGCTGATCATTGCTTCCTGCTGGCATGTGGGCCGGGAGATCGGCCGCTGGCAGCTGCCTCAGCTGCTACTGTTGGCTGCTGGCGCCACAGTGGCAGCATGGATCAGTGCCGCTTCGCCGACCACCATTGCAGCGACACCGCTGGTGGTTCTGCTGGCCGGCAGCATTGCCATCTGCGCCATGATTCTGCCGGGCATCTCCGGCAGTTTTATTCTTCTGCTGATGGGGCTGTATACCCCGGTGCTGGCAGCCGTCAAAGATCTGGACGTACAGATTATGGGGCTGTTCGCCTGTGGTGCCCTGGTGGGGCTCATGCTGTTTTCCCGTCTGCTGAGCTGGTTACTGCATCATTACCGCAGTGCGATGTTTGCTCTGCTGACCGGTTTTATGGCGGGCTCGCTGGTGAAAGTCTGGCCCTGGAAAGAAACCCTGCAGACGCGGCTGAACAGCCATGGCGAGGAAGTGCCGTTTATCCAGAGCAATATCCTGCCGTTGCTGAACGCTGATCTGGCGCTTGCGGTCATACTGGCTGTGGCCGGTATGATGCTGGTACTGGGCATGGAGCGTCTGGCAGGCGGGAAGTGATGTTCTTATGAAGACAGAATGGAGAACGAGTGTTAACTAAAATCAGGAATATGCAAGTTTCTGTAATCTGATTTTTGTGACTCATTATGCATTTCTGCTTAACACGCAGAAAAAGAGCAAAAAGTTTCGTTTTAGTTAGATTTATTTGGAATAAAAAATATATTTTTAATTGTCTCTGGTTAAAAGAGAACCGGCAGGCTGCAGGACTCAAAAAACTGTCATTTTTGAGCGTCAAAAAACAACCACCGGCGAAAGACGATGAAAGCACTGGTCACTGTCATATTAGTCACGATTGCTACACTGTTAACTGGGTGTCTCTCTGGTCGAGAATTTGTCTCAGTTGAAGAGAAGTTCAGTAAACAGCAATCGGCGACGGGTTTCCATCTTGTCCGGAAAGGAGACACTCTGTTTTCCATTGCCTGGCGCTATGGTATCGACTATCGGGAGTTGGCGAGCGCTAACTCAATTGCCAGCCCTTATATCATCTATCCTGGTCAAAAAATTGACATCAGAAATATCAGTAAGAAATCCCGGGTTTCGCTGGCAGCAACTGTCGAAAAACCGTCAAAACCGCTGGTAAAACGACAAACCTCTGCTAAACCGGTGCAGGAAACCCGTCATTCCACGCCAGTAAATAACGCCACACCTTCCGGATCTGACTGGAAATGGCCTGCAAACGGACGTTTGATTGGCCAATTTTCGACCAGTAAGCCGGTTAATAAGGGGATTGATATCGCCGGTTCTTTGGGAGAATCTGTTCTGGCAGCAGCGGCTGGGACAGTGGTCTACGCGGGGCAGGGCCTGCGCGGATATGGCAATCTGGTTATCGTCAAACACAACGATTCATACCTGAGTGCCTACGCCCACACCAGCCGGATTCTGGTTAACGAACAAGAAGCCGTTAAAGCGGGCCAGAAAATTGCCGAAATAGGATCTACAGGTACCGACAAAGTGAAACTTCACTTTGAGATCCGAAGAAATGGCAAGCCGGTTGATCCGCTCACTTACCTGCCTGCAAAACCAGGTTAGAGCGGTCATAAATTAACCAGTCGTTCTGGTACAAAATCTGTTTCGGTTCAGATTCAGGATGACAACACAAGGCGGGAATGAACATGGCAGTACAACAACGAGAATTACGTGAAGAAGACGTTTTTGAGGATGTAGAAGCGCTGGCTCTGGTCGAAGAAGAAAGCAGCTCTGCTGATTCTGAACGCTTCGCCGCAGATACTTCCTACAAGGCGATGGACGCCACTCAGTTGTATCTGAATGAAATCGGGTTTTCCCCTCTGCTGTCTGCGGAAGAAGAAGTGCACTACGCACGTCTGGCCCGTAAAGGGGATGAAATGGGCCGTCGTCGCATGATCGAAAGTAATCTGCGACTGGTGGTCAAAATCTCCCGTCGTTATGTCAACCGTGGTTTGTCTTTGCTGGATCTGATTGAAGAGGGCAACCTCGGTCTGATCCGCGCGGTTGAGAAGTTTGATCCGGAGCGCGGCTTCCGTTTCTCAACCTACGCTACCTGGTGGATCCGTCAGACCATCGAACGGGCGATCATGAATCAGACCCGTACTATCCGTCTGCCGATTCACGTCGTTAAAGAACTGAATGTTTACCTGCGTGCGGCCCGTGAGCTGACGCAGAAACTGGATCACGAGCCGACCGCTGAAGAAATCGCAGAACTGCTGGAAAAGCCGGTGGATGATGTGAAGCGCATGCTCAAACTGAATGAACGTGTAACTTCCATTGATACGCCTCTGGGGCCGTCATCTGACAAATCCATTCTGGATACCATTGCCGATGAACGTGCCAATGATCCGGGCGAAGAACTGCAGAGTCAGGATATTCACTCCAATCTGGACCGCTGGATTGAAGAACTGCCTGAGAAACAGCGCGAAGTATTGTCCCGACGTTTTGGCCTGCGCGGTTATGAAACCAGTACGCTGGAAGATGTGGGCCGCGAAATTGGTCTGACCCGTGAACGGGTGCGTCAGATCCAGGTGGAAGCGCTGAAACGCCTGCGTGAAATTATGGAAAAACAGGGCCTGAATGCGGTTACCCTGTTTGGTGAAGCCTGAATCAGGTTTCCGTCCCGCCATAAAAAAGGCTGCCAGTGGCAGCCTTTTTTATGGTGCTTCAGCGTTCCAGGTACTGAAGCTTATTTTCCACACCATCCCATTCCTCTGCATCCGGCAGCGGATCTTTTTTCTCCGTGATGTTATTGGCCACCCATTGTTCAGCCAGTTCGGCGTTCAGTTCGATGTACTCTTCCTGACCGGCCGGGACTTCATCTTCGGAAAAAATAGCCTGTGCCGGACATTCCGGTTCACACAGCGCACAGTCGATACACTCGTCAGGGTGAATGACCAGAAAGTTCGGGCCTTCGTAGAAACAATCAACCGGGCAGACTTCCACACAGTCGGTGTACTTACATTTCACGCAGTTATCGGTAACGACGAACGCCATCCGCTTATCTCCTGTTTGTTCTCATCACGCTGAGGCGGTGCCGGTTGTCTGCACCTGTTATCTGAATAGCCGGCTATTGTAGGCAGCCGGCCGGCCGGCAGCAAGGCAGCCTCTCAGACAGTTAGGTTATAGGCTTATTGCCTGAAGTTCTGTCAGGCGTGCGTACTCAGAGCATATTTTTTAACTGATAAATCAGTTCAAGCGCTGCCCTTGGGGACAGATCATCGGGGTCTACCTTGGTCAGTTTTTCTTCCACCGCCGACGGCATGGTGGCAAACAGATCGTTCTGCAGTGGGCCGCTGCTTTCTTTGACCGCCGTCTGAGGTGCCGTTGTCGTGCTCACCGGGGTTACCTGAGCATGACTACTGCTTTGCTCAAGATGACGCAGCTGCTGGCGGGCAGCGTCAATGACGTTGCCCGGTACGCCAGCTAACTGTGCCACCTGCAGGCCATAACTCTGGCTGGCCGGACCCTGTTCCACTGCATGCAGGAAAATAATGCGCTCGTCGTGTTCTGTGGCTTTCAGATGCACGTTAACGGCGTTGCTGTGATTGTCAGGCAGAGCGGTCATTTCAAAATAATGGGTGGCGAACAGGGTGTAGGCTTTTACCTGTTCGGCCAGGTGCGCAGCGCTGGCCCAGGCCAGTGACAGGCCATCAAAGGTGCTGGTACCACGGCCGACCTCATCCATCAGCACCAGGCTTTCTGCGGTGGCGTTATGCAGGATGTTGGCGGTTTCGGTCATTTCCACCATAAAGGTGGAGCGGCCGCCGGCGACATCGTCGGAGGAGCCCATGCGGGTGAAAATACGGTCCACGGGTCCCAGGGTGCAGGCTTCGGCCGGCACATAGCTGCCGATATGCGCGAGCAGGGTGATCAGCGCAACCTGACGCATATAGGTGGATTTACCACCCATGTTCGGGCCGGTGATGATCTGCATGGTGCGCTCATTATCCAGCTGGGTATCATTGGCAACGAACGGGTCTGTGATCAGGTTTTCCACCACCGGGTGACGACCCTGGCGGATGTCGATCAGCCGTTCAGTGACCAGATCCGGCTGCACAAAACGCAGGCTTTCGGCCCGTTCGGCGAGGTTGCTGAGGACATCGGTTTCTGCCAGCGCAGCGGCACAGACCTGCAGCTCAATCAGTTCTTCTGCAAGTGCCTGCACCAGTTCATCGTACAGGGCTTTCTCGCGGCTTAAAGCGCGGCTTTTGGCGCTCAGGGCTTTGTCTTCAAATTCTTTCAGTTCCGGGGTGATAAAACGCTCGGCATTTTTCAGTGTCTGGCGGCGGATGTATTCTGTTGGTGCGGCACCGGACTGGGCTTTGGATATTTCGATGTAGTAGCCGTGCACGCGGTTGTAGCCGACTTTCAGGGTGGAAATACCGGTACGTTCACGTTCCTGTTCTTCCAGTTTCACCAGGTAATCGCCGGCGTTTTCACTCAGCGAGCGCAATTCATCCAGCTCAGCGTCATAACCTCCGGCGATGACGCCGCCATCACGGATGACCACCGGCGGATTCTCAATAATGGCTTTGCTCAGGCGTTCAACCCAATGAGGGAATTCCACCGCCCGTTGCAGCAGGCCGGCCGCCAGTTCACTGTCCAGCTGAGCAATCTGTTCACGGACTGCCGGCACAACGGCCAGCGCATCACGCAGCCGTGCCAGATCCCGCGGGCGGGCGGAACCCAGTGCGACGCGGGACAGAATCCGTTCGATATCACCAACCTGACGCAGTGTGCTGTGCAGTTCATCGGTGGCGTAATGCTGAATCAGCTGGCTGATAAAACCCTGACGCTGCTGCAGCAGTTTGCGGTCACGCAGTGGCCGGTTCAGCCAGCGTTTGAGCAGCCGGCTGCCCATCGCGGTGGCGGTCTTGTCCATAATCCACGCCAGTGTGTGCTGGTTTTCGCCCTTCTGGTTGATATCAATTTCCAGATTCCGGCGGCTGGCGGGGTCGATAATGATGGCATCATCCGGCTGTTCGACCTGCAGTGAGCGGATATGCGGCAGGTTATTGCGCTGGGTTTCCTGGGCATAATGCAGCAGGGCGCCGGCAGCGCGGATCGCGACGCTCAGATGTTCGCAACCGAAACCACGCAGATCACGGGTTTTGAGCTGCTGGGTGAGCAGGCGGAATGCCGTATCGGATTCAAAATGCCAGGGCGCCTGCATGCGGGCCCCCAGACGATCACGCAGGCCGGCCGGATGTGCCTGTTCTTCATTGAGCAGCAGCTCGGCCGGGCGCAGGCGCTCAACCTCGGCCAGCAGGGCTTCCTCACCATCCACTTCCAGCACTGAAAACCGTCCGGAGCTGATTTCCAGTACCGCCAGACCATGACGCTGTTTGTCGGAACAGAGAGCAACCAGCAGGTTATCGGAACGTTCATCCAGGAAAGCTTCATCGGTCAGGGTGCCGGGCGTGATAACCCGCACCACTTTGCGTTCCACCGGCCCCTTGGTGGTGGCCGGATCGCCGATCTGTTCGGCAATGGCAACCGATACGCCCTGTTTCACCAGCCGGGCAATGTAATTGTCGGCGGCATGGAAGGGAATGCCGGCCATGGGAATCGGCTCGCCGCCGCTCTGACCGCGGGCGGTCAGGGTGATATCCAGCAGCTGAGCGGCTTTCTTTGCATCACTGTAGAACAGCTCATAAAAGTCGCCCATGCGATAAAACAGCAGCGTATCCGGGAATTCCGCCTTAATGCGTAAATACTGCTGCATCATCGGGGTGTGTTTGGCGCTTGCCTGTGTCATCAGCCGGGTGTCCTTGTGCTTAAGGCAGGGAGCCTGTTGTTTAACATCTCAGGCCACCGCTACAATCGTGATTTCCGCCGGCGTATTGTGTGCCGGGTCCGGGTAAACCGCTGATTGTAAGTGATTCTGTGGGGATACAAAAATGCCATCCGATCTTGAAACCTCATTAACGGCGCTTGCCGAAATCCTGCTCAGCCGCGGTCTGCGGGTGGTGACGGCCGAGTCCTGTACAGGTGGCGGCATCGCCAGTGCGATGACTGATCTGCCGGGCAGTTCGGGCTGGTTTGAATGTGGCTTTGTCACCTATTCCAACGAAGCCAAAATGCGTCACCTCGGTGTGCCGCCAGGGGTGCTGGAACAGTATGGAGCGGTGAGTGAAGAAACGGTGCGTGCCATGGTCGCCGGGGCGGTCACACATTCGGATGGCGATCTGGCGGTGGCCGTCAGTGGCATTGCCGGGCCTGGGGGCGGGTCGGCTGAGAAGCCGGTTGGCACGGTCTGGTTTGCCTGGGGCAACGCTGAGCATCAGATGGCCGAGTGCTGTCATTTTCCCGGCAACCGCAGTCAGGTCCGGGCGCTGGCGGTGACCCATGGCATCCGCGGTCTGTGCCGCTGGTTATCCTGCTGAGGCTGACTTCCCGATAAGGGGGTTGGCGGCAGAAATAAGCTGTGCTTAAATACTGGTTAAATTTACAGTAATTATCCTGTACAGTTTACAGGTAACCAGTTAACAGAAAAGGCAGGACAGAGCGATGGATGCTAACAAGCAGAAAGCACTTGATGCGGCACTGGGCCAGATTGAACGTCAGTTTGGTAAAGGCGCCATTATGAAAATGGGCGAGCAGCCGCGTGAAGCGATTCCTGCGATTTCCACCGGTTCCCTGGGGCTGGATATTGCACTGGGTATCGGCGGTCTGCCACAGGGACGTATCGTGGAGATTTACGGTCCGGAAAGCTCAGGCAAAACCACGCTGTGTCTGTCGGCTATGGCGCAGGCGCAGAAAATGGGTAAAACCGTTGCCATTATCGATGCTGAACACGCGCTGGATCCTCTGTATGCCGAAAAACTGGGTGTTGATCTTGATACGCTGCTGGTTTCCCAGCCGGATACCGGTGAGCAGGCGCTGGAAATCTGTGACAGTCTGGTGCGTTCCGGGGCGGTTGATGTGATCGTGGTTGACTCGGTGGCGGCACTGACCCCGAAAGCCGAAATTGAAGGTGAAATGGGTGACAGTCACGTAGGTCTGCAGGCCCGCCTGATGTCTCAGGCGCTGCGTAAAATCACAGGTAATGTCAAGACGGCCAACTGTCTGGTGATCTTTATTAACCAGATCCGGATGAAAATCGGTGTGATGTTCGGCAGCCCGGAAACCACCACAGGTGGTAATGCACTGAAATTCTATTCTTCCGTACGTCTGGACATCCGCCGTACCGGTTCTGTGAAGCAGGGCGATGAAGTGATCGGTAACGAAACCCGGGTGAAAGTGGTCAAAAACAAAGTATCGCCACCGTTCAAACAGGCTGAATTCCAGATTATGTATGGTCAGGGCATTTATCACATGGGTGAAGTGATTGACCTGGGTGTGAAATGTAACCTGGTCGATAAATCCGGCGCCTGGTACAGCTATAAGGGCGATAAAATTGGCCAGGGTAAAGCCAATGCGGCAGCCTTTCTGGAAGAGCATCCGGACATGGCAGCTGAGATTGAAGCCGCTATCCGTGCGCAGCTGTTGAATGTGCAGGTGAAAGCCGAGGAAGCTGAAAGCGAAGCGGATGAAGAAACCGAAGCCTGAGCTGCTGACCCTTCCCGAGTTACGGCGTGCAGCAGTGGATCTGCTGTCACGCCGTGATCACTCCCGCACTGAATTGCAGCGTAAGCTGCGCCCCAAGGCCGCATCGGCCGACGATCTTGAAGCCCTTCTTGATGAGCTGGCTGAACGCCGCTGGCAGTCGGATGAGCGTTTTGCTGAAGCCTACCTTAACAGCCGTATTCAGCGGGGCCAGGGCCCCATGCGGCTGCGTTATGCCCTGCGCGAAAAAGGCGTGAATGACAGGGATATTCAGCAGGCACTCGAAGAACAGGAAACTGACTGGTTTGCGCTGGCACTGGAAACCGCCAGGCGTAAGTTCGGTGAGTCAGCGGATCTGCGTGACCAGAAGCACAAAGCCCGTCTGTATCGTTTTCTTACATACCGCGGCTTCAGCAGCGATCAGATCGCGTTTGTGATAGACAATATTGGTAATTGTGACTGAAATGACTTTTTAGGTCACGACCAGTGCCAGATTTACCCTGTCTAAACTGGCTTTATAGCGACAAAAAATTGACTGTCGTCTCAGTCCATTGACACCCCAGAGCCTGCTACCGATGATCCTTGCATCAATTGACTGAAAGAACATTTAGTAATCCGGCGGAGTTCGGAAGGTTCATTATAAGATGATGTTGGGGAGGGATATGAGCCCAACTGTACAGGTTGATATTGTACTGGTGCAGCATTTATTAAACTTCTGGGACAGCCAGGGCGTGGATATCCATCCGGTTCTGGGACTGCTTGGTGTTTCAGAAGCAACGCCTTTGCCACCCTGGGTCGCAGCAGACAAGCTGCATCTGGCACATGAGCATGTCGCCGGATCAACGGCTGATCCGTTGCTGGCCTGCCGTGCCGGTATGTATCTCGCACGCCGGGATCTGCCGATGGCCCAGCTGTTGCGCTACGCTGAGAATCTTGCTCAGGGCCTGCCGGCTGCGCTGCGTTTTGCGCACCGCTCCGTTGGCCTGGCCAAAATGCATCTGCAGCCGGGAGAGAACTGTATCCTGCTGAGGGCGGGTACCGCTGAGGGCGATGACCTGACGCCGGACGAATGTCAGCAGACCATGTCGGCGCTGACACTGTTGTGCCGCTATGCGCTTGGCACGACATTCGCCGAGGGGGATCTGACTCTGCGTCTGTCCTGTGCCGAAGGCTATGAGGATGAAATAGCACAGGAGCTGCAGATTCCGGTGGCGTATGCGGAGCACTGTCAGCTGGAGATAAGTGCCCGGGCCTGGCAGCGCCTGAACCCCGGGCACAATACGGTGAAATTTGCCGGTACACTGCATGACCTTGAGCGCAAAGAGCGGAAACTGAATGACCACCTGGCGCTGTACTCAGAGTTGCAGGGCATTATCGAGCAGTGTCTGCTGCGTCGCCATGTGTCACAGGAAGATGTGGCCGGCCAGCTGGGGGTCAGTGTCCGAAATCTGCAGCGGCGGCTGAAAGCGCTGGGGACCACGTACCAGATTCTGCTGGATGAAAGCCGGCAGAACCTGGCGATGAAGCTGATCCGTAATGAAGCAACGCCGCTGTATGAAATTGCTTACATGGTCGGTTATGCCGAACCGAGTGCTTTTTACAAAGCCTTCAAGCGCTGGACAGGCTCTACACCCGGCGATTACCGCCAGGTGCATAAAACCGAAACCAGCGGTGCCTGATCCTGTCAGTGCAGTTTCAGACGCGGCCGGATCACCTTGTTAATATGGCCGACCAGACTGAGCAGAAGGGTATGCCAGTAGCCGTGCAGGGCAATCTGGTGCAGGCGGTACAGGGAAACATATACCAGCCGCGCCAGCCGGCCTTCGATCATCATCGAACCGCGGGTCAGGTTCCCCATCAGACTGCCGACGGTGCTGTAGCGGCTGAGTGACACCAGTGAGCCTTTATCGCGGTAAACAAATTCCGGCATTGGCTTGTGCTGATGGCGCGCGCGCAGGGCTTTCACCAGGTGCGAAGCCTGCTGATGAGCAGCCTGAGCCCGTGGCGGTACCGGTTTTCCATCCTTGCCCTGCACGCTGCAGCAATCACCCAGGGCAAAGATATTCTCATCTTCCGTCTGCAGACTGGCGTTGACGACCAGCTGATTGGCGCGGTTGGTTTCCAGTCCCAGTGTGGCCATAAAATCCGGCGCCTTGACGCCGGCAGCCCAGACCCGTAACTGAGCGGGAACGGTACGGCCATCTTTGGTGCTGAAACCGTCGGCTGTCACTTCGGTGATCATGGTGTCGGTCAGTACGCTGACGCCGAGTTTTTCCAGTTCGCGGGTGGCGGCGAGAGAGATCCGCTCCGGCAGTGCCGGCAGGATTCTGGGGCCGGCTTCAATCAGGCTGACGCGCAGATTTTCCGGGGTCAGCTTTTTCAGACCGTAGCGCACCAGCAGCTCGGCGGTGTTGTACAACTCTGCTGACAGTTCTACTCCGGTGGCACCAGCGCCGACGATGGCAATGTCCAGATGTCCTGGTTCATTATCCGGGTTGGCATTGGCGCGCAGGAATTCGTTCAGCAGGGTGTGATGGAAACGTTCTGCCTGTTTGCGTCCGTCGAGGAAAAAGCAGTGTTCGGCAGCCCCTTTGGTGCCGAAATCATTGGTCACACTGCCGATGGCCAGTACCAGAGTGTCATAGCTAATACGACGTTCGGGTACGACGACTTCACCTTCTTCATCACGGATAGGTGACAGAATGACTTCCTGCTTATCCCGGTCCAGACCACACATGCGTCCAAGTTTGAAACTGAAGCCGTGCACTCTGCCGTGGGCGAGGTAGTTGAGTTCGTCGATACCGGAATCCAGAGCGCCGGTAGCGACTTCGTGCAGCAGGGGTTTCCACAGGTGGGTCGGGCTGGCATCAATCAGCTCTACGTGGGCCTTCTTTTTGCGGCCCAGCAGGCGCCCGAGCCGGGTGGCCAGTTCAAGGCCTCCGGCACCGCCACCGACGATAAGGATGCGTTCCATCAACAACTCCAGTCATTAAAAAATCTGGCGCAATTATACGGCCAAAGCAGCGGTCCGGGGCTGTCTTTGTTTATCAGAGTGTCATATTTCCGTTGCGCTACAGGAACCATCCGTTGTGACTGCTGATGGTGACCGGCAGCGGCGGAAATGTGACAGCAGGCGCTCTGTGATTTCCCCGGGTTTGTCATGGGCAAGCCAGTGAGTGGCATCCGGGTAGACAGTAAGACTGCCATTGCGCAGAAAGTTCATACTGGCGCGGGCCATGTCTGCGGTCAGGGCGATGTCGTTTTCTCCCCACAGGATCTGTACCGGTAAGGACAGGCAGCCGTCGCCGTCCGGCAGTTGCAGATGGCGCAGCAGGGCGCGGTAGTAATTGACCATGGCGGTCAGGCTGCCCGGCTGCTGCCAGCATTGCTGCAGGTGGTTAAAGTCTTCATCGTCGTAGGCGCCGGGAACTGAGGTACGGCGCAGGGTTGCGCGCAGTACGGCAAAGTTAAACAGCCTCATCGACCATTCCGGTAGCCAGGGCAGCTGAAAATAAAAAATGTACCAGCTTTTCAGCATCTGCAGCGGGCTGCGGCGCAGGGCATTGAGGAAGGCCCGGGGGTGGGGAACATTAAGAATTGACAGCGACTGCAGCCGTTCTTCATGCCGCAGGGCATACCACCAGGCGACAGCCGCGCCCCAGTCATGCCCAACGAGGTGGACGCGTGTGCAGCCGGCATAGCGGCGGATGGCGTCGACATCCGCCACCAGTTCATCCAGCCGGTAGCGCTCAATACGGTGTGGTTTCGATGACTGACCGTAGCCGCGCATATCCGGTATGAATACCCGGTAACCGGCGGCGGCCAGCGGCTCAGCCTGATGGCGCCAGGTATTCCAGCATTCCGGAAAGCCGTGCAGCAGAATCACGCTTTCGCCGTCTTCCGGCCCCAGTGTCCGCACCTGCAGACTGATATCGGCATGACGGATGGTAAGAATTTTCATGCTTGCTCCCTGTTATTGTTATATGAGCAGTTAGTGGCTGCGGTTTCAGCCGCTCTGATGTGAAGGCCACAGCCAGAGCCCGAGGGCGTGACTGGCACCGGCAAGCAGTACCATTGCCGACATCAGGAGCAGCGGGTATTTCAGCACAGCAGGTAAGGTCCGCCAGCGCATATGCCAGTACAGCCGTGTGGGGTGGCCAAAGGGACCGATCGCCAGATGGATCATCAGTATCACCATGGCCGGGATCATGGCCGCGATCACCCAGGGGTTAATCATGTCAGTTATCCTGTGTCAGCGAATTCAGCTGGCGGACGCATGCCTGCCGGTTCAGGGCTTCTTCAGCGCTGTAAACCGTCAGCGCGGTACATTGCCGCAGCAGCGACAGCCGGCGCTCATGGTAATCATCCGCATCCATTTGTCCCAGTGCTTTGGCGTATTCGTAATAAATGACCGGCAGGGCCGGCTGTTGGGCGAGCGCCTGTTCAAAGGCGTTGATGGCGCGGCCGGCGGTCGAGCCGTAAGTCAGGCGGCCGATCAGTGAGCCGACCCGGGCGACCACACCGGCATGAATTCCGCCCAGCGTCGCCGGATAAAGCGGGTTGTGCGGATACTGACGGCGCAGTTGCTGCAGAGCCTCCTGAGTCGGCGACAACAGACCGCTGGCAGTGGCATCCCCGGTATCCAGCAGTTCCAGAATGCGGGCATGAGCGTAGAGCAGGCCGAAACGGGCGAAGGCGTCGTCCGCAGCCAGTGGCAGCAGGGTTTCTGACAGTGTGGCTGTATCCCGCAGCAGGCGCAGTTTTTCAGTCGGGTCGGTCACCAGCAGCGTGGTATACATCAGACGGGAATAGAGAGCAGGAACCGCCCCTAACGGACCGAGCTGCATACCCAGTTCCCAGGCGTGGTGGAAGTTGCCCTGATAGTGCAGGCGCCAGACGTTCTGCAGGGCCAACAGCAAGGGCTCCGGCTTGCCGGCCGCATAAGCGGCCAGTGCCGCATGAGCATGCGGCTCGCCAGCCAGTGCCAGCGTCCGTTGTGCAATCTCAGGGTACTGTTGTAGCCGCTGCTGCAACCAGCGGAGATCGGGATAGGGCTGTTGTGGGCCGGCCATCAGTTTGGGCCAGGCGTGCTGCAGGCGCTGACCGGAATAATCAAAGGCAGGCAATTCTGCGGGATACGGCAGCCAGTCAGCCTGGGTGGATAATGAGGCTGAAATCAGCAGCAGAAACAGAAAAATACGCATATCGCCCTCCGTGAGAGAGGGCGATTATAGCGCTCAAGAAACGCCGGATGGGGTGATATCCGGCCAAAACGGCAGGCTTATCTGAATGCCTGACCTGGCTTAACACCCAGCGCTTTCAGGATCATTGCCAGCGGACAGAAGCCGGTAAAAGACGCCTGAAACAGATTGGCGCCAACAAAAGCAGTCAGCCACAGCCAGTAAACACTGTGAACCTGAGACAGAGCCAGAGAAGCCAGAATAACGGTTCCGGCAAATGTCATTACGATACGATCGACGTTCATAGCAGCACCTTTTTCTAAATTAGAATATGCTTATATGGTTATTTTACTTTGGCCTGCCGTCAAGTGATTTTTTGTCTTAAGGAGCCCCTGAGTCACTCAGTGCCTGCGCCGGGCTGCAGGAAAGTTCTGAATTACTCAACCAGGTTGCAGGCATAACGGGTTACGTCAATGCCTGGCGATAAAGAGCCGGGGCTTTACCTGGGCCCCGAAGGACCGGCTTTCCGGGCCTCATGGTGGCATTGGTGAACCTGAAAAGGAGCTGCCATTCCCTGCCTTGCACTGCAGTCGGAAAGGCCCGGGTGGCGTTGTGCAACGTTATGCAGAGGTTCCTTAACGACATACATAAAGCCTGCTGCCGGTATGAAAAGGCCGGGCGGGGACTCGGCCTGCGGCGTTCAAACCGCTATACTGCGTCTCCTTTAATTGTGTATAACCGCTTCCGGATACCCGCAGCCGTATGAAAAGCTCAGACATTCGCAAAGCATTCCTCGATTACTTTGCCTCCCAAGGGCACGAGGTTGTTGCCTCCAGCCCGCTGATTCCGGGTAATGACCCGACCCTGCTGTTCACCAACGCCGGGATGGTGCAGTTTAAAGACTGCTTTCTCGGCAAAGACCAGCGCAGCTATACCCGTGCCACGTCTTCCCAGCGCTGTGTCCGTGCCGGTGGTAAGCATAACGACCTGGAAAACGTCGGTTATACCGCCCGTCACCATACTTTCTTTGAAATGCTGGGTAACTTCAGCTTCGGCGATTACTTCAAGGAAGATGCGATTAAGTTCGCGTGGGAATTCCTGACTTCTGCACAATGGCTGAACCTGCCGGCAGAGAAGCTGCTGGTGACAGTGTATGCCGAAGATGATGAAGCCTACGACATCTGGAACAAACAGATTGGTCTGCCGGCTGACAAAATCATCCGTATCGGTGATAACAAAGGCGCCCGCTATGCGTCTGATAACTTCTGGGCGATGGGCGATACCGGCCCTTGTGGCCCCTGTACCGAAATTTTCTATGATCACGGTGAACATATCTGGGGCGGTCCTCCGGGCTCACCGGAAGAAGACGGCGACCGTTTCATTGAGATCTGGAACAACGTCTTTATGCAGTTCGACCGTCAGCCTGACGGCGAGATGATCCCGCTGCCGAAACCATCGGTGGATACCGGTATGGGGCTGGAGCGTATCTCTGCCATCATGCAGGGCGTGCACAGCAACTATGAAATCGATCTGTTCCAGGCGTTGCTGAAAGCGGCCGGTGAACTGACCGGCTGCAAAGACACGGAAAACAAATCCCTGCGGGTGATTGCTGACCACATCCGTTCAACCAGCTTTCTGATTGTTGATGGTGTGCTGCCGTCCAATGAAGGCCGCGGTTATGTGCTGCGTCGTATCATCCGCCGCGCTGTGCGCCACGGCCATATGCTGGGTGCGCCGGTGGGCTTCTTCCACCAACTGGTGCCGGCCCTGTCGGAACAGATGGGTGAGGCTTACCCGGAACTGGTGACTCTGCAGGATCATGTGATGAAGGTTCTGCGTCTGGAAGAAGAGCAGTTCGCCAAGACGCTGGATAAAGGTATGGGCATCCTGAACGATGCCATTGCTGCCCTGCAGGGCGATACCATTCCCGGCGAAACTGCTTTCAAACTCTATGACACCTATGGCTTCCCGCTGGATCTCACCGCAGACGTTGCCCGTGAGCGTGATCTGAAAGTGGACGAAGCCGGTTTTGATGCAGCGATGGACAAGCAGCGCGAGATGGCGCGTGCTTCCAGCCATTTTGAAGGTAACTACGGTAAAGGTCTGGCTATCGATGGTCAGACCCAGTTCCTGGGTTATGAGCAGCTGCAGAATACCGCTTCGGTCAAAGCTCTGTTTAAAGCTGGTGAAGCGGTCGATTCACTGAGTGCCGGTGATGAAGCGGTACTGGTACTGGATGAGACAGCTTTCTACGCTGAGAGCGGTGGCCAGGCCGGTGATACCGGATTCCTCAAAGCCGATGGTGTGGTGTTTCAGGTAAAAGACACCAGCAAAGAAGGGAAAAACCATCTGCACAAAGGTGTGCTGGTGGAAGGCTCCGTTAAACTGGGTGACCAGTTGACGGCCTGTGTGGATGCGGCAAAGCGCCAGTCCACTGCCATTCATCATTCGGCCACTCACCTGCTGCACGCAGCCCTGCGCAAAGTACTGGGCGAGCACGTGGCGCAGAAAGGTTCGCTGGTCACCTACGACAAACTGCGTTTCGACTTCTCTCATCTTGAAGCGGTTAAGCCTGAAGAACTGAGCGAAATTGAAAATATCGTCAACGCCCAGATCCGTGCCAATACGCCGGTGACTACCCGTCTGATGAATATTGACGATGCCAAAGCATCCGGTGCTATGGCTCTGTTCGGTGAGAAATACGATGACGAAGTACGGGTGCTGTCCATGGGGGTGGATGACTTCTCCGTGGAACTGTGTGGTGGTACCCACGCCTTACGCACCGGTGATATCGGTGTACTGAAAGTCAGCTCTGAAAGCGGTATCGCCGCCGGTATCCGTCGGATTGAAGCCGTGGTTGGTCAGGCAGCACTGGACTTTATTGCCCGTGAAGAAAGCACGCTGAACAGCATCGCCCGCAATCTGAAAGGCTCCGCCGAGAACGTGGGTGAGAAAGTCGATCAGCTGGTGGCGCGTAACCGTCAGCTGGAAAAAGAACTGGAAGCGCTGAAAAACAAACTCGCCTCCAGTGCCGGTTCTGACCTTGCCGGTCAGGCGCGAGAGGTTAACGGCGTTAAAGTGCTGGCGGCCAGGCTGGATGGCGCTGATGTTGCGGCGCTGCGTAACACCATGGACCAGCTGAAGAATAAGCTGGGTTCCGCGCTGATCATGCTGGCGTCGGATAACGACGGCAAAGTGACACTGCTGGCGGGCGTGACCAAAGACCTGACCGGCAAAGCCAAAGCCGGTGATGCGGTGAAAGAGTGCGCCCCACTGGTTGACGGCCGTGGTGGCGGTAAGCCGGAAATGGCACAGGCCGGCGGGCAGAAGCCGGAAGGCATTGCCGATGCACTGGCCGCCTTTGAGCGCTGGGCTGACGCGGTTCTCTGAGCTGCCGCAGGCCGGGCAACAGAAAGCGGGCGTCAGTCCGCTTTTTTTTCGCTATCGTGGCGCAAGAGAAACACTATTAGCAGCGGTTGCGTCTTTTCTGAACAGACCAATTGTTGTTTAATTAGCGCCCTTTTAAATCAGTCAACCCCTAAGACATACCATGGCGTTATACGTACAGAAATACGGTGGCACATCCGTAGGTTCCATCGAACGCATCGAGGCTGTTGCGGACAAAGTTAAGTCATTCCACGATGCCGGCCATCAGATAGTGGTTGCCGTATCGGCGATGAGCGGAGAAACCAACCGCCTGATTGGTCTGGCAAAAGGCATTTCCGCTACGCCTGACCCGCGTGAAATGGACGTGCTGGTCTCCACCGGTGAGCAGGTCACTATTGCTCTGCTGTCCATGGCCCTGCAGAAACGCGGCATTAATGCCCGTTCCTTCACCGGCTGGCAGGCAGGGATTAAAACCGACCACTCCTTTATGAAGGCGCGTATCGAAGATATCGATACCACCAGAATGCGTAAACACCTGGATAAGGGCGGCGTGGTGATTGTGGCCGGCTTCCAGGGGGTTGATGAAGAACACAACATTACCACGCTGGGCCGTGGCGGTTCCGATACCACCGGGGTGGCTCTGGCGGCGGCGCTGCAGGCGGATGAATGCCAGATCTACACCGACGTGGATGGTGTTTACACCACAGATCCACGGGTGGTACCGGCTGCCCGCCGGATGGAGAAAGTAACATTTGAAGAAATGCTGGAAATGGCCAGCTTAGGTTCAAAAGTTCTGCAGATCCGTTCGGTAGAATTCGCCGGCAAATACAAAGTACCGCTGCGTGTGCTTTCTTCATTTAAAGAAGGCAACGGCACCCTGATCACGATGGAGGAGAACAGCTCCGTGGAAAATCCAGTTATTTCAGGCATCGCATTTAACCGCGATGAAGCAAAAGTTACCGTTAAAGGCGTGCCGGACGTTCCGGGCGTGGCCTCCCGTATTCTGGTTCCGGTCAGTGACGCCAATATCGAAGTGGATATGATCGTACAGAACGTATCGGCTGACGGCACCACTGACTTCACCTTTACTGTGAACCGTACGGACTCCCAGAAAGCTCTGACGATCCTGAAAAACGTCGCGGCGGAACTGAATGCCCGTGAAGTCACCGGAACTGATGACATCTGTAAAGTGTCTATGGTTGGTGTAGGGATGCGTTCTCACGCCGGTGTGGCCAGTAAGATGTTCAAGGTTCTGGCTGATGAAAATATTAATATTCTGGCGATCACCACCTCAGAGATCAAAATCTCTGTGGTGATTGCAGAAAAGTATCTGGAACTGGCGGTCCGTGCTCTGCACACCGCCTTCGGTCTGGATGCTGAGGCGACCGAAGAGCAGTAATTTCAGCCTGCCTGCCGGGTATCCTGCTGACGGATGCCCACACCGGGCCTGTTGATTTTGTGTTAACAGACCCAATTTACTAAATATCCTCAGTATCTGCGTTCACAACCGATCATCTTGGTCAATACTGATAGCAGGACCTGAGGATACCGGCGTAAGCCAACACAGCACCCTAGTATTGAACAGGAATTTCAGGAGAACTCCTATGCTTATTCTGACCCGTCGCGTAGGCGAAACACTGATGGTCGGTGACGAAGTCACTGTGACTGTCTTAGGCGTAAAAGGAAACCAGGTACGGATCGGGGTGAACGCTCCGAAAGAAGTCGCCGTACACCGTGAAGAAATCTATCAGCGCATTCAGCGCGAGAAAGATGGTGAAGAGCCGAGCGGTAACTACTGATCACGGTGGGTCTGCCGGCTTCCGGCTGACAGGCCTATTGGTAAAGTATTAATTTCGTTAAAATTTTTCCTTTGAATTTTTAGCGAACGTGGTATCATGCGCGCCGTGAACTGGAGAGATGGCCGAGTGGCTGAAGGCGCACCCCTGCTAAGGGTGTATAGGTTTACCCCTATCGAGGGTTCGAATCCCTCTCTCTCCGCCACGTTTTTCTGCTTCATGCAGAAGTGTGTTACAGGCAGTTGACAGTTAAGACTGACTACCTATAATACGCGCCCCACGACGATGCGCGCTCGTAGCTCAGCTGGATAGAGTACCTGGCTACGAACCAGGCGGTCGGAGGTTCGAATCCTCCCGAGCGCGCCATTCTTTCCCAAAAGATTGAATGTCCCCTCGTTTCTCCATGGGGATAGTTGTTAGTTTCTGATGCGCGCTCGTAGCTCAGCTGGATAGAGTACCTGGCTACGAACCAGGCGGTCGGAGGTTCGAATCCTCCCGAGCGCGCCATTTCTCAGAACCTCTTCCGAAGTATTCAGTTCCGAATTTATCAGAAACGTTTTTCGAAGCCGCAATAGCGCGCTTGGTCGGATGAGAACCTCCTCAGGTTCGACTTGCAGCGAGCCTGCGAGCGGAAAGAACGTCGGAGCCCGCGACGACGGCCCGGAGGGCGATAGTAATCCTCCCGAGCGCGCCATTTCTCAGAACCTCCTCCGAAGTATTCAGTTCCGAATTTATCAGAAACGTTTTTCGAAGCCGCAATAGCGCGTTTGGTCGGATGAGATTAATTCGTCGGGAACGAATTAATGCGTAAGCCCGAAGGGTGAGTATCAGGATGATACGAACAACCTCTTGGTTCGACTTGAAGTGAGTCTGCGAACGAAGAGCGCGTAGGCCGGAGGTCAGGTCGTTTGCGGGCGTCAGCACATCCTCCCGGGCGCGCCATTTCTCCGCTGTAACCGCAGCATCCGTTTTTTTAATGTTATTGGTTTATTGCCGCTGAGCTGCCAGCCACACAAACCGTTTTCAGTGCGGACGTAATGTTCTGATCAGCTGTTCCAGTTCAGTAAAACGTTGCGGGCTGAAGCAGGGAATCCCATGTTGCAGCAGCAGGGCAGCCGTCACGCCCATGCCGTCAATCAGAGTACCGGAAAAATCGCCGTTATAAATGCCGTCGCTGCCACATGAGGGCGAGCGGGCTGCGAGCAGGGCCGCGACGGCATGATGAGCGCGGGCGGTGGCCAGGGTTTTTTCGGCACCGGCAATAAAGGCGGCACTGATATCGTTTCCCTGCCGGTCTTGCACCGCTGCGTTGCCGGCCAGGACACCGGCACCGCTGCCGGCGATAATTTCAGCGGCCGGGCGCGGTGTCGGCAGGCCTCCGGCGACTTCCGGGCATACAGGAATCACCAGTCCGAGCTGTTGCCAGTGTCTGAGGGTGTCGCTGATGGCCGCGGCCCGGGCGGCGTTATCGCGTCCGTCGTAGCGGACCGGCTGACCCAGTAAGCAGGCACTGATAAGTATTTTCACAATGGTTTTTCATGCTGAACTGAATAATATGACAGGCGCTTTTCAGCGTCTGTCGTGAGGTTCTGATGTTTAAGTATCTGGCTTTTCTGGCCGGCCTGCCAGTATTGCTTCTGTCTCTGACATTTCCGGCCGTTGCCGCTGCGGTGGAAAAACACCTGCCGGTTCTGGCCCCTTATCTGGCAGCTGGACACGGTGTTTCTGCCAGCGCTCCGGGCGGCGGAGCTGATACAGGATCTGCGTGCCCGCTGTACACCGGCCAGCCTGAGTGCGGGGGCAGCTATATTTTCTGCGCCAGAAAGTGCACGTAACGGCCAAACTGGCGGTAAGGCTCCTGTAAGCCGAAGGCCAGGTCTGCCTGATTCACTTTGTCCTGACCGATGCGGTCACGGATTTTCTGATGCATATGATCGTGCACACAGCGGATTCCCCGCCAGCGTTTCACCGCCAGCCCCAGCTGCAGCAGGTGCGTTTCGATGGCGGCCGGGTCGAGAGGATGCTGTGGCGCGTTGCCTTCCTGACGCAGACGCGGATTGGCAGAGGCCGGAGCGTGGGTACGGCCGTTCATCAGTTGCCGCCACTGATGGCCATGCAGATTGTAAAACATCAGTGACAGCCAACCGCCGGGTTTTACTTTGTCTGTCAGTAACGGCAGGGCGGCGAACGGATCTTCCAGCCATTCCAGCACGGCATGATTGAGGACGATGTCATACCGGCCCGGGAAAAAGTCGTCCACCTGCTGCAGGCTGCATTGTGCTGATGTTAACGGCAGATTGGCGGCTGCGAACTGATCTTTTGCCAGCTGCAGCATTTCTGCCGAAATATCACACAGACTGACAGCCGCGCTCTGCTGCGCCAGCTCCAGACTGAACTGTCCCTGGCCACCGCCAATATCCAGTACGCTGGTCTTTTTCAGTGGAATGGCGAGGTCGGCAAAATCTGTGCGTAATGCCAGCAGGCGTAACTGTCCTCTGGGTGTTGCATAAATGGTACGGGAAAAACGCGTTGCCAGATCGTCAAAGTTCCGGTCAGGCTGTTTAGGGGTGTCGGCAGGCGGCTGGAATTTACTCATGCGGCAGTCCGGAAAAAGCAGAGCGGCTATTTTACCGTGTCTGCCAGCCGGCGTCCGGCAGAAATAAAAAAGCCGGCTCCTGACATGGCAAGGGGAGCCGGCAAGCGGGCAGTCGTTATCAGTTGGCAACAATCAGGCGGTCCATGCGTTCCAGATCATTCAGGACGCGCCAGTCGCCACCACCTTCGGTGACTCTGTGCTGCCAGTTGTCGAGCCGGTTGAGGTAGTCGCGCGGGTCGATGTTATCACTGCGTAACTTAGTGACATTGAGAGCAACGACGTGAATGTTATCCAGGCTAATTGGAAAGTCTCGGGTGTAATCATCGGGCAGATCCTCTTTCAGATCAGAAAAAATAAAAACGTATTTGTCACCGGCTCCGGTTTCGTTCAGGTATTGAGTCGCCTGCAGCACGCCACCGGTAATATCGGTATTGGCACTGCCGCGTTTCAGGGTGCCGGCAAAGAGATCAATCGCCTGTTTGAACTGACGCTTCTGATCATTGGCCGTACTGGGGCGCATATCGAAGGTGGTTTTGGCGACGATGTCTTTTTCACTGAAACTGCCACTGTCGATGCGCGCCACGGCAATGGAGTCACCGCTGTTCAGGTTAGCCAGCAGATAATTGATGATGGCCTGTGCTTTATTCAGCTCCTGGGTGTAAGTGCCCGAGGTATCAATCAGCAGATAAACCGCTCTGGTTTTCGGTGTCTGCCCGCCGCAGCCGCTGAGAACAAGGCTCAGCGGCACGAGGGCGGCGGTCAGCAGTCGGGTTAATGCGTTCATATTCGTTCTCCTGTGCGGCAGAAGAGGGCCGTTTACACGGCCATCACTTCTGCATCGGGATCGGTTTCTTTTACCCGGCGACGGGGCTTGCGGCCTTTGGCACGGGTGGTTGTTTCTTCTTCGTCGGCTGCCACATCCGGGATCACTGCGGCAATTTCGTCTGTGCTCTCACTACCCCGGCGGCGGCGTGTGATCAGGCGTTCTATGCTCAGCGGCAGCATGATCAGCAGGTCGTAGGCGTGGGTCAGCATGGTTGCTGTGTGTCCCAGCAGGTTGCCGAGGCTGCGGCTGACGATGGCCAGCACGCGGATCACTGCGACCAGCAGCAGGCCCAGTACCGTGCGCAGGGAGTGAATGAACGACTCCAGCGGAATGGCGATAAAGGCCAGCGCGAAGGGCAGGATGAAGCCCATCACCATCTGTCCGATGGACGGAATCCAGCGGAATTCTGCGTGGCTGGCGGCCACACCGGATACTGCAGTGGTGGCATTCATACCGGTCAGCGATTGAGTCAGGGCTTCACGGTCCAGGGCCAGCAGGTCACGCATATAGGCCAGTGACGCTTCGATGCCGGCCAGTACACACAGAATGGTCAGGCTGATCACCATCATGCGGCGGCGCATTCTGTCATCCATGCTGCTGATCACCGGGAACAACCGGGTTATGCGCAGCGATTCAAGCAGGAACAGGCCCATCGCAATTTCGATCAGGATGATGACCATGGCAGCGATATCCGATGTTTTCATGGCACCGATGTAGCTGGTGCCACCGACCATTTCTGACATCGGCAGGGCGATCAGCTGGAAGTTGATCAGACCGCCGAGCAGGGCGATGGTCAGTACCAGTCCGGCAATAAAGAACTGGGTCAGCGAGCTGGAGGTCAGGCTGCGCACGGCAGCATCTTCACCGCAGCGTATTTCCTCAAACTGCGCCAGTTGCTTGTCGAGCTGGTGGGTGCGGCTGTCCAGACCATCGACGGTGCGGGCAACTGTTTCCACCTTGCTGTTCAGCGTGCGCCATTCCGGCTGCATTCTGCTCAGCAGTTTGTGCCGTTCGGCGGCACTGTTCTGCCAGGCCTTCAGGGTTTCCTTATGCGTGTCTTCGACCGCACCCTTAATGTTGTTCAGTACCTTGGCCACCGCCGGGTCACCGTGGCTGGGCAGTGCGGCAATGGTGTTTACCACATCACTCCAGGCCGGCGGCAGCGGTGGGTTTTCACCGGATTCACGGTACGTGATTTCAATGTTGTCGATGGCGGCAGTGATATCCCGGTGCAGTGCCGGGTAGCCGGACAGATCACGGGCAACCATGGTCTGAATACGGCTGAACTCGCGTTCGATGCGGCGTTCGGCATCGGCGCGGGCTGCCGCCAGCAGGACTTCGCGGTTACGGCGGGTCAGGTGGCGCTCCAGCTGCACCAGTGAGCGGCTGGCCAGACGCAGTACGTTGCGCAGACCGCCACCGGCCGACAGCAGAATGCGATGGGCCGGGCGACGGCCGGAGTAAAGCAGGGTCATTGCCAGCAGCAGCCAGACCGTTGCCGAGACGGCTGTATTGGCGGACCAGAGTGTCAGTAAAGAATCCATCGTCTTGTCCTCTTGGGTTAGCGGGATGGCCCGTTCTGCAGCGGTGCAGTAGGCCGATGAGTACAGATTCACAGGCCGCGGTGAAAAATCGGTGAGAAGAATGTGATTTCTGTCGCGCTCAGTGGCGGCGGCGGTCTGCGCCGGCCGCTGCGGGTGTTATGCTCAGCTCAGATTGGACGACGTTACGGGAAGCACCATGATCAAAATCTTCTGGGTTGAAGATCAGAGTCACTGGATTGAAAAATTCCGCCCGCTGCTGGAGCGCACAGACTTTGCACCGGGCGCCGACGGGGAGTTGCCGGCCGGAGAGCATAACCGCCTGGAAGTGTTCAAATTCAGCGAACCGGCCATTGCCCGGATTAACCAGACCGAAGCTGGCGATGCACCGCATATCGCCATTCTCGATGCCAGCCTGAACGGTAACGACGATGGTGGCTTCAGTGTTTCCCGTGCGCTGCTGAAAAAATGGCCGGCGCTGCCGGTGGTGTTTCTGTCGGAGCATTCCGGTACCGGGATCGAACAGCGGGCGTTTGAAGGGGGGATGACGCAGGATTTTATTGCCAAGCATCAGCGCAATATTGATGGTGTTCTGCTGTGGCGTATGAAAGCTCTGTTACGGCAGAGTCTGCAGCCGGCGGCGAATAAAAAAGCGCAGCTGGTCAGTGGTGAACTGCGTATTGATCTGGTCAGCTGGGAAGTGTGGTGGCGCGGCAACAAGCTGATGAATCCCGCCAACCCGGCACGCCCCCTGGCACCGACGCCGCGTAAAATTCTGCGTTTTCTGGTGGAAGCATCACCGCGTCCGGTAACCACCATGCAGATGGCGGAATGGCTGGAAGCTGATCTGGAAAAGTTTTCCTATGCCAATTACCGTCAGCATATCAAAACCCTGCGTAAATCCCTCGCCATTGCCCACGGTAATGAAGAGGAATTTATGCACCTGTGCCGGCAGGGGAAAGCCGTGGCCACCTTCGGTGCAGAAGGGGCGTATTTATGGAAAGTGCCGGAATAACGGCGGACGGATATGATGAAAAAAAACAGCCGCGACGATAAATTTGTTTTCCGCATTGCCTACCCGTGGCGCTCCCTGCTGGCAGCGCTGCTGCTGCTTTTTTATGGTGTGCTGCTGTTATCCCCGGCGCTGGTACAGCTGCTGCTGATTCCGCCAGCACTGCTGCGAGCGGATTATTTTATCCCCGCCGGGCTGATGTTTCTGATTCTTGCCTGGCTCGATAGCCGGCGTTTTTTCCGCCAGCAACGCAAAGTGCGGGCCAGTATGCAGCAACTGTGGGAGAGCAAGCGGCAGCTGCAGCTGCGGGCTCAGACCTCGGCCAGCCATGCCGGTAAACTCAAATCTTTTATCAGCGATAAACTGCTGGAATATATTGAGTACGACGAAAAATACCTGCATTTCAAAAGCATTGCCTCGGAAGTGCGCCATAATGGGGTGATTTCCTTCGATCAGGTGCAGTCGGCCTTAACCTATGCCCGCGATCACAGTCTGCCGGGTGATGATGGCAGTACCGCCATGCAGTATCAGGAAGCGCTGGCCGGTATGCGTTATCTGTGGGATCTGCTGGATCTGTCGACCACGGATAATATGGCGCTGCATATCGGCGCCCACGTCAGCCGCTGTGAAGAGCTGTTGTTTCAGGCGGAGTTGCAGGGCAGTGCCCTCAACGAGCTGCCGCTGCCGCCGCTTTTCAGTCCACGCCAGGCTTTGCTGGATACGCTGATACTGCATCTGGGGCTGACGCTGTGCGATGAACAC
Organism: Pseudomonadales bacterium; assembly: GCA_963682115.1. Classification (GTDB taxonomy): domain Bacteria; phylum Pseudomonadota; class Gammaproteobacteria; order Pseudomonadales; family Oceanobacteraceae; genus Venatoribacter. Next base: position 998,131 of record OY821639.1, on the reverse strand, counting down.
GGGCGCGAAAATCCGCCGCTGCTGTTTGATGAACAGGCACTGGAAAAACCTCTGCTGTTAACTGACCGCGACGGTATTTTCCGCGTTGAAATCAATGCCTGTGATGATCTGCCGGGTAATGCCAACCATCTGATTCTGCTGCTGGAAAACCTGTTCCGTAATGGCCAGTTTTTTGCCACTAAACGGCGCTATAAAAGTGCTTTTCCACCGCTGGCTGTACGCCTGTGGGAAGCCGGTCAGCATCTGTGTCTGACGGTGTATAACCGTGGCCCGCATATCAGCGATGAGGCGCGTGAGCAGATATTTAACCTGGGCTTTTCCACCCGTCGGGTGCGCGAACATCACGGCAAGGGGCTGGGACTGTATTTCGTGCAGCAGATTACCCGTGGCTTTGACGGTGACATCACCTTCGACAACGTCAGCAACGCTGCGCAGCAGTACCATCTGCGGCTGGAAACCGACGCCGGGGATGTCACCAACATCAATCTGGAAATCCTGCTGACGGATAGTGTGCCACTGGTACGCAGCACGGGCAGTGATGACGCCGCGCAGAAGCAGTGGCAGCATACGCTGAGCGGACGTCTGGCCAGTGTCGAAATCAGCCGCGTGGGCAGCCCGGATGTGGAGCGTCTGACGCTGACGCGGGACAGCGAGAACTGGTCTGATCCGCAGCAGCCGGATCACCCTCCGTGGCAGATGAAGTTTTCCGGCCGGCGGCAGGAGCAGTTCAGTTTTATCCCACAGGATATCGCCGGTGTGCAGTTCTGTGTGCGTCTGCCGACTGTCAGTGGCAGAGTCGATGGTGTGCCGCTGATGGCAGACGAGCCGGATGTGGATCAGCTGGAAGCCAGTTTCCGCAGCCCGGATGACTTCTGATGGCGGGAAACGGACAAAGTCATCCATTGCGGCAGGTGCTGATTATTCCGCTAAACTGTAAGCTGCGGCGCAGCAAGGCTGATCCGCGGCCCCCTGAGAGATCACTTATCAGAAACGAGTAATGAGTAACACGTCCGCGACATCACGGCAGCACCAACACGATATTCCTCTGTGCCCGGTGGGGGAGGCTCAGTGCCTGATCATCGACGAAGTGGCCAGCCTGCGTGAACAGGTGGTCACCGACCCTCTGACCGGATTGTATAACCTGCGTTATTTTCACGCGGCGCTGGAGCAGGAACTGGAGCGTACGGAACGCACGCGGGTGGCCACGGCACTGATGATGGTGGATCTTGATCACTTCAAGCGCATCAACGACAACTGGGGCCATGAAACCGGCAATGATGTGCTGCGCCAGACGGCGCTTATTATCCGCGACAGCACCCGTAAACTGGATGTGCAGTGCCGCTACGGCGGCGAAGAATTTGTGATTATCCTGCCGTCCACTGAGCGCCGTCTGGCTCTTATGGTGGCGGAACGTCTGCGGCAGAATATCGCCGCCGCCTGCTATCAGGCCGATGGCCAGCCCATCGTTGTCACCGCCAGTATCGGTGTTGCCTTGCACAGTATCGAAACCCCCTGCGATGCGGCTGGTCTGATGGCCGCCGCCGATAAGTACCTGTACCAGGCCAAGAACGGGGGGCGTAATCAGGTCTGTTATGCACCGCTGGAAGAAGAAGCCGGCATGGTCAGCGTGGAAGAAAAAAGTCTGCTGGGTAGCATGTTCAGCGACGGCGCTGATGATGATGATTTCAGCGCCGCGGATGACAGCTGGCCGGAAAGCTGAGGGGGGCCTTGTGGCGTTATTTTTTCTGCTGCGCCAGCCAGCGGTCGAGGGCATTGGCAAACTGGGCTTTGTCGCGCTCAGAAAAGGCTGCCGGGCCACCACTCTGTACGCCGCTGGAGCGCAACGTTTCCATAAAATCCCGCATCTGTAACTTCTGCCGTATGGTCTGCTGACTATACGGCTCACCGCGATTGTTGATGGCGGCGGCATTCTTTTCCAGCACTTCCGCAGCCAGCGGAATATCCTGTGTAATCACCATATCGCCGGCACTGCAGCGCTGGGCAATCAGGTTATCTGCGACATCGAATCCGCTTTCCACCTGCAGATTGCGGATATAAGGCGATGGCATCACCGGCACCTTATGGTTGGCGACAAAAATGGTTTCGGTAGCGGTGCGGATGGCAGCTTTGCAGATCACTTCGCGCACCGCTTTCGGGGTGGCGTCAGCATCAACCCAGATAACAGGCATAACGGTCCTTACTTGTTGTGACAGGCCAGAGCGGCGGGACATGGCAGCCATAATAGCCTGTCGCGGGCAGATTGGCATTTATTCACCCCGCCTGCACCGGGTGGCTTTGCCATAGTGACCTCAGCACTGATGGAGGTATGACTATGACAATAACTACTGCCCGCGACACCAGAGTTTCCCGCACCCCGGATGATGTCGGTATCCGGCCGCGGAAAATCCGCTTTCCTTTCAGCAGCATGAAAGAGCGTTTCTTTTACCAGGATAATGCCCTGCTGTCGGCATTTTTTGCTGCGCTGTCGTCAACTTTTCCACCGGGGGAAGCTGAATTTATTGCCTCAGTGCGTAATTACCGCGAGCGGATAGATGACCCGCGCCTGCAGGAGCAGATCCGCGGTTTTATCGGTCAGGAAGGTCACCACAGCCATCAGCATAAAAAAGCCAATGAAATACTGCGTGATCTGGGGCTGGATGCTGTGCGTCTGGAGAAACATCTGCAGCGCGATATTAACCGTTTTCTGCGGCGCAAACGGGCAACGCCGAAATTCCGTCTGGCGATGACGGTTGGTATGGAACACTTAACCGCCATTATGGCGGAATTTGTGCTCAAAAATCCGCAGATACTGGCACCGCTGGATGAGCCGGTCAGAGACCTGCTGTACTGGCACGCGGTGGAAGAAATTGAACACAAAGCAGTGGCGTTTGATGTGTATATGCAGACGGAAGGTGACCGCCGTTATCTGCGTCGCATACTGCGTCTGGTGACGGTGCTGTTCAGTGTACGGATCGCCTGTTATATGGTTGCTCTGCTGTGGTGGGCCCGGCGGCGGCCACGCTGGGCGGATGTCCGCGGGTTGTGGCGTTTTATGTTTGGCGCCCAGGGTATGATTACCAATATCCGCCAGCCGTACCGCGATTATTTCAGCCATAATTTTCACCCCTGGGATCACGACAACCGTGATCTGATTGATAAGTGGCAGAATGAACTGCGCAAAGACAGTGAAACTGCGGCCTGAATGAACGGCCACTGGTTTGCTCATCCGTGTCTGAGTCAGCATACTGTCGGCTGTTTACTCAGGCAGCAGGCAAGGTATGAAAACAGCAATCCATATTGATTTTATTTCCGATGTGATGTGCCCGTGGTGCGCTGTTGCCTTTGCTTCGTTGAACAAAGCGCTGCTGGCGATGGACGAACAGGTTTCAGCCTATGTCCGCCTGCAGCCATTTGAACTGAATCCGGAGATGCCGGCGGCTGGTCAGGATCTGCGTGAACATCTGCGCGAAAAATACGGCAGTTCGGATGAGGATTCCGCCAATGCCCGTCAGCGTATTGTGCAGATGGGCAAGCAATTGGGTTTTGAATTTAATTTCCGTGATGATCAGCGCATGCTGAATACGTTTAACGCGCATCAGTTACTGCATTGGGCGGAAAACGAAGGCCGGCAGCCACAGCTGGAAGCGGCCTTATTTGAAGGTTATTTCCGCGATGGCCGGGATGTCAGTCAGCCCGATGTGCTGACTGACATTGCCGCGTCTGCCGGGTTGGATGCCGAGCAGGCAGCGGCTGTGCTGGCGGATCAGCGTTATGCGCAGACGGTCAGGGCCATGGAACAGCAATGGCAGGAGATGGGCGTTCATTCTGTGCCGGCGGTGATTCTGCAGGAAAAGTATCTGATTTCCGGGGCGCAGACACCGGAGGCCTATATTCAGGCGCTGAGTGAGCTGCTGTTGATGCAGAAGGAAGAATAAATCATTCAGTTCAGCCGCGCTTTGCGGCGGCTGACCAGCCACAGCGCCACGATCATCAGCGCCGCTCCCAGCGTCAGTCTGAGCAGGTCGGTATCACGGTTCCAGATCAGCAGGTTGACCAGCAGACCGGCCGGAATCAGAGCGTTATTCATAATGGCCAGCTGACCGCTGCTGACCCGGGTGGCGCCGTTATTCCAGAGAAAATACCCCAGGCCGGATGCCACCACCCCCAGCCACAACAGAATGCCCCATTGCAGCGGCGTTGCCGGGTACTGATCCGACCCCAGCAGCAGCCAGGCCGGCAGTGCCATCGCCAGTGCGCCGAGACAGAACCAGCCGAATACCTGATGCTGAATAATGGGTTTTGATGAAGGCCAGGTTTCCAGCAGACGTTTGTACAGCACCTGCCCGCCGGCAAAACAGATATTGGCTCCCTGGACCACGGCAAAGCCAAGCCAGAAATCACTGCTCAGACTGTCGTAGCGGATGATGGCTGCGCCGGCAATGGCGAGCAGGGCACTGAGCAGATAACCGGGGTTAAAGCGCTGTGCCAGCAGATCGTAAATCAGGGTCACATATAAGGGGGTGAAAATGGTGAAAATCAGCACTTCCGGCACCGACAGCAGCAGAAAGGACTGGTAGTAAAACAGGTACATCAGCCCCAGCTGCAGGGCACCGATGCCCATCAGCCGCAGTGCCAGCGCCGGGTTGACCGGATGGCGGATAATCAATGGCAGAAACACCAGTGACGCAAGCACAATGCGGGTAAATACGGCAAAATAGCTGTCCACCTGACCGGCCAGATAGACACCGATCAGGCTGAATGAAAACGCCCACAGCAGGGTGACACCCCAGAGAATTGGCATAAGCAATGGTCACAGCGACAGAATCAGGCGGCAGCATGCAGCAAACACTGCAACGAATCCAGCAACTGTGGCGGCGGCTGCAGACAACTGCTGTTTTTTCGTACACCGCTACTCCGGGGCCCGGGTCACGCACCGGCTGGCAGGGGTGTGGCCAGGGTCAGGTGAGGGTGGAGCCGGTGTCGGCCACGGAACTGCATTTTATCGAACAGGGCCGTTTTACCCTGCACAACGGGCAGACGGTGGAGATACATAACCGCTTTATCTGGCAGCAGAGTCCCGGCGGGGTGGCATTGTCGCACGGACGACGGGGGGAACCGGTGTTTCTGTTCGAACTCATCCCTACGGGGGATGCTTTATGGCGCAGCGCTCAGGATCACGTCTGCATTGATGATCTGTACTCGGGTAATATGATCGAAAATGCCAATGATTTTGAGCTGATATGGCATATTCACGGACCGAAGAAAAACGAACAGCTTGTCTACCGCTACTCTCCTGACATTTCGTAACACAGCCGGGGCTTGAGATAATTGCCGGCCCCTCTTACTGTGTCGTCAGCTTGTCGATAACAAAAATAAAACAGGAGCGTACTATGTCGTCAGAGATGTCGTCAGGACAGCCGATGTTCGGCCAGATGATGGACCGTCCATTACTTATCTCCGGTCTGCTGGAGCATGCAGAAACCACCCATCCCGGTACTGAAATTGTCAGCCGCCGCTGCGAAGGTGATATCCACCGTTACACCATGAAAGAGGCGGCCGGCCGTGCCCGGCGTATTGCCAATCTGCTGCACCGCTTCGGCATTGAGCAGGGCGACCGTATCGCCACGCTGGCATGGAACGGCTACCGCCATTATGAACTGTATTTTGGTGTGTCCGGCTATGGTGCCGTGCTGCATACCATCAACCCGCGTCTGTTCGCAGACCAGCTGGTTTACATCATCAATCACGCCGAAGACCGCTGGATCTTTGTGGATCTGACGTTTGTACCGCTGCTGGAAAGCATCCGTGAGCAGATTCCGCAGGTGGAAGGTTTTGTCATTCTCTGTGATGAAGCGCATATGCCGGACACGTCGCTGCCCAATGTGCATTGTTATGAAACTCTGCTGGCACAGGAGCCGGATGAGTTTGTGTGGCCGGAGTTTGATGAGCGCTGTGCTGCCAGTATGTGTTACACCTCGGGTACCACCGGCAATCCGAAAGGGGTGCTCTACAGTCACCGTTCAACCGTGATTCATGCCATGTCTTCCATCGGTCAGGAGATGCTGGGGCTGGCGTCCACCTCCTGCTTCCTGCCGGTGGTGCCGATGTTTCACGTCAATGCCTGGGGCACGCCGTATTCGGCGGCGATCACCGGGGCCAAACAGGTCTTTCCCGGACCGGGTATGGATGGCGCATCACTGTGGGAACTGATTGAGGCGGAAAACCCCGATCTGCTGCTCGGCGTCCCGACCGTGTGGCTGATGCTGCTGAATCATATGGACAGCATCGGTAAAAAACTGGAGTCGGTGCAGAATGTGATTGTCGGCGGCTCAGCAGCACCACTGTCGATGATCCGCGACTTCCAGGAAAAGCACGATGCTTTCCTGATTCATGCCTGGGGCATGACGGAAATGAGCCCGATCGGCACCGTCAATGCGCACAATATCCATATGGAAAGCCTGCCGCTGGAAGAGCGTTACCAGCTGCAGGCCAAGCAGGGCCGTCCGGTGTACGGCATTGAGATGAAAATCATTGATGATGAGGGGCATGAATTACCGCGCGATGGTGAGGCGCGCGGTCGTCTGCTGGTGCGCGGTCCGTGGATTATCAACGGCTATTACAAAAATGATGACCGCAGCAGCTTCATTGATGGCTGGTTTGATACCGGTGACGTGGCCACTATCGATGCCAATAACTACCTGCATATCGTTGACCGTTCCAAGGACGTGATCAAATCCGGTGGTGAGTGGATCAGCTCCATTGATCTGGAAAACGCCGCCGTAGGGCATCCGCACCTGAAGGAATGCTGCGTGATTGCCGCGCGCCATGAAAAATGGGCAGAACGGCCGTTGCTGCTGTGCGTGCGTAAGGACGGCAGCCAGCTGACGGAACAGGACGTGCTGGACTACCTGTCAGACAAAGTCGCCAAATGGTGGCTGCCCGATGCCGTGGTCTTTATCGATTCGCTGCCACACACGGCCACCGGCAAGCTGCTGAAGGTCAATCTGCGTTCAGAGTACGAAAATTACCTGCTGGAGCAGGCCTGACCCGGGAGCGGATCGTCTGCGTCCTGTCTGAACCTGAAACAACCCTGCAGCGGCGGCGGGGTTGTCGCAGATCATCTGTAACAGATTTTTCCATCCTTTTTACTTAATGCTACGTCCAATCCGTTTCTGACTTGCCTATACTTCCGCCCGTCAGGCCTGCCAACGGTGGCAGGCATTATTTTATTCCCATTCTGGTGATTGTTTGCTGAATATTCTGATCTGCGGGCCGACCCGTAAAGACAGTGCCGGCTCTAAGGGCGGAGTCTGCCCCGCATGAGCTGGTTACCGCTCCGGGCAGTTCACTGTCTGCCACTGTTGCTGTTACTGGCACTGAACGTAAAGGCGTTGCCGGTGGTACCGCTGAATGAAACGGCAGCGGCGATTATTCCCATGAGCGATTACGCCGGTTACCAGTATGACCCCTCCGGGCAGCTGACACTGGATGATGTCCGTGCCCGCGACAACCGCTTCCGTGGTGCCGGTGATACCCAGGAGCTGAATTTCGGCTACGTCAAGGGCGCTGTCTGGCTGCGCATTGATATTAACTCCTCCTTCCGGCGGCCGCAGCAGCAGCTGCTCGAATTTCAGTACGCTTATCTGGATGATATCCGCGTTTACATAGTCCGTCAGGACCGCACTGAAGCCATGCACGCCGGCCGTAATGTGCCGGTGAGTGAATGGCCACTGGCCAACCGCAAACCTGTGTTTCCGCTGATGCTGGACCCGGGTGAGCAGCTCACTGTCTATATCCGTGGCGCCAGTCATGCGGCCATGGCCATGAACGTCCGGCTGATGACGCCGCTGGCTTATTCACAGGACAACAACCGCACTCTGATTCTGCTGTCGGTGTACTTCGGCATGCTGATCGCGCTGGGCAGTTATAACTTCCTGCTCTATCTGGGGCTGAAACAGTCAATTTTTCTGTTCTATTCCGCCTTTGTCTTCACCTTTGGTTTTGCCGCCTCCAGCATGAACGGCATTGGCCCGCTGGTGCTGTGGCCGGACTCCGCCGGCTGGGCGGACCGGGTGGTGCCCACCGGTTACAGTGTGGCGGCGACACTGGCGGTGATGTTCGCCCGCCGCTTCCTGAAAATGAAATATCTGGCCCCGGGCTGGGACCGTTTTCTGCAGCTGGCCATTCTGCTCTGGTGGGGCGGAGTGCTGCTGACCCTGATGGTGGATGTGCAGACGGCGATTAAGGTGATGTCCATTCAGGGCATTCTGACCACGCTTTCCCTGCTCTCTGCGGGTATTGCTGCGGTCCGGCGTCAGGTGCCGGCGGCGCGTATTTTTGTCGTGGCCTGGAGTCTGCTGCTGGTGGGTACGGCGCTGCTGTCGATCCGTAATACCGGTCTGCTGCCGTCCAATTTTTTCACCGTTTACAGCATGCAGATCGGTTCGGCGGCGGAAATGTTGTTGCTGTCATTTGCACTGGCGGCGCGTTTCAATGATCTCAAACGGCAGAACGAAAAAGCCCAGACCGAACTGGTGAATACCCTGATGCAGCAGGAGCGGGTACTGGAACAGCGGGTCAGTGAGCGTACATCGGAGCTGGAAGAAGCCAAAGCCCAGCTTGAACGGATGGTGACCGAAGACAGCCTGACCGGCCTGTACAATCGTAATGGCCTGCGCCACCACTTTGCGCAGATGATGAAACGGGCATACCGCCAGCATGAGCCGGTGGCCGTGATGCTGATCGATCTGGATGACTTCAAGCCGGTCAATGATACCCACGGCCATGAAGCCGGTGATGAACTGCTGCGCGTGATCGCCGGACGTATGTGCGCAGAGCTGCGGGAAAGTGATGGTCTGGGACGGTTGGGCGGTGATGAGTTTGTGGTGCTGACCGACGATGCCGGGTCACCACTGCATCTGCAGGTGGTGGCTGAGCGCCTGTTGGGCGTAATCTCAGAACCGGTGGAAGTTGTGGCCGGTAAAACCGTGATAGTGCAGGCCAGTATCGGTATCTGTTACAGCTTTGTGGAAGGGGAGACCCTGAAGTCATTGCTGCGCAGTGCGGATGAAGCCATGTACCGGGTCAAACATAAAGACAAGAACGGCGTTGCCCTGGCAGATAAGGTGACACCTGTCATCCACCGTCACGGGGCCTGAGTTACTCAACCAGCCTGCAGGTCTTCCGGACGGTCGATATCGCGCAGAATACCTTCATCATCACAGATGACTTCGGTCACCTGGCCGGCGTGGCGCTGCAGCAGCGCCGCGGCATCATTTTCTCCCTGAGACTGCATCAGCTCAAAAGCAAAAGCACGCTGGAACCCCAGTGGCTGGCCGTGGCGGTGGCTGTGCGGGCCGGGGGTAACCGGACGGACAATGGCATGATCCTGCAGGGTGTCGGCCAGAAGGCGGAAGGTCTGTGGACGGATAAAGGGCATATCTGCCATGGCGATCAGCCAGCTGTTCCAGTGCTGGGTTGCGTGAACCCCGAAGGCCAGACTGCAGCCGATTCCCTGCTTGGCTTCCGGGCAGGTGCCCCAGTCGATACCGAGATCATCCAGCGCCGCTTCCCACTGGTGATCGCCGGGACGCAGCACCACAAACAGCGGCAGCGCGGTGGCGCGGAGACTGCGGATGGTCGCCAGCAGCATGGGCTCCTGATAGCCGTTGTCGACAACAGCCAGACGCTTGTCATTACCGAAGCGTTCGCTGTTACCGGCAGCAAGTAAGACTACACCGGTCTGCGCCATTATGACTCCTATCCATGCAGGTCAGGGAGACCGACATTAGCACGGTTATATCCGCCGGAAAAAGCGCTTTATCAGGTCAGCGGGCGGAGCTGGTTGTCATTCTCTGAGCATCAGTCACGCCGGCTCTGATTACGCCGCCATCACATCCTGTACGCAGGTATTCTGCTCTGCTTTAACATTGCCGCAGCCGGACTCCGGCAGCGCAATGCCTGTTACCTGCAGTTTCTGCCCCATCATGTGCGGCACCGCACAGTGACAGTGCCCACAGGAAAACTTCCTGCTCTGCATTTGTGCATAAATCTTCTCTGATTTTCCTCCTGTCTTATTTTTCGTTCATAACTTACTGATTTTTATCAGTTTTTAAATGTTGGCATGATTATTACATTCCTGATAGGAAATTTTATTTCACAAGTTTGCAGGAGTCCCGGAGGGGCAGATGAAATTAATACAGGCCGTGATACGGCCATCCGCGCTGAATGCCGTCCGCACCGCGCTGACGGCGGTGGGGATCGGCGGCGTCAGTGTTGCAGAGTCGTCCGCCTGTGAAGCGCTGGAAGCTCTGAGCAGAATTGAGCCGGCACATGTATACCGCGAACCGTGTGAGATGAATATGCGGCTGGAAATTGCCGTGACGGATGAACAGCTGGAGCGGGCGCTGGAAGCCATTTCAGCGGCGGTTCAGGGGGAGAAAATCGAAGACGGAAAAATCTTCGTGGTCAGTTTATCGCAGGCCCGGCGCATCCGGACCGGCGAAGCCAATGATAAAGCACTTTAATTCGGAGTGAGTGATGTTAGAACTATCCTACGCGTTAGATACGTTTTACTTTCTGGTGTGTGCGGCACTGGTGATGTGGATGGCTGCAGGTTTTGCCATGCTCGAATCCGGTCTGGTCCGGTCAAAAAACACCGTGGAAATTCTTAATAAAAATGCCCTGCTGTACGGTATCGCCTGTGTGGTGTATCTGGCTGTGGGTTACAACATTATGTACCCGGCCAACCCGGTCAGTGCGGTGATTCCGGGCATAGACTTCCTGCTCGGTGCCGACAATACCGCTGACGCGGTGAACGCCGGTGGTGATGATGCGCCTTACTACTCCACCATGGCTGATTTTATCTTCCAGGCCGTGTTTGCTGCAGCCACTATGTCCATCGTCTCCGGTGCTGTGGCTGAACGTATGCGCCTGTGGCCTTTCCTGATTTTTGCCGTCGTTATGGTGGCGGTGATTTATCCGGTAGAAGGTTACTGGAAATGGGGCGGTGGCTTCCTCGATCAGCTGGGCTTCCAGGACTTCGCCGGTTCCGTCGTGGTGCACATGGCCGGTGCGGCGGCGGCTCTGGCGGCTGTGATTCTGGTGGGGCCGCGTAAAGGTAAATTCGGTCCGAACGGTGAAGTCCGTGCGATTCCGGGGGCTAACCTGCCGATGGCGACTCTGGGGATGTTTATTCTGTGGATGGGCTGGTTCGGCTTTAACGGTGGTTCTGAGCTGAAAATCTCCAATGTTGATGAAGCCAATGCAGTGGCGAAAATTTTTGTTAACACCAACGCGGCGGCGGCGGGTGGTATGGTCGTGGCAGCTCTGTTTGCCCGCTTCCTGTTCGGTAAAACGGATCTGACCATGACCATTAATGGCGCGCTGGCCGGTCTGGTGGCCATTACGGCAGAGCCGCTGCTGCCCGGTGCCGGTCTGTCGACGCTTATCGGTGCGATCGGCGGTATTGTGGTGGTGCTGTCTGTTATTGCGCTGGATAAACTGAAACTCGATGATCCTGTTGGTGCAATCTCGGTCCACGGTACTACCGGTATCTGGGGTATTTTTGCTGTGCTGCTGAGTAATGACGATGCGACCTTTATGGGTCAGCTGACCGGCACCGTGGCAACCTTTGCCTGGATGTTTATCGCGTCCTTCGTTGTGCTCTTCATTATCAAGAAGGTGATTGGCCTGCGTGTCAGCGAAGAAGAAGAGCTGATCGGTATGGATGTGGAAGAGTGCGGCATGGCCGCCTATCCGGAATTCGTCCAGTCACCGGTATCCACTTCCGCTAAATAATTGCAGACGGCCCGCGCAGCGGGCCGCTGTATAACTGTTCCATTCTGGTAGCACAGCCGTATCGTGCTACAAGCCTCCTTGCCGCCTCCGGGCGGTTTTTTTTTTGCTTATTAAAAAGAACCAGAAACGCCACCGGGCTATTGCTGCAGCAGTGAACTGACGACAGGATAAAACCGATCGTTTTTATGACGGCTGTGGCCGTCAGGGAGTGTTCTGATGGATTTCTATTTTATTAACAGTGAAGCGTTATTAACCAAAAGCGTTGTTACCGGTGGTCTGGGTCTGAGCCGCTCTGATCTGGACGGTGTACAGCGCTGGCAGCGGGACCTGAAATACACCTTCAGCTGGCATACCGGTACGCATGGTGACCGCTGTGTCTACATACGTAATGGTGGTTCATTGGGCAGAAATATGCCCTGTATCTGGTTGGACGGCAGTAAGGCCCTGACTGGCCGTGGTCGTGTGCCGGCCGATGCGGCAGAGGTTGTCAGCCAGAATACTGCTGTGTTTATCAAGGCTTACGATAATTTCTATGGTACCGGCAGCAGCACGGATGATTCCCGTATTATCAGCCTGCCGCGTCTTAATTTTATCTGCAGTAATTGTGGGCAGAAAAAAGAGGGCTATGTCAGTTCCATTGCTCTGGGGCTGGAGGTCGGTTCTTATCCGCCTGCCTGCCCGAAACAGAATTGCGGCGGCCGTTACCGCATCGCAGAGCAGTAACCGTTGCCGGGCCGGTCATCAGCCCAGCATTCAGTCCGCAAGTGACAGACCGCTGCTGAGTGCTGGATGAAATACTGAAAAATATAATTAAATCAGTCGGTTGCTGATTATTCCGTGGGGCGGGGTAATGTCGTATGCGAAACGGCAGGACATACCTTGTGGTAATAATGACAGGCATGGCGCAGAGACATGTCGCCTGGTCATCGCCGGTGGCTGCGTGGATACTGGCGGCAACGGCAGGATGATAATAATCAGGGAGGACGTCATGCTGATACTGGCTCTGCTGACCGCCGCGCTGCTGGGGGCGGCGTCACTGCTGCATATTTATTGGGCCAGTGGCGGAGCGTGGGGCATAACATCGGCTCTGCCGGTCACGGCTGCTGGTGACCGGCTCAATCCGCCGGCCGCACTGACGTTGCTGGTGGCCGTGATACTGATGGCGCTGGCGGTTCTCGCGCTGGTGCTGGTGAGTGGCGGCGTGGCAGACTGGGTGCGTTATACAGCCTGTGCCGTGGCGCTGGTGGGCAGGGCAATCGGTGATTTCCGTTATGTCGGTCTGTTCAAGCGTGTATACAACAGCCCGTTCGCCTACCGGGATACACGCCTGTTTTCACCTATGATTCTGGCACTGGGAATCAGCTTTTTTGTGCTGGCTGCTCAGTCTTCCTGATTGTAAACCACAATCTGCAGCAGCTTGATCGGCACTTCAGTGATCTTTTCCGGCCCGTGCGGGATTTCCGCATCAAAGGTCAGGCAATCGCCGGGTTCCATGTCGTAGACATGGTTACCGTGGCGGTAGGAGATTTTTCCTTCCACACAATAAAGAAACACTTCGCCCGGGTGGGAGAATGACGGGAACACTTCTGACAGGTCATCGAAGTAAATCAGGAAGGGCTCGAATGAGCGGTTGGCACCACGCTGATAATTCAGCAGGTGATAGGTGTGACCCTTATCGGTTCCGCGGCGCGTCACTTCCATTCCCTGACCGGCTTTGGTGAACTGGGCGCGGCTGTCCGGGCGGTCAAAATCATTGAACAGTTTGGAGATCGGCAGGCCGATGGCATCGCACAGCCGGTTCAGTGTTTCCAGACTGGTAGAGACCTGGGCATTTTCAATTTTACTGATCATCCCCTGACTGATGCCTGATATACGGGCGACGTCAGCGATCTTCAGGTTTTCCTTCTGACGGGCGGCTTTCACCTTCATGCCGATGTACTGATCCAGTCCGAACGGCCGGCTTCCCTGGTCCTGCTCGCGATGATTCATTTTGGTGTCCGTCTCCTGTTAGCGCACAAATCAGGTGCGTTTATTTGCCCGGTTCTCGCTGAGCAACCTTACCCCAATTTCTCTATGCAAAGAAGATGACAGCTAAAAGGCCTTGTATTTCAGCGGTTTGCATATCTTATGAAACAAATATTCCTGCTGGGAAAGTCGTTGGCACAGGCGTTGCTTTTCATTATGGGAAATTAAAATTCCTAGCAGGAATGCTCTTAGCCGGGGCAGCTGCGGGACGACTCACGACAAGACTTCAGCGAGGTGTTTGATGGCTTCTAATCCAGAGCAGTTTATCGCGGACAATGGAATTAAATATGTCCTGGCCCAGTTTGTGGATATTCACGGTGTGGCAAAAACCAAATCTGTTCCGGCACATTGCCTGACTGATGTGGTGAACAATGGTGCTGGTTTCGCCGGGTTCGCGGTATGGGGCCTGGGTATGGAGCCGCACGGGCCGGACTTTCTTGCCCGTGGTGATCTGGACTCCCTGTCGATTGTGCCCTGGCAGCCGGGTTATGCCCGCATTGCCTGTGATGGCCATGTGAACGGCGAACCTTACGCCTATGACAGTCGTGTGGTGTTGAAGAAGCAGCTGGCCCGTCTGGCGGCAAAAGGCTGGACACTGAATACCGGCCTGGAGCCGGAGTTCTCACTGTTCAAACGCCGTGAAGACGGCAGTCTGGCCCCGGTGGATGATACCGATACACTGGACAAACCCTGCTACGACTACAAAGGCCTGTCACGCTCCCGTGAATTTCTGGAAAAACTGGTGGAATCCCTGCAGGCCGTGGGGATGGATGTCTATCAGATCGACCACGAAGATGCCAATGGTCAGTTTGAAATCAACTACACCTACAGTGATGCCCTGACCTCAGCTGACCGCTTTACCTTTGTGCGTATGGCGGCCGGCGAAATCGCCAATGATCTGGGCATGGTCTGCTCCTTTATGCCGAAACCGGCGTCTGACCGTACCGGTAACGGCATGCACTTCCACCTGTCGATTGCCGATGAAAACGGTAAAAACCTGTTCGGTGATGACAGTGACAGCAACGGTTTGGGGCTGTCAAAGATGGCTTACCACTTTACTGCCGGTCTGCTGCATCACGCCAAAGCGCTGTGCGCCATTGCCGCGCCGACGGTGAACTCTTACAAGCGCCTGGTGGTGGGCGGTGCCGCCTCCGGTGCTACCTGGGCGCCGGCGTATATCTGCTACGGCGATAATAACCGTTCAGCCATGGTGCGTATCCCGCACGGCCGTCTGGAATTCCGTCTGCCGGATTCCGGCTGTAACCCGTATCTGGTGCACGCTGCGCTGATTGCGGCCGGTATGGATGGTATTGAGCGTGAGCTGGAGCCGGGCGAACCGATGAACATCAACCTGTACACCCTGTCGACGGAAGAACGCGAAGCCAAAGGCATCGAAATTCTGCCGCAGTCACTGAGTGAAGCAATTGATGCGCTGGAAGCTGACACTGTGCTGACCGATGCCATCGGCAAAGAAATTATGGGCGAATTTATCAAGCTGAAACGGGATGAGTGGATTGATTACAGCCGCCACGTTTCTGATTGGGAAGTGGCACGTTACGGCGAATTTTTCTGATTCCGGGCTTATCAAAAAGGGTAAATTTTTATGTGTGGAATTGTAGGTCTTTATTTAAAAAATCCGGCGCTGGAAAGTCAGCTGGGTACACTGTTTGAACCCATGCTGATTGCCATGACTGACCGTGGCCCGGACAGTGCCGGTTTTGCCATTTACGGTGACGAAGTAGCGGATGGCTGGGTCAAGCTGACCCTGCGTCATCCGGACCTGGAATACAGTTGGCAGACGCTGGCGGATGAACTGAAAAAAGAACTGTCCTGCGAGGTGGAATGGTTCAGAAATCATTGTGTTGCCGTCTTTAAAGTCCATGCCAGTGCAGAGGCATCGGAAGCGGTTATTGAAGCCTTCGATAAAGACGTACTGGTGCTGAGTGCTGGCCAGTCGATTGAGATTCTGAAAGAAAAAGGTCTGCCGGAAGAAATTGCTGCCAAATTTAACCTGGCGGGAATGAAAGGCACGCACATTATCGGTCATACCCGTATGGCGACGGAATCTGCGGTAACCATGGAAGGCAGCCATCCGTTCTCTACCGGCATGGACCTGTGCTTGGTGCATAACGGTTCGCTGTCCAACCATAACCGTCTGCGTATGGAACTGCAGCGTCACGGGGTTAAATTTGCCACCGAAAACGATTCTGAAGTGGCGGCCGGCTATCTCGCCTGGCGCCTGAAAGAAGGCGATAGCCTGAACGAAGCACTGGAAAATGCACTGCAGGATCTGGACGGCTTCTTCACCTTTACCATCGGTACCCGCGACGGTTTCGCGGTGGTCCGTGACCCGATCGCCTGTAAGCCGGCGGTACTGGCAGAAACTGAAGATTACGTTGCCATGGCATCAGAATATCAGGCACTGACCACGTTGCCAGGTATTGAAAACGCGAAAGTCTGGGAGCCGGAACCGGCCACTATTTATGTCTGGGAGCGTGGGCAGTAAGCGCCCGGAGGAATGACTATGAAAACAATTGATCTGGAAAAAAGCAGCGTACGCGAACTGAATCAGGCTCTGCATGATCAGCATAACGAATGTACTGAACGCGAATGGGAAGTGACTGGTGTAAAAGGCGATCACAACCTGGCAGTCGGGCTGGACCAGAGCCTGTCCGTGCATATTAAAGGTCACGCCGGTTACTACTGTGCCGGAATGAACAAAAAAGCCAACATTCTGGTGGAAGGTAATGTTGGTCAGGGTGTGGCAGAAAACATGATGTCCGGTTCCGTACGCGTAACCGGTGACGCTTCCCAGTCAGCCGGTGCCACCGCGCACGGAGGTCTGCTGGTGGTCGAAGGGAACGCCGGTGCCCGCTGTGGTATTTCGCTGAAAGGCGCCGACATCGTGGTGAAAGGCAATGTTGGTCATATGAGCTGCTTTATGGCTCAGGCCGGTAGCCTGGTGGTGTGCGGCGACGCCGGTGAAGCACTGGGTGATTCCCTGTATGAAACCCGTATTTATGTGAAAGGCAGCGTGAAGTCACTGGGCGCCGACTGTGTGGAAAAAGAAATGCGTGCTGAGCACATCGAACACCTGACCGAGCTGCTGCACCGCGCCGGTGTGGATGAGGATCCGGCGGCGTTCAAACGCTATGGCTCAGCCCGTAATCTGTACAACTTTAAAGTTGATCACGCTTCTTCTTATTAATGTGTCGGGAGTAGAACAATGAGCGAAGAAAAAGATCTGAACATCAACACCGGCCTGCGTGAATCGGCCACTTTTGATCATTTCACCATGGCGGAAATCCGCCGTGCCGCCGAAACCGGTATTTATGATATCCGTGGTTTCGGTGCCAAGCGTAAGGTGCCGCACTTTGATGACCTGCTGTTCCTTGGTGCGTCTATGTCGCGTTACCCGCTGGAAGGTTACCGCGAGAAATGCAACACCCAGGTCACCCTCGGTACCCGTTTTGCCAGGAAACCGATTGTGATCGAAACCCCGGTGACCATTGCCGGTATGAGTTTCGGTGCACTGTCGGCCAATGCTAAAGAAGCGCTGGGCCGTGGTGCTTCTGAAGTCGGTACCTCCACCACCACCGGTGATGGTGGTATGACACCGGAAGAACGTGGTCAGTCCAGCAAACTGGTGTATCAGTACCTGCCATCCCGTTACGGTATGAATCCGGACGATCTGCGTAAGGCCGACGCCATTGAAGTGGTACTGGGTCAGGGCGCGAAGCCGGGCGGTGGCGGTATGCTGCTGGGGCAGAAAATTACCGACCGTGTGGCACAGATGCGTACGCTGCCAAAAGGTGTGGATCAGCGTTCAGCCTGCCGTCACCCGGACTGGACCGGCCCGGACGATCTGGCGATCAAAATTCAGGAACTGCGTGAAATTACCGACTGGCAGGTGCCGATTTATATTAAAGTAGGCGCCACCCGTACTTACTACGATGTGAAACTGGCGGTGAAAGCTGGCGCTGACGTGATCGTGGTGGACGGTATGCAGGGCGGTACTGCGGCAACGCAGGAAGTCTTTATTGAACATGTGGGTATCCCGACCATGGCAGCCATTCCGCAGGCGGTACAGGCACTGCAGGAAATGGGCATGCACCGCAAAGTGCAGCTGATTGTGTCCGGCGGTATCCGTAACGGTGCTGACGTGGCCAAGTGTATGGCCCTGGGGGCTGACGCCGTTGCCATCGGTACAGCAGCGTTGATCGCGCTGGGTGATAACGATCCGAAATGGGAAGCGGAATACCGTAAGATAGGTTCGGCTGCCGGTTTCTATGATGACTATCAGGAAGGTAAGGACCCGGCCGGTATTTCCACTCAGGATCCGGAACTGTCCAGGCGCCTGGACCCTGTGGTTGCCGGTCACCGTCTGGCCAACTACCTGCGTGTGCTGACCATGGAAGCACAGACGCTGGCACGTGCCTGTGGCAAGAACGATCTGCGTAACCTGGAGCCGGAAGATCTGGTGGCACTGACCGTGGAATCGGCAGCGATGGCACGTGTGCCACTGGCGGGTACCAGCTGGATTCCTGGTCAGAAATTCTGATCACAGGCTGGTCTGACAGAGACTGACTGTGTGGCCGTCCGGCCACACAGCCTGCAGGCACCCTCTGCATAAAAAATGACAACCGGGCTGTTTATCGGTTAAACGGTCACAGGTGAGGTGTATCCGTAGGACCTGTTCAGGTCAACGGGGCCTAAAAAGTTTAACTCAGTTGAAGAATATTCAGGAGCAACACATGAGTACGAAGTCCGAAGCAACTCAGCAGTTTATTTTAAAAGCCAGCTGTAAAGCAGGCCGCGGCATTGTTGCCGGCGTGACCAGCTATCTTTCGGAATGTGGTTGCTATATCAGTGAACTGGCTCAGTTTGACGATCAGGACAGCGGACAGTTTTTTATGCGCGCCTGTTTTCATTTTGAGGACGGTAGCGCTGATGCGGCTTCTGTACGCGAAGGGTTTGTACAGGTTGCCGAAAAATTCGGTATGGACTGGAAAATGTTTGATGCCAGTGCCCCGACCCGCACTCTGATTATGGTCAGCAAGGCAGACCACTGTCTGGATGACCTGCTGTACCGTATGCACAAAGGTGAACTGAATATGGAAGTCACCGCCGTGGTTTCCAACCATCAGGATCTGCGGCCGATGGTGGAACGCGAAGGCATCCGCTTTGTGCATCTTCCGGTAAGTAAAGAAAACAAACCGGAGCAGGAAGAACGACTGATGGAAATCGTTAAGGAAACCAACTCTGATCTGGTAATCCTTGCCCGTTATATGCAGATTCTGTCGGATAAACTGTGCAGCCAGCTGCAGGGGCGTGCGATCAATATTCACCACTCTTTCCTGCCGGGCTTCAAGGGCGCACGCCCTTACTACCAGGCCTATGACCGTGGGGTCAAACTGATCGGTGCCACCGCGCACTACGTGACTTCTGACCTGGATGAAGGTCCGATCATTGAGCAGTCGGTACAGAATGTGGATCACACTTATGGTCCGGAACGCCTGACGGCTGCCGGCCGTGATACCGAAACCATGGCGCTGGCACGGGCGGTCAAACGTCACACTGAACACCGTGTGTTTGTCGATGGCAACAAAACGGTCGTGTTCAAGTAAGGGGGCTTCATGGCACATATTATCGACGGAAAACAGATTGCAGCTGAGCTGGTTGCGGAGGTCGCGGCCGGTGCCCAGGCGATTTATGCCGCGCACGGTGTGAAGCCGGGTCTGGCGGTGGTACTGGTCGGTGAAGATCCGGCCAGCCAGGTGTACGTGCGCAATAAAGTCGCGCGGGCCAACGAAGCCGGTCTGAATTCCATTGAACATAAATTAGCGGTCGACACCACACAGGCAGAACTGAATGCGCTGGTGGATGAACTGAATAATGATCCGGCGGTACACGGTATCCTGGTACAGCTGCCGTTACCGGCACACCTGAACGAAGAAGAAATCATTGCCCGCATTGCACCGCACAAAGATGTGGATGGGTTCCATCCGGTTAATGTCGGTGAACTGGTGGTGGGTAATGCCAGTCTGGTGCCGTGCACCCCACAGGGTTGTCTGATTATGCTGCAGAAAACCCTCGGTGACTTAAGCGGTAAACACGCGGTGGTCATCGGCCGTTCCAATATTGTCGGTAAGCCGATGGCCATGCTGCTGCTGCACGCCAACTGCACCGTTACCATCGTCCATTCGCGCACGCGCAATGCCGAAGCACTGTGTAAGGAAGCGGATATTGTGGTCGCCGCGGTCGGCCGCGCAGAAATGGTGGATGCAGCCTGGATCAAACCCGGCGCGACTGTGATTGATGTGGGTATTAATGTCACTGAAATTGACGGAAAACGTAAATTACTGGGTGACGTGAATTTTGCCGATGTCGAACCGCTGGCCTATGCCATTACCCCGGTACCGGGGGGGGTTGGTCCGATGACCATTGCCTGTCTGATGAACAATACGCTGATTGCTGCCCGTCATCAGCTGGCAGGTTGAGGATAACCGCCTGAACCTTTGTGGTGGTGTGAAATCTGTATCAGCAGCCGGCGGCTGTCAGTAAACGGATTTGCTCCACTTCGCCGGCCAGGTAAAAGCCTTTTTTCGGTTATTTAAAACACATTTATCAGGAGGGCCTATGCCTTTCTCATTGCTGAAGTATGGTCTGAATAATGATTATCCGTTTGAAAAAGACGCAGACCTTCCGCCACCGGTTCCTCTCAAATCCCATTATGACGTCGTTATTATCGGTGGTGGCGGTCATGGTGTGGCAACCGCTTATTACCTCGCTAAATATCATGGCATTACCAATGTCGCGATTCTGGAAAAAGGCTATCTGGGTGGCGGTAATACCGCACGTAATACCGCAGTTATCCGTTCCAATTATCTGACCTCAGAAGGGGTTAAATTTTACGCTGAATCTGTGCGGTTATATGAAGAACTGTCGAACGAATTTGATTTCAATATTATGTATTCGCGCCGTGGTCAGCTGACGCTGGCACATACCGATTCGGCTATCCGTGCCTTCCGTCAGCGTACCGAAGTGAATAAACACTTCGGCGGTAAAACCGAATTAATCGGCCCGCAGGAAATCCGTGAACTGGTGCCGACACTGAATATGAATCCGGGGCATTTACCGGTTCTGGCCGGTCTCTGGCATATGGACGGCGCCACCGCCCGTCACGATGCGGTGGCCTGGGGGTATGCTAAAGGCGCGACCCAGCGTGGTGCTGAACTGCATCAGCTGACCGAAGTCACCGGTATTAAAACCGAAAACGGGAAAGTGGTTGGCGTGAAAACCAACCGCGGTGATGTTGGTTGCGGGGTCGCGGTGCAGGCCGTGGCCGGACACAGTTCGCTGCTGGCAGAAAAGGCCGGTTTCCGTCTGCCGATTGTGACCTATCCGCTGCAGGCGATGGTCACCCAGCCGGTCAAACCTTTCCTTAATCCGCTGGTCAGTTCACCGGCCTATCACTGTTATGTGCAGCAGACCGGGCGTGGTGAAATTGTGATCGGCGGTGGCTCTGATCCGTATCCGCTGTATGGCACCCGCTCCGATCTGAATCTGAAAGAAGGTCTGCTGGCACACGCCATTGAACTGTTCCCCTTTATGGCCAACCTGAAGCTGATGCGTCAGTGGGCCGGTATTACCGATATGACATCGGACTACAGCCCGATTATGGGTCTGAGTCCGGTGGAGAATTATTACCTTGACGCCGGCTGGGGAACCTGGGGCTTCAAATCGACACCGATCTGCGGCAAGACCATGGCCGAACTGGTGGCCAGCGGCGGTAAGGTACCGGATCTGATCAAACCCTTTGCAATGGACCGTTTCGATACCTTCCGTCAGGTAAATGAAATGGGCGCCACAGCAGCAAGCCACTGAGCGGGATGAGTTATGAAAATCATTAATTGCCCGTTAAATGGGCCAAGAAATGCCAGCGAATTTGTTTACGGTGGTGAAGTAAAACAGATGCCTGACCCGGCGGCCTGTAGCGACCGTGAATGGGCCGAATATGTGTTTTACCACTACAACGGTACCGGCGAAGTGCGCGAGTGGTGGCTGCATGCCCCATCCGGCTACTGGTTTATCGTTGAGCGTCACCGTGTGAGCGGTGAAATTTCCCGTACCTACGATCCGTCTGAACTGGATCCGTGTGAATTTTTTGCTTCCGTTCCCGGAGCAGCTGAGGAGGCCAACTCATGAGTGGCGAACAGCGTCTTGCAGCCCCGATGGGCCTGCTGATTGAGCGCGATCAGCCGGTCAGTTTCAGTTTCGAAGGCCGCCATTACCGCGGCTATCAAGGTGACACCATTGCCAGCGCTCTGATTGGCAATGGCCAGTGGCTGATGTCCCGTTCCTTTAAATATCACCGTCCGCGTTCGGCGCTGACCATGGCTGGTCAGGATGCCAATACGCTGGTACAGCTGGCATCGGATCCTAACGTGCTGGCTGACCGTACCCCGATTGCGGAAGCGCTGCGGGTGGAAGGTCAGAACTACGCCGGCACGCTGGAAAATGACCGCGATGCCATCCTCGGCAAATTCGGCCGTTTTATGCCGGTCGGTTTTTACTACCGCGCGTTTTACAAGCCCAAAGGTATCTGGGACTGGTGGGAAAAAATTATCCGTAAAAAAGCCGGTCTGGGTACGGTGGATTTAACCGCCACAGCCGGTTATCACGATAAGGAATTCCTGCATCACGATGTGGTGGTGGTGGGCTCCGGCCCGGCCGGTCTGCAGGCGGCATTAACCGCCGCTGACGGCGGTGCCAGTGTACTGCTGGTGGAAGAAAATACCCTGCTGGGCGGTTCACTGACATACAGCCGTTTTGAAAGCACCGGCGTGCATGCCGATGCGCTGCGCAGCGAACTGGTCAGTCAGGTTGAACATCATACCAACATCCGCGTGATGACCGATGCGGTGTGTAATGCCTGGTTTACCGATAACTGGTTGCCGGTCATTAAAGGCAACCGTCTGTATAAGGTGCGGGCGAAAGAATGCATTATCGCCTCCGGCAGTTACGAACAGCATGTGGTGTTCCGTAATAACGATCTGCCCGGCGTGATGATGTGCAGCGCCGCTGACCGGCTGATGAAGCTGTATGCCGTCAGCCCGGGTAAACGCGCCGTGATTCTCACCGGTAACGACGAAGGCTACCTGACGGCGCTTAACCTGGCCGATCAGGGCACCGGGGTAGCGGCCGTGATTGATATGCGCGCTCAGCCTCAGAACCAGAGTCTGGCCGACGCTGTCAGCCAGCGCGGTATCCGTATTATATATAACAGCACTGTGTACGAAGCGCTGCCGGCGGCGGGTAATCTGCACGTCCGTGGTGTCGATGTGCGTATGATTAATGGTCAGGGCAAAGTTGCGGCCGAGAGCGAAATCATCGACTGTGATCTGCTGTGTATGTCGGCGGGTTTTATGCCGGCCTATCAGCTGCTGTGTCAGGCTGGTGCCCAGCTCAGTTACGACGATGACAAAGCACGCTTTGAACTGACCGGACTGCCAAAGCATCTGCTGATTGCCGGTTCCGTGAATGGTGTGTATTCCCTCGACGCCGTGAGGAATGACGGCAAACGGGCAGCACTCAGGGCACTGCAGTCACTGGGGTTGGCTGAGGCGGAAATTTTGCCTGACGTACAGTGTGAGCAGCAGGTGAATTTCAGCTGGCCGATTTTCAAACACCCAAAAAGCAAGGAATTCGTCGATTTCGATGAAGACCTGCAGATCAAGGATATCGTCAATGCCACCCGCGTCGGTTACCGCGACGTGCAACTGGTCAAACGCTTTTCCACGGTGGGGATGGGGCCGTCACAGGGCCGTCACTCGGCGCTGCCGACGGCGCGTCTGGTGGCCAATGCCACCGACCGTACCGTCAGTGAAACCGGTGTGACCACGGCGCGCCCGCCGTTTGTGGCGGAAAAACTGGCGGTGATTGCCGGCCGCAGTTTTGATCCTTACCGTCAGTCGGCCATGCATCACCGTCATCTTGCCCTGGGCGCGAAAATGATTCCCGCCGGCAGCTGGCAGCGCCCCGCGTTTTACGGTGCACAGGAACGGCGGCTGGAATGCATCGCCGCCGAAGCGGATGCGGTGCGTAATAATGTTGCCGTAATCGATGTCAGCACACTGGGCGGTATTGAACTGCGTGGCCCGGATGCGGCGGAAATGATGAACCGTATGTACACCTTCGGCTTCCTCAAACAGCCGGTTGGCCGTACCCGTTACGCGGTGCTGACCAATGAGCAGGGTGTGGTGGTGGACGACGGTGTTTCCTGCCGTTTCGCCGACGACTGTTTCTACGTGACCGCAACCACCACCGGCGTCGATGGTGTGTACCGCAATATGACACGCTGGAATGCCATGTGGCGTCTGGATGTGGATATCACCAATGTGACGTCTGCGTTTGCGGCGGTGAATCTGGCCGGTCCGAATGCCCGCAAGGTACTGGAAAAACTGACGGAGCTGGATGTCAGCGCCGCCGGTTTCCCTTACCTGGCGTGCCGTGAAGGTGAGATTAAAACCCCGCTGGGCAATATTCCGGCACGAATGCTGCGGGTGGGTTTTGTCGGCGAACTGGGCTACGAAATTCACGTGCCGTCGCGTTATGGTGAAGCCCTGTGGGACATCATTATGGCAGCCGGTGCGGAATTCGGTATCCGTCCGTTCGGGGTCGAAACCCAGCGTCTGCTGCGTCTGGAAAAAGGCCACATTATTGTCAGCCAGGATACGGATGGCATGAGTCATCCGGGTGAGCTGTCACTGGACTGGGCGATCAACCGCAAGAAACCTTTCTACGTCGGCTGCCGTTCGGTGGATATTGTGATGGCGGCGGAACAGAAACGGAAACTGGTTGGCTTTACCCTGCCGGCGGCACTGATGAAAAGCGGGGCAAAACCGGAAGAAGGTCATCTGGTTTTACGCGGTGAAGATATCAGCGGCAATATCACCTCCTGTGAATATTCGCCGGCACTGGATGCCATTATCGGTCTTGCCTATGTCGGCACCGATCAGGCGGACAGTGGCAGTCAGTTCCGTGTACGGGTCAGTGGCGGGCGTGAGGTGGAAGCCACTGTTGCCGAGCTGCCGTTCTATGATCCGGATAACCAGCGTCAGGAGATGTAAATATGACTTCAATGACCCCGGCTGCCGCGGCAGCCCGCAGTACCCTGTATCCGAAACTGTCCGACGCTGAATTTGCTCCCTGTGCCGACGGCAGCATCGTCGCCGGTTTCAGTGCCGATGACAGCGCACAGGCCACCCGCTGTGGCCTGATGGATTTAACGCCACTGACGCGCACCGGTTTCCGCGGTGACCGGGCGGCAGCCCATCTGAGTGCCGGTGGTTTTGCGCTGGCGGAACAACCCAATCAGGCCACAGTCACGGAAAACGGTGAACTGGTATTACGCCTCAGTCAACGTGAATTCTGGGTGCTGGGCAGCCTGCAGGATATGGGGGAACGTATCGCCGGGCTGCTGGCCACCAGTTATCCGGACAGCGGCTGTTATCCACTGTTCTGCCAGGACAGCCATGGCTGGTTTACCCTGACCGGTGACGCCGGCAGTGCGGTGATGGCCAAGCTGTGTGCGGTTGATATGCGCGATGAGTTTTTTCCGCCACTGTCGATTGCGCAGACGTCAGTGGCGCGCATCAATGCCATTGTGGTGAAGCACAGCATTAATGGTGTGCCGGCCTTTTCGCTGCTGTTTGACAGTGGTTATGTGTCCTATCTGTGGGACGTGCTGCTGGACGCCATGCAGGAATTCGGTGGTGCGCCGGTCGGCTGTTCGGCGCTGCGCTGACAGACTCAGGGCCATAACTGCACTGGCGGTTATGGCCTGCCCTGACCCCCTCCCCAACGATTTTCATCCTGTTTTATTCTTATTTTTTTAAAAAATATTCTACCTGTCTTATCTGTCTGCCGGAGTGGGAAGGCTACGACTTTGGTCGCTTTTTCATATTGTTGATTTTTTTGTTAATTAATTGCGTAAAAACCTTTGCTACGCTGAATGAATCAACCTGTCTCTGGATATTTCCGTTAATGAATAATATTACCATTCAGCTTCGTGTGCTGATTCTGGCACTGGTTCCGGCTATCGTTCTGACGGCCTTTCTGACTACTTATAACCTGAATCAGGCAAAAGATATTGGTGAGCTTTCAGTATCTACTTATGCGGCAGATATGGAAGATACCTACAAAGAACAGCTGCGCAACTATATGCAGCTGGCGCTGACATCAATCAGCAGTCTTACTGCTCAACCGGGAGCTGCCACTGATCCTGAAATCCGGCAACAGGTCTGGGATATTCTGCGTGACCTGAGATTTGATGACTCCGGCAGCGAAGGTTACTTCTTTGTTTATGATATGCAGGGTGTCACCATGATGCATGGTTTGAATCCGGCACTGGATGGAAAAAGTCTGTGGGACTTCAAGGACCCGGATGGTAAATACCTCGTCCGTGATCTGATCGCTGCCGCGCAGAAAGGCGGTGATTATATCTCGTACCGTTGGAAAGATGCGGCCAGCGGCGAACTGGCGCCGAAACTGGGTTATGCAGAAATGATTCCCGGCTGGAACATGATGATAGGGACTGGCTTCTGGGTACACAGCCTGGAAAAAAAGACCACCAATATGGAGCAGGAAGTCAGCAGCTCTTTGTCGGCAGCGATTCTGGGGTCTGTCACTTCATCCCTGGTGGTACTGGTTATTATTGTGATTGCGGCTCTGTTGGTGGTGCGCAGTATTTCAGCGCCGCTTAAATCTGCAGTGCTGGCCATGAACGATATCAGTTCCGGAGATGGCGACCTGACGAAACGGCTGGATGTCAACGGCAGCGATGAACTGAGTCAGCTGGCCGGCGCTTTTAACCGTTTTGCCGATCAGGTGCAGAAACTGGTTGGCCAGATCCTCAATTCAACCACCACGCTCAATCATGCTTCCGGTGAACTGCGTCAGGTCATGACAACGGCCGAAGAAGGCGTGAAACAGCAACAGATCGAAAGTGATCAGGTGGCCACTGCCATGTATGAAATGACCACCGCAGCGCAGGAGGTGGCGACCAGTGCGGTGCGGGCATCAGAAGCGGCTGATAATGCCAATGAACAGGTACAGAGTGCGCAGCAGTTGGTACAGCGGGCCGTCAGTGTGATGAGTGGTCTGTCGCAGCAGGTGGATGAAGGCGTCAGCGGCATTGAGCAGCTGAGTGCCGATTCACGCCAGATTGATAATGTACTGGAAGTGATTCGTGGCATTGCTGAACAGACCAATCTGCTGGCACTGAATGCGGCGATCGAAGCCGCGCGGGCTGGTGAGGCCGGGCGCGGTTTTGCCGTGGTCGCAGATGAAGTCAGAACTCTGGCCAGCCGTACCCAGCAAAGCACGCAGCAAATTCAGGCGACGATTGAGCGCCTGCAGAGCCGGGCAGCCAATGCCGTTACCCTGATTACTGCGATTAATGATCAGAGTGAAAGTGCGACGGGGGAAACCCGTGCGGTGGACGAAGCCCTGCAGACCATTGGTGGGGCGGTGGCTACCATCATGGATATGAATAATCAGATTGCCACGGCGGCGGAAGAGCAGGCCAGTGTGTCAGAGAGCATTAACCAGAACGTACACAGTATTGTTGAAATTTCTGAACAGACTGCGGAAGGTACGCAGCGTGCCGGTCAGACCACCCGTGAGCTGCAGTCACTGGCGGAAGATATGGCGGATCAGGTCAGCGGTTACCGCGTCTGATTTTGTCACAATGGTGACAAGTCTGCTCAGCAGGAATCCGGCGGCGCTTGCGGGTGAGCGCCGGATTTTTTAGCTCTCTGATTTATCACCGTATTTATTTTCCCGCCTGACGCTTTTGCAGCAGGAAGCTGGTTAAGCGCTTCCTGCTGCTGCGAACAGCGCGGCTGTCAGCCTGCTGCTTTTTTCGCGGCCACTTCCGCATTGCCCAGATAAGCTTCCAGTGAATCGTCCAGCGCTTCCAGCCATGGCGTGTGGTGTGCAGGCGACATGGTGCCGGTCATCAGCGAACGGAAAGAGTGATTACGGAAGCCCATAATGTCTTCTTTCTTATGGTGTTTCCATTCCAGGAAGGTCTGGTTCACACCGGCAATATCAAAGGTCGGGTAATCGGTCTGTTCAATCAGGTGCAATATATAAGAACCCTGATACTCGTACATTTCTTTGGCTGTTTCGAGTTTCAGTTCCTCTTCACGCCACTGCAGTGAATCAGCGGTCATTTCCTCTTTTGACGGCAGAGGAATACGGCCCATAATGATGTCGCGCACATACCAGGCCTGAGCATCAAACATATTAAAGCTGTACCACTGATCCTGCATGCCGACATAGAAGAGTTTCGGATTTGCTTCCCAGGCAACGCCTTTGTACAGATTCAGCGGCCACAGGCGGTTACCGGTAATCAGACGCAGGTCATCGTTCAGGAACGGGAAGTGGTGGATATAGCCGGTGCAGAGAATAATGGCGTCGACTTTTTTGCTGCTGCCATCAGCAAAATAAGCGGTGTCGGTATCGACATGGGTCAGCGCCGGTTTTTCATCCCAGTTGGCCGGCCATTTATAGTCCATCGGTGCACTGCGGTAACAGGAGGTAATGGATCGGGCACCGTATTTATAACACTGGGAACCAATATCTTCAGCCGAGTAGCTGGAACCGACCACCAGAATATCCTTGTCTTTGAATTCCAGCGCGTCGCGGAAGTCGTGAGCGTGCAGAACACGGCCGCCGAAGGTCATAAAGCCTGGATAGTCGGGCACGTTCGGGGTTGAAAAGTGACCACTGCAGACCACAACGTAATCAAAGTCTTCGGCATAAATACGGTCTTCGTTGTGATCGTGCACGGTCACGGTAAAGTTATCCGTGTCTTCATTGTATTCAACATGACGGACCGGAGAGTTGAAGCGGATATATTTGCGCACCCCGGCTTTTTCGACACGGCCTTTGATGTAGTCCCACAGCACTTCGCGTGGCGGGTAAGAAGCAATCGGACGGCCGAAATGTTCTTCAAAGGTATAGTCGGCAAACTCCAGGCATTCTTTCGGACCGTTTGACCACAGGTAGCGGTACATGCTGGTGTGAACGGGTTCCCCGTTCTCATCCAGGCCGGTACGCCAGGTATAATTCCACTGACCGCCCCAGTCATTTTGTTTTTCAAAACAGACCAGTTCAGGAATATCAGCTCCCTTTGCCTGAGCTGACTGAAAGGCACGCAGCTGTGCCATCCCGCTGGGTCCTGCCCCAATAATTGCAATACGCTGAGTCATCGTTGTTCTCCTGTTATTTCCATCTGAAAAAAGAGGTCTTCGATGGCTAAATTATTACGTGCTGGTGTTTTGTATAATTCCCCGCTATGGGTAATCAAAAAGGGATAATAGGGGTTTAGTGGTTATAACCCGGTGTCAAAAATAACGCCCTGTACCCCCAGTACACTGCCGTTTTCTGAATAAATTCCACAGCCTTTGTCAATAACGGTTTTGCGTTTCCCGCTGGCGTCACAGATGCGGTACTTTATTTCGAAATCTGCACGGTTTTCGATGGCCTGCTGTACCTGATGCCAGACTTCACCTGCATCCTGCGGATCAATCATGGAACCATAAGGCAATTGTGGCTGATCCATCAGTTGTTCGGCTTTATAACCAGTGACTTCTTCACAGCCATCACTGATGTATTCCATGCTCCAGCTTAAATTATTGCGGGCGCGGTATATCATTGCCGGAATACCGTTAACCAGACCATTCAGACTGCGGTGGCTGGCATTACGCACCTGATCAGCGCGTACCTGGGGAGTAATGTCACACAGGGTGGCACTGAGCGGATAAAGATTATGTTTATTCATGGACTGTACGCGCATTTCACACCAGCGCAGTTCTTCATCAGCGGTCATGACCCGCAGCCAGATCAGATGGCTGTTGCGCTGTTCGGCGATATCATTCACCGCCTGCTGCCAGACAGAAATATCTTCCGGGTGAATAAAGGAGGGCAGGCTGCGCTTCAGGCTTTCTTCTTTACTGGCGCCGGTCAGTGTGGTCCAGCAGCGGTTAACGTAATCCAGCTGATCATGGTCGCGGATACGCAGCACCACATCTTCCAGCGAGTCGAGCAGATAATCCAGTGTCTGTTGGTTGTCATTAATCGCCTGCGGGCGGAAAAAATTCAGTAGTGCCATTAATGTTCTTCCGTCAGTACAGAATGACTGTGCGCCCAGGCTGCCAGTTCCAGACGGGAATGCAGGTTCAGCTTACGCAGCAGATTTTTTACATAGACTTTGACTGTACCGTCACTGATGCCGAGTTCACGGGCTATCAGTTTATTGCTCATGCCCTGGGCAATCAGTTTCAGCGTCTGCTGTTCGCGCAGCGTCAGTTCGCTGCCGCTGTCGGCATTGTCGGTGCTGGTCTCCGGGGTGCTGGCCGGTTCCTGATTGCGCAGGCCTTCGGCCAGAATACTGACGCCGGCCGGATTCAGTGCCACCTGACCGGCCATAACAGATTTCAGCTGCTGAATCATGTCGTCCGGTGCGGTGTCTTTTAACAGGTAACCATCCGCACCGGCACTGATGGCGGCAATTAAATGTTCGCTGTCAGTGGAGGCGGTAATCATCACCACCCGCATTTCATCATTGATGGCTTTAATACGGCGCAGTACATCGAGGCCGGAAATATCCGGCATCTGCAGATCGAGCAGCAGCAGTTCGGCGGGTAATTCATCGATATGGTCAAAATAATCCAGCGCACTGTCGAAGTCGGCCAGCACGCGGAAGCCGGGGGTTTCTTTCAGCAGCTGCACCACGCCGCGGCGGAATAGCGGGTGGTCATCCACCACCACGGCATGAATGGTCTGGGCAGAGGTCATATCGGTTGCGTTCACTTGCTGTCCGCCAGAGTCAGTTCAACACAGGTGCCACCCTGTGTGCGGGGGGCAATGGCCAGCCGGGCGCCGATGCGCTGGGCCCGCTCATGCATGATTTTCAGGCCGAAACTGTCGGCCCGCGCTTCATCCGGATGAATGCCGCGGCCGTTGTCTTCAATGCGCAGGCGCAGCTGGTTATGGCGCTGGCTGAGGCGGATACGGGCATGGCTGGCATGGGAATGACGCACAATATTGGTCAGCGATTCGCGCACGATATAAGACAGCTGCAGCAGCTGGGGTTGTGACAGCTGCAGTTGCGGACAGCGGTTATCCAGTTCAAAGACGATGGCCGAATGCGGTTCCATTTCTGCAATCGCGGCAGCAATGGCGTGGTCGAGGGTTTCTTCGCGCAGACGCAGACGTGAGGTGCTGATCAGTTCACGTACCTGACGGTAAGCGAGCAGGGTCTGGGTGGCTAGGTCGTCGGCGTATTCCTGCACCGGCTGACCATTCACGCAGAGTTCGCTGTGACACAGGCTCTGCAGCCGGGCAGTCCGCATGCGCAGATAACCCAGTACCTGAGCCAGTGAATCGTGCAGCTCAGCGGCCTGTGCCGCGCGCTCATCATGTACGGCCTGCTGCACCGCCTGACGGTGGCGCAGATAAATTCCCAGGCCCTGCGTCAGCGCCTGACGCAGGGTCGAGGTCAGCTGACTGATGCGCTCGAGGCCGGGGTGCAGGCCCCGGAAATTCAGTACCAGCCAGCCACTGTGGCCGGCGCAGTTGAGTGGCAGCAGCAGGGCTGCGCCCTGAGGAGTGCCATTGGCGAGGCGTAAGGTGGCGGCCGGCTGACCGGCGCTGATGCGGCGGCCGGCCTGCTGCGCCTGACTGAGCAGGGTCTGCTGCAGGGTGGGGCTGAGTCCGCTGTTGCTGAGTAACTGCAGGTTGCCACTCTGCTCACTGCTGCTGAACGGCAGCAGTAACGCGCTGTCGGCTTCGCTGCAGTCGAAGAAGATCTGCCGCAGCCGTTGCTGCAGGGATGCCAGCAGCGGCACCAGTTCCTGCTCATTGCGGCAGGCGGAAAGCGCCAGCGCCAGCTCTGCATAGTCTGTCACCGGTTGGCGGACGTTGCCGGTGCGCTCCTGGCTGAGCCAGCTGCGCAGCCACTGCAGCGGATTTCCTGAGTACTGCTTTGCCGATACGGTCATGCGGTTGCTCCCGCTTTTTCTGTTTTCTGCGTTGTCCTGATAAGGCAGATCCTGTGCCATTCCTGTGGTTATTCTGCGCCTTACTACCAATGGGGTACCCCTCCCTGAGTATTGAGAGAAGAATCCTGCTGGTAAACATTATTAACCACTGAGAAACACGGCATCCGCGCTCAGATTCCACCCGATCTGGTGGTTGGCAGCGGAAACCGGGGCATAGGCGGTGGACGTTCAGAGTGCTTGCGATCCGCATGTTGCACAGCACTGAAGCACTGACAGGCGGGTGTGAACGATCGCGGTGCCGTGTTTTCTCTGTCAACACAGATGTATTGGGCCGGCCAGACGGCCGTCCGGGAGAAACACATGAACCTTGCACTGACCAGCTCGGTTAACACAGAACGACCTCTGCCATCGCGCCGTTACCGGGTGGCAGGGCAGACTGCGCTGCGCCTCAGCGTTGCCGCCGGTGATTACCTCAGAATTCAGAGCCCGGATGGCGTGCAGGGCTGCGAACTGCTGGTGCTGACCGCCGACGGTGAATGCGAGCCCGGCCTGCTGGGCACGTTTCCGCTCAGCGAGGCCACGGCCACGCTGGCGCAGCTGCAGGAGGGCAGTGCCGCCGCGCTGCGCCTGCAGGACTGCTTTGACCGCTGGGATATTCCGGCCGGTTATCTGGAGCAGGCGCTGACCTTCAGCGCGGCCGAACTGCCGGATATGGAAATCCGTAACGACGCGGTGCTGATTATTATCGCCCCCGGTCAGCGCATGCTGGTCGATCAGCAGCAGCCGGCGACCGAGCTGACCGTTGAGCTCTGGTGCAGCCAGTCGGTGTATGACGATCTGCCTGAGCCGCTGGCGGAGCCGGTCGCGGAATACCGTATTGCCGACAGCACCGCTCAGGTGTACGAAGTCAGGGAAGGGCAGTGGATTCAGATTATTGATGTCGAAGGTCGTCAGTGCTCTGACCTGATTGCGTTCGATCTGGCGGCGCTGCAGGACGGCCGCGAGGTGGCACTGGATGCCACCGCCACCCGTTCGATTCTGGGTATTAACCTGCCGGAGCCGGGCCTGCATTCCAAATTTATGGATGCCGCCATGCAGCCGATGCTGCAGGTGGTGCAGGATACCGTGGGCCGCCATGACAGCTTTCTGCTGGCCTGTACGCCGAAGTTTTATGAAGAGCATGGCTACTTTGGCCATGACAGCTGCAGCGACAATTTCAATAAGGCGCTGGCACCCTACGGCGTTGCCGCGCGCGCTGGCTGGCCCGCGATCAACCTGTTTTTTAACACCAGTGTCGGCGACTGCGGCACGGTTTTCAGTGATGAACCCTGGTCACGCGCCGGCGACTACGTGCTGCTGCGTGCCGAACGGGATCTGCTGATCGGCAGCTCCGCCTGTCCGGATGACATCGACGCCGCCAATGGCTGGCAACCCACCGATATTCATGTGCGTGTTTACAGCGCGGATGAAGAGTTTCCACGCTCCATTGCCTACCGCACCCAGCCCGAGGAATTACCGCGTATGACCAAAAACACCGGCTTCCACAGCCGCACATCAGCCCTGACTAAAAAGTTTACCGAGTACCGCGGTTACTGGGTGGCCAGCGAGTACGACGGCTGGGGTGCGCGGGCAGAATATCTGGCCTGCCGTGAACGGGTGGCACTGCTGGATCTGACCCCGCTGCGTAAATTTGAAGTGGTCGGTCCGGATGCGGAAGAACTGCTGCAGTATGCCCTGACGCGTAATGTGCGGCGGGTGGCGGTGGGTGAAATCGTTTATACCGCGGTGTGCTGCGAAACCGGCGGCATGATTGATGACGGTACGCTGTTCCGTCTGGGTGAACAGAATTTCCGTTTTGTGGCCGGTGACCCCTATATGGAAACCTGGCTGCGGGAACTGGCGCAGGTCAAAGGCTGGCGCGTGCGTATTCAGAATTCTTCCGATCAGATTCATAACCTGTCGTTGCAGGGGCCGCAGAGCCGCAACCTGCTGAGTGAAATTATCTGGACGCCGGAACACCAGCCGGATGTCAGTGAACTGCGCTGGTTCCACTTCACCATCGGTCGTCTCGGTGGCCCGCAGGGCATCCCGGTGATGGTGTCCCGTACCGGTTATACCGGCGAACTGGGCTTCGAGATCTGGTGCCATCCGGATCATGCGGAAACCCTGTGGGATGCTGTCTGGGCCGAAGGTCAGCAATACGATATTGCACCCATGGGATTCGACGCGCTGGATATGCTGCGCATTGAAGCCGGGCTG
This sequence comes from Pseudomonadales bacterium, assembly GCA_963682115.1. Taxonomy (GTDB): domain Bacteria; phylum Pseudomonadota; class Gammaproteobacteria; order Pseudomonadales; family Oceanobacteraceae; genus Venatoribacter. The sequence goes on along the minus strand of OY821639.1, from coordinate 963,974 downwards.
ATTTTTGCTGAACACGAATTCTGCCCGGAAACCAACCCGTATGAAGCCGGTATCGGTTTTACCGTGCCGATGAAAACCAAAGAAGATGACTTTGTCGGCCGCGCGGCCATGGCCCGCGAGAGCGCGGAAAGCCGTAAAAAACTGGTGGGGCTGATTCTGGATACCCAGGAGCCGGTCGGGCACGGCGATCAGGTTTATCACGGCCGTTATCCGGTCGGCATTATTACCAGTGCCACACAGTCACCGCTGCTGAAAAAACAGATTGCCATGTGCCGTGTGTCACCGGATTACGCCGAACCCGGCACCCGTCTGGAGGTGGGCCAGCTGGACGGACTGAAAAAACGTCTTGGCGCCACCGTCACTACCACACCCTTTTACGACCCTGAACGCACCCGCGTGCGTTCTTAATTACTCAACCTTAATAACTCAGCAAAGAAACAGAGGATACTCTTATGCCAGCTATGAAATATTTCCCTCAGGCAATCAAAACCCCGCAACCGGATATGGAACGCCCGGGAGTAAATGCCTGGCTGGGTGACGTTGCCGTCTCCACGGACGAAGACAAAACCATTGCCGCCGGGTTTTTTCATCTGCAAAAATCCGATGCGCCGCTGGTTTACGATTACACCTATCACGAAATGAAATGCATTGTGGAAGGTGAAATGACCATCACGGATCAGGACGGCAACGTCGCCCACGCCAAAGCCGGTGATGTGTTCTATTTCCCCGCTGGCAGCACCATCACCTTTGAAACCGCCACCTACGGTATCGGTTTCTTCTGTGGTCAGCGCCGTGAAGGTGAAGGCTGATCCGCGGGGCAGGTGATCCGCTTTGCAGCCAGAGCTGCGTAACCTGAACCGGTTTTGTGCACGGGATAACGGCTTTACCCCTGAGTTGTTATGGGAAGTGTATTGAAAACAAAGGGTTATGTTCTCTGGTCTGTATTTTGCCTTTCTTGTCAGGAATATAAGTATCCTGATGGTTATCCGCAGCGCCGGTTGCCTGCAACCGGCGGCTGGCGGAACCCGTGAGAAACGGATGAACGGAGCGTGATATGCAAGTCGAAATGATTCCGGGCGTAAAAAGCCGTCCGGTGTATACGCCGGTAACGGTTAACCCGCGCAGTCAGCGGCAGATATTTATCGCCCAGGATCAGATCCCGGCCGCGCTGCAATCTTTATACGACGGCTGTGAACAGGGCGAAAAAAGCCTGCTCGCGGTGGTCACCACAGGTGCCGCCGCCGACGGCGGTGTGCTCAGTGCTGATGATCTGGCGCAGCTGGCTGCCAGCCTGCCGCAGTCGAGCAGTTTTTATCTCGCCGGCAGCGAAGCCTTTATGTGGGATATGGCCAGACTGCTGACTGACGCCGGTTTTATCCGCGACCAGATCGCGATGCTGGCACCGCTGAGCAAAGAACGCCGCCTGTTCTGTACCCACTGTTACACCCTGATGGATCACGTCACACATTCACCGCATGTGTGCAGCGGCTGTGGCCGTGCGCTGCTGGTGCGTGATCATTTTTCCAAAATTCACCGCGCTTATGTCGGCGTACAGATTAATGCCGAAGATCCGGCGGATTTACCCGCCGCAGCTGAGGAGCTGAGCTGATGAGTGAAGGTTTAATTGAAGTCCGCGTCGCCTCCGTTGCTGATGTGGCCCCGAAAATCCGCGAATTCCGCTTTGCCCCGGTTGGTGAGTCTCTGCCACCGTTTTCACCGGGTGCGCATGTGGTGGTGGAAATGCCCGGCACCGGTAAAACGTACCGCAATGCTTATTCCCTGATGAGTGATCCGTTTAATCCGGAAAATTATGGCATTGCCGTGCGACTGCAGGATGAATCGCGTGGCGGTTCGGTTTTTATGCACACCCAGGTAAAAGAAGGGGATGTACTGCGCATTACACCACCGGCCAATCTGTTTGCCCCGCACTGGGCCGCGAAAAAACATATTCTGCTTGCCGGTGGGGTGGGCATTACGCCGTTTATGTCGTACCTGCCGGAAATGCAACGGCGCGCTGCCGATTACGAACTGCATTACCTGTTCCGCAGTGAACAGACCGGTGCTTACCGCGATGAACTGAAAAAAGCACTGGGCGAACGTTTTTTCAGCTACGACTCTGATGCCGGCGAAAAATGCGACGTGCGGGCGCTGCTGGCTCAGGGCGCGCCCGGCACCCATATTTATATCTGTGGACCGGAATCCCTGATTCATGCGGTAAAAGCCGAAGCCGAAGCTATGGGGGTTCCCGCCGGCTTTATTCATTATGAAGAATTTGCCGCGCCGAAGCCGGGTAAACCCTTTACCGTCAAAGTTGCTTCCAGCGGCCAGGAAGTAGCCGTCAGTGCCGATGACAGTATGCTCGAAGCACTGGAAGCGGCGGGTGTGGAAGTCACCAATATGTGCCGTGGCGGTGTCTGTGGTCAGTGCGTGACCCGGGTGCTGGAGGGCACGCCGGAACACCGCGATGACTTTCTTTCCGCGGCTGAAAAATCACGCAACGACTGCGTTATGCCCTGTGTTTCACGCGCTGTGACCGACAGCCTGACCCTGGATTTATGAGGGAATTATCATGTTACGTGTAGCCCCGACCAAGCTCGAAACTTTCCGCGACGATTTTACTTACAGCAACAGCAGGGAAGCGATTGAACGTTTTCCGTTTCCTTTTCCGGAAGACGAATATTCCTATTCGGTGAATATTGAACCGCATACCCTGCCGGGAGCGGCCGGTTCGGTGAATGAGCACCTGTTTGATATTGACGAACATTACCTGTCCGAAATGGCTGAACGGGCTCAGGTACTGAAAGAAAATCCCAAACGCTGTCTGGCGATGCCACATATGGAACTGGCCTGCTGGGATTTTATTGACCGTGCGATGACGACGATGGCCGCTGATTATCCGGACTATTTCAGCCTGCAGAAAAACGGTGAGCAGTGGCACTGGCAGAATAAACTGCTGCAGCTGGATGATACGTTTACTTTCGGTGACAGCAGCACACTGCCGTGTCCGCCGCTGGAATATATGGGACGTCAGGTGCAGGGCGATATTGCGCTGCTGGATCAGCGTGACGGTGATTTATTTCTTGATGCCGGCATTGTCACCTGCCCGGCCGACTGGTCGCTGGCATTCGATGCCGGAATGAGCTTCAAAGAGTGGCACGGACCAGTACCCATGGCACACGAAATGGGCGTTTTTGAACGTGCGCTGAAATATCTGACCGCCATTCCGCTGGGCCGTCCGGTACGTCGTCTGAACTGGACCCTGACCGTGAATGCGCGCATGGATACGTCACCGGAAACCTACCCGATGTGGGGCGTGGAAAACCGCTCGGTCACGGCAGAGAATGTCGGTGAAAAAGTGTATCTGCGCGTTGAACTGCAGGTGCTCGACCGCATGGCGCGATCCAATGCGCTGATGTTCAGCATCCGTACCTATCTGATCAGTATGAACGATCTGGTGACCAATAAAGATTGGGCACGTCGTATGCATAGGGTAATGAAGACCTTACCTGAACCGCTGATTGAGTATAAAGGCCTGACCCATTATCACCCGTTGCTGGTGGACTGGCTGGCCCAATACGATCCGGCGAACTGAAACAGATCAGAAAAACATGATGACGGGACCAGAAAAAGAACCTTTTGCATTACTGACCCCTGACCAACAACTGCAGCATCTGGAAAGTGTTGCCCGCCGTTCCCTGCCTGCGTGGGGAATGGCATCTGACGCCGGGCTGACACTGCTCAGCCTGTCAGAAAACGCGACCTACCGGGTGACTGCCGATGGACGTGAGCCCGTGATTCTGCGGGTACACCGTACCGGTTATCACAGCCGTGATGCCATCCGTAGCGAACTGGCGTGGATGAAAGCGCTGCAGGCCGATGAAGGTCTGGCAACACCGCAGGCCATTGCCGGAATGAACGGTGATTTTATTCAGTGCGTGGAAACCCCGGCACTGCAAGAAGCACGCTTTGCCGTACTGTTCGAATTAATTCCGGGCGTTGCCCCGGATGAGTCCCGATTGCTGGAGCCTTTTAAACGTCTGGGTGCGGTGACGGCGCGCATGCACCGTCATGCACGTCAGTGGCAGCGGCCGGAGTATTTTGAGCGGCTGGTGTGGGATTTTGATGGCTGCCTGGGGGCGGTGCAGTTATGGGGTGACTGGCGTGCAGGGCCGGGGCTGGACGCTGCCGGTAAAGCCACGCTGGAAAAAACCCAGTCCCTGATTGAGCAGCGGCTGCAGGCCTTCGGACATGGTGCTGATCGCTTTGGTCTGATTCATGCGGATCTGCGGCTGGCCAACCTGCTGGAATCTGCTGGCGAAACCCGGGTGATTGATTTCGACGATGCCGGCCTCGGCTGGTTCCTGTATGACATCGCCGGTGCCGTAAGTTTTATTGAAACCCGCGCCGACCTGCCGCAGCTGATTGCTGCCTGGGTCAGTGGCTATCAGACTCAGGGCGAACTCAGTGACGAAGACATTGCGGAAATTCCAACTTTTATTATGCTGCGCCGTATGACGCTGCTGGCGTGGATTGCTTCCCACGCGGAAACCGGACTGGCACAGTCACAGGGGGAGGAATTTACCCGCGGAAGCGTTAAGCTGGCGGAACACTATCTGCGCACCATGGCATCCTGAACGGGTGCTCTGCCGGCATCTGTTGTAGCGCCACAGGAATTTTTATGTCTGAACAATCCATCAAACCCATTCTGGATCAGAACGCCTGTGATTTTTCTGCCACCGGTAATGATTCCGTCGATACTCTGGTGCAGCAGCGTCTGCAGACCATGGGACCAACCTCAGTCCTGTTTTACCGTGAACCGCTGGTGATGGAACGTGGCGAAGGTGCCTGGCTGTATGACAGCAGTGGGCGGCGTTATCTGGATGCTTACAACAACGTCGCCGTGCTGGGACACAGCCATCCGGCGGTACAGCAGGCGGTTAATAAACAGCTGGGGCAGATCAATACCCACAGCCGTTATCTGCATCAGGCCGGCCACGATTATGCGCAGCAACTGCTGGCGACGCTGCCGGCAGCGGCACCGCTGACCGATCCGCGTCTGTTGTTCACCTGCACCGGCAGTGAGGCCAATGATCTGGCGATCCGCCTGGCGTGGCTGGCGACAGGGCGCAAGGGCATGCTGGTGTCGGAGGCGGCTTATCACGGCAATACTTTTCTGGTCAATCAGGTGTCGCCGTCGTCGTGCCGGCAATTACCCGACTGGGTTGCCACTTTTTCTCTGGATGCCCTGCGTGATGAAAGCATCAGTGCCGCCCGGGCGGAGGACATTATCCGCGCAGAAATCCGTACCGCGCTTGCCCGCCTCGAACAGCGAGGCCATGAATGTGCCGCGTTACTGGCTGACAGTATTTTCTCCAGTGATGGGGTTTTTGCCCTGCCACACGGATTCCTGGCCGCAGCGGTCGATGAAGTACGCGCTGCCGGCGGCTTATTTATTGCCGATGAAGTACAGCCGGGCTTTGCCCGCACCGGCGAAGCCTTCTGGGGTTTTAACCGCCATTCAAGCGCAGAGCAGCCACTGATTCCGGATCTGGTGACCTTCGGTAAACCCATGGGGAATGGCTATCCGGTGGCCGGACTGGTTGCTGCCGATAATCTGCTGCAGCGCTTTGCGGCGGAAGAAGGCTATTTCAATACCTTTGCCGGTTCGCATGCGGCGATTGCGGCCGCACAGGCGGTGCTTAACACCATCAGCGCTGAACAGCTGCAGCAGAACGCGGCAGACACTGGTACGTATTTAAAACAGGGACTGCAGCAGTTGCAACAGCGCTGCCCCCGTATCCGTGCGGTGCGCGGCAGTGGTTTATTTATCGGGGTTGATATCGCTACTGCTGACGGTATGCAGGCCGACCCGGGCTATACCAGTGAACTGATTAATCAGCTGCGCCGGCAGGGCGTGCTGATCGGTGCGGCCGGTAAAGATGGCAGCACCCTGAAAATCAGACCACCGCTGTGCTTCGGACGCGGGCATGCGGATATTTTCCTGACCACCCTCAGCCGTCTGCTGAGCGGTGACGACGAATAACCGACTTTAACAACAGGAGCGTAATAATGAGCGCACAGAAAGTTCTGGTCACCGGTGCCAGCAAAGGTATCGGTAAAGGCATTGCCAGCGTGTTCGCCAAAAACGGCGCCGACGTCGCGGTACTGGCCCGGGATCTGGCCACCGCCGAAGCGACTGCCAGCGAGCTGGCGCAGGCAACCGGCAGTAAAGTGATTGCCGTGGCCGGTGATGTGACCAGCAAAGAATCCATGACGGCAGCGGTCAACCGCGTGGTGGAAGTCTTCGGTGGTCTCGATGTACTGTGTGCCAATGCCGGTATTTTCCCCGCGGCACCGCTGGAAGATATGACCGAAGACGACTGGGATCTGGTACTGAACACCAACCTGAAAGGCACCTTTATTACGGTGCAGTCAGCTATTCCGGCGCTGAAAAACAGCAGCGCTGGCCGTGTGGTGGTGACGTCCTCGATTACCGGTCCGGTAACGGGCTTTCCTGGCTGGTCTCACTACGGCGCCAGTAAAGCCGGCCAGTTGGGCTTTATCCGCACTGCCTGTATTGAACTGGCAAAATATGGCATTACCGTTAACGCCGTGATGCCGGGCAATATTATTACCGAAGGCCTGCAGGGCATGGGTGATGATTATCTGGAAACGATGGCGAATTCAATTCCGCTGAAACGCCTGGGCACAGTCGAAGATATCGGCCACGCGGCTTACTATTTCGCCTCCGCCGGCGCCGGCTATGTAACCGGTCAGACCATCGTGGTGGATGGTGGTCAGATCCTGCCGGAGTCGCTTGAAGCGCTGGGCTGAACTACTCGATATGCTGACAGAAAAAAACCTCTGCTTTAGCGGAGGTTCCCACCTTATCTTCAGATTTTACTGGCAGATATAACCGAATTCTTCACAAAGAATAATAAGAATATACTATTAGTTTTTTGTCCGGTTATGACCTGTACATAGGTATGCATCCCGACAATTGTTGGGTTCATCATATATCTCAATAGGGCTATTGTTCTTTTTTATTTTAATAAGGGAATATCATCATGGCTTATGTGAATGGCATACCTTCTTTGCAGGATTTTAAAATATTGATCGGTCGTGACTATGTGGGGCCGATGAATAAAATGCTTAAAAAAGAAGAACGGCGAATTATCGATATTGAACCAATATTTAATGCGCTGAAAAGTGTGGAATCTCATCGTAATCCCGGTGTTGATAAAAGGGTCGCCATCAAAAAAGTAAGACAATTAAGAAATGCATGTATCTGGTGGCAAAGTAAATACAATCTTGATTGCAGCAAAGAAGAAGATGCAATCCGTAATCTTAAAGAATCCTGCCATGCCTTAATGGAAAAATGGATAACAGAGGATTATGTGAGAAAAGGGAAAGTTGTCTGGAAATATCAGGATGATCTGAATAGAGCGCGTTCAGCTCAGAAAGATGCAGACCTGTTTCTTAATATACCGGGGGTTGGTTCAATCGGAAAATGTGTCGATGCTGGCTATATGACAGAGCGTAGCACCGCTGGCCACTATCCATCTGTTCCGGGATACTCTGACTATAAGAACAGGTTTCCGGCTGGTTTTATAAGCGAAGATGATTATATGAAAGAGCTCTATCTGGATATTATCAATAATGGGTCCCTTCAGAATATACGGATGGCATCGATCATTTCCTCGGGGGTCAGATATTGTAATGATCAGGAAAGGCTTGCATATAAAGTCTCTCTCAAGGGCGATGGCTACCTTCGCTGGGGTAATGGCGAGCTGGTTGATACGTCGGGGATGAGTACAAATAAAACCGGAAGGGGATGGGGGGTTTTCGTGGTCGATATGGGACAGGATTTTTATATCAATTCTCATGTTACCGGGAAATTTCATCATTCCAGCTTTCTGTCTGGTGGAGTCGCATACAGTGCTGGTGAAATCTGTGTCTCAAATGGTATTTTGGTTGGTCTGACTAACAAAACCGGTCATTATAAATCCGGTGCTGATGAGCTTTTCCGGGCATTGATTTTACTTCAACGGTACAGATATGGTCCTAAAATATGTGGTGGTATTGGCGTAGGAATGGATTGTGTTTCCGTCAGCGATCCATTTAAGGCCGATGGCCGGTGGCGATTGGCGAAGGATGTGATTGAAGCTCGTGGTGATTTGACTGATCACGCCTTGATTGGAAAAGCTGATGCAACGGCTCCTGGTCCGGATACTATGGATCATATAGCGAAAAGAGTAGAGCATAAGATGAATGAAATTATTGTGTGATGATATTGGCTAAGAGTTTTAAGTTTAAAACTTTTATGATTCATTCTGAAATTTAAAGATGATCTGTCGTTGAAGCAGGTTTTTAAAGAATCAGAAGACGTTATATTGCAGACAGGTTACTGTGATTGAATCTGAAAGCAGTTAAAACGGCAGCTAAGGCTGCCGTTTTTATTCTGACTGTATTGATGAAATATTGGATGAGCTTAACCTCGCCAGAACACCGGGCTGAGCAGCACCATAACGGTGAGTAACTCTAACCGCCCGAGAATCATGGCAAAACAAAGAATCCATTTGCCTGGTGCGGATACGGCGGCGAAATTACCGGCCGGGCCGATCATATCACCCAGACCCGGACCCACGTTGGTCAGAGCGGTGGCGGCACCGGTCAGTGAGGTGACAAAGTCCAGCCCGGTGGCGGCCAGGCACAGGGTGGTGATGGTCATGGTCAGGAAAAACAGAAATGAAAAGGCCACAGCCGACCCCATAATATCGTCGGTTACCGCTTTGCCGTTGTAGCGCACTGCAGAAATCCCCCGCGGGTGCACCAGCCGGTTCATCTGATCGCGCAGAAACAGCCACGACAGCTGGAAGCGGAATATTTTCATCCCGCCACTGGTTGAACCGGAGCAGCCACCGATAAAAGTGACGAAGAAAAACAGTGTGATACTGAAGACCCCCCACTGGCTGTAATCTTCTGAGGCATAACCTGTGGTGGTGATAACGGACGCAATATTAAAGGCCGTGTGGGTCAGAATTTCAAATGCGCTTTCGCTGTCGTCGGTGAACAGCCGCTGCAGCGTCAGAATCAGCACCAGCGCGCCGACAATATACAGAAAGCCCAGCGTCTGCTGATCTTTCAGCGCGTTGAGGCGGCGCCGGGTGAGAAAGCGGATAAACAGGGTGAAGGGCATGCCGCCGATCAGCATAAACAGGGTGGAAATCCACAGAATGCCGGCGTTAAAACGGCCCATGGAAGCGTCGTCGGTGGCATAACCGCCGGTGGAGACGGTGGTCATGGCGTGATTCACCGCATCAAACAGATTCATGCCGGCAAAAAAGTAACTGAGGCAGCAGGCCAGGGTGATGCCCAGATACACCAGCAGCAGCCCGCGCGCCATATCGCGGAAACGCGGCAGGGATTTATCCGACCAGTCGGAGGATTCTGTCTGGAACAGACGCATCCCGCCGACACGCAGAAACGGCAGAATAGACACCGCCATGCCGATCACACCAAAGCCACCGATCCACTGCAGCATGGAGCGCCACAGCAGAATCGCTGGCGGCAGGTCATGCAGGCCGTGCAGCACGGTAGAGCCGGTGGTGGTAATGCCGGAAACGGCTTCGAACACGGCATCCGTCAGGGTCAGCGGGTGGTGGGTCAGGGTCAGGGGCAGGGCGCTGAAAAAAGACAGCAGCAGCCAGCTCAGGGTGGTGAGGGTATAGAGCTGGCGGGCATTGAGTGAGAAGGGAGGATTGTAACCGGGGGCCAGCAGCAGAATGCCGGCCACGGCGGTGATGGAAGCCGACAGCAGGAAGGCGCGGTATTCCGGATCATCCGTCAGCAATGCGTAGGCCGCCGGAATCAGCATCAGCGCGGTCATGATAAACGCCAGTACACCGCAGACATACAACACCGGCCGTAACAGTCTGAACACAGGGATTCTCCCGTTAGATGTCAGACTGATTGTCTTGCAGAATGGCGTAAAAATTCAAGACGGCAAATGCACGGTGGCCTTAAAAAAGCCGTAAAGGTTATATCCGTGGCAGTCACAAAGGGGTTAATACAGCACCGGGGTATAACGCGTCGTAACAGGCTTTTACAGGCTGTCTCAATGCCGGCATCTCCGGCAGTGTTATTGATATCGCAGACTTCTTTATGGTCGGTCTTGCCGCCATAAAACCGCTATTTTTTCCGCGAATAACGGGTATCAGTGATTCAATCCGTTTCACTACTGCCCATTTTCAGGGTGCCGTGTTAGCGTGCTGTCATCCACAGAACAAGGAAAGAGGGCAGCGTTTTATGGCAGAGCTGATGACCCGGCTGGGCATGCAATATCCCATTATTCAGGCGCCGATGGCCGGCGTCTCCACGCCGCAGCTGGCAGCGGCAGTCTCCGCTGCCGGCGGACTGGGTTCCATTGCCATCGGCGCTGCCGGCCTGGCTGCGGCGGAAACAATGATCCATGCAACGCGGGCGCTGACCCGGGCACCGTTTAACGTCAATGTTTTCTGTCATCAGCCGGCATCTGCCGATGCCACACAGGACGCCCGCTGGCTGGATTATCTGCGCCCGTTTTTTGCGCAATTTAACGCGCAGCCACCGGCAGAGTTGCATGAAATCTATCCCAGTTTTCTGGCTGATGATGCGGTACTGCATTTACTGCTGGCAGAAAAGCCGGCGCTGGTCAGTTTTCATTTCGGCCTGCCGCCCAGCCGCTGGATACAGCAATTACAGGATGCCGGTATCGTTACTCTGGCCTGTGTCACGTCACTGAACGAAGCACTGGCAGCACAGCAGGCGGGTGCGGATGCGCTGGTGGCGCAGGGTATCGAAGCCGGTGGTCACCGTGGCATTTTTGATCCGCAGGGTATGGATGAACAGCTGCATACACTGGCATTAGTGGCGCAGCTGCGTGAGCGGGTGGCACTGCCGCTTATCGCCGCCGGCGGCATTATGGACGGGGCTGATATTGCCGCGGCGCTGGCTGCCGGGGCTGAGGCGGTGCAGATGGGCACGGCCTTTATAGCCTGTCCTGAGTCGGCCGCCAATGAAGCATACCGTCGCCGTCTGCAGTGTCATCCGCACACGCAGATCACCCGGGTGATTTCCGGCCGTCCGGCGCGTGGCATCATTAACCGCATGATGACGGAGGTCGACAGTGCCATGGCGCCGCCGGTGCCGCCTTACCCCAACGCCTATGATGCTGGCAAAGCCTTGCACGCTGCGGCGGTGACGGCCGGTTGCCATGATTTTGCCGCCCACTGGGCCGGCACCGGTGTGGCCGGGGTGCGTGCGCTGCCGGCGGCGGAGCTGGTGCAGCGGCTGGTGGAGGAATACCGCTCAGCAGAGGGGTAACGTCTCAAAACAGGCCAGGATATTGGACAATTCACCAACTTGCGTTTATAAATAGACGATCGGTCTAAAATAAACGGCAAGCCCATGACAGACGCAGTACAGAACACAGAGCCACTGGTTGCCCCGCGACGCCGTGGCCGGCCGCCAAAAGACAGTGCCCGCAGTCCGCAGGAAACCCGCGCGCTGCTGATCCGCGCCGGGCTGGAGATGCTGACAGAAAAAGGCTATTCGGCCGCCGGGCTGGATGAGATTCTGCGTGCCGCTGGTGTGCCGAAAGGCTCTTTTTATCACTACTTCGCCAGCAAAGAGGCCTTCGGCCATGCACTGATCGGGGAATACGCGGCCTATTTTGCCGTCCGGCTTGACCGCTGGTTAACCGATCCGCAGCGTAGTCCATTGCAGCGGATTGAGGATTTTGTTGAGGATTCTGCCGCGGGGATGGCGCGCTATGGCTTCCGCCGCGGCTGTCTGATCGGCAACCTGGGACAGGAAATGGGTGCCCTGCCGGAATCTTTCCGCCAGCAGCTGCAGGATGTGTTCAGCGACTGGCAGAGCCGGCTGGAAGTCTGTCTGCGCGAGGCCCAGGCGTGCCGTGAAATCAGCGTGACGGCCGACTGCCGCCAGCTGGCCGTTTTTTTCTGGACCGGCTGGGAGGGCGCCGTGCTGCGTGCCCGGCTGGAACAGAGTGACAATCCCCTGCGGATCTTTGCCGCAGGCTTCCTGCAATTGCTCGAACACTGAGCCCAATATAAATAAACCGGAGGACGCGTGATGTTTAAAGGAATTCTGATTGAAAAAGGCGACAGCGGTCAGACGGTCGCCCTGAAAGAGCTGGATGAAAGTATGCTGCCGGCGGGGGATGTCACCGTACGGGTGGGCTGCTCAACCCTGAATTACAAGGATGCGCTGGCCATTACCGGTTCCTCGCCGGTGGTCCGCAGTTTTCCTATGGTGCCCGGCATCGATTTTGCCGGCACAGTGGAAGCTTCGGACAGTGCGGAATTTAACGTCGGTGACACCGTGGTGCTGAACGGCTGGGGCGTGGGTGAGAAACACTGGGGCGGACTGGCAGAAGTCGCGCGGGTGTCGTCTGACTGGCTGGTACCGCTGCAGGCGCCGTTCACGATGCGCCAGGCGATGGGTATCGGCACGGCCGGTTACACCGCCATGTTGTGTGTGCTGGCGCTGGAACAACACGGACTGCAGCCGGGTGATGGTCAGGTGCTGGTCACGGGTGCTGCCGGTGGCGTGGGCAGTGTGGCGGTGGCCGTGCTGGCGAAGCTGGGTTACAACGTGGCAGCCATGACTGGTCGTGCGGAAGAGGCAGATTTCCTCACCTCGCTGGGGGCCGGCGAGATTATCGACCGTGCGCCTTACAGTGAAAAAGGGCGTCCGCTGAGTAAAGAACGCTGGGCCGCTGCGATTGATGTGGCGGGTAGTCAGGTGCTGGCCAATGTCTGTTCTGAAATCCGTTACGGTGGTGTGGTCGCGGCCTGCGGGCTGGCAGCCGGGATGGATTTTCCGGCGACGGTCGCGCCCTTTATTCTGCGTGGCGTCACCCTGGCCGGGGTTGACAGTGTGATGGCACCGAAAGCACGGCGGCTGGAAGCCTGGCGCCGTCTGGCACAGGATCTGGATATCGCTAAGCTGGAAACTCTGACCCATGAGGTCGCGCTGGACGATGTCATCGGCGTGGCACCGGACTTCCTCGCCGGGAAGGTCCGTGGCCGTATTATTGTTCCCGTGTCCGGCTGATGCCGGGCCCGACCGGCAGGGCGCTTTTCAGGCGCGCTGCCGGTCGTTTTCTGCCGGTGAATGACCGGCTGCTGAAGAGGAATCAGTGTGAAAGCAATTCAGGACTATTACGCAGAAAAATACAGTCACTGCTACGGCTGTGGCCGTGATAACCCACAGGGGCATCATCTGAAAAGTTACCCCGATGGTGAACAGACCATTGCCCGTTTTACGGTGCCGGAGCAGTACACCGGCGGTGTGCCGGAGCATGTGTACGGCGGCATGGTGGCATCGCTGCTGGATTGTCACGGCACGGCATCAGCGGCGTATTTTGCCGCACAGAGTGAAGGTCTGTCGCTGGATGAAGAACTGGGACGCTGCCGTTTTGTAACCGCTTCTCTGAAGGTGGACTTCCTGCAGCCGACACCCATCTGCACCGAGCTGGTGATCCGCGCCAGTCTGCGTTCAGTGGAAGGGCGTAAAGTGCTGCTGGAAATGACCATGAGCGCTGCCGGCAGTATCACGGCGAAGGCGGAAATGCTGGCTGTGCGGCTGCAGAACTGAGACAGGTGACAATGTCACCCGGCATTGTCCATCATTGTTATATTACTGCGGCTGACAATATGTCGGTCTTTGTTGGTAATTTTTATAACTTATTGTTTTTAAAGGGATAAAAAGGAATTTCAAAAGCTGGCACAGGCTCTGCAAATACTCAGGAGACACCTGCTCAAGCACCGCAAAAGCAGGACAAACCATCTGATTGGAGAGCAATAATGTCAACTGCCGCAGAAACAACGACTGTATCTACTTACCTGCGCCCTATTGATCGTGACGGCCTGATGGCTTTTGCTGAAAAAGGCCGTAACAACCCTGAAAACCGTGGTACCAACAAAGCCCGTACTGTGACTGAGGGTCAGTACCGCACCATTACTCACATCAACAAACACGAAGTTGTGGTGGATGAGCCGCTGCACCTGTTCGGTGAAGACACGGCGCCGGCACCGGGTGAAATCGTACTGGCGGCACTGGGTGGCTGTCTGGCGGTGGGGGTGACCGCTGTTGCCACCTGGAAAAACGTTAAACTGAGCCGTCTGGAAGTATTTCTGGAGGCCGATATCGGCAACACCGCCGCCTGGGGGGCTGGTGGCGCTGAGCGTGAACCTGAGCAGATGGGTTTCCAGGAGATCCGTGCCAAGTTCCTGGTTGAAGGTGATGCCAGCCGCGAAGAACTGGAAGACATCGTGCAGCGTGCAAACTTCTACTCTCCGGTCGGTAACTCCATGCGTAACGGTATTCCGATGTCCATCAGCATGATGGAAGAAGAATAATCCTGCAGGGTATGTACCCGCCACCGGGATGATCCGGCTTCCGGATCATCCCGCCCAGCGCCGGCAGCTATCATTATGGTATCTGCCGGCGTTTTTATTCCTGCCTGCGCTGCGGAACGCTGTATTCCGGCCGGGTGTTATTAAAAATTCCTATCCGGTTATATTGTGAGGAAGAATAACCCGTGAGTTATGTCATAATGACTGTAAATCAGAGTGGAATAACGTTTTATGATCAATGAAATCCTGCTGGGACTTGGTGTTGGTGCTGCTCTGGGCCTGACAGGCAGTGGTGGCGTGCTGGCCGTTCCTGCCCTGATTCTCGGGCTGGGCTTCAGCCTGCCGGAAGCGGTGCCGGTGTCACTGATTGCTATTGGCTCGGCGTCGCTGATCGGTACGGTCGAAGGGCTGCGCAAGGGTCTGGTGCGTTACCGTGCGGCGGCGGTGATGGCGGTGTTCGGTATGCTGCTGTCGCCGCTGGGTATTTACCTGTCGAAAGTGGTACCCAACGATCTGATGATGATTCTGTTCTGCGGCCTGCTGTTTTTTATTGTCGTGCGCATGGTGCGTCAGGCACGCTCGGATGCGGTCAGTGCGGATGAGATGACGTCGCCCCTGGAGCATAACTGTATGTTGCGCGAGGATACCGGTCGCTTTCAGTGGAATCCGCGCTGTTTTTCGACCTTATCAGGTATCGGTGGGGTGGCTGGTCTGTTCAGTGGCATGCTGGGTGTTGGTGGCGGATTTCTGATTGTGCCCGGCGTGCGGCATTTCAGTAATCTGGGCATGCATGGCATCGTTGCCACGTCTCTGGCAGTGATTACCCTGATTTCGGCCGGCACCATTACCCTGACGCTGCTGCACGGTGTGACGATTGCGGAGCGCAGCTGGTATTTTATTGCCGCGACCATCACCGGCCTGGTGGTGTCACGCTTTTTTGCTCCGCGGATTCCACCGCATGCCCTGCAGTGGGGATTTGCGGCACTGGCCTCGCTGGTGGCCGTGAGTATGCTGGCAAAAACCCTGATTCCTATGTTCAACGCTGGGTTCAGCGCAGGCTGAAGCGATTGCCGGCAGCCTGTCCGGCGGGGAAGAAAAGCGGCATAAAAAAGCGCGGAATTTTCCGCGTTTTTTATGCCTGGCGTTTATCACGCCGGCCATCAATTTTTTAATTCGCGCATTGAGGCTGGCCCCGGCAGTACCGGTGAGGCGCGTCATGGACTGTGGTGGGGTGGAGAAATTAAAGCGGGAAAAAGGAACCGGCAGCCTGATCAGGCTGCCGGCAGGGGCGTGATTATTTCAGATCAAAACGATCAGCGTTCATCACCTTAACCCAGGCGTTGACGAAGTCCTTCACGAACTTCTCTTTGTTGTCGTCCTGAGCATACACCTCGGCGTATGAGCGCAGGATGGCGTTGGAACCAAACACCAGGTCCACACGGCTTGCTGTCCACTTCACGTCGCCGCTGTGACGGTCAACGATGTTGTAGGAGTTCTTGCCGGTTGGCTTCCAGCTGTATGCCATGTCGGTCAGGTTGACGAAGAAGTCGTTGCTTAACACGCCTTCTTTGTCAGTGAAGACACCGTGTTTGCTGTCACCGTAGTTGGTGCCCAGCACACGCATGCCGCCGACCAGTACCGTCATTTCCGGTGCGGTGAGTCCCATTAACTGCGTGCGGTCGAGCATCAGTTCTTCCGGCATGACGACGTAGTCTTTCTTCACCCAGTTACGGAAACCATCGTGAATCGGTTCCAGCACTTCAAAGGATGCTGCATCCGTCATCTCGTCGGTGGCATCACCACGTCCGCCGGCAAACGGTACGTCAATATCCACTCCGGCATCCTGCGCCGCTTTTTCCACGGCGGCGGAACCGGCGAGGACAATCAGGTCGGCCATGCTGACCGGCTTGCCGAAGTCAGACTGAATACCTTCCAGTACGCTCAGCACTTTCTGCAGACGGGCGGGTTCATTGCCTTCCCAGTCTTTCTGCGGTGCCAGGCGGATGCGGCCACCGTTGGCGCCACCGCGGTAGTCAGAGCCACGGAAGGTACGGGCGCTGTCCCAGGCCGTTGCCACCAGTTCACCGACACTCAGGCCACTGGCCAGAATTTTCGCTTTCAGTGCGGCAACATCGTCTGCGCCCGGTACGTATTCCGCTGCCGGTACCGGATCCTGCCAGATCAGGTCTTCCGCCGGTACGTCAGCACCGAGGTAGCGGCTCTTCGGACCCAGGTCACGGTGAGTCAGTTTGAACCAGGCGCGGGCGAATACTTCTGAGAAGTAAGCCGGATCTTTGTAGAAGCGCTCGGAAATTTTGCGGTATTCCGGGTCCATCTTCATCGCCATATCCGCATCAGTCATGATGGGGTTGTAGCGGATGGACGGGTCTTCCACATCCACCGGTTTGTCTTCTTCTTTGATGTTCACCGGTTCCCACTGCCAGGCACCGGCCGGGCTTTTCTTCAGTTCCCAGTCGTAGGTGAGCAGCAGGTAGAAGTAACCGTTATCCCACTGTGTCGGGTTGGTCGTCCACGCACCTTCGATACCACTGGTAACGGTGTTACGGCCGATGCCGCGGGTTGTGTGGTTAATCCAGCCAAGACCCTGTTCTTCCACGTCGGCTCCTTCCGGATCCGGACCGAGGTTGGCCGCGTCGCCGTTACCGTGACATTTACCCACGGTGTGACCACCGGCGGTGAGAGCAACGGTTTCTTCATCGTTCATGGCCATACGTTCAAAGGTGACACGCACGTCCTGAGCGGTTTTCAGCGGGTCCGGGTTACCATCAACACCTTCCGGGTTGACATAGATAAGACCCATCATCACCGCGGCGAGCGGGTTTTCCAGGTCGCGCTGAGCCCCTTTTTCAGAAGAGTAGCGGCTGCCTTCACTGCCGGACGGTGCCAGCCATTCTTTTTCTGAACCCCAGTAGGTATCTTTTTCCGGGTGCCAGATATCTTCACGGCCACCGGCAAAACCAAAGGTTTTCAGCCCCATTGATTCATAGGCAACCGTACCGGCAAGAATGATCAGGTCGGCCCAGGACAGTTTATTGCCGTATTTTTTCTTGATTGGCCACAGCAGGCGACGGGCTTTATCCAGGTTGACGTTATCCGGCCAGCTGTTCAGCGGCGCAAAACGCTGGTTACCGGTACCGCCACCACCACGGCCATCGGCCACACGGTAGGAACCGGCACTGTGCCACGCCATACGGATCATCAGACCACCATAGTGTCCCCAGTCGGCCGGCCACCATTCCTGGCTGTCAGTCATCAGGGCTTTCAGGTCATTTTTGACGGCTTCCAGATCCAGCTTTTTGAATTCTTCGGCATAGTTGAATTCTTCGCCGAGCGGATTGGTTTTGCTGTCATGCTGGTGGAGGATGTCGAGGTTCAGTGCGTTTGGCCACCATGCCATCACAGAACTGCCGGTGGACGTATTGCCACCGTGCATGACCGGGCATTGGCCCGCGGAGGATGACTTGTTTTCCATAGTAAGACTCCTTTGCCTTGGTTGCGTGATCAGCGGCTGAGCACGCTATCAGTGAATGGTATTAACTAACTATGGTGGCCAGTATTGCCTGCCTCAGATAAGGTCTCTATTTGATAATCGTTATCACTTTTATAGTGGTTTTGTATCGGGGACTTATCGTGACTGCGTTTTCTGGCCTGTGGTTATCATGGGCAAGGCTGGTGCAGGAATATATACGCCGGAGGGATGAGGCCGGGCCGGCCAGATGATGCAGACCTGCCGGCTGTCAGGGCAGCAGCAACAGGCACAGGGACAGAGTGATGACAGAGCCGGCGGTCGAAATCAGGATGGTACGTGACACCACCGCAGCATCATGGCGGTAAAACTCCGCCAGCATGTAAGGGCCGGTACCGGTCGGCAGGGCGCTGAGTAGTACGGCGGCCTTGGCCCACAGCGGCGGTAGCTGAAAGACGTGATAAGCGAGCAGCCAGGTCAGCAGCGGGTGCAGCAGCAGCTTGATGCTGACCAGTGGCAGCCAGCCGCGGCCGTCTGCGCTCTGTTTCTGCGCCAGAAAAGCCCCCAGTGATACCAGCGCACAGGGAATGGTGGCATCACCCAGAAGCTTCAGTAAGGCGTGCATTACCTGCGGAATTCCGCTGCCGGCGGCATTCCAGGCGATACCGAGCAGAGGAGAAATAATCAGAGGGTTTTTCAGCAGTGCCTGCAGCACACCAGTGGTGGATCTGAGCAGGCCAGTACCGTTCTGCAGGCCGATTTCCACGCAGATAACGGCGATGGCAAACAACAGGCTGACCACAACCAGGCTGGCAACCAGCGCAGGCTCCAGGCCGGCTTCCCCCAGTACAAAAATACACAGTGGTATGCCCACATAACCGGTATTGGCGTAGGAGGCGCTGAGGGCGTCGAGGCCGGCTTCTGCCAGCGCTTTGCCGCGCGTCAGGCGCCATACCAGTGTGCCGGCAAACACGGCCAGGGTTGTGGCTGTGAATACCAGTACAAAACCGGGATGCCAGATCTCTTCCACCCGGGCAGTGGCCGTGGCGGTGAACAGCAGGGAAGGCAGGCACAGCCAGACCACAAAACGGTTGAGTTCAGCGGCGGCCGTGGTGCCGATCCGGTCGCTGCGCCGGGCCAGATAGCCAAGCAGGATCAGGCCGAAAACGGGGGCAAGAGTGGTGAGAATGTAGGCCATCAGCAGGTAATCATCCGCGGGAAAACAATCAGCCAGGCAAGGTTAGTCTTGCTCATTAATGTCGTCTAATGTTATTTAATTGCTTAATTGATACCTTAATTGCATTAATTATGAATCTCCGCCATCTGCAAAGTTTTGTCATGCTGGCTGAAACCCTGCACTTCGGTGAAGCGGCCAGGCGTCTGCATATAACCCAGCCGCCGCTGAGCCGGCAGATAGCGGCACTGGAGGCCGCGCTGGGGGTTCAGCTTTTTATCCGTCATTCGCGTTCGGTGGTGCTGACACCGGCCGGCAACAATTTTTATCACAATGCCCGGCGGCTGCTGGATGATTATGATTTTGCGGTACGTTCTGCACAGGCGACGGCCCGCGGCGAAAGCGGTGAACTGCGCATTGGCTTTACTATGTGCGCCGCGTGGAGCGTTCTGCCGGATCTGCTGGCTGAGTTCCGTCACGCTCACCCGGAGGTGACGCTGAAACTGACGGAAACCCTGCCAAAAGATCTGCAGACTGCTCTGCTGCGTGGCGAAGTGGATATTGGTATCAGTTTTCCATCGCCGCCTGGCAGCAGCAGTGCCCTGAATTTCCGTCGCCTGTTCAGCGAGCCGCTGTGTGCGGTTCTGCCGCAGCAGCACCGTCTGGCCTGTCAGGAATGTGTATCGGCCGGAGAGCTGGCAGAGGAGGCTTTTGTCACCTTTCCGCACAGTACTGCGCCTGAGCTGCATGAGGCTGTGAGCAGTTGTTGCCTGCATTACCGCTTTGCGCCGGATATCCGGCTGGAAACCAATCTGCAGCAGACGATTGTCAACCTGGTGGCCAAGGGGCTGGGGGTGTCGCTGGTGCCACAGTCCATGAGCCGGATGCAGCTGGAAGGTGCGGTGTTCCGTCCACTGGAATACTCACCGGCGGTGGAACAGGGGATTTTCTGGAATGCTGATAACCGTAATCCGTGTCTGCCATTATTTCTGCATGCTGCTGCCGGCTGTCGCTGGTGATATCAATGTATCTGCATGTGTGGCTGACTACAGCAGGCAATCCCCGCCATCGGTGTTATTCAGACTTTGGGTCAGGTGAAAAACCTGCCTATAATGGCTGCATCTGCTCTGCAGTCAGAGAATAATACCGCGATGACTGACACTATTGATATCACCCCCTGCCTTAACCTCAAGCTGAGGCAGGCCAACCGGGTACTGACCAGTTACTACGACAGCCACCTGAGAGATCTCGGCCTGACGGTTGAGCAGTTCTCTGTTCTGCGCTCGCTCTGGTATATGAAAAAAACCTCCCAGAAAAGTCTGCAGGAAGTACTCATTGTTCAGCAGACCACACTGACGCGTAATCTGAGACCTCTGATCCGCGAGGGTTATGTACAGACGGAGCCCAGCCCGGAAGACGGGCGGGTGACGCTGGTATCGCTGACCGAGGATGGTAAGAAGGTTTTTCAGCGGGCCCGTAAAAAATGGGAAAAAGCCCAGCAGAGCGTTGCTGCAAACCTTGGCGAACAGATGACGGAACAGCTGTTGAAGGTCGCGTCAGCCATCACCAATCTGCGCTGATTTTTTTTGTTGCATTATAGATGTATATGCATTTATATATAAACATGCATTAAAAAGAGGGGCTTGCAATGAATCAGATGACAGAGAACCGGGAACGCTCTCAAGCTGATGCCTGGTACCCGACCACCTGTTCACCAAAAGCTACTGGTGAGAGGTCTGTAATATAGTGAACAAAGCCCGGAACTGGCGCCTTCGGCATCGGCAGGTGTTGATATCCGTCTGCACAATACTGAGCGTCCATCCGGCGGTACGCTGGAAACCGGTCTGCGCTGGAGCATGTTTGCCGGAGGGGGGATCTGACCGCCAATTACTTCCGCTTCTTTCAGGACAATGCAGTGATCTACCGCAGTCTGGACACTTCGTCTGTCACTCCGGTGGTTGATGTCAGACCCGTTTATGAGCGCAGCACGCTCTGGGGTGTGACGGCCAGAAATGCTTTCTCTGACTGGGTAATACGGCTGGAAGCAGGTTATTACACCGATGCCTGCTTTATCCGTGATGATCTGGTGGATAAAGGTATCCGTAACAACCCTGAACTGGCTTATGTTATCGGGCTCGATTATCAGGGCATTACGGACACCATGATCAGCTATCAGCTGTATCACCGTCATATCACGGATTATGACGATGCTGTGGTACGCCGTGAGGACAGTATCCGGCATACCATGAAAATCAGCCTGAATTTAAGGTTACCTGCCGGGTGAATGATAACTGGTCGGTATGGGCGGGGGGATTACTTTTATGGTGATCAGCAGGGCTCCTTTGGTCAGTTCACCGATGCATGCCGGATGATCGCTGGCTGGCACACATCGTTTTAAAGGGTTTGATTATGAATGCAATCCGCTTATTACGGGCAAAGAACAGAATGCTGGGGGCTGTGGCACCGGAAAAAGTCTCGAAAGATATGGCCAGGCTGTTTCTGTCACCACGCCGCTTTGCACCGAAAGACTGGGAAGCGGAGGCTGAACTGGCGGGCGTACGCTGCACGTTTGGCCCCGGTCTCAGTGCTCTGTGCTGGGGGCAGGGGAGCCCGGAACGTATTCTTATTATGCATGGCTGGGAAAGCCGGGCGACGCAGATGTATGGCATTGCCTCGGTACTGGCTGACAGTGGCTTTGAAGTTATCGCCATTGATGCGCCCATGCATGGCGAGTCATGCGGCAATAAAGCGAACCCGGCAGAGTTTGCTGAAGCCATTGTTCAGGCCGATATTGCATTCGGACCTTTTTACGGTGCCATTGGTCATTCCATGGGAGGGGCGGCCCTGGCGATCGCCCGTGATAAGGGAGTGCAACTGGGGCGTTATGTACTGATATCCTCACCGGCGGTTCTGTATGAGACCCTGTGTGGCTTTGCCGGCTTTATGGGGTTGTCGGATAAATGTACCCGTCGTTTTATTCACTATGTTGAAACCGAAGTGGGACGTCCGTCGAAAGAACTGGATGTTGCGGCGATGTTGCAGGGCAATGAATTCCCACCATTGCTGATACACGCGCGTGACGACCTGGAGGTTCCCTATGCCGCGGCAACGAAGATTCATCATTCACTGAAGGGGTCTATGTTATGGACGGCGGAAAAACTGGGTCACCGGAAAATCGTACGGGATCATGGCGTTGCCGGGGTTGTGCTTCAGTATCTGACTGATGGAAAAATACTCTGACCTGAACTGGTTAACTCATACCAATACCGCAAGCGAAGCTAATGTAAGCGGCTTCCGTTGCAGTAGCTTAAACCAGATTTCCGGCCCCTGGCTGGCGATGGGGTTAATACCGGGGCTCTTCCCGGTACTGAGGACAAAGCCGCGTTATGGCATCCACGCTAAGTGCGGAAAGCTATTCCGGCGAGCCAGAGTTTTTGCGGATCTGGATGATTGCACAGGTGTGCGGGAAAGCGCGGCGTAAGCGTGAAAATTTGACACAGGAATTGACACAAAGACAGGAAAACACGCAATTGACACGCTGTTGACAGGCAATAAAAAAGCGGCTGATTTACCGCTAATTCACTGTTTTTACAGGGTTTTTCTGGTGGGCCTGCTCGGACTTGAACCGAGGACCTAACGATTATGAGTCGTGTGCTCTAACCAACTGAGCTACAGGCCCTTTACTGCATCCGTGTCCGGCCGGAGCTGTCCCCGGATGAGAAAAGATGCTGATCCAATCAGCAGGGGCATTATAAGCAGCTTGTACACTGATCGCCACCCCTTTGATTTTCCACAAAAAAGCCCGCACAGGGCGGGCTTTCCGGTCGACGGGTGGTTACTCGTCGATAAAGGAGCGCAGGTGGTCAGAGCGTGAAGGGTGACGCAGCTTACGCAGCGCTTTGGCTTCAATCTGACGGATACGTTCCCGGGTAACGTCGAACTGTTTACCGACTTCCTCAAGGGTGTGGTCGGTGTTCATGTCGATACCGAAACGCATACGCAGTACCTTGGCTTCCCGTGCAGTCAGGCCGGAAAGAACGGAGCGGGTGGCTTCGGTCAGGCCGTCGGAGGTGGCTGTATCGAGCGGAGACTCGGAATGAGTATCTTCGATAAAGTCGCCCAGGTGTGAATCTTCGTCATCACCGATCGGGGTTTCCATGGAGATTGGTTCTTTGGCAATCTTCAGGACTTTACGGATCTTGTCTTCCGGCATTTCCATACGCTCGGCCAGTTCTTCCGGTGTTGGTTCACGGCCCATCTCCTGCAGCATCTGACGGGAGATGCGGTTCAGTTTGTTGATGGTTTCGATCATGTGCACCGGAATACGGATGGTCCGCGCCTGGTCGGCAATGGAACGGGTGATCGCCTGACGGATCCACCAGGTAGCGTAGGTCGAGAACTTGTAACCACGGCGGTATTCGAACTTGTCGACCGCTTTCATCAGACCGATGTTACCTTCCTGAATCAGGTCGAGGAATTGCAGACCACGGTTGGTGTATTTCTTGGCAATGGAGATAACCAGACGCAGGTTAGCCTCAACCATTTCTTTCTTGGCGCGGCGGGCACGGGCTTCACCAATGGAAACACGGCGGTTTACTTCTTTGATTGCCGGGATGCTCAGGCCTACCCGGTCTTCGACTGCCTTGATTTTCTTCTGCGCACGGAAGATTTCCAGCTTATAGGTATCCAGCTTGGCAGCATAAGGTTTACCGGTAGCGATCAGGGCTTCGATCCAGTCGTTGTTCACTTCGTTGCCCTGGAAGCCTTTGATGAAGTCCTTACGGTCCATACCGCATTTACGGGTCATCATCACCATGATCTGGCGTTCCTGCAGACGGATCTGCTCCAGAGCGATGCGGGCTTCACTGACCAGCTGGTCGAAGTATTTAGGCGTCAGCTTGATCGGCGCGAACAGTTCTGCGGTGCGGGCAATAGCCTCTTCCGATTTCTTGTGCTCACGGCCGTATTTTTCCAGCGCTTTATCCATGGCGTTACGGGCGTCACGGATTTCATTGAAACGACGGGAGACTTCGGCCATATCAATGCCGCTGTCTTCGCTGTCGTCGGAATCATCGTCTGAGTCGTCGTTACTGTCGCTGTCGTCGTCAGAGCTGGTGCTGGCATCCGGACCGGACTGTGGACCCGGTTCCGGGTCAACGTCGGACGGATCGATAAAGCCGGAGAAAATATCACCGACACGATTCGGATCTTCTTCTGCTTCCTGAAAAGCGTTCAGGATGATGTTCACGGCGCCCGGATAGTACGCCAGTGCTGACATCACTTCACGGATACCTTCTTCGATCCGCTTGGCAATAACGATCTCGCCTTCACGGGTCAGCAGCTCAACGGTACCCATTTCACGCATATACATACGTACGGGGTCGGTGGTGCGGCCGACATCGGACTCAACCGATGCCAGTGCCGCAGCAGCTTCTTCTGCTGCCGCGTCATCAGCAGCATCGCTCATGAACAGAGTTTCACCGTCTGGTGCAACCTCAGAGACCGGAATCCCGATGTCGTTGATCATGCGGATGATGTCTTCGACCTGATCCGGGTTGGCAATGTCGTCCGGAAGGTGGTCGTTGACCTGGGCGTAGGTGAGGTAGCCCTGCTCCTTGCCTTTGGCGATAAGTTCTTTAAGACGGGATTGATGCGTATTCGCTGACATATAAGCCCTGTGTTCCGATTTTTAAAGGCGGAAGAAAAACGCCGAAGTATAACTTTTAACCGACTGTTAGGCCATAGCATAGCCCCGTGGTTCCCAGGAATTTGTGCAATTCACAGGTTCCCCGTTGCCGGTCACATGCTTCAACATCTTCAGCAAGGTCAGATCGCGTGAATCTGTGCCCGGTATGGCGGAGATATGCCCTGAGTACCGGTGCTGGCCGCTTGGCTCTTGGTCACGTTGAGTGCTGCGCTGCTGCAGTGATTGTGTTTGCCGGCCAGCTTGTTCAGCGGTTATTCCGGCGGTGGTCTTAATATAGGGCTCATCAGCCGGATCTCAAGGGTAAGAAGCGCAAATAGCGCACATTTTTCCGATCCGGCAGGTAAATCAGCCCTTTTATGGGCGGGCGTAAATACGCGCGCGTTTTTTCTGAATGCTGTGCAGTTGCCGTTGCTTCTCGCGCCACAGGGCGCGCTCTTCCTGATTGAGTTTTTCGCCGCGCTCCATGCGCTGGGCAAACTGACGGATTTCTGCGCTCAGTTTGCGGGCGCTCATCTGTTTCAGGACTTCGGCAATGTCTGAGGCTGACGGCATGATTCTGGAGTTCGGGTTGTCGGCCAGTTGCTGCAGCTCTGCCTGGTAGGGCGAACCGGTCCACTGAATCAGCAGGCCGACACTGCTCTGCTGCGGAGCGGCTTTGAGTTTCTTCAGCACTTCCAGCAGCAGGCGTTCGTTTTCGCTTTCCGGGTCAGCCTCCGGCAGTGCCAGTTTGCCGGCCAGTGCCGGCTGGCGGACCAGTGCTGTCAGAGCTTTATACACCAGTGGTGCCAGGTTGTCGGCGCTGTGATCCATGGCTGGCGGTTCAGCCTGCTGTGTTTCATCGTGCAGGTATTCCGGTTCGCTGGGCGTGTGCTCTGCAGTGGATGCGGCGGTGGCTGAAGCTGCTGGCTGGGGCTGGTTTTCCAGTTTCTTCAGCGCCGCACTTTCGGTGCCGATCTGATCCTGCAGGGATTTTTCCATCAGGTTGCGCAGTGTGGTGCCGCGCGGCAACCGGTTGATCAGTGGTGCTGCCAGCTGATCAAGGCGGGCCTTGCCGTCCAGGGTGTCGAAGTCGACCTGTTCCTTGAGGTGATCAAACAGGAACTCCGGCAGGTGAACTGCGTTGTTCAGGCGTTCTTCGAATGCAGCTTTGCCTTCACGCCGGACCAGGGTGTCGGGGTCTTCGCCGTCTGGCAGGAACAGGAAGCGTGCCTGCAGGCCGTCGTCGAGCACCGGCAGAACGGTTTCCATGGCGCGGGAGGCGGCCGTGCGTCCGGCCTGGTCACCGTCAAAGCAGAAAATAACTTCCGGCACGATTTTAAACAGCCGGCGTAAGTGGTGTTCGCTGGTTGCGGTACCGAGCGTTGCCACGGCGTAATGAATGCCGAATTCAGCCAGTGCCACCACATCCATGTAGCCTTCCACAATCACAAAGCGGGTCAGTTTCTGACGGATTTTGCGTGCTTCATACAGGCCGTAAAGTTCGCGGCCTTTCTGGAAGATCGGGGTTTCCGGTGAGTTCAGGTATTTGGGCTTTTCATCCCCCAGCACGCGGCCGCCGAAGGCGATGTAACGTCCGCGGGCATCGCGGATGGGGAACATAATACGGTCGCGGAAACGGTCGTAGGTACGGCCATCTTCTTTCTCGATCAGCATACCGCAGGCAATCAGCTGCTTTATGCTGTCTTTGTCGCCGTTGCCGGCGAGAAAATCCTGCAGATTGTCCCAGCCCGGCGGGGCGTAACCAATACCAAAGAATTTGGCAGCTTTGCCGGACAGGCCGCGGTTTTTCAGGTAATCCACGGCGCGGTGCTTTTTCTCATGGCTGCGCAGCATCTGCTCGTAGTAGTGCCCGGCTTTCTGCATCAGGCCGAACAGCGGCTGGTGCTGCTGTTCCTGACGGGCTTCAAAGCTGGCCTGTTCGCGCGGGACTTCCATGCCGGCCTGGGAGGCGAGTTTTTCCACCGCATCGGGGAAGCTCAGGCCGTCGAACTCCATCACAAACTTCAGCGCGGTTCCTGACGCACCACAGCCGAAACAGTAATAGAACTGTTTGTCCGGACTGACTGTGAAGGAGGGGGTGTTCTCGTTATGGAACGGACAGCAGGCGGAGTAGTTTTTACCGGTCTTTTTCAGCTTGACGCGACTGTCCACCACGTCGACGACATCGACACGGGCAAGAAGGTCATCGATAAAAGATTGCGGAATACGGCCAGCCATCAAAAAACTACCTGCGTTGTTGCAGCTGTGTTGAACATTACAAGATGCTCACTGGATTCTCCAGAATCTGGAGGGCGCCCGAAGGGGGAGTAAAGCGGATATTGATGTTTTATAAACTCCGCTCGCCCGTCTGCTTCTGTCTTGCCGCAACGGCCTCGGTGACATTTTGGCTGTCTGCGGAGGGTCTGTTGCTGCAGCGCTTGACGGGAATTAATCTCGGGAAACGCAAAAAGCGCCACTCACCTGTGATGAGCAGCGCTCTTCTGTGCCCGCAGCGGAATCAGCCCAGTTGAGACTTAACCAGTTGACTGATCTGTGCCATATCGGCACGACCTTGCACTTGTGGTTTCAGGATGCCCATGACTTTGCCCATGTCCTGCATACCTGCAGCACCGGACTGTGCAATCGCATCAGCCACCAGTTTGGCCAACTCTTCTTCGCTCAAGGCTTCTGGCAGAAATTCGCTCAGTACGTCAATTTCGAACTGTTCGGCATCTGCCAGCTCATCGCGGCCCGCATCCCGGTAAGCGGTAATGGAGTCGCGACGCTGTTTGGTCATTTTATCGAGGATTACCAGAGCACGGGCGTCATCGACTTCGATACGCTCATCCACTTCAACCTTTTTAAACTCAGCGGTAATAAGACGGAGGGCGGAAAGACGTGGTTTGTCTTTGGCGCGCATGGCGTCTTTTACGGCGGCTTTAACGGTTTCTACCAGTGTGCTCATAGTGGTCCCTGATAGTCTGTGATCAGTACAGACGGATCATTTTGCGCTGTTCACGCTGTACCTTTTTCAGGTGGCGCTTAACAGCAGCAGCGGCTTTACGCTTACGAACCCAGGTTGGCTTCTCGTAGTGCTCGCGACGACGTACTTCAGACAGTACACCGGCTTTCTCGCAGGAGCGCTTGAAGCGACGCAGTGCTACGTCGAATGGTTCGTTTTCTTTAACTTTTACAGCTGGCATCCAATCACCTACTAAAAATTTGTTCAGTTTTGTTGTCGGGGAAACCACAGGCCCCAGTCAGAGGGCGGGCATTCTATAGTCTTTAACAACAGAATGCAAAGCCCGCTTTCTGCCGGTCATTCATCACCCGGCTTCAGATTGCGGCTGGCATCAGTTGGGACGCGGCAGTATCATTGCCGCCCTTATCTGATATGAGGTCGGCTATGCGGGTTCTGGGCCTGGAAACATCCTGTGATGAAACTGGTATTGCGCTGTACGACAGCGAACAGGGCCTGCTGGCGCATCGGGTGTATTCCCAGATTGCCCTGCATGCGGAATACGGCGGTGTGGTGCCCGAGCTGGCCTCCCGCGATCATGTCCGCAAAGCCCGTCCGCTGATCCGTGAAGTGCTGGATGAAGCGGGCCTCGGTTTTGGCGATCTCGACGCCGTGGCTTATACCTCCGGTCCGGGACTGGTCGGTGCGTTGCTGGTCGGTGCCTGTCTGGGGCGCAGTCTGGCCTGGGCGCTGAATATCCCGGCGCTGGGCGTGCATCATATGGAAGGTCATCTGCTGGCGCCGATGCTGGAAGATAACCCACCGCAATTTCCTTTTATTGCTTTATTGGTGTCTGGCGGACACACCCAGCTGATTCAGGTTGACGGCATTGGCCGTTACCACCTGTTAGGGGAGTCGCTGGATGATGCGGCCGGTGAGGCCTTTGATAAGGCGGCGAAAATGATGGGTTTGCCGTATCCTGGTGGACCGGCGCTGAGTCGGCTGGCGGACAGTGGTGATGACAAACGCTTTAAATTCCCGCGACCGATGACCGACCGTCCGGGGCTGGATTTCAGCTTCAGTGGCCTGAAGACCTTTACCCGCACCACCATTCTGGCGCAGGCGGTGGATGGTGTACTGGCGGAACAGGACAAAGCCGATATCGCCGCGGGTTTTCAGGCCGCTGTGGTCGATACTCTGGCGATCAAATGCAAACGTGCGATGCAACAGACCGGCATCAATCGCCTGATTATTGCCGGCGGTGTCGGCGCCAATAAGCGTCTGCGCGAGAAACTGCGGCAAACAGCGGAGGCGCTGCAGGGCGCTGTGTATTACCCGCGTCCGCAACTGTGCACTGATAACGGTGCGATGATCGCTTATGCCGGTACCCAGCGTCTGCTGGCCGGGGAGCATTCCGGGCTGGCGGTTGCGGTGGTGCCACGCTGGCCGATGACCTCTCTGCCGCCGGTTGATGGAGTTGCTCATGGATAAGGTGTTTATCCGCGGTCTGAAAGTCGATGCGGTGATTGGTGTTTACGATTGGGAAAAGCAGGTGCGTCAGCCGCTGGTGTTTGATCTGGAAATGGCCTGGGATATCGGAATGGCGGCAGCCACCGATGACCTGACGCATGCGCTTAATTATCAGGCTGTGACAGAATTTATTGAAGGTTTTGTGGCTGAGAAGCATTTTCAGCTGCTGGAGTCCCTGATTGAGCATCTGGCGGATGTCCTGAGAAGTGAGTTCGGCATACCATGGCTGCGTCTGCAGGTGGAAAAACCGGCGGTCGTGCCACAGGCGCGGGCGGTTGGTTTATGTATTGAACGGGGCAGTCACTGATATGGCCAGAGTATTTCTCGGACTGGGGTCCAATCTGAAAGCGGAACCGAATCTGGCCGCTGGCATTGCCCGGCTGGCACAGGATTACCGCCTGCTCAGTGAATCCCCCTGGTACCGTTCACCGGCACTGGGGTTCAATGGTCCGGACTTTATCAATCTGGTGGTTGAGATCGAATGTGACTGCAGCCTGCTGCAGCTGCGGGCTGACCTGAAGCAGATAGAATACGATTTTGGCCGGCCGCTGGATGCCGTTAAGTTTTCTTCCCGCCTGCTGGATATTGATATTCTTCTTTACAATGACTGGGTGGGGGATTTTTCCGGTCTGCAGCTGCCGCGCAGTGATATCCGCGAATATGCGTTTGTACTGCGCCCGCTGCTGGATATCTTTCCACAGGGGCTGGACCCTCAGAGTGGGCGGCCGTTAAGTGATTTCTGGCCACCGCTGGCCGGGCAGCCGCTGTATCCGCTCAGACAGGATCAGTCGCTGAGCCCGGCGCTCTGATCTTTCCACTGTTGCAGGCGGGCACTGCGCGCCTGATCCAGCCCTTCACGTATTGCCGCGCCCTGTAATCCCTGTGCCAGCATATCTTTGGCGCTGATTGCTGCTGCCTGCTGCAGTGCGTTACGCATGTAGTCCGCCTGTGGATAGGGCTGCTCTTCCAGCCCGGTGCGGCCTCTGGCATCGGCCTCACACACCAGCAGAAACTGCTCAAAACGTTCCGCTTTGCGCCAGGCATCCAGCTGGTTGAACAACTTGTTCAGGGTGCCGCCTTTCAGTTCCGTGGCGCGGTGCACATGGGTGTGAAATTCACAGCTCAGCAGCGCCAGTTCGGTGGCGTCTTTCGGCGCTTTTAACCGGGCACACAGCGCTCTGACGGCCGTCAGACCGCGTTTTTCATGGCCAATATGCCGTGGCCATTCGTCTGCCGGGGTCAGGGCCTTGCCCAGATCGTGGATCAGTGCTGCCCAGCGCACACTGACGTCTGCGCTGAGTGAAACGGAAGCCTGCAGCGACAACAGAGCGTGGACACCGCAATCAATTTCCGGGTGATGCTGCTCCGGCTGTGGCACACCGAACAGGGCATCCAGCTCCGGCAACCACACCGCCAGTGCGCCACAGTCGCGCAGCACCTGAAAATACACCTGCGGTGTTTTTTCCCCCAGCGCGCGGCGGGTTTCGGTCCACACCCGCTCGGCGACCAGGTGATCCAGTTCGCCGGCGCTGACCATCTGTTGCATCAGGGTCATGGTGGCGGGTGCGATGGTGAAACCGAGTGAGGCAAAGCGGGCAGCAAAGCGGGCCACACGCAGAACCCGCAGCGGGTCTTCACTGAAGGCCGGCGATACATGACGCAGCAGACGCTGCTGCAGATCCTGCTGGCCGCCATAAGGGTCGATAATATGGCCTGCCTCATCACGGGCCATGGCATTGATGGTCAGGTCACGGCGCAGCAGGTCTTCTTCCAGTGTGATGTCGGGGCTGAAGCGGCAATCAAAGCCCTGATAACCTTTGCCGGATTTACGTTCGGTGCGGGCGAGGGCGTGTTCTTCGTGGTTATCCGGATGGAGGAAGACGGGGAAGTCGGCACCAACCTGCTGAAACCCCCGGGCGAGCAGTTCGTCCGGCGTGGCACCGACCACAACCCAGTCACGGTCTTTCACAGGAAGGTTGAGTAATGCGTCGCGCACGGCGCCGCCGACCAGATATATCTGCATGATTGTCTCTGTCACCGGTGAAGGTAAAGGCGATACTTTACTGCAGAAAGGCACCGGAAAGAAAAGGGCCGGCATAAGCCGGCCCTCTGGGGGTGGTGCAGATAATCCGGATCAGAAGTAGAAACCGGTTTCCAGGGCAACCCCGGCTTCCTGCTCGACATTGTTCGGGTTCGCCATGGCGGCAACATCCAGATGAATGCCGAACGGGGACAGACCGAAACCAACAGAAACGATTTCCGCGTTGGATACGCTCAGGTTGGTGCGGTAACCGGCACGCAGTTGCAGGGTGCTGAACACATCCAGTTCCACACCCAGTGATGCATACTGAGTCGGATTTTCAAACGCGATCGGATCGTTTTCGGCCAGGTCGACATCCAGTGCGGCGTTAAACCAGCTGCCATGATAGCCAATACCGGCACGGTACTGCGGATCCAGTGAAACGGTACCGCCTTCAATGGTGTATGGCAGGCCATTGATATTGCCATCTTCGTCTTTCGGGGTAACGACGGTATCAGCGTAATCAAATTCGCCGCCGAGCAGGTTTTTACCCACCAGACCCAGCATCCACTGGTCGTCACTGCCGAAGCGCCAGGAAGCACCCAGGTCCAGGTTTACTTTGCTGTAATCTTCTTTGGAATCTTCAATGTCATCGGATTCCACGTCTTCAAAACCATCCACTTCTTCGGCGTAGTGATAGGTGGAAATTTTCTGCAGCTTCGGCGTGATACCAATGGCCACTTTTTCCTCGCCAAAGGTAAATTCACGGGAAAATGACAGGCCGAGATCCACGACCGATACCGCTACAACCTGTGCGGTGGAGGTCAGGTTGGCATCACTGGCTTCGTCGGTCAGTGCGCCATTTTCAAATATGGCGGTATCACCGCTACTGTAGTCGTAGTTCTGCAGAGCATTAACAGAATTCTCCAGCGCAGTCTGTTCAGTGGGGGTCACAGTGCCGTCTGCGGTAGCATCGCTGATGGCGGTGTTGACCTGCTCGGCAGCATCAACATAGCCCTGAGCTGCCGGAACATAACTGTTCAGCAGTGACAGGTCACGATCTGAAAAATTGATTCTGGCGGATACATTGGCAGTGCCGGACAGGGAGATTGCCGCTGCGAATTTCTTGCTCGGGATTGCCAGTGCGGCACCAACACCCAGGCGGCCGGACAGCGGGTTACCGGAAATGCTGTTCAGGGAATCGGTCAGATCGCTGACGGCTGATTGAGTGGTAACCAAGTCACCATCCACAGCATTCAGGCTGTCAGCCAGGTCGCTCTGTGCTGTCTGGATATTGGAAATATTACCGGAAGACAGTGCGGTTTCGAGGGCAGCAATATCCTGGGTCAGAGTGTCAATGTTGGCGTCCAGACCTGCGGAGCTGCCGGCAACACCTTCAATTGCATCTTCAAATGCCGGGAAAATTTCATCGCTGATCCGCTCAGCCTCATCGGCAATTTCTTCTTCATCAGACAGGTTGACGCCGAGCTGAGGAAAAATCAGGGCAAAATCATCGTCTTCAGCAGCCTGTGACAGCAGGGAAGGGTTGTACGCTGGTGCATGGGCGCGCTTGGCACTGGCAACACCTGTGTTACCCATCGCCAGACCGCGGGCATCCATTGGCATAAAGGGTGCCGCATAAGCAGCCTGGGAAGAGACAGCAGCGATGGAAACTGCCAGCAGAGAGCGTTTAATCATCATGAAATTCCTGTGCGTTCAGACGGATAAATCTGTCACGGCGCATTCCTGCACCGGAATATTTTTCTGCAGTTGAAACTGAATGACTTATCATTAGTCATAGTGCGTCGGCCTGCAGTTTTTGTGTACTGAAAAGCATAGACTCTGATGAAAGACTTGCACAGCTGAATGCCGGCCTTTATGCTTCTGTGTGTATTTATATCGTAATTCCATGTAATTCCTATGACTGTCACCCTGCTGCAACCAGTGCTGCCAACGATGTCTGCTCCCCGTGCCGAAGCACGTGCGGCAGCGCTGCGCTGTGTTTCTCCGGTGGATGGGCGGTCAATGGGTTAACGGATCAGTTAATACCGGAAAGGCCGCTTAACGCGGCCTTTTTTGTGTCCGTGTCCCGTGTTCCTTCCCGTTTTCAGGGATTTATTTCATGCCAGTACTTATTGCCTATCTGGGTGTTGTCTTTATCTGGTCGACGACGCCCATCGCCATTCAGTTCAGCCAGAGCGGACTGGATTTTTATACCGCAGTCAGTCTGCGGATGTGGCTCAGTGCCTTGCTGTCATTGCCTTTGTTATGGTTGCTGCGGCAGCGTCTGCTGCTGACCCGCCAGGCTCTGCGCAGCTATGTCGCCGGTTCGCTCGGTATTTATGCTGCCATGATGGCGGTGTACTGGGGAGCGCATTACATTCCGTCCGGTCTGATCTCGGTGATTTATGGGCTGGCCCCCATGCTGTCCGGTGCACTGGCCTGGGTCTGGCTGAAGGAACGTGAGCTGACGCCGGCCAGAATGGTGGCACTGATATTTGCCCTGACCGGGTTGTGGATGGTGGTGTCTGCGCGCCTGAGTCTGGATGCCGGAGCCTGGCGCGGAGTGCTGGGGACACTGGTGTCGGTGTTCTGCTTTGCCGCCAGTGCGGTGTGGGTCAAGCAGGTGAATGCCGGCCTGCATCCACTGGTGCAGACCAGTGGCACCCTGTGGGTGTCATCACTGGGCTATGTGCTGACCATTCCGCTGTTCGGTATTCATATTCCGCAGCAGTGGCCGGCAGAAGCGGCGGCCGGCCTTGGTTATCTGGTTATTTTCGGCTCGTTGCTGGGATTTATGCTGTACTTCTATGTGCTCAAGTCCCTGCCTACTTCACGGGTTACCCTGATTACGCTGATTGCTCCGGTACTGGCTGTGTTCTGGGGGTACTGGCTGAAAGATGAACGTCTGTCGGCCAGTGCTGCCGGCGGCGCTGCCTGCCTGCTGGGCGGTCTGGCGTTGTACCAGTGGCATCAGTTGCCGGACCGGTTATTACGGCGGGCCGTGAAGAGCAGGGGCAGAAAGGCAGCCGGGCCCTAAATATTTTCTGCCGGCTGCCGACAACCTCGTTAACAAGACCCCGAAGTTTGGAGACCGGTATGAAATGGCCTTTACCTGCAGCGCTGGCTGCAACCTCTGTTCTGCTGATGCAGGGCTGCTCCGGCGCTTTTATGCGCGAAGACAATGTGGCAGAAGAACCGGAAGCCTACTTCCAGCCGGTTGAACAGGAAATTGACCCGATTGCGCCGATGGTCCTGCGGGTAGTCGGCTATGGCGCCATGGATACGGTGAAGAATAAAACCGAAGTTCAGCGTCGCCTGATGGCGATCCGGGCCTCGAAAATGGATGCCTACCGGGCCATGGCGGAACGGGTTTACGGTACTTCCGTTCAGGGCAGCACCACGGTTAAAGATATGGTGGTGCAGAATGATCGCTTCCGTACCTATGTTGAAACTTATATGCACGGTGCGCGTGTGGTTTCCACCGATGTGATGCCGGATGGCAGTGTCGAAACCGTGCTGGAAATGGTGATTGATCAGGGCTTCCGTAACTGTCTGCAGACCATGGACAGCCAGCGTTTCAATGTTGACTGCCGTGCCCCGCTGGGAGCCCCTTCTGCTGCCGGCCAGTTTGCCTCCAGCCAGCGTCAGCGAGTGAAAGGTGAAGCGTCAGTACCGGAAACCGGTTTTTACTTTATTGAGTGATCAGGCCTGATCTGAAAGGAGGAAGGGGATGCGTATCCTGATACTGTTAATCGCGGCACTGACGGCGTTTCAGGCGGCGGCCATCACGGTGGAAGTGACCGGCGAAGCTCCTCTGAGTGGCTCGGTATCCTTTGCCCGTGAACAGGCGCTGAAAGATGCCATGCGTCAGGCCAGCCTGCGTGCTGGTGCGCAGGTGAGCAGTACCCAGCTGATGAGCCACGGCGTGGTGGAGCAGGATGATGTACAGATACGCAGTCAGGCCCAGCTGAAGAACGTTGAAGTGCTGTGGGAAGATCAGCACAGCGGCCTGTATCAGGTCGCAATCCGTGCGGATGTCAGCCCGCAGGCGATGTGTCCGGCCAGCACTCAGCGTTACCGCAAAGCGGTGGCGGTGGCTGGCTTCGGACTGGCGCAGCCGGTGCAGGCAACTCTGGGCGCTCTGCAGAATGTTGAGCAGGATCTGCCACGGGTGCTGGTGAATACGCTTAATGACCGCGGTGCCATCCATGCGCTGGATGCCAGCCGTATCAGCCTGTATCAGGATCCGCGCCGCGCTCCATCGGCTGAAACCGCACAGCAGCGGCTGACAACCTCGGTGGCGCTGGCCACACAGCTGGGCGCCCAGTATGTGGTTTCCGGTGTGGTACGGGATCTGGCCATGGCCGGCGTCGCGGCGCAGCATGAAGTGAAGACCAGCAATCTGCCCTGGTTATCGCTGGTGGGACTGAATGAGAAATCGCACCAGCGCCAGTTTGTGGTGGATGTCTTTGTACATGACGGCCTGAGCGGCGCCATGCTGTTCCAGCGCAGCTATTCGGCGCAGGGAGAATGGACCCGCGCGGCTACTGAGAAAACCGGTTTTGCCACGCCACAGTTCTGGCACACCAATTATGGCCATGAAGTCCGCGATCTGCTGGTCAGCGTGGTGGATGATGTCGATGAAGTGCTGCGCTGTCAGCCGTTTATGGCACGTATCGTCAGGGCCCGTGGCAAGCGTCTGCACATTGAAGCCAGCGCCGGGGCCGGTATCCGCCCGGGCGATAAGTTTCAGGTGTACCGGACCGGCACTTTCTACAATCTTGATCTTGAACCACGTACCGAGCTGACCGATATGGCAACCGAAGTGGTGATCAAACAGGTGCAGCCACAGTTTGTGGTCGCAGAAATGCAGTTAAGTGCCGAACACCTGGCGATTCAGCGCGATGATATGGTGATTGCCTGGTAGTGGCCGGAAACCGGACTGACGTAAAAAAGGCGCCTTAACGGCGCCTTTTTTACGTCAGCTCAGACCGGTATTTTCATATCCGGGCAGCTCTGGCGTTTGATCAGCCGGTCGTCCTGAAAGGTTTCCAGATGAATATCAAAGCCCCACAGGAAGTGCAGGTGTTTCATGACCTCATGAATATCGCCGGACAGGGGCGTGTTATTCTGCATGGTGTGGCGCAGGGTCAGTGAGCGGTCACCTTCAATATCCACGCCGGTGATCTGAATGTTGGGTTCACGTACAGACAGATCGTACTGACGCGCCAGCATTTCCCGGATAGTGCAGTAGCCGGATTCGTTGTGAATGGCTTCGACCCGGTAATGATCTTTTTCATCGTCATCAAAAATACTGAACAGATGAAAATCGCGGATCATTTTCGGTGACAGAAACTGCTGGATAAAACTTTCATCCTTGAAATTACGCATGGCGAAATGCAGGGTATCCAGCCAGTCTTTACCGGCTATGTCGGGGAACCATTCACGGTCTTCACTGGTTGGGGTTTCACAGATGCGTTTGATATCCTGAAACATATTAAAGCCCAGCGCATAGGGGTTGATACCGCTGTAATAGGGCGAATCATATCCCGGCTGGTGCACCACATTGGTGTGTGAGGTCAGGAACTCCATCATAAAGCCATCGGTGATTTTGCCGTCATCGTACAGATGGTTGAGCAGCGTATAATGCCAGAAGGTGGCCCAGCCTTCGTTCATCACCTGAGTCTGGCGCTGTGGATAAAAATACTGTGATATTTTTCGCACGATACGGATCAGCTCGCGCTGCCAGGGTGCCAGCAGTGGCGCATTTTTTTCCAGGAAGTAGAGGATGTTTTCCTGAGGCTCGCCGGGGAATTTACGTTTGGTGCGCTTTTTCTGTTCCTCTTTCGGTGAGGCCGGCAGAGTGCGCCACAGGTCATTGACCTGCTGTTGCAGAATATCCTCGCGCTCTTTCTGACGAAGTTTTTCCTCGGCCGCTGAAATCGGTTTTGGCCGGCGGTAACGGTCAACCCCATAATTCTGCAGCGCGTGACAGGCATCCAGTACCTGCTCGACGTCCTCTACACCGTAGCGTTCTTCGCACTGGCGGACATAGTGTTTGGCAAACAGCAGATAATCAATAATGGAACTGGCGTCTGTCCAGGTACGGAACAGGTAATTGCCTTTGAAAAAGGAATTATGGCCATAGCAGGCATGGGCGATCACCAGTGCCTGCATCGGCATGGTGTTCTCTTCCATCAGGTAAGCAATACAGGGGTTGGAGTTGATAACAATTTCATACGCCAGCCCCATCTGCCCGCGCTGATAATTTTTCTGCGTATGCAGAAACTGTTTGCCATAAGACCAGTGGTTATAGCCGATGGGCATACCGATGGATGAGTAGGCATCCATCATCTGCTCGGCGCTGATGATTTCAATCTGATTGGGATAGGTGTCGAGCCGGTAGAGTTCTGCGATGCGTGCGATTTCACGGTCGTAAACTTCCAGCAGCTCAAACGTCCATTCCGAATCTGTGGATAAATACTGGCGTCCGGTGTCAGGTTGCGGATGACTCATACAGCCTCCTGATAACGATCTTTGGCGAACAGGTCACGGAACACCGGATAAATATCACCGGACTGGCGAATCTGTGCCATGGCGAAATGGTGCGGGAAATTCTTCTCCAAGCCGGAGTAAGATTCCCACAATGCCTGATGCTGGTTGGGGGTGATTTCAATGTAAGAAAAATACTGTACCTGCGGCAGTATCTGTTTCTCCAGCAGTTGTGCGCACAGGGGGGAGTCATCATCCCAGTTATCGCCGTCTGATGCCTGAGCCGCGTAGATATTCCACTCGCTGCTGGTGTAACGGTCGTCGATGATTTCTTTCATCAGTTTCAGCGCGCTGGAAACAATGGTGCCACCGGTTTCCCGCGAGTAGAAAAAGTCCTGTTCATCCACCTCCTTGGCGCTGGTGTGGTGACGGATAAAGACCAGTTCTATGTGTTCGTAATTTTTCTGCAGAAAAAGATAAAGCAGAATATAGAAACGCTTGGCAATATCCTTGATATCCTGAGTCATGGAGCCGGAGACATCCATCAGACAGAACATGACAGCTTTGCTGCTGGGCGTCGGCACTTTCACCTGACTGCGGTAACGCAGATCAAGATCATCGAGAAAGGGGACTGACTTCAGTTTCTTCTCCAGGGTGTCGATCTGCTCCAGCAGTGTCAGCACTTCTTTACGGCTGTCGTTTTCAGCCGGCTTCAGTGCAGCAAGCTCCTGTTTCAGTTCTTTCAGCTTTTTCCGTTTGCCGACCGTCATGCCGATACGGCGGGCGTGGGCATTACGCAGCGAACGGACGACTGACAGATTATTCGGCGTCCCTTCGGAGACAAAACCGGCCCGCCGGGTTTTGAAGTCTTTTGACTGGCTCAGGGTTTTCTTGATCATGTTGGGCAGAGCCAGATCATCAAACAGGTAATTCAGGAATTCATCTTTGGTGATGTAAAAGGAAAAATCATCATCGCCTTCCCCCTGATCACTGGCCTGACCTGGGCCGCTGCCACCGCCACCGGACTCCGGCTTTTCCAGCTCGTCGCCGGTATTGAATTCTTTGTTGCCGGGAAAAACCCGGTGCTGCTTGCCGCCGGAGCCATGGGTAATGACCGGCTCATGGGTGTTACGGGTCGGGATACTGATCTGCTCACCCCGGTCCATATCCGTGATGGAGCGGCGGTTGACGGAGTCCGCCACCGCTTCCTTGATATGCTGCCGGTAGCGGCGCAGAAACCGCTGCCGGTTCACCGTACTTTTGTTTTTTCCGTTCAGACGCCGGTCGATAATGTAGGACATAAAAGCCCTCCTTCAGGTCGGCTTACTGTGACTTACGTACCCGCAGATACCACTCGGATAACAGGCGCACCTGTTTCTCGGTGTAACCGCGTTCAACCATGCGGTTGACAAAGTCATCGTGTTTCTTCCGGTCGTCAGAAGACGACTTGGCCGAGAAGGAAATAACCGGTAACAGATCTTCTGTGTTGGCAAACATTTTCTTCTCGATCACAGCGCGCATCTTCTCGTACGACTGCCACGACGGATTGTTACCATTGTTATTGGCACGGGCCCGCAGTACGAAGTTCACAATTTCATTACGGAAATCTTTCGGGTTACTGATACCGGCGGCTTTTTCAATTTTCTCCAGTTCTTCATTGATGGCCACACGGTCAAGCATTTCACCGGTTTCCGGATCCCGGTATTCCTGATCCTGAATCCAGAAGTCGGCATAAGTCACGTAGCGGTCAAAAATATTCTGACCATATTCAGCATAAGATTCGAGATAAGCGGTCTGAATTTCTTTGCCGATAAAGTCGACATATTCTGTGACCAGATACTCCTTCATGAAATTCAGATAACGGTCGTGAATTTCTTCCGGGAACTGTTCCTGTTCAATGGCCTGTTCCAGTACATACAGCAGATGAACCGGGTTGGCGGCCACTTCGGTGGAATCGAAGTTAAATACCTTGGACAGAATTTTGAACGCAAAGCGGGTGGATATACCGTTCATCCCTTCATCGACACCGGCGGCGTCACGGTATTCCTGAATCGACTTGGCTTTCGGGTCGGTATCTTTCAGGTTCTCACCATTGTAAACCCGCATTTTTGAATAGATGCTGGAGTTTTCCGGCACTTTCAGACGTGACAGCACGGTAAACTTAGCCAGCATGCTCAGGGTGTCCGGGGCGCAGTGGGCGTCGGCCAGAGAACTGCTGGCGAGCAGTTTTTCGTAAATTCTGACTTCTTCATTCACGCGCAGGCAATAAGGCACCTTGACGATATAAACCCGGTCGAGGAAGGCTTCATTGTTTTTGTTGTTACGGAACGCCTGCCATTCAGATTCGTTGGAGTGAGCCAGAATGACCCCTTCAAACGGAATCGCGCCCATGCCTTCGGTACCGTTAAAGTTACCTTCCTGAGTGGCGGTCAGCAGTGGGTGCAGAACCTTGATCGGTGCCTTGAACATTTCCACAAATTCCATCAGCCCCTGATTGGCCCGGCACAGGCCACCGGAATATGAGTAGGCATCCGGATCATCCTGGGAAAAGTCTTCCAGTTTACGGATATCGACTTTACCGACCAGAGAAGAAATGTCCTGGTTATTTTCATCACCCGGTTCAGTTTTGCTAACACCGACCTGATCAAGAATAGAGGGATAGAGTTTGACCACTTCGAATTTGCTGATATCACCGCCGAATTCATGCAGGCGTTTTACCGCCCAGGGCGACATCACTTTACCGAGATAACGGCTGGCGATACCATAATCCTCTTCCAGAATCTGAGCGTCTTCATCGGGATCAAACAGGCCTAACGGGGATTCAAAGACCGGTGAGCCTTTAATGGCGTAAAAGGGAATTTTTTCTATCAGGTGCTTCAGACGTTCAGCCAGCGATGATTTACCACCACCAACCGGGCCTAACAGGTAGAGAATCTGTTTGCGTTCTTCCAGTCCCTGTGCCGCATGGCGGAAATAGGAAACGATATTTTCCACGGCTTCTTCCATACCGTAGAACTCAGAAAATGCGGGGTAACGCTTGATGACTTTGTTGGAAAAAATACGGCTGAGACGAATGTCTTTTGCTGTGTCGATCAGTTCAGGTTCACCGATTGCCATTAACATGCGTTCGGCGGCCGTCGCGTAGGCTGATTTGTCCTGTTTGCAGAGTTCGAGGTAGTCCTGCAGGCTCATCACCTCTTCCTGGGTGGACTGATACCTGTCTTTATAACGGCTGAATACGCTCATGATGTCACCTCTCTTACACCTTGTTCAGGCTGGTCGCAGCTTTTTGTTACATAAAATTCCGTCGTTAATTCTGTTGTGATAAACCAGTATGGTTCACTTTATCCGGCACTGGCCAGTAAAAAGTTAAATGAAACAGTTGTTCGCCGATGACAAAAAACTGCCGATTCAGAAAATAGTATGCATCGAGTGTGCCGTTTATCCCTGCTGGTAATGAGAGTAAGTCTTTTATAAACAGCAGTTACAGCGGGAAAAGGCGGGAATAAAAATGAAAAAGCCCGCAGGATGCGGGCTTCAGACAGGCATTAACTGCGTTCACACAGGTCAGGGAAGGCCAGCTTCCATAATTCGTAACCGCCATCCAGGCTGTAGACTTTGGTGTAGCCCTGGCCGGCAAAAAACTGTGCTGCCCCCTGACTGGAGTTACCGTGGTAACAACACACCAGAAGTGGGTCATCTTTACCCACTGTGTCCATAAAGTCCGCCAGGTTGTCGTTATCCACACGGCTGGCTCCCTGAATATGGCCGACCTGATAGCTCATGGCGTCGCGGATGTCGGCGACACTCAGTTTGCCTGATTCGAGCAGGGCTTTGGCATCACCTGCCGTAATACGCTGAAAACCACTCATTTACTTACCTCCGGTGGTTGAGATGGCACCCGGAACCACTGCTGGTCGTCGAGCCTCAGTGCCGATAGTTGTCCACCCCAGACACAGCCGGTGTCGAGGGCATATACGTTAGGAACGGTGACACGGCCTTCCAGTGCTGCCCAGTGTCCGAACAGCAGACGGTCAGCGGAGGCCTTGCGCCCGGCGGCATCAAACCAGGGGATAAACCCGGCCGGAGCCGTGTCAGCACCTTCCTTACTGGTCAGATCCAGTACTCCGTCAGCATCGATAAAACGCATCCGGGTCAGGTAGTTAACGATCACCCGCAGACGGTTTATGCCCTGCAGGCCAGTCTGCCAGCGGTCCGGCTTGTTGCCATACATGTCACGGAAGAACGCAGCGCAGTCATCACTCTGCAGTACGGCCTCCACTTCCTGCGCCAGCCGGCGGGCTCTGCGTACACTCCAGGCCGGCGGGATACCGGCATGGCTCATACACCAGCCACGGCCTTCATCCAGCACAACCAGTGGCTGGAAACGCAGCCAGTCGAGCAGTTCAGCGGCATCCTCTGCACCAAGAACGGGCGCGAGTGTGTCATTACTGCGCGCAGAATGACCACCATAATAGATCGCCAGCAGGTGCAGGTCATGGTTGCCCAGTACACAGCGGACCCGGTGCCCCAGGCTGCGGGCAAAACGCAGCACTTCCAGCGACTGCGGGCCGCGGTTAACCAGATCGCCGGCCAGCCACAGCTGGTCACGGGCAGGATCAAACTGCACCTGATCGAGCAGCCGCTGCAGAGGTTCGTAACAACCCTGAATATCACCCATTGCGTATATTGCCATATGGTTATCCTTTGGTCGACATCTGTTCAGTTAAGCGCGTGCGGAATAGCCAGGGTAAAAACCGGGATGGAGGCGTGGAACAGGGTGCCGTCATCGGCTTCCATCACATAGTAGCCGCGCATGCTGCCGACCCGGGTGGCGAGCACCGCACCGGAGGAGTAGCGGTAGGTTTCACCGGGTTCGATGGTCGGCTGTTCACCAACTACCCCATCGCCTTTGACTTCCTGCACTTCATTATCGCCGTCGGTGATAAACCAGTGGCGGCTGCGCAGGGTGGCTCCCTGATCCCCCTGATTGCGGATACGGATGTGATAGGCGAAGACAAAGCGGCCGTCTTCCGGTACAGACTGCTCTTCCAGATATTCGCTGTCGACGGTGACCTGAATGCTGTCGCTCAGTTCCTGGCTGCCGCTCATGATGATTCTCCTTCTTCTGCCTGCTGCAGATCGTACACCGCATCGGCGATACAGACATACTGCTGCAGTGTCAGGCGTTCCGGCCGCAGGCTGGTGTCAATGCCCAGGGCTTCCAGCTGTTCTGCGCTGATCAGGTTCTTCAGGGTGTTGCGTAGGGTTTTGCGGCGCATACTGAAAGCTTCGCGCACCACCCGTTCCAGGGTTTTCACGTCTTTGGCCGGGCAGGGCAGTTCATCGTATGGACTCAGACGGACAATGGCAGAATCGACTTTGGGCGGCGGGCTGAAGGAACCCGGACCGACGATAAACAGCGGCTCTACCTTACAGTAGTACTGAGCCATGATGCCCAGTCGGCCATAATCTGAGGTGCCCGGCGCCGAAGCCAGGCGCTCGACCACTTCTTTCTGCAGCATAAAGTGCATATCGCGCACGATGCTGTGGTGGGCGAGAAAATGGAAGATCAGCGGGGTGGAAATGTTGTACGGCAGGTTGCCGACAATGCGTAACTGCTGGCCGGGCTGCAGCAGGGTGCTGAAATCGAACTTGAGCGCGTCGCCTTCGTGGATATGAAAATCCGGATAGTTGAAGAACCTGGTGCGCAGGATAGGAATCAGGTCGCGGTCGAGTTCGACCACATCCAGTTTGCCACTGGCTTCCAGCAGAGGTTCGGTCAGGGCGCCCATACCGGGGCCGATCTCGACCAGACAGTCATCGGCTTTCGGGCTGATGGCACGCACGATTTTATCGATCACATGGTGATCGTGCAGGAAGTTCTGGCCAAAGCGTTTTCTGGCACGGTGCCCGTGGGCTTTGGGAGTATGCTTATTGGTCATCAGAGGCGGCCATTT
Organism: Pseudomonadales bacterium; assembly: GCA_963682115.1. Taxonomy (GTDB): domain Bacteria; phylum Pseudomonadota; class Gammaproteobacteria; order Pseudomonadales; family Oceanobacteraceae; genus Venatoribacter. The sequence goes on along the minus strand of OY821639.1, from coordinate 920,240 downwards.
GCAGTGCAACGTCGATGGCAGTCAGCAGACTGCCGCTGTCGGCGGTACCGCGTCCGGCAAGATCCAGTGCGGTGCCATGGTCAACTGAGGTACGGATTACCGGTAACCCCAGGGTGATATTTGCGGCGCGGCCAAAGCCATGAAACTTCAGCACCGGCAGGCCCTGATCGTGATACATGGCCAGTGTCGCATCCGCGCCCTGCAGGTGTTTCGGGGTATACAGGGTATCGGCCGGCAGAGGACCGGTCAGGTGCAGACCGTCGCGGCGCAGGCGCTCCAGGGTGGGGATGATGATATCCAGTTCCTCGCGGCCGAGGTGGCCATCTTCGCCGGCATGAGGGTTCAGCCCGGCTACCAGAATGTGTGGTGTCGCAATGCCGAAGAAGGTTTTCAGATCGTGGTCCAGAATCCGTGTCACGCGCTCAATACGTTCCGGGGTGATGGCATCCGCCACCGCCCGCAGTGGCAGGTGAGTGGTAACTAACGCCACGCGCAGATCGCTGGTCGCCAGCATCATTACCACTTCTTCCACCCCGCAGTAATCGCGGAAGTATTCGGTATGACCGCTGAAGTGAATGCCCGCTTCGTTGATAATACCTTTGTGTACCGGGGCAGTGACAATGCCGTCCCAGCGCTTATCCAGCGCGCCCTGAACCGCTGTGGTCAGGGTGTCCAGAACATAGCGGCTGTTGGCGACATTGAGCTGACCGGCGCTGACGGCTGCCTGCAGGGCTACCGGGCAGACACAGAGTTCACCGGCCTGAGCCGGGCGCGGCGGCTGGCTGTCGTCGAGCAGACGGATGGTCAGCGGCAGATCAAGCTGTGCGGCCCGCTGTTGCAGCAGTTGCGGGTCGGCAATCACTACCAGTTCACAGTCGTGGGCCTGCTGGGCAATCTGAATGCACAGATCGGGGCCGATACCGGCCGGTTCACCGGCGGTGATGGCAAGACGTACGGTCATACGCCTTCCTTGATATCGACATAAGCTTCGGAGCGGATTTTGCGCAGCCAGATCGGCAGCTCTTCTTCGAAACGGCGGTTGTAGAGCATGTTGCGCACCTGATTGCGCTGGGTTTCTTCACCGACATCGGTCTGACGGCGGTCTTCCACTTCAAGGATGTGCCAGCCGAACTGGGTTTCAAACGGTGCGCTGATATGGCCCGGTTGAGTGGCCTGCATGGTGGCATCAAATTCCGGCACCATGTCGCCCGGGCTGACCCAGCCGAGGTCGCCGCCGGCCGAACCGCTGCCCGGGTCATCGCTGAATTCACGGGCCAGTTTGGCGAAATCTTCACCGGCCTGCAGACGTTCATAGAGCTGGTTGATCAGCGCTTCGGCCTGTTGTTCATCGCGCAGCTCGTTGGTCTGGATGAGGATATGCCGGGTTTTGGTCTGGGTAATGAGTTTGGTATTGCCGCCGCGTTTGTCGATCAGTTTGACGATGTGATAACCGCTGGCGCTCTTGATCGGCTCAGATATCTGGCCGACTTTCAGGCCCGGTACCACCGGGGCAAAGATACCCGGCAGCTGGGCTTCCTTACGCCAGCCGAGATCACCACCGTCGAGTGCAGTACGGCCGCTGGATTGGGCAATGGCCATTTTGCGGAAGTCGGCACCGTCACGCAGCTGACGCACGATATCCTGCGCTTTCTTTTCGGCGGCCTGCAGGTCTGACGGACCGGAGCCGGATGGCACGGCAATCAGGATATGGGCCAGATGATATTCGGCTGCTGAGGCCATTTTGCCAAGCTCGGAGGCGAGGAAGTAATCCACGTCCTGGTCGGTGATCTGGATGCGTTCACCGACCTGATAGCGCTGTACACGGCTGATGCGCATTTCATTGGCAATCTGTTCCCGCGCCTGGGCAAAGGACACGCCTTCGGCTTCCATGGCGCTGCGGAACTGTGGCAGCGTCATATTATTCTGCGCGGCAATACGGCCCAGTGCTTCGTTAAGCTGGGCATCGCCGATGCGGATACCGGCACGGTCAGCCATCTGCAGCTGAATGCTTTCCAGAATCATGCGCTCCAGTACCTGATCGCGCAGGATATCGTCGGCTGGCATGGCGTCATTCTGATTTTGCTGGCGGATGGTGTTCATGCGTTGTTTCAGTTCGCTGGCCATAATGACGTCGTCATCCACCACCGCCACCACTTCGTCGAGCAGCTGTGGGGCCGCCTGGACGGTGATACTGGCGAGGGTGAACAGAGCGCTGAAAATCAGGTTTTTAATAGTCATGATATTGCCGTTGTGAGTATCCGGTTATGCCTTCGCTGATGATGTCATCGGTGCCGCCGCCGAAGATGCCAAGTCCTTTCAGCTGAATGCTGATCATAAAGCCATAGCGTTTATCGGTGCTGTATTCAGCATCGGCGTCTGTGTCTTTCGGGGATGTTTCCCGGTACAGAAACTGTGTGCGTACACAGCAGTTCTGATATTCAAAGCCGGCCAGTGCTTCCAGTACGGGGCTGACCGGCTGCAGTTCGTCGTCGTCATAAGAGCGCAGATCGCGCAGCTGGCGGCCGACAATGGCCCAGCGGTCATTCAGGGCCCAGAAGAACCCGGCGTCCAGTTGACGGGTGGTGGTATCGACCTGTTCATCCGTCGAGTTCCATGTCTGCACCGTGTTGGTGGCGACATTCAGGAAGCGGTTGCTGGCACCGGCAAAACGTACGCCATAACGCCGCTGGGCAGCGAAATCTTCGTAATTGTCCCATTCCAGCGTGTGGTAAAGCGACCAGCGTTCGTCCGGATTCCACTCCACTTCGGCCAGTGTACTGGAGGTGGCGCGGGTGTCTTCATCCGCAATGTCACTGCCATCCAGCTGTACGCGGCGGTCTTCGTTGTACCAGATGCGACCCACGCTGGCACGGAATTGTTCCAGCCCGCGGCCATTAATAAAGCGGGTGGTGAGACCGGTACTGACCTGATCGAGATCGGCAAGACGGTCGCCACCGCTGAAGCGGTCGCCGGTAAACAGGCTGGCATAGGTCACGGTGGTTGCCGCACTGTCAAAGTTAGGAATACTGTCCTGGCCCTGCAGGTAAGGACTTTTTACCCAGAACACTCTGGGTTCCAGGGTCTGCTGGTAGTCCTGTCCGAACCAGTTGAATTCGCGGTCGAAGTAGAGGCCGCCATCGACGCTGTAACGGGCAACGCCGTGACTGACGTCTGTTTTCAGCCCGGTCAGGGTCCCGTCATCGTTGCTCAGGCTGTAGCTGCGGTAACGGTACTCAGCCTGGGGGGTGAGAAAACCGAATGGCCATTCCAGCGGGTAAGCAAGGGCGGTATCCGACAGCAGGCGGTCGCCGTTCAGGGCATCGAAGCCGCTCAGGGTCTGGGTGGTGCCGCCGATATCGGCTTCATCTTCGCGGGTAAAGCGGGTGGCCTGCAGGGTCTGGTTCAGCTGCCAGCGGTTGATCACTGTCGGTTCATAACTCAGGTTCAGCTGCGGCAGCCGGCGGTAAGGGCGGTTCTGCAACAGGATAGTATCGTCGACGGTCTGGAAACTTTCGGCGGTGATATCAAAATGCCAGGCCGACTGATTCCACAGGATTTCCCCGCGGCGTGGCATATGGGTGGTGCGGTTTACCGGCGCCATCGGGTTCATATCTTTCAGATAGTCTTTGTCGCTGAGGTGGTTGTAGACCCAGCGGTGCTGCCAGCCACTGCCGAGATTACCGGACTGGGTGTAGTTGATCATCCAGCGTTCTTCGTCTGCGGTGGCATCTTTGTTGAGGTAGCCGTAGTTCAGCTCACCATCACCGAACCAGCGGGTTTTGTGCCGCAGCTGGGATTCCCAGACCACACCCCGGTCGAGAATGTGGTGTGGGGCGATGGTGGCATCGGCGTTGGGGGCAATATTCCAGTAAAAGGGGATGCGGATATCTTCGGCCTGCCCCTGCTCATTAACAGTGAAGGTGGGGTCAAGGAAGCCGGTCATGCGCCGGTCGTCGATGGGAAAGCGGTAATAAGGAATGTAGAGCACCGGAACCTCTTCCACCCGCAGGCGGGTATTCCAGGCGCTGCCGGTACCGCTTTCCTGATCCAGGTTCAGTTCGCTAGCGGCCAGATCCCACTGGTTATCACCCGGTTCACAGAAGGTGAAGGTGGCACGGGTCAGTTTCATCTGTCCGCTGTCGTGCATTTCAATGCTGTCGGCGGTACCGCGGAAATGACGCTGCGGAACAGAGTATTCCGCGCCATAAAAATTCACCTCGCCGCTGGTCTGATCCAGATTACCGGAGTCACCTTCCAGTACGATGTCGGGGGAGGTCAGCGAGACATTGCCTTCAAATTCGCCACGGCCGCTGCTGCGGTACCAGCGGGTCTGATCGGAACGCAGAACGCGGTCTTCCTGTTTCAGCACCACATCGCCGGTCAGGGTGCTGTCGCCCTGTTTGTTCACAACAGATTCATCGGCTTCTGCTTCTATGACGCCACCGGTCAGTGGGGGAACCGCCGGGATACGGTAATTCCCGGAACAGAAATCCGGCAGTGCCTGTTGTTCATCTGTGCTCAGTTCAGCTCTTGGATACCAGCTCAGCGGGGCATAGTCCTGCGCCTGTAGCGATACGGCAGACAGGCCACCGGCAGAGAGCAGAGCGGTGTGCAGCAGCAGACGACGGCCGGGTGCCGGACGGCGTTTGTAGGAGCGGATTTCTGTCATGTGCGGGTGTAGCGCCTGTTCATATTGAGTGTGTTATCTTAGGCCGGTTAATAAAAGGTTAAACGGTCTGTGGCTGTTTATCCGCACTAAGGAACCTTTACATGGTTTCGGGTTCCCGGAACAACGGGTGCCGTGAGGCGCCCAATTCTAGAACGACTGACTCTGAGAGGCCAGCATGGATCAGCGGCGGGAAGATCTCGCACAGTGGGCGGCGGACAATATCCGTCGTCATGCGGACGATGAAGTAAAAGCAGAAATGACCATGGTATCCGGTGATGCCAGTTTCCGCCGGTATTTCCGGCTGCATTACCGCGACCACAGCTGGATTGCCGTCGATGCGCCGGCAGACAAAGAAGATAACCCGGCATTCGTGGCCATTGCCCGTGCCTGGTATAAACACGGCATCGCGGTGCCGCGGGTGATTGCACACGATTTTGAGCGCGGCTTTATGCTGCTGGAAGACTTCGGCGACACACTGCTGTGGTCGGCACTGCATGATGATGCGCCGGCGCCGTCAGAGGTGATGGCGCTGTACCGTCAGGCTATTACCCAGCTGCTGCACATCCAGAATCTGCCGCTCACCGGCCTGCCGCCTTACGATGCTGACCTGCTGCAGCGTGAAATGGCCCTGTTCCGTGACTGGCTGTGTGCGGAACAGCTGGGCATGACCCTGAGCGACGCCGACAACAGCATGTTCGATGAACTGTTTGCGTTGTTGCAGGCCAGTGCACTGGCACAGCCGCAGGTGGTCGTACACCGCGATTTTCACTCCCGTAATCTGATGCTGCGCGACAATGGCCAGCTTGGCGTGATTGATTTTCAGGACGCCGTTGCCGGCCCGGCAAGCTATGATCTGGTGTCCCTGCTGCGCGACTGTTATGTGCGCTGGCCGGCAGCGCTGGTCGATGAACTGGCCGCCGAATACTGGGAGCGGGCACGGCCGCAGGGCGCCTATCTGAAAGACTGGGCACAGTTCCAGCGCGATTTTGATCTGATGGGGATGCAGCGTCACCTGAAAGCGGCCGGTATTTTCGCGCGCCTGAATCTGCGTGACGGCAAGGCCGGCTATCTGGCGGATATCCCCAACACCTGCCGCTACCTGGCAGAAGTGAGTGGCCGCTATCCCGAACTGGCTGATTTCCACCAATGGCTGCATGAGCGTCTGCTGCCGCAGCTGCAATCCCTGCCTGTTAATGACGATCTGCCCAGAGTGCGGGACAGCAGCGCCGAATGAAAGCCATGATCCTCGCCGCGGGTCGCGGGACCCGCATGGCGCCGCTCACTGATCACTGCCCCAAGCCCCTGTTACCACTGGCCGGTAAACCGCTGATTGTTCACCATATTGAAAAGCTGGTGGCCGCCGGAATGACCGACCTGGTCATCAACCACGCTTATCTTGGCAGTATGATTGAACAGCAGCTGGGTGATGGTGCAGCGTTTGCAGCGCGGATACAGTACTCGGCCGAAGCAGATGCACTGGAAACCGGCGGGGGCATTTTTAATGCGCTGCCGCTGTTGACCGATAACGGCCGCCGGCACGAACCTTTTCTGTTGGTTAACGGTGATGTCTGGACCGACTGGGACTACACCGGCGGTACACTGAATGATGGTGAACTGGCCCATCTGTGGCTGGTGGATAACCCGTCACACAATCTTGGTGGTGACTTTGCACTGCGTGGCCAGCGGGTGCTGAATGAGGCGCCGGCAGATGCTCAGCGGCTGACGTTCAGCGGCCTGTCGCTGCTGCATCCGGATCTGTTCCGTGGCTGTCAGGCCGGTGCCTTTCCGCTGGCTCCGCTGCTGCGTCAGGCCATGGACCGTGGCCTGGTCAGCGGTGAACATCTGCAGGCGCAGTGGGTGGATGTCGGTACGCCGCAGCGGCTGGCACAACTGCAACAGCAACTGACGGAGTGTGAATGAAATTCTGGGCCGGAAAAATTCTGGGAGGCCTGATCGGTATGCTCACCGGCGGACCGTTCGGTTTATTGATCGGGGCCTTTGCCGGTCATCTGCTGGATCAGGCTATGGTCAGACTGATGCTGGGCGGGCCGGCGCCGGGCAGCCGTGACGGCGGCAGCGGCCGGGTTCAGATTCAGCAGATCTTTTTCCGCGCTACCTTCCGCGTAATGGGCCGGCTGGCGAAGGCCGATGGCCGCGTCAGTGAGGAAGAGATTAATGCCGCCACTCAGATCATGAATCAGATGGGACTGAGTGGTCAGCAGCGTCAGGATGCCATTCAGTTTTTTACCGAAGGCAAAAATCCGGAACTGGATCTGGTCAGTGACCTGACCCGGCTGCGCAACCTGTTTGCCCAGCGTACGGCACTGGCGCAGATGTTTATGGAAATTCAGCTCAGTGTGGCTTATGCCGATGGCCGTCTGTCGGTGGAAGAGCGGCGCCTGTTCGATAAACTCTGCCGTCAGCTGGGTATGAGCCCATTTCAGTTCGAATGGATTCACGGCCGGGTGCAGGCCGCCATGAGTGGCGCCGGCCGGGCCTATGGCAGCCGCCGCGGCGCACCACCATCCGGCTCACAGTTAAAAAATGCTTATGCCGTGCTCGGCGTGAAGGCGGACGCCACGGATGACGAACTGAAGAAAGCTTACCGCAAATTAATGAGTCAGCATCATCCGGATAAGCTGCTGGCTAAAGGCCTGCCGGAAGAAATGATGAAACTGGCGAAGGAAAAGACGCAGGAAATTCAGACCGCTTACGATGTTGTCCGTAAAGCGCGGCGTTAAGCCTCTGAATCAGTGAGTGTTCAGGCACTGCCCGCCGGCAAAGCAGAAGGTGTCGTAGGGCCAGTAATCACGCTGGTACAGGGATGGCTGCAGACTGCCGTCTTCGCGCATGGACTGCAGTGCGTGGCGCAGGGGTTGTACCCACAGCGCATGCTGCTGTGGGCGGATGACATAGAGATCAGCGCGGGCGGTAAACAACGGCAGGGCGATGCGCACGCGGTCACTGCTGATGCCGGTGGTGTACATGGCATACAGCAGTGAATGTTCGGTGCTGGCCATGGCATCCAGGCGTCCGCTGAGCAGCATTTTCAGCCCCTGATCGACATCGGTAACCGGAATGTGGTGAATTTCGGGCTGACTGTCAAAGTCGTTGCCGTAACGCGACCCCCGCACCTGGCCGACATCCTTGCCGCTGAAATCATCCAGTGTCTTATAATCCGGAGCATCGGCCCGGGTGACGATAATGATGTGTTCTTCGACTACCTTGCCCAGTGATACGGCAATCTGCTCGGACAGCGGGCTGACAAACATCACTGCCATATCGGCGCGGCCGGAGGACATTTCCTGAATGACCCGTGGGTAGGGAATCATGCTGTTATGCAGAGGAATGCCGGCACGGCTGAACAGCACTTGCTGGAAGTCGACCAGAATGCCGGAGTTGCTGCCGTCGGCGGCAACCAGTCCCCAGGGTTTTACCGTGGAGGTCACCACCACCGGAGAAGAAATCGCCGCTGTTTCCGCGGTGGCCGCTGCCGGAAAAAACGGCTGACCTGCCAGCAGCATCAGCAGAGTCAGTTTCTGGAGCAGTTTCATGGCGATACTTCTGGTTGCAGATTGTCTGACAGGCAGTATATCAGTTATTGCTGCTCTGCACTCAGGGCTTCCTCAGCTGACGCCCAGCACATGGCGCAGATGGTCATTGAGGAACCGCCCCTGCGGGTCCAGCTCAGCACGCAGGCGGCGGAAATCATCAAAGCGTTCATAGCGGGCGCGGAACTCAGGTGCTGACAGGGTGTGTATTTTGCCCCAGTGCGGACGGCCATCGTACTTCCAGAAAATCGGCTCAATGGCAGCAAAATATTTTTTATAGTCTTTATCGTGGAAGTTATGGCAACTGATGGAAAAGCCATCCCGCTGGTAAAATGGGCTTAACCAGATGTCATCGCCTTTGATATAGCGTGCCTCAATCGGAAATACCACCGGAATGTTCTGCTTTTTGATGGTCTGCAGAATTTCCCGCAGGCATTGCGGGCCAACCTCGGCCGGTACTGTGTATTCCATTTCGTTGAAGCGGATATCACGCAGGTTGCCGAAAATCTCGTGCGAAGCGCCATAACGGGTTTCCGGTTGCACGCCGCCAGCGCCGAAGTTCACCAGCCAGCTGCGCAGAAAGGGCAGGTAATCGATCAGGTTGGCGAGGGTACGGAAGGCCTCATAGGCATCGCCGCTCTGCACCGCCGGCACGTCCGGAATCGCGGCGGGATCAATTTTATCGATGGCAATGCCGAGCATGTAATCGCCGTGGGGTAGGGCATACATTTCATAATGACGGTGGGCGTCACGCAGTTCCTGCGCCCGTTCAAGCCCTTCATCTTCCGTCATCATCCAGCTGTATTCTTTCAGGTAGTAGGCTTTGTCCGTCCGCAGCCGGGCTTTGCTGATAACGCCCAGGGCGCCGAGGTGGTTACCGGCGGCATGGAACAGATCGCTGTTGCTGCCGGCACTGCATTCGATGATGTCACCGGCGGCACTGGCGATACGCAGACTCTTTACCTGGGTGGACAGACTGCCCAGCTGTTTACCGGTACCGTGTGTGGAGGTGGCCAGCGCGCCGGCGAGGGTCTGGCTGTCAATGTCTGACAGATTGATGGTCGACATGCCCTGCTGCCACAGTTGTCTGCCCAGCTGCGACAGGCGGGTTCCGGCCCAGACATCGGCTTCCAGTGCCTGCGGATCGGCATTTTCCACGCCGCGCAGGCGCGCCAGCGACAGCAGGGTATGGTCTGTGGGAACCAGCGGGCTGAAGCTGTGGCCGGAGCCCACACAGCGGATGGGCTGCGTGGCGTTTTTAATGGCAGAAAGCAATTCCTCTTCGTTTTTCGGCAGCAGACGCTGGTTAGGCTGGCAGTGCTGATTGCCTGACCAGTTGCTCCACGGCAGTACGCGCTTGCCATCGGGGCCGGTAATACCCGGTGTTTCTTTCGTTGTGGCATTGCTGCTGCAGCCACTGACGCCTGCCGTGCCGGTGGCAACCAGCGCCGTCGCGGAGGCTTTTAGCAGGTCACGGCGGTTAAGTCTGATCCGGTCGAAATTCATGCTTACTGCTCCTGTGCCATGTAGTGAATGATGTTGGCCAGATCCTCGGCGCTGCATTCAACACAGGTACCCATAGGCGGCATATTGCCGATGCCATTAATGGCATGGCTGACCAGGGTTTCGATGCCCTGATCAAGGCGGTCGCGCCATTCATCCGTAAAAGCCTGAGGTGCGCCGGAAGCCTTTACGGCATGGCAGGCGGTGCAGTACAGGTCGTACAGCTCGGTGGTGTAGTCATCGGCGGCCCGGACGGACGCCGCGCTGCATAACAGCAGAGCGCTGCAGGCCATGGTGGTGAGTGTTTTTATCATTCTGCTTCCCCCGTCAATGGCCAGAGATTACTCAATCCTGAACCATGGTACAAGTATTGGGGCGGACGGAATCATCAGGCGCCAGCCTGACGGGCAGGTCTTATGGCTGCAGAGTCTGGCTGCTGTTCAGCAGATAGCGTGAAGGCTGGCTGGCAGGTGCGCTCATGCGGGCCCACAGGCGCTGACGAAGGAAATCATCGACCCGGGTGAGGCTGACATCGTCGTCGCTGAGCGCCGGCAGTGCCTGCTGCAGGAAGTCGAGGGTTTCCGGGTAGGGGTGGCCGATCAGTACCGCGTAACCGCGGCGGCGGGCAAGATGCAGTGCCTGATCAAACTGCTGCTGCAGTGCCCGGGGAGTTCTGTCGTTATCCAGGAAAACATCCCGCCCCAGTGCCGGGATACCGTTCTGCCTGGCCTGGGCCAGTGCCACACTGCGCGGGCTGGTCAGGCTGTCGACAAAAAACAGGCCGCGTTCGCGGGCGATATCCATCACCCATTGCATGGCATCTGCTTTCTGCGTCAGCAGGCTGCCCATGTGATTATTCATGCCCTGGACATGGGGGACGGCGTTGAGGCTGTCAATCAGGGTCTGCTGCAGGGTCTGCTGATCCATGCCGGTCTGCAGACCGCCGGGGCCCAGCGGGGCATGATGTTCATTGGCCATCGGTGCGTGCAGCATGATGCCGTGACCCTGCGCCCAGGCGCTGTCGGCCAGCCGCGCTGCAAACGGGGTATGGGGCAGAAACGCCAGATTCACCGGGGCGGGCAGCGCCAGGGCGCGCTCACCTGACAGGCGGTTGTTGCCGATGTCGTCAATGATCAGCAGCAGCTGGGCGGCACTGACAGCCGGCGTGGCGGTCAGTGCTGCCAGCAACAGCACGGTCCGCAGCAGAACGGCAGGGTGTGTCAATCAGGACTCCGGACGCGGGCTCAGAATGGTGACGCCACGCAGCAGGGTGTGCGCTTCGTACAGCTGGAAGTCTTTTTTCAGTATGGCGTCGGCCTTGCTGTCACCTTTCTGTTCAGTAGCAGCCTGCTGTTCTCTGGCTTTGCCATTGGGGTTGCTCAGGTGGCCCGGCAGATCAGATTCTTTGTAGAAGCGCTGCTCCGATGGTGTGACTTCACTCTGTTCCACCCAGATGTCCGGGGTGATGCCCTGTGCCTGAATAGAGCGGCCGTTGGGGGTGAAGTAACGCGCGGTGGTCAGTTTGATGGCGCTGTCTTCGGTAATCGGCAGCACACTCTGTACGGAACCCTTGCCGAAGGACTGGGTGCCGACAATAACGGCGCGCTGATGGTCCTGCAGGGCACCGGCGACAATTTCTGACGCCGATGCGGAGCCGCCGTTGATCAGTACCACTACCGGCGTTTTACCGGCGGCGGTATGGTTGGTGGCGCTGTAACTCATTTCAGCACTGGGAACCCGGCCTTTGGTGTACACAATCCGGCCCTGGCTGATAAAGCTGTCGACCACATCCACAGCTGCATCAAGGACACCGCCGGGGTTGTTGCGCAGGTCGAGGATAATGCCGTTCAGGTTGCCGCTGTCACGCCAGTCTTCTACTGCCGATGACAGCTCGGTGCCGGTATTTTCCTGGAACTGGGTGATGCGTACGTAACCTATGCCACCACTAAGCATTTCCGTGCGCACGCTGGCGACTTTGATTTCCGCGCGGGTGAGGGTGAACGTCAGCAGTTCTTTTTCGTTCCGGCGGCGGATCTCCAGCTCAATGTCTGTACCCGGGGCGCCGCGCATTTTTTCTACGGCGTCGCTCAGACTCATGCCCATCACGGCCTCACCGTCGAGGGAAACAATCAGGTCGCCGGCGCGGATGCCGGCTTTCTCGGCCGGGGTATCGTCAATCGGGGTGACTACCAGAATCAGGCCGTCTTCCATACCGACTTCAATGCCCAGACCACCGAATTTACCGGAGGTGTTTTCCTGCAGGTCGCTGAAGGCATCTGCCTGCAGATAGGCGGAGTGCGGATCGAGGGAGGTCAGCATGCCGTTAATGGCGTATTCGAGCAGGGTTTTGTCATCCACTTCTTCCACGTAGGAGGTGCGGATACGCTCAAAAATTTCGGTGAAATTGCGCAGTTCCTGCAGTGGCAGTTCGCCCTGCAGATGCGGACTCTGCGCTGGCTGATCAGCAGCGCTGTCGGCGTGCAGGCTCAGTGGCAGGGTCAGCAGGGCTGTCAGAGCCAGGCTCAGCAGCAGGCGGGGTTTCCTGATCAGGTCTGTTGTCATGTGAAGGTCCGGGTACATGCCTTAAAACTCCGTAAGGATGGCACAAAAGTCAGAATAACTCACTGCGTGGCTGCTCAGCGCCGGGCTTTGGCCAGCCAGGCGGCCGGGTCCAGCGGTCTGCCCTGGTAGCGGATTTCAAAATACAGATAGGGGTGCTCCAGTCCACCACTGTGGCCGGCGGTGGCAATCACGTCGCCCTGATTGACCCATGAGCCGACGGCGCGCTGCAGGGTCTGATTATGGGCATAGAGGCTGAGGTAGCCCTGGCCGTGGTCGATAATGGTCAGCAGGCCAAAGCCGCGCAGCCAGTCGGAATAAACGATGCGGCCGTGGTGAATGGCATGTACCGGCTCACCTTCCTGAGCCGCAATCAGCCAGCCTTCCCAGCGTGATTTGGCGTCGTTATTGTGGTTGCCGAAGGCACTGACAATACGGCCGTTAACCGGCCGCGGCAGTTTGCCTTTGAGTGCCGTAAACGGCCGTGCATCATCGCGCCGCGGGCTGTTGATCAGCAGAGTCTGCACTTCATTCAGCAGGGCTTCCAGGCGTTTGCGGTCAGCCTGCTTCTGCGCCAGCCGCTTACCTTCGCTGTTCATTTTCTGTTGCAGCTGTGCCAGCAGCCGGCGCTGTTGCGCTTTGCCATCCTGCAGGCGTTTGTTTTCGCGGATCAGGGTCTGTTCGGTCTGCTGCAGTTGCTTTTCCTGCGTCACGATCAGTTCGGCAATCTGATCCAGGCGGGTCAGTTCGGCGAGAATCTCCCGGATGTGCTGAACGCGGGCGCTGTTGAAATAGGAGAAGTAGCGCAGCATACGCTGCGCCTGTTGCGGGTCGTCCTGATTGAGCAGCAGTTTAACCGGCCCCTGGTCACCCAGCCGCTGGGCAGCGCGCAGCTGCTCAGCGAGTCGCTGGCGGTGCTGGTCCTGTAACTGACGGAGCTGTCCCTGCTCCTGTCTGAGCTTTTTTAGGCGGGCTTTTTCCTCCGCCAGCTGGCTGCGGGTGTCAGTAATCTGCCGGGTCAGGTCGGCAATTTCCTGGTCCGACTGACGCAGCTTTTCATTGAGGTCGGAATACTCGTCTTTGGCGGAGTTCAGCCATTGTTCAAGTCTGGCGATCTCCGCTTTCAGTGCTTCCAGTTTGGCTTCATCGTCGGCCCGCGCCGGAGCGCACAGCAGAAGCAGGACAAATCCGCCCAGCAACAGGGATTTCATCATGAATAGCGGACCAGGCTGACCCCTGTCATTTCCTGTGGCTGTTCAACCCCCATGATATTCAGCAGGGTCGGTGAAATATCGCACAGGCGGCCGGGCTGCAGCTGCGCTGTCTGTTCACGCTGGTTCACGTAAATCAGATTTACCGGGCCGGTGGTGTGCTGAGTCATGGCCTGGCCGTTGTCATCCAGCATCTGTTCAGCATTGCCGTGGTCGGCAGTGATCAGGCATTCGCCACCCACTTCCAGCAGGGCATCGGTAACGCGCCGCAGGCATTCGTCAATGCACTCAGCCGCTTTAACCGCGGCATCGTACACGCCGGTGTGGCCAACCATATCGCCATTGGCGTAGTTACACACGATCAGGTCGTATTCGCGGTTTTTAATGGCGGCGACCAGTTTGTCGGTGACTTCCGGCGCGCTCATTTCCGGCTGCATATCGTAGGTGGTGACATCCGGGGATTTCACCAGAATGCGGGTCTCGCCTTCGTATTCCGCTTCCTGACCACCGGAGAAGAAGAAGGTGACATGGGCGTATTTTTCCGTTTCGGCAATGCGCAGCTGTTTCATACCCAGTGATGATACGTATTCACCCATGCCATTGTGCAGGGTTTCCGGCGGGAAGGCGCAGCCGGCGTTAATGTCGGCGGCGTATTCGGTCATCATCACATAGTCGGCCAGTGCCGGGCGGGCCTTGCGCTCAAAGCCCTGGAATTCTTCCCCTTCCACCAGGGCGCGGGTGATTTCACGGGCACGGTCCGGGCGGAAGTTAAAGCAGATGACACTGTCGCCATCCTGAATACGGCCGTCAGCGCCGGCAATGATCGTGGCTTTAACGAATTCGTCGTTTTCGCCCCGTTCATAGGCGGCGGCCAGGGCATCGCTGGCGGAGGCGGCACTGAATTCTGCTTCTCCCAGTGTCATGGCGTCGTAGGCCTGCTGTACACGGTCCCAGCGGTTGTCGCGGTCCATGGCAAAGAAACGCCCGACGACCGTGGCGATCTGGCCATTCCCCAGCTCGGCGAAGGTATCTTCAATCAGTTTGATGGACGGGGCGGCAGAGCGGGGCGGCATGTCGCGACCATCAAGGATGGCGTGCACATAGACTTTTTCTGCACCACGGGCTTTGGCCAGTTCCAGCAGGGCAACCAGGTGCTCTTCATGGCTGTGGACACCGCCGGGGGACAGCAGACCGGTGAAATGTACCGCTTTGCCATTGGCCACGGCTTTGTCGATCGCACCGGTAAGCGCGGCATTGGTAGCCAGTTCGCCGTCTTTAATGGCTTTATTGATGCGGGTGAAGTTCTGGTAAACGATGCGGCCTGCACCGAGATTCATATGACCAACTTCTGAATTACCCATCTGGCCATCGGGCAGGCCGACGGCTTCGCCGGAAGTCTGGATCAGGGTGTTGGGGTATTCACGCAGCAGACGATCCCAGGTCGGGGTGCTGGCGTTGGCAATGGCGTTATTGGCAGTTTCCTCACGGAAGCCCCAGCCATCGAGAATGATCAGAGCAGTTGGTACAGGGCGCGATTTCATTAAAACGAACTCAGAATTATTACTTTGACGGACTTATTGTAACCGAAGCCCGGGGCCGGCGTCGCCCTCAGCTGCGGCCTGACTGATTGATTTTTACTCACAGGTCGATAGTCAGCAGCGGGAGCGCCCGGGGCGGTGGTTCCTCCGGCAGGCAGGCGGTATACTGCCGCCTTCTTGCAACCGACCGATGTTGAGTAGTTATGGATCATCTGTTTGAATTCGTGGGCAATCACTGGTGGCTGGTGGGAATCTGGGGCGCTTTCCTGGCGGCATTCCTGTGGGATAACAGCCGCCGCAGCGGGCAGTCGGTGTCACCGTCTGAAGCCACGCTGCTGATTAACCGGGACGACGCTGTGGTACTGGATATCCGGGATAAAAAGGATTTCAGTGCAGGCCATCTGGCTAACGCAGTCAACATTCCTTACGCCAATCTGGCCAGCCGTATGGGCGAACTGGATAAGTACAAAGAGCATCCGATCATTCTGGTCTGTAAAACCGGCCAGACGGTGAAAGTTGCCGGCAAAATGCTGAGCGAGAAGGGCTTCAATGCTGTGCGTCTGACCGGCGGCATGATGGAGTGGAATAGTCAGAATCTTCCGGTGATCCGTGGCTGATCACCGGTTTTAACGGGAAATAACAATGGCTGAGAATCAACAACCGCAGTTCGCGCTGCAGCGTATTTATATCAAAGACTCTTCATTTGAAGCGCCGAACACACCGAAAGTTTTCACCAAAGAGTGGAAGCCGGAAATCAAGCTGGACCTGAACAGTGGTGCCCGCAAAGTGGATGATAACCACTATGAGGTATTCATCAAGGTAACGGTAACGGCCAGCAATGATGGCGAAACCGGTTTCCTGGTGGAGCTGGTACAGGCCGGTCTGTTTGCCATGGCCAATATTCCGGAACAGCAGCTGAAGCCGATGCTCGGAGCCATGTGCCCGAATATCCTGTTCCCGTATCTGCGTGAAAGTGTGGATGCGATGGTGGTCAAAGGCGGTTTCCCGGCACTGATGCTGGCACCCATCAACTTTGATGCTCTGTATCAGCAGCGCCTGGCGCAGGAAGCCAAAGCGGCTGAAGAGCAGGGCGAACAACAGCCGACTCACTGAGTTATCTGTGCCCCCGCGGTGGCCAGTCATAGCTGGCTGCCGTCAGCTTCCTCCCTTATATCCCATCTGCCGCCAGGCTTCATACACCATCACGGCCACCGCATTGGACAGATTCATACTGCGTGAATGCGGCATCATCGGCAGACGCAGCCAGCGTTCCTGCGGGATTGCAGCGCGCACATCCTCCGGCAGGCCGCGGGTCTCCGGTCCGAACATCAGATAATCACCGGCCTGAAAGCAGGCATCCGAATGGGTGACCGAACCTTTGGTGGTCAGGGCAAACAGGCGCTGCGGCTGCTCAGCCTGCAGAAATGTTGCGTAATCAGGGTGGATCACGACACTGGCCCACTCGCTGTAATCCAGCCCGGCCCGGCGCAGAGCCTTTTCTTCCATGCTGAAACCCAGCGGTTCAATCAGGTGCAGGCGGCAGCCGGTGTTGGCACACAGGCGGATAATATTGCCGGTATTGGGCGGGATTTCGGGTTCGAACAGAACAATATTGAACATAGCGGGCTCACTGACTTGGCCAGCTCATTATAACGGTTTGCCAGTCAGGCAGACGAATTTTATAACCTGGTCATCCTGCGACAGATTCATGGTCTACACTTTCCCTGTAATGTCTTTCACCGGAGTGAGGTTACATGGGCTGGCCCTGGCAAACATTATCCGCCCGCCGTCAGGTGCGGGATACACGCTGTCTGGGAATTGAGCTGCACCACGGTCAGGCCTATGCCGTACTCTGGTCCGGCGAGTCCGTAACGGACAGTTATTCGCCGGCAGACGGGGAACAGGGGTTGGCCGGGCTGGAACAATGGCTGAGCAGAAAACAGCTGCAGGGCGTGCCGGCGGTGATCTCCCTGGACCGGCTGGATTACGAACTGCATCTGGTGGAAGCCCCGCCGGTCAGCGATGATGAGCTCAACGATGCCCTGCGTTTCCGTATCGGCGACCTGATCAGTATTGCGCCTGATGACGCGCTGATACAGGGTTTCCGTATGCCGCCGGATGCCTACCGTGGCCGTATGGATATGGTTTTTGCCACCGTGGTGGCCCGCACGGTTATCCGTGAACTGGTCAGCTGGTGCCGGCATACCGGTCTGGTGCTCGACTCCATCACGATTCCCGAACTCAGTCTGCTGTCTCTGATAAGCGCAATGGCTCCTGAACAGGCGGTCGGTGTTCTGCGCCTGGATGCCACTGACGGCATGATCTATCTCTACCGCGACGGCGCCCTGTATCTGACCCGGCATCTGAATATCGGTGCGCAGCAGCTGAAGGCGGACACGGCGGATACCGGTCTGACGCTGGATAACAGCCAGCATATTGAAACGCTGGCACTGGAAGTACAGCGCTCGCTGGATTATTTCGACAGCCAGCTGGGCATGGGTATGGTTGGTGAAATCTGGGTGCTGACCCCGGACGACGCCGATATTCAGGACAACGGTTTCCTGCCGCCGCTGGAGCAGAGTATTAATGTGCCGGTGCGCCGCTTTTCGGCCGCAGTACTGACCGGCGGTCATGAACAGCCCCTGACCGCCTCGGCGGTGACGGCGCTGGGCAGTGCGCTGAGCAGGGAGGCACTGCGATGAGTCGTGAAATCCGCCAGCGGATTAATTTCTATACCGGGGAATTCCGTCCACCGACGCTGCCGGCCGATATCCGCCGTCTGCTCAATCAGCTGCTACTGTCGGCACTGGCCGCGCTGCTGCTGACTCTGCTGCTGTTCGGCGGGCAGCGTTGGGCGGTGTATCAGACACAGACTCTGAGCGCTGCCGGCGCTGAGCTGCAACAACAACTGCTGCATGAAAAATCCCGGCTGCCACCACTGACCCCTGATGAGCAACTGCAGAACCAGGTTGAAAGGCTGCGGGCCGGTGTGCAGAACAGTCAGCGCGTGCTGACCTATCTGAGTCAGGAAAATATCGGCGAACGGGCGTCTTTTACGCCACTGGTTGCTCAGCTGGCTGACGTGAATAACGACAATATCTGGCTGTCCGGTTTTTCGCTGTTTGACCGCGGCAGCAATATCGAGCTGCGTGGCTATGTGCGTCAGGCACAGCAGATCTCACCGTATATCGCCACGCTGGTGGCGCAGCCGGCTTACCGCCAGCGTGCTTTCCGTCAGATTGACCTGAATGAAGTGGAAGGTCAGTCCTGGCTGATGTTCCGGCTCGATACCCGTCCGCCGGCCGATGCTGCTTCCTCTTCTGTTGCTATGGGGGGGCGCCGGTGAAATCACTGCGTTACTGGTGGCGGGCGCCGCTGCCAAAAAAAATGATCGCCGGTTATCAGGCCATGTCTGTGCGCGAACAGTTACTGACCCGGCTGACGCTGAATCTGCTGCTGGTGGGGCTGGTGATTCTGCTGCTGGCCCAGCCGCTGTGGCGCAGCACCGCTCAGCAATGGCAGGAACAGCAGGCACTGCAGGCTGCCAATCAGCAGTTGCAGAGCGAACTGCAGTTGCTGCAGCAACAACAGTTGCAGGACCCGAACCAGTCATTAAGGGATGAACTGGCGCAGCTGAGCGCACGGCAGACTTTGCTGGATGAACGCATCGCTATGCTGACCAGTGCGCTGGTGTCGCCGGCACAGATGACCGCGCTGCTGGAGCCGGTACTGGCACAGCAGCAGGGGCTGCAGCCGGTGTCACTGGTCAGCCTGCCGGCACGGCGGGTTGAACTGGGTGAAAGCTACGATGATGTGCAGCTGTTCCGGCACAGCCTGCAGGTCAGTATGCGCGGCAGTTATCAGGGCGTGGTGAGTTATCTGCGTTCCCTTGATCAGTTGCCCTGGGTGATTGGCTGGGAGCAGCTGACGTTTGATGTCAGCCGTTATCCTCAGGGCGATCTTACGTTTCAGGTATCGACGCTGAGCCGTCAGCAGGAGGTTGTGGGCGGTGAATAAGTTATGTGTGTGGGCCCTGTCAGGGGCGCTGCTGATACCGGCTGCGGCACAGGCCGGCGATCCGATGAAACCACCGGGCTGGATGTCTGCTGCGCCGCTGCCCCGTGAAGCGCAGGAGCCGCTGCAGCTGCAGCAGGTCAGTTTCCGCAATGGCAATGGCAGTGCCGTGATTAACAACCGTCTGCTGCGCAAAGGTGATGTTATCGGCAATGCCCGGATTGTGGATATTAAACCCGGCCGCGTGCTGATAAAAATCGGGCAGAAAACGCAGGAACTGTCTTTACTTACAGATACACGGCAAAAGGCGCAATAGGTGTTTATTTTGTTCAGCTCAGCTATCCGTCATTTCAGCTTTATTTCAGCTTTCCGTCTCTGGCTGGCAGGCGTTATCTGCATTCTGCCGCTGCTGTCCGGTTGCGCCACTACTACGGCACAAAAACAGGAAACAACCCCAACGCCGCTGCTGGCCACCGAGCCACCGCCACAGGCGGCCGCTCCACAGGCGCTGGATCTGACCAGCCTGTTGCCGCCGCTGCAGCCGCAGAAAAAGACCGAAGACCGTTTTGATGTGATTGCCGGTGAAGTGCCGGCGGCGACATTTTTTAACAGCCTGGTCGACGGCACTGACAATAATCTGGTCGTGCATCCACAGGTGCAGGGCAATATCAGCCTGAACCTGAAACAGGTGACACTGCTGGAAACCCTGCAGGCAGTGCGTGACCTTTACGGCTTTGATTTTATCCGCTCGCCCTACGGTATTCAGATTCTGCCCAGTCGTCAGCAGACCCGGATTTTTCCTATCAATTACCTGAACGTAAAACGTTCCGGTCTGTCCGGGATGCGGGTCAGCAGCGGACAAGTGACCTTCACCCAGGAAGTGTCAAAAAAATCGGCCGGTAATTCGGTGACTTCCAGCTCAGGTACGTCATCCAGAACCGCGGCCAGCAGTCAGGTTGAAACGGAATCCATTACCGATTTCTGGCACAGCCTGAAACAGACACTGGAACTGATGGTCGGCCATGAGCCGGATGCCAGCGTGGTGGTCGACCCTCATGCCGGTATCGTCATTGTCAAAGCCATGCCGGCCACGCTGGCATCGGTCGGGGATTATCTCGAACGGGCTGAACTGAGTGTGCAGAAACAGGTGCTGATTGAGGCCAAAATTGTTGAAGTCACACTGAGCGATGGTTTCCAGTCAGGGATTAACTGGACGGCTCTGGGCGGAAAAAATTACCGCGGCAGTGATTATCGGGTCGGTACCGACCTGTCTTCTGCCGCCCTGGAAAACCCGGATCTGATTGAAGGTATTTTTACCGCCAATTTTTCTCTCGGGGATTTTACCGGAGCACTGCAGCTGCTGAAGACGCAGGGGGATGTGCGGGTGCTGTCCAGCCCGCGGATTGCCACGGTTAATAATCAGAAAGCCGTGATCAAAGTCGGCACCGATGAATTCTTTGTTACCGATGTCAGCACCACCACGACATCCACCACCACCACCACCAGTGATACCCCGGATATTGAACTGACACCGTTCTTTTCCGGTATCGCGCTGGATGTGACCCCTCAGGTTGGTGATAACCAGGAAGTCACCCTGCATGTGCATCCGACGGTCACGGAAGTGGAAGAAAAGCAGAAAACCATTCAGCTGAACGATGACGATTACACCCTGCCACTGGCTTACAGCTCGGTCCGTGAAACCGATTCGATTATCCGTGCCCGTTCCGGTCAGGTGGTGGTTATTGGTGGTCTGATGAAAAACAGCAAAATCGTGACCGAAGCCGGGGTGCCGGGGCTGAGCAAAATTCCGTTGCTGGGCTGGTTTTTCTCGCAGAAACGGGAAGAAGCGGTGCAGAGTGAACTGGTGATTCTGATTCAGCCACGGATTATTGATACCGCCCTGAACGACGAGCAGGTCGATGCGCTGAATAAACGCTATTCTCAGGCACTGCCTGCCTGGAGAGACTATGCAGCTGACTGAACTGAAGCATGCCTGTGAACAGTTTTACGGGCTGAGTCAGCCAGCGTTCGGACTGACGCCGGATACCGGCTTTTATGTCGATTTGCCCAGTCAGAAAGAAGCCTTTGATACCCTGATGTTTGCGCTGTCGTCGGGCGAGGGTTTTGTCAAAATCAGCGGCGAGGTAGGGACAGGTAAAACCCTGTTATGCCGCCGTCTGTTAAATACCCTGGCGGCCATGCGGGTACCGACGGCCTATATTCCCAATCCGGATCTGAGTCAGACCGCTTTGTGGCGGGTGCTGGCGCGCGAACTGGGAATTGATGACAGTCATCTGAGTGACAGTCAGGTGCCGGGCCATGTACAGGAATGCCTGTTGAATATGGCTTCTGCCGGCCGCCCGCTGGTGCTGATTATTGACGAAGCCCAGTGCATGCCACAGGCAACCCTGGAGGCCCTGCGGCTGATTTCCAATCTTGAAACTGAACGCCAGAAACTGCTGCAGATCGTTTTGTTTGGCCAGCCCGAACTGGACCGCATGCTGGCGTCGCCGGAGCTGCGCCAGCTACGGCAGCGAATCACGTATTCTGCGCAGCTGCAGCCGCTGGCCAACCGCGAAGCACTGGCGGTGTATCTGCAGCAGCGTCTGACCCTCGCCGGTTACCGGGGCATGCCGCTGTTCCGTCCGGCGGCGCTGAAAATATTGTGGCAGGCCAGTGGCGGCATACCGCGTCTGATTAATGTACTGGCGGCCAAAAGTCTGCTGGCCGGCTACGGTGCCGGCAGTCATGAGCTGGATGAAGCGCATGTGCTGCGGGCGGTGGCTGATACCGAAGGTGCGATGCTGATGCCGTCATCGTCGCTGCTCTGGCATTGTCTGGCCATTGCCGGCGCCTTCATGCTGGTGGTGTTATGAGTCTGTTGCATCAGGTGCTGCAGGATATTGACCGCCGCGAGCCGGTGGCGGTGTTACCGGGTGCTTTGTCGGCACCAGCGGAGCAGAGCCGTCGCTTCCCCTTACTGACTGTTCTGGCGGCATTGGTTGTGCTCGTACTGTTTGTTGCCTTTGTGCTGATGCAGCGGCCCGGACTGCCGCAGGGCGTGGTTAAGCCAGCGCTGGTCAGCAGCGCAGAGACCGCGGCAGTAGTGCCGCAGGTGGTTGAAAATAAGGTGGCTGAAAACAAGGTGGTAACGCAGGCTGAAGCACTGACGGTGGCCACGGAAAAACGGCCGCCAGTGGCGGAGGTCTCAGCGGCCCCGGACACACAGTCACAGGTCGTGGCTGAACAACGCCTGGCTGAGCCACCGGCACCGGTGAAAGCTTTTACTGCAGACACAGCAGACCATTCTGAAGCCGCCCCGGCAGCCAGAGTGATACGCCGTCATTCCGATGCGCAACAGAAGTACCTCAGCGCGCTGACAGCACTGCAGAACGGGCAGGCGGATCAGGCTTTGATTGCGGTAGATCAGGCTCTGGCACTGAATTCTGCGCCCGACTACCGCACCCTGAAATTACGCATCCTGCTGGAACAGTCAGATCGTCAGGCCTTTGTCGATTATTACCGCGTACACCGCAGCGATAACAACGAACACTGGCTGGCCGTGGCGGCCCCGGGTCTGCATATGCTGGGGTATGCCGCCGATGCGGTGGTGCCCTATCAGCAGCTGATCGTATTACAGCCGGGGGTAACCAACTGGCCGCTGGCACTGGCAACAGCGTGGGAAGCTCAGGGCAAGCCGTTACCGGCGCGTTCAGTGCTGGAAAATACCCTGATGCATTATTCGCTGACGCCGGAGCAACGGCGTTGGGTGGCCGGCAAAATACAGCAGTTGAGGTAACAGGTGGAAACTCCGCAGCGCAAAAAAGTCCGTGTTGGTGACCTTCTGCAGGAGAAAGGGCTGATTACTGAAGATCAGCTGCTGCAGGCACTGACAGAGCAGAAAAAAACCGGTAAAAAACTTGGCCGTGCAATTACTGATCTGGGCTTCGTCCGTGAAGATGAAATGCTGCGCACGCTGGCCGATTATTTCAATTACCCTTTTATTGATCTGAGCCGCTTCCGCATCAATCAGCAGCTGGTGCTGCGTCTGCCGGAAACACATGCCCGTCGTTACCGTGCCATTGGTTTATCAGAAGAAAGAAATGGCCTGCTGGTGGGGATGTCAGATCCTACCGACCTGATGGCAATTGACGATCTGCAGCGGATTCTGAAAACCACCGTCTATCCCGCTTTTGTGCGCGAGTCTGAGTTGCTCACCATTCTGGATGCCATGTACCGCCGGCAGGAACAGATGGCGACCATAGCCGGTGAGCTGGAAGGTGAACTGCGTGGCAGCGAGTTTGATATTGATGAAATGGCGCTGTCATCGGATGTGAATGAAGCGCCGGTTGTCCGCCTGCTGCAGAGCCTGTTTGAAGATGCTGTGCAGATTAAAGCATCCGATATTCACATTGAGCCGGAAGAAAATCAGTTGCGTATCCGCCTGCGGGTGGATGGCGAGCTGCAGGAACAGGTGATGAAAGAGCGGCGGGTGGCGTCGGCGCTGGTGTCGCGCCTGAAGATTATGTCCGGGCTGGATATTTCAGAAAAACGTCTGCCGCAGGATGGCCGTTTTAATATCCGCGTGCTGCATAAAAATATCGACGTACGACTGTCGACCATGCCGGTTCAGTTCGGCGAGTCGGTGGTGATGCGTCTGCTGGATCAGAGTGCCGGTATTCTTGAATTGCACAGACTGGGGATGCCGGAAGCCCTGCAGCAGCGCTTTGAATATTTAATTCACCGTCCGCATGGACTGGTGCTGGTGACCGGCCCGACCGGCAGTGGTAAAACCACCTCGCTGTACGCCGCCTTAGCGCTGCTGAACCAGCCGGAAAAGAAGATTATTACCGCCGAAGACCCGATTGAATACCGGCTGCCGCGGGTCAATCAGGTGCAGGTTAATCCCAGGGTCGGACTGGAGTTTGCTACGGTGTTGCGCGCGGCCGTGCGTCAGGACCCGGATATTATTCTGGTCGGGGAAATGCGTGACCACGAGACCGCTGAAATTGGTCTGCGCGCAGCCATGACCGGCCATATGGTGCTGTCCACCCTGCATACCAATGATGCCATCTCCAGTGTGGCAAGGCTGCTGGATATGGGCGTTGACCGTTATCTGGTTGCGTCTTCGCTGCGGGCCATTGTGGCGCAGCGGCTGGTGAAGAAACTCTGTCCGCACTGCCGTCAGGAGCAGCAGCCATCCGCGCAGGAAAGGCTGTGGCTGGAAACTCTGGAAACGGGCGCCGGCAATTCCTCTTATCAGGCCGCTCATGGTTGTCACCATTGTCACAATACCGGGTATAACGGCCGTGTTGGTGTTTATGAACTGCTGGAAATGACGCCAGAGCTGGTGGCTGCCATGCGCCGTGATGATCTGCAGGCATTTTCTGAACAGGCGGAACGGCAGGGCGGATTCCGTTCACTGGCACTGTGTGCACTGGATTATGCCCGTGCCGGAGTCACCTCTCTGGATGAAGTATTCCGTGTTTCCGCCACGCTGGATGACGGGGGCAACTGATGGCTGAATTCAATTACCGTGGCCGTGATGTCGGTGGTCAGCCGGTAACCGGCAAACTGACGGCCGGCAGTCAGCAGTCTGCGCTGGAACAGCTGCGCCAGCAGCAGGTGACGGTACTGGGGCTGGAAGAAGCGGGTGCTGAAACGCAGCGTTCATCCGGCGGTCTGTGGCAACGTATCGCCGGCGAAAAAGTGAAGGCCGATGAGCTGATTCTTTTTACCCGTCAGCTGTATGCGCTCAGCAAAGCCGGTATTCCGATTCTGCGTGCGATTAATGGTCTGGCGGACACGGCTTCATCGGCACCGCTGGGTGAATGTCTGTCTGATATATCGCGCTCACTGGTCTCCGGCTCCGATCTGTCATCGGCATTCCGTCGTCATCCGCATATATTTTCACCGATTTATATCAGTCTGCTGCAGGTGGGCGAAAGCACGGGGCGTCTGGATGACGCGCTGCTGAAATTAATTGATCACCTGGAGATGGAGCGCGAAACCCGCAAACGCATGAAGGCAGCGCTGCGTTATCCGCTGATGGTGGTGACCGCCATTATTATTGCCATGATAGTGATTACGGTATTTGTGATTCCGGCGTTCAGCGGCGTGTTCGATAAACTAGGGGCAGAGTTGCCACTGGCAACGCGCATCCTGATCGCTGCTTCCTCCTTTGTGCAGCATTACGGTCATTTGCTGTTTATTCTGCTGGTCATTGGTTTTATCGGCGGCCGGTTTTATCTGCGCAGTGAGGAAGGCGCGCTGTGGTGGGATAAAAAACGTCTGCATATTCCAGTGATCGGCAGCATTTTCGAACGCATTGCCCTGGGGCGTTTTTCCCGTGCTCTGGCGATGATGATTACTGCCGGTGTTCCCATTCTGCAGAGCCTGAATATCGTGGCCGACAGTGTCGGTAACCGTTATATCGGTGCTGCCATCCGGCGTATGCAATCGGGGGTAGAGCGCGGTGACCGGCTGACCAATACCGCGGCGGCAACCGGGTTGTTTACCCCTCTGGTGCTGCAGATGATGTCAGTTGGTGAAGAGACCGGAGCCATTGACCAGCTGCTGAACGAAGTGGCCGATTTTTATGAACAGGAAATTGATTACGAGCTGAAGCAGGTGGCTGATGCGGTTGAACCGATTCTGCTGACCTTTATGGGCGTACTGGTACTGATTCTGGCGCTGGGGGTTTTTCTGCCGGTGTGGGATCTCGGTTCTGTGGCGACGGGAGGAAAGTGATACATGTCATCAAAGGCGGTTTCTGTTTTGTTTTATTTGGTAATTTTGCAGGAAAAACAAAACGGCTGAACTATGGTTGCTGGTAGAGGTGTCGTTCTGTCTCCGTGCCGTGGTTACAGCGCCCTGCGGGTGATGGCCGGGCTGCTGTTGTTGGCTGTGCTGGTAATGGTGGTACTGATGGCTTTTCAGCGCTTGCTGGCCGATGCTCAGCGGATGCAGATTCAGGCAACGTCGATGTCGTTGCGGACTTCGGTATTGCAGGCCCATGAACAGTGGTTCGTGGCCGGCTATCCGCAGCAGGCACAGGTACTGAAAAAATTTGCCGCTGGCAATGTGCTGGTATCAGGACAGGGCTGGCCGGTGGATGTAGTGCGACCGGATACGGAAGCGGACATCCGGGCTGAGTTCCACTCGGCGGAGCGTTGTGAACGTCTGTGGCGTGCACTGCTGCTGACCGACGTTAACAAAGAAAACGGCAGTTACCGTGCTGCTACGTATGAAGGCCGCTGCCGTTTTGTTTTTACAGATCCGCACCGGCGGCTGAACGGTGAAGCTTTTATTGACTACAGCGCCACTGACGGGCGTGTAACCTTAACCATCCGATAGCAAGCAGGAGTCGGAACGATGAAACACAACACATTCAATCAACAGGCTGGTTTTACCCTGATCGAGCTGATCATGGTGATCGTGATTCTTGGCGTGCTGTCGGCCTTTGCGCTGCCGCGGTTTGCGGACCTGGGCGGGGATGCGAGAGCTTCATCGATTGAGGCAGCTTCCGGGGCGGTGCGTTCTGCTGCCAATATTGCTCATGCCAAATGGCTGGCTGACGGCGGTAATGGTACAGTTGTCGATTTGGAAGGTCAGGACATCACCATGTCGACAGGTGGTTACCCAGAGGCCGATAGTGCTGGTGTTACTTCCAGCACGGAGACTACGTTAGGAATTGTCGAAGCTGCACAGCTTTCTGATAACGATTATGGTTTGGCTGCAGCAACAGGGGTGCTGACTGTTACTCTTGGTACTTGCAGCTTCACTTATACTGAAGGAACAGGCGCTGTTACTGCGATTGCAGGTAAAGACAGCGATGGTGGCTGCTGATTTTTCAGTAATGCGGAACCGGCAGTCCGGCTTTACCCTGACAGAACTGATACTGGTTATCGTTCTGTTGGGGATTCTGAGCGCGGTTGCTATGTCTCTGTTTGCGCGGCCGGACACTTTCTCTGCGCTGGCGGCGCGTGATCAGATGATTGCTTTTTCTCTGCTGGCGCAGAAACGCGCGCTGGCCAACAGTGGCGATTCCGCCACTGTCTCTCTGACGCTGGTGCAGACGTCTTCCCGCTGGCAGCTGTCTCTGCTGCAGGGCAGTAATACCCTGGTCACTGATAATATTGACCGCCATGGTCTGTCACTGTCGCTGAATGGTACTCAGCTGGCGGATGGTCAGAGCAGCACCATCAGTTATGCCGCTGACGGCGCGACGGGAAACAATTATCAGTGGCGCATGAGTGGCGCTGAATCCGGCGCATTCTGTATTACCTCAACGGGATTTTCGCATGCCGGCGATTGTCAGCCATAATTAATACTGGCCGGCTTTTCTGTCTGCCTGAAGAATAACCGGCAGGATGGTTTATGACGCTGTATTTCCGTAACAGAAAAGGTTTTACGCTGGTTGAGCTGATTATCGTTATTCTGCTTATCAGCCTGGCGGCGGTGGCCAGCCTGAAAGCGTTTTCTGTGCTTGCCGGACGCAGTTCAGAGGCGCTGATTCAGAGCCGTACCCTGGATCTGGCGCAGTTATATCTGGATGAAATTCTTGCCGCCCGCTTTGATGAAGAAACCGGTAATGGTGGTGTGCCTCCCTATACTGGCTGCCGTATTACCAACGATGGCGAAAGCCGTTCAGCTTATGATGATGTGGATGACTATAACGCCATCAGTAATGAATCCCCGGCGCTGATCAATCAGAGTCTGGCCTCTGTGTATAACGGTTATCGTGTGACGGTCCGTGTCAGCTGTGATGATTCGGTGGGGGTTAATGCTGCCGGTGCCAAGCGTATCGAGCTGACCATAACCGCGGTGGATGGCAGTGTCAGCCGCTTTACTGCCTACCGGGGAAATTTCTGATGCAGAAACAGTCTGCTTTTACCCTGATTGAATTACTGATCACCATGATGGTGGGCGGCATTGTGGCGGTGATTTCCGTGCAGTTTATTGCCGGCAGTGGCCAGGCACTGATTGATACCGGAGCGAGGCAGCAACTGGCAGCAACGGCGGCTGTCATCAATGAACAGATTTCACGTCAGCTGCGTCAGGCCTTGCCGGGCAGTATCCGTACCACCAGTGATGGTGCCTGTATTGAATTTATGCCGGTACTGGCGGCCACGGTCTATCGCGGACTGGATACGGGTCAGGTGGTTTCCTCGCTGACGGCCATCCCGGTTTCTGCCAGCGACAATTACAGCGGTTATTTATCGGTTTATCCGATTCACGGCAATCTGTATAACCCGGACACGACCGGGCCGCTGACCACAGCCACAGCGACGCTGCCAGCGGGCAGTGCACTGGTGACGGTTAATCTGCCGCAGCCTCATCGCTTTCCTTCGGCGTCACCGGAACAACGCCTGTATATCAGTGCGGCACCCCAGACCTTCTGTCAGGACGGGACCTGGCTGTACCGCTACCGAGGTTATGGCTTTATTAATGCGGTGTCACAGTTGCCTGCTGCCTTACCGGCTGATTATGCCGCCGGGCGGGAAGTCATGGCAGCCGGACTGAGCCTGGGCTCGCTGCAGTTTGACTATAGTCCGCCGACATTGAAACGTAATGGCCTGGTGTCGTTCAGTTTTATTCTGACCGCTGCCAATGGGGATCAGCTGACCAGCGCGCAGGAGGTTCAGATTCATAATGTGCCCTGAATTTCCTCTCCGCCGGCAGGCCGGTTTTGGTCTTCCGGCGGCTATTTTCGTCGTTACGGTACTGGCGCTGGTGATTGCTGCCATGTCATCGCTGCTGTCATCATCCGCACGCACAGTATCGTTGCAGGTACAGTCTCACCGTGCATTTTACAGTGCCGAATCGGGGCTGCAGCTGGCGCTTAATCTGTTGTTACCTCCGGGCGGTAGTGTGGCACGCAGCTGTTCCGTCTCACCTTTTTACAGCCATACGTTTTCTGCGACCGGTCTGAATGGTTGCCGTGTTTCTGTTGCCTGCCGCAGTATCACTGACAGTGGCGAAACCTTTTATACCCTGAGCAGTCAGGGGCGTTGTGGCAGTGGTGAAGACCAGGCGGTCAGAACGCTGGAGGTGATGGTGCAGTGAGGATTTCAGTTAACTGCTGTATTACGTTTTTTTGTTGGTTGGGGGTTTCACTTCCGGTCTGGGCAGCTACTTATTCTTTTGGCTCTGGTGGGATTTTTACACCAAATAACCCTCCTCCCTGTGAAGGGGGGAGCTGGAGTCGTTCCGGTTCAACCTTTACCTGTACCGGTAAGGTAACCCTGGCACCGGGGGATGAGGTTTATGTCTCAACATCCTGGTTTGAATCGTTGGATGATATTGTTATTTACGCCAACAATGGTTTTGAGCTGAACAACAATATTATCGGTGACAGCAGTAAAACCATTACCCTGCAGAGCGGCTACGGCAGCATTGTGGCTTCCGGTAGCAATACCATCACCGGTGATGTCATTACGGCATCCGGTGCGATTAATTTAGCCGCTACCACGGTCAATGGCAGTATCACCACCGACTCGGTGGTTACCACGGACGGTGGCTCGGTCAGCGGCGATATCAGCGCTGGTAATGGTGTGAATCTGACAGCTACGGATGTGGCCGGTACCATTACCGCAACCAATGGCAGTATCGTGCTTAACGGCGGGCAGGTTGATGGACTGGTGACCAGCAACTGCTGCACCATAACGGCAGACGGCACTGACCTGCTGGGCGGTGCCTATTCCGGCAGTAATTCACTCGATATCAGCAACGGCACGATTCAGGGCGATTTTTATGCCGGAGGCAATCCGGCAACGTTTGATAACGTGGTGATGCTTTCAGGCTCGGTCAATGCCGGAGAGGTAACCTTTACCGGCAGCACAGTGGGCACACCCTCAGCGCCTGTCACGGTTGATTCGCAATGGGGCGAGATCATACTGAATGACACCCTGGTGTATGGCGATCTGACGACGCCGGATTACACCACGGTGATTGTGAATGGGACCAGTATCGTGATCGGTACCTGTACGCCGGGTTCCACGCCGCAAGAAGCCTGCAGCGGCAATCAGCCTCTGACCTGCCTGACTGATACCTTTGGCCGTAATGCACTGGGGGACGACTGGATCGCGACCCGCCTCAGTGGTTCCTTTACCCCATCCACCGATAACCGGCGTCTGCTGCTGACACAGGCGGTGACGTATCAGTCGACGGCGGCCACGCTGCAGCGTTTATTTCCGGCCGATGGCAATCTTATTCAGGTGGAGTTTGATCATTATGCCTGGTCATCATCCTGGACCGGTGCGGATGGTATTACGTTGGTTTTTTCCGATGCGACCATTACGCCGCAGGCCGGGAGTTTTGGTGGTTCACTGGGTTATGCGCAGCGGGATAACGGTGATGCCGGGTTTGCCGGCGGCTGGATCGGCATCGCTCTGGATGAATACGGCAATTTTTCCAATCCGACGGAAGGGCGGCTCGGTGGGCCAGGATTCCGTGAGAACAGTGTAACGGTGCGTGGTTCCGGCACCGGTCAGGATGGTTACCGGTATATTACCGGGGCATTTAATCTTAACCCGGAAATTGATTACCGCAGTAATAACCAGGCAAGGCCGGGCTACCGTTACCGTATTACCATTGATGCCCGCACTGGCAGTGCTGCCTATCTGACGGTTGAACGGGATACGGGCGGTGGTTTTACCACACTGATTAATACGGTGGATATTATGGCGGTATCCGGACAGACGGATATTCCGGATAACCTGCTGTTGTCACTGACCGGTTCAACCGGTGCATCCTATAATAATCACGCCATTGATAACCTTGAAGTCTGCGCCAGAACCATCAATCCGATTGGTGCGGTGGTGCATCACTTTGAATTTTATTACGCCAGTGCAGCCCTGACCTGTTCACCACAGGAGGTACTGGTAAAAGCCTGCGCCAACGCAAGCTGTTCTGAGTTGTATACCGGGGATGTCAGTTTAACCCTGTCGCCTTCCGGCTGGGAGGGCGGCGATACGCAGGTTATTTCCGGGGGATCCGGCACCCTCAGTCTGTGGCATACCAGCGCCGGCAGTGTGGATCTTGCCGTGAGCACATCACAGCCAGTGCAGCAGGCCTACACCACCAATCTGTGTTCTATTGATGGTGGTGCGCTGAGCAGCCACTGCAGCCTGACGTTTGCCGATGCCGGTTTTGTGGTGGATATTCCGGATATTACGGCGTCCCGGGGGACAGACAGCGCCGTACTGAAAGCGGTAAAAAAATCCGATACCGGTACAGCC
This sequence comes from Pseudomonadales bacterium, assembly GCA_963682115.1. Taxonomy (GTDB): domain Bacteria; phylum Pseudomonadota; class Gammaproteobacteria; order Pseudomonadales; family Oceanobacteraceae; genus Venatoribacter. The sequence goes on along the minus strand of OY821639.1, from coordinate 888,953 downwards.
TGTGTTCCGGCCTTTGCCGATGTCAGCCGTGATATCCGTTTCTGGTCAACCTATATTGATCCGGACAGCAGCAGCCGGATCGTCAGCTGGCCGGTTACCGTGAATGGTACGGATGCCGGCAGCAGTGCAAGCGGTGCTCAGACCGTCAGTCTGGATTTTAACGGTCAGGGCGAAGCCACGTTTGCACTGAATTATGCCGATGCCGGACTGATGCAGCTGAACGCTCTCTACCGTGGCAGTGGTGACGACGACGGACTGACTCTGGAAAATCTGGACGGTAACGGTCAGTTCATCAGTATTCCGGCAGGTTTCTGTGTGCAGACCGGGGGCGAATGTGCCGCCGCTGACAGCAGTTGTGACGTCTTTAAAAAAGCGGGGGAAACATTCCCGCTGAGTGTGCAGGCCGTGGGCTGGGAAGCGGATGCGGATACGGATTTCTGCACTGGCAATACGCCGACGCCGGATTTTGCGCTCAGTGGTTTACAGCTGACCAGCGAACTGGTCAGCCCGGCAGCGGGCGTTAACGGCACGGTGACACCGTCCGTTTATAACCAGCTGACGGCTGAGGATAATCTGAATACGGTGACGGTGAGCCAGTCGGAAGTGGGGGTGTTCCGTTTTGTGGTGACGCCGTCAGCACAGTATCTCGGCTATGATATTGCGCCGGGCCGCAGTGAACCCACAGGGCGTTTTATTCCCGACCATTTCGTTGCGGCAGTCACCGATAGCGGAGAGTTGCAGGCATTCTGCAGTGCGGATACGGCTTTCAGTTACAGCGGCCAGGAAATGAACTGGCTGGTGGCCCCGCGTATGCAGTTAACGGCGGTGAACAGCACCGGAGTGACCACACAGAATTATACGGCGGCCGGGTTTATGAAGCTGCAGGCCAGTGCTGTCAGTGTGACGTTACCTGAGGCGGATGGCAGCACGACCGGTACCGATGCTGTTTTGCTTGCCGTCTCCGGCAATCTCAATACCGGGTCACTGTCAGTCAGTAGTCCGGGGGTAGTGAATTATGACTTCAGTTCACTGGAATCGGATTATCTGCAATATGAAAAAACACGGCTCAGTCTGGTGGCGCCTTTTTCGCCGGATCTCGATCTGACCATGGCGGCGGCAACGGACAGTGATGGCGTGGATCTGCTGAATACCCTGTCTTTTTCACCGCAGGCGGAGTTCGGGATCCGTTATGGCCGCTTATGGCTGGACAATGCGTATGGCCCGGAAACCCTGGATCTGGGGATGAATCTGCATACCGAATATTATGACGGCAGCCGCTTTGTACTGAACAGTGATGACAGCTGCTGGCAGTATGATGCGCCGCTGGCAGCCGCGTTATCATCCACGTTAAGCGAAATTATTGGTGACAGCGCCACACTGGTCAGTGGTGAGGGCAGTCGTGGTGTATTGCTGCGTGCTCCGGTTGAGGTCGACGGAACACCGGATACCGGTGATGTGGCCGTGGAATACACGGTGCCCCTGTGGCTGCAGGATGATTTCGACGGCGATGGTGATCTTGAATCACCGTCGGCCACGGCCACCTTTGGTGTTTACCGCGGCCATGACCGGATTATTTACTGGCGGGAAGTCTACTGACGGGAGTGAAGATTATTCTTCACTCTCATCATCGTCGTCGGAACCGTGACTATCCATATTCAGTTCCTTGATTTTACGCGTCAGGGTGTTGCGTCCCCAGCCCAGCAGGTTGGCGGCATCACGGCGGCGGCCGGCGGTATGTTTCAGCGCGGTTTCAATCATGATGCGTTCAAAGACCGGCACAGCAGTATCCAGCAGGCTGGTGGTGCCGTTGGTCAGTTGCTGGTCAGCCCAGTAACGCAGAGCCTGTTCCCAGTTGCCTGAGGTGTGCACGCTGCCCTGCTGATCCAGCAGTTCCGGCGGCAGATCACTGATCAGCACTTCACGGCCGGACGCCATGACGGTAATCCAGCGGCAGGTATTTTCCAATTGACGGACGTTACCCGGCCAGTCGAGGGAGCTCAGATATTCTTCGGTTTCCGGGCGCAGGGTTTTGGCTTCCACTTCCAGTTCTTCGGCGGCGCGTTTCAGGAAGTGGGCCAGCAGTTTGGGAATATCTTCACGGCGGTCTGCCAGGCGTGGCAGATGGATGCGGATCACATTCAGGCGGTGGAAAAGGTCTTCACGGAAACGGCCTTCTTTTACCAGGGTTTCCAGATTCTGGTGCGTCGCGGCGATAATACGGACATTCACTTTAACCGGGGTGGTACCGCCGACGCGGTAAAATTCACCGTCGGCCAGAACCCGCAGCAGGCGGGTCTGGGTATCGGCCGGCATATCACCGATTTCATCGAGGAACAGGGTGCCGCCGTTGGCCTGTTCAAAACGGCCGCGGCGCTGGCCTCCGGCTCCGGTAAAGGAGCCTTTTTCGTGACCGAATAATTCGGACTCAATCAGATCTTTCGGAATGGCCGCCATATTCAGTGCGATAAAAGGTTCGGCGGAGCGCGGGCTGTGTTTATGCAGCGCATGGGCCACCAGTTCTTTACCGGTACCGGATTCACCGTTGATCAGAACCGTGATATTGGACTGTGACAGACGGCCGATGGCGCGGAAAACTTCCTGCATCGCCGGTGCTTCACCAATGATTTCATGTTCTTCGGTATTCTCATCCGACTGCGGCAAGGCGGCGTTGATTTCTTCGAAGTGCGCGATGGCACGCTGGATCAGGTTAACGGCTTCATCGACGTCAAAAGGTTTCGGCAGATATTCGAATGCCCCCTGTTGATACGATGACACGGCACTTTCCAGATCGGAATGAGCGGTCATGATAATCACCGGCAGGTCCGGGTTGGCTTCGTGGGCATGACGCAGCAGCGTCAGGCCATCCATTCCGGGCATACGGATATCGGAAATAATGGCGTCAGGATGCTCCCGTTTCAGGGCTGACAGTGCCGGCTCCGCCTGCTCAAACACCCGGGTGCGGATGTTTTCACCTTCAAGGGCCTTTTCCAGTACCCAGCGGATGGATTTGTCATCGTCAATAATCCAGACAGTGCTCATAATTATTCCAATGGTAAATAGATTGAGAAGACGGTTTTACCGGGCGAGCTGGTGAACTCAATAATCCCGTTTTTCTGATTAATAATGGATTGCGAGATGGACAGCCCGAGTCCGGTACCGTCGGCCCGGCCGCTGACCATCGGATAAAACAGGTTCTCACGCAGCTCCGGCGGAATGCCCGGGCCGTTATCTGTGATGTCGATCTGAGCAACCAGACGGTGACGCTGATGGCCAATGGTAAACTGGCGCACCGTACGGCTGCGCAGGGTGAGGGTCGGGTGTTCAACTGCCGGCCGGGCTTCCAGCATGGCCTGCATGGCATTGCGGCAGATATTCAGCAGGGCCTGGATCAGCTGGCCCTTATCGGCTTCCAGTTCCGGAATGGATGGGTCGTAATCACGGATCAGTTCAATCTGGCCCTGCGATTCGACTTCAATCAGCTGGCACACACGCTCCAGAACTTCGTGGATATTCACCACTTCCTGTTTCGGAATATGACGCGGTCCCAGCAGGCGGTCGACCAGGTCACGCAGACGGTCAGCCTCTTCAATAATAATGTTGGTGTATTCCTTCAGATCGGTTGATGGCAGTTCCCGTTCCAGTAACTGCGCCGCACCGCGGATACCACCGAGCGGATTTTTGATCTCGTGCGCCAGCCCCCGTACCAGTGAGCGGGTAGTTTCCTGTTTGGCGATCAGCTGCTCTTCACGGCTGATGCGCATCAGCCGGTCCCGGCCCTGCAGTTCCAGCAGCAGGCTGGGCAGGCGTGTTTCCGGATGGGAAACCGGGCTGACGCTGTAATCCAGCGTGATCTGCTGCTGATTATGCAGCTGCATGGTCGCTTCGCGCTTGGTGTAGGAATGGCCGGTAATGATGGCCTGCTCCATCGCATCAACCGATTCTTCTGACGACTCCCGCGCGAGCTCGTAGAAAGGCACCCCAAGGCAGCGCTTGCCGCTCATTTCGAGCAGTGCTTCAGCGGCCGGGTTGACGTACTGAACCGTCAGGTCAGCGTCAAGCAGCAGAACCCCGGTATTCAGGTGTTCCAGCAGGCGTTGGTTGATAATCGGGCTGGCGAGCATTCAGGTCTCCGTTTGCTGCCTGGTTAATCCGCACCGGGCTCGGCGGTGTGATAAGGCATATTACGACCGGATAACAGCAAAAAATGAGCCATAATCGAGTGATGCACAATATTAGCGCTGGCAGGCCATTGCCGTGGTGCTAAAGGGGACACCCATCACCGAGCCTGCCAAAGCCGTGCACTAAAACAGGGTTATATCAGCTTTTTATGCACTTATTTAGGGCTTACTGGGGTTGTAAAGGGCCAGATTGGGGCGCGCTGGCAGAATCATCAGTTCCGCTTCAGCACGGAAGCCCGGTGAACGTGGACCGTCACCGGGTTGCTGCTGATCAGGCTGTTGCCGTCTTTATCCCTGACGGTCATCTGGAAGATGTGTTCGCCCCGGCTGAGGTTTTTCAGCAGAAAGGCTGTCTGGCGCCCTTCACGGATAACGCTGTTGCGGTCGAGCAGCAGCAGGGTATCGGTTTCCCGCAGACCGGGACTGAGAACGCCGGAAATTTGCAGATCACCGGCATAACCGCTCTCCAGCTGGGAGTCATTGACCGGTGAAATGATACTCAGGCTGGTGTAGGAGAAGGCCTGCTCAGTGGTTTTAACCGGCCTTTCCTCTTGCTTTGGCACAACAAAGGCCGGCACGGTCGGCAGTTCTTTGACTTCGTGTTTCTCGGCATTAGTGACGGGCTTGTCGCTGAACGTCACCTTACCGTCGGCATCACGGGACATATAAACCTCGGTTGCCTGAGCGGACAGACTGAGCAGACAGAACAGGGCAATTACAGGATGTTTCATGATGAGACCTTGGCTTGCGGAAATATCGTTACCCGGCCAGATTATCACGATCACGGCGGATGGGATAAAAGTTCACGGCAGTCTGTGAGAAACTTGGCGCTTCCAACAACCGATAAGCAGAGCAGTTATGATCGGATTGATCCAGCGTGTCAGTGAAGCCCGGGTAGAAGTGGATGGGGAAGTAACCGGACAGATAGACAGAGGCATTCTGTTATTACTGGGCGTACAGAAAGGCGATGATCAGGCAGTGGCTGACCGTCTGCTGAATAAAATTCTGAATTACCGTATTTTCCCTGACGAGGCCGGGCGCATGAATCTCAGTCTGCTCGACTGTGGCTATGAATTGCTGGTGGTGTCGCAGTTCACTCTGGCGGCGGATACCGCCAAGGGGACCCGGCCGGGATTTTCTTGCGCCGCCGCTCCGGCACTGGCCGAAAATCTGTACGATTATTTTGTTTCCCTCGCGGCAGAGAAGGTGACCACCGGCTGCGGACGGTTTGCTGCCGATATGCAGGTTTCGCTGCTGAATGATGGCCCGGTTACCTTCTGGCTGGAAGTTAAAGGCACCTCTGATTAACTCTGTACAGAGGCCTTGTGGGGATGCGGTAACACGCTGACTCCTTGCTGCCGGGCTGTGATAAGCCGTTATGACTGCCGCATTGGGTATGCACTGATTTGTTCATGAATTTATCAGGAATGTAGTCGGCGGCAGGAAAGATGAAGGGCGGCCTGCTTCCTGTTATGCTCGCTGCAATTTTTGCGCTGAACTTACCCTTAGCGGGGTGTTAATTGCTGAGGATATGCCGTGGATTATTCCATCCTGAAACACAGCCATGCCGGTCTGGCTTACCTGACAATTCTTTTGTTTGTTGGTCGCTTTCTGCTGTTTTATTTTTACCCGGTATGGCGCCGTAACAGGGTCATTAAAATATTGCCACACGTATTGGATACTCTGCTGCTGGTCTTTGCGATTCTGCTGTGTATCCGCATTGCGCAGTACCCGCTCACCGACAGCTGGCTGACGGCGAAAGTCATTGGCCTTATCGCCTATATCGGTTTTGGTAGTGTCGCTATCAAGCGGGCCAGCCGGCGTGCTTTTTTTGCCGCGCTACTGAGCTATCTGTATGTGCTGGGGGTGGCCAGAACGCATGATGTGGTGTCATGGCTGGCGATGTTCTGAATGCGCTGAAGCAATAAAAAGCCGGGGAGTCCCGGCTTTTTATTGCCGGTAAGTCAGCCTCTGAGACTGGCTATTGCCCGGTCAGTAATACGGCTGATGCTTTCCGGGCCTTTATGGCAGAGGTCTCTGGCGCCGGACATCTCCCTGTGGTTTTCATGGCGCGTTACCCCCGTTGTTCATACTTTGGTTGCCATTGTGAGAATGCCGCAGAGATATCCATCCGTGCACTGAGTACAACAGGCAGAAGCAGTTTTCCGTCAGACTCAGGCGGGGCCACAACAGACATATACTGCTGACGTTAACGGTTGCACAGATATCTGAACAGCAGGTGTACAGTCATCCGTCCTGGCGGGGATGACACATTTCCCCTGGAAGGCCCCTCTCAGTGTTGTTGGTGTTTTTAACAGTATTTGCGGATCAGCGTGGCGGATCCGCGATAGTACCGGTGCTGGAATTCAGGCGGAACCAGCCGGCAATACTGTAACGGTTACGCTGAGCCGGCAGTACTTCGTGCGGATATTCTTCGCTGAGAAAGGTTACCAGAGTGCCGAATGCCGGGCGCACGCGGCACAGTTCCGTATCGTGGTTACCGGGTTCATAAATCACCAGTTCACCGCCATCACGGCTTTCCCAGTCCGGGTTGAGATACAGCACTGTGGTCAGAATGCGGTTGGCCTGCCCCTGAAAAGCATCCATATGGCGGCGGTAAAAATCCCCCGGGCTGTAATGAGCAAAATGACCTTCATAGCTGAACAGGCCAAGAAACAGGCGCCGGTTCAGATAATGTTGCAGGGCGGCCATATAGCCCAGCCAGGCCGATTCGGCAGGATGTTCATGGTGAAGCCAGCGGATGCGGTCACGGCGGACAAAGCGGTTGAGCTGATGTTCCTGACCGCGGCCGGTGCCGGCGTGGCGGAAGTCTTCGTGTTGCAGGGTGGCAATACGATGCAGCAGACCGGAGGAGATCAACAACGGCAGGGCATTCGTCGTGACCACGCAGCCATCCTGCTGCAACCCGGCAGCAATGGACTCAAACAGGGTTTCCCGGCCTTCATCGGTATTCAGATCTGGAGCAGTTAACATGGCGTCACCCCGGTGACGGTTTAAACGGGCCTTTTACCCGATCACCGGGGAGGTGGAAAACGAAAAATACTGATCGTTTCGATTCTGCACTCTTATTAAGTGCCGGACAGCGCTACCCACAGGGCAAGACCGGCGAATATTGCGCTGGTGCCATAGCGGGCGAGGTTGAGAGGCATGCGCTGCATCAGGCGTTCGCCATAAATAACCACCGGCACATTGGCCAGCATCATGCCCAGCGTGGTACCGGCAGTCACCCAGATCACTGAGTCAAATTCGGCTGCCAGCAATACCGTGGCAACCTGGGTTTTGTCACCGATTTCGGCTAGGAAGAAGAGCAGGGTAGTGGCGAGGAAGGCGCCCCAGGCCTGATGCGTATTGGCATTGTCATCGTCTTTGTCCGGTATCAGCACCCAGGCGGCCATGGCCAGGAAGGCTGCCGCCAGTATCCAGCGTGCGGTATTACCGTTCAGCCAGCTGTCGAGGGAGGCTCCCAGCCATACGCCAAGCCAGGCCGAGACTGCATGGTTGAGCAGGGTGGCGACCAGAATGCCGGCGACAATGGCGCTTTTATTACGGAATTTTGCCGTCAGCAGCAGTGACAGCAACTGGGTTTTATCGCCGATTTCGGCAATGGCCACGGCAACCGTGGAGGTCAGTACAGCGGAGTGAGACAGGCTGTCAGTGATCGCCTGGAAAGAAGAGTCAATCATCATCAGTAATCCGGGGGCGGGTTATTGTAACCAAAGACAAACGACAGAGTGCCGCCCTCGTCACTCCGCTGTTTGTCTCAGGTCTCATCAAACCACAGCGGGACTGTGGTCGCCGGCGCCATGAGCATGAGGCTCAAGTCTGTTGACGCAGGCGCTCTGACGTAATTCAGAGCAGATTACTCCCCCAAGAGCAGGCCGCATTGTAGCGGCATCCGCTTTTCAGGTCATCCTCCGACCATAAAAAATACTTCTCCACGGGAAAAATATTTTTCGATTTACGGCGCCGGTTGCCGGCGGGAGTATGGCGTCGCATGTCGTTTTATATCGGAGGAGGATATGGGGCAGAGCAAAGAATACGACGAATTCGATGACCTCGATGATCAGCTGCAGCGGCGCAAACAGAAACGTACCGCTGACTACGAGAAAAAGCGCCGCCGGGCAGAGCGGATTCTTGAGCAGGCCCGCCTGCGTGATATGCTGGGCTTCGATATTGATTATCAGGACTGAATCCTGATCAGAAAGAGGCCATTGGCCTCTTTCTTTTTCTCTGTTCCGGGCGGATGGCCTGTCCGGCATCCTGTTGTACTGTGCCGGGAGGTTTTATGAGCGACCGCACTTCTTTCACCGATATTCTCAAAAGCCTGATCCGCAGCCCGTCTGTGGTGGGGGCTGAGCATTCTTTTTTCCGCGTTCTGCAGCGTGAACTGGAAGAGCGTGGCGCGCGTGTGACCTGGTATGAAGGTCTGCTGGTGGCGCAGGGTGATGATCCCATGAGTCTGATGCTGTCAGCCCATATTGACCGCCACGGACTGGTCTGCACCGGGCCGGATGAATTTCAGTACGCGGCTTTTGTCGCCGGCGGGCGTTCCGATCTGCTGGGTAACTCGGTATCGGAAGAACTGATGCAAACCATTGTCGACCGCTTTACCGGCGTGGATGTGCTGGCCTATGAACCCTGGTCCGGTGCTTACCGCGGTCACGGTAAGATCGACAATGCCTATATCTGTCCGCACCGTAATAACCTGATTTTTGAATTACAGGGGCTGGCGCATCTGGTGGCTGGTACGCCAGTGGCGTTCCGTGATCAGCTCAGGCTGGAGCAGGGACGTTTCAGTGGCCAGCTGGATAACGTGTTGACCGCGGCGGTGCTGGTGTATCTGTTTGAACTGGGCTTTCAGGGCACGGCATTTTTTACCGCTCAGGAAGAGGCCGGCCGCAGCTGGCGCTACCTGCTGGAGTGGTTCCGCCGTTTCGGTGGTTCAACCAACCAGCTGGTGGTGGTGGATACCAGTCCGTATGCGGATGTGGCCAGTGCCGACCAGCAGCGGCTGGTGTTGCGCCACAGTGATGCCAATGCCACGTTTAACCGCGAGCTGACCGGCCGGCTGGCGGCGGAATGTCATAAGCTGGGCATCAGTTACCGTTTCAAGGACGACTATATCCGGTGCCAGAATGAAGAAAATAAAAGCCGCGGACTGGCGGAAAAATCCCTCGGCAGTACTGAAATGGGGCGAATTATTGCCGCCTCTGACGGGCTGGTGGATGGTACAACGCTGCAGATTCCGACCACGGGTTATCACACCATGGCCGAGAGCGCCGCGCCGGACAGCGTTGATGCCTTTATCCACGTACTGTGTTCCATGGCCGGACTGGCGTTTCCGTTCTGGCATTATGAGCCTCTTGCCTGATGCAGCTGCTGACTGAATTGCCATTGCCGGATGACCGGGTGCCGGGCGAAATGGCCCTCTGGGTGACCTCCGGCCGTTATGCACAGAACACATTGATAGTGTATGAACAGGCACGGGATTTTTTGTCCGCTCCGCCATCGTATGTGGTACTGGATTGTGGCGGAGACGCCTGGCTGATAAGTGACTCCGGTGATGATTACGGCCTGGAACCCGGCATTTACCGGCACACGGCGTCGGAACATGCGGCTGAGGATCAGCAGCATCTGATCATGATATTTTCCGACCGCACACTGGAAGTTATCTGTTATCAGTGCGTGATTGCCGGTTACCAGATGCATGCTGCGTCCGCCGGGCAGGCGTTGATAAATCATTTATCTGAGTAACCGGCAGGCCCTTAATTATCCATAAATGCTGGATGGATATGCATTGATAGTCCGGCTGGCAGGGCCGGTAATATGAATGTCTGGCAGACAAAAATTTCCTGTAGTGGCCTGATGGGCGGTATGAGCGGGTACGGGGGCTTCAGCCTAGTCAGTGACGGACAGACAATAAAAAACCGGCGGCTGCCGGTTTTTTATTGCTGAACAATTCAGTTATCAATCAGCATGGTGCGCTCCGGGCGGTCAATGGCTTTCAGGATATGATAGCCAAAGGGTGTCTGTACCGGGCCGACATAGGGGGAGTCGGCATCATGTTCATACAGCGCCTGCAGCAGTGCCTGGGGCAGATGGTCGGTATTGTGATAACCGGCAAAGCCCTGCTGACGGGCCGATGGGCAGGCTGAATATTCCGCCGCCAGTTCGCCGAACTCGGCGCCCAGTTTCAGCTCATTCATGACGTCATCCGCCAGTAACGGGCTTTTCAGCAGAATATGGTGAATGGCGATGCTGCTCATAAGGACTCCGGCAAAGACAGTAACCCTCTGAGTCTAGCTGATAATCCGCTTTTTTCGAGCGGAAAGAGAAAGGCTGCCGCAGCAGCCAGACGGGGATTACTTATCAGGCAGGGTGACGTTCAGTTCCAGCACCGATGTGGTGCCCTGCTGTTCGAGGCTGACGGCCACATCCTCATCACCGATGGTGACATATTTGCGGATCACTGCCAGCAGTTCCTCCTGCAGCTGGGGCAGGTAGTCCGGGCCGCTGTTGCGGGCGCGGTCATGGGCTACCAGAATCTGCAGGCGTTCTTTGGCAACGGATGCGCTGCTTTTCTGCTCCTTGCGGAAATAGTCCATTAAACTCATATCAGCCTCCGAATACCCGCTTCAGGAATCCTTTTTTCTGCTTATCCAGAAAACGGTGTGGGCGGTCTTCGCCGAGATAGCGGGACACGGCATCGTCGTATGCCTGACCTGCATCGCTGTCGGCGTCATGGACCACAGGCACACCCTGGTTGGAGGCCTTCAGTACTGCTTCGGATTCCGGAATGACCCCCAGCAGCGGGATGGCCAGAATATCTTCCACGTCCTGTACCGAGAGCATTTCACCACGTGCCACCCGCTCCGGGTTGTAACGGGTGAGCAGCAGATGTTCCTTCACGCTCTGACCCTGTTCAGCCAGACGGGATTTACTCTGCAGAATACCGATGATGCGGTCAGAGTCGCGCACGGAGGATACTTCAGGGTTGGTCACGATGATGGCTTCTTCGGCAAAATACAGTGCCATCTGTGCACCGTGCTCAATACCGGCCGGTGAATCACAGACGATGTAATCGAAGTCTGTGCTCAGGTCATTGAGGACTTTTTCCACGCCATCGTGGGTCAGGGCATCCTTGTCGCGGGTCTGAGAGGCGGGCAGGACGAACAGATTGCTCAGTCGCTTGTCTTTGATCAGCGCCTGTTTCAGCGATGCTTCGCCCTGGACGACGTTAACAAAGTCATAGACAACCCGGCGTTCACAACCCATCACCAGATCCAGATTACGCAGGCCTACGTCAAAGTCGATAACAACGGTTTTATGGCCTTTCATGGCCAGTGCGGCAGCGAAAGCTGAACTGGTGGTGGTTTTCCCGACACCACCCTTGCCTGAGGTGACAACAATAATCTTTGCCAAAGCCGTAATTCCCTGAAAATACAATGTGTGGCGCAGTATTTCTCAAACGCTGGTGATGTTCAAGTTGCCATCGGTCAGCGCGATAACCACGGTTTGCTGCGCCTGTTCCGGTGCGGCTTCAAACAGCCGGTACTGACCGGCAATAGCGACCAGCTCGGCATCAAAATTCTGGCAGGCAATCACTGCCGCTTCGTCGCCTTTTACGCCTGCCAGAGCCCGGCCACGCAGGGCGCCGTAAATATGGATATCACCGGTTGCCAGTACTTCGGCACCGGCGCTGACCATGCCCAGAATAATCAGATCACCGTCGGTATACAGCTGTTGCCCGGAGCGCACATTACCGCTGTGCACTTTCACGCTGCGCTGGGGGGCGGCCACCGTGGTTGTACCTTCGCCGGTGTGGGCGGCGCTGGTTTCTGCGGTGCGTATTTTACCGCGGCCAAGGTCCGCCAGACCGGCGTCCTGTGCCTGAGCCTGCCATTCGCCCTGCGCATTGCGGACACCAACCGGCAGCAGACCAGAGTCAGTGCAGAGCGCGAGCAGGGTTGTCAGGCTGATCTGCTGTGCTTCCAGACCGGTGAGATCCAGTACACAGGGCAGGTTACGGAACAGCGCCGGCGCTTCGCTTTTTTTCTGCTGCAGTTGCTGACGGATATCCTGTTCGTCACTGCTGCTGAAATGCAGCGTGGTCAGCGGGACCAGTCCGGCCCTGAGATTGACGGCATCCATATCAGCCTTTGGCCTGCAGCGGAAACTGGCCGAAGCGGATGTTGTCACGGCCTTCGCGCAGTACGCGGCGCAGATTGTGGTGGTTATCGGTATCCGGTGTGGCCAGAACATCACGGTAATGTTCGCCGAAGCAGAGCAGGGTCTGTTCCTTGCTCAGATCGAGCAGCTCTGCCAGCGCAAACACTTTACAGCTGCCCTGATTCTGTTCAGCGCTGTTACTGACGTCACCGTTGCGGAAAGCTGTGGGGGTAAAATCGTACCAGGTTTCGATAAAGCTCAGCGTATCGGTAAAAACATGCTGGCCGGATTCAATGGATTGCAGAAAAGCGGTTTTTGCCTGGTCAAAATCAGTCACTCAGATGTTCCTTTGAAAACAATAAAAACGCGCTAAGGCTATCACCAGCGCGGCGTTCTGTCATGGTTATTGAATAATTAACTGTACATGTATACAGTATATTTGTTAAGGGGAAGCGGACCGCACCATGCAGGCACAACCGACATCAGTATCCGCCACGCCGGACTCCGGCAGCCATTCACTGCGAAAAGTCATTCATATTGACTGTGATTGTTTTTTTGCTGCGGTGGAAATGCGGGAAAATCCGGCGCTGAGAGACGTACCGCTGGCCATCGGCGGCGACGCCGACCGTCGCGGTGTGATTGCCACCTGTAATTACCCGGCACGCCGTTTTGGTGTGCGCTCGGCGATGGCCACGGCGCAGGCGAAAAAACTCTGCCCGCAGCTGATGCTGCTGCCAGGGAGGATGGCACTGTATCGTGACGTCTCCCGTCAGCTGATGGTTATTCTGCAGCAATACGCGCAGCAGCTGGAGCAGGTCTCGGTGGACGAAGCCTATCTGGAAATTGATCCGCAGATGAACGCTACGGAAATCGCCGAGACCATCCGCGAACGGGTGCGGAATGAGCTGGGAATTACGGTCTCGGCCGGCATCGCAGCGAATAAATTCCTCGCCAAAATAGCGTCCGACTGGAATAAACCGGATGGTCTGTGGGTGATCCGGCCACAGCAGGTGGACGATTTTGTCGCGGAACTGCCGCTGAAGAAAATTCCCGGTATTGGTCCGGCAATGGAAAAAAAGCTCGCCCTGCACAAGCTTTTTACCTGTGCCGATATCCGCCGCTGGCCACTGACCGAGCTGGTCCGCACCTTCGGGCGTACCGGAGCCATGCTGTATGAACGGGCGCGCGGTATTGATCACCGACAGCTGAATCTCGAACGCGAGCGCAAATCGGTCAGTGTGGAATGTACCTTTGCCACTGATCTGGCCGGTGAGAGCCATTGTCTGGCACAGCTGCCCGGCTTGTGGCAACGCTGGCTGGAACGGGTGGAGCGCAGTGGCTGGAACAGTTCCGCGCTGGCCCCCTTTGTGAAAGTGAAGTTTGCGGATTTCAGTCAGACCACGCTGGCAGACAGCCATGAGCAGGCGACGCAGGAAGGCTTTGAACGGCTGCTGAAGCTGGCGCTGCAACGCGAGCAGAAAGCCGTACGCTTGTTGGGTATTGGCGGGCGGCTGCCGGACATCGACCGTAAGCAGCTGACGCTGTTCTGACGGCTCAGGTCAGAGGTTGATGCCGGCAAACATCCCGGCTGGCCAGATCAGCAGTGATCCCCAGCCGATGGTCAGGCCGAGTGCGGCACCGACCAGCACATCGGTCGGGTAGTGCATCCCCAGAATCACCCGCGATAACGCAACCAGTGCTGCAAAAGGCACCACCAGCCACATCAGTGGCGGGTAGAAGGCACTGAACAGCAGCGCGAAGTTCACCGCGTTCATGGTGTGGCCGGAGGGGAAACTGTACAGATCCAGCGGCGCGGTATGGGCGCGGATGGCGTCCCAGGAAATAAACGGACGCTGGCGTACCAGGCGGTTTTTCAGCTGGCTGTAGATGGCCACACACAGCAGAGCGCAGATAGTGATGTGACCCAGTGCGGCAATACTGTCCATCCCCAGCAGCAGTGGCAGCAGCAGCGCCAGGCTGTACCAGAACACACCGTCGCCCAGACGGCTGATGGCTTTGAAGAACAGCCGCACAGGGCGGAAAGCGCCCATGCGGTTAAGATTCTGACACAGGGTCAGCTCAAGCCGGTCGGCTTTGTTAAACAGCAGCGCGCTTCGTGGCTGCAGGGTTTTGCTGATTTCCATGCTGGATATCCTCCGCTTCCGCGCCACTCAGGCGCTGAATAAATTCATCGACAATACTGTTCCAGCCGATGGCCTGTGCCCGCTGACGGGCATTGGCCCGGATGCTGCGCAACAGGTTAGGGCTGTCGGTCAGGGTGGCAGCCGCAGCAATAAAACGGCTTTTATCGCCCAGAGGGACAAGCATGCCGTTGTGCTGATCGCAGATATGTTCATGACCGGCGGCGTAGTCAAAACTGATGACGGCCAGACCGCTGGCCATGGCTTCAGTCACCACATTGCCGAAGGTGTCGGTCATGCTCGGAAAAAGGAAAATATCACCGCTGGCGTAATGGGCGGCCAGCGCTTCACCGCGCTGCATGCCGCAGCAGATGACCTGCGGATAGTGTTCACGGATCGCCGGCAGTGACGGGCCATCCCCGACCAGTACCAGACGCACCCGGTCATCCGCGGAATGCAGGTTGCAATAAGTTTCCAGTGCCAGCTGCAGATTCTTTTCCGGCGCGATACGGCCGACATACAGCAGCACCAGATCATCCGGATCTGTGCCCCACTGACGGCGCAGCACCCGGCTGCGTTTCTGCGGGCTGAACAGATCGCTGTCGACTCCGCGGGCGAGGACACTGACGTTGTGGAAGCCATGACCACTGAGGTCATCGCGCTGCAGGCTGGTGGGCACCAGGGTGGTGGCGGTACGGTTATGGAAATAACGCAGATAGCGGTATGCCGGCTTTTCCAGCCAGCCCAGGCGGTAGTGTTCAATGTACTGGTGAAAATTGGTGTGAAAACCACTGACCACGCGGATATTCAGCTTGCGGGCAGCTTTGGTGGCGGCCCAGCCCATCGGCCCTTCTGTGGCCACATACACCGCCTGTGGACGGAAGCTCTCCATGGCCCGGCGGATGCGGCCGGCTACTGGCAGACCAAAATGCAGACCGCTGTAACCGGGAATCGGCAGACCGGGCAGGCGGATCAGTTCCGGTGAGCCTTCCGGTACCTGTTCGGACTTTCCCTGGTGAGGGCGGATCAGCTGTACCCTGATGCCTCTGGCCTGTAAACCACGCACCAGATGTCCCAGTGTATTGGCGACGCCATTCACTTCCGGGGCAAAGGTTTCCGTCACGATGGTGACACGCTGCAGGGCTGGTACTGTCATAAAGGCTCACGGTTTATTTCTGTTGCCTTTAACTTTGAGCATCCTTTATGACAGTTATCTTGCAGCCCGGTGACAGTCTGGTGAAGTCACGGTAATCGGGGACTGAGGCGCATCATGGCGGCCTCAGTGATGGTGTTCCTCACGGTAATAGGAGGGGGCATGGCCGGTCCAGCGGCGGAAAGCCTTACGGAAATTGGACGGGTCGGAATAGCCCACCAGAGCAGCCAGTTCTTCAATCGGCAGATTGGAATTGCGCAGATATTCGATTGCCATTTCCTTGCGCACCTCATCCAGAATGCGCTGATAGGAGGTACCGACATCCTGCAGGCTGCGGCTCAGGGTCCGGGTGGAGGTGGCCAGTTGACTGGCGACGGTATCCACCGGCGGAAAACTGCCGGGATTACTGAGCAGGATTCGCCGTACTTTGGCGACGATGCCTTCCTTCGGCCCCATACGGGTAAGGATTTCGGCGCACTGGGCTTCGGCCATGGCGGCGGTGGCACTGTCGGCCATCGCCAGTGGCGTGCTCAGCAGGGCGGTGTCGATAATAAATTCGGTACGTGGCTGGTCAAACAGCACCGGGCAGCGGGTCAGCTCTTCGTAGGCCTGTGCATAGTCCGGCCGGGCACGGTTCAGGTGTACTTCACGGGCGTTGATTTCGTCGCCGGTGAGGAAGCGCGCCAGGGTGGCGAAAATGCCGATAAAGACATCGCACAGCAGGCGGTACATGGGTTCAAACGGAATATGGGAGGTCAGGCGGATGGCGGTGACTTCGCCCTGTTCAACGGTTTCAAAGGTGAACGCCGGATCGACCAGAGAATGGTATTTGATGCCCAGCCGGATGGCGCTGCGCAGATCAGCACAGCTGAGGATGGCATAGCCGAGCATACCGAACTGGTTGATATTAATGGACTTACCCAGATCCAGTCCCATGGTCTCATCCGGGCATAAGCGGATAAGATTCTCTGCCAGCAGCAGAATCTGCTGATAAGTCAGGCGGGCTGACGGGTCGGAAAGCTGATCCTGGCCGATACCGGTATTGGCCAGTAAGTCGTCTGCGGTGATGCCTTTTTCCTGGCCGACCCGGATCATGGTCGCGGGAATGTTCACCGGGACCAGAGGTTCAGTCAGGCTCCATGTGCCTCGGATCATATTTGAATACCATTATTTTTATGTTTATTGGTTCTGGCCTAGGATGACAGGCCTGTGGGGTAAATCAAGGGGAAATTGGTCATTCCGGGTCGCAAATAACCCGCTGGCTGGCAGAATAGGCCGGGGTCTGATCCCGCCGTTTCTGCCACTTGTGGCTGAAATTACTGGTTGCGGAAAGGGAATTGCCGGCGGCCTAGCCAGCGGCCGAACTCAAGAATATGCTGGGTTGAGCGGTTATCCAGCAGGTTCAGCAGAATTTTATTAACATGGCGGTTATTTTTACGCGCCACCATAAACACCAGGTCGCCGCGGCGCCATTCAAACTCAGCCAGTGCCACCGGCAGGTCTGCGCGGACCATCAGATCGTGAATCGGGTAAGCACTCTCCCGCGCCAGCAGCAGCAGCCAGTAGTCATTGCGGATATGGTCCAGAATCTTGCTGTTGACACTTTCAACATTGATCAGTGCAGAAAACGGCATATCGCGTTGCTTTTCATGGGCATACAACAGTGCCGCCGCGAAGTGTGCGTTATCTTCCTTGTTCTGCCAGTAATAGCGGCCATCCCATTCGCGGTACACCACCCGGTGCGGGCTTGCTTCCTGCGGGAAAGCGCGGTGAACACAGAGGTCAAAATCCTCAGCGGTTTCGTGAGCAATCGCGGCGCCGGTGTGCTCTGCCCACGACAGCAGGTTGGGCCAGTCTTCTTCCTGTGTACTGTGTTCAATGCCATCCAGAGCAGAAACCGACAGCGGCCGGCGGAATTCCCGTTCGACCAGTACCTTTTCCAGCAGATCGCACAGTGGCTGCCAGTCTTTGTCCTGCGCCTGCAGGGATTCTGCCAGTGAGCGGAACACCGCATGCAGGCTCAGCCAGCGATGACTGAGAAAACTGTTAGGGTTGAGAACACCCAGCGGCTGCAGATTCATTTCACGCGCAGCGTGGACGGCGTACCAGACGGGGAACAGCCGCTGAATCAGGTTGTTGAGGAAGGTCTCGATATCAAACAGAGACGCTTTGTTGTTGCCGGAGTTTTCCATAACCAGTTAAGTCGCCGTGTGAATCAGCCGCGTGCGGCTATGCTGTAAATAAATCAGTGATAAGGATGAGGGCAGAACGTATGCCTCACGCCGTTATTAACAATATCCACTTAAGTAAAGCATGCCGGGGAGATATGGCTATGTCAGATCGTTCAGACATCCCGTCACCTTTACAGGTGCTGGCGCAGATTAACCAGGCGTTGGAAGAATCGGGCCTGAAGGAAAGCCGGACTGAGCGTCAGCCTTTGCCCTTGTTCCGCCAGCTGTTGCTGGAATGGCTGGTGAGCGAGGGACTGGCTGTCACCGGTGACGCCAGGCCACTGGCAGAACTGTGCCGTCAGGACGGACTGCCGTACGCGCAGACCGTCGCGGCAGCGGAAGACTCTCTCCTCGAGACCTGCAGTCTGTGCCGTGCTCATGGCACGCTGACGGAATGGACGCAGAAAGAACTGGAGAATGAATACCGCCAGCTGCTGGCACAGCTGCAGCGACAACAGGGCCTGCAGCCGGATGCCGGCAGTTACTGACATGGCCGGGGCGGGTATAATCGCCGTTTTTACTCAGATGGAGAGGTTATGTCTGTTGTATATCTGGCGGTCGGCAGTGTCACCGGCACTGCCAAAGCTGTGTCTTACGCGCTGAAAGAACGTATGGAAGCTGCCGGACATCAGGTTGTGCTGGATGAAGCGGCCAGCGTGGCGGCACTGAACAGCAGCGGCTGTGATGCCGTGCTGATCTGTACTTCGACCACGGGCCGTGGTGATCTGCCGGCCAATATCCTGCCGTTTTACGCCGAACTGGAAGAGCAGTTTCCGTTGCAGAACAGCCGGCCGTTCGGGGTGATCAGCCTGGGCGACAGTTCCTACGGTGATACCTTCTGTGGCGCCGGTGCACTGATGGAAGAACGCTTCTGCGAACTGCAGGGCAGTGCCCCGGTGCCGCGGGTCACTATTGACGCCACGGAAACCGTGACGCCGGACGACGATGCCCTGTTCTGGCTGGAAGAGTGGATGGAACAGGCGCTCGCCTGAGCCGCTGCTCAGAAACGGACCACAAACCGCAGCTGGGTCTGATGTTTCTGATATTCCGTGCCTTCCGGTGGTTCGGTATCCCAGCTGCTCTGCCACAGCCACTTGAGATCCATACTCGCTGACATCGGCATGGTTACCGACATCTGCAGCAGGGCACGCTGATCGGATGGCTCATCGACGGATGGCTGGAAGTACAGTGTGGTCTGCAGCAGGCTGTGCGCCAGTTGCCACTGCAGGTGGGTGTACAGGTTCGCCCGGGTCAGCTGGTTGGTGTATTCGCCGTCCTCGTCTTTTTCCCGTACCTGTTCATGGAACAGCCCGATGCCCTGATACCAGCGGCCATCTGCTGACAGGCTTACGCCATGGCGGATACCGGCACCGGTCAGTGCCCGGTGCATCAGGGCATCAAATGGATTGCGTTCGTACTGGGCAAAGGTCTCCTGTGACCATTCAGCCAGGTGGTTATGGATAAAACGGCCGTGAAAGAAGGTGTTGTCGTCACTCTTGCTGCCGTTGGTTGATTCATAGGAACGGTCCAGCCAGGCAAAAAAACGGTCGGTCCGGTTCTGCCAGGCTGTATTGGCGGCGATACTCCATTCGCGCTGATCGGTATTGCCGGATTCCAGGTCAAAGCCCAGTTCCAGCCGGCTTTGCCAGCCATCTTCGTCTTTCACACCCCGTTTTTCTTCAATATTGGTGATCGCTGCTGCGGGAACAGCAAGCGCCGTACACAGGACGGCGGTCAGTATGCGCATGAGTACCTCCATAAACAGGCGCGGGATTATACGGACAGCGCAGGCTTTCCCCAGTGATATTTGCGGAAAGTGGCGGAAAGTTTGGTGTGGGATAGCGGCGGGAGTTCAGTGGACTTATCAGACAATTCTGGCGGAGGCGATATTGTGCATCAGGGTATGCAGACGGGTAATCTGCTGCCGCTCGCTGTAGACGGTGCCGCGTTCGGAAAACTGGTTGCGGGCGTCATCAAGAATGGCGACGGCATCCAGTGTTTCGCCGTCAGCCAGGTCTGCACGGGCGGTATTGATCAGTGAAAAAGCGTTCAGTTCGGTGGTGGTAACCAGTCCATACTGTTGCAGTTGCTGCTGCAGAGCGCCGCTTTCTTCTGAGCTCAGAGAGCGCACATTAAAGTCGCTGGCCACCGCGCTGACCAGCAGCGCCCGCTGTGACGGGGCATACAGCTTCTCTCCGCTGTCGTTGGCCGGCGTAGCGGTTTCCTGAACGGCGGCAACCGCTTCGGCGTCTTTGGTCGCCGGATCGCTGCCGGGGAGCGGCTGTTGTTGCAGGTAACTGGTGAGGGCACTGAGCATGATTGTTTCTCCTTTCAGAGCAGACAATGCAGAGCCTGTGCCAGCTGCCTTCAGAAGCGGTACTGAGCACTCAGAACGGGGCCGAAGGCGGCAAATTGCCAGTGGGGAGTATCAGTTGTTGCCGCTGCCACGGGTCTGAGTTTGCCGCTGCGGTAGCGGATTTCCGCATCTGCTATTGTCTCCGGGGCAGTCAGGATTTTGACTTCTGAAGCCAGTACACCAGTGAGAAAGGTCACCCAGCCGTCATCCGGCCGGCCATCATCGTAAGCTACTGCCAGACCGGCGAGGCCGTTGACCAGGCTGGCCATGGCATGATTCAGCAGGCTCTGCTCGTAACGTTCACGTTCAGCCGCCATGCTCAGCCAGACTTCGGCCTGAGCCAGCTTGGCAGACTGCTGCCGGGCGGTGGTGGCCGGCATGGCCCGCAGCTGGTCGGCGAAGTGATGGGTCTGCATCGGGTTCAGCAGCATATCGGCGGCACCGAGAAAGCTGGTGCTGAAACCGACGACCCGGTCATAGCGGTTATGTTCGCCGCCGGTCTGCGTCCAGGCCAGGCCATTGACGGCAGCGGTGGCTGAAAACAGGCTCAGCCAGCCGCTCTGCCAGTTGGCGGCGTGGCTGGCGGTGCGGTCAAAGTTAGCCTGGATAAACTCAATCCGGGTGCTGATATCGCTGGCCCGGGCGCTGCTGAAGGGCAACAGACAGAGCAGCAGGATGCGGATAATGGCTGAGAATGACATGGCAGGGTTCCGTTCATACCGGGTTTGTTATTGTACGGCTATCAAATCTTAAAATGAGACGAATGTACAGTTTTGCCGGCCTCTGCGCATACAAATGCCGTATGTTGTAAACAGTGACCTAAGTCCCGGTCATTTCGGTTTCTGATTTGAACCTGCTGGCCGCATAATGGTCATTTACACAATGAATTATGTTGGGAGTCCGGAATGGCATCAGCTGGTGATACAGTGCTGAACACTGACAAGCCGTTGCAATATCAGGGAAGAAAGACCAGTCGTGCGAAGAGTGAGCAGCGGCGGAGAGTGATTCTCGAAGCCGCGCTGCGCATTGTGGTGAATGAAGGGGTACGCGGTATCCGTCACCGGGCAGTCGCAAAGGAAGCCGGAGTACCTCTGGCGGCCACGACTTATTACTTCAAGGATATACAGGAGCTGATTGTTGATGCTTTCACTCTGTATACCGAAAAAGCCCTGCATACTGTGGAAGAGTTTACCCGCCAGTTTTATCAGCTTATGGCATCCATGACGGGCGCAGATATCCGCAGTGAGGAAGAACAGCAGGCGCTGGCTGAGTTTATGGTGGAACAGCTGACCGTTTACCTGCGTGAGCAGATTGTCACTGAGCATGACATGCTGGTGGCCGAACAGGCGTTCCGTTATGAAGCTATCGTCAACGAACGTATCCGTGAGCTGGCCATCATGCACCGCCGGGTAATTTTTGAGCGTGCCCTGGCCTTCTTCCGCGATGTCGCCGGTTCGGCGCAGCCGGAAGCGGATGCCGAAATCGTCCTGGGATTACTGCATTCACTGGAATACCGTGCCCTGCTTGACCCGCAGAATGGTGATATGGCGTCGGTGAAGGATGTGGTCCGCCGTTATGTCGGCCTGTTACTGCCGAGTCTGATCAGCGGGGCAGGTTGAAGGGTACCGGGCATCTGCCTGGTTACATGGCAAAATGGTAGCCCGCCCGGGCCAGCATCATACGCATCAGACGCAGTTCGGTATCGGAAACGGTATGCACCTGATCGCAGTGTTCACAGACCACCATACGTTGCCGTTTCAGCGTGTCGAGGCTGACGTCGGTTGTCCGCCCACAGTGATCGCAGCTGATCGGAATCATTACCTTATCGGACAGAATGGTGCTCACTTCGCCACCTGCATGTTCTGTCTGTTCCACCGGTAATGGCTGGCTCATAGTTTTCCTCTCAGGGATAAAACTTTTTCTTAACAACTGTTCTTCAGAATAGCAGGCCTGAGCGCGCTGCTTGTTTCCGGTCAGAAATTTATGGTTAGCAATCGTAACCAAGCGCGGGAATCATCGGTATGCCCTGCGTTTAGTGTAGTCGGGCTGTAACAAAAATGTACATTTCTGGTCCCGATTGGAGCGTATTGGTCTAACTGCCTGTTTTCTTAGTTGAACCGCCGGCTATGAACATCCGCCTGCGGTGCAGGGGGATGCGGCATAACAGGCCAGCTAAGCCTTTTGTAACATTTCTGTTACCTGTTCGCCAATGGCAAGAGACGCCGTTAAGCCGGGACTTTCTATTCCGAACAGCTGCACTGCCGCCGGGGCAGTATGGGTTGTGCGGATGACGAAATCGGCCGCAGGCTGATGGACCGGATGCAGTTTCGGACGAATACCGGCGTAGGCCGGCTGCAGATCGCTGGCTTGCAGCCCGGGATAATAGGCCTGTATTGCTGCGGCAAAGCGCGTGGCCAGCGCGGGTTCTACCCGGTAATCAGACAGCTTGTCGCCGGCCAGATAAAGGGTGTCCGGCCCGAATCTTACCTGCCCGCCCAGATCCAGCGTGGCGTGAATACCGAGGCCGGTCAGGTTTTCTTCCGGCAGCGGGTAAACCAGATGCCGGAACGGCGCCGGACGGACGTAACTAAAATAATGTCCGCGGCAGGGGTACAGAGTGGGAATGCCGGTGGCCGTGGGTTGGATCTGCTGAGCCAGTGTGGTGGCATGCAGTCCGGCACTGTTGATCAGAGCGGCGGCACTGAAGCGGTAAGGGCCATCGTCGGTGGTGACCTCAATCTGCCAGCAGTCCTGGTCACTGAATGCTGTCCGCACCTGAGTGCGGCGCATCAGCATGGCGCCCTGCCGCTCGGCCTGAGCCGCCAGGGTCTGCATATAGGTATGGCTGTCAATAATCCCCGTGGTCGGTGACAGCAGGGCTGCCTGGCCTGCTACCGCCGGCTCCAGTGCCTGCAGCTGTTGCTGATCCAGCAGTTGCAGCGGAATACCCAGTTGTTGGCCTTTGGTCAATAGTTGCTGCAGTTGCGGATGATCCGCGCTGGGGGCGACGATCAGTTTACCGGTTCTGCGGTGGGGGATATCGTGGCGCTGGCAGAAGTCGTACAGCAGGTCTTTGCCGCGCAGGCACAGGCGTTCTTTCAGTGAGCCGGCCGGGTAGTAGAGGCCGGCATGAATGACTTCGCTGTTGCGACTGCTGGTTTCCGCGCCGAACAGGTCATTTTTCTCTGTCAGTAGCACGGAACCGTGCTGGCTGAGATAAAAAGCCGTGGCCAGACCGACAGCACCACCACCGATCACGCAATAATCAAAATCCGCAGACATAACTGAGCCATATAATCCTGATCTGTCAGGGGCTGATTGTAACGGATCAGCCGTGCGGATTCAGGACGGCTGCCGGTCAGCCTTCTGCCTTTTCTGCACATTCATAATGACCGGGCTCGGCGCGGCAACGCAGGCGGAACATCAGTTTCATCATCCGCGCATCGTAAACGCCTCCGGCAGTCAGGCTGATGCGTATCTGGCGCAGCATTTCTTTGTAGTCTGTTTCCATCGCTGCCGGCAGCTGCAGCCAGTATTGCTGCGGAATACCGGCTTCTGCCTGGCGGATATGTTCCATCGCCTGATCGAAATGGCGGAACGCATAATCACGGCTGCTCTGGGCAAATCCGGGCGGAAAGCGGTCAGCATGGGTCACCAGCTGAAAATTCATCTGCGCCAGACTGAAATGATAGATGCCACC
This sequence comes from Pseudomonadales bacterium, assembly GCA_963682115.1. Classification (GTDB taxonomy): domain Bacteria; phylum Pseudomonadota; class Gammaproteobacteria; order Pseudomonadales; family Oceanobacteraceae; genus Venatoribacter. Next base: position 865,004 of record OY821639.1, on the reverse strand, counting down.
GTGGCTGCCCAGACCTTTGTACATTTCAAACGGCTGGTAGGCGATGGCCGGTGCATAGGCGATATCGACATCGCCGTTGTTGAAGCGTGGAGCAAAGGTGGCGATGGTGGACGGCACCATGGTGGCACCCACTTTTTCCACCACTTTCAGCGAGGCCTGATCGTAGTCCAGGGTCGCGATACGTTTCCCGGCAGCGGCTTCAACGGAGTTGATCTGCCGGTCACGGACAAACACATAGACGGCGCCACCGGGCATAATGCCGGCGATTTCGTATTCTCCCTGACGCATATATTTCGCCGCCTGAGGCTTGCTCAGCATGCCGATCAGGGTCTGCAGTTCACGGTAATTTTCCACACCACCCAGTGCTTCAATACTGGCGGTGAAAGTGTTGTATGGCCTTACCCGGGTGCCGGTGACGCCCATGGCATCACAGTGGCCGGCGTTGAAGTCGGCCAGGACCACCGCTTCATTGGTGTAGGCTTTGAGGGTGAAATTGACCCCCCAGTCAAGGGCGGCGGTGCGGTAATCGCGCATAGCGTCAAATACCGGCCCTTTGTTACCGACCGGATCAAAAACACAGAAAGTCCGTGCTGCCGCCGGTGTGGCAGAGAAGGCAGTGACGGAACACAGCAGAGTGGCTGCAGTCAGCAGCAGCCGGAGCGGGATGCACATGGCATGGCCTCATGTTGTTTATTGTTATTGTCTGGTGAGATCTGTGTTTATCTTAACCGGGGTGGCGCCATGATGCAGCCCTGAGTACCATACGCGCACCTTTCAGCGCACGTAAGAAAAAACTATGAATGCACAACATTTCGAAACCATTGCCCTGGATGTCGGTATAACCATCCTGATCGCTTTTATGATGTTTATTATTTACGATCTGGGCAAACGCTCCAATGCCGGTAAATTCGGCATGTTCGTACTTTTCTTTGCCCTCGGACTGGGCATGCTGGGATTTATTATCAAGACCGTTCTGGTCGAATTCCTGGACTTCTGAACCGGCACTGAGGCTGACACTCTGGACGAGTTGCCTGGGCGGCGGCATTAATCTTGTCTATACCAAGGAAGACACAGACTGATTTTCAGTGGCAGGTGCGCACAGCCGTAATAAGCATCATTACGCTCTGCTGACTGCAGATTCAGAGAGGAGTAACAAGGAGTTGTTATGACCGCTACAGTCACTGCAGTGAAAACCCCGGTCCGCCGGGTCAGCCCACCGGGAGTACCGCTTCCGGCTTCTGCCATGAGCGGAATATCCGCCGCCGTCTATATTGCCAACCTGCCGGATGATCCGGGCGGACAAGGCATTGCCGGCTATACGCCACAGCTGCGTGAGCTGGTGGATGATGCTCTGCCACTGGTCACTTACCTGCTGAAACGACAGGATATTGGTGCATCACTGCCGGTGTTCTTCTTTTTTATCAATTCCCGTCTGTCGCTGGCCGAAAATGCTGTGGCCCTGACTGCGTTTCTGCACACCCTTAATGGCCAGCAGGCCGCCTGGGTGCCACTGTCTGCCAATCACACAGCCTTATTGCATACCCTGCGTATGGTGTTACCGGAGTATGCTGAACGGCAGATGAAAGGTCTGCACCTGCTGTATATCGGTGACAATGCCAACCGCGCTTCGATGGCCGCGGTGGCGGAATCCTGTGCCATGCCATTCGCTTATCATGCTCTGTATTGATCTGTATTAGCGCTGCATGACCGTCTGTTGGTAGACTGTCCTTTCTCACAGAGGAAGGATGATATGCCACAGAACGAACTGAAACAGCAGCTGCAGGTGCTGCACGACACGCTGAAACAACACCCTCAGCTGGATGATGACAGCCAGGCGCTGCTGCAGAGCATCGCTGCGGATATTGATGAAGTGGAAGCGGCCAATGCGGCGGATCTGAGTGAACGGGTGCAGGAACAGGCGGTCCGTTTTGAACAGGAGCATCCGACGCTGGCGGAAGTGCTGCGTCAGATTGTTGATACGCTGGGCCGGATCGGCGTCTGATCCCATTACGGGAGGGAATCACCATGCGACATATGCCAACCCTGGCGGAAGTCATGACCGCGTTTCCGGTGCATGTGGAAGAACAGATGCCATTGCCGGAAGCCGCTGAGCTGATGCGCGCCCATGACTGTCACCATCTGCCGGTGATGGATCAGCACACCGTGGTCGGTCTGCTGACCACCGAGGATCTGCGCCTGGCCCAGCAGCCGGGCCATTCGGTGAGTGAACTGGAAGAGCTGACGGCCGGTGATATGTGCCGGCGCCAACTGAAACAGGTGGACCTGCATACCCGTCTTGACGTGGTGCTGATGGGTATGGCCGAGCAGAACATCAATGCTGTGCTGGTAATGCGTCAGGACCGGCTGGCCGGCATTCTGACCAGTCAGGATGCCTGCCGGGCCTTTGCCCTGTGGCTGCAGAAAGAATATCTCCCGGACGACGACCCTGGTATCGCCTGAGTTCCCGGGCTGCGGTGAAATGCACCCGGATGGAACATGGTGCAGGTTCCATTGTTAACAAATGGCGCATAATCTGCGCCATTTGTCGTATTCATGACGGAAAACAGGCCCGGAAATCAGGGCGGCGAAGCATTTTTTAAACATGGTACGGTCTTTGCGAAGACCAGTGTTCAGGAGGAACAGCCTATGTACAAAATTGCCGAAATGCAGGATTACCGTCAGCCAGTCAACAACACTTCTGTTATGCCGGGTGCCTGGCTGCACAGTGTGACTGAAATTCTGGAAAGCCGTTATCACGATGAAGAAAGCATCCAGCAGTTGTTATTGCTGGTCGCTGAACATACGGGTCTCAGCAATGTTTCCATTGCTCTGCCGGATTCCCCCAGCCGTTTCAAGGCGCAGTACTGCTCCACAGGTGTCAGCAATGGTGTCTACAGCTTCGCTGTACAGCACGCCCTGTGCCGTCAGTTTGAGTCACGCGAATGGCTGGTGATCAATGAAGGCAGCGAGCGCCCGGAACGCTTTGACCCGCAGTCGGGTGGCCTGAGCAAAGCAGACCGTTGCCTGTTGGTGCCTCTGCTGCTGCGTCAGTCTGTACTGGCCGTGATGGTGATGGATCTGCGTGGTGCCAGGGCGGCGGAACTTGATCTGTCAGTGATCAGCTTCTTTGGTGCACAGATTGCCCATCTGCTGGCCACACAGGTAGTCCCTAACTTCAAAACCCTGTACGCCCGCCCTTATCAGCGTGTGCAGGCGGATGAACTGGGTGATATCCATGCTGCGATTGAAAAGTGCAGTGGTAACAAAACCATGGCGGCCAAGGTTCTGGGCTTGACCCCACGTCAGCTGCGTTACCGTCTGTCAAAACTGTCGGGTGAGTGCTGACAGCCACCCGCCAGGGGACTGTTCTTCATAATACTGTCATGGAGCAGACGGCACACTGAGGTAATGTTTACCGGGGTGCCGTCAATCCATGAAGCCAGTGCGTATAGCCATTGTCACCGAAACTTATGTTCCTGATGTCAATGGCGTAGCCAACTCCCTGCGGCAGATGTTGCAGGCGCTCGACCCGCAACAGTACCGTATTCAGATTGTCCGGCCACGGCCCCGCTCTGCCTGGGTGCCGGAGCACGAAGAAGTCTGGTGCCGCGGTATCAGCATTCCCATGTATCCCGATCTGCAGCTGGGCTTGCCGGCAGGACGCCGTCTGCGCCGGGTCTGGGACAGCTTTCAGCCTGATCTGATCTACATCGCCACAGAAGGCCCGCTGGGTTATTCAGCACTGCGTGAAGCCCGCCGGCGCCGCCTGCCGGTTATCAGTGCCTTTCACACCAATTTCCACCGTTACAGCAGCTTTTATGGCCTTGGTTGGGTGAAAGCCATCACTCTGGGCTGGCTGCGCTGGTTTCACAACCACACGGCGATGACCATTGTGCCGGCGGCGGATATCGCCGCAGATCTGCGCATGGAAGGCTTCCGTAACGTGGAGGTGTTGTCACACGGAGTCGACTGCCATCTGTTTCACCCACGCCGCCGTTCCGGCTCTCTGCGCGACGAGTGGCAGGCTGCTCAGCAGACGCCGGTCGCGCTTTATGTCGGGCGTATCGCCGCAGAAAAGAATATCCCGCTGGTGATCCGCAGCTGGCAGGCGTTGCGGCAGACACATCCGGATCTGCGTCTGGTGATGGTGGGGGACGGGCCATTACGGGAGCCCCTGCAGCAGGCGCATCCTGACATTATTTTTGCCGGGGTTCAGACCGGTGAACGGCTGGCGCGCTATTTTGCTTCGGCGGATCTGTTTCTGTTTCCCAGTCAGACGGAGACGTTTGGTCTGGTGACTCTGGAAGCCATGGCCAGCGGCCTGCCGGTGGCAGCGTATCCTCTGGCCGCTGCCGCTCTGCATGTGCGCAACGGTGATAACGGTCAGCTGGCGGAGGATCTGAGCGATGAAGCCTTTACCTCTGCCTGTCATTGTCTGCTGGCACAGGATCTGCGCCGCGTCGGAACGCAGTCTCGTGTACAGGCAGAAAGTGCCAGCTGGGAAAGCATTGCCGAGCGTTTTGCGGCGCTGGCAGCAGGGCATCTATCCCACAAAGAGGATAAGGTTACTGAGAAGTATCACAATATGGTATGACCATTGCAGATTATCCGGTTGAGGTCGTAAGAGACAGTTCTCAACAACCGCCGGAGAAGCCAGATGGAATTCAACCGCCACAGTATTGCCCTGTTACAGAAGATCAAACGTCTCGCCAAAGATGAGCAGGGATGTGTGATTCATTTCGACTCCCAGACCCTGGAGCAGGATCTGCGCAAGCTGGTGCAAAGCGGCGTCAGCCGTGAGTTGCTGGGGATGATCGAAGAATTTCTGCCGACCCGGGAACCGTCGGCGGCGGCAGCGGAAATCGGCCGGGTTTACCGTGGTAGCCAGCTGTTGATGGATGATGCTGAGCGTTCACCACGTACGCAGAGAATCTATCGTGGGCAGGTGGTCGGGGGCTGAGCCTGCAACAGGATTGTGCGGTTGGCGGGGCTGCGCACCAGGAATGACGTGTTCTCAGACGACAGATTCCTGCAGCGCCGAGTAAGTTGGCCGCTGGCCGCAGCAGTGAGTATTCTGCAGCTCACTGGCCGCAGCGCGGGGAATATCCGGGCTGTTCGTCCTGGCATTCCGGCAGTTAAGAGCCGGCCATTCCTTATTTCTTTCGCGGTATCTGTCCGCCGCCCGGCGGTATCCCGGCCATCTGCCGGTAAACTGGTCTGATTGCTGATCAGGCGCTCAGCATTTCAGCTGAGTGCTGCTTGAGCAATCTTCACACCATTATCCCCGTTATGTGTATGGTTATTTGACCTGTATCAAGCACTGGATCGCTGCGGAATAACCGCTTTTTTTATATTGATTTGTGTCAATTCTGCTGTTCCGCGCCTTGCTAGAGTTACTTCCAGCAGCGGCGGACACAGAGATCACTGTATTGCCGCAGGATAACCGGAACGGCGACGTAAGCAGAGCAAGAGTACGACAGCCGTCTCCCGCCACAGATACGAGGTGATGCTTATGTTTATGGACGAAGTTGTATTTTCCGGTCTGATTATTGTTGGCTTGACCTGCGCCTTTTTTGGTGGCGTTTACTGGGCTGTGAAAAAAGACATTCAGAAACACGGTACTGGCGAGTAATCGTCAGCGCCATGTGACTCCGGGCTGACAGGGACCGGAGGCAGCGGTATCAAGCTGCTGTACAGGGCTTACGCCCTCCTGTTTTCTGCGCTGAGTACCTTGCCTCTGGGCCTGACAGTCTTGTCATGGCCCCTTTTTTTTTGTCTGCGGTTTTACAGCTGATGAACGGCCAGCAGCATGGGGCTGTTGATCTGCATGTCTTGCAGCCGCTGCAGGACATCATCCAGCGACTGACCTTCCGGCACGGGGCCGATCCGGACCCTGTGCAGGGGATTGGTACTGTCGTCTGAGGTGATGGTGACCGGCCAGGTCATCGGCGCCAGCCCGTTCTGCAGACTCTGTTGCAGACGCTCGGCGGCGTGAATATCGGACAGGGCGCTGACCTGTACCCAACGGACACTGTCAGCCCCCGGTGGCTGTACCACTTCGACGGTAACGCGGGCGGTTCCCTGTTTGTTAATACCCAGCCTGACGGCTGCGGCGTAGGACAGATCAATAATACGTCCATCGTGGAAAGGACCACGGTCATTAACTCGCACAATCACAGACTGGCCATTGTCGTCGCGGGTTACCCGTACATAAGAGGGCAGTGGCAGAGTTTTGTGCGCCGCGGTGAATTTGTAGACGTCATAAATTTCACCGTTTGAGGTCCGGTGACCGTGAAACTTCATGCCATACCAGGAGGCAATACCCTGCTCGCGGTAGCCGTCGGCACTGGCAAGGACATGATATTCCCTGCCCAGTACCCGGTAGCTGGACGGATTGCCCATGGCGCTGCGCGGCTCGAGTTTCGGCTCCGGCTCCGGCAGGTTATGCAGATCGGTGCGGCTGACCGGGGTGAAATCCTCGGCATGCTGGTAGCGGGAAGTGGAGCAGCCGCTCAGGACCAGTACGCCGGCGCACAGCAGCCACAGCGTCCGGTTCAATGCAGGGCCTCGCTCAGCTGGTACACCGCCATGGCATACAGACGGCTGTGGTTGTAGCGGGTGATGACGTAAAAATTGTATTCACCGAGCCAGAACTCCGCACCGTGTTTGCCCTGCAGGCGGATCAGGCTGGCCGGATCGTCATCTGTCAGTTCTGTGGTGGGCTTAACCCCCAGAGCTTTCAGTTCGGCGACCGTCCATTTGGGTTTCAGGCTGTCGTTGACGACGGCTTCAAATTTATCGCCACTGACATGAACCCGCTGGGTTACGTCTTCGCCACTGCGCCAGCCATGGCGCTTGAAATAATTGGCAACACTGAAAATGGCGTCGGCCGGGTTGGCCCACAGATCGCGTTTGCCGTCGCCGTCACCATCAACGGCATAGGCACGGTAGCTGGTGGGAATAAACTGACCATAGCCCATGGCGCCGGCATAGGAGCCTTTGATGGTACCGGGGTCGAGTTTTTCTTCTTCTGCCAGCGCGAAAAAGGCTTTCAGTTCACGCCAGAAAATCGGCCGTTTCGGGTAGTCAAAGGCGAGGGTGGACAGAGAGTCCAGTACCCGGTAGCTGCCCTGACGGGTACCGTAGAAGGTTTCCACACCGATAATGGCGGCAATAATTTCTTTTTTAACGCCGTACTGCTTTTCCGCCTCGGCCAGCAGAGTGGCGTGCTTTTGCATAAATGCTTTACCGGCATTGATGCGTTTGCTGGTCAGAAAAATATCCTGATATTCATCCCACTCTTTGGTTTTTTCGGCCGGGCGCTGAATGGCCTCAAGCACAGAATCCATTTTTTCAGCATGAGCCAGCCAGTCACGGATTTCCTGTGCCGGCAGATTGTATTCCCTGGTAACTTCCGCAATAAACTCTTCGGTGCGGGGATGCTGGTCATAGTTGGCCGCTGCAGGTAACGCTTGCAGTAAAAACAGGCTGCCGGTCAGGGTAATCAGTTGTTTCCGCATGTTAAATCCATTAATCCCTATCGTTGCCGGTGTGTTGCCATCGACATCAGAACGCCGAAGGCTGTCAGCAGGCTGACCACCGAGGTACCGCCGTAACTTACTAAAGGTAAGGGTACGCCGACCACAGGTAAGATGCCACTGACCATACCGATGTTCACAAACACGTAAATAAAAAAGGTTACAGACAAACTACCGGACAGCAGACGGCCGAATAAAGTTTCACACTGCGACGAAAGATACAGGCAGCGCATAATAATCAGCGAGTAGATGGCCAGCAGAATCAGTACACCGATCAGTCCCAGTTCTTCAGCCAGCACGGCGATAATAAAGTCGGTATGACTCTCGGGCAGAAATTCCAGTTGTGACTGGGTTCCCTGCAGGAATCCTTTGCCATCGATACCGCCGGAGCCGATGGCGGTTTTTGACTGAATAATATTCCAGCCTGACCCCAGCGGGTCACTTTCCGGATTGAGAAAGGTGAGTACCCGCTGTTTCTGGTAATCACGCATCACAAAAAACCACATCAGGGGGGCACTGGCGGCGACCAGGCCAAGCGCCGACAGAATCAGCGCCCAGGACATACCGGCGAAAAACAGCACCAGAGCACCGGAGGCGAAGATCAGGATTGAGGTACCGAGGTCGGGCTGCTTCAGAATCAGTACGGTCGGCAGTCCGATAATAATGATGGCTTTCAGCAGGTGACTTAATCTGGGCGGGACCGGGTGGCGCGCCATATACCAGGCGACTGTCAGCGGCAGAGCCAGTTTGACCAGCTCTGATGGCTGGAAGCGCGGCAGGCCGGGCAGTGCCAGCCAGCGTTGGGCTCCTTTGGCACCGACCCCCATCATCAGTACGCCAATCAGGGCGATAACACCGACGGCGTAAGCCCAGGGAGCAATATTCTGATAAATGCGCGGTGGCAGCTGGGCCGCGAATACCATCACACTCAGGCCGATACCGAAATGGATGGCCTGCCGTTTCACCATATTCAGGTCCTGCGCGCTGCCGCTGTACAGAATCAGCAGACCACCGCAGGCGAGCAGCAGAATCATCAGTGTCAGCGGCAGATCGAGGTGAACTCTGGCAAACAGCGCCTGACTGCGGCCGAAGCCGTGCTGGTGATGGTGGCCGCCGATGGTGCGGCTGAAATCGGTACTGGCCATCAGCCTTCTGCGCCTCCCAGATATTCGTTGATGATGCTCTGTGCGATCGGCCCGGCAGTACGGCCGGCGGATTCACCGTTCTCAATCACCACCGCGATGGCAATTTCCGGCTTCTCTACCGGCGCAAAGGCAATAAACAGAGCGTGGTCGCGCAGGCGTTCACGCAGGGCCTCTGAATCGTATTCCTCATCCTGTTTGATACCCACCACCTGTGCGGTACCGGTTTTGCCGGCCAGCGGGTACTGCAGGTTGGGCAGCAGACGGCGTGCGGTACCGTGCAGGCCGGTGATAACTTCCTGCATGGCGTGATACATACGGTCCCAGTTGGCCGGGTCCTTCAGTTTGATATCCGGGATGTCGCCGTGCGGGATTTCGTCGATGGTATCGTTGTGGGCATAAATCAGCCGTGGCACTTTCCATACCCCACGGTTGGCCAGTACTGCAGTAGCGGTGGCCATCTGCATCGGTGTGGCCAGCATATACCCCTGACCAATCCCCATATTGACGGTGTCGCCGGCGTACCAGAAGGATTTGTGGCGCTGTTTTTTCCAGTCCCGGCTGGGCAACAGACCGGGCAGGGCATTGATCACGTCCAGTGTCATATCACGGCCATAACCGAACTGGCCGAGGAAGGGGGACAGGGTATCGATTCCGGAACGGACCGCCATTTCATAAAAATAGGTGTCGCAGGATTCTACGATGGCGCGTTCCATATTGACGATGCCGTGGCCGCTGCGTTTCCAGTCGCGGTACAGACGCTCGTCATTCTCCAGCTGGTACCAGCCCTGATCATTGATGGTTTCCTGCCAGTTGGTGATGCCGGCATCCAGTGCTGCCAGACCGATAAAGGGCTTGAGCGTGGACGCAGGCGGATACTGACCACGGATGGTACGGTCAAACAGCGGCAGGTCCGGGTTATCACGCAGAGCGGAATAATCCTTGTGTGAGATACCGGTCACGAACAGGTTGGGGTCGAAGCTGGGGTTACTGTACAGACTGAGAATACCGCCGGTGGCCACTTCTATCGCCACCAGAGCGCCGCGCATGCCCTGCATTTCTTTTTGTGCCAGCGTCTGCAGACGGGAATCCAGGTGCAGGGTGATATCCGAGCCCGGTACCGGGTCCTGCTGTTCAATCACCTGAATGATGCGGCCGCGGGCGTTGGTTTCCACCTTCTGGTAGCCCACTTCGCCATGCAGATCGGCTTCGTATTGTTTCTCTGCCCCAAGCTTGCCGATGTAACGGGTGGCGCTGTAGCGGCGTTTGGTTTCCGGATCGGTGTCCAGTTTTGTCTGTTCGCCCTGATTGATGCGGCCGACGTAGCCGAGCACGTGGGCGAAGGCTTCTCCCAGCGGGTAATGGCGCACCAGCTGGGCTTCGACATCGACCCCGGGCAGGTAATAGCGGTTGACCATTACCTGAGCGATTTCATCTTCGCTCAGCTTATGGCGCAGGACGATCGGCTCATACGGACGGCGGCGGTAGCGTTCTCGTTTTTCAAACTGTTCGCGGTCGCGCGCGCTGATACCGATCAGACTGTTGAGGAAGGCAATGGTCTGGTCCAGGTCGTGGACCCGTTCCGGCACCACGGTCAGGCTGTAGGAGGGAACGTTCTCTGCCAGCAATATGCCGTTGCGGTCGTAAATCAGGCCGCGGTTCGGTGCGATCGGACGCAGCTGAATACGGTTGTTTTCCGACAGGTCTTTGTATTTTTCATGCAGGGTGATCTGCAGGTAGGTCATACGCCAGATCAGGGCACCGGTGAGGGCCAGAATGATCAGTGCCAGGACGATTGCCCGTGAACGGAATAACCGGCGTTCTGCTGCTTTATCCCTGAAGGAATGTTCCCACATACAAAGGGCTCACTTATGGTAGGGATGGCCCTGCAGTATGCTCCAGGCCCGGTAAAGTTGTTCCGCCAGCACCACCCGGACCAGCGGGTGAGGCAGGGTCAGCGGTGACAGTGACCAGTGTTGTCTGGCCAGCGCCAGAACATCATCCGTCATGCCATCAGGACCACCGACCAGCAGGGCCACATCGCCACCCTGCATGCGCCAGTCTGCCAGCTGCTGCGACAGCTTTTCGGTCGACCACGGGGCCCCTTTGACATCCAGTGCCACCACATGATCCTGTGGCCGGATAGCTTTACGCAGGGCTTCGGCTTCCTGCTGCATGGCCTTTTCCTTACTGGTGTTCTTGCTGCGGTGTCCCGGAGCAATTTCCACCAGTTCGAGCGCACAGTCTGCCGGCAGGCGCTTGGCGTATTCCGCGAAGCCCTGTTCAACCCAGGCAGGCATTTTCTGTCCGACGGCCAGCAGCCTCAGCTTCATGCCTTGGCGCTTCCGCTGTCCGGTTCTCCCCAGAGGCGTTCCAGGTCGTAGAAGTGACGGGCCTGATCTGTCATAACGTGAACCACCACGTCAAACAGGTCGATCAGTACCCAGTCTGCCGCTGCCCGGCCTTCAGTGCCGTTGGCACGCAGACCGGCGGCTTTGGATTTTTCTTCCACATTGCCGGCAATGGCGGATACATGGCGGTTGGAGGTACCGGTAGCGATAACCATCCAGTCGGTAACGGACGTCCGGCCACGGACGTCGAGGACGGTGATATTCTGAGCCTTCATGTCATCGAGGGCGTCGATCACCAGTGATTTGATTTCGTCTGCTTGCATTAAGTTCTATCGATAGAGTTGTTGTTGGGATATGTATTCCAGCACCGCGTCCGGCGTCAGGAAGGTGACATTGTCGCCCTGCTTGATGGCGCGGCGCAAGTCGGAGGCTGATATATCGAGTTCCGGCCAGTGATGAAGGCAGATCCGGCCGCCTTCATGGTCGAGCAGTTCGCTGATGCGGCATTCCCGCTGTTCCAGCTGCTGCTCCTGCCAGTGGCTGACATTACGCACGCCGGGACGGCTGATCACCAGCAGGTTGGCCTGCTCCAGCAGTTCCAGCGGTTTGTGCCAGTGTTCAAAGCCCTGCCAGGCGTCCTGCCCCATCACCCAGGTAAAACTGACATCCGGGTGGGCGTCACGCAATGCCGCCACTGTGACGGCACTGTAGCTGAGGTCATTGCGTTCCAGTTCGATGTTGCTGGGCTCCACGCCATTCAGCGTGGCGCAGGCAAGGCGCAGCATTTCCAGCCGCTGTTCACCACTGGCCTGCGGCTGTGGGCGGTGCGGGGGAATGCTGTTAGGAATCAGGATGACCCGTTCAAAGCCCAGATCGCGTAACTGCACGGCAATCCGCAGGTGGCCGATATGGACGGGATCAAAGGTGCCGCCCAGCAGCGCCCAGCGGTGCGGACGCTGCTGTTGGTTATTTACGGACTTCACCATTACCCAGTACGACGTATTTCTGTGAGGTCAGGCCTTCGAGGCCAACCGGGCCGCGGGCATGGATTTTGTCGGTGGAAATGCCGATCTCAGCACCGAGACCATATTCAAAGCCGTCCGCAAAGCGGGTGGAGGCGTTGACCATCACTGAGCTGGAGTCGACCTCTGTCAGGAAGCGGCGTGCCAGAGTGTAGTTTTCGGTCACGATGGAATCGGTGTGATGGGAGCCGTGGTCGTTGATGTGATCCATGGCTTCCTCCAGGCTGTCGACAATACGCACGGCCAGTACCGGTGCCAGGTACTCAGTATCCCAGTCGGCATCGGTGGCGGCGGTGATGTCATTCAGAATTTCCACACTGCGGGCACAGCCGCGCAGTTCCACACCCAATCCGGCGTAGGCAGCGGCCAGTTCCGGCAGCAGGGTGGCTGCTACCGCCTGATGCACCAGCAGGGTTTCCATGGTGTTACAGGTGCCGTAACGGTGTGTCTTGGCATTGATGGCGATGTTCACTGCTTTGGTTTTATCGGCGAATTCGTCGATATACACGTGGCAGATGCCATCGAGATGTTTGATCACGGTGACTTTGGCATCGCGGCTGATGCGTTCAATCAGGCCTTTACCACCACGGGGTACCACTACATCCACATATTCCGGCATGGTGATCAGTTCACCCACGGCGGCACGGTCAGTGGTTTCCACGACCTGCACCGCCGTGGCGGGCAGACCGGCGCTTTCCAGCCCGGCACGGATGCAGTCTGACAGCGCCTGGTTGGCTTCAATAGCTTCTGAACCACCACGCAGGATGGCGGCGTTACCGGATTTCAGGCACAGGCTGGCGGCTTCGATGGTCACGTTCGGACGGCTTTCGTAAATGATGCCGATCACCCCCAGCGGCACGCGCATTTTGCCCACCTGAATGCCGCTCGGGCGGTATTTCAGGTCGGTGATTTCACCGACCGGGTCGGCCAGCGCTGCGACCTGCTGCAGGCCTTCGATCATGGTGTCGATGCGCTCGTCGGTCAGTTCGAGGCGGTCGAGCAGGGCGGCATCCAGGCCATTTTCCTGGCCACGTTGCATATCGCGCTGGTTGGCCGCTTTCACCCGGTCACGCTGTTCGCTGATGCTGTCGGCGATGGCCAGCAGGGCTTTGTTTTTGTCTTCGGTGGAGGCCCGGGCCATGGCGCGCGCAGCAAGACGTGCGTTCTGCCCCAGGGTCTGCATATACTCAGATACGTTCATCGGTAAGACCTGAACCGTCAGTAACTCATAAAGTGCGCTAGTATACACGAACCTATGATTGATAACGCGCCGGGAAGAAGCAGGATTCCGCTTTAATGGAAAAACTTCAGTTTCATAATCTGGTCATGCTGCAGGTGAAGGTTCTTTATTCCCTGCTGATGGCTCTCGGTCTGAGTGTGATCGCGGCTCTCGACCTGCTGGAAGACAAAAACCAGTTTGCGCTGATCGCCGCCGGTTTTTCCCTGGGGCTGGTGCTGTATGCCGGTTATCTGCTGCTGCGCCGCAAGAAGCGCGCCTCGCCTTATCCGGAATGGATTCTGGTCGCGCTGCTGCTGGTGTTCACGCTGTTCGGAATGCATCAGAGCCCGGAGGTTGCACACTGGGTTTATCTGGTGCCGGTCTATACCTATTTTCTGTTCCCGTTCCGTATCGCCAGTTACATTACTTTTGCCTACAGCGTGGTGCTGGTGTTGCTGGTGCTGGATGATTTCAGCAGCTACAACCGTCTGCAGGTGCTGTTTACCTATGCGGCCTGTTACGCCTTTTCGGTGATGTATGCGCTGATCAATGAACGTACCAATACTGCGCTGACCGAGATCGTGAATACTGACCCGCTGACGCAGGTGTACAACGAATATCAGCTGCAGCTGGACCTGAACAAAGAAATGACCCGTGCCGACCGTCAGCGCAGTGACCTGATGGTGATGGCGGTGGCCACGCCGGATGACTGGCGGGAACTGAAAGAAGAAGAATATGAACAGCGGCTGGTGTATCTGGGGAAAAAACTGCGTCGCTGTCTGCGCAAATACGATGCCTGTTACCGCCTTGATAGCGACGACTTTGTGATTGTGATGCCGGACAGCGGCCCGGCCGCAGCAGCACAGTTAACGGCAGATCTGAAACGTTGCATGGACGACGATAACAGTGGCCTGCTGCAGCATCTGCCACTGCATGCTGAAGTTTACCAGCCGGATGATGATCCGCAGAGTCTGATTGGCCGTCTGAGCGGAGGTCTGCATGCTCACTGATCTGACCCAGCAGGAGCTGCTGCCACGTCTGCAGTCTGTGCTGTATCTGCTGGCGGCGGCGGCGATCGCCATACTGATGTACGACCAGTACCATCAGGGCCTGTATGCACTGGTGCTGACCAATGCCATCGCCATTCCCGCCTTTGTGTTCAGCGCCATCTTTATTTACATCAACCGCAACCGCGACGGCTTTGTTTGGGTGAATTATCCGCTGGTACTGACAGTGGCCGGTCTGGCTCTCTATCAGCTGCCGGATTATCCGCAGCTGATGACGCACTATCTGTTTGCCCTGCCACTGTTCAGTTATTTTGCCCTGCCGCTGTTGCAGGCCACGGTGTTCAATATTCTGGTGGCACTGCTGCTGGTGATTCTGCTGTGGCTGGAGTCCGGTTTTATGCCGGCACTGCGCACCGGGGTGAATTACGCCCTGCTGCTGGGGTCAGCCTGGTGTTTTGCCTACCTGACCCAGCTGAAGAGCTGGTCACTGAAACGGCTGGCGCTGACCGATCAGATTTCCGGGGCTTATAACCGGCGGCATTTTTTTCAGACGCTGGAGCGTGAAATTGCGCGCAGCGAGAATACCCGTCAGAGTGTCAGCCTGATTGGGTTGGCAATTGATGATTACCGGCAGCTGATTGATATTCACGGTAACCGGGTGATGTCGCAGTTTCTGCCACGCTTTACCCAGCGCACGCAGAAACTGATCCGCGCCGGCGATGATATGTTCCGCCTCAATGATGATCTGTTTGTTCTGATTCTGCCCAACTGTCTGGAAGACGGTGCCATTGTGCTGATGGAGCGTATCAAACGCAGCCTGCAGCAGCAGGTATGGAAACCCTTTGCTGAGATTTCCGTCAGTGCGTCAGCCGTGGGATATCTTGCTGGCGATGATTGCCGCGATATGGAAAAACGCCTGCTGGCGAAACTGCGTAAGCAGAAGCGGACCAGTCTGCAGCTGGCCGCCTTTTCTGACTGATTCAGGCCTGCGCCTGAATCAGCCGCACCAGAGTGCGGGTACGGGCGCGTGGCATTTCCAGCCGCTGATAAAAGTCCGCCGGATCGTGAACCTCAACCTCACTGAAGCCATCGGCCAGGAATCCGGCGCGGATTTCGTGGTCTGAGGCATAATGCAGTGGCCATTCGCCGCGGGTAAAAAATCCCACCAGTTTCTGTGCCAGTTTGACATAGCGATAAGACGGGTGGTCAGCAAAATCCGGGTACAGATCGGTAAGGTAAAACCCCTGCGGAAAGGTTTTCAGTCCGCCGGCGATTCTGGCCCAGACAGCACGGATAACCGGCAGCTCAAAATAATTGACCAGCCCTTCGGTAATGATCAGGGTTTTTTTCTGCGGGTCGAGTGAGGCGAGCAGGGCAGCAATGGAATCGTCACCGCTTTTCGCCAGAATATTGCAGCTGCGGACCCGGTGGCGCTGTTGCGGCTGCAGCTGCTGCAGCACCCGGCGCTTGCGTCCGGCCATGCCTGGCAGATCGGCTTCGGTGTACTGCAGCTGTGGATACTGCTGGCAGAAGCGGTAGCCGCGCGGCGACAGACCGGCGGCAATTTCCACAATCTGTTCCACCCCCTGCTGTTCGATCAGCTGGCGGATCAGATGATCCAGCACCAGGTGGCGCTGCAGCAGAAAGGTATCAATACCGGCGCCGGCAACCCGGCGCAGAAAGGCATTCACCGGGGTCAGACAGGCATTGGCGATACGGCCGGTACTGGTGGTAAAAGCAGCGGCAGACAACTGATGCCGGTACCAGACGTAACCGGTATAGTGCGCGCTGATGCTGATCCGGGAAGTATCCGGTGGTGGATTGCTGGCGGTCATGGGCAGATTGTTATTGTTGTTATGTTGTCCGGCAGCATACGAAGAATTATTAACCAAGTCCATCTGATGGAGTGTGTCTGTTGCTGGAATCCTTTCTCAGTCAGCATGAGGCCGGACCGGCGCTGCTGCTGGTGCTGGTGTTTGCGCTGGCACTGACCGAATCACTGCTGGTCATCGGGCTGCTGATTCCTGGCATTGCCGGCCTGGTGGCCCTGACGTTGTTAGCGGCGGCCGAACCGGTAGCAGCGCACTGGTGGTGGCTGGCGGGGGCCTGCGGGGCGCTGTGCGGGGATGGGCTGAGTTTCCATATCGGTCGTTTTTCCCGCAACGGTATGCATCACTGGCGCATATTTCAGCGTCATCCGCAGTGGCTGGAGCGGGGGCATCATTTCTTTACCCGCTATGGCGTGATGAGCATCGCCATCGGCCGTTTTATCGGTCCGCTACGGCCGCTGGTGCCGGCGGTGGCCGGTGCCTGTGATATGCCGCTGCGGCAGTTCTGGTGGGTCAATCTGTTGTCATCGGCGGCCTGGTCTGCCGCCTATCTGTTGCCTGTGTACTGGTTTGGCCGCGAAGCGCTGGAGCGGGTGCCGCTGTGGCTGCTGTTATCCGTACTGGGAGCGGCCACGCTGCTGGCGTTTGGCATCAGCTGGCTGATCAACCGTTACCGCTGAGTGGTTGCTCAGTCGTCTTTTCCGGCAGAGCGGAGTTCATTTTTCGCCTGATTCAGCTGATAGGTCAGATCCGCTACCTGTTGTTTCAGCGCCCGGCTGTTGTCGCTTTCCTGCTGATGCTGACGGGCAATCTCCTGCAGTGCTTTTTCTGCTTCACGCACCTGTGCCTGCCAGCGCTGGCTCAGCCAGTAACCGGCGATGCCGGCGCCGATAATCACACCAGCCAGAATGGCGAATACGATAGCCATGGTTTTTTGTCTCCAACCCTACGGAATATTGCCGCCAAGGATAACGAAAAAATCCGGCGGCTTCGCGTGTGGCGGTGAAAAACTGATAAACTCGCGCCTTTATCCTGCCGCCGGTGCGATATTCCTGCCGGCGCCAACAGCAGTCCGGAATGGTAGCAAGCATGACAATTGGCAAACTGGTCGCGGAAAGCGGCGCACGCATGAAAGTGTTCGATATGGGGCGCAGGATTGAGGAAGTTTCTGCGGAGCTGTTTGACTCCTTTGAACATCTTGCCAAACCCTGGCCGGTGCCTTACCTGAAACATGCCTGGCTGGGAGTGCTCAGCTGGAAGCCGGAAGAACCGGGCAAGCACAATATCTGGTTTCTGAAATTACCACTCGACGAGCAGAATGTGCTGCAGCCGGGCCCCCGTGATGCTTTTCTGCAGCACTGGCTGAAGGTCGTGGCGTCACCGGATCAGGATTTCGGCGATGCTCCCTGCAGCTACCGTCCGGATGCCGGTCGCATGGCGTATTTTCATGCACTGGCACTGCAGACGCTGGAGCAGAAACCAACCCGTTATTACGCCACCGCACGGGCATATCTCAGCGGTGACATGGGCTGGGATAACTGGCAGCAACTGGGTCTGCAGGGGCTGGCGGAAGTGGTCGCCGGGATCGCTGAAGATCACAACAACGATCTGCTGCGGCAGGCGGTACCACACCTGCCGGCAGTGCCGCGTAACGCCCTGCTGGGGTTCCTGGAAAATGTTGCCCCGGATCAGCGACTGACCACGGTACTGAATGACGCTCTGTCGGCGGTGGTGTCGGCCGGGGCAACCGCAGCCGATCTGGCCGCTTTTGCCCGCGCTTTATCCCACGCCAGCAATGCCGATCAGCGCGTGCTGCTGCTGCAGGCCATGCTGCAGCATCCGCAGAATCACTCGGTAGAACTGCTGGCAGCAATTGGCAGCCGCTGCTGGGCGGATCTGCGTGGTAATCTGCTGCTGAACTATCTGGAGTGTCTGGTCCGTAATGAACAGGGCGAGGGGGCTTTCAACGCGCTGGTGGCTGATCTGCTGACGCTGCCAGGTATGCGGCCGCAGTTTATGGCAGTGCTGGGCTCGCCGGAGCGCAGCGAGGCGCTGAGCGACGCGGTGAATAAGCTGTTTGCCGCCGCCCGTGGTCAGCGCGGGGAACTGCAGTAATGCCGGCCTGTCCCTGTGGTTCCGGCCTGGATTATGGTCAGTGCTGTCAGCCGCTGCATAACGGCCAGCCGGCCGCTTCGCCTCAGGCGCTGATGCGCTCCCGTTATGCGGCGTTTGCCATGGAACTGGCAGATTATCTGCGCGCCAGCTGGGATGCAGAAACCCGGCCGGCGGAGCTGGAACTGACGGCCGATACCCACTGGTACCGGCTGGACATTCACTCCGCTGCGGAGCAGGGGGATGAAGGTCAGGTGCATTTCAGTGCTTATTTCCGAGAAGGCAGCGAATGGCTGAAGCTTACTGAATTATCACGCTTCCGCCGTGGTGCGGATGGTTTCTGGCGCTATCTTGACGGGCAGGCCGGCTTCAGCCGCTGTGTTCCCGGCCGTAATGATTCCTGCCCGTGTGGCAGTGGCCGAAAATTCAAGAAGTGCTGTGGCTGAGAGCCGCCGCCGGTCAGTCTTTGGGGCGGCTCATACCGCGCAGGATCATACCCCAGACCATGGCAAAGGTGCCTGCCACCGATACCAGCATCATCAGGTTCACCAGCAGGGTATGACGCTGATAATAACTGATCGCTGGCTGTTCGCTGGCACTGCATACCTGCCTGATAAAATCGTAGTGACCGCCACTCTGACTGCAGTCCGTCATGGCGGACATTTCGATGCCGTACAGGCTCAGCAGAACAATGGCAGGAAGGGCAAACAGGATGGAGCCGGCGCGCAGCCACATAAGGGGTTTTCTCCGGTAAAAAGCAGATGAAACTTGACATATGATGTCGAATCTCTGCATCTTACCAGCCTGATAGTGCCTATTAAAACGATAACAACGAATAAGCTGCCTTTCTTATGAAATCACTGTCCGCCCGTTCACTGATCCTTTTCGCTGCCTGTTTTCTGCTGTTACCTGCGCATGCCGCACAACAGAAACCCGATGAACTGCTCAGCGGAATTCAAGCCGATATTGATGCCCTGCGCCTGTCCAGCCCGGCCGGCAATAATGCGCTGGAAAAAATTGATGCCTTCCGTGAACAGGCGCCGTTTGATTTCCGGGTGGTGCCGCTGACCTATCAGTGGGGGGAAGCCTATGTTGCTCTGGCGGAAAAGGCTCTGACAGCGAAGGAATACACGAAAGCACAGGGTTATCTCGATAAAGTCTGGCTGGTGGCCAGTCTGACTCCGGGGCTGGAAGATACCCAGGCACAACTCGATAAGGTTTACAGCGGATCACCGGCGGTCGCCGCTAAAGTGGCAGACAGCGGCCCGGATAAAGCTGAACTGGAACGACAACGTAAACTGGCGCAGGCGGCAGCGAAAGAAAAAGCCCGGGCCGAAGCAGGACGTCAGCGGCGGTTACAGGAAGAACAGCGTCAGGCAGAAGCCGCCAGAAAACAGGCTGAGCAGGAAAAACTGCGCCGTCAGGAAGAAGAACGCCAGCGCCGCGCAGACGCTGAGAAGGCGCGGAAACAGGAAGAAGCCCGTCGTCTGGTGGCGGCCGAGAAAAAAGTAACGGCGCCGGCTGTGGCCAAAAAAGCGGCGCTAAAACCCGCTGCCAGCAAACCGGCTGCCCGGGTTGTGGCACTGAATACGGCCACCAGTGCGCAGGAAGAAGTCACGGAAATGTGGGAAGAGGCGAAAGAGGAATCGGCACCGATTGCCACATATCCGGTATCACCGCAACAGCTGGCTGAGCGTGACCGTGATATTGCCGGTTCACTCAGACCTGTGTGTCAGGCGATTCTCGATAACGATGCCTCGGTGGTGGTGCATACCCAGGATAAAGCCGATTACCGCTGGCTGACCGTGCGGCTGACGCTCTGTCTGCGCCGGCTGGATAAAACCTTCCGCCTGCGTCACAGTTATGAGGCTGCGGCGGATGAACCGTTCGTGACCCTGCACCCGCCGCGTGAAGTGTCGCTGGTACGCAAGGTCGGGGACTGATTGCCCGGCCACGACGGCCAGCTACAGGAAAGAAACCGGCTGCGGCCGGTTTTTTATTAAAGAATAAGGGAACTCAGCTGCCTGTGGGCAGTCTCTTCCGTAGCCGGTCTGTGCGGGCGTTTTCTGCCTGCATACCGGACTGCAAAAATAAGTCAGCGTGTTACAATGCGCGCCCGTGTCTTTCTGACGGCCCAGAGTCTGTTATGCGATCCTTTCTGTTACTGATATTTTCTGTTGTTTCCATGGCTGCTGGTGCAGCGGTGATTGTTCCCAAAGCCCCTGATCTGGATGCGTCTGCCTACATCCTGCTGGATGCGGAAAGCGGCACGGTGCTGGTTGAACATAATGCCGATGAACGTCTGCCGCCGGCCAGTCTGACCAAGCTGATGACCAGTTATATTGCCGTGCATGAACTGGAACTGGGCAATGTCAGTGAAAACACCCTGGTGCCGATCAGCGAAAAGGCGTGGCGCAAAGGCGGATCCAAGATGTTTGTCCGCGTCGGCACAGAAGTGCCGCTGATTGATCTGCTGCGCGGTATTATCGTGCAGTCCGGTAACGATGCCTCGGTGGCAGTGGCGGAATACTTCGCCGGTTCCGAAGACGCCTACGCCGGCTGGATGAACCAGTTTGCTGAACGTTTTGGCATGAGCAATTCACACTTTATGAATGCGACCGGCTGGCCTGCGGATAACCACTACACCACCGCCCGTGATCTTGCCACGCTGTCACTGCGTATTATTAAGGATCATCCGCACTATTACTCTCTGTACGCTGAAAAGTATTACGAGTATAACGACATCCGCCAGCCGAACCGTAACAAGCTGCTGTGGCGCGACCCGTCAGTGGACGGCCTGAAGACCGGCCATACCGAAGCTGCCGGCTACTGTCTGGCGGCTTCTGCGGTGCGTGATAATACCCGTCTGGTGGCGGTGGTGATGGGAACCCGCAGCGAAGAAGCCCGGGCCCGTGAAACCCAGAAACTGCTGGCCTATGGTTTCCGTTACTACGAAACCCGCAAAGTTTATGACGGCGGTGAAGTGCTGCAGACCAACCCGGTCTGGCTTGGTGCTGCAGACAGTGTGGAGGTCGGTGTTGACGATCAGCTTTACCTGACCCTGCCAAGGGGCATGAAAGGTGAGCTGGAAGTCAGCATGACCACGGATGAATTTATTGAAGCACCGGTCAGCAGAGGTCAGGTGGTCGGTACTCTGACCCTGAGCATGGATGGTGAGGTACAGGCAGAACGGCCGCTGATTGCCCTGAACGACGTCGAAGAGGCTGGTTTCTTTGGCCGTCTGTGGGGCAGTATCAAGCTCTTCTTCGCCCGCATGTTCTCCTGACCGGTTATTCAGAACGGAGACAGCATCACGACCCGGACACTGTCCGGGTCGTTTACGTTCGCGGACCTGGGGATGCCTGCACCTGAAGTCCGGTAGCACTTGAAATTCCGTCAGGTTACAACCATATAGGCTCTGTTGTTTCAGAGAGGTCCTGCAGTGAGTCAGCCAGAAGCCCCGAAAATTGAGTTTCCGTGTGAAAACTACCCGGTCAAAGTCCTCGGTCATGGTAAAGAGGATTACGATCAGGTGGTTCTGGATATCGTCAGCGTTCACGCCCCGGGTTTTGACGCCGAAAGCATTCAGGTGCGGGACAGTAAAAACGGCCGTTTCCGCGCCGTGACCGTATACATTACCGCCACTGGCATTGATCAGCTGCGTAACCTGCACCGTGATCTGATGGCACACGAATACATCCACATGGTGATCTGATGAAGGATGTGGTGGTCCGCGATCTCGGCCTTCAGCCTTATGGCACCGTTTACGATGACATGCTCGCCTTTACTGCCGGACGCAGCGACGATACCCCGGATGAGCTGTGGTTCCTGCAGCATGAACGGGTTTTCACCCAGGGTCAGGCCGGTAAGGCCGAACATGTGCTGATGCCGGGGGATATTCCGGTGGTGCAGGCTGACCGTGGCGGGCAGGTGACCTACCATGGCCCGGGTCAGCTGGTGGTGTATCTGATGGTCGATATCAAACGCAAGGGCTGGGGCCCGAGAGCACTGGTGACCGCCATTGAGCAGGCGATTGTGGCGACGTTAACGCGCTGGTCTATTGATGCGCATCCCCGCGAAGACGCCCCAGGCGTATACGTTGGTGAGCGTAAAATCGCATCCCTTGGCCTCAGAATCCGTCAGGGCCGCTCCTTTCACGGACTGGCTCTGAACGTGGATATGGATCTGGAGCCGTTTCAGCGCATCAACCCCTGTGGTTATGCCGGGATGCAGATGACGCAGATTGCCAGCGAGGCGGCTCAGCCGGTCGTGTTGGATGACGTGGCAGAAGAGCTGAAGACACAGCTGCTGAAGGTACTGGAGCCGGCCTGAGTGTTCCTGTTCCGGGCTGCACCATGAAAAAAGCCAGACTCGTGTCTGGCTTTTTTGTACCGGCATTCCGCTTGCTGACAACATCAGGCGGTGCTTGTATTGAAACCGGTTTCTTCAGTTCAGCGGTTTGATGGGAATCAGACTGTCTGCCTGAGCCTCGTTGCCGGGAACCGAGGGTAACTCAATGCCGAGATTGTTTTTATTAAACATCTTATCGGCCCGGTAGCTCGAACGTACCAGTGGACCGGAGGCGACTTCCATAAAGCCTTTTTCCAGACCAATTTCACGGTAGCGGTTGAACTGTTCCGGCGTTACGTAGCGATCCACCGGCAGGTGATTTTTGGTCGGGCGCAGATACTGGCCTAACGTCAGCACATCGACACCGGCGGCGAGCAGGTCGTCCATGGCGGCATGGATTTCTTCATCCGTTTCACCAATTCCCACCATCAGCGAACTTTTGGTGATCACTCCCGGGTTGTGGCGTTTGGCGAAGGCCAGAACGTCGAGGGTTTGGCGGTAACCGGCGCGTTTGTCGCGTACGACGTGGGTCAGACGTTCGACGGTTTCAACGTTCTGGGCAAAGACGTCGAGGCCGGAATCCACCACCAGAGCGACGTGATCTTCAACGCCGTTAAAGTCCGGCGTGAGGGCTTCGACTTTGACTTCCGGGGTGCGCTGTTTGATGGCGCTGACGCAGGCGGCGTAGTGCGCAGCGCCGCCGTCGGCAAGATCGTCACGGTCGACTGAGGTTAAGACGATATAGCGCAGACCCATGAGTTCAACGGATTCTGCGGTATTGGCCGGTTCATCGTGATCCAGCCAGCCTTTCGGGTTGCCGGTATCCACCGCGCAGAACTTGCAGGCACGGGTACAGACCGAACCCATTACCATGATGGTGGCGGTACCATTGGCCCAGCATTCGCCCATATTCGGGCAGTGGGATTCTTCGCACACCGTGCTCAGCTTGTGGTCGCGGACGTTGGTTTTAACCGCTTCAAAGCGTTGTCCGCCCGGGATCTGTGCTCTCAGCCAGGCCGGTTTACGGGTAACCTGTGTCTGCTCGTCGGTGGATTTTCGCGCGCGCATGCCGTTCTTAATGGCATTGAATCCATGTTCACTGCGGAATTTTTCGCCACTGCGCGGTGCTTGCTGTACGTCTGAGACAGTGGAATCGCTGGCGGAATTTTTACTCATGCAACTTTACTCATGCCGGGCACAGAGCAGCGCCCCGGTTAACGGACTGAGCTGCAAGTTTAACACAACCCGGGTGGCAGACACTCTGCATTAGTGCTTACTGGTTTTCACAGTTTCATTGATAAGACGTTATAAACGGCTGCGGAATGACGTTTCTGAGGCCTTCGCAGGGGGGAGGTTGTTCACGGTTGCTCACAGCGGCCGGGCAATGCGCAGCCCTGTTCCATTTCTGAGAAAACTTGGTGATAGCCCGGCGATTCGGGGTAAGGAGCCGGGATCCGTAAAAATGGCTGATGGTGTTAATAAAAAAGCCCGCTTCCGCGGGCTTTCGTATGTCCTGTTTCAGGCTTCCTGCAGCATCGCGAACAGATCATCCTTCAGATGCAGGCGGCGCATTTTCAGGTCTTCCAGACGATCATCCGAAGCAGCTTCCACTTCTTCTTCAATGCGGCGCACCTCGCGGTCAATGTCATGATATTCATCAAACAGGCGGGCGAAATGGCGGTCTTTCATCTTCAGATTGCGGATCTGTTCAGCCATTTCTGGGAATTCGTTATGCAGGCTGTGGTTTTCAATAGTCATAATGCGCGTCTCCTCAAAAAGTAAGACTAGAATGCCTGCTGAAGCATATAACTGCCTTGATACAGATCAGGTCAGAATCTCTGTTCTGTCCGGCCTGCGGGCTGTTTGACCTGAGTCAAATGCCGTGCGGAATAAACCGGGGAGGAGAGGCGGTGGCAGCTGAAAAGCGCCGCCGCAGCAGCGGAAAAACTCAGACTTTGGTCAGTGCCTGGGCGATCCATTGCTTCAGTTGTGGTGCGGGTAACGCGCCGGCCAGACGGTCGACTTCACGCCCTTTGTGGAACAGGATCAGAGTCGGGATGCTGCGGATGCCGTACTGGGCGCTGACCTGCTGGGCAACTTCGGTGTTCACTTTAGCGAAGCGTACACTGTGCTGCATGTCACCACAGACTTCGGTGAAAATCGGCGCCATCATCTTGCACGGGCCACACCAGCTGGCCCAGAAATCCACGATCACCGGCATATCGTTTTTGCTGATAAAACGGGAAAAATCCGCGTCGCTCAGTTCCACCGGATGACCATTGAACAGCGGCTGTTTGCAGCGCCCACAGGTACCCTGCAGGTTTTGCTTGTCGTCGGGGATACGGTTAATCGCACCACAGGCTGGGCAGGTGTAATGCATGGCAGTGTTCTCCTGGATTCAGTATGGGTCAGTATATGCGTCTTTGGTAATGGAGTTTCAAGAGCAATGATGACAGAAGAGATTCCTGAGCGCTTGCGTTGCCTCATAGGACAGGGATCTGCGCACAGCGGATGTCTTGGAGTCATCGGTTACGGGAGGTATGAAACAGGTTACCGCGGCCACTCTGGTGGGATGTTTCCGGGGTGCGGATGAACACCTGAATAAGGCAGGCACCTGGCCAGCCGGAGTCCGGCAGTATGCCCGGCGTTTGCTGCCGGGTGCGGTATCTATATGGGGTGGTAATCGGCCCGCTATCAGCCAGCAGGTACCCGGCTGATCCGCTGCATAAATTCATCCTTACTCAGCTCACCGGTTATCCGCGCCGGCTGAATTTCCTGTTGTTTGTCAAAAAACAGGATCGTTGGCGGGCCAAAAATGGCGTGGCTCTGCATAAAAGCAATCTGTTCTGCTGTGTTATCCGTCACGTCGAGCTGTAGCCACATGGCATGGCTCAGTGCGGACTGCACGTCGGCGTGGGCAAAAATCTCTTCTTCCATGACCTTGCAGCTGATGCACCAGTCGGCGTACAGGTCCAGCATCACCGGGCCTGTGGCTGTGGCGATTTTCTGCTGAATATCGGCGACAGAATCCGTGCGGTAAAACGGCGTTTCTTCCGCTGCGGCGGATTGTTCAGGTGCGGAAGAAAGCGTGCTCAGTTTCAGTGGCTGTAACGGGTTGGTATTGCCCATCAGAGTGCCGGCGAGGGCCATCACGCCATACAGCAGCAGCACCCAGGCAATGCCCTTGATCAGCCGTTGTCCACCACTGGCGGCAGCTTCAAAGGCACCGAGAATCACGCCATAAACGATGGCCAGCAGTGCCCACAGCAGCAGACTGACGCTGCCCGGCAGGATGCGGCTCAGCAGCCAGATGGCCACACCGAGCAGCAGGATACCGAAGAACACCTTGATCTGATTCATCCAGCCACCGGCTTTGGGCAGTACGGAGGCGCCGGTCGTGCCGAGCACAATCAGCGGAGCACCCATGCCCAGTCCCAATGCCAGCAGGGCAGAGAAGCCGGTCACCGCATCGCCGGTGGTGGAGATATAGACCAGGGCACCGGCCAGTGGCGCGGACACACAGGGTGACACCACCAGAGCGGATAACACTCCGATAATGAAGACACTCAGTGCCTGGCCGCCCTGTTGTTTCTGGCTCATGCTGTTCAGGCGGTTGCGCAGAGCTGCAGGGAGCTGCAGTTCATACACACCGAACATGGCCAGCGCCAGCAGGGCAAACAGCACAGCGAACAGAATCAATACCCAGGGCGTCTGCATCCAGGCCTGAATGTTGGCACCGGCACCCAGCAGGCCGACCGTGAGGCCGGCCAGCGCGTAAGTAATGGCCATGCCAAGTACATAGATGGAAGACAGCAGAAAACCTTTACGGCCAGAGGTGGTGCCCTGACCCAGTACCACGCTGGTCAGAATCGGAATCATCGGCAGCACGCAGGGAGTAAAGGTCAGCCCCAGACCCAGCAGGAAGAACAGGCCGATGACCGCGGCAAAGCTGCGGTTGGCAAACCAGCTGTCGCTGGCTGCGGCCTGGGGGCTGGTGCTGAGCGCTGCCGGAGTGGTGTCTGTGGTGGCGGTGGAGGATTGCTCTGCGGCAATATCGGCAGCGCTGAGCTGAATGCTGTGGCGCTGCGGCGGATAGCAAAGGCCGGCATCGGCACAGCCCTGATAATGCAGGACAATTTCACCGGGCTGCAGTGCTGACAGATCAAACTGTACGTCCAGCTGATGGTAATAGGCGGTGACCAGACCGAAGGCTTCGTCCTGTTTTTCTTTGCCCGGCAGTGAGAAATAAACCGGCTCCAGCCGGGTTTCGCCCTGAGAGACAAAGATGCGGTGCTGATACAGATAATAGCCATCGGCGCTGTCCCAGCGGGCATTGAGCTGTCCGTTCAGCAGTTCGTAGCTGAGCGGAAAGGCTTCTCCGGCGGGAAGAAAATCAGGCTCGTCATTGCCAACCAGTGAATCCAGCATGCCGGCCTGCACTGTGCAGGTCAGCAACAGGGTGAAAAACAGTGACAGTAACTTCACCTGAGTCTCCTTGGTGCGGCGTTGCCGCTGTTTTTATGTATTGCGCTGTACTGCCAGCAGAGCCAGCGCTTCGAGTGCGGTGCGCTCCGGCCCGTCAGGCAGAAGCTGCAGTTGCTGACGGGCAAGGTCAGCACAATCCACAGCTTTCTGGCGGGTGTAGGCGATTGACCCCAGTTCGTGGGTAATGTTCAGCACCTCTGCCATGTTTTCCAGGCCGCCTTTACGGATCACCGAGCGGATCAGCCTGCGTTGCTCCTCATTACCGTTGGCCATGGCATGGATCAGTGGCAGTGTCGGTTTGCCTTCGGCGAGGTCGTCGCCGACATTTTTGCCCATGGCGGCGGCGTCGCCTTCATAATCGAGAACATCGTCAATCAGCTGGAATGCTAACCCAAGCTGGCGGCCATAGATGCGCATGGCTTCACGTTCTGCTTCTGAGCGGCCGAGCAGGCTGGCTATGCCCCAGGTGGAGGCTTCAAACAGCATGGCGGTTTTGCCGTGGATCACATCCATATACTGTTGTTCGGTGGTGTCCGGGTTTTTGACGTTGGTCAGCTGCAGCACTTCACCTTCGGCGATGACACTGGTGGCCTTGGCCAGAATCTGCTGTACCGGCAGGCATTCCAGTTCAACCAGCATCTCAAACGAGCGGGCATACAGAAAGTCGCCCACCAGAACGCTGGGGGCATTCCCCCATCTGGCATTGGCTGTCGGATTACCGCGGCGCATATCGGAGGTATCCACCACGTCATCGTGCAGCAGCGTGGCGGTATGCAGGAATTCAATCACGGTGGCCAGTTTGACGGCGCGCTCATCGCATTCGGAGAACGCTTTGGCGGTCAGCAGGACTAACAGGGGGCGGATACGCTTACCGCCGCTGCTGACAATATAGTCGGCGATTTTTTCGACCAGAGGCACACGCGAGGCCAGCTGAGCATGGATAAGGTGGTCCACTGCCTTGAATTCATCACCAACCACGGCGAGAACGTCTTGAATCTGCATGAATGAATAAGCCTTCTCGGGGGCCGGCATTACTGCCTGCCGGATACACAAATCTGGGCCGCAGCTGCGACCGGTGGGCGCCAGTTTAGCGACAGCATCACAGGCCGACAACGACAGCCGGTGTAAAAAGCCGTTCCGCGGCAGGAGATGCCCTGCACCGCCGGTGCAGGTGTTGCGTTGAATAATGGGTTGCGGTATAGTCTCGCGCCCCGAAATTCTGCTCCCTGCCATATGGAAACCAGAGCGTTGCCAGTAGAAGCAGGCTTAAGAAGCAGCCATGTATACGCCTTGTACAGAACAGGCGAGAAGCGGAGAAATACAGTATGTACGCTGTAGTAGTGACTGGCGGTAAACAATACCGCGTTGAAGAAGGTCAGACTCTGAAAGTTGAAAAACTGGAAGTGGCTACCGGTGAAAATGTTGAACTGGAAAAAGTTCTGCTGATCGGTAACGGTGATGACGTTAAGATCGGTGCTCCGGTTGTCGAAGGCGCTAAAGTAACTGCTGAAGTGGTTGCTCACGGTCGTCACAAGAAAGTGAAGATCCTGAAGTTCAAGCGTCGTAAGCATCACATGAAGCAGATGGGCCACCGTCAGTGGTTCACTGAACTGAAAATCACCAGCATTGCTGGCTAATTAACGTTTAATCCAGGGGTCCGCGTGGTCGGCCAGATTACCGCATCCGCAGTGTTGCAGTGACCCCAGAACAGGAGAAAAACCATGGCACACAAAAAGGCTGCTGGTAGTACCCGTAACGGTCGTGATTCCGAAAGTAAACGTCTTGGCGTCAAGCTGTTCGGTGGTCAGGCTGCAAAAGCCGGCAACATTCTGGTTCGTCAGCGTGGCACCCGTTTCCACGCTGGTAACAACGTTAAAGTTGGTCGTGACCACACTCTGTTTGCAACTGCAGACGGCGTTGTAACCTTTGAAGTGAAAGGTCCGAACAACCGTAAATTTGTAAGCGTCGTACCAGCTTAATCCGCTGATCAGACCTTACCCAAGGCGCCCTGGCTTCAATCTGTTTGCAGTCAGGGCGTTTTTGTTTGTCTGCAGGGCTGTCTGAGCAGCCATTAATGAGGTTACCTAAATGAAATTCGTCGACGAAGCACGGATTACCGTTCAGGCGGGCAAGGGCGGCAACGGCTGTGTCAGTTTCCGTCGTGAGAAGTTCATTCCCAAAGGTGGCCCGGATGGTGGCGACGGCGGGGATGGCGGATCTGTCTTTATGGAAGGCAGTGAATCCATCAATACCCTGATTGACTACCGTTATACCCGTCACTATCAGGCGCAGAATGGTGCGTCGGGCAGTGGCCGTAACTGTACCGGTCACAAAGGCGAAGACCTGATTCTGAAAGTACCGGTCGGTACCACCGCCATTGATGAAGACACTGGTGAAACGCTGGGCGATATCACCGAACCGGGACAACGTCTGATGATTGCCAAAGGCGGTTATCACGGTCTCGGCAACACCCGTTACAAATCCAGTACCAATCAGGCGCCGACACAGTCCAAACCCGGTCAGCCGGGGGAATCCCGCAACATCAAATTTGAGCTGAAAGTGCTGGCGGATATTGGTCTGCTGGGGCTGCCGAATGCCGGTAAGTCCACGTTTATCCGTGCCGTATCGGCGGCCAAGCCGAAAGTGGCGGATTATCCGTTTACCACCCTGGTGCCGAACCTGGGGGTGGTGAAAGTGGAGGATCACCGCAGCTTTGTGATTGCGGATATTCCGGGGCTGATTCCCGGCGCGTCCGATGGTGCCGGTCTGGGTACCCGTTTCCTCAAGCATCTGGTGCGCACCCATCTGCTGCTGCATATTGTGGATATGGCACCGTTTGATGAGTCCGATCCGGCGGAGGCTGTGCAGGCCATTGCCAATGAACTGGAACAGTTCTCTCCGGGGCTGGCCCGCCGTGACCGCTGGCTGGTGCTGAATAAGCTGGATCTGGTGCCAGCAGAAGAGCGCGCAGCACGCTGTCAGGATGTGATCGACCGCCTGCAGTGGCAGGGGCCGGTGTATAAAATCGCCGCCATCAGCCGGGAGGGGACGCAGCCGTTGTGTGGCGATATCATGCGTTATATCGAAGAGCGTCGTCTGCGGGCTGAGGACGATGAAGAGTTTGCGCAGCAGCTGCTGGCTGAGCGTGAGCAGGTCGAAGCCGAAGCTCGTGAACATATTGAGATGCTTGCCGAGCGCCGTCGTCAGCTGCGCGAGCTGGAAAATGAAGATGACGACGATGATGATGATTACGATGTGGAAGTGATCTACACCCGCGAGTAACCGGTGAGATCCTCAGTCAGGTGGCAGGCAGAAAATGACAGCGGTTGAGTGGCAGAACATGCGCAGTAAGCTGGCCGGGCATAAGCGTTGGGTGATCAAGATCGGCAGTGCTCTGCTGACCAATGACGGTCGTGGTCTGAACCGTGATGGTATGCGCGGCTGGGTGGACCAGATTGCTGAGCTGATGAACAGTGGCCATGAGGTGGTGCTGGTATCGTCCGGTTCAGTGGCCGAAGGCATGACCCGTCTGGGCTGGAAAAAACGGCCGGAAGAAATGCACAAGCTGCAGGCGGCTGCAGCGGTCGGGCAGATGGGACTGGTGCAGGCGTATGAGAGCGGGTTCGCCCGTCATCAGCGTACCACTGCACAGATTCTGCTGACCCACGACGACCTCAGCGACCGCAAGCGTTATCTGAATGCCCGTACCACGCTGCGTGAGCTGATCAAGCTCGGTGTAGTGCCCATCATCAATGAAAATGACACCGTGGTGACCGACGAAATCCGTTTCGGTGACAACGATACTCTGGGCGCTCTGGTTGCCAATCTGGTGGAAGCCGATGTGCTGGTGATTCTGACTGACCAGCAGGGGTTGTTTACCGCCGACCCCCGTTCCAACCCGGATGCTGAGCTGATTGCCGAAGGTCTGGCTTCAGATCCGCATTATCTGAGCATGGCTGGTGGCGCCGGAACACTCGGCCGTGGCGGCATGCTGACCAAGGTCAAGGCTGCCCGTCTGGCTTCCCGTTCCGGTGCTCATACGCTGATCGCCAGTGGACGAGAAGAGCAGGTGATTGCCCGTTTACGTGCCGGTGAAGCACTGGGCACGCTGCTGATTGCTGATGAAGAACCGGTGGCAGCGCGCAAGCAGTGGATTGCCGGTCATCTGCAGACTCATGGCGATCTGGTGCTGGATGACGGTGCCGTCAAAGCTCTGCGTGAAGGCGGCCGCAGTCTGCTGCCGATCGGCGTGGTGGCTGTGAATGGCCGCTTCGAGCGGGGTGAAGTGGTGGCCTGCAAAGACGAACAGGGTCATCTGGTGGCCAAAGGCCTGGTGAATTACAGTGATGGTGAGGCGCGTAAGATTATCCGTACCGCCAGCCGTGATCTGGAACGGACACTGGGTTATATTGCCGAACCGGAAATGATCCACCGTGATAATCTGGTTGTGCTTTATCCTTTATGAGCAGACGCAGGTCTGCCGTATCTGAATAACAATGAGGAATCTCATGATTGAGAACGTAACTGTCTCCGGACTGAATGTCAGTAACACAGCGCCGTTCACCCTGTTTGGCGGTATGAATGTGCTGGAAAGCCGTGATCTGGCACTGTCGATCTGTGAACACTACGTCAAAGTGACGGAAAAACTGGGTATTCCTTACGTCTTCAAGGCGTCATTCGATAAGGCGAACCGTTCTTCCATCAATTCCTATCGTGGCCCGGGCATGGAAGAAGGCCTGAAGATCTTCGAAGAAATCAAAAAGACCTTCAATGTGCCGCTGATCACTGACGTACATGAGCCTTATCAGGCAGCACCTGTGGCGGAAGTGGTGGATGTGATCCAGCTGCCGGCATTTCTCGCCCGTCAGACCGATCTGGTGGTGGCCATGGCCAGAACCGGTGCGGCCATCAATGTGAAGAAGCCGCAGTTCCTGGCGCCGCATGAAATGCGCCATATCATCAAAAAATTCGCCGAAGCCGGCAATGAGCGGGTAATGCTGTGTGAGCGTGGCTCCTGCTTCGGCTACAACAACCTGGTAGTGGATATGCTGGGTATGGACGACATGAAAAGCATGGCACCAGTGATTTTTGATGCCACGCACGCCCTGCAGCGTCCGGGTGGACGTGCTGACTCGGCCGGTGGTCGCCGCCAGCAGGCATTCCAGCTGGCCCGTTCCGGCATGGCGCTGGGGATTGCCGGTCTGTTTCTGGAGGCACACCCGAACCCGGCAGAAGCCAGGTGTGACGGGCCGTGTGCGCTGCCATTGGATAAGCTGGAGCCGTATCTGGTGCAGATGAAAGCCGTGGATGAACTGGTGAAATCGTTCGAACCTGTCATCATCGACTGATCAGTGTCAGAGATTGATTGAATCGGGCGCGCGCTGCCTGTATTATGTGCGCCCTTAGTTGACAGGGTTGGGGCTTCTACGCATAATCCCCGCCCTCTCAGAATTAACGAATAACCAAATTTGAGGAGCCGACTGTGGCAAATTCCGCTGGTTCTCGTAAACGCGCCCGTCAGGCTATCAAACGTCGTGCCCGTACTGTGGCTCTGCGCTCCATGGTGCGTACTTATATTAAAAAAGTACAATCCGCTGTAGCGACTAACGACTATGAGCAAGCCCAGGCTGCGTTTACAAAAGCTCAACCTTACATCGACAAAATGGTAAACAAAGGCATCCTGCACAAAAACGCAGCTGCCCGTACCAAAAGCCGTCTGAATGCTAAGGTATTTGCACTGAAAGGCTGATCGTTCCGGTCAATCTGAAGTTGCACAGAAAAACCCGCTTTTGCGGGTTTTTCTGTTTCTGGCCAGTGTATTCTGCCGGCGGATATATATGATAGCGGCAGTGATCAGGGAGAGCGCCTGTATGGCGGAGCAATCAGCTGAAACCCAGCCTCAGCAAGAGAAAAGTCCGGGCCTGTTGCGCTCGTCGTCCATTGTCAGTCTGATGACGC
Source organism: Pseudomonadales bacterium (assembly GCA_963682115.1). Classification (GTDB taxonomy): domain Bacteria; phylum Pseudomonadota; class Gammaproteobacteria; order Pseudomonadales; family Oceanobacteraceae; genus Venatoribacter. The sequence goes on along the minus strand of OY821639.1, from coordinate 831,991 downwards.
TGCTCAGCCGCGTACTCGGGCTGATCCGTGATATGGTCATTGCACAGTATTTCGGCGCCCGTGCCGACGCTTTCTTTGTCGCCTTCAAGATCCCTAATTTTTTCCGCCGCCTGTTTGCCGAAGGGGCGTTCTCTGTCGCCTTTGTACCGGTGCTGAGTGAGTACCGGCGGTTGCGTCCGCTGGATGAAGTACGGCTGCTGGTGGCGCGTACTTCCGGTATGCTGGGCAGTGTGCTGCTGGCGGTGACGCTGGCGGCGATTCTGCTGGCGGATTACCTGCCCTGGGTGTTTGCCCCCGGTTTCCGTGATGATCCGGCCAAGTTCGCTCTGACCGGCGATCTGCTGCGTATTACCTTCCCGTATCTGCTGTTTATTTCGCTGACGGCTTTTGCCTCCAGTGTCCTCAACGCTTACGGTCGCTTTGCTGCCCCGGCCTTTACGCCGGTGCTGCTCAATGCCTGTCTGATTTTTGCCGCGGTGGTAATGAGTCAGTGGTTTGAGGAGCCGCTGTTTGGTCTGGCCTGGGGAGTGTTTCTCGCCGGTCTGGTACAGCTGGTATTCCAGCTGCCGTTTGTGGCGCGTCTGGGAATGCTGGTGCGGCCGCAGTATCAGCCGCAGGACGATGGTGTACGCCGGATCGGCAGTCTGATGATACCGGCGCTGTTCGGGGTCTCGGTCAGTCAGATCAACCTGCTGTTGGATACGCTGCTGGCGTCATTTCTGGAGAGCGGCTCGGTCAGCTGGCTGTATTATTCGGACCGGCTGAACAACCTGCCGCTGGGCGTCTTTGCCATTGCTATCGGGGTGGTGATTCTGCCGTCGCTGTCGGGTAAGCATGCCGCCAATGATGGTGCGGCATTTTCGCGCACCCTTGACTGGGCGGTGCGCCTGGTTTTCCTGATTGCCATGCCGGCAGCGCTGGCGCTGGTGATTCTGGCGATGCCGCTGATGGCGACGATTTTCTTCCATGGCGAGATCAGCGCATACGATATCGGCAAAATGAGCCTGAGCCTGCAGGCGTACGGCTCCGGACTGCTGGCCTTTATGCTGATTAAGGTGCTGGCGCCCGGTTACTACGCCCGGCAGGACACGAAAACCCCGGTTAAGATCGGTATTCAGGCGATGGTGGTGAATATGGTGCTGAACCTGGCGCTGGTGTTCCCGCTGCAGCACGTGGGGCTGGCGCTGGCGACGTCGCTGTCGGCCTATTACAACGTCTTTATGCTCTACCGCGGGCTGCGCAGACAGGGTGCTTATCAGCACCAGAGTGGCTGGCCGGCATTTGCGCTCAAACTGCTGCTGGCCTGTGGCGCGTTGGTGGGGCTGATGATCTGGCTGATGGGTAATGCTGAGGCTTGGCTTGGCTGGGCGACGGCTGAACGGGCCGGCTGGATGGCGCTGATCGTGATTTCCGGGATTGTGCTGTACGCTGCGGTACTGGTGGCGGCCGGTCTCAGATTGCGGCATATCCGTGGTGAGGTTTTCTGATCGCGGAAGTTAGTGCTCGCTGACCGGCTTCACGTCTGTTACCCGGACCTCAGGTTAGCTATAATCGCGGCTTTTCCGTCGTCAGGCTATTTTCGAATGCGCTTATTGCGTGGGCTTCATAACATTCCGGCAGACTTTCGCGGCTGCGTTGCAACCATCGGTAATTTTGACGGTCTGCATCTGGGCCATCAGGGGATTTTACGCGCTCTGAAACGGGAATCCCTGGCCCAGAATCTGCCGACTCTGGTCATGCTGTTTGAACCTCAGCCGAAAGAATTCTTTGCTCCGCATGCGGCGCCGGCCAGACTGGCGAACCTGCGTGAAAAACTGCAGGATCTGGCGGCCCAGCAGGTGGACTATGTGCTGTGTCTGCCCTTCAATCAGGCCCTGCGATCGATGTCTGCAGAAAGCTTTATCAGCGATATTCTGCTGTCTGCACTGCAGGTCAGGCACCTGATCGTTGGTGATGATTTCCGTTTTGGCTGTGACCGCAGTGGCGATTATCACCTGCTGGCAGCTGCCGGCAGCGCACACGGCTTCAGCGTTGAAGATACGCAGACGCTGGAACTGGATGCTGAACGGGTCAGCAGTACGCGGGTGCGCTCCGAGCTGGGCGCCAATAACCTGGCCCGGGTGGCCCATCTGCTGGGGCATCCCTACCGGATGTCGGGGCGGGTGGTCTATGGCCGCCAGTTAGGGCGCCAGCTGAATACGCCGACGGCCAATATTATGGTCAGCCGTCAGCGTCTGCCACTGAGCGGTGTGTATGCCGTCGATGTGCAGGTTGAAGAGTCCGGTGAACGTTATCAGGGGGTTGCCAATGTCGGGGTCAAGCCGACCGTCAGTGGCGATGCCAGGCCGTCACTGGAAGTGCATATTTTTGATTTTGACGCCTCTCTGTATCACCGTCACCTGACGGTCGAGTTTCTGCATAAAATCCGCGAGGAACAGAAATTTGCCGGCATTGATCAGTTGCGGGAAGCCATCGAAAACGACAAACAGGCTGCGAGGCATTATTTTGCAGCACTGAATGAATCCGAGTGATCTGAATTTTTAAGAAGTGACCGAGTTATGAACGATAAAGTGGAAAGCCAGTACAAAGCGACGCTGAATCTGCCGGATACCGATTTTCCGATGCGCGGCAATCTGGCTAAGCGTGAGCCGGATATGTTACAGCGCTGGGAAGAAACCGGTCTGTATCAGCGTATCCGTGATGCGCGCGCCGGCCGGGATAAGTTCATTCTGCATGATGGCCCTCCGTATGCAAATGGTGATATTCACATCGGTCACGCGGTTAACAAAATTCTGAAAGATATTATCGTCAAGTCGCAGACGCTGGGTGGTAAGGATGCGCCTTACGTGCCGGGCTGGGACTGTCATGGTCTGCCGATCGAACTCAAAGTGGAAGAAAAAGTCGGCAAAGTCGGCGAAAAGGTTACCGCCTCGGAGTTCCGCAAACACTGCCGCGAATATGCGCAGCAGCAGGTGGATGGGCAGCGCCGTGGTTTCAAGCGCCTGATGGTGCTCGGTGACTGGGATAACCCTTACCTGACGATGAATTTTAAATTCGAGGCGGACATTATCCGTACCCTCGGCAGGATCATTGATAACGGCCACCTGCATAAAGGCTTCAAGCCGGTTAACTGGTGTCCGGATTGTGGTTCTGCGCTGGCGGAAGCTGAGGTGGAATACCAGGATAAACAATCCATCGCCATTGATGTGAAGTTTGCCTTTGCCGATCCGCAGGGACTGGTTAAATCCTTCGCGGCCGATGATGCCCTGGCGGGTAAAAACATCAGCATTGTGATCTGGACCACTACGCCCTGGACTCTGCCGGCAAACGAAGCGGTGTCGGTACACCCGACGCTGGAATACTCGCTGGTGCTGCTGAAGGAACAGGATGAAATCCTGCTGCTGGCCAGTGATCTGGTGGCTGATGCGATGCAGCGTTACGGCGTGGAAGCAGGCGGCTTTGAAGTGGTTGGCACGGCCAGAGGTGACGCTTTTGGTCAGCTGGAAGGACAGGCTGCAGCCCCGTTCAGTGTTGTGCATCCGTTTATGCCGGCAGCAGACGGCGGCGTGAAAACCGTGCCTGTGATTACCGGTGACCACGTCACCGCGGAATCCGGTACCGGTGCGGTGCATACGGCGCCGATGCATGGTGCCGATGACTTTGTGGTGTCCAGACGCTTTGATGTGAAATCAGACGATATGCTGGTGGGTGGCGATGGTAATTTCATCAGTACCCCGGCTCTGGATACGCTGGAATTAACCGGCCTCAGTACCGCTGATAAAGGCAATTTCCGTGTGCTCGGCATTCTGGCGGAAAAAGGCGCACTGCTGAAAAAAGAAAAAATCAAACACAGTTATCCGCACTGCTGGCGTCACAAGTCGCCGATTATTTTCCGGGCGACGCCGCAGTGGTTTATCAGCATGAATCAGGCCGGGCTGCTGGAAAAAGCCATGCACGAAGTGGAAAACACCGTCGAATGGCGTCCGGGCTGGGGTAAGGCACGGATCGAAAGCATGATGACGGATCGTCCGGACTGGTGTATTTCCCGTCAGCGGACCTGGGGAGTGCCGATTGCGTTATTCGTGCACAAAGACACCAGTGAGCTGCATCCTGACAGTGCTGCACTGATTGAAAAGGTCGCACTGAAAGTGGAAGAAAAAGGCATCGATGCCTGGTTCGATCTTGAGCCTGCCGAATTGCTGGGTGATGACGCTGATCAGTATGTCAAAGTAGTGGATACCCTCGACGTATGGTTTGATTCCGGTGTGACTCACACGGCGGTTCTGCGTCAGCGTGAAGCGTTGAAATTCCCGGCTGAAATGTATCTGGAAGGTTCGGATCAGCATCGCGGTTGGTTCCAGAGTTCTCTGCTGACCAGTGTGGCGGCTTATGGTACTGCGCCATATAAAACCGCACTGACCCATGGTTTTACCGTGGATGGTCAGGGCCGGAAAATGTCCAAATCGCTGGGTAATACGATTGAGCCACAGAAAGTTATTAACCAGCTGGGTGGGGATATTCTGCGCTGGTGGGTGGCGGATACCGATTACAGTGGTGAGATGACGGTGTCGGATGAAATTCTGAAACGCACCGCCGACTCTTACCGCCGGGTGCGTAATACCTGCCGTTTCCTGCTGGCCAATATCAATGGCTTTAACCCTGAGACCGATATGGTCGATGGCGATAAGTTGCTGCCGCTGGATGCCTGGATGGTGGATTACACCCGTAAACTGCAGGAAAAAGTCATTGCTTATTACATGGATTATGACTTCAAGAGTCTGACCAAAGCGCTGATGAATTTCTGTGTGACCGAGCTGGGCGGCTTCTATCTGGATGTGATCAAGGATCGTCAGTACACCTGTAAAGCGGATGGACTGGCGCGCCGCAGTGCCCAAACTGCGCTGTACCATGTGGTCGAAGCCATGAGCCGCTGGATTGCGCCGGTACTGTCATTTACCGCGGAAGAAATCTGGGAATGTCTGCCACAGCGTGATGAAGATTCCATCATGCTGGCGGAGTGGTATACCGGCTTCCCGGTAACTGGTGACAGCCTGTTTGATGATGCCTTCTGGGCCGATATCCTGAAAGCCAAAGAGGCGGTAAACGGTGCCCTGGAAAAAGCCCGTGGTGAGAAAGTTATCGGCGCCAGCCTGAGTGCCGAAGTCGTGCTGTATGCCCAGCCGGAGCTGAAAGCTCAGCTGGAGCGACTGGGTGATGAGCTGCGCTTCATTCTGATCACGTCCGCGGCGCAAGTGCATGACTTTGATGCAGCCGCCGGTGCAGAGACCGAACTGAAAACACTGCGCGTTGAAGTAAAAGCATCCGCGCATGAAAAATGTGAACGTTGCTGGCATCACAGCGATACCGTGGGGCAGAACAGCCAGCATCCGACGCTGTGCAGCCGTTGTGTGGATAACGTTGAGGGCGACGGTGAAGTCCGTCGTTTTGGCTGATGACAGCAGGACGATCGGCTCTGATCTGGCTGTGGCTGGCTGTCGCAGTCTTTGTGGTTGATATCGCTACCAAGCTGCTGGCGGAAACGCTGCTGACGTATGGCAAGCCGGTTTACCTGTTGCCGGTTCTGGATCTGACGCTGCTGTATAACCCGGGTGCGGCTTTCAGCTTTCTGGCCGATCAGAGTGGCTGGCAGCGCTGGTTTTTTACCGCGGTATCGGTTGGCGTCAGTCTGATGCTGATTATCTGGCTGAAGCGTCTGCCCCGCGGACAGATGCTGTTGCCTGCGGCACTGGCACTGATTCTCGGCGGAGCGGTCGGTAATCTGTTTGACCGGCTGGTGTATGGTCATGTGGTCGATTTTATATCGGTCCATTGGGATAAGTCGTATTTCCCGGCCTTTAATATCGCTGACTCCGCGATCACTGTCGGTGCAGTGATGATGGCGCTGGATGTATTGCGCGAAATGAAACATGAAAAGAAACAGGCCTGACTGATAAAAGCCTGAAGAGAGAGTGAATTATGAGTGGCGCCACAATCGTACCGGGCAGCAAAGTCAGCATGCACTTTGCGATCAAAATGGATAACGGTGATGTTGTCGATTCAACATTTGAGCGCACACCGGCAGAGTTTGCGCTGGGTGACGGAAATCTGCTGCCCGGCTTTGAGGAATTTCTGCTGGGGCTGAACAACGGCGATCATAAAGAATTCGATATTCCGCCGGAAAAGGGTTTTGGTCAGCCTAACCCGCAGAATGTGCAGGAAATGAAGCGTTCGGTTTTTCCGGTGGATATGCCGGTGGCTCCGGGGCTGATGGTTTCCTTTGCAGATGCTCAGGGTGCTGAACTGCCGGGTGTGATCAGCAAAGCAGAAGGCGACTGGGTAACCGTGGACTTTAACCATCCGCTGGCCGGCAAAACCCTGACATTTGAAGTGCAGATCCTTGAGGTCAGTAATGCAGATTAAACTGGCGAATCCACGCGGTTTCTGTGCCGGCGTTGACCGGGCGATAGATATTGTTAACCGCGCGCTGGACCTGTTCGATCCGCCGATTTATGTGCGTCACGAAGTGGTGCACAACAAATTTGTGGTTGATGGTCTGCGTGAGCGTGGCGCTATCTTTGTTGATGAACTGGACGAAGTTCCGGACAACAGCATTGTTATTTTTTCTGCGCATGGCGTGTCACAGGCAGTGCGCAAAACGGCAGCAGAACGTGGTCTGCAGGTATTTGATGCGACTTGTCCACTGGTCACCAAAGTACACCTGGAAGTGACCCGTTACAGCCGTGATGGCAGCGAATGTATTCTGATCGGGCACAAGGGCCATCCGGAAGTGGAAGGCACCATGGGCCAGTATGATGACGCCAATGGTGGTCATATTTATCTGGTTGAAGACGAAGACGATGTCAGCCGTCTGCAGGTCAGTAATCCGGATAAGCTGTCTTATGTCACTCAGACCACCCTGTCCATGGATGACACGGCCAAAGTTATTGATGCCCTGCGCCGGGAGTTCCCCAATATTCAGGGACCGCGCAAAGATGACATCTGTTACGCCACGCAGAATCGTCAGGATGCGGTGAAAAAGCTGGCGGCTGACTGTGATCTGCTGCTGGTGGTCGGTTCCCCGAACAGCTCCAACTCCAACCGTTTGCGTGAGCTGGGTGAACGTATGGGGGCTCGTGCTTATCTGATCGACAGCGCGGCGGAAATCCGCCCTGAATGGCTGGATGATGTAACGGCTGTTGGCATCACCGCCGGTGCCTCAGCACCAGAAGTGCTGGTGCAGGAGGTGGTGGATACACTGGTCGGGTTGGGCGGTGAAAAGCCGCAGGAACTGGCTGGTATTCCGGAGAATGTGGTGTTTTCATTACCGAAAGAACTCAGATTGCAGGAAGTATAAAAAAGGGGCGCAGCCCCTTTTTATCAGATACCTGTCCATTCCTTAACTGTACCGTCAGAAAGAATTCTGTCCTGTCTTCCCAGTGTATTGACGACAAGATCGCCATCGTCAGCCTGGCTTCCCTGGGCGGTTGCATAGAGCTCAATGCACTGGGTCAGCGCCATCGCGCTACCACTGCTGTCTTCGCATGCGCGGGCAATAATGACGTAATGACCATTGGTTGTCGTATAGGAAGACGAAGACAATCCGAGGTCTGTCAGGTCCGTGGTATAGGTGACGTTATCCGTATAAAAACGCTCTTCTGCATCCAGAATTGACTGCATAGGAGAGATTGCATCGCCCCGGTTGCCACGCTGAACGTATGCGCCGTACCAGGGAAGAGCAATGGACGAGAGAATTGCAACAATGGCAACTACGACCATCAGTTCAATCAGTGTAAAAGCACGCTGTTTGGAGTGCATACTGTAAATCCTTATTTCCGTGTTCTTACAGCCCGGTATTGGGCAGGAAAAATGTGGATGACAGAATATACCGGGCTGTCCGGTCTGTGTATGTATACGGCTCTGCATCCAGAAGAATATAGCTGCGTGTGCTCTGATCAAGGGTGTTGGTATTAAATGCTCTGGTCAGAACTGAAATACGGGCCGACCGCACCAAAGCCCAGTCTGTAACTTCACTGGCTGCCACATACTGTGTGACGTCACTGTCATCCGATCCGCTGTTACTGCTTACACCGTACAATACCTGCATCCCCAATGTGCCACTGGCGATTGTCTGCGCAGAAGCAACCACATTACCTGAGTCTTCGCTGTAGGTTGCACAGCGCAGAACATCATCATAATCATCACCGTCACTGCCGAAGTCCTGTTCTACCCAATAAACATCAATCAGAACGGTGCCATCATAACTGGTCGATAACGCCGTTCCTGTACAGTCCTCCTGATCCCGTTCTGACGTTGAATCACTGTCATATAGCCAGCGCAGCGCAATGCGGTCACTGACTTCATCTGTGGCTTCGTAAGTACAGTCTGCATCACTTGATGGAGGTGTTGCTGTACCCGTACACACGTCTGCGAAGGGTTGATTCAGGGTTTGGGTCGGATCGGCAGAATATCCTGCACGACGTACCTCTTCCTGTAACCAGCTCATTACAAAACGGCCGGATTCCTGCGCCTGGGCAAGGCCGTCGGAGGTAAGAGCTGTCCTGTTACTGCTGATCATTACATTCACGATAAAATAGGTAACAATCAGACCGAGCAAGCCGGCAATCATCATTTCAATCAGCGTCATACCACGCTGTACACGGAGCTGCTTCATGGATATACCACCGTCTGAATGGACGCTCTTGCACTTGTGACTTCTGCAAGATCTGTATAGACATTGGTGCCGCCAGCATCAGAGCCACTGCTGCGTACATCCCAGCTAAGGTTAATGGTTACTTTTCTGTCTGTGCTATCTACATCCACAGATAACTGTGGATTGGCGATAAAGTCAGCAGAGCCGCTGCGGGTTACATTGCTGCTGGTTACATCGGCTCCATACCCACAGGCGATTTCCCACAGATCAGATTTGGCCTGGGCTTCAGCATCGCATGCACCGTCAGCAGAATGCCGGCTGCTGCCATCATAGTAGGCAGAGCATATTTTGGCAGGGGTCGTTCCGCAACTGTAGGCAGAGCCACCAGTATCGTAGTTGTCAAGACCTGCTGTATTGGCACGGATTCGGTTAGCCAGATCCTGAATGATCCAGACAGCCTGAGAACGGTTGCCTGTATCGGAAGCTGAGCGTGTAGCCTGAAGCTGCAGGCTTGCCAGGCCGACCAGGCCAATTACGGTAATGGCCAGCGTTACCATAATTTCGACAATGGTAAAGCCCTGTTCCTGAGCTGAGAATAATGTTCTGTTTATGGGCATTTGACCTCCGCAATCACAATCTGCCCAATCTGATTAATGGACAGTGAGTAATCCCGGCTCCCAGTGCAATCGGATACCAGAATACGGATAGATCCTGTAGTGGTAGCACGCCCCTGACGGTCAAAGGTAACTGGGGTGGCTGTGCTGAAGTCAGCAGATGTTATGGTTCCGGATTCCGCGATAGGGTTATCTGTTCCTCCACGGTTTCTTAATTCTGTTGTTCCTCTCAGAATCCGCCAGCCTGTATCCCAGCTGCCCGAGATAGGCTGCACTGAGATACTATCTGACAGTGTAATCGACTGACTGCGGGCAAAGCCAAGGTCCAGTTGCAGTTCACTTTTCAGCCGGTCAGCCTGACTGTTGGCAATGGAAGCTCTCATGCTTGGCATGGCTGCAGAAACAGCGATACCAATAATTATTAAAACAACCATCAGCTCTACTAATGTAACCCCCCGGATGGGGGCCATGTTTGTTTTATGATACTTCATTCTGGTTATAACTCATGCCAGTAACTTTTGCTCATCGTTGCACAGGAATTCAGACTGATTGATTCACTACCGACCAGAATCGTCTTTGGTACACATTCTTCATCGTTACCGGGGGGGTATACAAGGACAGGCTCGGAAGGAATACCAGACTGCTGCAACGGTTTGGGATTGATGAGTACCCCGTCTTCAGTACCACCACCTTCCTGAGTTTTGTCAACCTCACTGTCAGTACTCGCAGTGTAGCCGATGATGACCTCATATAAGTAACCATTACCAGTAGCCGGGGTACAGTTACTTGACGTTGCTGTACTGCTGGGTGGTACGTAACTGGTGAAATAAGCGACGTTGTCTGCTGTCAGTGAATTACTCAGAATCTTTTCATATGAATTTGGTAATTCATAATACACACCAACTTTTTTCTGTTCTGCTGTCACTGATTCCTTCTCATAGTCAGCATAATTCACCAGGTCAGAACGACTCAGTGTTGAATAGTCATCCAGTTGCTCTTCAAGAACAGTTGCACTTTCTGACACCATATAATCATTTATGACATAAAGGTTATCTGTTACATCTTCATTCAGCGGATGAGCCCGATAGCCTGACCCTATCGCAAGCTGATAGCGGCCCCCTCCAACACTGCCCTCGGAGTAGGATACATCTACAGAGGTATAAAAACGGGTGTTGCCGGTGGTGGTCCCCGTATTCAGGTCAGCAATAATAGTGGCTTTATAGTTGCCGCTGGAAAATGAGTTAAAGTCAAATCTCCATATCCGGCCTCCTAAGTCCGCGGCATAGATAATATCAATATTCCCATCGCCATCATTGTCAATGGGCGTTAAATCACTGACAAAGCTGCTGGTCATACCCGACAGTGTCAGATCCGCATCACTGTCCGTTGACGCTTTCCAGATCAGATCACCTGTCTGAGCATTGACAATATAGATGGCATTACCCACATCGTGTGAGATGCGTGTGCTGCTGTTTGTATTGTTGTCATCTTCATCGGCGTCATAGCCACCGCCAAAGACCAGAGCTTTAATGGTATCTTCATTACTGGTAATGCCAAAAATCGATGGGTCAATATTAATCGGGGTCATTTCTGACCAGCTCTGGCCCAGCTCGGTGAAGTCTCCGTTACCACCAGTGATCTGCCACATAAACTCCGGGTTATCACGGTCCGACACATCCAGTGCATAGTAGTTACGGCCACCACGGCGCATACCGGCATACAGGTATGCATGATCGTTATCGTCAACAACAGATTTGATTTCACCGGTATTATCTGCTTCATCCAGATAGTATGAAAGAGGGCCGTCCATGCCATAGCTCTTGCCATATTCATTACTGTTTATGTAATAGTCATAGATATTCGGCAACAGGGCTTCCGGAATAAAAGCGAAGCGTTCCTGAGGGTTATCCTTATTGGAATCAATAGCATGCAGGTAACCGGAGTTAGTACCGAAGTAGACGGTACTGTCTAGGGTTTCGCCGTCCGCCATAACGCCATAGTGAATAATAATCGGCTGGCTGTGTAACGGGTCTTCAATCTGGTAGCGGGGGGTGCTGTCATTAACATCAACGTCGATGCCTGAAGCCCATTTAAGCATGTTAAGAAAAACATCAGAATCCAGACTGGTACCAAACAGACTCTGTGTCATGCCATCTGTTGCTGTATAGCTGCCATTGCCCTGTTGGGTGATCAGGGTTGTATCCAGTGCAGTGTTGTCAGATTCTGTGCTGAGATGGGTATAAATATTCCGGTTAAGGGTCAGGCGACTGGATGCTCCGCCGGCAGTCACTTCATCTCCATCCGGAGCGGCTGCATCCAGAGTCCAGAAACTGCGGGCGTTATCCGCGAAGAAACCAGTTGTGTTATCAACTGCAAGAACACCATTGGCATCATAAATTTGACCATCGCTGCCCAGTTTGTAACGTTTCAGGTTGCCCTTCCAGCCGATTACGGTTGCTGGTTCAAAAATGGTGTAATACAGCTCATCGGAGTTTTCCAGACGGTTCAGGGCATTTACTGCAACCGAAGGCGCCGTAAAGCTGCCGGACGATGAGGCAATCTCGTTGAACACGGTCTGCAGAGCCTCGACCAGAGAGTCATAATCCGACGCAGTTGCAGCGATCCCCCCCCCATAGCTGGCAGTCCGGTTGAGGACTTTCTGTGCTGAAGACGTACTGGACAGGAATCCGCCCACGGTATGCGTGATAATACGTTGCTCACCTTCAGTGGTTGGATCATGATCCGTTGCCAGATCCGAATCATCCATATTGTCACTTTGATAAAGGTAATAAGCGAGTTCCTCCATACAGCTGTAATCACTGCCCCGGGTCGTATTACAGTTGGAGGTAATACCGTTATAACCAGACCATTTGGAGGAATCAATTTCATCTAACAGAGTATGAATTCTGTCGTCACTTTCCCCTTCCTGATTCGCTTCGCCGTCAGTGAAGACGATAATATGGTTAGCCTGACAGGAATCCTGAATCGGGGATATATATTTACCGGTGCTGGTGTCAATAGCAGCACTGTTACTGACGTAGAAATAGCCTTCTGCCGGGGAACTGGAGCAGGAATATTCTGACACCGTATAATCCTCTCCCACAGAAGTTGTGGTGGTGTACCAACCATAATCCTGGCAATAATAGTTATCTTCTACGTAATCATCCCATTCAATGCATTCTTCTGATTCGTATGATCCGCCCCAATAGGACTCTAAGGTAACCGTGCCCTTGGCTTCACAATAGGAATCACTGACCGTTTTTCCTCCCCACCACTTTGTCGAGTATCTGATACAGACTTGTTCACTACTTGTATAGCTTGAATCATGGACAGTTTTTTCTGTTGCGGTACAAGTGCCCTTGCCGTAGCGCTTACCATATTTGACGTCTTCACCGCGCATATAGCGGGCAGCTTCGTCATAGGCCTCTACCAGTGGGGTATAGGCGTCACCCTCCAGTTTATCGAGTGCATAAAGCAGATTATTCAGGTTGCTTTCGTCGTTAATGGTGGCTACCGGGGTGACAACCAGTCCGCCATAATTACGGTTAACGGTCTCATCTTTTGCAGATGTTTTGTAAATTGAGCTTCTGATTGGTGTATTGCCTGACTGAGTATAGTCAAACTGCATAATACCAATATTCATATTGGACAGGCCGGAAATAATGGTTTTTGCAGCGTCCTTGGACACTTCAATCCGGGTGCTGTAGGTACCATCCTGACCAATAGCGCTGTTGTTCATACTGCCCGATGTATCGAACAGAAAAATAACGTTAGGATCAGCCGAGCTGGCGGCAGTACCAGTATAGATTTCGGTATCATCTGCCAGAGTCAACGGGGCGGACAATACCAGAAGAGAAGAGAGTATCAGCTTGTTCATTCTTTTATCCCCGCGGCTCATTCGTCTGTGCCTTCTTCAAATTCCCCGAAGCGGACGTAGCTCAGGGTGTTGGTCCGGTTGTCGATAAACAGAGATACCGTGCTGTATTTCTTGGATACGTAGAGCTCTGTGGCTGTCTGCAGGTCTACGGGGTCATTTTTTTCAAAATAACTGACCGTATTGCCGGCTTTAACTGTACTGACTTCACAGCCGTCACATAGCCGGGCCGTTACCTGACTGCCGGAAAAGGTCACCAGGTCGTAAGCTTTAAGCGGGAATTCAACAATACCGTAGATGTCGGCTTTTGCTGTTAAAGTCAGCAGAGACAGAGTGATAACAGATAACAGAATTTTCATAGTCTTCCCTCTTATTGCCCGGATGGAGCACTGTAGCTCAGGCCAATTTCCTGCGTTGAGGAGATCCGGCCGGATGAATCTGTTCCGGTTGCGTTATAGCTGAAGTAATAAGTAGCCTGTGACCCGGAAGAATTTCCGCTGTTGGCTTTCAGGTAGTTTGGATTATTGGTATTGGTAGCTGCTGTTGAGTTGGATATGGCCAAGGTGCCATCAACTCCTCCTACAATTGATGGGAGTGATGGTTCGCTCCAGCTGTTGGCTGTGTAGATCTCAACGGTTGTATCTTCGTCAGCCAGGATTGTTGCCATCATCGAACGTGTGGCAGCAGAATTCTGGCTCATCAGGTAATAAGCTTGAGAGGCGTAGCTGTAGGTTGCATCAAATACCTGTTGGTTGTGCTGCATATTACTGACCATGCGCAGTTGCAGGGTCGAGCGCTGCATCGCGACCATGGCGCCGAGCGTAATGGCGGTCAGAATGACCAGACTGAGAACGAGGGCCGAGCCCTGCATCCGCAGCGGAGCGGATGGATGTTGACGGAGCATGTTTCACCTGCCGATAGATATATCTCTAAATTCATCATATCCCTGGAAGCAGTGAAATCCAGCGGCGGACGATCAGCGGTCATTTACGGGCTGTAAGTGGAACGCCGGCGCGTCAGTTTGCGGCACAGCTCACATTTTTACCGCCGGCAGTTTCCGGCAGGCCATCCTGATCAGAGTCGATCCCGGCACGGATTCTGCCATTGCGGGAAATAATCAGAGCGGCCCCGGTACGTACGGATGCCCTGTAACAATATGAAAATGAACCGTTGTAAGCCCCGGCATAGCCGCGTCCGTCAAATGACAGGGCAGAGCGGTTGTAGTGCCGGAATTCCTTGTCGCTGTCACTGGCACGGAAGTAGCGCAGCAGGGTTTCGCCGCTGTCCACCACATGATTGTTATTCGGGTCGGTGAACACTGCAAGACTCTGATTCCAGTTACTGGTGCACTGATTATTCTGCATCGGGCAGAGGCTGACCCGGGTCCCCAGTACCGAGGCCTGCAGGCGGGTATAGCTGATAATCTGTTTCAGCTGGGTAATTTGCTGACGGGCGGCGTTGCGGTCAGAAAAGCGGTTCAGCGCCGGTACTCCTGCGGTGAGGGTAATGGAAAGAATCAGTGTGGTAACCAGCAGTTCAAGCAGTGTTATACCCTGCTGTGCATATCCTTTGCACATAGAGAGTCTCCCCATTATTTATTGTTCGGCAGATATCCGTACCCTTGTACCGACTTTAACGGGGTTGACCTGTCTGTCACTCGGAAGGCGGTATGAAATTCAGTCAATCCCCAGTTTTTTACAACGATAACGCAGGGCGCGGAAGCTGATCCCCAGTTTTTCAGCGGCTGCGGTTTTATTCCAGCGGGTGGTTTCCAGTGCTTGAGTGATCGCGGTGCGTTCAATGTTTTCCAGGTAGGCTTCGAGATTGTTGGTCTCAATGCGCTGCTCTGTTTTCTGTTCCGGCGTGGCTGAACGGGGTGGGTTGAGATTCAGATCCGACAGGGAAATGCTGTCACCTTCGGCCAGCGTAACGGCGCGTTGCAGGATGTTTTCCAGCTCGCGTACATTACCCGGAAAATCATAATGCAGCAGTGCGTTCCGGGCATCGGCATCCAGGGTGATTTCCGGCATACCCCATTCGCCGGAATACTTACTGACAAAGTGACTGATCAGCATGGGAATATCTTCTCGCCGTTCGGCCAGACGTGGCACATCAATCTGAATGACGTTGAGCCGGAAATACAGGTCCTGACGGAACTGCTCTGCCTGCACCAGTTCACCCAGGTCGCGGTGGCTGGCGCACAGAATACGGACATCCACCGGGGTTTCCAGTTCGGCGCCAACACTACGTACCGACTTTTCCTGAATGGCGCGCAGCAGTTTGGCCTGCATATCCAGCGGCAGTTCCGCCACTTCATCAAGAAACAGGGTGCCGCCGTTGGCAGCCCGGAAAAAGCCGGCTTTGGCGCTGCTGGCACCGGTAAAACTGCCTTTGCTGTGGCCAAAGAACTCGCTTTCCATCAGATCGCGTGGAATCGCGCCGCAGTTAACAGCCACAAACGGTTGGTCCATACGGGCACTCTGGTGATGAATCAGGCGTGCAACCAGTTCTTTGCCGGTACCGGATTCCCCCTGAATAAATACCGGTGCCTGGGTGCGGGCTACTTTGTGGATCTTGGCTTTAAGATCGCACATGCCCGGTGAATGACCCAGCAGGCCATCTCCGGACGGGATATTTTCGATATTGGCCGGAACCTTGGTCAGGCGCAGGGCGGCTTTGACCAGGTCGCGCAGACGTTCCGTATCCAGCGGTTTGGCTACCACATCAAAGGCACCGGATTTCAGTGCGTTGACGGCCAGTTCCATATTGCCGTAGGCGGTGATCATGGCTACTGGCATATCCGGGAAGCGGTGATTGCAGACACCGATCAGATCCAGGCCATTGCCGTCCGGCAGCTTCATGTCGGTGATGCAGAAGTGATAGGGGCGCTGGTCGAGCAGTGCCAGGGCTTCGCTGACATTGGCGGCCTGATAGCAGTCCAGATCCATACGCTGCAGGGTCATGGCTATCAGGGTGCGGATATCGGGTTCATCATCAATGATCAGGGCGGCAAACTTATTCATGCGGCGTGTCCGGGGTCAGGCAGATTTCATGATTATGCGGAAACAGGTTCCGTTAGGTATCGGATGATACTGAATCTGCGCCTGATTGGCTTCACACAGTTCCCTGCACAGATACAGCCCCAGCCCTGTTCCGCTATGTTCGGTGGTGTAAAAGGGTTCAAACAGGTGCGCGCGCTGTTCTGCGGCAACACCATTGCCGTTATCAATAATGTCGAGCTGAATATTATGCAGATCGTTGATGGTAACAATCATAATCAGTCGCGCGCGGTCGTCGTTGGCCTGCAGCGCGTAACGCAGGCCGTTGGCGCACAGGTTATGCAGTACCTGCTGCAGCTGATCGGGGTCGAATTTAATACGCGCGTCGTCCGGGCAATGGATGTTCAGCTGATAGGTTTTGTCCTGACTGAAACTGCGGAACTGATTGGCAAAATGCTGCAGCCAGGGGCTTAGGCGCAGAACTTCCTGGGTGGGCAGGTGACGGCGGGAAAGCTGCAGCACATCTTCAATCGTACGGTTAATACGCATGCACTGCTGCTCAATTATCCGGGTCAGCTGCTGCTCCGGATCTTTCATGTCCGGGGTCTCCGCCAGCAGTTGGGCGGCCTGCCGCAGCGCACTCAGCGGGTTACGGATTTCATGGGCGATGGAGGCGGTCAGCCGCCCCAGGGATGCCAGTTTGAAGTGCTGGGCTTCGGCCGAAATACGGGCCGCATTTTCAGCATAAATCAGGTAATCGCCGGGTTCTGAGCCATTCAGCTCCACCCGTTTGATAATCAGTTTTTCGTTCTTGCTTTCGAAGACCGTATCAGACGGCATGTTCATCAGCCGCTGCGGCAGGGCTTTGCCTTCCTCAATGTTGAACCAGCGCAGGGCCTGAGTATTAAAAAACAGAATATCGTTGTGGCGGTCACAGGCGATGATGCCATTGGGCAGGTCGAGCAGTGCCTGTTTGCTGAAGCGTTGCAGACGGCGGATGCGGGTAGCCTGATCCGACGCCAGCGACAGGGCACTGTTGAGCCGCCGTGACAGGGTCTGGGTTACCCAGGCAAGGACAAAACACAGCATGCCGTACAGGCCGGAATTCACCAGATACTGGGGGGCGTAATTATTGGGCCAGATATGCAGGGTGTAGAGCACCGCGATGGTGGTCCAGGCGGCCACGCCATAGCCGAGAATACCGGGCGCCAGCAGGTTGGCGATGGTCAGCGGAATCAGAATCAGACTGGAAAAGCCGCCTTCCAGTCCGCCGGAAGACAGCATCAGTGCCGACAGCAGAGCAATTTCGATGAACATATAGCTGGTGGCAATCTGTGTGTCCGGGCTGCGGTTAGCAATGACCGTGAAGATGGCAGCAACGATGATATAAAGGGAAGACGCGGCGAGAAAAATGGCCGGGTAATCACCGCCGACAATGACATTATCGCGGTCCGCCGAATCGACGATCATCAGCAACAGGGCAAGGAACAGTGAATAATAACTGTACAGACGCAGCAGCCGGTTTCCCTGTACGACCAGATCAGAGGATTTAAACCTGATAGCCAACGATGACTCCTGTTGCCGTGGCTGTAACGGCGATGATTGCGTAGCGGCGCTATTTTTCTGACAATAGCGCATCGCTAACAGAGTACCCTGAGAGTATGTCGCAGTCACTTACCATCGCACTGGCGCAGGAAAATTTTCTCGTCGGTGACATCGACGGCAATGCCACCATTATTGTGGCCGCCGCCGCACAGGCCGAAAAAAACGGCGCCCATCTGATCGTCTTCAGCGAGCTGGCCCTGACCGGTTATCCGCCGGAAGATCTGCTGCTGCGCCCCAGTCTGCAGCTCCGTACCGAACAGGCGCTGGCGCGCATAGCGGCGGCCAGCCAGCACATTGCCATCGCCATCGGTTATCCGTGGCAGGATGGCCCACGGCTGCTGAACTGCGCCGGTATCTGGTATCAGGGCAAACAGATTGCCCATTACGCCAAACAGCATCTGCCGAATTATCAGGTATTCGATGAGCAGCGTTATTTCCGTGCCGGCAGTGAGCCCTGTGTGGTTGACGTACTGGGTCATAAAGTGGCGCTGACGGTCTGTGAAGACGTCTGGCACCCGGGCCCGGTAGAGCAGGCCGCTGCAACCGGTGCTGAGCTGATCCTTAACCTCAATGCCTCACCGTTCCACACCGGCAAACAGGAAGAACGTCAGCAACTGATGCAGCAGCATGCGCAGCGGCACGGAATTCCCCTGCTGTACGTCAATCAGGTTGGTGGTCAGGATGAGCTGGTGTTCGATGGCGCCTCGTTCGCGGTCTCCGCGTCCGGCGACACGGTGCTGCAGCTGCCGGCGTATGAATCGGCCATGGCCTGTGTGCAGCTTGGCCAGGATGGCCTGCGGGCACTGTCAGACAGTGTACCGGCGCATGAGGATGAGCTGGCCAGCCTGTATCAGGCGCTGGTCACCGGGGTACGCGATTATGTGAACAAAAACCACTTCAAAGGCGTGATTCTGGGCTTGTCCGGGGGGATTGATTCCGCCCTGACTCTGGCGGTGGCGGTGGACGCCATCGGTGCTGAGCGGGTCAAAGCAGTGATGATGCCGTTTGCTTACACCTCAGATATGAGCAAGGAAGACGCTGCGGAGCAGGCGCAGATCATGGGGGTTGCCTACCAGTCGATTTCGATTGAGCCCATGTACCGCGAATTTATGACTGCGCTGGCGCCGGAATTTGCCGGGCTGCCGGTGGATACCACGGAAGAAAACCTGCAGTCACGCTGCCGTGGTGTGTTGCTGATGGCCATCTCCAATAAGACCGGTTATATGGTGCTGACCACGGGCAACAAGAGTGAAATGGCTGTGGGTTACGCCACCCTGTATGGCGATATGGCCGGCGGTTATGGCGCGTTGAAAGATGTGTACAAAACCAAAGTATTCGCGCTGGCGGAATACCGCAACACCATCACCCCGGTGATTCCGCAGCGGGTGATAGACCGCCCGCCGTCGGCCGAGCTGGCACCGGATCAGGTCGATGAAGACAGTCTGCCACCTTATCCGGTGCTGGATGCCATTCTGGAGAGCTACATCGAAGACGACATGAGTGCGCAGGCCATTATCGCCGCCGGCTTTGCTCATGAGGATGTGATGCGCGTGCTGCGGCTGGTGGATGTGAATGAATACAAACGCCGTCAGGCCCCGATCGGGGTACGGGTGACGCGCAAAGGTTTTGGCCGCGACCGGCGTTATCCGGTCACCAATGGCTGGAAGGCCGGTATCTGACCGGTGGCCAGACAATAAAAAGCCCGCATTCGCGGGCTTTTTATTTATTCAGCGGCGGAAACCGACGAGGTTTCGGTTTTATCCAGCAGGCCGAAGGAAATGATATTCCAGAAGGAGCGGCGGTCGACCACGGTCAGGCCGGAATCGGTAAATTCACCATCCTGCAGCTGCGGATGATCCGGGTAGTTCAGCTTCAGCAGCGCCAGTGACTGGCTGGCTTCAGCCGTCATGCCCAGCAGACGGTAGGTTTCCACCAGAATGGCCAGGGCATCGGCCACGGCCGGTGTTTTCTGATAGTGCAGCAGCACATCCTCACAGCGGTTGGCGGCTGCCAGATACGCGTGACGCTTCATATAATACTGGGCAACGCCGATCTCGTGAGATGCCATACGTTCACGCAGATAGATCATGCGGGCTCTGGCATCGGCGGTATACGGGCTGTCAGGGAAGCGCTGCAGCAGCTCAGAGAAATAATTGAAGGCGTCGTGCATGGGCGTCGGATCACGTTTGGCCACCGGCGTATCCATATAGCGTTCGGTAAAGGTGTAGCTCATTTCATAAGTCGCCAGACCACGAAGGTAGTAGGCGTAATCGACCTGCTCATGCAGCGGGTGCAGGCGGATGAAGCGTTCGGCGTTGGCCAGCACGTTCTCCAGATCTGACGTCTGGTAGTAGGCATAAATCAGTTCCAGCTGTGCCTGTTCCGCATAACGGCCGAACGGATAGCGGGATTCAAGCTGGTTAAGGCGTTCAATGGCCACCATATAACTGTTGTTATCCAGCGATTCCTGCGCCTGCTCATAGTATTCACGCTCGGTGAGCTCCTGTGGTTTGTCGGGAGCGGAAGAGCATGCTGACAGAACAACGGAGAAAATAACCAGCAGCCAGCGGGTGTTCATGGAGTGTATTCCTGATTGTCGATATAATTTTGCCAGCGTATTAAAACACAGACCCTGCACAGCCCCAACCGTGGCCGCACCATAAGCAGGATGCCTCACTCAGATACAGAGACTTTATGACCAGTCAGATTTCACAGAGGGCAGAAGTTCCCTTCGCAATGGGAAACAAACGCCTTGATCAGGTGGCTGCCCAGCTGTTTCCCGATTACTCCCGTTCGCGTCTGCAACAGTGGATCAAGGATGGCCAACTGACCGTGGACGGTGAAGCCCGCCGGGCGCGTGACAAGCTGACCGGCGGCGAAACCCTGCAGATTGAAGCGGAGCTGACCGCCGAAGGCGACTGGCTGGCGGAAGCGATGCCGCTCGATATCGTCTATGAAGATGACCATATTCTGGTGATCAACAAACCGGCTGATCTGGTGGTGCATCCGGCTGCCGGCAATCCGGACGGTACCCTGCTCAACGGTCTGCTGCACCATTGTCCACAGCTGGAAAATATCCCCCGGGCCGGCATTGTCCACCGGCTGGATAAAGACACCACCGGCCTGATGGTGGTGGCGAAGACCCTGCAGGCACAGAACAACCTGGTCGGGCAGCTGCAGGATCGCTCGATGGGACGTGAATACGAAGCGGTAGTGCAGGGGCAGATGACCGGCGGCGGTAAAGTGGATGAACCGATCGGCCGGCATGGTAGCCAGCGTACCAGGATGGCGGTGAACCCGATGGGTAAGGAAGCGGTCACTCACTACCGGGTGCTGAAGAAATTTCCTACCCACACCCACATCCGCCTGAAGCTGGAAACCGGCCGTACCCATCAGATCCGGGTGCATATGGCCCATATCGGCTATCCGCTGGTGGGCGATGCGACCTACGCTCCGCGTACCCGTCTGACCAAGGGCATCGGCCCGGAACTGCGTGAAACTCTGCTGCACTTCGGTCGTCAGGCCCTGCATGCGCGTAAACTGGGTCTGATTCATCCCGACAGCGGCGAGTGGATGGAGTGGGAAGTGGACCTGCCGGACGATTTTGTACAGCTGCTGAAAGCACTGGAACGTGATGCGGCGCGCTGAGTCACTACTGATTCCCGACTGGTCGCTGCCGCCGGCCGTTGAGGCGCGGATTACTCTGCGCCAGGGAGGCTGTTCACACCCCCCCTGGGACAGCAATAATCTGGCACTGCACGTCGGCGATAATCCGGCGGATGTGGCTGCCAACCGTGCGCAGCTGCTGCAGAGTCTGCCGGGAGCATCCGCTATTCAGTGGCTGGATCAGGTGCATGGCACGGATGTGGTCGCCGCGGACTGCAGTGGCAGAGTGCCGGCGGCGGATGCCCAGTTCAGTCAGGCGCCGGGACTGGTCTGTGCGGTGATGACCGCCGACTGCCTGCCGGTACTGTTCTGTGCCGCCGATGGTTCACAGGTGGCAGCGGCTCATGCGGGCTGGCGCGGGCTGGCGGCGGGAGTGCTGCTGCAGACCCTGCAGACCTTTACTGCCCCGTCAGAGGTACTTGTCTTTCTTGGTCCGGCTATCGGCTCGGCGGCGTTTGAAGTCGGGCCTGAAGTCAGGGATGTCTTCGCTGAGGCGGGGGCAGGCTGTTTCCATCCGGGGAATGGTGATCGCTGTTATGCCGATCTGTATGGCCTGGCGCGGCGGCAGCTGAAAGCCGCTGGTGTGCATCATATTGCCGGCGGCGACGGGTGTACGTTCAGTGAGCCGGAGCGGTTCTTTTCCTACCGGCGGGATGGTCAGACCGGCCGTATGGCCAGCCTGATCTGGATCCGCACGGCCTGATCAGCGGCTTTTGTTCGAGAATTTCTGCTTGCAGTAATACTCGATCATTTCATCGGCTTTTTTGATTTCCGCAGCCCGTTGTTCATCCGTCAGGGGACGGTAGGTACCGTCTTCCTGTTTGAAGCGGCGGCTGTAGTTGGTGGTGACCAGTTGCCTGTAATCGCGGGCTTTTTTACAGCCGGCTTCGGCTTCTTCTCTGGTCAGGGAAGATCTGGTGGTAATCTCTTCTTCTTCCGTCGCGACCTCTTCAGGCTTGCCGGTATTGACCGGAATGCGGTAAGCCTCTGTGCCGGCGGCCGGTTGGGACACCTTCACATCGTATTCTTCAGCCTGTTTCTGCTGCTCAATATCACGCGGCGGCTGAGAGCCAAAATGGGTCTGACCATTGTCATCGGTCCAGCGGTAAATCTTTTCCGCCGCCACCTGAGTGCTCAGGCTGAACAGCAGAATGGCAGCAAAAGATATGAGCGTTCTCATGAAATAGCATCCGTGGCGTTGGTGGGCTTATGCCGCACGTTATAAAAACCGCGTGATTTGTCAAGGATTTAACGGCGATTTCGGCTGGACATGGACGACCGAAATGCTAAAATTGCTGGCGCTTTTATCAGATGCCCGCATCTCACCCAATGTCCGTTCATCTGATAATAACAGCTGCGGGTCCGGTTATCTCCGGCCCGGTTCAGACTCGGCGTCCTCGACCAGGCAACGAGCATCTGATGAGTAACTACCAGTTAGTCATCCAGCCTGAGAGAGCCTGTGTTGTTTCCGGCTCTAACCGCATCGTTAATTTAATTACCCACGCTCCCCGTGGATTATGTGAAAGAGGATAGTACGGTGGAATTACTTTCCGGCGGAGAAATGCTGGTTCGTGCACTGCACGAAGCAGGCGTAGAGTACATCTATGGTTACCCGGGCGGCTCACTGCTGCACGTGTACGATGCCCTGTATAAACAAAGCGCTGTGAAACACGTACTGGTCCGTCATGAGCAAGCTGCTGCTCACATGGCTGATGGCTACGCTCGTGCGACCGGTAAGCCGGGTGTGGTGATGGTGACTTCCGGTCCGGGTGCGACCAACACAATTACCGGTATTGCAACAGCCTTTACAGATTCTATTCCTATGGTCGTTATCTCTGGTCAGGTGATGAGCCATCTGGTGGGCGATGACGCCTTCCAGGAAACCGATATGTTGGGTGTGTCACGGCCGATCGTGAAACACAGCTTCAGTGTGACCCGTCCGGAAGATATTCCGGAACTGGTGGCCAAGGCGTTTCACATTGCCAGTACCGGCCGTCCCGGTCCGGTGGTGATCGATATTCCGAAAGACATGACCATGCCGAATGAGCGCTATGAGTACGTATATCCGAAAAAGGTAAAAATGCGTTCTTACACGCCGCCGCAGCGTGGCCACTCCGGCCAGATCAAAAAAGCCGTCGAGCTGCTGCTGAAAGCCAAGCGGCCGGTGGTGTATTCCGGTGGCGGTGTGATCATTGACGGCAGTTCAGACAAACTGCGCGCGCTGGTGGACCGCCTGAATTTCCCCTGCACCAATACTCTGATGGGGTTGGGTGCTTATCCGGGAACCGGTGATCGTTTTGTCGGCATGCTGGGCATGCATGGCGCGTATGAAGCGAACATGACCATGCACCATGCCGATGTGATTCTGGCGATTGGTGCCCGCTTTGATGACCGCGTGACCAACGCCACCAACAAGTTCTGCCCGGATGCGAAGATCGTTCATATTGATATTGATCCGTCGTCCATCTCCAAAACCATTATTGCCGATGTGCCGATTGTTGGTCCGGTCGGTAATGTACTGGATGAAATGATGGCGCTGCTGGACGAGAGTGATGAAACGCCGGACAGCGAAGCGCTGACGGCCTGGTGGAAACAGATCAATGAATGGCGTCAGCGTCATGCCATGCGTTATGAGAAAAACGACAATGGTCTGATGAAACCTCAGGAAGTGATTGAAGCTCTGTGGGGCGCTACTAAGGGTGATGCCTACATTACTTCCGATGTGGGCCAGCACCAGATGTTTGCTGCACAGTACTATAAATTTGATAAACCGAACCGCTGGATCAACTCCGGCGGTCTGGGCACCATGGGTTTCGGTTTCCCGGCGGCCATGGGCGTCAAAATGAACTTCCCGGATGAAATGGTCGTGTGCGTGACCGGTGAAGGCTCCATTCAGATGAATATTCAGGAGCTGTCCACCTGTCTGCAGTACGGTATTCCGGTAAAAATCCTGTGTCTGAACAACGGCTCTCTGGGCATGGTGCGTCAGTGGCAGGATATGAACTACGAAGGCCGTCACTCCAGCTCCTACATGGAATCCCTGCCGGACTTTATCAAGCTGGTGGAAGCCTATGGCCACGTCGGTATCCGGGTAACGGAACGCGATCAGCTGCCACAGGCACTGGAAGATACCTTCGGTAAATACAATGACCGTCTTGTGTTCCTCGACGTTGCCGTTGATGAACATGAGCACGTATATCCGATGCAGGTGCCGGCCGGCTCCATGCGCGATATGTGGCTGAGCAAGACGGAGCGGACCTGATCATGAGACACATTATTTCGATTCTGCTGGAAAACGAACCGGGTGCGCTGTCCCGTGTTGTGGGTCTGTTCGCCCAGCGTGGATATAACATTGAAACCCTGACCGTGGCACCGACTGAGGACAATACCCTGTCCCGTCTGACCATGACCACACACGGTGATGACCGTAAGATCGAACAGATCACCAAGCAGCTGAATAAGCTGATTGAAGTGGTGAAGCTGGTGGATCTGTCAGAAGGTGCGCATATCGAACGCGAACTGATGCTGATTAAAGTGAAGGCGGTGGGTGCCCAGCGTGCGGAAATCAAACGCACAGCGGACATCTTCCGTGGTCAGATTGTGGATGTATCACCGAGCGTGTATACCATCCAGCTGACCGGTGCCAGTGACAAGCTGGAAGCCTTTATCGAAGCCATCGGTCCGGGCTGTGTGCTGGAAACCGTGCGTACCGGTGTGTCCGGTATTGCCCGCGGCGAGAAAATCCTGAGTCTCTGATTTCAGGAACGCCACAAAAAAGCCCTCCTCAGGAGGGCTTTTTTGTATCTGTTACAACGCTGTCGGCAGGCAGCAGAAAGGCCCGGAAAGATGCCAGTGAGCACAGCAGGGCGAGCAACATCAGTGGCAGAAAAACCCGCTCATCGGCCTGTTGCAGCATCCCGAAAGCAGAATTCAGCGCAAACGAAATCACCATCATCAGACAGCCATTCAGAGCCGCCGCCGTGGCACTCTGCCCCGGGAAAGGTTGCAGCACCCGCCCCTGTGCACAAGTATGGTGGATACCGTGAGACAGCATAAAAACAAAACCGGGCAACACAAACAGCGGCAGCGAAATTCCGCCGGACACCCACAGAGCGGCGGTGATCAGCACGGATAACAGACTCAGCATGGCACCGGTGATCAGCGTACGGCTGAAGCCCAGCAGATCCAGCAGACGCCGGCAGAGCAGGGTGCCGGCCGAAAAGCCACTGACGATCAGGCACATGGCCACACCGTATTGCGCCGGGCTGTAATCTTGCTGGTGGATGTACAGAAAAGGGGAGCTGCTGAACAGGGATACCAGAGTGGCAAATGACAGACCGTTCAGCAGAGTGAAGCGGTAAAACACCGGTTGCTGCAGAATCTGCCGCCAGCGCAGCCGTTTTCTGTCTGCTTTGGGGGCTTTTGTTTCTGTCATGGTGAACAGTACCCAGCCAGCAAGAGAGAGGGAGATCAGACCAGGCAGTAACAGGCTGACTTTCCAGTGCAGCCAGCTGACAATCAGGCCGCCGGCCGGAATGGTCAGAGTGGCGATGATGGCGACCAGTGTCAGGCTGCGGCCCAGCGTCTGAATGCTTTCGCCACTGGCTGCCTGCTCGTGAATCAGCGCGCGGGCACTGATAATCACGGATCCCAGAGCCACGCCCTGTAATGCGCGCCAGACAATTACCCAGCCGATACTGTCTGCCAGCGTACACATCAGTGCAGAACCGGCGTGCAGCAGCAGGCCGGTGAGCAGAACCCGGCGCCGGCCGCAACGGTCGGCCAGCTCCCCCCACAGCAGCTGCGACAGTCCGAAGGCCAGCAGTAACGCGGTCAGGGTCTGCTGGGCTTCAGCCGGTCCGGCCTGTACCGCGGCCTGCAGATAGGGCAGGCCAGGCAGATACAGGTCGGTGGTCACCGGCTGCAGAGCCAGCAGCAGGGCTGCCAGCCAGACCAGGTGAGACGACCTCATCCGTGTTCAGCAGCCGGTGCGGGCAGCAGTCCCAGCAGTGACTGAATGGCAATGCCGATGGCCAGCAGGCGGCGGTCCTGCAGGCGCTGACCATCCAGCTCCAGCCCCACCGGCAGGCCACTGTCTGCGCCCAGTCCGGCGGGAATCTGAATAGCCGGCAGGCCAGCACTGGCGGCCGGCTCGGTATTCTGGATCAGCAGATCGAAATTTCCCGGTGAACTGACTTCCGCTACTGCGACCGGTGCGACAACGGCAGTGGTGGGGAAAATAAAGGCATCAAGGCTGTATTGTGCGAACAGGGTTTTATAGCGCTCAATCAGCGCCGGTTTGCCTTCTTTCATGGCCCAGTCATACACCGGGCCGGACAGCATCGGGCCTTCCGGCGTTGGCAGCATGCGCGGCAGGATAATATCTTCGTAGCAGCCTTTGACATCGGGACTGTTAATGCCGGCGGTCAGTTCTTCAATGCTCATATCCGGGCCTTCATCGCGCAGATAATTCACCATGCTGTCGTAGGCTTCATGGAATACCACCGGAAAACCGATGGGCTCATTCAGTTCCTGCAGCTGTGCGTCAGCCACCTCCACCAGAGTGACGCCGGCGGCACGGAGTTTATCCAGCGTAGCGTCCATCACCCCCTGTGTGTCGTCATCCAGGTTGGCCCAGAAGCCGGCGGCAATTCCCAGACGTAATTCGCTGAGTTTAATTGCCGGCAGGCTGTCGTCACCACAGATCAGGCCATCCAGCAATGCCACATCTTCCATACGCAGCGCCATCGGCCCTGCGGTATCGCGGCTGTGGGAAATCGGAATCATGCCGCCGGAGGGATAACGGCCACTGGACGGGCGGATGGAGGCACAGCCATTCAGTGCACAGGGAATACGCATGGAACCACCGGTATCGGTTCCCAGCGCGGTAACACTCATACGCCCGCCGACAGCGGCGGCACTGCCCGAGGATGAGCCCCCGGCAATGCGTTCCGGGTTGTAGACGTTGCGGATACCCTCAAGCTCACCGTTATTAAAACTGGTGTTGTAGCCGGTGCCACCGAAGGCCAGTTCATGCATATGGGTTTTACCGAGAATAATGGCCCCGGCATCACGCAGTTTTTTTACCACAGGGGCATCCGTGGCAGGAACAAAATCGGCCAGCGCCGGGCTGCCGGCAGTGGCCGGCAGTCCGGCGGCATGAATATTGTCTTTAATCACCAGTGGAATACCGGCCATACCGGTTAACGGCTGACCGGCAGCAATGGCTTTATCCAGCTCTGCCGCCGCTGCCAGGGCTGCGTTTTTATCCAGAGTAACAAACAGATTAAGTTTTTCATTGGCCCTGATTCTGGCGAAGCACTCTTCCACCAGTTGTGTGGCGGTGAAATTACCGGCAGTCAGGGCGGCCTGAATATCGTGGATGCTCATATCGTTGAAGTGGGTCATAGCAGCTCCTTATAAACCGAGTTCTTCGCGTGAACGGGTGAGAGTATCGATGATGGTGTAAAGAATTTTTTCGGCGCACGGAATCAGATCCGGAATATAGGTTGCGCCCATACCCCCCAGTCCTTCGGCGACGGGCAGAGGTGCGCCGGTGGCCGGCCATGGCCAGCCGATACGCACAGTCGGAACACCATAACGGCGTAACGCGGTACCGTCGGTCTGACCGCCGAGGAGATCGGGCATGCCGTGCGGTTTCTGCTCAATATGTTCCCAGCCGCGTTTGGCGGATTTCACAATCCAGTTATTTTCATCCGTGGTGCCACCAGGCACAGAACCGTACATCTCCCATTCAAAATCAATATCCGGATGACGTGATTTAATATCGCGCATACATTCTGCAAACTGGTGCTTGACGTCCGCCGGTGTGGTACGCGGATTAATACGGATATCGAGGAAAATTTCCGTCACCGCCGAGGGAAACGCCGGGCGCTCAACATCGCCGCCACGGACACCGGCAATCCAGCCATACGGGCGGATGACGCCGGAGGTATTTTTTTCTGCGTATTGTGGCAGCCAGGCTTCAATTTCCTGAATAACGGTGGCTGCCGGAACAACTGAACTGCGGAAGCCGGGAATATCGTGTGGTACACCGGCATACCCTAAAGTGCCGAACACGCGTACTTTAAACCAGCCCATGCCGGGTTCTTCGTGATATACCCAGTTCCAGGGTTTCATAACAATGGCATAGTCCGCGGCGGCCCCGCGGTTCAGCATATGCAGCACACCATTGGACATGCCAGCATGACCTCGGGCTGAAATATCCACCGGCATGCCGCCGTCGGCCATGCCGACCATTAAATCGCCGCTCAGGGGGATGCCGGCTTCCTTAATGGCATAAGCAATTTCAGTCAGCGTAGCCACCATGGCTTTCGGGTTGGAGGCGCCCAGACCGAATACCCAGTCATCGGTCTGTTGAGCATAAGGCTGCATATCGGCTTCATCGGCAATACCGGTCAGTAATTCATCGCTGCCGTCGCGTTCAAGATGCGTATCGATCGGCGCATACAGCAGCAGGGTAGCACCACCACCGCTGCCTTTTAATTCTGCCAGTACATTACCGGTTGTTTCGCCCATCGGTTGGTACTGCGCCTTTAATCCGGCTTTGGTTAATTCGCCGGCCATATATTCTGACGCTTCACGGGTGGAGCCGGTGGGGCTGTGAATATCCGTCAGTTCAAACAAACGTTGCTGCAGGCGGGCCGGATTTATTTTCGCTTTTACCTGTTCATACCAGGCCTGTTGCTGCGGAGAAAATGTTAAATCAGACATAGCTTTTTCCTCAGTTACTGGCGACAAACTGTTCACTGTAAATATTGGCCGGGTCGGCCCCGAAATCGACAAGGCGTTCGGTCGCGGCATCGACCATGCCTTGCGGACCACATAAATAAACCACACTGTCCGGATGCACATCTTCCGCCTGAATGGCTTCTACCGGATTGCATTGCAGGCAGCCTTCTACGGCTTCACGGCTGACACAGATGCGTGCATCCAGGGTTGGCAGCCATTGCTGCCGCAGCGCGATATCGTCCTGGCCAAACAGAGTGCCGGCACTGTTGCAGCCAAAGCTGAGCAGCATGGGCGGGCGGATGCCAGTCTGCTGGCGCATGGCATCAATCATGGAAAGAACCGGTGCCAGACCGGTACCACCGGCAATAAAAATATGTGGCTGGCGGCGGTGTTCTTCGCGCAGAAAAAAAGCACCATAGGGGCCGGTCAGGGTCAACACCTGGTCGGTTTCGGCCCGCTCTCGCAGGTAGCCGGACATTGCACCGTCCGGCAATATGCGGATCATAAATTCAATAATGGGCAGGTCCGCGGCGGTGCTGCATGGGGAATAGCTGCGCAGTACTCCCAGGCCTGGTACTTCAAGCTGAATATACTGGCCGGGTTGGAAACTCAGCCAGTCGCCTTCGGCCAGCTCCAGTGTCAGTTTTACTACATCGCTGGCAAGCGGGGTAATACGGTTAATAAAAGCATGCGCGGTGACGGCCTGAACGGCGCCGGCGGAGCTGCTGTAAGGTAAGGTCAGGCGGGCATTACTGGTTGCCTGACAGACACACAATAAACGTTGTCCCTGTGCAATTTCACTGGCCAGAAGTGTTGAGCTTCTGCCGGGAATAACAGCGACATCACCATCTGCGACGGTGGATATACAGCTGGAGCAACTGCCCGAACGGCACTGATACATCACCGGCACATCGGCTGCGATTGCAGCATCGAGCAGGCTATGTCCTGTTTCCGCTGCAATGGTATGAACCACACCATCGTCAAAAACCAGCTCTACCTGATGGACTTCAGAATTCATAAAATGCTCTCCGTTTCAGAGATAATGGAGCGGTGCAGAAACGGCTGCAGAATCCGGCAACTGTTTCTGCAACAGGGCTTAACAGGTTTCGGCAGACTGAACGGCGGCGTAACGGCTGCGGTAAAACAGCAACGGATCGCTGCTGTCTTCGCTGCTGTCCAGGCTCATCACCCGGCCGATAAAAATCAGGTGATCGCCGCCTTCGTAGCAGTTTTCAATCGCGCACTGGAAGCGGGCCGGGCAGTCAGGCAGCAGTGGCAGACTGTTAATGCCTTTTTCCAGTTCCAGGCCGGCAAACTTGTCGCTTGAAGCCCGGGCAAAGCGGTCGGAAAGATCACGCTGCTCCGCTCCCAGCACATGCACGGCAAAATGGGTTGCGGCGGAAAACACATCACAGCTGTAAGACGATCTGGCGATACTCCAGAGCACCAGTGGTGGCTCCAGCGAGACCGAATTAAAACTGCTGACCGTGACCCCGACGGGCTCACCAAAGGGATCGTTGGTGGTAACCACGGTGACGCCGGTGGCAAAGTGCCCCAGTGCCTGACGCATCTGTTGTTTATCTGTCATCGTTTTATCCTCAGAACGCTGTGCCATAGCCCAGAGATAACCAGTGCTGGCTCATATAGGGGGTGGTGAGTGAATCCGGTGCGGTGCCGGTACCGCTGACTTTGCCTTCAAATGAACGGGCGTAGGCAACGGACCATGCGCTGTCAGAACGGGTGGTATAGGTTGCACCCAGCGTAATGTGACGGTGGTTAGCGGCCGGGGCGAGCAGGCCAAGGTAGGTGGAATCACTGTCGAGCAGCTGTCTGGAGTCGTTATAACCGCCGCGCAGGGTGAGCTGTGCGGACAGGGTATAGGCGGCACCGATGCGCCAGATATTCTGATTATTCCAGCCAAAACCGGCGCCGTCAGAATCGCCGGTGGCACCGCTGGCGGTGCTGACCCCGGGATTACCGAAGGTGTTGACGTCACGCCAGAACACGCGCTGGAAGTCGGCAGCCAGTGTCCAGTTACCCAGAACATAACTGGCACCGAGCGAGAAGTTGGCAGGCAGATCCATATCGCCGCCTTCGGCCAGCAGGTTATCGAATTTATCCATTTTGCTCATATAACCGCGGGTCTGATAGCTGGCGCCAGCTCTGAAGCGGTCGCCGAAAGCACCCAGCCAGCCGAAGCGCAGACCGGCACCATAGGCGCTGTCCTTACCTTCCTGCAGGCCGATACTGGCCGTGCCGTCAATCTGCAGCGTCTGGTAAATAGCTATTACACCAAGCCCCAGGGTGTGACTGGCATTCAGGCTGTGAGCGTAGGAAAACGTAGAAACAATCTGCTGGAATTCCGACCCCGGAGCCTGCAGACCTCCGATATTTTCATCGCTGTCGTACTGGGTTCCCACCCCGTTTCCGACCACCGAAAGGCCGATACTATTGGCTTCATCCAGCAGGTGGTTGATACCGAACTGCGGAATAATATACAGGTCGCCATCGGCGGTACCATCTGCATTGACGTTATTGAAATCGACGCCGTTATCCACTTTCAGAAAGGCCAGGCCACCATCAATGCGTTCCCCTACCGACAGCATACCGGCCGGGTTGGAAGCACCGGCAATGGCATCCTGCGGCAGAGCGGTGACTACACCTCCCATTCCTTCGGATTTAATGCCGTAACCATGTGGCATGGTGCCCTGGGTAGCATAACTGTTGAGACTGAACAGCGCTGCCGCAACAGTTGCCGGCAGACTGATTTTTTTGCTGAGTCCGTTTGTTTTCATGAGTCAGGCCTCCGCGCTTTCTGCACTGAAGGACGCAATAAATTTCTGTGCTTCTGCCGGGTCGTAATACCAGGGAACCAGGGATTTAGGATCATCAAATGAATTGGCGAGGGTGGAGGCCAGAGCCGGAATTTTCTGGCAGGCATCCATAACCATCAGCACAGATTCGGTCGGTGGCAGCAGGTGGGTATTGGTGAACCGGACAACCCACTGAGCGTAATCCCAGTATTTATCGAACGTTGCCTGTTTCCATTCGTCGTCAAAAGAGCCGTCGTTATCGGCAATGGCGTCACGGTAGACCACAGAACATTTACTGGCGTTGTTGGAACCCTGGCCGGTGATCGGATCATTCAGTACCAGCACGTCAGCCATCCCCAGCACCGTTTTGCCGGATGGCAGAATGCCGATGGGTTTTCGCACAGTTGGCGGAACGCGGCCCGAGAGTGTGCCCAGGTCATCCGTCAGCGACAGGTTCTCACAGCGCCACGCTTCCCAGGGGAAATATTCCTTAATCAATTTAACCGCCAGTTCCAGCTGTTCCTGTGGTGTGCTGACGGTATCCCAGATATCCATCGGACCGCCGGGTACACATTCGAGGTTAATAATGTTGGCCGGGCCACTCAGGGTTTCACAGGGGAAGTTCACGAATTCGCCAATGCCCGGATTGACACTGATATTCAGTGCAGAAAAATCTTCGCGTGGCAGCATGCCCTTGACGTAGGCGAGAGTGATGGTACGCATCGGGCTATCGAACTGACTTTTTTCTTCGTCACGTTCGAACAGTTTGCCAATTTCACCTTTACCGGTGGAAACAATCACCAGATCGTTTTCTTCTGCCAGCTGTTCGAGGTAAGCGATATCGGCATCTTTAATAATCAGCTTACCGCCACGGGCTTCGAACTCTTCCATCCAGCGTGGCATTTTTATGCGCTGGTCAACGGATTGACCCGGTGCATGCATCATGGAACGCCAGTCAATCATCATAGTTTCCGCATTACCGATGCGGAAGTGAACACCATCGGTTGGCGGACAGGTTTCATCCCAGAAACTGATGCCCAGTTCGCGCTCAAAAGTCAGGGCCATGTCATACATGGACTGGCTGGACATTACCCGTCCATTAAGAATTTCGTCACCAGTACGGTTGGAGACGATGGTAACATCACAGTTTTTTTCCAGCAGGCTGATACCCAGCTGAAGGCCGGATTGCCCTGCGCCGATAATCGCTATTTTTTTCATGGAAGGTTTCTCTCATTTGATTCAGGTCATGGACCCTTTCAATATGATCAACTGAGGAGATTCAGAATATTCATTGAGTGCAGGTTTTATGCATTTTTTGCATAAATTTGGCAGTGCATTTTTATGGAATTGAGTGCACCTTGAAGAGGCTTTTTATTCTTCTTTTTATGGGTTTTAACGGTGCAGGAAAAATAACAAATGCACTTTACCGGCGCTTTATTGTTTCTCGTGGGGACTCACCAAAGCGCTGTGCATATTCACTGGAAAAACGTCCCAGCTGGGAAAATCCCCATCTGGTTGCAATGGCGGTTACGTTGGCCGGCTGATCCGGACAGATCAGATCCTGGCGGACTTTCTGCAGACGGATTTCGCGCAGATAACGGCTGGGAGTGCAGTGCAGGAAATCGTGAAAGCCGGAGTACAGGGAGCGCAGGCTGACACCGCTCAGTCTGGCCAGTTCCACGGCATCAATGGGCTGGTGAGCATTGGCTTCAAGATAGTCTGTGGCCAGCCGGACATGACGCGGAAGCACTTTCTGCTGCATATTGAACTGTTGTACGTTGGAGTACCACAACAGCAGGCTGCTGCTCAGATTTTCGATATTCTGCTGCAGAATAATGTCGTGACTGAACAGGTCCGGGGTGGTGGTCATTTCTGAGAACAGCAGCATGGCACGCTGCTTGAGGGCCTGGCCGCGGGCATCGTCCAGCAGAATTTCATAATTCATTCTCAGCTCATTGGCCACACTTCGTCCACAGATGGCAGAGCTCAGCTGATCCAGATAGTGCCGATCGATGCGGATCGCCAGTTTTTCACAGTCGCTACTCCAGTGCATATGCAACGGATCACCCGGCATGTGCAGGGTTGCCTTGTGGCAGTCGCTTAATACGGAATTCCTGTCGTGCTGTTGCCGGTCGGTGCCCCTCAGTGGAATCTGAACCAGATAAAAATCGTCGTTGTTTTCGGTATCAATTCTGACGTCGGAACCATATTTCATGCGGCAGAAACTGATGGCTCCGGTTCTGACATGCTGGTGCTGGTAAGCGACGGCGGTTTCGCGCCGGGACAGGCTCATGTGATGATCACAGAAACGCGCAGAAACCACTTTCTGTGTTTCTTCAAAATCATCTGAGGCAACAGAGTCGGTATTGAGCAGGTTCCTGTTCATGGCGGGCTCCGGATGAAGCGCAGCAGTCCTTTCTGATTATAAAAAGCCGGCGCATCCGTGCTCCGGCAGCCTGGTTTAAAGGTCAGTCATCAATCTGTTCGACTTTATACGCCGGTCCTTTGCCGTCGGATGTCCGTTTAAAGCGCAGTGCAGTATCGCGCACAGCGCCGGTGACTCCCTTCGCTGGCCGGGCAATACCACGGTTCCAGCGTGATGCCAGCTTACGCCAGGTGATCGGCGAGATATCGGTGCTGACCAGTTGCTCGTCATCCCAGCCGGTGCCATCGGCATAGAAATCCTGCATCGCTTCACGGGCATAAATATCACAGTCATTGAAACCATGCAGAGCCAGTGGTTTGTACACGCGATCATAGCGGTATTTATGTTTTTCCAGCTCTTCTTCGCTATCGCAGACGCGTACGATCACTTCCCAGTATTCATGCGTGTCATCGGTAATCGGCACATACCATTCGTACTGCACCAGGTGTTCACCGGGCCAGTTTTCCACCATCAGTACACCCGGCATAACCACCGAGGTTCGGTAGGCCCGGCCGTTTACCCCTTCCACTTTCAGACCCAGCTCTTCGTTTTCCAGCACCGGTGTCCATTTATCGGTAAACAGCCACTGCATCATACCTTTCGGGCCGTTATCGTCCTCGACTACAGTAATACAGTCGTCATCCACCGGCAGAATCCCTAACGGTAATACCCATTCCATTGCGTGCACAATGGTGTTGTCTTTATGCACCAGAATATGGGCATTATCGAAACCATTTTCACAGGCAATACGCCAGTTACCATAACCAGTACGGTGCATACCCAAGGCGACGGCGTTGTCATCCAGCAGGCTCGGGGATGCGGGCCACAGTGGATGCGGGAAGCGTTCGCTGTTTTCCGGGAAGCGGAATGGCAGATCTTCTGACAGTGGCGGAACGTCTGGCAGCGGGAAATTGTCATCACGCACGAAAACGAAAATCATACCGGCAACTTCTTCTACCGGATATGGGGTGATACCTGTGGTGCCGATCAGCTTGTCCTGTGGATTGGCCACAATCGTAGTCAGGTCACCGTTTTCCAGATCAAAGGTGAAGCCGTGATACCAGCAGGAAATGGTTTTTTTATTGAAGCACATCGGTTTTTCAGACAGACGTACACCGCGGTGTACACACTGGTCTTTCAGCGCAAAGACTTTGCCGTTTACCCGACGTAAAACAATTGGAATGCCACAGATCTGGATACCTTCGACCTGATCTTCTTCCAGTTCGGAACTGAACAGTGCCGGGTACCAGTGGTTAATAAAACCCCAGGCTGCATCTTTGTAGGGTTGATACTGACTCTGAACTTTATCACTGTTAACCCTTTCATCACTGATCGGGGCATTGACGGTTCGGCGACGGATGATCGGTTTATCAGACATGATTCTCTCCGGATAAAAGCGCATTAATTGTGGTTACGTTTTTATCCTAAAAAAGTGTGCCGTTGGCGGCACTCCTATTTGTGCGTCTGTTATCCGATGCGTGCATGAATTATCGGTTCAGTGTCTGGGACGGTGTTTCACCGAAGCGTTTTTTATAATCCGCAGTGAAATGTCCCAGATGATTGAATCCACAATTAATCGCAATATCTGTGACGGTGGTGATGCTGTTGTCAGCTTCTTTCAGTTGCGTACAGGCGAGGTTAAGGCGGATGTCTTTGATGAACTGGCTGGGCGATACTCTGCTGTATTTGCGGAAGCCGCTGTACAGGGAGCGGGTACTGACACCGGCCGCTACAGCAATATCGGTTACCGAAATCGCCTGGGTGGCGTGGGCTTCGATAAATTCTTTGGCGCGGCGGATAAAAGCCGGACAGATGTCACTGTCTTCGCGGCGCATTTCCTGCGAAAAAGAATGCGGCTGATAGTGCAGCAGCAGACTGACAACCGACTGTTCAATCTGTTTTTCAATAATAGGAGCCAGCTTTATATCCGGCACTGACAAGGTATCGTAGGCCCAGCTTAAGGTGCGCATCCATTGCAGGCCGGGATTATCTGTAGCCTGAATGACTGGCGCGAATTCAATCGCCGAGGTCAGCATTCTGCCCAGATACTGCTGACAGTACTGTTCCAGCGTATCGCGGTTAATCCGGACGATCAGCTTTTCTGTCCCTTTCTGGTGATGAACGGTGACCGGTTCGCCGCTGTTAATAAAACAGCCGGTGTTGCTGTTGGTAATAACTGTCCGGCCTTTCTGGGTGATGGCCTCACTGCCGGTTACGGGTATCTGAAAAAGAATAAAAGATTCCATATCGACCGGGGAAATCACCACTTCACTGCCATAACTCATGCGCCCCAGGCCGACACTGCCGGCCTGGCGGTAATACATGTAAGCGTCGGTATCGGCAGAGGTGCGGTAATCCAGTGCATTATCACAGAATACCCGCTGTCCCCACTGACGGGCTTCGTCCCGGTCGCGGGTGCGGAACAGTTCGTAGTGTGACAGAACGTCGGTCGCAGCGACCGGCGCTGTAAATGTGAGTGGTGTGCGTTGCATGAGAAAACCCTCTTCGATTTCCTGCGTAGCGCATTCCATGCACAGTTCCGGGGCCATTACGGCGCTGCTTTTATCCGCCGGCACTGGCCGGGGGCAAAAAAAGCAAATCCGAATACTTTAATCAGGTATTGGCAGAGTCTCAGCAATAGTTATGCCTTGTCAGGCATATCGGCGGAAATTATTCCGTATCGGGATCCAGAAAGGCCAGTGACAGGAAGCCGGTGAAGGCACCGAGAATAAACACGACTTCAATGCTGCCGCTGATCAGCATGACCAGACCGCTGATAATCCAGCCGCTTTTCACCTGCTCCAGCCGGCGCCGGTAGAGTGGTGTGCGGGTCCAGTTCAGTTCCGGGTAATCGGTGGGGATACGGTAGAAGCGACGGATACGGTCAAGCAGCGGCAGTTTATTCATGGCGGCCTCCTGTCTGTCTTATTCAGAGTAAAGGAGAGTGGCACCGTCTGCTGTGCTAAACAGCTAATCGGTCTATCAGGGCAGGGATTCTATAAACAGAGGGTCTGAACCAGAGATGTGCAGCGGTGAGGACAGAAACAGTGCAGTGCACTGTTTCTGTCCTGCGGAGCAGGTCAGACGCGGTAAACCGATTTGGTCATGACTCTGGATACTGCCGTCATGGCCAGTTTTACCGGCAGCGGGAATTTGTGGCCACCGGCACTCAGTGCGGTCGTTGCGTGTCTGGCTTCATCTTCCAGCATCTGTAACAGAATGGCTTTGCTGCGTTCATCCTGTACCGGCAGGCTGGTCATATGGCTGCTCAGATGCTTGCACACCTGGTCTTCGGTGGCCGCGACAAAACCCAGACTGACACGGTCCGAAATTTTACCGGCCAGCGCGCCGATACCGAATGACATACCGTAGAACAGCGGGTTCAGCATACTGGTATGGCTGCCCAGTTCCCTGACCCGGTTTTCACACCACACCAGATGATCGATTTCCTCACGGGCAGCTTCTTCCATGGCTTCACGGACTTCCGGCAGTCTGGCGGTCAGGGCCTGGCCCTGATACAGCGCCTGCGCACAGACTTCGCCGGTGTGATTGATGCGCATCAGGCCGGCCGCGTGCTGAGCTTCCTGTTCGCTCATCTCGTGATGCGGGCGCTTGTCTGCCGGTGACGGGCGGTATTCCTGCGCGGCACCCGGAACCAGGGTGCGCAGTGCCTGATCAGCATTCTGAATCAGTTTGTCAAACAGTGAGTAGCGGCGGGCCGGAACCGCGGGTGATGCTTGTTCAGTCATAGAAACCTCCGGAGTTTGCCTCATTTTACGGCATAACCGGTAACAGCGCATGGTGAATATCCGTTCTCATTTTCCGCCGCTTCACAGGACAGCTGTTGGCAGAAGTTTTACACTCCGCGCAGCACAGGAGAAAACAGATGCAGGACTTACACGATTTAGAGCTGTTACTGGATCGCCATATTCCCATTCTGATGGTTGGTTCCCACGAGGAAGCCCGGGCGCTGGAGTTGTTCACCCGGCTGGCCATCCGCCGTGGACTGGCTCTGCAGCAATGGACCCTGACTGATGGCCTGCGCCGTCTGGGGTTCGGGGAAGATGCCGCCAAAGGTGACACCCTGCAGCCGGCGGATGCACTGCGCGCCGTGCGTCAGCGCGATGACGGCGGGCTGTTTATTTTCTGTGACCTGCATCCTTTTATGGAAGATCCGCTGGTGGTGCGGCTGCTGAAAGATATCGCCCTGCAGCACGGGCGCTGTAACAAAACCCTGGTGCTGCTCAGTCATGAACTGAAGGCACCGGCGGAACTGCAGCGGCTGTCGGCCAGCGTCAGCCTCCGTCTGCCGGATGAAAGCCAGCTGCTGGCACTGGTGAAAGAGGAAGCCCAGAATTATGCCCGCCACAGCGGCCAGCGTGTGAAAACTGATAACACCACACTGGAGCAGCTGGTCTCCAACCTCAAAGGTCTGACCTTCTCGGATGCCCGGCGGCTGGTGCGTGGTGCCATTGTCGATGACGGCGCCATTACCAGTGACGACGTACCGGAAGTCAGCAAAGCCAAGATGGCTCTGCTGGCTGAGGATGGCATTGTGAGTTTTGAATACGACACGGCGCGCTTCAGTGATGTAGCCGGTCTGAATACACTGAAAAGCTGGCTGTCACAGCGGCAGCAGGCCTTTATCAGCGCGGAGCGTAAGCTGCGCCCGCGCGGTATGCTGCTGTTCGGTGTGCAGGGCGGTGGTAAGAGTCTGGCGGCCAAGGCGGTGGCCGGCGCCTGGGGGCTGCCGCTGCTGCGGCTGGATTTCGCTACCCTGTATAACAAGTATTTCGGTGAGACCGAGCGCAACCTGCGTGAGGCACTGAAACTGGCGGAAACCATGGCGCCCTGCGTGCTGTGGATTGATGAAATCGAAAAAGGGCTGGGACAGGACAGTAATGATCAGGGCATCAGTCAGCGGATTCTGGGATCACTGCTGACCTGGCTGGCAGAGCACGACGCCCGCGTGTTTGTCGTTGCCACCGCCAACAACATTCATCAGCTGCCGCCGGAACTGGTGCGCAAGGGACGGCTGGATGAGCTGTTTTTCGTCGATCTGCCGGAAGATGATATCCGCCGTGAAATTCTGCGCATTCATATGCTCAAACGCGGGCTGGATCCGGATCTGTTCGATCTGACCCAGCTGGCGGCGGCCAGTGAGGGCTTCTCCGGGGCGGAACTGGAGCAGGCTGTTGTGTCCGCCTGGCATTCCGCTTCCACGGACGCACAGCGGGAGGTGGATACTCAGCTGCTGTTGCATGAGCTGCAGCGTACCCGTCCGCTGTCCGTCACCATGGCAGAGCCGATGGCGGCACTGCGGGCCTGGGCAGAAGAACGGGCCGTGCGGGCAGATTAATCGCCGGCTGGCAGTGGCCGGCGATAACGCAGTTCCAGCAGCGCCTGACGCAGGCGCTCACCACTGGCAGGCTTGGCCAGAATCTGACGGATACCGGCGGCCTGGGCATCATCACTGATGGCACTGATGCTCAGGCCGGTGAGCATCAGCCGGGCCGGTTTCGGGGTAATGTCATCATCCTGCTGAATACGTTCTGCCAGCTGCATGCCATTCATGACCGGCATGTCGTGATCAATGATGATGACATCGTAAGGCTGGCCCAGGTTGATCTGGTTACGCAGCATCGCCAGCGCTTCTTTGCCGCTGTAGGTGGATTCCGGGCGCATGCCCCAGCGTTTTACCTGTTTTTCAATCACAGAGCGCAGTGACGCATTGTCATCGACAATCAGGACCTTCAGTCCGATCAGGCTTTCATCACCGGTGGTGCTGC
This sequence comes from Pseudomonadales bacterium, assembly GCA_963682115.1. Lineage (GTDB taxonomy): Bacteria > Pseudomonadota > Gammaproteobacteria > Pseudomonadales > Oceanobacteraceae > Venatoribacter. The sequence goes on along the minus strand of OY821639.1, from coordinate 791,804 downwards.
GCTGGATCTCGCTGGTTTGCAGCGGCAGACACAGCGTCAGGGAAGCGCCCTGATCGGTCATGCTTTCCACGTCGAGAGTGGCGTGCATCTTTTCCAGCAGATGGCGGGAAACCAGCAGGTTCCAGGGTTCGTTATGGCTGTTTTCATTCAGCGGATGCTGATACTGCAGGATATAGAACGCCTGTTTCAGTTCATCCGGCTTGACGATGGTGCTGCTCAGCTGCAGCTGCAGCTGCACGCCACTGGCCTGGCCGTTGTGATAAGGTGCGGCGTGCAGTGACAGTTCACCGTATTCGGTATAGGCCAGCGCCTGACCGACCAGATTGTGCAGCAGGGTCTGCAGGCGGTTGCTGTCGCCTTCAAAGCGTTCTGAGACATCTTCGCTGATATCCATCACCAGTTCTACCTGCTTGCGCGTCGCTTCCTGCTGGAAATGCGACATGACCTGACTGAGCAGCATGGACAGGTTGAATGGCCGCTGTTCCAGTTCCAGTGCTTTGTTCTGTATACGGGCAAGATCGGAAATTTCGTTGGCAACGTGCAGCAGGTCACGGCCGGCCAGCGCAATGGTATCGGAAAACTCACGCTGGTTGGCACTCAGCGGTGTGTCATTCAGCAGTTCATTCATGCCGATCACACCATTGATGGGCGTACGCAGTTCGTGGCTGATCTGTGACAGCAGGGAAGGTGACAGACTGCTGCTGTGGTTTGCGGCAACTTTGCGGGCCGTGGCTGAGCGGATCATATCCATCTGTGCCAGTACCAGACTGCCGACCACAGTGAACGGCAGTATCATCGGTGCCCAGTCGGTAAATACATCCAGCGACAGCAGATTGTAGGTGGTCAGTATGGCGATCAGCACCCCGAAACCGACCAGCAGATTACCGCTCAGCAAGCGGCGTTTGACCACCGGGTGGGCTGTCTGGCCGGCAGCCAGTGCCAGTGCGGTGGCAAACAGATTGAAAAGAACCTGCAGGGTGACAATCAGCAGCAGTCCCTGCGGGAACAGCATCAGGGTCAGCAGACTGACGGGAATATGTATCAGCGCCAGTGTCAGCAGCAGGCGGCGGATGACGGCGGCGCGTCTGCCCTGCCATTCAAGTGACCAGATGCTGAGTGTATGCAGAGTGGCCGACAGCGCCAGTGCCAGCTCGCCGGTCATGCCCGAGGTGTCCGGCTGAATATCAAACAGCAGTGGAAAAATACCCATCCAGGCGGGTTGGTAGACGACGATGGTCAGGCAGTAACCGGCAGCAAAGGCTGAAAACAGCCGCCGTCGGCGCAGGAAAATAAACAGAAACCAGGCCAGTGTGGCCAGTACCCAGCCGACGGAAGCGCCCTGCAGGGTAAAGATTTCCTGTTCGTTGGCTACGAAACGGTCCATGCTCAGCAGGTGAACATGGGTGCTGAACAGACCAACGGTATGCACCCGGATCAGATAGCTGCGGGTGCTCTGCGGCGGTATGGTGAGCTCGGCCGGATGGGCCTGCATAAAACTGCCACGCAGACTGCGGGCGCTGTCGTCACGGTGGATATGAAGGTAGTCATCACCGGCTGAAATATCGTAGAACTCAACATCATCCAGCTCCTTGCCGGACAGGGTCACGACCACATGCCGTGCACGGGCATAAGGGTTGGTCAGGCTGAAACGCAGCCAGTAGGCCGAGTCTGTAATACCGAATTTCAGTGAGCTGGCGTGACTGGGGGTAAAACGCAGCTGCTGTTCGCGCGACAGCATGGTGGTGATGCCGAGTTTTCCGGTCGGATCCTCAAGCACCGCGACATAAGGCGTGATCGGGTAGTCAAACGAGCTGTTCGGCAACAGCACCGGGTTGTTGGCCCGGGCTGTATTGCTCAGTACGGCGAGCAGAGCAAACATAATGAGGAAGACGCTTTGCTTAACAGTCATCCCTGATTACCCCGTTTCATCGTCTGCTCCGTCCGTGTTCCGTCTGAGTGATGCTTATTTCTGAGTTTTTTCCCGCTCAATAGCACGATAACCGATATCGTTGCGGCAGAACATGCCTTTCCAGCTGATCAGACGTGTCAGTTCGTACGCGGCCTGTTGCGCTTCGCTGACATTGTTGCCAAGCGCGGTGGCACACAGTACCCGGCCACCGGCCGTAACGACTTCGCCTTCTTCGTTCAGTTGGGTACCGGCGTGGAAGGTTTTGCGGTCAGCACCGTCATCGGCCGGCAGGGAAATCACATCACCTTTTGGGTAATCACCGGGATAGCCGGCTGCCGCCAGTACCACACCCAGTGATGCACGCGGATCCCATTGGGTCGTTTCGCTGTCCAGTTTACCTTCCAGTGCGGCCAGGCAGTGCGCCACCAGATCGGACTGCATACGCAGCATGATTGGCTGGGTTTCCGGATCACCGAAACGGCAGTTGTATTCGATTACTTTCGGCGCGCCACTGTCGTCGATCATCAGACCGGCATACAGGAAACCGGTGTAATCGTTGCCTTCGGCGGCCATGCCTTCCACCGTCGGGTAAATCACTTCACGCATAATGCGGTCATGGATTTCCTGAGTGACCACAGGTGCCGGGGAGTAGGCACCCATACCACCGGTATTCGGACCGGTGTCTTTGTCGCCGACGCGTTTGTGATCCTGGCTGGTGGCCATCGGCAGTACGTTTTTGCCGTCGACCATGACGATGAAAGAAGCTTCTTCACCGGTCAGGAATTCTTCAATTACCACGCGGCAGCCGGCTTCACCAAACGCATTACCGGACAGCATGTCTTTTACCGCGTCCTCCGCCTGCTCCAGCGTCTCGGCGACGATCACGCCTTTACCGGCCGCCAGACCGTCGGCCTTGACCACGATTGGTGCGCCTTTTTCTTTCAGGTAAGCCAGAGCGGGTTCAACGTCGGTGAAGTTCTGGTATTCAGCGGTCGGGATTTTCTGGCGGGCGAGGAAGTCCTTGGTAAAGGCCTTGGAACCTTCCAGTTGTGCAGCACCTTTGCTCGGCCCGAAAATCTTCAGACCCGCCGCTTCAAACTGGTTCACCACGCCACCAACCAGCGGGGCTTCCGGGCCGACAATGGTCAGGCCGATGTTATTGTCTTCGGCGAATGTCTGCAGGCCGTCGAAATCCATGACGTCAATGGCAACATTCTCGATACCGTCTTCGATGGCGGTGCCGGCGTTGCCGGGTGCCACGAATACTTTTTCCACCAGTGGGGATTGGAGAGCCTTCCAGGCCAGGGCGTGTTCGCGACCGCCACTGCCGATAACTAATACCTTCATTCTTACATTCCTTATTGTAGGAGCGGGCCATGCCCGCGATATTTCAATCAGGTCGCGGGCATGGCCCGCTCCTACGGATTCGCATTTCAGTTATAGCGTCCCGGAGCGTCGTGAGCGAAAGTCTGGCTAGGCAAAAATTCCTGAGGGAGCGGAGTGTACGGGTTTGTACATGAGCATCCCGAAGGAATTTTTAACACCGCCAGACCGAGTGCAACAGCTCCGACCATTATCAGTGGCGGAAATGACGCATGCTGGTAAACACCATGGCAATGCCGGCTTCGTCGGCGGCGGCAATCACTTCCTCATCGCGGATCGAACCGCCCGGCTGAATAATGGCTTTGATGCCATTGGCCGCGGCGTTGTCGATTCCATCGCGGAACGGGAAGAAGGCATCGGATGCCATCACCGCTCCTTCCACCTGCAGGCCGGCATGTTCGGCTTTAATGGCTGCGATACGGGCGGAGTTGACGCGGCTCATCTGGCCGGCGCCGACGCCGACAGTCTGACGGTTTCTGGCGTATACAATGGCGTTGGATTTCACGAACTTGGCCACTTTCCAGGCGAAGATCAGGTCGTGCAGTTCTTTTTCCGTCGGTGCGCGTTTAGTGACGACTTTCAGATCGTCGGCGCTGATCATGCCGTTGTCACGATCCTGAACCAGCAGACCACCGTTGACACGCTTGTAATCGAAACCGGCAGCACGCTCAGCCGGCCACTGACCACATTCCAGCAGGCGCACGTTTTTCTTGGCTTCAATCACAGCTGCGGCTTCAGCGGTGACAGTGGGCGCAATAATCACTTCCACAAACTGGCGGTCAACGATGGCCTGAGCAGTTTCGGCATCCAGTTGACGGTTGAAGGCAATGATGCCGCCGAAGGCGGATTCGGTATCGGTTTCAAAGGCCAGGTCGTAGGCTTTGCGGATGCCGCCATCGTCTTCCGGTACCACAGCCACACCGCATGGGTTGGCGTGCTTGACGATCACACAGGCTGGCTTGGTGAAGGATTTAACGCATTCCAGCGCGGCGTCGGTGTCGGCCACGTTGTTGTAGGACAGCTCTTTGCCCTGCAGCTGTTTTGCGGTGGCAATGGACGCTTCAGCCGGATTGGCTTCGACATAGAAAGCCGCTTTCTGATGCGGGTTTTCGCCGTAACGCATGTCCTGGGCTTTGATGAACTGGCTGTTAAAGGTCTGCGGGAAGGCCAGACGGTTGTCTGTGCTCAGGTTTTCGGCAGACTGATCAATGGTGCCCAGATAGTTGGCGATCATACCGTCATATGCGGCGGTGTGTTCGAAGGCTTTCAACGCCAGAGCAAAACGGGTCTTGTAGCGCAGGCCCTGATGATTTTTCAGGTCATCCAGTACGGCGCTGTAATCGCTGGTGTTCACCACGATGCCAACGTAAGCGTGGTTTTTAGCCGCAGAGCGCACCATGGTCGGGCCGCCGATGTCGATATTCTCAATAGCCAGCGGCAGGTGGCAATCTGCTTTGGCGACGGTTGCCGCGAACGGATACAGGTTAACCACGACCAGATCGATCGGGTTGATGCCGTGTTCCGCCATCACCTCGTCGTCCTGCCCGCGGCGGCCGAGCACACCACCATGGATTTTCGGATGCAGGGTTTTGACGCGTCCGTCCATCATTTCCGGGAAACCGGTGTAGTCGGATACTTCGACCGCCGGAATCTGGTTGTCGATCAGCAGTTTGTAAGTACCACCGGTGGACAGAATTTCAACGCCGGCCGCGTGCAGCGAGCGGGCGAATTCCACAATACCGGTTTTGTCGGACACACTGATCAGGGCACGGCGTACCGGGGTAATGTCGGCGGGAGTTTCGTTGGCAGGAATAAAGTTGCTCATATGGTCAGATTTTCTAAGGCTGTTAAAACGAAAAAGCGGCATAAAGCCGCTGAAATTGGGTATCCGGGGTTACAGCATTCCGTACTGTTTCAGTTTTTTACGCAGCGTGCCACGGTTCAGACCCAGTACCACGGAGGCTTTGGTCTGGTTGTCCCGGGTGTACTTCATTACGGTCTCCAGAAGCGGCGCTTCGACCTCGGACAGAACCATATTGTAAATATCCACTACTGGCTGACCGTCAAGGTGGTCAAAGTAGTTCTGCAGGGCTTTTTCGACGCTGTCCCGCAGGGTTTGCGTTGCTTCTGATGGGGCGCGCAGGTGTTGTTGCAGGTCTGCTGAATCGGTCACTGTGTCAACCTTCCTTCTGTCTATATCTTCGCTGTTCAATACATAGGTGTTCATGCTGCCAATTCCTTCTTACGTCGTGTCTCCATAAACCACTCACGTACAGCCTGTTGCTGATCGGCCGTACTCTCCAGGCGGTTAAACCGGGAGCGGAATTCTTTGTCGGTCTGCTGGCGCTGCAGATACCAGCCCACATGCTTACGGGCGATGCGGAGGCCCAGATAATCGCCGTAGAAGCTGTACAGGGCTTCCAGGTGCGACAGCAGGATCTGTTCAATCTCATCCAGATCCGGTGCCGGCAGTTCTTCGCCGGTGGCCAAGTAGTGCGCCACTTCGCGGAATATCCACGGCTGGCCCTGGGCGGCACGGCCGATGAGCACGCCATCGGCACCGGTATATTCCATCACCGCCGCGGCTTTGCGGGCGCTGGTGATATCACCATTGGCAAATACCGGAATGCCAACGCTCTGTTTGATCTGCCGGATGGTGTCGTATTCCACCGTATCGCGGTAACCACAGGCCCGGGTGCGGCCATGCACCGCCAGTGAGACAATGCCGGCTTCTTCCGCCAGGCGGGCGATCAGCGGGCCATTGCGGTGCTCAGGGTCCCAGCCGGTACGGATCTTCAGGCTGACCGGAACATCCACGGCGGCCACTACCGCCTGTAATATTTCTTTCACCAGCCCTTCATCTTTCAGTAACGCGGATCCGGCAGCTTTGTTGCAGACCTTCTTCGCCGGACAACCCATGTTGATATCAATCAGCTGGGCACCGTTGGCGACATTGAAGGCCGCCCCTTCGGCGAGAGTCTGCGGATCGCCGCCGACAATCTGTACCGCCACCGGTTCCGGCTCGCCGGCATGATCCAGACGCAGCTGCGATTTACGCGTATTGCGCAGATCCGGATTGGCGGAGACCATTTCCCCGACCACCAGACCAGCCCCCAGGCGGCGGCACAGCTGGCGGAACGGACGGTCAGTAACCCCTGCCATCGGCGCGAGGACTACTGGATTAGGTAGTGTGAACGGGCCAATTGAAGGCATAGGGGCTGATCAAAAAATGTGCTGGAAAAAGTGGCGGTATAATACTCATAACCCCCTGCTGAATAAAGGGGGTTATGCCTGCTTTTATCGCAGTTTTTCTGGCCTCAGAGGCTTGACAGCGCTTACTGATTGGGCTGCAGAGTGACTGCGTAACTGACGGCTTCCGGACCGGGGTCGACAATCTCCAGTGCAATATGAACCGGTGTGCGTACCGGCATCTCGCTCTGTCCGGACAGCTCACCTGACAGGTACTGCTGAGGGGTGAAGCGGCGGCTGGCGACAACGTTGTCGTTCAGGTCGCGGAACACCAGAGTCAGATCCGGAAAGGGCTGGTGGTAATCGGCTTTGTTGACCAGCAGGGCATCGACCATCAGAGCGCGCTGCAGATCGGGATGAGCGCGGACTACCAGATTCTGCGCCGCCATTTCTTTCACATTCTGAATTTTCGGCAGCTGACAGCCGGCCATATCACAGATCATGGCATACCAGGGACGCCACTGTGGGGTTCTGGCCCAGTCATCGAAGCGGAAATACAGCGTCTGAGCAGCGGCAATGACCAGCATCAGCACGACACCGGTCAGCCAGCCCCAGGCAATACTGGAACGGCGGCGGGGTTTTTCCAGCTGCAGTGGTTCTTCCTGCAGCCCGGTGATGCGGTCAGCCGGAATACTGATTTCCAGCGTTTCGGTTTCCAGGTCGTTGTCGCCGCCCAGCGTGAAATGATCGTCCTGACGGGTTGCCGGGACCTCATCTTCGTCGTCATCGAGGAAGCCCTGAAAATCGTCATCTTCCGGCGGTGGCAGGTCGAAGTTGAACTCGTCGTTGCCGTGCAGGTTCAGACTGTCAGTGCTGACGCCATTGCTGCTGTCATCGTCTTCCAGCAGGGCATTGGCCCAGGATTCGTCATCATCCGGGGCTTTGCCCTTGTCGCTGTCGTTGTCATGGAAATCCATGCTGTCGGAGCTGACGTTCTTCAGGCTGAAGATGGATTCATCCAGCTCCATATCCACCCGGGGTTTAGGCCGCGGGCGGTTTTCCGGAGCCCGCAGGTTAAAATCGACAAAGGGATCGTCGGCCAGTTTTTCCGGGATCGGATCGTCATCCATATCGTCGTGGATCAGGCCGAAATCATCGTCATCGTCATCGGTGGCAGCCGGTTGGGTTGCTGCGGGGGCTGCTTTGGCCGCCGGTTCCGGCGCTGCAGAAGCCTCAGGGGTTACTGCGGCCGGAGTTTCTTCATCGACAAAATGTTCGGCAGCTTTAAAAACCTGCAGGCAGGAACCACAGCGGACCATACCTTTGGCGACGCTCAGGTGTTCATCGCGCACGCGGAAGCTGGTCTGGCAGTGGGGGCAGCGGGTAACGTGAACGGCCATGCGGAGTCCTTAGCGTCTGATCCCTGTAAGAATAACCCAGTCGTCCATTTGTTCCGGCGGGTTCATATCAAACCACTGGCTGTAGGCGGCTGAGACTTCTTCTGCCTGTTCGGCCAGCAGTCCGGACAACGCCAGTTTACCACCGGAACGGGTCAGCGAGGCGATATGCTCCCCCAGTGACACCAGCGGACCGGCAAGAATATTGGCGACTGTGATGTCAGCCTCAACCGGCGGCGTTTCCTGTGGCAGGTAAATCTCGTAGCGCTCTTCGCTGATCCGGTTGCGGCCGGCATTATCACGGGTTGCCGTCAGTGCCTGCGGATCAATATCGGTGCCGACCATATGGCGGGCACCCAACAGCAGGGCGGCAATGCCGAGAATGCCACTGCCACAGCCGTAGTCGACCACCAGTTCACCACCTTCGACTTCGCGGTCGAGGTATTTCAGGCACAGGGCTGTGGTCGGGTGGGTACCGGTGCCGAATGCGAGGCCGGGATCCAGCAGCAGGTTCACGGCATCCGGTTGCGGTGGTTCGCGCCAGCTGGGGCAGACCCAGAGGCGTTTGCCGAAGGGCATCGGATGGTAGTCATCCATCCAGGCACGGACCCAGTCTTTATCTTCCACCAGTTCGGTCTTGTGTGGTGGCAGTTCGCTGCCGCCTTCCAGACCGAAGCAGAGGCGGATCTGATCCAGCAGCTCATCACTGTTGCGGCTGGCTTCAAACAGACCGATCACCTCGGTTTTATCCCAGATCGGGGTAGTGCCCAGCTCGGGTTCCAGAATCGGCTGGTCGGCATCATCCTGCAAGGTGACGGATAAGGCGCCGGCACCAAGCAGGGCATTTTCGACGGCTTCAACCTGACTGCGGACGGTATGAAAGCGGACCTGCATCCACGACATCAGGCGTTCTCCTGCTGTAAATAAGTGATGGCTGCCTGCAGCGCCAGTGTGTAACCCTGAGTACCCAGTCCGGCGATTACGCCGATGGCAACGTCGGACAGATAGGAATGGTGACGGAAAGCTTCGCGGGCGTGCACGTTGGAAATATGGATCTCGATAAACGGGATGGCCACCCCGGTCAGGGCATCGCGCAGGGCAACACTGGTATGGGTGAATGCCGCCGGATTGATCAGGATAAAACCGGTACCATCACTGCGGGCAGCATGAATACGGTTAATCAGTTCATGTTCTGCGTTGCTCTGAAACTGTTCCAGAGCAAACCCCTGAGCGGCAGCAGCCGTGGTCAGTGTCTGTTCTATGTCGGCCAGTGTGGTGCTGCCATAGATATGAGGTTCACGCGTGCCCAGTAAATTCAGATTCGGGCCCTGTAATACCAGAATGCTCGCCATAGCCGGTGTGTCCTGATTCGGGAATCGGACAGAAATGTCCGCAAAGCCCGCGAGTTTGCCGAAAAACCACCTGATCGTCCAGCGTCAGGGCAAATCCGTGGGCTTGGCGGCCATTTCCGGCTGGTCAGCGGTACAGATCTGATTTCTGCCGCTGCGTTTGGCGATGTACAGCGCCTGATCGGTTTCCGTGACCAGTTCACTGACGCTCTGACCGTGCCATTCGGCGATACCACAGGAAAAGGTCACCCGCAGGTCGGCGCCATCATGAATCAGGCGGGCAAAATTGACACGGATATCTTCCAGTATCTGCGCCGCCTGGGCGGCAGTTGCGTCGGGCAGCACAATGGCGAACTCTTCACCGCCATAGCGCCCGATGGGGTCAGATTTGCGCAGGCTCTGACGCAGAAACAGGGACAGATTACGGATCACGGCGTCGCCGACCGGATGGCCGTAGACGTCGTTGACCTGTTTGAAGTGATCAATATCAATCATAACGAAGGATACCGGCGCACTGTCGGCATGGCGCACAGCATCCTGCAGTGCGCCCAGCAGGTGGGTGTGGTTGAGCAGACCGGTAAGGCTGTCGCAGGCAATCAGGTTCTGCAGCTGGCGGGCACGCAGCACGCGGTTTTTGACCGTGGCCAGCAGATGGCCGGGATCAACGGGCTTGGTCAGAAAATCATCGCCGCCTTCTGCCATGGCCGCCAGTTGCCGTTGACGGTCTTCTTCACCGGACAGGTAAATGATCGGCAGGTTGATGTACTGACGTTGCTGGCGGATGACTTTGGCCAGTTCCATGCCGTTACAGCCCGGCATATACATATCCATCAGGATCAGGTCCGGAGTGAAGCCGGCCAGCACATCCATCACCTGCAGCGGATCATTGGCTGCCTGAGTAATCATGCCGGCCTTATTCAGAATGCCGGCGGCGTGGGTGGCCTGCGCGCGGGAATCATCGACAATCAGTATTTTGAAGGCGGTGGCCGGAATCGGGTCGAGCAGGCGCTCCAGGTGACTGATCAGCGCGTGGACGTCATTTTCATCATAAAACCCCTGACCGCCGGTACGCAGGGCCTGCAGGCGCTGTTCCAGCGTCGGGGTGCAGTGACGGCAGGTGAACAGAACCGGTAATGGCGTTTCGCGGCTCTGTTGCAGCTGCCGTGCCAGTTCCATCCCCTGGCCTGGGCCGGAAAAATCGTGATCGAGCACCACGGCTGCCGGATGCCGGCGGCTCAGCGCCTGAGTGAAATCTTCAGCACTACGCTGCAGTTCCGGGCGCAGGCCGAAATACTGCATCTGTTCGGCCATCACCAGGGCGTGGTCAGTATCTGACAGGGCAATGTAGACGGGTTTCTTTTCCGGAATCAGGGCTTCTGCCGGCTTGCTGTCAGTGTGCCGCAGGGCCGTTTTGCTCAGATTGATGATGATCTGGTTCAGGCCTGCCAGCTGGGCACTGTCCGGAATATGGCCCTCGGGGATGGTCGCCAGAACCGACAGCAGCTGGCGGCCGAGCTTTTCATGCTGTGCGGCTTCAAAGCGCTGGGCAAAACGGACCAGCTTTTCCACCGTCAGGGTAAAGTCAGCCATGGCATTGGCTGCCCAGTTCTGAGCCGGAAGATGGCGCCACAGGTCGATAACCTGGCGGACCTGATTGATAACCCGGTAGGAAAAATGCTGTTTCAGGCGGGCGGCCGGCGTCAGACTGTCTGTCATGTTAATGTCTTTTTTACGATGACTGTCGATAAGACTAGCAGTTTTTGCGCGCTGTGGGTGTGAACTGTCTATGCTTAACGGATCTGAAGAGTTTCCCGGTCTTAAACCTGCATGGATTCCTGTCTGACTTTCCGGCGCTTCAGCCTGCATCTGCTGTTGCTGACCGTGGCAGCTGGCCTGTTGCTGGCGCCTCTGCCTGTGACCCTGCTGGCGGCCACAGAACGTTGGGTGCCGCAGGGGCTGATTGACCGTGCCAGAACGGAGTACGGAGCGGATGCCGCGCGGGTGCTGGAGCGCTGGCGGACCCGGCTGCATGAGCTGCAGGATGTCAGCGAAGAGAAGAAGCTGGCCGGAATCAACCAGTTTATCAACGATGCCCTGCCATTTGTCAGTGATGAAAAGCACTGGCGCAAAGTGGACTACTGGGCCACGCCTTTTGAATCCCTGGTTTCCCGCGGCGGTGATTGCGAAGATTACGTGATTGCCAAATATTATTCTCTGCGTCAGCTTGGGGTGGATACAGAAAAACTGCGTATTACCTATGTGAAAGCAATCCGCCTGAATCAGGCACATATGGTGTTAACCTATTTCCCGACACCGGATGCGGTGCCGCTGGTGCTGGATAATCTGGTAGGCGAAATTGTCCCGGCCAGTAAGCGCTGGGATCTGTCACCCGTATACAGCTTCAATGGCAAAGGTATGTGGCTGGAACGCATGAAAGGACAGGGTATCCGCATGGGGAACCCGAACAAGCTCGACCTGTGGACGGATCTGCGTATCCGGATGGATAAACTTGGCATGGACTTATAACGATGACGCTGAGACAACAGTTTTCTCTGCTGACCGGCCTGCTGGTGGTAACCCTGCTGTCCGGCAGCCTGTTGCTGACGGTCAGTAACGGCCGCGATTACTTTCAGCAGCAGCTGAATGCCCGGGCTTACGATGCGGCCACCTCACTGGCATTGTCTATGTCACAGGTGGCGGCAGACGATCAGGTGCAGCTGTCGCGCCTGATCGATGTGCTGTTTGACCGGGGGTTCTTTGCCGGCATCGAACTGGAACCGGTATCCGGTGACCGTCTCTACCGCCGCAGCCGCGAAGCGCTGGCATCGCGTCCGGCCCCGGCCTGGTTTATGAAAGCGGTGACCTTCGATCTGACGCCGGCCGAAGCGGATGTGACCCGCGGCTGGCAGCGGCTGGGAACCGTGCGGGTGATCAGTCATCCGGATTTTGCTTACCGTGACCTGTGGTCTATGGTGCGCAGCGAGCTGGTCTGGTACGGCTGGGTGCTGGTGGCGGCACTGTTGCTGTTACAGATACTGCTGGGCTGGCTGTTCCGCCCGCTGGCCCGGGTGGAGCAGCAGGCGCTGGCGATCTGTGAAAAAGACTGGCAGGTGCAGGACAATATCCCGCGCGCACGTGAACTCAGACGCATGGTGCTGGCGATGAACAAAATGGTGACCAAGCTGCAGAGTATTTTCTCCGAGCAGTCGGCGATGACCGAACAGCTGCGCAGCGAATCCTTCAGTGATCCGGTCACCGGTCTGCTCAACCGCCGCGGCTTTGATGAGCGGCTGGATCATATTCTGCGCCGCGAAGAAGAGCACAGCGGCGTACTGATGCTGTTACAGCTGCAGGACCTGGCCGCTTTCAATCAGCAGCAGGGGCGCCAGGCGGTGGACGAACTGCTGAATATGCTCGGCGGTGAACTGCAACTGATGCTGAAGGATTATCCGGCCGGCTTCTGCGGCCGCCGTTCCGGCAGTGATTTTGCACTGTATCTGCCCTGTGCTGACCGCGGTCAGGCAGAGGAACTGCAGCAGCAGGTTCACAGTCAGCTGCTGACCAGTGTGCTGTCACAGCGGCAGGGGCTGACCTTTCATATGGGCGCCGTCTTGCTGCAGGATATGCGTGACGATCCGGCTCAGGCACTCAGTTGTGCGGATGCGGCTTTGCGTCAGGCGCAGCGCCACCCGGAAAGCAGTGCCATGCTGTATGCAGAACAGCACGGGCATCAGGAATGGACAGCCGGGGAATGGCGCCGGCTGCTGCAGGAAGCACTGGCGGCGGATGCTCTGCAGTTGCTGTTCCTGCCGGTGATCAGTAACCGCAGCGGACGGATTCTGCAGTTTGAAGTGTTCAGCCGCCTGCAATGGCAGGGGGAAGTGCTGTCGGCCGCGCGTTTCTGGCCGATGGTTGAACAGCATCAGCTGGCTGCCCGTTATGACGCCAGTATCGTCGCCAAAGTAGTGCGTATACTGGTGCAGAATCCGCCTCAGGCTGATGTGCGCTACTGCATCAATATATCACCGGCCTCGGTGCTGGATGAAGACTTCCACCTGCGTTTGCAGGGGCTGTTCTCTGAATGCCCTGAGCTGGCGGCACATATTGCACTGGAAGTGCCGGAACCGGCGCTGGCCGGTGTAGAACCGGCGCTGGCACGCCTGGCGCTGAAGCTGCGTGAACTGAACGTGGCTTTGGGGATTGATCAGGTCGGAACCGGTTCTATGGCCTTTGCCTATCTGCAGCGGCTGCCGCTGGATTACATCCGCATCGACGGCAGCTTTAACCGTGGCCTGCATTCCGCTCAGGACCGGCGCTTTTTTATCCGTTCCATGGTGCAGATTGCGCACAATCTTGACCTGCAGGTATTGGGGGAAGGGGTGGAAGAACAGGATGATGTGGCGGCACTGAAACACACCGGTGTGGATGGCATGAGCGGCTATTTCTTCACCCGTCCGCTGGTCTCGCTGAATGAAGCCCATCAATGGCGTGCGTCATCAGAATAGTAACCGGCATGCCGGCCTGACGCAGCGCAGGAATGCGGCATTTTGCCGCTTGGTCCTGCCTGCATCTCCAGTACAATATTGGGGAACTTCTGAATAACCCGGTGCCCGCAGGGCGCGGCTTTCCGGCCCACATAGCGGCGTTGGCGAACTTGAAAAGGCCCCGCCATTCTCTGCATTCGCCGCCTTGCTCTGCACCCGGAAAGATTCGCGCAGAGCTATGCAGAGTTATTCAGAGGTTCCCCAGAAATAATAACTGATTAAGGGACCCATCCTGATGCGTTTTTCTACCTTGCTTGCTCCTGTACTGATGGCGCTTTCTGCGGCGGTGCTGGCTGATATCGAAGTTTCTGACCCCTACGTCCGTGAGCCTGTTCCCGGTCGTGATATGAGTGCGGCGTTTATGCAGATCAGCAACTCCGGTGACAGCGACCGCGTGCTGGTCAGCGCCAGTGCCGGCTGGACGTCACGGATTGAGATTCATACCCATATTCACGATAACGGTGTGATGCGCATGCGCCAGATCGAATCACTGACCATTCCGGCGGGTGAAACAGTAACGCTGAAACCCGGTGGGCTGCACCTGATGCTGTTCGGCCTGCAGCCGCCGTTGGCGCAGACGCTGCCGCTGGAACTGTGTTTTAAAGACGGTGAATGCATTACCGTTGAAGCAACGCAGCGGACGATGAAATAACCGCATCTGACTGGACGCAAAGCGAAGGCAGCATTAATGTGCTGCCTTCGCTTTTTTTATGGGACAGAATCATGGCTTTTGGCAGTCTGCTGGCGCTGATTGATGATATTGCAACCGTACTGGATGATGTGGCCGCGATGTCGAAACTGGCGGCGAAAAAGACCACCGGGGTACTGGGGGATGATCTGGCCCTGAATGCCCAGCAGGTGTCGGGCATCCGCGCAGAGCGCGAGCTGCCGGTCGTGTGGGCGGTAACCAAAGGCTCTCTGCGTAATAAACTGATTCTGGTACCGGCGGCGTTGCTGATCAGCGCCTTTGCGCCCTGGGCTGTCATTCTGCTGCTGATGGCAGGTGGTCTTTATCTCTGCTTTGAAGGCGTGGAAAAAGTACTGCATAGTCTGCTGCATAAACCGCAGCAGGCGGAAGAAAAAGAGCAGCTGACGGCAGCGTTGCAGAAATCCCCTGAGGATCTGCTGGCATTCGAACAGGATAAGATCCGCGGGGCTGTGCGCACGGATTTTATCCTCTCGGCTGAAATTATTGTGATCACGCTGGGTTCTGTGGCGGATGCTGCTTTTATGACTCAGGTCGTGGTGGTGTCGCTGCTGGCGCTGGCCTTTACCTTCGGTGTCTACGGCATTGTGGCTGCGATTGTGAAAATGGATGACGTGGGTCTGTATTTTTCTCAGCGTGACGGGCAGCTGTTGCCGGCACTCGGCCGGGGGCTGCTGATGCTGGCGCCCTGGCTGATGAAAACCCTGTCGGTGGTCGGAACACTGGCGATGTTTCTGGTCGGCGGCGGCATTTTAATGCACGGACTGGCACCACTGGAGCATCTCAGTCATGCCATAACCGGCGCGCTGGATGGCGGTATTCTGAGCGCACTGGTGCCGGTTCTGTTGAATCTGCTGGTTGGCTTTATGGCTGGTGCTGTGCTGGTGGGCGTGTGGTCACTCTGGCAGCGCTTCCGCCCCCGGACCGCGGGCTGAGTGGCTCAGTTATAGGGATTGTTCTGTTTCCAGTCTTCAGACATCATCTCTTCTTCCACTGGCTTGCCCGGAATGGCATGGCCACCGCTGGCCCATTCACCGAGATCAATCAGCTTACAGCGCTCACTGCAGAAGGGCCGGTACTTGTTGTCCGTGCTCCATTCAACGTCTTTTTTGCAGGTCGGGCAGCTCACTTTCATGCAGGGGATATTCTCTGGTCAGTGGGTGTTGGCGGCGTAGCCAAGATAGGCTGAGTGGAATTGTCTCAGCTGATGGTAAAGGTGTTCAAGGTTTTTGCTGTTATCAGCGATATCATCTGCCAGCCGGCAACGCTCTTCCCGGCTCATCTGTGCGGCAATAATACGGCGGATCTGTTCTTCGTTATTCTGGTCGCGGTGGCTGGCACGTTCAATCTGCAGGGCTGACGGGACATCAATCAACAGAGTACGGCTGGTCAGTTGTGACTGGCCGGATTCAAACAGCAGTGGTGACACCAGAATGGCGTAGGGCGACGTTGCCTGTTGCAGCTGGCGGATAATGCTGGCACGGATTCTGGGGTGTGTCTGATTTTCCAGCCAGTGCCGTTCTTCCGTATCGGCAAAAACTTTTTCCCTCAGCCAGGGACGGTTCAGACTCTGATCCGGCAGTAATGCCTGCTCGCCATAGTGTTCGCGGATCGCCTGCCACGCCGGCTGGCCGGGTTCAACCACTTCGCGGGCGACGATATCAGCATCCACGACGGTAATGCCCTGGGCGGCAAAAAAATCACTGGCGGCGGTTTTACCGCTGCCGATGCCCCCGGTTAAGCCCAGAATCCACATAACCGATTCCTCAGAGCAGGCGCAGATACCAGCTGGTGATGTCGCTGCCCCAGAGGGCAGCAATCCAGCCGGCGGCTGCCAGATAGGGGCCAAACGGAATCGGCAGGTTTTTATCACGGCCAAGTATCAGAATACCGGCAATACCGACCGCAGCACCGACCACCGAAGACAGCAGAATGATCAGCAGCAGACTGTCAGCGCCCAGCCAGGCGCCGAGTGCGGCCAGCAGTTTGAAGTCACCGTAGCCCATGCCTTCCTTACCGGTCACCAGCTTGAACAACCAGAATACTGCCCAGAGAATGCCGTAGCCTGCCACGGCGCCATACACGGCACTGTGAAGATCGGTGAACAGCCCCTGAGTGTTGACCAGCAGGCCGAGCCATAACAGGCCCAGTGTCATACTGTCCGGCAATATCTGGTGATCAATATCAATCACTGACATGCTGATCAGCAGCCAGGTGAAAACCAGCATGGCTGCCAGCTGCCATCCCCAGGGGAAAACCAGCAGCAGGATCGCACTGGCGACAGCAGTCACCAGCTCCACCGCGGGATAGCGCAGGCCGATACGGGTGCCGCATTTTGCACAGCGGCCACGCAGCAACATCCAGCTGATCAGAGGGATATTCTGCCAGGCGCGGACAGGAGCACCGCACTTCGGGCAGTGGGAATCGGGTTTGATCAGGTTAAAAGGCTTGCTGAGATCATCCAGTGCCGGATGAGCGGGAAGGTTATCGCCCATCTCGGCACAATCACGCTTCCAACTGCGGAACATCATGACCGGCAGACGCAGGATCACGACGTTGAGAAAACTGCCGACCAGCAGGCCGAGGACAACCACTACTACTGCCATGGCAAGGGGTGTTGTTGCCAGATAGTTCACTACTTCCATCGGGATCAGATAACCTCACCCATTTTAAAGATTGGCAGATACATGGCAACAATCAGACCACCGATCACCACACCGAGGAATACCATCATCATAGGCTCAATCAAGGCCGTCATATTGTCTACGGCATCATCCACTTCAGCTTCGAAATAAGACGCCGCTTTATCCAGCATGCCGTCAAGAGAACCGGATTCCTCACCGATGCTGGTCATCTGTACCACCATATTGGGGAACACTCCGGTGGAGCGCATGGCAAAGTGCATCTGTT
Source organism: Pseudomonadales bacterium (assembly GCA_963682115.1). Taxonomy (GTDB): domain Bacteria; phylum Pseudomonadota; class Gammaproteobacteria; order Pseudomonadales; family Oceanobacteraceae; genus Venatoribacter. The sequence goes on along the minus strand of OY821639.1, from coordinate 774,417 downwards.
GACCGGAGGCCACTTCATCGCGGATTTTCAGTACGGCTTCGCGATAGACCACGTTGCCAACGGCGCCGGCGACCGAATCCAGCGCTTCAACCAGAGGAACGCCAGCGGCAAAGGTGGTTGACAGTACCCGGGCATAGCGGGCGACGGCAGCCTTACGTAACAAGTCACCCAGTACCGGTATCCGCAACAGATTTGTTTCTACAGTGTCTTTGAATTTCTGTGAACGTTTCATGCCTTGGACAAAAACGATGCCGGTTACAACCAGAATGGCGAGAGCCGGCAACCAGTATGCCTGAGCTACTTCTGAAATACTGACGACCATTCTGGTCGGGGCGGGCAGGTCAGCACCAAAGCTGGTAAACATTTCAGCAAAGGTCGGCACGACTTTGACCAGCAGAATAACCGTCACGGCAAAGGCAACGATGAGCGTAATAGCCGGATACATCATGGCCTTTTTAATTTTGGCCTTAAGAGCTTCGGTTTTTTCTTTGTAGTTGGCCACCCGGTCGAGCATGGATTCCAGCGCACCGGCCTGCTCGCCGGATTCAACCAGGTTACAGGTCAGTTCATCAAAGTAGTCCGGGTGCTGCTTCAGGGCGGAGGCAAAATCGTTACCGGCGGATACGCTGTCACGGATGTCAAAAATCAGTTCTTTCATGGTCAGGTTGTCGACACCATCAGCCACAATATCGAATGACTGTACCAGGGGGACCCCAGCTTTGATCATGGTCGCCATCTGGCGGGTAAAGAAGGTGATATCAGCTGACTTGATTTTCTTCTTTTTCGGGCCGCCACCAATACCGAATAAAGGCTGAGAGGCTTTGCGGACCTTGGTGGGTGTCACGCCCTGTTTGCGTAGCTGGGCTTTGACGACGGCAGCATTCTGGCCACTCATTTCGCCTTTGATGTTCTGACCGCGACGGTTAACACCTTCCCAGGTAAACGCACTTTTTTTAATCTGCTTGGTTGCCATAACTGCTTTCTGTTCCCTGCGTTTGTCTCAGGTCATTATCAATATTAGTCGGTGGTTACCCGGTTTGCTTCTTCCAGGCTGGTAATGCCCTGAGCGACTTTCATCAGTGCTGAAGTCCGCAGATCGCGGAAGCCTTCTTTATGGGCAGCATCAGCAATCTCAATGGAATTACCGCCTTCCATAATAATACGGGAGATCGGATCGGTTATTTTAACTACTTCATAAATACCGACACGGCCTTTATACCCCTGCTTGCACTGCTCACAGCCGACCGGTTTGAAGATCTGTGCATCCTGCAGCAGCTGTTCAGTAAAGCCGGCATCCTGCAGGGTTTCCTGCGGCAGATTGGCCGGCACTTTGCAATGGCTGCATAAACGCCGCGCCAGACGCTGGGCAATAATCAGGGTGACGGAGGTCGCGATATTGAAGGCGGGCACACCCATATTGGCCAGACGGGTCAGAGTTTCCGCCGCGCTGTTGGTGTGCAGGGTGGATAACACCAGGTGACCGGTCTGGGCTGCTTTCACGGCAATGGAGGCCGTATCCAGGTCCCGGATCTCACCCACCATCACTACGTCCGGGTCCTGACGCAGGAATGAACGCAGTGCGGCCGCGAAGTCGAGGCCGACCCTGGCATTGACGTTTACCTGGTTGATACCTTCAAGGTTAATCTCTACCGGGTCTTCAGCCGTTGAAATGTTGGTGCCTTCAACATTCAGAATATTCAGGCCGGTGTAGAGGGATACGGTTTTACCTGAACCGGTCGGCCCGGTAACCAGAATCATCCCCTGTGGACGAGACAGGGCCTGCATATACAGTTCTTTCTGATCCGGCTCGTAACCCAGCATATCGATGCCCAGCTTGGCGGAAGACGGATCCAGAATCCGCAGTACGATTTTTTCCCCCCACAGTGTCGGCAGGGTATTGACGCGGAAATCGATGGCTTTGGTTTTGGACAGCTTCATCTTAATGCGGCCGTCCTGAGGAATACGGCGTTCAGAAATGTCCATTTTCGACATCACTTTCAGACGGGCAGCAATTTTACCAGCCAGATTCACCGGTGGGTGTGCGACTTCATGCAGCACGCCATCGGTGCGATAACGTATGCGGTAGTGCTTTTCGTAGGGCTCGAAGTGAATATCCGAGGCACCGCCTTTAATGGCATCCAGCAGCATCTTATTAACAAATCTGACAATAGGGGCGTCATCGCCGGATTCTTTGTCGGCATCCTGTTCTTTCTCTCTGGCATCCGGATCTTCCAGATCAACATCATCCAGATCGCCATCCAGATCATCAAAGGTACTGTCATTGGCCGCCAGGAAACGGTCGACGGCCTGAGAGAGCTTGTCTTCTTCAACCAGAATGGCCTCGACCGTCATACCGGTATTGAACTTGATCTCGTCAATGGCCAGCATGGCAGACGGGTCGCTCTGAGCAACGTACAGACGGTTACCGCGCTTAAACAGCGGCAGAACCCGGTGCTTCTCGATTAAGTCACGGCTGACCAGTTCGTGTGGCATCAATTCGAAATCAAAGGCACTGAGGTCCAGTACCGGCAGACCGAACTCTTCTGAGGCGAGCAGAGCGATGGCGCGGGGCTTGACGTGGCCGGAATGAACCGCAGCGGACACAAAGCTGATTCTGTCTTTTTTGGACTGCTGCAGGATGTCCTCAGCCTGCTGGCTGGTTACCAGATTCTGTTCCACAATGCGCCGTGGCAGACCGGTCAGTACTGACATATGAATACCCTGAGAAGACTGGACTTTTGGCCCTGAACATACCAGAGAGGCTCAATAAGCGCCAGCAGAAGGCAGGGGGGCTGTGAAGCAGGTAATAAAAAAGGAGGCCGGAGCCTCCTTTTTTTAAACAATGCTTAGGTAGTGATCAGATCAGGAACCGTTAGCGTTGTCTTTCAGGTATTTGGTAATAATGTCAGAGGTTTCATCGCTTACGTTGGTAGAACCTTTTGTATATTTAGAGGTCCAGGTGGTGGTTGCACCGGAGAAGCTTGGGGTCAGTACAATAGTTGAACCTGCGTTGCCCTTATCAGCCGCACCATCGACTGAGCCGTCCAGAGTAATGGTGATAATACCACCAGTACCGTCAGATTTGAGTTCGGTAAATGTGACTTTATTCAGTTCGGCTGCGCTTGGAGCGTCACGCATACCAATATCTGTCCAGGTATTAGCAGCAGCGACTCCACCTTCATTGTTGGTGATCGCCAGAGCTTTCTGTACATTGGATACAGTAGACAGTGCGGCGGCAACACGGGTTTTGGTTACGTAGTCACGGTACATAGGTACGGCAACGGAGGCCAGAATACCGATGATCGCAATAACGATCATCAGTTCAATCAGGGTAAAACCTTTTTGAGCTTTCATAGAAGTTCTCCACTCTCGTATGAGAATTTTAGTTATGGATCCGGAGTTCCGGGACTCTGAATCCGTGTCAGTATGAATGACAGTGCGAAGAGTGTGCCAAGCTTATGAAAGCCCTGCAAGGCCTGTTTTATGGGATTGATCACGTTTTTTGATAAAGGTCATGTCAATAAAGTTACTGACTGTTAACGGCTGGGACAGGTTGTGACAAAATTTGTCACTCTTGGGCGTGATCGAGTAGCTCTTGGTAGTATTCCTGATGGTCCGAATATTGGGCGCCAATTTTCAGTAATGTTTTCTGTGTGGCAGGCGATGTATGGTTAATCCAGAGGTCTATATCAAGGTAAATGGGGTACTCCGCATTGAATCTCAGCCATTCTGAGGATGGCGTACGGTTGCGGGAGCCATAGAGTTCTGTGATGGCTAGTGTGATGGGAATATATAGAATTAAGACAATCAGGGTGATTTTATCTTTAACCGGGAAGCAGGATCTGACTGGCTGTGACTTTACAGTCATAATACTGCCCAGCAATATGCCAGTTACCGAGCTGAATAGAAATATTGAATAGGGAATATAGAGTACCCCGGATAGCAGGCTATGTATAAGTCCTGAACACAGAGACAGAGCTGACATAAGAAGTATAGAGGGTTCCTTTTTTTTAATAGCCTTTATTATTAGTGGCTTAGCCATGCTAATAAATTTTATGACCAGCACAGCAGCCAGCACAGTACCAATCAGCCCGAATGACAGAAGGAACTCAATGACAGAGTTATGAGGGTGATGAATGCCGGGACTTAAAATTGGCGGAGTGATATAGCGGTAGGCATCAGCTCCTGCTCCCAGCAGAACAGAAGACTCAAACCAGTATTTTAAAGATTCAATATAGATAGTAATACGGCCGGAGGATATCTGGTCCAGATCTTTTTCAGGGTCTACATGGAATAGTCTGAATAACTGCATTGAAGGTGAGTCGGTCATAAAATACTGGGCAAGCAACAGCCCTGTCACTACTGCAGTGATTAATTTTAACCGGTCATGGGGAAAAAGAATTATAGCTGTCAAAGTTACCAGTGTGCTGGAGAGTACCGGGGCACGCCCCCCCATCCAGAAAAGCAACGCCCATAATAGTGATACGCTAGTAAAACCTGCGATATTCAATGTTTTTTTACGGTAAAAAAGGTACAGTCCGGCAGGCAGCAGCATATTGATCACAGCACCAGCGTGCCGGATGTTAGTAAAAAAGGGAGCATGATTGACCCAGGGGTAAGTCTCCGGGCTATCAGAGGCAAGCCATTGGATGCTGAACCCAAGAAGAGTAACCGCCGCGGCACTGAGCAGGCTTATAAACAGAAGCTCTCTGGTCTTTTGTGAAACCTGGCTGATGTAGAAAGCAAAGATACCACTGAATACGATCAGCATATAAAGTTCGGATAATCGTAATACCCCCTGCCATGGGTAAGCAGATAAGGCTGTGGATAACAGCATTGATACAAACAGAAGGCTAATGAGTACCACTGTCTGGCGGGGTACTTCCAAGGGGATTCTGTTAAGAAATATAAGGCTCAGAGTGGTCAGAAACAGAGAGGTCGTTACCGTAGTGATGCGCCGGCTGTCCAAATTTCCCAAAAGAGGGAACAGGTCAGGGGTCACTAATAGTATGGGGACGGATATAATAAGCAATATCGCGGGCAGATCTTTTACTGCCCATTGATTCCCGAAAGCATACATTACGGAACCAGCCGCATCGACAGGTCAACAGCTTTGCAGTCTTTGGTCAGGGCACCGATGGAAATGTAATCCACACCGGTTTCAGCATAAGCGAGCAGGGTGGCGTCGGTAATGCCACCGGAGGCTTCCAGTTTTACTTTTCCCTGACTGCGTTTCTGCGCAAAATCGACCGCCTGGCGCATTGTGTCTGGGGTGAAGTTATCGAGCATGATAATGTCGCTGCCGGCATCAATGGCTTCCTGCAGCTGTTCCATGGTTTCCACTTCGACTTCCACCGGTTTACCGGGAGCAATGCCGTGCGCCTGACTGACGGCTGCGCTGATACTGCCAGCGGCCATAATATGGTTTTCCTTGATCAGGAACGCGTCGTACAGACCGATGCGGTGATTGAAACAGCCACCGACGGCAACCGCGTATTTCTGCGCAATGCGCAGACCGGGAATGGTTTTGCGGGTATCGAGCAGTCTGACGCCGGTACTGGCGACCTGATCGGCGTATTCACGGCAGAGGGTGGCGGTCCCGGACAGGGTCTGCAGAAAATTCAGGGCGCAGCGTTCACCGGTCAGCAGTGAGCGGGCACTGCCTTCCAGTTCAAACAGAGTCTGGCCGGGTTGCACCCACTCGCCTTCATTGATGTGCCAGCTGACCTTTACCGTGGGGTCAAACTGGCGGAAAACTTCATCGACCCAGGCTTTGCCGGCGATGATGGCGCGGTCACGGCAGATGATCCGCGCCCTGGCCTGCTGCTCAGCCGGAATCAGCTGCGCGGTGATATCACCACTGCCCACATCTTCGTGCAAAGCGCGGGCAACGGCGGTTTGAATATCATTTTGATGCAGGCTCAGATCCATGGTGTAAGAAACTCTTCGTCAGCTTGAATACCACCGGGCTGAGCAGCAACAGGGCAACCAGATTCGGCAGCGCCATCAGTGCATTCAGGGTATCGGCAATCAGCCAGGCAACATCCAGATCACGTGTTGCGCCGACCGGGATGGCGAGTACCCAGATCACCCGGAAAACGGGCACGGATTTTACACCGAACAGATACTCAGTGCATTTCTCGCCGTAAAAAGACCAGCCGATCATGGTGGTGAAGGCAAAAACCGCCAGCCCCAGAGTGACGATATAACTGCCAATGGACGGTAGCCCGGCTGCGAAAGCGGCACTGGTCAGCGGGGCCCCGCTGAGCCCCTGACCGGCAACACATTCGCTTACCTCCGGTGGACACAGCTGCCAGGCGCCGGAAGCAACGATGACAATGCCGGTAATGGTGCAGATGATGATTGTGTCAATAAATGTGCCGAGCATGGCGATGCTGCCCTGACGTACCGGGTTATCGGTCTGTGCTGCGGCGTGCGCAATTGGGGCACTGCCCAGGCCGGCTTCATTGGAAAACACGCCACGGGCAACACCAAAGCGCAGGGCAGCCCAGACCGTTGCCCCGGCAAACCCTCCGGCGGCGGAAACCGGTGTAAAGGCATGTTCCACGATCAGCGCAATAGCGCCCGGCACGCGGTCTGCGTAAATAATCAGCAGTACGATGCCGCCGATGATGTAAGCGATGGCCATAAACGGCACCAGTGCACCGGCGACTTCGGAGATACGGCGGATACCGCCGAGCAGCACCAGCGCAACCAGTACAGCAATGGCCACGCCGGTGATCCACTCGGGCACACCAAAGCCGGTATGCAGGGCATCCGCGACAGAATTGGCCTGGACGCCGTTGCCGATACCGAAACCGGCGAGCATGCCGAAGAAGGCAAACAGCACGGCCAGCCAGGAAAAATGTTTCCCCAGACCGTTGCGGATGTAGTACATCGGGCCACCGACATAATGGCCTTCCGCTGTTTTTTCGCGGAACTGCACCGCCAGTACTGCTTCTGCATATTTGGTTGCCATGCCGACCAGCGCAATCATCCACATCCAGAACAGTGCGCCCGGACCGCCGGCGGCAATGGCGGTGGCGACACCGGCGATATTACCGGTACCGATGGTGGCCGACAGTGAGGTCATCAGCGCATTGAAACCGGAGATCTCCCCCTGCCCCCGGCCGTGGCGGTTTTTCCACAGATAGCTGAAACCACGGCCGATATTGCGGATCGGGTAGGCTTTCAGCCCGGCGGTCAGATAAACGCCGGTCAGGCTGATCAGTAACAGCATCGGCACACCCCAGGCCCAGCCGTTAACGGTTCGGATAAAATCGAGCATGAAAAGTCCCTGTATTTCTGTTTATATCGGCCACTATAAATACACCGAGCGCATCAGCCAAACCGGAAACTGCTGAAGCGTCCGCATTGTTAGGGCCTGTTCACACTAAGTGAATCAGACCTGCTGAGAACCCGTTTTTCTCAGAGCAAGGAGTGAGGAGTGATATTAGCGGACTAAATGAATGACGAGCGACGACGTTCCGGGTAAAACCGGCCTCAGCCCGAAGGGTGATGGCTGAAAATCCCTGATGCTGCGTTGCTGATCATTCGCTTAACCCGTTAGGCCACACTCTCAGCGCCTTGCCTGAGGTATTTTTAGCCGATAACAGGCCTGTTTAATGAGTGTGAACAGGCCCTAATAAGGAATGCCTGTGGCCGCTTTTCAGATACATGAAGGTCTGATCTCGCCAGCAGACTGGTGTCCTTCACCGAATTTCGGTGCCCGCCCGGCGGGTGCGGAAGGGGAAGTGTCGCTGCTGGTGATTCACAATATCAGCCTGCCACCGGGGGAATTCGGTGGCGGTTATGTACAGTCTTTCTTTCAGAACCGGCTGGATTCTTCGCGCCATCCTTATTTCCGTGACATTGCTCCGCTGCAGGTCTCCAGTCATCTGCTGATCGAACGTGATGGCCGGCTGACACAGTTTGTGAATTTCAACGACCGGGCCTGGCATGCCGGCCGCTCCTGCTATCAGGGCAGGGCCGAGTGCAACGACTATGCTGTAGGAATAGAACTGGAAGGCACCGACCGGATGCCGTATACCGGACAGCAGTATGAGGTACTGACGGCCGTGACCCGCGCCCTGATCCGTTATTATCCGGCATTGAATGCGGGGCGTATTACCGGACATGAATTTATCGCTCCGGGGCGGAAAACCGATCCCGGGCCGGCTTTCCGCTGGCAGCGCCTGTTTGCCGGACTGGCTAAAAAAGAGGACGTGTTATGAAGTTTCTGATTCTGTTTATCGCCCTTGTTATTCAGCAGCAGCTGCCGGTGCCGCAACGCAGCACCCGCAGCCGTTCGTTTGCCCGCTGGCTGGCACTCTGGCAGCCGCGGTCGTGGTTTGCTTCTGTGCCCCGGCACCTGAAATTTCTGCTGATTGTGATCCTGCCGACGCTGCTGGTAACGGTCGCGTTTTATTATATTGAACAGCTGGCCTGGGGGCTGATTGCCTTTGCGCTGGAAATTCTGCTGCTGCTGTACGTGCTGTCACACAGCAGCATTCAGCGTCACCTGAAAGAATATGAGCATGACCTGCAGTCCGGTGATACGCAGGGTGCCTATCATTGTGCCGAGCAGTATCTGGCAGTGCCGGAAGCGTCGGTAACCGACGATGTGCAGAGCATGAATGAACAGGTAATTAACGCTCTGATGCAGCGCTGGTTTGAATATTTCTTCCTGATGGTGTTCTGGTACATAGTGGCCGACGTGGCCGGTGTGCTGCTGGCCTGGTTCAGTGTGCAGTATGCGCGCGCCAGTGACTGTGATGATAAAGCCTGGCGTTATCTGCACTGGCTGGAGTGGATTCCGGCCCGGCTGCTGGGGCTGACTTATGGTCTGGCGGGGAATTTTATGCGCTCGCTGCCGGTGTGGCAGAGTTACCTGTGGAAACTGAAGGCCGGCAGTGCCGACGTGCTGTTTGCCATCGCCTCCAGCGCGCTGTCACACAATGGTGAAGAGCGGCAGTGGCACAGTATTGAACAGGATGCCAAAGCCGCTGCGCAGGAGCTGCGGGAATGGCAACAGCTGCATATGCGCAGCATGTCGATCTGGATGATTATGATTGCGGCGGCAACCGTCGGCGGTTGGCTGCTTTAACAGCAGGCACAGATAAGAAAACCGGGCTGTTGCCCGGTTTTTTTATGCCATCAGCGGATGGCAATACCGACCGGCAGGTCTTCAAACCAGTTCAGGAATTCATCGATAAAAGGCGGTCTGAACAGCCGTCCGTGCTGGGGCGCCATAATATCAATATCGAGCTGACGGACACGGCGTATCCAGTCAAGTTTGGCTTCGTTGGATGGCATCCAGCGCTGGTGGAATTTCTTCATTCTGGGAATGTGCGTGCTCATATCGTCCACCCACAGCGGTGCATCGGTGGCTTCCAGTGCGGCACCAACATCACCGCTCATCAGGATATTGGCTTTCGGGTCGTAGACGTGAAAATTACCGGACGAGTGCAGGTAATGTGCGGGAATAAACTGCAGCTGAATGTGACCGAGGCTGATGCTCATGCCGTCATCCGGAATGGCGCAGTATTCGATTTTTTCCATGCCGAAATGGCGGATAAAGCCTTCCCATAACCAGGGCGAATACAATCTGGCATTGGGCAGTGCCTGATCCCACAGTCCCAGTGACGAAATAATATCCGGGTCCTGATGGGAGGCAAATAAATGGGTGATCTGATCGGCGCGGACAAATTTCAGTACCGCCGACAGCATGGGTGCAAATAATTCAATGCCACCCGGGTCGAGCAGGATTGCCTGATTACCACTCTGTACCAGATACTGGTTGGTATCGATGATGCCTTCAGGTTTATGCGGGTCACGGGCGAACATAATCCAGCGGTGATCACCGTCTTCGTACAGTGTGGTAGCCAGCATAATTATTTTCCTTGGGAGCCTCTGAATAACTCGGTGCCCGCTCTGGATTGCAGGGAAGTTCTGAATCACGAAGCCGGGTTGCAGGCATAGCAGGTTCTGTCAAAACCCGGCGACACCGAGTCAGGGCTTTCCTGCAATCCCTGTAAGGCGCGGCTTTCCGGCCCGCATAGCGGTGTTGGCGAACTTGAAAAGGACTCGCCATTCTCTGCATTCGCCGCCTTGCTCTGCTGCCCGGAAAGACTCGCGCAGAGCTGTGCAGAGTTATTCAGAGGCTCCCTTGTTGTCAGGCAAAGCTCTGGCGCTGGCTCAGCAGATTTCTTGCACGGTTGAGGTGCGCCCGGATTTTGTCGGCGGTTTCGGTAATATTGTGGGCAATCACTTCCAGCTGATTACGGAAATCGCCGGCTGAAGCGGCTTCCACTTTGCTGGAGGTTGCAATCAGGTTGGCGGTACGGATGTGTTTATCACCTTCCTCAAGTTGCTGTTCCAGTTCGCGCAGACCACGCGACAGCGTCTGTGACAGCTGTTCTTTCTGCTGCCGGCTCTGCTGCATGGCACTCTGCAGCGACGCCAGATTGTGCTCATGCTGCTGTGCGATCCAGTCAAACTTTTCCGCCGCCATGCTGGCGCGCCACAGGGAGACAGCCTGCTGTGAAAGGCCTTCCGAGACTTCGTTGATGTATTGCGACTGGCGGATGATGTCGGACGCCAGCTCATCGATAAAATGCGTAATTGCCTTGAAACCAACGGTTTTTGAGCCGGCACGCACGGCCAGTGCGCGGGCGTTTTTCGCCGTCAGCGCGAGTCCTTTGGCTTCCAGCATGGCCTGATGCAGCTCGGCGGCAATGCTGGCCGCGGTAACGAAAATGGGTGTTGCCATAAACCCGGCCCCGTGTGAATGCTGTGACGGCCGCGCAGTGGCCTGAAACTCAGTATAGAAGCTTTCTGCGCTTATGAGCCGCTGCCGTTTTTCAGTGCCATGCCGGCGGCATGGCTGCGCAGCCAGCCTCTGACCCGGCGTACCAGCAGATTGCTGTCGTCGTACTGCAGGGCAAAGGCCGGCACGGCGATCTGCTGGTACTGATTGCGCTGTTTGTGGCGCATGCTGCCGGCGCGGCGGCGGATGTCGCTTTCCGCGCTGATGCCCAGCGGGCTGATCAGATCCAGCACCGGAATATTGAGGCCGCTGAGTTGCTGGTCCAGCGGCACCTGGCTGTAACGGCTGTCGCTGGCATCAATCATCACCAGCGTATAACCGCGGTCTTCCGCGTCCGCATTGTTGGTGTTGCGGGTCACGGTTCCGGGCCGTTCCAGCATAAAGGCGGTGGCCCAGCTGGCACTGTTGCCGGTGGCGATAATGACGATGTTCAGTTGCCCGCGCTGATTCAGGTAGGCCACACCGGCACGGATACGGCCGAGCATCTGCCGGCGGTAAATTCCGGCGGCGTCTTCCTGCCCGGGTTCGGCTGCCGTTTCTGTCTGTTGCGCCGGGTCCGGCAGTGGCGGCAGGGTGGTCAGGCGTGGCAGGGCGGGTTCCTGGCCGGCGGCTCCGTCAGCAGCGCTGTTCTCATCATCGCTTCCGGCGTCACTGCTCAGACTGGGGCCGGCGTTGTCGGCCTGCTCATCGCTGGAGGCGTTGGCCGCTGCTGCTGTCGTGGTGGCATTGTCGTCTGCGGTTTCTTCATCATCAGCCGCTGTGTCTTCGTCCGTGGCCGGTGCCGCATACTGCGGACGCGGTGACAGCGTTTGCTGCGGGCTGTCCGGTAATTCGATGCTGAGGGTTGCCCAGCCGTTGCCGGGCAGGGATTCACGCAGTGGCGCCACCAGTTGTGGCCAGTGACCGTGCTGACCGTTGTCGTGCAGGATCAGCACGCCGCCCTGAGGGGCGCCGTTTGTTTCCTGCAGGAACAGGCCATAAAAGCGGGTTTCTTCTGTTACCAGCGCCACCATTTCCTGTTGCCGGTTATGCAGGTTCAGATAGTCGCTGACGCCCTGATGGCGCTGGCGTTCGCTGTCGGGCAGTACGCGTGCTGGCGGCGGTGGGCTGGCGGCAGCGCTTTCCTCTGCGCTGTCGGCGGCCGGCAAGGTCTGGCCGTCGTCTTCGTCAGCGGCGTGAATGGCAGCGGTCAGCAGCAGGCCCAGCCAGCAGGCGCGGCGCAGGGGTTGCAGCAGTATTGTCAGTAAGGCCGGCAATGGCATAAGTGTCAGGTTTCCGCGGTTTCCGGGTATCAGCAGGGGATAAAGCAAAAGCTGTTCCCGCTGGTGCCGGACCGGCCGGAACCGTACAATGCCGCCTGAACTGAACAATGCCGGATCTGTTATGAAAGATTACCTGATTGCCCCATCCATTCTGTCCGCCGATTTTGCCCGTCTGGGGGAAGAAGTGGATAACGTCCTCGCCGCCGGTGCGGATGTGATTCACTTTGATGTGATGGATAACCACTATGTGCCGAATCTGACGATTGGCCCTATGGTCTGTAAGGCATTACGGGATTACGGCATCAAGGCACCGATTGACGTGCACCTGATGGTGAAGCCGGTGGATCGCATTATCGGTGATTTTATTGACGCCGGTGCCAGCTATATCACCTTCCACCCGGAAGCTTCTGAGCACATCGACCGCAGCCTGCAGCTGATCAAATCCGCCGGCCTGAAAGCGGGGCTGGTGTTTAACCCGGCAACACCGCTGCATTACATGGACTATGTGATGGACAAGCTGGACGTGGTGCTGCTGATGTCGGTTAACCCGGGCTTTGGCGGCCAGTCTTTTATTCCCGGTACGCTGGATAAACTGCGCGAAGCGCGCGCCAAAATTGATGCCTCCGGTTTTGATATCCGGCTGGAAATCGATGGCGGTGTGAAAGCGGATAATATCCGTGAAATTACCGCCGCCGGTGCCGATATGTTTGTTGCCGGTTCCGCCATTTTCAACGCGCCGGATTATAAAACCGTGATCGATCAGATGCGCGCAGAAATCGCCGCCGCGGCGGAAAAATGACCGTCTGGAATGCCGGCATCAGCGCCCGTTTCGGCGCCGGCGGCCCGGCGCTGGTGATGCTGGATCTGGATGGCACCCTGATCGACAGCGTGCCCGATCTGCATAAAGCCGTGAATGTGATGCTGGCAGAGCTGGGGCGTCCTGCCGTTACCGCCGTGCAGGTCAGCCACTGGGTCGGCAACGGTCTTGATATGCTGCTGCGGCGCACGCTGACGCTGGGGGATGAAGAGGCAGCACTGGCGTTGCCAGCCAGTGACCTGGTAACGGCACATCATTATTTTGATCCGGCTTATAGGGCCACACTTGATGATGCCAGCGGTGTTTATCCTGGCGTTGAGGAATGGTTTGCCGCGACCGCCGTCAGCAAGGTGCTGATTACCAATAAATCCCGTCAGTTTACGCTGCCGCTGGTGGCGTCACTGGGCTGGAATGAGCGTTTTGTGCAGCTGTTGTGTGGCGATGATCTGGCGGAGAAAAAACCCTCTGCCTTACCACTGCTGCATGCCTGTGCGACCTGGCAGGTTGATCCGCAGCAGGCGCTGATGATCGGTGATTCCAGAACCGATATGCGCGCCGCCAGAGCGGCGGGCATTGCCTGTGCGGCGGTGACGTATGGTTATAACCATGGCGAGGATATCCGTACTTCGTCACCTGACTGGGTGGTTAACCGGCTGACTGAACTGCTTGCCTGACGGAATGTGATGAAGATTATCCACCTGAAAGAAAAACCCGGCTGCCTGGCCGATATTGCCGGCTGGCATTACCGCGAATGGCAGGCGCTGTATCCGCATGACACCCTGGCCAGTTTCACCGCCAGTCTGCAGGCAACCATGGCGGACGATATTCTGCCCTCCACCTGGCTGCTGACCGAAGACGGAGAGGTGCTCGGCACGGCCAGTATTCTGCAGGAAGATCTGGATTCCCATCCGCATTTATCCCCTTGGCTGGCCAATGTTTTTATCCGTGCTGATCAGCGTGGCCGCGGGCTGGGTAGTTGCCTGTTGCAGGGCGTACTGCAGCAGGCACAGGAACAGGGCCTGCCGCATTTATATCTGTTTACCGAAGATCAGATGGCACTGTATGAACGTCTGGGGTTCCGTCAGACCGAGCAGGCTGTCTGTCATGGCAGCCCCATTGCCATTATGAAAATCACCTTCTGAACTGCCCAGGCAGCCGTGCTGAGGCGGCGCGCTTTTTCTCTGCTGTATTTTTTATCAATTTTCCTGCCTGAACATGTCATGGCTTAAGGCCGGGGCCTGTTTCACACTGCTTCCGTGATTTGCCCGGTATTACCGGTATTTCAATAATAAGAGGAAAATCATGGAATTTAATCAAATCCCCGCCATCGTTTCCGGCGGTGCATCCGGTCTGGGTGAAAGTACCGTCAGGGCGCTGGCCGCCGAAGGCTGCCGGGTCGCCATTCTCGATCTGCAGGAAGAGCAGGGGCAGGCACTGGCGGCTGAAACCGGTGCGTTATTTATCCGTTGTGATGTGTCATCCGCCGACAGTGCTGAACAGGCTTTCCGGCTGGCGCGGGAAGCTCACGGCCCCTGTGGCATTGCGGTTAACTGTGCCGGTATTGCACCGGCCGGCAGAATTGTCGCTAAGGACGGCAGTCCGATGCCGCTGGAACAGTTTGCCCGGGTGATTCAGGTGAACCTGACCGGCACCTTTAACCTGCTGCGACTGGCAGCGGCTGAGATGGCCGGGCGTGACGCCAATGCTGACGGTGAACGCGGCGTTATTATCAACACCGCTTCCATTGCCGCCTTTGAAGGTCAGATCGGTCAGGCCGCTTACAGCGCTTCCAAAGGCGGTGTGGTGGCGATGACGCTGCAGGCCGCCCGTGAACTGGCGCGCCACGGTATCCGTGTGAATACCATTGCCCCGGGTCTGTTTATGACGCCGATGATGGCGGCGATGCCACAGGAAGTGCAGGACAGTCTGGCGGCGACGCTGCCATTCCCGTCACGCCTGGGACGGCCGCAGGAATACGCGCTGATGGTGCAGCAGATGGTGCGCAATCCGGTGCTGAACGGCGAAACCGTGCGGCTCGACTGTGCGCTGCGCATGGCACCACGCTGAGGAGGGCAGGCGATGAATAATATGATCCGTGAACCGCAGGAGCAGGCATTATTCCGCGACACCGTTGTGCGCTTTCTGCAGGCCGAAGTGGCACCTCATTACGAGCAATGGGAGCATGACGGCATTATCCCGGCGGCCTTCTGGCAACAGCTGGGAGACGCCGGCCTGTTGTGTGTGGATATGGCTGAAGAGCACGGTGGCTGTGCCGTGCCGTTTGATTATTCGGTGCTGATCGTGGCCGAAATGGCACGCCTGGGATTCGGTGCACTGGCAACCAATGTCATGGTGCATTCCGATATTGTCGCACCCTATCTGCAGCATCTGGGCAATGCTCAGCAGCAGGCGCACTGGCTGCCGCGCATGGCCCGCGGCGAGGTGGTGGGTGCCATTGCCATGACGGAACCCGGTGCCGGCAGTGATCTGCAGAGCATGCGTACCAGTGCCCGCCGCGAAGGAGAGGGGTATGTGCTGAACGGCGCCAAAACCTTCATTACCAATGGCCAGCACGCCGGACTGGTGATCGTTGCCGCCCGCACCGATGCCAGTGCCGGGGCGAAAGGTATCAGTCTGTTTCTGGTGGATGCCGCGCAGCCCGGATTCAGCCGCGGCCGTAATCTGGAAAAAATCGGCCAGCACTGTGGCGACACCTCCGAATTATTCTTCGACAACCTCTATCTGCCGGCCTCCGCCCTGCTTGGTGAAGAAGGGATGGGCTTTGTTTATCTGATGCAGGAACTGCCGCGTGAACGACTGGTGATCGCCGCTCTGGCCTGTGCTGCGGCGCGCGGTGTACTGGAGCAGACCATCGCCTACTGCGGTGAACGGCAGCTGTTCGGGCAGGCGCTGGGCCAGTTGCAGAATACCCGCTTCCGCATTGCCGAAATGGAAACCGCCTGCCGTATCAACCAGGCCTTTGTGAATGAATGCATCGCGCGCTACCGCGACGCAGCGCTGGATGCCGCCACCGCCTCAATGGCCAAACTGAGCGCCAGTGAAATGCAGTTTCAGGTTGCCGACGGTTGTCTGCAGCTGTTCGGTGGTTATGGCTACACCCGTGAATATCCGGTGTCGCGCGCGTTTGTCGATGCCCGGGTGCAGCGTATTTACGGCGGTGCCTCGGAAGTCATGAAAGAAGTGATCGCCCGTTCGCTGTTGGGAAAATAAGGAGCCGATAATGAAAGACACGGATATCGTAATTCTGGGGGCTGCCCGCACGCCGATGGGTGGCATGCTGGGCGCGCTGAGCAGTGTGCCGTCACCGCAGCTGGGGGCGGCGGCCATCCGCGCCGTGGTGGAACGTTCCGGCCTGCCGGCAACGGCGGTGGAACAGGTGCTGATGGGCTGTGTGCTGCCAGCCGGCCTCGGTCAGGCGCCGGCGCGTCAGGCCTCGCGTGCCGCCGGCATTGCCGACAGCAGCGGCTGTACCACAGTGAATAAAATGTGCGGCTCGGGTATGCAGGCTGTGATTCTGGCGCATGACCAGATCCGCGCCGGAACCTGTCAGGTGATGGTGGCCGGCGGCATGGAAAACATGAGTCAGGCACCTTACCTGCTGCCGAAAGCGCGGCAGGGCATGCGCATGGGTCATGGTCAGGTGCTGGATTCCATGTTTCTGGATGGCCTTGAAGACGCTTACGAAGGCGGCCTGATGGGCGTGTTCGCTCAGCGCAGCGCCGATGAATACGGCATCGGCCGTGACGTCATGGACGAATTTGCCCTGGCATCACTGCAGAAATCACTGGCCGCCATCGAACAGGGCCGTTTCCGCGATGAAATAGTCGCCGTCAGCGTCAGCAGTCGTCGGGGAGAAACGCTGGTGGACACGGATGAACAGCCGGGTAACGCCAGACCGGAAAAAATTCCGCAGCTGAAACCGGCGTTTAGCGACCAGGGCTCCATCACGGCTGCGAATTCCAGCTCCATCAGTGACGGTGCCTCAGCACTGCTGTTGAGTAGCGCTGCTGCGGCAACGGCCGCAGGCGCAAAACCGCTGGCGCGGATCGTCGCCCATGCCACACACGCACAGTTGCCGGCTGAATTTACTCTGGCGCCGGTGGGAGCCATTCGTAAGGTGCTGGATAAAGCCGGCTGGACTCAGGCAGACGTTGACCTGTACGAAATCAACGAAGCCTTTGCGGTGGTGACCCTGCTGGCCATTCAGGAACTGGGGCTGGAGGCGGCGAACGTCAATGTGAATGGCGGCGGCTGCGCACTGGGCCATCCGATCGGCTCCTCCGGCTCACGTATTATTGTGACCCTGCTGCATGCACTGCAACAACGCGGGCTGACACGGGGGGTGGCGTCTCTCTGTATCGGTGGCGGTGAGGCAACGGCTGTGGCTGTTGAGATGTTGTAGGAAGGGGGTGGCTGTGAAAGCCGTAAATGGCTTTTTGCGAGAGGATTCTGGTTTCAGTGGGTGCTGCCGGGGCTTAGTTAAGCTAAGCTCCGGGACACTTCAACGGTCAGGTTTTGGTGTCCGTTAAAGCGGGGCAGGATCACTTAGCTGAACTGCTTTCACTTTAAATTCATTTGAATACTGCCAGGTCTTTCTTGGCTGATTATATTCTGGCATTGGACACCTTGTCAGTTTGACTTTGGTGTCCGTTAAAGCGGGGGGAGATCACATCCTAATTGACGCGCTTGTAGGCGCATTTTTGTTTACCTAATACCTGAATCTTAGCTTCTGAAATTTTAAGACGTTTTGCTAGTAAATTAATATTTAATACAACCGCTGATAATGGGCCAGGCGTTGGGCTATTTAATACACCAACAAAGATACCAAGCTTAGGACCTAATGAATCCTTGTTTTCAGCAGCCCTATGGATATCATCTTTTAAGAGAACTATATGATGTTTTTCCGGGAAAACAATATTTGATAAATCTGTATCAATAAACCTACAGTTATCTAAAGTTGAATTTTTAAAAGAACAATTCTGGATACTACTTTCAATGCCAAAATCACAACCAGAATAGACACCTTCAAATTGAACGTCTGAGAAATTACAATTTTTCATTTGAAAATCAGATAATTTCTTTTTTGTATTAAATTTACCGCCTTTCATATCAAAGCCACAAAACGATAGATTTTTTGCTGCGGCTTGATTTACAAGCTCGCAATCTTTTAAGTACAGTTCTGGTCCAAGAAAACAAAAATTATCAGATGGAATCTTTATGATTTCTGAGTTTATTTCTTTTTGCTCTAGCTTAAAGTTCATAACCTATTCCGCCTAACGCTACTAATCAGCCGCGCCGTCTTTCGGCGTCGGCTGCATTTGATTGTTAGCTGGCTTTATTCGGGACTTGCGTAGCTCTGCATTATGCCAATATCCACCACGGTATGTTCTGCCAAGATTTAACACGAACGAAACGCACGCAGCTATCGTCAGGCCTATTAATCCGCAGTAGAACCAATTCACCTGAGACGAAAAGTCAAAAGGAGGGAGTGAATACCACAGCAGTAGTACCCATAAAGTAGAAACATATAGGCTAATGAGCTGGTTAATCTTCGAAACTGATAAAGCGCTAGGACCAGTCATCCAATCGCGAACCTTCTCCGATTTTGTGTAATCGTCTAAATTTCGCGATAAAACGACCTTATAGAGTGGCCCAGTGACTTCGTTCTCCAAAATATCTACGTGCTTTTCCCAATTTTCCTGCCAGAACTTACTGCCCCGGTTGACACAGAGCCAGGCAAAAGAAAACACCACGCCTAAACAGGATAAAATTACTGATAGATCCTGCTTGTTCTGTGCTCCTGATGCTTGTATAGCTAGAAAGCCCGCTAAAGTGGCGCCTATAAAGGTCCAGAAATAGGTAGCCCGCTTCCAGTAAAGGTCTATTTCGAATTTGCGGATATCTTGCGCCCGCTCAAGCGCCTTATCTTCCTTCCCACGAAAATACTCTGAGTACTGTTCAGGAGTAATCCTATCGGTCGTAGTTTCTTCTTTAGCCTTACTCATAGGTCTGAATCGCCTTACCAGCTAACGTTACGCCCCGTGTGCATGCGATTGTTAGCTGATTTATTCATCATCCGTATATTCAAGAATATCGCCTGGTTGACATTCTAAGTGCTGACAAATTGCATCTAGCGTACTAACTCTAATTGCTTTTGCCTTTCCTCTTTTTAGTATTGAAAGGTTTTGTTCCGTAATTCCCACCAACTTAGCCAACTCATTAGACTTCATTCTTCTTTTTACCAACACAAGGTCAAGGTTAATTTTAATTGCCATCAAAAAACCTATTATATCGTCATCTGATTTTCTTCAGCCAATGCTCGACCTTCGTCCATAACCCACGCGATAACATAGATAAAAGCAGCCACTATTATTACGGTCACCTCTTCAGAGCCAAACCCAATACTCAAAACTCTTTCGCCAACAGGGTTATTCAATGAAAAAAGAACGCTTTTAACTGACTCGTAGATGACGGATAAAACAACCCATATGGATAGTAATTTTGCGGTTCTTTTAAATAGAATGACGTGCTCGAATGAAAAAATAACACCATCTTTATAGAACAGAAATATCTTCCTTAAATTAAGAAGGACAAATACCAACACAATAAGTGGAAGTAAGCTCGAAATAAAGCCAGCAGCTAGTATTTCAGTTGGAAGTTCGTGTGGCGTGATTGGTGTGGCGCTTGTATTAACGGCAATTAGTGGGAGCGTAATATGATTTACTAGGTGGAACCAATACGACACATAGTAAATAGGGATAAATACGATGCCAATTGATAAAGCCCTATATACCCAATTACTTAATATTTTTACTTTCGATAACTTTTTCATATGATTCCTCTTCAATGCCTGGCTCAATTCGTAGTATGCATTGTATGAAGATATTATCGTATGTCAACAAATTATTATTGTATTGCGATAATTTTTAGAGGTATCTAGTTGACAGCTAACGCCCGGCTCAACTGCCGGAGGTCAGATTGCAGCCGCTTGTTAGGCCATTGCCGATTATTTGTAACGCCCAAACCTTACAATCTCTTGTGGTTGATATTCCATGACCCATTTTAAATCGATGTCATAGACTTCAAACATTTCTTTTCCAAAGTGGATTTCTGGAGTTACTAAGAATTCTTCCCATGACACTCGCTTTGGCTCTTTCCACCCAGAATCAATCTTTAAACCTCTATTATCTGGGGATATATTTTTACTTGCCAGCCAAGCTTTAAGCTTCTCTTTGTATACTTCATTCACAATAGATGCCAGAACCCACTCACTCGTTTCGTCGCAACCTTTATCCCAGGAAATATCCCGTGACTTATAACTCACAAGTTTTCTTATATCTCGTGTTCTTAAGTCGGGGCTTCGAAGATTGCTCATACTTTCCTAAGGCCTAACGATTAGCAAAAGAGCCGCGTGCTTTTTACGCGGTCTCTTTCTGTGCATTGTTGTTTGATTGCCAACACTTAACCATTGCCTGATGGGTCAGGCATGCAAGGTCGCAATTTCCGGGGGAAAGCGCGAAGGGAGAAACAGTATGACAACTCACCGCTCTACCTAGAGAATAAGTAGCTGTCCACTGAAACAAATCACGACTTGTTCAGCGGCAGCTACTTATTCTCTAGGTTGATGAAGAGTAGTGCGCTGTCAATTCCCTTTCCAATACCCTTTTCCCATAAATGCGAAAATTCTAATACTGCATTAATATACAGTTTTTTCAGAATTTACCGCTACACTCATAGGTATCGCGCTGTCTGCCCGTGCAAACAACAGTTTATTTGTAGGCATGCTCATTTACACACCTTGCATGATGTTTAAGCTTGCACTCTAACTTATTGATAAAGCTGATAAAATCGCCTTTATTTTCTTTCTGGTCAGAATATAAACGCGCATGCGCGTTTTCACTCTGATGGATTCTTTGCTCTTTGCGCGTTATCACTTTTTCTTAAAAGCCAGGCTCTTGATTTTTCAGGTCGTTTCCGAAGCCGGAAGAAGCAATCCGGGCATGCGTGTTTTCCCTGCGGAGCGAAAACGCGCACAACCTTGCGGAAGTCTTTCAATATACTGTTTGTGTATACAGGTGTTTTTCCTGCAGTACTTTCCGGCCGCGTAAGCGGTAATGCACGGCTTCTTATCCCGGATACGCTACCGCCCATCCTTATAAGCGCAGGGCAGGAACAGCGCGGGCCTGATCATGGGATTTAAGCGGGGAGGAGAATCGTTTGACGATCCGTATATAGACGGTACAGCGGCATCCCTGCTTGGCTTTGAGAGTACTGAACTTTGGGGGACGATTCAATAATTGATAGAAATGGTGACAAGTGACCGGCCCTGGGGGCGGTCAGTGCCCGCAATGACGGCGGTAGCTCTGCCGGGCATTGCCCAGCTTAGAGGCTGCACGGCTTTGATGTCTGCCATATGGCGGATCATCGCCGCGGCTGGCGCAGCCGTCTTACTGCTCCTGCTGGCGGTAAGCCAGCGGGCTGACGCCGGTCCAGCCTTTGAATGCGCGGGAAAAGGCACCGGGTTCGGCGAACCCCAGCTGGGCTGAAATATCGGCGATGCTGAGGTTCTGCCGGGTCAGCATCACCACCGCCTGATCACGGCGCAGATTATCTTTGATTTTCTGATATGAACTGCCTTCCGATTTCAGTTTGCGCGACAGCGTATACGAGGTGGTATGCAGCTGTTCTGCCACCCAGTCGAGATTGGGCAGGCGGTCGCTGGCGCCACTTTCGAGCAGACGCCGTACCTGCGTGGTCATGCTGTCGTCTTCTTCACTCCAGACAATCAGGTCACGCGGCGAATTCAGAATAAATTCATCCAGCTCTGCGGGGGAGCGTACCACCGGCATGGTCAGCAGATTTTTGCTGAAAAACAGGCTGTTGCGCGCCTGGCTGAAATAGCAGCGGCAGGGGAACACAAAACGGTATTCATCAAAGTGGGCTGGCAGCGGGTGGGTGAAGGTGGCTTTGCTGAGCACAATTTTGCGGTCGATCAGCCAGCCGCTCAGCCGGTGCCATACCAGCAGCAGCCATTCCACCAGAAAGTTATCCGGGTCCAGCTGCGGTGAGCGGTGTTGCAGGCTGAGTTCCGCTTCCTCACCACGGGTGTCCAGACGGATAACAATATCGTCAGAGAACAGCCGGTAGCAGCGGATACTTTCCTGCAGCAGCTGCTGCAGATTATCGGCATGCACCGCCAGTGAGCCCATCAGGTGAAAATGGCCAACCCGGCAGGGCTGCCGGGTGCGGCCCATAAATTCGTCGTCCAGACGTTTCCAGATCAGGCGGAACAGGCGCACAAACTGGTCGGTGGGAATGCGCGCCAGCGGTTCATCTATCAGCCGCGGATCGATATTTTTACTGCGCAGTAAGGCCGAGCTGTCGCCCTGATTCTGTTCCAGGCCATACAGGGCGGCGCGGGCATAATGCGATGAAAACGTCAGGTTTTTCATGGGGTGGTTTCTGTCATATTCCGTAAAGTCAGGCGTGCAAAAATTGTCAAGTTATCTGCTGAATCCTGTCATTCTGTTCTGCTTCCGCGCTGCTTTAGCATGGACTCATACAATAAGAAAATAACCACGATTCAAAAACAAGAACAAGAAGGTAATCCAGAATGCAAACAACACGTTATGACGCTTTCGTCAAAGACTTCTCGGTTGATGCCGTTACCCGGATGCTGCAGGGCAGCCTGGACGAGGGGCTGAATGTGTGCACAGAAATCTGTGACCGCCACGCTCACGACCCGGATAAAGTCGCTCTGCGCTATCAGCGTATTGACGGCTCGCGGGGTGAAATGACGTTCGCTGAGCTGCAGCGTCAGGCCGCCCGTTTCGCCGGTTTTCTGCAGTCACAGGGGATTGGCCCCGGTGACCGCGTTGCCTGTCTGCTGCCACGCACACCGGAGCTGCTGATCTGTGTGTTGGGAACGCTGCGGGCGGGGGCCGTTTATCAGCCGCTGTTCACCGCCTTCGGCTCCGGCGCCATTGACTACCGCCTGCAGCAGGCCGGCACCCGCCTGCTGGTAACCAATGAAGAACAGTGGCCGAAACTGTCGGATATTGCGCAATTGCCGCCGGTGGTGCTGGTGAGCGACAGTGGGCGCCTCAGCGCTGAGGCAGATTTTGTCTTTGATCAGGTGCTGGCCGGGCAGCCGGATGAGCATGAAGCAGTGCTGATCGGCGCCGATGATCCCATTTTGCAGATGTTCACCTCTGGTACCACGGGTAAGGCCAAAGGGCTGGAAGTGCCGGCGCGGGCACTGCCGGCATTCTGGATGTATATGAAATACGCGGTGGGCGTGCGCGACGACGATAATTTCTGGAATGTGGCGGACCCGGGCTGGGCCTACGGTCTGTATTACGGCATTGTCGGACCACTGTTGCTGGGCTGCACCATTCATTACAACGAAGCCGGTTTTACTGCTGAAAATACCTTTGAATTTCTGCGCCACTACGGCATTACCAATCTGGCAGCCGCACCGACGGCTTACCGTCTGCTGATGGCCAATGAGCATCTGCTGGACGACTATCCGGATATTCAGCTGCGGGTTGCCAGCAGTGCCGGCGAGCCGCTGAATCCGGAAGTGGTTAACTGGGCGCAGCGTAAACTGAACTGCCGCGTCTGTGATCAGTACGGGCAGACCGAAACCGGTATGACGTCAGCGAATTTTCACGAATTTGAACACACCCGCCGCGATGCCAGTATGGGCTATCAGATTCCGGGCTACCGGCTGGTGGCACTGAAGCCGGACGGCGAAGAAGCGGCGGCCGGTGAGAGTGGTGAGCTGGCTGTGGATATGGAAAACTCGCCGTTATTTTTCTTCCGCGGTTATATGGGCGATGCCAGAAAGCCATTTCAGGGCAGATATTATCTCACCGGCGATGTGGTGATCAGTCATGGCGATGGCTCGCACTCTTATACCGGGCGGGATGACGACATTATTGCGTCCGCCGGTTACCGCATCGGGCCGGCAGAAGTGGAAAGTTCGCTGCTCGAGCATCCGGCGGTGCTGGAAAGTGCGGTGGTAGGCAAACCGGATGAAAAGCGTGGCACGATTGTGAAGGCCTTTGTGGTTGTGCGCCCGGAATACTTTACCGACCAGACCCTGGTGGATGAGCTGCAGCAGCATGTGCGCATGAATCTGTCGACGCATTCTTATCCGCGTGAAATTGCTTTTGTCAGCGAATTGCCGAAAACCTCCAGCGGTAAAATTCAGCGGTTCCTGCTGCGTCAGCAGGCAGCGGCCGAAGCGGCGGCCCCGGTTGCTTGATTGTACAGGCTGACACCGGCATCAGTGAGAATCGCGTAAGCTTTTTCAGGCCACCAGATTCACACTGCCGGTTTCGTCTTCCGGTGTGACAAAGGTAACCCCGGCCGCCGTGCCGGACGGATCAAACGGCAGTTGCGGCCACAGCCAGCACAGGCTGTGATGACTGCTGGCGGCCAACTGATACAGCACTGCAGTGACCGCTGTTCAGTCCTTCCATCAGACTCCACCGCACCTGTTTTTCCTCTCCCGGGGGCATCACAGAATGCTGGCTGATATCAACCCTGGCGGCGTAGATTGCGCACACCCGGCCGGGCAGCCCGCCGCCGGGCAAGTGCCGGTTGAGGGCGGCAAAGCCACTGCTGATCGGCCGTTCAGGCCGGCTGTCACGCCTGTTGTGGCGCATCTGCCAGGCTTTGCCGCTGCCGATGATCTGTTGCAGGGACGGCATGCCCCGCTACCTCTTCAGTGCTGTTTTTAAATACAGATATGTATATCTACCCAGTATTCAATGCCGGATGATGCTGGGACAATAGCAGCAACTTTTACCGACAGGTCTGTTATGAAACGGATTACCGTCTGGCTGCTGGGCAGCACACTGATAACCGGCGCTGCAGGGGCAACGGCCTGGCCGGCGGGTTATGGCGAAGTAACACTGGGCGGCACACTGCTGACCCTGAATCAGCCGGACGAGGAAATGGCAGACCGCAATACGGCCATAACAACCGAAATGATGCGCGCCGCTGGCGGCATTGAATGGCTGCCGGGTCTGAGTACCGGCTTCTCCATGTGGCTGTGGGGGGATAAGGTGGTGAACACGGAGAGTGCGGAACAGCAGATGGATGGTATCAGCACCGGAGTGGATGTGCGTCTGCGCCTGCCGCTGGGCAATGGCAGTGGTCCTTATGTCAGCTATGGCCGCCAGTGCTGGCAGGTGGTGATTACCGGGCTGGAAAACGACTGGGCAGAGAACAGCTGCTCGGTGGTGAAAAGTGTGGGCATTGCCTTTGGCAGTGGCCAGCGCAGCCAGTATCCGGGTGCATCCATGGTACTGGAATACAGCCGCATGGATTTCAACGAAGTGGAAGCCGGCAGCCTGATGGCCGGTTTACGGATGAATTTTTAGAGCAGAATGATGACGGAATTTCCCCTGACATACTGGATACTGGCTACGCTGGCCGCTGCGGCGGCCAGTGCTGTTAGCGGCTGGAAAGTACAGCACGCACGGCAGCAGAAAATACAGCAGGCGCTGCAACAGGAACTGGAGCAGGCACAGCAACAGCTGGCTGCGGCCGGGCAGCAGCTGCAGACTGTGCAGCAGGACGCTCAGCGGCTGCAGGGCGAAGTGGCGCAGCATCAGGTTGAACAGACGCGCTGGCAGGAGCGGGCGGAGTCGCTGCAGCAGCAACAGCAGCGGCTGGAACAGCAGTACGATGAGCTGCAGCAGCAGAGCCGGGAATTACAGCAGGAATTAACCGGCATACAGCGCCAGCTGGCGACCGAAAAAGAAGCCCGTAGCCAGGAACAGCGCAGCGCGGAAGAAAAACTGCAGCTGCTGGAGCAAAGTAAAGAGCAGATGCTGAAAGAGTTTGAGCATCTGTCGCATAAAATCTTTGAAGAGAAAAACCGCCAGTTCAGTGAACAGAGCCAGAAAGGGCTGGATTCGCTGCTGAGCCCGTTCAAGGATCAGCTGGAAGGCCTGCGCAAGAAAGTTGACGACGTGTACCTTGCCGATGCCAAAGACCGTACTGAACTGAAAACCCAGATCGAAAGCCTGCATAAACTGAATCAGCAGATCACGGCCGAAGCCCATGCGCTGACCACGGCGCTGCGTGGCGAGAAAAAAATGCAGGGTAACTGGGGTGAGATGGTGCTGGAAACAGTCCTCGACCGCTCCGGTCTGCGCAAAGGCGAAGAATATGTGCGTGAGCAGGTGCACCAGGATGACGGCGGCAGAAGCTATCGTCCGGATGTGATTATCAATCTGCCGGAAGGCAAACATATTGTGATTGATGCCAAGGTATCTCTGAACGCCTATACCGATTACGTTAATGCGGAAGATGACACACAGCGCGAGGCTGCGTCTAAACGGCATACCGATGCCGTGCGCCATCACATCCGCAGTCTGAGTGAAAAAGCCTATCAGCAGCTGGAAGGTCTTAATTCGCCGGATTTTGTTTTCCTGTTTATGCCGGTGGAGCCGGCCTTTATGCTGGCCTTTCAGCAGGACGAAGCACTGTTTACGGAAGCATTTGAAAAACGCATCGTAGTGGTTACGCCAACCACCCTGCTGGCGACGCTGCGTACTGTGTCCAGCATCTGGGCTATTGAACGGCGCAACCGCAGCACTGAGAAACTGGCGGAGCAGGCCGGCAAGGTATACGACAAGCTGGTGCTGGTGGTTGAGAGATTTGAGAAGGTTGGCACACAACTGAATACCGTGCAGAAAAGTTATGACGAAGCCTGGACCTCAATGAAAACCGGTCGTGGCAACCTGATCAGTCAGGCGGATAATTTCCGTAAGCTGGGAGTGCGGGCGAAAAAAGAACTGGCAAAAACCCTGGTCGAGGATGCCAACGCTGAAGCGGATTTGTTTGACAATATAGAACAGCAGACTCTGCTGTCTGCCGACGACTGAGCCGTTCCCGCCTGTAATCCGCTGCCCGGTAGCCTCACCGGCAGCGGAATTCATTTAATTGATATTTATATCTTTAATTTGTGAAGCAGATCTTTTTATTTAAAAAAGGGTAAAGTGTTTTTCCTGTTCCGCAGACTTTGCGGATATAGTCTGAAGAAAGTGGACACAGATCCAAGACTGAAGACTGCATGGAAACATAATTATGAACCCGGATCTCACCGACTGGCTGCTGCTTACTCTCATCAGTGCGACCCTGACACTTCTCTATCTGTTGTTTAAGCAACGGCATGCCGGCCAGGTAATCAGTTCCCTGTCATTAAATAAAACCACACCAGAGCCCAGTGAGTATCCGGCAGTGTTTGGTGTCGGGGAGACTTTATACAATAAACACTTATTCAGAATGATTTACGATAAAGCTCCACTGGGCATCGGGGTTGCTGCACCGGATGGCCGGGTGGTGATGGTGAACCCGGTATTTACCCGCATTCTGGGTTACCGCGAAGAAGACATTGTCGGGCGCTTATTTACTGAGCTGACCTATTCCGAAGATATTGCTGACACGCTGCAGGAACTGCAGCGCATCCAGTCGGGTGCCGAAGACAGTTATCAGATGGAAAAACGTTACCGGCACCGCGACGGGCATATTATCTGGGTGCAGGTTAATGCGGTGATGGTGCGGACAGCCAATGGCGAACCCTGGTGCATTATTGCTCAGGTACTGGATATTTCCGCGCATAAACAGGCCATGCAGCAGCTCAGCCGCTGGGAAAATATTTTCAGCTGTACCGGGGTCGGTATGGTGGTCAGCTATAACGGCCGGACTCTGGATCTGGTCAATCCTTCCTATGCCGCTATGCATGGCTACCGTCAGGAAGAACTGAGCGGACAATCCACGGAGCTGGTGGTTGAGCCAAGAGAGCTGCAGAAAGTGGCCAGAATGATCCGCCAGGCCGATACCAGCGGCCACTGTATTTATGAGTCTGTTGACCGGCGTAAGGACGGCAGCACATTTCCTGTGCTGGTGGATATTACGGTGGTTTACCGTGATGACGGCAGTGTGCATTACCGTATTGCCAGCATTCATGACATCAGCGAGCACAAAAAAGCGGAAGATATTATCCGTTCCAGTGAGGCGCGGCTGCACGAGGCCGAGCGGCTTGCACATCTGGGCAGCTGGGAATGGCAGATTGCCACTGGTGAACAGATATGGTCGCAGGAAACTTTCCGTATTTTCGGCATTGATCCCGGTCATGAGCAGGCCGGTTATGAATGTTTTATGAGTCTGCTGGATGCCAGCGATCAGCTGAAACTGAAAACTGCTGCAGAAAAATCTATCAACGAGGGAGTGCCTTATCACGTTGAATTCCGTGTCAACCGGCCTGACGGTGGGGTGCGGGAAGTGGTCTCCCAGGCCCGGCTGTATACCGGCCCGGATGGCCGGGTGCATAAAATGGTGGGAACCAATCTTGATGTGACAGAAAGCCGCCGGGCACAGCGCCGGCTGTGGGAAAGTCAGATGCGCCTGCATGCACTGATGAGCAATATTCCCGGGGTGGTATTCCAGGCCACGACCACGGATGGCGGGCAGACGTTTGCATTTATTTATCTTAATGACCGTGCCGAACAGCTGTTCGGCATCCGGGCTGAGGTTTATCTGGACGATATTTCCCGGCTGACCGACAGTATTGCCGCGGCTGACCGTGAGGCTTTTGAGCAGAGCCGGCTGCGCTCGGCGGCCGGGAAAAAAGTCTGGGACTGGGAAGGGCGCATCGTGCTGGCTTCCGGCGAAGAAAAATGGATTAACCTCCGCGCCATGCCGCGCAATGATAACGACCGCCTGATCTGGGATGGGGTTATGCTGAACATTACCAATAACAAACGCGCCGAGAATGATCTTTATCTGTCGCGGCAGTTACTGCGTGAGCTGGCCTCAGAAATGGAAACCGTGCGCGAAAATGAACGCAAACATAT
This sequence comes from Pseudomonadales bacterium, assembly GCA_963682115.1. Taxonomy (GTDB): domain Bacteria; phylum Pseudomonadota; class Gammaproteobacteria; order Pseudomonadales; family Oceanobacteraceae; genus Venatoribacter. The sequence goes on along the minus strand of OY821639.1, from coordinate 745,614 downwards.
TGCCCGGGAAGTGCACGATGAGCTGGGACAGTTACTGACGGCGCTGCGCATGGATGTGGCGCTGCTGGCCATGCGCTTTCCGGGCCTGCCGGCGGATTTTTACCAACGCATCGGGGATATGAAAGGGCTGGTTGATCAGGCAATTCATGCAGTACGCACGGTGGCTTCAGACCTGCGTCCGGCGGCGCTGGATATGGGATTACAGGATGCGCTGGAGTGGCAGTTGGCAGAATTTTCCCGACGTACCGGCATTCAGACCAGGCTGCGCGGTTTTGCTGGCAGCTCTGATCTGGAAGAGCAGCGGGCGGTCGCAGTTTTCCGAATTATTCAGGAATCGCTCACGAATATCAGCCGTTACGCCCAGGCCAGTCGTGTTGATATCAGTGTCAGTGAAACCGATGGCCTGCTGCAGATCAGTGTGCGCGATGACGGCATCGGATTTAATCCACACAGAAAACATAAAGAGAAAAAAAGTTACGGTTTATTGGGAATGCAGGAACGGGTTCTGGCGTTGGGTGGTAAACTGCTGATCAGTAGTGCAGAAGGCAGGGGCACTGATATTCTGTTAACCGTGCCTCTGAACAGTAACCGTGTGACGGAATTATATGATCCAGGTGTTAATAGCAGATGATCACGCCATTGTGCGTGGTGGTATCAGACAGATCCTGTCCCTCTCCGGGGATATCAGCGTGGTTGCGGAGGCAAGCAATGGCAGTGAAGTGATGGCGATCCTGCGTCAGCAGAGCTGTGATCTGTTGCTGATGGATATGACCATGCCCGGTATATGCGGCATTGATCTGATCAGCCGCATCCGTTCACACTGGCCGGAATTGCCGGTACTGGTGCTGAGCATGCACAATGAAACGCAGGTTGCCACCCGTGCGCTGCGCAGCGGGGCCAGTGGTTACATCACCAAAGACAGCGACCCGGAAAAATTACTGCAGGCAATACGCAAGGTAGCAGACGGTGGCCGTTATATTGATCCGGTGCTGGCGGAGCAGATTATTTTTAATGATTCTGACAGCGGGCGTTCGCCACATACTCTGTTATCTGACCGTGAATTCGAAATATTTAACCTGCTGGTGGCCGGGCTTGGCGTTAATGACATTGCTGAACGGCTGGTAATCAGTAATAAAACGGTCAGCACTCATAAAACCCGGATGATGAAAAAAATGCAGGCCGGCAGCGTTGCGGATCTGGTGCGTTATGCGGTGGAACACCAGCTTGTTCCCTGATATTTTTATCATCAATGTAGGGCTAATCCTACATTAAGTTCTTATTACCCTACCCTGAAACCATATTTTTCTGATGAGCGTTATACGTGTCCTTTGCCATGCTTGGTGCAGGTCAGGGGCATTTTTTGGCGTGTAATGACATGTTAACGCACGCCAGATCAGCTGCCTGAAAGTAAGAATTTTAAGGATTTGCTGAGATAATGGCTGAGAATTGGAATACGACCGGCGTGTCCCGCTATGGCAGTACGCTGCTGTTAATCATTGCGGTGATTATTATGTGGGCCACGGATCAGGCGGCAGCAGAAGCCGTGGCTGCGCTGGTTATTATGGCGTTGGCTGTGTTTTCCCTGCGTCAGGGCAACTCTTCTCGATCCGTAGATATACCTGAAATGACTGTTGAGTCTGTTACGCCTGCGGCAGAAGACGATGGCCGCGTACGGGCATTGTGCTGCGAGGCCTTACCTGTGTGGTCGACCCATATCGAAATGGCGCGCAGTCAGACCGAAGAAGAAATTCAGAATCTTGCCAACCGTTTCTCGGCGCTGGTACAGCATATTCAGAACAGCATCAGCCGCAAAGGCACCGCCCGTCGTGGTGATGGCAGCGGTGAAACCGACATTCTCTCGCTGCTGCAGGAAAGCAGCGATGGCCTGCAGAATATTATTCACTCCTTCCGCCACTCCCTGGATCTGAAAGTGAACCTGCTGGATGAGATTAAGGTACTGGCCGATTTTACCGAAGAGCTGAAAAGCATGGCCGATGATGTCGGTAATGTAGCCGATCAGACCAATCTGCTGGCGCTGAATGCCGCCATTGAAGCGGCCCGGGCCGGTGAAGCGGGGCGGGGATTTGCGGTGGTTGCGGATGAGGTCCGTAAGCTCTCCACTCTGTCCGGTGAAACCGGTAAACGCATGCGTGAAAAAGTGGAATTGGTGAATGGCGCGATTCAGAAAACCCTGTCGGCATCCAGTTCCTATGCCGAAGAAGACACCGAAATGGTGAAGCAGTCTGAGCAGGTGATTCAGGAATTCCTGGAACGTTTCCGCGTCGGTGCTGCGGATATGTCGGAAGCCTACAACGCCTTGCAGGAAGACAGTCGCCTGATCAGTGATGAAATTTCTGAAGTGCTGGTGTCGCTGCAGTTTCAGGACCGTACCAGTCAGGTGCTGACGCACGTACGCAGTAACCAGCAGGCGCTGCTGGCCATGCTGGCAGACAGCAGTGTTACGGAATTACCGGACCCACAGCAGTGGCTGCTGGAGATGGAATCCGGTTACACCATGGAAGAACAGAAACAGCAGGCCAGTGACGGCAAGGCGGAAGAGCAAGAGATTACGTTTTTTTAAGAGGTTACAGAAATGGCAAAAACAGTCATGGTTGTCGATGATTCAGCATCCCTGCGTCAGGTCGTGGCCATTGCCCTGCGCGGCGCCGGTTATGACGTGCTGGAAGCCTGTGATGGTAAGGATGCATTAAGCAAACTGAGCGGGCAGAAAATTCATCTGATTATCAGCGACGTCAATATGCCGAATATGGACGGCATTACCTTTGTCCGTGAGCTGAAAAAGAACCCTGCCTACAAGTTTACGCCGGTCATTATGCTGACCACCGAAAGCCAGGAGCAGAAGAAAAAAGAAGGTCAGGCTGCCGGTGCCCGTGCCTGGGTGGTCAAGCCTTTCCAGCCTGCTCAGATGCTGTCCGCAGTATCCAAGCTGATTATGCCGTAAGGGGACAGTTATGCAGATTAACGTGACATCCGAAAACGACAGCTGCGCCATTGCCCTGCAAGGGGATATGACGATTTACACCGCCATGCAGTGTAAAGAAGAAATGCTGGCACCACTGCAGGATTGTCAGACCGTGGCTGTGGACCTTTCCGGTGTTTTCGAAATGGATACCTCCGGTCTGCAGATTCTGGCACTGTTTCTGAACGAAACGGATGAACGCAATATCCGGGTCCGTTTTTCTGCGGTCAGTGATGCGGTACAGGAGTTTCTCAGCTTCTGTGGTCTGAGCAATATTCTGGGTACCGCGGAAGCCGGTACCGGGGTCCATTAAGGAGACACTTTATGGATATGGATGATGCACTGCAGACCTTTATCGCTGAAGGCAGGGAACTGCTGGAAGATATGGAATCTGCGCTGCTTGGTATTGAACACGATCCGGAAAATCCCGAGACCGTCAATGCCATATTCCGTGCCGCTCATACCATCAAAGGTTCTGCCGGTCTGTTCGGGCTGGATTACCTGGTGTCGTTTACCCATGTGGTGGAAAGTGTACTGGATCAGGTGCGTGCTGGTGAGCTGGTGGTATCCACCGATCTGGTTGCCGTTTTACTGACCAGTTGTGATCATCTGTCCGATCTGTTGTCGTGGGTCTCCGGCGGCGAAGAGAGTCTGAGCGATGAAATGCAGCGCAAGAGCAAATCCATCGAACAGCGCCTGACGACCTATCTCAGCGGCGGTTCCGTTACTGCTGACATGGCAGAGAGCGCAGTGCAGGAAACTGAGGTTCCGCTTACGGATGAAAACGAAGACTGCGGAGCAGAAGACGCTGCACTGTCCGAGCAGGATTTATGGCACCTGTCGTTACGTTTTGGCCACGATGTTCTGCGCCACGGCATGGACCCGGTGTCTTTCATCCGTTATCTGGCGACGCTGGGCAGGATTCATCATATTGAGACCCTCTGGGATGAACTGCCGGCGGCCGACAAAATGGACCCGGAGTCCTGTTATACCGGGTTTGAAATCAGCTTTGCCAGTGATGAAAGCAAAGAAACCATTGAAAATGTTTTCGAATTCGTACGCGAAGAAAGCAGCATCCGTATTTTTCCCCCGGACAGCCGCCGGGAAGAATATATCCGTCTGATTCAGGAACTGCCTGAAGAAGATATGAAGATCGGTGAAATTCTCGTCCGCTGCGGCACGCTGACCCGTTGTGAACTGGATGCGGCGCTGAGTTCGCAGCAGCAGAGCGATGAATCACTGAAGCCGATCGGTGAATATCTGATTGAAGAAAAAGCCGTGCAGCCGGAAGTGATGAGTGCGGCACTGAACAAACAGAAAAGCATTAAGGACGCACGTCCGCCGGAAGCGTCGCTGATCCGTGTCGATGCTGAAAAACTGGATACTCTGATCAATCTGGTCGGCGAGCTGATTATTGCCGGTGCCGGAACCAATATGATCGCCCAGCGTTCCGGAATGCCGGACCTGATGGAGGCCACCGAAACCTTATCGCGACTGGTCGAGGAAGTGCGTGATTCGGCACTGAACCTGCGTATGGTACAGATCGGCGCCACCTTTAACCGTTTCCAGCGTGTGGTGCGCGACGTCAGCCAGGAACTGGATAAGGACATCGTTCTGAAAATCAGTGGCGGCGAAACCGAGCTGGATAAGACCGTGGTGGAAAAAATTGCCGATCCGCTGACGCACCTGGTGCGTAATGCCATGGATCACGGCATTGAAGCCGCCGATATCCGCGAAGCCAGGGGTAAACCGGCGCAGGGTAATCTGAAACTGAATGCCTACCACGATGCCGGCAGTATTGTGATTGAAGTTTCCGACGATGGCGGCGGTCTGAGCAAAGAAAAAATTCTCAGCAAAGCTATCGACCGCGGCCTTATCAGCGATGGTTCCGGTATGGCCGATAAAGAAATCTTTAACCTGATTTTTGAGGCCGGTTTTTCCACTGCCGATCAGATCAGCAACCTGTCCGGCCGCGGTGTGGGGATGGATGTGGTGCGCCGTAATATCGAAGCACTGCGCGGTACTGTGGAACTCGACAGCGAGCCGGGTCAGGGCACTACGGTAAAAATCCGTCTGCCGCTGACGCTGGCCATTATCGATGGCTTCCTGGTGGGAGTCGGTCAATCCGGTTACGTCATTCCGCTGGATATGGTGGTGGAGTGTGTGGAATACGGTGCCTGGAAAGAATCCGGCAGCAACAGCAGCTGCCTGAATCTGCGTGGTGAAGTTTTACCTTATATCCGTCTGGGTGAATATTTTGACGAATCGTCATCCGGACAACGCCGGGAGCGTGAAAGTGTGGTGGTGGTGCGTTATGGCGAGCACAAGGTCGGTCTGGTGGTTGACCGTCTGATGGGTGAGTTCCAGACCGTGATAAAACCGCTGGGACGGATGTTCAGCCAGATCAGCGGAATCAGTGGTTTTACCATTCTGGGCAGTGGTGAAGTGGTGCTGATTCTGGATGTTCCCGGGCTGGTGCAGGAAGCCGAAACCTACTTTTCGGAACATGAGAAGCGGGCCGTCAGCGCCTGAATTAAACAGAATTCCGGTAATCCGGATTACATGATTTTAAATGCATGACATAGGCAGGCTGTATCTGACACCTGCTTATCTTAATGTCAGTCAGGAGATGGGAAATGTTTAAAAACTTACGTATCGGTGTTCGCCTTGGCGTCGGATTCGGGCTGATGGTGCTGCTGCTGGTTATTATCTCGTTTGCTTCATATATGCGCTTGTCGCAGCTGAATGAGAGTATTATTGAAATTACCGAAGACCGCTTTCCGAAAACTACCTGGGCCAACGATGTGATTGACCAGCTGAATGTTTCCGCCCGTGTGGTTCGGAATGTACTCCTGTCGGATGACCGTCAGGAAATTCAGCAACAGATGGAACGTCTGCCGGCCGCCAGCAAAATTATTACTGACCGCCTGAATAAACTGAATGAAACGATCAATTCTGCCGACGGTAAGCAGCTTATGGCAGAGGTCGCCGATTACCGTAAAGCCTATGTCGGCGATCAGAATCATGCTATGGAGCTGATCCGTGCCGGTCGTACCGTTGAGGCACAGGCACTGCTGTTCGGTGATCTGCGTGCAAGCCAGGCAAATTACATCCGTATCGTTAATGAACTGATTAAATATCAGGCTGACAATATGAATGCCAGCGGCAAGCTGGCCAGTGAACAGGCGGCCAGTGGCCTGGTACTGATTATGATTCTGTCGGTGGCGGCAATCATTATTGCCTTTGCTTTTGCTTTCTGGATTACCCGCAGCATTACTGCGCCGCTTAATCAGGCGGTGGAAACCTCCAATCAGCTGGCAGCCGGTAACCTGAATGTCGATATTCACGTGAACAGCACGGATGAAACCGGTCAGCTGCTGTCTGCCATGCAGAATATGGTGGGCAAACTGTCGCAGATTATCGGTGATGTCCGTGGTGCTGCTGATAACCTGTCCAGTGCTTCTGAGCAGGTCAGCGCTACAGCTCAGAGCATGAGTCAGGCAACCAGTGAGCAGGCTTCCAGCGTGGAAGAAACCAGTGCCACCGTTGAGCAGGCCAGCGCTTCCATTAAACAGAATGCGGAAAACGCCAAGGTCACTGACGGCATGGCAACCAAAGCGGCAAAAGAAGCCGGTGAAGGTGGTTCCGCGGTGAAAGAAACTGTGTCGGCGATGAAGAGTATTGCCGACAAGATCAGCATCATCGACGACATTGCTTATCAGACCAATCTGCTGGCACTGAACGCCGCGATTGAAGCCGCCCGTGCCGGTGAACACGGTAAAGGCTTTGCGGTGGTGGCTGCGGAAGTGCGTAAGCTGGCCGAGCGCAGCCAGGTTGCAGCGCAGGAAATCGGTGAGCTGGCTTCCGGCAGCGTGGAAATGGCCGAAGTTGCCGGCCGTCTGCTGGATGAAATTGTGCCATCCATTACCAAAACCTCGGATCTGGTGCAGGAAATTGCAGCAGCATCGGAAGAGCAGTCTGCCGGTGTTACCCAGATTAATACTGCCATGGAACAACTGAGCCAGATTACCCAGCAGAACGCTTCCAGCAGCGAAGAACTGGCGGCTACTGCCGAAGAAATGAGTGGTCAGGCCACCCAGCTGCAGGACCTGATGAGCTTCTTCAGTCTGACTGATTCTGCTGCCCCTGTGTCTGCACTCCGGGCTGCTCCGGTAAAAAAGCCTGAAACCCGCCCGGCAGCGGATAAAGCCAAATTACAGCCGGCTGCTCCGGCCAAAGCTTCCGCAGCGGCTGAAGCTGAGTTTGTGCGGTTCTAGGAGGCACTATGGCAAAGCCTGAAGTGGAAAAAGCCTATCCGTCTGGTGAAGATGAAGGCCTGACCCAACAGCAGTATCTGACCTTTATGCTGGGTGGTGAAACCTTTGCCATCGGTATTCTGGCGATCAAAGAAATTATTGAATACGGCAACCTGACCGAAGTGCCGCGTATGCCGGAGTTTATCCGCGGAGTGATTAACCTGCGTGGTGCGGTGGTGCCGGTGATCGACCTGAGTGCCCGCTTCGGTAAGCAGGTCACACAGGTTGCCCGCCGTACCTGCATCGTGATTCTCGAAGTGGATAACGGCGAAGGTGGTACACAGGATATCGGTATTCTGGTCGATGCTGTGAATGAAGTTCTGGAAATTCCGGCAAGTGAAATTGAGCCGGCACCATCGTTTGGTGCCAGTATCAAATCCCAGTTTATTAACGGCATGGGTAAGGTTAATGAACGTTTCGTGATTATTCTCGATATTGGCCATATTCTGCTGATTGATGAATTATCGGCGCTGGCGGCCGGTCAGCCGGAACTGGAAGAAACCATTGTGCAGGGCGACGAAGCGTGACAGAAAGTGCATCATTGTCTGCCATCAGGGAAAGGGCTGAGCAATCATTTGTCAGCCTGACGGAACGGGAATTTGAAAAATTCCGGATCATGATTCACCGTATCGCCGGCATCTCAATGGGGCCGGCGAAAAAGCCTTTGGTCAGCAGCCGGCTGATGAAGCGGCTGCGCCACTATAATCTCAGCAGCTTCAGTGACTATTTTGATCTTATCAGTGATAAGGATAATAGCGGTGAACTGCAGGTTGCCGTGGATCTGCTGACGACCAATGAAACCTATTTTTTCCGCGAACAGAAGCACTTTGACTTTCTCAGTAGCCGGGTTGAAAGTTTGAAAGAACCAGGGCGTAAGCTGCGGGTCTGGAGTGCTGCCTGTTCCAGCGGCGAAGAGCCTTATACCATCGCCATGCTGCTGAATGAGCTGACGGGTTCCGGTAACTGGGAAGTGCATGCTTCTGATCTGAGTACCCGGGTTCTGGAGCAGGCGCGCAAGGGTATTTATCCTCAGTCCAGAACGGTGAACATTCCCCGGCCATTACTGGAAAAATACTGTCTGAAAGGTATCGGCAGCCAGACCGGTAAAGTGATGGTGGATCCTGTGCTGCGTGCCGGAGTTAAGTTCTTTCAGCACAACCTGAAAGAAACGTATCAGGATGAAAAAGGCTTCGATATTATTCTCCTGCGCAATGTCATGATTTATTTTGATCAGGAAACCAAACGTCAGGTAGTAGATCGCCTGATGCCGTTGCTGCGTCCTGGTGGTTATTTCTTTATCAGCCATTCTGAAACCCTGAATGGCGTCAACAGTGTACTGAAACTGATTCAGCCGGCTGTTTATCAGAAGCCCTCTGTATGAGTGTCGTCGTCCCGCACGGCTGTGTTTTTCTTAATCCTGGCGAATATTTCTGGGGTGGGGAAGAAAACCGTGTGCGGACGATACTGGGCTCCTGTGTGGCTATTACCCTGTGGCACCCGCAACAGAAAACCGGCGGTATGTGTCATTATCTGTTGCCTTTTTCCATCGCGGGCAAAGACTATGATAATCCGCGTTATGCCGATGGTGCCATGACGGTACTGATGGAAAAAATCCGGCGTTCCGGAACCCGGGTAAAGGATTATCAGGTCAAGATGTTTGGCGGTGGTAATATGTTTTCCGCCAATGCAGGCAAGGTGCGGCCCATTGGCCTGAGAAATATAGAGGCGGGTGAACGCCTGCTTGAGCGGTACGGTTTTACCCTGACGGCCAGTGATGTCGGCGGTTTTGGTTACCGTACGGTGGTATTTGATATCCGGAGTGGTGATGTCTGGGTACGGCGGCAGCGGGCCACCGACCCGGAGAATCCGGTAGCGGAGATAGTCCCGTATGCAGGAACACATTAAAGTTCTGATTGTGGATGATTCGGCCGTCGTGCGTCAGGTGCTGACGGCTGCCCTGAATAAAGACCCGGCCATTGAAGTGATTGGCGCAGCCTCCGATCCGGTATTTGCCATTGATAAAATGAACCGTCAGTGGCCGGACGTGATTGTGCTGGATGTGGAAATGCCGCGTATGGATGGTGTGACTTTCCTGCGCAAAATTATGAAAGAACACCCGACCCCGGTGGTGATCTGTTCGACGCTGACGGAAAAGGGGGCGGAAACCACCATGCAGGCGATGTCGGCCGGGGCGGTCAGCATCATTACCAAACCCAAGGTCGGGCTGAAGCAGTTTCTGCAGGATGATTCAGAAAGCATTATTGCCGCCGTGCGCGCTGCCGGTCAGGCACGGGTTCGGCGGGTAAGTGCGCAGAGTCAGCCTGTTGCGGTGGCGGTGCCGGACGTCAAACCCAGGCTGAACGCCGATGTGATTCTGCCGGCCGGCGCTGGTGCGGCGATGGCAGAAACCACTGACCGGGTGATCGCACTGGGGACCTCCACCGGCGGTACGCAGGCGCTGGAGCGGGTGCTGTGTGCTCTGCCGCGGGTCTGTCCGGGGATTGTGATTGTGCAGCATATGCCGGAAAAATTTACCGCGGCGTTTGCTGAGCGTCTGAACAGTCTGTGCCAGATTGATGTGCGTGAAGCCACGCACGGTGAGCGTCTGATTCCGGGGCGCGCACTGATTGCCCCGGGCGGGCGGCATATGCTGCTGAAACGCAGCGGCGCTCAGTACCATGTGGAAATTGTGGATGGTCCGCCGGTCAGCCGCCACCGGCCGTCGGTGGATGTGCTGTTCCGCTCGGTAGCCCGCGCCGCGGGTAAAAACGCGCTGGGAGTGATTATGACCGGCATGGGGGACGATGGTGCCCGCGGTCTGAAAGAAATGCAGGATGCCGGCGCCCGTACCCTGGCGCAGGATGAAGCCAGCTGTGTTGTCTACGGCATGCCGAAAGAAGCGGTGAAACTCGGCGGGGTGGATAAAAGCATTCCGCTGGATCAGATTCCATCAGCCATTCTGCATGCCGGGCGCTGACCTCCGCCACGCCGGCGGCTGGCGCCGGAGGGCGCGCATCCGCTAAAATGCGCGCCAGTTTCAATAGCGGCCAGCCATCATGTCTGATTTCGACCAACAGTCCGATAATATTTACCAGCAGCCACAGGGGCAGGTGGCTGATTTTGCCTTTGATCAGGCCGTCGCCCGTGTTTTCCCCGATATGATCAAACGCTCGGTGCCGGGCTACGCAGAAACCGTGGCAATGTCGGGTATCATTGCCGGCCGTTATGCCCGTCCGGGCACGAATCTGTACGATCTGGGCTGTTCGCTCGGTGCAGTCAGTCTGGCCATGCGCCATGGTGTGCAGGATGCCGGAGAGCAGGGCGAAGGCTGTCATATCATTGGTATTGATAACTCACAATCCATGATTGAACGCGCCGAGCATTATATTGCGCTGGACGATGCCAGTGTTCCGGTGACCATGGTCTGCGGCGATATCGTCGATTATCCGCTGGAAAATGCGTCGCTGACGGCGCTGAATTTCGTACTGCAGTTTATTGATCCGCAACAGCGTGCTGACTTGCTGGCCCGTATTGCCCGGGCGACGGTTCCGGGCGGTGCGCTGATTCTGTCGGAGAAAATCCGTTTCGATCCGTGGGAACAGGTGATGCAGGATGAACTGCATCTCGACTTCAAGCGCGCCAATGGCTATTCCGAACTGGAAATTGCACAGAAGCGCAGCGCTATTGAAAATGTGCTGATTCCGGAATCCCACGATATGCACGTGGAACGCCTGCGTGATGCCGGCTTTTTCCGCGTTATCCGCTGGTATCAGTGTTTTAACTTTGTGTCTTATCTGGCGGTTAAATAATGCCTGATCAGAATTCCCTGCTGCCCTGGTTTGATGATGTACTGGCGTTTATGCGTGGCAATGCGCTGGCGCCGTGGGCGGAACTGCTGCCGGATCAGCTGCAGCAGGTTCTGCATGACCAGGAACACGGCGATCAGCAGCGCTGGCTGGAAGCGTTTAACGCATTACCGGATATCAACGGCGTGCAGGCCGATCTCAGCCGCCACGATATCGTGCTGCGCAGCAACACACTGAGTGCCGAACAGAGTGAACAGTTGGAGCAGGCGCTGCGTGGGCTGATGCCCTGGCGTAAAGGTCCGTTTCAGTTTTTCACTACCCACATTGATACCGAGTGGCGTTCCGACTGGAAATGGGAGCGGGTGGCGCCGCATATTGCCCCGCTGCAGGGGCGCGTTGTACTGGATGTGGGCTGTGGTTCCGGCTATCACATGTGGCGCATGCTGGGCGCCGGTGCACAGCAGGTTATCGGGGTTGATCCGTCACGCCTGTTTTTAATGCAGTTTCAGGCCTACAAAAAATACCTGCAGCAGGCACAGGGTAAGGTCAGTGCCGATCTGCTGCCGCTGAAAATGGAAGATGTACCGCCGCGCCTGAAAGCCTTTGATACGGTGTTTTCCATGGGCGTGCTGTACCACCGGAAATCCCCCATTGATCATCTGCAGGAACTGAAAGATGCGCTGCGTCCCGGTGGTGAACTGGTGCTGGAAACCCTGGTCATCGACGGCCCGCCCGGGCAGGTACTGATGCCGGAAGACCGCTACGCCATGATGCGCAATGTGTGGTTTATTCCGACCCCGGAAACGCTGCTGCTGTGGTGCCGTCGTGCCGGCCTGAAAAACGCCCGGGTGGTCGATCTGAACCAGACCTCACTGCAGGAACAGCGCAGCACGGACTGGATGCGTTTCAATTCACTGGCCGATTTCCTTGATCCGGATGACGTTAACCGCACGGCCGAAGGCTATCCGGCTCCGCTGCGGGCGGTGGTGATTGCACAGGCCTGATAGGTTCAGCCCCGGCGGCGGCAGTGAGCGGTATGAGCAGGGTAAAAGGGTTGAAATGGCGTACCAGAGAGGCGTATATTAATTTTATGAATACGAAAACACCTGCACATCTCAACACTGAATCTTATGCCTCTGCTCCGGCAGCGGCATCTGTGCGCGTGTTTAACTGGTGGTTTGCTTATGGCTATTACTTTAGCCAGGAGCCGGGCCGCCTGTAAGCGAGCGCTTACGAATAAAGGCAGTCCGGTGAATACCGACTGCCACCGGAAACCCCGACTGGCAGTCAGCCACTCGGGGTTTTTTGTTATTGGCGTTCAGGAAAACAGATTAAGGATCACCGAACCATGAATACTCAGTCAGATGTTGTTGTGTTGTACCCATCACGCCGATTTACCAGCGGCGGGTACCGGTATTGGCACTGATTCCGCCAATACACGGTGCTTGCCAGCTCAGGCAACACCGGACACACATTGAATTTGACTGAGGATAAGGTAATGAAAACCAACACACAGAACAGCACAGCAAAGAACAGCAATGACCCGGCGGTACGGCCGCTGAGTACACCCCGCCAGCTCAAGTCTGAACTGCCATTGAGTGATGATCTGGCGGTACAGGTTGAACAGCAGCGCCAACAGATCCGCGACCTGCTGGAAGGCAATGATCAGCGCCTGCTGATTGTCACCGGCCCCTGCTCCATTCACGATGAGGAAGCGGTGCTGGATTACGGCCGCCGGCTGGCCGGTCTGAATGAGCAGCTGAAAGACAAACTGCTGATCGTGATGCGTGCTTATGTCGAAAAACCGCGCACCAGCATTGGCTGGAAAGGTCTGGCTTACGATCCGGCCCGCGATGGCAAAGGCAATATGGCAGAAGGCGTGCGTCGTTCCAGAGCCGTCATGCTGAAGCTGGCCGCTATGGGGCTGCCGCTGGCTACGGAAGCGCTGAATCCGCTGGTGATGCGCTACCTTGATGACCTGGTGAGCTGGACGGCCATCGGTGCCCGTACCTCGGAATCCCAGACCCACCGCGAAATGGTCAGCCATCTGCCGATGCCGGTGGGTATCAAAAACAGCACCGACGGTTCGGCGGCCAATGCCATCAACGCCATGATCTCTGCCCGTCACAGCCACCATACGCTGGGCGTGGATGTGGACGGCCAGATGGCCATGCTCGACACCCCCGGAAACCCGGATACCCATCTGGTACTGCGTGGTGGTCACGGCCTGACCAACTACGATGCGGATTCCATTGCCGCGTCACTGGCTGAGCTGGAAAAGGGCGGCTGTTACGCAAAAGTCATGGTCGATTGCAGCCATGCCAATGCCTGCAAGCAGCATGAGCGCCAGATTCCGATTGCCCATGACGTGGTGGATCAGCGCCTTGCCGGCAACGACGGAATTCTGGGGCTGATGCTGGAGAGTTTCATCGCTGCCGGCCGCCAGAATGACAGTGGTGAACTGCAGTACGGTCAGTCGATTACCGATGCCTGTATTGGCTGGGCGGAGACGGAACAGTTACTGCGGGATATTTATGCGAAGCTGTGAGTTTGAATTCATTGCAGTATTTGCCTGCTGAATATTCAAAGCCGCTGTTTCTCTGCAAGGGGATGGATCCCCTTCCTATCCCCTCTGTGGCGGTCCGATGCTGATCGGTTTATTCATGATCCGGCCGACACGCACAACAATTCGCCTGAAATGACAGTTGAATAATAATCTGGATGGAGTCATTTCAGGCTGGGTTGTGCTTGTCACCGGCCTGATTGGCTTCATAAACCTGCACCGGACAATGCCACGCAATATTATCCGCGAAGGCTGTTCTCAGATAAACTCTGCGAACGATGTTTTATCGTCACAATAAACCCTATGCCTTCTCATAAACAATAAACCGCTTTTTCGTCGGCTCGACTACTTTCCATGTACCGGTAAAACCGGCCGGAATCACAAACTCGTCACCGCTTCTGGCGGTAAAGGTTTCACCTTCGCTGGAAGTAATCACGCTTTCGCCTGCCAGAATGCAGCAGTACTCTTCTTCGGTGTAGCTGATGCGCCATTCACCAATCTCACTGGCCCAGATGCCGGCAAAGAACTGATCGCTTCTGTCCTGATATTCAATCCACAGCGACTGTTTGGGATTGCCGCTGATCCGTTTGGCCTCATCGACATAGTATTCTTCCACCGTTACCGTTGGGGAGGTGGCAAGCATCAGGGGTTTCAGGTCAGACATAAGATACTCCGGGAAGCGTTAAAGCCCCGATTATCACCGCCAATCCGGGCATTGAATATCTGCCTCAGGGGGTATATCCGGCCGTCAATGACAGAAAGGTCAGGGCAACAGACTGTGCCATCCGCGCATCCTTAATGGGACTGACGGGAGCCGGGGAAGTCCGTACACTGATACGATTCAGATCACAGCGATATGGAGTTAAGCATGGCCGATTCAGCATACATTCCGCCCAAAGTCTGGCAATGGCAGCAGGGCAATGGCGGTAAATTTGCCAACATCAATCGCCCGGTCGCCGGTCCGACCCACGATAAAGCCCTGCCGGTGGGGAAGCATCCGCTGCAGCTCTATTCACTGGCGACACCCAACGGGGTGAAAGTCACCATTCTGCTGGAAGAGCTGCTGGAGGCTGGCATCAAAGAAGCCGAATACGATGCCTGGCTGATCAATATTATGGAAGGTGATCAGTTCAGTTCCGGTTTTGTCGATGTGAACCCGAATTCCAAAATCCCGGCGATGATGGATCACTGTGTGAATCCGCCACAGCGTCTGTTTGAATCTGCCTCCATTCTGAAATACCTGGCTGAAAAATTTCATGCGTTTATCCCGCTCACTGACAGCGGCAGAGCAGAGTGTTTTAACTGGCTGTTCTGGCAGATGGGCAGTGCGCCACTGCTGGGCGGTGGCTTCGGTCATTTCTACGCGTATGCGCCGGAAAAATTTGAATATCCGATTAACCGTTACACCATGGAAATCAAACGCCAGCTGGACGTATTAAACCGTCATCTGGCTGACAACCGTTATCTGTGTGGAGATGACTATTCCATCGCCGATATGGCAATCTATCCCTGGTACGGTGTGCTGGTGCAGGGCGGTCTGTATGATGCCGCAGAATTTATCGAAGCCCATACTTATACGCATGTCCTGCGCTGGGCGGATGAACTGGCTGAACGTCCGGGGGTTAAGCGCGGTAAGCTGGTGAACCGTACCTGGGGTGATGTGCAGTTAGCGGAACGGCATGCTGCCAGTGATTTTGACGGATTATTATAATTAAAAAAGCGGAGGTAAAACTCCGCTTTTTTATTATCTGAACGGTCGGGCAGTTTATTGCTGTGTGGCGTTAACCGGGTTATAGGCCTGGGTTCCCCATAACGGCACGGTGGATAAGCTGTGTTTGTAACTGCCGGATGTTTCTTTGGTGGAATAGGATACATACATCAGCGTCTGGTTTTCTGCATCGTAGATGCGGCGCACTTTCATATTCTTAAAAAAGATACTCTTTGATTTTCTGAAAACCACTTCGCCGGATTTACTTTTATCTATCCGGGCAATCATGGCGGCGGTGATTTCACCGGTCTGCCGGCAGGCAATGGAACTGTCGCTGGGGTCGGAGAAATCAAGGTCGGCTTCAATGGAAGCAACGTGACAGGTAACGCCGGTCACAACCGGGTCATTCAGATAATCCAGTTTGATATCCTTGGTGGTGAATACGCCAAGGGAAACGTCGCCGACTTCGTTGCTGTCACAGGCGGCCAGCATCAGCGCAGCGGCCGGGACAAGCAGAGCAGAAAGAAACAGAGAACGCGTAAACATAGTGTGACGGACCCGATTATGGAACTGCGGCAAGTCTATCAGGAATGACGTGCGGATGGGCCGCTTAAAGAAACACCCTGCAGAGGCAGGGTGTCCGGGCTTGTTCCAGCGTCAGAGATAACGGCGCCGGTGTACCAGCAGTAAGGGCAACAGCAGCAGAATGAAGCTGGCCGCGCCGCCGCCTGAGTTGCTGCCGGAATCAGCGTTGCCGGAATCAGCGTTGCCGGAATCAGCGTTGCCGTCACCATCGTCCGTTGCCGGCGGTGTTTCAACGTCAAGGGTCAGTTCCTGCGTTGTTGACAGCGGTGCGTTACCGGAATCCGTGACTGTGACACTGATGCTGTACTCACCACCTTCCAGTTCATCCGTTGCGAAGCTGACGCTGGTGCCATCCTCAGTGCTGATCACATTCAGGTTGTCGAGATTCCATTGCAGTGTGTGAGTGTCGTTACCGTTAGCGTCGCTGATGATCGCGGTCAGTGTCACATCCCCGTTTTGCGGATCAATACTGCTCACCTGTTCACCGTTCTGACTGACAGTAACGCTGACCTGCGGTGCAATATTGGCTTCGGTAATGGTCAGCGTATGGGTGTTGTTGCTTTCGTTGACGGCGAAATAGTTGTTTTCGTCTTCGTTAACGACTGCGCCTGAAAGCGAGAGACTCAGGGTTTCATCCCCTTCTGCGCTGCTGTCAGCCAGTACCGGAACAGTGATTGTCCCGGTGGTGTTATCACCATCATCACCTGCTTCAATCACCACCGTCTGCGTCGCTGTAATATCGAAGCTGCCGTCGATATCATCCTGGCTAACCGTGGAGGTAGCGGTATCGGCTGCATACTCAATCGTGACCGGGTATTGCGGTGAAACACCGGTTAAGGCAACCGTTATCTGAGCATTGCTCGGTTCACCGGTGAGGCTTTCTGACAGAGCAAAGCGCAGCTGTGGATAGATATTAAGTACAGAGGTTGCCGGCTCACTGCTGTTGCCGGAGGTATCGGTCAGTACCCAATCGATTGCCACGGCGCCGGTGGGGAACTGGTACTCATCATCTTCGTTCAGTGACAGCGCTACGCCATCAATATAACCCTGTATCGTCAGCAACTCAGAATCATCAACAGCATCGTAAATGCAGAATTCTGACCAGTATCCGGCCATATCTTCCCGGGTAAGCAGCAGCAGGTCGCCGTTTTCGCTGTTGGCGGGGATGCTGAACGGACCGGGGACACAGAGAAATTCCGGCGCACCATTATCGGCGCTGTTGTCCGGATCGTCGTCGTTGGTAACACCATCACCATCAATGTCGTTGTCCAGCGTTAAGCCGGAGGCTGCCTGGCAGGTGCTGTCGCAGCCGTCATTAAAGTTGTCAGGCTGGCCGTCGCCATCGGTATCTGCGGAGGCGGCCAGGTTTTGCGGAAAGGCGTCATCTTCGTTGCTGACGCCATCACCGTCGTTATCGTCATCCAGCGTTAAGCCGGAGCTGTTCTGACAGTCACTGTCGCAGCGGTTGTTATAGTTATCCGGCAGACCATCGCCGTCACTATCAACGGCTGCCGCAGCGTTATCAGCAAAGTCGTCGTAACGGTCGACAGCGCCATCACCATCGCTGTCGCGGTATATGACGCCGTTCATCACCAGGGCGGGCATCTGTTCTGCGCTGCCGAAATCCCAGTTGTCACTGCTCCAGCCGTTGTACAGTGTGGTACCGGTAACACAGGTTGTGTCGCTGGCTGACGTCGGACATTGCAGCTCGGCCAGTGTCGCGCCCAGGTAGCCGCTGCTGTCATTGCTTCTTGAGCTGCTGCTCTGACCGGTTGTGTCGGTGGCCCAATGGCTGTTGCTGACGACCGTGGTGCCATTGAGTTCGGCAACGATACCGCCTTCAATATTCGCACTGCTGATGGCGCCGGTGGCATAGGTATTGGAGATTGTGATGTTGGTGGCCTGACCGACGATACCACCGGCCCGGCTGGTTGTTGCGGTAACACTGCCGGTGGAAAAGCTGTCACTGATGATGGAAGCGCCATAAGATCTTCCCACCAGTCCGCCGATGCGTTGTCCGCCGGATACCGGCCCGGTAGAGAAGACTTTACTCACGGTTGTGTCCGTCATCTCGTTGATGAGAGCCCCTTTGTAATCACCGTTACGGATTGACATCGCCGTGCCATCGAGCCCCAGATTACGGATCGTCCCGCCTTCGACGTGGTAAAAAAGGCCGGTGCCATAGTTTGCCTGCAGGTTACGGATCAGGTGGCCATTGCCCTCAAAAATACCGCGGAAGGTTCCGGAGCTGCTCCAGTTGTAGTAGTCATCAGCTGCCGTGACCAGTCCGTCGCGGTTGGTGTCAAAATCAAGGTCGGTGGTCAGTTCGAAGCCGTTGCAGCCGGTGTTTTCCGGGCAGCCGTCAGAACTGCCGTACAGAGTGGTGCCGTCGGGGTTATTGCGGATCTCATACAGATCTGCCAGATCGTTGATTTCAATCAGGCCGTTGTCGTCGAGGTCGTAATCTGCGCGGTTACCGGCGGCCTGCGCGCCAACGCTTCCAGCCAGCACAGCTGCGGCCAGCAGGCTGTGTATTGTGAGTTTCATGGTCGTGCCTCCCTTACATTTATTCACTTATTTTTACAGTTGGTAAGGGATGGGAGTACCCGACAGATGGTGGGGGAGCGGGCGGTACAGTGCGACCAGAGTCACAGATTCGCGTAGAAAAGCCGGCCTCTGATCAGCCCTGCGGGTTTGTTGTCAGCCAGGAATCAGAAGCCCTTATGTTCATAGGCCCTGAAGTCGCCTGCGGCGGGCGGGGCAGCCTTCACATCGCGGATGGCCTGATCCAGTCCGGCGAAAAACAGTGCGACGTCGCGCTGACGTTTTACCTGTTCAAAGACGGCCCGTATTTCAAGGGACTGCAGTGAGAAGTAGTGCAGCCATTGTTTCAGGCGGTCGGTCTGGGCTTTGTCCGGCAGATGAGCCAGGCAGGGAATCAGGGCCCGCATCAGTTCAAGATGTTCGGCCCAGTCCTGCTGCCTGTGTGTGATCTGGCCGTGATCGGCTTTAATGCGCAGGGCCAGATCGGGGACGGCCACCAGTCCGCGACCGATCATCAGCAGATCAGAACCACTTTCGCTCATGCACTGGCGGGCCTGTTCTGCTGTCCAGATTTCACCGTTGGCCAGTACCGGGATATCGATGGTTTCCCGGATGCGGGCAATCCAGTCCCAGTAAGCCGGAGGGCGGTAACCTTCGGTTTTGGTGCGGGCGTGTACGGTGAGCCACTGAATACCGCCTTCTGCCAGTGCCTGTGCATTGGTGAACGCCAGTTCCTTATCGGTGAAACCCAGCCGCATCTTGGCACTGACCGGAATATGGTCCGGGACGGCGGCGCGTACCGCAGCGGCAATGCGCTGCAGCAGCTCCGGGTATTGCAGCAGTACGGCACCGCCTTTGCTGTTATTGACGGTTTTTGCCGGACAGCCGAAGTTGAGGTCAATGGCGGGCGCCCCGAGCTGCACTGCTTTGGCCGCGTTGGCTGCCATCAGCTCCGGATCAGAGCCAAGCAGCTGGATATGCACCGGGGTTCCTGCCGCGGTACGGCCACTGTTATCCAGCTCCGGGCAGTAGCGGCGGAAGACTTTCGCCGGATAGACCTGATGGGTGACCCGGATAAACTCAGTCACACAATGATCAATACCGCCTACCCGGGTGAGGATATCGCGCAGATGATGGTCCATCAGCCCCTCCATCGGGGCGAGGGCGATATAAGGGCGTTGAGGGGTGTGAATGAAGGGTAGCTGACCGGTAAACATGGGGCTGACAGTGGTGTAAAAGGGTGGATTATATGCGTCATTTATCCGCATCTCCACTTTTATAAGTTTCATGAATAGCCAGTAACACTGGTTTTTATAGTCTGCGGAGTGCCTGTTGCTGGCTGATGTTTATCTGCCAACTGTTTGATTTATGTCCAGTTGGCCCGTGCTTTGTGTTGCGCCTATATAGCCTTTTAAGTAATCTGTGGCTGCTTTTCTGGCCCTTATGGGAGGGTTTTTTGTGCCCGCTCGAAAGATACAGAGAGCCACAGAGATAATTATATAAGGAGCCCCCTGCATGTCTGAGACCAGTCTCGTCGCACAGGGTTTGGAGCTGATGATCTTTGGTATGGGCGTCGTATTCGTCTTTCTGGCGATGCTGGTGTTCGTAACCGGATTCATGTCCAAGCTGGTTAATAAATTCGCCCCTGAACCGCAACCAGTGCCTGCGCCAGCCCGTGCTGCCACGCCTCAGGGTGTCGACCCGCAATTGCTGAAAGTATTGTCAGCAGCGGTAAAAGAACATCGCGCGCGCCAAAAGTAGCACGCGGTATATAACAACCCAAACGTTTACAACGTTAATGGAAGAAAAGGCCATCACCCATGACCGATTCTAAAAAATTAGGTATTACCGACGTCGTCCTGCGTGACGCACATCAATCCATCCTTGCGACACGCATGCGTATTGACGACATGCTGCCAATCGCTGCCAAGCTTGATCAGGTCGGCTACTGGTCGCTGGAAAGCTGGGGCGGTGCAACATTTGACTCCTGTATCCGCTATCTTGGCGAAGATCCCTGGGACCGCATCCGCGAATTCAAAAAAGCGATGCCGAACACCAAACACCAGATGCTGCTGCGTGGCCAGAACCTGCTGGGTTACCGCCATTACGCTGATGACGTGGTAGAGAAGTTCGTCGAACGGGCGGCGGCCAACGGCGTTGATGTCTTCCGTGTGTTTGATGCGATGAACGACCCACGCAACCTGCAGACTGCTCTGCAGGCTGTTAAGAAACAAGGCAAACATGCTCAGGCGACACTGTCTTACACCACCAGTCCGGTTCACACACTGGATGCGTGGGTAGACCTGGCCAAGCGTATTGAAGACATGGGTGCAGACTCCATTGCCATTAAAGATATGGCCGGTGTTCTGACGCCTTACGCTGCTTTCGAACTGGTTTCCCGCCTGAAAGGTCAGACTGACCTTGAGGTTCAGCTGCACGCTCACGCGACGGCTGGCCTGTCTGATATGACCATTCTGAAAGCCGTAGAAGCCGGTATTGACCGTGTTGATACTGCAATCTCTTCCATGTCCATGACCTACGGTCACACCGCGACGGAATCTGTTGTTGCTGCTCTGGCTGGTACCGAGCGTGACACTGGTCTGGACCTGAACCTGCTGGAAGAAATCTCTGCTTACTTCCGTGACGTGCGTAAGAAGTACGCCAGGTTTGAAGGCGCACTGAAAGGCACCGACAGCCGTATTCTGGTTGCACAGGTTCCTGGCGGTATGTTGACTAACATGGAAAACCAGCTGCGCGAGCAGGGTGCTGCCGATAAGTTCGATGAAGTACTGAAAGAAATCCCACGTGTTCGTGAAGATCTGGGCTTCATCCCACTGGTAACCCCAACCTCGCAGATCGTTGGTACTCAGGCAGTACTGAACGTTCTGACCGGCGAGCGTTACAAGACTATCTCCAAAGAAACTCAGGGCATCCTGAAAGGCGAATACGGTGCCGCACCAGCTCCGATGAACGCAGAACTGCAGGCCCGTGTTCTGGATGGTGCTGAAGCCATTACCTGTCGTCCGGCTGACCTGATCGAAAATGAACTGGATAAAGTCATCGCCGACGTTGAAAAACTGGCTGCGGACAAAGGCATCAAGCTGTCTGCTGACAAGATAGACGACGCACTGACTTACGCTATGTTCCCGCAGATTGCACCTAAGTTCCTCGAGAACCGTGGCAACCCGGATGCCTTCGAACCCGCTCCGAAAGGCGATGCTGAAGACACCTTCACCGTCACCGTTGATGGCAACGAATACGTGGTGAAAGTGGACGACGGCGGTGACGTTAAAGAACTGGCTCCGGTTAATGGCGCTCCTCTGAACATGGGCGGTGCCGCTCCAGCTGCAGGAGCTGCTCCGGTTGCAGCCGGTGGTGGCGATCCTATCGGCGCCCCTCTGGCCGGTAACATCTGGAAAGTAATGGTTCAGCCGGGTGATGTGGTTGCTGAAGGTGACGTTGTGGTCATCCTCGAAGCGATGAAGATGGAAACCGAAGTTCGTGCTCCACGTGCCGGTACCATCGGCAGCGTAGCAGCTAAAGAAGGTGTAGCTGTTAAAGTCGGCGACACTTTGTATACCCTGGCGTAAGGGGAGGTAAATCATGCACAGTCTGATTAACCTCTGGCACGACACCGGCCTGTATCAGATGGAAATTGGCCAGCTGGCGATGATTATCATCGGCTGTCTGCTGCTGTTCCTGGCGATTCACCCTAAGTTTCAGTTTGAACCACTGCTGCTGCTGCCTATTGCCGTAGGGACTCTGTTCGTGAACATCCCGGGTGCCGGCTTCTATGCCGCGCCGGTGATTGATGCTCACGGTCATGTCGAATCGCCGGCAGGTCTGCTGTATTACATCTACCACGCTGGTATCGAAACCGGTCTGTTTCCGTTGCTCATCTTTATGGGCGTAGGCGCGATGACGGATTTTGGTCCGCTGCTGGCCAACCCGAAAACACTGCTGCTGGGCGCTGCTGCTCAGTTCGGTATCTTCGGTACGCTGTTCGGTGCGGCTTTCTTTACCGATATGGGGGTGATGGACTTTACCATGCAGCAGGCAGCTGCCATTGGCATCATTGGTGGTGCAGACGGCCCGACCTCGATCTTTATTGCATCGAAACTGGCCCCTGAACTGCTGGGTGCCATTGCGGTTGCTGCTTATTCCTATATGGCGCTGGTGCCTATGATTCAGCCGCCTATTATGAAAGCACTGACCAATACTGAAGAGCGTAAGATTCAGATGAGCCAGCTGCGCGAAGTATCCAAAGCGGAGAAGATCATCTTCCCGATCTCTCTGCTGGTACTGGTTGCACTGCTGCTGCCTTCTGCCGCACCTCTGCTGGGTATGTTCTGCTTCGGTAACCTGATGAAGGAATCCGGCGTGGTGGATCGTCTCAGTGATACGGCGCAGAATGCTCTGATCAATATCGTGACCATCTTCCTGGGTCTGGGTGTTGGCTCAAAAATGAGTGCCGATAAGTTCCTGAACTTTGACACTCTGAGCATCCTGATTCTGGGCCTGGTTGCTTTCTCTGTGGGGACTGTTGCCGGTGTTCTGATGGCCAAGCTGATGAACAAGCTGTCGAAAGACCCGATTAACCCGCTGATTGGTTCTGCTGGTGTATCTGCCGTACCGATGGCTGCCCGTGTGTCCAATAAAGTGGGCCTGGAAGCCAATGGTCAGAACTTCCTGCTGATGCATGCTATGGGCCCGAACGTGGCCGGTGTAATCGGCTCTGCGGTAGCAGCGGGTGTGATGATATCCTACTTCGGATAATGATGACTTCATCTGTATAAAAAAGCGCCTTCGGGCGCTTTTTTTGTGACTGAACGGCCGGATAATATCCTTTGTCCAGACCGGATCATTGTGCGGCTAAAAACTGGCCAAAGCCGCGCTCAGTGCCCAGTTCAGGTACCACCTGCTCGTTATTCACCGCGATGCGGCCGTTAATAATTACCCATGGAACCAGCCCCGGATTACGGTTGACCATGCGTTGCAGACCGTCAAAGTTCTGCATTTCCGCCCAGTGTTCCAGTTCCAGATTCTGGCTGAAATGTGCCGGATTGATAATGCAGATGTCAGCGCGGTCACCCTGGCGGATATAACCGGCATCAATACCGAACCAGTCGGCCTGTTCGCCGGATAGCCGCCAGACCGCTTTTTCTGCTGACATCACCGCGTCACCGCTGTCGATACTCTCTTTAATCAGTTTGAGAAAACGCAGCGGCAGATTATAAAACGCCATATTACGGATATGGGCGCCGGCATCGGAGAAGGTGATCAGGGTATCCGGGTTGCGTACCATAGCTTTCAGCCGCTCGGCACGGTGATTACCGATGACGGTGTACCAGCGTAAATCGCGGCCATGCTCAACCATCAGGTCAAGAAACAGATCGACCACATGAATGCCACGTTGTCCGGCGATTTCAGCAAAGTTACGGCCAACAAGACTGTTATCCGGGCAGCCGAGAATGACGGCGTCGGCAAAGTCGCGCTGCCAGACCCGTGGTGACAGTTTCTGTTTATAGAATTGACGGAAAGTGCGGCGGTATTCCTGATCGCGGAATAATGCGTTACGTTCCACCTGTGTTTTCAGGTCGAGGGCCATTTCACCGGCGCCGAATTCTTCAAACAGCACCACATCAATGCCATCGGCATAGACCTTAAAGGGCGTCGGCAGCAGCTGCCAGCGGAAGTTACCGCCCAGCAGGTTGGTGAACCAGGCAACCAGAGCGGCCATCGGGCGCACCGTTGGGTTGCCTTTTAAATCCAGCATGGAAATCAGGGTGGTTTTCAGCGGCTGACCGAACGGCGCAATGGCCTGACCGATGTAATCGAAAATCTGTAAGGGATTGGCTGCGTTGGGGGCCCCCTGATGAACGCGGTTATAACGGCGCAATATCCGGTTCAGGCGGCGTACTTCTTTCCAGCGGGCGTAAGTACTGGGCAGACTTTTCGACCATTCGCGGTCGCCGTCCACCTTGTCCCATTTCAGACACATGGTCGACAGGCCAACAAAACCGAGCTGCATGGCTTCTTCGAGAATGGCTTCCATCCGCTGCATTTCGGTTTCTGTTGGCTGCTCTTTGCGGTCTGTGGCGCGGTGCAGGCCCATGACGGCCACGCGCAGATCGCTGTGACCCAGCATGGACACCAGATTGGCCCCCAGTGGCTGTTGCTGCACAAACTGCAGCCAGCTGGCCGGGCTGTTCCAGTTTTTGTGTTTTCTCAGGATGGGCAGGACTTTATCCCGCGGCACCGTTTCCACGCGGGTGAAAATATCGGAGGCATCTTCCGTGTCACTGCAGACCATGCTCAGACTGCAGCTGCCGACGAGTACGGTGGTGACGCCATGGCGCACGGATTCTGACAGTGACGGTGCGGCAATCAGCTCGGCATCATAATGGGTATGAGTGTCGATAAAACCGGGAGTCACCCAGTGACCTTCCGCGTCAATAACCTGTTCAGCGGTGTCGGAAGGGAAGGGCAGGTCGCGGATTTCAGCTATGCGTCCGGCGATAATGCCAAGGCTGCAGGTGCGGGCTGGAGTGTCGGGGCTGCCGTCGAAATAGAGGCCATTATTAATAGCGATATCAAAGTGTTTCATGAGTCCGCCTGAGTGTTGTTGTTATTGTGAGCAGATTCAGGTTAGATCCTGGTCAGGATAAAAACTTGTCATTTTATGACAGGAGGACAGATGGAATATCAGATCAGGCACGGTGCCCTGACAGGCTTTCTGCTGCTGGTCAGTGAAGCGGGTCATGATCCCCTGGCCTTGTTGCATCAGGCCGGTCTGGCGGCGGATGCCCTGCAGCAGCCGGACGCGATGATGCCGGTCAGCACGCTGGTCAGATTACTGAACCTGACGGCACAGTGTTCCGGGCTGGAAAGTATCGGCCTGCAGCTGGCCGGGCGTCAGGGGCTGGAAGTACTGGGTGTATTGGGGCATTTTTTACCCCGGCATAAGGATCTGCAGCAGGCTTTTACGGTAGTACAGCGCTATATGGCTCTGCATAACCGCACCGAACACTGGCGTATGAGGCTGCTCCCGCAGGCGGTGGCGGTGCAACGCTATGAGCACTGCTACACCGGGCTCGATGCCCGTCAGTATCATGAATTGGCCATGGCCAACTGCTACCGTCTGACCTGTCTGTTGGGCGGGGAGGATATCCGTCCGTTGCGGGTGGAATTTGCCCACCGGCCACTGCATCCGCTGCGGGTTTACCGGCGCTTTTTTGCCGCCGATGTGGTGTTTGATCAGGAGCAGGATCAACTGCTGCTGGCAAAAGATATCCTGCAGCGCCCGGTGCTGATCCGTGGCGACAGCACGGCGACGGATGATTTTCTGCGGCGGCTGTTGCTGGCAGATGAAGAGGATCTGGTGCAGCAGGTGGCAACCCTGATTATGCAGACCATGGGATTGCAGCAGCATTCACTGCCGCATATTGCAGCACTGATGAATCTGCAGCCGCGGACATTGCAGCGCCGGCTTGAGCAGCAGGGGGTGGTGTTCCGTGATCTGGTCAGCGGAGTGCGTGACAAGGCTGCCTGCTGGCATCTGTCAGCGTCTGATATGGATATTACTTTATTGTCGGCGGCGCTGGGTTATACCGATGTCAGTGCTTTCAGCCGGGCATTCCGTCGCCTGCATGGTTGTGCGCCACGGGTGTGGCGCAGACAACACAGAAAATAGTATTTCAGTACATGCTCTGAATCATTTCAATGGCAGGACGGAGTGAACGGCGCCAGCATTGTTCAAGGTCGGCAGAAAATTCCGTATCGTATTTCTGCAGCGTTTCCATCAGCGCATCAACCCACATACCGTAGTACATCGGATTAATGTTCATTTTATGGCGGCTGTGACTTTCACCCAGGGCGCGGATTTTAGTATCCGGCAGGCCACGGGCATGCATCACCAGCCACATAATTCCGCCACGCAGCAGGGCACGCTGTGCTTCCATGTTGGTGTTGGCAAACATGGCGCGGATTTCCGGTGACTTCTGCATGAAGTTATTGTAGAAGTCCTCATAGAACGCAGGGTTATTGCAGCTCCGCCCATAGCTCTGGAATACCCGGTCGGCATCACTCATTACGCTGTACCTAAATTATATGAATCGTCATTCTGGAGAGGCTGCGAAGAGTACTCAGATGACAGAAATATTGCAAAGTGCATTTGTTGGGAAAGTAATATCTATCTGTTGTAAAAATGTTGCAGTGCGTCCGTTATTTTTTCCCAGTGCAGTGATTTCTGCGTTGATTCAGCAAGACGTCTGATCTGCTGTTCCCTTACTGCATCATAACTTACCGTTTTTTTACTGTGTAAACCGGCCCATTGCAGAATGCTCTGCAGGGCTTCCGGCGTATCCATCAGTCCATGCCAGTAGGTGGCAAGAATCTGCTCGTCTGCAGACAACCAACCGCAACCGGTTTCGGTTAAACCTTCTGTTGTGGTCATTCCGCTGTGAATTTCATACCCCTGAACAGGTACCTCTTTCTGGTAAGGCAAGGTCAGACTTCCCTTTACCTGGCGCAGAATTTTCTGACGTTTTAATTCGGTGTACAGTGGCAGCAGACCCAGCCCTTCACTGCTGCCGGCTGTATCTTCAAAGCCTTCAGGGTCATTGATACTGAGCCCGAGCATCTGTAATCCGCCACAGATACCCATTAATTTACCTCCATAACGCAGATGCCTGAGTAAATATTCCCGCCAGCCAGCACTTTCTTTTTGCAGCCATGCCAGATCTGCACGGGTGTTTTTCGAGCCCGGCAGAATCACCAGATCTGCTGGTGGCGGATTCTGTCCGGGACCGACCATGATCAGATTAACGTCGGGGTGAACACGGAGGGCATCGAAATCATTATGATTACTGATACGTGGTAACACAGGCACCACGACGGTGAATGCCTGCGTATCACTGTGATGCTGTTGTTGCAGGCTGACGGAATCTTCTGCATCCAGATAAAGACCGTGCAGGTAGGGCAGAACCCCCAGTACCGGCTTACCGGTTTTTTCCTCCAGCCAGTCGAGGCCGGACTGCAGCAGGGATATGTCACCGCGGAAGCGGTTGATCACAAAACCGATCACCCGCTGCTGCTCACGGTCACTGAGGCAATCAAGCGTGCCGGTCAGGTGAGCAAACACACCGCCGCGGTCAATGTCAGCGATCAGGATCACCGGACAGTCAACAGCTTCGGCGAAGCCCATATTGGCAATATCGTTTTCCCGCAGATTGATTTCTGCCGGGCTGCCGGCGCCTTCAACCAGAATAAAATCACTGCGTTGTTGCAGGCGGTGGTAGGATTCCAGTACGGCATTAAATGCCGTTTTTTTATAGGCAGTGTAATCCCGTGCCGGAAGGTTGCCGATGGCTTTGCCCTGAATAATCACCTGGCTGCCGCAGTCACTGGAGGGTTTCAGTAATACCGGATTCATATCGGTATGCGGCTCGGCGCGACAGGCCAGCGCCTGCAGCGCTTGGGCGCGGCCGATTTCGCCGCCGTCGGCGGTTACCGCACTGTTGAGTGCCATATTCTGCGGCTTGAACGGTAAAACTCGGCAGCCTGCATCGGCAAATATCCGCCCCAGGGCACACACCAGCGTGCTTTTTCCGGCATCGGAAGTGGTTCCCTGAATCATCAGTGTCTGTTGCCGGCGGACAGTCAGGCATTGCAGAACGGGGGAGTTGCGGTCGGACATCTGGTAAACTCGGCGCTTTATTTACGCCCATTGTAAGTCATGATGTCTGCGGATCCGGGATTTTTTCTTCACTCTGTTATGTTGCTGCCGCCGGCTGCACTGGCGGCTCTGCTGCTGGATTATGTGCTGGCAGAGCCACAGCGTTTTCATCCGCTGGTGATATTCGGGCGCTGGGCTCAGTGGCTTGAAAAACGACTGAACCGCCGCGCCAGCCGGCACAATATTGCGCGTGGTCTGCTGGCGCTGGCGGCTGCTCTGTCACCGCTGCTGCTGATACTGCTGCTTAACCTGTTCCTCTGGCAGCAGGCGTGGTGGCTGTGGCTGTGGCTGCAGATCGTGATGCTGTGGTCCTGCATTGGCTGGCAGAGCCTGCAGCAGCATGTGCTGGCGGTGTATCAGGCACTGCAGGCAAACGATCTGCCGGCCGCGCGGGAAAAACTCAGCTGGATAGTCAGCCGTGATACCCGCCAGCTGAATGACGATGAAGTGTCACAGGCCGCGATTGAAAGCGCACTGGAAAACAGTGCCGATGCGCTGTTTGTTTCCCTGTTCTGGTTTGCGCTCGGCGTTGCTTTTCTTGGCGCGCTGCCGGCACTGCTGCACCGCTGGGTCAATACGCTGGATGCCATGTGGGGTTACCGCAACGAACGTTACCGGCATTTTGGCCGTGCGGCGGCGCGGCTGGATGATCTGCTGGCTTTCTGGCCGGCGCGGATCACGGCGCTTTGTTTCACCCTGTGTGCTGGCCGCAACCTTACAGCGGCCTGGCGTTGCTGGTGCCGTCAGGCCCGTCAGTGTGCCAGCCCTAACGGCGGTCCGGTCATGACCAGCGGCGCCGGAGCACTGCAGGTACGTCTCAGTGAGCGGGCCTGTTATCACGGTGAATGGAAAAACAAACCGCAGATGGGCTGTGGCCGGCCGGCGCAGGCAGCGGATATTCCCCGGGCACTGACGTTAGTGCGCTGTGCTTTATGGCTGTTTTTTCTGTTCTGGTGCGCAGCACTGCTGATTATTTTTCCGGTACTGATATGAAACTGGCGGCAACCGCACCGGCGCTTGCGGCTCACGGCGGCAATCTGCAACAGGCCATCGACGCTTATGGTGGCGATGCCAGCGAATGGCTTGATCTGTCGACCGGCATCAGTCCTTTCAGCTGGTATGAGGAAAACCCGCTGACGCTTCCCGTGGCGGCGGTGCATGCCCTGCCCGCTGCGGATGAACAGCTGACCGTGGCAGTGCGCGGCTATTACGGCCGCGAGGCGTTGACGGTGGCCGGCAGTCAGGCAGCGATCCGGCAGTTGCCGCTGTGTTTCGGTCATGGGCTGGTGTGGGTGTTAAAAGGCACTTATGGTGAGCACCGGCTGAGCTGGCAGAATGCCGGCCATGAGGTGCATGAACAATCCGCAGCCGCAATCCGTACGGCGCTGGATAACGATGGCCCGTTGCCGGATATGCTGATACTGGTGAATCCCGGGAATCCCGGTGGCGAACGCTTTAGCGCCGCCGAACTGCTGCGCTGGGCGGACAGATTGCACAGCCGGCAGGGCTGGCTGCTGGTGGATGAGACCTTTGCGGACTGCGATGACCGCCACAGTCTGCTGCGGCAGCGGCCGGTGGACAATCTGCTGGTACTGCGTTCACCGGGTAAGTTTTTTGGTCTGGCCGGTTTGCGCATCGGCTTTGTTTTTGCGGCTGCGCCGTTACGTCAGCGGCTGGCGCAGATCTGCGGGCCGTGGACGGTCAGTGGCCCGGCACAGGTGATTGCCGCCCGCGCCCTGGCTGACCATGTCTGGCAGCAGCAACAGCGAGCGCGCCTGCAGCTGGCTGCGGAACGCCTGCAGAGCCTGTGCCATGGCTTACCGCTGGCTGGCAAAACGGCGCTGTTTATAACCTTGCAAGCGCCGCAGGCGGCAGACTGGCAACGCCAGCTGGCACAACAGAAAATATGGACCCGTCTGTTTGCACAGCAGCAACGCTTGCGTATCGGTCTGCCCGCCACTGAGCAGGGCTGGCTGCGGCTGCAGCAGGCACTGATTTCCCTGAACCCTGACCGGGAGTGTATGTGATCCGTTTTATTCTGATTTTATTATTAATCTGTGCCACGCCGCTGGTCCGTGCCGGTACGGAATTCAGGGTGCAGGACGATGCCGGTGTGCTGCATCGTTTTCAGCAGCCGGCACAGCGTATTATCAGCCTGATGCCACATGCTACCGAATTGCTGTTTGCCGTCGGTGCCGGTGAGCAGATCGTCGGTGCGGTGGAGTATTCGGATTTTCCGCCACAAGCGAAAAATATTCCCCGCATCGGCGGGTACAGTGGTCTGAATATTGAAGCCATTATTGCCCTGCAGCCGGATCTGATTATTGCCTGGCCGGAGGGAAACAATCAGCGCGAACTGCACCGCTTGCAGCAGCTGGGTATGACCCTGTTTGCCTCAGATCCCAACACCTTTGAAGACATAGCCGTCAATCTGGAACGCCTGGGGCAGATCAGCGGACACGCTGAACAGGGGCGGCAGGCGGCGCAGACGATGCGGGAAAAAACCGCTCAGCTGCGTGCCCGGTATCAGGGGCGGGAAACACTGACGGTGTTTTATCAGGTCTGGCATGAGCCTCTGCTGACACAGAATGGCTCAACCTTTATCTCGCGTGCCATTGAACTGTGTGGCGGGGTGAATATTTTTGCCGGCCTGCCGATGGCTTCACCACAGGTGAGTATCGAGGCGGTGCTGGCCGCCGATCCACAGGTTATTGTCGCCAGTGGTATGGGCGAAAGCCGGCCGGAATGGCTGGATAACTGGCGCCGCTATGGCGGGCTGAGTGCAGTGAAAACCGACAGCCTGTATCACATTCATCCCGATCTGCTGCACCGGCCGACACCGCGTCTGCTGCTGGGCACGGCACAGTTGTGCCGCGATCTGCAGCGTACCCGGGATTTTGGCGCAACAGGCAAACAGCCGTGATGCAGATCAGCGCCGTTTTTTTGTGAATCTGTCAGAATAAAAGAATCGGTAAGAGGGTTGGGCTATGTTTGCTGTTTTTACCTGGCTGGCTGACTGGCTGGTTTATCAGGTTGCCGGTCTTGACGCCGGTAGTAAAAGCGGTGATGCGCTGCATTTTTTTGTTGAAGATGTCAGCAAGATTTATGTGCTGCTGGTGGT
This sequence comes from Pseudomonadales bacterium, assembly GCA_963682115.1. GTDB lineage: Bacteria > Pseudomonadota > Gammaproteobacteria > Pseudomonadales > Oceanobacteraceae > Venatoribacter. Next base: position 714,255 of record OY821639.1, on the reverse strand, counting down.
GATGATTTATGTGGTGTCACTGCTGCGCGCGTCGCTGAATGTTGAGCGGGTACGTGATTTTCTCGCCCGCCGCCATCCCGGTGCGGGGCTGATGATGGGCTCGGCGTTTGGCGCTATAACGCCTTTCTGTTCCTGTTCCAGTATTCCGGTTTTTCTTGGCTTTACCTCGGCTGGTATTCCGGTCGGCATTACCATGGCTTTTCTGCTGACGTCACCGCTGATCAATGAAGTCGCTGTGCTGCTGTTGCTCAGCCTGCTGGGGTGGAAATTCACCGTACTCTATATTGTGGTGGGTATGCTGGTGGGCATGCTGGGTGGTCTGGTGCTGCATCTGCTGCAGGCTGAACGCTGGCTGCAGCCGTTTGCTGCCAAAGCTTATGAGCGGGCCAGAGAACAGAGCCTGAGCAGCAGTCCGGTACCGGAAGTAACAATGACCATGCAGGAACGTCACCGGTTTGCCATGGATGAAACCCGCGATATTTTCAGCCGCGTGTGGAAATGGGTCATTATCGGTGTCGGACTTGGGGCTGCATTGCACGGTTTTGTTCCGGAATACTGGATCACGGATTATCTGGGCGAAGGTCAGTGGTGGTCGGTACCGGTGGCGGTGCTGGCGGGTATTCCGCTGTATTCCAATGCCACCGGAGTTATTCCGGTGATTGAAAGTCTGATTACCAAGGGATTGCCGGTAGGTACCACTCTGGCCTTCTGTATGAGCACTGTGGCCGCCAGCTTTCCCGAATTTATTCTGCTCAAGCAGGTGATGAAGCTGCGTCTGCTGGCACTGATTTTTCTGATGCTGCTGCTGGCGTTTACGCTGGTCGGCTGGATCTTTAATGCTTTAACACCGTATCTGTAGAGGGGTGAATGATGAAAACAATCAAAGTTCTGGGTTCAGGCTGCAGCAAGTGTGAAAAAACGGCAGAAGCCATTGCCGGTATCGCTGCCGAGCGCGGCGTCGATATTGATCTGCAGAAAGAAACCAATCCGGAAGCCATTATGGGGTATGGTGTGATGCGGACTCCGGCGGTGGTGATTGATGAAACCGTGGTGCACAGCGGTTCCATTCCTCACCGCGCCGATATTGAAAAGTGGTTGGTGTAATCTGCTGCCCGCCAGTGAAAAATGTGTCTAGTCCTGATATAGATTGACACGTTTAAAACGCCCGATGCACCTCATCGGGCGTTTTGTATTTCAGCGACAGATGCGGCCTCTGCTCGTTGTAAAGACGTACCGCTTCACCCACCATCTTTCTCGCCTCCGCTATATCCTTCGGTTTATGCGTCAGATATTCCTGCTTTAATATCCCGTTTATGCGTTCTGCCAGTGCATTCTGATAACAGTCATAACCATCCGTCATCGAGCACTGTATGCCGTGGCACTGGTGTATCTTCTGATACTCCGCCGAGCAGTACTGTACGCCCCGGTCTGAATGATGAATCAGCGGGCCGGCGCTTTTTCTCGACTTCAGCGCCATGTTTAAAGCCCGGGCAACCGAGGCTGTTTTCATGTTGTCCTCCAGGGAGTAACCTACGATTTTGCGCGAACAGGCATCGCTAACCAATGCCAGATACCCCTCTGTCTCACGGGTAGGTAAATAGGTGATATCCGCTACCCAGACCTGTTCCGGACCAACGGGAGCCAGACCATCCTTCAGCCGGTTGGGATGACGCCGGAAGCGGTGATGACTCAGGGTGGTTTTCTGATAAGCCCGGCGGGGCCTGATCAGCAGGCGGTTTTCTCTGAGCAGGTCGAACAGCTTATCCCGCCCGATCATCAACGGATGCCGGCGCAGAAGGTAGTGCAGTTTCCGGGTGCCAAGGCGGGGATGATGCCGTCGTATCTCAGCCACAAGCTCAAGCAGCTGAGTGTTCTTCTGCTGACGCAGCATGTCCCGCTGCTGTTGCTGATAATAGGCCTGACGACTGATGCCGAGGTACCGACAGGCGCGGGTAATGGTCAGGTCTTTTTCCTGGATGACCCCCGGCGTGGCTTTTTTACTTCGATGCCGTAGTCGTCCCTCAGCACTTCAACAATCCTTTCAAAGAACTCCGCTTTCTCCCGGGTTTCCTGCAGCTGCTTCTCAAGCTCTTTGATGCGTTGCTCTGGTGTCAGGTCTTCAGGTTTGGTACTCATGGTGTGCCTCAATGCAGGGGTTCCTGCTGACCAATCTAACCGGCCATGCTTGCGCAGCCAAACCAAAACCGTCGATGCGCCCTGAATACCAAAGCGGTCCTGGGCTTGTTTGTAGGTCATGTCGCCTTTTTCAATCTGGTCGACAACAGCCAGTTTAAAGGCGAGGGAGTAATCACGTTGAGTTCGTTTGGTAGCGGGTTTCATCACACTTCTCCTGAATAGGGTAGAAATGTGTCAACCTTATTCAGGACGGGACAATGAAGATAAAAAAACCGGCTGAGGCCGGTTTTTTTATGGAGCGGATTCAGTCTTCCAGCAGCGAGCGCAGCATCCAGGCCGTCTGCTCATGTACAGTCAGGCGCTGGGTGAGCAGGTCGGCGCTGGGTTCATCGCCGGCTTCTTCCACCAGTTTGTACAGACTGCGTGCAGTGCGCGCCGTTGCTTCATGTCCGTCAGCCAGAATGCGGACCATATCCATCGCCTTGGGCGGTACTTCCGGTGCATCCGGCAGGCTGGCCAGTTCAGAAAACTGCGCGTAGGAGCCGGGGGCCACATGACCAAGTGAACGGATACGTTCAGCAATCGGGTCCACGGCATTCCACAGCTCTGTGTACTGTGTCATGAACATGGCGTGCAGGCTGTTGAACATAGGACCGGTAACGTTCCAGTGGAAATTATGGGTGGTCAGATACAGGGTATAAGTATCCGCCAGCAGGCGGCTCAGACCTTCAGAAATCCCCCGGCGGTGTTCATCGCTGATACCAATATTAACTTTCATGTTCGCCTCCTCAGGTCGTACCTGTTAATGAACAGAGATAATGCACGAATTTTGAGAATGATTATTACCTCTGTTTTATGTCTGCCATCGTTTCAGATCATGTTGCGATCATTCAGTGGCCGTTCTTTTGTCGACAATGGGAACAACACGGGGTTCCTCTGAATCAGCCCAGTGTGGTGTCCAGCACCATCATCAGGGCAAAGCCCACCATCAGGCCCAGTGTGGCCACCGTCTGATGACCGTTGCGGTGGGTTTCCGGAATCACTTCGTGGGACACCACAAACAGCATGGCACCGGCAGCCAGTCCGAGACCAACCGGGTAAGCGAACATCAGGCCACCGGCCAGGCCGACACCAAGCAGGGCGCCGACCGGCTCCAGCAGGCCGCTGCCGGCGGCAACCAGTACGGCAAATAACGGCTTGAAACCCACCGCGCGCAGGGTCAGTGCCACGGCCAGCCCTTCCGGAATGTCCTGCAGGGCAATGGCGGTCGCCAGTGGCAGACCGACACTGAGATCGCCCTGCGCAAAGCTGACACCGACCGCCATGCCTTCCGGCAGGTTGTGCAGGGCAATGGCAAAGACAAACAACCAGGCTTTGCTGCAGCGCTCGTAACCGGGACCACAGGGACCGGTTTTTTCGTGTTCGTGCGGGGTGAATTCATCCAGCCCGAGCATCAGAGCCGCGCCCAGAAACAGGCCGGCCACCACCAGCATGCCGCCGCTGGCGGCACTGCCGGTCAGTTCGGTAGCGGCTTCAACCCCGGGCAGAATCAGCGAGAACGCTGCTGCCGCCAGCATCATCCCGGCGGCAAAGCCGAGCATGGCATCTTCGGTCGACTGGCGGATACCACGCAGCATCAGAGCCGGGGCTGCACCGATCGCGGTGGCGACAAAGCCTGCAGTACCGCCGAGCAGGGCGTAGCGGCTGAACAGACTGCCTTCGCTGCTGCTGATCTGGATGATGCTCTGAATCAGCAGCAGAACCACAGCGGCCAGCGAGGCGGCCAGACCACCGGCGATGTAGGGATGCTCCCGGGTGTGCTGATAGAAGATATCAGCCCAGCCGGAACGGGAAGAGGGTGGTTGAATGGTGTCCATAATGCCTCACAAAAGATGGCTGTCCTGCCACAGGTCAGCGGTTTTAGCTGGTTACAAAGTCAGAATAGCGGAATCCACTTATTTTTCTATTTTATTAAATTCATAAAACTAAAAGACTAAAACTATTTACCGCTGATAATCTGCACCGTGGTTCAGAGCGTGTCCGGATGTTGCAGACAGTATTCCGCCCGAGCCAGAATGACCTGCTTTTTCGGTGTTTATACGGTCGAAGCTGCGGTACATCACGGTCATGTGTGGGTTACTTTCAAACTGTGTTCGGCAGTTCAACTCAGTCGATGGTGTCGGCGTAAACGGCCAGATACCAGTCACAGATGGCGGCGGGGTGAAATTGCCGGTGATCATCAGTCCGCACCGGCTCATGCAATGGATTCTGCTGAGGTTAGTATCCATTATGTATAGTAATTTTCAGCTGTCGCATAAACTACCACCGTGCGCTGCTTTGTGGCACCTTTTTTGTAAGCTTTGCTGAGTGTCAGCGCAGAAACGATTGTAGCAGCGATGTAAGGCGCTGAACGTGTGCTGAATGTGTCCTTTTTGGTGCGGCTGCCCGGGCAATCCGCAAACACATGCACCAAAAAGGGGCTGCAATTATGTTCTCCGTCAACAGAGAGCAATCCAGAGTGTCCGCGGGACAGAGAGGAGCGGTATGTCTATCGAGTGGAAGGAATATGACCCGGAAGGGGAATTTTATGATGAACTGTTCAGCAGCCCGGGCAATCCGCGCCAGCCAGCCAAACGACTTGTCAGTTATCTGAGCACCCTGTCGGAAGACGATATTCAGTCCCGCAAAATAGCAACGGAATCGACGATCAAAGAAATGGGTGTTTCTTTTACCGTATACACCGAAGGCGGCAATATTGACCGCGCCTGGCCTTTCGATCTTGTGCCCCGTGTTATATCAAGCAGTCAGTGGGAAAAAACCGCTGCCGGTCTCAAACAGCGTCTGAAAGCGCTGAATATGTTTATTGATGATCTGTACCACGATCAGAAAATTATCCGCGATGGCATCATCCCGGAATTTGTTCTGAAACAGTCGAAAAATTACCGCCCGGAATGTGAAGGAGTCAGTCCCCGTTTCGGTGTCTGGGCACATATCTGTGGTACCGATCTGGTGCGTGACAAAGACGGTCAGTTTTATGTGCTGGAAGATAACCTGCGGGTGCCGTCCGGGGTTTCCTACATGCTGGAAAACCGCTCCATCATGAAACGTGTGATTCCGGAAGTGTTTGAGAAAGTGAACATCGCCCCGGTGGGGGATTATCCGGAGCACCTGTTTGATACCCTGGCGTCACTGTCACCGCGCCGGGTGGCCAAACCTGTGGTGGTGGTGCTGACCCCGGGTATTTATAACTCGGCCTATTTTGAGCATGCTTTCCTGGCACAGCGGATGGGGGCTGAACTGATTGAAGGCAGCGACCTGATCGTTAAAGACGATGATTGTGTGTATATGAAAACCATCGCCGGTCTTGAACGTGTGGATGTGATTTACCGCCGTATTGACGATCTGTTCCTTGACCCGGAAGTGTTCGAAAAAGATTCGGTGCTGGGGGTTCCCGGCCTGATGCGCGCCTGGAAAGCCGGTAATGTGGCGCTGGCCAATGCACCGGGTGCCGGCGTGGCTGATGACAAAGTTGTGTATGCCTATGTACCTGAGATTATCCGCTATTATCTCGGTGAAGAGCCGCTGATTCCCAACGTGGAAACCTACCTCTGTTACGACGATGAACAGCGTGAATATGTACTCGCTAACCTCGATAAACTGGTGGTGAAACCCGCCAATGAATCCGGCGGATACGGCATGCTGATCGGCCCGCATTCGACCAGAAAAGAGCGGGAGACCTTTGCCGAATTAATTAAAGCCAACCCGCGTAATTATATCGCCCAGCCGACGCTGGCATTATCCACCGCCCCGACGCTGGTGGGCAAAAATAAAATTGAACCGCGCCATCTGGATCTGCGTCCGTTTGTATTGCAGGGGCGTGACAGTTATGTGACCACCGGTGGCCTTACCCGGGTGGCAATGAAAAAAGGATCGCTGGTGGTGAACTCATCACAGGGGGGCGGCAGTAAGGATACCTGGATTGTTGATGGTCCGGTAACCAAAGCGGCAAAGAAAAAAGTGGCCAAAGGAGAAGGTAAATAATGCTGTCCAAAGTTGCTGAACGTATTTATTGGGCGGCGCGTTATCTGGAACGTGCGGAAAGCACGGCCCGCCTGCTGACTATTTATGACAAGCTGTTGTTCGATCTGCCGCGGCAGGTGGATCTCAGCTGGTACAACCTGATTGTGATTAACAGTCTGGAAGCCGATTTTAACGAACGTTACTCCGTGCGTGACGAACGTAATGTGGTGAAATTCCTGCTTGGCGATGAGTCCAATTCATCGTCGCTGGTATGTTCACTGAAAGCGGTGCGGGAAAATATCCGTACCACCCGGGATGTGATTCCGCCGGAAACCTGGGAAATGGTGAACGAACTGACGTTGTTCGTGCAGGAAAATCTCAACCAGGGTATCAGCCGTCGTAACCGTCATGAATTTCTCGACAGCGTGATCAAGGCCTGTCAGCAGATTATCGGCCTTTGGTTTGTCAGTATGCCGCGTGACAGCGCCTGGGATATGCTGCTGCTGGGACAGAATCTGGAGCGGGCTGACATGACCACCCGTAATCTGGATGCCGGTGTGGCAGCGCTGATGGAAGTGGAAGACGATGATTTTGCCGTCAACGCCCGGCAGATTATCTGGGGCAATGTGCTGCGCTCGCTGAATGCCGAACAGCCGTACCGCCGCACGGCACGCTCATCGGTGAAAGGCTATCTGGTGGCCAGCTATCTGATCGGTGATGAATCTTTCCCGCGTACGCTGAGCTTCTGTCTGTCGACCATGAGTGAAGTGGTGACGAAACTGCCGCGTAACAAAGATGTGCTGAACTTCCTCAAAGGCATGCAGAAGGAACTGCCGGGCTGCTCAGAAACGGACGAGCCCGGGGAGGCGTTCCGTGACACCCTGAATACCCTGCAGCTGGCGCTGGGTGATCTGCACAGTGTGATCGGAACCACCTGGTTTATGTCGGAGCCTGTATGACCATCAGAGTCGCTATTCAGCACAACACCTATTATTCATTCGACCGGCCGGTGAACCTGTCGCCGCATGTGATCCGTCTGCGGCCGGCACCACACAGCCGTACGCCGATTCACAGCTACAGTCTGAAAATCGAGCCGCAGGAGCACTTTATTAACTGGCAGCAGGATGCCTTCGGCAACTTTCTGGCGCGGGTGGTGTTCCCGGAAAAAACGAAAAAGTTTTCGGTGGAGGTGGAAGTCATCGCCGATATGACGGTGATTAACCCGTTCGATTTTTTCCTTGAAGAATATGCCGAAGAGTTTCCGTTTAAATACGATAAACAGCTGAAAAAAGAGCTGGAACAGTATCTGGAATGCAGTGCCGAAGGGCCGGAATTTCAGCAGCTGTTTGACAGTATTCCGCAAGAGAAAAAACGCAGCATCGATTTTCTGGTGGCACTGAACCAGACCGTACAGCAGCACGTCGAATATCTGGTGCGGCTGGAACCGGGGGTACAGACCCCGGAAGAAACCCTGACGCTGGGCAAAGGCTCCTGCCGTGACAGTGCCTGGCTGCTGGTGCAGTTGCTGCGCCACTGTGGTCTGGCCGCGCGTTTTGCCTCCGGTTATCTGGTGCAGCTGACGGCGGATGAAAAATCGCTCGACGGACCGTCGGGGCCGGAAGCGGATTTCACCGATCTGCACGCCTGGTGTGAAGTTTTCCTGCCGGGTGCCGGCTGGGTCGGGCTGGATCCGACTTCCGGCCTGTTTGCCGGCGAAGGCCATATTCCACTGGCCTGTACCCCGGACCCGGTATCCGCCTCACCAATTCAGGGCTTTACCGACAAGTGCGAAGTGGAATTCGACTTCAGCAATACCGTTACGCGGATACACGAAGACCCGCGCGTCACCAAACCTTACAGTGACGCTGACTGGGCCGATATCCTGCTGCTCGGTGACGAAGTGGACCGCCGTCTGCTGGCCGATGATGTGCGTCTGACCATGGGCGGTGAGCCGACTTTTGTGTCGGTCGATGATATGGAATCGGCGCAGTGGAACACCGGAGCGTTGGGTAAAGAAAAACTGGCGCTGGCGAAAACCCTGCTGCTGAAGCTGCGCGACCATTTCGCGCCGCAAGGCCTGCTGCATTACGGTCAGGGCAAATGGTATCCGGGCGAAGAAGTGCCGCGCTGGGCACTGGGTCTGTTCTGGCGTACCGACGGCGAACCGTTGTGGAATAACCCGCAGTTGCTGGCGCGGGTGGATCAGGATTACGGCCATTCGGTGAAGGAAGCAGAAGCCTTTTCCCGTCTGCTGTGTGGCCGTCTGGGGCTGGACGGCGGTTATGCCCAGCCAGCCTATGAAGATGGCCTGCATTATCTGCTGCAGGAACAGAATCTGCCGGTGAATCTGGATGCTGAAATCGCCGCTGCCAAAGGCAGTCTGGCCCGTCGCCGCCTGGCGCGGGTGCTGGAACAGGGGCTGGATACCCCCAGCGGTTTTGTGCTGCCGCTGAACTGGGATTTTTATGGCCAGAGCTGGCGTTCCAGTATCTGGGAATTCCGCCGTGGCCGTCTGACCCTGATTCCGGGCGACTCGCCGGTGGGCCTGCGTCTGCCGCTGGATAGTCTGCCCTGCTCAGAAGAAGTGCCGTTGCCACAGGACGTGGACCCGTTTGCCGAACATCAGCCGCTGGCCAGTCATGATCAGCTGCTGCATAGCCGGCCGGCGCTGGCGGTGGCCGAAAAACAGTCGCCGCAGAAAGCGGATAAAAGTGATCCGCAGACCGTGTGGCAGGAGGTGGTGAAAACAGCGCTGTGTGTGGAAGCCCGGGGCGGCAGGATTCATGTCTTTATGCCACCACTGCCGTATCTGGAAAGTTATGTGCAGCTGCTGGCCGCAGTGGAAGCCTGTGCCGCTGAACTGAAAACACCGCTGGTGATTGAAGGCTACGAACCACCGCGTGATACCCGCATGAAGAAACTGCTGGTGACGCCGGACCCGGGCGTGATTGAGGTGAATATTCATCCGTCAGGCAGCTGGCGCGAGCTGGTGGATAACACCACGGAGCTGTATCAGGCGGCGCGCGAATCCCGTCTGGGCGCCGAGAAGTTCATGCTCGATGGCCGTCATACCGGCACCGGTGGCGGTAACCATATTACCCTTGGTGGCCCCAGCCCGGCCGACAGTCCGCTGCTGCGCCGGCCGGATGTGCTGCAGAGTTTTGTCACCTTCTGGCAGCATCACCCCTCACTGTCTTATCTGTTCTCCGGCGCTTTTGTCGGCCCGACCAGTCAGGCGCCGCGGGTGGATGAAGCGCGTGATGAATCCCTGTACGAGCTGGAGATTGCTTTTCAGCAGATGCCGCTGGGGGAAGTACCGCAGCCGTGGGTGGTTGACCGCATCATGCGCAACCTGCTGATTGACGTTACCGGTAATACCCACCGGGCGGAATTCTGTATCGACAAGCTGTTTTCCCCGGGTTCCAGTACCGGCCGTCTCGGCCTGCTGGAATTCCGTGGTTTCGAAATGCCGCCGCACGCGCGCATGTCGCTGGTGCAGGCGCTGCTGATCCGTTCCCTGGTCAGCCGTTTCTGGCGTGAACCCTACCGTAAGCCGCTGGTGCGCTGGGGCACTGAGCTGCATGACCGTTATATGCTGCCGCACTATATCTGGCGCGATGTCTGTGCCGTGGCGCAGGATCTGCAGGATCATGGCCTGGATTTCCGCCCGCAATGGCTGGCACCGTTTGAAGAATTCCGCTTCCCGCATTACGGCCGGGTGCAGCTGGACGATATCTGCATCGAGCTGCGCTGGGCGATTGAACCCTGGAACGTGCTGGGGGAAGAGGTGTCGAGTTTCGGCACCGCCCGGTATGTGGATTCTTCGGTGGAGCGCCTGCAGGTGAAAGTGACCGGCATGGCCGGCGAGCGCTATGTGCTGGCCTGTAACGGCCGCCGTATTCCGCTGCGGAATACGGGCCGTCAGGGCGAATATGTGGCCGGCGTGCGTTACAAAGCCTGGGCACCGCCATCGGCACTGCATCCGACCGTTGATATCCATGCGCCGCTGGTATTTGACCTGATCGACACCTGGAATGGCCGCTCCGTTGGTGGTTGTACCTATGCCGTCAGCCATCCGGGCGGGCGCAGTTACGATGATTTTCCGGTCAATGCCTTTGCCGCTGAAACCCGTCGTATCAGCCGTTTCAGCGAGCTGGGACACACTCAGGGGCCTTATGCCCCGCGCCCGGAAGTGGATGCGCTGCGGGAATTTTTCCCGCACACCGATGCGAAACCTATGGCGCCGCCGCCGGAAGAATCGCCGGATGATTATCCGCATACACTGGACCTGCGCCGGATGCGTTAGAATGACGGCTTCTGCGTAAGGTAGCTTAATTAATGAACACCAGCGAACCGCGTCCGGCGTGGCTTTATCCGGCCAGCGACAGCCGCCATGACGAAATCATTGCCGGTGATGGCCAGTTACGGCCGCACTGGCACTATGTGCTCGACAGCCTGCACGGGCTGGGTGATATGGCCGGCCGGGAGCAGAAAGCCCTGCGCATTCTGCGTGACGACGGTGCCACCTATAACATCTATGGTGACAGCACCGGCGAGTCCGTCACCTGGAATCTGGATCTGGTGCCGAACATCATCGCCAGTGAAGTCTGGGCGGATGTGGAAAGTGGCCTGCTCGAACGCTCGGAGCTGTTCAACCTGCTGCTGCGCGATATTTACGGCGACCGCTCGCTGCTGAAAAGCGGCGTGATTCCGCCGGAAGCCCTGTTTTGTCACCGTGGTTTTCTGCGTGCCTGTCATGGTATTCAGCTGCCCGGAGAGCACGACCTGATCCTGCATGCCGTGGATCTGATCCGCGCGCCGGGGGGCGACCTGATGGTGCTGGGTGACCGTACCCAGTCGCCGTCCGGTGCCGGCTACGCGCTGGAAAACCGCACCGTGATGTCGCGCGTATTCCCCAGCCTGTTCCGCGACAGCAACGTGCACCGTCTGTCGGCGTTTTTCCAGCGCCTGCGCAGCAAACTGCTGAGCCTGTCGCCCAACCGTTCCCATGCCCGTGCCGTGCTGCTGACGCCGGGGCCGCATAACGAAACTTATTTCGAACACGCTTATCTGGCGAACTATCTCGGCTTCCCTCTGGTGCAGAGCGATGACCTGATGGTGCGCAATGGCTTCCTGTGGATGAAGTCCCTTGACGGTCTGAAGCGGGTCGATGTGCTGTTCCGCCGGGTGGACGACTGGTTCTGTGATCCGGTGGAGCTGCGTGCTGATTCCCGTCTCGGCGTGGCCGGGTTGCTGGAAGTGGTGCGCGCCGGCAATCTGGTGGTAGCCAACCCGCTGGGCTCGGGCATTCTGGAGAACCCGGTGTTCCTGCGGTATATGCCGGCGATTGCCCGTGCGCTGCTCGGGCGGGAGCTGCGTCTGCCGTCGGTGCAGACCTGGTGGTGTGGGCAGGCGCAGGACAAAGAGTATGTACTCGCTAACCTGCGAGCTCTGGTGATCAAGCCGGTTTACCGCAGTCCCGGCTCGCGTAGTGTGCGCGCCGGAGCACTGGATGATGCCGGGCTGGAGCGGCTGAAGGCAGCAATCATGGCTAACCCGATGCAGTATGTGGCACAGCCGGCGATGATTGCTTCTCACCTGCCGGCGCTGGAGCAGGGCAATACGCTGGCCCCCCGGCCTTCTATTCTGCGCACCTATGCGGTGGCCACCGGCTCGTCTTACAGCCTGATGCCGGGCGGCCTGACCCGTGTTGGTGACCGCGAAAACAGCTTTGTGATTGCCAGCCAGGCGGGAGCGCGCAGTAAAGATACCTGGATCGTCGATTCCGAAGCCGAACGCACGCTGGCCAGTGAGCAGGCGGAAGAAGTGACCGTCATGCGGGAAGCCGAATCGATCAGTCTGCCCAGCCGGGTGGTGGAAAACCTGTTCTGGATGGGGCGCTATGCCGACCGGGCCGAAGCCACGCTGCGTCTGTTGCGTACCACCTTTATTCAGTTCAGCAGTGAGTCGCCGGCCAGTCCGGCAGTAAAACAGTATCTGCTCAGCACGCTGCAGAAAATGGCCGCGCTGATTCCGGCCGAAGGCCTGAGTGCAGACGACCAGCTCGATCTGTGGATCGAAAACGGCACCGTCAGCAACAGCATTGCCAGCAGCCTGAATGCCATGTTGTTCTGTGCCGATCAGGCAAAGGAACTGCTGTCATCCGATACCTTCCGCATTATTAACGATATCCGCGATGCTCTGCGGCGCCTGCCACAGGAACTGAGCAGCAGCCGCTGGTCGGCGCCGGAAGAAGTGCTGGATCCGCTGGTGACGGCGCTGATGGCGTTTGCCGGTCTGACTCAGGAAAGTATGAACCGCAGTTTCGGCTGGCGCTTTATGGAACTGGGGCGCCGGCTGGAACGCGCGCAGCAGATCAATACCGCTGTTGGCGGCTTGCTGGTTCCGGTGCTGAATGAGCCGGAACAGAACCGGCTGGCGGAGGCACTGCTGCTGACCATGGAAACCCTGATCAGCTACCGCCGCCGTTACCGCGGACTGATGAGTGTGGAAACCAGCCTCGATCTGATTCTGCTCGACAGCAGCAATCCGCGGTCGCTGATGTATCAGCTGGATCATCTGGCCGAATACCTCAGAGCCCTGCCGCATCCGGCGCGCGTGCTGCATGAACTGAGTGAAGAAGAACGCACTCTGATGCAGGCCGAAGTGCTGGTGAAACTGACACCGCTGAAAGACTTCTGTCAGCCGCAGGAAACGCAGCGCGTACAGCTGGCTGAGGCCATGACACGTTGCTTTACCCTGCTGGCGGAGCTCAGTGATCAGATCACCGATAAATATTTTGACCATCGCGAAGCCTCACGTCAGCTGGTACGCCATTCCATGGAGATACTCTGATGCGCTACCGCATTCAACATATCACCGAATACCAGTATGCCGGCCGCGTGTCCCACTGCTATAACATGGCCCACCTGATGCCGCGCAACAGCCGCCGTCAGCAGTGTTTAAGCAGCCATATTGATATTCTGCCCGGCACCACGTTCAACGTGCGACGGGAAGATTATTACGGCAACTGGGCACATCATTTTGAAATTCATCAGCCGCATAAAACGCTGAAAATTGTTGCCACTTCTGATGTGGAAACCCGTGAGCAGCTGAGCATGATGGATCTCGATCTGGGCGCTACCTGCAGTCAGACAAAAGAAATGATGTGGAGCGCCACCGATACAGAAACTCTGCTGGCACGGGAATTTCTGCTGGATTCGCCGGCGGTTAAAACCATCGATGCGCTGCGTGATTATGCTGCACCTTTCTTCAACGCGGATAAAACACTGCTGAAAGCGGTGCTGGAACTGACGCAGGCAATTTTCCGTGATTTCAGATACTCCCCGGAATCCACTACCATTGCTACTCCGGTGGAAGATGTGCTGGCCAGCCGCGAAGGGGTCTGTCAGGACTTTGCCCATCTGCAGATCGGCTGTCTGCGGGCACTCGGTTATGCTGCCAAATACGTGTCCGGTTATCTGGAGACCCTGCCACCACCGGGACAGGAAAAAATGGTCGGTGCCGATGCCAGTCACGCCTGGCTGTCGGTTTATGCTCCCGGTGAAGGCTGGTTTGAATTTGACCCGACCAATAACTGTATGGCCGGTGAACAACACATTATTACCGCCTGGGGGCGCGATTATTTCGACGTGACGCCACTGTGCGGGGTGATTTTTGGTGGTGGTGAACAGCCACTGCTGAATGTATCCGTGGACGTGCAGCGTATCTGACGCTTTCCTGTGACAGGTTTTTTTGTTCTACGATGCGCTTTATCGGCGGGATATAAATACCTGTTCACGGCAGAGGATGACACTGACAGCAGCAGGCTATCCGCCGCGCGAACAATGGTGGCAGACGATGGATCAGACCATCTGAATGGCGAGCATTATTCCGTTCTGCGTAAGCAATAAACAGGCTCTTTTCAGAGCCTTTTTATTGCCCCTTTTTCAGGGTGCTATTTTTTTCTTCAGCGTGCGGCTGACCGCTAGCGGCAGGCTGGGCAGTGAGCGCAGCATCCACGGCAGGATACGGCGTTTGGTCTTATTCATGGATTCCGGCACCCTGGCTTCAATCAGGTGCGGGCCCGGATTATTCAGCGCGTATTGCAGGGCTTTATTGAATTCTTCCGCACTGCTGACGGACACAGAATGAACGCCCATACCCTGACCGAGACGGGCAAAGTCCAGCACCGGACCGTGCAGGTCGAGCTGGGATTTTGCTTTGTCGCCGGCGGATGCCGCGCCGACCCGTTCCAGCTCAACGTTGAGAATGGAATAGGAGGCGTTGTTAAAAATGACGGCGGTGACATCCAGCTGTTCGCGTGCCATGGTCCACAGCGACTGAATGGTGTACATGGCAGTACCGTCACCAATCAGCGCAATCACCGGGCGCTCAGGGCAGGCGACGGCGGCGCCGACGGCATTCGGCAGTCCCTGGCCGATGGCACCACCGGTGAGAGTGATCATATCGTGGCGCGGGGCACCTTCGGTCAGGACATTCAGCATCAGCCCGGAGGTGATGGATTCGTCGACAATAATGGCGTTATCCGGCAGGTAATGGCCGATGGCTTTGCAGACCTTGGGCGCCGTCAGCCGGCCTTTGGGGGCAGCGGGTCGCCTGGCGGGCTGAATGACCGCTGAAGCTTTGTCAGCCCCCAGTACCGTCACCAGTTTTTCCAGACTGGCGGCGGCATCCTGATGCGGGTTGGTCAGGGTATGTACGGTGCAGGAATCCGGCACCAGATAGCTCGGTTTGCCGGGGTAGGCGAAGAATGAAACCGGGGCTTTGCTGTCCACCAGAATCAGATCATCAATGTCGGCCAGCTGAATTGAGGCCAGTTCCGCCAGATAGGCAATGCGTTCCACTGCCGGCAGTCCGGCCCCACGTTCGATGCGGGTGGGAAAGGTTTCAGCCAGCAGGCGCACGCCATTGTGGGCGGCGATTCTGGCAGCCGCGACCAACGCCGGTTCGCGCAGGGCACGGCCGCCAAGCAGCAGCGCGACCCGGCGTCCGGAGCGGATGCTGGCAGCAACGGCGCGCAGGGTCTCGTCATCGGCCAGCGGAGCAGCAGTCTGCGCCGGCACGGCACAGGCCACTCCGCCGTCACCCCAGGACACATCGGCTGGCAGAATCAGGGTGGCGACCTGACCGGGCAGGCCGCGGGCGGCGCTGATGGCGGCGGCAGCGTCTTCACACAGTGCCGCAGTGCTGGTGGCGGTGCGCACAAAGCCGGGTGAGACGTTGCGCGCCACGGTTTCAATATCAGACTGCAGCTGAGCATCATATTGCACATGATAGGTGGCGTGATCACCGACAATATTCACCACCGGCACCTTGCCTTTACGCGCGTTATGCAGGTTGGCGAGACCATTACCAAGGCCGCAGCCGAGGTGCAGCAGGGTGGCGGCCGGTTTATCGGCCATGCGCGCATAGCCATCGGCAGCACCGGTGGCAACGCCTTCGAACAGTGCCAGAACGGCACGCATCCGCGGTTCGCTGTCGAGGGCCGCAACAAAGTGCATTTCGCTGGTGCCGGGGTTGGTAAAGCAGACCTCGAGTCCGGCATCGGCGAGGGTTTTCATCAGAGCCTGTGCGCCGTTGGGCATTGTTATTCTCCTCAGCTCAGTAGGTGTTCAGTGGTCAGTGCCACGTGCAATGGATCGTGCAGCGGCCCGCGCGGTCATGATGCAGCCGGGCAGGAAAGTTCCTTCGAGAGAGCGTTTGCCACTGGCGCCACCGCCGCCAAAGCCGGCGGCTTCACCGACACAATACAGGCCGGGCAGCGGCTGATCATTATGATTCAGCACGCGGCTGCTGAGATCGGTTTTCAGCCCACCCAGACTTTTGCGTGTAATCAGCTGCATATGGATGGCGATAAAGGGGCCGGCGCCGGCCTTTTGCAGCGGGGCGGGCCGGCAGGTACGCAGGCGGTCCGGACCCCACTGCCGGGCATGCAGGATATGGCGGATCTGATCGTCATTCTGCAGCCGGCTGCCGCCACGGAAGTTGGCATCAAAGTCATCGGCTGTGGCCTGCAGTACCGCTGCATCAATATCGTGCGAGCGGGTCAGGCTGTTCATCTGCTGTGCCAGACCGGCGAGGTTGTCAGCCACCAGAAAGTGCGGACTTTCGCGCTGCATCTGTTTTACCAGCCGGTCATTGCCGGTCAGGGTTTCCAGTACGAAGCGGATGAACTGTTTATCACGGATGCGCTGGTTATGTTCAGCGCCGGAAATGGCGAATTCTTTGCGTGCAATACGCCAGTTGAGCAGGTGCCAGGTCCAGGGCTTTTCCTGTGCGGCTACCTGTTGGCACAGCCAGTGGGTATCAAAGCCGGTCACCAGCGGTTGCGGACCAATGCGTTCCCCGCGGTGATTGAGCCACAGCGCCGATTTACACGGAATCGTCGACAGCCCGTGGCCGGCAAAGTGCGGATAGGGATGGGGAAAACCGGCGGCGTAGTTCCACATTTCACCGCGGTGGGTCAGGCTGGCGTGTAAGTTGTCCGCCACCCAGTGATGCATTTGCCCGTCGGCAAACGGGTGGGCACCGTTGAGCATGGTCTGTGGCATGGGCCGTTCTGCGGGCCAGTTGGCACGGCACTGCTGGTGGCTGCCGTTGATGCCGCCGCTGGCGACAATGACGTTAGCGGCACGGAACAGGATATCTTCCCCGGTTTCCTCGTTAACGCCCACGGCACCACAGATGTTGCCGTTTTGCTGCTCCAGCGCGGTGATACGGTGACGGTGCAGCAGGGTCAGACGGCCGTCGCGGTTGGCCTGATGCAGGGCGGAAATCAGGCAGCGGACCAGTTCACGCGCGGTGCCCCAGACGATGTGGTAGCGCGGTACACTGTTGCCGTCGCCGAAGCGTCCGCGTTCCACCCAGTTCACTGCCGGCATGAATTTAACGTCCTGCTGCTGCAGCCAGTCATAGACTTCGGTACGTGAATGTTCGGCGTAATAGCGTGCCCATTGCATGGGCCAGGTATCGTCAGGATTCAGTTCACCGAAGCGTATCCAGTCATTCAGGGCACGCTGTGGGGAATCCGGGATGTTCATTTTACGTTGCAGCGGGGTATCAACCAGAGCCATGCCGCCAAAGGCCCACAGTGCCAGCCCGCCAAAACGCTCTGCGCTGTCGCGGTCGGCGAGAATGACCGCCTGACCGGCACGCAGCAGTTCCAGGGCGGTAACGATGCCGGCGATACCACCACCGATAATCAGGGCATCCGAGGCAAGGTGTCTGCTCATAGGGCGGGCTCTTTCTGCTTGTTGTTATAGACAGAAAGATATACCGGCGGGGCGGCTGCGGGCTTGACCCTGGGGGCCGGGGAAGTTGACTCTGCAGGACGGGAATATTACCCGCAGGGCAGGCCTGCGGGTAGAGAGAACTCAGTGAGTTCTGAATTTGGCCATCATGTCGTTCAGGCGGTTTGCCAGGCTGGTCAGCTCGCCGGATTTCTCGCCGGTGGACAGGGCGGAACTGCGGGTTTTGTCAGAGATCTGGTGCGCAGTGCGCATTTCATGACTGATGCTTTCAATCACGGTGCTCTGCTGTTCGCTGGCGGCGGCAATGCCGGCATTGAGGTTGTTCACTTCGTTGAGGCGCTCAAACAGTTTCAGAATGCGGTCATTGGCACTGGCAAAGGCTTCTGACATGGAACGGCTGGCTTCATTACTGGAGCTCATGGCTTCAATGGAGCGGCCGGCACTTTGTTTGAGGTTTTCAATCAGGTTCTGAATTTCACCGGTGCTGCTCTGGGTTTTGCTGGCCAGATTACGGACTTCGTCGGCGACTACGGCAAATCCACGCCCCTGCTCACCGGCACGGGCTGCTTCAATGGCGGCGTTCAGCGCCAGCAGGTTGGTCTGTTCAGCGATACCCTGAATGGTCTGCAGAATGCCGTAAATACCATCGACCTGCTCACTGAGGTTGCTGACATCGCCGGAAGTACGGTCGATGATGCCGGTCAGGTCGTTGAACTGGCTGTTGAGCGCGCGGATATCATTGCTCAGGGTTTTACCGTCGCGGTCAACGTCAGCAACCTGGTTATGGGCTTCCTGAACATTGCGGGCGATGTCGCTGGAGGCGGTAATCAGTTCATTGGTGGCAGCGGTCACGTTATCCATAATGCGGGTCAGATTTTCGGCATTGGTGGTATTGCCGCCGGCATTTTTCTGCAGTGTGGTGGCACTGTTGTTGAGTTCGTCTGACACTTCGTTAATGCCCTTCACCGTGGTTTCAACCCGGTCCATAAAGCGGTTCAGGCCTGCCCCCAACGTATGCAGTTCGTTCATGTCTTTTGCGGCGACACGGTATGACAGTGGGGTGGTGGGGTCAGCGATTTTTATTACTTCTTCGGTCAGTTTATTCAGACCGGCAGTAATGCGTTTCACGCTGGTGAGGGCAACCACCACCAGAATCAGTGACAGAACAACCAGCACCGGAATTGCAACTTCGGCTTTGGCATAAAAGACGGTTTCCCATTCCTGAGCGACCAGTGTCCGCAGCGTATTTTCATCGGGTACTGCCTGCATGGCGGCAATTTTGCTGCTGAGGCTGTCGACCAGATAATCGCGCTGGGCGAACATATCGATAACCGCTTTGGTAATAATAACAATCAGGGTAAGGATGGCGGGGAGAGCTGATGCAATGATCAGTTTTCGTTGGGCGTTCATAAATCTGTTATCCACTGTTCTGATGCAGTTACCTTAAGTCTAGTAGGGGATAGCAGGATTGCATGTATAAAAAAAAGATGGCCCGGCAGCGGTTGCTACGGGCCATCTTTTTTAGGTGGAAGTGAACTTACAGACTCTGACTGACTTCAGCCATCACTTCTGCAGTTGGTGGTTTGAGTGCAGTGATACTGCGGAACTGATGGATGAACTCATGTTCACCATGCAGTCCATCAACAAAACTCGGACGGATGCTCTGATAATACAGTGTCGCCTGAATACTCAGCGGAGCCTGATAGGATGACGGCAGTGTCAGCTGATAGCTGACGGTATCGCTGCCACTGCCAGCGTTATTGAAGTCAGCATCGCTGTCAGTGCCGACCGGGACGATATCCTCATCGGCCGTTGCATTATTGAAGCCGGCGGGCGGAATACGGTTATCTTTCAGCCGCTCGTCTGCGTACAGCAGGATATGCGTAATGTGGTCATCCGTTGCGCCCAGTACCACTTCATAAATCGGCACCTGGCTGGCATCGGTCACGACATCAATATGTGGCATATAACACTGGGACGAATCAAAAGTATCCTCTTTGTGTTCAGCGAGGCAGGCCTCGCCGGCGTACACTTCATCCACGCTGAGACGATAATGTTCATCCGGAATACCGCTGCTGAACACCTCATTGCCGCCGGCATCGGTGACGGTGACACCCAGCCACATACGACGGGCAGGGAAACTGGTCGGCAGTTTATGGCCGGCATGATTGGTGATGGTCAGGTCAAAGGATAAAACGTCGCCGGTTATGGCTGTACCACTCATGCCCAGCGTGGCGGCAGTGCTGAGGAAATCCCGCGTCAGCTGAGCTTTTTCCGCAAACCCTTCTTCGCTGCTGACGTCTGCCAGACCCAGCTCTTCGCGGAACTCTCCCAGCACATCCAGCAGCCAGCCGTTGGCGCCAACCATTTCATGGGCAAAATAAGGCGTGCGTTCCGGCCAGGCAGTGTTCACGCTACCATTGGCTTTTACGGCAATACGGGTCTGGTAAGAATCATTGGGCTGAGCCATATGACATTCCTGGCAGCTTTTTTCATCCGGCTTTCCGTCACCGAAATCGCCGTGCAGCCATTCCGCATAAGGTGTCTGTTCCGGGAAGTTATCACCGGTCGGCTGATTGGTGTGCATATCAATGGTTGGCGTGTACAGCGTATGACAGGCGGCGCAGTGCTCTGATTCCTGCATCTGGGCACCAAATTCCGGTGTATAACCCACTTTGCTGGTCATGGCTGTGCCCTGTGGAGCCTGATACGGGCCATAAATGGTTGCTGCTGCCGGACTGCCGGCATTGGCAATTTCATAGGCGCCGGAATGAATATCCTGAGTGATGACGGCGTCGCTGATTTGATGGCACAGGGTACAGGAGATACCTTCGCGGGCATGGGGCTCGGTCATGGCCGTTTCCATCATATAGCAACCATCACTGAGCAGGGATGACGGGCAATTGTCGTCAACGGTCAGGCTGGTGCCGGTCTGATGAGCGTGAGTCCGGCCCATCGGGGCATGACAGGTCATGCAGGTATCTTCAATAAAACCTGCCAGGGCCGGGAAGTGTTCGGCTTCCTGGGCAACATTGGCGCGGAAATAAGGGTCGGTCAGTGCATTGGCCATCACCGAGTGATCCCAGCCGGTAAAGGGGCTGATATCGGCACCATCCGGGCTGGGTTGCGCCGGAGTGGACGCATCCGGTTCACGCAGCACCGCCGGGCTTACCCCTTCGGCACTGGCAATATGGCACTGCCCGCACTCGTTGGCCGCCATAAAGACCCCTTTCGTTCCCCAGTTACGGACCTGACCGGTCAGCTCGGGTAAGGAATCATCATCAATGATGGTAAAGGATAGCGACGCGGTTTCGTCATCATCGTCGGCCGTTGCGGTCAGGGTAAAGGTTTCGTCATCTTCGGGGACATCGTCACTGACCACGGAGAAGGTGAAGCTGGTTGAAAGGCTGCCAGCCGGAATCGTCAGTTCTGTGACCGTCAGGGTGATATCCGTTTCATCGGCGGTATCAAAGGCGGTACTGATGGTCAGCAGATAATCTTCATCTTCTGCTTCGGCCAGGGTAGCGGTGACGGTTACATCGCCCTGATGCTCAGAAATATCGGTGTTATCAGCCGATAATGTCAGACTTTGCTGCGATGAATTATGCCCGGAGTGAGAATTATTGTTATCTATCCAACAGCCGCTCAGCAGAGTGCAGCTCAGCGTCAGGCTAAGTAAACGTAACATGGTATCTCCTTTTTCGGAGTGACAGATACTTATTACTGTAGAAGTTTTATTGCCAGTGGGGCATATGGCAGCTTGTCGCATATCAAGTTTTATTCTGATTTCAGCAAATCTGCAGTCTGTATTAAGTACGAAAGCGCTATTCCATTCTGATATTTTATAATAAAGAGTGATTCGTATTTGCTTATCTAATATTACTAATAAAAGAGTGATTATCATTTGCCTGATGGCTTTTTCTTACCAGTAGACTTTGTGCACGAAATAAAAAATAATACAAAAAAGCACTTCTATCGTTATATCTGACTGTTATCTTTAATGGTAACTGGCTCATGGTGTCTAATAATGGTTGAATGATGAGTGCGTGATCAGATCAGGAACTAGTAGGGTGGAGGAAAATAATGCGCAAATTATTACTGGGTACTGCCATGCTTTCTGTTATGACAGGAAGTGTGCAGGCCAGCGAGATCGGTCCCCTCAGAATGACCGACAAGCAGGGTGACTGGGCTGTAGGGTTACATTATTTCTATGGCAAGAGTCAGTGGAATACCGGCAGTAATCTTGGGGATAATATCACCGGAGATGTGGTTCAGAAGGGACCTTTCGCCGTTTTTGCTTACGCTTTCCACGATGACTGGGAGGTAGCCGGTACTGTTGGCGGTAGTCAGTATGAAACGGATCCTGACTATTCCGGTGCCCGATTATCGTCGTCTCTGGACACATCATTCAGTGTCAGTGTGCGCGGTGAATTTCTGCGCCATGGCAAAACATCATTCGGTCCGTTCCTGCAGTATACCCGCTATGCCGATTATGAAATTACCGGTGATATCACAGCCGGCAGCAATAGCGGGGCACTGGATGCCGAAACGGATAAGTGGCAGAAGCTGAACGCGGGCCTGATGGCGCAGCATGCACTGAATCCCATGACCCTTTATTACGGTATTTATCACAGTGACCATTCGGTCGATATCAGTGGTACTTATAACGGCAGTGATATTAAGGAAACGGCAAAAGAAGACGGACATACCGGGCTGTTTATCGGTGCCATTCACCCGGTAACCGATCAGTTCTCGCTGTCGCTGGAATATGACCATATCAGCAGTAATGCCGTATCGGTTGGTGTTAATTACAGTTTTGAGCCGCCTAAGCCGGTCGTCATCACCCGTACTGAAGTTCAGTACGTTGAGAAACCCAAGCCAACCGGCCCGGCGAATATCAAGCGTATTGTCCGCTTCGAAAAAGATGGTGCAGAAGTGAAGGAAGCATTCTGGGGAGAAGTCCGTGAATTCGCCAACTTCCTGCTGACCTATGATAACAGCGAAGGCTTTATTGAAGGGCATTGTGACTGTCTGGGTACAGATGATTACAACATGAAACTATCCGCACGCCGTGCAGAGGCAGTCAAAGCGATTCTGGTTAACCTCTTCGGTATTGAAGAAGAGCGCCTGTATATCGTGCCAATGGGAGAAACTGATCCGGAAGTTGAACCTGATCAGGAGCATGGACGTCCGGAAAATCGTCGTGTGGTTCTGGTGGGTGAAGCCTACGGCGATAAATAAAGACTGATTATAAAAAAATATGCATTCCGGGGTGCAGAGCACCCCGGAAGAAACAGGAGTACTGTGTATGAACGCAAGAAAAATATCCCGTCTGGCAGCAGCCGTTGCGATGGCACTGCCGTTATATGCAACTGCCGGCACGGCTCAGATCATTTCCACGGAAGCCGCTGGTGCGCTTGATACTGCGGCCAAAACCAAACTGATCCGTCTGCCGGGCGGTACGCTGGTCAGCACGTTTTCTTATGGCAATGCCGACGACAGTGAAACTGTATACGATCCGAAAGCACAGGCAGAACGGCCGGCGCGCGATATCTATGTGACCGTATCAACCGACGATGGTGCCAACTGGTCAGGCCCAATCAATATTTCTGACACCGCTGACAAAAGCTCAAAGAGTACCTATTGGGAGCTGGATTCAGAAGGTGAGCTGCTGACAACTCCTTCACCTTTTTATGGTGATTCCGGTAAGCCTAATATTTTTAACAGTGGCAAGGTGATTGCTATTACCTGGACGGATAAATTCTGTCCGGCCGATGGCACCGGCGACAATCCGGATCAGGGGGCGGTTACCTATGCGACCCGTGACGGACGCCAGCTGCCCTACAGCTGTACTTATATTGCCTACAGCACGGCTGGTGACCCGGCGGTGAAAACAAACTGGACGGTTAAACAACTGACCAATGGCATGCGCGATGCGGTTCAGGACGTCAGTCGTGGTATTACGGTAAAAAATTCGGAAGGAGCAACAACGGCCGTGCCTTGGGTGATTACCTGGCAGGAAGATCCGGCGGGTCTGCAGGCTGGCAGTGCCGATGGCCCAGGTGATGGTGTCAGCGGTGCGATCGTTTCCAAAGGAACTGATATCTGGTACACCTATGTGGATGATCTGCGCACATCAACCGCTGCCGATGAGCTTAAAGGCAATATCGTTCGTCTGACCCAGAACTTCCAGAAGTATAAGCGGAAAGAAGGCGGTGATGTGCTGGTGCCGCTGACCACTAACCCGATGGAATCCGGTTATGAAGGAGCATCCCGTGCCAATACAGCGATTATGCAGGTCCGGGAAAATGGTGAGATCAAATATAAAACGCTTGTTGCCTACGAAGAAACCAAAGGTGCCGGAGGCGAAATTGATTTCGGTAAGGTGATCCGCTATCACGAGTTTGATTATGATACGCCACCGACCAGTGGTGCTCCTGATGATACAACGGGAGAGCTGATTCCGGATGTGACGGATGTTGAGCGCATCGGTTGTGTGATCAGTGATCCGGCCAAAAATGGTCGTCGTGTCCGTTTCTTCGCTAATACCGCCAACGGCGCTGTTGGTGGCAGTGGTGCGAAAATTACTTTCCTGTGGAAAGAAGGCGCCTACGATAAGGGCGGTCCATCTGATATTGTGTCGCGTATCGGTTATATCAACGCCGATGACACGGCTTCTTCCGGTATCCGTCCGGCTGATCTGGCGCCAGCCGTTGCTTCAAACTGTGCATACAGTCTGACTGAAACTGACCGTGAAAATCTGGACACTCTGGCGGATAAAATTGATAACTCTGTGGGTATTAACCTGAGTCATGAAGCGGATGAAGCAACCGGCAGTTCCTACTCGGTAGCCAGCCTGCAGATTGATACAGAAGACAATACTCTGGAAGATGCCCGTGCTCACCGTGGCGCTATCCGTGGTGACACCATCTTTATGGGTTATACCTACACTCCGGATGCGGCCTTGGCCAAATACACTGACATGGAAAACTACAACTTCTATGTCCGTCGCAGTTTTGATGGCGGTGTGACCTGGAGCAGTGCGGAAAACCTGTCCAATATCGATGATACAAGCGTGACCGTTAAGGAGCCGCGTATCGTCGGTATGCCTGGCAGTGAAAGTACCTGTACTGAGGGTGAAACCTGGGAAACCAACGATGCCTGTCAGAATCCGGATGCTTATATTGTTGCCTGGGGAACCCAGAGTAATGTGTATGATCAGCTGGGGGGTGCGGTGGATCTGGATCTGTACGTGACCGGTACTCTGAATGCTGGTGACAGCTACCTGCCGCTGGCACTGCTGGCCGGTAATCCGACCGATCTGAACAATCCGGAAGATGATGAGGAAGCTGAATCACAACTGCGTGCTAACCCGGCGGGTACTGCACTGTATGCTGTTTATAATGGTACTCATGCTGATTCGACGGATGCCACCATTACAGACACGCTGAGCTGGTTTATTTCAGGTTCGGCCCTGAACCTGGATGAAGAAAACCGCGAAGGAATCATCAGTTACAGTAACAGTGCTGATCTGGATTCTGACAGTGGTGGTGCGCTGGGTTTCCTGAGCTTTGGCCTGTTGGGCTTACTGGGCTTTGCTAGCCGTCGCCGCAAACACTGAGGCTGACAGATAAGCAATAAGAAAGGGCCGTAAGGCCCTTTTTTATTGCCTGGAGCCGGTGCGGAGATCCTTAATCTTGTTCCTCCGTGCTTGTCCCGTCATGCCGAATGAATCCGGACTATGAAAACTCAGGATACGCTTATCAGCCAATAAAAAACCCCTGACGCAAGCGTCAGGGGTTCTGTGTTGGTGGAGATGGCGGGATTTGAACCCGCGTCCGCCAATCCTCCACTAGAGGATCTACATGCTTAGCCGTCTCTATTGATTTAGTTCGTCACGACCCGAGGGGCAGGGTGTTCGGAACGAGCTCGATTAAAGTTTAGCCTTTTTAGCTCCGAGCGAAGCCAGCCAGGCGAGCCTGTAAGACGGTGCCCTCGTCCCCCAGCTACAGGCGCCCGGGTTCTGAGGTAAGCGGGCTTAAGCCGCTAGTGCGTAGTTTTCGTCGTTTGCGACTATAACTATGTATAACGTTGATTTACGAGATCGCTATACCCTCTCGGCATGCACCCATAGCTTTGTAATCAGCGTCGAATCCTAATCATCCCCGAATTCTTTCACTGCCTGCTACGGCGTACTTCCTATATGAGGACTCTGAACATATATTTCAAGGCCCCGGAAGTTGTTTTTATTCTAACACATCCGTGCTGCTATATCAGCGTACCGAATGCTTCATGATGCGTTCTTTCTGCTTGGCCCAGTCGCGGTCTTTGGCCGTATCACGTTTGTCGTGGCTTTGTTTACCCTTCGCCAGCGCAATTTCGGCTTTGACGTATGGTCCTTTCCAGTACAGGGCGGTACACACACAGGTATAGCCCTTGGCCTGAATTTTCTGTTCCAGCCGTTCCAGTTCACGCTTGTGCAGTAACAGCTTACGTGCCCGGCGTGGCTCGGTCACCATGTGGGTGGAGGCCTGTGCCAGTGGTGTGATCAGAGCACCGGTCAGCCAGGCTTCACCTTTGTGGAAATCAATGTAAGAGTCCAGCAGCTGGCATTTGCCGGCACGCAGTGACTTCACTTCCCAGCCGGTCAGTGCCAGTCCGGCTTCGGTTTTGTCTTCCAGAAAATAATCATGGCGGGCCTTTTTATTGACCGCAATGGTACCGCTGGGGGCTTTGGATTTCTTTTTACTCATTCCGGCATTATACCCGAGCAATTGTCGAAAAGGCAGATACGTTGAGTCCGCCAGCTTGAGGCTGTTGGCCAAATTACCGACAATACCCCGAACTGGTACGGGGAAGAAGAATACATGGCTATCAACAAACGGGGAATGCACGGCATCTGGGGAAGCCGCTGGACCTTTATTCTGGCTGCAACCGGGTCTGCTGTGGGTCTGGGGAATATCTGGAAATTTCCCTACATTACCGGCGAGAACGGCGGTGGCGCGTTTGTGCTCATGTATCTGGTCTGTATTCTGGTGGCCGGTGTTCCGGTGATGATCGCCGAGGTTCTGCTGGGCCGGCGTGGGCGTATGAGCCCCATTCACACCATGCAGGCTGAGGCAAAGGAGCAGCAGGCGCCGGCGCTGTTTTCCGGTATTGGCTGGATGGGGGCGGTATCAGGCTTCTTTATTCTGTCGTTCTACAGTGTAATTGCCGGCTGGACACTGGCGTATATCGGTAAGATGGCCTCAGGGGAGTTCAGTGGCGCGGATGCAGAGACTGCTGCTGCGTCTTTCAGTGGCCTGCTGGCCGATCCGTGGACGCTGCTGGGGCTGCATACTCTGTTTATGATTATGACCGGTGGCGTGATTGCCCGGGGCGTGAAACACGGCCTTGAGGACGGCGTGCGGTTGCTGATGCCACTGCTGTTCGTGATGCTGGTTATGCTGCTTGGTTACGCCATTACCACACCGGGATTTGTGCAGGGCTGGAATTTCCTGTTTTCTTTTGATGTCAGCAAACTGAATGCGGACAGCATTGTGGTGGCGCTCGGGCATTCGTTCTTCACTCTCAGTCTGGGCATGGGGGCGATTATGGCTTATGGCGCCTATATGCCGGCGGAAGCGTCGCTGACCAGAACCATCTTGACCGTCGCCTTCCTTGATACGCTGGTGGCGCTGGT
The DNA here is from genome assembly GCA_963682115.1 of Pseudomonadales bacterium. Taxonomy (GTDB): domain Bacteria; phylum Pseudomonadota; class Gammaproteobacteria; order Pseudomonadales; family Oceanobacteraceae; genus Venatoribacter. Next base: position 687,144 of record OY821639.1, on the reverse strand, counting down.
TGCTGGTCTGATTATCTTCCCGATTGTCTTTTCCAACGGCCTGGAGCCGGCAGCCGGGCCGGGGCTGATGTTCCAGACGTTGCCGATTGCCTTTGGCGCCCTGCCGGGCGGGTCTCTCATTGGCACCGCTTTCTTTGTTCTGGTGGCTATTGCCGCCTGGAGTTCAGCAATTTCAATCGCAGAGCCGGCGGTTGCCTGGGCGGTTGAAAAGGGCATCAGCCGTGGCCGCGCCACTCTGATTGTCTGCATGCTGGCATGGCTGATTGGTGTCGGTACCGTGCTGTCCTTTAATGAATGGTCTGAAGTCACGTTCCTGAAAGGAACTTTCTTCGATAATCTGGACTTTCTCACCGCCAACCTTATGATGCCGCTGGGTGGGATGGCGATAGCTATTTTCGTCGGCTGGTACATGCGCCGTGAAGATGCAGAAGGTGAACTCAATGTTGTTGACCACCGGGTGTTTACAGTGTGGCGCTTTATGCTCCGCTATCTGTCACCACTGGCAATTCTGCTGATATTTGTCAAAGGCCTTTCCTGACAGGCGGAGGATTCATAAGCGAATGACCACAGTGAGTCGCAGTGCGCTGGTAATGCACAGTGCTGAACAGATGTTTGATCTGGTCAACGACGTCCGGCGTTACCCTGAATTTCTGCAGGGCTGCAAAGCGACTGAAGTGATTGCCGAAGGCGACGACTTCATCGAAGCCACACTGACCATTGCCAAAGCGGGGGTCAATCAGAGTTTCAGTACTCATAACACACTGGTGCGGCCGCAAAGAATGGAAATGAAGCTGCTGGATGGCCCGTTTACGCGTTTCGAAGGCGTGTGGCATTTTCAGCCACTGTCCGATGAAGCCTGTAAAGTGTCACTGGATATGGAATTTGAGGTGGCGAACCGGCTGGCAGGCGTTGCCCTGGGGGCGGTATTCAAGCAGGTTGCCAATATGATGGTCGATGCATTTGTGAAACGGGCGAAAGAAATTTATGGCTGACATGATCAATGTTGAAGTTGCTTATGCGCTGCCGCATAAACAGAAAATCCTGCCACTGGAAATCGAAGCCGGCACCACGTTGCTGGAGGCGGTGAAACAGTCCGCTATCGAAGCTGAGTTTCCGGAACTGGATCTGGCGGACGCCAAATTCGGTATTTTCGGTAAGGCAACCAGAACACCGGAAACAGATGTGTTGCGGGAAGGTGACCGGGTGGAGATTTACCGGCCGTTACTGATTGACCCGAAACAGGCCAGAGCAAACCGGGCGGCGAAGGCGCAGAAGTAAACCGAAGGGCACAGCCTGGGCTGTGCCGGGAAAGATCAGAGTGCTTCGGTATAGATGATGTTGACCGGCTTTTCTTCCTGAGGAACGGATTTCAGCTGATCTTCTTCACTGAGTTCCTCATCGGGTAATTTTCCCTGATAGTGAGTGTATTTCCCGGTCGAGTCAAAAAATACACTGACTCTATAGTTTTTTACTATTTCATCCCGCTTTTCTAATGTGTAAATGTAATCCCAGCGATTGTCAGAAAAGGGGTTCTTCAGCACCGGCTTACCCATAACGTAAGCGACCTGGCGCTGAGACATGCCTGGTTCAAGCTGGGCCAGCATATCCGTGGTTACGATATTGCCCTGCTGTACATTGAGTTTGTAGACCCCGGGAAATACACAGCCCGTCAGGGTTGCAAAACCGAGTAATATGGTCAGAATTGGCGTTCGCTTAATCAAGGTGCCGTCTCTTAAGTTGCGTTACTGCTTAGAGCGGCGATAATACCGATAATTCAGTTAGCTGTGAAATTATTAGAGGAAAGCCATGTCCGATCAGAACGTGGAACTGCGCAAGGCCGGTCTCAAGGTTACTCTGCCCAGGGTCAAGATCCTGAGTATTCTGGAAACTAATGCAGACGCCCATATGAGCGCGGAAGACGTATATAAGTCACTGATAGAGGCTGGCGAAGATGTTGGTCTGGCTACTGTTTACCGGGTTCTGACTCAGTTTGAGAGTGCAGGACTGGTAACCCGTCATAACTTTGATGGCGGTCATTCTGTCTTTGAACTGGCCCGTGGTGAACATCACGACCATATGGTGAACGTGGAAGACGGCACGGTCATTGAATTCACGAACGAACAGATCGAGCGTCTGCAGCATGAAATTGCAGAAGAGCACGGTTTTGATCTGGTCGATCACAGTCTGGTGCTTTACGTCCGTAAGGCAAAATGACTGGTTGTTGATCAGATATCCGCATAACAGAAAAGGCAGCATCCGCTGCCTTTTCTGTTATGCGTGATTCCTATTTCACCAGCGCCAGCATTTCCTGTGCATGTGCCAGTGTCTGGCGGGTGATATCCACACCGCCCAGCATGCGGGCAATTTCTTCTGACCGCTGTTTGTCACCCAGTTTACGCAGTTGTGTATGAGTGGCACTGTCACCGCTGATTTTGCTCACCTGATAATGCTGATGGGCCTGAGCGGCGACCTGTGGCTGATGGGTGACGCAGAGTACCTGTCCCTGCTGGCCAAGGGTGCGCAGTAAGCGGCCGACGCGTTCGGCGGTGCCACCGCCAATGCCAACGTCGACTTCATCAAAAATGAGGCTGGGTATATTGCTCACGGTTGCGGTGACGACCTGCAGTGCCAGGCTGATACGGGCGAGTTCACCGCCGGATGCCACCCTGGCCAGTGGTCCGCCGGGCATGCCGGGGTTGGTCTGAACATAAAAACTGATCTGGTCAGTACCATGGCGGCCGGGCTGTTCACTGTTTTCAATGCGGGTCGTGAAGCGGGCCGGTCCCAGCGCCAGTGCTTCGAAATGGGCTTCCACTTCACTGTCCATGCGGGCGGCCGCCTGACGGCGGGCATCACTCAGGCCGGTGGCCAGCTGCTGGTATTCCTTGTGCAGTTTTTCGGCCTGCTGGTGCAGTTCAGCCAGATCGTCGTCACTGAGATTCATTGCTGCCAATGCGCTTTCCTGCTCCTGCCAGTACGCATAGAGCGCAGCAGGCTGGATCTGATGTTTGCGCGCCATGCTGTACAGGTCACTGAGGCGTTTATCTACCTGTTGCAGGCGGTGAGGGTTGATATCGACCATGTCCAGATACTGTTGCAGGGAATGTCCGGCCTCTTCGAGCTGAATATGTGCCTGACCGAGCAGGTCACGGGCTTCTGCCAGTAGCGGGTGCTGATCATCAATGTCGAGCAGGCGCTGTATGGCCTGATAGGTCAGCTGGGTGGCGGCGAGTTCACTGTTTTCATCACCATAACAGGCCGCCAGTGCATACTGGCCGTTGAGCAGCATATTTTCGGCGTTTGACAGCCGTTTCTGTTCCAGTTCCAGTTCTTCGACTTCCAGTTCGCCTGGTGCGAGTTCGCGCAGTTCTTCGACCTGATAGGTCAGCAGCTGACGCTGGGCGATGACTTCTGCACTTTCTTCCTGCAGTCTGGCCAGCCGGCGCTGCAGCTGTTGCCATTCTCCCCACACCAGGGCGACCTCTGCGGCCTGCAGCTGCAGGTTGCCGTAGGCGTCCAGTAACTGCCGTGGGGTTTCCTTCTGCAGCAGGCGCTGATGAGCATGCTGGGAGTGAATTTCGATCAGGAGCTGGCCGGCTTCGCGCAGATCGGAGGCGGAAACCGGGCGGCCATTGATGTAGCCGCGGGAACGGCCTTCAGCAGAAACGACCCGGCGCAGAATAATGTTGCCGTCTTCTGCCGGTATATCGCGTTGCTGCAGCCAGAGCTCGGCGGCGGTATTGGCGCTGAAGGTGGCGGCAATTTCGGCCTTATCCGCACCGTGGCGGACGCAGTCGGCATCGGCGCGTCCGCCCAGGGTCAGACCCAGGGCATCCAGCAGGATGGATTTGCCGGCCCCGGTTTCACCGGTAATCACCGACATTCCGGCCCTGAGTTCAAGTTCCAGATGATCGACCAGTGCAAACTGGTGTACAGACAGATGAACCAGCATGGGATTCTCCTCCCTGAAGCTGAATGGATATACAGTGTTTTTATATACAGTATCTGCATCTGTCAAGAGAATCTTGCCGCTTGCCCTTGAATCTTATCCGGCTATCCCCCATATAGCCGACAGTCCGAAAAACTATGATCGAGGAAAGACAGATGTCAGACGAGCAAAAGGTGCAGGAAGAACTGCAGGAACAGGCAGAAACCGCTTCACCGGAAGAAGTCAGCGACGCTGCTGAATCCGCAGATGTGGCGGGTGATGCGCTGGAAGCCGCCAATAAAGACATTGCCGATCTGAAAGATCAGATGCTGCGCATGCAGGCTGAGATGCAGAACGTCCGCCGCCGTGCGGAAGCGGATGTGGAAAAGGCACACAAATTCGGTCTGGAAAAGTTCGCTGTCGAGATGTTGACCGTGGTGGATAACCTGGAACGTGCACTGGCGGCGGCGACAGCCGACGATGAAGCCACTCAGTCAATCCGGGATGGCGTGGAGATGACGCTGAGTGGTCTGCTGGGCAGTCTGGCCAAATTCAGCGTCGAAGCCGTGGATCCGCAGGGTGAAGCCTTCAACCCGGAGCTGCATCAGGCAATGACCATGGTGGAAAGTGCCGATGCGGAGCCGAACACGGTCATCAATGTGATGCAGAAAGGCTATGTACTGCACGGACGTCTGCTGCGTCCGGCGATGGTGGTGGTGAGTAAAGGCGCACCCAAAATCAACGAAAACGCCTGATTTTATTGTTAACCGGGGGCTTGAAAGCGTAAATCCCGGACTTATATAGAAGTCAACACGAAAACAACGGTTTCAGATTCAGCGCAGCACAAGCTGCCAAAACGGAGACATACAAATGGGTAAGATTATTGGTATCGACCTGGGCACCACCAACTCCTGTGTGGCTATTCTGGATGGTGAGAAGACCAAGGTTATTGAAAACGCAGAAGGCGACCGTACTACACCGTCCATCATCGCTTATACCGACGACGAAGTACTGGTAGGTCAGTCTGCCAAACGTCAGGCCGTTACTAACCCGAACAACACCCTGTTTGCGGTTAAACGTCTGATCGGCCGCCGCTTCACCGACGATGTGGTACAGAAAGACATCTCCATGGTGCCTTACAAAATCGTTCAGGCTGACAACGGTGACGCCTGGGTTCAGGTAAACGACAACAAGATGGCACCGCCGCAGATTTCTGCTGAAGTGCTGAAAAAAATGAAAAAGACCGCCGAAGATTATCTGGGTGAGAAAGTGACCGAAGCGGTGATTACCGTACCGGCTTACTTCAACGACTCTCAGCGTCAGGCGACCAAAGATGCCGGTAAAATCGCCGGTCTGGAAGTAAAACGTATCATCAACGAGCCAACGGCGGCAGCGCTGGCTTATGGTATCGACAAAGAAACCGGTGACCGTACCATCGCGGTATATGACTTGGGTGGTGGTACCTTTGATATCTCCATTATTGAAGTGGCCGACGTTGATGGTGAAAAACAGTTCGAAGTACTGGCTACCAACGGTGATACCTTCCTCGGTGGTGAAGATTTTGACCTGCGTCTGATCGAGTATCTGGCAGATGAGTTCAAGAAAGAGAGCGGTATTGATCTGCACAACGACCCGCTGGCACTGCAGCGCCTGAAAGAAGCTGCAGAAAAAGCCAAGGTTGAGCTGTCTTCCAGCAGCCAGACTGACGTGAATCTGCCGTACATCACCGCAGATGCAACCGGTCCTAAACACCTGAACGTGAAAGTAACCCGTGCAAAACTCGAGTCTCTGGTAGAAGAGCTGGTTGAACGCTCTCTGGAGCCATGCCGCATTGCCCTGAAAGATGCCGGCCTGAGCTCGGGTGAAATTGACGAAGTGATTCTGGTCGGTGGTCAGACCCGTATGCCGATGGTGCAGAAGAAAGTGGCTGACTTCTTCGGTAAGGAACCACGTAAAGACGTGAACCCGGATGAAGCTGTAGCGGTTGGTGCTGCAGTGCAGGGTGCGGTTCTGTCCGGTGATGTGAAAGACGTACTGCTGCTGGACGTTACCCCGCTGACGCTGGGTATCGAAACCATGGGTGGCGTAGCGACCCCGGTGATTGATAAAAACACCACGATTCCGACCAAGAAATCTCAGGTGTTCTCAACCGCTGATGACAACCAGACTGCAGTGACTATTCACGTCGTGCAGGGTGAACGTAAGCAGGCTTCCCAGAACAAATCCCTGGGCCGCTTCGACCTGGCAGATATTCCGCCGGCACCACGTGGTATGCCACAGATTGAAGTCACCTTCGACATCGACGCGAACGGTATTCTGAACGTCAGTGCGAAAGATAAGGCGACCGGTAAAGAGCAGTCCATTGTGATCAAGGCTTCTTCTGGTCTGAGTGACGATGAAATCGAAAAAATGGTTAACGATGCGGAAGCCAACGCAGAAGCTGACCGTCAGTTCGAGGAACTGGTACAGGCGCGTAACACCGCTGATGGCCTGATCCACGCCACGAAGAAAACGCTGGAAGATGCGAAAGACAAGGTGACCGATGACGAGAAAACCGCCATCGAAAAAGCCATCGCGGATCTGGAAGAAGCGCTGAAAGGCACTGATAAAGACGAGATCGAAGCGAAAACCAATGCTCTGACGGAAGCCTCCAGTGGTCTGGCGCAGCGTCTGTACGCTGAACAGGCTCAGGCCGAACAGGCGGCGGCCGGTGAAGCCGGTGGCCAGTCTGCCGGTGGTCAGGATGACGATGTGGTAGACGCCGAGTTTGAAGAAGTAAAAGACAAGTAATTGATTCCGGTGAATTAATTACTTCCGAGAACGCGGCAGTCTTCTTGCCAGAGGGCTGTCGCGTTTTTGCTTGTTAAACAGAACGGAATAAAAAGCCGATTGTGTTCCTGCTGATCTGAAAGACATCGCAGGCAGCAGATTAACAACAGGTGAAGTATGTCTAAGCGAGATTATTACGAGGTTCTTGGGGTCAGCAAAGATGTTGATCAGAAGGAGCTGAAAAAAGCGTACCGCAAGCTGGCGATGAAATACCACCCGGACCGTAACCCGGATGACGCTGACGCGGATGCCAAATTCAAGGAAGCGACCGAAGCTTACGAAGTGCTGGGCGATGCGCAGAAACGTCAGGCCTATGATCAGTTCGGCCATGCCGGAGTTGACGGTCAGGCTGGTGGTGGCTTTGGCGGTGGCGGAGCCAGCTTCAGTGATATTTTTGGTGATGTGTTCGGTGACATCTTTGGTGGCGGCGGTGGCCGTGGTGGCCGCAGCGGCCCGCAGCGGGGTTCCGACCTGCGCTACACCATGGAGCTGACGCTGGAAGAAGCGGTACGTGGTGTGGAAAAGAAAATCCGCATTCCGACGCTGACCAGCTGCGAAGTCTGTGACGGTACTGGCGCCAAGGCGGGCTCCAAGCCGAAAACCTGCCCGACCTGTCATGGTGCCGGTCAGGTGCGTATGCAGCAGGGGTTCTTCTCGGTGCAGCAGACCTGTCCGACCTGCCGGGGTCAGGGCACCATTATCGAAGATCCGTGCGACAGCTGTCATGGCCGTGGCGTGAAGGAAGAAACCAAGACCCTGTCGGTGAAAATTCCGGCAGGTGTGGATACCGGCGACCGTATCCGTCTGGCTGGTGAGGGTGAAGCCGGCGCCATGGGCGGACCGGCCGGTGACCTGTATGTGCAGGTCAGTGTGCGTGAACATGAACTGTTCCACCGTGATGGCCGTAACCTCTACTGTGATGTGCCGATCAGCATTGTTGATGCCGCACTCGGTGGTGAGCTCGAAGTGCCGACACTGGATGGCCGGGTGAAGCTGAAAATTCCGGCAGAAACCCAGAGTGGCAAGCTGTTCCGTCTGCGTGGTAAGGGGGTTGCCCCGGTGCGCGGTGGTCCGGCGGGCGATCTGATGTGCCGTGTGCAGGTGGAAACTCCGGTTAACCTGACCAGTGAACAGAAGGATCTGCTGGTGCAGTTCCAGGCGTCTCTGAATGGCGAAAAACATTCGCCAAAGAAGAAAAGCTGGTTTGAAGGTGTGAAGAAGTTCTTCGAAGAAATCTGACCGCGGCGGGGCGTCACCACGGGTGGCGCCTCGCATCTCTTTCTGAATCGCTATATCCTTAGCGGCGATTTTTAATTACCTCTGGATAACAACATGACCCGTATTGCAATTACCGGTGCTGCAGGCCGGATGGGCCGCGTATTGATTGAAGCCGTCTGTGCGGCAGATAAAGCAGAACTGGGTGCAGCGATTGTGCTGCCGGGTGACCCAATGGCCGGTGTTGATGCCGGTGCCATTGCCGGTCAGGGCCGGGATCTGAATGTTGCTGCGGTTACTGCTGTTGAAGATGCTATTGATCAGTTTGATGTGCTGATTGATTTCACGGCGCCGGCGGCGACCATGGCCAATATTGAACTGTGTCGTCAGCATGGCAAAAAGATCGTGATCGGTACCACGGGTCTGAGTGATGAGCAGAAAGCGGCGATGAAAACGGCGGCGGCGGACATGGGGATCGTCTTTGCTCCGAATTATTCTGTCGGGGTGAATCTGTGTCTGAATCTGCTGCGTATGGCCGCTGCGGTGATGGGGGATGATTCTGATATTGAGGTGGTGGAAATGCATCACCGTCATAAGGTCGATGCACCGTCCGGTACCGCGCTGCGGATGGGCGAAGTGGTGGCGGAAACCATGGGCTGGGACCTGAATGAAGTCGCCTGTTACGGCCGCGAAGGTCACACCGGTGCCCGTCCGCATAAGCAGATCGGCTTTGAAACCATCCGTGGTGGTGATGTGGTCGGTGATCATACCGTGATGTTTGCCACCGACGGTGAGCGGGTGGAGATCACCCATAAAGCCCAAAGCCGTATGACGTTTGCCAAGGGTGCTGTGCGGGCTGCGCTGTGGGTCAGTGAGCAGCCGGATGGCCTGTATGATATGCAGGACGTACTGGGCTTCTGAGCCGCTGTGGCAATAAAAAAACCGCTCATACGAGCGGTTTTTTTATGCGTGACTGTTCCGGCAGAGGTCAGGCCGGAACACTTTCCCCGCTTTTAACACCGAGCATGTGGTCGAGACCACGCTCAACCATGTCCCGCATACCTTCCGGTTTGCCGGCCGGATCAAAGACCATGGAAACCAGCATCTGAGCGTTGCCCATCACCCAGCGTGCCCGTTCCCTTGGTGCCAGACCCGGTTCAAGAATGCCCATGCGGATACCTTTGTCGATCTGTTCGCTGATGATATCCAGCATGCGCGACTGATATCTGAGGTAGTGGGGCCAGGTTTCATCCCGTACCGACGAACTCCATTCCAGCCAGACTTTGATGTATGAAGGGTTTTCTTCGCAGGCATCCAGAAACGTGCCGATATGAGCCCGGATGGCTTCCAGCGGATTGTCGGTCTCAGCGTAAATGGTTTCGGCCATGTCCAGCAGGCTGCGCTCCACTTCGCCAAGTACAGCTTCGACCAGGGCTTCGCGGGTTTTGAAATAATTGAACACGGTGGCGACGGATACTCCGCCCAGCTCGGCAATCTCAGTATGACCACCACGGCCGATACCGCGGCGGGCGAATACTTCTACGGCGTCTTTGAGTAACAGTCTCTGTCGTTCTTCCGGTTGCAGGCGGCGGCGGCCATCAATAGCTACGGGCATGGTACACCTCTTTTATCGTTTTAGTTGGTTCAGGGCTCAGCTCACGGTTGCTGATGTTGTGAGGAGGGAGTCCGTACTGCTTTTGCGGGGGTATCAATAATGCCTCCTCTCAATAACTACAATGTAAGAACTCATTTGCTCCTGAGTGAAGCAGTATTAAGTGTTAATTTGTATGTTAATAAATGTAATTGTTTGTAATTGTGGCGCTGAAGGTCCGGAAATGCTGCCCCTGCGAGCAGTTATAGTACGGTGGTGCCAGTTGTGCCGCTGGCTTATCTGCGTGTGGCCCTGCTGCGGGGGAGCAGACGATAACAAGGCGGCTGTCCGGATGGACATAAGCTGCTGTTTTCAGTATCCTTTAGGGTTAGTTTATACAGGTACCGCGGTGACCCTTGCCTGTCACCGGAATCAGCTTAAATAAAGCGGGATGGAGTCAGTTTGTCGCCATTCCGCTTTTTTACGACCTGTGATTCCCTGTCCGCGGTGCTTTACTCGGAAGTTTTTTTCGTTTGTTCGGGGATTTAGCCTTGTCTACGCCAGCCATCTTAGCTCTTGAGGACGGCAGTATCTTCAAAGGCACCAGTATCGGTGCTGAAGGTCTGTCGGTCGGAGAGGTCGTGTTCAACACCTCTATGACCGGCTACCAGGAGATTCTGACGGATCCATCCTATGCCAGCCAGATTGTCACCTTAACCTATCCGCATATTGGTAACTACGGTACCAATCGTGAAGATGAAGAATCAGACAGCATTTATGCCAAAGGTCTGGTCATCCGTGACCTGCCGCTGATTGCTTCCAACTTCCGCAGTGAGCAGACCCTGGATTTCTATCTGCGCGAACGTAATGTCTGCGGCATTGCCGATATCGATACCCGCCGCCTGACCCGCATCCTGCGTGAGAAGGGCTCTCAGAATGGCTGCATTCTGGCCGGGGCTGATGCTCTGAGTGAAGAAAGCATCGCCAAAGCACTGGCTGAGGCCAAATCCTTCCCGGGTCTGAAAGGTATGGATCTGGCGAAGGAAGTCAGTGTCAAAGAAGCTTATCCGTGGAAGCAGACCGACTGGTCCCTGGAAAGCGGTTACGGCGAACTGAGCGAGCCTAAATATAAAGTCGTGGCGTTCGATTACGGTGTTAAACGCAACATTCTGCGTCTGCTGGCTGAGCGTGGTTGTGACCTGACCGTGGTACCGGCACAGACGCCGGCTGCTGAAGTACTGGCGCTGAATCCGGATGGTGTGTTCCTGTCCAATGGTCCTGGTGATCCGGAGCCCTGCGACTACGCGATCACGGCTATTCAGGAAATTCTCGAGACCGGTATCCCGGTCTTCGGTATCTGTCTCGGGCACCAGCTTCTGGCGCTGGCTTCCGGCGCGCAGACCGTAAAAATGGGGCATGGTCATCATGGTGGTAACCACCCGGTGCAGGACCTGGAAACCGGCAAGGTGATGATCACCAGTCAGAACCATGGCTTTGCGGTCGATGAGGCAACGCTGCCGGCCAATCTGAAAGCGACGCACAAATCGCTGTTTGATGGCACGCTGCAGGGCATTGCCCGCACCGATAAGCCGGCCTTCAGCTTCCAGGGTCACCCGGAAGCCAGCCCGGGTCCACGCGATGTGGCGCCGCTGTTCGACCATTTCATCAAGCTGATTGAAACCGCCAAAGCCGCTAACTGACAGGAACTGCTGAGTCATGCCAAAACGTACTGACATAAAAAGTATTTTGATTATCGGCGCTGGCCCGATTGTGATCGGTCAGGCCTGTGAGTTTGACTACTCCGGTGCCCAGGCCTGTAAAGCGCTGCGTGAAGAAGGTTTCCGGGTCATTCTGGTGAACTCCAACCCAGCGACCATCATGACCGACCCGGCGATGGCGGATGCCACTTACATTGAGCCGATCACGGTTGAAGCGGTTGCCAAAATTATCGAAAAAGAACGTCCGGACGCGCTGCTGCCGACCATGGGTGGCCAGACCGCACTGAACTGTGCTCTGGGTCTGGAATCTGCCGGCGTGCTGAAAGAATTCGGTGTGGAAATGATCGGTGCCAATGCGGACACCATCGACAAAGCCGAAGACCGTGACCGTTTCGATAAAGCGATGAAGGCCATTGGTCTGGAATGCCCGCGGGCCGGTATCGCGCACAGCATGGAAGAAGCGCGTGAAGTACAGAAAGAACTGGGCTTCCCATGCATTATCCGTCCGTCTTTCACCATGGGTGGTTCCGGCGGTGGTATCGCTTACAACAAAGAAGAATTCGAAGAAATCTGTACCCGTGGTCTGGATCTGTCACCGACCAACGAGTTGCTGATCGATGAATCCCTGATCGGCTGGAAAGAGTATGAGATGGAAGTTGTGCGTGATAAAAACGACAACTGCATCATCATCTGCTCCATTGAAAACTTTGACCCGATGGGTGTGCACACCGGTGACTCCATCACTGTCGCACCGGCACAGACCCTGACCGACAAAGAATATCAGATCATGCGTGATGCCTCGCTGGCGGTACTGCGTGAAATCGGTGTGGAAACCGGGGGCTCCAACGTGCAGTTTGGTATCAATCCCGATACCGGCCGTATGGTGGTGATTGAAATGAACCCGCGGGTTTCCCGTTCTTCGGCACTGGCGTCTAAAGCAACCGGTTTCCCGATTGCTAAAGTGGCGGCCAAACTGGCGGTGGGTTACACCCTGGATGAATTGCAGAACGACATCACCGGTGGTGCGACGCCGGCGTCATTCGAGCCGTCCATCGATTACGTGGTGACCAAGATTCCACGCTTTACCTTTGAAAAGTTCCCGCAGGCGGATGGTCGTCTGACCACACAGATGAAATCTGTGGGTGAGGTGATGGCGATTGGCCGTACCCAGCAGGAATCGCTGCAGAAAGCACTGCGTGGTCTGGAAGTGGGTGCCACCGGCTTCGATCCGAAAGTGGATCCGGCCGATACCACTGCCCGTGACACTGTGATTGCCCAGCTGGTGACACCACAGTCTGAGCGTATCTGGTACGTAGCGGATGCCTTCCGTCTGGGGATGACGGTTGAAGACGTATTCAACTACACCAAAATTGACCGCTGGTTCCTGGTGCAGATCGAAGATCTGGTGAAGGAAGAGCAGAAAGTGGCCGAGCTGAGTCTGGCCGCGATGGATTTTGCCACCGTATACCGCCTGAAGCGCAAAGGCTTCTCTGATGCCCGTCTGGCTGAGCTGCTGGGTATCACCGAAAAAGCTTTCCGTAAGCACCGCCAGAAACTGAACGTGCGTCCGGTCTATAAGCGTGTGGATACCTGTGCTGCTGAATTTGCCACCGATACCGCTTACATGTATTCCACCTACGAGGAAGAGTGTGAAGCGAACCCGACCGACCGCGACAAGATTATTGTGCTGGGTGGTGGTCCGAACCGTATCGGTCAGGGGATCGAATTTGACTACTGCTGTGTCCACGCAGCGCTGGCGTCAAAGGAAGAAGGTTACGAAGCCATTATGGTGAACTGTAACCCGGAAACCGTATCTACTGACTATGATACCTCCGACCGTTTGTATTTCGAGCCGGTAACGCTGGAAGACGTGCTGGAAATCGTCGACAAAGAGAAGCCAAAAGGCGTGATCGTGCAGTACGGTGGTCAGACGCCACTGAAACTGGCCGACGAACTGGAAGCCGCTGGCGTACCAATTATCGGTACCTCGCCGGAAGCCATTGACCGTGCTGAAGACCGTGAGCGTTTCCAGCAGATGATTCAGCGTCTGGGCCTGTTGCAGCCACAGAATGCGACCGTTACTTCGGCGGAAGAGGCTGTGGTCAAAGCGGCTGAAATCGGTTACCCGCTGGTGGTGCGTCCTTCCTATGTTCTGGGTGGCCGGGCGATGGAAATCGTCAACGATGAAACGGCTCTGCGTCGTTACATGACCGAAGCGGTAAAAGTCTCCAACGACTCTCCGGTGCTGCTGGATTACTTCCTTGACCGCGCTATTGAAGTGGACATTGATGCCGTATGTGACGGCGAACAGGTGGTGATCGGCGGTATCATGCAGCATATTGAGCAGGCCGGTATTCACTCCGGTGACTCCGCCTGCTCCCTGCCACCATACAGCCTGCCGAAGGACGTGCAGGATAAGATGCGTGAGCAGGTTGCCGCGATGGCGATGGAACTCGGCGTGGTTGGCCTGATGAATACTCAGCTGGCGTATCAGGACGGCGAGATCTATGTGATTGAGGTCAACCCGCGTGCTTCCCGTACCGTACCATTCGTATCCAAGTGTATCGGTACCTCGCTGGCGGCTGTGGCTGCCAAAGTGATGGCTGGCAAAACACTGGCTGAGCTGAACTTTACTCAGGAAATTATTCCACCATATTACTCGGTGAAAGAAGCGGTATTCCCGTTCAATAAATTCCCGGGTGTTGATCCGATTCTCGGCCCGGAAATGAAATCCACCGGTGAAGTGATGGGTGCCGGCAAAACCTTCGGCGAAGCCTATTACAAAGCCCAGCTGGGTGCCGGTGCGACCCTGCCGAACAGCGGTACAGCGTTTGTTTCTGTGCGTGATGCTGATAAGCAGGGTGTGGTGGCAATGGCCAAAGGCCTGATTGAATCAGGCTTTACCCTGGTTTCCACTGACGGTACCTGCCGGGTGCTGAAAGAGGCTGGCGTTGCGGTTGAGCGTGTGAACAAGGTAACGGAAGGCCGCCCGCACATCGTTGATATGATCAAGAATGATGAGATTTCCCTGATTGTGAACACGACAGACGGGCCTCAGGCGATTGCAGACTCTGCGGATATCCGCCGCAGTGCCCTGCAGCACAAAGTGTATTACACAACGACCATGGCGGGTGCCGAAGCGGTTGTGGAAGCGCTGCGTTCTGCAGGTCTGAAAGAAGTCCATCGTTTACAAGAACTGCATGCGACCATCTGAGTCGCATGCAATAACCAAGGAGTCCGAGCGCTATGCAGAAATTTCCGATGACCATCGAGGGTGAAAAGGCGCTGCGCGATGAGCTGCAGCAACTGAAAACTGTCGAGCGTCCGCAGGTCATTGCCGCAATTGCCGAAGCGCGCGAGCATGGTGACCTGAAAGAAAATGCCGAATACCATGCTGCCCGTGAACAGCAGGGGTTTATTGAAGGCCGTATCCAGGAAATTGAAGGTAAACTTTCCAATTCCCAGGTCATCGATATCAAAACAATCCCCCACACAGGTAAAGTTCTGTTCGGTACCACCGTGCGTATTGTCAATGTGGATACCGACGAAGAAGTGCAGTACAAAATCGTGGGTGATGATGAAGCGGATATCAAAAATAACCGTATTTCTATTTCATCCCCGATTGCCCGTGCCCTGATCGGTAAGGAAGAAGGTGATGTTGTGGCTGTGAAAATACCCAGCGGTATGGTTGAGTATGAAATTGACCAGGTGGAACACATCTGAGCCAATCACAGTGATAAAAAAACCGCGCCCCGGCGCGGTTTTTTTATGTCTGCTCCCATTAAAAAGGCGTCTTTTCAGGGGCAGGGAATCAGCGGCAGATCTTCATAGTCTGTGTTGTCATCTTCGCGCTCAATGGATTTCAGCATGGCCTGCAGCCGGCGTTGGGCTTCACGGCGTTTCAGTGCTTTGTTCCAGCGGCGGATCTGAACTTCATCATTCAGCTCGAGCCTGGGAACCGGTGTCGGGCGACCGTCATCACTCATTGCCACCATAGTGAAATAGCAGGAATGCGTGTGGCGCACAGTCTTCTGTTTGATGTTTTCGGCAACCACTTTAATGCCGATTTCCATTGATGTATTACCGGTGTAATTTACCATCGCCAGGCAGGTGATCAGCTCGCCGATATAAATAGGCTCTTTGAAAAGCACGTTATCCACCGACAGGGTAACAGCGTAATGCCCGCTGTAGCGCATCGCGCAGGTATAGGCGACTTTATCCAGCAGTTTCAGCAGTTCGCCACCATGCATTTTGCCGGAAAAATTGGCCATATCCGGAGTGACCAGTTCGGTCATTTCGGTCTGAATACTTTGTCCCACAATGCTTTCCTCAGACTTTGGTCGTATAAGTTTAACGGAATTTGCCGGGGAAGGCAGGAAAATCAGGCTATTGTGGCAATAGCCTGACGTTTGCAGAGACAAGTCTGACGATGGGGTGGCAGGAAATCAGAAGTCTTCTGTTGAGGTGAACAGGCCGACGCGCAGGTCATTGGCCCAGTAAATTTCTTTACCATCGACTTCCATAACGGCATCGGCAATACCCATGATCAGCTTCTGCTCCATCACGCGCTTGATGCTGATACGGTAAGTAACCGTTTTGGCAGTTGGCAGTACCTGGCCGCGGAATTTGACCTCACCACAGCCCAGTGCCCGGCCACGGCCAGGGTTGCCGCGCCAGCCAAGGTAGAAACCAACCAGTTGCCACATGGCATCCAGGCCAAGACAGCCGGGCATGACCGGGTCGGTTTCAAAGTGGCAGTCGAAGAACCAGAGTGAGGGATTAATATCCAGTTCGGCAACAATCTCGCCTTTGCCGTATTTTCCGCCTTCATCGCTGATGACGGTGATACGGTCCATCATCAGCATGTTCGGTAATGGCAGCCGGGCGTTGCCTTCGCCAAATAATTCGCCGTGGCCGCAGGCCAGTAATTCATCACGGGTGTAGCTGTGCTGGCGGGTCATGCCAATTCCTCGGTTTTTCTGTTCTGTTTCAGGGGAGTATGACGTCACAGTGACACAATTGCAGTGCCTTGGCTAATGAAGGTTTTTTGAAAAAAAGGAACAAATCAAATCAGCCGGCCTTCCCTGGCCGGGGGTTGTGGGATCAGAGCTTTTCGACCAGCAGGCTGCCGATGGAGTAGCCGGCTCCAAATGAGCAGATCAGGCCTTTGTCGCCACTGCTGAAATCGTCCTGGTAGCGGTGGAAGGCGATTACTGAACCGGATGAAGCCACGTTGGCAAATTCATCCAGTACCACGGGTGCTTCGTCGCCTTCCGGCAGGCGGCCAAGCAGCTTTTTCACCGCAAACATGTTCATGTTGACGTTTGCCTGGTGCAGCCACATACGTTTGAGTTCGCTGGCGGCCAGTTGGTTTTCTGCCAGCTGTCCTTCAATGAAATTGGTTACCAGTGGCAGCAGTTCTTTGAAGACGCGCTTACCCTGCTGTTTGAAAAAAGGGCGGGATTCCGGCAGATCATCGAAGCAGTGATCAGTGTAGTTGCCATCGCAGCGGATATTGTCAGAGAACTGGGTGAACTGTTTGGTGTGCAGGATGCGGAAGGCATTCTGCGGGTTGCAGGTGTCTGTGGTTTCAATCACGGCAGCGGTCGCGCCATCACCGAAAATAAAGTGGCTGTCGCGTGACTTCAGATTAACCTGCGGGGTAGCAAATTCCGGGTTAACCACCAGAGCGCATTTCGCCAGACCGGCTTTCACTGAGGCGTAGGCGGAAATGAGGCCAAAGGTGGCAGATGAACAGGCAATGCCCATGTCGTAGGCAAAGCCCTGCTGAATACCGAGTTTCTGCTGAATTTCCACCGCGATTGACGGGTAAGGACGCTGATGATTGGTGGTGGCCACGATCAGCATGTCGATATCTTCCGGTTTTTTACCGGCCCGTTCCATGGCTTCGCGTGCGGCACCCAGCCCCATGGTGACAACTTCGGGCTCATCGCCTTCTTGGCACGGGGGAAATGAAGGTTTCATGCGCCCGGTGTCCAGCATACCGTCTTTATGCATGGCATAGCGGGCCTTGATACCGGACGCCTTTTCAATGAATTCGCTGCTCGACAGGGGCAGGGCGCTGATTTCGCCGGCTTCAATCGCGGCAGCGTTTTCTGCATTGAACTGATTAACGTAGGCGTTGTAGGCGTCGACCAGCTCATCGTTGGTGACGGTGTAAGGTGGAATATAAAGGCCGGAGCCGGAGATGACGATATCGGACATGTGCAGTACAAACCTTGATTTTTTCGACATTATCACCGGAAAACGGCCGTTCTTCCAGTTACCTGTTGATGTAAGCTGTCAGTTGTGACCGGTTTCAGGGTGTTATTATGACCAGCCATTATCTGATTTTGTTGCGGACGTTCTGGCTCGGTGGTCTGTGGGTCTGTGCTTATCTGGTGCGTCCGCTGTTGCAGCAGCGCGGCTTTTTTCCTCAGCACGGCATTGAAATCATGCATGTGATGGTCGGGCTGGGTGTGATCTGCGGTGTCCTGATGCTGATGCTGGCGCTGATGACAGGGGTGTTGCACTGGCGTGAAACGCCCGTTCAGCTGCTGCTGATCATGATTCTGCTGTCGCTGATGTATTTTGCTCTGCTGCCCTGGTGGAAGCTGCAGATGATGATGCTGCATGCCTTATCGGCGCTGGGGCTGATCTGGTTGCTGATGGCCCCGGCCTCGGTTCTGCACCGGGACCGGGGCAGGAGATAATCAGCGCTTCAGGTTCGACAGTGACGCTTTGGCTTGCGGGTTAAGACGCAGCAGCAGGGCGGTATTGCCGATCTGCTGCGGCATCTCGGCACCGGTAATACGCAGGATTTCAGCAATCACTGCCTTTTTTACCTCGCGGTCGCCGACAGAGATTTTAATCTTGATCAGCTCGTGGTCGTCGAGTGCACGGTTCAGTTCATCAATCACGGCCTGGGTCAGGCCGTTGCTGGCAACCGTCACAATCGGGTTCAGGGTGTGACCGATGGCGCGGTAGGCTTTTTTCTGTTCGTTCGATAATGGCATAGATGTTCGGAAGCTCAGTTGTTCGATGGTAGAATTACGGGTCTGCAGCCATTCACTGCGGAATCAGACCCTAGTATACCTAACCTTTGAGCAGGAACCCGCATGGCGCGTTCAAAAACCAGTGCAGACTGGCTGAAAGAGCATGTTGATGACGTTTACGTCCAGAAAGCCCAGCAGGATGGCTACCGTACCCGGGCCAGTTACAAGCTGATTGAACTCGATGAAAAAGATAAGCTCCTGAAGCCGGGCATGACGGTGATTGATCTTGGCGCTGCTCCGGGGGGGTGGTCACAGGTCGTCACGCGGCGGCTGAATGGCAGCGGTGTCATTATTGCTTCAGACATTCTGCCAATGGACCCGATAGAGGATGTTAATTTCATTCAGGGTGACTTTACGGAAGAATCTGTCTTTGATGAGTTAATGGCGGTTGTCGATGGCCGGCCAGTGGACCTTGTAATTTCCGATATGGCCCCCAATATGAGTGGAGTGGCCTCTATTGATCAGCCCGGCTCCATGTATCTGGTGGAACTGGCGCTGGATATGGCCCGCCAGGTGCTGAAGCCAAACGGCCAGTTTGTGGCGAAAGTATTTCAGGGAGAAGGGTTTGACGAGTACATAAAAGAGCTCAGATCTTCCTTCTCGAAAGTAATGATTCGTAAACCCAGGGCCTCCAGGGCGCGTTCCAAGGAGGTTTATGTGGTTGGTAAAGGTTTCCGGGCTTAGCCTTGCTTGCTAAGCTAAGCTAAAAGACGGGTTGTCGGGGCAGGACCTGACAGCCACAGCCAGTGAGGTGGTGCCGGATATGGCAAAGAATTTCATATTATGGGCAGTGATTGCCGCTGTTCTGATGATGGTGTTCAACAACTTTCAGCAGGTAGGGCATGGCAAAGAACTGTCCTACTCAGAGTTCATTACCGCGGTGGAAAGCGGTCAGGTTGAGCGTGTCACAATTTCAGGGCAGAGCATTACTGGTGTAGGCAGCAGTGGTGAAGCTTTTGAGACTGTATTACCTGTCTATGATGACAAACTCATGGACACGCTGCTGAATAATCATGTTCAGGTGGTGGGCGAGAAACCTGAGAAACAGGGCTTCTTTACACAGCTGCTGCTGGCATCGCTGCCGATTCTGATCATTATTGCGGTGTTTATGCTGTTTATGCGTCAGATGCAGGGCGGCGGCTCCGGCCGTGGCGGCCCGATGGCATTCGGCAAGAGCAAAGCCAAACTGCTCAGTGAAGACCAGATCAAAACCACTTTTGAAGACGTTGCCGGCTGTGATGAAGCCAAAGAAGACGTTAAAGAGTTGGTTGAATTCCTGCGTGACCCGGGCAAATACCAGCGTCTGGGCGGTAAGATTCCGCGTGGTGTGCTGATGGTGGGCCAACCGGGTACCGGTAAAACCCTGCTGGCCAAGGCCATTGCCGGTGAAGCACGGGTTCCTTTCTTCTCTATTTCCGGTTCTGACTTTGTCGAAATGTTCGTCGGTGTGGGTGCATCCCGTGTGCGTGACATGTTCGAGCAGGCGAAGAAGCAAGCACCGTGTATTATCTTTATTGACGAGATCGATGCTGTGGGCCGCTCCCGGGGTGTCGGTATCGGTGGTGGTAATGATGAACGTGAACAGACTCTGAACCAACTGTTGGTTGAGATGGATGGTTTTGAGGTTAACGACGGCATTATCGTCATTGCGGCGACTAACCGTCCGGATGTGCTCGATCCCGCGCTGCTGCGTCCGGGCCGTTTTGACCGTCAGGTTGTGGTCGGTCTGCCGGATATCCGTGGCCGTGAACAGATTCTGGGCGTGCATATGCGTAAAGTACCGGTGGCTGATGATGTGAATGCATCGATTATTGCCCGCGGTACGCCGGGTTTCTCCGGCGCTGACCTGGCTAACCTGGTGAACGAGGCAGCCCTGTTTGCCGCCCGGGCCAACCGTAATCTGGTGACGATGGAAGAGTTCGAGAAGGCCAAGGATAAGATCCTGATGGGCGCTGAACGTAAGACCATGGTGATGTCGGAGAAAGAGAAAACAAACACGGCCTATCACGAAGCTGGTCACGCCATTGTCGGCCGTGTCGTGCCGGAGCATGACCCGGTTTATAAGGTATCGATTATTCCACGCGGCCGTGCTCTGGGGGTGACTATGTTCCTGCCGGAAGAAGACCGTCACTCCATCAGTAAGCGTGGTATCGAAAGTAATATCTGCTCACTGTACGGCGGCCGTATTGCGGAAGAAATGACGCTGGGTAAAGACGGTGTGACCACTGGGGCGTCCAACGATATTGAACGGGCCACCAAATACGCACGTAACTATGTGACTAAGTGGGGGCTGTCAGAAAAACTGGGTGCTCAGCTGTACACCGAAGAAGAGCAGAGCGGTTATCTTGGCAGTTCCGGTGGTGGTCAGCTGTCTCATCTGTCGGATGAAACTGCGCGGCTGATTGACGCTGAGGTAAAAGAATTGCTGGATGGCTGTTATCAGCGTGCCAGGCAGATTCTGGAAGAAAACCGCGACAAGCTGGAGCTCATGAAAGACGCGCTGATGGAATATGAAACCATCGACAGTGATCAGATTGATGACATCATGGCCGGGAAAAAACCACGTCCACCGAAGACCTGGTCAGATAACAACAGTGATTCAGGCCCGTCAGCGCCGGCGGAAGAAAGCCGGGATATGACCCGCGATCCGGATGATGACGCTGTTGGTGATACGGCTGGTGAAAATAACTGATCGTATCCTGCTCTGATTCTCTGAAAAAAGCGGCTGCGGCCGCTTTTTTCGTTTTCTCTGATTTTTGACGGATAAAAGTGTGGAACTGATCTGTGGAAACCGGCAGCTTGATCTGTCGGTCCCCCGGGTAATGGGGATTCTGAATGTGACGCCGGATTCGTTCTCCGACGGTGGCCGTTATAACTCTCTGGATACAGCCCTGTACCATGCTGAGCAGATGCTCAGTGATGGTGCTGCCCTGATTGATATCGGTGGTGAATCAACCCGGCCGGGCGCTGATCCGGTATCGGAGGATGAGGAGCTGGCCCGGGTAGTGCCGGTTGTGGAAGCGATCGCGGCGCGGTTCGATGTGACGGTTTCAGTGGATACCAGCAATGCAGCGGTGATGCGTGAGAGTGCCCGGGCGGGGGCGCATCTGATTAATGATGTCCGCTCGCTGAGTCGTGAAGGGGCGTTGGCGGCGGCTGCGGCAACGGGTCTGCCGGTCTGTATCATGCATATGAAGGGCGAACCGCAGGTGATGCAGCAGGCACCACATTATGATGTGCCGATTGAAGAAGCCGTCAGCGATTTTCTGCGGCAGCATATCGACCGTTGTGTGCAGGGTGGTATCGGGCACTCCCGTCTGCTGCTGGATCCGGGGTTTGGCTTTGGGAAAACGTTTGAACATAACTATCGTCTGCTTAACCGGCTGCAGACGCTGCAGTCATTTGGCCTGCCGTTGCTGACCGGGTTGTCGCGCAAGCGCATGATCGGTCAGGCGACCGGGACGGAAAATGCTTCGGACCGGGTAAACGGCAGTGTCACTGCGGCGGTGATCTGTGCCTTGAACGGCGCGAATATTGTGCGCGTACACGACGTTAAACAAACGGTTGAAGCACTGAATGTGGTGATTGCCACTCAGAGGGAAGGAAATGTCTAGAAAGTATTTTGGTACGGATGGTGTCCGTGGCCGGGTGGGGGTATACCCGATTACCCCTGAATTTGTGATGAAGCTGGGCTGGGCGGCCGGTAAGGTGTTTGCACAGCAGGGTAAAAGCCAGATTCTGATCGGCAAGGACACGCGTATCTCGGGTTATATGTTTGAGTCCGCACTGGAAGCCGGACTGTCGGCGGCTGGTGTGGATATCGGTCTGCTGGGGCCGATCCCGACGCCGGGCATTGCTTATCTGACCCGTACATTCCGCGCCCAGGCGGGGATTGTGATCAGTGCATCGCACAATCCGTTTTACGATAACGGCATTAAGTTTTTCTCCGCTGATGGCCAGAAGCTGCCGGATGAAACTGAACTGGCGATCGAATCCTGGCTGGATGAGCCCATGACCTGTGTTGACTCTGCGTCGCTGGGCAAGGCGCGGCGTATCAATGATGCGGCCGGCCGCTATACCGAATTCTGTAAGGGAACCGTGCATGCGCTGAATCTGCGCGGGCTGAACATCGTGCTCGACTGTGCCCATGGTGCCACCTATCAGATTGCGCCGCTGGTGTTTTCTGAGTTGGGGGCGAATGTGATTTCCATTGGCGCACAGCCGGATGGCATGAATATCAACGATGAGGTGGGTTCGACCTCGCCGGCGGCACTGCAGGCCAGAGTGCTGGAAGCTAAAGCTGATCTGGGCATTGCGTTCGACGGCGATGGTGACCGGGTCATGATGGTCGATGATCGTGGTGAGCTGCTGGACGGTGATCAGCTGTTATACATTATTGCCAGTCATGCCAGGGCCAGTGGCCGCCTTGAGGGGGGAGTGGTCGGTACGCTGATGAGCAACCTCGGTCTGGAGCTGGGGCTGAAAGATCAGGGTATTGATTTCCTGCGCGCGAAAGTCGGTGACCGTTATGTGTTGCAGATGCTGAATGAGCAGGGTTGGCGCTATGGCGGTGAGTCTTCCGGACATCTGTTGTGTCTGGATGCCAATACCACTGGCGATGGTATTGTCGCAGCCCTGCAGGTGCTGCAGGCGTTGCAGGACAGTGAAACCTCGCTCAGTGAGTGGCAGCAGCGTATGACCCGTATGCCTCAGGTAATGATCAACGTGCAGCGTGCGCGTGACGTGGATGTGATGAGTCTGCCGGAAATTACGGCAGCGGTGAAATCCACCGAAGAGGCACTGGCCGGCCGTGGCCGGGTGCTGCTGCGGCCATCCGGTACCGAACCTGTTGTACGGGTGATGGTCGAAGGTGAAGATGCCACGCTGGTGGATACCATGGCGCGTGAGCTGGCGGCGGTGGTCAGCCGGGTGTTGTCCTGAGGCGCTTGTCTCAGAGGGGCTTCTTAGATAGTATCTGCGCTCTTTGAAATTCGGGGAGTCTCATGCGTCGTCTGTTGGTAGCCGGTAACTGGAAAATGAATGCGTCTGCTGATATGGCAGAGCAGCTTCTTGCCGGTCTGCGTGCAGCATTGCCAGCAGAGTGTGACGTGGCCGTATTTCCTCCGTTTCCATATCTGAGTAGTGCCCGGCAGCAGCTGAGCGGTACTGAGGTTATGGTCGGTGCGCAGAATGTAGCGACTGAAGACGCGGGCGCTTATACCGGTGAAGTATCGGCGGCAATGCTGGCGGATATCGGTTGTGAGATGGCGCTGGTTGGCCATTCAGAACGGCGCCAGCTGTACGGTGAGACCGATTATCAGGTGCTGGCTAAAGTCCGGCAGTTGCTGAATTATGGTCTGACGGCTGTGGTCTGCGTCGGGGAAACCCTGGAGCAGCGTAAAGCGGTAAAAGAGGAGTCGGTTGTCGCTGAGCAATTGTCTCTGCTGATCAGTGAGCTGAGCGACGCTGACTGGAACCGCATTGTCGTGGCGTATGAGCCGGTCTGGGCAATTGGTACCGGTGAAACGGCAACCCCGGAACAGGCGCAGGCAATGCATGCTTTTATCCGCAGTGAGCTGGCCGGGGTCAGTGCCGGTACTGCGGGAAAAACACGAATTTTATATGGTGGCAGTGTAAAAGCGGCCAACGCGGCTGAACTGTTTTCGCAGCCGGATATTGATGGTGGACTGGTCGGCGGTGCTTCGCTCGATGCCACTGAATTTGCAGGAATCTGTAGGGCATAAGGTATTTTATGGAATCCATTATTCTGATCGTTCATATTCTGCTGGCACTGGGCATTATTGGCTTTGTCATGATTCAGCAGGGTAAAGGTGCTGACGCGGGTGCTTCCTTTGGTGGTGGTGCTTCGCAGACGGTTTTTGGCAGCAGCGGTTCCGGTAACTTCCTCAGCCGTAGCACTGCCATTCTGGCTACCGTATTCTTTCTGACCAGTCTGGCGTTGGGTGTTTATGCCCGTCAGAAAGCAGAAAGTGTCTCTGATCTGGGAATTCCCAGTGAAGAAGTGATTGAAAAGCTTGAGCAGGACGCCCCAGTTGTGGAAGAATACGCGCCGTCTTCGGATGCGCCCGAACTGGACGCATCCGATGAGCAACCGGTAGTGGAAGACACTGCCAACTAAGCTCAGACAGTTTTGTGCGGATGTGGTGGAATTGGTAGACACGCCATCTTGAGGGGGTGGTGAGCTAAGCTCGTGCGAGTTCGAGTCTCGCCATCCGCACCAACTTTCCGGAAAAGCGAACCTCAGTTCGCTTTTTCTGTTTAAAGCGCTTATAATGCGTCTGCTTCATAAAGGAAGCGTTTTAAAAAGCCCCTCAAGTCAGGGGCTTTTTAGTAGCCGTTTTTCGGAAGTAGCCTGAACTGGTCCGCCGGTCAGGAGTCACAGGAATTCCGCCTGCCGGAATTCCGGTCTGCATTAGCAGTAGCGGACTGGGCACATGTTGCCCAGTTTTTGTTTGTGGTGAGGGTAGTTATTTGGCAAGAGATGCGCAGTTGAAAGAATTGCTTGCTCCGGTTGTTGAGTCCATGGGATTCACATTCTGGGGGCTGGAGTTTATCCCGCAGGGGAAACGCTCTATGTTGCGCGTTTTTATTGATCATCCGGACGGCATTAATGTGGATAACTGCGCGGAAGTCAGTCGTCAGCTGAGCGCTGTGCTGGATGTTGAAGATCCGATTACGCAGGAATACACGCTGGAAGTGTCATCCCCGGGTATGGACCGGCCGTTATTCACACTCGAACAGTTCAGTCAGTACGCAAATCACATTGTTGAATTGCGTCTGCGCATGCCCTTTGAAGGGCGTCGTAAATTCAAAGGGCAGTTAATTGGTGTCGAACAGGAAGACGTCGTGCTGGTTGTTGATGAGCATGAGTATCTGTTACCGGTCGAACTGATTGAAAAAGCCAATGTTGTTCCACAATTCAAGGATTAAGGTTGCAGAGCGAGGCTAGAAGATGAGCAAAGAAATTCTCCTGGTCGCAGAAGCGGTTTCAAACGAGAAGGGCGTTTCAAAAGAAATTATTTTTGAAGCAATTGAGTCAGCCCTGGCAGCGGCCGCCAAGAAGCGTTACGAAGATGAAGAAGCGACCATCCGCGTCGACATTGACCGTAAGACCGGTGACTACAAAACCTACCGCAGCTGGCTGGTGGTCAGCAATGACGTTGTGCCTGGTCTGGGGGATGAACTGACCCTGGAAGAAGCACACGAAATTGATACCAATCTGCAGCCGGGTGACACCTACGAAGTTCAGATTGAAAACCCCGATTTCGGCCGTATCGCTGCCCAGGCCGCGAAGCAGATTATCGTACAGAAAGTACGTGAAGCTGAACGCGCCCAGATTGTCGATCAGTACCAGCACCGTGTTGGTGAACTGATCAGCGGTACTGTTAAAAAAGTGACACGCGATAACGTTATTGTCGATCTGGGCAATAACGCAGAAGGCCTGATGCCGAAAGATCAGCTGATCGGCCGTGAAATTCTGCGTATGGGTGACCGCGTGCGCGCGATCCTGTTTGCGGTGCGTCCGGAAAACCGCGGTCCGCAGCTGATGCTGAGCCGTACCTGCCCGGAAATGCTGATCGAACTGTTCCGCATCGAAGTGCCGGAAATCGCGGAAGACGTGATTGAAATCAAAGGTGCTGCACGCGATCCGGGCTCACGTGCCAAGATCGCCGTGAAAACCAACGACAAGCGTATCGACCCGGTCGGTGCCTGTGTTGGTATGCGTGGTGCCCGTGTCCAGGCCGTGACTAACGAACTGGGTGGTAACGAGCGCATTGATATCGTGTTATGGGATGATAACCCGGCACAGCTGGTCATCAATGCCATGGCGCCGGCCGAAGTGGCTTCCATTGTGATGGATGAAGAAACCAACTCCATGGACGTTGCAGTAGCCGAGGATAATCTGGCCCAGGCGATTGGTCGGGGGGGGCAGAATGTCCGTCTGGCTTCCGAGCTGACCGGCTGGGAAATTAACGTGATGACCGAAGAAGATGCACAGGAGAAACAGAGCCAGGAAGCATCCGGATTCATCGATAACTTTATTAACGCTCTGGATCTGGATGAAGAATTCGCCACCCTGCTGGTGGAAGAAGGCTTCACTACTCTGGAAGAAATTGCCTACGTCCCGATGGACGAAATGCTGGCCATTGAAGGTCTGGATGAAGAAACCGTCAGTGAACTGCGTAACCGTGCCAAAGACGTGTTGCTGACCCAGGCGCTGGCCTCTGAAGAGCAGCTCCATAATGCTGAGCCTGCTGAAGACCTTCTGACTATGGAAGGTATGGAAAAACACCTCGCGCTGGTATTAGCAAGCAAGGGTATCTGTACGATGGAAGATCTCGCCGAGCAATCCATCGATGACCTGCTTGATATCGAAGATATGACCGAGGAGAAAGCGGCCGAGTTAATTATGACCGCCCGCCAGCCCTGGTTTGAGGGCAACGATTAATCACTCGCTCGGCATAGGAGAAACGTATGGCTGATGTAACCGTTAAAGAACTCGCCGACGTGGTGGGGACCAGCGTTGACCGCCTGCTGTCCCAAATGAAAGAAGCTGGTCTGCCGCAGACTGCGGCAGAACAGAGCGTATCAGACGAACAGAAACAGACGCTGCTGGTCTTTCTGAAAAACAGCCACGGTGCCGGTGCAGCTGCACCGAAGAAAATCACTCTGAAACGTAAAGTGACCACAACACTGAAAACCGGTCAGGGTGGCAAAAAAGCGGTATCCATTGAAGTGCGTAAAAAACGTACGTATGTGAAACGCGAAGAAGTAGAGCCGGAAGCTGAACAGGCAGCGGCTCCGGTCGCAGAAGCGGCCGAAGACGCGGTGGTTGCGGAGCCGGTTCAGGCTGGCACAGTGGCAGAAACCCCGGCGGCTGAAGCTCAGCCGGACGTGCCTGTGCAGGCGGCTGCTGAACCTGTGGCGGAAGCCGGCAGTGCTCCGGCAGCAGAGACTAAAGCGAAGCCGGCCAAGCAGGACGCTCCGGCGACAGAAGAGGATGTGGCGCAGAAACGTGCCGAAGCCGAACTGGCAGCTCAGCGTCAGGAAGAAGGACGTAAGAAATCTTCCAAAGCGGTGGATAAAAAACGCTCTGATATGCGTGAAGACAGCCGCTTCCGTGACGACGACAGCAGTAACCGTTCCCGTCGCAGCAAGCCGGGCAAAGGTGCCAAGCCGGTTAAACTTGGCAAGGGCAAAGGTGGACGGGGACGGGTTTCTCCCAACGAACATGCCTTTACCAAGCCAACCGCGCCTGTGATCAAAGAGATTGAACTGCCGGAAGCGATTACCGTCGGTGATCTGGCTGCCAAAATGGCGGTAAAAGCCGGTGAAGTGATCAAGCAACTGATGAAGCTGGGTGTGATGGCGACCATCAACCAGACGCTGGATCAGGATACCGCTACCCTGGTGGTTGAAGAAATGGGTCACAAGGTCACCAAGCTGATTGCTGATAACCAGCTGGAGCAGGATGTTACTGAATCTGTCACTTACGACAGTGAAGAGCAGTCACGGGCACCGGTTGTTACGGTGATGGGTCACGTTGACCACGGGAAAACCTCGCTGCTGGATTATATCCGCCGCGCGAAAGTGGCTTCCGGTGAGGCCGGTGGTATTACCCAGCACATCGGTGCCTACCATGTAGAAACTGATCACGGCATGGTGTCTTTCCTGGATACACCGGGACACGCCGCGTTTACCTCTATGCGTGCCCGTGGTGCGCAGTCGACCGACGTGGTCATTCTGGTGGTGGCCGCTGACGATGGTGTGATGCCGCAGACTGAAGAAGCGGTACAGCACGCGAAAGCAGCCGGTGTTCCTCTGGTCGTTGCCATTAACAAAATGGATAAAGAATCCGCCGATCCGGACCGGGTTAAGAATGAACTGTCTGCCCGTGATGTGATTCCGGAAGACTGGGGTGGTGACGTGCCATTTATCCCGGTATCTGCCCATACCGGGATGGGGATTGATGAGTTGCTGGAAGCCGTGCTGCTGCAGGCTGAGCTGCTGGAGCTGAAAGCTCACTTCAACGGTCCGGCTCAGGGCGTGGTGGTTGAATCCCGCCTGGATAAAGGCCGTGGTCCGGTAGCAACTCTGCTGGTGCAGGATGGTATGCTGAACAAAGGCGATATCGTACTGGCCGGTACCTGTTACGGCCGTGCCCGTGCGCTGCTGGATGAAAATGGTCTGCAGACCAGTGAAGCTGGTCCGTCCATTCCGGTTGAGATTCTGGGTCTGAACGGTACGCCGGATGCCGGTGACCACTTTATGGTTGTGGAAAGTGAGAAAAAAGCCCGAGAAGTGGCTGAATTCCGCGAAACCAAACTCAAGGAACAGCATCAGCAGCGTCAGCAGGCAGCCAAGCTGGATGCCCTGTTCAGCGGTATGGGTGAAGGCCAGGTGGCCAGCCTCAACGTGGTGCTGAAAACTGACGTCCGTGGTTCGCTGGAAGCCATCGTGGCTTCTCTGCAGAAACTGGCGACTGACGAAGTGAAAGTGAATGTGGTGTCCTCCGGTGTCGGTGGTATCACTGAAACTGACGCAACGCTGGCGGTGGCCTCCGGTGCAGTGATCTTCGGCTTTAACGTGCGTGCGGATAACGCGGCCAAGAAAGTGGTCGAAGCCAACGACGTCGATATGCGTTACTACAGTGTGATCTACGATCTGCTGGATGACGTGAAGAAAGCGATGGGCGGTCTGCTTGAGCCTGAACTGCGTGAAGAGATTGTCGGTGTTGCCGAAGTGCGTGACGTCTTCAACTCACCGAAGTTCGGTCAGATTGCCGGTTGTATGGTGATTGAAGGTACGGTTTACCGTCACAAGAAAATCCGTGTTCTGCGTGAGAACGTGGTGATCTATGAGGGTGAGCTGGAATCCCTGCGCCGCTATAAAGACGACGTTGCTGAAGTCCGTCAGGGCATGGAATGTGGTATTGGTGTGAAGAACTATCAGGACGTCCGCCCGGGCGACCATATTGAGGTCTTCGACGTGCGCGAAGTGGCACGTACCCTGTAATACCTGTCTGCGGACAACAGTAGAGCCCGGCACCTGTGCCGGGCTTTGCCGTCTCTGAAAGCAAGAATTCAGGCCGGTCTGGCCGGAGGTAAAAATGCCAAAAGATTACAGTCGCACATCCCGTCTCGGGGAGCAGATCCAGCGCGATCTGGCGCATATGATTCAGTTTGATATGAAAGACCCACGTCTGGGTATGGTGACGCTCAATCATGTAAAAGTCGCCAAAGATCTGGGGTATGCCGATATCTACTTCACCGTAATGGGAGCGAAAGGGGAAAGCGACGAAGTAATCCGTCGTCAGACTGAATCCATTCTCAATGATGCCGCCGGTTATCTGCGCACTGAGTTGTCACATGTGCTCAGTACCCGCATCACCCCGCACCTGCGTTTTCACTACGACGAAACCCTGGACCGCGGTATGAAGCTGACCAGCCTGATCAGGAAAGCGACGGATGAAGATAAATCCCGTCATGCCGATGATGAGGCAGAGTAAGACGGGTGGGACGTAAAAACAAAGGCCGCGATGTCAGCGGCATCATCGTGATCAACAAACCGCAGGGGCTGACCTCCAATCAGGTTCTGCAGCGTGTTAAACGTCTCTACAATGCCCGCAAAGCCGGGCATACCGGTGCCCTCGATCCACTGGCAACCGGTGTGTTACCGGTCTGCCTGGGTGAGGCAACCAAGTTTTCCCAGCTGCTGCTGGATTCTGATAAAGCCTATGACACCACCGCTACACTGGGGGAAGTCCGCACCACCGGCGATGCCGAAGGCGAGGTGGTACAGCGGGCAGATGTTCCGCCATTGACGGGCGACGGCATTGAAGCCGTTCTGGCCGGCTTCCGCGGTGATGTCGAACAGGTACCGCCGATGTTTTCTGCGCTCAAGCTGAATGGCCGGCCATTGTATGAACTGGCGCGGCAGGGCATGAGCGAAGCCGAGATGCAGGCGGTGGCAGAGAAAAAGCGCCGGGTGATCCATATATTTGAACTGAGCCTCAATGACTGGCGGCCAGCGGCACTGGATCTGTCGGTGCGCTGCTCCAAAGGTACCTATATCCGTACGCTGGTTGAGGATATTGGCCAGGTACTGGGCTGTGGTGCCTACGTCAGCCGCCTGCACCGTACGGCCTGCGGGCCGTATCACAGCGCGCAGATGATGACGCTGGAACAACTGGAAGCGGTGGCAGGCCGCGGCGATGATGCACTGGATGAGCTGCTGCTGCCGATGGAAACCGCGGTTCCTCACTGGCCGCAGGTTAACCTAAGCCTGCAGGACGGCAGGAAAATGCTGCACGGCCAGACAGTAAGTACTGGTCTGGCTGATAGTCCTTCTGTACAATTATGGGCCGTTGAATCGGGATTCCGTCAGCTGATCGGCATCGGCCGCATCGAAAACGGGCAGATCAGGGCACAGCGCCTGTTGCAGGTGACTCTGCCGGAAACTGTATAGCCGGTTCAGCCGTGCTGTCAGGCACGCGCATCCCACTGTTAATGTGCACGGTGGCGATGTTCTCTAAACTGTCAGGAAAATTCCTGATGCACATTCCAAGGAGTATGAAAGATGGCATTAACTGCTGAAAAGAAAGCTGAGATTGTAAAAGAGTATCAGGTTGCTGAAGGCGATACTGGTTCTCCTGAAGTTCAGGTTGCACTGCTGACCCACAACATTGTTGGCCTGCAGGACCACTTCAAAGCGCACGGTAAAGATCACCACTCCCGTCGTGGTCTGATCCGCATGGTTAACCAGCGTCGTAAACTGCTGGACTACCTGAAGCGTAAAGATGCAAGCCGTTACACCGCTCTGATCGGTCGTCTGGGTCTGCGTCGCTAAGATCTCATCTGCAGCAGAAGCCCTCCGGGGCTTTTGTTGTATCTGGCTGTTGTCTGTTCTTTCTTCCGTAACTTACCTGTAAAACTGTGGTGCCAACCCCACATAATGTTGTGGTGGTGCTTCTAACCATTGGCTTTTCCCCGCCGGGGCCTGTTAAGAGCCAATATTTAGAAGCACCGGCAGTCAGCAGGTTACTGATTTTCTGTATAAGGATAGTAATTCTGTATGAGCACAAAACCTGTTGCTAAGACCAAAACCTTCGAATTCGGCGGTCAGACCGTCACTCTGGAGACAGGCCGTATCGCCCGTCAGGCTGACGGTGCCGTTCTGGCCACCATCGGTAAAACCCAGGTGCTGGCGACGGTCGTCGCCGCTAAAAACACCAAGCCGGGTCAGGACTTCTTCCCGCTGTCTGTTCACTACCAGGAAAAAATGTACGCCGCTGGCCGTATTCCGGGTGGCTATCTGAAGCGTGAAGGCCGTCCTTCTGAAAAAGAAACCCTGACTTCCCGTCTGATCGACCGTCCTATCCGTCCGCTGTTCCCGGAAGGTTTTCTGAACGAAGTTCAGGTGATCCCGACGGTGATGGCTTCTGAAAAAGGTGTTGATCCGGACATCTGCGCCATGATCGCTGTATCGGCTGCTCTGGCAGTATCCGGTGTGCCATTTAATGGCCCGATCGGTGCAGCCCGTGTTGGTTTCACCGACGATGACGGTTACATGCTGAACCCGACTGACGCGCAGCTGGAAGAGTCGCTGCTGGACATGGTGGTTGCCGGTACTAAAGACGCCGTGCTGATGGTTGAGTCCGAAGCCGACGAACTGACCGAAGACGAAATGCTGGGTGCGGTTCTGTTCGCACACAAAGGTTTCCAGAGCGCCATCACTGCGATCAGTGAATGGACAGAAGAGCTGGGTATTCAGCGCTGGGACTGGGCTGCTGCGGAGCAGAACAAGCCTCTGTACGAAGCGGTTAAAGCCGAAGCGGCGGCAGCCATCGGTGAAGCATACACCATCTCCGATAAGATGGCGCGTTATGGCAAGCTGGACGAAATCAAAGCCGCTGCGGTTGAAAAACTGGCGGCTGCTGAAGGCGAAGAAGGCTTTAGCAAAGACGAAGTTGTCGACATGATCGGTGAACTGAAGTACGAAGTGGTACGTCAGCGCGTTATCGACGGTGCGCCACGTATCGACGGTCGTGACAACGACACCGTACGTCCTCTGACCATCGAAACCGGTGTACTGAAGACCACCCACGGTTCTGCCATCTTCACCCGTGGTGAAACTCAGGCCATCGTTGCTACTACGCTGGGTTCTGCCCGTGACGCACAGATGATCGACTTCCTGCACGGTACCCAGACAGATCCGTTCCTGTTCCACTACAACTTCCCTCCATTCTCTGTGGGTGAAGCTGGCCGTATGGGTTCTCCGGGCCGTCGTGAAATTGGTCACGGTCGTCTGGCCCGTCGTGGTGTGCAGGCGATGATGCCAACTCAGGAAGAATTCCCGTACACCATTCGTGTGGTTTCTGAAATCACCGAATCCAACGGTTCTTCTTCCATGGCTTCCGTGTGTGGTGCATCACTGTCGCTGATGGACGCGGGTGTGCCGGTCAAAGCACCGGTTGCCGGTATTGCGATGGGTCTGGTTAAGGAAGGTGACAAGTTTGCCGTTCTGACTGACATTCTGGGTGACGAAGATCACCTGGGTGACATGGACTTTAAAGTTGCCGGTACTGATGAAGGTATCACTGCACTGCAGATGGATATCAAGATCGAAGGTATCACAGAAGAGATCATGGAAATCGCGCTGGCAAAAGCCAAGGCGGCGCGTTTCACCATTCTGGAACAGATGAATGCTGTGATTTCTGAGCCGCGTAAAGAGCTGTCAGAAAACGCACCAACCATGACCTCCATGAAGATCGCTTCTGACAAGATCCGCGATGTTATCGGTAAAGGTGGTGCAACCATCCGTGATATTACCGAGAAATCCGGTGCGTCTGTTGATATCAACGACGACGGTGAAATCAAAATCTTTGCCACAGACAAAGCGTCTGCGGATAAAGCGAAGGAAATGATTGAAGCTATCACCGCGGATATCGAAGTGGGTGTTACTTACACTGGTAAAGTCAGCAAAATCGTTGATTTCGGTGCGTTCATTACCGTTCTGCCGGGTAAAGACGGTCTGCTGCATATCTCCCAGATCAGCGAAGATCGCGTAGAAAACGTGTCTGACTTCCTGACCGAAGGTCAGATCGTTAATGTACACGTTGCCGATGTGGATCCGAAAGGCCGTATCAAACTGACCATGAAAGGTATCGAGCAGCCTGCTTCCTGATACGCTTTCTGACGTAAAAAGCCGCCCGGGTGTAAGCCCGGGCGGCTTTTTTATTGCCTGAATTTAAGGAGCCTTTCAGTAACTCAGTGCAACGCTGTGCAAAGTTACTCAGAGACCGGTCATTACACCTCAATATTGATATAGTGCCCGCTGCTGGTGTCCGGACTGCTGTCTGCCGTTTCGAGGAAGGCGCGGATTTCGGGTCTGACGGAAGCGGATGTCCGGCGCTCTTCGGAACGGGCTGCCAGGTCGTTTTCATCGGCATAAGCAGGAATGAATTCTGCCTGTACGGTTCTGCTGCCGGTGCTCTGTTGAGCTGTGTACTGACTGCCTGTTGTCTGACGTTCAGACGACAGCGGAGTCAGCGGATTATAGAGTACAGCGGCGTTAATAGCGTCCATCAGGATATCAGCGGATAGTCAGCAGTCCTGTCACTATAGCCGGGTACAGGTCATCCGTCTGCTGTCACTTTCCCGGCGCAGAAAAGTGCCGGGAAAGTGACTTTCAATATCAGAACGGCAGGCTGATCTGACCGGACAGATAGGGGAAGCAGCGGCCGCTGATGCTGACCCGGTCATTGTTCAGTATCAGGCCGGCGTCGCCGCCCCGTGCAGAACATTGCCAGGCCTGCAGCTTCTGCTTACCCAGCCGCTCTGCCCAGTATGGCGCCAGCGTACAGAAGGATGAGCCGGTGACCGGATCTTCTGCAATGCCCTGACGGGGGGCGAAAAAGCGGCTGACAAAATCATAACCCGGGGTTGCCGCAGGCGCGGTGACTGTCACTGCGAACCAGTCCAGCATGGCCAGCTGTGTGAGATCCGGCCGGCAGTTGCGTACCGCGTCTTCACTTTCCAGTTCAACCAGTAAGTCCCGGCTGCTGGCGGTCTGAACCACTTTCTGTCCGAGCATGTCAGTAAGCTGCTGTCTGAGTGTTGCATTGTTCAGCGGCTGTGGTGGCCGCCGGGGGAAGTCCAGTTCCAGCAGCAGACCGTCATGGTTGCTGTTGCTGACGGTGAGCTGACCGGCCGATTCTGTGGTGAAGCAGAGTTGATGACGCTGGTCGGACAGGTATTGATGAATGACCCAGGCGGACGCAAGCGTGGCATGGCCACACAGATCCACTTCGGTGGTGGGGGTAAACCAGCGGATGTGGTAATGGCCTTCACTCTCTGCAACGAAAAAAGCGGTTTCAGACAGGTTATTTTCGCTGGCGATGGCCTGCAGGATGTTATCGTCCGGCCAGTGCGGCAGAGGTACGACGGCAGCGGGGTTGCCGCTGAAACCGGTAACCCCCTGACGTACGAACGCATCAACAATATACAGTGAGTAGTTCATGTGGTGACGTTTATTTCAGCAACGCAATATCCAGGTATTCCGGCACTTCCACATCCCAGTTAAATTCGTCTTTCAGATGGCGGCGCATACAGTCAGCGGCAGAACTTTCACCATGTGTGATAAAGACTTTCTGTGGTTTGCCCGGCATTTTTTTCAGCCAGTCGGTAATTTCGACATAGTCACCATGGCTGGACAATGCCTGCAGGTTCGCAATTTCTGCCCGTACCGGATAATACTCACCGTGAATTTTGATCCGCTCGGCGCCATGGGTCAGGGAATCACCGCGGGTACCGGTGGCCTGATATCCCAGAAACAGGACGGAATTTTTCGGATCGCCGACCAGGCTTTTCAGATGGTGCAGTACGCGGCCACCGCTGGCCATGCCACTGGCAGAAATAATAATGGAGGGGAATTTTTTGCTATTCAGCTCAATGGATTCTTCGACGGTTTTCACATAAGTGGTCATGTCATCCATGTGCTCACAATCTTCTTTGCTCAGCTTGTGCTCATCGTGCAGGCTGAAGAAAATTTCTGTGGCACGGATGGCCATCGGACTGTTGAGATAGACCGGCATATGCGGGATACGGTTCTGTGCGCGCAGTTTCTGCAGAATATACAGCACCATCTGGGCGCGGCCGACGGCAAACGCGGGCATCAGCACAATACCGCCACGGCTGGCGGTGCGGTTGACTACGTCAGCAATGGCTGCTTCGGCATCCACTTCTTCATGACGACGGTCACCATAGGTTGATTCAACCACCAGATAATCGGTTGCTGCCAGAGGTTTTGGGGGATACATAATCGGGTCATTGCTACGCCCGACATCGCCACTGAAGGTAATACTTTTGCCCTGGTATTCCAGGCGGATGGCGCAGGCACCGAGTATATGCCCGGTGGGAGAAAAAGTGGCCGTCATGCCGCCGGGTAATTCCAGTGTGGCACCGTTTTCCACGTCTCTGAACTGTTTCAGCACTTTGCGCGCGTCGTCTTCGGTATACAGAGGTTCAGCGGGATCGTGTTTACTGAAACGTTTTTTATTGGCGTATTTTGCATCTTCTTCCTGCAGGTAACCGGCGTCCGGCAGCAACACCTTACATAAGGCGTGCGTTGCTTCGGAACAGTAAACCGGGCCGTGATAGCCGCGTTTCATCAGTGCTGGCAGATAACCTGAATGGTCAATATGCGCATGGGTGAGCAGTACCGCATCAACGGAATCGACCGGAAAGGGTAACTCTGACCAGTTACGGCGGCGCACATTTTTAATTCCCTGAAAAAGACCACAATCAATAAGGATTTTATGGCGGTCATATTTGACCAGATATTTAGAGCCGGTCACTGTGCCGGTGGCACCGATAAACTGAACTTGAAAAGGAGACTGCATAATATTACCTGCGACAGATTAATATGAGTATTCTAACCAGCCATCAGTGTCGCAGAAGGTTCTGTTTATGGGAAACAGAGTCTGGACTATCGTTGATTTACCGCAATGCGGTCGGTCAGGCACACTTCTACACTGTTTTCATTCTTATAAGGCCGTATTATGGAAACCACTCCGGATTATTTACACCTCAGGCGTCTGGGGATTAACACGCACCAGGAACCCGTGGTTTATATGCGACAGGATTGCCATATGGCAATCTCGGAAGGTTTTTACGCGCATACCCGGGTAGAAGTACGCACCGAAGCGCAGACCATTGTCGCCACTCTGGTGATGGTCTGCAGCGATCTGTTATCACATCAGGAAGCCGGTCTGTCCGAAGCGGCCTGGCACCGGCTGGGTTGTCCGGCGGAAGGCACGCTGGCCTGGTTCGGCCATGCACGGCCGGTGGATTCCATGTCGTCGGTCCGCGGCAAGCTGTATGGCCAGCGTTTTAACGATGAATCGGCCACGGCCATTATTACCGATATCCGCGAAGGCCGTTACAGCGATATTCAGTTATCGGCGTTTGTCACCGCCTGTGCCGGTGACCGTCTCGATCTGGATGAAACCATTGCCATTACCCGCGCCATGGTCAACAGCGGTCAGCGCTTTGAATGGCCGGCCGAAACTGTACTTGATAAACATTGTGTCGGCGGCCTGCCGGGTAACCGCACCACGCCGGTTGTGGTGGCCATTGTTGCTGCCAATGGCCTGACCATGCCGAAAACCTCCAGCCGTGCCATCACTTCACCGGCCGGAACGGCCGACACCATGGAAGTGATGACCGATGTGGCGCTCAGCTTTGAACAGATGAAGTTGGTGGTGGAGCGTGAAGGCGCCTGTCTGGCCTGGGGTGGGTCGGTCAGCCTCAGTCCGACCGATGATCTGGTGATCCGTGTTGAACGGGCGCTCGATCTCGACAGCGAAGGACAGCTGGTGGCATCGGTGATCTCGAAGAAAGTCGCTGCCGGCTCCCGCCAGGTGCTGATTGATATTCCGGTCGGTCCGACCGCCAAAGTCCGTTCTCAGTCCACCGCCATAACTCTGAAGGGGTTACTGGAGAAAACCGGTCAGGCACTGGGCCTTGATGTGCGGACTATTATCAGTGATGGTAGCCAGCCGATCGGCCGTGGCATCGGACCGGCGCTGGAAGCCCGTGATGTACTGCAGGTGCTGCGTAACGATGCTCATGCACCCCAGGATCTGCGGGAGAAATCACTGATGCTGGCCGGCATTTTGCTGGAAATGGGTGGTAAGGCGGCGGCCGGCCAGGGTTATGACTTGGCACTGTCGACCTTGCTGAGCGGGGCGGCGATGCAGAAATTCGAAGCCATCTGTCGCGCACAGGGAGGCTTCCGTGAGCCGGAAATTGCTCCCTATACCCACTGCATCTGCGCCGAACACAAAGGCGTGGTGGCCTATTTTAACAACCGCTTTATCGCCCGGCTTGCCTCGCTGGCCGGTGCGCCCAATGCCAAAGCAGCCGGGGTGGAACTGCATGTGACTCTGGGTGATGAAGTGGAAGCCGGTGCGCCGCTGTTTACGCTCTATGCGGAGGCGCCGGGCGAGCTGGCTTATGCACTGGATTTTCTGGACGGTCACACTGATGTCGTCCGTATTGAAGAGGAAATGGTTTAACTTATGTCAGTTGCTGCTGCTGATACCTGTATTCTGGCGCTGGATGGTCATCACGACCTGGCGCAGACACTGGCCGGACAATTGACCGGCGCCGGACGGGCGACCCGGATTCTGTCTTTGGAACGCCGTCACTTTCCGGACGGTGAGCTCTATTTCAATCTCAAGGATACCGTGCAGGGCGCGGATGTGATCGTCCTCTGTCAGCTGCACCAGCCGAGCGATAAAGCGCTGGCATTGTGGTTTATGGCCCGGCATCTGCGCGATATGGGGGCGGCGCGGGTCGGGTTGGTGGCGCCTTATCTGGCCTATATGCGTCAGGATATCCGCTTCCAGCCCGGTGAATGTCTGACGTCGGCCTATTTTGCCGAGCTGATTAACCTCAGCTTCGATTATCTGCTGACCGTTGATCCGCATCTGCACCGTTACCACAGCCTCAGCGAGATTTACCGCATCCCGGCGCAGGCGCTGCACGCCAACGATATTATTGGCCGCTATCTGCAGCGTGAAGTACGTAACCCGCTGGTCGTCGGGCCGGATGAAGAAAGTGAACAGTGGGCGAAGGAAGTCGCCGGCGTGGCCGGCTGTGACTATCTGGTACTGCGCAAGACCCGCAGCGGTGACCGCGAGGTTGCCATTCATATTCCGGATATCCAGCGCTATGCCGATCACCAGCCGGTGCTGGTGGACGACATTATTTCCACCGGCCGCACCATGTTACGCACAGCAGAAGAGCTGGTGTCGCAGGGACTGAATAAGCCACTGTGCATCGGTGTTCATGCGGTGTTTGCCGAGGGCAGTGATGATGTTGCACCGGCCTATGACGAAATGCGTGCCGGCCCGCTGGCCGGCATCGTGACCTGCAACTGCATTCCCCATGAGACCAATGCCATTGATATCAGTCCGCTGCTGCTGCCGGCACTGACGGATATATTGCGGCATCCGCCGCAGCGATCGGATAACACCGGAGACACAGTATGAGCCTGAACCTGTATCAGAAACTGAGTCAGCAGTATCAGCAGAAAGAGATTGAAGCCGAAGCCCGCCAGCATCGTGAATACGATGAGGATTTCGCCGCCTGGGCGGCTGGCCAGGGGGTCGTCCGCCATACCGCTGCTACCCAGCTGCAGGTCTTTGAGCTGGCGACAGCGCTGGAAGAAGGCGGTCTGATCGGCAGTAAAGCTGAGTGTTACCGTAAGCTGATGGCGCTGGATACGCTGACCAATCAGGCCATGTGGCTGGTGGTGCACATGACCTATGCCAAGCATGTGTTCCTCGATGGCCGCGACCTCAGCCCGGACAATTTCAAGCGTGACCCACAGGGGCACACTGGCGGCTCGCTGAATATGGTACCGGCTTATGCGGCGTTGATGGCGGTTAACAGTCTGACCGGACAGCACCGCGACTGGCTGATGGGACAGGGCCACTGTGTGGCCGCTATTGACTCTCTGCAGCTGCTGACCGGAACCGCCCTGCCGGAGCGTAAGCGGGCATACAGCCTGAGTGATGAAGGTCTGAGCCACTTTGTACAGGATTTCTATAACTACCGTGTGCGGCCGGATGGACGGCCGCTGTCGCCGCTTGGCAGCCACGTCAACGTGAACACTGCCGGGGCCAGAATTGAAGGTGGCTATCTCGGTTTTGCCGGACTGCAGTATGTACACCAGCCGCTGCCCGGGCAGCGGCTGGTGGCGTTCCTCAGTGATGGTGCCTTTGAAGAACAGCGTGGCAGCGACTGGGCCGCGCGCTGGTGGCGGGCGGAGGACTGTGGTCTGGTCAGTCCGGTGATGATTGCCAATGGTCGCCGTATTGATCAGCGTACCACTGTTGCCCAGCAGGGTGGTTCTGACTGGTTTATGGAACACCTGAGCAATCAGGGTTTCGCCCCCTTTGTGATTGACGGGCGTGACCCGGCAGCGTTTGTCTGCGCCATTTATTTTATGGAGCAGCACCTCAGCAATGCCGCGGAGACCGTCGCCAGTGGCGGTGCCAGCTATCCGGTGCCACTGCCGTACTGTATCGCCGAAACCGTCAAGGGTTATGGTTTCCCGGGGGCCGGTACCAATGCCGCCCACGGCCTGCCGCTGGGCAGTAATCCACGCCGTGATAGTGAAGCGCTGTCCTTTTTTCATCGCGGCGCCCGCGCACTGTGGCAGGAAGAATCCCGCTGGCGTGCGGCAGTCGCGGAACTGAACCAGCCGAAAGCTCCTATGCCGCCGGTGGCCGTAACCGTTAACCGGCACGAACCGGCGTGGCTGAAAGATGCCATTGCGCCGATGGCGGCTATC
This sequence comes from Pseudomonadales bacterium, assembly GCA_963682115.1. Lineage (GTDB taxonomy): Bacteria > Pseudomonadota > Gammaproteobacteria > Pseudomonadales > Oceanobacteraceae > Venatoribacter. The sequence goes on along the minus strand of OY821639.1, from coordinate 646,923 downwards.
GATAATTACTTCGTCGATCTGGTGGAAGTGAACCCCCACCTGCGGGTGCGGGTCGGCAACCCGGATGAACTGCGTTCCAACCGCATGAACCAGACGCTGGATCAGCTCAGGCACCGGGTCACCGACCCTGAGCCGGGGGTGGCTGAGGCCATAGATGGTGCTGTGATTACTGCACTGAATGAAGAGGCTGTGGTCAGCGCCTGTCTGGCCAACCAGTCCGGACTCAATCTGGTGGTGTCGTATGAAGCCTTTGCCACCAAAATGCTGGGTGCTATCCGTCAGGCGGTGATTTTTGCCCGCCATCAGAAAGAAGCCGAAGACCCGGCACCATGGCTTGGGATACCGGTAATTTCCACCTCCCATGTCTGGGAAAACGGCAAAAACGAACAGAGCCATCAGGATCCCAGCCTGGCCGAGGCTCTGCTGGGGGAAATGGCCGATATGGTACGGGTGGTGTTCCCGGCGGACGGCAACACGGCCATGGCCAGCCTGAAAGCCTGTTACGGCGATCTGGGGACTATCTGGAATATGGTGGTACCGAAGTCAGTGATGCCGGCGCTGTTCGACGGCAAGCAGGCGGCGACGCTGGTGCAGGACGGAGCCATCTGCCTGCGCGGTAACTGTGGCGCAGAGCTGCAGCTGGTGGCCTGTGGTGCCTTCCAGTTACAGCAGGCACTGAAAGCGTCTGACCGGCTGAAAGAAAAAGGCGTGTCTCATTCACTGATTTATCTGCTTGAGCCGGGTCGTTTCCGCGTGCCACGCGATGAGTACGAAGCTCAGTCTCAGGCAGATCCTTCGGTCATGGACGCATTGTTCCCGGCGCGGGTACAGCAGCGTGTATTTATGACCCACACCCGTCCGGAAGTCCTGCTGGGTCATGCGCGGATGCTGGATCTCGGCCCGCAGCGGACGGTCGCCCTGGGCTACGTTAATCAGGGCGGTACACTGGATACCGAGGCTCTGCTGTTTGCCAACCGCTGTACCTGGGCGGATGCCCTGGCAGCGCTGGCGCGGCTGAGTGATCATGACCCGCAGGCCTGGCTCAGTGCCGAAGAGTGGGCGGCGATCTGTGGTGATGGCAATCCGTACGACGTTATCCGCCATCCGTATCCGGCGCTGTAGAAAATACGGCCGTTATGTACCATGGCGGCAGATGCACTGCAGGATGGCCCTGCGGTGATCTGATACAGGGAGTTCTGTCTGTGTGTATCCGTCCGTACTGTCATTCACTGCTGCTGTGCCTGCTGCTGCCACTGACGGCTGCAGCGCAGAACCCTGCTGAGCAACCGGCTCAGGCAGCGGTGGAAGAGATCCGCTACTGGTACCGCAATTTCGATAATAATGCCAGTTTCGGACTGCTGCAGCTGGCGCTGCGGGAAACCGAAGAAGATTTCGGCCCCTACCGCATTATCCGCAGTGAATATCTGACCCAGGGGCGTGCTCAGGCGGAACTGGAAAAGGGTCATTCAGACCTGATCAGGGTGATGGATGTGGTGGCCGATGACGCGCGAGTACAGACTCTGCTGCCGGTTAATGTGGCGACCGATGGCGGTCTGGTCGGTATGCGGGTGTGTATTATCCGTAAAACCGATCAGCCGCGCTTCAATGCTCTGCACAGCAAGGCGGATGTGGTTGCGCAACGCATTACTTTTGGTCAGGGCGCGCACTGGCCGGATACCCGTATTCTGGCGGCTAATGGCCTGGATGTTATGTCGTCAGCGCGTTTTGAAACTCTCTACCGGATGCTCAGTGAAGAACGTTTTGACTGTTTTCTGCGTGGCGCCAATGAAGTCCAGGAAGACCTGCAGCGTTATTCGCGTGATGATCTGGCGATTGAGAATAATCTGCTTTTTTCTTATCCGTCGTCGTCTTTTTTCTTTGTCAGCCGGCAGGATTCGTCACTGGCCCGGCGGCTGCAAAGCGGACTGCAGCGTGCCATCCGCAACGGCCATTTTGATGAATATTTCAGCCGCCATTTCGGCAGTGCTGTGCGCAATCTGAATTTAATGCAGCGCCGTGTTATCCACCTCGACAATCCCCTGCTGAGCGATAAAAACCTGCTGCATCCACCAGGCCGGTTCAACCTGTCTGCCGGTCAGCTGGAAACTGAATAAAAAAAGCGCCACATCCGTGGCGCAGAGGAGGGGCAACAGACTGCTGTAATGTCAGACGGCTTCACGCGGTTCGGCATCAGTGACGACCGGATTGCTGTATTCCAGCGCCGGGTCATCCATACTGGCCAGTTTCAGTAAGGTCATATCAAGAAAGTAATTCTGATACAGCTTCCACGGCCGGGCGTCACCCTGCTTGGGAATCTGATTCTTAACCCGGGCAATATAGCCGGACTGCATATTGATAAAAGGCAGGCGCCGGATTGACGTGTCGTTGCAGCGAGGTGTCACCTGACGCACGCCTTTGTCATCCATATGCTTTAACAGGCGGCAGATCCAGCTGGAAATCAGGTCAGCTTTCAGTGTCCACGATGAATTGGTGTAGCCGAAAATCATGGCCATATTCGGCAGGTTTTCAAACATCACGCCGCGGTAGCTCATACTCTGATTCGGCACAAACGGCTGACCATCGACGGAGACTGACATATTGCCGAGCATCTGCACTTTAAGGCCGGTGGCGGTAATAATGGTATCGGCTGCCAGTGTTTTGCCGGATTTCAGGCGGATGCCGTTGTCCACAAAACGGTCGATATGATCGGTGACGACGGATGCCTTACCGGCTTTGATGGCGGCAAACATATCGCCTTCGGGAACGGCACACAGACGTTCATCCCAGGGGGCATATTTCGGGGTGAAATGCTGCATATTAAAGTCTGCCGGCAGACTGCGTCTGACACCCCATTGCAGGATCCGGCGTGCAGCACCGGGGAATTTTTTACAGAAATTATAAATGCCCAGTGTAATGGAAATATTACGTCCGCGGATAATATGATAAGCGAGTTTTTCCGGTAACAGACGACGTAACAGGGCCACCATCGGATCCTGCTGCGGTACGCTGATGACATAGCTGGGAGAGCGCTGCAGCATAGTCACATGGGCGGCTTTATCCGTCATTGCCGGTACCAGGGTGACGGCGGTGGCACCGCTGCCGATGACCACCACTTTTTTACCGCGGTAATCGTAATTTTCCGGCCAGAACTGTGGATGGATAACATCGCCGCCGAAATCATCGCGACCGGCAAACTCCGGCGTAAATCCTTCATCATAGCTGTAGTAACCGGTACAGCTGATCACATAATTACACTGGAATTCTTTGCGGCTGCCATCATGCAGCTGCGCTTCGACGGTCCACAGTGCCTGCTGGCTGTCCCAGTTCAGCGCGCGGATTTTATGCCCGAAGCGGATATGCGGAACCACCTGATGTTCTGCCGCGGCTTCGCGGATGTAGTCACGGATATCCGCACCATCGGCAATTCCCTTGCGGTTGGTCCAGGGTTTGAAGGTGTAGCCCAGAGTAAACATATCAGAGTCAGAGCGTATGCCCGGGTAGCGGAACAGATCCCAGGTGCCGCCAATTGCATCCCGTCCTTCGAGGATGGCAAAGGTTTTGTCCGGGCTCTCTTTCCTCAGATGGCAGGCTGCCCCGATACCGGACAGGCCTGCACCAATGATCAGAACATCAAAATATTCGGTAGCCATATACAGATCCCAGCGTGGTCGCTTGTTGTTATTCTGGTCCTACTGTCCCGTATTCCGGGGGGCTTTAACAGGTTATCACCTGTCATGTTTTACCATCGCCAGAGGGAACAGCGGCGGAAATACACTGACTGACGGCTGCAGCCGGTACGGGGAAGGAGAGCGTCAGGTTGCACGGCAGCGGTGCTGACGGTGCTGAAAACCGCAGCCGGCAAACGGGAAAGGGGTGTTTATACGGCACTGGCTGATATTAACCGGAGTGGGGGTTACTTCCAGCCAAATTCACTGAGGCTGATACGGTAAGTGGCACTGACCCGGATGCCCTCGGCTTGCAGCAGGGCTTTCTGACGATCTGCGGCCGGGCCGGGCGGCAGGCTGATTCTGCCCTGGGCGTTAATCACCCGGTGCCAGGGCAGGCGGGTATCATCTGGCAGGCGGCCGAGCAGCTGGCCAACCCAGCGCGCACGGCGCGGCATACCGGCCAGCTCTGCCAGCTGGCCGTAAGTGATAACAGTACCGGCGGGGACTGCCGCGAGCGCGGTATACAGGCGCTCGCAGGCGTGTGGCTGCGGCTCTGTCATCGTCCGGTGTTACAGGCGCAGGCCGCCATCGACTTCGACCACGCGGCCGGACATATAGTCATTCAACAGCAGGAACACGGCGGTATCGCCGATTTCATCCGGTGTTCCCATACGCCCGGCGGGAATACCTTTGCAGATTTTTTCCAGCGCTTCCGGCGGCATACCGGCAGTCATTTCCGTGGCAATAAAACCGGGGGCAATGGCATTGGCGCGGATTTTATAGCGTGCCAGTTCTTTTGCCCAGGTCACGGCCATGGCAGCAACACCGGCTTTGGCGGCGGAGTAGTTGCTCTGACCGAAGTTACCGGCGCGGGCGATACTGGAAATATTGATAATGCAGCCGCCTTCGCCGGTCTGAATCATCTGCGCTGCGGCTTCACGGCCACAGAGGAAAACACCAGTGAGGTTAACGTCGATCACAGCCTGCCACTGGGCCAGTGACATTTTTTTGATTTCCCCGTCCTTGGCTTTGACCAGCAGGCCGTCGCGCAGGATACCGGCATTGTTGATCAGGCCGTGCAGACCGCCCATTTCAGCGACGATGGCGGCAAAGGTCTGTTCCACCTGAGCTTCATCGGCAACGTTACAGGTAAAGGTGGCGGCTGAACTGCCGGCGGCCTCGACCTGAGCTTTGGTTTCATCCATGTGTTCCTGATTCAGGTCGATGACCGCGATGCGGGCACCTTCTCTGGCCAGGTGGACGGCCATCGCGCGTCCGAGACCCTGGCCGGCACCAGTAATAGCAATAATCCGGTTCTGCAGTTTCATAACGGAACTCCTGTGCAAAAAATAATGGGTGACTGCGCCGGCGTGAGAATGGTTGTTATGGCAGGCGGCGCAGTGACTTGCGGTGTTCAGAAATCGATGGCGGGCAGTATAAGTCTGCATGTCCTGAATTAACACATTTAACCCGGTGGACGGCAGGCCGGGTTGAATAAATACCTCCGGAGTATGATGCCATCAGGCAATTGTCTTAGCTCATCTGATCGTCACGGTATTTTCTCTGTGATCTGATACGCAACCTCTGTTGAGCGTTTACCGCATTGACCGCTTTCTGCCGCGGCGGGTAGCCTGCGGGAATAACAATAACAGAGAAGCGCCATGACACTGCCACTGAACGGTCTGACCGTGCTGGATCTCTCGCGTCTGTTACCCGGGCCTGTGTGTACCCTCCATCTGCAGGATATGGGCGCGCGGGTCATCAAAATCGAAGATACCGCCGCCGGCGATTACAGCCGCACACTGGGCATGCCGCAGGGGGTTATCAGTCCGGTATTTCATCTGCTTAACCGCGGCAAGGAATCGGTCAGCCTCGACCTGAACAGTAGCGATGGCCGTGAGCTGCTGCTGCAACTGGTGCGCCGCGCCGATGTTGTGGTGGAAAGTTTCCGTCCCGGGGTGATGAAAAAACTCGGGCTCAGTTACGACTGCCTGAAGACGGTTAATCCCGGCATTATCATGTGTTCTCTGAGTGGTTATGGTCAGGATGGTCCGTGGGCGGACAAAGCCGGCCATGATATGAATTACTGCGCGGTCAGCGGCGTGCTTGACCAGTGTGGTGAGGCCGGCGGGCAACCGGCACTGACGAATTTTCAGATTGCCGATCTGGCCGGTGGTGCACTGAGTGCCGCGCTGGCGATTGTGGCCGCGCTCAGCGGCAGGCTGATGGCGCAGCTGCGCGGTGAGGAAGCGGCAGGCTGTTACCTGGATATTTCCATGACCGACTGCACCTTTGCCAATCATCTGATTCCGCTGGCGGCGGTTAATCTGGCCGGCCGGGCTTTTCCCCGCGGTCAGGATATGCTCACCGGCGGACGTCCGAATTACAGTGTCTACGCCACGTCGGATCAGCGCTATATGGCGGTCGCCGCGCTGGAAAAGAAATTCTGGGACAGAACCTGCGCCGTGCTGCAGAAACCGCAGTGGCAGTCGCTTTATACCGTTACCGGTAGTGCGGCAGAACAATTACGTCAGGACATCAGCGAATTATTTCTGAGCCGGCCACAGCATGAATGGCGTGAGCTGTTTGCTGAGGAAGACTGCTGTGTGACCGCTGTGCTGTCGCCGCAGGAAGCCTTTACCCATCCACAATTACTGGCGCGGGAAATGGTGCGGGAATTAAAAACGGCGGGTATGACGCTGCAGTGTCCGGCACCGGCTTTTTCCTTTAATGGTGAAAAAGCAGTGATCAGCAATGCCGGCCCCTTGCAGGGGGAGCATACCCGTCCGGTCCTGCTGGCGCTCGGTATCAGTGAACAGCAGATTCAGCAGTGGCAGGAGCAGGGTATTGTCCGCCACAGCCGGGTTAACAAGGTTTCAACCGCAACATCCCTATAACAACAATTCAGGAGTGCTTTATGATTCCACGCAGTGTCTACAGCGAAGAACACGCGATGTTCCGCGATGCCGTCCGTAAATTTATGCAGCGCGAAATTGAACCGCACTGGGAAGCGTGGGAAGCGCAGGGCCATATTTCCCGTGAAGCCTGGCGCAAAGCCGGCGAAGCCGGCATTCTCTGCACTCACTTACCGGAAGAATACGGTGGCTCCGCGGTTGATTTCCGTTATTCCGCTATTGCCATTGAAGAGCAGGCGTATGTGTTTGCATCCGGCCCGGGTTTTTCCCTGCATTCCGATATTGTCGCCCCCTATATCCTGCATTACGGCAGTGATGTACAGAAACAGAAATGGCTGCCGAAAATGGCCAGCGGTGAGGTAATCACCGCCATTGCCATGACCGAACCCGGTGCCGGTTCCGATCTCGCCGGTGTGCGCACCACGGCAGTGGCTGATGGTGACGATTATCTGATTAACGGTTCGAAAACCTTTATCACCAATGGCCAGCTGGCTGATTTATATATTGTGGTATGTAAAACCGATACCTCGGCCGGTGCCAAAGGCGTCAGCCTGTTTCTGGTGGAAGGTGACCGCGCGGGCTTCAGCCGCGGGAAAAATCTGCACAAAGTCGGCATGAAAGCGCAGGATACCTCGGAATTATTTTTCGATAACGTACGGGTGCCGAAAGAAAACCTGCTGGGCCAGGAAAACGGCGGCTTTATTTATCTGATGCAGGAACTGGCGCAGGAGCGTTTAACGGTCGCACTGCTGGCTGTCGCTTCCGCCCGTGCCTGTTATGACGCCACGGTGGATTATGTGAAAGAGCGCAAGGCTTTCGGCAAACCCATTGCTGCGTTACAGAATACGCGCTTCAAACTGGCAGAAATCCTGACCGAACTGGAGGTCACCCAGGTCTACGTTGACCGCTGTCTGGAACTGCATTGTGAACAACAGCTGAGCGTGGAAGCGGCAGCCTCCGTCAAACTCTGGGCAACGGAAGCTCAGGGGCGTATTACCGATGCCTGTGTGCAGCTGCACGGCGGTTACGGTTATATGTGGGAATATCCGGTTGCCCGTGCCTGGGCGGATGCCCGGGTACAGCGTATTTATGCCGGTACCTCGGAAATTATGAAAGAAATTATTGCCCGCGGTATTTAAGGAGCTCTGTTATGTCCGAAGCCTATATTTTTGACGCGCTGCGTACGCCGCGGGGAAAAGGAAAAAAAGACGGCAGTCTGCACACGGTTACACCGGTTAAGCTGATGTCCGGACTGCTGCAGGCGTTGCAGCAGCGTCATGCGCTGGACACTTCGCAGCTTGATGATGTGGTGCTTGGCTGTGTCGAACCGGTGATGGAACAGGGGGCGGATATTGCCCGTACTGCGGTGCTGATGGCCGGTTATGATCAGCAATGTGCCGGTACGGTGGTCAGCCGTTTCTGCGCCTCCGGTCTGGAAGCGGTGAATATGGCCGCTGCCAAAGTGAAGGCGGGGGAAGCTTCGCTGACCATTGGCGGCGGAGTGGAGTGCATGTCGCGTGTGCCGATGGGGGCCGGCGGCGGTGCTTATTATAATGATCCGGCCGTAACGGACCGGCTGTCGTTTGTACCGCAGGGCATTTCTGCCGATTTAATTGCCACACTGCACGGCTTTTCCCGTACCGATGTCGATGCCTACGCGGTGGAATCCCAGCGCCGGGCAAAGCAGGCCTGGGATAACGGTTATTTCAGCCGTTCTGTCATTCCGGTGACGGATCAGTTCGGCAACGTACTGTCAGCGCAGGATGAACTGATGCGTCCGCAGACCACACTGGAGTCCCTGTCACAATTAACCCCGTCGTTTATTAAGCCCGGTGAGCTGGGCTTTGATGCCATCGCCCAACAGGTGTACCCACAGGTGGAGCGCATTCATCATGTGCATCACGCCGGCAACTCGTCCGGCATTGTCGATGGTGCGGCGGCGGTACTGATCGGCACGGAAGATGCCGGTGCTGCACTGGGGCTGAAACCGCGTGCCCGGATTCATGCCGCGGCTTCGGTCGGCTCCGAGCCGACCATCATGCTCACCGGTCCGGCGCCGTCGGCACGTAAAGCACTGAAAAATGGCCGTATGCAGGCCTCGGATATTGATCTGTGGGAACTGAACGAAGCCTTTGCTGCGGTGGTACTGCTGTTTATGCAGGAAATGAATATTGACCATAACCGCATCAATGTGAACGGCGGTGCCATTGCCATGGGACATCCGCTGGGCGCGACCGGTGCCATGATTCTGGGAACCGTACTGGATGAGCTGGAACGGACCGATAAATCCACGGCATTAATTAATTTATGTGTTGGTGGTGGCATGGGTACGGCCACTATTATCGAACGTGTTTAATGCTGGCTGCGGCAATGACAGGAAATATTATGCAAACAATATTCACACATGAAACCGACCGCCAGGGCATCGCTGTACTGAGCTGGAATGATATCGGCGCACCGGTTAACGCTCTGGCACAGACCGCGGTCAGTGCTTTTGCGGCGGCGATGGAAGCGCTGCTGGATGATGAATCCGTGCGCGGCATCGTGCTGACGTCCGGCAAAGCCGATTTTGTCGTCGGTGCCAACCTGAAAGAAATTCAGACAATGCCGCAGGATGCGACCACCCTGCTGTCCTTTGTGATGAGCCTGCACAGTGTTCTGCGGCGCATGGAGCAGGCCGGCAAACCGGTGGTGGCAGCCCTTAACGGCACCGCACTGGGTGGTGGTATGGAAGTGGCACTGGCCTGCCATTACCGCATTGCGGCTGATAACCCGCAAGCCAGGTTTGGTTTTCCGGAAGTTAATCTGGGGCTGCTGCCCGGTGGTGGTGGCACCCAGCGGCTGGCACGCATGCTGGGCATTCAGGCCGCCATGCCCTGGCTGTTACAGGCCACCCAGGTGGGGACGCAGGAGGCACAGGCGGCCGGTCTGATTGATGAGGTGGTGGCCACGCAGGACCTGATAGCGCGGGCAAAACAATGGCTGCTGGAAAACCCGGCGGCCTGTGTGCAGCCCTGGGATCAGAAAGGCTTCCGCCTGCCGGGCGGAGATGTTCAGTCGGCGAAAATTGCACAGGTCTTTATGGGCGCTGAAGCCATGCTGCGTAAAAAGACCATGGGCAATTATCCGGCTCCGCAGCGTATTCTGCAGGCGCTGTATGAGGGCTGTCAGCTGCCGCTGGATCAGGCACTGCAGGTTGAGGCCCGCTATTTTACCGAACTGCTGTTGTCTGATCAGTCGACGGCGATGATCCGGACTTTTTTTGTTGCCCTGCAGGATGCCAATAAACTGAAAAACCGCCCGCAGGAAGCAGAGAAAAAACGTTTCCGTAAAATCGGTGTGCTGGGGGCGGGCATGATGGGAGCCGGGATTGCGTACAGCTCGGCCATGAGTGGTATGCAGGTGGTTCTGCTGGATACCTCACAGACGGCAGCGGAAAAAGGTAAGGATTATTCAGCCGGACTGCTGAATAAACGCGTTGCGCGTAAAAAAATGACGGCGGAAAAAGCCACGGCGGTTCTGGCAGCGATTCATCCGACCACTGATTTTAACGATCTCAGCGGGTGTGAACTGGTCATTGAAGCCGTGTTTGAAGAGCGTAATATCAAAGCCGATGTGACAGCTAAGGCCGAAGCGGTGCTCGACGCGGATGCTGTCTTTGCTTCCAACACCTCGACTCTGCCGATTACCGGGCTGGCGCAGGCCAGTCAGCGGCCACAGCAGTTTATTGGTCTGCACTTCTTTTCACCGGTGGATAAAATGCCGCTGGTGGAAGTGATTCTTGGTGAACAGACGTCAGATCATACGTTGGCGTGGGCACTGGATTATGTGCAGCAGCTGAAGAAAACCCCGGTAACTGTCAATGACAGCCGTGGTTTTTATACCTCACGGGTATTCAGAACTTATGTGCTGGAAGGGATGGCCCTGCTGCAGGAAGGCGTGGAGCCGGCGCTGATTGAAAATGCCGGGCGGATGGCCGGCATGCCGGTGGGACCACTGGCACTGAGTGATGAAGTGTCGCTGGAGCTGATGGACCGCATTGCCAGCCAGACCCGGCGTGACCTCGGTGATGCTTATATCAGTCACCCGGCGGACAGTGTGGTGCAGACCATGGTGCATACGCTCAGCCGGATCGGTAAAAAATCCGGCCAGGGCTTTTATGATTACCCGGACGCAGAAACTCTGGCGAACAATAAAGACGCGAAAAAATTACTCTGGCCCGGACTGGAAGCCCATTATCCGGCAGCGCAACAACAGCCGGACGTGGACAGTGTAAAACAGCGCCTGTTGTACGCTCAGGCGGTTGAAGCCCTGCATTGCTATGCCGAAGGTGTGATCACCAATGCGTATGAAATGGACATCGGCTCGGTATTGGGCTGGGGCTTTGCTGCGCATACCGGTGGCGTGATTTCCTTTATTGAAACCATCGAAGGCGCGGCGGCCTTTGTGCAGCAGGCTGACCGGCTGGCAGAACGCTGCGGCGGACGCTTCCGGCTGCCGGAAAAAGTCAGGGCGATGATTGCTGAAGGGCGGTCGTTCTATTCATGATGGTAAAAGGGCAGGTATCACCTGCCCTTTTTTCTGGCTGCAACCAGGATAGCAGCAGGCATCCCCGGCGACCATGATCGGCTCATGGTGACGTCTGCGGCATAGCCGGTTTATGGCCCTGCACTGGCTTCTGCTCTGCGTCTGTTTATAACTCATTGTTTTCCCAGGATTTTCCCCAGTGTAAAGAATCGTCGGCAGCTGAAACGATCTGTTTTGAGTACCGCACTGGTTCTGGCGGTGGGCGATTGTCTACACTGATTATAACTTTTTGCTTATATGAGTATGTTGTCTGTTGTGCCGGACAACGGAACTGAGAGGTTTGCCATGGACAATATGACCCCCGAATTTAACCGTTTCCTGATGATGTGGGAGCGCTCCATACACCGTTTCGGTGTGATCGTCAGTCAGGTCACCGAAGAAGCCCTGCGTAATATCCCGGTGAAAAGTGACGCCAACTTTCTCGGCAACCGGGTCGGTGAAATCATGATTGATACTCTGGTGCGTCATCTGGTGGTAGCTGAGCGTCACTGGCTGCGTATTGTAGTGGACTGTGAAGACGGGGCTGAAGTGCCGAAGCCGGAATCCATCGTCGCTAACGCCGAACTGACGCACGAAAATGCCGCTGAATTTTATCAGCAGGAAATCCGCGCCGCGTTTGCAGAGCTGAAGAAAATGACGCCGCAGCAGCTGGAGAAAAAGCTGGTATGGGACAACAACACCTATACCGTGATGGGGTTCCTGTGGACCGTGCTGTCACATCACACTTACCACCTGGGACAGATTGATCTGCTGATGCGGCAGAATGGTATTTATCCGGTGGATATTTTGTCTCCGCAGGCCATGGGCCCGGTGGAGCTGGTCGGATGAAACAGGCTATCGAACAGAAATATACCGATCTGCTCGGTTTCGTCCCGGACGGTATCCGTACGCGGCTGGAGTTGGCAGAAAAGGTTGGCCGCATGCAGACCATTGAAGTGGTTGAGCAATACCGCGAGCAGCTGATTTATAACACGCCGGTGGACAGTAAATATCAGCAGCTGATTCATCTGGCGATGCTGATTGCCCTGAAAGAAGAAGGGCCGGCACGTCTGCATGTCAAAGGCGCACTGAAGGCCGGCGCCAGCAAGGAGGAGCTGTTTGCTATCTGCGAAACGGCGGCGATTGTCGGTGGTATGCCATTATTCCAGCGGGCCGTGGATCTGGTTGCCGAAGGTCTGGACGACGCGGAATAATCCGCCCTGAAAAGTAACACTGCGGCACGCCGGGAGACCGATATTGTCAGTCTTCCGGCGTGATTATTTTATGGCAGCGGTGGTGGTAATACCTTCTGCCAGAACAGTGCCCGCCCCATGGCCGGGTCCAGCGCATAGCCTTCATAGCCACAGTTACGGTACACCTTCTGGGCGGTCACATTTCCTTCCAGCACTTCCAGCGTCAGCTTGCCACAGCCTTTACTGATGGCCAGTTCTTCCGCTTTGGCGAGCAGGCGTCTGGCCAGCCCCTGGCCGCGGAAGCCGGCACTGACGATGACGTCGTGAATATTCAGAATGGGTTTGCAGGTAAAGGTGGAAAAGCTGTCGATGGCGATTAACAAACCGGCCGGGTAATCATTAATGAAGGCCAGAATGACATGCAGATTGCTGCGGCTCTGCAGTTCACCAATAAGATGTTCTCGGGTGTACGCCGGCAGATCTTCACCACTGCCGGTATCGCCATTGGCGTATTCGTTTAGCAGATCCAGCACGGCCTGACCATGCTCCGCACGGGAGAGGTCGCTGATAATAATCGTTTCCACGGTCTTTTCCTGATCAGTCAGTGTTTGCGCGGGTCGTTTGCATCAACCAGCAGCCAGGCACTGTAAGCCACAATTATGGTGGGAAGTAACAGGGTTCTGGCGTACCAGTCCCCGAGGTTATCACCAATAAACGTGTAAATCGGTACTGAGGTCAGCATAACGGTGACAAAGGCGACGTACAGAAAACGTGGCAGGTGCCAGCGACAATCGCTGACCGGATAGCGCTGGCGGGAAAAAGCCCATTTGCCCCACAGACGTGACAGGGCGTAAATGCTGATGCCCAGGGCTGCCAGCCAGAGGCTGTCAGTGAAGGTTAAGTCACTGAGCTGGCAGACGGGCAGGCAGCTGAACATCAGCCTGCCGGGAAAAATTCGCGCAGCGAATTCTGATAGATGGTGGTCAGGACAGCGGCAATGGGCAGGTCTTTGACGGCGGCAATTTTCTCGGCCACAAACGGCAGATAGCGCGGGGTATTTTCCATACCGCGGTAAGGGATGGGCGTCAGGTAAGGGGAATCGGTTTCCAGCAGCAGCCGCTCCAGTGGGGTCGCTGCCACCACTTCGCGCACATTCTCAGCCTTGTTAAAGGTAACGATGCCGTTAATGCCCAGACAGAAGCCCAGCTCCACGGCAACCTGTGCCAGTTCCATGCCGGAGGTAAAGCTGTGAATCACGCCTTTACGCGGCATCTGTGGGGCGTATTCACGTAGCATGGCGATGGTGTCTTCATCCGCTTCACGGGTGTGAATCACCACCGGCAGGCGGGTTTCAATCGCCAGTTCCAGCTGCCGTGCAAATACCTGACGTTGCACATCACGGTCACAGTGGTCGTAGTAATAATCCAGGCCGATTTCACCCACCGCCACGACTTTGTCGTGGATGGCGTGGGTGCGGATATAGGCGCTGGTGTCATCGCTGAACTGTTCCGCTTCGTGCGGGTGGACGCCGAGAGTGGCGTACAGGTCATCATACTGTTCCGCCAGTCCCAGTGCGGTGGGCATATTGCCGGGTTCCACACTGATGGTCATAAAGCGTTCGACACCGACGGCTCTGGCGGCACTGAGAATGTCTTCCGGGCTGCCTTCTTTCAGATAGTCGAGGTGGAAGTGGGTTTCGATAATCGGCTGGCCGTAGACAACGGGCTCGCGGCGGTTTTTCTTGCTCATAACCATCGGATGCAGAATGAATGAGCCGTTATTGTAGCGGATAAGCGGCCGCCTCTCAGCGGCGGCTGCACCGGAAAGGAAAGAAATGTCAGTAAAGCTGGTTCAGCTGCTCGCACATCTGCAGCTGGGCATCATACGGCAGCGGGTCGCCCTGAGCGCCGAGCAGGGCATCAAAGTTGAGGTGGCTGAGGTGATTGAAATCAGTTTCCAGCGATGCGCCACGGCGCTCCGCCTGGCGCAGCCAGGGTTTGACGATGTTCAGGCCTTTATGGAATCCCTTGATGCGCATTGACAGCTGCTGCATCAGGCTCAGGCCATGCCAGCCACTGAAATTCTGCAGCGCGCGGTTGGTCAACAGCAGCTGATGGCGCTTCAGCAGCAGGGCAGCTTCCGGCCGGCTGGTGGCTGAAAAAATAAATAATTCGGCATCAGGCACTGGCAGATTGGTGTGGGCCCGCAGAACCTGATGGCGGGGTTTATCCACCTGGCCGGGCAGCGCCCACAGCTGGGCACTGTAACGGCGGCGGTACCAGGCTTCGTCTGCTGAAGGCTCATCACCAAGACGGATGATATGGCTGACGCTTCCCAGCCGGTCGAGCTGTTTTTCTTCCTGTTCAGACAAACGCACCGGATTAATCAGGGTTAATTCCTGACGGTTGCGCAGAATCACCATATTATTTCTGGCCGTGGTTCCATCCACCGGCAGGCTGCCGGGCACCCAGAAAACATCCCAGAACAGCGGCGCAATCTGGCCGTATTCCTGTGTTCCGCTGAGGCTTTCATCCACCTGGGCGGTATTCATCCGGTAGTTGGTGATGGTGTTCATAACGCTGTCTCCTGCTTGAGTCTGGCCGGCTGATCCCTGCCGGCACGGCACCCTGAATGCATTGATACTAACGGCGGTCGGACAGCAAAAAACGTGATACGTGACAAATTTTGTCATGTACCTGAGAAAAACTGACAAATTTCGTCACATGACGGGACAGGCAGGAAGAGATGGCAAAAAATGCCCCGTCCGCATGAGCGGAACGGAGCACAGAGGGCCTGCAGATACTCAGGATAAAGTATCAGATCAGTGCTTTGGCCGCCGCTGTTGTGCGCATGGCACTGTCGGCGGCATTGGCCAGTTCACGTCCTTTGGTGATGAAGTGACGGACAAAATAGTTATTGTGCTCATCGTGTTCATGGAAGTTGTGCGGCGTGAGTACGGCGGTCAGGACAGGGACTTCGGTTTCCAGCTGCACCTGCATCATGCCGGAAATCACGGCCTGGGCGACAAATTCATGGCGGTAAATACCACCGTCAACCACCAGACCACTGCAGGCAATTGCGGCATAGCGGCCGCTTTTGGCCAGCAGTTTAGCCTGCAGGGGAATTTCATAAGCGCCGGCGACTTCGATCACATCCACGTTGGCGCTGTCGTAACCCAGCTGTTGCAGCTGCGCGTAAAAACCTTCCAGGCTCTGCAGCACAATATTTTTGTGCCAGGCACCGTGAATAAAGGCAAGACGTTGGCTGTGGGGATTAAAGGCTGTGTTCATAGGCTCTGATTCATACTCTGAATTAATACGGAAGAATCAGGGCGAACGGGCAGGGGCCGGCATCACAGACTGGTGGTCTGCGCCGGCTCTGTCACGCTCTCTTTCATCCGGACTGTTACCGTCGGCTCCGGAGTTACACCGGATCTGCTGACCCTGCTCTGAGAACAGGCGCTCGCGGGCTGCCACTGTACATCTTACTCAGTGGTTACCGCCGGTGGGGAATTGCACCCCGCCCCGAGAACGACGCGGCTTGTGGCCGCGCGGGCAATATAGGGAGAACGGATGACAGAGTCAAAGGAATGGAGTGTTGTCGGAGCAGCAATAAAGGCCGGCCGGATACAGGTCAGCCACTTATTTCATCCGGCAGCAGATCCTGCAATTGTTCGATGCCTTCCACCACATCGTCCGGCTGACGGAACAGGGCTATGTGGAACATGGCTTCGCCTTCCTGCACCAGCGGAATATTCTGCTTGCCGATAATAATCCCTTCATAACGTGAGCAGACTTCATCGAGGACCGCACCGTAAGGGTCGTGAATGGTGGCCAGAATTTCGTCTTTCTGCACATAGTCACCCAGCTGTTTTTTATCACGCACAAAACCGCTTTCGGTGGCACGGACCCAGCTGCTGGTGCGGGCGGTGACCGGTTCAATCTGTTGTTTGCGGCTGCGTCCTTTCGGCAGCATGCCCAGACTGCGCATTACATTAATGGTGCCCTGTTCGCCGGCACGGATGCAGAGCTCGTCATAACGCAGGGCTTCGCCGGCCTCATAGAGCAGAATCTGCACGCCCAGATCGCGCGCCGATTCGCGCAGCGAACCATCGCGCAGGTTGGCGTTCAGCAGTACCGGTACGCCAAAGGCACGGGCCAGTTCTGCGGTTTCGTTATCATCCAGATTAGCGCGGATCTGCGGCAGATTGGAGCGGTGAATGGCACCGGTATGAAAATCGATACCGTAATCACAGTGGCTGACGATTTCCTGCAGGAAAAGGTGGGCCATGCGTGCCGCCAGCGAGCCTTTTTCGCTGCCGGGAAAAGAGCGGTTCAGGTCGCGGCGGTCTGGCAGGTAGCGGCTGTGATTGATCACGCCATAAACATTGACCACGGGGACGGCAATCAGGGTACCGCGCAGATGCTGCAGACGGCGTGAATTAATCAGCCGCTGAATAATTTCGATACCGTTGATTTCATCGCCATGAATGGCTGCACTGAGAAAAAGTGTCGGCCCCGGTTTTTTGCCACGCCGCACATACACCGGCATCGACAGCGAGGCATCGGTATAAAGGCGGCCAACCGGCAGTTCGATTTTCCGTGTTTCACCCGGGTACAGGGTTTCCCCGGCGATGGTGAGACCGTTTTTTCTCTGCGGCATGGTCAGCCTTTTCCTTTTGTTCTCGTGCTGCTGAGGGTCGATTTTTCCAGGAATTCATACACCATGCCGGCAACATTTTTGCCGGTAGCGTTTTCAATCCCTTCCAGACCGGGAGACGAATTGACCTCCATCACCACCGGGCCCCGGTTGGAGCGCAGAATATCCACACCACACATGTTGAGGCCCATGGCACGGGCCGCATCAACGGCGGTTTTACGTTCTTCGGCGGATAAACGGACAATTTCAGCACTGCCGCCGCGGTGCAGGTTGGAGCGGAATTCGCCGTCGGCGGCCTGACGCTTCATCGCTGCGACGACTTTGCCGCCGACCACCAGGCAACGGATATCAGCACCGCCGGCTTCTTTAATAAATTCCTGCACCAGAATGTTGGCATTCAGGCCCATAAAGGCTTCGATAATGCTTTCCGCGGCCTTACGGGTGTCGGCCAGCACTACACCAATCCCCTGCGTGCCTTCCAGCAGTTTGATCACCAGCGGCGCCCCGCCGACATTATTGATCAGGTCAGAGATATTGTCGGCGCGGTGAGCGAAGCCGGTTTTCGGCAGGCCGATGCCCTTACGTGACAGTAATTGCAGGGAGCGCAGTTTGTCGCGCGAACGGCTGATGGCAACGGATTCATTAATGGAATAGGTGCCCATCATTTCAAACTGACGGACAACCGCCGTGCCGTAAAAGGTAATGGAGGCCCCGATACGCGGAATAATGGCATCGTATTTCGGCAGAGCTTCACCCTGATAACGCACCGCTGGCTTATGGCTGGTGATGTCCATATAGCAGTGCAGGGTGTCGATAACGTCTACCTGATGGCCCCGTTCCTCGCCGGCCTCTTTCAGGCGGCGGGTGGAATACAGGTTCGGGTTGCGGGACAGAATAGCAATACGCATGGCTCAGTCGTCGTTGAAAATGAATAACAGGGAATCTTGCGCAGGCCGGTATGACAACCAACCTCAGTGTTGAATGCTTAGTCTGAACTGTCGGCGGGAAAATGTCAGCAGGGGAAACAAGAAAAAAACGGCCGCTGCCAGCGGCCGTCCGGGGGCTGTTTCAGTGGGAACAGCAGCCTTCGCTGTCGCGCACCGGCGCCGGTTGCAGGTTGCCGGCCAGGTAGTCGCGGATGGCCTGCAGTGGATCGGTTTCAATGGTGGTCAGCAGGCGGGTGCCGTGTTCTGCCAGATGGCGGATAACACCGGGACCGGCAGAGGCGGCAATGGCGACATCGACCCCGTACAGGGGATGGCGCGGATCATCGCTGCCCTGATGCCATTCATGCAGGTTACCGGCCTTGCTCAGCTGTAACGCCCATACCAGCTGCGGTTCATCCCCGCTGGTGCGGTAAATATGCCAGCCCACGGTACGGCCGGCGTGGCCGGAAATGCGGCCGTTTTTCAGCACGGCAACAGCAATCAGCGGCTTGCTCATAACAGATCTCCGGAAAGGTTACGGAGCTGAAAGTTTACGCCGCTGTTGAGCGGCTGATCAGTGACAGAAAGTCGCAGGGGCGGCAGGCCTGTTCGGTGGCTGCTTCCGCCGGCGCGAAGCCCGGCCGGCATGGGCAATGCTGGCGTCGTTGAGGATGGCCATGGTACTAAGAGGTACAGGCAAAGCAATTCCTTTAAAAATGTATGGATTAATGCCGGCATGTCCGGCTGCCGCGGTGATTGTTGATTGATCCGTGTTATCTCCCGGCAGACGCGCTGAACAGGCCGCTTTGTCCGCCGTGCACGGATTTGGCGGCTGCGTTTCTTACCCGCTGATGCATCAGGTACAATGTGCGTTTTGGCCAGGAATACGGGTAATGACACAGGGCTTTGTTCACCTGCGGGTACATTCTGAATATTCGCTGTATGACAGTACGATCCGGGTTAAGAAGCTGATCAGCAAAGCGGCAGAACTTGAAATGCCGGCGCTGGCGCTGACGGATCAGGCGAATATGTATGCGCTGGTGAAGTTCTATAAAGGCTGTCTGGGTGCCGGTATCAAACCGGTGCTAGGGGCAGACCTGTGGCTGGAAAACCTGGATGACCTGACCAGGCCTTTCCGTATTACCGCGCTGTGCCAGACAGCCGATGGCTATCTGGGGCTGCGTGAACTGATTTCCCGTGGCTATGCCGAGAACCAGCATTACGATATGGCCATGATCCGCAAGGAGTGGCTGTTTGCGCAGAACAGGGGCCTGATTATTCTGGCCGGTGGCCGTGACGGCGATATCGGCCAGCGCATTATTAAGGGCAAGCTGGAAGCTGCCGAAATGCTGGTGGCCGAATATATGGAGCATTTCGGCGACCGTTTTTATTTTGAGATCCAGCGTACCGGCCGCACGGGCGAAGACGCCGTCATCAAAGCCGGTCTGGCGATGGCCGCTAAATTCAATATGCCGTTAGTCGCCACCAACGATGTGCGCTTCCTTAAGGCGGATGATTTTGAAGCCCACGAAACCCGGGTTTCCATCGGTCAGGGGTATGCGCTGGAAGATAAGCGCCGGCCGCGTAACTACAGCGAAGAACAGTACTTCCGCAGCGCGGATGAAATGATTGAGCTGTTCCGGGATATTCCCTCCGCCATTGAAAATACCGTGGAAATTGCCCGCCGCTGTTCGGTTGAAGTGCTGCTGGGTAAATACTTCCTGCCGGATTATCCGATTCCGGAAGGCATGGACGAAGATGAGTTTTTCCGCAAAATTTCTGAAGTGGGTCTGGAAGAGCGTCTGGATGTCATCCTCGCGGGTATTCCGAAAGATTCTGCGGAATATGCCGAAAAACGTAAGCCTTACGATGAGCGCCTGGAGTTTGAGCTGAATATTATTATTCAGATGGGATTCCCCGGCTATTTCCTGATCGTGATGGACTTTATTCAATGGGCCAAGGCGCACGATATTCCGGTGGGACCGGGGCGGGGTTCCGGTGCCGGCTCGCTGGTGGCTTACGCGCAGAAAATTACCGACCTTGATCCGCTCGAATATGATCTGCTGTTCGAACGTTTCCTTAACCCGGAACGGGTTTCCATGCCCGACTTCGATATCGACTTCTGTATGGAAGACCGGGAAAAAGTCATCGCCTATGTGGCCGACAACTATGGCCGTGAAGCGGTATCACAGATTGTGACCTTCGGTACCATGGCGGCCAAGGCGGTGGTGCGCGACGTGGCGCGGGCGCAGGGTAAATCTTTTGGTCTGGCGGATAAACTGTCCAAACTGATCCCCGGCGATCCCGGGATGACGCTGGAAAAAGCGCTGGAAACTGAGCCGCTGCTGAAAGAATTCCTCGACGAAGATGAAGAGGCCCAGGAAATCTGGGAAATGGCGCTCAAGCTTGAAGGTATTGCCCGTCAGACCGGTAAACACGCTGGTGGTGTGGTGATTGCGCCGACCAAGCTGACGGATTTTTCCGCCACCGCCTGTGAACCGGACGGTACGGGTCTGGTGACGCAGTTCGATAAAAACGATGTGGAAGAAGCCGGTCTGGTGAAGTTTGACTTCCTCGGTCTGCGGACCCTGACCATCATTGACTGGGCACTGGAAACCATCAATAAAAAACAGGAAAAACTCGGTCTGCCGGCGGTGGATATTTCTGCCATTCCGCTGGATGACGAGCCTTCCTATACCTTATTGAAAGCAGCCAAAACCACCGCCGTGTTCCAGCTGGAATCACGCGGGATGAAAGACCTGATCCGCCGTCTGCAGCCGGATAATATCGAAGATATGATCGCCCTGGTGGCCCTGTTCCGTCCGGGGCCGCTGGAATCCGGCATGGTGGATGACTTTATTAACCGGAAGCATGGCCGCGCTCAGGTGGCGTATCCGCATCCGGATTTTCAGCATGACAACCTGAAAGAAATCCTGGAGCCGACCTACGGCGTTATCGTCTATCAGGAACAGGTGATGCAGATTGCCCAGGCGCTGTCCGGTTATACGCTGGGTGGTGCGGATATGCTGCGCCGGGCGATGGGTAAGAAAAAACCGGAAGAAATGGCCAAGCAGCGGGAGATTTTCCGCGAAGGGGCAATTTCACAGGGCGTTGATCCGGACCTGGCGATGAAAATCTTCGACCTGGTGGAAAAATTTGCTGGTTACGGTTTTAACAAATCACACTCAGCGGCTTATGCCGTGGTGTCGTATCAGACGCTGTGGCTGAAGCAGCACTATCCGGCGCCGTTTATGGCAGCCGTACTCACCTCCGATATGCAGAATACCGATAAAGTGGTGATCTTTATCGAAGAATGCCGCGAGATGGAACTGGAAATTATTCTGCCCGATGTTAACCAGAGTCATTATGGTTTTACCGTTAATGATGATGACGCCATTGTCTATGGTCTGGGCGCAGTCAAAGGTGTGGGTGAAGGCCCGATTGAAGCCATTGAAGCCGGCCGTAAAGATGGCCCTTACCGTGATCTGTTTGATTTCTGCCAGCGCGTGGACAGTAAAAAAATCAACAAGCGGGTACTGGAAGCGCTGGTGCGCTGTGGCGCCTTCGACCGTCTCGAACGCTCTGCGCCACGGGCGGTATTAATGGCCAGTATCGAAGATGCCATTAAAGGTGCCGGTCAGAGTGAGGCCAACGAAGCCGCCGGTATGATGGATTTATTCGGTGAAGTACAGGCGGAAGAGGCGGAAACTGCAGATCCTTATGAGCGTCACCGTAACCTGCGTGAATGGACCCTGAAAGAACGTCTGCAGGGGGAAAAAGACACGCTGGGCCTGTTTGTAACCGGTCACCCGTTCGATGAATATGAACAGGAAGTACGCCAGCTGGTGCCGACCAAACTGTCACAGCTGCAGGAAGCCAAGGCACCGCAGAAACTGGCCGGGCTGGTGGTTGACATGCGGGTAATGAAAAACAAACGTGGCGACAATATGTGTTTTGCCACACTGGATGACCGCACCGCGCGGGTGGAAGTCGCACTGTTTTCAGACGTCTACGAACAGGTACGGGAAGTGGTGGCAAAAGACAGGGTGCTGGTGATTGAAGCTCAGGTTTCGCACGACGATTATTCCGGCGGCCTGAAAGCCACAGGCCGCAGCGCCATGGAAATCAGTCAGGCACGGCTGAATTATGCCAAAGCGCTGCGTATCCGCGTGGACGGTGAAAAACCGGAAGACGAGTTCTGCAATGGTCTGAAAAAGGTGCTGCAGCGCATGCCGGATGGTTGCCCTGTGGTACTGGATTTTTACAACAGTGTTGCCCGCTGCGATATTCAGTTAGGTGATGACTGGCGCGTGAACCCTTCTGATGAGCAATTGCTGGAACTGCGTTACGCCTACGGTATGGAAGCCGTCGAGCTGGTATTTCATTAATTCCTATGCGGTGAGGGCAGACAGGCCGGGTGGCCCGCAGACGGCAAGCTGGACGCTTCCAGTATGGCGCCGGTTATCCAGCCCCGGCGGTGCTGCCCACCTGCCTTGACTGGAGGAAATGACTGGTTGAGACAGAAGCCCCTGTTTTGTGCATAATAGCCGCCTCGAAAACAGGGGTATTTGTATGTCTATCGAACAGAGTCTGCTGGAACGGGCAGGCAATCAATGTGAACTGTGTGGCTCTGCCAGTGATTTGTCGGCCATGCTGGTGCCACCACATTCCCAGCTGACCGTTGATACCGGTATTGTGGTCTGTGATACCTGTAAATCACAGATTGACAGCGGTGAGATGGACGCCAATCACTGGCGTTGCCTGAACGACAGCATGTGGAGTCAGGTGCCGGCGGTGCAGGTAATGGCGTACCGTATGCTGAAACGTCTGTCTGCTGAACCCTGGGCGCAGGATCTGCTCGATGTGATGTATATGGATGACGAGACACGTAAATGGGCGGAAAGCGGCGCGGCGGATGACGACCGTGAACCGACCCGTGACAGCAATGGTACGCTGCTGCAGGCCGGCGATAACGTTACCCTGATCAAGGATCTGGACGTGAAAGGGGCTGGCTTTACGGCCAAGCGTGGTACGATGGTACGCGGTATCAGCCTGACGGATAACCCGGAGCACATTGAAGGCCGCGTTAATGGCACCCGTATTGTGATCATCAGTGCTTATACCAAAAAAGCCTGATGGCAGGATAAATAAAAAAACCGGCTGCGGCCGGTTTTTTTATGCGTGGAAATTATTTACATTCAGACAGAATCAGCAGGGAGAAGGCTTATGAATAATACATCGCGCAGCGCTGTGCGGCTGAACTACGTCGAATTCGGCAGCACCGATCTGACAGCCAGTAAGACTTTTTTTAACCGGGTATTTGGCTGGACATTCACCGATTATGGCAACCAGTACAGTGCCTTTTCTGCTGTTGATGCCGGTCTGAATGGTGGCTTTTATGCGGCGGATACTGTGACTGGCAGCGGTCCGCTGCTGGTTTTTTATGCGCCGGATCTGGAGACCACCCGGCAGCTGGTCGTGCAGGGTGGGGCAGAACTGAGCCGGGATATTTTCTCTTTTCCCGGTGGCCGGCGTTTTCACTTCCGCGAACCAGGCGGTAACGAACTGGCTGTCTGGTCTGAGCCGCTGCCTGAGTCCTGATCCCCGGTTGCGATAGCCGGCGGCTTTGGCTATAACCGCCTTTTTGTCCGGGACGCAGTGATGAATCTTGATTTCTGGCACGACAAATGGGAACGCATGGAAATTGGTTTCCATCTTGATAAAGTCAATCCGCAGCTGCAGGCCTACTGGCCGCAGGTGGCGGTCCCGCCGGGAGGTGCTGTGCTGGTACCGCTGTGCGGTAAAAGTCTCGATCTGATCTGGCTGCGCCGTCAGGGCTGGTCTGTGGTAGGCATTGAGCTGAGTGAAATCGCGCTGGATGCGCTGGCACAAGCGTTTGCCAGCGAACTTAACCTGACGCTGAACAAAACGGATGAAGACGGCCGCACACTTTACCGCGGTGACGGTGTGCTGCTGATTGCCGGTGACTTTTTCAGTATCCGCCATGACTGGCTGCAGCAGCAGGCCGGTGGCCGGATCGCTGCTGTGTATGACCGGGCTGCGATGGTGGCCTTACCGGCAACGATGCGTGCTGCTTATTGCCGGCAGATGCTGGCGCTGACGGAGGCCGCCCCGCAGCTGCTGATTGCGCTGGATTATGACCAGAGCCGGCGTAACGGACCGCCGTTTGCCGTTACTGCTGCCGAACTGCAGCAGCATTATGGCGGTCACTACCGTATTGAAACGCTGGAAGATAAAGAACTGATTGATGCCGAACCCCGTTTCCGCGCTCAGGGACTGGCGTCCTTCCGCCAGTGCGTTTATCTGCTGCGCCGGGTGTAAGTGCAGCTGTTAACTGACGTCCGGCGTGACACTCAGCACACAGATGTCGCGGGCGTCCGGATAATGCCAGACCACGTTAAGATCGTATAACTGCACACCATAGCGGCGTTCCGGGTCCGGTTGCTGATAAGCCGGTTTCGGATCCTGCGCCAGACACTGTTCAATCAGTGCGTGAATATCCGCCTGCAATCTTTTCCCCTGTTCCCATGCGGACTGTTCTGCAGCAGCCGTCCAGTGGATGTTCACTGTCACCGGTGCCGCCGGAGCAATGCCATTCACGGCAGTAGGGACACAGTCGGCATAGGGCACATAAGGTTTGATATCGATGATGGGCGTGCCGTCCAGCAGATCGACACCGGAAACATGCAGCCGGCTGCCCTCTACTTTCTCCAGCTTTACCACCGACTGACCGATGCCATTCGGCCGGTGCGTGCTGCGTGAGGCAAAAACACCGACACTGGCATTACCGCCCAGGCGTGGCGGGCGGACTTTAAGACGCGGGGCCTGCGGATCGCTGGCAGCGACCTGATGGAACTGGAACAGCAGCCAGATATGACTGACCTGTTCCAGACCGGCGACGGCATCCGGATGATCATACGGGGGCAGGAGTTCGATGATAGCGGCTGCTGCCGGCGCCAGGCTGGGCTGGCGTGGTATGGCAAACTTTTCGGCAAACGGGGTGTGTGCCAGTGCAACAGGGTGCAGGATTTCAGAAGGCATGCCTGATTCCGTATTCAGTCGGCCGCTCAGTATACCGCGGGCGGACCGGTGGGCGGGAGTTTCTGTAACGGGAACTGGCACGGGGGTAGCAGGATTCACATTTGAACACCGATGATCAAATTGGTATCCGGTAGTCTAGTTAGTTTCAAAACACAACTATATATTTACAAACGGTAACAAGTTGGCCTGTTTTGGCTGGCATACTCCGGCCGTTCATAACAAACAAGACTAATAAACGTTCCTTCGGGCATTTATCGCTTATCAACAAGCAAGGTGTTTACATGGTTAAACAAGTTTCCCGTCTGGCTGTTGCTGTTGCAGCCGCATCTCTGTTCAGTGCCGGTGTCCAGGCTTCCGGTTATAAAGTTAACGAGCAGGGCGCCAAGCATGCCGGCCGTGCGTTTGCCGGCAGTGCCGCGGTTGCTGACGATGCATCCGTTGTTTTCTTTAACCCGGCAGGTATGAGCCGTCTGGAAAGCTCCCAGGCCAGCTTTGGTTTTACTTACATTCAGTCGGAAGGTGATTTTGACGGTGTACGCACCAACCCCACAGGCATGGTGACCAGCGAAGATGCTGAAGCCGACGTTTATAACGATGGCGGTAACTTTATGCCGACCAAGGTGATTCCGTTCGGTTATATGGTGCATAAGCTGGATGAGAAAGCGGCCGTGGGTTTCGGTATTTTTGCTCCGTTCGGCACTGAAACAGATTACAGTTCAGGCTCTCTGGCCGGTGGTTTTGCCGATCAGACCAAGCTGCTGACCCTCGACTTCCAGCCAAGCATGTCTTACAAACTGAGCGATACCTTCACGTTTGGTGTGGGTATTGATATGGTGTATGCCTACGGTCTGCTGAGCAAAGAGCTGGATCTTATTCCTTACGCTCCGATGAATCCCGTGACGGGTGGCCTGCTGGCTGATGAAGATTATCAGGGCTATGAAAACAAATTTGAAGTTCAGGGTAACGATACCGGTTACGGCTGGAACTTCGGCTTTATGTGGGACGCCACCCCGGCGACTACCTTAGGTTTCTCTTACCGCTCAGAAATCGACTTTGAACTGGAAGGAAAAGCCGAATTTAAAACCAATACTGGTGTGAGCGCTCTCGCTGATGCCGATGGTGATGGCAATGTGGATGGTATTTACCCGGTTGATGGCGCCACCGGTACTGTAAATAAACAGGATGCCCGCGTACCTCTGACTACGCCACGTTCTGCCACCTTCAGTCTGGCCCATCAGTATGATGACAAACTGCGTCTGACTGCCGGTGCTACCTGGACTGACTGGTCTGTATTCAAATACTTTGACGTGATTGCCACTGACGAAGGCATTATTGATGATATTGCTGGTCTGGGTGAAAACTATATTGGCCATATCGTTGAAAAATGGAATGACACCTGGTCGGTAGCCGTGGGGGCTGACTATGTCCTGAACCCTGAGTGGACTCTGCGTGCCGGTTACGCGTATGACCAGTCTCCGGTTGACGACAAGCACCGCACCGCCCGTGTGCCGGATAATGACCGTCAGTGGCTGACCGCAGGTACCACTTATAATCTGAACAGCGCCTGGAGCTTTGATGCGTCACTGGCCTATCTGTTTATCGATAAATCCAGGATTGATGAATACAACCACAGCCTGGATGATGAAATCAGTGGTGCTGACAACCTGAACGGCACTTTCGATATTAATGCCTGGGCTATGTCTCTGCAGGCTAACTACCGTATGTAAGCGATTGCTTACCTGCACAAAGCCCGCATTATGCGGGCTTTTTTGTGCCTTACGGTACCGCTGTTGGCGTAATCTCACTTGTCGCCAATGGCTGTGGCGGTTAGGCTTGGTACATCTGAAGTGGCTGGTTGAGAAAGGAAATAAACATGGGGCAGTTCGCTGACCGTCTGCGTGAAAGCCGGGAAAGACTCCAGGACTGGTGGGCCGACGGAGGCTATGGCCGCCGGCTGATCTTTGCGCTGATTGCGCTCTATCTGCTGGCCTGTCTGGTCATCGGGTTTTTCTGGAGTTCTGAGCCGGATCTGTTTCCGGTACGGGAACGGGCTGAGCAGCGTGCCGCTTCCATGGGGCTGGATAATGTTATTGGTTTTACTACCATCTCGACCCTGATGGAAGTGACAGAAACCATGCTCTACAAGCGTGGCGGGTATCTCAGTAACGATGTTTTCCCGCCCGGGGTATGGCTGGATAACATCCCTAACTGGGAATACGGCGTGCTGGTGCAGGTGAGGGATTTTACCCGTGCCCTGCGTAAGGACTTCAGCCGTTCCCAGAGCCAGTCCACCGAAGACAAAGATCTGGCCATTGCTGAACCGCAGCTGCACTTTGACAGTGACAGCTGGGCCGTGCCGTCAACGGAATCCGAATACGGCCGGGGGCTGGATGCCCTGCATAATTATCTGCGCCGTCTGGCCGATCCGAAGGAACCGACCGCGCAGTTTTACGCCCGTGCCGATAACCTGCGTCAGTGGCTGTTCGATGTGGAAACGCGTCTGGGCAGCCTGTCGCAGCGCCTCAGTGCTTCAGTGGGCAAAGCCCGTCTGAATACAGACCTGGCGGGGGATACAGCGGCTCAGCAGTCAACACCGTCGGATTATGATCAGCAAGTGAAAACGCCGTGGTCACAGGTAGACGATGTGTTTTATGAAGCCCGTGGCACCGCCTGGGCGCTGGCCCATATCCTGCGTGCTGTTGAGGTGGATTTCCGTGACGTGCTGGAGAAAAAGAACGCACTGGTCAGCCTGCGTCAGATTATCCGTGAACTGGAAGCCACCCAGGAGGCGCTGTGGGCGCCGATGGTGATGAACGGCAGTGGTTTCGGTCTGTTTGCCAACCACTCACTGGTGATGGCGTCTTATATTTCGCGTGCCAACGCAGCCATTCTTGATCTGCGTGAGCTGCTCTCGCAGGGCTGATGCCGGCGGCCGGTGTATGCTGCCGGCCTGATTTTCTTTCCGTTTTTCATCTGTTGACAAGTGTTCTGTCAATGTCTGCTTTTCTGTCCTGTCAGGAAAAAACTGTCAGGTGAGTTCCGTTGTTTTGTCCTTTCTGGCTCAAAAGTACCAAATTGGTCGTTGCTCAGCGATTAAATTTATCTGATTGATAAATAAAGAATTTTTTATTTTTCCCGCGTTTTTTTCAGAGCTGCCGGCCCATTTGTCAGGGGCCGGTAAAGTAGCACGCCCGTTTTGGTTCTGATAATCTGCACGCTAGTATCACCACAGTCCCATGGACATATAACAAGAATAAACCGGGAGAAGCAGATGGCATTGAAGTGCTGTCTTACACTGGGTGCATTGATTGCAACAGCACCTGTCTGCGCGCTTGAAGAGCTGAATGAGCAGGACCTGGCAGGTGTCAGTGGCCAGGCTCAGGGGCTGCGTTATACCTCCGAATTTGACGCGCGGGTGGATTCCATTACCTATATCGACGATGACGGTCTTGCCGGTGGTCCGGTGGGAACGGTTTCGCTGTCGCCGGTCCGTCTCTATACGCCCACCAACCGGCCGGTTCAGGTGGATCTTGAAGTGCGTGATATCGGGGGTGAAAAAGCACTGGTCTTTACCAACCGCGATCTGCCGTTTGAACTGGAAGTTGGTTCGCTGGCGATTAATGGTTATTCCCTCGGGGGTTTTGGTCAGGGCAATTTTCAGATCGGCAGCGGCGATGCGTTGATCACCTATCTTTATGCTGGTGGTTATGACGGCAATGGCCTGACCCTGGATCTCGATATTCCTGCGTCCATGTCATACGACACGTATTTTGACGATGAAGGTACGCGTTTTACCACGACCGTGGACTTTGGTGATCCTTATGATGCGTCAGCTGGAGGGCTGTTCCTGGATGGCCTTTCCTTCGATCTGGTGGCTGGCGGACTGCGGATCGGTCTGCCGGTAACATCCGGTGGCAATATTAATTTCTACAATGCGCGTATCGGCGATAACGTGCTGAACAGCATGGCGCTGAGGAATATTGTGCTGCAGCCAGGAGGGTATGTGCTGGTTAAAAATGCCCGTGGCGCGGACGAGTACGGACTGGAAATCGATTCGGTAATCACCTCCGGTTCCGGTTTTGATTATGTCTATATTGCCGGTGAAGTCGGCAGTCATTATCCCAGTGCGGATGTGTATGAATTGTCGGCTTCAGTTTCCATGCTGACGGATACTGAAGTCCGTGGACTGCGGCTGAATGTCGACGGCGAGCGCGGACTGGTAATGGATTTTGATAATACTGATTCTTCTGCCGGGGCGTCGGCCAATCTGCTGGTAGAAAATATTACCCTGCAGCGCAGTGACCGGGTTGGCCAGAATGTGAGCCCGGTCAGTATCGGCACCATGGATATGCAGATCAATATTTCCAATAACAGTTATCTGCAGGTGGAGGGACACTGATGAAAAACCTTCTTTCTGCCACGATTGTGATGGCAACCTCCAGCTGGTCAGTGTCCCTGCTGGCTGATATGCAGGTGCTGGATGATGCCGCCATGTCCGGGGTGTCCGGACAATCCGGTATCAGTATAGAAATCACCACAGATGATGCCGATGGTAATTTTCTGACCACCGGGGAAATCCGCTATACCGAAATGGATAAAGATGGTCAGGGAAAAGACTATCTCGCCGTTGATGGCCTGACCTTACGCACCATTACGACGGACAGCAGCGGTAATATGACCGGGGTGGATACCATCCGCACCGATATCGATGTCGACAGTGCCGGTAATGTCAGTATCCGCAGCAGTGATATTGATACCCTGGATCTGGAGCTCGGTGCAGTGTCACTGAGTGGCCGTACCCTGTTCGGAGGAGTGCGTTTTTCTGTATGGGAATTTGTCGGTGACAGTTATCTCGAAACTCTGTTGCTGAATGATCAGGCCGGAGCAAAGCTGGCCTTCCGCACAGTGATGGAAGAAGGCAGTGGCCTGACCTATCAGTTCGATGAAGATGGTCTGACATTTTCTACCGATATCGTTTTCCTGCCAGCCAGTGGAGAGAGTGCTTTCCGCAGCGAAGTTTTTCTCACCGGAAATACCGATGAACTGAAACTTGAACTGGGTGAAACCAGCGGCAGTTTTGAAATACGCAATATTTCCCTGCTGGATGACAGTGGTAATAGTATTTTTGCCGGTAATAATTTTGGCGATCTCGGTTATTCCGATATCAGTGTTGACACCGGCTATATCACCCTTTCCGCTAATCCGGACCCATTGGTGGATGGCATTGCAGGACGCATCAATACCGATCTGACGATCGGCAATGTTTTTTACCGCACCGGTGATCAGCGACTTAATCTGAATAATGTCCGTCTGAATACCAACGGTGACATTGATTATACCCTCGACTTTATCGACACCGGTTTTACGACCGGTATCGACAGCAGAATATCCGCTGTATCTGATCTGGATTTAACCATCGCTGCTCTGACCTTCAGCGCCGGTGACGGCAGTGCCGAAACCCTGAGTATGGGCTCTTATGCCATTGAAAATCTGGATCTGGGCGGTGGCAGTATTGACCTGCAGCTATACACGCTGCCGGGCGCGGGTGCTCAGGGAATGCAGCTGGACCTGACCATGGCCGGCACTACCTCGTTTGATCTGACCATTACCGATGATCCGGCAGAAAACTCTGCAGATCCTGACCCGGTCTTAAGTGCCAGCGTGGTGCTGAATAATGTGTCTGTATCGCAGAGTATTGACCAGACAGAGAAAGGGCTGCATATCGGTGTGCTGGAACAGAGCATGGATGTGAATATCAACCAGATCCGGATGGGCGATGGCGTGGTACAACAGGGGCAGACGGGCAGGCTGGTGATGAATAATGTCTCGTTACAGCCCGGCAGTTATTTCAGAGTGGAGCCGCTTCAGTAAGGCAAGCTGTGTATGAAAAATAATTATAAAAAAATCATTCTCACCGTTCTCGTTATTATCCTGCCCAGTCTGGCAGAAGCGGCCGTGACGCCTTCTGGGGCTGCCGTCTGGTTCGATCCTTATGACGAAAACAATGATCGGACATTTACCTCTGCTCCCTACGATTACGCCAGTAGCAGCGGCACCATCAGTCGTGTCCGGGCGAACCGCATTAACACCGATACCGTCACGTTCTGGAACAGTGGCGAACCGAATGATTCCAGTGGTGAAGACTGTGCGGTGCAGCTGACGTCCGGGTTGTGGAATGACACGGATTGCGGCGATATCCTGCCGGTTGCCTGCTTTGATGGCAGCAACTGGAGTATTTCAGCCACATCGGTGGCGATGGGCAGCAATAATAACAGTGCCGCTGATATTTCCACGGCCGCCGCCACGTGTTCTGCCGGCAGTGAATTTTCGGCGCCGCAGACACTGGCACAGCAGGCGGCACTGGCAGCCGCGGTGAGCAGCGCCGGTGCGGCATCCGGGGTGTGGATTAATGCTCAGGATATGGCCAATGAAGGCGTATGGGTGATAAATCAGGGCACCAGTCTGAACGCACCCTTCTGGGAAAATGGCCAGCCGGATAATGCCACCGGCAATGAACGCTGTGCCCAGAGCAGTGCTGCCGGTTTGTGGCGCGATGCGGCCTGTGCCCAGCAGCTGGCACTGGCCTGTTCAGATCTGACGCTGAACACCTGGCAGGTAACAGCGGATACCTATGCTTTTACCTCAGTGGATGATCTCAGCCGCCGTTGCCAGCAGGCATTCGGCAGTAATTATCAGTTTTCCGCCCCGCGTACGGCTGATAATCAGACCTGGCTGAATAACGCCATGAACAGCGCTGGTGTTTCACTGGTGTGGATTAATGCCCGTGATAATGTCGTGGAAAATTACTGGTTTCTGAATCACGGATTATTTAACTGGGCGACTGGTTTTCCGGATGACAATGCCGGTATCTGTACCACTGCACGTCAGGCGGATGGCAAGTGGCTGAGCAGCGACTGTGACAGCCGGGCCAGCCTGCTGTGCAGCAACGGGGATAACTGGGTTATCCGTAATGCCTCTCATCAGTTCAGTAATCAGGCGCTGGATGCCTGTGACCGGCCGGATAATGACTCTACGGGAACGAATAATTATCTCGGTTACTATCTGGCCGCACCGCGTTCGGAGCAGGAGCGGGCACTGGTCAGCCGCTTATTGCAGCAACAGTCCACCGGTACTTTTATCTGGATTAATCTGAAGAGGATTACTGACACTGGCAGCTGGTTATGGAACGAAGGCTATGACAGCCCGGACATTGGCGGTGGTGATCTCAGCCGTGCTGTGTGGTATGACCTGCTGGATGACAGTAACGAATTTCTCGATGGTCCATGGACACGTTATGCCGATGGCAGCCCGATCAACCGTGACCAGGCACTGCTGGAAAACAAAGGTGTGCGGGCTTATTTCGATGAAGGTGAGCCCAACGACAGTGGCGATTGTGTACAGCTGTATACCAGTGGTGACAATGCCGGTCTGTGGGATGACACTGACTGCGGTAACAGCAAACCGGTGGCTTGTTTTGACGGTTACCAATGGGCTGTCTCTGCGGCGGCCACTACACTTGGTACGAATGATGACAGTGCTGAAAACATCAGTGCTGCACACACAGCCTGTGCCGCAGTAGAACGTGATGGCATCAGCGGAAATTTTGTCTTTGCTGCCCCTGTGTCCTTTGCTCAGAGTCAGGCGTTACTGACTGTCGCACAGGACAGTGATGCCGGTAATATCTGGATTAACGTCAACGATAAAAAATACGAAAGGACTTTTGTTTACAACCTCGGCATGGATGTGCTGGCTCCTTTCTGGAATGACGGTGAACCCAATGACGCCGGCAGCGGAGAAGATTGTGCGGTGCAGCAGCAGGGAAGTGAACGCTGGAATGATGTTGCCTGCAGCACAGTTTTGCCACTCGCCTGTTTCAACCCTTATGACGGTGTGAACGGCCGCTGGAATATTACTGCAGCAGGCTATGAATTTACTTCGCCTCAGGCGCTGGCGCTGATCTGTGAAAATGAATTCGGCGGCCCTTATAAATTCTATGCGCCGGTCACCCTGAGCCAGCGTAACGATCTGCTGAGCGCGATGGCGGCGGCAGGGCAGGCCAATGTGTATATCAATGCGGACGACCAGGACAGTGAGGGAACCTGGCTTCTCAACCGTGAAATCAATAACTGGAATGATGGTGAACCCTCAGCGCTGAGCAGTGAGCGCTGTGTGTCAGTATCCGCCACCGATGGCCGCTGGCAGTCGCGCAGCTGTGACGAATTCCTGCCGGTCGCCTGTACCTCGGGTGGACGTTGGTATTTTTCTGCCGCAGAAATTTCTCTGACCGATTTTTCTGCGGCGCAGCAGGTGTGTGATGCTCTGGGCAACGGTTATCTGTTCAGTGCCCCACGATCCTATGATGGCGCTCTGCAGATTCCGTATTTTGCTGCGCTCGCCGGCGTTGGCGGTGATTTCTGGCTTAACGGTAACCGGCTGGAAGATTCTTCCCGCTGGGACTGGAATCAGTTTCATATCGGCTTACCCGCATGGGGCAGTTCACAGCCGGATGGCGGCAGTGGTGAAAACTGTGCGCTGCTGAATAATGATACTACTGCCAGCTGGTCAGATGAGGCCTGTAACACCGGTACGGATTATCGCTATCTGTGCCGTAACGGCTCGTCCTGGGCAGTGTCCGCACTTGCCGGAGAGTTGTCAGATTTTTCGGTGGCGGTATCTGCCTGTGCGGATCTTGGCAGCGGCTGGGTGTTTGCTGCACCGGAAACCTACAATGAAAATCTGGCGGCGAAAAATGCGCTGGGTACAGTGGCTGCTGTCTGGGTGAATGCCACGGATGTGATGAAAGAAGGCAGCTGGGTCACCAATGCGGCAGCGATTGCGCTGTATCCCAACTGGGCCGCTGCACAGCCGGATAATGGCGGCATTATGGCGGCGGATGAAACGGCAGCGCTGAAGGGCGAAGACTGCGTTGTCCAGCGCGAGGATGGTTACTGGGAAGATATCAGCTGCACCGGCGCTGCCGAATATCCATGGGCCTGCACCGATGGCTATATCTGGAAGGTAACCCACACGCAGGGGCGGATTCAGAATCCGGCCACAGGTCATAAGCAGTGCTTTGCAGAATATGGCAGCAGTTTTGTATTTGCCGCTCCGCTGAGCCGTAATGATGCCATTCAGATTGATTTTGCCCGTCTGTCGGCGGCGGCAGAACGGGGAGCAGCCATCAGCCGGGTATGGCTGAACATGACAGATGGCGGTGATGAAGATAATACTGCTGCCAGTGGTGATGGTTCTGCCTTCCGTAAAAACCTGCCATTTGTGAACTGGCTGACTCCGGCGTACCCGGGAGAAGAGCCGCAGAATGTCTGCGTCTATAAATCCACCGTAGCTTCCGGGCTTAATAATCCCTGGCGTACCGCCGGCTGTACATCCGCGGCCGGCCATTATGCCTGCTTTGATGGTGCTGACTGGAAAGTCGCCACCGCAGAGGGTGCCCTGATTAATGGCACTTTGCAGGTTGTGCCACAGATTGGTGAGGACTACTGGTCGTACGAGCGCGGTAACCGCTTGTGTAAGGATCAGTTTGGCAGTGAATATTATTTTTCAGCCCCGGTTACTGCGGCAGAAGAGCTGGCACTGGATGCGGCGATCAGAAATACCGCGGCACAGATCAAAAATACCTGGTTGAATTATTATTACGTCAGTGAAATTACTTCCCGGAATAACCGCTGGTTTGCCGACCGGCTGAAACTGGGTATCTGGCAGAAGCCGGTATTCGATAATTACAACAATGCCGACTGCGCTCTGCTTGGCAGTGATGGCAGCTGGAGCGACGCCGACTGTAATGCTCAGTACGCCTATGCCTGTTTTGATGGCAGCTGGACAGTGACCGGGCTCCGTGGTGACTGGCAGGCCGGGTTTGCTGCCTGCGATGAACAGAATGCCAGCCTGTTTGCCGTGCCCCGCACCCCGCAGGAAATGGAAGCCCTGCTGGCAGCAATGGGTGGTGAAGCTGTGTGGATTAATCTGTCAGATACCGGGCTGGAATCGCAGTGGGTTGCCAACCGTCTGCGTCACGCCTGGTGGGCAGAAAATGAGCCCACAAATCAGACGAATAAAGACTGCGCCCGCATTGGCGCTGATGGCCACTGGTATGCTGCTAAATGTCAGACAGAATCAGCCCCATTTGCCTGTCGCAGGGTCAACGGCAGTAATATCGAATGGTTGATTACTGCAGCCTCCGGCATCTGGTCACAGGGTTTTGCGGCCTGTGCACTGGAATATGCAGGCAGTGAATTTTTTGCCCCGCACGGTTATGGCGGACACACTGCAGCACTGAGTCAGGCGGCATTGGCGGCGGTGGTTGCTGCCGATGGCCGTGATACCTGGCTGAATTTCAGTGATCAGGAAGTTGAAGACAGTTGGCGCCTGTATCAGGTGTATGGTGACTGGGCGGGCAGTTCGCTGCTCGATGAGAATAACGACTGCGCCTATTTTGACCGTGTCACTGAAGGGTTGGGTACCTGGTATACCGATTCCTGTAAGTACACCAGCACGACATCGTTTTCCCGCGGCTATGCCTGCACCAATG
This sequence comes from Pseudomonadales bacterium, assembly GCA_963682115.1. Lineage (GTDB taxonomy): Bacteria > Pseudomonadota > Gammaproteobacteria > Pseudomonadales > Oceanobacteraceae > Venatoribacter. The sequence goes on along the minus strand of OY821639.1, from coordinate 611,385 downwards.
GCTATGAATGGCGTATCGTCAGTACTGATGCTTCCACCGATCTGCGTTGGTCCGGGGGCTTTACGGCCTGTAACAGCCTGGATACGGCGGAAGACGACTGGCAGTTTGCAGCGCCTGCAGACGCACTGCAGAACGCAAAACTCAAGCTGGCAATGGAACTGGCCGGCGTCGGACAAAGCTGGATTAATGCGCAGGACCGGGTCAGCGAAGGAGACTGGCAGATTAATGGTGCGGAAACCAACTTTGCTGTCATTGCTGATACTTCAGCGACACCGTTAACGGTGGCGGAACAGACGGAGTCGGCATTGCTGACGGCCGCGCTGGCCGACGATGAAGAAACCGGTATTGCCAGTGCCAGCTGGGAGCTGGTGGCCGACAGCCGTTATACCCATGTGGCAGATTCCTCCGTCACGGTTACCGCCAGTACTCTGACCACCACTGCCGGTGGCCGCGGTACTGTAACGGCATACTATGATGCGCCGGCATTGCTGCAGGAGGATGTACTGCTCACCTTTAAGTTGACGGTAACGGACATCCCGCCGGGCACAGCACAGCCTGCGGTGTTAGAAAACTATGTAACAGTCACGGTTAAAGCACCATTATTGGCCCGTTATGATTTTGACGATGCGGCATTTCCTCAGCGCGATGTCAGTGGTAATGGTCATGATGCCCTGAATACACAGGCGGATCCGCTGCCTGCAGTTCTTAACGGTGCTTTGTCTGTCGCAGCTGCTGACGTGATGGTTGTACCTGGTCTGGCGGCGGATGCCGTCAACGGACTGGATATCCCGGCCGATGAATATACTGTGGCTTTCCGTTTCAGTATTGAAGCGGCGGCGGCGGGTAACTGGCGTGGTCTGCTGCAGAAAGGTGATGCCGGTATGGAGCGTCAGCCTGCTATTTTCCTGTTTGCAAATGAAGAAAGTCTGCACCTGACCAATTCCACCACCGAAAGCAGTAACCGCGTTGTTAATGCACTGAATATTCCGTATCAGCAGTGGCTGAATCTGATATACAGCAAACGCAGTGATGGTTTTGATGTGTACCTGGATGAGACGCTGATCGCCAGTCATGACTTTAACAGTGGTGAAAAGGCCGTTGCGAATGGCGGCAGTCTGTATCTTGGTGCCATTCCCGGAGCGGCAGAATCCTTTACCGGCCTGATTGATGATGTGCAGATTTTTAATCGCCGGCTGGATGAAACGGAACGCGGGCTGATTCTGCCTGCGCCACCGATCGGGACAGTACAGTTTACGGCTGCCGGTACGGTAGCAGATGAATATGCGGCGGTGCCGGATAATAGCGTGATCGTGATGCTGGAACGGGTTCGTGGCAGTAAGGCACCGCTGACCGTGTATGTGGATGCCGACTCTGCTGGCAGTTCTGCGCAACAGGGCAGTCAGGCAGATATGAACAGTGCCACAGGCAGCGCTGATTACGCTTTTTCTTCTGCTTATGTCAGTGGCAGTGGTGTACCGGTCAGCTGGCCAGCGGATACGCGCGGACAACAGCCTCTGGTGATTACCCTGGATAATGCAGATGATAATCTGCGTGAAGGCAGCGAAAGTATCCGCCTGATTGTGGCTGACAGTGCCGGCGCTGGTGTGGGTGATCCGGCGGTTTATATGCTGCGTCTGAATGACCTGACACCGAACCCTTACGGCAATTTTTCCATAACCACAGACGATGATAATGTCGTGACGGAAAACGATACTGCAGTTCATCAGGTCTGCATTAACCGTGAATCCGGCACCACTGGTGACGTTGTGGTGAATTATCTGATCAGCGGTGACGCCGTTGCCGGCACTGACTTTCAGTATCTCAGTTCAGGTATTCAGCCAGCAGCGGCAGCCGGCAGTGTCACGTTCAGTGATGGTGACGGCAACGCGAAGTGTTTTGATATTCAGGTGATAGATAACCCGGCTGTCGGCAGCGCCGATAAAGCGCTGCTGTTTACCATCACCGGACTGAATTACGATGTTGGAGTCATTGAACCGGTACTGACAGCGCAGGATTCAGCCGGGCTGATGATCCGCGATTATGCGGCGGGTGAATTCAGTTTCGTGACCTCGTCGGCCAGCTGTAAAGAACCCAATACTGACAGTGGTGTGCCGGAGGAACTGCGCCCGGACAGTGGTGACGTCTGTGAAATTCAGGTGGTCCGGGAAAATACCAGTATTTATGCGCCGGCCGCTGAACTGCAGGTGTCTCTGCTGTCCCATCTGCCGGATGATAATCCGCAGGGTGATGTCACCTTTAATACCCGGTTAAACTGGGATGAAATTGTTCCCGGTACGCCGGCGGATAATACTCAGGTGCTGACCTTTATTATCAGTAATGACCTTGAGCAGGAACAGGATGAGGTCATCAGCCTGCAGTTATTGCCGACCGATGGCGATGGGCATAACGAAGTCATCACTCAGGACAGCCTGACACTGACGGTGACCGATGTGACAACACCTGCGCTGTTAACCGCAGCGGTGGCTGGTGCTCCGGCGACAGGCATTAAAGAGGTGAATGAGGGGGAATCTGTTGAAGTCAGCATTAACCGCTCAATAAACAGTAATACAGCCTTCAGCGTTAAGTATGCCATTGATTCAACACAGACAGATTCTGTCAGCCTTGGGGATATTCTCTCCGTCAAGCTGGATAACATCGGTGTGGCAGACAGCGGCAGTCTGAGTTTCAGCCGTAATGGTTCGGATAATCGCACACTGCTGATTCAGACTATTGATACGGTTGAGCCAACCGATGGGCGGTTAGTGACGGTGCGCCTTGATCAGGCGGATCCGGACCGTGTTGCCGGTCTGGGTGATCAGTCCAATGCCAATAAAGATACGCAGAACTTTACCGAAGTGTCTTTCCGTATTCTGAATAGCCGTGATTCACTGAACGATATCTACAATCTGCACAGCGCGACGGCAGTCGATTCGTTGGCTACTACACCACTGAACAGCACGGTTTATACAGGCATTGAACATATCACCCGTGAGACCCAGCCGGTGCATGGTTATATCAAACTTAACTTCACTTTCGATGCGTTCCGCGACCTGTACGACATCGAAGATACGGCGCTGCAGTATGACATCAGCTTCTATCAGAATGGTGTTGAGAATGCCCTGGTGAATGGTCAGACGCTGACTTCGTTGCTGCGTAAAGCAAGTGATCCGGCACAGTATCTGGCAGCAACCGGTTTGGTTTCGCTGAATCCGGATGACGGTACACAATTCAGTGCCCAGCTGCTGATGCCTTATGTCACCGATGGTAATGCGGCCGATGTTGAAATGCATGTCACCTTCACCGGCAATGTCAGTGGTGAGGTGATTGAAGAAGTCTACCGTTTCCGGCCTGAGGTGGTGTGGCGCCGGCTGGAATTTAATGGTAACGACGAGTGTGCTTACAACCGTGGTACCAATGACGTCTTGGGCTGGAACTATGGCATCAGTTTCAACTGTGGTGATACCGGCAAAGGTGCCAGCGCCACCAGTGCTTATGAAGTTGCCTACAACGCCTTTACCGCGCAGATGGAAAGCCGTCAGTATCCCGGCTACTGCTGGGAGGCTGAAGGAAGCAGCAACAGTTCAGCCATTTATCTGCGCAGCTGTGACAGCGCAGCGTCGGTCAGCAGTCTGCAGCAGTTCACGATGACATCAGACCGGGTCGTGGTCAGTGGGGCGCCGGATTATATTCTGTGTGGTACTTCCGGACGTGAACTGATTCTGCGTCAGGATGGCCTGCTGTATTGCAGCTACCGTACCTGGCGTTGGGAATAATGGAGTTTACCTTTATGCAGAGCAGAATCTTTATTTATATCGTACTGGCCGTTATTCCCCGGATTGCAGTGGCAATGCAGGCGCTGGATGAAGCTGAAATGGCCGGGGTGACCGGTGAGGGCATCGGTGCGGTATTTGACGATGTGGTGATCCACAGCGGTGATTACGGTGCACCGGATGATTTTCAGTTGCGGCTCAGGCTCACCGATGACGCAACACCTGAATATCTGATTTTCAGTGAACTGCGTTTTTACCGCAGTGGTGCAACCCCGGGTGGTGCTGACAGTGGTGGTTCGTTCGGCTCGTATGATGATCCGTTTTACGTTGCGGACCTGAGGGATATCAGTGAATCTCATATTGCCAGCATCGATCCGGAAGGCGATGGTACATTTATTACCGGCAGTCGTGTGCATACGGCACTCTATACCGGTTTTCCCGCCGCGTCAGAGGGACAGCTGAACCGTAACTTTTATTCCTATTCCGGTGGACTTTTTCTCCCGTCAGCTGAAGTCAGTTCGACTTCTTATTTCCGTGGTTTACCGGAGGGGTTCTTCTCATCTGCTGCGGTTAATGTCGGCTCACTTTACAGCCGCGGTGGTGATTACACGGATTATCTTGCGGCACAGGAGGCGCGTCTGGACAATGCAACGGATAAGTTTGATCTGCACTTCCGTCTGGACGCCATTACCGATGAAAACCGTAACCAGAGTACTGACGATCAGTTTCTGGCCGCAGTGGATGTGGAAGGTGTTCGTCTGTATGGCACGTCTGCCTATCTCTGGGCCCACGATAATCAGGGGGAAACTCTGGCTGCTGCTGAGGCGGCCCTGTATGAAAATGGTGGCCAGCCTGTTTATGCTGACCGTGGTCTCGCCATGGCAATGACCATGGGCCTGCGTGCCGATGTTATCCGGATTTCTGCAGACCCGGCCGGTGCTGCATCCGGTGTACTGGAGTTGCAGGGCGTGGATGCCTACCTGCCGCTGGGCTCTGCTGACCAGCCGATGACCATAAGCACCGTGCAGTACTCACAGATTCAGCGCGGAACCTGGAAGGATCCTGTGTATCTCGACCCCACGACTCAGCTGAGAGTGGAAATTGCTGCCTTACCTCAGGATCTTGGTCAGGCGCCTCAGGGCAATATCTATATTCAGTCACTGGGGTTTGGTGACCCGGACGATGAAGAAATTATTACCGGTGTGGAGGATATGTATCTGCGCGATGCAACCGGCACCATCATCGAAACCATTGCCGATGTTAAGCACCGGGCCTTTGTACCGAAGACGGTTATTTATAATGAGCAGGTGGAACTCTATAACCAGAGTAATCCGGATAATCCACTGCCCTATATTCCCAATCAGAATGTGGTTGAAATCAAGGGTATTGAGATTCAGCGCCTTATCATCACGACACAGGATCTGTAACCATGCATAAGAACATACTCTGTTGTCTGTTATTGGCTGCCGTACCGGCTCAGGCGGAACTCAGTGAACTGAATGAAACCGAGCTGCAGGAAACATCCGGTCAGTCCGGTATTACACTCAGTGCACGGGTGGAATTTGATGAGGGGACGCGGATCAGTTACACCAATGATGATGCTGATTATCTGGATGGTCAGGATTACTGGCTGATCATCGACAACCTGACCGGTGCCATTGAAATGAAAGGGCTGCGCCTGGATCTGGTCAGTGATTTCGGACCCTCCGGTAACGAAGGGGCGCTGCAGTGGACACTGCCGGATGAAATTATTTTCGATGAATTAAAAACAGATGGTATCTATATGAGCAGTGGCCGGGAAACTGACAGCTCATCACGGTTTCTGCTGGGCGTCGAAGTTGATGGCTCTCTGCAGTTCCCGGCGTCCACGACGATGAGTATTTTTGCCACTGACTGAGGAACGGCTATGAAAATAATAATAACCCGTCTTACCCTGTTGGCTGGCATCAGTCTTTTTAATTCTGCACTGGCAGGGATGGAAATGATGTCGGAGTCTGAACTGTCCGGAACTTATGGTCAGGCCATATTCGAGGTCAATGATGAGCTGGTGTCACAGGCCGATGGATCATCCCTGAATATGCTCCGGCTGACAATCGGTGCCCGGATTGAAATCAATGCCAACGTTGAAGAGCTGGCGCTGGGACGTTACTGGCGGCCGGAAGGCACAAACTGTACTGGTGGTTCCGGCGGAGACAAAATCTGTTACAACAATGTCGTCCCGGTCGCTTACGATGACAATATCAACTGGGCCTGCACCGCCAATCCCTGTGGCTCTGTCGGACTGGATGAAAGTTTTTATGAATCGTCCGCGTTAACTCATGACACCGGTGGTGCGAAGAGTTTCTTTGACGAAAGTGTATTCCCCGGTGGCTGGGAACCGGACGCCGGTATTGATATCAAGCTGCGTGATGTCACTATGGGTCAGGTACGGGACAAGGGGGATGGTGTTTATGAACTGCTGCCATTTGTGCAGGAAAACCCCTACATTGAATTTGCCTTTGATGAATCGTCCGGTGTGCGCAAGCTGGTTGGCTTCCGTATCGGAGCGGAGGAATCCTTTGGTTATCAGGGCAACATTATTGACGTAATTTCCGGTTTTATCCGCCCGTCGATTACCGCCGATACAGAACTCGATATTGGTGGTATTGAAATCCCGCTGGGGTCGCTGGAGCTTGAAGCGTTTCTTGGCGGGGTGCGTACCATCGGCTGGCTGGATGCCAAAACGCTGGATGTGATTGATGTATCCGGCGCGGCCAGTCTGCTGATTTCGGATCCGCAGTCGGTTGTGGACGAATCACCGACGGCACAGTTGTTTCCGGTGCAGTCCAATTATCTGGAACATACAAATGCCTTCTTCATCAGCATGGGCACCCGCTCCATTCAGTGGAGTGCCGTGCAGGGGTTCTCGCCGGAAGTTACTGAACCGGGTTTCTGGATTAATATGGGCGGCGATGGTGGTTTGATTGCGAAAACCCAGCAGGGGCAGCACCCGAACAATTATTTCCCCAATCACCCTAAATTTCAGGACTATGGCGGTAATGTGAATTACGGTGATGTCAGTACCTTACCTTCCTGGTCGCAGACCTATACCAGTAACTGAAAAAGCCGGCGATTATGCCGGCTTTTTTATTTTTACAGGGATCAGATTCTGAAACTTTTCAGACTGTCGGGCAGAGTAACAGGCAGGGAGGCCGCATTATTGTCTGCAGTCAGATGTCTGATGGTCAGCAGCCCGGACAGCGGACTCAGGTCCGTAATGGCGTTGTTATTGATGTACAGACGCTGCAACTGCGGCAGTTCTGTCAGCGTGTCGATGGCGCTGATGCGGTTATAAGCAGCATTCAGCGTGGTTACGGATACCGGGCCGGTTACTGACGTTACCCGGTTATGACTGATGTCCAGATAACTGAGTTTGGTCAGCGTGCGGATGGCGGATATATCTGTCAGCTGATTTTGTCTCAGGCTGAGAACTCTGAGTTCCCCGAATTGTTCTATCCCTGCAACAGTGGCAATATCCTGACTGTTACAGTTCAGTATCTGTAACTGTGCTGTATCACTGATTTCAGTACGACTGACACAGTCGGACAGTGCCTGATCGGTAATTAAACTGTAGTCGATGGCCGCGTGCTGTATCTGGTTGTCTACCGCACTGCCGGGTGAGGTGTTGCCGTCTGTTGACGTGGCTGATGCCGGATGGTCACCAGAGCCGCCGCCGCAGGCTGTGATGCCGGTACTGATGGCGAGAAAAAGAACCGGTCTGATGCAGGATCTGATCATAATGGTACCTGAGATTATTATTGTTCTGGTTGGTCGATAGTACCATAAGGGCCATATTCCCTCTACCGGAGAGGCTCCCAGGGCGGGTTTTAAGTCATTGATAACAATGGGGAAAATAATTTTCCCCGATTGGCGCGTAAAGGAGTGCCGTGCAGATGCTGGATCTGAATGAACTCACCGTTTTTATCCGCGTAGTGGACGAGGGCAGCTTCACCAATGCCGGGCGGGCACTGGCGATGCCTAAATCGCGGGTAAGCCGGATGGTCGCTGACCTGGAGGAGAAACTCGGTTGTCGCCTGCTGCAGAGAACCACCCGTCAGATCAGCCTGACTGAAGTGGGGGCTGCTTATTACAACCGCTGCCGGCATCTGGTCAATGAAATTCTTGATGCCCACGAGATGATTGCTGACCGGGAAGAGCAGCCGCACGGGACGCTGAAAATCGCGATACCAAAAAGCGGTGGCAGCGCGGTGGTCGGACATTATATTGCCCGTTATCTGTCGGTTTATCCGGACGTCACCATTGAGGTGCTGCATTACGATACCGCTGTGAACCTGATTCAGGAGGGCTTTGATCTGGGCATTTTCCTCGGTCCGATGCCGGATTCCAGTCTGGTGGCCAGAACTTTGCTGGAATCAGATTCCGTCCTCTGTGCCTCGCCGGACTATATCCGCAGAACAGGGAAGCCCACGCATCCCCGCGACCTCGCCCGGATGAAATGCGTGAAAACCGGTGAAGGCCGGAGCGCCGAAGAATTTGAGCTGGTACACCGGCAAAGCGGTGAGGTCTGCAGCGTGCTGGTTGAACCAGCGGTGAGTACGGATCTGGTTTCCACCGCCATCGGCTGTATTCAGTCCGGCGTTGGCATTGGAGATGTACCATCGTTACTGGCGGGAGAAGCCATTATGAGCGGCCAGTTGACACCGCTGTTTTCCGACTGGGTGGTGCGGCCGGAAACCGTTTCCATTGCCTATCCGTCACGGCAGTATCTGCCGAGTAAAGTGCGTACCTTTATTGATTTCATCGTTAAGGAAGCAGAAAAGCTGGAAACCCATATCAAAACCAAACCGACACCGGAAAAGAAAGTCGAAGCCTTTGTTTCGCTGATTAAAAACAGTACAGACTGATCAATCTCCCCTCTGCGATTTCTTTTCTCTGTTGCAGGCCGGCACATTCGCCGGCTTGTCATTTAAGTGTCACATTTCCGCAACATACTGCACCCCACTGATTAGAGAAGCGGTGTGTTTCAGGACGTTCTTATCATCCGGAAGATGGCAGCGGTCCCGCTGAGAACACACACCGCCAGTACATTTCTGTGTTTCCCGGGGGGTTAAATGAAACCGAATCGAATGCTGCTTGGAGCAGCATCAGCACTGTTTACCGTTCAGGTAATGGCCGGCCAGGCCGTGTTTTACGTTACAGAAGAAGGCAGCGCAGTACGCGACCTTGCGGTCAGTGTTGATGGCCAGAAAAAACTCGTCAGCTCATCGGGCTTTGTGGTGTTTGACATTGGAGATGGCAGCCACAAAGTCGAGCTTTCCAAGTTCGGCGAGTGGATGGGTGAATTTGAATTCGATACCACTGACAGCAGCCAGAATGCTGAAGTTCAGGTAGAGATGATCGCCGGTGAAGCGATGCCGGATATTAATGTGTATACACCGGGTCAGGAAGAGGCTGTTGCCCTTGGTCAGCTGTCCGGCTTCCTGCAGTCTGCAGAAACCGGAGGCCCGGTTGCGGGCGCGCGGGTATCGGTTGATGGTACCGAGCAGGCGGTCATGACCGATGAAGACGGGTTTTTCAGCTTTGAACTGCCGCGCGGTGAGTACTCGGTTAAGGTCAATCATCCGAACTACGGCGAACAGGGTGTTAACAGTGTCCGTGTGATGGGCAATGTGAATACCGGTGTTAACCTGACCATGAGCATGTCCGGCGACGGCATGATTGAAGAGGTAGTCGCTGTTGGTTCTTATATTCCGTCAACGGCGGTTGCCCAGCAGCGCGACGCCAGTACGGTACTGGATGCAATCGGTTCTGAACAGTTTTCCCGTTTCGGTGATTCGGATGCCGCTTCAGCTCTGAAGCGCGTGACTGGTGTGACAGTAGCTGATGGAAAATACGCTGTTGTACGTGGCCTTAATGAACGTTATACCTCAGTTCTTTTCAATGGTGGCATGATTCCGAGCCCGGATCCGACCCGTCGTGTTGTACCTCTGGATATCTTCCCCTCCGGTGTTATTTCTTCCGTTAATGTCGAAAAAACTGCTGTAGCTAACCGCCCGGCAGATGCTGCCGGCGCAACCATTGATATTCTCACTGGTGAAGCTCCGGAAGAATTTGAAGGCAAACTGTCTGTCAGTGTTGCTTATAAAGATGGTACAACCGGTGAATCAGTCCTGACTCAGGATACTTCCGGAATGGAAGTTTTTGGTCTGGGTAGTTCAGATCGTGATCTTTCATCTGCGGCCAAGAATTCAACAGGTGCTGTGACCGGTGCAGAAGGTGCGGAACTGCTTGATCTGTCTCAATGGGATGCCAGCGAAAAAACACTGCCACCCAATTTCAGTATTGAAGGCAGTATGGGTGATCTGATTGGTGAATATGATCTCGGCAATCTCAGTTATAAGGTGACAGGCCGTTATTCAAATGAGTGGGACTATACAGAAACGGATAAAGCCACGTATGTGGGCGTTTCAACCACGGAATTTGAGGAAGGTGATGAATATATTGAGTATCGTGCAACCAATCTGATTGATCTGAGTGCCGGTGCGACTCTGTCACTGGTTGCAGATGATTACAGTATTAACTCCAATACTCTGTTATTGCGTCAGACGCAGGCTGATAATATTGAGGAAGCGGGTGTACGGGGAGAGGATCGTAACTTTACCCGCGAATATGAATTCAGCTGGCAGGAGCGCGAGTTCTTTACTCAGCAGTTTACCGGTGAACACTACTTCACGGATTTCCATGGTGCTGAGGTTGATTGGGGACTGACGTTGGCAAATGCTGATATGAATTTCCCGGACAAAAGGAACTATCGACTTTTTGACGATAGTGTCAACTTTGATGGGGACACAACCTTCAACCCTCTGGCTGATGATCGTACGGATTCAGCTGTTATTGATTTCTCAACCAAACCCAAACGTGAATGGAGTGAACTGTCGGATGATTCAGTACATTTCCGTCTGGATGGCAACCTGGCGATACTGGATGAAAGTGAATATCAGCTGAAACTTTCTGCTGGTGCCAGCATCCTCAGCCGGGAGCGGGACGTCGAAACTTATACTTTTCAGTATGATCAGGAAAGTACTCCGCCAGACTCAGTCTCTACCGAACAGGATATCGGCGAGGTTCTGACGCGGGATAACTTTGAATCTGGTTATTACAATGTGCGTAATAATTCAGATGACAATGCATCTTATACCGGAACCTGGGATTATACCGCTTTTTACCTGATGCCCCGCTTCGAATGGTACGACCGCTTCAGCGTTGAAGCAGGCGTGCGTCTGGAAGACAGCCAGATGGATATTGAAACAGCCGGTAATACGCCTGAAACGGCGACAGTTGAAGATAATGATGTGTATCCGAGCCTGAATGCCAGTTACCAGCTTACACAGGATTCGCAGTTACGTTTTGCCTACAGTACTTCTGTGAACCGTCCTGATTTCCGTGAAGTAGCGCCGGCAGAGTTTACTGATTCGGTATCCAATGACCGTTATAAAGGTAACAGTAATCTGACAGAATCAACGATTACTAACTTTGATCTGCGCTATGAATATTACTTCTCTGACAATGAAAGCCTGAATGTGGCGCTATTCCGTAAAGACTTTGACGACGCTATTGAGCGTACATCCGAAGTTATTTCCGGCGGCACCAACGATATTCTTTATTCTTTCGATAATAACGGTGATGCATATGCTCAGGGGGTTGAGCTGTCAGGATCGAAGAATCTTGATGTTGACAACCTTGGCTTCCGGTTCTCAGGGAATGTCGCTTATTTTGATACCGAAATTGATATTTACACCGATTCCGGAAACTTTGACCGCAGCCGCCGTATGCAGGGGCAGCCTGATTGGTTAGGTAACCTTCAGGTTGCACTGGATGAATATGGTTCTGGCCGTGAATATACACTGATCTTTAACTACACCGGTGAAAGTCTCACAGCAGTAACGACTGACGGTGCGTTGGATGATGAGTATCGTGAAGCCAGATTGGTTGTGGACGCTAACTTTAAACAGCCATTGGTGAATGATCAGCTGGATCTTAAAGTATCCCTTAAAAACATTACTGATTCAGAGGTTAAGCAGACCCAGAGTGGCATGCTGACCAAACGTTATAAACCCGGCCGTGAAATTAAAGTGGGTGTTTCTTATCAGTTCTGATAACCGGATGAACTGATGAAAATGTAATACAACCGTCATATGCCGCGCTTACCATGGCGCGGCATTGAAAAAATTCTTCCATATATAAGGAAAGCAAGATGAACCAAGATCTTCTCAAGGTTTTTTCTGTAAGCCTGCTGACTGCGGGTCTGGCAGCATGTGGTGGTGACAGCAGCTCCAGCTCTGGTGATACTCCTCCTCCTGCCGGCGTAAGCTATAACACCAGCGCTAACCCATCTTTTTCTTTTGATCAGACCACTTATGTTGGTGCTGTGAATCCTTCTGATACCACTGAGTGGTATGCCTTTGCAATGGAAGGTTCATACCCTGCAGCGGCTGCTGATATTGACACTGCAAGCAGTTCTGCCGGTACATTTTCTCCGAATGTTACCTTTGCACCGGATATGACTGGCATCACACCTGCCACTGAATGTCCTGTTCTGGATGGTAACTCCGCTCTGACAGTAGAACAGGATGCAACCACTCCAACTGTGACGGTTGATGGTAAGACTTTTGTTGTCTGTGATATTGAAGGTACATTTACTGCAGATGCAACGCTGTCAAATGATGTCGTCTGGTCTCTGGTTGACCGTGTGAATGTTGGTAACGGTAACGGTCTGCAGACTGTTGATACTACCTTTGCTTCACCTGTGCTGACGGTTGAAGCTGGTACTGTATTCATGAACCAGGAAGGTTCTTCTATGGTTGTAACCCGTGGTGCTCAGATTAATGCAGTAGGTACTGAAGCTCAGCCTATTGTTATGTCTGGAATTGCGACCACTGCTGATTATGGTGCCGATCAGGAATGGGGCGGTCTGGTTCTGCAGGGTTATGCTTATAACAACAAATGTGGTGACTACGAAACTGAGACCGTATGTAACGTTTCCGGTGAAGGTGCTTCCGGTTACTTTGGCGGTTTTGATAACTCTGACAGCTCAGGTACTCTGAAGTATATGATCGTAACTGAAGCCGGCCTGGAGTTGTCTAACGGTAACGAACTGAACGGTATTGGTTTCATGGCCGTGGGTTATGGAACTACTGTTGACTATGTTCAGATTAACGGTAATAAAGATGACGGTGTTGAGTTCTTCGGTGGTGCTGTTGATGCCAAACACCTGGTGCTGACCGGTAACCGCGATGATGATATCGACTGGGATGAAGGCTATGTTGGTAACATCCAGTACGCCCTGATCGTTAAATATCAGAATCAGGATGGAAGCAGTAATCACATGTTTGAACTGGACACCCGTGGTGATCTGGCTGAAAGTGCTTACCAGGAATCCAATCCGACAGTTGCGAACGTAACAGCCATTGCTGATCTGAGCACTGCTTCTTACGGTAATAACTACATCGGTGATGGTATCCACCTGAAAGAAGGTTCTGAAGGCAAGTTCTTCAACGTCCTGATTACCGGTGATGTTAATAACTGTGTTTATGTAAAAGATAACAACGTTGAAAGTACTGTAGCCAACGCAAACAGCAATGCGATTGACTCAGCTTTTAACAATGTTTACTGCGGTGCCATCAATACTTTGTCTAATGGTTCTGACTACTCTCTGGACAGCCTGAACTCCCTGACTTCAGTCACTCTGAGTGACACCCTGGCATACACTGCTGCCGGTATGGACACTGTGACTATCGAGTCTGCCGAAGTAGACGGTACTGCTGAATAAGACAGATATGTAAATATCGGTCTGCAACGGAAACGGCGCCTTCGGGCGCCGTCTTTCGTTTAAGCCCGCTATATCTGTATCTGTCTTTTGTTCATTGTCATAAAAATGAAACCTCAGTGTCATGTCACAGAACTGTCACAGAACTGCAGTATGGTGCGCTCTGAATTTTGGGGAACCTGCATCCGCAGGCGTTAACGATTAAAACGGGTATTAGATATGCAACTGCAAACTCGTAATCTTCTGGCCGCCGCTGTACTGACTGCCGGCGTCGTATTCGGTGCCTCGGCTGCGTCAGTCGATGGTGCTCTTGACCAGGGGGTTAACCGCGCCAGCAAAGCTCAGCAATCACAGCAGAAAATTGACTCTGTTGATGAAAACATCCGTGCCTCTGAGCGTGAATACCGTGGTCTGATCAAAGAGATCGATGGCCTCAATGTTTATATTCAGCAACTCGACAAGCAGCTGAACGGGCAGCAGGATGAACTGGCCAGCATTGAAGCCAGTATTAAAAATGTAACTCTGGTTGAGCGTCAGATTACCCCTCTGATGCTACGGATGATTGATTCCATCGACCAGTTTGTTGCCGCTGATGTCCCTTTCCTGAAAGATGAACGCAGCCACCGGGTTGATAACCTGAAAGATCTGATGGGCCGTTCCGACGTGACCGTAGCGGAGAAGTACCGCAAGGTCATGGAAGCTTATCAGGCTGAGGTTGATTATGGCCGTACCATTGAATCTTACCGCGGTACGCTGGATATCGGTGGTCAGCCGAAAGAAGTTGATTTCCTCCGTGTCGGCCGGATTTCCCTGATGTACCAGACGCTGGATGGCCAGACGCTGGGTGTGTGGAATACCACCGCCGGTCAGTGGCAACCACTGGATTCCGCTTACAAGAGCAAGCTGATGGCTGGTATCCGTATCGCCCGTGAACAGGCTGCTCCTGATCTGATCAAAGTACCTGTTGCAGCACCTGTCAGCGCAAACCAGGAGGCAAACTGATGAAACTGCGTTCCGTATTTATGATTGCAGCAGCCACTCTGGGGCTGAGTATTTCTGTCCAGGCTGCTGAGCCGGTATCCGTCAACGATCTGCTGGATCTGGTTAAACAGGGACAGGCGCGTGACGACAAAGCCTTCCAGCAGCGTATGGCCCGTTTCCGTGCCTCGGCACGTGAACAGGAAAAAATGGTTAACGAAGCGACCGCTGAGCGCACCCGTCTGGAGCAGCTGAGCGCGCAGAAAGAGCAGCAGTTCCAGCAGAATGAAACCGCCATCGCAGAAGCGCAGGAACGCCTGACCAACCGTATGGGCAGCCTGAAAGAACTGTTCGGTGTACTGCAGCAGGTGGCGGGTGATACCAAAGCTGTCTTTGAAGGTTCCGTGGTCAGCTCTGAACTGCCGGGTCGTGAAGTATTTCTGACCGACCTGATCAAAACCGCCGGTTCTTCCTCAAAACTGCCGTCTATCGGTCAGCTGGAACAGCTGTGGTTCGAAATGCAGCGTGAAATGACTTACAGCGGCCGTATCGCTGAGTACAACGCGGATGTGGTTCTGCCATCCGGTGAAGCGACCAATAAACAGGTTATCCGTGTGGGTGGCTTCAATGCGGTGGCTGACGGTCACTACCTGAACTGGGATCTGGAAGCCGGTCGTCTGGTTGAGCTGGATAAACAGCCTGGCAGTCGTTATACCGCACCGATTGCTGATCTGGAAAACGCAGCGGGTTCAGACCTGACCGGTTTCTGGATTGATCCTTCCCGTGGTCAGCTGCTGAAAATTATGGGTCAGTCACCAGAGCTGGGTGATCGTGTTGATCAGGGTGGTGTCGTTGGTTACATCATTCTGGTACTGGGTGCGATCGGTGTGTTGCTGGCCATTTGGCGTATGGTGGTTCTGTATGCTGAAGGCAACAAAATCAAAGCACAGATGAAGTCTGAAACCCCGAACGAAAATAACGCTCTGGGTCGTGTGATGGCGGTGTTCAACGCCAATAAAAATGCAGATACCGAAACTCTGGAACTGCACCTGGGTGAAGCCATTGCGGCTGAGGTTCCACGCCTGACCCGAGCCATTGGCTGGATCAAAATTATCTCTGTGGTTGCCCCGCTGCTGGGTCTGCTGGGTACGGTAACCGGTATGATCGATGTGTTTGAAACCATGTCCCTGTTCGGTACCGGCGATCCGAAACTGATGGCCGGTGGTATTTCTCAGGCACTGGTCACAACGGTTCTGGGTCTGGTGGCAGCCATTCCGTGTGTGTTCCTGCACACCCTGACCAACAACCGCTCACGCGAACTGATGATGATTCTGGAAGAACGGGCGACGGGTATTCTGGCCCGTCAGGCTGAACAGCAACATTCAAAAGCGGCGTAATTCGCGATGTTCACAGATTTATACGAGCCGGTATATCTGTTCATGGAGCGTGGAGGCGAAGTCCTCTACGCCATCATGGGCCTGATATTTATCCTCTGGCTGATGGTACTGGAACGCACAGCGTACTTTGCCTTTGTATATCGCTCGCACGAGAAAGCAGCACTCCGTGAATGGGAAGGGCGCACTGAGCGCACTTCCTGGACTGCGCACCAGATCCGTCAGGAACTGATTGCCCGTCTGACCTCCGAAATGTCTGCCGGCCTGTCCACCATTAAAATGCTGGTTGGCCTGGCGCCGCTGTTTGGTCTGCTGGGTACGGTATACGGCATGATCGAGGTGTTCGATGTGATGGCATTTCTCGGTAATGGCAGCCCGAAAGCAATGGCATCCGGTATCTCAAAAGCCACTATTCCGACCATGGCCGGGATGGTAGGTGCACTGACCGGTGTGTTTGCTCAGTCGCTGCTGGATCGTTATATCAAGCGTAAACAGGTCCATCTCGAAGACCAGTTAACTTTTGACCACTAATGCGGAAGTAATCTTATGAGACGTGGTTTTTCCAATATGTCAGCGCAGGCAGAAGAAGGCGAAATCGATATCACGCCAATGCTTGACGTTGTATTTATCATGCTGATCTTCTTTATCGTGACAGCTTCTTTTGTAAAAGAAACCGGTATTGAAGTTAACCGTCCGGATGCCAGCACCGCACAGGCCAAGCCGCGGGCGAATATCCTGATTGCGATTAATGATCTGGGTGAAATCTGGATTGATAAACGTAAAGTGGATGAAAGTCAGGTCCGGGCCAATATCGAGCGTATGCACGCTGAAAACCCGCAGGGAACTGTTGTGATTCAGGCGGATGAAGAAGCCAAGACCCGTCTTCTGGTTGCCGTTATGGATGCCGCACGGGCAGCCGGCGTTTACGACGTTTCCCTGGCAACGGAGAACTGATGATGCAGTCCAGCATGCTTCGCTTTGGTGCTTCGCTGGCGGTTGCTGCTGTCGCCACGTTTGCTGTGTTCTGGATGATGCAGAGCCTGATCAGCACAGGTGGTTCGGTACTGAACGAACAGGACTACGGCAAACTGCAGAGCTTTATCATGAGCAAGCCTGATGATGATGTGCAGACGAAAGACCGTAAGCCGAAAAAACCACCGGCACCACCACAGGAACCACCACAGCCGGATATGCCGAAACCGGATATCGCCAAAGCGGATACCTCCGGCTTTGATATCGGTGGCTTTGATCTGGGTGCCGACCTCAATGTTGATGCAGGTCTGAGTGGTGCCGGTACCGGTGATGGCGAATATCTGCCGATTGTGAAAGTGGCACCGACGTATCCGCGCCGGGCAGCGCAACGCGGAATAGAAGGTTATGTGGTGGTGGAATTTACTGTGACCACGCTGGGTACAGTGATTGATCCGCACGTGATTGAGGCTGATCCGCCGGGCATTTTTGACCGAGCTGCGATGCAGGCTGTGACCAAATTCAAGTACAAACCGAAGATGGAAAATGGCAAGCCGCTGGAAGTTAAGGGCGTGCGTAACATTATCCGCTTCGAACTCGATAAAAGCGGACGCTGACAGGAGGCTGATATGAAAAAGCCAATACTGATGATAATGACCGGTCTGCTGGCTTATACCGTATTGCCGGCATTACCGCTGACTTCTGCCGCGGTTCAGGCGGAAGAAGAGCAGTCAAAGCCGCGGGTACGCCGGACTCAGACCATGCGTCCGGTTATTTTCAAAAAGCTGGATGCGGTACGCGCACTGGCCGATGAAAAGAAATACGTGGAAGCGCTTGATGATCTGGCGTCTGTGGAAAAAATCCGCCGTAACTCCTATGAGCAGGCGATGACACAGAATATGTACGCGTATGTGTACTTTAATCAGGAAGATTATGCCGGTGCGATCAGGGCCTATGAAGAAGTCGTTGCCATCGACAATATTCCTGAGAGTCTGGAACAGACCACGCTTTACAGTCTGGCCAAGCTGCACCTGATTCAGGAGAATTACCAACAGGCACTGGCAGCACTGAATAAGTGGTTTGCTGTGGTTGATAAGCCGGGGGCGGAAGCTTATATCCTGCGTGCCCAGATGCAGTTCCAGCTGGATCAGTATCAGCAGGCACTGCCGGACGTGAAGAAAGCCATCGCCATGACCAAGGAGCAGGGTAACCAGCCGAAGGAAAACTGGCTGCTGCTGGAACGGGCTGTGTATTACCAGAACAAGGATTTCAAAAGCCTTGCCCGTAACCTGCAGGATCTGTCCACTCTGTATCCCAAAGCCCAGTACTGGGTGCAGCTGGCGGCGGTCTACAGCGAGCTGAATAAGCCGCTGAAAGAGTTGTCGACGCTGGAAACGGCCTACGATCAGGGGCTGCTGAATAAAGAAAGTCAGCTGATGAGCCTGGCCTATGCGCAGATGGGGCAGGAAATTCCCTATAAAGCCGCGCTGGTGATGGAAAAGGGTATGAAGGACGACGTCATTAAACGCTCGGCCAGAAACCTGTCGACTCTGGGTGATGCCTGGATGCTGGCCAAGGAGTATGACAAAGCCATTGTGGCGATGACGGAAGCGGCCAAAGAGTCACAGCAAGGCGATGATTACTTCAAGCTGGCACAGATTCATACCGAACGTCAGGAATGGAAACTTGCCCTGCAGAATGTCGACAAAGCGATTAAGTCCGGTGATCTGAAAGCGCCGTCATCGGCTTATATTCTGAAAGGCAATATTCTGTTTAATCTGGATGACCTGCCATACGCACGTGACAGCTTTGTGGCGGCAGAAAAATATCCGCAAGCGGAAAAAACGGCAAAGCAGTGGCTCAGTTATATCGACGCCGAGCAGAAACGCCGTGATTATATGGCCTCGGTTGAGTAATTCAGCCCGCGGCCACAGCCATAAAAAACGTCCGCTACGGCGGACGTTTTTTATGGCTGGCATGAAGGTTACTGTTGTCAGCGCTTTTTCGGTGTCCAGGCCCAGACCATGCGGGCCTTCACCGTTTCGGTGCCGGTTTCATCGGTGATCGTAACCGGTACTTCGATATCCCCCTTTTCCGTATTCCTGACGTAGTCGAGCTGTTCGTCAGAAAAACGGGCTGTCGCCGTCATATCACCACTGGCGCGTTTCAGATATTCCAGTTGCATACTGCGGATCACGATAATCCGGTCATCGGGGACGCTCAGGCCGGTCATAAAGCCGGTTGCCGACTCGGCCAGCAGTCCCATAGCCGCAGCATGTACGCTGCCGATATGATTCTGCACTCTGCGGCGGTTACGCATGACGATGATGCATTCATTGGGGGTCAGTTTTTCAACGCGTGTACCGGCCGTACCGGCAAAGGGAATGACACGTCCCATCACCCGGGACAGCACCCAGGGGCGCAGTCGCGCGGGCAGGCGGTTTATCTTGTCGGTTACTGAGCTGAGGCGGTTTTTTCGGGTCATCTTGTTATTCGTTATCCGTTGCTGAGCGCGCAGTGTAAAGCAGGCTGGCGGAGATGGGAAAGTCGGTACGACAGAGCGGGCGTCATGGATCAGGTCGTCAACCTGTGCACCGCTGGCGGCTGTTAAGGCATGGCTGTGGCCTGTCATCATTGGCAGAGACGGACAGGGAACTTTTCTGTCATAGTTTGTCTTACTATTAACAACAGACTGTTTCAGTTTTAGGCCGGAATCCGGCAGGGGGCTGAGGCGTTGTTGAATTTATGCAGAAACCGGCAAGGTTAACATGATGAAATCGGCAATAACGGCCCGCTGGGCGTTGCTGTCTGCTGTTATGGCAGTGCAGAGTGTGACTGTGTCTGCGTCACAGGATATAAATAATAAGAGTGATTCCGATTCGGCTGTGGTGCGCTTTATCGCCATTGGCGATACCGGCACGGGTGGCGAAGGCCAGGATTGGGTGGCGGCGGCGGTGGAGCAGGTCTGTCAGTCCCGCGGCTGTGATTTTGCTCTTGGTCTGGGGGATAACGTTTACGAGCATGGGGTATCAGGAACAGATGACCCGCAGTTCAGCAGTAAATTTGAAGAGCCCTTTAAGAATCTGAATTTCCCTTTTTATATGGTACTGGGCAATCACGATGAGCAGGACGGGGAAACCCGTGCCGGTTACAGTCAACAGGGTGGCTTTCAGGTTGCATACAGCCATCTGCAGGGTCGTGAAAGCAATAAATGGCGCATGCCGGCACGGTATTACCGCTTTGATGAACCCGCCGGCAGCGATAAGCCGCTGATTACTTTTCTGTCGCTGGATGGTGTTTCCATTGCCGGCCACCTGACACCGGAAAAAGCTTTCTGGCAGCTGGATTACCGCGATCAGCAGGGCGCCTGGCTGGATGCCGAGCTGCAGGCGTCCACCGCACCCTGGAAAATTGTCTTTACCCATTACCCGCTGTACTCGAATGGCAAACATGGAAACGCCGGCAATTATGGTCGCCATGAAGGACAGGGGGTGGTTTACCAGAGCCTGCTGCAGGATCATGTCTGTGGCAAGGCGGATGTGATTTTTGCCGGCCATGATCACGATCTGGAATGGCTGAAACCGGTCGGCGAATGTGGCAAAACGGTACATATCGTATCCGGTGCCGGTGCCAAAGCCCGTGAAATCCATGATGAAGACCGTAATGAAGCGTGGTGGCAGGAAGGTGGCACGTTGGGTTTTTTCTATGTTGAAATTGTTGGCGACGAACTTCACGGCACCGTGTATACGGTTGATAAGGACGATGGCAGTTACAAAGCTGCTTTCAGTAAAACGCTGGTGAGAAATTCCTGAGCGTTAAGGAGCCTCTGAATAACCCGGTGCCCGCAGGGCACGGCTTTCCGGCCCACATAGCGGCATTGGCGAATCTGAAAAGGACCCGCCATTCTCTTCATTCGCCGCCTTGCTCTGCAGCCCGGAAAGATTCGTGCAGAGTTATTCAGAGGTTCCTTAACAACAGGTGCCTGCGTTTAACGGCACCTGTTGTTGTCAGTGATCAGCCGGCAGAGGCGATAAAGCTGCTGACCAGGCTGGCGGTTTTTTCCGGGATTTCAATCATGGGTACATGGCCGATCCCCGGATAAATCTGCACGTCTGCCTGCGGTAATTTTTCCTTGAATACTGTGGCGGCTGATACGTCCAGTACGCGATCTTCTTTGCCCCAGACAATCAGCACCGGCATGGTCACTCTGGCCGTTAACTGCTGCTCAAAATCAGCGGCCGCAAGCTCTTCCCGGGTGGCCAGCATATCGGCAAAAATATCCCGGTTAATCTGTTCCCGTGCGATTGTTTCGCGCACGACGGCTGGCCGCAGAGGCCAGGGCAGAAGCGGGGGCTGGCTCATAATCATATCCCAGCGGGTTTCAAAGCTGCTTTCATCGGTAGCAATCAGTGGATTACGTCCTTCATCCAGGGCCTGCATGTATTCACTTTTATGCGGTGCATCGACACCGGCGGCATCAATCAGAATCAGGCTCTGTACCTGTTGCGGATACCGGGTTGCGTAAATGGCACTGATGGCGCCGCCCATGGAATTGCCGGCGATATGGAACTGACTGATGCCGATATTATTCATCAGGCTGTGCAGGCGCTCAGCCTGACGGACAAGGTTGTAATCACCATTTTCCGGTGCCGGTGTTTCACCATGACCGGCAAGGTCGGGAATAATCAGATGGTAAGGTGCGGGAAATTCTTTGACGAATTTCAGCCAGGTGTCTTTGTTGGCAGAAAAACCGTGTACCAGCAGGACTGCCGGGCCATCACCGGGACGTTCCAGATAACGCATGTCGACGTCACCGGCGTTTATGGTTCTGACTTCGGTGCCGGCCAGCTGGCGCCCCATCGCGATGGTTTTCTGATACAGCATATCCTGCTGCGCGCTGCTGCAGCCGGTCAGCAGCAGGGTGGAAATCAGGAGTAACGGAGCCAGGAGGCGGAGCGGAAAATTCATGGTGATATCATTCCTTGGGGAGCTTCTGAATAACTCGGTGCCCGCAGAGCTGTGCATAGTTATTCAAAAATTCCCTGATTATTGTTCAGTGATTATTGTCTGCTGTCACTGCGTTGCTGCTATGGCGCTGCCTTTAATGCTGCGCGGCCTGCTGCAGCAGGCGGATACATTCCTGTGCATGGGTCACGGCATCAGGAATCTGTTCCGCTTCCAGCAGATAACCAGGACGGCAGAGCAGCAGGATGCCATCTGACCATTCAATGTGAAGGTGAGGATGCGCCAAAAGCCAGTCGGTCAGTTCCGGCGTCAGCCGTGGCCATAAGGTTTCCGGTTGTGCACTGAATATCTGCCAGCGACGGATCAGCATGGGTTTCTGTTCCGCGCGCAGCGGCTGCATCGGATGCTGCAGACTTTCGGTAAAATTATCCTGCTGCAGCCAGCGCTGTTTACTGAGACAGAATTTCGCCGTGCCTGCCAGCTGGCAGGGCATTAACAGCAGTGTCTGGGTTGAAGTGCCACCGGGGGTGACGAGGCTGTAATCAAACAGATTGATTGCCGTGCCGTCGGCGGTTCTGCCTTCCAGCAGATGCCGGAAATGCCGGAACTGGCCGACATCCAGAATCAGGAAGTGCGCCTTGCGGATATAATTGCTGACCGCCGCATAGGGCCGGTAATCCAGATTCAGTTTACCGGCCAGCGCCATCAGTGCGGTCCCCCTGCGACCTCTGTCGACTAGCATCAGCAGAAGCAGCAGCCCGATAATCAGCGTCACGACCAGCAGGCTCAGCAGTGGAATCATTGCAGCTGTCATAGGCTTCCCGCCAGGATATTTTGCAGCAGAGTGTAACACTCCTTACTATCTGCTTCCTCAGGCTGCGCGCCTCTGACGAAAGGAGATAACTTTGGCAAGCAAAAAACCCGTCCTGTTCCGTACCGTCAGTACCCGGTCAGGACATAAGCTGGGCATTATGACCCTGAATGTCCCGGCGGCGATGAATGCCGTGGATCTGACCATGGTTAACCTGATTGATAAACAGCTGCAGCGCTGGGATGAAAACCCGCAGCTGGTGGCGGTGCTGATGCGTGGCGCCGGCGATAAAGCCTTCAGTGCCGGCGGTGATATCCGCAAGTTATACGACAGCATGCTGGCAGACGGTCAGCAGCGCTATCGTTATGCCGACGATTTTTTCCGTGGTGAATACGGCAAAAATTACCGCGTCCACCTGTTTAATAAACCGCTGATTGCCTGGGGTAACGGGTTTGTGATGGGCGGCGGACTGGGGCTGTTTATCGGCGCCAATCACCGGGTCGGCACCGAGACTCTGAAACTGGCGTGGCCGGAGATCCGCATTGGTCTGTTTCCGGATGTGGCGGCCACCTGGTACCTGTCACACCTGCCGTATCCGGCCGGTCACTGGATGGCACTGAGTGGTATTCACATGAATGCCGTGGATTGCCGTGACTTGAGGCTGACTCAGTATGTGCTGGCTCATCAGCAGCAGGATGAGCTTATCCGCCGTCTGACACGCGCCTCCTGGAGCAGCAATAATGCAGAAAATCATCATCAGGTGCGTGATCTGCTGCATGCGCTGGAAGACGACTGCCCGGCAGAAGTACCGGCCAGTGAGTTGAGTGCGGCGGCGGCAGACCTTAAGGCCTTATTTGCTGACGATAACCTGCTGCAGATTGCTGCCCGTTTTGCTGCGTATCAGGGCGATAATGCGTGGCTTCGTCAGGGCATCCGTAATTTCAGTGCCGGCTGCCCGGCCACGGCGCATGTGATTATGGCGCAGCTGCAGCGTGGGCGGCAGATGAGCCTGAAGGAGGCAGTGCAGTGGGAACTGGCGCTGGCCTGGCAGGCAGTCAGGCACCCGGATTTTGCCGAAGGTATCCGGGCTATGGTGGTTGATAAGGATTTTGCCCCGCGCTGGCAGCACGCCCATGTGCAGGATGTGCCGTCGGACTGGACGGCGACCCTCACCGGCTCACCCTGGAAACGGGAAGAGCATCCTCTGGCCGGCCTCTGAGCCGGCGGCAGGGTTATGGACGCAGCGCGCTCTCAGTAGCGCTGACTTCTTCGCTCAGCTCTTCCCACTGGGTGACTTCATCATCGGCATCCAGGCCGAGACGGTGGAAGGAACCCAGCTCTGAACGTCTGACCTTACCCAGCGGGTGATTGCTGCCGGCATAACTCTGCAGTGTGGCGACCTGCACCAGATCGACATAATCCGCCTGATCTGCGCTGTGGTTCAGGTTCAGATATTCCTTCGGTACCGTCACCAGTTGCGGCATAAATTCCCAGCTGCGCAGGATGTAACTGCCCAGTGACGGGTGCAGTTTTTCAATCACCAGATCCAGTGACAGGCTGTCCTGCAGCAGGTCTTCGTGATTTTCGGCATAGGCCAGAATCGGCAGCATGCCGATCTGGTGCACCAGCCCGGCCAGCAGTGCCTGATCCGGCTGCAGCTTGGTGAAGTGACGCGCCAGTACCTGCGCCGACGCGGCGATCTCCATGGCCCGTGACCAGCAGGCACGCATGCGTTTATCGATAATGTCGTGGGTGGCCTGAAACATCTGCTCCATGGCCAGACCGATACAGAGGTTGCTGGTGAAATCGATGCCGAGGCGGGAGATGGCGGTGCTCAGGTCCACCACCGGGCTGCTGGTACGGATCAGCGGGCTGTTGGTGACCTTGATGATGCGGGCCGTCAGCGCCGGATCCTGAGAGATCATCTGGGTCAGCTGTGGAATGGTGGTGTTGGTGTCTTCTGCGATTTCCCGTACCCGCAGGGCTATTTCGGGCAGGGTGGGCAGAATCAGCTCATCATTTTTGATCTGAGCGACGATATCGTTTTTTACCTGAACCGCCAGGTTAGTCATTGCCGGGCCTCTTTCTTACCCGGCGGAGGTGGGCCGGGGGTTATTCTGCAGTAGGTGGGGTTTCTTCCCCGTCATTGCCCTCAGTATAGAAAAGTGCACAGAGTTTGACGGTTTTTTCCCCGATTTGTGCGCTCTGTGGCATCTCACCGGAAATGACCGCAAGACCATGACCGCCTTCCCAGGCGGCGATTTCACCGATGCTTTTGCCGGCGGCATTGGTGATCTCCGTCAGCAGGGGGGGCTGTAGCGCGCTGTCGGCTGACACCAGCGCCAGTCGTTTCTTGGCTTTACCGAGATACTGCAGGCGGGCAACGATTTCCTGGCCGGTGTAACAGCCTTTGCTGAAGCTGATGCCGCCCTGTAACTGCCAGTCGATGTACTGTGGCACCCAGGCTTCACGGCTGGCTTCCTGCACCCAGACCAGCCCCTGGCGGATGTCCTGCTGATGCCAGAGTGTTTCGTCGCCACTGGCCACATTTGCGCCCCAGATTTCCTCACGGCCGTCCGGCCAGCTGAGAATCAGGCTGTCGTTGTCGCGGCGCAGTGGCTGCGGCGCCGTCAGCAGGGCGGACAACGGACTGACCGGCAGGCGTCCGCTGACAGCGGTCCCGGTGTCGGCGCTCATCGCGGTTTTGTAAAACACAGCGTAGCGTGACAGGTGCTGCTGCAGGACCTCCGCCTGACCGGCAGGCAGACGCAGGATGTAATGCTCAGCGGCCGTACGGGCCAGCACGAAGTTGGCGATCATGCGTCCTTTGGCGTTGCAGCAGGCGCCCAGTGTCCACTGTCCGTCCGCGAGAGCAGCAACGTCGCAGGTCAGCTGCCCCTGCAGAAAGCGCTCACTGTCCGGGCCTTCGACCCGCAGCAGGGTAAAACGGTTGAGGGGGACGGTATGGGCAAAAGCCGTGTCAGACATAATAACTCCGCATCAGTATCAGGGTGGCTGAGCCGCAGTCTACTGGAAAATATCTTCTGCTGGCAGTTCTGCACCAGGCACCGGTCTGTTGCGCAGTTCTGCTATACTGCCCGCCTTATCAACCGGATTGGACACAGGAGATGATTTGTGGCCGATGATATTGAAGCGAAACGCGTCCGCTGGCACAGCCGCCGTGGCATGCTGGAGCTGGATGTACTGCTGGTGCCGTTTGCCGAAGAAGCCTATACCAGCCTGAGTGCTGAGGATAAGGTACGTTACCGTCAGCTGCTGGACTGTGAAGACCCGGACCTGTTTACCTGGTTTATGGAGCACATCATTCCCGACGATCCGGACATCGCCCGCATCGTAAAACTGGTGCAGGAGCATGCACGCAGCCGCTGAATGGCATCTGCGGCCGTCACGCCGGCAGCAGCAGCTGACGCTGTTGCTGCTGGTGGCAGTGGCCGTTTTTCTGTGGCTGTTGTGGCCCTGGTATCTGTTGCCGGGTGCCGCTGGCCTGTTATGGCTGCTGCTGCGGCTCCGTCCGCGGGTGACCCGTCTGGGCATTGACCGGCAGGGCTGGTGGCTGGAACAGGGCGGTGAAAAACACTGTGTGCGCTGGCGCAGCGGCAGTGTCCGCCGCCGTCATGTGGTGATTCTGAACTGGTCCGTCTGGCCTTGGCATTCGCTGGTGCTGCGGGCTGACAGTTTTGCCGGCGCTGATGATTTCCGCCGGCTGAAAGCCAGATTGTATGAAAGCTGGCATCCGGGCTGATCAGCCAGCCTGTTGCATGGCCTCTTTTTCTTCCCCGCGCAGGGTCAGAACTTCATAACCGTCTTCGGTGACGGCAATGGTGTGCTCCCACTGGGCCGACAGCTTTTTGTCCCGCGTAATCACGGTCCAGCCGTCTTTCATATGCTTCAGTTTGGCGCCACCCTGATTGATCATTGGCTCAATGGTAAACACCATGCCCGGCTTCAGGGTCAGGCCGGTGCCCGGACGGCCGTAATGCAGTACCTGCGGTTCTTCGTGCATTTCGCGGCCGATGCCATGACCACAGTACTCGCGCACCACACTGTAACCGGCGCCTTCGGCCACTTTCTGGATGGCATGACCGATATCGCCAAGGGTAACGCCAGGGCGGACGGTACGGATACCGGCCCACATGGCTTCATAGGTGGTGTTCACCAGCCGTTTGGCCACCGGGGTGGTTTTGCCGATGCAATACATTTTGCTGGAATCGGCAATGAAGCCGTTTTTCTCCAGCGTGATATCGCAGTTGATGATATCGCCGTTACGCAGAATCTGGCTGGCTTTCGGCATGCCGTGGCAGACCACGTGGTTGACCGAGGTATTGAGCACATAAGGAAAATCGTACTGACCCTTACTGGCCGGGCGGGACTGCAGGTCGTTGACGATAAAGTCTTCGACTTTATTGTTGATATCCATGGTGCTGATGCCGGCGGTAACATAGTCATCGAGCATGGCAAAAACACTGGCCAGCAGGCGCCCGGATTCGCGCATCAGATCGATTTCTGCCGCGGTTTTGATTTTCACGGTCATATCACACAGCCTCCGCCTGAACGTCAGCCCGCAGGCGTGCCAGCGGCAGATCGGGACTTTCCAGCAGTTTGCGGGTCAGCTGGGTATAGGTCAGCTCCGGGTAAAATTCGGCCAGCATGCCGATTTTGATCCAGAATTCTGCCTGAGCATTGATTGAGCGTGCCATCACGGCACTGGTGTCACGAATCTCTTCGTGCAGTTCATCGGAAATCTTGACGATGCCCATGGATAGTATCTCCGCATAAGCCATTTATGCGGAGTATATATGAAATGTATACGTTCTGTCTGCAGGGCGACTCAGAGCTCACCCAGTTCCTTCAGGTATTTTGGGGTCAGTACGGTATCAAAGGCCCGGGGCAGTGGCTCCGGGTAGTCACGGCTGAAATGCAGGCCACGGCTTTCCTTGCGCAGCAGGGCGGAGCGGATAATGACATCCGCCACATCGACCAGATTACGCAGTTCCAGCAGGTCATGGCTGACCCGGTAATTGCTGTAAAACTCCTGAATTTCCTGGCGCAGCAGTTGCACCCGGTGACGGGCACGCAGCAGGCGTTTGCTGGTCCGTACAATGCCGACGTAGTCCCACATAAAGCGCCGCAGTTCATCCCAGTTGTGGGAGATCACCACGTCTTCATCGGAATCAGTCACCTGGCTGGCGTCCCAGGCCGGTGCCTGCGGGAACGGGGCGTCGAAATCGGTATTCTCAGTAATATGCTGGGCGGCCGAGCGGGCAAATACCAGGCACTCCAGCAGCGAGTTGCTGGCCAGCCGGTTGGCGCCGTGCAGACCGGTACAGGCGGTTTCACCAATGGCGTACAGGTTACCGATGTCGGTCCGGCCAAAGGTGTCGGTTACCACGCCACCACAGGTGTAGTGGGCGGCCGGCACCACGGGAATCGGTTCGCGGGTGATATCGATCCCCAGTTCCAGACAGCGCTCATAAATGGTCGGGAAGTGTTCTTTGATAAAGGCTGCCGGCTTGTGGCTGATATCCAGGAACAGGCAATCGGCGCCGAGGCGTTTCATTTCGTGGTCAATGGCCCGGGCGACGATATCGCGCGGGGCCAGTTCGCCGCGCGGATCAAAGTTTTCCATAAAGCGGCTGCCGTCGGGCAGCAGTAATTTCCCGCCTTCCCCGCGGACCGCTTCTGAAATCAGGAAGGAACCCGCCTGCGGATGATAGAGGCAGGTCGGGTGGAACTGGTTGAATTCCATATTGGCCACCCGGCAGCCGGCGCGCCAGGCCATGGCAATGCCGTCACCGGACGCGCCGTCGGGGTTGCTGGTGTAAAGATAAACCTTGCTGGCGCCGCCGGTGGCCAGCACCACGGCATGGGCGGTGATCACATCGACGTCGCCGGTGGTGTTGTTGAGAAAATAGGCACCGACGCAGCCATGACCCTCAAGGCCCAGTTTTTCGTGGGTAATCAGATCAATGGCAATGTGGTTCTGCATCAGCTGCAGGTTCTCTTTTTCCTGCGTCCGTGCCAGCAGGGTTGCAGATATCGCATGGCCGGTGGCGTCGGCGGCGTGAATGATGCGCCGTGCACTGTGCCCGCCTTCACGGGTCAGATGGAAGTGATCCGGTTTGTCCTGCGTGAATGGCACGCCGGTATCAATCAGCCACTGAATCGCGTCGGTGGAGTTTTCCACGGTAAAACGGACGCTGGGCTCATGACACAGACCGGCGCCGGCAATCAGTGTGTCCTGCACATGGGCATCAACGCTGTCGTCCGCGTCCAGCACCGCCGCCACACCGCCCTGGGCCCAGCGTGTTGACCCGGCATCCAGCGATTCTTTACTGATAACGGCAACCTGCAGGTGCTCGGGCAGGGAGAGCGCCAGGGTCAGCCCTGCGGCGCCACTGCCGATGATTAGTACGTCAAAACAGAAAGATTGGCTCATGCTCGGGAACAGTTCAGAATATTAAAAGAAGAAGTGTACGGCCCGCAGATGCAGAAAGACGCCGTACCGGCCAGTTTTCGCCACATGATACACTGTTGCGGAACTAATCCGGAAATATCCCCTCTATGGTTCTGAATCAGGTCGAGTCAACGACAGGAGACAGGACGAATGAGTACAGCAACGGCGCTGGCAGCGCAGCAGACGACATCGGAACAGGGCATGACAGATCAACAACATACTGACCGCCAGCTGGTCGCCCGTGTGCAGAAAGGGGATCAGCGTGCGTTTGATCTGCTGGTGATCAAATACCAGCACCGGATTCTCGCCCTTGTCGGCCGTTATATCTCAGATTTTGCTGAAGCCCAGGACGTTACTCAGGAAGCCTTTATCAAAGCCTACCGGGCGCTGCCGTCGTTCCGTGGTGAAAGCCAGTTTTACACCTGGATGTACCGTATTGCGGTCAACACTGCGAAGAATTATCTGGTCAGTCGCGGCCGCAAAACCCCGACCCGCGACATTGATCTGGATGATGCCGAATTTTTTGCCGACGAGGCGAAAATGAAGGACATCGAAACGCCGGATGGCCTGCTGCAGCGCGATCAGCTGAAGAAGGTAGTGTTCGATGCCATTGATGCCCTGCCGGAAGAATTACGCATGGCGGTCACCCTGCGTGAACTGGATGGCCTGAGTTATGAAGAAATTGCAGAGGTGATGGACTGTCCCATCGGCACCGTACGTTCGCGTATCTTCCGTGCCCGTGAAGCCATCGACAAAAAAATGCAGCCATTGCTGACCGATGCCAGCAGTGCCATCGCCTGAGGAGTAATCATGAACGATCGTATCCAAGAATCCCTTTCTGCTCTGGTTGATGGCGAGACTGACGAACTTGAAGTCCGGCGTCTGCTGAATCAGCTGGAGAGCGACGATGAGATGCGTGCCTCCTGGCAGCGCTATCAGATGATTGGTGCCCTGATGCGCGATGAACCGGCGGTGAATGTGGATCTTTCCCGCGGTATTGCGCAGGCCATTGCCGGCGAACCGATGGATGATGTGCTGCGTCCGGCTGTCGTTCCGGCCGCTGGTCACCGCATGCGCTGGCTGGCCTCAGGGGCGGTGGCAGCGACGGTGACGCTGGCGGTTCTGGTGGGGGTGCGTGTGATGGACACCGGCAACGAAGCGCTGCCGCTGGCTGCCAATGAGTCCCCGATGATGGCCTCACCGCAGCGGCTGGCTGACAGTCAGCCGCCGGCCGTTGATCCGCAGCAGCTGGAAGAGGCGCAGCGTAAGCTGCAGGAATATGTCATGCAGCATACCGAGCAGGCAGCCATGCAGAATGGTGGCAGCATTATGCCGTATGCCCGCGTTGTGAACTTCGATACCGTCGGGGAGAAGCAATAAGCATGAGGCGCTGGCTTCTGTTGCCACTGGTCTGGTGCAGTCTTCATCAGACTGCCGCAGCGGATGGCAGTCCCCAGGACTGGCTGGGACGGATGTCGCAGGCATTCCGACAAGAAAATTATCAGGGCGTGCTGATTTATGGTGACAGCCGCCAGTGGGAGACCATGGCGGTGGTTCATGGTTTCCGGGATGGGGTGGAGTACGAAAAACTGCACCACCTGACCGGTATTCCACGTGAGATTATCCGCCATGGTGACCACACCACCTTTATTCACCCCGGCGAGCACGGGGTGCCACTGAATACTTCTTTGCCGGCGCCGCTGCAGGGGTATAAACCCAGTACCGACGCCGCCGGATACTACGATTTCCGCCTTGGTGGAGTAAGCCGCGTCGCCGGCCGTTATGCCCGTGAGCTGGATGTCACTCCCCGTGACGAGCACCGCTATGGCTACCGTCTGTGGCTGGATCAGGAAAGCGGTCTGTTGCTGCGTTCCGATATGCTGGATCAGGCTCATCAGGTTCTTGAACGGTTTCAGTTCGCAGACGTTGATATCGGTGAAGACATCCCCATCTCTGCGTTTGAGCCGGAAGCTGACGGCCATGTGCGTGCACAGCCACCGGCAGCCATGCGCCCGGATGCTGGTGCGGATGTGGTACCGGGCTGGGTACCTGCCTGGGTGCCGGGTGGCTTTGAAATGACCGCCGCCAATACACTGGCTGAAGCCGGTGCCACTGCTGAACAGGAAAAGCCGCTGCGTCTGATGTACAGCGACGGACTGGCCGCGTTTACGGTGTTTGTTGATGCCGTACCGGCGGAACCTTTACCGGAAATGGTCAGTCAGTGGGGGGCGACGGCAGCTGTTGTCCGTTACCGCCAGCATGATGATCACAAATACCGTGTAACAGCTGTCGGCGAACTGCCGGCCGTTACCATGACCCGGATAGCGGCTTCCGTTATTTACCGGGAGAAAGAGGAATAAGCGCCTATGTCGCAGGAAATCGTCCGTGTTGCGGATGTCGCTGAAGGCGGCGTCTGGGTGGAAGCCGTGCAGCAGAGTGCCTGTTCCGGCTGTAACGCCCGTTCGGGTTGTGGTCAGCACAGCCTCAGCAAGCTCGGGCGGCCGATGCGGCTGTGGGTGGACGGTGGCGAAGGTCTGCAGGCGGGACAGGAAGTGGTCCTCAGCATGCCATCCGGAGGCCTGGCGATAAGTGCTCTGGTGCTGTATGGCCTGCCATTGCTGGGACTGATCGGCGGTGTTCTGGCCGGCCAGTTTTACAGTGACAGCGTTGCCGCCGTTGCTGCCTTGGCCGGGCTGGCTGGCGGTTTTGCGGCAGCAGGGAGGCTGGCACGCCGTTTTCAGCAGCGCTGGCAGCCCACCATCCTGCCCGGGTGCGGGAAGATTTCAATGATTTCAGCCGAATGACGTCAATAAGGTATTAAGCATGACTCAGATAGCCCGTCACTTTGCGTTTGTGTTGCTGGTGGTGCTCAGTACGGTAGCCCGTGCTGAACTGCCGGATTTCCGCGAACTGGTGAAAGAAACCTCACCGGCGGTGGTGAATATCAGTACGGTGCAGCATGTTAAGGCGGCCAATTATCAGCAGTACGGCCTGCCACAGGACGTGCCGGAAATTTTCCGTCACTTTTTCGGTGTGCCGAATCAGGGCGGTGGTCAGGATCAGGAGCGAGACTCCCTCGGTTCCGGTTTCATCATTTCTGCTGATGGTTACATCCTGACCAATAATCATGTGATCAAGAACGCCGACGAAATCGTGGTACGCCTGAATGACCGCCGCGAGTATGATGCCCGGGTGGTGGGGGCCGACGAAACCACCGATATTGCGCTGCTGAAAGTGGATGCCGATGATCTGCCAACGGTGGAACTGGGCGATTCCGACAAGCTGGAACCGGGTCAGTGGGTGGTTGCCATCGGTTCGCCCTTCGGCTTCGATTATTCCGTAACCCAGGGCATTATCAGCGCCAAAGGCCGCAGCCTGCCGGACGCCAACTATGTGCCTTTCATCCAGACCGATGTGCCGATCAACCCGGGTAACTCCGGTGGTCCGCTGTTCAACCTGGATGGTGAAGTGGTTGGTATCAACTCGCAGATTTACACCCGTTCCGGCGGCTATATGGGACTGTCATTCTCCATTCCGATTAATGTTGCCATGGATGTGGTCAAGCAGCTGAAAGATACCGGCAAAGTGGTACGTGGCTGGCTGGGTGTGGTGATTCAGGAGGTCAACAAAGACCTGGCTGAGTCCTTTGGTCTGAGCAAAGCGGCCGGTGCACTGGTAGCACAGGTTGTACCCGGCAGTCCGGCGGAAGACGCAGGGCTGCAGAATGGCGATATCATCACCCATTTTAACGGCAAGCCGATTGATCTGTCCTCCGACCTGCCGCATCAGGTCGGCCGCATCAAACCGGGTGACACTGCGAAACTGGATGTCGTACGTAATGGTAAACGCAAGTCGCTGAAAGTCACCATCGGTACTTTACCGGATGCCGATAGTGCGGAACTGGCAATGAATAACGCTGATCCGAAAGAGAAAGTCAGTAACCGTCTCGGGCTGGTGGTCGGTGCACTGACCGATGCACAGCGCAAGGGCGTCGGTGAAGGCGTAATCGTGCGTAAAGTGAAGGGCGGTGGGCCGGCGGCCTTTGCCGGCCTGGTGAATGGCGACATCATCACCATGATCGGTGGTGAGCCGGTACGCAGCATGGAAGACTTCGACAAGGTGGTGAAGGCGCTGCCGGCTAACCGTAGCTTCCCCATGCGCATTGTGCGCCGCGGGGCGGCGATGTTTATCCCGCTGCGTATCAACGAGTAATCCACTCAGCTCAGCAGAAGCCCGGCCCTGGCCGGGCTTCTGCGTTTACGCCCCACATAGCCTTTGGCCGGGCTTTCAAGTAAAATCCGCGCTATTTCAATGACTAATCAGGTTGTATTCTGTGAGCCAACTGGACCACATCCGTAACTTTTCCATCATTGCCCATATCGACCACGGCAAATCCACCCTGTCTGACCGCTTTATTCAGGTCTGCGGAGGTCTGAGCGACCGCGAAATGCAGGAACAGGTTCTGGATTCGATGGATATCGAACGGGAACGTGGTATCACCATCAAGGCCCAGAGTGTGACGCTGGATTACACGGCCCGTAATGGCGAAACCTATCAGCTCAACTTTATTGATACTCCGGGGCATGTGGACTTCAGCTACGAAGTGTCACGTTCTCTGGCTGCCTGTGAAGGCGCACTGCTGGTGGTTGATGCTGCTCAGGGGGTTGAAGCGCAGTCGGTTGCTAACTGCTATACCGCCATTGAGCAGGGGCTGGAAGTCCGCCCGGTACTGAATAAAATGGATCTGCCGCAGGCGGATCCGGACAAGGTGGCGCAGGAAATCGAAGACATCATCGGTATTGATGCCACCGAAGCGGTACGTTGTTCGGCCAAGAGTGGCCTGAATGTGGAAGACGTCCTCGAAGACCTGGTGGCCAATATTCCGCCGCCGGAAGGTGATCCGGATGCGCCGCTGCAGGCGCTGATTATTGATTCCTGGTTTGATCCCTATCTGGGCGTTGTTTCCCTGATCCGGGTGAAAAACGGTTCTATCCGTAAAGGCGATAAAATCCGTCTGAAGTCTACCGGCCGGGATCACGGGGTGGACGGCGTCGGTATTTTTACGCCGAAGCGCAAAGACACAGGTTATCTGGGTACTGGTGAAGTGGGTTATCTGGTGGCCGGAATTAAAGATATTCACGGCGCGCCGGTGGGCGATACCATTGTCAGCTCCAAGTTCGCCGATGATACAAAATCGCTGCCGGGTTTCCAGAAGGTTAAACCTCAGGTCTATGCTGGTCTGTTTCCGGTCTCGTCGGATGACTTTGAATCCTTCCGCGATGCACTGGAAAAGCTGTCACTGAATGATGCGTCCCTGTTTTATGAGCCGGAGAATTCCGATGCGCTGGGCTTTGGTTTCCGCTGTGGCTTCCTGGGGATGCTGCATATGGAGATTATTCAGGAGCGTCTGGAGCGTGAATACGATCTCGATCTGATTACCACGGCGCCGACGGTAATTTATGAAGTGGTGACGCGCAAAGGGGAAACTCTGTCAGTGGACAACCCATCGAAACTGCCGGACGCGGGTTCGATTGAGGAAATGCGTGAGCCAATCGCAGAATGTAATATCCTGGTGCCACAGGATTATCTCGGTAATGTGATTTCCCTGTGCATTGAAAAGCGTGGCGTACAGATGGATATGCAGTATACCGGCTCGCAGGTTTCCCTGCGTTACGAAATCCCGATGGCGGAAGTGGTGATGGATTTCTTCGACCGCCTGAAATCGGCCAGTCGCGGTTTTGCATCGCTGGATTACAGTTTTACCCGTTTCCAGGCGGCACCGCTGGTGCGGCTGGATATTCTGGTCAACGGTGAACGGGTGGATGCACTGGCGGTGATTATGCACCGTGACAATGTCCGCCGTCGTGGCACTGCTCTGACCGAAAAAATGAAAGAACTGATTCCGCGGCAGATGTTTGATGTGGCGATTCAGGCGGCGATGGGTAACCAGGTGGTGGCCCGTACCACCGTCAAAGCCCTGCGCAAGAACGTAACGGCCAAGTGTTATGGCGGTGACGTCAGCCGGAAGAAAAAACTGCTGCAGAAACAGAAAGAAGGTAAAAAGCGGATGAAGCAGATCGGCAGTGTGGAAATTCCACAGTCTGCATTCCTCGCGGTACTTAAGGTGGATGATTAATATGCGTCGTCAGAGTGGAATGTCGTTTACGTCAATGGCGGTTCTGTTGGTGGTCGTGGTGATCGTGGTGAAAACGGCGATGACTCTGGTGCCCATGTTCTGGGACAACCGCATACTGGCCACAATCCTGAACAGCATGGCGGAATCGCGCGATATTAATGCCGACATGACCAAAAAACAGTTTGAAGCTGTTCTCAACCGTCATCTGAACATGAACAACCTGAGGTTGCCCCTGGATGGGCTGGAAATCAGCAAACACAATGGCACCCTGACGCTCGACTGGTCGTATGAGGCCCGCCGCAACTGGATTGGCCCTGTCGATATGGCCGTCCGCTTTAATCAGCATAAAGAATTTACGAAGTGAATAATCCCCTGGTGAAACTGTCCCAGCGCATCGGCTATGCGTTCCGTGATGAATCCCTGATCACACTGGCCCTGACCCACCGCAGTAAAGGTGGGGTTAATAATGAGCGTCTAGAGTTTCTCGGCGACTCCATCCTCAATTTTATAATTGCCGAAGACCTGTTCCGCCGTTTTGGCAGTGCCAAAGAAGGCAAGCTCAGCCGGCTGCGGGCGCGCATGGTGAAAGGCGTCACCCTGGCAGCAATTGCGCGTGAATTTGAATTGGGCGATTTTCTGTTGCTGGGCTCCGGCGAGCTGAAAAGTGGCGGCCACCGGCGTGAATCCATTCTGGCCGATACCGTTGAAGCCATTATCGGTGCCATGTATCTGGATGCCGGCATGGATGTTGTCCGGGAACGGGTACTGAGCTGGTACGCTACGCGTCTGGACGGCCTGACGCTGGAAGATCCGATCAAAGATCCGAAGACGCGGCTGCAGGAATATCAGCAGGGCAATCATTCCAGTCTGCCTAAATACAAAGTGCTGAGTGTGGAAGGCCCGACCAATGAGCAGGTCTTCACCGTTGAATGCCGTATTCCCGAATACCCGGATGCCATTCTGGCCCGCGGCAGCAGTCGCCGGGCAGCGGAACAGACTGCTGCCAGTGAACTGCTGACCCTGGTCGGCGCCGAAGATGGCAACGGAGGTAACGTATGACCACCCGTACCGGATATGTCGCCATTGTCGGCCGCCCGAACGTGGGTAAATCGACCTTGCTGAACCGCATTCTGGGCCAGAAACTGTCCATTACTTCGCGTAAACCACAGACCACCCGCCATCAGATTCTGGGCATCAAAACCGAAGAGGATGTGCAGATTGTTTACGTGGATACACCGGGCATTCACAAGGCGCACGAAAAAGCCATTAACCGCTATATGAACAAGGCGGCGACCACGGCAGTAAAAGACGTGGATCTGATTATTCTGATGGTGGATCGTCTGCGCTGGACCGATGAAGATGAAATGGCCCTGGAAGCGATTAAGCAGCAGAAAGCTCCGGTGGTACTGGTGGTGAATAAAGTTGACTTTATCCGCGAAAAAGATGAATTGCTGCCTTACCTCGAAGAGCTGAGCAAAAAATTTACCTTTGATCAGATCGTGCCGGTCAGTGCCAAGACCGGGCATAACGTTGAGCGTCTGGAAAGCCTGATCGAAAGTTATATGCCGGAAAGTATACATTTCTTTCCGGAAGATCAGATCACCGACCGCAGTTCACGTTTTCTGGCGGCGGAGCTGGTGCGGGAAAAAATCATGCGCCAGCTGGGCGATGAGCTGCCGTATGCCATGACGGTGGAAATCGAAGAATTCGTCCACAGCGGTACACTGATCGAAATCAGCGCACTGATTCTGGTCGAGCGGCCGTCACAGAAGCGGATTGTGATCGGTGACGGCGGTTACCGCATCAAACAGATCGGTCAGGAAGCGCGCAAGGATATGGAATCCCTGTTTGACTGCAAGGTCATGCTCAACCTGTGGGTCAAGGTCAAAGCCGGCTGGTCAGACGATGAGCGGGCGCTGCGCAGTCTCGGTTACGACGACCGGACGGAATAAGCCGTGGCAGCGCTGTTTGTGCTGCAACGTCAGCCGCTGCGTGAAAACGAGTGGCTGCTGGATATATTTTCGGCCAGCGTCGGACGCCTGTACGTGGTGGCCGGGCAGCGCCAGCCAGTGCCGGATCTGCTGCAGGAATATCAGGGGGACTGGCGGCCGGAAGAAGACTGGCCCAGAATCCGCGGCCTGTCGGCTGTGGGGCGGGCGCAGCTGAATGGCGCCTTTCTGTACTGTGGTTTTTACCTGACCGAACTGCTGGCGCGCCTGCTGCCGCGCTATGAATCCCTGCCTGAGGTGTATGCCCTGTACCGCGAAACGCTGCAGGCACTGGCGCGTGGCGAAGAAGCCGAGCCCTGGCTGAGATTGTTTGAAGTCCGCCTGCTGGCGGCGCTGGGGTATGGCTTTTCCTGGCATAAAGATACGGCCGGCGGGGATATTCTGCCACAGGCCTGCTATCGTTTTATTCCGCGGGAAGGTTTTGTCCCGGCGGCCACTGGTTTCAGTGGCCGCCATCTGCAGGCTTTCGCCCGCAGTGAGCGGGACCATCCCCGCAGCTGGCAGGTAGCCAAGCAGGTGATGCGCCTGGCTCTGGATGACCTGCTGGAGCGTCCGCTGATCAGCCGTGAATTATTTATCCGACAGCCGCCATCCGGTGGCTGAATTTATCAGGAGTCTGCCGTGAAAAACGCACAACGGGTATTACTGGGTGTCAATATTGATCATGTCGCGACGCTGCGTCAGGCGCGGGGAACCACTTACCCTGATCCGGTGCAGGCGGCGTTTATTGCTGAAGAGGCCGGTGCTGATGGTATCACCATCCATCCGCGGGAAGACCGTCGTCATATTCAGACCCGTGATGTGTATGTGCTGGCAGAAACTCTGTCCACGCGCATGAATCTGGAAATGGCGGTGACGGAAGCCATGATTGAACTGGCGGAAGAAGTTCAGCCGGAAGCGGCCTGTTTTGTGCCGGAAAAGCGTGAAGAACTGACCACCGAAGGCGGTCTGGATGTACTCGGTCAGGAAGCTCATATCCGTCTGGCGGTTGAGCGCCTGAAAGCGGTCGGCACCGAAGTGTCACTGTTTATTGATCCGGATTTCGATCAGATTGATGCCGCGGTACGCACTGGCGCGCCGGTGATTGAGCTGCATACCGGGCGTTATGCCGATGCGGAAACCGAAGAAGATCTGGAGGCGGAACTGGAGCGGATTCAGGATGCCGCCGCTTATGCCTACGATCAGGGGCTGATCGTGAATGCCGGTCATGGTCTGAATTATCACAATGTGGAAGCCATCGCGGCCATTCCGTGCATGAACGAACTGAATATCGGCCATGCGATTATTGCCCGCGCCGTCTTTGTCGGACTGAAAGAAGCGGTGCGGGAAATGCGTCAGCTGCTGGCGGTGGCGACTGACCGTACATGAGTGCTGAAGCCGGCAGTATTCCGGAGTTACCGCTTGCTGGCGTGATCGGTATCGGTACCGACCTGCTCGACAGCCGCCGCATTGAAGAAGCGTACCGCCGTCATGGCGGGCGCTTTGTGCGGCGGATTCTGACGCCGGCGGAACGGGATATTTTCAGCGCGCGTGGGGAATCACTGAATTTTCTCGCCAAACAGTACGCCGCCAAGGAAGCACTGGCAAAAGCGCTGGGAACCGGGATTGCGGATGGCGTCAGCTTTCAGCATATGGAAATTCTGCGTGATGCCGCCGGCGCTCCGGTGGTCACCCTGTCCGCCAGGGCGGCGGAAATTATGATTGATCTGGGCAGCCGTCAGGCACTGCTCAGTCTGTCCGATGAGGGTCACCTGATTCAGGCATTTGCAGTACTGGTGTGAAGGCTGTCTGCCAGAATACGGCGCCAGTCATTTTCATGTGCCCAGTGCTGCAGGGCCGCCGCATCTTCTGTCAGCTGGCGCATCAGTTCCGGCAGCTCCGCACTGGATGAGGATTTCAGTGCGGTTTCAAATTTTTCCAGTGTATTGCGCAGACAGGGCACACCGCAATAACGGGTTGCGCCGTGAACACGGTGCACTTTTTCCAGCAGCAGTTCCATATCTTCTTCTTCCCAGGACTGCAGAATCCGCTGCATATCATGATGCAGGGAATCCAGCAGCATGGTAAACATATCTTCGGCCAGATCCAGCTTGCGGTTGGCATGGCGTAGAGCTGTCAGTGGGTCGAAAATGCAGTCGCAGTCGCTGCTGTAAGTGTTTTCCCTGTGTGTGGTACGGGGTTGCAGCGGTACCTGGCTGGTAAAGCCGGTCCAGCGCTGAATGCAGTCGGCCAGCTGTTCCTGACTGATGGGTTTGGTCTGGTAGTCGTTCATGCCGGCTTTCAGCAGGGCTTCTTTTTCATCGGCCATGGCGTGAGCAGTCAACGCCACCACCGGCAGAGTTTCGCAACCTGGCAGGGCACGGATGGCCTGGGTTGCCTCCAGGCCATTCATGCCCGGCATCTGAATATCCATCAGCACCATGTCTATGTCATGCTGCTGCACGGCGGTAATGGCTTCACGGCCGGAGTGGGCGGCGTACACTTTAACGCCGAGTTCCTGCAGCAGAGTGACCACCAGTTTCAGGTTGGCGTCGTTATCATCTACCGCCAGTACGCCCGGTGGCGGCTGATCCGGCGGTGGCTGGCGCAGCTGACGGCTGTCCTGCTCCAGTGTTTCATGGGTCAGCAACTGGCGCAGCAGCTGATAGAACTTGCGGTGGCTGAAGGGCTGGCTCAGGCTGAAAGCCGCTCCCTGCAGCCGTAACTGATCAAGGTGTTCATGGCTGACGCTGTCGACCAGTGCCAGCACCGGAATATCCTGCGCCTGCAACTGATTCATCAGAGCGATATGACCGGCATCATTCAGCTGATGGCGGTTAACGGCAACGATTACAGTATCGGGCCTCTGACTGTTGTCACTGAGGTAATCCAGCAGCTGATGGCGGTTCTCAAAATCCTGATGGCTGGTCTGCCACTGGGTCAGCAGGGCACCGATATTCATGCGGTTCAGCAGTGATGGCTCCAGCAGCAGTACGTTGTAATCGGGCAGTGCTGGTGGAGAGGAATCGGCATCGGCCAGGTCGACCTGAATATGGAAAGTAAAGGTGGAACCACGGCCTTCATGGCTGTTGACGCGGATTTCGCCATTCATGGCCTCCACCAGGGCGCGGGAAATAATCAGCCCGAGGCCGGTGCCGCCGAACTGGCGGGTGGTGCTGGCGTCAGCCTGGGTAAAGGCCGCGAAAATCTTCTGGATCTGGTTTTCGTTCATGCCAATACCACTGTCCTGAATCTCAAACATGATGCTGGCCTGCTGATCATCTTTGTTAATCAGGGATACCCGTACGCTGACGCTGCCGCGCTCGGTGAATTTGATGGCATTATTGATCAGGTTCGTGAGCACCTGCTTAAGACGCAGCGGATCACTGCTGATGTTCAGCGGCACGTCAGAATAAATCAGATGTGCCAGGTCGAGTCCCTTACCGTAGGCTTCCGGTGCCAGCATAGTGCATACATCTTCCAGCACGTCGCGCAGATTGAAACTGGTGTGTTCAATGATGAGTTTACCGGCGTCGATTTTCGACAGATCGAGGATGTCGTTAATAATGTTGAGCAGATCGGCCGAGGATTTTTTAATGGTGCTGAGGTAATCGCTCTGCTGTTCATTGACCCGGGTACGGGCCAGCAGGTCACTGAAACCGATAATGCCGTTCAGCGGGGTGCGGATTTCATGGCTGACATTGGCCAGGAATTCCGACTTCACCTGGCTGGCTTCCAGTGCCTGTTTACGGCCGATGGCCAGTTCACGGTTGCGGACTTCCAGTTCGTCGAGGGTTTCCTGCAGATCCCGGGTGGTCTGCTCAATATTCTGCTGGTGTTCACGGTTCGCCCGTTGCAGGGCGCTGGCCATGGCGTTGATGCCGGTGGCGAGCTGCTGGAATTCGCTGCGGCCGCTGACATGAATGCGGGTATCCAGTTTGCCGTCTTCCAGCTCTTTGACCGCCTTAACAATATGTGACACGGGTTCCGAGATCTGCCGGCTGGCGCGCAGGGCAATAAAGGTACACACCAGCAGCACGGAAATAATCACCGCCGACGATGACACAATATGCTGGTAGCGGGCGAGACGGGTATTGGCTTTCGACAGTTCCAGTTCGGCCCAGCCCAGCAGTTTGATGTCCGGTGTTTCTTCGGCGTAAAACTGCTCCGACAGCTGGTCGGGAATGACCAGATTCTGGGCGAACACCGGTGCCCGTACCCGCACGGAATCCGCCGTGCGCAGCAGCTGCAGCTGGTTTTCCGACAATTCGGACGAACCGATGCGCTCGGTCAGCATTTTCGGCCCGGCATGGGCCAGTGGCTGTACGTCCTGATTGTAAATGCTGACCGAGCGCACATCGCGCTCTTCCAGCATATTGTTGGCGATGTTCTGCAGAATGCCGGTGTTACCGGTCATCACTCCGTATTCACAGGTCGGGGCCAGCTGTTTGGCCATGGCCAGTGCCCGCTGTTCCAGCAGATCATCCAGATTGCGGGAATGCTGGGACATAAAAAAGCCGCCGAGAATCAGCGAAATAATGACTCCGGGTAACAGGGCAAGAAACAGTATGCGGCTCTGGATGGTCCAGTTCTTCATGGATGCTGATCTACAGGATTTCAGTGGGCCAGAATACTGGTCCGCCGGGCCCGGTGCAATGCGCGGGAGCGTGAGCAAAGTCACGCCTGCGCATATCGAAATTGCCATTTGATATTACCAGCTATAACCATCGGCAGGTAAACTGCGCCCATCAGGTTATAAGACCCGGATTACAGAGTGAGGCTACCGTGACTGATTCCCGTTACCCGACCATTGCTGAATGTGTTGGCAATACCCCGCTGGTCCGGCTGCAGCGGCTGTTGCCGCCGGGCAGCAGCAATACCGTGCTGCTCAAGCTGGAAGGCAATAACCCCGCGGGCTCGGTGAAAGACCGGCCGGCGCTGTCGATGATTGCGCTGGCGGAAACGCGCGGCGATATCCGCCCCGGCGATACCCTGATCGAAGCCACCAGTGGCAATACCGGCATTGCACTGGCCATGGCGGCGGCGATCAAAGGCTACCGCATGATTCTGATCATGCCGGATAACTCCACCATGGAACGGCGCTGGGCGATGGAGGCTTATGGCGCCGAACTGATTCTGGTGAGTAAAGAGCAGGGCATGGAAGGCGCCCGTGATCTGGCACTGGCGATGGAAGCCAGGGGCGAAGGTAAGGTCCTGAATCAGTTCGGTAATATGGATAATCCGGAAGCGCATTATCACAGCACCGGGCCGGAAATCTGGCAGCAGACGGCCGGAGAGGTCACCCATTTCGTCAGCTCGATGGGTACAACGGGAACCATTATGGGAACTTCACGTTACCTTAAGGAACAGAATTCCGCGGTCGAAATCGTCGGCCTGCAGCCGGCCGAAGATGCGGCGATTCCGGGTATCCGGCGCTGGCCGCAGGCGTATCTGCCCACCATTTTTGAGCGTGACCGGGTCGACCGTATCATGGACATCAGCCAGAACGAGGCTGAGCACTGCATGCGGGAACTGGCGCGGCGGGAAGGTATTTTCTGTGGCGTCTCCTCCGGTGGTGCGGTTGCCGGTGCCCTGCGTCTGGCAAACGAAGTGGAGAATGCCACCATCGTTGCCATTATCTGCGACCGTGGTGACCGCTATCTGTCCTCCGGGGTGTTTGCGCCGCAGCCTGAGGAATAACAGCGCGGCAGCTGTCTTGAAAAACCTTGGGCAGCCCCCATACTGTGCGCCAGTTAAACCCAGAGGAATCACTGGTGAAGCCAGCGAAGAAAGAACAGCGTCTGACGCTGATGGTCGACAACCTTACGTCGGACGGTGAGGGCGTTGCCCGCCGTAACCGGGATATCTACTTTGTGCCCGGTGCCTTGCCCGGTGAGCAGGTTGAGGTGGTTCTCAACGGTCGCCGGCGCAAAGTCTGGCAGACCCGCCTGTTGTCGGTCCTGACGCCTTCGCCGGAGCGGGCAGAACCCGGATGTCCGCATTACCAGCGCTGTGGTGGCTGTGATCTGCAGCATCTGAGTTATGCGGCGCAGGTGCGCTTCAAGCAGGATCGTGTTGCCCGTGAACTGGCGCGCCAGAA
The DNA here is from genome assembly GCA_963682115.1 of Pseudomonadales bacterium. GTDB lineage: Bacteria > Pseudomonadota > Gammaproteobacteria > Pseudomonadales > Oceanobacteraceae > Venatoribacter. The sequence continues at coordinate 567,973 of OY821639.1, read as the reverse complement.
AGCCGACGTTCCGCACTGGGCAGAGCCGATCACGGCTGATATCTGGCATTACCGCCGTAAAGCCCGGCTCGGCGTCCGTTTCAGTAAGGAGCGTGGACAGAATTTTCTGGGTTTCCGTGAAGCCGCTTCCCGGCATCTGACCAATATTGATCAGTGCATGGTGCTGCCTGAGCACCCGGCACTGAACTGGGGCATGTGGCGTGAAGAGATCAATAAGCTGGCCGGCCGGGCGTTGATTGCCCAGATCGAAGTGCTGGCGGCGGATAACGCCCTGGCGTTGATTTTCCGCATTCTCAAACCTCTGTCAGCGGCTGATCAGGATCAGTTAATCCGCATTGCCGCAGGGATAGAATCACCGCTGCCGCTGCAGATCTGGCTCAAAGCCGGGCGTGATGAAGCGGCGCAGCGGCTGTGGCCTGAGCAGGCGGAGCCTCTGCATCACCGGGTTGATGACCTGCCGCTGATCATCCGGCCGGAAGATTTTGTGCAGGTAAATGGTGCCGTAAACCGGGCCATGGTGCAGCAGGCGATGGACTGGCTGCAGCCGGACGCCAGCGACGTGATCTGGGATCTGTTTGCCGGTCACGGCAACTTCAGTATGCCGCTGGCCAAACGCTGCGGGCAGGTGATGGCGGTGGAAGGTGAGCAGGGGATGGTGGACAGTCTGGCGGCCCAGGCGGAAAAACTGGCCCTTCCTTTGCAGGCAATTCACGCCGATCTGAGCAGTGACACCGGACTCGTCTCACTGCCACAACCGGATAAAGTATTACTCGACCCTCCCCGGGCGGGAGCTGCCGGAGTAATGAATGAACTGATTAAGCGCCGGGTGCCGCGGATTCTTTATGTTTCCTGTGACGCCGCTACCCTGGCCCGTGACCTCAATACACTCACTGAGGCAGGGTATGGCATCCGGCAGGCGGGAATTATGGACATGTTCCCGCAGACTCACCATGTGGAAACCATGGTGTTAATGGAAAATAAGGTTAAAACTCATGGTTAAAGTCAGAGAAGACCATCCCCTGTTGCACGATGGTTCACTCGACGTATCAAGCTGGCTGGAAAAAATTCAGCAGGAACACGATGTCAGAGATCCGGAAACACTCGGACGGGCTCTGACACTGGCCAAACAGCTGTCTGACGAAGCAATTGCCAACCGCACTTACTGGTCCATCGACAGTGTGCAGATGGGTATGGAAATGACCCAGATCCTGCTGGACCTGCGCCTGGATACTGCCTCGCTGGTTGCCGCCATGCTCTACCGCGCAGTGCGGGAAGGGCGGCTGTCACTGCAGAAAGTGGAGCGTGAATTCGGGGCCGAAGTGGCCAAACTGGTGGAAGGCGTGCTGCGCATGGCCGCCATCAGTGCCATTCAGAATTCCTCCGGTGAGGTGGTTCTTGGCCAGCGTCAGGCGCAGGTGGAAAACCTGCGTAAAATGCTGGTGGCTATGATTGATGATGTGCGTGTCGCCCTGATCAAACTGGCCGAACGCACTTCTGCGATCCGGGCGGTGAAGGACGGACCAGAAGACAAACGTCAGCGGGTGGCGGAAGAAGTCTTTAATGTTTATGCGCCGCTGGCGCACCGGCTGGGGATTGGTCACCTCAAGTGGGAACTGGAGGATCTGGCCTTCCGTTATCTGCAGCCGGATGCGTACAAAAAAATTGCCCGTCTGCTGGATGAAAAACGTCTGGCGCGTCAGGATTACATCGAAGACGTGGTTAACCGCCTGCGCGATGAGCTGATGGGCAGCGGCATTAAATGCGATGTCTATGGCCGGGCCAAACACATCTACAGTATCTGGCGCAAAATGAACCGCAAAAATCTGGATTTCTCGCAGATTTATGACATCCGTGCGGTACGCATTCTGGTGCCGGAGTTAAAGGATTGTTACGCCGCGCTCGGTATTGTGCACGGCCTGTGGCGTCATATTCCGAACGAATTTGACGACTACATCGCCAACCCGAAAGAAAACGGCTACCGCTCACTGCATACCGCGGTGATCGGACCGGAAGGGAAAGTGCTCGAAGTGCAGATCCGTACCCATGCCATGCATGAAGATGCTGAGCTGGGGGTCTGTGCCCATTGGCTGTATAAAGGCACGGATATTAATGCCAAAGATCAGGGCTATGAGCAGAAAATTGCCTGGCTGCGGCAGGTGCTGGAATGGCACGAAGAACTGGATGATCTGCCGGAACTGGCGGATGAATTACGCGCTGATATTAACCCCGACCGAATTTACGTCTTCACTCCGGAAGGTCATGTGGTGGATCTGCCACCAAAAGCCACGCCGGTGGATTTTGCATACCGCGTGCATACCGAAGTCGGAAATAAATGCCGTGGCGCGAAGGTCAATGGCCGTATCGTACCGCTCACCTATCTGCTGAAAAATGGTGAGCAGGTTGAAATCCTGACCAATGCCAATGCTCACCCGAGCCGTGACTGGATGTACCCGGAAGCCGGTTATATTCATACCTCCCGTGCGCGGGCCAAAGTGGCACACTGGTTTAAGCTGCAGGCGCGCGATAAAAATATCGAAGAGGGCCGGCAACTGGTGCTGCGTGAACTGGACCGGCTGGATCTGGTGAACGAGTCCCTCACCGATATTGCCAAAGATATGAATATGAAAGCCGTCGACGATATGTACGCGGCGGTGGGGGCCGGCGATTTACGGGTCGGACAGATTGTGCATGCGGTACTGAAACGGGCCGATATCGACGCGCCGCAACGCGAGCTGCCGCTGTCGCGCAAACCGGAACATGCCGAACGTGCGGCACAGCATCCGAACGATATTTATATTGAAGGTGTCGGTAATCTGCTGACTCAGATCGCGCAGTGCTGTCAGCCGGTGCCGGGCGACGATATCAAAGGTTACGTCACCATCGGCCGGGGGGTGACTGTGCACCGCAGCGACTGTGAAAATCTGCTGCATCTGGAAGCCACCGAGCCACAGCGGGTGCTGCAGGTCAGCTGGGGTAACCGTCCGAGCAGTACCTATCCGGTGGATATGATGATTCAGGCTTATGACCGTACCGGTCTGCTGCGTGATGTCAGTGCAGTGCTGGCCAATGAGCGGGTCAATGTGATTGCGGTGAATACCCTGTCCAATCAGGGCGAACATACCGCCAGCATGAAAATTACTGTCGAAGTGGAAAGTCTGGAACGGCTGGCGCGGCTGATTAACAAAATCACCCAGTTGCCGAACGTGGTGTCTGTGCGCCGCATACGGAACGGAGCCATTGCCTGATGTATCAGCTGGATGATCTGTTGTATCTGATGCGCCGCCTGCGCGATCCGCAGACGGGGTGTCCGTGGGATCTGAAACAGGATTTTGCCAGTGTGCTGCCGCATACACTGGAAGAAGCCTACGAAGTGGCCGATGCCATTGAACGGCAGGACTGGCCGCATCTGGAAGAAGAGCTGGGCGATCTGTTGTTTCAGGTGATTTTTTACGGTCAGATGGCGGATGAAAAACAGCTGTTTAATGTTGGTTCGATTATTCACCGGCTGGTGGAAAAACTGATCCGCCGGCATCCGCATGTTTTTCCGGCCGCTACGCTGCACAGTGAGCGCGATCCTTCGGTGTCACCGCAGGAAGCAGAAATTAACGCCAACTGGGATGCGATCAAGCAACAGGAAAAAGCGCTGAAGCCGGCGTCTGCACCCCGGAGTCTTCTCGCCGATGTGCCGGTAACGCTGCCGGCCATGACCCGGGCGGTCAAACTGCAGAAAAAAGCGGCAGCGGTCGGTTTTGACTGGAGCGATATTCAGGGGGTGGTGGATAAAATCCATGAAGAACTGGATGAAGTGAAAGCGGAGCTGGGCGGTACAGACCGGCAGCGGGTGGAAGAAGAGATCGGTGATCTGCTGTTTGCCGTAACCAATCTGGCGCGGCATATGAAAGTGGATCCTGAGGTGGCTCTGCGGGGTACCAATCAGCGTTTCAGTTCCCGTTTCGCCAGTGTTGAGCAGCAGATAACCGCCGCCGGAGGCTGGGAATCCGCCACTCCGGCAGTGCTGGAAGACGCCTGGTGCGAAGCCAAACGCCGGGAGAAAAACTGACCGCTTTGTTCAGTGCTTCTGCAGACTGTGCAGATGTTTACGGGTCAGCTTCAGAAACTGAGGCGTCGGCCCGACATCTTCATACACCGGATAACCATCCTCATCCTGCGCCACGACCTTATCGCCGGCAATATAAGGAAAACTGCTGGTCAGGTCTGATAAGGCGGCGCTGACCAGATCCCGCAGTAACTGTTCCCGGCTGCAGCCGGGAAACATTTCAGCCAGCGCTTCGACACGGGCGGCGTCTTTCTCATTGAGTGGCAGCTCATAGCATGTTTCTGACAACGGCTCGCCAAATTCTTTTTCCCAGTGGTTTAACAGCTCAGACGCTTTCATGATGACTCCTTTCCCGGGGTATTCTCCCAGTGTAGATGCGAATGACGGGAATTGGTTTCAAGGTCAACATTCTGTTACCGGAATGCTGACAAAAGATGCAATTGCCGGGCAGTGAGGTTATGGTGAAAGCAGTCTGAATCGTTTGGCAGGGGTGATTATGAGCACAGGGCAGGCATTCGAACTGGATTCATTATTGCGCGATAAAGTGCGTCTGCTGGGAAACCTGCTCGGCAGTACCATCCGCAATCAGTACGGCGAAGAAATGCTGAAGCGGATTGAAGATATCCGTCAACAGGCGAAAAAAGCCCGTACCGGAGATCATGCCGAGCGCGACCGTCTGCTGGCGTTGCTGAAAACCATGCCGGACGATGCTCTGGTCCCTGTGGTCCGCGGTTTTAATCAATTCCTTAATCTGGCCAATATTGCCGAACAGCAGCACGGCGTCAGCTGGCGGCGCGGCAATGCCGCTGACGACGAAGTCGAACAGATGTTTACGCAGTTGCTCGACCGGTTGCAGCAGAAAGGGCTGGATGGCAATGGCCTCAGTCAGCAGGTCGCTGACGTGAATATCGAGCTGGTGCTTACCGCCCATCCGACGGAAATTACCCGCCGCACCCTGATTCAGAAATACGATCTGATTGCACATCTGCTGCAGCAGCGCGATGACCTGCGCGCAGACCATCCGGGATTAGAGCAACTGGAGCAGCGGCTGGCGGCCGTGATTGAAGAAATATGGTTCACCGATGAAATCCGTCAGGTACGGCCGACGGCGGTGGATGAAGCTAAATGGGGCTTTGCCGTTATCGAAAATTCGCTCTGGGAAGCCGTGCCGCGTCTGATGCGCAGCCTTGATACAGAACTGCAGCAGCGGGGTGCTGAGCGGTTGCCACTGACCGCAGCGCCAGTGCGCTTTTCATCCTGGATGGGCGGCGACCGCGACGGCAATCCGAACGTGACCTCCGCTGTTACCCGTGAGGTGCTGTATCTGGCACGCTGGATGGCTGCAGATCTGTTTCTGCGCGATATCGAAGTGCTGGGCATGCAGCTGTCGATGACAGAAGCGACGGCTGAATTCCGCCGGACGCTGGGCGAAAACGAAGCGGAACCCTACCGTGCCTGTATGCACCGGCTGCGCGAACGCCTGGAGCAGACCAAACGCTGGGCCGCAGCCCGGGCCCAGGGGGAAGAATGTGATGCCAGCCCGCTGGTGGATGAAGACGAACTGCTGCAGCCACTGCTGCAGTGTTATCACAGCCTGACGGAACAGGGGCTGGGCGGCGTGGCCGAAACCGGTCTGCTGGATACCATCCGTCGGGTGGCCTGCTTTGGCCTGACACTGGTACGGCTGGATGTGCGGCAGGAATCAACCCGGCACAGTGATGTGATGGCGGAAATCTGTGCGTTTTATGGCATGGGTGATTACCGCGCCTGGCCGGAAGAAAAGAAACAGCAGTTTCTGCTGGCAGAACTGCAGTCGCGCAGACCGCTGATTCCCAATCGTTGGCAGCCATCGGCTGAGGTTCAGGAAGTTCTGGATACCATGCAGGTGCTGGCGACCAAAGCCGGCGACGGGGTGTCCTGCTACATTATTTCCATGGCCAGTGAGCCGTCGGATGTTCTCACTGTGGTGCTGTTATTACAGGCCTGTGGGGTGCGTGATCATATGCCGGTGGTACCTTTGTTTGAGACCCTGAGTGATCTGGAACAGTCGGCACCGCGGATGGAAAAACTCTGGTCGGTGGACTGGTACCGCGAATACAGCCGGGGCCATCAGCAGGTGATGATCGGCTATTCCGACTCATCCAAGGATGCCGGTCAGCTGGCGGCCGTCTGGGCCCAATACCGTGCGCAGGAAGCCTTATCGCGGGTGGCCGCTGAAAAAGGTATCCGCCTGCGTCTGTTTCATGGCCGTGGTGGCAGTGTCGGCCGTGGCGGTGGCCCGGCACACCGCGCGATTCTGTCACAGCCGCCGGGTTCGGTTGCCGGTGGTCTGCGCGTTACCGAACAGGGAGAGATGATCCGCTTTAAGTTTGGCCTGCCGGATGTGGCCATCCGCAACCTGCGGGTATACATCTCAGCGGTACTGGAAGCCAATCTGCTGCCACCGGAAGCACCGCATCCACAATGGCGTGAAACCATGGGGGAGCTGGCTGCGGCAGGGGTGAAATCTTACCGTGCCATGGTCAGGGATACGCCGGAATTTGTGCGTTATTTCCGTGCTGCAACACCGGAGCAGGAACTGGGTAAGCTGGCACTGGGCAGCCGGCCGGCGCGCCGCCGCAGTGGTGGTGGCATTGAAACGCTGCGGGCTATTCCCTGGATTTTTGCCTGGACACAGATGCGGCTGATGCTGCCGGCCTGGCTGGGTTCGGATGAAGCACTGGACGGTCCGGTCGGACAGGGCCGGCTGGCACAACTGCAGGATATGTATAACAACTGGCCTTTCTTCCGCACCTATATCGATATGCTGGAAATGGTGCTGTCCAAAGCGGATCCGGCCATTGCTCAATATTATGAAAGCCGGCTGGTGGAAGCGGAACTGCAGCCACTGGGCAGTCAGTTACGGATGCGACTCGATCTGATCCGTGAGCTGGTATTGCAGGTGAAAGATCAGCAGTCGCTGCTGCAGAACAATCTGGCGCTGCAGCAGTCGATGAGCGTGCGTAATCCCTATACCGATCCGCTGCATTATCTGCAGGCCGAACTGCTGTTCCGTGAGCGTCAGGATCAGGAGGTAATCAGCGAGGATGTGGAGCGTGCACTCAAGGTGACCATGGCCGGAATTGCCGCTGGTATGCGCAATACCGGCTGAATCCCGCGCGTATGCCTTCTTTTCTATACCAAAGTCTGGCGTACGCCGGCCGGCTTTTTCTTCACAATGACTTGAGCAAAGCCTAAGGGCAGAGTAAGGTTAGGCCTATTTTTTTCATAGCTGGTTGAAATTTGTACAATTTTGCCTGCCGGACAATTTATTAATAATCATAAGGAGTATGCGCATGCGCGTAATTCTGCTGGGCGCGCCAGGTGCTGGTAAAGGTACTCAGGCACAGTTCATTTGCGACAAATTCTCGATCCCTCAGATTTCCACCGGCGATATGCTGCGTGCTGCGGTTAAGGCTGGTTCTGAGCTGGGTCTGAAAGTAAAAGAAATCATGGAAACCGGCGGTCTGGTTTCTGATGAAATCATTATCGGACTGGTCAAAGAACGTATTCAGCAGGATGATTGTGCCAATGGTTTCCTGTTTGACGGTTTCCCACGCACGATTCCTCAGGCTGAAGCCCTGATTGAAGCCGGTGTCGATATCGACCATGTTATCGAAATCGATGTTGACGACGAAGAAATCGTTAAGCGCCTCAGTGGCCGTCGTGTTCATCCGGGGTCCGGCCGTGTTTATCACGTCGTGTATAACCCGCCGAAAGAAGACGGTAAAGATGATGAGACCGGCGAAGATCTGGTTCAGCGTGATGACGATAAAGAAGATACCATCCGTAAGCGTCTGTCTATCTACCATGAGCAGACTGCACCGCTGGTTAGTTTCTACAAAAAACTGGAGTCCGATAAAGGCGAAGTGGCACCTAAGTACAGTCATATTCCGGGCGTCGGTTCTCTGCAGGAAATTACAGGCCGCGTTCTGAACTCTCTGCAAAAGTAAAAAGGTTCTCTGAACCGGAAGAAAGGGCCGTCAGGCCCTTTTTTTATGTTTGTCTGTAAGCAGGCGGTTGGTGCGGAGGCGGCCTTTACTTCATCCACTGACGGCAGCTTCTGCTGCTGGCTGGAGTAAAGCCCCGCTTTCTGGATTCGTATTTTTACTTAAGACATTTCTGAATAACACTGCAGCGGACATGCCCTGAGTCATTCAGAGGTCTCCTTGATCGGTTAGTGCTCATTGCCGGGCTGAGCCGCGAAGCATTTTTATGCAGTCACGGGCGCTATTCCGTTATTACGGCGCTTCTTTGAACAACCCTATAGTATTCAATGACTTAGATCATATGGAACAGTTTGATGAGGGGCTCTTTTTTATTTTTTATAAAGCGCGTGAAATATTAAGCTGGTAAATAAAGCCAGGGGGTAAATATAGGGGGGCTGAAATATTACCGGCAATGACGTTAGCCTGATCTGCATCATATAAATGCACGGTTTGGCACGGCCGGATATGGAGAAAAGGGGAGTTAATGGTAAAAAGCGGGAGAAATGCCGTGATAAGACACTATTTTTTTTGGTTTTTTATAATAAAAATACTATTATTGCTTCCGTTAGCTGAAGCATATATATAATTATGCTAGCGTGTTAATACCTGATCAGGAAAACCTCCAGAGGAAAATACCTATGGCCAGACCTAAAAAAGCTGCGGCCAAACGCGGTCGTAAGCCGGCAGCTGCCAAAGCAGCACCTGCAAATGAAGTACCGGTCGTTGTGGCAAAAGCAGAGAAAGCTGCAGAAAAAGCAACTGCTGCTGTAACTTCTCAGCAGGCTAAAGTAGACGCTGCTGCTAAAAAGCTGGAAGCTGCGAAAGCGAAAGTTTCTGCTAAAGCAACAGCCGCTGCCAAGCGTGCAGTAGCAACGGCTTCTGCAAAAGTTAAAGCAGAAAAAGAAAAACTGCAGGCACTGAAAGCCGATGTACGCACTGCGAGCATTGCTGTTAAAGCTGCCCGTATTGAAGCAAAAGCTGAAGAAGTAATGCTGAAAGCCACCCATGCGGTTGAAGAATTTGCTTCTACCCTGGCTGAGAAAGCAGAAGCTGATCTGGCCAAAGCACTGGCTGTGTTTGAATCCAAGTGGAAAGCATCACGTGCCAAGCAGGATGCAGTAAAAGTTAAGGCTCACGCGACCAAACAGCATGCGAAAGCCAAAACTGCAGCGAAAAAGCTGAAAGCCAAAGCGACTGCGACTGAAAAAGCAGCCACTGCAGCACCGAAAAAACGTGGTCGTCCGGCGAAAGCAGCTCCGGCGGCTGCAGCAGCGCCTAAAAAGCGTGGCCGTCCGCCAAAAGCAGCGACTGCTCCGGTCGCGGCGCCTGCAGCAGCGCCGAAGAAACGTGGTCGTCCGGCTAAGGCGAAGGCCAATCCTGCAGCTACTGCAGCAGCGCCTAAGCGTCGTGGTCGCCCACCAAAGGCCAAAGCTGAAGTTAAAGCTGAAGGCTGATAAAAGAGCCCGGCAATGCCGGGCTTTTTTATGCCTGTTTGCCGGCAGGACGGGTGGAAGGGATAAGTCTGCCCTGTGTACAATAGCGCCGTCTCTTACAGGTAACTGTTATGTCATTTCTATTAGTTCTTGATGCCTCTTCTTCCCTCTGTTCGGTTGCATTGGGAGATGAGACGCAGCGCTGGCATCTCACTGAAGATCAGCCCAGACGGCATGCCCAGCGTTTATTACCCATGGTGGATGAATTACTGAACTCGGCGGGCGTGGCGCGTAACGATCTGTCTGCTATTGCTTATGGCCGCGGGCCGGGCTCCTTTACCGGTATCCGCATTGCTGCTTCTGTTATGCAGGGGATTGCTATGGCACTGGATCTGCCGGTGGCCGGAATATCCTCACTGCAGGCCATTGCCCAGTATGTTTTTAATCACACCAGTGAACAGCAGGTGATGGCCGTTATGGATGCGCACATGGGTGAGGTTTTCTGGGGGCTGTATGAACGCGATGGTGATCTGTGCCGTCTGAGTGGGCAGGAACACGTGGGAACACCGGAACTTTTCCTGCAGCAGATTACCGGTTATGGGGGCGCTCTGGCTGGAGACGGACTGACGTTACCGTTCGCTGCAGATCTGGTGCAGACTTGGAATTCAGTACAGCCGACCGCCGATATTATGCTGCAGCTGGTATGGCCAGTGTGGCAGGCCGGACAATTCGGTGACATGGAAGATCATCAGCCGGTGTATCTGCGCGATTCTGTTGCCTGGAAAAAACTGGACGAACAGCCGAGTCTGCTGAAACGCTGACATACAGGGAATGTCTGTCAGAGGATGTTGTCTCAGGCTGCCAGTCTCCCCTTTTATCAATAACCGGCCCGGACGGATAAGCCGCCGGTCTTAAAAAAGGAAATACCCCGTGGATCTGATCGAGATTATTGTCCTGGCGCTGCTGCAGGGGCTGACTGAATTTCTGCCGATTTCCAGTTCCGCCCACCTTATTCTGCCATCGGAACTGCTGGGCTGGCAGGATCAGGGGCTGGCATTTGATGTGGCGGTTCATGTCGGCACCCTGGTGGCCGTAATTCTGTATTTCCGCGCCGATATTCTGAAATTAATCCGTGGCTGGGTAACCACCGGCTTCAGCCGTCAGCCGTCGGCGGATGCCAGACTGGCCTGGTATGTCGGTCTGGCAACCATTCCTGCCGGACTGGCCGGGTTATTACTCGACGGCTGGATTGAGGACAATCTGCGCTCGGTTAGCGTCATTGGCTGGGCTACTGTTGGCTTCGGTATTCTGCTGGCGGTGGCGGACCGGCGTAAAGGCGGACAGCTGACGCTGGTCCGTATGACCCTGAGCATGGCGCTGATTATCGGCATTGCTCAGGCGCTGGCCCTGATACCGGGTACCTCCCGTTCCGGCATTACCATGACGGCGGCATTATTTCTCGGCCTGCAGCGTGTGGATGCTGCCCGCTTTTCCTTTCTGCTGTCAGTGCCGCTGATTCTCGCCGCCGGTGCGCTTAAAACCTCTGAATTGATGGGCTCTGTACTGCCGGTTGACTGGAGTGCAATTGTCATCGGTATTGCCGTTTCAGCGGTCAGTGCCTGGTTGTGTATTTATTATTTTCTCGCCTTTATTAACCGTATCGGCATGCTGCCGTTTGTGATTTACCGGCTGATTCTGGGCGCTGTTCTGCTGGCTTTCTTTGTCTGAGGTGGTTGTGCCGGAACTGATCTGTCTGTCAGCGCAATACGCGGATAAAGCGGCCAGCTGGTGCCAGCGTTTCGTACTGGAAGCGGCCATGCCAGAAAAACTCAGCGAGCCGGGATTTCATCTCTGCCTGGACGATGATGGTCTGAGTCTGCGCTCCGGAGAGCAGCCGAAGATCGCGGTACGGGTCGATTTTTCCACTGGCGCGGTGGCGCACCGCCGGCGTTTTGGTGGCGGGCTGGGGCAGGATATTGCCAGAGCCATCGGCGTCAGCGGTCAGTATCAGCCTTCGGTGGTGGATGCCACGGCGGGGCTGGGTCGTGATTCGTTTGTGCTGGCGACTCTGGGATGTCGGGTGATGGCGCAGGAGCGTAACCCTCTGGTGGCCGCTTTACTGGCCGATGGGCTTGAGCGGGGTGCCGGCGATGCGGATATCGCGGAGATTATCGGCCGTATTTCCCTCAGTTTCGGCAGCAGTCATGAATTACTGCAACCGGCAGAAAAGGAGCAGGATAAGCCGGATATTGTTTATCTGGATCCTATGTTTGATCACGATCCGAAGCAGACGGCACAGGTCAAAAAAGATATGCAGGCGTTCCGCGATGTTGTCGGTCAGGATACCGATGCCGATCAGCTGCTGGCTCTGGCCCGCGCCTGTGCCCGCTGCCGGGTGGTGGTTAAGCGGGCCCGTAAGGCAGAGCCTCTTGCCGGGGTGAAACCCTCTTACGCCATCCGCGGAAAATCCAACCGCTTCGATGTGTATGTGAATGCCAGGGTGGCTCCTTTTACTCCGGAGAACGCATAAAAAAGCCGCCCGGAGGTCACTGCTGTCCCACAGTTTTAACGAATTCTGTTTTCTGTAGACGAGGTTTACATCCGCAACGCCCAATGCCTCCCAGGGGAGCTTATCCCCTTGCCGGCGGGCATTTATACCTGACCGCCATCCATGGCGGTCAGGATTGCGCCCGTCCGGCGAGAGGGGTAAGGCCCCTCTATGAGGACAAGGGGCCTGGAATTTCTCACAAACGTTTAAATAAAAATTTGTGGGACAGCAGTGCCCGGGAGGCGGCTTTTTCAGCTGAGCAAGGCGCTCAGACAAGGCTGCGCAGAATACTCTGCTTCAGCGCCCCATCCAGAATTTCTTCCAGATCCCCGGTCAGCGCCTGCAGGCCATCGGTAAAGGCCAGAGTGTCATCGTCCTGTCTGGCCAGATGCTGATCGCTGATCAGTTGCTGGATCAGGGTACGGAACAGGGCTTTATCAAAAAACTCCGGCGCGTTAATACCGTACAGCAGGCTGATTCGCTGGGCCAGCAGTGTGCTCTGCTCTTCCAGTGTCTGGGCGGACAGTGTGCCGCTGCCTTTGCTGCTCAGAATACTCAGGGTCAGGAAATAACGCTGCAGTGTCTGCATAACGTTGTCGGACAGTCCCTGCAGCATGGCAAATTCATTGCTGCTGGCCGGGGTGGCATGGTAGCCCTGTTCACCACTCAGCAGGTAGCCGCGGCGGGTCAGTGCGTCAAGCCAGCGTTCGGTTTCTGCCGGCAGCGCGTCCTGATCCCAGCGCAGGAAAAGTTCAGCTTTCAGGTAAGGATACAGGTGTGCCACTTTTTCTTTCACCTGCGCCAGTGTGTAACGTTGATTATTCACAAACAGGCAGGCCAGCAGGGATGGCAGGGCCAGCAGGTGCAGCACATTGTTGCGGTAATAGGTCAGCGTTACGGCCTGGCGGTCGGTGGTCTGGATCAGGTCACCCAGCGGATGTTTACTGCGTGACACGATGTCCAGCTTTTCACCGTATTGCAGCCACTCGCTGCCGTTGCCCTGTGGCAGAGCGGTCAGATCGCTGTAGGGGTTTTCTGCCAGCAGGTCACGGTAGGCTTCCATCTGCGTGATCAGCTGCTGTTCTTCCATGGCCTGGCGCGGGGCTGACAGGATGCTCAGGGCAATCAGGTTCACCGGGTTAACTGAGGCAGCATTATTGATACCGGTAACCACTTCTTTGGCCAGCTGATCGACTACCACCGGTGCCCAGTCCGGACGGTATTCACTGGCTGAGTAATCTTCTTCGCGCCAGCCGGGACGCTGCTGATCGAGGAATTCAGTGAAATAAATCGGATCACCGAAGGTTACGTTAACCTTACCGAAAGAGCGTTTGAGTGAGCGCAGGGTACCGAGCACCCCAAACAGGCTCTCTTTCTTTTTCTTTTTGCCGCGCAGCTCACCGAGATAGCTGTTGGCTTCAAAGACTTTTTCATAACCGGTATAAACCGGCATAAACAGGATTGGTTTACGTGAATCACGCAGGTAACTGCGCAGGGTCATGGCCAGCATGCCGGCACGCGGGTTGAGTGTGCGTCCGGTCCGTGAACGGCCACCTTCGACAAAATATTCTGTGGCATAACCGCCGCTGAAGACTGAATGCAGGTATTCATCGAATACGGCAGCGTACAGTTTGTTGCCACGGAAAGTACGGCGCATAAAGAAGGCACCGCCACGGCGCAGAATGGGGCCGACCACCGGCATATTCAGGTTGATACCGGCGGCGATCTGCGGCAGCTGCAGACCGTGGTGATAGAGCACGTACGACAGCAGCAGGTAATCAATGTGGCTGCGGTGGCAGGGCACATAAATGATCTCGTTGTCCTTGATCACCTCTTTCAGGTTTTCCATATTGTGCAGGGCGATGCCGTCGTAAATTTTATTCCACACCCAGGTCAGCACCACATCCAGAAAGCGGATGTTGGTATAGGAAATATTGGAGGCAATTTCGTCGGCGTACTTCAGCGCCCGTTGCTGAGCCTTGGCTTTGGAAATCCCTTTTTCTGCGGCTTCTTCCTCAATGGCTTTCAGCACCAGCGGACGGTTGGGAATCTGATGCACGAGGGTGCGGCGGTGCGACAGGTCCGGCCCCAGTACTGCCGCAGAAACCTGACGGTTATGGACGCGCAGCACGCGCGAGACTTTACGCGCCAGCATGTCGGGAGATCTGACTCCGTCGGCCATTTCGTTCAGCGATAACGGGCGGCTGAAATGAACAAAGGTATTGCGGCCATTGAGTACGATGGCCATTAATTTGGCCAGCCGGCCACCGATGGCGCCGGTGCTCTGCAGCCAGATGCGCAGGAAAGAACCTTCTTTCGCCGGTGCCCGCCCCCAGAAAACCCGTACCGGAACAATCTGGATATCGCGTTCGCCGTTTTCCATCAGCCACTGGCACTGCTTCACCAGCTGCGCGGCGACTACCGGCGTGCCCTGTTTACGGTACATGCTGGCGCGGCGGTATATGGCAAAATAGGGTTTGCCCGGCAGGCGCCCGGAGGCCCGCTCCTGCTGTGGGCTGGTCCAGCCTAGGTTGGTGGCTTCACGGTCAATCACCAGCTGCTCGGCATGGGATGGATAGAGCATGGCGTAAATAACCGGTTTGCCGTTGTCCAGATTAAAGTCTTTGGCATCAGGGCCAATAATCTGAGTGCGGATCAGGCCGTACAGCCATTTCTGCTGCCAGCGGAAGAGGGTGGTACGGATTTTGGTAATTAAACTCATCGTTGACTCGGGTGTTGCAGCGGCACGCTTGGATGCCGCGGAGTTTACCCCGCCTGCGGTTGTGATTAAACGGTTAAAGCGCGCTTCTGTGCACCTGTCAGGATTGAATCCAGCCCTGCCGCTGCATAAAGTATGCGGCCGGAAACCAATGGCTGTTTTCACGGTCAATGCTCGTGGCCTGAGCCCGGTCTCAGGCCATCTGCCTTGCAGCGAAGAATAAAAACCTGCCATGCGGCAGGATAATCAGGGGAATTAATATGATTGAAGTACAGCATCTGACGCAGCGGTTTGGTGACTTTACCGCTGTGGATGATCTTTCCTTTGACGTCCGGCCCGGTGAAGTACTGGGGTTTCTGGGTCCGAACGGGGCCGGCAAGTCCACCACCATGAAAATGATTACCGGCTTCCTGCCGCCGACCTCGGGCAGGGTACGTATTTTCGGTGACGATATTGCGCGCCGGCCGGTGGCGGTAAAACAGCGCCTCGGTTATCTGCCGGAAGGTGCGCCGGCCTGGGGCGATATGACGGTACTGGGTTTCCTGCGCTTTATCGGTGCGGTACGCGGGCTGGGCGGTAAAGCCCTGAGTCAGCGCCTGCAGCAGGTGGTGGCGCAGACGGAACTGCAGGAAGTGCTGCGCCAGCCGGTGCATACGCTGTCGAAAGGTTTCCGTCGTCGTACTGGTTTAGCGCAGGCACTGCTGCATGATCCGGATATTCTGATTCTGGATGAGCCCACCGACGGACTCGATCCCAATCAGAAGCAGCAGGTGCGGGATCTGATCAGCAATCTGGCGGAAGATAAGATTGTGATTATTTCCACCCATATCCTTGAGGAAGTATCGGCGGTCTGCTCGCGCGCCATGATCATCGCCCGCGGGCGTAAGGTGGCTGACTGTACCCCGGCCGAACTGGAGGCGAAGTCCCGTTACCATCAGGCCGTTGCCGTGCGTTTTCAGCAACCGGTGCAGGCCGCTGCGGTATTCGCGGCTCTGCCCGGGGTCACGGAAGTGGATGAAACGGAGGGTGGCCGCAGTTATCTGCTGTTGCCACAGCCGGGCGCCCGGCTGTATCACGACGTCAGTGAAGTGATTGACCGTCATGGCTGGCAGGTCGACACCCTGCATATTGAACGTGGCCGTCTTGATGATGTGTTCCGCCAGCTGACCGGAGTCTGAGGAGTATTTATGTCTGCATTACTGAGTGTCTGCAAACGTGAGTGGTCGGCCTATTTCTCCACTCCGGTTGCTTATGTTTTTGTCGTGATTTTTCTGATGATGGCCTCGGCCTTTACCTTTTATCTGGGTAATTTTTACGACCGCGGTCAGGCGGACCTGCTGCCGTTCTTTAATTTTCATCCCTGGCTGTATCTGTTCTTTATGCCAGCCATTGCCATGGGGCTGTGGTCACAGGAACGTCAGCTGGGCACCATTGAACTGCTGCTGACCCTGCCGCTGACCCTGACTCAGGCGGTGCTGGGTAAATTCCTCGCCGCCTGGCTGTTTGCCGGTCTGGCGTTGCTGCTGACCTTTCCTCTGTGGCTGACGGTCAATTATCTCGGTAATCCCGATAACGGGGTGATTCTGGCCAGCTATCTGGGCAGCTGGCTGATGGCCGGCGCTTTTCTGGCGGTGGGGTCCTGTATGTCGGCGCTGAGCCGTAATCAGATCGTGGCTTTTATTCTGACGGTACTGGTCTGCTTTATTCTGATGCTCAGTGGTTTCCCCATGGTGCTGGATGTCTTCCGTGGCTGGAGCAGTGACGCCGTCACCGATTTTATTGCCGGTCTGAGTTTTATCAGTCACTTCCAGGCGTTGGCACGCGGCGTGGTGGATCTCCGTGACGTGCTGTATTTCGTACTGGTGATGGTGGTCTGGCTGACCGCCTGTATTCAGATTCTGACGGTCAAGAAAGCGCGCTGAGGAGAGCCCGGATGAAAAATAAATCAGTAACCCTGCTGCTGCTTTTTACGGCGTTTCTGTTGCTCGCCTGGGGGATCACCCGGCTCGGCAGTCAGGCACGCCTCGATCTGACGCAACAGCAGCTGTATACGTTGTCGCAAGGCACACGCAATATCATCGGTTCGCTTGACTACCCGGTGACGCTGGAGCTGTATTTTTCCGCCAAAGCCAGTGCGGATTTAAACCGCCTGCGGGCTTATGCACAGCGGGTGGAAGAGTTTCTGCACGAGTATGAAATGCTGTCTGACGGTCAGCTGACGGTGCGGGTCATCGATCCGGAGCCGTTTTCAGAAGCGGAAGATCAGGCCGCTGCCTATGGACTGCAGGCGGTGCCGGTCGGCAATGGTGACAGCCTGTATTTCGGTCTGGTGGCGAAAGCGGATGTGCCGGACAGCAGCGCGGCTGAACAACAGCCACTGCCGGCACGGGCAAAGACCGCCACACTGGCGTTCCTGCAGCCGGACCGTGAAGCCTTTCTGGAATATGACATTACCCAGCTGATCGATCAGGTACAGCAGACTGAGCCGCCGGTGATTGGGCTGATCAGTGGCCTGGACGTCCGTGGCGGTTTTGATCCGCGCAGTGGCCAGCCGTCGCCGGCATGGATGTCGCTGGACCAGCTGGACGGACCGTACGAACTGCGCTCCATCGCGGCCAATACCGCGCAGATTGATGATGACGTCGATATCCTGCTGCTGGTACAGCCGCCGGAAATGACGGACGCCACCTTGTATGCCATTGATCAGTTTGCCATGCGCGGCGGCCGTATCATGGCCTTTATTGATCCGCTGGCGGAAAACGCCCCGGTGGCGGGCATGATGGGGATGGCGGATCAGGGATCGCCGGACAGTCTGAAGCGGCTGCTGAGTGCCTGGGGCGTACAGTGGGATTCTTCTCAGGTCGTGCTGGATGCCGCGCACGGTATTGTCGTCAGCCAGGGGCAGGGCCGTCCGCCGGTACGCCATTTCGGCCTGCTGGCGCTGGATAAAGGCTCAATGCGCGACGGTGACGTGGTGACAGCCCCGCTGGAGACGGTAAATGTCAGCAGCAGCGGCTATTTCACCGCGGCGGATGATGCCACCACCGTGATCACGCCCTGGCTGCTCAGTAGTACGGATTCTGCGCTGACCGATGTGCAGCGTATGCGTATGGGGGGTGACCTGATGGAACTGCAGCGTGATTTTGTCCCTTCCGGCAAACAATATGCGCTGGCGGTCCGGGTCGGCGGTGCGGCAGACAGTGCCTTTCCTGATGGCCCGCCGGCGCCGGAAGAGGGTGATGCTGCCGCAGCCGGCGCTGAGGCTGTGGCGCAGCGGATGAGCACGGATCAGCTGGCGGTCACGCTGGTGGCAGACACCGACATTCTGTCCGACCGGCTGTGGGTACAGGTGCAGAATTTCTTCGGTCAGCGGATCGCATCCCCCTGGGCTGATAATGGCGCCCTGCTGGTGAATCTGGCCGATAACCTGAGTGGCAGTGCGGATCTGATCAGCCTGCGCGCGCGCGGGCAGTACAGCCGTCCGTTTGCCCGGGTGGATGAGATTCAGCGGGCGGCGGAACAGCGTTTTCTGGCGTCGGAGAAACGTCTGCAGCAGCAGTTGCAGGATACTGAACAGCAGCTGGCTCAGTTGCAGGAGCAGCGCGATGAAGACGGTGGCGTGCTGACCTTGTCAGCGGAACAGCAGCAGGCGCTGGAAGATTTCCGCCAGCAGAAGCTGGAAATCCGCAAAGAACTGCGCAATGTACAGCACGAACTGGACAAAGATATCGACGCACTGGGCACGCGTCTCAAGGTGATCAATATTTTTGTACTGCCGCTGCTGTTTACTCTGCTGCTGGGCGCCTTCGCCTGGTGGCGTCGCCGCACACAGCATCTGTAAACGCTGGCACAGCCCGGAATCCCGCCTGACTCTGCGCGGGTCTTTCCGGGCTGCAGAGCAAGGTGCGAATGAAAAGAATGGCGGGTCCTTTTCAAATTCGCTAACACCGCTATGCGCGGTGGCAGGAAAGCCGCCCTGACTCTGTGGCGCCAGGCTTTGACGTAACCCGTTATGCCTGTAGCCTGGCTTCGTGATTCAGAACTTTCCTGTAATCCAGAGCGGACACCGGGTTATGCAAGGTTCCTCAGTAGTGTGGCGGGGGCGTTTCTTCCGCACTGTCCTTCACCACCGCATCGCCGGACTGCATCTGCTCCAGCCGCTGGTTCATCATCTGCATCGCCCGGCGGGCGAGTGAAAAATCCTGAGTCAGGCTGGCCAGCTGGTTGTTCAGTGAATCAATAGTGTCCTCCATAAAGGCCACTCGCATCTCCAGTTCGTCAATGCGTTGCTGTGCGCTGGTGTCCGCACCGCCGCTGGCGGCAGGCGATTCGTCAGTATGGCTCATAGGCTGCTTTATACCCTCAGGCTATCGTGTTGATTTTTTTAATGAATTGGGCTTTCATAGCCCACTTGTTACTCGGCCGGAAAGGCCGTTTATTATGTTTGAGCAGTGATAATAACGAGTGATGTGAGAGAAGGCATGGGTAAATTACTTTTAAGAAAAATTGTTGTGGCTGTGGTTTGTGCAGTGATTGTTCCACTACTGGTGATTGCGCTTTTACCGGAATTGGTTAATGGTCTGCAACTGGCCGGTGGTTCTGCGCTGACGGCGTCCACGCTGATGTCTGCGCAGGGAGCAACCGGTTTTATTGTGTTACTGGCGGTTCTGGGGTTTGCCATCAGCTTAATTTCCGCGCAACTGGCGCCATCCCGCCGCCGCCGCTACCGCAGCAGTGGTACCGTGGTCGAAAGCGATGTGGAAGACGGGCGTGAGCGTGGTGTGGTGAAATGGTTTAACGTCAAAAAAGGTTTTGGCTTTATTACCTGGGATCAGGGCGAGGATGTGTTTGTTCATTTCCGCTCCATCCGTGGTCAGGGTCACCGTTCACTGACCGAAGGTCAGCGCGTTAAGTTTACCGTTGTCCGTGGCCAGAAAGGTCCTCAGGCAGAAGACGTGTCGGCGATCCGCTGAGCGGTTAGCACCACCAAAAAAAGCGGCATCAGCCGCTTTTTTTGTACCCGTCTGCCGGCTCAGGCCAGCAGGGATTTCAGCAGTCGTGGGTTGGAAATCACGACATCGGCCGGTGCACGCAGGCGTGGCTGACCGCTGACTTCTGACATCAGGCAACCGGCTTCGGTGGCGATCAGGCCGGCCGCGTTGAGCGCGTATTCATCAACGTTGCTCAGCAGGGCGCCCTGAAAACGGTTGGCGGCGACGTAACACACCGACAGAGCGTTGGAGCCGATGTTACGCAGATCGTAGGCGCGGACCATCAGGCGTTGCAGGCGTTCACGCTGATCGAAGGCGGATTCATTGCTGCCCAGTGGCTGGGTGTAACCGACAATGGCGTCGCTCAGGTTGGCGGTATTGCCGCAGCGGATACGGCGGTTGTTCAGTTGGGAGCCACGGCCGCGGGAGGCGGTGAATTCATCACCGTTGACCGGGTTGAGCACCACAGCATGCTCGGTTTTGCCGTTGATCAGGCAGCAGATGATGATGGCAAAAGAAGGAATACCAACGCGGAAGTTGGAAACGTCATCGATAACACAGATCTGCCACAGCGGCTGGTTTTCCTGCTCACTGTTCTGACCGGTTTCCCTGCCCTGGAAGTTGTGTTCGGGTAAGGCTTTCTTCAGCTCAAAGATGATGCCCTTTTCCAGACCGATGGTGCAGTCTGCCACAAATTTTGCTTTTTCCTGATCCGTACTCTGGTACGAATCAAAACGGTCCAGACGACGGACCAGGTCCTGGCCGGCATTACGCGCTGCGCGCAGAGCCAGATTCACCATGGGTTGCATAGGCATCTCTTGGTATTAAAGAACATTTTGGGGCGCGGGATTATATCAGTACCGCTCTGGTTAGCAAGGGTGGTTTTGCGTTACACTTCGTGCCCATTTTCCGCCCTCAGGCCTCTGTCACTGTCTATGCTAGATCAGATCAAAATCGTTATGGTCAATACGACCCACTCCGGCAATATCGGAGCGGCAGCCCGTGCTATGAAGAATATGGGCCTCAGCCATCTCTGTCTGGTGGATCCCATTGCGGCGGTCGATGACGAGGCTGTTCAGCGTTCATCCCGTGCCGAAGACATCCTGCATAACGCTGAGATTGTGCCGTCACTGGAAGAGGCGGTGGCTGACTGTGGGCTGGTTATCGGTACCAGTGCCCGCAGTCGTCATATTCCCTGGCCGCTGATGACGCCACGTCAGGCTGGTGCCAAAGCCCGTGAAATGATTCCTGCCGGGAACCGTGTTGCCCTGGTGTTCGGCCGTGAGTCCCGTGGCCTGACCAATGAAGAGCTGCATCTGTGTAATGCTCATGTGCATATTCCGACGGAAGAAAGCTTCTCCTCCCTGAATGTGGCCCAGGCCATTCAGGTATTGTGCTATGAAATGCGCCTGGCACTGGTTGCTGAGCCGGAAGAAGAGGGCGCCGGGCAATGGGGCGTGAGCTGGGACTATCCGTTGGCGACCCACAAAGAACTGGACGGTCTGTTTC
The DNA here is from genome assembly GCA_963682115.1 of Pseudomonadales bacterium. Taxonomy (GTDB): domain Bacteria; phylum Pseudomonadota; class Gammaproteobacteria; order Pseudomonadales; family Oceanobacteraceae; genus Venatoribacter. Next base: position 546,688 of record OY821639.1, on the reverse strand, counting down.
AGCATATGGAGAAAACCCTGATTGATATCGGTTTCCTGGACCCCAATACTCCGAAACAGCTGATTACCCGTCTGCGACGCCTGTATCAGCGTGCGGCACCGGATAAGACAGAAGTAAACATTCTCCGCGGCATGTTGTCGGCGGCCCAGCGAAAAGCGGCTCAGGCAGCAGCGCAGAGTGACAACCAACCCCATCCGCAACAAGGGGAAGAACATTGAGTATCCGTCAACTGCGCGAAGACATTGCCAGTGTCTTTGAACGGGACCCGGCAGCACGAAACACCTTTGAAGTGCTGACGACCTACCCTGGTGTGCATGCCATCCTCCACTACCGCCTGGCGAACTGGCTGTGGCGCCGTGGAATGAAGTGGCTGGCACGGCTGTTGTCGACCTTCAGCCGCTGGATGACCGGCATTGAAATTCACCCCGGTGCGACCATCGGCCGGCGTTTTTTTATTGATCACGGCATGGGCGTGGTGATCGGTGAAACCGCTGAGATCGGTGACGACTGCACCCTGTATCACGGTGTGACACTGGGCGGTACCACCTGGAATAAAGGTAAGCGTCATCCGACGCTGAAAAATGGTGTGGTCGTGGGTGCTGGGGCCAAGGTGCTGGGCCCCATTATGGTCGGCGAAAACGCCCGCATCGGCTCCAACGCCGTGGTGACCAAGGAAGTGCCGGATGGCGTGACCGTGGTTGGTATTCCCGGCCGGATTGTGCGTAAAACCAGCGAGGAAACCGCTGAGGCAAGACGTAAAATCGCCGAAAAAATGGGCTTTGACGCCTATGGTGTGGCGGATGAGATGCCGGACCCGATTGCCCGCTCCATTCATAATCTGATGACGCATATGCACGCGGTCGACAATAAGATCGATACCATGTGCAAAGCGCTGGCGGAGATGGGCAACACGTCCTGCTCCGATGCTCTGCCACAGCTGGAACAGGAAACCTTTGTCAGTCTTAATGACGTATATGATGAGCTGAAAGGTGAACTGAAACCGGTAGCGGCAGACGCAGCCGGTGACGGGAGTCACGCCGGAGAAGTGGCTGAAGAGGAGAGTGCTGACAATCATCGCGGCGGCTCAGCTTAAAGTTGACTGGAATAGTCGGATATCACCATAATAAGTGCTCAGACATTAAGAGGGGCTGTCGATGCGATTAACTACCAAAGGCCGCTATGCGGTGACCGCCATGCTGGATCTGGCGATTCATGCGCAGAATGGACCCGTCAGTCTCAATGACATTTCCGGCCGTCAGGGCATCTCTCTGTCATATCTTGAACAGTTGTTTGCCAAGCTGCGCCGCAACGGACTGGTGCTCAGTGTCCGCGGTCCGGGCGGTGGTTACCGTCTGAGCCGTGCCGACAACGAGATCAATGTCGCCGATATCGTCGATGCGGTGAATGAATCCATGGATGCTACGCGCTGTAAACGCCGTGGTGACTGTCAGGGCGGTGAGCCCTGCCTCACTCATCACCTGTGGCTGGACCTGAGTGACCAGATTCACGACTTCCTCAGCAACATTACTCTGGCCAGCCTGATTGAGCGCAAGGAAATCCGCTCCATTGCCGAACGTCAGGACCAGGATGCCGGTAACCGTATCGCCGCCCTGACCAGCAGTGAAGAAGAAACCGCCTGATCTGTTTTGTCAGCAGACTTGACCTCAGACGCCGGGCACGGACAATGCCCGGCGTTTGTGTTTTCCGCAATTGCCCCCATACAGAGGGCACCCGTACGAACAACTCACTGGTACTGCCATGAAAGCCCTGTATTTTGACTATGCCGCCACCACGCCTGTGGACCCTCGGGTTGCTGAGGTGATGACGGCCTGTCTCACCATGGACGGCAACTTCGGTAATCCCGCTTCCCGCTCCCACCGTTATGGCTGGCAGGCGGAACAGGCGGTGGAAACCGGCCGCCGGCAGCTGGCAGACCTGTTAGGGGCGGATCCGCGTGAAATCGTCTGGACTTCCGGTGCCACTGAGAGCAATAACCTGGCGCTGAAAGGCCGTATTGAGGCCCTGCGCGGGGCGGACCCTGAGCGTCCGCTGCATATCATCACCTCCGCCATTGAACACAAGGCAATTCTTGACCCCTGTGCCTGGCTGACAACGCATTGTCAGGTTGAGGTCACGTATCTGCAGCCCGGCAGTGATGGTCTGATTCAGCCGCAGCAGGTGGCTGATGCGCTGCGCGACGACACTGTGCTGGTCAGTCTGATGGTGGTGAACAACGAGCTGGGCACCGTCACGGATATCGCTGCGATCGCGGCGCTGCTGAAAGATCATCCGGCCTGTCTGCATGTCGATGCGGCGCAGGCAGTGGGGAAAATGCCGCTGGACGTGAACGCCCTGGACGTGGATCTGCTGTCGGTCTCGGCGCATAAATTTTACGGCCCGAAAGGCATCGGTGCGCTGTATGTCCGCCGCGACCCGCAGGTAAAACTGGCCGCACAGATTCATGGTGGTGGTCATGAACGTGGTATGCGTTCCGGTACCCTGGCGACCCACCAGATTGCCGGGCTGGGCGAGGCGGCACGCATCGCTGCGGCGGAAATGGACGCTGAAAATGAACGTATCCGGACGCTGCGTGACCGCCTGTGGCAGGGCCTGCAGGGCCTTGATGGTGTGCAGCTGAATGGTCATTCAACCCAACGCAGCGCCAATCATCTGAATGTCAGTTTCGCCGCTGTGGATGGGGAAATCCTGCTGGCTTCGCTGATGAAGGTGGCGGTGTCATCCGGGTCCGCCTGTAATTCCGCGACGGTGGCACCTTCTTACGTGCTGAAGGCCATTGGTCTGAGCGATGAGCTGGCCCATGCCGGCCTGCGTTTCAGTCTTGGCCGTTTCACCACGGCAGAGGATATCGACGCCGCTGTTGCTGAGGTGACGCGGGTGGTAACCACTCTGCGTGGCTGAAGTAAACGCTTTTTCACGAAAGCATCATAAACAGTGCCAAAAGTGCACTGGAACGCCCGGGATGCGTACACCTTTAACAAAAAGGTGCGTATAATCCGCGGGTTTTATTTTCTGTAAACCCTAAATTTATCTATTCTGGAGCTGAAAATGGCTGTTGAACGCACTTTGTCCATCATTAAACCGGATGCTGTGGCCAAAAATGTTATCGGTGAAATCCTGACCCGTTTCGAAAAAGCTGGCCTGCAAGTCGTTGCTGCGAAAATGATCAAACTGGACGACGAAAAAGCTGGCGGTTTCTACGCTGAGCACAAAGAGCGTCCTTTCTTCAAAGATCTGGTTGCTTTCATGACTTCCGGTCCTGTGGTTGTACAGGTTCTGGAAGGTGAAGACGCAATCGCCAAAAACCGCGAACTGATGGGTGCTACCAACCCGAAAGAAGCGGCTGCCGGTACCATCCGCGCTGACTTTGCAGAAAGCATCGACGCTAACGCTGTTCACGGTTCTGACTCTGCTGCATCGGCAGAACGTGAAGTAGCTTACTTCTTCTCTGCGGAAGAAATCTGCGCCCGTTAATACTGGCGGAACTCAGGGGGCCGCTGGCCCTCTGAATGCTCCGGCAGACCTTTCTCCTTCAGGTAATGACTGATGTCTGATACAAACCAAAAGATCAATTTGCTGGGCCTGTCCCCGGCCAGAATGGAAGAATTCTTCGCCTCCATCGGCGAGAAGAAATTCCGTGCGCAGCAGATGCTGAAATGGATCCATCAGTATGGTGAGTCTGACTTCAGCAAAATGACCAATATGAGCAAGGCTCTGCGCGAAAAAATGGCAGAGGTCTGTGAAGTCCGTCTGCCGGAAGTGGTGTATGAAGATATCTCCGCCGATGGCACCCGCAAGTGGGTGATGCGCATGGACGGCGGCAGTGCGGTTGAGACCGTCTACATCCCGGAAAAAGAGCGTGGCACCCTGTGTGTCAGTTCGCAGATCGGCTGTGCACTGGACTGCAGTTTCTGCTCCACCGGTAAGCAGGGCTTTAACCGCGACCTGAGCGTGGCTGAAATTATCGGCCAGGTGTATGTGGCGGCAATGAGTTTTCATGCGCCGGGCGAACGCCGGGAACGTAAGATCACCAATGTGGTGATGATGGGCATGGGTGAACCCCTGCTCAACTTTGATAATGTTGTCGATGCCATGCAGCTGATGATGGACGACAACGCTTATGGCCTGTCCAAGCGCCGGGTGACCCTGAGTACCTCAGGGGTGGTCCCCATGATGGACAAACTGGGAGATGTAACCGATGTCTCCCTGGCGGTGTCACTGCATGCGCCGAATGACGAATTACGTAACCAGCTGGTACCGCTGAACAAAAAGTACCCGCTGAAGGAACTGATTGCGGCCACCAACCGCTATCTCGGCAAACTGCCGGACAAACGTAAAGCCACCATTGAATACACCATGATCGATGGTGTGAATGACAGCATGGAGTGTGCTGCTCAACTCTCTGACCTGCTGAAACAGGTGCCGTGTAAGATTAACCTGATACCATTCAATCCGTTTCCGAATTCAGGTTACCGCCGGCCGAGCAATAACCGCGTGTACCGTTTCCGCGATTATCTCATCAGTCAGGGGCATGTTGTGACCATCCGTTCGACCCGCGGTGATGATATTGACGCCGCCTGTGGTCAGCTGGTGGGGCGGGTAGAAGACAAAACCCGCCGCAGTCAGCGTTATATCGACGCTGTGCAGGTGGAAGAGGGGAAAATGTTATGAGCAGACGTACAATGACGCAGCGCCTGACGGCGAAGATCCTGCTGCTGGTGATGAGCCTGGTGCTGGCTTCCTGTGTGACAGTGACCGAAAGCCGCTTTACCAAGAAGAAATCACCGGAAAAAGCCGTTGAAAATTACACCAAGCTCGGTATCGCTTATCTGCAGAAAGGGCGGCCGGATCTGGCCCGTTCGCGTCTGAAAAAAGCGCTGGAGATTGATGACGGTTATGCTCCCGCGAACGACGCCATGGCACTGGTCTGGCAGAATGAGGGCGAATACGATCTGGCTGAAGAATACTTCAGACGGGCACTGAATGATGACTCGTCCTTTACCATGGCGCGCCACCATCTGGGCCGCCTGTATACCCAGGTGAAACGCTACGCAGATGCTGAGGATGAGTTAAGCGCGGCTGCCAACGACCGTTATTACGACAATCGTCCGGGCGCTTACAACGATCTGGCGCTGAACTATTACCGCCAGTCCGACAGCAATAGCGCGATCAACGCTTACACCCAGACCCTGCGCATCACCCCTTACAATGTGGATGCGCTGGTCAGCCTCTCGACGCTGTTGTTTGAAGCCCAGCGTTATGAAGAATCGATGAAATACTTTGACCGTTTCGACCGTATGGTGGAGCGCAAGCAGAGCCAGCATTCCTCTCAGAGCCTGTGGCTGGGAATCCGCCTGGCCACCATTCTTGGCAAAACTCAGCGTGCGATAGATCTGGCCGGTGAACTCAAACGACAATTTCCGGGCTCGGCGGAATACCGGATGTACCGGGAATCATTGTCCGGAGCCAAATAATGAGTATGCATTTCGACAATCCCATCAAACGGCGTAAGAGCCGTAAAATCTGGGTAGGTGACGTGCCGGTCGGTGGCGATGCCCCGATTGCGGTACAGACCATGACCAACACCGAAACCTGTGACGTTGCCGCCACCGTGGCGCAGATTCAGCGTGCTCAGGATGCCGGTGCCGATATTGTGCGCGTTTCTGTACCGACCATGGGCGCGGCCGAAGCCTTTGGCAAAATCCGCAAAGAAGTGAACATCCCGCTGGTGGCCGATATTCACTTTGATTACAAAATCGCCCTGCGCGTCGCCGAACTCGGCGTCGATTGTCTGCGCATCAACCCCGGCAACATCGGCCGTGAAGACCGTGTGCGGGCGGTGGTGGACGCGGCGCGTGACAACAATATTCCTATCCGTATCGGCGTGAATGCCGGTTCACTGGAAAAGGATCTGCAGAAAAAATACGGTGAGCCGACCCCCGATGCGCTGGTGGAGTCCGCCATGCGTCATATCGATATCCTCGACCGTCTGAATTTCCCGGATTTCAAACTCAGCCTGAAAGCCTCCGATATTTTTATGACGGTAGCGGCGTACAAAAAAATTGCCGGCCAGATTGAGCAGCCGCTGCACCTTGGTATTACCGAAGCCGGTGGCCTGCGTGGCGGTACAGTGAAATCCTCCATTGGCCTTGGCCTGCTGCTGTGGGAAGGCATCGGTGACACCATCCGGGTCTCGCTGGCAGCGGACCCGGTGGAAGAAGTGAAAGTTGGCTGGGATATGCTGAAATCCCTGAAGCTGCGTTCCCGCGGTATTAATTTTATCGCCTGCCCGAGCTGCTCACGGCAGAACTTCGATGTCATCAAAACCATGAACGAGCTGGAAATGCGCGTCGATGATATCCGCACCGATATGAGTGTGGCGGTGATCGGTTGTGTGGTGAATGGCCCGGGCGAAGCCAAAGAAGTGGACCTGGGCCTGACCGGTGGTCAGCCGAATCTGGTGTATATCGACGGCAAACCAGCGGGCAAGGTCACCAACGACACTCTGGTGGATGATCTGGAACGCATGATCCGGGAACGCGCCGCCAACCTCGAAGAAGAACGTAAAAACATGATTGCCAGCGACGCCTGAGCAGACAGCGGAAAAACAGAATTATGGCAAAGAAAATCCAGGCCATCCGTGGCATGAACGATATCCTGCCGGAGCAGAGCCCGGTCTGGCAGTATCTGGAAAGCACAGTAAAAGAGTTGCTGGCTTCTTACGGTTACGATGAAATCCGCATGCCCATTCTGGAGCAGACGGCACTGTTCAAACGCTCTATCGGTGAAGTCACCGATATTGTTGAAAAAGAAATGTATACCTTCGATGACCGCAACGGCGACAGCCTGACCCTGCGGCCGGAAGGCACCGCCAGCTGTGTGCGCGCCTGTGAAGAGCATGGCCTGCTGTACAACCAGACCCAGCGTCTGTGGTACACCGGCCCGATGTTCCGCCATGAACGCCCGCAGAAAGGCCGCTACCGTCAGTTTTACCAGATCGGTGTCGAAACCTTTGGCATGGCTACCGCTGACATCGACGCTGAAGTGATCCTGATGACGGCCCGACTGTGGAAAATGCTGGGCCTGAGCGATCATGTAACGCTGCAGCTGAATACTCTGGGCAGTAACGAAGCGCGGGCGCAATACCGCGGTGCACTGGTGGAATTTTTAGGCGCGCGTAAAGATCAGCTGGATGAAGACAGCCAGCGTCGTCTCGACAGCAACCCACTGCGCGTGCTCGACAGTAAAGATCCTGCTACTCAGGCATTGCTGGCCGATGCACCGCAGCTGCATGACTATCTGGATGACGAAAGCCGCCAGCATTTCGCTCTGCTGCGCAGCATTCTGGATGCCGCTGGTGTGCAATACGAAATCAATCAGCGTCTGGTACGTGGTCTGGATTATTACTGCAAAACCGTGTTTGAGTGGGTAACCGACAAACTCGGTGCCCAGGGTACCGTCTGTGCCGGTGGCCGCTACGACGGTCTGGTGGAACAGCTGGGCGGCAAACCGACCCCGGCAGTTGGCTTTGCCATGGGCGTTGAGCGCCTGATTCTGCTGCTGGAAACGCTGGAACTGATTCCGCAGGAAGTACTCAATACTCTGGATGTGTATATCTGTCCGGTGGGCGAGGGCAGTGCACGTGCGGCGTTGCTGCTGGCCGATCAGCTGCGGGATGAACACAGCTGGCTGCGCGTGCAGACGCACTGCGGTGGTGGCAGTTTCAAAAGCCAAATGAAAAAGGCCGACAAGAGCGGTGCCCGTATTGCGCTGCTGCTGGGCGAAGATGAAATCAACAATGGCACGGTTACCATCAAGGACCTGCGTGGTGAAGCGGGTCAGGAAACCGTTGCTGTCAGCGATGCTGGCGACTGGATTGCCAGAGAAATTTTTTAAAACACTGATGGGAATGTGAAAACATGACTGACATGCGTACAGAAGAAGAACAGGTAGAAGCGCTGAAAAAGTGGTGGGCAGAAAACGGTAAAAGCCTGCTGCTGGCGGTGGTGATTGTCGCCGGTGGCTGGTTTGGCTGGAACACTTACCAGGATCATCAGCAGACAACCGGTGAATCTGCTTCACTGCTGTACGGTCAGCTGGTGCAGAAAATTGCACAGCCTGCGGCCCAGCAGACCGATGCTGACAAGGCAGAAATGGAAGCCATGGCGACCCAGCTGAAAAGCGAATACGGCAGCAGCACCTACGGTCAGTTCGGCGCTCTGTTTCTCGCCCGCTTTGCGGCGGATGCCGGTGATTTCGATGCCGCCGCCAAAGAACTGCAGGGCGTGATTGCCATCGCGGAAGACGGTCCGGTGAAATACACTGCGCAGGCCCGTCTGGCGAATATCCTGATTCAGCAGCAGAAATACGATGACGCGCTGGCACTGGTGAATACCGTACCGGACCCGGCCTACGCGCCACAGTTTGAAGAAGCAAAAGGCGATGCCCTGTTCCTGAAAGGTGATGCCGCGGCAGCCCGTGCGGCTTATCTGCGAGCTCAGGAAGCTGCCCAGAATCTGGGTCTGAATACTCAGCTGCTGCAGCGTAAGATCGATAACCTGGCTGCTTCTGCAACAGCTGAACAAGAGGACGCCTGATGCGTGCATGGCTGTTTCCTGCGCTGTTAACGGCTTGTCTGGCGGGCTGCGCCAGTCAGCCGGATAACGCCGCCGATACCGATGACAGCGGCCTGACCGATTTTGTCAGCTCGGCTGACATCGACGTTGAATGGCGCACGGTACTGGGCAATGGCCCGGGGGCAGCCTATGTGCGCCTGCAGCCGGCGGTCAACAACGGCGTGGTGTATGCTGCCGATACCAGCGGTACGGTTTATGCGCTGGATCTCGAAGATGGCAGTGAAGAGTGGAGCACCGATCTGGAACAGCCGGTAACCGCCGCGGTCACGTTTGACCGTGGCCAGCTGTTTGTCGCCACCCGCGACGGCTATCTGCACTGCCTGAATGCTGACGATGGCAGCCGTGTCTGGAACACTCAGCTGACCAGTGAAGCGGTAGCGCCGGTCGCCGCCGATTATGGCCGTATCTTTGTGCAGACCGTTGATGGCCGGGTATCCGCTTACGAGCGCAGTAATGGTCAGCAGGCCTGGTCGTATGAGAATGCCATGCCGGTGCTGAGCGTCCGTGGTACCGGTACACCGCTGGTGCTGGATCAGTTTGTGGTATCCGGCTTTGCTACCGGTAAAGTACTGGCATTGGATAAAACCCTGGGGATTCCGCGTTGGGAAGTCCGCCTGGCAACACCGGAAGGCCGCTCCGAACTCGAGCGCCTGGTCGATATCGACGGTACCCCGCTGTGGGACAACGGCGTTATCTATGCCGCCAGCTATCACGGTAAGGTGGCTGCTATCAGCCCGAACGGTGAAACCCGCTGGCAGGAAGAGGGTTCCACTTACAGCAGTCCGGCCATCGCGCTGGGCAATATTTATCTGACGCTGGATGATGGCTCGGTAAAAGCCTATGACGTTATCCGTGGCGCCGATGTCTGGACCCAGAAAGCTCTGCGTGACCGTCAGCCCGGACAGATCACCGCCTATGGCAGCTGGCTGGTGACGGCCGATGCAGAAGGCTACCTGTATGTACTGAATCAGGTGGATGGCGCACTGGCCGGGCGTAAGCTGATCCGTTCCAGACCGCTGCATATCAGCTATCCTAACCAGACGGAAGGCACCAACTGGCGTAAAATCCGTGGCCGCGATATGGGTATCCGCAGTCCGCTGGTGGCCACTGAGGCCGGTGTGTTGGTGTATACCAATGCCGGTGAATTGCTGCTGGTCGATATCCGTCAGGACTGAGTCTCCCGCCGGCTGACACGGAGCGCCGCACATTGCGGCGTTTTCTGTATCCGGCATACTGAAAACAGAATTGAGTAAACTGCAGTCAGACTGCTGTGGTTTCCGCTAACGAGGTTGCCTGAATATGGTTCCTGTTATTGCCCTGGTCGGGCGTCCGAATGTGGGTAAATCCACGCTGTTTAACCGTCTGACCAAAAGCCGTGATGCGCTGGTGGCAGAAATTGCCGGCCTGACCCGTGACCGTAAATACGGGGAAGGTAAGGTCGGTGACAGGCCGTTTATTGTCATCGACACCGGTGGTATTACCGGCGAAGAGGAAGGCATTGATGAAGCCATGGCGAGCCAGAGCTATCAGGCGATTCAGGAAGCCGATATCGTCTTTTTTATGGTCGATGTGTCTGCCGGTCTGACCAATGGCGACCGCATGATTGCCGAACACCTGCGCCGCAGCGGCAAGAGTGCCTATCTGGTGGCCAACAAAATCGACGGTAAAAACCCGGAAATCGTGCTCGGTGAATTCTACGAACTGGGCATGGGTGATCCGCTGGCCATTGCTGCCGCACACAACCGTGGTGTTACTGCGCTGGTTGAATACGTCATGGACGAACTGCCGCAGGATGACGACGATTATTTCCGTGCGCTGGAAGGTGAGGAAGCCTCCACGCACGAAGAGCTAAATGTTAAAGGCATCAAAATTGCCGTGGTCGGCCGGCCGAATGTGGGTAAATCCACTCTGGTGAACCGTTTTCTCGGCGAAGACCGGGTGGTGGTGTATGACGAAGCGGGTACCACCCGTGACAGCATTTATATTCCTTACGAACGTCATGGTCAGGAATACACCCTGATTGATACGGCGGGCGTCCGCCGGCGCAAGAATATTTCTGAGGCGGCAGAAAAGTTTTCCATTATCAAAACCCTGCAGGCCATCCAGGACTGTAACGTCTGTATCCTGGTGCTGGATGCACGTACCGGTATCGTTGAGCAGGATCTGCATATGCTCAGCTTTGTGCTCAACTCCGGCCGTGCGCTGGTGATTGCCATCAACAAGTGGGATGGTATGAGTAGCGAAGACAAAGAGTGGGTGAAAACTGAAATTGACCGTCGCTTCGACTTCCTGACCTTTGCCGATATGCACTTTATTTCCGCGTTGCACGGTACCGGTGTCGGTCACCTGTACGAGTCGGTGGATCAGGCCTATAACTCCGCCATGGCGAAGTGGCAGACCAATATGCTGACGCGGATTCTGGAAGATGCGGTGGCCAGCCATCAGCCACCGGTGGTGCGTAATCGCCGGCCGAAGCTGCGCTATGCTCACCAGGGGGGATCCAACCCACCGATCATTGTTGTGCACGGCAATATGGCGAATGAACTGCCGGAAGATTACAAGCGTTATCTGGCCAATACCTTCCGCCGTGTACTGGATATCCGCGGTACTCCGATCCGGATGGAATTCCGTCAGGGCGAAAACCCGTATTCTGAGAAGAAAAAAGACGTACGTCACTCCAGTAAAAAACGGGCAGAAGCGGTGGAACGGACGGCGAATAAACGCAGAATCAAACAGGATAAAGCGCGTAAGAGTCTGCGTAAAAGCTATAAAAAACCGGGCTGATCCGGTTGTTATTCTGTGCAATAAAAAAGGAGCCAATGGCTCCTTTTTTATTGTCTGTCTGCCAGCCGGATTACTGCCTGTCACGACTGTGCGGGTGCACGGAGACACTGGCGCTCATGCCGGCGACCAGATTAAAGTCCGCTGGAATACTGCTGTTGTCGAGACGGATGCGCACCGGAATACGCTGTGCCAGCCGTATCCAGCTGAAGGTCGGGGTAACATCGGCCAGCATATTATAACTGGTGGCAGCAGCGCTGTCGGCAATACCGGAGGCAATGCTTTCCACTTCGCCGGCAATGGTCAGATCTCCGGCCATTAATTTCACTTCCGCCGGGTCTCCAACATGGATGGACGGCAGTTTGGTTTCTTCAAAATAGCCGTAAACCCACACGCTGTTATCTCTCAGCAGGGCGAGACTGGGCACGCCGGCGGTAATGTAATCGCCTTCCTTAATATCGAGATTGGTGATGGTGCCGGCCGAGGCAGCCCTGACTGCGGCGCGCTGATAATTCAGTTCTGCCATCGCCAGCGTGGTTTCAGCCTGCTGGATTGCCGCTCTGGATTTGCTGACATTGGCGGCGGCCAGTTTGTTCTCTGCCTGCGCCTGATGCAGTTCAGCTTCGGCGGCAGCCGCCACCGCCCGGCTGTCGCGTACGGTTTCGGCTGAGACAACATCGTTCAGCCGGGCACGGCGTTCCGCGCGTTCTTTTTCCATTTCATAACGGCTGTCACTGGCGTGTACTTTGGCCTCAGTCATGGCGGCGTTGGCCGCGGCGGCTTCGGCATCGGCCCGTGCCAGGGCAAGATCCGCCTGTGCTTTTTCCACCGCCTGGCGGTAGCGGTCACGGTCGACAATAAACAGCAGATCGCCGGCGTTTACTTTCTGGTTATCGTGCACCGCGACCCGGGTTACCAGGCCGGAAACATCGGCTGAGACACGGACGATATCGGCGCGTACCCGGCCATCACGGGTCCAGGGGGCGGTGGTGTAGTGCGACCATGCCCAGTGAGCCGATACGGCGGCGGCAAGAACAATCAGGCCGGTGGCACCGGTGCGGATGAGGGAGGATTTATTCACAGTGATTAACCCAGTAACAGAACATAAGAAATACAGTAAATGCAGAGAAACATCGCCATACGGAACAGCGACGGGTGCCATAACCAGGCATAGGCGCCACTGCGCAGCAGCAGGCGGTCAGTCACGGCGAATACCGGTAACAGCAGCAGCAGTAATAAAACGCCGCCGGGCAGATAAACACCGGAAAGTGAAAATTCAGTAGGCAACACGGGTCTCCTCAGACGACTGAGCTGCCTGGCTGAGCTGTTCATCCAGCACGTCAGCCAGCAGATAAAGATGTTCACGTACGGAGTTGGCCGCCGCCGGCTCTTCCGTGACGTTGTCATTCAGGGCGAGTGCCAGACAGGTATTCAGGCGGGTATGTCCGCGGGCACTGATGCCTCCCGGCTGCCAGTGACCGGCAATGATCTGCACCACGTCGGCAATAATCTGTTTCTGGCTATTACTGGTGCCGGCCTCATTCAGATCTTCGCGCAGGGCCGTGAGCACATAGCAGGTTTCCTGCACCAGCAGGGCATAGTGTAAAAAGGCCGCTGCCTGTTCACTGCCGGGCGGCAGCTGACTGAGCATCTGCACACTGATATCGCGGTTGCGGCTTTCCAGATGTTCAGCCAGATGCGGGTGTGAGGCCGTGGCGGCGAGGCGCACGCTGTCGTCGAGAAAGCCTTTGAAACGGCGCAGCTGACCATGGCTGCCATTCACGCCGGGAAACAGTAAAAAGCCACTGGTAGCCAATGCCACACCGGTAATGGCCGCCAGCATTTCATTGAAGAAATACACATAATCGGTACCGGGACTGTGGCCGATATTCAGTGCCACCATAAAGCCGAAATTCAGCGGGACAGCGAAACCGGCCCAGCCCGGGCGGGTCACGATATACAGCATAATCAGCAGAAACGGCGCGGTCCCTGTGATCAGCAGCGGGAAGGTCGTCAGTGACGGCAGAATGGAAAAGCACAGCAGGGCAATAAAGGGCGCCACAGTATGCCCGGCGGCGGCCAGCCGGACTGCTGCCAGCGGGTTAGGCAGCGGCGCCAGCATCATGCTGAGGGCGACCACGATAAACATGCCAGTGGCACCTGAGGACCAGCCGCTGGCGATCCATAGCAGACCGACGACAAAAGTAATCAGGCTGGTCCGTGCCATGCTCAGCATGACCATAACCGGATCATAGGTACGGCTGAAACGGGTGGCCGGCATACGCCTGCTGTTTTCCTCCGGACGGGTAAGCGACAGCGTGTGCAGGCAGCGGATCAGGGATTTCAGCATCTGTGTCAGCAGTGCAGCACCGGTATCGAACAGCGGTTGTTCAGCGGCCGGCAGCTGCTGACGCAGGACGGCTTTCTGCTGACTGATGGCTGCTGCAATCTGCTGCAGATCCGGCACCAGCAGGGCATGGTCACGGCTGCCGCTGTCCAGCCGGGCGGGCAGCGGCGCACTGAGCTGGCGCAGCAGACGGTGCACCTGCGGAAACTGACCGGCACTGCGCTGCTGCAGGCGGTGGAAAGCCTGCAGCCGGGTGAGGGTCTGCATGAAGTAGTGATTACTGCGTTTCAGCGGCCGGCTGATGCTGCTTAGCCACGGGCCTTCAAACACGGCATTATTCAGCAGATCTTCAAAACCGATGGCTTTGCGCGAGCTTTCGGCGTGCAGTTCCGGCCGCGGCTTGCCGGCCGCCGACAGAATATGCTGCACCTGTTCCAGCAGGTACTGACGGTTGCCCTGCGCCAGTGCCCTGACCTGAGCAGACAGCTGCACCGGGAACAGGCCATCAAAGACCAGAGTGGTCACCGCCAGACCGAGCAGAACTTCGATAAAGCGGTGTACGGCAACGTCAAAAATGGCTTCCGGTGTATTGACCACCGGCAGCACAATCATCGCCACCGTGTAACCGCTGAGCACGAACGTGTAGCCGCGGAAGCCTTTGAAAATCTGGGCCCCGGCCGCACACATACCACTCCACAGGGCAATGGCCGCCAGCATCAGCACTGGTTGCTGAGGAAAGGCAGCAACAATCATGACCGCAGCGCTGACACCCAGCAGGGTGCCGAGAATGCGGTAGAAACTTTTTGCCATGACCATGCCCGACTGGCTGTTCATCACCACCAGAACGGTCAGCATCGACATACTGGGGGAGGGCAGTTCCAGCGCCATTGCCAGTCCCACCGCGAGATACATGGAGAGCATGGCCTTGGCGACAAAAAGCCAGGCACCGCGTTCGCCGCGCATGGCACCGCGCACGCTCTGCAGCCAGGCCGTGCCATTGCCGCGCAGGCGGTTTGTCAATTGGGCAGTGGTCATCAGCCCGGCTCGTTATCCGTGGTGGCCAGCAGGGTTTTCAGCTGTTGTTCCAGTGCGGTGCACTGCTCTGTGCTGAACGGCGCGAAGATCCGTTGCAGCTGGGCACCGATCACCGGCAGCAGACGCTGCAGCAGGGCTTCGCCCTCACTGCTGATTTTCAGCAGCCAGACACGGCGGTCCTGTGCACTGATTTCGCGTAACAACAGATTTTTCTTCACCAGTTGATCGGTCAGGCGGGTCGTGTTGGAAGCCTTTTCGCCGGTGCGGGTGGCCAGCTGCGATACGCTGAGGCCTTCGCCGGAGGCATCCAGCATGGTCAGCACATTGTATTCGCTCAGGGTCAGACCGTACTGACGCAGCTGAAAGTTAGCTTTATCGGTCATCTGCCGGTCAACGGCGCGGATCAGGCGCACCAGGCCGGCCTCGGCACGGGTGAAACCCGGGTATTTGGCCGCAAAGGCATCCAGCTGCTCGTCGGTGGAGGAAAATAACGACATGGCATTCTACATAAGTGATTATTACATTAGTGTAATAAGTTGGCGTGGCAGAAACCAGTCCTGACTGGCAGCAATGGCAGTTACAGCAGGCGGGCGATCTGCTGCAGTGCGTGTTTTGCTTCCGGCAGCCAGCCGGCCGCCATCCAGACATGAAACATAGCCGGGTAGTCATAGCTGCGGATGCTGACCCCTGTATTCAGTGCTTTCTGTCGCAGAGCGACGGCATCCGGGTAAAGAATATCGTTGCCACCAGCGAAGACACTCAGGCCACGGATGCCGTCCAGTGGGCCATATAACGGGCTGATATGTGGGTGCGTCAGAGTCCGGCCGCGGGCGTATACCGCAGCAGCGGCGGCTATGCCGGCCGGCTCCAGCATGGGGTCGCCGGGGGCAATGTCAGCAACCGCCGGATCACCGCCCTGCAGATTCAGCCAGGGGGATAACAGAATCAGCTGCTGCGGCATTGGTTGGCCGGCCTGCTGCAGCTCCTGAGCCAGACGCAGCGCCAGTCCGGCGCCGGCAGAATCGCCCAGCAATGTCAGGCAGCCATGGCGGGCAGACGCTTCCCACACGGCGCGGACGAAGGTCTGTATCTGCTGCCAGTCCGCAGCCGGGGCCAGCGGATAATCCGGTACCAGAAAAGCAGCACCGCTGAGGCGGGAAAGCTGCGCCAGCATGTCCCACTGGTAACGGATAATATTGCGCGTATAAGCGCCGCCATGCAGATACAGTACCGGGGGGGCGGACGCTTTTACTGCCGGACTAAGCGTCCAGAAGCGGCGCCCGCAGACGATACTTTCTTCAACCTGACAGTGTCGGTGTACGGCACGCGGGATGGCCGCGGGGTGGTGGTGATAACGACCGCTCTGAACTTCCTGCAGCATCTGCTGACGGCGACGGATCAGACGCAGGGCCAGCGCTGTGAAACGTGCTGCCGGACTGGGCGGGTGGGGATGGCGGTAGTGGGAGGTCATTGGCGCAATACTTTTATTTCTCACTTTGTCCCAGCCTGCTGCCAGGGTCAACTGCGAACTGCAGTGGCGTTGATGGTGAAGGCGAAAAGATTCGCTGTCTGTATCTGCACCCGCCGCTAAAATCAGCGCCTTTGCGGCACCTGATACCCCTGCGTAAAACTGATTTCTTTTGATGCCTGCCGGACTCTGGGAATAAACGGCATTTCCTACCTGAAACCGGAATTAATGAATAATCATCCCGATCAATTAATGGCGGCTGACGGTATTATTTCCCCGCACTACTGGCAGGTGAATACGCTGCTGTACGGGCTGAAAAACGCATTTTTCCCAGCGCCGTCAGTTACCATATCGGTCACGATAACGTGGGAATGACGCGCTGCTTTCAGGCCATTGCTCCGGCCCATGTGCCCTGGACCATGATTGAAGCCAATACCCCACTGGCTGCAGAACAGGTGTGGGACGGCATGCATCTCCTTTTGTCGCCAAAATTCCGCGGGCGAAGGCGTGTTTCTGATTGATACCATGGCCGGCCGGAAACGTTATCTGCAACTGACCCCGGTGATTTACGCGCAGGAATATCTGCCGACTGGCGCGGACCCGGCTTTCCGGCTCCGGGCCTGCCGGAAGTGATCTGAGAGGCAGATCACTCAACATTATGTAGTGGATCAGGTCTTCAGCTGGTTAAGCTGGGCGTCCAGTTTATCCAGTTCCGCGGCCACTTCCTCACTGCTGAGGCTGGCTTCCTGTGCCAGTCGTGCCAGTGTCTGCGTCGCGTCACCAATCACGGTCAGGTTGTGGGTAATTTCATTGCTGGTGGAGCTCTGTTCTTCCGCCGCGGTGGCAACCTGATTGATATGGTCAGCAATATCGCCGATGGCAGAAACAACGGTATGGAGGGCATCATTCGCCTGACGGGTGGAGTCCATCGCTCCGGTGGCGGTTTTATTACCCTGTTCAATAATATCGACCGTGGTCTGCACTTCCTGCTGCAGGCTGGAAATCAGCGCATCAATTTCGGCGGTTGAATCGTGGGTTTTCGATGCCAGAGTACGTACTTCATCGGCGACGACGGCAAAGCCACGACCCTGCTCACCAGCGCGTGCAGCTTCAATGGCGGCGTTCAGCGCCAGCAGGTTGGTCTGCTCCGCGACATTGCGGATCACTTCCAGAATACCGTTGATATCATCTGAGCGTGATGCCACACGGGAAATGGATTCGGTGGCACTGCCCATGCTGTTGGTCAGCTGCTGCACACTGCTGGCCGCGCCGGACAGAATCTGCTGCGATTCATTAATGGTGGCGTGAATATCGCGTGCTTTACCGGCCGCATCAGAGGCAATGCGGGACACTTCATGGGCGGTGGCCGACATTTCCTGAGTGGCGGTGACCACGTTGTCCATTTCCTGTTGTTGTTGATCGGTATTTTCGCGGGTGGTCTGGCTGATACGCTGATTATCGGCGGACATTTCACGCACATTATTGCTGCCACTTTTCAGCGCATTAATCATATCGCGCAGTTTCTGCAGGAAACGGTTAAAGCCACCACTGAGCTCAATGAGTTCAGCATGGGTATCCAGCTTCAGTGTCCGGGTCAGATCTCCGTGGCCGCCGGATAACTGCTCAACCTGATGATTCAGCTGCTGTAACGGACTGACAATTGAGCGGATCAGCAGCGCCATAATGCCGAGTACAATGATGGCGAGAATAACGGTCATAATCAGTTGCTGGCTGACCACACTGTTTTTGACATCACGGATTAACTGTTGCTGTTCTTTGAGTGACGCCAGTGCCACAGAAGAGGGCAGTTCAATCAGCAGCGACCACTGACTGCCGGACGCGGTAATGGGCAGCGGGTGGGCAACAAAAATGCTGTCAGCGGTTTCCAGCAAACCGGAGTTTTCATCCAGTGACATCAGCTGATCGCCGAGTTCAGGCATTGCCTCTTTTAATGGCCGGCCGGTCTGTTGCTGATAATGACTGGAGGCGACGATCAGCCCGAGCTCACTGAGCAGGGTCACCCTGGCTTCACCTTCATACAGGTCGGCGCTGAGTTTTTCGGTCAGTTTCTGGAACACCGGCAGGTTGACGTCAACACCGACAATGCCGCGGAAGCGGCCGTCTATGACGACCGGCACGGTCAGGCTGGTCATCATTTCGTTATAGCCTTCCTCAATTTCATACAGGTAAGGCTCCATCAGGCAGGGCTTTTTCGTATCCCGGCCACACAGGTACCATTCGGCTTCACGCTGGCCGAATTCGTTAACGCCTTCAAGGTACTTTTCTTTCGGGTCTTCCACCTTCTGCTGTTCAATATGGCCATCGGCGGTGCGCACCCAGTAAATTTCCAGGGTGCCGGTGGTGGCTGCCGTGTGGATGTAGTCCTGGTCTTTATAAACGTCGTCCAGACCATCATAACCATTGGCTTCAAACTGGGAATAAATGGAGCTGATATCGCTATTGGCAGCGAGAATATTGCCTTCCAGTTCACTCAACTGAGTACGGGTCAGCAGGCCTTTGTTGCCGATACCTATGCTGCCGCGGATCAGGGCAGCCACAGACATGGGAATACGGTAAGCGGCATTGATATAGCCGCGGATTTCTTCGCCGTAGGCATGAGCGCTGGTCTGCAGCCGGCTGATGGCCGCGCTGTGAAGATTGTCTTCGGTCTGCTGTGTCACCTGATCACTGAGGCCGGTGATGCCCTGATAGGTTTTCCAGGTCAGAGCCACTGAGATGGCGATAATCATAATAACGGTGAGAGCAAAGAGCTTGCTCTTCAAGGGCATCGAGTGCATCTGAAGCCTCCGGCTTAAGTTAGGCTATCTGATCAGTATAGGAGGTGTCGGATGATCTGCTGAGAAAATGCTGCCGGCTTCTGTCCATGTGCATACAGAAGCCGGCGAGGATCAGGTCTTCAGCTGGTTAAGCTGGGCGTCCAGTTTATCCAGTTCTGCGGCGACTTCCTCGCTGCTGAGACTGGCTTCCTGTGCCAGCCGGACCAGGCGTTGTGTCGCATCCCCAATCACGGTCAGGTTGCGGGTAATTTCATTGCTGGTGGAGCTTTGTTCCTCCGCCGCGGTAGCAACCTGATTGATATGGTCGGCAATATCGCCGATGGCAGAAACAACGGTATGAAGGGCTTCATTCGCCTGACGGGTGGAGTCCATTGCTCCGGTGGCGGTTTTATTACCCTGTTCAATAATATCGACCGTGGTCTGCACTTCCTGTTGCAGGCTGGAAATCAGCGCATCAATTTCGGCGGTTGAATCGTGGGTTTTCGATGCCAGAGTTCGTACTTCATCGGCGACGACGGCAAAGCCACGCCCCTGCTCACCGGCGCGTGCAGCTTCAATGGCGGCGTTCAGCGCCAGCAGATTGGTCTGCTCCGCGACACTGCGGATCACTTCCAGAATACCGTTGATGTCATCCGAGCGTGATGCCACGCGGGAGATGGATTCGGTAGCGCTGTCCATGCTGTTGGTCAGCTGCTGCACACTGCTGGCCGCACCGGACAGAATCTGCTGCGACTCATTAATGGTGGTGTGAATATCGCGCGTTTTACCGGCCGCATCAGAGGCAATGCGGGACACTTCATGGGCGGTGGCCGACATTTCCTGAGTAGCGGTGACCACGTTGTCCATTTCCTGTTGTTGTTGATCGGTATTTTCGCGGGTGGTCTGGCTGATACGCTGATTATCGGCGGACATTTCACGCACATTATTACTGACATTTTTCAGCGCATTAATCATATCGCGCAGTTTCTGCAGAAAATGGTTAAAGCCACCACTGAGCTCAATGAGTTCAGCATGGGTATCCAGTTTCAGTGTCCGGGTCAGATCTCCGTGGCCGCCGGATAACTGCTCAACCTGATGATTCAGCTGCTGTAACGGACTGACAATTGAGCGGATCAGCAGGGTCATAATACCCAATGCGACTGCTGCCAGAATGGCGGCGACTATTAATTGCTGGCTGATGACCTCATTTTTAATGCCGTTGATCAGTGCTTCCTGTTGCTGCAGTGCCGCGAGTGCCACCGAGGAGGGCAGTTCAATCAGTAATGACCATTCAGTTTCCGCCAGTTTGATGGGCAGGGCGCGGGAAACAAAAATAAGCCCGTCTTTTTCCAGCAGGCCACCATTGTTATGCAGACTGGCCAGCTGACTGCCATATTGTGGCAGGGCCTGTGTTAATGGCTGGCCGGCAAACTTCTGGTAATGGCTGGAGGCTACAATCAGGCCGTTATGGCTGAGCAGGGTTACTTTGGCAGTGCCAGCGTAGAGTTTCTGACTTAGCTGTTCGGTCAGAACACGGAAAAGGGGCAGGTTAACATCAATGCCGGCCACGCCCATAAAACGGTTACCGGACAGCACAGGTACTGTCAGGCTGGTCATCATTTCACTGTAGCCTTCGGTAATTTCGAACAGGTAAGGCTCGGCCACACAGGCTTTTTTCTGTTCCATCGGGCACAGATACCATTCGGCTTCACGCTGACCGAATTCATTGCGGTTATCACGGTATTTGATTTCCGCGCCGTCGAGTTTATAGGAAGTGAGTTTCCCGTCCTGTTCCCGTACCCAGTAGCTGGCCAGGGAGCCGTCGTCAGTAATGGTGTGTTCTTCATGGCTGCCAAGGTACTGATCCCGGTCGCCATAAGCGTCGGCTTCCAGCATGGCGTAGACGGCACTGACATGTGGTGCCGATTCAATCGCGGAGTGAATTTCATCGTGCAGCTGATCACGGTTGATTTTTTCCACCGGATTTTTACTGATATTGCGTGCAACCATGGCAGCGAGCAGGGATGGAATACGGAAAGCGGAATTAATATAGCCGGTAACCTCTTCTCCATACGCGTGGGCGTTAGTCTGCAGGCGGGTGATCACCACATCGTGCAGGTTGGCTTCGGTCTGTGCCGCGACTTCAGCACTGAGATCTGAAATACCGCGGTAGGTCTGCAGAGTCAGGGCCAGGGCAATGGCAATAATAACGGTGATGGTGACGGCGAAGAGTTTCGTTCTCAGGGGCAGGGAATTCATCACAAAAGTCCGTTTGACTTAACAACAATAGAACCAGTATAGAAGTCAATCGCAGGGCTAAAGATTTAAGTGGTGATTCAATGATAATTGGCCGCTTTGGCAACATAGTGCCAAAGCGGCGCTGGCTCAGCGCCCTTTGAATGCTGCCGGACGACGCTCAATAAATGAGCGTACACCTTCCATAGCATCCTCACTTTTCAGTACCTTGCTCATGTCTTTGAACACACAGCTGAGAGCAGCGGTATCCCCCTGCAGGCGGGCGGTTTTAGCGGAGGTCAGTGCAGCGCGGACCCCCAGTGGTGCTGCAGCAGCAATTTTCTGTGCCAGTTCGCGTGCGCGGCTGTGCAGGTTTTCCTGTTCACACAGTTCAGTCAGCATGCCCCAGTCATACGCCTGCTGACCGCTGAATTCATCACCGGTGAGCAGATAACGCTGGGCCCTGGCCCAGCCGATTTCTTCCGGCAGACGCACGGTGCCGCCACCACAGGGATAAATCCCCCGCTTTACTTCCAGCTGGGCAAAGCGGGTTGTTGCGGTGGCCAGGCGGATCTCGGTATTGAGCAGCAGCTCCAGCCCCGAGGTATAACACAGGCCCTGTGCGGCCATGATCAGTGGCTTGGTCAGAATTTCGCCGCTGACGCCGTAAGGGTCGATGTGTTTTGCCGGCAGTTGCGGACCTTCGCCCGTGGCAAAAACCGGCGCCCACTTGTCCAGTTCAAGACCGGAGGTGAAGTGATCGCCGTTGGCCTGAATAATACCCACGCGCAGATCGTCTTCGCTCTGCAGGCGGTACAGTGCCTGTGCCAGCAGATAAAAACTCTCCGGATCCAGGGCGTTCATTTTTTCCGGGCGGTTGAAGGTAATCGTCAGGATATGATCGCTGACGTCGGTGATTAATTTGTCTGTCATTTTTATTCTCCGCAGCAGAGGGCCGCTTAAAACCACTCACTTTTCATATCGCTGCAGCTGCTGTCGAAATTCTGCAGCAGACGTGCCTGATGTTCGGTTTCCGGTAATTCCCAGCGGATAAAATAACGCGCTGCCTGAATTTTACCGGCCATAAAGGCCTGGTCTGCGGGGGATTCTGAAGCGGAAAATACTGCAATGGCTTTATCGGCCATTTCCAGCCACAGCCAGCCGATAATGGTTTTGCCCATCATGTCGAGGAACAGCGCAGAATTCGCCAGCGCTTCGCTGACTTTGCCGTTCTGCAGGGCGCCGCCGAGCAGCAGGGTGGTTTCCTGCACGGTTTTCAGCCGCGACTGATATTCGCCGGCGAGGGCCGCCAGTGGCTCTTTCTGGCTGGCCGATGCCAGCGTGGCGTGAATACGCGCCATCAGCAGTTTCAGCCCTTTACCATTGTGCTGCCACAGTTTGCGGCCGAGCAGATCCAGCGACTGGATACCATGAGTACCTTCGTGAATCGGATTCAGGCGGTTGTCGCGGTAGCACTGTTCGACCGGATATTCACGGGTATAACCGGCGCCGCCGAGTACCTGGATGGCCAGGTCGTTGGCACGAGGTCCGTAATATGATGGAAAGGATTTCACTACCGGGGTCAGCAGGTCGAGCAGAATACCACTGTCGGCATCGCCACCGGCTTCCTGTTCATCCACCAGGCGGGCGGCCAGCAGGCACAGGGCAAGCGATCCTTCGACGTAGGATTTCTGCGCCAGCAGCATACGTCTGACGTCGGTGTGTTCAATAATATTCAGCGGTTTGCTGAGCGGATCTTTTTCCGCCGGCGAGCGGCCCTGTGGCCGGTTACGGGCGTAATCCACTGATTCCAGATAGCCACGGTAGCCGATCATGGCAGCGCCGAGGCCAACGCCGATGCGCGCTTCGTTCATCATCTTGAACATGTACATCAGGCCTTTACCGGCCTCGCCGATCAGATAGCCGGTGCAGTTATTCTGTTCGCCGAAACTGAGTACAGTGGAGGTGGTACCGCGGTAACCCATTTTATGCAGCAGCCCGGCGAGCTGCACATCGTTGCGTTCCGCCAGGGTGCCGTCCGTGTGGGTGATGAATTTCGGCACGATAAATAACGAAATACCTTTCACCCCTTTTTCCGCGCCTTCAATGCGTGCCAGTACCAGATGCACGATATTGTCGGTGATGTCCTGATCACCGCCGGAGATATACATTTTCTGGCCTTTGATGCGGTAACTGCCGTCCTCTGCCGGCGTGGCTTTGGTGGTCAGATCGCCGAGGGAAGAGCCGACATCCGGTTCGGTCAGCGCCATGGTGCCGGCGAAACGACCACTGAACATGTGCGGCACAAAGGTGTTTTTCTGCTCTTCACTGCCGAAGGCGTGAATCACATTGGCAGCGGCGCTGGTGAGGAAGGGGTAACCGGCAGTGGACGGGTTGGCCGACATAAAATAGGCATTGGCGGCGGTGTTGATCAGCGCCGGCAGCTGCATCCCGCCATCATCAAAACGGTGACGGGCGGATAACAGCCCGCTGGCGGCGAAGTGCCGCCAGGCGTCTTTTACTTCCGCGATGGTGGACACGGTTTTGCCATCGAATTGTGGTTCGTGTTCATCGGCTTTGGCGTTGTGCGGTTCGAAGTAGTCCGCCGCAATACGCTCACTGGTGGCCAGAATGCCGTCGAAGGTGGTGCGGTCGTGGTCCTGATAATGCGCCAGCGTCGTCAGTTGTTCTGCCCCGAATACCTCGTACAGCAGGAATCCGAGATCTTTATTATTCATGAGGTGGGCCAAGGTGTTTCTCCGCAATTGACTCTTTTAGCCAGTATCGGGCTTGTCATGCCGCAGGTTAATCGTCAATATAGCCACACTTAAAGCTGATTGTGACACTGGCTAAACAGAATAAGAGGTGCTCTGTGGCGGATATGCTGAATGTAGTGATCGTGGGTTTCGATAAGGCGCTGTCGTCCGCCATGACCGGGGTAGCAGATCTGTTCGGTCTCGCCGGTGTGACCTGGAACCGGATTCAGGGGCAGGAGCCACGGCGGCTGTTCAATGTACGCATCGCCAGCCCGGATGGTGAGCCGGTGAAGTGCATTAACGGTATTCAGTTGCTGGCGCATATGAGTTACGACCAGGTGCAGGATGTGGATGCCATCGTCATTCCGACCATCGGTGGCCCGGTGGAGGATGTGGTCGGCAATACACCTGAGCTGATGGCACTGCTGCAGCGCGCTGACCGCGCCGGCTGGACCATTGCCGGTAACTGCACCGGTAATTTCCTGCTCGCCGAAGCCGGCATTCTGGATGGCAAAACCGCCACCACCCACTGGGGCTTCAGCGAACAGTTTGCCCGCCGTTATCCACAGGTGGATCTGAAAGCAGATCAGCTGATTACCCGCGATGACAACATTTACTGCGCCGGCGGTGGCCTGGCCTGGTTCGATCTCGGTCTGCACATGATTGAACGCAGTTTCGGGTTTGAGACAGCCATTCAGACCGCCAAAGCGTTTGTTATTGATTACCGCCGTGACAGTCAGCTGTCGTATTCCCTGATGCGGCTGGCCAAACCGCATAAGGATGATCTGGTCAAGCAGGTGCAGGCGTGGCTGGAAGAGCATTATGCGGCCGGCTTTACCGTCGATGAGCTGGCGGAACGTTTCAGCGTTTCCAAGCGCACCCTGATCCGTCGTTTCAATGCTGCGCTGGATATGCCCCCCAATACCTACGTGCAGTCGATCCGTATCGAAGCCGCACAGAAATTACTGGAGGAAACTGAGCGCACGGTGGATGTGGTGATGAATGACGTCGGCTATGAAGACGCCAGTTCATTCCGGCGTTTATTCCGTAAAAAAACCGGGTTAACGCCGACGGAATACCGCAGACGCTTCAGTCGGCGTTTCTGAATGTCTGTTCTTGGTAAATATTGGAAATTTAACCGGTGATCAGCCATTGAAGGGCGTTGATTGACAAATATTGTCAGGAGAATCCTGTAACGCTCTATTATAAAATACAGCCATTTGCGTAGCACTGAGCTGTATTTATGTCTTTCCGTATTATTCTGTTACCACTGCTTCTGTTTATCAGCCTAGGGGTCAATGCCTACTGGAATGAAAGCTGGGCATACCGCACAGAAGTCAACATTACTTTGTCGGGAAATTCTCAGACTGATTATCCGGTCGCTGTTGATATCAGTGCCGGCGATCTGTACAACGGTTACAGCTGGTCTTCAGACGGCAGTGATCTCAGAGTCATCGACAGTGATGACAGCAGTGAGCTGCATTTCTGGATCGAAAGCTGGGATAGTTCTGCTCAGACGGCACGGATATGGGTGAATTTTCCATCAATTTCGGCAGGTTCCGAACGCACGGTTTATTTTTATTACGGCAACAGCGACTCGGTCGCATCCTCTTCTGTTTATGATGTTTTTCAGGGTGGCGTAGCTTATCAGAGCCGGTATAACACGACGAATCCTGACAGCTGGAGCCAGGCTGCGACCCTGTTCAATAATCGCAGCATATCCACTGGTTATGGCGATGGTTTCGTCAGTAATTTTGCAGATATTGAGAACAGTAATCTGTTTGGTGCCAGCTCCAATATTGTTACTTATATTCATGCTTCATTTTATGTGGCTTCAGCGGGGTACTGGCAGATCCGTTACGGTGCCGATTTCGGATATGGTGCTGAACTGCGCATTGACGGCAGTACGAAAGATGCCCGCTGGGAGAATGAATACGGTGGCTGGTGGGGAAATCAGTTAACCAGCAGTGAAGATTTATGGTGGAATGGCAGCTGGAGTAATACTGATGGCGTGCTGAATTCCGGAGCTGTTTATCTTTCACAGGGCATTCATACTTTTGAAATCCGCGGTGCAGAAAGCAGTGATGACGGGCCCACTACATTGCAGTTCTGCCGCCCCTCCCGCAGTTCTGGCTGCAGTACGAATAATAATGGCTGGACCACGATAGCCACAACAGCATTGAGTGTGTTTGTGCCCCCGGATGATGGCGGAACCGCCGGTGTTGAGTATGGCGACACAGTGCTGGCCGGTTACGATCTTGGGCTGACGGTTACTGCGCCTGAATTCTGGGCAAAACAATCGGCCAGAGATCTGGTTCTCAGAGTAACAAATCAGGGGAGTCAGACGGTTACTTCCGGTACCGGTGTGCAACTGAATATGGGATATAACCTGATTATTGACAGTGTCAGTGGCAGCGGCTGGAGTTGTCAGAGCGGTAACAGGTCTGCCTGTACTTACAATGGCGCAGCGGTTACCAGTGGTGAAAGTTACCCTGATCTGATCCTGTCTGTTATTCCCGGTGACGATGAATATGCAACAACCGGGGATTATGGTGCCACGGTTTTTAATGACAGTATCAGCGATGCCAACAGTGATAATAATTCGGTAAATGGGGCGCTGGATATCCGTGATGTTGTCATACCGTCCGGAACATCCTGTCCTGCCGGGGTCAGCTTATCATCCGGGGTGTGGGCAAGTTTTTATGATACGTCAGACGGCAGCATTGATTACCCGGATACTGCGGCTGAATACCAGCAGCTGGTTGATACATTCGGAACATCCGCATACCTGTATGGCAGCGAGGAACTTAATAACATTAACGGTTCCGGAAATCCCTTTGATGCCGCCAGCGAACATTATCTGACTGTGTTCAGGGGGTACCTGTATATACCGCAGGACGGAACCTGGTTATTTGCCGTGGATGGGGATGATGCGGTCGAATTCTGGTTGGATGGGCAGGTCCGTACTGCGATATACGGGCCTCACAGTGCAAATAATTCACCGCAGAATCCGGTCACACTTTACCTTGAAGCGGGTTACCACAGTCTGGAATACCGGCATCAGGAATATACCGGGTCAGATTCTTATCGCCTGTACTGGAAGACGCCCGATGATAGCAGTTACAGTATTGTTCCTTCATCCGGCCTTTTTCAATGCAGCGGCTATACCAGCCTGACGATCAGTGCAGCATCAGAAGTGCTCAGTGACCCGGTCAATGGTACTAATAATCCGAAAGCGATTCCCGGTGCGCTCGTGCGTTACACCGTGACCGTGAGTAATTACGGAACCATAACGCCGGATTCCGGCAGTACAGAAATTACCCAGGCGCTTGACAGCAATATGGCACTGTATGTCGGTGATGGTTCTGTCAGTCCGGTTACCGTGGATACCGGCACACTGGGGCTGAGTTATACCTATGAAAACATCAGCAGTACGACTGACAGTCTGGAGTTTTCGTCTGATCCTTCTTCCGTGACAGATAGTGATGGTTACGCGACGGGTGTCGGCTCCTTCATGCTGAATCTTGGCGGCACCATGACGGCAGGCAGTGAGACCAACCCGCCGTCCATGACGTATCAGTATCAGGTCAGACTGCAGTAGTAACCTGAGCCGGAACGTAGCGCCGTAATATCAGAGACATGATCAGCGTGGCGCATAACACCAGCAGTGAGCCGGCCACCACACCGGCCCAGTGTTGCCATTCCCAGAAAATATGCAGGTAAAAACCACCGCTGCTGGCACCGGTGTAATAAAACAGCAGATACAGCGATGAGGCGCTGGCGCGTGCACGTTGCGCATGATGGCTGACCCAGCTGCTGGCGCTGGAGTGGGCAAAGAAAAAACCGAAACTGTTGATAAACAGACCGGCAATAATAAACACGATGCCCGGCAGCAGAGTCACCAGCGAGCCGATCATCAGAATGACAATACCCAGCGCCATACATAAGGGCTGTGACAGATGCTGGGCAACCTTACCGGAAATGGCCGAGCCAAAGGTACCGGTGAGGTACGTCAGGAAGAGCAGACCGAGCAGGCTGGGCGCAAGACTGTAAGGTTCATCCGACAGTACGAAGGTGACGTAGCTGTACTGGTTAACAAAAATAAAGAAGTTAAACCCACCCACCAGATACGCCAGCAGCAGCGCCGGATTTTTCAGGTGACCGCCGAGATCGGCCAGCATCTGTTGCGGATGCAGCCGCTGGGGCGTGAAATGCTGAGATTTCGGCAGCATAAATGCAAATACCACGCACAGCACAATGCTCATGGCGGCCATCACCATAAAGGCACTCTGCCAGCCAGCGAAATCCCCCATAAAACCACCGATCAGACGACCGCCGATCCCGCCCAGACTGTTACCACTGATATAAAAACCAACCGCAACCAGCAGAGCCCGTTTCGTGAATTCGTCACCCATATAAGCGATGGCAATGGCCGGCAGACCGCCCAGCAGCAGCCCCTGAACAGCGCGCAGAATCAGCAGGGTATGGAAATCGGAAATGGTGCAGATCAGCAGAGTCACGACCGTTGCTCCGGCCATGGTGATGATCATAATCGGCCGCCGGCCAACGGCATCGGACAGCGGCCCGTAAATCAGCAGGGACACCCCCAGCATCAGGGTGGTGACGGTAAAACTCCAGCCGGCGGCCAGCGGTGACACACCGAAGTCCTGAGCCAGCATAGGCAGCAGTGGCTGGGTAACATAAACATTGGCAAACACGGTAAAGGAGCCGAGGCACAGCGCCAGAGTCGCGCGCCAGAATGCCGGTGTGCGGGTTTCAATCATAGGAATCAGAGCTAACAGCAGGGAATACAGACAGAGTAGCAGTCGCAGTGTGATCATTAAAATATATAGTTCTTATTATATGTATAAGAAGTTGTTATAGTTTGTTCTCTGCCCGTGACCGGAGTCTCTATGGATCTGCGTGCCCTGCGTTACTTTCTGGCGGTGGCCGACAATGGCAGTTTCACCGTTGCAGCCAACCGTCTGCATATTGCCCAGCCGGCGGTCAGTATGGCCATCCGTAAGCTGGAAGAAGAGCTGGAACTGACGTTGTTTCACCGTAATGAACGTCATATCAGCCTGACCGATGAAGGTCAGACTCTGCTGCCCCATGCGCGTCAGATCCTGCAGGCACTGGCGGATGCCGAGCTGGAAATGCGCGAGCTGCACGAGATGGCCCGCGGCGAAGTGCGTATCGGCATTCCCAGTATGCTGGGCTCTTATTACTTCCCACCGATTCTGATGGCGTTCCGCCACCGCTACCCACAGCTGCGCTTATCGGTAGTGGAGGCCGGTACCCGCCAGCTGCAGAAAATGATCTACAGCGGCGAGATTGATATGGGTGTCATCGTTGCTGATACACCGCCGGAGGATCTTGAATCACGCAGTTTTCTGCGCGATCAGATGATGGCCATCCTGCCGCAGGATCACCATCTGGCCGGCCAGCAGACGGTGCGCTTCCGTGATTTTTTCGCGGAAGATCTGGTGCTGTTCCGCAAAGGCTATTTCCACCGCGAGGTGATTGATCAGCTGTGCCGGGAACACGATTTCAGCCCGAAGATCTGCTTTGAAACCAACCTGCTGCCGCTGACCAAGCAGATTGTGAAACATGGTTTCGGTATCACCACACTGCTGGAAATGGTGATCGCCGAAGACGCTGATCTGGTGGCGCTGCCGTTTGAACAGCCGGTATGGCTCGACCTGTCGGTGGCCTGGCGGCAGGGGGGATATCTGTCACGGGCTAACCGCACCTTTGTGGATTTTTTACTGGAACACAGTCATGCGCAGACATAAAGCACGGCTACTGATGTGAAAATGGCCATGGCGGGTCCATAATAAAGACTATGGATATGAATGAACCCCACCCGCTGCCAGCTGATCAGCTGGCCATGCGCGCCGTTATCCGCCAGCCGCTGCTGCGTTCGCTGGTGTTTGCGATCGGTTGGCTGAGCGTGGCACTGGGCGTGGCCGGTATTTTTCTGCCGGTACTGCCGACAACACCCTTTCTGTTGCTGGCGGCGGCCTGTTTTGTGCGGACTTCCCCCCGCTTTTACCGCTGGCTGGTGGAGCACCCGAAACTGGGCCGCTATGTGATTTATTATCTGGACGGCAAGGGTATGCCTATGAAAGCCAAGGTCTATACCCTGATCCTGATGTGGAGCACCATGCTGCTCACGGCGTTTGTGCTGACCGACCGGCTGACGATTAAAATCCTGCTGCCATTGATTGGTCTGGGCGTCAGTATTTATATTCTGCGTTTACCGACACTGCTGCTCAGTGGCGGTAAAGAAGCCCGTCGCGGCCACTGACGCTGTACGCGATAACAATAATAACGACTCTTTTCTGCGGCGCGGCCGCCGGATGATTGTATGCGCCCATCTTATTCCACCATCGCCGCCTGGCCACTGGCGGTCGCCAGAACGTTAGCGGCAAACGGTTTCGATCCGCAGCGGTTTTTTGCTGCGGCCGGACTGGATCTCGCGGAACTGGAACGCCAGCCCGACAGCCGGGTGCCCATTCAGGTGATGACCGGCCTGTGGCAGCAGCTGGAAGCAAAAACCGCCGACCCGGCGTTTGCCCTGCAGGTGGCTGCCTATGTGCAGCCCATGCATTTCCGTGCCCTCGGCCTGCTGATGCTGAGTTGCAGTAATATGCAGCAGGTGATTGATAAAATGGGGCGCTACCATGCGCTGGTGTCGAATACGGTGAATATCCGTGTGGTACATCAGGCCACCCGTACCGGATTTGTGATTGATCCGCTGGCCGGGGTACCCATCAGCCCGCTGGCGGTGGACGGTTTTTTTGCCACCATCGTGACCTTTGCCCGCCAGCTGACCGGTCGCACCCGCATTCTTGATGAAGTCGAACTGCTGCGCAGTGAACCGCCCGGCGGCGGCCAACCCTGGACCCGGCTGATGCAGTGTCCGGTGCGCTTTGCGGCGGCCACCAATTGTCTGTGGTTCAGCCGTTCTGAACTGGCAGCCATGGCGCTGCCCGGTGACGAACAGATGGCGGCGGCCAATGAAGCACTGGTTGAGCAGTATCTGCATAAAATGAACGCGCTCAGCTGGTCGGAACGGGTACGTAACAGCCTGCAGGCCATGCTGGAACAGGGCGAGCCGGGGCTGGCTGATATCGCGCAGGTTTTCAATCTCAGTGAACGGACGCTGCGCCGTTATCTGCAGCAGGAAAACACCAGCTACCGTCAGTTGCTGGAGGAGGTGCGGCGGGAAATGGCGCAGTACTGGCTGCGCCGGCCACAGGAAACCATTACTTCGGTGGCCCTGCGGCTGGGGTTCAGTGACAGCAGTAATTTCAGCCGCGCTTTTCAGCGCTGGTTTCAGCAGACGCCCGGGCAGTTCCGCCGCGGCCGCTGAGTGCGGCGGCCGTTATTCCGGCAGGACAATGGCAAAGGCCGGTTCCGGCTGCTCAAACAGTGAGAAGAAACGGATCAGATCCAGCGTGCTGCCATCCACGCTGAGGTTATCGGAAAACAGCGTATCCTTAATGCCGGCTTCCCCGCTCAGCATGCTGACAAACAGGGGATGGGTCAGGTTAAGTGTGGCGTCGGTTGCCGGCGTTTCATGTTCTGCCAGTGGCCGGTAATGCAGCACGGCATTTTCAATCCACAGCAGATAGTTCTGTTGCAGATCGGTAAAGCGGATGGCAATGCGCCAGTCTTTATCGGCAGCATCTTCGGCTTTCAGCCGCACCGACAGAGTATCGAAGAAGTTGCTGACCGGTGTCTGCAGGAAAATCTCTTTCATGGTCGCCAGATTAATACCGCTGTCCGGTTTGCCGTCACGCAGTTCCATCGCCCCGGTCAGATAAATATCACGCCACGGTCCGGACTCCGCCTGATAACCCAGCTGGTCATAATTCCGGGCCAGTAATTCGCGGGCTTTGCGGTTATCCGGCTGGGCAAAGACCAGATGGTTAAGCAGCTCGGCACTCCAGCGGTAACGACCATCGGCGAAGGCGGTGCTGGCTTTGCTGAACAGGGCTTCGGCACCACCGGCAAGATTGACATAGCCTTCGGCGCGGGCAGTGTCGGGCAGCGGATCGAGATGCGCCGGATTGCCGTCATACCAGCCCATATAGGCCTGATAAACGGCGCGGGCATTGTGTTTCAGCGTACCGTAATAGCCGCGGCTGGAAAAAACCCTTGCCAGACTGGCGGGCATTTTCAGGTCTTCGGCAATTTCACCGGCGGTCATACCCTGATTCATACGGCGTACGGTCTGATCGTGAATGAATTTATAGGTGTCACGCTGTTGTTTCAGGAAGGTCTGAATATTTTCCTGTCCCCAGATTGGCCAGTGGTGGCTGCCGAAATAAATATCGGCATCGGCAAACAGGCGCCGTGCTTCTTCGATATAGGCGCTCCATTTCATCGCATCACGTACCTTGGCGCCGCGTGGGGTATACAGGTTGTGCATATGCCGGGACATAACTTCTGCACCACAGAAGGCCCGGTACTGCGGCAGATAAAAAGTGAATTCTGCCGGTGCTTCGGATTCAGGCGTGTACTGGAAGCGGAAATCGACACCATCAATGGTCATTTCCTGCAGCGTATGATCCACCAGGTGGTTGGGCTGCAGAATACTGAATTCACCGAACGCCGGTGATTTTCCCAGCCCCGAGCCGACATGGCCCCAGACATCGCGCGGCAGATTTTTACCGTACATAAACATCGCCCGGCGGCTCATGGCATTACCGGCAATCATATTTTCGCTGGTGGCTTCTTCCATAAACCCCTGGGGCGCGATCACCGGAATATGCTGCTGATCAATTTCCTGTTGCGAAATAATCCCCAGTGCACCACCAAAGTGATCGAGATGTGGATGGGTGAAGAGTACTGCGCTGATGCCGGTTAACTGCGGATAACGCGGCTGCAGTTGCCGCATGGCAAAGCGGAAGGCGTTGGCCGCGGTTTCACGCGAGGTGAGCGGGTCGATCACAATCCAGCCGCTGTCACCTTTGATTAACGTCATATTGGCCAGATCAAAGCCACGCAGCTGATAAATGCCCGGCGTGACCTCGAACAGACCATGAATATTATTCAGCTTTGCCTGGCGCCATAAACTGGGGTTAACGCTGTCCGGGGCTTCTCCCTGAATAAAGGCGTACTGAGTCATATCCCACACGCTCTGATCCGGGTTGCGTTCAGAGCTGACGCGCAATGGCTGCTGGCTGGCGATCAGCCCGCGGCGGGCATCGTTGAAATCCTGCTGGTCGGCTAATGGCAGCTGCTGTTTCAGTTGCTGATTGGCCGCTGTGGTATAGGCCGAAACTTTCTGTCCGTGGCTGTCAGGCGTGGTTGCCGCCGGGTTACAGCCGGTCAATAGTGTCAGGCCGGCGAGGGAAAATAAAAGGGTCTTATGAGCGCTCATGGCGGCTCCTGTACTGATTATTGTTGTGCAGTCAGTGTAGGAGCAACTGTGGGCGGAAACCGGTTCCCGGCGGACAGAAGACTGTCCGCTGAGGCCAGTATGGTCAGGAATAACTGGTGTTGCGTGATACCCGGTAGGCCGACAGGGCCGGAATCAGGCCGGCAATTACACTCAGGGCGAGGCTGATAAGGATCAGCCAGTGGGTATGCTGCGGCCACCACTGCGGGCTGACTACCAGGCTGAAATAATCCGCCAGCAGTGGCGCGGCCAGCGTCTGAGTGAGGCCGCTGATCAGCAGTGCCAGCAGCCAGCCGGAGGCCGTCAGTAACAGCACTTCCAGTTCCAGCAGGGTAAATACCGACAACGGATGAGCACCGATCAGACGCAGCAGACCGATTTCACGGCGGCGGAAAGCCACGCTGACCTGCAGCATAGCGATTGTGCCCAGCAGGCCGGTAATCAGCATCAAAGCACTTAATACCTGCAGTATATTTTCAGCATTGGCCAGCAGTTGCCAGAATTCACTCAGTGCCACGCCAGGGATGACAGCGGTTAACGGTTCCTGATCCGGGGCATTGAGCCGCTCGCGTACCTGAAATGTCAGTGGCCGGGATTTCAGACCGATAAACACCGCTGAAACCTTGCCGGGGGCCGGCAGGTCGGCGAAGTGAATATGATCAATGGCGGCTGTGCTGTGTTCATTATGCCCGTGTTCAGCATGGTCATCATGAGCCTGGTGACCTTGGTCTTCGTCATGTTCATCCATGCTGGCGTGATCATCGTCAGCCTGTTCATGCATGTCATGTCCGTGGTCATTATCATGGTGATGAGCCAGCTGGTGCGCATGCATCCAGTTTTCGTTATGCACGGCTTCCAGCATGGCCAGGTGTACATGCAGCGAGCGGTCAACCGGTGTGCCGGTCGGCTTCAGGATGGCACTGACGCGGAACGGAATTTCTTTATGCACGTGAAAGCTGGTGGCATGGGTGCCATGGCTGAGAAATAATTCGTCACCAATGTGATAGCCCAGTTTACGTGCCACGGTGGCGCCGATAATCACGTCATTAACGTGGGTGAATGTCAGCCGGCCACCCGCCGCATTTTCCAGCGGATGCTTATTGCCATAGCGGAAATAGCGGAAATAATCATCATTGGTGCCGAGCACCGCAAAGCCATGATGGGAATCGCCCAGCGCAATGGGAAAACTCCAGCTCAGTTGCGGCAGCTGCTGAATTTCATGCCAGCGTCCGGCACTGACAGCCTGAGTCGGATTACCGAGACGGAACACAGAATACAGCAGCACCTGCAGCGGATGGCTGCGGGCGCCGACAATCAGATCGGTGCCGCTGACACTGGAGCTAAAGCTGTTTTTTAATTCGCTGCTCAGGCTGCGCGTCAGCAGCAGGGCAGACATACTCAGGCTGATGGCCAGTACAATCAGCAGGGCAGCGGTTTTACGCTGCAGCAGACTTTTGACAGCAAGACGGATCAACATGCTTCAGCCTCCACCGGCAGACAGCTTAAATCCAGTGTGTGACTGAACCAGGATTGCAGGCTGCGGTCATGGCTGACCATAATCAGCGCCGCGTTAAACTGTTTTATGGCTGACATCAGCAGGGTCATAAATGCCTGTTTATTATCGTCATCCAGAGCCGATGTTGGTTCATCGGCAATAATCAGTGACGGCCGGTGTACCAGAGCACGGGCGATGGCAGCACGCTGTTGCTGACCCAGGCTGAGTTCACTGACCGTCTGCTGCATCTGTCCGGCGAGATTCAGCTGGCTCAGCAGGGTCTGCTGCCACGGGCGGTCATTTTTCTGGCCGGCGAAATGCTGCATCAGGCGCAGGTTTTCTTCCACGGTCAGGTAAGGCAACAGATTCAGTGTCTGGCTGATTACCCCCATGTAACGGCCGCGGAAACGGTCGCGGGCAGAAGAACTCAGTGCTGGCAGCGACTGCCCGCCGGCAATGATGTCGCCCTGGTCAGGCAGCAGCAGGCCACTGATTAAATTGAGCAGGGTGGATTTACCACAGCCGGACGGGCCGGTAATAAACAGCGTATCGCCGGCTGTCAGTGTCAGGGCGGGAATCTTCAGCAGTGGCTGATCAGACCAGCCGAATGTAAGGTCGCGCAGTGTAAGCGCCGGTTGTGTTGCCGTATTCATAAGCTGACCCAGGTGTTTAAACACAAACAGGTCACACGGAAGCGGTGTCAAAACCCTCTGTGCAGCCGGAACCTTGTGACAATGGTATCCGGCTGCCGCGCTCAGGTTGTTACCAGTGCTCAGGTGCGGCCCTTATTTATCATCAGAATTTCCAGCGTGCGCCGAGCTGAATATTACGGCCCTGCAGTGGGGCGTATTCTTTCAGATACGATACATGATTGCGTGCCAGTTCATCGGTGATGTTATTGACGGCCATACGCAGACGGAGTTCATTGGCGCCCAGCATAATGTCCCGGCTGAGGCTGGCATTCAGCATGCTGTAGCCATCGGTGCTGGTTTCGTTATCGCCGGTGTCATTCTGCTCGGCGACGAGGCGGCCCTCGACGCGTGCCTGCCACAGGTTTTTCGCCCAGTTAATGGCCACCAGTGCAGAGGCCGGTGCAATGCGTGGCAGGTTGTCGCCATTGGTCAGGCGGGCACGGACGTAATCGGCATTCATATCCACATGCCATGCGTCATTCAGATTATGCTGCCAGCTGATTTCACCACCGCTGAAGCGGGCGTCTTTCTGCTCGTGGCGGTACACGGTATTACCGTGGTAGGGATCGGTGATGTCTTTGCGGTCGTTGTAAATATAATCGCGGTATTCGTAGTGATAGACGGCGATACGGAAGCTGTCGCTGTCGTCCTGATACAGCCAGTTCAGGTCGGCAGTGTAGGCGGTCTCAGTATCCAGATCCGGGTTATCCAGCTGGAAAGAAAAGGTGGCGTGATGGTCGCCGTTCCAGAACAGTTCTTCAGCATCCGGTGCGCGCTGGGCGCGGGCAATACTCAGGCCCCAGCGCTGATATTCAGAAATAACCCAGGTTGCGGCAGCACTCAGGGTGACCGGGTTAAAGGTTTTATCATCGTAATAACTGTCGTCATGGCGGTAAGTCGGGGTGATGGAATCCGGATCGCTGGCAATAGTACGCTGATCAATACGGCCACCCAGTTCAATGGTGCCCTGTGACCAGTCGCGCTGTTCCACCCAGTAAATACCGATATCGGTGGTGTCGGTTAACGGCATCGGGGTGTCGTGGGCGAAGTCGTAACCGCCGGAGGTATCAAAGCTGCCTTCGCTGCCGTCCCAGGTCATATCACCGTAGTCCGGAATCTCCGTACAACCGCTGTGATCGTGACACAGTTCCAGATG
Organism: Pseudomonadales bacterium; assembly: GCA_963682115.1. GTDB lineage: Bacteria > Pseudomonadota > Gammaproteobacteria > Pseudomonadales > Oceanobacteraceae > Venatoribacter. The sequence continues at coordinate 509,880 of OY821639.1, read as the reverse complement.
CTGCAGGCTGGCCTGCAGGCCGAAGCTGCCCTGCCACTGGCCAAACGGCAGATGGCGCAGGGTGGTACGCAGCTGGGTGGTATCTTTTTCAAACAGACCGACGACCAGACCTTCGTGGGTCTCATCGTGTTCATAATCGGTGTAATTCAGTTCGGTACGCCATTCCTGCAGCCAGGAAGAATTCTGTGGCAGCCAGGCACCTTTCAGATCGTAGCGGGTCTGCTCAGGACGAACGTGGTTATCTTCGTTATCTTCATTGGGCACGCCGTAATCGTATTCCAGTGTGGAAATGCCGGCACCGATAAAACCCTGACTGCCGGTACGGCTGATAGCAAAGCTGCCGCCGCTGCTTTCGGTATCGGTATTTTCAACTTCTTCGCCATCCGCTTCGTAATTGTCACTGCTGCGGGAAAAACCATCGAGGTGCAGCGCCCAGGCGCCATTACCGGCGTTGAGTTTTGCCTGCACGTCCTGACGGTTGGCGTTGGAGCCATAGCGGGTACTGACTTCGCCGTTGATGCCGGACAGTGGTTGTTCATAAATACGCTGATCAATCAGGTTAACAACACCACCGATGGCACCGCCACCATACAGCAGGGTGGCCGGGCCCTGGATGACCTCTACCTGTTCGGCGGCGCTGGCATCGGCCATAGGAGCGTGGTCCGAACTCATCGCCGATACGTCGTTACTGTCCATGCCGTCAATGAGGATTTTTACCCGGCTGCCGCTCATGCCGCGCAGTACCGGACGGCCGACACCCGGGCCGAAAGAGGCGTTGGCAATACCCGGCTGACCATCCAGCAGGGTTCCCAGTGTATCGCCCTGATTTTCGCTGATGGCATCACGGTCGAGCACGGTGACCGGCTGGGCAACATCATAAACCGAGTCCTGGCCGGCACTGCTGACAACCACCGTGTCGAGTTCCGTGGTGTGAGCCAGTAATAAAGGTGAAGCAGAAAGCAGGGATACAGCAACGGATAATTTTGTACGCATGATAGGGGTCCGGAGGTACAGCTTAAAACGACAAAAGGGGCACACACTGGTGGCCCCGTTGATTCTGTGGCGGCTGTGTGACCAGGGTCAGACAGCCGTCAGGATAACGCTCAGTGTTCGTGAGCTTCACTTTCAATGGCGTGCATAAAGACGGCATCCTCGATATTGCCGATACCTGAGTCCAGTTCCACGCTGCTGTGCAGATGGTAAGCAGAACCATCATGGGCATCGATCAGGTAGAAATAGCGGCTGCTTTCATCCGTCACGGGGAAGCCGGCAGCGGCTGCGGTCAGATGCAGATCGTCACAGCTCAGCTGTGAAGCATCTGAGAATTTCAGGACCACGGTGGTGACTGCGTCCGTATCGGTATCCACGACATACAGGTTGGCATCATCGCTGAGGAAGGCAATGGCATCGCTGTCTTCGGTGGCGAAGGCCGCTGAGCAGATATTACCGCTGGCACCGCCAGACGTTGCAATCGTAGTGGCGTCTTCAACGACAATACTGTCTGTATCTTCGTCTTCGTAAACCGCCAGTACCGTATCAGCACTGTAGCCGACAATATCTTCACCGTTGCTGATCCAGTTTTGCGGCCATTCGGTGGCCGTGGCCGGTTTCTGCAGGGAAGTGAATTCTGTGAAATTGCCTTCCATGCTCATGGCTTTCACACCCTCGTCACAGCCGAACAGGGTCATGTGTTCGCTTTCCACATGCCAGGCCGGGCTGCTGCAGCTGGTGCTGACGGCTGTTGCTGAGTCTTCAGTGTAAACAACGGCATTATCATTGCTGAACACCAGCAGGGTTTCGCTGTCTTCGTCCAGTACCAGGGCCGGGTAAGACTGGGTAACGGCATCAAAGGTTTCAATATTGGCAGCGCTGACGGACTCGATATCGTCAGCCGGTACCAGCTGGGTGGCACCATCTGCCAGAATGGCGAAATGCCCTTTGCTGGTCACCACTTTGCTGATGCTGCCGCTGACGGTCAGATTAATGACATCGGCTTCTTCATGATCATGTTCTGCTCCCGCTTCTTCTCCGGCTTCTTCTTCCTCTTCGGAATGCAGACCGGAATGCACAAATTGCACGGAGGAACTGTTCACCACAGCAGCGCTCAGACCATTATCCGCCAGTACCAGCGATGGTGAAGCCAGTGCAGCATTGCCTGCCAGAGTTTCAAATGCGGATTCAGACTGGTCGTAAACGGTCAGGTTGGTGGTGTCATCAGAAATCAGCAGACGACCACTGTGCTCGTGTTCGTGTTCTTCACCGCTGTCGCCGTTGTCAGAGCTGCTGTCGCCGCCACAGGCAGTCAGAAACAGTGAGGCTGACGTTACCGTCAGATACATCAGAGAGCGGGATAATGAAGATTTCATCTTAAGTTCCTTATAATCTGCTGAAGAGTGAAACAGACCGGCGCTGAGCCGTTGAAAATGATATGTTATATTATAACTTGATGTGAGGGGAAGACCTGCATGCCTGTTTTTTTTACGCGCTTTATCCGTCAGCTGAGCCGTGCTGGCCTGCTGTTGCTGATGGCCGGCGTAGTATCTCTGGCCCAGGCGGGGGATTACCGTCTGGTGGAGTTTGCTGAGCTACTGCCGGACGAAGACTATGAAGCCCTGTCCAATCCGCCGGCGGCGCTGGCACAGATTGAAGAGGGCTCACTGGATGATCAGGTGGCGTCCGCGGTGGGTCAGGCGGTGGAGCTGGCCGGGCAGTATCAGGCGCAGGAAGAATGGCAGAAAGCGGAGCAGTCGCAGGCACAGAAAGAGTGGGACCGGGCACTGAAGTCGACCCGTGTCCGGGCCGAATTTGACGGCCAGCAAGTGCGTATTCCCGGTTTTATTGTGCCGCTGGAATTTAATGACAATCAGGTGGTAACAGAATTCTTTCTGGTGCCGTATTACGGTGCCTGTATCCACCTGCCGCCGCCGCCGCCGAACCAGATTATTCTGGTGCAGAGCAAAGGCGTGGAGATGGAAACCATTTACGACCCGTTCTGGGTCGAAGGCACGCTGCACACCGATCTCAGCAAAAATGATGTGGCGACGTCAGCCTACCGGCTGGAGCTGGACAATATCGAACCCTACCGCGGCCCCTGAGGGCCGTCAGGCAAAATCCAGCGTCAGCATCAGCCGCCGTTCGCCGGCGTTAATGGCGGGGGAGCGGTGCACCAGCCCGTGGCCTTCATTACCTTCCCATTCCTCACCCTTCAGCAGAGCGATGTCGCCGGCCTGCAGATGCTGAATGGAGGCTGCAGAACGGCAGGGCTCGCCGCCAGCGCCTAACTGGCTGCGTTCGCAGTTATCTTCCGTCAGCCATTCTGTGCCGGCACCGGCAAAGGTCAGCAGCAGTCTGACCGGCACCCGGTCAACGTGAAAGCGCGGGCATATGGCCCGTTCGAGCCGCTCCAGACGCAGGCCGGTTTTCTCCAGATCAAACAGGGTACAGAAGGCGTCGGCAACCAGATAAACCGCATCCGCCAGAGCCCTGGCATGCTCCACGGCCGGCAGGTCACACAGTACCGCCTGACGGCACTGATCCGGGGTGCCACTGAGGCGCAGCGCCGGGGTCTGCGGGCTGTCGAGCAGAGCATTCACTGCCTGATTCAGCTCCGCACTCTGTGGTAACAGGTGACGGCCGATGACCAGATTGACGTCTTCTTCATAAATAAACGTCAGTATATTCCAGTGATCGCCACTGACCGCGCGGACCGGCCCGGTTGCGGCAGCAGGGAGACTGAGTGCGCTGGCCATGACTTACCCCCAGGCCGGGAACGGATCGGGCAGGGTTTTCCAGTATTCCTGACCGGCGACTAATTCGTCTTCATTCAGCAGGCACTCATCCAGCTGGCGGCGGACATCGGTTTCATCGAGCCCCTGGCCGATAAACACCAGTTCCTGCCTCATATCGCCGAACGGTTCGACCCACTTTTCCTTGATGTATGCGATGGATTCCTCATCTTCTGGCCAGCGTTCCTGCGGCACGGCTTTCCAGAACATACCGGCAAAACCATGGTGGGCGATGCCACCGGCCTGACTCCACTGACCGGCAAACTGCGGCCGGCTGGCGAGCCAGAAATAGCCTTTGGAACGGATCAGCTTGCCGGTTGGCCAGTCCTGATGCAGGAAGTCGTAAAACTTCTGCGGGTGAAACGGCCGGTGCGCCCGGTAAGAGAAACTGCTGATGCCATACTCTTCCGTTTCCGGCGTGTGTTCGCCACGCATTTCCTGCAGCCAGCCCGGTGCGGTGGCAGCCTGTTCAAAGTCAAAGCTGTTGGTGCCCAGCACCTTGTCCAGCGGCACATTACCTTTCACCATCGGAATAATTTCTGCGCGTGGGTTCAGGGTGCGGAGGATGGTTTCCACGCGCTGCAGATGATCAGGGCTGACCAGATCGGTCTTGCTGATCAGCAGCTTGTCGCAGAATTCAATCTGATCGATCAGCAGGTCGGCGACGCTGCGTTCATCTTCTTCGCCCAGGGATTCGCCGGCTTCCTGCAGGGATTTGGCTTCGTCAAAATCCTTCAGGAAGTTCACGGCATCAACGACGGTGACCAGGGTATCCAGCCGTGCCAGATCGGACAGACTGACCCCGTTTTCATCGGCAAAGGTGAAGGTTTCTGCCACTGGCAGCGGCTCGGCGATACCGGTGCTTTCAATCACCAGATAATCAAAGCGGCCATTCGCTGCCAGCTGGCCGACTTCGATCAGCAGATCCTCACGCAGCGTGCAGCAGATACAGCCGTTGCTCATCTCAACCAGCTTTTCTTCGCCACGCTTCAGTTCGACTTCATCCTGAACGAAGGAGGCATCAATGTTGACCTCACTCATATCGTTGACGATGACCGCGACTTTCAGATTATCGCGGTTGGTCAGGATGTGGTTGAGCAGGGTGGTCTTGCCGGCACCGAGAAAACCGGACAGGACAGTCACCGGCAGACGGGTGTCGGATGTTACTTGTGTCATGGTGGTTGCTCTTGTCTCTCTCATATTTGGCATTGTTATAACATAACATACCTGTTGGCGGGAAGAGGACAGACTGCGGCTGGTGGTGAGCAGAGCGCGGAACCGTCCGCGTGACAGAGCAGCAGGGCATGAACAAAGGCAGTAAAACCGGTATCCTCACACCTGTTATGAATACTGACCGACGAGGTGATGATGAGCTGGCTGAAACGTCAGGCGGACTGGATACTGCTGCTGCTGCTGGCAGGCATTTTTCTGGCCTTTCCACAGATTGATCTGACCGTCAGTGGCTGGTTCTATGATCCGGCCAGCGACAGCTGGCCGCTGAATCATCACCCCATCAGTGATTCCATTTATGCCCTGTTCCGTTACGTGCCTTATGTGCTGCTGCCTCTGCTGCTGATTACCGTAGCGCTGACATTTGTCCGTGGCGGAATCGACAAACGTCAGCGCCGGGTATGGGTATTCCTGCTGGTGACACTGCTGGCCGGCCCCGGCATTCTGGTACATAACGTGTTCAAGGAAACCTTCGACCGTGCGCGGCCGAAACAGGTGGAGGAATTTGGCGGCCACAGCGGCTTTACGCCGGCCTGGGTGATTTCCGACCGCTGTGAGAAAAAGAAATGCGCGTCGTTTGTGAGCGGCCACTCGGCCATGGGCTTCTGGCTGATGGCCTTTGCCTGGATTTTCCGCCGCCGCAGCTGGTTCTGGGCCGGCATTGTGGTGGGAAGCGTGGTCAGCGCGGTGCGTATTGTGCAGGGAGGGCATTTCCTCAGTGACACCATATTCGCCGGCTTTGTCTGTTATTTTGTGTACCGTGGTTTAAGCGCCTGGTTGCTGGGGCACAGCCGGATCCGGGAATAAGGGGCAGACTCTGTGTCTGACAGATTTTGCGCAGGCATAAAAAAAGCCCTGAGCATGACTGCTCAGGGCTTTTCAGGACGCTACCGGATTCAGATAGCGACGATGTTCTCAGCCTGAGGACCTTTCTGGCCCTGAGACAGAGTGAATTCAACCTGTTGGCCTTCCTGCAGGGTTTTAAAACCGTTGCTGGCAATTGCACTGAAATGAGCGAATACATCAGGGCCGCCGGAAGACTGTTCAATAAAACCGAAACCTTTTGCTTCGTTGAACCACTTAACGGTGCCTTTTACTTTGTTAGACATAATAATATCCTGAATTTTAAATATAAGATGGTCTTCAAAAAGACCTGAATTGCATGAAATAAGGACTGAAATTTAAAGCTGCAGGACGTGGTGTTACAAGTAAGACAACGAAATGTAGATTTGAAAAACTGAGACTTCTTTCTAGCTGCGGTCACCATACGTGGCTTTTACTGGTCCGTCCAGTATTATCTTATATATCGTGCAATATATCGGCTGAGAGCCAATTTACGCTTCTGCCGGCAGAGCCTGCTGGGGCAGGCTCTGCCTTTCTTTACTGGTGTGCGGAATCCGCATCGCGTTCCACTTCACGCAGTAGCAGCGTACGGATCAGCTCGGTAACCCGCGCCGGTTTACCGGCCTGACGGCAGTATTCAATGACAGGGCCGCAGATATCGTCGGTTTCCATGGTGCGGCCATGTTCGCGGTCGACCTGCATGGAGGTTTTGATGGCATCAAAGTGGCAGATCACATCGAACATCTCGCGCACGTCACTGTCGTGGATATTCACCCCGGCAGCGCGGGCGGCACGACCACCTTCCATCATCATGGTGTAGACGTTCTGGCGCAGCACCGGATCGGAGGTGACCGCCCGGGTGTCCATCAGGGTCAGCGCGGTCAGCGGGTTAACGCCATTGTTCAGAATCAGTTTCCGCCACAGGGCACATTCGACGTCATCGCACAGGGTATTGGGGATATGTGCGTCACGCAGCAGAGCCGCTAACTGCTGCAGCCAGGGTTGCAGTGACGGGTTGTCCTGCACATTCGGCCAGGCGCCGAAATCCACATGGGCTTCGCCGGTGGCCTGTACCACGCCGGGGGCGGTGATATGAGCCCCAATGCGGATGCCGAGACCGCCGATAGTACGCTGACGGCCAACGGTTGCGGCAATAATGGCCTCGTTGGTGACGCCGTTCTGCAATGACATCACCGGTGTGCTGCCCTGACTCAGCCAGCGGTGCAGTTGTTCCATCATGGCCCGGGTGGCGGTGCTTTTGGCAGCGATGATCAGCAGGTCAAAGTCATCGCAGCCATGATTCTGCATCAGCCCGTGGGTGTCAGTGGCCGGCAGCGACGCCTGGAATTCCAGCTCCGGGTGAGTAAGGGTAAGACCTTTCTGTTGCAGGGCCTGCAGGTGCTCACCGCGGGCAATGGCAAGGACGGAATGACCGGCGTTGATTAAGCGGGCGGCGTAATAACAGCCGATACCACCGGCACCAAGGATGGCGAATTTCATGATTGTATCCGGAATACGGGAAGGAAAATGGCATTTTACCACCTTCCGGCCGGAGTCATAAAATCAGGAGGCACTGTTCCGCCAGCAGAAAAAAACCCCGCAGAGCGGGGCTTATTCAGATGGCAGAGGCGGCGTTTATTCGGCCTGAATGCCGACGATCAGCCAGGGCGCACTGTCTTTGCTCAGGTCACGCTGCAGGTGCCAGATGTCATACACACCATCTTCGGATTTTTCCAGTTCATCGCGGACCAGGCCGCGGAACAGGACGCTGATTTCTGCCACTTCTGTGGTGCGGTCGGCACGCACGATTTCCGCACTCAGATCGACGATTTCAGTCTGCGGCGGCACCATCATGGCCTGACGCTGACGGGCCAGTGCGGCATAGAGTTCCGGGCTGACGTATTCGGCAATGGTGGACAGATCGCCGCTGTTCCAGGCCTGCTGAACTTCGCGGTAATGCTGCAGGGCGCCGTCGACGAAAGCATCGGCCTCGAAACCTTCCGGCAGGTTCATCGGCACATCGCCGTAGCTGCCGCCATTCACTGCGCTGCTGTCAAATTGTTGTGGCGCGGCGTTGCCGGCTGCGGCCCAGGCTTCGCGTTGCTGGCGCGCACCGGCACCGGAGCGCATCAGCCGGAAGATCACAAACAACACCAGACCGATCAGCAGGATGTCCATAAACTGAATACCTTCGAACGCACCGCTGCCCAGCAGCCAGGCAAACAGACCGCCGGCGAGCAGGCCGCCCATCAGACCACCGAGCATACCGCGACCGGCAGCAGGCTTGGTCTGATCCTGTTTCTGCGGGCTGGCTGGTGTGGATTTTTTGTAAGGGGTGGTCTGGAAGGATTTACCGAAACCGCCACTGCCGAAACGTTTGGCATCGGCGGTGGAAACAATGCCTATGGTCAGGCACAGGCTGGTAAACAGGGTCAGTAAGACTTTCATAGGTGCGCTCAATTATTCCGGAAGACCGCATGGTAGGTCATCCGTTGTGGCCAGACCAGCGCTTTCCGACGCTTCTTTACAGAGCGGCAGAGGGCGGTGCTGCCACAGCCGGCAGCACCTGTTGACGGTATTATCCGGGCTTACCAGAACAGCCAGGCATAGAAGGTGATGAGCACAATACAGAGGATATTGAGGCGGATACCAACACGCATCATATCGCTCTGTTCAACATGGCCGGAGCCGAAGACAATGGCATTGGGTGGCGTGGCCACCGGCAGCATAAAGGCGCAGGAAGCGGACACGGCAATCACGGTTGACAGCACCAGCGGGGAAACGCCCAGACTTTCGGCAATGGCGGCAAATACCGGCACAAGCAGTGCCGCGCTGGCGGTGTTGCTGGCAAATTCGGTCAGGAACACGACGAAGGTCACCACTACGCCCAGCGCCACCAGAGTGCCGGCACTGTCGAGGAAATCACCGATGGTATTGGCGAGGAACACACTGGTACCGGTCGCTTTCAGGACAGCGCTAAGGCACAGTCCGCCGCCGAACAGCAGCAGTACGCCCCAGTCGGTGGTGCGCTCAATGTCACGCCAGCGCACGACGCCGAACACGGCCACCAGAATAATGGCATTGATAGCGATGATACTGTCGATTTTGGCCAGACCACCGATCATCTTGTTGATCGGGCCACTGAAGATCCAGCACAGGGCGGTAAAGATAAAAATTACCAGCGTCATGATACGCGCCGGCGTCCACTGCAGTGGTGTGTGGTCGGTTTCAAAGCGGTATCTGAGATCCGGTTTCACCGTCCAGTAAAGGACCAGAACCGCGACTGGCAACAGGATGGCGGCCAGTGGTGCCGCGAGCTCCATCCAGCCGACAAAATTGAGCCCGGTCTGGGCCGCGGCAATGGCATTCGGCGGACTGCCGACCAGAGTAGCGATACCACCGATGCTGGCGCTGTAGGCGACACCGAGCAGGGCAAAGATATAGGTCGGGCGCTGTTTCACCGGGTCCAGCTGGCTGAGAATTCCCAGTACCAATGGCAGCATCATGGCAGTGGTAGCGGTATTACTGATCCACATCGACAGGCCGGCAGAGACAGCAAACAGCAGCAGCATGGCGACACTCAGGCGGCCACCGGAAATCTGCAGCACTTTATTGGCGATGGCGCTGTCGAGCTGCTGGGCATGCAGCGCCGACGCCAGAGCAAAGCCACCCATAAACAGGAAAATAATGGGGTTAGCGAAATTCGACAGCGCTTTGGTGGTATCGAACACGTCGAATACCACCGCCAGAATCGGCACCAGCAGAGCGGTGATACTGACGTGAATGGCTTCGGTCAGCCACAGGATGGCGACAAACAGCAGAATGCTCAGCCCGGTCACAACCTGAGGGTCGAAGGGCAGGGTATTCTTCAGAACGGCAAACAGAATGATGTCGGCAAGAATAATCAGATGTTTGTAATCAAGCAGTGGCTCAGCCGGGACCTGTTCCGGCGTGTACTGGGGGCGGATATCAGACATGTCTGGCCTCAGGCAATTTCAGAGCGCGATACAATACAGCCTGATGACTGCTGATCCAACTGATCGGACTGTTTCAGATCAAGCTTTGCGGCTCTTACCTGGGCCGGCAGCAGGTATTTTTACGGTCAGGACGGAATAAAGTCGAAGTAGTCTTCCGTATAGGGTTCGTTGTTCAGGGTGAAATGCCACCATTCTTCACGGATGCCGGTAAAACCGTGACTGTGCATGATTTTCTGCAGAAATTTGCGGTTGCTGCGCTGCAGCGGTAACAGCGACGAAAAAGCCGTCCACGACGGCGGGCCAAAAAAGTCGAAACAGGTGCCCATATCCAGTTCACTGTGATCGGACAGACGGATCAGGGTCAGATCCACGGTGCTGCCGCGGGAATGACCCGACGGCGAGTTAAGATAACCGCCGCTCAGCAGTTCAGATTTATCCATGCCGGGATAGTAAATGTCCTGCATGCGCGTATCGCTCAGGTCTTCCGCCCACTGCAGGAAAAAATTCACCGTACGCTGTGGCCGGTAAGCATCAAAAACTTTCAGCCCCAGTCCCAGTGGGCGCAGCTGATCCTGTACTGCCAGCAGAGCAAGGGCTGCAGGGCGGGTGAGCAGGGCCTGATTGTGTTCATAGCCGGGCAGCGGGTGGCCGATAAAATTATCAGCACCAGCGTATTTGAGATCCGTCATCAGGCCATCAATCATCTCCGTCAGACAGACGAAGGTATCCGGGCGTTCATAGTGAACAGTCTGTGGTAAAGGACAGGCCGGAGAGGCAGCAGGAATGGTATTCATTAACCGGGTCACGAAAGAATTCCTTTTCAGTGTAACGCTAAGTACAGCAAATTGCTGAATCATATCCGGGAATGACGGGTGGTCTGTGTGGAAATCACTGTGGCCGGTGTGGGAAAAAGCTGGGGCCGGAGTGTGTTACGGCACACACCGGCTCTGGTGGTTATTGACGCATTTCACTCTGATGCTGGCCGAATTCAGCCGCATCAATACTGCCGTCTTTGTTCTTATCCATGGAATCAAACGCCGGCATGTTGCCCATGTTTTTCATCTGGTAGCCCTGTTCGGAACGTTCCTGAATCCGTTTTGTGCGCATTTCAGTCATCTCTTCACGCGAGATTTTACCATTGCCATCACGGTCAAAGTCTCTGAACTGGCTCATATTGCGGCTTTTTCCGGCACCCGCCGCTTTATTCTGCTGCTGGGCCTTCATCTGATTTTTCTTTTCTTTGGCCTGCTGCTTTTTCTGTTGCATCGTCTGCTGGCTCTGTTGCTGCAGGGACTGGCTGTCATCTTTGCCACCGGCGGCCTGTGCCGCTGCCGGAATCAGCAGAGCCAGCGTCAGAGGTAACAGCACGGAACGGGATATTGTTTTGTTTTTCATACGGATCTCCTTGGCGTCGTGACGAAGTGCGGACGGAAGCGCGTTAGTGCGTTTAATAATCCACTGTCAGACCGTATAAAAACAGTGCCTTATGTCAACAAAATGTCAGTAAAAAATGGAATAAAAAAACGCCGGACAGACCGGCGTTTTCAGGTACTGGAGTACGGCTTATCAGGCAACGCCCATGGCCACACCGGTGAGGGCAATAGCGGCACCAGCGGCCCGGCGGCTCATGTCGGCAGCTTTGTTGTGGCCAAAGGCCGCCAGTGCGTAACCGGCCGCCAGCAGTACGGCAGTGGCCAGTATAAAGCCTGCACCGTAGGTAAACAGGGTGCTCATCAGCGGCATTTCTGCACCGTGGGCAAAGCCGTGGAAGAAGGCAAAAATGCCGGCGACGGCAGCACCGGCCACAGCGCTGTTTTTCATTTGCAGCCTCAGGTTAAAGGCAACCAGTGCACCGAAGACAACCACAGACGCCATGATGGCCAGTTCTGCAAACGGAATTTCCAGGCTGCTGACGCCGGCGAATGAACCAACGGCCATCATCAGCAGAAAGGCCACCGGGGTTGCCCAGCGGGCGGCGCCAGTCTGGCGTGCTGACCACAGGCCAACCGCCAGCATGGCCAGCAGGTGATCCAGACCGGTAAACGGATGGGCGATACCGGCGGAAAAACCACTGGTTTCGTGCCCGGTGTGCGCCATGGCAGCAGCCGGCAGCAGCAGGGCGGCAGCGGTGAAGAGAGCTTTTTTCATCGTGTTCTCCTTGGGGAGGATTTTAAAAATTAATTCGGTGTATGTACGTTGCCGGACGTCAGACGACGGCCTGGGCTGGCGGAATTTCTTTCACCTCCAGCATCCCTTCCGCGACAATAAACTGAATAATGTCATCCAGACCTTCGGCTTTTTTCAGGTTAGAAAACACAAACGGACGTTCGCCACGCATTTTCTTCGCGTCACGATCCATGACATCCAGGTCGGCACCGACCAGTGGCGCCAGGTCGGTCTTGTTGATGACCAGCAGGTCTGAGCGGGTAATGCCGGGGCCACCTTTACGCGGAATTTTATCGCCGGCAGACACGTCGATCACATAGATGGTCAGGTCAGAAAGTTCCGGGCTGAAGGTGGCACTCAGGTTATCGCCACCACTTTCCACAAATACCACGTCGAGATCACCGTGACGCTGCATCAGCTGGTCAATGGCTGCCAGGTTCATGGAGGCATCTTCGCGGATAGCCGTGTGCGGGCAGCCGCCGGTTTCAACGCCCATAATGCGGTCGGCCGGCAGGGCTTCGTTACGGGTCAGGAATTCGGCATCTTCTTTGGTGTAAATATCGTTGGTGACCACAGCAATGTTGTAATGCTCACGCAGGGCAGAGCAGAGGGAACGCAGCAGTGCGGTTTTACCGGAACCAACCGGGCCGCCGACACCGACGCGCAGAGTTTGTTTTTTCATTGTCTTCTCCAGCAATTCTGAATTCTTTTGTTAACTTTCATACCGTTTCTTTGCAGAGCATTGATGAGTTCTGCTCTAAGACCTGAACAAACGGGTATATTGTGTCTCATGCTTCGCGCTGGCAATCGCCAGCGCCGGTAATGAACCGCCGATTTCTGCCTCTGTCACCGTTTCTGACGTGGCGATGGTGGCCGGAATCAGAGTCTGTAAATCGCTTAATAGTTGCTGTGCCTGGGTCTGTCCCAGTGGCACCAGTTTGGTGGCCGCGGCCACCTGATTTTCCAGCCAGGCCCAGGTTAAGCCACTGGCCGCCGATGCATACGGAATCTGCCACTGCACCGCCGGCCAGGCGTACATGGCGACAAAACTGACGTCACCCTGTGCCTCACGGGCATAGGCCGGCAGGCTGACGTCAAGATTTTTCAGCAACCGGACCAGTGCTTCGCCCATGGCGGTGTCGGTTAAGCGCAGTTCGCGGGTTTCGCGGCTGGCGAGAATCAGATCGTTCCATTCACACCAGCGGACTTCGTCAGTGGCGGCCACGGCCTGCATGGCACCGTTCAGTACCGGCAGATCAATCAGTGCCTGGGTTTCATGCAACTGGGTGGCAATCCAGTGGCGGGTCTGCGCCATATTACTGACCCAGCCTTTTTCCACGGCGTATTCCAGCCCCTGGGAAAAGGCAAAGCCGCCCACAGGCAGACTCACGCTGGACAGCTGCAACAGACGCAGCAGACCCGGCGTGGTCAGGGCAGACTGACTGAGCACGTCAGTGGTCATGCCCGTGTCCGTGCGGATGACTGTGGCCATGGGAATGGTCGTGATCGTGTGCATGGCCGTGATGATGGTCGTCGTGACCACCGGCATAGGCACCGGACTCCGGCACAAACACTTCCTGTTCATGACTGACCATCAGCCCCAGCTGGTGCAGCATATCTTCCAGCACATGATCCGGTTTGATGCGCAGCCAGCGCTCGCCGACTTCCACTTTAACGTGGCGGTTGCCGAGGTGGTAACAGGCTTTGGCGAAGGTAATCCAGTCATCGCAGCTGGCGTGGGCAACGTCTTCAACCGCGCCCTGAACCTGCACGATTTTACCGTCGCTGGCTTTTAAGTATTCACCGACGATCAGTGGCTTACCGCGTTCCAGAAACAGGCGGACTTCTTCGCCATCGGTACTGGTCAGGCGCAGGCGGCCACGGTCGCGTTTTTCGTAATCGACCACCACGGTGGCATACACAGGTTCGTGGCAGTGGGTTCCCAGTCGCTCATAAATTTCAAGCATCAGGATATCCTTAAAAGAGGTTATACAGTTGTGCCAGCGGCAGCTCGGTAGCCGGCTCGCAGGTCAGCAGTTCACCGTCGGCGCGTACTTCATAGGTCTGCGGATCAACTGTGACCACCGGCATCCAGTCGTTCAGCACCATATCGGATTTACGGATATTGCGCGTGTTTTTACAGGCTGACAGATTGCGTTGCAGGCCGTATTTTTCTTTCACGTTATTGTTCATGGCCGCTTCCGACACAAAGGTCAGACAGGTGGCATTCACCGCGCGGCCCATGGCGCCGAACATCAGCCGGTAATGTACCGGCTGTGGTGTCGGGATGGAGGCATTCGGATCCCCCATCGGGGCCGCAGCAATCATACCGCCTTTGATAATCATGCTCGGTTTGGCGGCGAAAAAGGCCGGTTTCCACAGCACCAGATCCGCCAGTTTGCCTTTTTCGATGGACCCCACTTCGTGCGAAATACCATGCGCAATGGCCGGGTTGATGGTGTATTTGGCGATGTAGCGGCGGGCACGGAAGTTATCGGCACCGAGTGATTCGTCTTCTTTCAGGAAGCCGAACTGAGTTTTCATTTTATGCGCGGTCTGCCAGGTACGGGTCACCACTTCTCCGACACGGCCCATGGCCTGAGAATCGGAAGAAATCATGCTGAAGGCACCACGGTCGTGGAAAATATCTTCGGCCGCGATGGTTTCCTTACGGATACGCGAATCGGCAAAAGCCACATCTTCCGGAATGGAGCTGTCGAGGTGGTGACACACCATCAGCATATCCAGATGTTCGTCCACGGTATTGGCGGTGTAGGGCCTCGTCGGGTTAGTGGATGAGGGCAGCACATTGGGATACGCACAGGCACGGATAATATCCGGTGCATGGCCACCACCGGCACCTTCGGTGTGGTAGGTGTGAATCACGCGGTCTTTGAAAGCACCGATGGTGTCGTCAACAAAACCGGATTCGTTCAGGGTATCGGTGTGAATCGCGACCTGCACATCGTATTTTTCGGCCACGCTTAAACAGCAGTCGATCGAGGCGGGTGTGGTACCCCAGTCTTCGTGCAGTTTTAAACCAAAGGCACCGGCTTCCAGCTGTTCTTCCAGTGCTTCCGGCAGCGAGGCATTGCCCTTACCCAGAAAGCCAAAGTTCATCGGCAGGTCGTCGGTGCCCTGCAGCATTTTTTCAATGTACCAGGGGCCCGACGTACAGGTGGTGGCATTGGTGCCGGTGGCCGGACCGGTACCGCCACCGATCATGGTGGTCACACCGCTCATCAGCGCTTCTTCCACCTGCTGCGGGCAGATAAAATGAATGTGGGCGTCGATACCACCGGCGGTCAGAATGGAGCCTTCGCCGGCAATCACTTCGGTACCGGGGCCGATAACAATATCGATGTTGTCCTGAATATCCGGGTTACCGGCTTTACCGATGGCGAAAATGCGGCCGTCTTTAATTCCGACATCGGCTTTGACCACCCCCCAGTGATCGAGTACGACGGCATTGGTAATCACCAGATCCACGGTCTCGGCGCTGGTTTTCTGGCCCTGACCCATACCATCGCGGATAACCTTACCGCCACCGAATTTTACTTCGTCGCCGTAAGTGGTGAAGTCTTTTTCAATCTGAATAAATAATTCGGTATCACCAAGGCGTACTTTATCGCCTGTGGTCGGGCCAAACATCTGAGCGTAAGACGTTCTGTCCATTGTGCGGCTCATAAATCCTGTCTCCTTAAAGTTTGCCCATGACATCGCCACGGAAACCGTACACGGTACGGTTTCCAGCGTATTCAACCAGTTCCACTTCGCGGCCCTGGCCCGGCTCAAAACGGACGGCGGTACCGGACGGAATATTCAGACGGAAGCCACGCGCTCTTTCACGCTCAAATGACAGTGCCGGATTGGTTTCATAAAAATGATAATGTGAACCGACCTGTACCGGACGGTCGCCGGTATTTTCTACCCGCAGAGTGATGGTGCTGCGTCCTTCGTTGAGAACGATCTCACCTTCAGCGGCGATAATTTCACCCGGGATCATGGTCATCTCCTTTAATTCAGTAAAAACGATCGCAAGAGGTCGTCTTTTTACAATGTCAGTAAGGCCGTGTTAAACGATCGGTTCGTGAACGGTGACCAGTTTGGTACCGTCCGGAAAGGTGGCCTCAACCTGAACTTCATGAATCAGTTCCGGCACGCCATCCATTACCTGATCAGCAGACAGCAGGGTTTTGCCGTAACTCATCAGTTCAGCCACGGTTTTGCCATCCCGCGCGCCTTCGATGATTTCCATGGTGATGTAGGCCATGGCTTCCGGATAATTCAGTTTCAGGCCGCGGTTCAGGCGTCGCTCAGCCAGCAGAGCTGCGGTAAATATCAGCAGCTTGTCTTTCTCGCGGGGTAGCAGTTCCATCGTTCACCTCAGTGGCAGATTGTTTTATTCAGTCGTCGGTAGCCGCCGTGACGGCTCAGGTCGCCCAGATGCGCGGTGCGCAGGCCGGACGGTTCATTAAATACGGGCGCAGCAGCGCCCAGGCATCGGTCAGCAACAGGCGCGCTTTTTCACTGCAGTCACCGAGGCAGCGCAGGGTGACGAAACGGCCGTTCTGGCTGACGCCGGCAAGGCGTTCCTCACACAGCTGCTGTAACTGCTCCATCGCCTGCGGCGGCAGTTCTTCACTGAACGGGCCGGCAACCAACAGACCGTGAACCGGCTCGCCGCGGAAACCGGCGGCCGCATTCAGTACGGCGTTGTTGGCCGGGCTCAGCGCCAGACGTTCGTTCAGCAGTAAGCGCCCGTTCTGATAAATTTTCAAACCCTGTTTCAGGGTGGTGTGCTGATCCTGATCGTCCAGGCGGATACCGTTGGCCGGCAGTCCCAGACTGGTAATTTCCCAGCCGATAAAGCGGCTGTTATTACCCAGCTGTACTTCGGTTTCCAGCTGCGCACGGGATGAGGGGAACAGAATGGTCTCCAGCGGCATCCACTCCAGTGCGGCATCATCCTCTGCGGTCAGAACCACTTTCTGCTGCTGCAGCAGCCCATCCGGCCGGGCTTTGTATACGCGCCCGGCGCCGGGCGTGGTCACCAGGGCATGGCTGTTGGCTTCTGCCTGTACGCGGATGGTCAGAAAATCGCCGGATACCATCCCGCCCGGCGGATGCAGCAGATAAATATGTGAGCAGTCCGGCCCCTCCGGGTAAAAAGGTTTTTGCACATATAAGGGGCCGTCATGATTACATTGCACTAATCTGGTGCCTCTTGGTGTCTTGCGCACAATAAGCTGCAGCTCTGCGTTCCAGGTTGGTGCATCAGCCTGCGCATTGGTAAGCGGCTGAACAGGGTGATTCAAGCCGTTTCTCCTTATATCCGGTCTTTGTCGGCTTTATTCAGGGTAGTTTATGCCGGGTTAACTAAGCAAAGCGAATACCAACTTGACCAACCAGTCAGGATTTTTTACTGCCAGGCAGCGCGGTTGAGCTCCCGGCCTGATGATGCCGTTCTGAGCAGGGAAAACCCACTGTGACGGTCAGATGACAATTGCGTGATAGACGAATTTGTTCTGACCGCTTTCCGGGTTAACTGCAACCCCTTCATCTTTTTTCCTTAGCCCGCATAAAACCGGCCCTTTTATCGTCGTCAGACTTATCCACAGAGCGTGCAATAAAAACTTCATGTCGCACCTTGCCGCCTGCCTCTGTCTTGAAGGATGTGGTCAGCCGGGGCCGGGTGGTTGCCGGTTTTTTCTAATCAGACATCAGAGGAAGCAAGACATGGGGGTTAGTAACAGGCACTTATTGGCTGCAGTCGTCAGCCTGTTAAGTGCAGGGCCGTTGTCCGCAGCGGGCCTTAAGGTCGACATCGTGATTGATGGCAAGCCGGCAGGGGAAGCCGGTATTCTGCTGGACGGAACCGAAGTAGGGCGCAGTAATGCGGATGGCAGTTTCTGGTACCAGGGGTTCGATGGCGGCCGCCATACCCTGACGTTAAAGACAGATGGTCAGACCATCCCCTACCACTTTTCTGTGGCTGATGACGAAGCCGCACTGATCAGCATCAGTAAAAAAAGCGGTGATGGCGCTATTGATGCTGCCATCGACCGGGTGCCACTGGCAGCGGTGCAGGTGCAGGGGCAGGATATTAAAGTCCGTGGTGATGACGCGGCGCTGATGGGCGTGGTGGCTGGTGGCGTTTACGGTATGGAAACCGGTGGCCCGGTACGTAATGCAACGGTCAAAGTTGCCAGCAAAAATATCACTGTGCGCTCAGACCGTAACGGCGAATTTAAAATCGAACTGCCGAAAGGCGAATACAGCCTGCTGGTTGAGCATCCGGAATATATGTCACGTACCTTTAAGGAAGTGAACGTGATGAGCAACATGGAAGTGAACATCCTCGCTGAGTTGCCCATGAAAACCACTGATGGTGGCAACACCATTGAAGAAGTGGTTGCCGTTGCCAGTTACCAGCCTTACAACCCGATTGATCAGGAACGCATGGCCAGTGCCGTGCTGGATACGATGGATTTTACCCAGATCGCCCGTTTTGACGACAGTACCGTCAGTTCGGCCCTCAAACGGGTAGTCGGGGTCAGTATGGAAGACAGCCGCTACGCCATTGTGCGGGGGATGAAAAGCCGCTATCAGTCCACCTTCTTCAATGGCGCTGTCCTGCCGGCGACCGATCCGGCGCGCCGTGATCTGCCGCTGGATATTTTTCCGGCTGATATCATGCAGTCGCTGTCATTACAGAAATCTGCCACTGCCGATGTTCCCGGCTCGGCGACTGCCGGTCACATTGAGATGACAACCAAACCAACGCCGGATGAGGGGTTTTTCAAGATTTCAGCTTCGGTCGGTTATGGCGATGCCAACAGCAACGAAGGGGTTATGAGCAAAGAAAGCGGCAGTTATGACTGGACCGGTTTTGACGATGGTTTCCGGGCTATGCCGGATATTGTTGAGGAATCGCATGGCGCTTATTTCTTTGGTACCGATGAAACGGATAGCGAAGAGTTTCTGGCATACCGTGAAGAACTTGGCGAGTCGCTGGAAAGCTATGGTGTCTACTGGGCCGACCTTCCTCCGGATATGTCGGTCAGCTTCAGTGGCGGTGACAGCTGGTTAACTGAAGGCGGTCAGCGTTTTGGTGTTATCGGCGCCCTGCGTTACAGCAATAAATGGACAAATGACGAAAAGCTGCAGAATAATTTTGTGACGTCTACTTCCGGTGACGCAGTATATATTCTGCTGAACAGTTCAACTGTCACCTATGATACCAATAATATTATTGATCTCAGCGGTATGTTGAATCTGGACTGGCGTATCAGTGATAACCATACACTGGGTCTGAATAATCTGATGCTGCGTCATACCACCAGTTCCGCCGAATATTCCTATAAACGGGAAATTCCGGCTTCGCCTGTTTATGTCGATGTTGAGCTGCCCGAAGATCCGCGTGACTGGCCTTATGGTACTTCGGGCGACACAATTCAGACTCAGAAAATTGACTGGATTGAGGAGCAGCTGGTCAATCACCAGCTGTGGGGGGAGCACTTTATTGCTTTGTCTGAAGCGGGTGGTGTGTTCGGTAACCTGAAAGCGGACTGGCAGCTGTCCCGTTCCCGCAGCGAATATGACCGGCCGAATGCCCAGAGTTATGCCTGGGCAGGAAGTGCTGATACTGATGCAGCGCTGCAGGTCGGCAGTACCGGGGCCTATCATATCTGGGAATACTCCGAAGAGGATGGTAATGCCTCCAGTCTGGATCTGGAATTACCGGTCAACGAAAGTGGCGATATTGCTGTTACGTTCAAAACCGGCATATACCGCTTCGATCGTAAACGGGATGGCTATGAAGACCGTTACTTCTATTTGTGGCGCAGCGCGGGAACGGGTACTCCGGATTATTTTTATTATACCGATCCGGCGGATATCTTTACCGAAGATAATATCGGCGATGGTTCTGCTGATAGCGCTGATCTGCTGTATGTGAACTACGGCGGTTCGTCTGCCGAAGAAGATGATACTGGCATTGATAACGGCTACCAGTATAGGGTAGAACAGCGTAATAATGCTTATTATCTGCAAACGGACTGGAACCTGTGGCAGACAGTTACTGCCAATGTCGGCGTGCGTAAAGAGTCCTTTAAGGTTGAGGCTGACCAGTATAATTACACTCCTGAACCTCTTTATGAATTGCTGGACGAAACCAGAACCCTGCCTTCTGTCGGGCTGACCTGGCTGATCAGTGATCAGTGGCAGTTCCGCAGCGCTTACAGCAAAACCGTCAGCTGGCCGGAAACCTTCGAGTTGCTGCCACGTTACTACCGGGATATTGAAACCCTGACAACCTATATTGGTAACCCTGACCTGAAACCAGCGGATATCAAAAACTATGATATGCGTCTGGAATGGTACCCATCGGAGACAGAGAGTTTCAGTCTGGCAGCTTACTACAAAGATATGGCCAACCCGATCGAAAATGCGTTTGACAGTGTTGGCAACGATTACGATTACTACACTTTTACCAATGTCAGATCCGGTAAGGTCCGGGGATGGGAGCTGGACTTCCGTAAAGAGTTTGTACTGGGCGCCGGTTATGGACATGAATTCTTTGTACAGGGTAACTATACGGATATTCATTCTGAAGTCGAACTGGATGATGACAGTGCAGAATATGATCTTAACCGGCCACTGCAGGGGCAACCGGATTATATTGCCAATATCCAACTCGGTTATGACCATCTGGATTCCGGGCAGGAGCTGACCCTGGTCTTTAACCGTAAGGGTAAAGAGCTGGTAATTGTGACACCTGCAGTCGGCAGTAATGTTACTAATGTGTACAGCGAACCCTATGACGATCTGAAACTTATCTATACCAAGCGCTTTGGAGATGACCTGAAGCTGTCTTTATCCGGTGAAAATATTCTCGATTCTGAAAAACGTCAGTATTACGAAAAATACGATAAGGCGTACCTCAGTTATAAACCGGGTGTGAAATATAAACTGAAAGTCAGTTATCAGTTTTAAGGAGCAGAATATGAAGTATCCACAGGATAAAAAACGGAATATTTCACAGTTCCCGCTGACGCTGGAGCAGCGTTCTGAATACGTGGCTCAGCAGCCGGTGTTATACCATGCAGTAAAAGGCAGCAGCCGGTCAGCCGGAAAAACAACAGACAGCAATAAACCAGTTCATATTTCCTCTGTTGCCATGGCGCACACTGCGGCGCGGGATAACAGTACAGATTCAGGGAACAGAAAAATGAAATCAGTAACAGGTCATCGCCTGTTTGATGAAGCAGGCAGGGTGATAAAGGTCGGTGGTCTTTCGGTTGTGGTAGCCGCGGCGTTGCTGATGTCCGGTTGCGGTGCCGATGTATCGGACGAAACTGCCATGCCGCAAGTTGATGAAATTGCTCTGGCCCAGTGTGAAGTTGAGCCTTATGGCATTATCGGAACCCCAACTGATCCGGTAATCATCGATGGAGAGGAAATCAGGGCCTGTCTTCTGAATAACAATGTCGGCCAGATCGTTAACAGCGAAGCGCTTCTTGGGGAACTGAATCCGTTACAGGTCAAGAGTTCATGGAACTATGAGTCTCTGGTATGGGTGCTGGACGGTGTGTACGAGTTTGGTAGCAGTAAGGAATACAGCAATCTCAACGAACTGATCGAAGATCGTAATAACTATTATCTCAGCAGTGGTGAATTTGGTGGTCTTTTCGCCAAAGAAGGTACGGTTGTTATTGTCCATCGTAACGCCAGGTTAAACGGTGAAATCTATTCTCTGGATGACAATAATACCGGTGGTGGTGAATGGGGCGGTGTGATTGTCAATGGCATTGGTTATGCCAGTGATTGTCCGGCAGACAGCAGTGCCGGAAATTTCTGTAATGTCAAAGGCCCCTTTGGTTATTACGGTGGCGTAGGCCGGAATGAAGATCTGTCAGCCTATGGACTGGCTCTGCAATCTGAGGACAGAAAAGGCATACCGGGACTGTACGCGGCAGCCTCCGGGGGAGCTGTTATTGGTGAAGCCGGACAGCAGATTGACGTTGAGCTGGCGGGATATGACGGTGGCACCGTTAACGCAGCGGTCACCGCTTATGCTCCGCTGGAACAGCAGACCGGTAGCCTGATTGCTTATTCTGGTGGCGCCGGTGTGGTGATTTATGGCGGCAGTCAGGCTGATGGCGTAACTGCCATCGTTAACCCTACGGTGATGGTGCAGAATTCAGTGGGTAAGCCAGTTGAACTGAATGATTATCAGGGAAAGTTCCGCGCCAGAATTAAATATGATGGGACGGATTCTGCGGTCAGCATTTATGGCGGTAATCTGAGTCTGGCAGATACCACGTTACTGGACCAGTTCAATACCGCACAGACCGCACTGGAAATCACCGGCGCTGCGACAGTCGCAATCAATAACGTGATGGTTCAGGGGTTCGATGCCTGTCTGCAGGTGCAGGATGCGTTAAGCCAGGTCTCTGTCTCGACCGCTTTGTTTAACTGCACTCATCCGACAGCGGCGGCTGACAGCAGTACGGACTATGCAGCAGGGGTGATCAGCAGTGCCGCTGACTATATTGAAGGGGTTGACCCGGAACTGCTGCCAATCTGGCAGGCCAGCAATGAGGCTCTGAGTTTCAGTGGCGTTGATGAGCTGGCGCTGTTGGGGGCAGGTAATATCACTTCAACCCTGGGTGAATACATTGCGGCGATTCAGTATCCGGAATGTCTGGGCGTCGGCACGTTAAGCGAAGATACGCTTACGCTGAACGGCAACAGCTATCAGATCTGTGATCTGAACCACAGCATTACCAGTAACGCAACGCTTTACAGCCGTTTCAGTACGGAAGGGGCGGTCTATCTGAATGGCAATGCAGACTATTCTGCCCGATATACTGCCTGGCGGCTTAATGGTCAGGTTATGGTGGGTAGTGATTTTTCGTTACTCTCAGCAACTGAGCAGGAGACGGCTCTGGCCTCTCCGGTTAAGTTTAACCTGGTGTCTGGCACGCACCTGTTCGCCACGGCCGCTAATGATTCAGAACTGGTAATTCAGCCGGATGTTCTGCTGAAAGCCAGGGGGTCTTCTGCAGCAGCGATTGAAATTACCAGTGATAGCACTGGTGGTGGTGCAATTACCTCTGACTGGAAAGGTATTACCGTTAATGGGGCTGGTAACATTGATGCCAGCATTGCGCAGCTGGATATAGCCTATCTCCGGCTTTTTGATACCGGTGAAGATGCTCAGGCAGCATTAACACTGAATAATGTCGGTTCTGCTTCAGTTATTTCATATCTCGATATTGTTGGTGCCGGTGGTGATGGCATCAGTATTCATGGTGGTGGTGTGAACTTTGATAATCTGGTAATGGCCAATATTTCAGGAGATCAGATTGTCTGGAGTAACGGTTTTACCGGCACCATCGAAACGGCCGTTATCAGCCCGGGTGACAGCAGTACAGGCTCGGTGCTGCACGGTGTTAATGACGGTACCGATTACGATGCCGAACCACGTTCACGCCCGGTTATCACCAATATTACCGCGACGGGGATGGGCTCTGACAACACCGCTATTCTGCTGGAGCAGGGCTCAGGTCTGCTGCTGTTCAATTCTGTGTTCACTGAATTCGCCACCTGTCTGGATATCGACGATGCCGAAACTGCAGCTCTGATCAGCAGTGACCCGGCCGCTGTTCTGTTCGATGGTGTTCTGCTCGACTGTGACAACACGCTGGCCTCTGATTCTGAAGACAGTGGTTATGACTATGGCTATGACATTGCCGTCAGTAACGGTGTTTACGAAGATGAGGCTGTGCTGGATACCAGCTATCTGATTACCGGTGACACTGCAGCAGCTCAGGCAGATCTGAACAGCTACAGTGATCTGATTGGGGATGCATACAGCTATCTGGATGGTGTTAACTATATCGGTGCTGTGGCAGGAGAAGATGATGTCTGGTATGCCGGCTGGAGTGACTCAGTTGTTATTTCTCTGGATGAGGCATGTGACTATTCGGGAATGCTGTCTGGCTTTGAAATTTATGGGGACAGATTTGAATATGATGTGGATGGGGATGGTGAGATTTCTTATCACGAAGGATACTGGCATCCAGCTATTAAAATATGCCGGATCATCAGTGGCACCTATACCGAAAATCTGACAATCTCCCCTTATACCGGCGAAACAAAAACAGCAGTTGATGAATATCTGGATAATGGTGGAAATTACGATAGCATCGGATCAGAAGTTCTGCTCAGTGGCTGGGCCATTAACTATCTGACCGGTGATAGTCTGTATATTGAGGATGAAGTTGTACAGGCAGCACCGACACACTGGACCGTCAAAGGGGTGGTTCATATTGGTGAGGGGCATAAGGTAATAACCGATCCTTCCGTTGTCTCTGACATGAAAACAAGCCCTGTTACTCTGACGGTTAAGGCTGGTGTGGAATTATCCGGCGAGACTGATGGCAGTACGATTCATATTACCCGTGGCGGGCACCTGCTGCTGCAGGGGGAGGAAGAATACGAAGCAGAGGAACAGATTCCTGAAGGCAGTAAAGGGTATCTGAATATTAATATGAACCTGGTTGTTGATGGATTTGGCCGTCATAATCAGTGCCCGGATGCAGCAACGGCTGAAACGGGTTCTCAGGTCTGTAATATTGAAGGTGAGTACGGTTATTATGGCGGATATGATAATGACTACTCTAATTTCGATATTCAGTATGTGAACCTGTATAAAACACTGGTGTTAAATGCGGCCGGTTCAGGGGTGATTGATCATCTTATTTTACGCGGTGATCGTGATGAGGTTGCGGATATTCATCTTGGTGCAGACCGGGTGGTGATTGATGGTGGTGTTCCGGCTTTTACTGATCTGTATTTCGATGCCGATTATAACCGCTGGGGGAGTGTCATTGTCTGGAATCATGGTTATCAGGGAACCATTCAGTATATGTGGGCTTATGAGCGGTTACGTTTGAATCGTGATGGATATAATGCTGAATTGATGGACGATGACAGTAACCGTTTTTACCCGATGTTGCGTGGTCAGAATGTTACCGATGCTGAGAGAGAGATGTCAGGTTCTGCCTCTGCTATGCCCCAGTCTATGCCGACGATTGCAAACCTTTCAGCTTATTTCTGGGAGTATGACCCCTGGGATGAGGTGAGTAGTGCGATTGATCTGAGCAATGGCAGTGGCCTTTTTCTCTACAATAGTGTTCTTGGTGGCCGGGACAATGAATATAATAAAGGAGAAGGTGTTGATATCTGTTTCTATATTGATGACACGGTTAAAGCACAGCTGGATACCACTCTGGTGATCGATAATCTCGCCTATTCCTGTGCCGACTTTTCCAATAATCCTGACAGTGATACCTATCTGGTTGATCAGGTTGCTGCCAGCACTATTTCTGATGCGCATTCTTACAACTGGGTATTCGCAGCAGATCAGCCAAGATACTATGATGCCGATGATGAAGAAGAAGCCGTTGATGGTGTCTATGCGCTACCTGATATGAATCACCGTTACCCTTCTGAAAGTGTGATGATGGGGGATGATCTTAACTGGAATGAGTCGATGGATGAATGGTTGCTGGATTATTCAACTTCACAATCTGTTAATGCTGATGTGATTGAAGATAATAATTATATGGGAGCTTTTGATTATACTTTGGTTCTGGATGCCGGCATGTCGATCGGCGATTGATTGCTGGTGGAATTTTAAAGGGGGGCTTCGGTCCCCTTTTTTGTTTTTGGAATTTATTTATGATTCTCCGGTGGTTTCTGTTATCCGGTGGGTGGCTGTCAGTCTGTCGGTTCTGTTTGTTTGATATTGTTTTGAATGATTTGTGCGTTTTAAATAATTTCCTGCTTATGAATAAATTATACTGCCAGTAAACATGGTTGATATTTAAAGGGTTTTTGTTGCTGGAATTGCTGGTGTGACGGTTAGGTTAAATATTAAGAATTTTGTTGCCGGATTAAATTTTCTGTCGGACCTTTTTGTTATTGATAAGACTCATTTCTGTAACGCCTGCTGAGTCATGATGGCTGTGCTCCTGAGGGGCTGATAACCAGTTATCCGCTGGTAAGCCGGGTTAACCGGACTGTTCGATCAACACGAGATCTGTACTCCTGTACAGAGGGTTATATGGAAATACATCGAAGGAGATTGATATGAAAAAGTTTATTCTCGCTGCTTCTGTTATGGCGGCATCTGCAGGCGCCTGGGCTGCAGACTCTGAGTGTAATGATGTGGGTGTACTGGTTTCTGAAGAAGAAGCCTGGGAAGGCGGTTATTACACCGTTTGTGAGATTCCGGCCAGTATCACCGGAGGTAATATTACACTGGCTTACGAAAGTGGCGATACCGAGCTGCCTGTTCTGTGGCAACTGACCGGGATTACCACCGTGGGTAATGGCTATGTGCAGAACACCAGCTATGCCAGCGCCGATAAGTCGGTATTAACCATTGAAGCGGGTGTTAATGTTGTGGCAACCAATGCCAATGCTGCGCTGGTGATTGCCCGTGGTGCCAAGCTGAATGCTCAGGGTACTGCCAATGACCCGATTGTTTTCTCTTATCTGGATGATGATGATTTCTCCGGTGACGACGAAGACTATAGCGGTGAAGGTCAGTGGGGTGGTGTGATTCTGTCCGGCTATGGTGTGGCCAACGAATGTACTTCCGGAGATACCTGTACCATGGAAGGCATCTCAACCGGTTATTACTTCGGTTCCGGCAGCACCTCCAAAGCCAGCGGTGAAACCGGCAGTGGTACCCTGACTTACGTTGTTATTACTGAAGGTGGTACTCAGATCGACGTGGAAGATCCTGATCCGGTTGCCAACGGTGGTGATGAAATCAACGGCCTGACCCTGTATGCCGTTACCTCAGCGACAACCATCAACCATATCCACGTTAATGAAAACCTGGATGACGGTATCGAGTTCTTTGGTGGTGACGTTGCGGTGGAAGATCTGTTCCTGACCTGTAACGGTGACGACAGTGTTGACTGGGATTATGGTTTCCATGGTTCTATTACCCGTGTGCTGATTGAACAGGGTGATAAAAACGGTGCTGAAGACTATGCCTTTGAATTGGCCGGTAACCCCAATACTTATTCAGCTCTGCCAACTGCCGATGCGTCTGTAAGTTATGCTTATGTTGAATTTATGGGTGATGATGCCTATGCAGATACAGACGCTGTTTTCCGTATCAAAGAAGGCAGTGCCGGTTCTTTCAGCAATATCGTGATTGAAGGCTATGACGTTGGTACTGATCAGGATTGTGATCAGATCAGCGATGCTGGTACTGGTCTTTCATTCGCTAATATCAGCTATGACTGCACTGTCGTGGACAGCACACAGTTTGATCCGCAAAATGGTTCTACTTACACCAAACCAACCACTTTCTGGGCAGATGCACCGTCCTGTAACTGATATTCACGCTTAGTTAATATCAGTGAGGCCCATACCCGGCTACCGGGTATGGGCCTTTTTACATTTGTTTGCTGTCAGCTTATTGCCAATCAATATGGCGTTGCGGGCTGTCTGCTGATGCTGTGATTATTTCTCCGCCAGTGGTGTCAGAAGCCCAGATCCAATGCCAGCCGCCATTCACGGCCGCTGCGGTAGCTGAGGTAGTTATAGCTCCCCTGGGTATAACGGTAGGCGGTATTCAGCAGGTTATTGACCGACAGGCTGACCCGCAGCGGACCGTTGTTGCGGGTCCAGGAAAAATCAAGGTGATTTCTGGGCTGTTGGTAAACGGAGGGCAGATCGTCTTTATCGCTGACAATGTACAGCTGTGCCCCGCTGCGTTTATAGATCAGGCTGAACGTATTTTTTTCTCCGGGCATGTACTGCATTCTCGCGGCACTGATATAAGCCGGCTGCCCCTGCAGAGGGCGGTCGTCACCGGGGGTGTCATTATTGGTTATGTGCGAACGGATTCTGGCATAACGGGCAGAAAAATTAAGCCGCTGTGCTTTGCCAGGATACAGGCTGTAATCCGCTTCCAGTTCCATCCCCTGCACCTGGCCAAAATGGCTGTTACGGTAGGTGTAATTACTGTAAGTGGCACTGTCGGTGGTTTCACTGTCGTCAGTGAAGGTGCCTTCAATCGGGTTGCGGATACGTTTGAGAAAAAAGGATGTGGCGAGACGCATGTTGTCACGGTTCTGCCATTGCCAGGACAGGTCCCAGTTGTGCACATCGGAGCCGAGCAGTTCTGGGTTGCCGGTGGTGTGGGTACGGGTGCCCAGATCTTCATACACGACCGGCAGAACTTCATTGAATTCCGGCCAGGCCACGGTATGACGGTAATTCAGCCAGACGTGATGAGGGGATGGCAGATAACCGGCAGCCATAGACGGCAGCCAGCGGTTGCTGTTGTCCAGTGTCTGACAGGGTTCCGCGGCGGCATCCCAGAGTTCGGCCTGCATCCGGTTGCGTTCGTGGCGTAAGCCGCTGATCAGCCGCCAGCGGTCACTGAGGTCAATATCATTGAGCAGATAGGCGGCGCGGTTGTTTTGCCTGGCCGTGTAAAAATGACCGTTGAGGCCGACATCCTGCCCGGCATCAAGCAGAGTGTCCTGCAGGATAAATCCGGATAATTCACTGTCAGCGGTAATCCGTGCGCTGGTAAGAATATCGCTGGGGTTGGTCAGTTCCATTATCTGTTCGTTACTGGTCAGATCATCGCTGCCGCTGAAGCCGTACAGCAGGTTGTAACCATCACGTTGTTTCAGACTGCTTTCCCAGCCGGTTTTTATTTCCCCGGTCAGCAGGCTGCTGCCACTGCGAATGGCGTAAAGATGGCTCAGACTGAGGCTGACTGAGGTGGTCTGGTGTTGCATATAGCGCCAGCCGATGCTGGTGGTGGAGGGCGATAACTGCAGCTGGTAGTCGTTGCTGTCGTCGGTGGCGAAATAGCGGTAATCCAGCTCATGTGGCCGGTCATATCCGGTGACGGTTCGGCTGGCCTGCCAGTCGGCAGTGGTGGTGTCAGACAGTGTGTGCTGGCCGTAAAGCTGGCGTTGCAGCAGGCTGCGCTCTGTCCATTGAATCAGGTTGCGGCGGTAGGCGGTTGCGGTGGCGATATCGTTTTCATTTTTGCCCTGGGTTGTGACCAGTTCACCGCGGTGGGTCGCCTGATGCAGGTACAGGGTGTTAAAGCCGAGATAATGTTTATCAGCAATACTGAGGCCAAGGGCTGCGAGGGTATTAATGCCGGTAATATGTTCGCTGCGCTGGTGCTGTGAATCTTCATGGTGAAAATCGCTGGAGGCACCGGAATAGCCAGTGCCTGTGCTGTAGCTGGTGGAGCGGATAAAAGTCTGCTGCCAGCGGTCGCGCAGGCTGACGGATAAGGTGCCGCCCCAGTCAACATCCTGATAGCGGCCGCCGCTGCCGGTACTCAGGTCGAGGCCACCACTGTTACCACTGTGAGCCTGGTAAAGCCCCATATCACCGACCACGGCTTCACCCAGCTGTTCGCGCTGTTCCGCCGACAGGGTGTCAACACCACCCTTGTGGGCATTGTCCAGCAGTGCCGGTGGAATACGGCGGCTGCCATCGTCATAACCATACCAGTCGCTGTCACTGACATAGCCTTGCAGCACCTGACTGTTATTACTGTGTGGCCGCCAGATGGCACTGATGGCCAGCTGGGCATAACCGTCATCCGGTAATTGCATGGTATTCAGGCTGACGATGCCGGCACTGGCCTGGCCGGGAGCATCGGCATAAACGGATTTTCTCAGGTCAATGCTGTTAAGAATGCCGATGGGAATAAAATCGAGCGGGAAATTCTGCGCGGCCGGGTCAAGGCTGGGTAATTCGCCGCCGTTCATGCGGAGCGACTGATAGCGGCCGCTCATGCCGCGGATAATGGCGTAGCGGTTGTCTTCTACTTTGACACCGGCAGCCAGTTCCAGTGCGGAGGATAATGTGTAAATACCGGAACGGCGCAGGGTGGAGGCATCAACAGAAAAACCGGCCGGGCCGCTGAGGTTATCCAGCCGGCGGCTGATGTATCTGGCGGGTGCTGCAGACGTGACCAGCAGCTCTTCCATCGCAGCCCCGGGGGGCGCGGCAGGTTCATCTGCTGGTCCGGGGGGCTGAGGATAGATGGCGATGCTGTCGCCTATGATGCGGTAATCCAGTGGATGCTGCCGGAGCAGCTGCTGTAGCCAGTCATCAAGCGTACCGCAGCCCTGCAAGGCGCCGCTGTCAGTATCACCGGGCAGGGCGGGCATTACGATCAGGTAATCAAACTGCGTGGCGGTATGGCGCAGGGCGGCTGCCAGGGAGCCGGCCGGCAGTTCAAGGTAACGGGCCGGTGGCTGGCAGACCGGGGCCGCGGTCAGTGGCAGACTGAACAGGTTCAGCAATGACAGCAGCCACAGCGTATTTAACGGGTGCTGCCTGTATGACGCAAAATTCCACATGCCTTACCCTGTCGGGCGCCGGCCGGCAGGGTCAGCGGGCCAGTGTGATGGTGTGATTTTCTTCCTGCCATGTCAGTTGATGCACAGCAGCCAGCAGCTGAATATTTTTACGTGTGTCGCGGAGATGAAAAGTGCCGCTGATTGCCAGGGTATTGAGCTCGTCAGCCAGACGGATGGGAATCGGGCTGTAGCGGTTGAGTTCGTCAATCAGTTCCGCCAGCGGCATATTGTCTGCCTGCAGTACACCCTGTTGCCAGCCGCGGTAGTCCGCCGGATCAAAGCTTTCGGTCTGACCGGCACCCTGCGGATGGATGCGCACCCGCTGCCCGGCGGTCAGTACCAGACGGCGGCCACTGGCCTGAGCCGGAGTAATTTCGACCCGTCCTTCCAGCACGGTCAGTTCGGTCATGCCGCGCCGCTGGTCAACGTTGAATACGGTGCCCAGGGCTTTTAAACGGGCGTGCCGGGTCTGTACCACAAATGGGCGTGACGGATCTTTGCTGACGCTGAAACTGGCTTCACCCTGCAGCAGATCAATATGGCGTTCCTGTGGACTGTAAGTCACCAGCAGCTGACTGGCGGCACTGATCGCCAGTTGTGAGCCGTCTTCCAGCGTCTGCTGGCTGGTCTGTTGCTGAGCGGTGGTAAATGACTGTGGTTGCGGGCCGGAAGCGGAATAGAGCAGTGCAGCCAGTCCCATAACCAGCGCTGCGGCGGTGGCGCCGTACCAGTGTACGGTGTGACTTTTCTGCCGTTGGGTCAGTTCACTTTCATGCTGACGCAGTGCGTCGGTAAATGCGGCATCGTTCCAGATATCATCCAGCGCCCGGGCTTGTTGCCGGCGTGCCGGATCGGCCTGCAGCCAGGCTTCCATGTCCAGCTGTTGCTGATCGTTGCTTTGTTCCTGTCCACCGTGCAGCAGCCATTGATTAATGGTTGCTCTGTCTTCTTCCGGCAGTGGGTTACTGTGTATGAGTTTTAAAACCACTTGTTTTTACTCGCTGTCGGTACGCCGCGTTCGATCTGTTCCTGTATCGAGCGGATAGCACGGTTAATTCTTTTTTCCACGGATTTCGGGCTTTTGCCGATACGGCGGCCGATTTCAGCATTGGACAGGCCATGAACTTTACGCATGATCAGAATATTGCTGGTTTCCGCCGGCAGGGTTTTCAGGCAGCTGAGAAACATATCCAGTCTCTGTTTGGCTTCTGCCTGATGATCGGGCAGAGGTTTCTGACAGGGTGGTTCATCGTCGCCGCAGAGACTGTCGAGCTCGAGGGTTTCCTGTGAGCGCTGGCTGTAGTAATCGTTGATAACGTTGATCACCACTTTGTAGATATAGCTGACGGGATCGGCAGGCTGAAAACCCTGCCTGGAGCGTTTGACTGTGCGTTCAAGGGCCTCCTGATAGATGTCCTCAGAATAGGAGGTATCCTTGATTTTACGGCTGATAAAGTTAAGCAGCTTCGGCTTTTCTTCATCAATCAGCCGGCTGATTTGCTGTGCCGATATGTCGGCCTGGAACATATTCATAGGGTTTGTCTGCTTTGCCGGCTCTGCGGCCCCGGGGGCGGCAACGCTGTGGTTTCAGAGAATGTCCAGGGAATACGTAAGTGCTGGCAGGTTCAGCCGTCGTCTTCCATGACTGCCTGATAATCAGGCGCTTCCCGGTGCAGCGGCAGTTGCCCGGAAACTGATACAAAGCTTATTGTGCGGGGCGTTTGTTGCAGTTGCGTTAAAGTGCGCAGAGAGTGGCCGGGAGGAAGCGGGCGTATCCGCGGATACGCCCGTGTGGATTACATCACCCGCATGCCTGGCTGGGCGCCATCATGCGGTTCCAGCAGGAAGATGTCACTGCCACCGGGGCCGGCAGCCAGTACCATGCCTTCCGACAGGCCGAACTTCATTTGCCGTGGTGCCAGGTTGGCAACCATCACGGTGAGTTTGCCTTCCAGATCTTCCGGGTTGTATGCCGCTTTGATACCGGAGAAGACGTTGCGGGTTTCGCCGTTGCCGATATCCAGCGTCAGCTGCAGCAGTTTGTCGGCACCTTCCACATGGTCGGCTTTCACGATGCGGGCAATGCGCAGGTCAACTTTGGCAAAGTCGGGGAATTCAATGGTGTCTGCGATGACTTCATTGCCGTCTTCACGCAGTGCCGACCCTTTATTTTTCTTCGATTTTTTATCGTCTTTTTTGGCCGCAGCTTTATCGTCTTTTTTGCCGTCAGCCGGTTTGCCGTTTTCTTTTTCCAGCTCGGCTTTGGTTTCTTCCAGAATAGCGCTGACTTTATCCATTTCCGCGCGTGGCAGCATGGGCTTGAATTTGTTGATTTTATGGCTCAGCAGTGGCTCGCGGCGTGCTTCCCATCCTAGATCGTCGAGGTTGAGGAATTCCGCAGTTTTTTCTGCAATTTCCGGCAGTACCGGCGACAGGTAAGTGACCAGCTGGCGGAACAGGTTAATGGCAACGGAACAGACGGCCTGTACTTCCTGTTCGCGGCCTTCTTCCTTGTTCATCGCCCACGGCGCTTTTTCCTGAATGTATTCGTTGGCCCGGTCGGCCAGGGCCATGATGTCGCGCATGGCGCGGCTGAATTCGCGTTTTTCATAATGTTCGGCAATCTGGTCACCGGCATTGATGAAATCGGCCAGCATGGCCGGCTCTGCACATTCCGCGGTCAGTTCGCCGCCGGCTTTCACCACAAAGTTGGCGCTGCGGCTGGCGATGTTCACCAGTTTATTGACCAGATCGGAGTTAACGCGCTGGACGAAGTCTTCCAGATTCAGGTCGAAGTCATCCACGCTGGAACCCAGTTTGGCGGCGAAGTAATAGCGCAGGTAGGTCGGGTTCAGGTGATTGAGATAGGTGCGGGCCTTGATAAAGGTGCCGCGGGACTTCGACATTTTGGCGCCGTTGACGGTAACAAAGCCGTGGGCGTTCACCGCCGTCGGGGTACGGTAGTCGGCGGCGGTCAGCATGGATGGCCAGAACAGGGCGTGGAAGTTGATGATGTCTTTGCCGATAAAGTGGTACAGCTCGGCGCTGGAATCTTTGTTCCAGAATTCACCGAAGTCGATATCGCCACGCTTGTCACACAGGTTTTTAAAGCTGGCCATATAGCCGATCGGGGCGTCCAGCCAGACGTAAAAATATTTGCCGGGTGCGTCCGGGATTTCGAAACCGAAATAGGGCGCATCACGGGAGATATCCCATTCCTGCAGACCGGAATCCAGCCACTCAGCCAGTTTATTGGCCACTTCTTCCTGCAGGGTGCCGCTGCGGGTCCATTCTTTCAGGAACTGCTGGAAGTCCGGCAGTTTGAAAAAATAATGCTGGGATTCTTTTTCCACCGGCGTGGCGCCGGAAATCACGGAGTAAGGGTTTTTCAGTTCGGCCGGCGTGTAGGTGGCGCCACAGACTTCGCAGTTGTCTCCGTACTGGTCGGCGGCACCACATTTCGGGCATTCGCCTTTGATGTAACGGTCGGCGAGGAAGAGTTCTTTTACCGGGTCGTACAGCTGCTTGATGCTGCGCACGGCAATATGGCCTTTGTCGCGGCAGGCTTTGTAGATCTCTTCTGAAAACAGGCGGTTTTCTTCACTGTGGGTGCTGTGGAAATTATCGAAACCGATCTGGAAGCCGGCAAAGTCCGCTTCGTGTTCGGCTTTGACGCGGGCAATCTGTTCTTCCGCTGTTATCCCTTCTTTTTCGGCGCGCAGCATAATGGCGGTGCCATGGGCATCGTCCGCACAGACATAATGACATTCGTGGCCCCGGGCTTTCTGGAAGCGGACCCAGATGTCGGTCTGAATGTATTCCAGCAGGTGGCCGAGATGAATGGAACCATTGGCATAGGGCAGGGCGCTGGTGACAAGTATTTTCCGAGTGTTCTGTGCGGTCATGACAATTCGCTACGGTTGCTCATTAAAAGGGGGCGGTATTGTACCGGTTTGCGGGCGGCTTATCGACAGTGGGGCACTGGCGCCGGTGTTCCGGAGCTGGCGGTCAGGCTGCGCGGCCCTGTGTATACAGAGCCGGCAGCAGGCCGGATGTCAGTCCGGATGGCGGTAGCCGGGGGCAATGGTGACGCGGGCGGCGCGGATGATGTTGTCGCGGATCTGCAGGATTTCGATGCGGTACTCACCGATGCGCAGACACACCGGCGCATCGGGAATGTATTCCAGCATTTCCACAATCAGGCCGCTGATGGTCTTGGGACCATCAATGGGCAGGGTCCACTTCAGTGCTTTGTTAACGTCACGCACATAGGCGGCGCCGTCAACGATGTAGCTGCCGTCTTCCTGCGGGTGAACGTCCGGTGAACTGGCGGACACCACGTCGGTGGTGAAGTCACCGACGATCTCTTCCAGGATGTCTTCCAGCGTACAGATGCCCTGAATATCGCCGTATTCATCGACCACCAGGGCAATACGGCGCTTGTTCTTCTGGAAGTTGAACAGCTGGGTATGCAGCGGGGTGCTTTCGGGAATGAAGTAAGGCTCGCGGGTAACCTGTTCAATTTCTTCCTTCAGCAGTTCGCGGGAAGTCAGGAAACGGCTCATATTACGCGTATGCAACACCCCGATGACGTTATTGATATCGCCCCGGTACACTGGCATGCGGGTGTGCTGGGTGGTGCGCAGCTGCTGCAGGATATCGTTCAGGTCGTCGTCCAGATCGATACCGACGATCTCATTACGCGGCACCATGATGTCGTTCACCGTCATTTTCTCAAGGTCGAGAATACTGATCAGCATATGCTGGTGGCGCTTGGGAATCATGGTGCCGGCTTCGCGCACAATGGTGCGCAGCTCTTCGGTGCTGAGATTATCCGGGGTGGTGTTGTTTACATCGACACGGATCAGTTTCAGCAGCCCGTTGGCAATGGTGTTCACGAACCAGACAAATGGCTGCAGCAGCCACTGCAGGGCGAGCAGGACCCGGCTGGCGGGAAAAGCAATCTTCTCCGGCGCGATCGCGGCTAGGGTTTTCGGCGTCAGTTCGGCAAAAATCAGTACGATCAGGGTAAACAGGATGGTGTTAACGAATACCGCCAGGTCCGGATTATCCGGCCACAGGCGCTGACTGATAATGGTGGCGAGCGCAGCCGCAGCAAAGTTGACCAGGTTGTTACCGGTCAGGATGGTGCCGATCAGGCGGTCGGGTTTTTCCAGCAGCTTTGATGCCCGCAGGGCGCCTTTGTGCTTACTTTTCACAAGATGCCGTAACCGGTAACGGTTAAGGGACATCATGCCGGTTTCAGAACTCGAGAAAAATCCAGAAAAGATGATTAACAGAACCAGTATGCCAAACAGCACACTTAAGGGAACGTCGCTCAAGGACGGGATCCTTTTATAAACAAGATTCCGCCATCATAGGGCGCAGAAGGACGGTGTCAACTCTGCCGCGCGGCCTCAGGCGGCGCGGTGGAGAATGATTTCCAACACAAATTTGGTACCGAAATACGACAGCACCAGAAAGGCGGTGCCGACCATGGTCCAGCGACTGGCTGTGACACCGCGCCAGCCGAAGCGGTAGCGGCCGGTGAGCAGGGTGGCGAACACCAGCCAGCCGACGCTGGCAAACACCACTTTATGCAGCAGGTGCTGAGCCTTCAGGTCGGAGACATACGGCCAGCCGATGGCGAATGCTGCGGTGAGCAGAATCATACCCAGCCATATCATCTCAAACAGCAGCAGATCCATGGTCTGCAGCGGCGGCAATGACTGAATCAGCCCCTGAGTCTGGTGCTTTTTCAGCGACAGGTCCTGCAGATAGAGCAGCACCGACTGGACCGCGGCGATGGTGAATACGGCATAGGCCAGGATCGACAGCAGAATATGCCAGGCCAGACCGTAGCTGAGGTGAGGCAGCGGATAATACTGCTGGCTGATGGCCGCGCCGAGGAGAATCAGGGAGGCCATCGGCAGCAGGCCGACAAACAGGTTATCGACCGGCTTACGCCAGCTGGAAAACAGTAACAGCAGGGTGATGACCCAGGCGATCAGGGAACCAACTTCAAACATGGCAAAATTGATGTGCTCCCGGCCGAGCATAGTGATACCGATACAGCCGAGGTGAAGCAGGGCACCGACCATGGTGCTGGTCAGAACAATGGTGCGGCTGACCGGCCGGCGTCCGCTGACGGTCTGCCACTGGCGGAACGCAGCATACAGATAGAAGGCAGAGGCCAGCAGGGCTAATACGATTGACGACATGAAAAATCCCCTGGATAAGAGCCGAAGTTTCGCATAAGCCGGGGGACGGTAAAAGACTGTAATCACATTGTCTGCCGGTCACAGGTTGGGGCGCGGCCCCGGGCAGGTTATACTGCGGCCAGTTTTTCTATGGGTATGAGTCATTCCTGATGTTTGAGAGCCTTTCTGACCGCCTTGGCAGCGCCTTAAAGAGTATTACCGGCCAGGCCAAGCTGACTGAAGACAATATCAAGAGCACAGTACGCGAAGTGCGTATGGCGCTGCTGGAAGCCGATGTGGCGCTGCCGGTGGTGAAAGCCTTCACCGATCAGGTGAAAGAGCGCGCCATTGGTACCGAGGTGCTGAAAAGCCTGAATCCGGGTCAGGTGTTCCTGAAAATTGTCCACGATGAACTGCAGTCAGTCATGGGGGAGGCCAATGAACAGCTGAACCTGGCGACCCAGCCGCCGGCAGTGGTGCTGATGGCCGGTCTGCAGGGGGCGGGTAAAACCACCACGGTGGGCAAGCTGGCCAAATTCCTGCACGAACGGGAAAAGAAAAAGGTCATGGTGGTGTCGGCTGACGTCTACCGTCCGGCTGCGATCAAGCAGCTGGAAACGCTGGCGGGTGAAGTCGGCGCTCTGTTCCAGCCGTCATCCCCGGATGAGAAGCCTCTGGCCATTGCTCTTGGTGCGATTGAGGCTGCCAAACGTGCCGGTGCCGATGTGCTGCTGGTGGATACCGCCGGCCGTCTCGCTGTCGATGAAGAAATGATGGCGGAAATCAAAGCGCTGCACGCCGGCATCAATCCGGTTGAAACCCTGTTCGTGGTCGACGCCATGACGGGTCAGGATGCTGCCAACACCGCCAAAGCCTTTAACGATGCCCTGCCGCTGACCGGTGTGGTTCTGACCAAGGCTGATGGTGATGCCCGTGGTGGTGCGGCGCTGTCAGTGCGCCATATTACCGGTAAACCGATCAAGTTTATGGGGATGGGGGAAAAGACCGATGCCCTGGAGCCGTTCCATCCGGATCGTGTCGCTTCCCGTATTCTCGACCTGGGTGACATCCTCACGCTGGTGGAAGAAGCCGAGCGTACCATCGACAAACAGAAAGCTGAGAAGCTGGCGAAGAAGATCAAAACCGGTAAAGGCTTTGATCTGGAAGACTTCCTTGATCAGATTCAGCAGATGAAGAAGATGGGTGGTCTGACCTCCATGCTGGATAAACTGCCGGGCATGGGTGGCAACGCCGGCAATATTGCCAAGCAGACGGATGTGGCCGAGAAGCAGTTCAAACAGATGGAATCCATCATCTTCTCCATGACGCTGGATGAACGCCGCTTCCCGGATAAGATCAACGGCTCGCGCAAAAAGCGTATTGCGTCCGGTTCCGGTACCCAGATTCAGGATGTGAACCGGGTGCTGAAACAGCATAAGCAGATGCAGAAAATGATGAAGAAGGTCACCGGTAAAGGTGGCATGCGCAAGATGATGCGCGCCATGGGCGGAATGGGTGGCCCTGGTGGTCCGGGCGGCCCGATGGGCGGCGGCGGTCCGTTCGGCGGCATGCCGCCGATGCGCTGAGCCGGTCTGGCATCAGCAGACAGCAAAAACGGAGGCATGGCCTCCGTTTTTTATGGCCGCGCTGCTGTTTTTCAGTCAATTGACTGCTTTGTTATTAATGCGTCGTAAACGGCCTACCTCCTGGGGGATATATTTTGCTCCCGGCCGCTGCCTGATAATTCAATTACTAAAAATATCAGCGGAGTGTTTATGAACAGGGTATTCACGTATCTCTGGGGCCTGGGTATTGCTGTCAGCCTGGTCAGCGCGGTTAATGCCGGGCAGACACTGAAAGTACTGAACTGGGGGGATTACATTGACCCGGACGTCATCAGTGAATTTGAAGCGGAAAATGATGCGACGGTTGAATACGTCACTTACGACAATATCGACGAATTTAGCGACCAGCTGTTCAACCCTGACAATAAGTTCGATGTGATATTCCCGGCGTCACGCACGGTACCGCGGCTGGCGGAAAATGGTCTGGTACGGGAACTGGATACCAAAGAGCTGCCGGACTATAACAACCTGCGTGCGGATATTCTGGAAATGTACCGCCAGCAGGATTCTGCCGGTGTGCATGGTATTCCCTATATGTGGGGTACCACCGGCATCGGTGCCAATCTGGTGGCGCTGAAAGCCGCTGGTGTGGCGGAAGATCAGCTGCATTCCTGGGCCCTGCTGTTTGATGCCGGGCTGCGTAAAAAAGCGGCTTCCTGTGGTATCGCTCTGCTGAATGAACGCGATGAGATTTTTGCCGCGGCGCTGTTCTATCTGGGGTATTCCATCAATACCACGGATAAGGCCCAAATCAATCAGGCCGGCGAACTGGTAAAAGAAACCCTGGCCGATGTGAAATATCTGCATACCACCCAATACCGTCCGGATCTGCACGATCATAAGGTCTGTCTGGTGGTGGGGTATTCCGGTGATATTCTGGCGGAAACCGACGGCGATGACGCGCTGGATTATATTATTCCCGATGAAGGTGCTGCGCTGTGGGTGGATGTGATGGCGGTGCCATCGAATGCCGAAAATCCACAGCTGGCTTATGCCTTTATCCGTCATATGATGAAATCGCAGATCGCGGCGCGTAATTCCAGTTATCTGGCGTATCCGACGGCCATGCAGAGTGCGCTGCCGTTTGTCGATAAGGAAGTGCTCGACAGTCCGGTGGTGTATCCGACGGTGGATGTACTGAACAAGCTGGAAGCCATGAAGCCGCTGGACAAGAAAATCAACGGCCGTATGCAGCGCCTGTGGGTGAAAGCCATGTGTACCGGCCGCAGCTGGTGCTCGGTGCCGATGGATTCATTCTTCTGAACTGACAGAAGATTGCGCTTCTGCCGCTGCTGCACTGGGATTTCTGGTGCGCAGAATTTCTGTGCATCAGCAGACAGAAAACATGAGGTATGTACAATAGCCACATCAGAAAATGCAGCGGTGCAACAGATCATGTGGCAACAATATGAGATTCAGCTGAAGGCCAGACGCAGAGGCTTTCATCTGGTGACGGCGGAAATCGTCAGCCAGCTGTCCGGGCTGAGGGATGTGTCGGTGGGGCTCATGCATGTGTTTATTCAGCATACATCCGCGTCACTGACCATCAACGAAAATGCTGACCCGACAGTACGCACCGATTTCGAAGCGGTATTTAACCGTCTGGTAGCGGAAGATGAGCCTTATTATCAGCATACGCTGGAAGGCAGTGATGATCTGCCGGCGCATATTAAAGCCAGCCTGTTAGGGCCATCACTGACCATTCCCGTCACGGCTGGCCGGCTGAATCTGGGCACCTGGCAGGGGATTTATCTGTGTGAGCACCGCGATGATGGCGGCAGCCGCCGGCTGGTGGTTACCCTGCAGGGGGAGCAGCGCCAGTGATCGTACGTCAACG
The DNA here is from genome assembly GCA_963682115.1 of Pseudomonadales bacterium. GTDB lineage: Bacteria > Pseudomonadota > Gammaproteobacteria > Pseudomonadales > Oceanobacteraceae > Venatoribacter. The sequence continues at coordinate 469,777 of OY821639.1, read as the reverse complement.
TCCGGGTGCTATGGAACTGATGTTTATTGTCCGCGGCACCATTCTGCCGGTGGTGCTGCCACAGCTGCTGGTGCTGTTTGTCTTTGCTCTGCTGGTACAGGGTTTACACGATGGGCAGTGGCTGCACATTCCCGAATATTCCACCGCGCCATTTACCCTGTTAGGGGTCGCTTTATCGATTTTTCTCGGCTTCCGTAATAACGCCGCTTATGCACGCTGGTGGGAAGGGCGTCAGCAGTGGGGGCATATGGTGGATGAGGTACGCAGCCTGGCGCGCAGCAGTGAAAGTCTGCTGGCGCAACATGAGCAGGAGCGGCGTCGGCTGTTAGCCCTGTGTGCTGGCTATTGCCACTCGCTGCGTGGCCGACTGCGGAACGACAATGTGCAGCAGGATATGCAGCGCTGGCTGGGGGCCGAAGTCGCGGAGGCTGCGCTGGCACACGGCAATCCGCCGGATTATTGCCTGCGTGAAGCGGGGCGGCTGCTGGGGCAGCTGTACCGGGCCGGTAGTCTGGATACGGTTGGCCTGCAGATGCTCGACCGGCATCTGAGCGCTTTGGCGGGGATACAGGCGGCCAGTGAGCGGCTGGCCGGAACACCGCTGCCGTTTGCCTATACTGTACTGACCCACCGCACGGCCTACCTCTACTGCTATCTGCTGCCGTTCGGGTTGTCCGCCGGGCTGGGCTGGCTGGCACCGGTTTTTACCGTGTTACTGGGCTATACCTTTTTCGGGCTGGATGCTTTGTCTGAACAGCTGGAAGAACCTTTTGGCCGTGAAGCCAATGACCTGCCGCTGGATGCACTGTGCCGCGTTCATGAAATATCGATTGCGGAGTCGCTGGGCGATGAACCACCGCCTGTGCTGCAGGCGGAAAAATATATTCTCCGCTAAGGTACAGGTAAGAACAGAAAAGCAGCCCGCGGGCTGCTTTTCTTATGCTGCGTTTAACGCCGCAGAGAACGGCCTTACACCAGTTCCTGTAACGCGGCTTTACTGTAATCCTGCAGCTGATCGTACTGGCCTTCCTTCACTTTCAGGACCCATTGCGGGTCCTGCAGCAGGGCACGGCCGATGGCTACCAGATCAAACTCACCGGCTGCCATGCGCTGGCCCAGTTCATCAATGGAGGCGGTGGCCACACCGGAGGCATCGACCATGTCGCGCTTGTCTTCGTCAATAAAGCTGGCGTTGAGACCGACGCTGCCGACGGTAATCACGGGTTTACCGGTCAGCTTTTTCGTCCAGCCGGCCAGGTTGAGATCAGAGCCTTCGAATTCCGCTTCCCAGAAACGTCTGGTGGAACAGTGGAAAATATCCACACCGGCATTGACCAGCGGCTTCAGGAAGGCGTCCAGTTCTTCCGGTGTATCACACAGGCGGGCGTTGTAGTCCTGCTGTTTCCATTGCGAGAAACGGAAAATAATCGGGAAATCCGGGCCGACACGGTCACGGATGGCGGAGACAATATCGCAGGCAAAACGGGTACGGCCGACCAGGTCGCCGCCGTATTCGTCTTCGCGCTGGTTACTGCCTTCCCAGAAAAACTGGTCGATCAGATAGCCGTGCGCACCGTGTACTTCAACCGCATCAAAGCCGATGCGTTTTGAGTCTTCCGCAGCCTGGGCAAAGGCCTCGATCACTTCGTGAATATCGTCTTTGCTCATGGCGACGCCGTTTTCCACGCCCGGACGGATCAGACCGGAAGGGCTGTATCCCGGTACGGACGGATCCGGATCGGCACCGGTATTTTCTTTACGGATGGCACCGACATGCCACAGTTGCGGTGCAATTTTCCCGCCTTTGGCGTGTACGGCATCGACCACTTTTTTCCAGCCGGCCAGCGCTTCATCACCATAAATAAAAGGCACCCGCGGATAACCGTTGGACGCTTTGTGATTGACGCAGGTGCCTTCGGTAATAATCAGGCCGACTTCATTTTCTGCGCGGCGGCTGTAATAGGCGGTGACCAGATCATTGGGCACATTGCCGGGGCAGAAGGTACGGGTCATCGGTGCCATGACGATACGGTTCTGCAGCTGTAGCGGGCCTAAATTAATGGGTTCAAACAGGGCGCTGACGGCCTCGTTGGTCATTGTCATACCGTTATTCCTGTTGCTGTGTTGTGGTTGTGGAGTGTGTCAGGCAGCCACTGCTGAAGCAGCAGTGACATGCTCTGGGTGAAATATTCCTGCCCCTGCAGGCGGGCGTAAAACAGCGCCCCCTTACAGGTGAAAATAAACAGTCTGGCCATGGCCTGGGGGTCGGTTTCGCCGGGGCTGTGGTCCTGCAGCTCGCCGTTGTGCAGACCCATGCGGAATACGTTGCTGACCCAGTCGAGCTCGGTATGGCTCAGCTGCCGCAGACGCTCCTGAATGGCGTCCGGCAGCTGCGGCATATCGCTGTTCAGGGCACTGAGCGGGCACTGACGGTCGCCGTTGAAAGCATGTTTTGCGGATGCGCGGATGTAACGCTGCAGCCTGTCCACGGCCCCGCTGCCCTGACGGTCGAAGTGTTCAAAGCCCTGCAGCAGCCACTGTTCGGTCCAGTCGCACAGCGCCAGCCCGAGATCCGCTTTTTGCGGGAAGTGATGATGCACGCTGGCTTTGCGGATACCCAGCTGTTGCGCCAGATCCTGATAGCTGAAACCGGAAAAGCCACGCCGGCAGAGCAGGTCGGCGGAGACTTCAAGCAGTTGCTGGCGGGTATTGCTGCGGTTGTTCATGGCACTGGCCTGTGGAGATCTGTCATCAGCCTACCTACTGGTAGGTTGGCTGTGGCGGGGCGTTTGTGACATTCCTGCGGCAGTGACTGCTGACAGACAGGTGCTCTGCGGCGGCGGATTTTCTATACTGCCCGGCCACATCAACCGGCCGGTGAGCGTATGAAGCTGGAAAATATCGATAAAGCATTGTTCAAAAAACGTCTTAACCGCTTTCAGGGCGGGCTGGTTGCCGCTCTGCTGGTGCTGAGTCTGGGGTTCTCGCAGCTGTATATTGCGCTGTGGGGAACGGGGGAATCGAATACCCTGCTGAATCTGGCGGCGGTGGTGACTGCGCTGTTTATTCTCGCCGGTGTCGCGCGGCTGATCCGGCAGCAGCCGTTTATGCATGAAATCCTCTATGTGCGCGCACTGAAACAGGAACTGAACCGTATTTACCGCGCCAGTCAGAAACTGGAAGCGGCGTTGCAGGAGGATCAGCCGGAAGCTGTGATTGTGCGCTGGTTTCAGCTACACGGTTCAAAGCATCTGTATGAACTGGAAGACAATACCCTGACGATGGAAGAGCTGAACGTTCAGATTGAAGAGCTGCAGGCCCGGGCAGAGCGGCTGGGGCTGGAAGTGAGCACTGACGACTACTCGCCGGAGCTGATCACCCGGCTGTAACAGCTGTGTGATGCACGCAGGCCGCGAACCATGTAAACTACGCGCGTTTTTTATAATCTGTTGATCTGATACCCGCAGGCTTCCCTGACCATGATGAAATACGTTTCCACCCGCGGTAACGCCCCGGAACTGACCTTTGAAGATGTGCTGCTGACCGGCTTAGCAACCGATGGTGGCCTGTATGTGCCGAAAGATGTGCCTCACTACAGTCTGGAAGAAATCCAGTCCTGGCGTGACCTGCCATATACGGAACTGGCGCATAAGGTGATTTATCCGTTTGTGGAAGGCTGTGTGGATTCCGCGGCGCTGAAAACCATGCTGGAAGAGGTGTACAACAACACCAACTTCGGTCACAAAGCGATCGCGCCGCTGCAGCAGATTGATCATAACGAATACGTGCTGGAACTGTTCCACGGACCGACGCTGGCATTCAAGGACTTTGCTCTGCAGTTGCTCGGCCGTCTGCTGGACTACGTGCTGGAACGCCGCAACGAGAAAGTGGTGATCATGGGCGCGACTTCCGGTGATACCGGTTCTGCCGCCATCGAAGGCACCAAAGCCTGCCGCAACGTGGATATCTTCATCCTGCACCCGTACGGCAAAGTGTCTGAAGTGCAGCGCCGGCAGATGACCACAGTGAAAGGTGACAATATCTACAACATCGCCATCGAAGGTAACTTCGACCAGGCGCAGCAGATGGTTAAAGCCAGCTTCGGTGATCAGTCTTTCCTGCGGGGCGAACGTAAGCTGGTGGCGGTGAACAGCATTAACTGGGCGCGCATCATGGCTCAGATCGTTTACTACTTCTATTCCAGTCTGAACCTGGGTGGCCCGCTGCGCTCCATGGCTTACTCCGTACCAACCGGTAACTTCGGTGATATTTTCGCCGGTTATATGGCTAAGAAAATGGGTCTGCCGATTGAGCAGCTGATCATTGCCACCAACAGCAACGATGTTCTGCACCGTCTGATGAGTCAGAATCTGTATGAAGTACATCCGCTGCAGCACACCATCACGCCGTCCATGGATATCGCTGTGTCCAGCAACTTTGAACGTCTGCTGTTCGACCTGTACGACCGTAACGGTCCGGTACTGGCTGAGCTGATGGATCGTATGAGTGCGCGTAAAGACGTGGTGTCGCTGGATGAAGACCGTCTGGCCAAGGCACGTGAACTGTTCGACAGCTACGCCGTCGATGAAGCCACCACCGTGGCCATGATGCAGGAAGTGTATGGTGAAACCGGCTATCTGCTGGATCCGCATACTGCTATTGGTGTGAAAGCGGCCCGTGAATGCCGCCGCAATCAGAATATCCCGATGATCACCCTGGGCACCGCCCACCCGGTAAAATTCGAAGAAGCGGTGAGCCGTGCCGGTTATGATATGCCGAAGCTGCCGCATCATCTGACCGACCTGATGGCGCGCGAAGAGCGCCTGACCGTTATGCCGGCAGATCTGAAAACCGTGCAGGATTTCATTGCTGATAACACTTTCGCAGACTGAACTCTGCTACAGCGTGCAGAAAAGCCACCTCCGGGTGGCTTTTTTGTTGGCGTTTTTGCTCTATTCTTAAATTAAATTGATTTATGCGCAGGTTGACGGGCGGCTTGTGCCATAACGGGGAGTGTGCGCGGTGGAGACTGGAGATTCAGACCTCAGGCGTAATATGCAGGCGTTTGATCAGCTGAAGGAAGTCGTGCTGATAGTTAACCCTGAAGATGCGTCGCTTCTGGCCTGTAACCGCGAAGCCTGCGATCAGCTGGTGCTGACAGCCGCTGATATCTTCGACAAAACGCTGTGTGATATCCGCGATGACGAATATGACGCTGAGCGCTGGCAGCAGTATGTGGCGGCTGTGCGCCGCAAGGACGGCGGCAGCTCCCATCACTGGTATCTGCGTGCCGGCGGAGAAGCGTTTCCGGTGGAAGAAATGGCGCAGAGCGTGTACTGGGACGGCCGTGAACTGTTACTGATCAGCGCCCGCGATCTGACTGCCCGGGCCTCGCTGGGCAACGAAGAAATCAGCGACCGTGAACCCTTACTGCACTTTGTGCTGGATGAAGCAACGGACGGTATGTGGGACTGGAACGTGGTCCGCGATGAAGTATTTTACTCCATGCCGCTCAAACGCATGCTGGGTTATGGTCCGTATGAGATCGATCACAGCCTGTTTACCTGGAAAGATTCCATTCATCCCGACGATCAGGACCGGGTCGGGCGCCTGCTGGACGATTATCTTAATGGCCGTACCGACCGTTATGAACTGGAATACCGGCTGGGTAAACGCCAGGGCGGCTATCTGTGGATTCATGACCGCGGTCTGGTGACCGGCCGTGACGAAAATGGCCGGGCACTGCGCGTGGTCGGCATGGTACGCAATATTCATGAACGCAAGCAGATGGAAGAGCAGCTGCTGCGCATGGCGACGGTGGATGAGCTGACCGGCCTGCTGAACCGCCGGGCTGGTTATGTGGCGTTTGAGCGCCTGCTGCGGCTGGCGGACCGCGACAAGGACGACCTCAGTATTGCGCTGCTGGATCTGGATGCCTTTAAAACCATTAACGATAATTATGGGCATTCGGTCGGTGACCTGGCGCTGGTAATGACGGCGCGGGTCTTCTTATCGCGTATCCGCTCCCCGGATGTGCTGATGCGCTGGGGTGGGGAAGAGTTTCTGCTGGTGATGCCGCATACCGGCAGTGCTGAGGCCAGGCAGCTGGTGGATGAGCTGCGTACCACACTGGCGTCAACGCCACTGGAAACCCCGGATGACTGCATTCATATAACGGTCTCTGCCGGCCTGGCTTCCCGTTCGCAGGATGGCCTGGATGTTGGTCAGCTGGTGCATGCCGCTGATAACGCCCTGTATTCCGCCAAAAGTCAGGGCCGTAACCGCGTGGCCGCCAGTCACTGACGTCTGCTTGTTCATGCTTCTGTCATGACAACTGCAACCGGGCTGTGCTGTCATATAACCGCCTTAAACCACTGTGCGAAAAGTGCTACCCTTGCGGCTCACACAACGAGTTGGACTGCTATGAATTACCTTGACTGGTCAGAATACCGACAGGGCTGGATTTTCCGTCACCGTGAACTGCCGGTAGCGGCGGATGACCTGTCTCAGATTCTGCCGTTGACCCTGGCCGGCTCGCAGCAGTTCTGGCGTCAGCAGATCAGCAAGGAAGCCACGCATGCCAGTCATTTTCTCGGTGATGACTGGCCGGAGCGTAACGGTGTCTGGACTGATAAGGGAAACTGGCAGGAAGACTGGGACAGCGACAGCAATGAATTGCCGGAACTGATTGCCGCTCACCTCAGCTGGGATGACAATACCGTGGTCTATTTCTGCTACAGCTCAGAGCATGTGGTACAGACCAACTGGAAAATATTCCGCCGTTACTGGAAAAATTTCCTGTTCTACGATGATGAGCCGCTGCTGCTGGGGAAAAAACGTCAGCAGGTGGTCCGTTTTCATTCTGACGGCACCTACGATATCGGCATCCGCCCGGTCTGAATATCGCTGTCCGGCCAATATAATTTCTGCGGGTAAAATAATAGCGATTTTTGTTTGGGAATTATTCTGATATTCCCCATTGATCATTTAATAACGGGAATCCATTTTATTTCATGGCCGTACGGTGTTTTTATATTTCATGTGCTGAGGATATTAATCCGATGGTCTGTCTTTACGGTATGAGTGTTGCGGTGGCGGAAGTGCCGGCATAAACTGACTGCCAATAAAAATCAGGAGTATGGCTATGAAAGGCGACGCTAAGGTTAATGAATACCTGAATCAGATACTCAGCATAGAACTGACTTCGATTAACCAGTATTTCCTGCACGCCCGGATGTATAAAAACTGGGGGCTGGAAGAGCTGAATGAGAAATGCTACAAAAAATCCATTAAGGATATGAAACAGGCGGATACCCTGATTGAGCGGATTCTGTTTCTGGAAGGCCTGCCGAATCTGCAGAAACTGAACCGTCTTCGTATTGGTGAAAATACCGAAGAAATGCTGCAGTGCGATATGGATCAGATTACCGAACAACTGGCAGTGCTACGCGAAGCCATTGGCTATTGCGAATCGGTTAAGGATTTTGTCAGTCGTAACCTGCTGGAAAGTATTCTCAGCTATGAGGAAGAATATCTCGACTGGATTGAAAGTCAGCAGTACATCATTGAAAACAGTGGTATTCAGAATTACCTGCAAAGCATGATGGGAGATGATTGATTATGAAAGGTGATGCAAAAGTTATTGAAATGCTCAACGCGCTGCTGGCTGGTGAGCTGACGGCGATGGACCAGTACTTCATTCACTCCCGTATGTATCTCGACTGGGGGCTGGCTAAGCTGCATGAGCGTATCAACCATGAATTCGAGGAAGAGAAAGATCACGCGTCGCAGCTGATCGAACGTATTCTGTTCCTGGAAGGTATTCCGGATATGGTGACCCGCACCCCGATTCATGTGGGTAAGGATGTGCCGTCCATGCTGCAGGCCGATCTGGATCTGGAATACGAAGTGGTGGCCCACCTGCGTGAAGTGATGCATTACTGTGAGTCGGTACAGGATTACGTGACCCGCGATATGCTGCTCAAGCTGCTGGATGATACCGAAGAAGATCATGCACACTGGCTGGAACAGCAGCTGGGCCTGATCGATAAGATCGGCCTGCAGAACTATATACAGTCGCAGATGGCCTGATCTGTCCTTTCTGCTGTTGCCAGATAAGCTCCTGCGGGAGCTTTTTTTGTATCCGGCTGTCATATCCCACCGCCCCGGCTGGCAGCGGCTTTTTTGCCGCTGATAAAAAACACTGTCGCTGTGTTCTGATCTGATGGGGTTCATGGTTAAATGCCGTTCGAAAATCATTCTCAACGGAGGCGGATATGCCCCAGAGGGCATCATATTTCCTCATGCCGGTCATGCTGCTGATGCTGGCTGGCTGTTCATCCTGGCCAACACCTGAGCACCGTGCGGTAACCAATGACAGCATCCGTGCCATTATGGATGATGTGGCTGCTGACAACCCGGTGCCGGTACCGCCGGACTGTACCGACCTGAGCCAGCTGGAGGCAGTCAGTAAAGCACTGCGACAGCAGACCCGCCGGTTTGATGAACTGAATGACCAGTTGAAATCCCTGGTGGCTGCCAATCCGAATTTTACTTCCAGTGAATGTCAGGAGCCGGCAGGTGCGGCGGCGCTGGATGGCAAAACCATTATTGGCTCGAGCGAGTGGATTTACCTGACACCGCCGGGTCATCACTATCAGGCCCGGGTCGACAGTGGTGCCGCGACTTCGTCGCTCAGTGCGCAGAACATCACCCGCTTTGAACGCAATGGTGAAAAATGGGTGCGTTTTTTTCTGCAGCATGATGATGAAGTACAACCGATTGAAGTTGAAGCGCCGCTGGTGCGGCATGTCCGCATCCGTCAGGCGTCAGCCGATGAAGTGGATCGCCGGCCGGTGGTCTCACTGACGGTGAATCTGGGCAATAATCTGCAGCAGGACACCGAATTCAATCTCACCGACCGTTCGCAGATGACATATCCGATTCTGCTCGGACGTCAGTTCCTGCGTGATGTGACCCTGATTGATGTCGGACGTGAGTTTATTCATCCAAAATTTGAACCTGATCCGGTTCCGGAGAGCAAAAAAAGCGATACTGGCGGCAAAACAGCAAGCGCAGTGAAAAAGGATAATAAGGCGATTGCCGCAGACAAGCCTGCGGCGGTGAAAAAACCGGCCGCGGCAAAGGCCGACAGGGATGCTGACAAGCCAGCCGGGCAGGCGGATACTGCTGTACCGCAGCTGTCAGATGCGGACGATAACGCCGCGTCGCCGGCGGCAGAGAAAAGTCCTGTGCCGGATGAGGCACCAGTGAAAACAGAATAAGGTCCTTTATGCCTGTCTACGGTATGTCTGTTCCACGTTTCCCCTTTTATGCGCTGGTCGCCATCCTGATGGCGCTGGGTATTTTTCTCATCCTGCATCGCCATTGGGTTTATGAAGTACCGCTGATGTATGGTGAAACCCAGACCATCTGGTCGGTGGAAGCCAAGGTCGAGTTCACCGCCGATGATGGCCCGGTCAGGGTGTCCATGGTGCGTCCATCGGCCCAGCAGGGCTTCACCATTCTGAAGGAGGCGGGCGCTTCCCCGGGCTATGGCCTGAATTTTATTGAGGGTGATGAGCCGCGCGCGGAATGGACCATACGCGCAGCCAGTGGCCGTCAGGAACTGTTTTACCGTGCGGAGATCCTGGTCAGTCAGGCGCCGGGTGAAACCGGGATGGAAGCGCCACCGCTGGTGCCGGTGAGCTGGCCGGAGCCATACGCTACCGCAGTCAGTGAAGTACTGGCAGAAGCCTACAGTACGTCGGCGGGCAACTTCAGTCTTACCCGGGAACTGCTCAAACGTTTCCGTCAGGAAAACAGTGCACAGAATATCGAACTGTTAAAAACCCATTTTTCCGACAATCTGCCAGCCCTGTGGGTCGACATGCTGCACAAGGCCAGAGTGCCGGCGACGCTGGTCTATGGTCTGGACCTGCAGGATGGCCGCCGGCGGCAGATGCTGACACCGCTGCTGCGCGTGTGGAGCGGTGATGAAAGTCAGATTTTTGAACTGCCGGGGCAGGAGCATACGTCGTTACTGAAACAGGCTGATGCGCCATTACTGCTGTGGGAACAGCGCGGGGCACCGGTGCTGGATGTGGTTGGCGGACGCGATTCCGGTATCCGCTTTTCCATGCTGAAGCGGGAAGAGTCCACCTATGCCAATATTGCTGAAAACCTGTCCAGTCAGCACGATTTCCTGAACTTCTCCATTCACAGTCTGCCGGTCGAAGAGCAGGCGATGTTCAAAACCATTCTGCTGATTCCGATCGGGGCGCTGATCGTCTGTATTCTGCGGGTGCTGGTCGGTATCCGCACCTCGGGTACCTTTATGCCGGTGCTGATTGCGCTGGCCTTTATTCAGACCTCACTGGTTACCGGTCTGATCGGTTTTCTGCTGGTGGTGGCAACCGGTCTGTTTATCCGCGGTTATCTGTCGCGTCTCAATCTGTTGCTGGTGGCGAGGATCACCGCAGTGATTATTACGGTGATTGCCATTATCAGCGTGTTCAGTGTGCTGTCGTATAAACTGGGGCTGACAGAGGGGCTGAAAATTACTTTCTTCCCGATGATTATTCTGTCCTGGACCATCGAGCGTATGTCGATTCTGTGGGAAGAAGAAGGCGGCAAAGAGGTGATGATTCAGGGCGGTGGCAGTCTGCTGACGGCGGTGCTGGCCTACTGGGCGATGAATGACCCCTGGGTGCGCCATCTGACCTTTAACTTTATTGGCATCCAGCTGATTGTACTGGCGCTGGTGCTGATGATTGGTTCCTACACAGGTTACCGTCTGCTGGAACTGCGCCGTTTCCGGGTGTTCAACTGATATGTTTATTACCCCCTGGCGGCTGAAAGAGCGCGGTATTCTCGGTATGAATCAGCGCAATATCCGCTATATCAGCCGTTATAACCCGCGTCGTCTGTATCCGCTGGTGGACAATAAACTGAAGACCAAACTGCTGGCCCAGAGTGCCGGTATCACCACACCGGCGCTGATCGGTACCATCACCAGTCAGCATGGCGTGTCGCATCTGCCGGAACTGCTCGACGGCGTGGCGGGCTTTGCCATCAAGCCAGCGAAAGGCAGCGGTGGGAAAGGTATTCTGGTGCTCAGCCGTCAGGTGGACGGTACCCTGATCAAGAACAGCGGGGCTCTGGTGGAGCTGGCCGATCTGCAGCGTCATGCATCCAATATTCTTGCCGGGCTGTACAGTCTGGGGGGCAGCCCGGATAACGTCATTATTGAAGAACTGATCGAATTTGATCCGCAGCTGGATGGCTTTTCGTTTGAAGGGGTGCCGGATATCCGCGTGATTGTCTGCCGTGGCTATCCGGTGATGGCGATGATGCGCCTGTCGACCCGGAGTTCAGACGGCAAAGCCAATCTGCATCAGGGCGCCGTTGGTGTCGGGCTGGATATCGCCACCGGCCGGCCACTGAACGCGGTACAGAACGGTAATCCGGTACGTATTCATCCGGACACCGGAGCTGATCTGTCGGCGCTGCAGATTCCGCAGTGGGATACTCTGCTGGAACTGGCTGCCCGCTGTTATGAAGTCACTGGCCTGGGGTATCTGGGAACGGATATGGTGCTCGACCGCCGTTATGGCCCGATGCTGCTGGAACTGAATGCCCGTCCGGGGCTGACTATTCAGGTGGCCAACAACACCGGGCTGCTGCCCCGGCTGAGAAAAATTGATGCCTTATCCGGTGCTGACGTTACTCTGCCGGCTGCGGAGCGTGTGGCCCGCAGCCGTGAGTGGTTTGCGGCGGATACCATGGCGGATGCTGTGCCGGCTTAATCCAGCAGACTGTCGAGGCCGGAGTCGAGATCGTCTGACTGGCTGAGATCGGCGCAGGCCTGTTCCATCTTCATGCCGATTGCGTGGGCCACGGCATAGGGAAATTCTTCTTTTATGCGTGCCTCATCAACGCCTTCATCATGTGCCTGATGCAGATAACGGGCAATATACAGAACACCGGCGAGTACTGAGTAGGGACGGTCAAGGTCAACATAATTCTGTTCCAGTATCGCGGCCTGGATATCGTCGGGAAACTTCCAGCGTTTGGCCAGCTCAGCCCCGACATCGGCATAGTTAAATCCCAGTTGGCCGCTTTCCAGTGTATGGCGTTTGCCGCCCATGGCTTCTGCTTCATCAATACTCTGAGTTTCTTTCGGCATCACCACCCGGATCAGCAGGCTGCCGATGGAATGCAGCATGCCGCAGGTAAAGGCGGTTTCTTTATCACAGCCGGGGACGTAAGCGGCAACCCAACGTGATAAGGCCGCGACAGCAAAGGCATCGCGCCAGAATTTTTTCTGGTCGAAACCAGCAGGTACCGTGAATGCTGCCGTCATACCGGAGGCCAGTACCATGGTGCGCAGTGTGCCCAGACCAAGCAGCATAACGGCATCGTGCGGATTGGCGATGGTGTGTGAGACACCGTAATGTGCCGAGTTGGCCAGACGCAGAACTTTGGCGGTCAGTGCCTGATCCATGGCGACTTTGCGGCTGATTTCATCAATGCTGATATCATCATCGCGGAAGCTTTCAATCAGTTCCTGAACGATCCGTGGAATGTGCGGGAGTTGGCGGGACTCAGAAAAAATGGCTGCCATATTCATAATTATAATTCCTTTGCTTAAGCAGTCATTTCATCATAGGCGAGCCATGGCGGAGCGACAGCCGGCAGCGGAATCTTTATTGTAACCAGGCGTTCTGTAGCGGGCGGTTTCATACGCCTGATTGTCGGTAATTTTATTAAATAACGACAAAAAAATGGCATTTATTGCCTATGCCTGAAGTAAGTCTTTGATATTATTGGCGTCTGTCCGGAGGTCCAATGAACAAACAGAAAATCGGTTTTATCGGTATGGGGTTAATGGGAACCCCGATGACATTACGCCTGCTGGCCGCTGGTTTTGCGGTCAGCGTCTGGAACCGTAACCGTGACAAAACGGCTGCCGTGGCTGCAGCAGGGGCGGCAGTGGCAGAGACTGTGGCTGAGCTTGTCTCTGGCTGCGACATTATTATGCTCTGTGTCACCGATACTGCCGCCGTTGATGCTGTGGTATTCGGCGACAACGGTGTGGCGCAGGTGGCGCGGGCAGGTCAGGTGCTGGTGGATTTCTCCAGTATTGATCCGGCAGCGACCCGGGATATGGCGCAGCGTCTGGCGCAGAGCTGTGCTGTGCCCTGGGTAGACGCGCCGGTATCCGGTGGTGTAACCGGGGCGGAACAGGGCACGCTGGCGGTCATGGCTGGTGGCGATGCGGAGGTGATCGACCGTCTGCGCCCGGTACTGGAACCGCTGGCGCAGCGGGTAACCCATATGGGGCCAACCGGTGCCGGTCAGGTGACCAAAATCGGTAATCAGATGCTGGTCAGCTGTAATGTGCTGGTGATGGCAGAAGTGATGGCGCTGGCGGAAAAAGCCGGCGTGGATGCCAGCCGTATTCCGCAGGCTCTGCAGGGTGGCTTTGCCGATTCCATTCCTCTGCAGCTAACCGGCCCCCGGATGGCGGAGCGTGACTTTGACGCCGTTAAATGGCATGTAAAGACGTTGCTCAAAGATCTGGATATGGCCAATGCTCTGGCCAAAGATATGAACAGTGCCATTCCCATGGCCGGGCTGGGCGCAGAGCTGATGCGTCTGCATGCAACACAGGGTAACGCTGAGCGTGACCCCTGTACTCTGGTGACCATGTATACGGAGAAATAAAGGGTGAAACTCACCGCTAACCTGTCTTTGATGTATACCGAGCTGCCGTTTCTGGAACGTTTTGCCGCAGCCCGAAACGATGGTTTTCCTGCTGTTGAAATTCAGTTCCCGTATGACACGCCGATTGCCGCTGTTCAGCAGGCACTGGCCGATAATCAGCTGCGCTGTGTGCTGATCAACGTCCCCGCTGGTGATCTGATGACAGGGGGGGAAGGTCTGGCGGCGGTGCCGGGGAAAACAGCCGAATATGCGGCGGCACTGGTAGAGTGTCTGGCTTATGCCAGAGCGCTGAAAGTGTCCTGTGTGAACGTCTTGCCGGGCCGCTGTGATAATGAAAACAAGCGTGTTTTTTACCTCGATACGTTTAAGAAAAATCTGGTAAAAACAGCAGACAGCCTGGCGCCATTTGGTATTACCACAACATTTGAAGCCATCAATACCCGTGATATGCCGGGTTTTCTGATTTCAGATGCCCAGCAGATGGTGGATATTGTCGAGGAGCTGCAACACCCGGCGATCCGCGCGCAGTTTGATATTTATCATATGGCTCTGATGGGCTGTAAGGTCTGTGATTTTATTGACCAGCACGCAGAAAAAATCGGTCATATTCAGTTTGCCGATATTCCTCAACGGGGCGAGCCGGGTTCCGGTACACTGGATTTTGCGACAATTTTCCGCTGTATTGAAACGTCAGCCTATCAGGGCTGGGTGGGGGCAGAATATAAGCCAACACGTGCGACCCCTCTTACCCTGCAATGGAAGCGGGAACTGGCAGCTGCAGTTGCACTGTGTTCGTGAATGTTCAGCTGAACATATCCAGCTGTGAATCGTTATCTGTGGCGGATTTGCGTGCTTTACCGGTTCGGACGGTGGACTTCTCTGCGGCGGCTTCTGTGGCAGGTCTGATGTCTGTTGGCAGGGCGCTGGATGGCGGTTCAGGAGCCGCGGAGCCGGCCGCCTGAGGCCGTGTCGGGCTGGTCTGACGGCTGTCCTTGTTGCCCGGCTGTGGCTCTGCAGTGATCACTGCTTCTGCTGCCGGGACGTCTGCTGTTAGCGCTGCTGGCGGATCAAACAGATCCGGCTGTGGTGGCAGCGGCACTTCCTTTTCCTCTGGCCGCGCCTGTTTGGCGGCAAGCACTTTCAGACGGCGTTTTTCACACAGATTGATGATCAGCTGACGCTGGAAATCGGAATATTTCAGCCAGTTCAGGCGTTCTTCACGGGAACGGAAGCAGCCTTTGCAGTAGCCACGGTTATTTACCTCGCAGATACGCTTGCAGGGGCTGGGAATTGTAAACAGTTCGCCCTGATCAATCATGGTTATTCCTGCTTTAATACAGGCTTCAGGATAGTCAGGTCAGCAGCCGGATACCAGAGCAGGTGACTGCAGATAGAAAAAGAAAACAGCCCGCACTGGGTGCGGGCTGTGTCGTCGGAGGACCGATCAGACCGGAGTAACGTTCTCAGCCTGTGGACCTTTCTGGCCTTGGGTTACTTCCATAGTAACTTTCTGTCCTTCAGCCAGAGTTTTACGGCCATTGCCGTTAATCGCACTGAAGTGAACGAATACATCTTTACCGGCTTCCTGCTCAATGAATCCGAAACCTTTTTCGTCATTGAACCATTTGACGGTGCCTTCAACTAAATTTGCCATCTTTCTTTCCTGATTAAATCGCTGGTCTTTGACCAGACTTGCTGAACTATCTGGCATTCTATCGATACTGGCCGGCTGAGCCGGAGTTCCATCAATTAATGCCGCCATCGACCAGTATCTTACATATCTTACCAATATGGAGCACTCGCCAATCTGCCCGGCCGCTGAAACGACACAGGCACAGGCATAGTATCCTACTTGTCTGCGCTTACCAAGCGTTAGAAGCGGCATCCGGCAACTATTTTTTAAAACGGAAAATATCAGTATTTACGCGGCCTGCAGCGGGGTGGGCAGGAATCTTCCGTGCCATTTGGTAAACTCTGTCCTTCTTTTACAAAGGAATCTCCTGTGTTTGCGAATATTCTCAGGCCTGCGGGCAGTGATGCGCAGAGGCTGTTCCATGGCCGCGGGCATGCCTGGCCCGGCTGGGAACACATCAATATCGACTGGTACCCGCCGCTGGCGCTGATCACTCTCTATGCCGAGGCCGCTGACGGTCTGCTGGACGAACTGACCGGGTGGTTACAGCAGGAATGCGCGGCGCGGAGTGTGGTGGTGCAGCATCGCTGCCGAACGGGGGCACCCTTTACTCTGCTGGCCGGGGAGATGCCGCAGCAGATGCCAGTCAGTGAAGATGGGCTGCAATACTGGCTGTATCTTAACCGTTCGCAGAACACCGGTCTGTTTCTGGATATGGCCAATGGCCGCCGCTGGGTACAGCAAAACAGTGCCGGGCGGCGGGTACTGAACCTGTTTGCCTATACCTGCGCGTTTTCGGTGGCAGCGGTTGCCGGCGGGGCGGAACGGGTGGTGAACGTCGACATGAGCCGCGCAGCGCTGGCCAATGGCCGTGAAAATCACCGCCTGAATGAGCAGGATCTGAGCCGGGTGGTGTTTGAAGGGGTGGATATCTTCCGTTCGTTCGGACGGCTGAAGAAACACGGCCCGTATGATCTGCTGATCAGTGATCCACCGACCTTTCAGAAAGGCAGCGTGGATATCCGCCGCGATTATCCCAAACTGCTGCGCCGCATTCCGCAGCTGATGAAGCCGGGTGGTGATCTGCTGCTGTGTCTGAATTCCCCCGATCTGGACGACGCTTTCCTGATGGATCTGGTACGCGAGCATGCGCCTGAGTGTGAATTCAGCAGCCGTCTGCCGAACCCGGAAGTGTTTGCTGAAGCCGAGCCGGGCAAAGGGCTGAAAGTGCTGCATTACCGTTACCTGGGCTGATCCCGGTAACGGTAATGCAGGGAGAAGGTCAGAATTTGCCTTCTTCCATACCTTTTTCGATCAGTTCAATTTTGTAGCCGTCGGGGTCTTCAACAAAGGCAATGACGGTGCTGCCGCCTTTCACCGGGCCGGCTTCCCGTACCACTTTGCCGCCGTTATGGCGGATGCGCTCACAGGCTTGTGCTGCGTTATCCACTTCAATGGCAATATGGCCGTAAGCCGAGCCCGGGTCGTATTCACTCACACCCCAGTTATAGGTCAGTTCCAGTACCGTACCTTCGCTTTCCGCCTGGTAACCGACAAAGGCCAGGGTGTATTGGTATTCTTCATTGTCGTGTTTGCGCAGCAGCTGCATACCCATCACATCGGTGTAAAACGCAATGGAACGGTCCATATCACCAACGCGCAGCATGGTGTGTAACATTCTCATAATCAGGCCTCTCAGTCGGAAGTTTTGTGTTTGTATTCGCACAGGTCTTCAATAATACAGGCACCGCATTTGGGTTTACGTGCTGTACATACATAGCGTCCGTGCAGAATCAGCCAGTGGTGGGCGTCCATCAGAAACTCTTTCGGTACCACACGCATCAGGCGGGCCTCCACTTCATCCACATTTTTTCCCGGCGCAATTTTCGTGCGATTGGATACGCGGAAAATATGGGTATCGACCGCCATCGCCGGCTGGCGGAAAGCGGTATTCAGTACCACGTTGGCGGTTTTACGCCCGACCCCGGGCAAGGCCACCAGATCGTCGCGGTTAGCCGGTACTTCGCCACCATGGCGTTCCAGCAGCAGGCGGCTCATGGCGACCACGTTTTTGGCTTTGCTGTTAAACAGACCGATGGTTTTGATGTATTGCTTCAGCCCTTCTTCGCCCAGCTCAACCATCTGCTGTGGCGTGTTGGCAACCGGAAACAGTTTACGGGTCGCTTTGTTAACGCTGACGTCGGTTGCCTGAGCAGATAACGCGACAGCAACCAGAAGTTCATAAGGTGAGCTGTATTCGAGTTCGGTCTCGGGGTTGGGGTTATGTTCCCGCAGGCGGGAAAAAATTTCGGTGCGTATTTCTTTATTCATGGATACGGCTGTCTGCAATCACGGTTGCCCGTTATCATACCGCATCTTCGACCCGGTTTCGGCCGTTGCGCTTGGCTTTATACAACGCCTGATCGGCACGTTTCATCAGCACTTCAATACTTTCACCGGCTTCGCGCCGGGCGACGCCGAAACTCATGGTGACATTCAGGGTTTTGCTGGTGGCAGTATGACCGCGCTGTTTTTTCCCTTCGCGGTGATCCTGCGGCCGCTGTTCGCGGTTGCGCACGATCAGCGGATAGGACGCAATCCGTTCGCGTGTCGCGTCAATAAACGGGTGGAACTGCTGTGCTTCCCCGGCCGGAAACACCAGCGTGAATTCTTCCCCGCCATAACGGTAAGCACGGCCACCGCCGCCGGTTTTGCCGAGCTGTGCGGCGACCAGACGCAGCACATCATCACCGACATCATGGCCATGGGTGTCGTTGAATTTTTTGAAGTGATCAATATCCGCCATCACCAGCACATAACGTCCGTGACGGTGTTTGAGATCATTCATCAGCGCCCGCCGGGCGGGAATACCGGTCAGCTCATCAATAAAGGCCAGCTGGTGATTGCTGATCAGCAGGACGGCAAACAGCAGCAGCAGGGAAAGCATGGCAATCAGCAGCGAAATAAACGGAATGGCAAAAGCAAAGAACAGAATGCCGTGCAGAATCATGACGGCTGCGAAGGCGAACGGAATATCGGCATTACGCGGCAGACGGTTAAAGGTCAGGCCAATGGCCAGGCAAAAACTGACCCAGCCCGTCAGAGGCAGATGCCCGCCGCCGGACTGATCGCGGAAAGTCAGCACCCACTCACGCAGACCGGTCAGCGCCTGCAGCTGATAACTCAGCCACACCAGCGATGCCTGTAATAACAGCGCGGCAGGAAATGCAGCACCGGCGAGGGAAAAGGGCCGGCGTTCGGGCAGGAAGCGCACAGCCGCGGCATTGAGTGGCCACAGCAGGGTAAACCAGAAATAAAGCCACCAGGTGTCAGGTTCATCCAGCGAACTCTGCAGGCGCCACTGAATAAAGCCATAACTGAGAATAACCAGCAGCACCAGCTGACCGGTGCGGCCCTGGTTGAATACCTGCGCCAGAATCAGCAGAAAAATACCCAGTACAGCCGGAGCGGCGGTGAGCAGATTACCGTAATCATTGCTCCACTGGTGAACATAGGGCAGCAGGGCCCAGCAGCCGGCGACAGCCAGAACAGGAAAAAACAGCGGGCGCAGAAGATGGGCTGGGTACACAGATATATCCGGCGTTGAGGATGAGTGACCGGTTAAATATAGACGTTATTAATAAGACTCTCTGAAACAAAATGTTGAGAAAGCGCAACAGCAGATGTCTGTCTCTGCCGGTCCGCCAGATTGAGTGCATGGCCGCTGCCACCGGCCTTGGTTATACTGCGCTGCGGAACTGCCCGGCCACGGACAGGGGTTATTCATTGCATGGACAGGAATATGCGGCATCAGCAGATAGTTTCCCGTTTGGGCGTATTCAGCCTTTTTTTGTTACTGGTCATTTTCAGCGGCTGCAGTCAGCCGGACAATGACTCCCCCGCCACAGCAGCCACACCGGCAGGTGCCGTTCAACCGCAGACCGCTGCGATTGCGCAACCCTCTGAGCTGCCGCAGGCCGATGCGGCTGTGTATCAGGGGGTCCCGGTTCAGGTGGCCGATATCAGCGATGACAGTTTTGATGACGGCAACGCGGTTGCGGTGACCTTTTCGGTGCCGCTGGACGGCAGCAGGGATTTTCAGCGTTATCTGTCGGTACAGAAAAAACAGGCGGATGGCAGTTGGGCCATGACTGCCGGAGGCTGGATTCTGTCGCCGGATGGCAGCACGGTGTTTTTCGATCAGGTAGAGCCTGATAGCAGTTACCGTGTCAGTGTCGAGCCCGGCATTATGGCTGTAAACGGTGACAGTCTGCATCAGCCTGCTTCTGCCGACGTCAGTTTCGGTGCCCTGCAGGCCAGTGTCAGTTTTGCCACTAACGGCCATTTTCTGCCCCTGAATCTGCACACCGGATTACCGGTATATGCACTCAATACGGCGGAAGCCAATGTGTCTTTTATGCGCATTGATGCAGACCGGCTGGCGTCTTTTTTCAGCTGGAAAAATAACGGCCTCAGCGAAAACTATTATCGTCTGGATGAATTACCGGCCTTTGCAGAACTGGTCTATGAAGGGCGTTTCAGTTTAACCGCCGAGCGTAATAAACGCCGCCTGCTGAATCTGCCGGTACAGAATATTGAAGCGCTGCATCAGCCCGGTGTGTATGTGGCGCTGATGACCCGTCCCGGTGCGTATGACAACCCTCTGGCGGTGACCTATTTTATGGTCACCGATATCGGCATGCAGGTGCGCAGCTATGGCAATCACTTCGATGTCTATCTGAATCGTCTGGCGCAGCCGGCCCCGGTGGCGGATGCTGAGGTGCAGCTGCTGAACCGTAACGGTTCCGTTGCATTCACTGGCAGGAGCAGCCCGCAGGGCTGGCTGAGGGTACAGCGCCAACCCGCCTGGGGGCAGATTCTGGTGGCCCGGCAGGGAGAGTCGGTGAGCGTGGTCAGCATGGATACCCCCGCGCTGGATCTGTCGGATTTTGAGCTGGCACAGCGCCCGTACCAGGCCACAGAACTGTTTGTTTATGCCCCGCGGGATATATACCGCGGCGGTGAAACGGCGGTGTTTTCTGCCCTGCTGCGGGACCACGATGGTCAGTCAGTGAACAGCCGGCCACTGAAAGCCAGGATCATCCGTCCGGATGGGCAGAAAGTAAAAGACATCAGTTGGCAGCCTCAGGCTGCCGGTTATTATCAGTATGACTACCCGCTGGCTGAAGACGCCCAGACCGGTGACTGGCGCTTTGAAGTGGAAGGCGTCAGTAAAAACCGCGTTGTGTACCGTTTTAAAGTCGAAGACTTTATGCCGGAACGGCTGAAACTGACCTTCAACCCGGGCCGTACGGAGCCGCTGTTTCTGCGTCCGGCGGAAGCTCTGAGCATCCCGTTGCTGGGGGAATATTTATACGGTGCACCAGCGTCGGCCAACCGTTTTGATGCCAGCATCCGTGTCAGTCAGCTGGCGCATCCGTTTGAACAGTACGCGGATTATTTTTTCGGTAACAGTCGTGATGACAGCAATAATCAGCAGTTTGTCCGGAACGGAGCACAGCTGGATAAAGACGGCCGTTACCAGCTGACCGTGGATTCCCGCTGGAGTGCAGCCCGTACCCCCCTGGCGGTCACCATTACCGGCAGCCTGTTTGAAAGCGGTGGCCGGCCGGTGGTACGCCGTTATACCGCCCGGGTACTGCCGGCGCAGCGTCTGACCGGTATCCGCCCACTGTTCGGAGATTACGCCGAAGCTAACTCGCAGGCGGAATTTGAACTGATTAATACGGATGAGAACGGCCGTCTGGGCACAGTCAGCGGGGCCAGAATCCGTCTGATTAATATGAACCGCCGGTATCACTGGCGCTACGATTCCGCGCGTGGTTGGTATGTGGAAACCACGGAGCGCGAATACCAGGCGCTGACGCTGACACAGGATATCCGCGCCGATGGCAGCACCCGTATCGGTCTGCCGGTGAAATACGGCCTGTACCGTATTGAAGTGGAAGACCCGCACAACGGCCTGATCAGCAGCATGACTTTCAAAGCCGGGCAGAGCTGGTACTGGGACTGGCAGGAGTCGGCCAACAGTGAGCAGGGTGCACGGCCGGATAAAGTCACGCTGGCACTGGATAAAGGTGCGTATGACGCCGGGGATGTGGCACAGCTGAAGATTGTGCCGCCGGCCGCCGGCGAAAGCCTGGTGCTGGTGGAAAGTGACCAGCTGCTGTGGAGCAGTCGTCTGCATGTGCCGGCAGAAGGTGCCAGTGTGGATATTCCGCTGGCGGATGACTGGACACGTCACGATATCCATATCAGCGTGCTGCACCTGCAGCCGGCGGATAATCAGGAGCGGATTACCCCGACCCGCTCCATCGGCCTGCTGCATCTGCCCCTTAACCGCGAACCGCGGCGTCTGCAGGTCAGTACGGATGCTCCGGTCAAATGGCAGCCGGACCAGAAGGTGGTGACCACTGTGAAGGTCAGCGATGCTGGCGGTCAGCCGCTGGAGCGGGCCTGGCTGACACTGGCGGCAGTGGATGTGGGGGTGTTGTCGCTGACGGATTTCAGTACGCCGGATGCGTTTGACTGGTTCTTCAGCCCACGCCGCTATCTGGTCGATATGCGCGATATGTACAGCCGTCTGATCGGCCTCAACGACAACCGGCTGGCGACAGTGAAATTCGGCGGCGATGCAGATGCGCTGAGCCGGGGAGGCAAACAGGCGCGCTCGGAAGTGCAGATTGTCTCCCTGTTCTCCGGGTTAGTGGAGGTGCATAACGGTGAAGCAAGAATTCCGCTGACACTGCCGGATTTCAACGGTCGCCTGCGGCTGATGGCGGTGGCATTTGATGGCAGCCGCTACGGCAATCTGGAACAGGATGTCACACTGGCGGCCCCTCTGGTGACCCAGTTGTCGATGCCGCGTTTTGTTGCCGTCGGTGATGAAACTCTGGTGGCACTGGATGTCACCAATCTCAGTGGTGAAACGCAGCCGCTGACGCTGCAGTTCCATGTGGATGGCGCGCTGACGGTGCTGGACCCGGCGTCGCAACAGGCACAGTTCACACTGGCTGACGGTGAGAAAAAAACCTTCTTCCTGCCACTGCGGGCCGGGTATCCGGCCGGGCCGATGGAGATCGGCATGACGCTGACAGGCGCCGGTGACTTTTCCCTGCAGCGTCACTGGCAACTCAACAGCCGTGCGGCCAACCCGGCGCTGACGCATAAAAAAGATGCGCTGCTGAAGCCGGGTGAACAGCTGACCCTCAGTCGCGCTGAATTGAAAGACCTGCTGCCGGCTTCACTGGAAGCGGTGCTGGCGGTGAACACTCAGGTCAATCTGGACCCGCGCAGTCAGCTGCGTTCGCTGCTGCATTATCCCTACGGCTGTCTGGAACAGTCGGTCAGTGCCAGTTGGCCGTGGATTTATGCCACTGATCAGCAACTCAGCCGTCTGGGGCTGGAAAATAACACCGGTCGCCAGCGCGATGAGGCCCTGAATACCGGCCTGGAGCGGATTATCAAACGCCAGATGAGCAACGGTGGTTTTGGTCTGTGGAGTAACCACGACGACGACGAACAGCACTGGCTGACGGCTTATGCCGCTGATTTCCTCACCGATGCGCAGGACCAGGGCGTGCGGGTGGACCGCGACCTGCTCAGCAGAACACTGCAGCGTCTGAGTGATTATGTGCGCAGCCGCGCCACCTTCCGTGAGCGCTGGAGTGGCCGGCCGGAAATGTACCGCCAGTCGTATCAGGCCTATGCCGCTTATGTGCTGGCGCGGCATAAAAAAGCGCCGCTGACGGAGGTCCGCCGCCTGGCTGCGGGCTTACTGGCCGATTCACCGGCTCTGCCGGTGCTGCATCTGGCACTGGCCGCACAGTTGCAGGGTGATCAGGCACTGGCGCAGCAACTGCTGGTGAAACTGCAGCAGACCCAGCGCACACGCGACCTGTATATCGGCGACTATGGCTCGGATATCCGCGACACGGCACAGCTGGTGCGGCTGCTGCTGCGCTATCAGCTGAATGAAAGTTATGCCTATGAACAGGCGCTGACGCTGGCAACGAAATTACGTCAGCGTCATTACCTCAGTACCCAGGAACGCAACAGCGTCTTTATGGCGGCAGTGGAACTGGATAATCAGGCCGGCAAAGAGTGGCAGGGCCTGCTGACGGTGGGAAGCGATGACGAACCCCTGATGCAGACCGGGCTCTACAGCCGCCTGCTCAGTGGTGCCTCACTGGCACAGGGCCTGACGCTGACGAACCAGAGCCGTGAACGGCTGTATGTGTCACTGGCGTATCAGGGCCACAGTGAACTGCCGCCGCCACCGCTGAGTGAAGGCCTGTCCGTTGAACGGCGTTATTTTACCACCGCCGGCGAACCAGTAATGCCGGTGGATGGCGCGCTGACGATGGCTGTCGGCGACCTCATGCTGGTGCAGGTCCGGGTGCGGCCGAAAGATAACGACCGCCGTCCGGACCTGATGCTGGTGGATCTGTTGCCGGCCGGTCTGGAGCTGGAAAATCAGAATCTCAATGCTTCCGTCAAACTGGATGAGCTGGTGATTGATGGCAGTCCGCTCAGTCACTGGCAGCAGGAATCGCGCATCCTGCATCAGGAATACCGTGATGATCGTTTTGTCGCAGCATTTGATTCAGCTTATTACGATGCCACCAATATTTTCTATCTGGTGCGGGCAGTGACGCCGGGCAATTACCAGGTGCCGGCGCCGCTGGTGGAAGATATGTACGATCCGGAGATCCGTGCGGTAGGCCTGACGCCGGATATCCTGACCGTGACCCAGCCGTGAGGTGAAGGTGGTCAGAAGGTTCTGTCCGTCTGTGGTTGTGCGGCGCTTCCTGTTGGCCGCTGCACTGCTGCTGGTACTGCTGAAAGGGGCTGACCTGATCTGGCCGCTGGCGGTACCGGATCCGCTGACACTGACGGAGTCGGCGCGTCAGGATTTTGCTCAGCTGGTGGTTGACCGGCATAACCGGCCGTTGCGGGCTTTCGCCGATGACAAAGGAGTCTGGCGTTATCCGCTGCATCCACAGCAGGTGGCGCCGGCTTATCTGCAGGCGCTGATCAGTTATGAAGACCGCTGGTTTTACTGGCATCCCGGTGTTAATCCGCTGGCCCTGTTGCGGGCGGCATGGCAGAACTGGCGTTGCGGCTGTGTGGTGTCCGGTGGCTCCACCATCACGATGCAGGTGGCACGACGCTTTCATCCGCACCGGCGTTCTGTCGCTGGTAAACTTCATCAGGCGCTGCGCGCGCTGCAGCTGGAATGGCATTACAGCAAGCAGGAAATTCTGACGCTGTATCTGAATTATGCGCCCATGGGCGGTGTGATTGAAGGCGCCGGCGCCGCCAGCCGGCTGTATCTGGATAAAGCACCGGCACAGCTTTCACTGGCAGAAAGTGCGTTGCTGGCGGTGCTGCCACAGGCGCCCAGTTATCTGCGTCCGGACCGCCATCCGCAGCGGGCACAGCAGGCGCGCGATAAAGTGCTGCGGCGGCTGCTGGATTTTAACGTCATCAGCGTGGCCGATTATCAGCAGGCACTGCTGGAGCCGGTGCTGGCTTATGAACCGCAGACACCCCGGTTGGCGCCTCTGCTGGCACGGCGTCTGCGCGAACAGTATCCGCAGCGCAGCCTGATTCACACCACGCTCGACGCCGCTGTACAGCAGCAGCTGGAAGATTTTCTGCAGCAGGAAATCCGCCAGTACCCGCCAGCGCATTCGGCGGCGGTGCTGATCGTTGATAATCACAGCCATGAGGTACGGGCTTATGCCGGCTCGGCTGATTTCACCGATGACAGCCGCTTTGGCCATGTGGATATGGTGCAGGCGCTGCGTTCGCCCGGTTCGGCGATGAAGCCTTTTATCTACGCCATGGCCCTGGATCAGGGCCTGATTCATTCCGCCAGCCTGCTGCGCGATGTACCCCGTTATCTGAAGGACTATCAGCCGGAAAACTTTACCCGCCGGTTTTCTGGTCCGGTCTCCGCCACCGATGCCCTGCGTCGCTCGCTCAACCTGCCTGCGGTGCAGGTGCTGGAGGCACTGACACCGGCCCGTTTTGACAGCAGCCTGCGCAACGCAGGCATCCGCTATCGCGTAGCAGGCGGCAAGGCGAATCTGTCGATGGCATTGGGGGGCGGCGGGCTGGCGCTGGCGGATCTGGTCAGCCTGTATTCCGCGCTGATGAATCAGGGGCAGGTATGGCCGCTGCATTATGATGCCGCAGTGGGGCATAAGCGTCGTCCGCGCTGGCTGATGTCGCCGGAGGCCGCCTGGGTAACGGCGGAAATGCTGCGCAGTCCGCGTCCGGATCGGGTACGCAGTTTTGCGGTACAGCACAGAGCGGCGCGTATTGCCTGGAAAACCGGCACCAGCTATGGCTTCCGTGATGCCTGGGCCATTGGCAGCACACCGGACTATACCATCGGCGTCTGGTTCGGCCGCCCGGATGGTACGCCAGCGCCGGGTCACTACGGTGCCGTCAGTGCCTTGCCGGTGCTGTTCAAACTGTTTGACCGTCTTGATCCGCAGCCTGCCGGGCAGATGCGGCCGCAACAGGTCAGTGAAACCATGATCTGCTGGCCACTGGGGCTGGCGGCAGCCACCACCCCGGCAGATCAGTGTCTGCAGAGTGAAAAAGCTCTGGTTGTACGCCGCCAGATTCCGCCGACCCTGCCGGACAGCAGCACTGATGGTCTGTGGCGTAATCCTCTGACGTACTGGACCAGTGAACGCGGTCTGCTGGTGGACAGCGGCTGTGATGTGTCACAACGTGAGCGGCACCGTATCGCACTGTGGCCCCGTTCGCTGGAGCACTGGCTGCCGGCGGCACAGAGGCTGGCACAGCGTCTGCCGGCGGCAGACCCGCGCTGCACAGAACCGCCACAGCCGGCGCTGCAGCCACTGCAGATCATCGGCTTTGCCAGCGGCACCCGTATCCGTTCCAGCCGCAGTCTCGCTGGTGGCAGCCAGGTGTTACCGGAAATCACATTGCAGGCACTGGGCGGACATGGCCGCCGGGACTGGTTTGTGAATGGACGCTACGTGGCCAGCGCCGGTGCGGAGCAGAGCGTGAATTACCGCTTTGAACACAACGGCGGGCAGGAAATTGTGGTGATTGACCAGAGCGGTGAGCTGGACCGGCGCACGTTAACGGTTGAATAGGCCGCTTTGCGTTCTTATCAGAGCGCAGAGCGTGTGCGTAGCGCCATAATAACGGCCACAATGATCAGCACAGCCAGCCCCCACAGATGGGCTGGGATATTTTCCTGCAGCAGCCAGGCTGCCAGCAGCAGGGTGAGCAGTGGTTGCAGCAGCTGTGTCTGAGCCAGCGTGGCGGTTCCCTGTGACAGGGCAGCGTACCAGAAGCGGAAGCCCAGCCACTGGCTGATGACCGCCAGATAAGCCAGCGCCAGCAGTACATCCGCCTGATAGCCGCCAGCGGGCTGCTGCTGTGTGCCCCAGGCATAACCGAACAGGGCGGCAGACAACGGCAGGCTGAGCGCCATGGCCCAGCAGATCGTCTGCCAGCCTCCGATGTGGCGGGCCACCACGGCACCGGTACTGCAGGTAACAGCACCACAGATCAGGGTGCCTGCCAACACGGCGTACAGGCGGCTGTCAGCCAGTGTCTGCTGTGCGCCACTGCGTGAGGACTGCACCGCCAGCAGCAGAATCAGCGCCACTCCGGCCCATAACCAGAACACTGCTTTTACCCGCTCACGGAACAGGGTGACGGCCAGTATGGCAGTCAGCAGAGGCAGTCCGGCCAGCCACACACCGACCCGGGCAGTACTCTGATACTGCAGGCTGACAGCGAGCAGATAAGGGAAGCCAACAGCGACCGTCAGACTGGTTACCAGCAGTGCCGGCCAGAGTGTCCTGGCCGGCAGCGGCCAGCGGGCGGTGCGGATAAACACGGCCGCCAGCAGGCCGGCGATCAGACTGCGGATGGCCGTGATCAGCAGCGGGCTCATCTGCTGCAGCGCCACACTGGTGAGTGGTGCTGTGGCTGAGAACATGGCCACCGCCAGCAGCGCCGGCCACAGAGGGGAAGACGCTGCCGCAGCAGCAGGACGGATGGTGATGATCGGCATGGTCAGGCTCCGCTCAGAAACAGGGATCAGGAGCGCTACAGAATGACGCGGAAAGGGCTGGCGTATGAGAGGCAGTGACGGGGAGAATAGGCAGTACAGTTATACGGAATTTTATACTGTACTGGTCGTTTGCCACGGAACTGTACCGGGTCCGTTGTCCGGGGCGACGCTATGATAGCGGCAGAGGAGAGCATCATGCTGAGCACTAACACCAGGGACAACACCAGAAACAACGCCAGAAACACCACCACTGAGCCCCTCTACCGTCAGATCGCCGGTGAACTGATTGCCGATATCGAAGCCGGGGTGTATCCGGTCGGACATAAAGTACCCAGTGTACGTCGCCTGAGTAAAACCCGTGAGGTCAGTATTTCGACGGTGAGTCAGGCATACAGCTGGCTGGAAGATCAGGGCTGGTTGATGGCCCGTCCGCAGTCGGGATATTACGTCCGTTCCTGTTTCAGCCCGGCACCCCGCGAACACATAGTGGATGCATTGCCGCCGGCATCGCAGGGGGAAGCACCGGCAGAATTTACCAAAGCCGGACTGATTACCGATATGCTGGGGCAGATTAATCACAGCAGTCAGATTAACCTGGGGGCCGCAATTCCGGCGCCGGAGGTGTTACCCCTGCGTCAGCTGCAGACGCATATCAATAAAGTCAGCCGTTTTCATACGGCAGCGGTACTGGATTATCAGTTTTCCCCGGGGCTGGAAGCCTTACGCCGGCAGATGGCGGCACGAATGCGCGATGTCGGTGTCCGTTGTCTGGCCAGCGACATCATTATTACCAATGGCTGTGCCGAAGCCCTGACCCTGTGTCTGCGTGCGACCATGCGCGCGGGTGATCTGCTGGCCGTGGAATCGCCCTGCTATTACGGTGTGCTGCAGGTGGCTGGCCTGCTGGGGCTGAAAATTATTGAAATCCCCACCGACCCGCAGACTGGCATCAGCGTGGAAGCTTTACAGCTGGCACTGGAACAGTGGCCGGTGAAAATGGTGGCCGTGAATTCGCGTTATTCCAATCCGACCGGCTCTGTTATTCCGCAGGATAATCAGAAAATGCTGCTGCGGCTGGCAGAGCAATACGATATCGGCATTATTGAAGACGATGTCTATGGTGAACTGGGTTATCCGGGAACGGCCGGCAATCAGCCATTCAATACCGTGCTGAAAACCTTTGACCGCGACGGCCGGGTTTTATACTGCTCGTCGTTTTCAAAAACCCTGTCGGCTGGTTTAAGGGTTGGCTGGTGTATCCCCGGACGCTGGTACCGGCAGGTCTGTGAGCAGCAGACCTTCACCACATTTTCGGCGCCGTCCTTATCGCAGTATGCTGTCAGCTCGTATCTGCAGAACGGGCAGTATGACCGTCACCTGCGTCAGCTGCGGCCGAAAATGGCGGAATATACGCGGCGCATGCTGGATGCGGTACACCGCTATTTCCCGCCGGGAACGAAAGTGACTGAACCCCGTGGCGGGTTTATTCTGTGGCTTGCCTTACCCCTGCCGGTGGACGCGACGGAGCTTTATCATGCGGCAGCCAGACAGTCGGTGGCGATTGTCCCGGGTGGATTGTTTTCCAATACCGGTCATTTTGATCACTGCATCCGCATCAATACGTCGCTGCCATGGAACAAGGATATTGACCGGGCCCTGCAGACACTGGCAACCCTGACGGCAAAGCAGCTGGATAATGCTTCATAGGTCGTGGGCTGGTGACCCGGCGCCATAAAAAAACGGGCACTGCGCTCAGCGCAGTGCCCGTTTTGCTGTCACTGAAAAATCAGTTATTGGCGTGCAGTTCTTCGTTCAGCTGAATCGCGCTTTTATTGGTCACACACTGCACGGCACCGGTGAGCGAGTCACGGCGGAACAGCAGATCAGCTTTACCGGCCAGGTCACGGCCTTTAACCACTTCAACCAGATTTTTCTGATCGTCCAGTACCTGAATTTTGGTACCGGCGGTGACATACAGACCGGCTTCCACGGTGCAGCGGTCACCCAGTGGAATACCGATGCCGGCGTTGGCGCCGAGCAGACATTTTTCACCGACAGAAATAATGATGTTACCGCCACCGGACAGGGTACCCATGGTAGAGCAGCCACCACCCAGGTCAGAACCATCACCGATGACCACGCCGGCGGAGATACGGCCTTCAACCATGGAAACACCCAGCGTACCGGCATTGAAGTTGACGAAACCTTCGTGCATGACTGTGGTGCCTTCGCCAATGTAGGCACCCAGACGGATACGGGCAGTGTGGGCAATACGCACACCGGACGGCACCACGTAATCCGTCATGCGCGGGAATTTATCCACGCTGTTGACGCTCAGCAGTTCACCCTGCAGACGGGCATTCAGCTGTGCCTGTGGCAGTTCCGCCAGATCGATAGCGCCTTTGTTGGTCCAGGCGACATTTGGCAGCAGAGCAAACATACCGGCCAGGTTAACGCCGTGCGGTTTCACCAGACGGTGAGACAGCAGGTGCAGCTTGAGGTAAACCTCCGGTGTGGAAGACGCCTGTTCATCGCTTTCCAGCACAGTGATCACAACCGGTTTTTCACTGCTGGTGCAGGCACGGGCCAGTGCAGCCTGTGCCGGTGCTGCGGCTTCAATGGCATCGGCGAAAGCGCTCAGTTCGCCACCGTCAGCTTCCAGTGCCGCGTTGCCGCCTTCATAACCCAGTGTATTTTTTGCGGCTTCAATCAGGGCTGCCTGCGGGTTAATCAGTGGCTGCTGGTAGTACACTTCCAGCCATTCACCTTTGCTGTTTTTCGTGCCGACACCAATGGCCAGGGCAAATGCAGTTGTCATAGAGGTTCCTCAATGCAGTACGCGCAGCGTACGTTAAATCAAAGTTTGCGGATAAGGGGTTACAGGCCCAGAGCAGCGTAGTCGTCTGCTTTGAAGCCGAGAACTTTCTGGCTGCCGGTATCCAGCAGCGGGCGCTTGATGATGGACGGATTATCCAGCATCACGGCTCTGGCCGATGCTTCACTGATGTTGTCGCGGACATCATCCGGCAGTTTACGCCAGGTGGTACCACGGCGGTTGAGCAGCGCATCCCAGCCCAGTTCGGCGATAAAACTGTCCAGCAGCTCCGGGCTCAGGCCATCTTTTTTGTAATCGTAAAACTGATAGTCAACACCGGCCTCTTCCAGCCACTGGCGGGCTTTTTTGATGGTGTCGCAATTTTTGATGCCATACATGGTGATCACGCTGAATCTCCTGGTTCCGGGCAGGGCAAAAATGAGGCGCAAGGATACCAGAGAATGACCTGTGCGGCAGCCTGACAGGGCAGCAGTGTCAGTAGTTGATAGGTTTTGTTTATCAATCACCAGGTTATGGAAGACCGTGACGGTTGTCGTCCGCTTATCTCTCGGAGTTTTGTATGAACTGATGGGGTGTCAGCAGGAGCTTTAAGTACAGTCTTCTAGGCTTGGATTGAGTGTCACAGGGTTACACGGAGCGCACCATGGCATTGCTGAAAAATATGAGCGTCAAACATAAATTGCTGGTCCTGGTGGCAGTACCGCTGCTGCTGGCCGGATATCTGGAATCACAGCGCGTTGTCTCAGCCTTTGATCAGGTCGGGGAGCTGGAATCCGTGCGTATTCTGGTGGCGGTGACCGCAGCCAACAGTCTGCTCGCGCATGAACTGCAGAAAGAGCGCGGTATGTCGGCAGGCTACCTGGGCAGTCAGGGAAAATCATTCAGCGATACTCTGCCGGGGCAGAGGGCACTGACGGATGAAAAGCTGAAACTCTGGCGCGGGAAAGTGGAACAGAATCCGGAGCTGGGTAATTACCCGGAAATCCACGCGGTGGTCAGCAACATTACTGACCATCTCAGTCGTCTGCGGGAGATCCGCAGCGGAGTTGACGGTCTGTCGTTGCCGCTGGACGATGTGCTGACCTATTACACGTCTACCATTGACCGGCTGCTGGTGATACCGGCGATGGCCACTACTTATACCAGTGACGGCACCACCATCCGTCAGTTGCAGGCGTATTACAGCTTTCTGCAGGGGAAAGAACGGGCCGGGATTGAACGGGCTGTGCTGAGCAATGTCTTCGGCCGTGACCGTTTTACGCCGGCGCTGTTTACCCGCTTTGTGCGTCTGGTGTCGGAGCAGGATGCGCATCTGCAGACGTTCAGCCGTCTGGCCGCTAAGGATATTCTCAGCCGCTATGACGATTTCCTCATCAGTCCGGCATCCACTGACGTCAGCCGTATGCGTGATGTCGCCTTCAGCCGTCAGCAGGACTTCGGTATTGATGCCAAAGCCTGGTTTACGAATGCGACCGCCCGGATCAATGCCCTGAAACAACTGGAAGACCGGCAGGAACAGCTGCTGGAAGAGCATGCGCAGACGGAGCTGAGCCGTATCCGCTTGCAAGCCTGGGTGGGCAGTATTATCGCCGGCGTCGTTATTATTCTTACCCTGATTCTGGCTACGCTGCTGTCGGTCTGGATGTACCGGCAGATAATGGTGTTGCAGAGCGGACTGAATCACGCCGGGCGGGACCTGCAACTGGATCACCGTATTGCCGTCACTCTGGGCGATGAGCTGGGGGAGGCGGCGCAGGATGCCAACCGCATGTTTGAGCGTATGGGGGATATGGTGCGCCGGATCCGCAGCATATCGGATCAGCTGACACTGATTTCCATGCAGAACCATGTGACGATTTCACTCAGTACCAAGGGCATGAATCTGCAGCAGGATGAAACCGGCAAGGTGGTTACCGCCGTGAGTCAGCAGGAAATTGCCACGCAGGATATCGCCTCCAGTATGCAGCAGGTGGCTGATCAGACCGAATCGGCGAATACCATTACCCTGCAGAGCGGAGCAGCGGTGGAGCGCAGCGTGCAGGTTATCCACCAGCTGGATGAACGTATGCTGCAGGTATCAGCGGTCATCCGTGATCTGCACAGCAGCAGTGATTCGATTGGTGGTGTGCTGTCGGTAATTAAAAACATCGCCGAACAGACCAATCTGCTGGCGCTGAATGCCGCCATTGAAGCCGCCCGTGCCGGTGAACAGGGTCGGGGTTTTGCGGTGGTGGCCGATGAAGTCCGGACTCTGGCACAGCGGACACAGGAATCGACGGCGGAAATTGAAAATATTATCGGCCGTTTCCAGCAGGAATCGCGGCGGGCCTTTGAAGCGGTGGAAACCTCGCAGCAGGCGGTGGAAGAAACCGTCAGTCTGGCCACCGGGCTGACCGGTGAGCTGGAGAAAATTGAAAACGCCATCGCTGTTATCCGCGATATGACCGATCAGGTGGCGGCTGCGGCGGAAGAACATGTGGCCACCAATAAGGAAGTGTCCGGCAGCATCCGCAGCATTTATAAAATTGCTGAGCATACCGTGGCAACGTCGAACTTTATGAGTAAGACGGCGAAGGAACAGCAGGAGCTGGCCGGACAGCTGCGCGAACTGGCGGGTCAGTTCAGCATATCCTGAGGATCAGCTCAGACAGTCGCTGACAAAATGGCAGACATCATCGATTTCAGCCGGACAGACTTCGTGATCCATCGGGTAGGTATACCAGGCAGGTTGCAGTCCCATGGCCTGCAGTGACTGCCGGGTTGTTTCCCCAGAGCACAGGGCACCACACTATCAGCCGTACCGTGTGCGACGAGCACCGGCAGTTCCGCATTGGCGGCTGCCGGTTTCACGGTCCGGGCAAGATAAGTGGACAGGCAGATCAGCCCACCAAGGCGGCCGGGGTATGTCAGCGCTGTTTCCAGGGCGACAGCGCCACCTTGGGAAAAACCGGCGATGATAATGCGCTGTGACGGAATGCCTTCCTCATTCAGCCGGCCGATCAGATTGTGAATACGGGCGGCGGAAGCCTGCAGATCCTGTTCATTCACCACCCGCGTCGGGCGGGCAGCGGTAATGTCATACCAGCTGGGCATAACTTCACCGCCGGCAAAGGTAACGGCAGCCTGTGGGGCATGAGGAAACAGGGCTTTGGTGGCGCATGGCAGTCGGCCGGCGATGGCGGCAAACACCGGCACAAAATCATCACCACTGGCCCCCAGACCGTGCAGCCAGATCATGGCAGCAGTGGCCTGAGGGGGCGTCACTTCAATCAGTTCAGGCAGATCCTGACGGAACAGTTGGCGGGTCATCACAGCTTCCGGCGTAAAAGCGCCAAGTATAGCGTTTACGCCGTGCAGGTGTCTGCGTCAGGCCAGCAGCCAGTGCGTAAACCAGGCCATGGCTATCCCCAGATAATTGCCCAGTACATAGCCGATAATGGCCGCGGCAAACCCGGGCACAATGATCTCACGGTTCTTCAGCGCGCCGGCAATTACCGGGATAAAGGGCACCGACATAATGGCGGCGGACGAGGTGATCAGGAAGGTATCGGTGTCTATGTTCAGCAGGCGGCAGAGCAGTGCCTGCAGCAACAGGGAACCGCAGAGAATAAAGCCGATATAGGCAAACAGATTCAGGTTCAGATTGCTGATCATACCGGTGTCGGTCATGCTGCCGCTGGTAAAACAGAAGATCAGGATCAGCAGCATGCCCAGCTGAAAGGTGCCCGGCAGCTGGCGGACGGCCGGTATAAATGACGCGGCGGCACCTAAGGTGGTGATGGTGATAATGGTCACGGCAGAGGCCATCTCTGCCGGTGCCAGTGAGGCCGCCGCCAGCGCGCTGCCGACAATCAGGGCCGATAACAGCAGACCGGCACTGGCTCTCAGCAGTGTGCTGCGCTGTGCCAGTATGCGGTAGGCGGCAGCGGTTTCGTCAGCAAGATGGCTGAACAGACCGCCGTCTGTCCGGCTGTCATCCTGACGTGGGGTAAAAGCGCGCAGAAACAGGCCGAAAAATGGCCGGGCCAGCGTCATCACAAACAACAGATACAGCGCCGACAGCAGAATGTCGTAGGTAATCATGGTGGTAAACAAGGTGTTATCGGCTTCAATTGCAGTTTTGATCGCGGCCATATTCGGCCCGCCACCGGTATAAGCACCGACCGACATGCCGGCAATCTGCCAGATTCCCGGCAGAGATGAGCTGAACAGCCAGGCGCCGCTGGCCGATACCAGCAGAACGGACAGCAGAGCGGTTGCCATACTTTTCAGGGTGTCGCCTGCCATGCTCAGTGAGGCTCTGATATCCACAGAAAAGACCAGTAATGGCAGCGCCAGTGCCACTGAAACTTCCGCCAGCGTGGTTCTGACCGGGGTCAGATTATCCCACAGCGGCAGACCGGACAGCAGCGCCGACAGACCGATACCGGCGCCGAAACTGAGCACCACCACCCCGATTTTATCCAGTAAGGGCAGGCGCTGACACAGCCAGATCAGCAGCAACGGCACACCGGGGCCGAGAACGAGCGGGATAAGATCTGTCACGGGCAGGCCTCTCAGGCGTTGGCGGCGTCAGCCGGGCTGAACGCGGCGGAGGTAAAGGAGCCGAATTCCTCCGGATACTCAAACACCGGCCACCACTCGTGAATTTCGTCCTGATCGTAAACCGCAATGGCACCGAACTGCAGTAATACCGCCTCGCTCTGACTGGGGCGGAAAAACAGGTAATCATCCTGCTGTACCGGACTGGATGCCGGCAGTTCGTAAAGCTCCTGATTGCTCGAATGGCCCAGAATGGCAGCGCGCCGGCTTTCAACCGGCCAACAGGGGCTGGCCAGCCAGTTGCCGCCATAAATGAAAGCCGCCCGTGACGGCAGACGGCCGCACAGACGCAGCAGCGCCGACAGACCGGAAGCCATCGGAATTTCCGGATGATTGACTGTCTTCAGTACCGGGGCCGCGATAAAGGCTGCCGGCAGGTGTTCTTCCAGAGTGAAAACATCAAAATCGGTGGGCTTGACCAGTGCTGAGGCGGTGGCCAGTTCGTTGACCACGCCCAGATGCTCGCGCTCATACAGCGGATAGGTGGTGCTGCCACCGGTATTCAGACACAACCCGTCGAGCACGTCTTCCCCCAGCGTGGCGCGGACAATGTTCACACACTGACGGTAAGTCTGCTGGGCTTTGTGCAGGGCTTTTCCGGGCCCGCCCAGAATCGACGGAATTTTTGTAATATGCGCTTCGTAGCCCATCAGCCCGGACAGGGTCAGCCACTGGCTGGACTGAATCCGTTGCAGGGCATCGGCCAGTGTGTCGTCCGGCTTATAGCCGCCACGGTGCAGGCCGATGTCGATTTCCAGATTGATACGCAGGCGCAGGTTGAGCCGGGCAGCCAGGGCTTCGTACTGCTGCAGGCGCTGATTGTTATCAATCAGCCACTGCAGCTGCAGTTCCGGGGCAAAGCACATACTGGAGGTCTGCGCAGCATGCCAGTCATAAAAACGCTCAGCAGCAGCGACCGGCATGGGTTTCCCCATCAGTACGTCTGCCGCCGGCATATTCTCGACAATATGCATCAGGAAGGGCAGATGGAAACACATCAGACGGTGGGTACCGGTACGGCGCATGATGTACTGCAGCAGTGGAACCGAGGGCAGGGACTTGGCGACGATACGGTAGTCAAAGCCACGGTTAAGGACATTGATCAGCTCATCGATATTCCGGTCCAGCCGTTCTTTATCGATCACCAGTGTCGGAGTACAGACACCGGCCTGATGCAGGGCATTGGTCAGGTTCTGGTAATAAAGGTCTGTCATGGATCGTTCCGCAATGAGCATGATGGGAGCTCGTTATTATTATATGGATGGTACGTTTGTACCATCTTTGTGCGGTTTGCGCTAACACAAACTAAGGGTTGGCCGGGCAGAGAGCGAGGGTTTTTAACGACAAAAAAAGCGCCCGCAGGCGCTTTTATGACAATCAGGACTGAAATTACAGCCAGATAGCGCGGAAAATATAGAAGAACATAATGGAAAGCAGGGCGCCAGCCGGCAGAGTGACCAGCCAGGAAACGAAAATCGATCCTACTTTGCGGTAGTTCAGCGAGTCACCGCCCATGGCCAGGCCAATCCCCAGAATCGCACCCACCAGTACATGAGTGGTGGAAATCGGCAGGCCGGTGCCGGAGGCAACCACTACGGTGGTGGCTGCAGCCAGGGTGGCGGCAAAGCCACGGCTCGGCGTCAGTTCAGTAATACCGCTGCCGACGGTGGCAATCACCCGGTGACCGAAGGTCAGCAGGCCGATGACGATACCCACGGCGCCGACCAGCAGAATCCACACCGGTACGGAAGATTTGGCGGTAATTTCACCAGCGTGGCTGACCACACTGTAGATTGCCGCCACCGGACCAATGGCGTTAGCCACGTCGTTGGAGCCATGGGCAAAGGCCATGGCACAGGCGGTGAAAATCATCAGGACGGCAAAGACTTTTTCCACATTGGCGAGATGCACGGCTTCAGACACTTCGGGGTCGGCATGAATGCGGCTGACAAAGAAGCGGCCGATGGCCATTATCACTATACCGGCCAGCAGTGACACCCACAGGGCGTCAGTAAAACTCAGGTTCAGGCCCAGATGCTTGAGACCCTTAAGCAGGGTGACCATAGAAATAACAAAGCCAACCAGCAGGATGTAAACCGGCACCAGACGTTTTGACTGGGCGAACGGGTCTTTGGTGTCGTGGATAAAGTGCTGCACGCTCTTGTACAGCAGAAAGGAAATACTGCCGGCGATGACCGGGGAGATGACCCAGCTGGCAGCAATATTGCCGACACGGCCCCATTTTACCGCTTCCATGGAAATCCCTACGGCGGCGAAACCGACAATAGCGCCGACGATGGAATGGGTCGTGGATACCGGCCAGCCGAAGTAAGACGCGGTCAGCAGCCAGGTGCCGGCGGCCAGTAGTGACGCGAGCATACCGAACACGAGCAGTTCCGGCTGGTCGTTCAGCGCCAGCGGATCAATGATGCCTTTACGGATCGTCGCAGTGACTTCTCCGCCGGCAAAGAAGGCTCCGGCAAATTCAAAAATAATGGCGATAACCACCGCCTGCCGGATAGTAATGGCTTTGGAACCGACAGAAGTTCCCATAGCATTAGCAACGTCATTGGCACCAATCCCCCAGGCCATAAAGGCACCGAAGACGCAGGCCAGGATGATAAATAACTGCCCCTGGTCGGCAATAAGCTCCATTACGAACTCCTCGATTTGAAAGCGCGCGCATTCTAACGCAGCAGGCTGGGAGTGCCCAGTATTTGTTGTTACCGGAAAGTGATTCGTGACAGGGAAAATGAAGGGGAGAGGGATTGACGCCGGGAAAGTCAGGATCAGTGTGCTGCAGGTATAAAAAAACCGCCGGGTGGCGGTTTTTTTATACTCAGGTTTCCAGCTGCGTCAGCGGGATATAACGTGCATTCCGGCGGTTACCATAACGCCGCATCTGCCACAGGCTGCCGGCGATAAAGGTGATACAGCCAGCCAGCCACAGGGAAGAGCTGAGCGGATGATACACAAAGCTGCCGAGCTGATAAACGATTACCG
This sequence comes from Pseudomonadales bacterium, assembly GCA_963682115.1. GTDB lineage: Bacteria > Pseudomonadota > Gammaproteobacteria > Pseudomonadales > Oceanobacteraceae > Venatoribacter. The sequence continues at coordinate 431,881 of OY821639.1, read as the reverse complement.
CGGTGGTGTAGGCCAGACCAGTACTCCAGCCGGCAACAAACAGCATCCAGCGCAGACCGGCTTCACGGGTCATGGCGCCCAACGTGGCCACACACGGGGTATACAGCAGAATAAACACCAGATAAGAGAAGGCCGCCAGCTTACTGCCGAACAGCAGCACCATACTGGTGAAGGTGCCGCTGTGCACGCCCTGTTCCTCGGTCTGGTCGGCACTGATCAGGCTCAGGCCAAGCGGATCCAGCAGGTTGTCGGCAAGACCGGCAAGATTATCCGGGATGGTCTGCAGCGCTTCCAGCAGACCTGTGCTGAGGGAATACTCAGCTCCGTTATCATCGGCTTCCGGGCTGTACAGCGCATCCAGCGTACCGACCACGGCTTCTTTGGCAAAAATACCGGTGATAATCCCAACCGTTGCCGGCCAGTTATGCTCATTCACGCCCAGTGGTGTCAGTACCGGGGTGACGGTGCCGGCGATTTTCGACAGTACCGAATCTTTACTGTCCTCGTTGCCGAAGGAACCGTCAGTACCGATAGAATTAAGGAAGCTGAGGATAACCACCACGGTGATAATGGTTTTACCGGCCCGCAGGCAGAAGGATTTCAGCCGTTCCCAGGTTTTGATCAGCACGCCGCGTACGGTTGGCACATGGTAAGCCGGCAGCTCCATCACAAAGGGGGTGAGGTCGGGTTTGAACAGCGTATTTTTCAGCGCAATACCGGTCAGCATGGCCATCACAATGCCCAGCACATACAGGCTGAACACTATCAGTGCGCCGTTTTCGCGGAAGAAGGCGGCAGCAAACAGGGCATACACTGACAGGCGGGCACCGCAGGACATAAAAGGCGCCATGGCTATCGTCAGCAGCCGGTCTTTCTCTGTATCCATGGTGCGGGCAGCCATGACGGCCGGCACGTTACAGCCGAAGCCAACGATCAGTGGTACAAAGGATTTGCCGGGCAGCCCGACAGCCCGCATCAGACGATCCATCACAAAGGCCGCACGGGCCATATAGCCGGAGTCTTCGATCACGGACAGAAACAGATACAGGGCACCGATTACCGGGATAAAGGTGGCAACCAGCTGAATACCGCCGCCAAGACCATCGGCCAGCAGGGTATTCAGCCAGGCCGGGCTGCCAACCTGATCCAGCAGATAATGAGTGCCATCCACGAACACCGTCGCGAAGGCAATATCGAAGAAATCGATAAAGGCACTGCCGACGTTGATGGCAAACAGGAACATCAGGTACATCACACCGAAAAAGAACGGGATGCCCAGCCAGCGGTTCAGCACCCAGCGGTCAATACGTTCACTCAGGCTCAGGCCTTTGTCGTTGATGGTCAGGGCCTGCTGCAGGATATGCTGGATGGAACGGTAACGGTTGTTGGCCATCAGCACATCGATTGGCTGACGGTTCTGCTGTTCCAGCTCGGCACGCAGCTGCTGAGCCTGACTCAGCACATTAAGGCGGCGGCTTTCCGGCAGGATATCCTGCGCGTATGTGTCATCTTCCAGCACGCGGGTGGCTGTCCAGAACGGATTTTCCACGGCGTCACCGAGCGCGTCTTTCAGCCGGTGGACGGCGGATTCCAGCGACTTATCCAGACGCAGTAATGGAGTCGCAACGGTGGCGTGATCCAGATAGTGGGCCAGAACACGGCACAACTCCTCTATGCCGCGGCCGGTGGAGGCGACAATCGGCACAACCGGCACACCGAGTTTCTGCGACAACACCTGGGTATCGACATGGATACCTTCGCGTTCGGCCACGTCCAGCATGTTCACGGCGCAGATGACGGGCACACCCATATCCAGCAATTGGGAAGTCAGAAACAGGTTACGTTCCAGATTGCTGGCATCAAGGATATTGATAATGATCTGGGCTTCACCGCTGAGTGCAAACTCACGGGCGATTTTTTCATCCATCGACAGTTCGTCATCGTGGCTGTCGAGGGCGTAGGTGCCGGGCAGGTCAACCAGCTTATGAGGATTACCGCGCAGGTGGATTGTCCCTTCCTTACGTTCGACTGTGACGCCGGGCCAGTTGCCGACGCTCTGCTTAGCGCCGGTCAGGGCATTGAAAAGCGTGGTTTTACCGCAGTTGGGATTACCGATAACACCGATTACTGCCCGTGTCATGGCATGACCTCCACCTGAATAATGGATGCTTCCTGCTTACGCAGGCTGATGGATGCGCCCCGCAGCTGAATCTGCATCGGATCTCCCAGCGGCGCGTAACGGCGAACTTCAATCTGAGCGCCTGGCATAATGCCGAGAGCGAGCAGTTTACGGCGGAAATTAGCCTCGGTATTGGTAAAGCCTGTAATCCGGGCCCGGGTACCGATGCTGAGCTGATCCAGAGTCTGAAAAGTCATGATGATCCGGCGGGGTAAAAACTATACACAGATGGTAATGTTTATCATTTGGTAATACAAGCGACGTTTACCTCGTCAGATCAAGAGTGACACTACTTTACGCGGCTGACGCGATGGGCCGGCAGCCGGATTTATTATCATATCGAAACAGTCTGATCGTATATCCGCTATTCGTTTGCGTATTGTTTGCTGCTGATATTCACCGGTATAATTACTGCACGACTTACCGACCGGAACCGGTTAGCTGTTTGATTAGTAACCAGGTTCGTCTTTTACGATATCAGACATATTTCGTTAATCCGTATTAACGGATACCTTTGATCGGCATAAGGCTGATATCACTTAATATTTGCGACTCCGTACCGAGGTAATGAAGTGAGCGTATTTGATATAGATATTGATAAACAGATTAAACAGCACCAGCAGAAAATTCAGGAGCTGGAAGAACTGCGTAAATCTCAGGAAAAGAAACTCGAAGGTCTGCAGGAGTTTGATAACCTGATTAAACGCCTGTGCAATCAGAACAGCCTGACTGAAGAAGAACTGTATGTATCCCGTTCAGAGCAGATTGAACAGTGGATTCTGGGTATGGCCAAGCAGGATGTTCCTTCATCTATTTATAATAACCTCAAAAAGCATTTTGCCCGTACCGGCCCTCGTGGCAGCCGCGCAAAAGCGGAAAAAGAATCGTCTCTGCCAAAACCTAAGCTGCCGGTAGGTACTTATCGTAATCCGGCAACTCAGGAAAAAGTGGAAAAAATCAAACGTAATCCGAAGCTGTTGGATCAGTGGATTGAGGAGCACGGTTTTGGCGTGGTGCGTACCTGGAAAATTGACTGACAGAGTCCGCCGGCAGCAATAAAAAAGGGAGCGTGACGCTCCCTTTTTTATTGCCTTATGGGGCGGCTGCCCGGCTTATATCCTGCCATCAGGCGAGAACGAATTTCGCCACCCGGGCTGCCGGTTGCAGTTCCCGTACTTTAACGCGCACCGCCTGTCCGAGAACAAAACTGGATTTCTCACTGCGGTGGGAAATGGTTTTGGTATCAAAAGTCCATTCCTTACCGGCTTTACGGCGGTCAATGCTGCCTTCAATGCCTGTGGCATCCAGGCGCACAGTAATTGTGCCTGAATTCATATGCACAATACTGGCATCGTACAGAGTTTCGGCATCCTGGGTGGCCAGCCATTGCAGTTTCATCCAGACTTCGGCCTGAGTGGCCGCCAGCCGGGCATTGGTCTGATTGCTCTGAATAGCGAGCAGGGTGTCATCGTGCGGCAGTTCCGGTACATCGCCGGCCAGCAATGCCCGCACCAGGCGGTGAATCAGCAGGTCGTTGTATTTGCGCAGCGGTGAGGTAAAGGTGGTGTAGAAACGGAAACCCAGCCCCATATGCGGGCCGGCTTCACGCGACAGATTGCTGCGTTCCAGCTGACGGCTGACGATCATGCGCAGCGGCAGTTCACTGTCGCTGCGGTCTGCCTGCTGCATCAGGTTAACGAATTCTTCCAGCGTTTCCAGCTGCGGTTTCTTCTCCAGCGGCAGATGCTCTTTCAGCAGGGCGGCCACTTCACCTTTGCGCTCTGTGCGTACACCGGAGTGAGCAATAAAGAAGCCGGAGCCCTTTTCGGCCAGCCAGCCGGCAATCGCCCGGTTGCAGGCCAGCATGCATTCTTCCACCAGACGGTGAGCCTGGTTACGTTCGATACGGACAATGTCTTTAACCTTGCCGTGTTCATCCGTGATCAGTTTGTAGTCCGGGCGGTCTTCCATAATCAGACAGTGACGGTCACGCCATTGGGTCAGGGCACGGGCGCAACCATCCAGATGCACCAGCGGACCATGCAGCTCGGCAGCAATATCCGGCTTGTCGCTGTCGAGGAAAGAGGCGACCTGGTTATAGCTGAGTTTGGCATGGCTGCGGATCAGGGCGTTATGGATATGTACCTGTTCGATGCCACCGTCTTCACTGATACGCAATTCCACCGCCATGGCCAGGCGGGTTTCATTTTCCTGCAGTGAGCACAGCTGCTCAGACAGCTCCGGTGGCAGCATCGGAATGACCTGGTCCGGGAAATAGACCGAGGTTGAGCGTTGTTCTGCTTCTTTATCCAGTACGGAACCCGGCTCAATCAGTGCCGACGGATCGGCAATGGCGATCCACAGGGCCCAGCCTTCGCTCAGGGCTTCAGCATACAGGGCATCATCGATGTCACGGGTGTTGGCAGAATCAATGGTGACAAACGGCAGATGGGTCAGGTCGGTACGGTCTTTGGCCGGTCCGGTCGGGCTCTGTTCTGTCAGGCGGGCCACTTCAGCCATGACCTCGTCGCTGAACTGGTGCGAAATATTCCATTTGGCGCGGATAAACGTCTGCTCAATATGGTCTTCATCCGGCTTGCCGACCACTTCATCGACATCGGCCTGAACCCGGCCTTTGGGGAATGGATGCTGAGTAATATGGGCACGCACCAGATCACCTTCCGCCAGGTTTTTACGTGCTGCCGGCGGGATAAAAATCCAGCGGTTCAGGGTGGCATGATCCGGTTCGATAAAGTGACCTTTACCGCGGATAACGTAACGGCCGAAAAATTCATTCTGTTCGGAACTGATCAGTTTTTCGGCGATGGCCTGTTCTTTACCTTCTCCGGCGGGTTCAACCCGGAACTGTATGCGGTCACCGGGCAGCAGCTTTTCCATTTCATCCGGGGAAATGAAAAACTGCTGGCCATCATCGGTATTAACGAAACCGAAGCGGCCACCGGTAGAGCGTACGCGGCCCTCATGGCGGGGTACACTGTCGTGAATTTCTTTCTTCAGGGACTTTAACTGAGCAAGCGCGTTTTTATCGAGCATCCGTGGTGGACCTGAGTCTGGGCGTGGGCGATGAAAAGTGCGAGAGTTTACTGGATCACGCGTGTCCGGGCCACCACTGATCACGACTGGCAGGAGGAATCGGCACGGACAGCGGCGGCACTGTCATCTTAATGTCGCAGTTTTTGTATTTTCTGTTGACCCCTGAGTTGTTTCTTATTCTGGTCAACGGGAGTCTGTTATGTCCTCTTCTTCATCGGTCAGCCGCCGTCGTTTTCTGCAATCTGCCACGGCCAGTGCGGTTGGTATGCCCCTTACTCTCAGTGGCTGTATGAGTGTGCGCGATCAGCTGGTTTCTGCGCCGGTATGGGCGTTCGGGCATGGTGTGGCGTCCGGCGATCCACTGGCGGATGCCGTTATTATCTGGACGCGGGTGACCCCGGATAACGACCGTAACAGCGGCACTGAGGTGTTCTGGACGATGGCAACCGATGCTGCGCTGACGCAGGTGGTTGCCTCCGGCAGCGCCGTGGCAGCAGCCAGCCGGGATTACACAGTCAAAGCCGATGTCAGCGGATTGCAGCCGGCGACCACCTATTACTACCGTTTTCATCTTGCTGATGGTACTCAGTCGCCGCTGGGTCAGACGCGGACGTTGCCACAGGGAGAGGTCGGGCGGGTGAGCCTGGCCGTCTGTTCCTGTTCCAATTATCCGGCCGGTCTGTTCAATGCGTACCGTGATATGGCGTACAGCGATGCTGAGGTGGTACTGCATCTGGGTGATTACATCTATGAATATGGTTCCAACGAATACCCACGTGCCGATGCGCAGGGGCGGCGGCCGGAGCCGTTGCAGGAAATTCTGACCCTGGCGGATTACCGCAGGCGTTACGCCCAGTACCGTCAGGATGAAGATCTGCAGCATGTGCATGCGGTCAAACCCTTTATCTGCATCTGGGATGACCACGAGATTGCCAATGATACCTGGGCCGGCGGTGCCGAGAATCACGATGACGCGACGGAAGGCGACTACCTTGCCCGCCGTGATGCTGCGGTTCAGGCCTACCACGAATGGCTGCCGATCCGCAGCGGCAGTGACCGGCTGAAAATTTACCGCAGCTTTGACTTCGGTAATCTGCTCAGCCTGCACATGCTGGAAACCCGGGTGATCGCCCGCAGCCAGCAGCTGGAGATGGGGGAATATCTGGCGCCGGATGGCAAGGGGGCACCTGCTCTGATGAAGGATCTGGCCAGTCCGCAACGGACGTTGCTGGGGCAGGAGCAGCGTGACTGGCTGCTGCAGAGCATGACGCAGTCCGGGGCGGTCTGGCAGGTTCTCGGGCAGCAGGTGCTGTTGGCGCGGATGACCATGCCGGCAGAACTGCTGAACGGGCTGGGGCAGCTGTATGCGGCGCTGTCTGCCGGACAGGACCCGGAGGCGGCCAAACAGCGGCTCAGTGCATTACTGGCGGAACTGGTGCAGATCAAACAGCGGGTGCTGGCCAATGACCCGTCGCTGACACCGGCGGAGCGTGCCCGCACCGAAGTGCAGTTGCCTTACAACCTCGACGCCTGGGATGGTTATATGGCCGAACGGGAGGTACTGCTGCGGGCGGCGCAAAGCGCGGATAAAAATCTGGTGGTACTGGCCGGAGATACCCATAACGCCTGGGCCAGCGATCTTTATCCGCTGGCGGCCGATCATCAGGTCGACCGCACCCACGGCGCCGTGGGGGTTGAATTCGCCACGTCATCCATTACCTCGCCCGGGCTGGAACATTATCTGGGCTTTACCGACGCCAGAGCGCTGGCGCAGTTTGAGCAGGCGCTGACGTTGCTGGTGGATGACCTGAAATATCTGAACGGCTCTGAGCGGGGCTATATGCTGGTGGAGTTTACGCCGCAGAAAGCCGTCTGCCACTGGCGTTTTGTCGACACCATTGCCGGCAAAGATTATCAGGCGCGGACGGAAAAATGGCTTGAGGTCAGAGCAGACAAAGGTGAGCGCTGCCTGCGCGGCTGAGACGGCCGGGTAAGGTAAACGGGTAACGTAAAGAAGATGTCATCATTCTGACATCAGAATTGTGTCCTATAGGGAAAATTTCTGTTTCCAGAGGGATGCCCGTGACTGTTACCCGCCGCCATTTTCTTAAATCCGTCGCCGCAGGAACCGGCGCTGTTTCTGTACCGGCTGTGCTGACCGGTTGTTTCAGTGATGATGACGATACTGATAACACCGTATTTGTTTTCGGGCACGGTGTTGCTTCCGGCGACCCGCTGAGTGATGCGGTGATTATCTGGACCCGGGTGACGCCGGACAATACCGATGCAGCTGACGTTGCTGTCGCCTGGGCAGTGGCCCGCGATGAAAATATGACCGAGGTTGTCGCCCGGGGCACACAGACTACCGGCCGTGAGCAGGATTTTACGGTGAAGGTGGATGTTACCGGTCTCAGCGCCGACACCTCTTATTACTACCAGTTTGCAGTCACGGAAAATACGGCCTCTGTGGTTGGTCGCACCAGAACGCTGCCCGCCGCCGGGGCTGAGGTCAGTTCGGTGAAACTGGCGGTGTGTTCCTGTTCCAATTATCCGGCCGGTCTGTTCAATGCCTATAAAGAAATGGCCAGCAGTGAGGCGGATGTGGTGGTGCATCTGGGAGACTATATCTACGAATATGGCTCCAATGAATATCCGACGGCCGAGGCTCAGGTCCGTGCGCCGGAACCGGCGCAGGAAATTCTGACGCTGGATAATTACCGGGCCCGTTATGCCCAGTACCGCAGTGATTCCTACCTGCAGCTGGCGCATCAGAACAAGCCGTTTATCTGTGTCTGGGACGATCATGAGATTGCCAACGACACCTATAAAGACGGTGCTGAAAATCACGATGAAGACAGTGAAGGCAGTTTTACTGCACGTCGTGCCGCGGCTGTGCAGGCCTATCATGAATGGCTGCCGATCCGTACCGGATCTGACCCGCTGACCATTTACCGCACTTTTGACTTCGGGAATCTGCTCAGTCTGCATATGCTGGATACCCGGGTTGTGGCGCGCGATAAACAGCTGAGTTATGCCACTTATCTGACAGCCTCCGGTATCGATGCCACTGCCTTTGCAGCGGATCTGGCTGACAGCAGCCGTACCCTGATGGGGTCTGAACAGCTGCAGACTGTGCAGAGCTGGATGGCGTCTTCGTCTGCTACCTGGCAGGTGATCGGTCAGCAGGTATTAATGGGGCGGATGAACGTGCCACAGGAACTGCTGCTGGGGCTGGCGGAAGTGGAAGCAACACTGGCGGCCGGCGGTGATGCGACATCAGCCCAGGCTGCGATGGCCGCGACCATGACGGAACTGGTGACCATCAAACGTCGGATTCTGGCTGGTGATACCACAGTCACTGCCGCAGAACAGGCGCGGGTGGAAACCGTTGCGCCCTATAACCTGGATGCCTGGGATGGCTATCTCTATAACCGTGAACAACTGCTCGCTACCGCGGTGCAGCTGAATAAAAACATGGTTGTACTGGCCGGGGATACTCATAACGGCTGGGCCAGTGATATTTATCCACTGGACAGCAGCACCTACAGTATTGACCGTTCGTCAGACCCGGCGGCTGTTGAATTTGCTACCGGTTCCGTCACCTCGCCGGGTTTTGAGCGCTATATGGGCTTCGGTTCTGATGAAAGTGCCCAGGCGCAGTTTGAGTATGCGGTGACCACTCTGATAGATGATCTGCAATATCTGAATGCGGCACAGCGTGGTTATATGCTGGTGGAACTGACCGCTGAGGCGGCAACGGCCAGCTGGCATTATGTCAGCACCATCACTGACAGCGGTTACACCACAACCACCGCCGGGCCTCTGCAGGTATTGCCGGGCGCGGGTAACCGCAGGTTGGCTGCAGCGCTCTGAGGCGCAGGCATTCAGGTGCGGTAGAGGTTCACCCACCTGAATTCATCCAGTTCATCAAGGTCCGGCACGGTGAAGGATTCGTGCCGGCCGATGGCCCGGTAGGGCGGGAAGTCGAAATTTTTTACCCGTGAATCCGCCACCAGAACGTCCGTGGCTTTTTGCCGGAAATGGTCGAGTAACGGCAGGTTGGCACGGTCATACAGTACGTCGGCGGCAATCAGCACATCCAGTGGTTCGTCAAAGGCGAACAGGTCCGGGTGCAGGCGGTAACTGACGTTATTCAGTTCAGCGTTTGCCTGACAGGCGAGCAGGGCGTCCGGATCAATATCACAGGCGATCACTTCGCGTGCGCCGGCCATCACACAGGCAATGGCGACCACGCCGGAGCCGGCGCCGAAATCCATCACTTTTTTATCTTTCACCCAATGCGGGTTGGCGAGAATTTCACGGGCGAGAATCTGACCGCTGGCCCAGCAGAAGGCCCAGTAAGCCGGGTAATTCTGAATATTCAGGATTTCCTGCTGCGAGAACGGACGGCACATGGCCTGTGGTTCAACCAGCCAGAGTCTGATTTCCGGGCACTGAGGTAACACCTGGGCCGTCACGCTGGCGTCACTGAGCATATTACGGATGCAGTGGTTCAGAGTCTGTTGTGAGGTCATACGGAAAGCCATTGCCGGAGTGTGCGGCGCTTTATAGCACAGCCGGCGGGCAATAAAAAAACGGCACCTGATCCGGTGCCGTTTTTCCGTTCAGCGGGAGTTATTCTTCCGTGGTGTAATCCCGGCGCTGAATCCAGATGTCGCTGCCGACAATATGATCCGGGGCTTCTGCCGCTTCCGGATCTTCCGGATCCAGTTCCTGCAGCCAGATGGAATACAGGGTATTGCCATCCGGGGTCGGAATGCCCTGAACTTCTTTCTCTTCGGCAATGGTTTTGGATATATAGTCGTTTTCCATTACTTCGGGATCAGCAGTGGAAGGGACTTTCTCCCAGGTATCGCCAGCGTCGGTAGAGCGGGTGACGAACAGATCCGCCTCCAGACCCGTCACCAGATCCAGTGTACCGTAACTGACAAAAATCACGTCCGGGTTGGCGGTATCGGAAGCCAGTGAGCTGTCACTGACGCCTTCTGCTGCCGGAATGAGTCGTGGGTCCAGGGTTGAGGTCACATTGTTGGTGATATTGGAAATATTTACCGGATCCTGCCAGGTCGCACCATTATCGAAGGAGCGGATAATGTTGAAGTTATTCGCCAGGTGCTCCTGATTGGCGATACGCCAGGATGGAGTGTACTCAAAACCGATGAAAATACTGCTGCCACGCAGGAAACCCCGCGGCGAGAAGGTATTTTCATAGCTATTTTCCCAGGTCGCATCATCCAGATTGTCAGTACTCCAGCTACCCAGTTCTGAATCATCCGTATCATCGGTGCGGGCACTCAGGTTCCACTGCGGGGATGTCATACTCTCCAGCGTGTAATCCGTGGCCAGGCTCACATACATATCCGACGATCCGCCCTGGGTTTCAATACCGGATTTATACAGAATCCCCCACAGGTAATCGGTACCGACTGTTGCTTCCGCCGGATCAACCTGAGCGACGAGTGTCAGGCGGCGGACGTTTTCCAGAACCGGTGTGCCGTCTGCTTCATTCGGGCGCAGTGGGTTCACGATTTTGCCCGGGGCAATGGTGTCCGGCGTGTCCATTTCAAACGCATGCACATAAGCAATTTTGCCCTGGTCTTCAATGGCTACATCACTTTCGGTATTTGGCACGCCCGGCAGGTTTTCCGCCAGACCTTTGGTTTCTTCATAGCCCAGAATTACGGTAGTACCTGTTTCACCGAACAGGCCGATGACCGGACGGGAGGCACCGGTATCACCGTTCAGCAGCTGTTTCTCGATCGTAACGGTATTATCAGCGGCGTTATAAAGTTCCGTAATCGGATCCTGATAATCGGAATAGCATTTACCATCGTCGTTACTGGCAGCATCAGTGAGGTAGCCATTATTGGTACACAGGTCTGTACAGTACTGTGCTGATTCAACCCCGGATTTGCATACGGCGTTGTCGGTAACCCGTACCGGATAGCTCAGATTATTGAGTGATTTAGGTTTCGTATCTGCGTCAACAACGCCATCTTCAATAGCATCGAAGTCGGCCATAGCAATATAGCTGTACCAGATATCGGCACCGTGGTTAACGGACGCACCACTCCAGCCCAGACCCGGGCCAGCACCTTTACCCGGGCGCAGACCGTCCGGGTCTTCCTGCCAGGTCACGACAAAGCCGGCAGCGCTGGAAGCGATGGCGATTTTATTGGAGTCGCGGCGACCGGTGGTCAGCTGCATCGGAGCATGCCAGGTCAGGACACCATCTGCAAAAATACCACGCGCAGACATGACACAGCTGAATGGTACTTCATGCGCCGGTACCAGTTCGTCACCGTAATACTCAGCACCTTCGTAATCAATAATGCCTTGTGGCCCGTTGACCTGATACAGGTCATCAGCATATTCCGGCGTATCGCTTGTACTGCTGTCTGTCAGATCCAGAGGATTACCGCTGGCGCAGTATTTATCGTTCCAGATGACCAATACTTTGTCGTCTTCTACTTTGATTGCCGGCTTAAATGAATGGCCATAATAAGGCACCTCCGTCCCTTCACCGGTACCCCAGAAATCAACATCAATGGATGATTTATCGGCGGTGTTGGAAATATTAGTCAGTTTCCAGGTTGAACCATTGTCCAGTGACAGACCAACAAAAACATCGGCAAAATGTTCAATATCCGGAATTTCTGAACTGCCGGTACCCATGGCGAAGTCACCAACAACCACATCGGTATAGCTGACCAGTAATGGGTGTACCTGTTCTGAATCATCGACACTGCCACTGGAGGTTGCTTTATCGGTAAACACGGTCGTCATGCTGGCAATACTGTGGTTGCCACTGCCGGCTTCCGGAGTGCGGGAAATATTTTTATGGATGGTGATACCGCCCAATACATCGCTGTAGTGGGTCACGGCATCCTGCTCGTCAACGACCACATCATCCGGTGATTCAGTCGCAGCAACGACATCCGTCAGAGCAGCAATCAGGTCTGTCTGGAAGGTGGCGGCATATTCTTCCGTCATTTCTGACAGATTCAGGCTGGCAAGATTATAGGTTTCAGCCAGTGCCGTTTCCAGTAAGGCAATGGCTTCTGCGGTAATGCTAATACCGTTGGCAGTATTGCCATCACTGTCCAGCGACTGCAACAGAATCAGGATATTTCTCAGCCGTGGATCGGCGAGATCAATTTCATCAAAGAAGTCGGAAGGGGATACTTCTTCTTCTGAACCGGTCAGGGAGCCGAGGGTAATATATTCACCCAGTTTGAAGGTGATGGTCTCACCCTCTTCAAAGCCATAGAGGCCACCGCCACTGGTTGTGCCTGACGACGTCTGGCCGCTGTAATTCAGACCATCGACGGCTGAGTCGACGAAGGTTCCGGTCAGAGTGGCTGCGTTAGGTGTTTCGTCATCCGGGGCACTGGAATGATGCGAATCATCATTAATCCAGCACCCGGATAAAGCTAACCCGGATGTCAGCAGCAGTGTGCTGCTGAACGGGGGTTTATTTTCCGGTTCATGATACTTTCCTGATTTGTTGGTTATTTTTTAGTAATTACCCTACATCTTTTTCGGAACCTTGCCGCCGGTCAGGAGTGCGTAGGTTATAAAAAAAATATAGATAACTATGTGGCGATAAAGGAAGAGGTTAATAGGTATTCAGATCAAAAAAAATCAACTTAATTATTAAATGCGTAGCGTTATCATCTGCATGGTGGGAATTGGCAAACGGATAACCTATTGTTCTATTCCTTTTTTATTTCTGTATATGACAATAAAGTCAAAAGCAGGTTTTATTCAATGCAGAAATACTGTGTAACAGGCTGTTAAAGTCTGATTGTTAAACTTTTATACGCATATCTTATTAACGGTATTCCACGTTTTAAAACGGGCAAAAGTGACATTGACGTCAAATGCCAGTATCAGCCGGGTAACGTAAATGTATTACCCGGACGGGCAACGCGGAAACCGCCCTGTTCAAGTCGCTTAGCTGCGCTTTCATTGGCATAGTGATAAAGGACTAACTTACGGCAGATGTGTGGCTGATATTCTTTTTCCAGATCTGCCAGTCCGGTGTGGGACGGGTTGGGCTCAGTACCGCAATCATGAAAGATAGTTTCACAGCCGGAAATATTGTGATGAAGAATTTCCGGGATTGGCCGCGTATCCCCACTGTAAAAAAACAGGCCGGGCAGGTGCAGGGCAAAGCTGAAACCGGGGGCGTGATGACGGGTGGCCCAGAGGCGGAATTCCAGTTCGTCCATGACAAAGCTTTCCTGTACCGGAATCAGCTGGAAGGATTGCCAGAAATTATGCCCTCCCTCCGCCATGCTGCCGGGATAGGTTGCCAGCCGCTGATGCAGCAGGGCGATCAGATTGACCGGTACATACAGACGCACTGGTGCTACGCCGGCCAGCCGCGCTCTGACGGTCAGAATTTCGAGATCGGCAATATGATCCATATGGCAATGCGTCAGAAACAGGGCCGCTGGCAGACAGTGATAGGCTTTGTGGAACGCATTCAGGGTTCCCGGTCCGCAGTCGATCAGCAGCCGCGGTTCGCCGTTCTGTTCCAGTACCGCCGCAGAGCAGCCCATGCTCAGTTCACCGCCGCTGCCGGTACCCAGAAAGTGCAGGGCATATTGTGATGTGTTTTCAGTCATAATGGCGATATCTGTAACAGGCTCTGAGAGGTGCATTATGTGGCGTCCGAAACTTATGTCTATCCCTACGGCGGAAGAGGCTCTGCCGGGCAGGGCGGAACCCGCTTATCAGACCGCCCCCGAGCACTATATCAGCGGTCACCGTATTACTGGTGACTGTCCGCAGGGACTGTCCGGGCTGCAGGTTGGTATGGGTTGTTTCTGGGGGGCTGAGCGGCGCTTCTGGTCTGTGGCCGGTGTCTGGTCGACGGCGGTGGGTTATGGTGGTGGTCACACACCGAACCCGACGTATGAGGAAGTCTGTACCGGCATGACCGGCCACAATGAACTGGTGCGGATCTGGTATGACCCGGATCTCGTTTCCCTGCAGGCGTTACTGCGTATTTTCTGGGAGAGTCACGATCCGACCCAGGGCATGCGCCAGGGGAATGATGTCGGCACCCAGTACCGCTCCGGCATTTATCTGGCGGCTGAGGAAGAGCGTGCTCTGGCACGGTTAACGAAAGAACATTATCAACAACAATTGCGCCGTGCCGGTTTAGGTGATATCACCACAGAGATATTGCCGCCGGGTCATTTCTGGCCGGCAGAAACCTATCATCAGCAGTATCTGGCCAAAAACCCCGGTGGGTATTGTGGCCTGGGAGGCTGTGCCGTCAGTTATGAAGGATAAGGAGTCCGCATGCGTGCCCTGGCCGTTTACCAGCTGAAAGGAGGCGTGGGTAAGACCACTACCGTCGTCAATCTTGCCGCACTGGCCGCCCGGGATGGCATACCGGTACTGGTGTGGGACATGGACCCGCAGGGCGCCGCCAGCTGGATTCTGGGGGTGGAGGCGGAGCGCCGGCAGGATGATTTCTGGAACGGGCGCGAGCCGGTGTCGCATTATATTCAGTCGTCATCACTGACGAAGGTCGATGTGCTGGCGGCCGATTCCTCGTTACGCAAATTTCACCAGCGGGTGGAAAACAAAAAGGAGGCACGGCTGATTGTGGAGCGTGCTTTCAGTGCGCTGGCGGAAACCTATGGCCTGATTATTGTCGATTGCCCTCCCATGATGACGCCGCAGATGGAGGGCGTGCTGAAAGGCTGTGATCGCATTCTGCTGCCGGTACAGCCGTCTGTGCTGTCGATCCGCGCCTATGAACAGATCCGCCGTGACTATGACTGGGCAAAGAAAAAACAGTGGCTGCCGTTCGTCACCATGATTGACCGGCGTAAACCCGATCATCTGCGCTGGGTACAGCAGGAGCTGCTGAATTATCCGGAATTTCTGCGCACCTTTATCGCTTATTCTGCCAGTGCTGAACGTATGCTGCAGGCCCGCAATCCGATTGTGGAAGAACAGCCTTCGGTGCCGCTGGCCCGTAATTACCGGGCGTTGTGGAAAACCCTGAAACCGTTGCTTAATCTGCGCTGAGAGCGGCTTTTCCCGGCAGACGGCAGTGGCGGACCTGAGGGAATGCCAGAAAGACGGCCCAGGCGATGGCGGTGGCGTAGCTCAGGTTGGTTCTGAGTTCGGAGTGAGGATTGTTGAGGAACTCACGCTGCGAAGCCAGGCCGCGGATGCGGCTGGCGATATCCGGCTCAAAGGCCAGGTGCTGATTCCACACTTTCTGGTGCAGGCCGGGATCGACCGGGTACAGTTGCCCGGCAGTACTGCCTCTGGGCTGTTGCTGTTGCAGCAGGGCAATGGCGGTCAGAAGATTTTCAGCGGCAGCGGACGCTTTGCCCAGATAACTCAGGGTTGGCCGGATCACGGTTTCCTTCAGTTCTTTCGGGCTCAGTTCCATTGGTTGTGAATCCGTTGCGCCATCTGGTTTACAATGAAGCAGATTACCCACTATCCCGCCATCATCCGAGTGAAATTTTTGCATTCTTCCGGCGATTGTTATGAATGAGCATCCGCTTCACTGGTTCGACAGTCACTGCCATTTTGATTTCGCCGCGTTTGATCCCGACCGTGAGCAGGTCTGGCAGCAGGCGCAGCAGGCCGGCGTAACCGGGCTGCTGATTCCCGGTGTCAGTCGCGAACAGGGGCAGCGCCTGCCGGCGTTCTGCCGCAACCGGCCGTGGTTTTATGCCTTCGGTCTGCATCCTTATTTTCTTGATCAGCACCAGCCGCAGGATGCGGACTGGCTGGCAGCTGCGCTGCAGCGCGCCGCGCCGGTAGCAGTGGGGGAAATCGGACTCGACCGGGTGCTGGCTGACACGGATGACCGGCTGCAGCTGCAGTGGCACTGGTTCCGGCTGCAGGTGGCACTGGCCGCAGAAGTAGGCCTGCCGCTGATTCTGCACATCCGCGGGATGCACGACGAAGCCGCTTCTTTTCTGCGCCGCCAGCGTTTTACCTGCGGCGGTATGGTGCATGCGTTTTCCGGTAGTGAGCAGCAGGCAAAAGCCTGGCTGGATCTGGGGTTTGCGCTGGGCGTGGGCGGGGCGATGACGCACCCGCGGGCAACCAGACTGAGACGTACGCTGGCGGCGCTGCCGGCGGAGTCTTTATTGCTCGAAACCGACAGTCCGGACATGGCTCCGGCGTTCTGGGCGGAATCGCGTAACTCACCTTTGGCGCTGCCTGTGATGGCCGTCATGCTGTCGGCACTGAAAGGTCTCGATCCGGCACAGCTGGCCCCGGCGCAGGCTGTGACATTGAGGCAGACTTTCCCGCGCCTGACTGGGTGATTATTTCCTTTATTTCACCAGTTCTGGCGGTTTTTGTAGTATTTTGTAACAATGCGTTGATCGCTACCGGTGTGCTGAGTAGCCTGCCGGTCGCTGACATCTGCTCAATGGTGAAATAATGAAAAAAATCCTGCTGTTCAGTACCTTCGTATGTTTCAGCCTTCAGGCATCCGCTGCGATTACGCCGGAAGAAGCTGCCCGTCTGGGAAAAGATCTGACGCCTGTTGGCGCAGAAAAAGCCGGTAACGGTCGTGATATCCCGGCGTGGAATGGTGGTATGGCACAGGATACCTCGCACAAACCCGGCAGCTTTCACAAAGACCCTTACGCTAAAGAACAGCCGCTGTTCCGCATTGATGCAACCAATATGGCGCAGCACAAAGACCGTCTGACCAACGGCCAGCAGGAATTGCTGCAGCGCTTTCCGGATATGTATTTCAATGTTTATCCGACCCACCGTTCAGCGTCATATCCCGATTACGTTTACGACGGCATCAAAGTCAATGCCACCCGGGCAGAGCTGATGAAATACGGTGCCGGGGTAAGAGAGGCGACCATGTCTTCGCCGTTTCCTATTCCGGAAAATGGTCTGGAAGTCCTGTGGAATCACACCCTGCGCTTCCGCGGGCATACCATTTCCAACAGTTCGGAAGTGTCGTCGGTAACCTCCGGTGGTCAACGGATGGATTCGCTGCGCGAGTATGAGTACTTCTTCCAGTACAGTGTGCGCGATGCTGAACCATCTGATCTGGATAATAAGATTTTCTTCCTCAAGCGTAAGACACTGTCGCCGGCACAGATGGCTGGTGCCATTACACTGGTGCATGAAACCCTGGATCAGGTGCGTTCACCGCGTAAATCCTGGGTTTACCTGCCGGGCCAGCGCCGCCTGCGCCGTACGCCGGATCTGGCCTATGACACGGCCGATATCAATACCAACTCCATCCGCACGGTGGATCAGGTGGATATGTTTAACGGCGCGCCGGATTACTACGACTGGGAACTGAAAGGTAAACAGGAACTTTATATTCCATACAACGCGTACCCGGTGCATCAGGGTAATCTGAAAATGGATGATATCCTGCTTGATCACCATATTAATCCGGCGTTGCTGCGTTACGAAGCGCACCGGGTGTGGGTGGTGGAAGCCAGACTGCGTGTCGGTTACAGCCACCGTTACACGACCCGTCGTTATTATATGGATGAAGACACCTGGTCGATTGTCTATGCCGAAGAATACGATGAAGACGGCAAACTGTGGGAGCTGACCGAAGCTCACCTGATCAACTATTATGAAGTGCCGTTGATGTATACCACGCTGGAAGTGACCTACGACCTGAAAGACGGCCGTTATTATGCCGAAGGTCTGGATAATGAACGTCCGGCGACACTGGATTTCAGCATCAGCCTTGATCCGCGTGATTTTTCACCCTCAGCCGTACGCCGTGAGGCTGTACGCTGAGCTGACAGGCGCTCTGTCTGTGTTTACACTGGCGGCTTAATGCCGCCATTTTTGTTTCTGTCACAGCCGGGTGGGAAGCCGTATCCGTTTCATTAATCTGCTTTTATTCTCTGCGTTGCTTCTGCTGGCCGGAACGGCCCGTGGCGCCGAGCTGCCGGAAAATTTCGCCAGTCTGTCTGATGATGTGCAGGCGGTAATTCTCGAATATGTCTTTTTTTCGGAAAAAGCCAATCAGGTCTGGGGCAATGATTTTGAAGAAGCCTCGGTCCGTACCTTTGTTAAATATCTGGATGATTATCACACCCGGGTTCATATCGATTTTGAACAGGGGCGGATACGGGTAGAAAGCGAGCGCAGTAAAACGCCGCTGAAAGCACTGAAACAGGCGATTGTGGCAACACTGCTGACGCCGGCTGATCCGTCGGCGGTTGATCTGTATACCGCGGCGGATATGGGAATTACCGGCCGCCCTTTCCTGGCCGGACAGGTGCTTGATCAGGACGGACAATCCATTGAATACCCCTGGCGGGCAGGGCGCTTTGCCGATCATCTGCTGCAGCATAATCTGCAGCATCGCGGTGCCCGTTACTGGGTGGATATTCCCATGGTCAGCAATCACCGCCACCGCAGTGCGGAAAGTTACCGTGCGATGGCGACCCGTGCCGGACAGAAATACCGCGTGTCAGTACCGCTGATTATGGCGATCATGGAAACCGAAAGCAGTTTTAACCCGTTCGCCGTCTCCCACGCCGGTGCTTATGGGCTGATGCAGGTGATGAGAAACACCGCGGGTAAGGATGTTTTTTCCCGTATTTACCGCCGTAATGACCGTCCGGATCGCAGCTACCTGCTGAATCCGGCCAATAATATCGACACCGGTACCGCTTACCTGTCCATTCTGAATGATGTGTATCTGAAGGGTATCCGTGGCTGGAAAAAGCGTGAATATTGCGTGATTGCCGCCTATAACGGCGGTGCCGGTAATCTGCTGAAAACCTTTCACCGCGACCGGAAGCGTGCAGTGGAGCGTATTAACCGCATGTCAGACGATGAAGTTTACCGTACCATCATCCGTCATCACCCGTATCAGGAATCGCGCGATTACCTGAAAAAAGTCACCCGTTTTAAGCAGCAGTATGTCAGCTGGTAATCCGGATTCCCTGAAGATTCTCCGTCAGGCCCTGTGCCTGCCCGGTGCCCGTCTGCAGCCGGCCGGACTGTGTAGCGACCGCCTGCAGCTGTGGCTGATGCAGCTGGACGATCCTGACGTTATGCTGGATATGCAGCAGATCAGCAATCTGTGGCAGCAGCTGCCGTATTGGGCTTTTGCCTGGGCCGGTGGACAGGCCCTGGCGGGCTGGATTCTGGATCACCCACAGGCTGTAGCCGGCCGTCGGGTGCTGGACTTCGGCTGCGGTTCCGGCCTGGTCGGCGTGGCAGCGGCTCTGGCGGGTGCCAGTGAGGTGTGGGTGGCTGACCTGGATGTTAATGCGCTGTTGGCGGCAGAAGAAAATGCGGCACTGAATGCGGTGACTGTGCGGCGGGTGGAAGGCGGCTGGCCGGACGTTGATCTGTTGCTGGCCGCAGATGTGCTGTATGACATCAGCTCCAGTGCGGATCTGCGTCGTCTGACACTGGATATTCCGCACTGGCTGCTGGCCGAAAGCCGCTTTAAAACACCGGACTTTGCACGCCTCGACTGCCTGCAGCAGGGGATTTTCGCCACGCTGCCGCGCATCGGTGATTTTGACGAGGCCGTCGATGTCAGCATCTATTGCCGGGCCGGACAAAGCCCGCTAGTGTAAGCCTGACGACAGAATAAGACGTTTATCAATCAGGAGATTCCCATGCGCTTAATGCTCGCTCTGCTGCTGGTTATCGTGGCCCCTCTGGCCGCGGCTGCAGACCTCACTGGCAAGGATATTGAACATTGGATGAAAAGTATGCCCAGGCTGCAGCAGTGGCTGGATGATCACGATGATCAGTTGCCACAGGATGACTTTTCGCAACAGGATGACAGTGTAGATGCCATGTTCCGGCGCGGCATTCAGGACCTGAAAGAGGCCGGCCTGTACGCCGCATTCAATAACGAAGTCCGCGCTGAAGGTTACCGCGATGTTGAAGCGTGGGCTGATCAGTCCGGCCGTATTTCGCTCGCCTATCTGGCGGTTGAAATGGAAAATGATCAGGTCACGCTGTCGCAGATGGAAGCGCAGCTGCAGCAGATCCGTGAGTCGGACCTGCCGGCGGAGCAGAAAGCCATGATGGAGCAGGTGATGAGCGCCTCGCTGATGATGGTCCGGGCAGTGGCGCAGGTCAGTGACGCTGATAAGGAAGCCGTACGCCCATACCGCGACCAGCTGGCGGCTCAGTTTGAGAGCAGCGGCGAAGAATAACCATTGACTTCCGGCAATGGCCGATTGCTCAGGTCACGCTATCCTCAAAGTATAAAAACAGGAGTCGGACGGATGAGTTATTCAACAGTAAAAGACATTCTGGATTACAGCCGCAGGCTGCATGAGCATGCGCGCAACCTCTATGAGCAGCTGCGCGACGCTACTCAGCGGGAACGGGTGGATATGATGCTGCATCTGCTGGCTGAGCATGAAAATACACTGGCTGAAGCCATGGGGCGCATTGAAGAGGATTTGTCCGGTCCGGTGCTGACCGAATGGCACCAGTTTGAGCCGGGTTCCATCAGTGAAGCATTGGCAGACTGCCATGAAATGCACCCGGATGTATCCGTTGATGAGCTGGTCAGGATTGCGCTGAAAATTGATGACTATATGATCGGCCTTTACCGGCAGATGCTGAGTGAATCCACTAATGATGCATCGCGTGCCCTGTTTCAGAGTCTGGTGCAGCTGGAGCAGACCGAGAAAATGCGCACTGTGCGGGCAGCGTTATCAGCCAATGACTGGTAAATAGCATCAGGCATAAAAAAGCGGCTGCGGCCGCTTTTTTTATGCCGCTGTCAGGCTTCTTCCAGACAGCCCTGTGGCTGGCAGCGGCAGCTGCGACGGTAAGCTGCCGGGGTCTCCCCGGTCCATTGCTTGAATGCACGCTCAAAACCACGGCGGTCAGAGAAGCCCAGTTCAATTGCCAGTTGCTGCACATCCGCATGACCGAATTGCAGTGCATGCTTGGCCTTCTCCAGACGTACATCACGCAGCAGAGAGGAGAACTGGCAGTTCTCTTCCTGCAGGCGACGGGTCAGGGTGCGGCTGCTGGTACTCAGCAGATCAGCCACCGACTCTTTGGTGATGGGGATGGATTCCGGCCACTGATACAGGATATGCATCACCTTACGCGAAAAAGGGCTGAGGTCGGCAAAGCGCTGCGACGCTTTTTCTGCCTGCTCTTCCAGTTCACGGAACAGTTCCGGATTGGCCTGGGAAAGTGGCTGATCCAGCAGCCGGGCGGAGAAGGAAATCCAGTTATGCGGCTGGTTAAACTGCAGTGGAATACCGAAATAGTCTTCCATCTCATGGCGGTATGAAGGCGGTGGGAAACAGAATCCGGCGCCCTGTACCTGATACAGGTGGCCACCGAAGGCTTTACCGGCGGTGTGGATACTGGTGGCAATAAACTCGGTGCGGGCATGGCTGCCGAAGCTGCTGCCTTCGGCAACGTAATAAACCACCTTGATGCTCTGATGGCCGACAAACAGATCCGGTGAGCGGGTGTCACTGATCAGGGAATAGTAGCGGCGCAGGATCGTCAGCGCTTCACGGCCGGTCTGGCAGCTGCTGAGCAGAAAGCCGAGCAGATAGAAGCTGGGCAGATCCAGGTGCTGGCCGGCGGCAAAGCCGATGGCAGGCTGATTCAGCAGTTTACTGGCCTGTTCCAGCAGCCGGTCAAACTGGCTGATCGGGATGCGCTGGCCGGACACGTGTTCAGGACGTGACTCAAGCCCGGAGGCCATAAGGTCTTTGCCGGAAAACCCCTTGCTTTCCAGTAAGCGCAACAGGGGCTGAAGTGCGGCCGATGTTATTGTATTGGTCGGATGCGCAGTCATAGGCTTCACGTTATTTTTGTTATTTTATGCCCGGTAAACCTACCATCAGTCCTGCATGAGTGCCAGAGACTGGTATGAGTTTTTCGCACCTGTGGCGGAAAATTCTGAAAAAATCTCTGCAAAACAAACTCTTACCCTTGACACCATGTGGGTGCCTGAGTAATATACGCAGCCTCTGACGCGGGATGGAGCAGTCTGGTAGCTCGTCGGGCTCATAACCCGAAGGTCGTAGGTTCAAATCCTGCTCCCGCAACCAACCGCTTCTGTTGGTTGTAACGTCAGAAAGTAGTGAAGCAATTGTCGCGGGATGGAGCAGTCTGGTAGCTCGTCGGGCTCATAACCCGAAGGTCGTAGGTTCAAATCCTGCTCCCGCAACCAAAATTTAAAAACCCAGCTTATGCTGGGTTTTTTTATGCCTGAAATCCGTATGGATGCAGGGTTTTTTCATCAGCCCAGTGCTGCCTTTCTTCGGTATTATCCTGCCTCTCAAAAAAAGCCTGACTTTCAGGTTACTGTGGTCGCAGTGAGCCTGAGTATTCAATGCCGCTGCAAAATCCTGTTTTGAGCCCCGGTGTTCCCTGCGCGTTCACACCCTGCTCCCGCAACCAAAATCAGTTTATGCTGTTTTTCCGCCGTTTGCCGCGGCTGATATCATGTCACTTTACTGCCGGTGATAAAGTCGTTGTCGCGATAAATTCGAGGGTGAAAACGATGAATCTGGCAGGAAAAATATGTCCCGGGGATACGGATACATCTATGCTGCACGATGCGCTGGCGGCTGCTGGGGTGCCGGAAGAAGAATGGACGAAAGCCGCGGATATTCCGCTGGGGCGGGTGGCCCGGGCAGAAGAGGGCCAGTGTGGTGGCTTTTCTGGCGTCTGAGGAGGTCAGTTTTATGACCGGTGCTCTGATACCGGTTGATGGTGGGATATCGGCTCAGTAATCTGCAGTTCTTTTATTTGTGGCGGAGGTTTTGTGGCCAGAATTTTCATTACCGGTGCCGGTCGTCGTCTGGGACGGATACTGGCAGAGCATTACCTGCAGCAGGGCTGGGAGGTCATTGCGCATTACCACAGCCACTCCGGGCTGCAGCCGCACCCGGCTCTGACGCAGTTACAGGCCAATCTGGCCGATCAGTCGTCAGTCTCTGCCCTGTGCACAGAGCTGGTCAGAGCCGGCCCGCTCGATGCGGTGATTCATAATGCTTCGTGTTTTATACCGGATGCCGCGGCAGAGGATCTGGCCGCGCATTTTGCGCTCCATCAGCAGGTGCATGTAACGTCGCCGGCGCGGATAACCGCAGCCCTGTCAGGCAGCTGGGCTGAGGGGGCGGCGATGATCAGCATCAGTGATATTTATGCGGATATTCCCAATCAGCGTTTTTCAGCCTATTGCGCTGCCAAGGCGGGCCTGCAGAACTGGTCGCTGAGTATGGCGCAGCGGCTGGCGGGCAGGGTGCGGGTCAATGTGATTCAGCCGGGGCCTGTTCAGTTTCTGCCTGAACACGATGAATCCTACCGCAACATGGTGCTGTCACAGTCGCTGATCGGCAGGGAGTTGGGTTACGGCGCTATTGTTCAGGCCTGTGATTATCTGCTGGCGGCGGAGGCTGTCAGTGGCACGGTGATGCGCGTGGATGGCGGGCGCTTTGTCGCTAACCGGTACGATCAGACGTTTTCGTCCTGAGGCCAGTGACGGGCAACGGCACTGAAGTAACTCTCTTCCAGTGGCAGGCTGCGGCAGCTGTCGGCATTGCCGGCCTGGCCGAGAATATCAATATCAATGGTGCGGTC
The DNA here is from genome assembly GCA_963682115.1 of Pseudomonadales bacterium. Classification (GTDB taxonomy): domain Bacteria; phylum Pseudomonadota; class Gammaproteobacteria; order Pseudomonadales; family Oceanobacteraceae; genus Venatoribacter. The sequence continues at coordinate 408,036 of OY821639.1, read as the reverse complement.
TTTGGTTTTGCGTGCCGGGCTTTTGGGTTCCCGGCCGAGCTGCACCTCAATCTGTTGCAGACGCTGCTTTAACGGGCCGGGTAATAAATCCGATTTCAGTACCGCCATCTGATTTCTGAATTCACCGTGAAAGGTATCACCAACCGGTGCCGTGGTTATGCGTTCAGAAACAGAGCAGACTTCACCCAGTTGTGCAATTTTCTCCAGTGCACTGCTCATATTGTCATCCGGGCGGATATTGCTGCCGAGACCGAGTAAATAAAAAAACATAGTGAAAAAAGTCTGCTGGATACAGACAAAAGGATTCCGGGCTACAGGCTTTTAGTCAAGACGGTGTCCGCAAAAAGTCTGAAATTTTTGTCAGTGACTGGGCAAGGTAGAAGATAATTGTTTGACTGGCACGATGGTGAGGTTCAGGGAGGACGACGCCATGGAATATGTAGTAATTCTGGTTATGCTGCTGGTGCTTGCCTGGCCGCATTTTTCACTGGCTGCAGCCAGTCCCGTCGCGCCACCACTGATGCTGGCGAAAACATTCGAATCCGGCATTGATGTCAGTGCTTACTTCGTCAGTGAAAAGCTGGATGGTGTCCGTGCTTACTGGAATGGCCGGCAATTGCTGACCCGCAGTGGCCGCCAGATCCGCGCACCGGCCTGGTTTATTGCTGCTTTACCTGAAGAAACGCCCCTTGATGGCGAGTTGTGGGCTGGCCGGGGTGAGTTTGCGTTTGTCAGTGGGCTGATCCGTCGTCATAAAGCAGAAGATGATGACTGGCTGCGGGTAAAATACATGGCATTTGATCTGCCGCAGCTGGTTGTGCCGTACAGCGAACGTCTGTGGGTACTGCAGACCCTGATTGCCCGGCAGAAAAGCCCGAGTCTGAAAGTGATCGGCCAGACCCGTATCAGCAGTGAACAGGAGCTGCAGCAGCGTCTGCAGCAGGTTACTGCCGGCGGCGGTGAAGGTCTGATGCTGCGGCGGGCCGCGTCACTCTATCAGGCGAAGCGCTCGGATGATCTGCTGAAACTGAAGCTGGTGCAGGATGACGAAGCCGTGGTGGTCGGATATGTCCCGGGTGAAGGAAAATATCAGGGGGCCATGGGTTCCCTGCAGGTACGCATGGATGACGGCCGGGAATTCCGCATCGGTACCGGCTTCAGTGATGATGAGCGTGATCATCCGCCAGCCAGAGGAACCCGTATCACGTTTTCCTACAATGGGCTGACAGAACATGGCCTGCCGCGTTTTGCCCGTTTTGTCCGTATCCGCCCGGCGGAATAAGCACAGCGCTTCGTGTTAGGATACGGTTCTTCCCCTCGTTTTTCTGCCTTGAATATGACCCGAATCTGCCAGCGTTCCCTTCCTTCTTCCTGGTCTCTGCCGGGGGTGCATCCGGTACTGCAGCGTATATATGCCGCGCGCGGAATTACCGATAACCGGCAGCTGGAACTGGGGTTGCAGTCGTTGCTGCCCTACCAGACGATGAAAGGCATTGGACAGGCGGTTGAACTGCTGTTGCCGGTGGCCACGGCCGGGCGTCGTCTGCTGATTGTGGGCGATTTCGATGTCGACGGTGCCAGCAGCACGGCGCTGGCAATCCGGGCTCTGCGTATGCTCGGGGCAGAAAATATTGATTATCTGGTGCCCAACCGTTTCGACTTCGGTTATGGGCTGTCGCCGGAGCTGGTTGATGTGGCACTGACCATGACGCCGGATCTGATTATGACGGTGGATAATGGCATCGCTTCCCACGACGGCATTGATAAGGCAGCGGCGGCCGGCATTCCGGTGCTGGTAACGGATCACCACCTGCCGGGTGCAACCCTGCCGGCGGCAGCCGCCATCGTGAACCCCAATCAGCCAGGCTGTGATTTTCCCTCACCGGCAGCCTGCGGCTGCACCGTGGTGTTTTATCTGATGCTGGCTCTGCGGGCAGCAATGAAAGCCCGGGGGCTGCTGCCGCAACCGGCTCCTAACCTTGCACAGTTGCTGGATCTGGTGGCGCTGGCGACGGTGGCTGATGTGGTGCCACTGGATCATAACAACCGTATTCTGGTGGAACAGGGGCTGCGTCGTATCCGCGCTGGTTATGCCTCTGCCGGGATTCTCGCATTGCTGCAGGTGGCCGGGCGCGAATCGTCACGGGTTGTGGCAGCTGATTTCGGTTTTGCGATCGGACCGCGTCTGAATGCGGCGGGGCGGCTGGACGATATGTCGCTGGGGATTGAATGCCTGCTGACCGATGATCCGCAGCAGGCGCTGAAGCTGGCGCAGGTTCTGGACGATATGAACCGTGACCGGCGCAGTATTGAACAGGGGATGCAGGAAGAAGCACAACGTTATCTGAGCCGTTTTGAGGCCGGTGATAATCTGCCGGTTGGCCTGTGCCTGTATCAGCCTGACTGGCATCAGGGGGTGATTGGTATTCTGGCCTCGCGCATCAAAGAGAAGGTACACCGGCCGGTGATTGCACTGGCTGCCGACAGCGATGGCTGGCTGAAAGGCTCAGCCCGCTCCATCCCGGGCCTGCACATGCGTGACGCGCTGGATGAAGTGCACAAACGGGCACCGCAGCTGATGAAAAAATTTGGCGGTCACGCCATGGCGGCCGGCCTGACGCTGGCAGCCGATGGGCTGGAAGAATTTTCCCGTCTGTTTGATGACGTCTGCCGCAGTCATCTGAGTGAGGCACAACTGCAGCAGCAGCTGGACAGTGACGGCAGTCTGTCGGTGGCCGAATACAGTCTTGAGCTGGCGCAGCAGCTGCGCTGGGGCGGGCCCTGGGGACAGGCGTTCCCGGAACCGCTGTTTGATGGTCATTTCCGCCTGATACAGCAGCGCATTGTTGGCGAGCGTCATCTGAAAATGGTGTTACAGCCACAGGGTTCTGATCTGGCTCTGGATGCAATCTGGTTCAATGTGGATGTCAGCCGCTGGCCGGATCAGACAGCTGACCGTGTGCAGTGTGTCTTCCAGCTGGATGTGAATGAATTCCGTGGTCGTCAGTCGGTACAGCTGCTGGTCAAAACTCTGTTCCCCGAAGAATAAAAAACCGTAACGATTAACGCAGGGACGCGTTTATGAAAACTCCGTTAATGATTGCAGTATTATGGATGATGGCAACTACCTGTAGCGGCGGTGAAATTTATCGCTGGACCGATGCGCAGGGGCGCGTACATTTTTCTGACCGGCCGGTGAAAAATGCAGAAAAATATCAGCCGCCGGCGGGCAGCGAATATGAGTCCGCGCCGTTGAACGCTTTATATCCGCAGCGTGATTACGCGGCCGAGACGCGGGAAGAAAAAGCGCGCAGGAAAGCGGCCTGGGAAAAGGAGCAGAAAGCCCGGGCAGCCGTACAGCGGCGCGAAGAACAATGTCGTCAGGCCCGGCTTGATCTGCGCCAGCAGCAGTCGGGTAAATACACGTCGACTCGGCTTGCCAGTCTGCAGAAACGGCTGGCAAGACGTGAAGCACTGCAAAAGCGGGTTAAACATTACTGTAACTGATCAGTCCCGGTGTCCCAGTACCTGTTCGCGGAAACGCTCACTGACCGGGTGCTCGCCGATCCAGATTTTCAGCAGCGCATCATTCAGATCTTTGCCGGGCACGGTGCCACGTTCCTGACCATCAATCACAATGCGTGAATATTGTCCGGCCGGTACCCATTCAATGTAACCGACGGTGCCTTCGACAAATTTATGGTCGAACAGGCTGACCAGTTTTTCCACCCGGTCGCTCATAGCGAGCATCTGTTCCTTGCTGATATTAATCGACAGACCATCCTGAATGGCATTGGTAAAACGCCGTGCACTGACCCGGGCGGAGGTGACATAAAACACCATCCGGCGGGCATTATCGGTGCTGACAATCAGATCATCGGTAATGGAGTTATCCTGCAGATACAGGGCGCCGACATACACTTTCACAAAGCCATACACCCGGCGTACCGAGGCACCGCGTAACAGCATTTCCGGTGAGCTGGCGGTCGCCGGGGAAATATCGGGCACATCAATATCACTGACTGTGATGGCCTGTGCCGGCAGCCACAGCAGTGATATCAGCGTGAACAGAAGAATACGCAGCATAGGTGAGTCCTTATTATTGTTGTTTTAGACATTACTGGCCAAAGGTTAGTGCTGTCAGGCCAGTGAATGCAAGGCTTTATCCATGTGTATCAGGCCTGTTCTCACTAATTTTCCGCTGGAATAACAATCGCGGGGGAAGAAGCGTGCAGGGGAGGGGAGAATAAAAAACTGCCCGGCGGGTGCCGGGCAGTGAAGGAAGGGCGATCAGTCGTGTCTGATGCCGCGCAGTTTCCACGTCAGTTTCATGACCAGAACATAGAACAGCGGTACGAAGAAAATCGCCAGGAAGGTGGCTGCCAGCATGCCGCCGATCACCCCGGTACCAATAGCCTGACGGCTCATGGCGCCGGCACCGGTACTGAGGGCAAGTGGTGTTACCCCCAGAATAAAGGCCAGTGAGGTCATGATGATCGGGCGCAGACGCATACGGGCGGCTTCCATGGTGGCTTCCAGCAGCCCTTTACCCTGTTCGACCAGTGCCTTGGCAAATTCCACAATCAGGATGGCGTTCTTCGCTGACAGGCCAATGGTGGTCAGCAGGCCGACCTGGAAGTAAACGTCATTGCTCAGACCGCGTCCGGTGGCTGCGATCAGCGCGCCCATAATCCCCAGTGGCACCACCAGGATAACGGAGAACGGCACCGACCAGCTTTCATACAGTGCGGCCAGACAGAGGAATACGACCAGCAGAGAAACGGCATACAGAATCGGTGCCTGAGAGCCGGACTGACGTTCCTGATACGACAGGCCGGTCCATTCCAGACCAAAGCCCGGTGGCAGTTTCGCCGCCATTTCTTCCATTGCCAGCATGGCATCACCGGTGCTGTAACCTGGTGCTGCGGCACCCTGAATGTTCACGGCAGGCACACCGTTATAGCGCTCCAGCTGTGGTGAACCGTAGTCCCAGCGGGTAGAAGCGAAGGCGGTAAAGGGCACCATATCGCCGCGGTTGTTACGCACATACCATTTTTCCAGATCTTCCGGCAGCATACGCGCCGCTGCATCCGACTGAACATACACTTTTTTCACCCGGCCGCGGTCGATAAAGTCGTTCACGTACGAGCCACCCCAGGCGGTGCTGAGGGTATTGTTCACATCGGCGATATTCAGCCCCAGCGATTTTACTTTCTCGAAGTCGATATCAATGCGGAAAATCGGTGCGTCGGGCATACCGTTCGGACGTACCTGAGTCAGGCGCGGATCCTGTGAGGCCATGCCGAGCATCATATTACGGGCCTGCATCAGCGCTTCATGGCCCTGATTGTTGCGGTCCTGCAGCATCAGGTTGAAGCCGGATGCCACACCCAGTTCCGGAATCGGTGGCGGGTTGATGGTGTAAATCGTTGCTTCCTTGATCTGACCCAGTGCACCGTAAGCCCGGCCGATAATCGCGCCGACGGAGACATCCGGTGTCTGCCGCTCATCCCAGTGCTTGAGCTTCACGAAGGACAGGCCCATGTTCTGACCCATACCGGCAAAGCTGAAGCCGGAGGCGGTAAAGATGGATTCCACACCCGGATCATTGAGGAAGTGCTTCTGCATTTGATGCATCACGTCCTGCGTGCGCTCCATGGTGGCGGTTTCCGGCAACTGCACCAGGGTAATCAGTACCCCCTGATCTTCTTCCGGCAGGAAGGATGTTGGCAGGCGCATATACAGCACAGCCAGTACGGCCAGTACGGCGGCATAAATCAGCACCATCCGTACCGGACGGCTGAGCGTACCGCTGACGGAGCTGACGTAGCCGTTGGTGGCTTTGTGGAATAAGCGGTTAAACCAGCCGAAGAAGCCTTTCTGATTTTCCAGGCCACCTTTGTGAACGGGCTTCAGAATGGTGGCACACAGGGCCGGTGTCAGGATCAGGGCCACCAGAACAGACAGCGCCATGGCCGATACAATGGTCAGCGAGAACTGACGGTAAATGGCACCAGTGGAGCCGGACATAAAGGCCATCGGTACAAATACCGCAGACAGTACCAGAGCAATACCGACCAGAGCGGAGGTAATCTGCTCCATGGATTTTTTGGTCGCTTCCTTCGGTGGCAGGCCGTCTTCATCCATGACCCGCTCAACGTTTTCCACTACCACGATGGCATCGTCCACGAGCAGGCCAATGGCCAGCACCAGACCAAACATGGTCAGGGTGTTGATGCTGTAACCAAAGGCTTCCATCACCGCAAAGGTACCCAGCAGTACCACCGGGACGGCAATGGTCGGAATCAGGGTGGCGCGGAAGTTCCCCAGGAACAGGTACATGACCAGGAAGACCAGCACGACCGCTTCGATCAGCGTGTTAACCACTTCTTCAATGGAAATCTGCACGAAGGGGGTGGTGTCGTAAGGGAAGACCACTTCCAGATCGGTCGGGAAAAACTGCTCCAGCTCGGCAATTTTTGCCCGCACCGCTTTGGCGGTATCCAGAGCGTTGGCACCACTGGCCAGCTGAATACCGATACCACTGGCTGGTTTGCCGTTGAATTCACCGATCACCGAATAATCTTCTGCGCCCAGCTCAACCCGGGCAACATCTTTGACCCGCACCTGCGAGCCGTCAGTGTTCACTTTCAGCAGGATGTTTTCGAACTCTTCCAGGGCTTCAAGACGGCTCTGCGCAATAATGGTCGCGTTGATTGCCTGCCCCTGAATGGCTGGCATGCCACCCAGCTGACCGGCCGGGAACTGGTTGTTCTGTACGCTGATCGCGCCGGTAACATCTACCGGCGTCAGGTTGTAAGCGTTCAGTTTTTCCGGCTGCAGCCAGATGCGCATGGCGTACTGGGAACCGAATACCCGCAGCTCACCGACACCGGAGGTCCGTGACAGAGGGTCTTTGATATAACTGTTGGCGTAGTCTGCGATGTCCGCGCGGTCCATTTTTCCGGTTTTGGAAATCAGACCCGCCACCATCAGGAACGAGGTTGAGGCCTTGGTCACGCTGACACCCTGCTGGGTTACCGCCTGCGGCAGCAGAGCTTCAGCCAGTTGCAGTTTATTCTGTACCTGTACCTGAGCGATGTCCGGGTTGGTGCCGGGAGCAAAGGTCAGCGTTGTGGTTGCCCGGCCGGCGCTGCTGCTGGTGGACTGCATATACAGCAGGTTGTCCAGTCCGGTCATGTTCTGTTCGATCACCTGCGTCACGCTTTCTTCCAGCGTGGCGGCGGATGCCCCCGGGTAGGCTGCCACAATGCGCACGGACGGCGGCGCAATGGTCGGATACTGCTGAATCGGAAGATTCAGTACAGACATTGCCCCGGCCAGCATGATCAGGATAGCGATCACCCAGGCAAATACGGGCCTGTCGATAAAAAACTTAGCCATGGTTCAGGGCTCTCCTTAACGTGTGGCTTCTTCTGGGTTAACAACCAGAGGGGTACCCGGCGGCATCATGCGCTGCATCATCTGCAGTTTCTGCAGGCCACTGATAATCGCCCGTTCGCCGGCCTGAAGACCGGATTGCACCAGCCATTTATCACCGATTGCACGGGTCACTTTCACGTTGTGAATCTGAACCTGATTATTGTCATCGACCAGGTAGACGACGGTTTCACCGGTTGGCTGACGGACAACGGCCGCCTGGGGTGCCAGTACGGCTTCCTCAATCAGGGCGCTGGGTACCTGAGCGCGGACAAACATCCCCGGTAACAGAGTGTTGTCTTTGTTTTCAAACAGAACACGCACGTTCACACTGCCGGTACCTTCATCGACGCTGGCATCGGCAAACTGCAGCTTGCCGGTTTCGCCGAAGGGCGTGCCGTCATCCAGTTCCACGGTCACATCGCGTGACAGGTTCGGATTTTTCATGCGGATCAGGGATGGAGCCGGACGTTTGATATCGACATACACAGGCTGCAGCTGGCGGATAACCGTCAGCGGAGTGGCCTGTTGGGCCGAGACCAGGGCACCTTCGGTAATGGTGGAGCGGCTGATTACACCGGAAATCGGTGCGGTAATTTCGGTATAGCCAAGATTGACTTCTGCAGTGCGCAGAGCGGCTTCAGCGGCTTTGACCTGGGCATCAGCCTGTTTGGCATTGGCTTCGGAATCATCCACTTCCTGTGCGCTGATGGCAGACTTGGTGGCCAGCTCTTTATAACGCTTGGCGGTCAGATTGGCAGCGTAGGCGTTGGCCTTGGCAACGGCCAGCTGGGCTTTCGCGCTTTCAACGTTGGCTTTGTACAGTGTCGGATCAATCTGATAAAGCTTGTCGCCTTCTTCAACGTAGGCGCCTTCGGCGAAGAAGCGTTTGAGGATAATACCGTTTACCTGAGGACGGATTTCCGCCGTACGGTAAGCAGAAACACGGCCGGGGAGGGTGTCAGTCAGTTCCAGGCGTTCGCTGCTCATAGTGACGACGCCCACGGCCGGCGGCTGAGACTGCGCACCGGGTGCGGTGCCGCCCTGTTGCTCACTGCAGCCGGCCAGAGTCATCAGCATCAGGCTGGTGACGGCTGCAAGCCGGAGACGGAAGCTTGTCATATGTGTTCCCATAATGTCCTCATTATTAAAATGGCGGTTACGCAGAGTATCGTTGGTCGTTCAGGTGGACTGACCCACCTGATAATCAGGGGGAAAATGAGAGTCATATCCATAAAGACCCAAGGTTAACTTTATAGCCGTTTGAGGGGGGGCTGACTAGTCAAATGCAACGGAATGGATTGTTGATGCTGCTGGAATAATAATCCTGTGTTTGTGCTCAGTAAAACAGACAAATTCGCCGGTTTACCGGCGCTCAGAACTTTGCAGGCCGTTATTTGTGCGGACAGATTGTCGCAGTTGAATGACGGATCGTTGCATATATACAACTAATCGGTCAGCCCTTTATGGTGCGTGAAGCCGCCCAGCCGCCGCTGGCGGATAATGGCAGCAGAACGCTGTTCCGTTCTGCGCGGCGGCCATGCCCGGCAGATGACATCAGGGTGACAGAAACGGCGGCGGCCGACCCTTCTGCTGAGGGCTGTGGATGTTTAATCCTGCCACCGATAGTTGTTATAGTGGCGCCATCATTTTATGCCGGGAACGCATTATGTTGAGTATGTTGGCCAAACTGCTGAAAGCGCTGAATTCCGAATCGGCGCCGGGCCAGATCGCACTGGCTTTTTCACTGGCACTGATTGTTGCCCTGACCCCGATGTTCAGCCTGCATAATGCGCTGATTCTGCTGCTGGTGCTGATTCTGCGTATTAATCTGAGTGCCTTTCTGGTCGCGGTGGCCGCTTTTTCGCTGCTGGCCTGGTTTACCGATCCTTATGCTGCACGGCTGGGGGAAAGTCTGTTGACCAGTCCGGGGCTGCAGGATATCTGGACCAGCCTGTATCAGAATGATTTCTGGCGCATAACGGCCTTCAACCAGTCACTGGTCCTGGGTGGGCTGGTGATCGGTCTGCTCGCCTTTGTGCCGCTGTTTATGCTGAGCCGGGTGCTGATCAACCTGTACCGCGACCGGGTGCTGAGCTGGGTCAGCCGCCTGAAAGTGACGCAGGTGCTGAAAGCCAGCAAATTTTACCATCTGTATAAATCATTTGCGGAGTAAGACCATGAAGCAATGGATCCGCTGGTCAGGTCTGGCCGCATTTATCGTGATTGCCGTGTTGCTGACGGTATTCTTTGTCTTCGCTGCCGGGCCGCTGGTTAAGTGGTCACTGGAAAGCGTCGGTTCAGACATTGCCGGTGCGCGGGTGGACGTGGACGATGTCTCCCTGTCATTCAGTCCTTTCGGTTTTACCCTGCAGCACCTGACCGTGGCCGATGCCCGGAAGCCAATGCAGAACGCCGTGGAATTTTCCTCTGCCACCGCCGCGGTGGACATTGCGCCACTGTTTCTCGGCAAAGCCATTATCCGCGACCTGAGTGTCGATGGCCTGCAGTTTGGTACCGCACGCCAGACGTCCGGCGCACTGGAAAAAAAAGCGGCAGCGGACAGCCCCGGCAGTGCGGCGGAGAAACCATCACTCAAAGACAAAGTCCTGAGCGTAGCGGAACTGCCGTCTGCGGATGAAATTCTTGCCCGTGAAGCGCTGCAGACTGAAGCGGCTGGTGAAGCCTTTCAGCAGAGTTATCAAACTAACCGGGCCGCAGTTGATGCCGCGCTGGAAGGCGTGCCGGATAACGATGCCCTGGCCGCTTATCGGGCGGAACTGCAGGCACTGACGGCAGAAAAACTGACCTCTGTTGAAGATTTTAAGGAACGTAAAGCGAAGCTGGATGCGCTGAAAAAACGCTTTGCCGCTGACAAGGCTGCGGTGGCGGCAGCCAAACAAGCCATCGCCGATGCCCACAACGATATGGCTGATAAAATGACCGACCTGCAGTCGGCGCCGGCAAAAGATATGGCGGCTATCCGCAGTAAGTATCAGCTGAATGCCAGCGGTGCTGCCAATGTCACGGCCCTGCTGTTCGGTGATCAGGCCGGGGAGTGGGCCCGTCAGGCACTGTACTGGTATGAAAAGATTCAGCCTTATCTGTCATCTTCCGCAGATGGTGACAGTGCTGAGGTTGTCAGCGAAGAGCGTCTGCGTGACGGCCGCTTTGTACATTTCCCGTCGGCGGATCCGTGGCCGGAATTCCTGTTGCGCAATGCCCGTATCAGCGCCACGCTGCCCGGCGGCAATCTGCTGATTACGGCGCAGGATATTACACACCAGCAGGCCGTACTCGGGCGGCCGGCGCATATTCTGGTAAATGGTTCCGGCCTGCAACAGGTTGAAGAGCTGACGGCGGATATAGTACTCGATCACCGCCGCAGCCCGGGTAACGACAGTCTGACCCTGACGGTTAAAGACTGGCAGGTGCAGGATATGAATCTGGGGCTGGCGGATACCCGCATGACTTCATCACGGGTGCAGGTGCAGGGGCTGGCGGTGGTCAGTGGTGGCAAGCTGAACGCCAAAGCCGATGCCCAGTTCGGCGCTGCCAGTTTTGCCAGTAACAGTAAAACCACGCTGGCGCAGGAACTGCTGGCTGCGCTGGCCAGCATCGACCGCTTTGATGTAAATGTCAGCGCCAGCGGCGATTTCCGCAATCCGGATGTGCGCTTCGGGTCCGATCTCGACCGCCAGCTCAGTGCTGCCTTCAGCCGCCGCCTGAATCAGAAACAGGCGGAACTGGAAGCCCGGCTGCAGAAACGGTTGCGGGAAAAACTGGTGGCCTATAGTGCTGATCATGCGGATGAAGTCCGCCAGTTGAATGAGCTGGATGGCTCATTATCGGATAAAGCGGATGCACTGCAGGAAATGGCGTCCGCGAAGCTGGAAGATTATGAAGCCCAGCAGAAACGCGAAGCAGAAGAAAAAGCCAAAGCGAAAGAAGATGCGCTGAAGCAAAAAGCCAAAGATAAACTGAAGAGCCTGTTTTAATGCAAACCAGAAAACTGACCGACGCAGAATTCAAAGCCACCCAATTCGCACCGCTGCGGGTAGAAAATGGTGCGCCACCGCTGGATTTCTGGCAGTACGTGGAAGCTATCCCGGCGGAAGATTTCGGCGTTGCTGATTGTCGTGACGGTAACGTAACCCATGTTTACCGTATGGGCGATGATTATGAACACGTGCTGATTAACAGTCAGTATCAGGGGGTTGCCATGGTGATCGTGGTGGACCTGAAAGCGGGCAAAGTATTCGGCCATTATCTGCTGGACCTGAATCCGCCGGGAACGGAAGAACCCGACGCCTGAGGTGACTGCCTGCCGGGCAGTTCATTGTTGCAGTGCCTGACTTGCCTATGCCGGGCGGGCGCTGTGTTAAACTCAGCCTGATGATATTTCAGCAGGCTGCCGTAGCCGGTCTGCAACAGACCTGCGTTGTTATTCCCGGCTATTGCCTCCCTCTGCGGAACCGCTATGAATTCAGTTTTGTCACTGCGTAACCGGCTGGCCGGCTGGCTGCTGGTGGGCGTTATCCTGACCACATTACTGGCCGTCTTCTCGGCGGCAGTGTCTTCCCTGTTACCGGGCGTGCTGATCTGGCTGGTGGGGGGGCTGCTGATCCCGAACCTGCGCCGGGCGCAGTTATGGCAGATCGGTATTTTACTGGGCATCGGCCTGCTGTGTCTGGCGATCGGCGAATGGCGTGGCAGCAGTCCGCAATTTCTGCAGCGTGCCGTGGAAGGTAACCAGATGATTACCGCCATGCTGCTGGCGGTCAGTTTTCTGCGCCTTATCGCCATGGCCAATGTGGATCTGCAGGCACAACTGCCACAGGGGAAGCGGGCACTGCTGCGGACGCTGTTCGGTGTGCACCTGCTGGGCACCGTCATGAATATTTCCTCGGTGATGATTGCCGGTGACCGTTTATCGGCGGCCCGTCCGCTGAGCCGGATTCAGGCGCTGACCCTGTTGCGCGGCTTCAGTGCCTGCGCACTCTGGTCACCTTTCTTTGCCTCGATGGGGATTACTCTCAGCGGGGTGCCGGACGCTCACCTGGGCACACTGATTATATTCGGCCTGCCGGCGGCGCTGGTGGCACTGCTGATATCGGCCTGGCAACTGCAGCGTTTGCCGGAAAGTGCTGTGGCTGAAGGGTATCCGGTGACCTTTGCCGCGCTCTGGCTGCCGGTGGTGCTGGCGGTGGCGGTTATCATCGGTCATCTGTTGCTACCGGAAATACCGGTACTGACGTTGGTGACGCTGCTGGCACTGATCTTCAGTGTGGGCTGGATTCTCAGTCGTGAACAGCGCGCCGGTGCCGGGCGGCTGCAGCAGCATGTGCAGTCGGCGCTGCCGGGAATGGCCGGGGAAGTGCTGTTATTTCTTGCGGCAGCGGTGCTGGCTTCCGGGGCGGCGGCGTTGCTGGAATCGTTTAATATCCGTCTGGTGCCGGAACACTTCGGTGTGCTGGCCGCCTGGACCACGCTGCTGATTCTGATCGGCCTGGCCATTGCCGGCATGCATCCGGTGACCACTGTGGCACTGGCAGCCGGCATTCTTGCGCCGCATGTGGAACATGCCAATCTGCTGGCGCTGACGCTGTTGTTTGGCTGGGGGTTGGGGGTGTGCCTGTCACCATTTTCCGGTGTGCAGCTGACGCTGCAGGCGCGTTATCTGGTGCGCATGCGTGATCTGGCACTGCTGAATCTGCCCGCAGCGCTGCCATTGCTGGCAGTGGCATTTACGGCGCTGTATATCTGTGCCCGTTTTACCGGGCCGTCAGGCTGAGACCGGTAAGGGTCAGAAAAACAGACCGGCTTCCAGCTGCGCTTCTTCGGTCATCATGTCGCGGGACCAGGGCGGATCGAATACCAGTTCAACCTCAACGGCTTCGACATTCGGTACTTTGGCCACGCGGTATTTCACATCGGAAATCAGCACCGGACCCATGCCGCAGGTCGGGGCCGTGAGCGTCATGCGGATTTTTACTTTGCGGCCGTCGATGTCGACGCCATAAATCAGGCCCAGATCGAGCAGGTTGATCGGAATTTCCGGATCGAAAATCGTGCGCAGAGCCTGACGTACCTGTTCTTCACGGACCACGCCATCATCATGGGCAGCGAAGGTGATTTCTTCTGCTTCCAGCCCCAGAGCCGCCGCATCGGTGCCGTCGACGCGTACCATATTGCCATTGACCGTGACGGTGTAATTGCCGCCCAGCGCCTGATTAATGGTGACAAAACTGCCGGCCGGAATTGTGGTTGGTGTACCGGAGGGTACCATCCGTGCCGGGCACTCCGCGTGCGCGACCACCATGCGTTTTTCCATAATGTCACTCTGCTAACTTGCCCGCCGGGCAGTAAAACCGTATTTCTTCTGTCTGCTGTATCCGTTTCAGATCAAGCCGGATAAACAGCCGTCAGGCTCGAACCGCCATTATACGCTGAATGATTCACCGCAACCGCAGAGATCCTTAGCGTTCGGATTATTAAATTTAATAGTGCTGTTCAGGCCTTCTCTGGTGAAGTCGATCTCGGTACCACGCACATAAGGTGCGGCATCGGCAGCCACATAGAGTTTAACATCGTTGGCAACATCAATAACCTGATCGCCGGAGGCCGGCTGTTCAACAAATTCAATGTCGTATTTAAATCCGGAGCAGCCGCTTTTTTTCACGCCCAGACGGATGCCTTTCATCGCCGGGTTTTTCACCAGCTGCCTGCGCACGTGAGCAATGGCAGCTTCCGTCATCGACACACTGGGTGCTTCATTCGGATCATAGGTGGTTGCGGCGCTCTTCGGATCAAAGGTCTCAATGGTCATCCTTCCATCCTCACAGTAAAAACATTCTGGCTTTCTCAAGCCCTTTAAATAATGCGTCCACTTCTTCCAGCGTATTATAGAAAGTAAACGACGCACGCACCGTACCCGGAACGCCGAACTGAGCCAGTATGGGCATGGCACAGTGATGGCCGGTACGGACGGCAATGCCCTGCTGATCGAGCAGGGTACCGACGTCAGCCGGGTGGGCACCCTGCAGCAGGAAACTGCAGACGCTGGCTTTATGGGCGGCTTCACCGATCATACGCAGGTCACCGAATTCTTCTGCACGCTGGGCAAATCTTGCCATCAGTGCGTCTTCGTGGGCCGCCAGCAGGGCACGGTCCTGTGCATTGAGATAATCAATGGCGGCGGCCAGGCCAATGGCGCCGGCAATATTCGGTGTGCCCGCTTCAAAGCGGTAGGGCAGACCATTAAAGGTGGTTTTTGCAAAGCTGACATGCTCGATCATTTCGCCACCGGTCTGATACGGTGGCAGGTCCTGCAGCAGCGCTTCTTTACCGTACAGCACGCCGATGCCGGTTGGTCCGAACAGTTTATGACCGGAAAAGGCGAAGAAATCGGCATCCAGCGCCTGTACATCAATGTCCCAGTGGGCAACCGACTGGGCGCCGTCGATCATGACTTTAGCGCCGTTGTCATGGGCCAGGCGGATAATATCCGCGACCGGGTTGATGGTACCCAGCGCATTGGAGACATGCACCACGGACACGAGCTTGACCTCCGGGGTCAGCAGCTCTGCATAGGCGGCCATATCCAGCTCACCGTTTTCCTGCACCGGAATCGGTTGCAGAACAGCGCCGGTCTGCTCGCACAGCATCTGCCACGGCACAATATTGGCGTGGTGTTCCATGCCGGTCACCAGAATGCGGTCACCGGACTGCAGGTGGGTGCGTCCCCAGCTGGCCGCAATCAGGTTGATGGATTCGGTAGTACCGCGGGTCCAGATGATTTCTTCTGCTTTGGCGGCATTAATAAAACGTTGCACGGTTTGACGCGCATTTTCAAACTGCTCAGTGGCCCGGTCACTCAGGGTATGGGCACCCCGGTGAACGTTGGAATTATCATGTTCGTAATAACGCACCAGCGCATCAATCACCGCTCTGGGTTTCTGGGTGGTGGCACCGTTATCCAGATACACCAGCGGCTTGCCGTTCACTTCCTGATGGAGGGCAGGAAAATCGGCGCGGATGGCCTGCAGGGCCGCAGCGCTTAAACCACTCATGCCGGTTCTCCTGTCAGGGTTTCATCCAGCAGGTGACGCGCCAGGCTCTGATCTCGGCCGAAACGGCGTGCCAGCACCGGGCGCAGCAGCAGGGTAATGGCTTCATCCGGCAGAGCGTCCAGCAGCTCATTAATAAAACCGAAGCTCATCATGACTTCGGCTTCTTTTTTGCTGATACCGCGGCTCTGCAGATAAAACAGACCTTTTTCTTCCAGCTGAGCGACGGTTGCACCGTGGGCACATTTTACGTCGTCGGCGTAAATTTCCAGCTCGGGTTTGGTGTTGATTTCCGCCGAGTTGGTCAGCAACAGGTTTTTATTGCTCAGCTCAGCCAGGGTTTTCTGCGCCTGCGGGTGAATATGAATGCGGCCATTAAAAACGGCTTTGGCCTTGTCGTTCATAATACCGCGGAACACTTCATCGGAAGTGCAGTGCGGCACCTTGTGTTCGATGCAGGTGTGGAAATCAACCAGCTGCTGATTCTGCGGAATGTACACACCGTTCAGTTCAGAATGAGAGCCGCCGGTATTGTGATTGATCACCACATCGTTACGGGTCAGGCGTGAGCCCAGTGCCAGATGAAAGGCCCGGTACTGACTGTCACGGGCGAGATCAACATGGGTGCTGCCGATATGCAGGGCTTCTTCCTGCATCAGTTGCAGGCGGTAATGCTGCAGACGGGCATTATCACCGATGACGATTTCGGTCAGGGCGTTGGTAAAGCTGACCTGTGCGGCATCGTCGGAATCATACTGCTCAACCAGGGTGGCAGCCGCACCGGTTTCCAGTACCAGCAGCAGGCGGGTATTGACGGCAAAGGCGCTGTCACCCGCGCTGGTCAGCCAGCTGATCTGCAGTGGCTGTTGCAGTTGCTGATTTTTGCCGACATGAACCAGTACGCCGTCGCGGGTACAGGCGTTATTCAGGTCATTGAACAGGTGGCTGCTGGCGCTGGCCTGTGCGACCACAGTGCCGAGTTTTTCACTGATCAGGGCCTGTTGTGC
The DNA here is from genome assembly GCA_963682115.1 of Pseudomonadales bacterium. Taxonomy (GTDB): domain Bacteria; phylum Pseudomonadota; class Gammaproteobacteria; order Pseudomonadales; family Oceanobacteraceae; genus Venatoribacter. The sequence continues at coordinate 391,520 of OY821639.1, read as the reverse complement.
CGCATCGGCCCGCGAGAACAGGGTGACCTGCTCCAGTGCCAGGGCGTCGGACAGTTCGGTGTTCAGAAAACCATTCACAAAAACCAGTCGTGCGGCATTCAGACCATCAATGCTGGCCGCCTGCTGCAGCGGTCCGTTGAGTGCGGCCTGTGGGGCAGGCGCATAGGCCGTCGCGGTCAGGTGAGTGAGCGATGTGTATTTCCAGGCTTCAGTTTTCCGGCCCGGAACGGCGGCGGCGCGGAAGGCTGCCAGCCCCTGTGCGTTCAGCGTTGACAGAAATGGCAGTGACTGGCTGCTGCTGGCCAGTTCAAGCTGGTTTTCCTTAAAAGACTCTGCCATATCACTCTGCTCCGTTGTCTGAATTTTCCAGCCAGCCGTAGCCTTTTTCTTCCAGTTCCAGTGCCAGCTCTTTACCACCGGATTTCACGATTTTACCGTTCGCCAGCACGTGTACGTAATCCGGGACGATGTAATCGAGCAGACGCTGGTAGTGGGTCACCACAATAAAGCTGCGTTCCGCTGAGCGCATGGCATTCACACCTTCTGCCACCACCTGCAGGGCGTCGATATCCAGACCTGAGTCGGTTTCATCAAGGATGCACAGCTGCGGTTCCAGTAGCATCATCTGCATCAGCTCGTTGCGTTTTTTCTCACCGCCGGAGAAGCCTTCGTTGACACCACGCTTGAGGAAGCTGGCATCCAGATTAACGGCCTTGCATTTCTCCCGTGCCAGTTTCAGGAAACTGACGGAATCCAGAGGTTCTTTACCCTGATGTTCACGCACGGCATCAACCGAGGCTTTGAGGAATTCGAGGTTGGATACGCCGGGAATTTCCACCGGATACTGGAATGCCAGAAACAGACCTTCGCGGGCACGTTCTTCCGGTTCCAGGGCAAGAATATCCTTACCGTTCAGCGTGGCAGAACCCTGGGTGACTTCATAGCCTTCACGCCCGGCGAGGACGTTACCCAGAGTACTTTTACCTGCGCCGTTCGGACCCATGATGGCGTGTACTTCGCCCGCTTTGATTTCCAGATCGAGGCCTTTGAGAATTTCTTTCTCGTCAACGTTGGCATGCAGGTTTTTAATGCTGATCATTTTTGTCAGTACCTTCTGTTTTCCGGTGCCGGCACTTGTGGCCGGGCACGCGACATAAATTCTTTAATTTCATTATCCGCACGGTCAGAACCGGTGACCGCCGGCTCAGCCGACTGAGCCTTCCAGTGACACTTCCAGTAACTTGCCGGCTTCGACGGCAAATTCCATCGGCAGCTCTTTGAAAACTTCCTTACAGAAGCCGTTAACGATCATGGACACGGCTTTTTCCGTATCAATGCCGCGCTGGCGGCAGAGGAAAAGCTGATCATCACTCACCGTGGAGGTGGTGGCTTCGTGTTCAATCACTGCCGACGGGTGCTTGCTTTCAATATACGGGAAGGTATGCGCGCCACACTGATCACCGATCAGCAGGGAGTCACACTGGGTGTAGTTACGGGCCCCTTCTGCGTTCGGGTTCATGCGCACCAGCCCGCGGTAGGCATTCTGGCTTTTACCGGCAGAAATACCCTTGGAAATAATGGTCGAACGGGTGTTTTTACCCAGATGAATCATCTTGGTACCGGTGTCGGCCTGCTGATAATTATTGGTCAGGGCCACGGAATAAAATTCACCGATGGCATTATCACCCTTGAGAATGCAGCTCGGGTATTTCCAGGTAACGGCTGAACCGGTTTCTACCTGTGTCCAGCTGACTTTGGCATTGGTGTGGGCAACGGCCCGTTTGGTGACGAAGTTATAGATACCACCTTTGCCTTCTTCATCACCCGGATACCAGTTCTGTACCGTGCTGTATTTGATTTCGGCATTGTCCAGCGCCACCAGTTCCACCACCGCGGCGTGCAGCTGGTTTTCATCACGCATCGGCGCAGTACAGCCTTCCAGATAGGATACGTGCGAGCCTTCGTCGGCGACAATCAGGGTGCGTTCAAACTGGCCGGTTTTGGCTTCGTTAATACGGAAGTACGTGGACAGCTCCATCGGGCAACGCACGCCTTTCGGAATATAAACAAAGGAGCCGTCGGAGAAGACCGCTGAATTCAGCGCCGCATAGAAATTATCGCGCTGTGGTACCACGCTGCCGAGGTATTTTTTCACCAGTTCCGGGTGTTCATGCACGGCTTCTGAAATCGGCATAAAAATGACGCCGGCTTCGGCCAGTTTTTCACGGAAGGTGGTGGCAACCGAGACGGAGTCGAAGACAGCATCCACAGCAACGCCGGCCAGAGCCATCTGCTCATGCAACGGGATACCGAGTTTCTCGTAAGTGGCGAGCAGTTCCGGGTCGACTTCGTCGAGACTCTTCGGTTTGTTTTCCATGCTCTTCGGTGCGGAATAATAAGACAGAGCCTGAAAATCCGGTTTCGGGTAGGACACATGGGCCCAGTCCGGTTCCGTCATTTCCTGCCAGGCACGGAATGCTTTCAGACGCCACTCAGTCAGCCACTCAGGTTCACCTTTCTTGGCGGAAATAAAGCGCACCACGTCTTCATTCAGACCGGGGGCGATGGTATCGGATTCGATATTGGTGAAAAAGCCTGCCTGGTACTCTCTACCAATGCGGCGTTCAATTTCGGCGTTGCTGCTCATAGTGAAACTCTCATCTGAAAGCGGGGCGGCGGTCAGTGGCGGGATGTCCTGTCCTCGGCACTGGCAGCCAGCGCTGCTGGCGTTCTTCCGGAGCGGATTGTCCTGAGGCTCCGCTGCTCTGCTATCAACCGGTTGACGCGATTATATCGCATCTGAGATTAATATCAGAGTAAATCAGTCGGGTATATTAATCAATACCGCATTGGTATGCTTTAATAGTGCGGCGATTCTAGCAAAGCGAATGAATTCTGACCAATTGCGACAGGTTCTCATTAATGGGTGCAGGCGGGCATGCTGAAGATAAGTAAGCTGACAGATTACGGTGTGGTGGTGCTGAACGAGCTGGCGCAGGCCGGCGGGGTCAAACTGTCCACGGACGACATTGCCTGTAAGACAGGTCTGGCCATGCCCACCGTGCGCAAGGTGATGAAGGTGTTGGTGGACAGTGGACTGGTATTGGCTCAGCGTGGTGCCCGTGGCGGTTACCGTATTGCCCGGGCACCAGGGCAGATCCGCATGCTGGATGTGGTGCAGGCCTTTGAGGGGCCGGTGGCGGTCACCGAATGCGCGACCGACGATACCCTGTGTGACATCACTGACAGCTGTTCGCTGGCCAGCAACTGGGGCGGCATTAATCAGCTGATTACCCAGGTGCTGTCACGCGTCACGCTGGAGGATATCCGCCAGCCTGAACGTCAGCTGCGGCTGGTGCGTGAAGCCGTTCCCCTGACGTCGCTGATCGAACTGATTAATCTGCCGTGAATGCTCTTTGTGTGCGCAGATAATGACGCTGCGGTGAAGTCTTCTGGCATGCTGGGTGACAAAAATTGTCAACTGGTTATCAAATTTGTCAATCTGTCGTAATGGGTCGTTGTCGCCGCCGCCGGTATTTACCAATAATGATGCCAATTGAACGGCAACCTGGCCACTGGCGCCCGGGAGAGCAGCATGACAAGACATCTGACAGGTTTATGTATTTTTCTGCTGGCCAGTCTGACCCAGGCGGCGGATCTGCAGGGCGTGGGTATGTTTCAGACGCTGGATAAGCCCTGGTTTCTGGTCGCCCTGTACACCGCGCAGCCGGGGGCTGATGAGCAGCAGGCGCAGGCGGAAAAGCTGGAGCTGAAAGTCGTGGAAGACAAAATCAGCGTGCGCCGTTACCGCCAGTTGTGGAAAGAGGTGTTTGCCGTGGCGCAGGACCGCGACGTCTGGCAGACCTACGCCGGTGATCTGAATAACTTTTTCGAACTCATCAAAGGCCCGCTGAAGGCCAACGATCAGCTGGTGATTGAAGCCACCACCGATGCCACGGTGGTGAGTATCAACTATCGCGAACACGCCCGTCTGTCGCCGGGTTTTCTGCCGCTGGTGGTGGCAACCCTGACAGCCCGTATTGCGCCGATTCCGGAACTGCGCGACGGTCTGCTCGGTACCCTGCCGGAAGACCGCAGCCGCACACTGCTGCGGCAGATGGATAAAGGCGAGCCGACGCTGGGGCGCATCAGTGAAACAGCCCGTTGGCTGCGTCACTCACGCCAGTTCACGGACGATGCCCGCATCTCGCAGCTCTGATCCCGTCTTTCTCCACCTCTGATATACTCCGGCCCTTTGCCATGACCGGCAGACATGATTGTCTGTGGGTCGGGCGGGGCCTTTTTTTGAATGCCCGCCGTTAACGACAGAACAGAAGCAGAGCGATATCAGAGTGACCCCCGAATATCTTGACCGGTTTGGCGGCATCGGCCGTCTGTATGGTGTGGCAGGCCTTGAGCGGCTGCAGGCCGCACACGTGTGTGTGGTGGGCATTGGCGGTGTTGGTTCCTGGGCGGCGGAAGCGCTGGCCCGTTCCGGCGTAGGAGAGATCACCCTGATCGATATGGACGATATCTGTGTCACCAATACCAATCGCCAGATTCATGCCCTGCAGGGTAACGTTGGCAAACTCAAGGTGGAGGCGGTGGCTGAACGCATCCGTCTGATCAATCCGCAGTGTCAGGTGCATGCGCTGATGGCGTTTGTCACCGCAACGAATCAGCAACAGCTGATTCACCCCGGGCTGGATTATGTGGTCGATTGCATCGACAGTGTGAAAAGCAAAGCGGCGCTGATTGCGCACTGCAAACGCAATAAAATCCGTATTGTGACGACCGGAGCGGCGGGGGGGCAGACCGACCCGACGCAGATTCAGGTCGGGGATCTGAATAAAACCTTCAATGATCCACTGGCACGTAAGGTGCGCTCGTTGCTGCGCCGTGAATACAATTTTTCCCGCAATCCGTCACGCAATTATTCCATTCCCTGTGTATTTTCCAGCGAACAGCTGGTGTATCCGCAGCCCGACGGCAGTGTCTGTCAGGCCAAACCCAGTGAAGGCGAAAGTACCCGCCTGGACTGCGCTTCCGGTTTCGGTGCTGCCACCATGGTGACCGGCACCTTCGGTTTTGTCGCTGCCGCCCGGGTGGTGAAACGGATTGCGGAAGGGGCCGGCAAAAAGGGCTGAGCGGTCATCAGAGTGGGTATGGTTTGTCCGAGGTCAGCAGTGCCAGGCCGCGGATAAGGCGGTAAATCACCCAGATCAGCAGCATCAGCAGAATAAAGTAGCCGATCACAAACGGCAGCAGGATCAGGCCGATGAGGAAGAAGCCCAGCCCCCACCAGAACACGCTGATGATGTTGTTGTAATGGCCGGCGTAACGGCTGCCTTCGGCATCGCTGCGTTTGACGATGGCCCAGATGCCGCCGATCAGCCAGAACAGGCCGGTGAAGCAACCGGCGACCAGGCACAGGTAGGCCACCAGAGCGCCGGTTTTGATGTCATCATCCGGATGTCTGACCGGTGGTTCTGTCTGCGGATCTGCCGGGGGGCGGGAATCGTTCATTATCTCTCCTCAGCGGAGCGGGCAGGCCGGGTCACGGCACTGATTGACTTCAATGGTCAGGTGGCTGAGCTGCGGAAAATCTTTCAGCAGTGCTTTGTAGTGCGCGGTACTTTGCGGGTTGTGGGTCACCAGTGAAATCATGGCCACATAATGGCTGCTGCTCACGCGCCAGATATGCATATCGGTCACCTGATTATCGGCATCACGTTCGATGGCGTTCTGCACTGCCAGTCGTTCATGGTCGTCAATGCTGGCATCCAGCAGCAGAGGTGCACTCTGGCCGACCAACCCCCATGCCCAGCGGGCAATAATCAGAGAACCGACAATGCCCATCACCGGGTCAAGCCAGTTGAGGCCGGCGAATTTACCGGCCAGCAGGGCCGCAATGGCCAGTACTGAAGTCAGGGCGTCGGCCAGCACGTGCATATAGGCCGCGCGCAGATTCATATCATGGTCGTGTTCATGATGATCGTGAGCAGGAGTGTGTCCGTGATGATGATCCTTCAGTAAGACGGCACTGATGAGGTTAATGCTCAGCCCCAGCAGGGCGACCCAGATAGCCTGATCAAACTGAATGCTCTGCGGCTCAAACAGACGCACCACGGATTCCACCACCATCACCAGCGCCACCACGGCCAGCGCTACTGCACTGGCAAAACCGCCGAGGACATTGACCTTGCCGGTACCGAAACTGAAGTCCGGGTTGTTGGCATGGCGGCTGGCGTAACGGTAGGCAAACAGGGTGATCATAAAGGCGGCAACGTGGGTACCCATGTGCCAGCCATCGGCCAGCAGGGCCATGGAGCCGTACCAGGCGCCAGCAACAATTTCTGCCACCATGGTAATGGCGGTCAGGATAAGAACGTACAGAGTACGGCGCTCGCTGTCCGGGTGTGCCGGGCTGAATGCGTGGTTGTGTTGCCAGTTGGTCAGGGGATGAGAAATCTGTGCCCGTGTCATAGTCATTCCACTGTTGAATGTTGCGCTCTTTCTGCCGGCATCATAACAGGCTGTGGCCTGTCTGGCTGCTGGCCGGTGCAGGTCAGGATTTCAGCTGTTTCAGCAGCGATTCAGGCACTTTGGTAATGCGCAGTTCACCGCTGCTCTGATCAAAAACAACTTCCTGTTTTTCCAGCATACTGGCAGAAAAACTGAGGCTGATGTCTTTGTTTTTGCCGCTGTAGCGGATAAAACCTCTGAGCTTTTTACGGTCCGGAATCAGCTCGGTTTTAATTGCCTCGGCGACGACTTTCTGATCGGCGCCCTGTGCCGCCAGCTGTTCCGGGCTCAGCCCCTGCGGTGCCTGCTGCTGCCGCTCTTTCTGTTTTTCCACAATATAGTGGGAAAAAGCTTTGGCCGGTTCGGCTTTGACCTGAGTAGCCATATAGTCCGCCAGCTCATTGAACACCACCGGTTCACCGCGCATATCCTGCTCCATGCAGTAATCCACCACCTTGGCTTTGTATTCGAAGCCATCTTCGGGTGGCAGGGTGTGGCTGAATTCATCCACGATTTCCAGAAAGGCTTCGGTTTCTGCCGCGGTGTTCAGGGTATCGGTAAAGCCGATGCATTCGGCAAACAGGTTCTGCAATGGTTTATCACCACGGCCGAAACTGAAGGTCAGATATTTACTGTCATCGTCAGCCTGCCAGTCGGTCAGATTCAGCATCACACCGAAACCGGTGTGGGAGAAATCCAGATAGCGGGTTTCACTCAGGGTCATATCGGCATTGACCGACACGCTGCTTTTCAGGCGCAGATGGAAAATGTACAGACGGTCACTGTCTGCCAGCTGTTCCATAAAAAAGGCGAGGTAACCGTCGATGGCCAGCTCGGTATTGTCCAGCGCATTGGCAAACTGTTTACCAATGCGCCGGGTCAGGGCGATAAAGCTCTGACGGTCGGCCTGCCAGTCCTGAATCTGCGCCCGTACCTGGGTGATTTCCGGGTGGAACACACCGTAACGCTTGCCGGAGCGTTGCGTCATGACCGCTTTCAGCTGGCTTGCCGTCTGAGTATAGAAGTGGGCAACCGTATCCTGTTCCAGGTCGGCTTCATGCTCACTCCAGGCCAAGGTGGCGCCGGGCTCTTTCGGCTCTTTGCTGATCTGATGGGTAACGAAGTGCTTCAGGCTCATTAATGACCTTCAAATTCGCAGATGGAGTAAACGTCGAAGCCGGCTGCACGCAGCCTGTTGCTGCCGCCCAGATCCGGCAGGTCGATAATGGCGGCAACTTCCACCACCTCAGCGTCCAGTTGGCGCACCAGTTCACAGGCTGCCAGCATGGTGCCGCCGGTGGCGATCAGGTCGTCGATCACCAGTACCCGGTCACTGGCGTTAAAGGCGTCGGTGTGCAGCTCAATCTCAGCGCTGCCGTATTCCAGATCATAGCTCTGGGTCACGGTCTTGAACGGCAGCTTACCTTTCTTACGCACCGGCACCAGGCTCAGACCCAGTTCATAGGCCAGCGGCGCACCGAGGATAAAGCCACGGGCATCAATGGCTGCCACGGCATCCAGCTGCTGATCCTGATAGCGGTGTACATAGCTGTCGATCAGCTTGCGGAAGATATTGCGGTTCTGCAGCAGGGGCATGATATCGCGGAACATAACGCCGCTTTCCGGCCAGTCGGGCACGGTGCGGATGGCGTTGCGGATTTCGTCGCGATAAAAACTCATAAATATCTCCGTCGGGCAGAATAAACAGCTGCGGCATTATAGACGTAAGGCAGGCAAACATCAGCCCACCGGCGGTGGGCTTTTTGTCAGTGTGGGAGTAGAATCGCTGGCTATTTTTTCGCCAGCCCCACCGGAGTCACCGTTATGAGTTATCCCCTGTCCCATAAAAGCCATCTGGCTACCCTGAAACTGACCGACGAACAGCGTTACCATCACTTTATTGAGAAAGTAGCTGCCCATGGTGAAATCTGGAGTCTGGCCAATGACGAAGGCTGGGTGACTGTGGTGTCCGACGGCGACAACTGCCTGCCGGTGTGGCCGCACCCGGATTACGCTGCTGAGTGGGCAACCGGTGACTGGGACGACTGTGAGCCAAGGTCCGTGGGGCTGGATGTGTGGCTGGAGCGCTGGACTGCGGGCCTGAGCGGTGATGATACCTGGCTGGTGGTGTTCCCCAATCTGAAAGAACAGGCGCTGATGGTAGAGCCGCAGGATCTGGATGATGCCCTGCGTGATGCACTGGCGTAAATTGTTGATGAGTCTTCTGTACAGCTTTTGTATAGTTAATCTGTTTTTCTGATTTCACTGCCGGAGTACCGTTATGAAACGTATCCCTGTTGCGCTGGCCGCTCTGCTGCTGGCTCTGTCCTCCGCTTTGCCGGTGCTTGCCGAACCGGCCTGTCCGCCCATCTGGCAGCAGCAGATGAAACAGCTGCACAGCAGTAAGGTGCTGGACCTGTGTGAGGTAACGGACGGTCATCCGGTGATGCTGGTGAACACCGCCAGCCACTGTGGTTTCACTGGTCAGTTTGAAGATCTGGAAGCGATCCACGAAAAATATAAGGACCGTGGTCTGGTGGTGATCGGCGTATCGTCAGATTCCTTCAATCAGGAAGCCGACGATGAAGCCGAGGCTGCTGATGTCTGCTTTAAAAACTTTGGTGTGACTTTCACCATGCTGGCGACGGTACCGGTGCGTGGCGACAACGCGCATCCGCTGTTTCAGGAAGTTGCCCGTCAGGATGTGGCACCGAAATGGAATTTCTATAAATACCTGGTCAACCGTGATGGCCGCATCGTCAGTTCCAATTCCAGCATGACGATTCCGGATGATGACGCGATTGAGGCGTTGTTAAGCGAATGATGGCGACCCTGACCCGATGGCGCCGCTGGTGACGCTGCAGGAACTGTTACCTCGGCGGCGACCATTGTCTGTAGCATCGCCGCTGGTAGCGGTTAAATTATCTCTGCTGGTGGTGATTCTGGTCGGCGTTGATCTGCTGGAAAGCTATTCATCGCTTTTCACCCGCGGTGTTCATGCCCGTTACAGCAACTGGCGCAACCGCCGCTGAGCGTATTTAACTTTCTTCCCCCTGTGATATTCTGCGCGGCTTTTTCCGGTCACTGAGGAAGAGCGTTATGATCTGCGGTTTTGACTACGGCACTTCGAACTGCGCCATCGGCGTGATGCAGGGCGGGGCAGTGCGCCTGTTACCCGTGGATGGTGAGCGTTCCTTTATGCCGTCGGCGTTGTACGCGCTGGGGCGTGAGCTGATCTGTGAGCAGGTCGGTCTGCATCTGAGTGGTGCTCAGCGCGATGAATTCATTCAGCTGCGCCATGTACCACTGCAGGCCGCCAGGCGGGTACGCAATGAGCTGGATCTGGGGGTGGATGAACAGGCGATGTTCGTCGGTCATGAAGCCTTCCGGCATTATTTTGCCGACCCGGAAGAAGGCTATTTCGTCAAATCCCCCAAATCCTTTCTCGGGGCCAGTGGCCTGCGGCCGGAATTCGTCCACTTCTTTGAAGACATTGTCACGGCCATGATGCAGACCGTGAAGCAGCGGGCTGAGGCTGCCAGCGGTGAAATTCTGAATGATACCGTTATCGGCCGGCCGGTGAATTTTCAGGGCTCAGCAACCACCGACAGCGGCGCAGAGCAGGCCAACCGGCAGGCGCTGAACATTCTGACGGCTGCGGCCAGGCGTGCGGGTTTTCAGCAGGTGGAATTTCTCTATGAACCCATCGCCGCCGGGCTCAGTTTTGAGCGAACCCTGAATGACAACAAAACCGTGCTGGTGGTGGATATCGGCGGCGGTACCAGTGACTGTGCGGTGGTGCGCATGGGGCCGGATCATATCGGCCGTGCTGAGCGCAAAGCCGATTTTCTCGGTCACAGCGGGGAGCGGGTCGGCGGTAATGATCTGGATATCCGTCTTGCCGGCCAGCAGCTGATGCCGTTGTTTGGCATGAACGCGCCACTGAAAAGCGGCAAACCGATGCCGACCAAAACGTTTCTTGATGCAGTCTGTACCAATGATGTCGGTGCTCTGAGCCGGTTCAGCAGTCTGGAAACCGGACTCTATCTGCAGCAGCTGCAGCGTGACTGTGTGCAGCCGGAACTGATCGGACGCCTGATCCGGCTGCGGGATAACCGCCAGAACCAGCAGCTGGTGCGCAGTGCGGAGCAAGCCAAAATTGACCTGTCAGAGCAGGCCGTCACCGCTGTGCCGCTGGATTATGTCGAAGCCGGGCTGAGCAGTTCGATAGCCCGGCAGCAACTGGCGGACAGTATTGCCCGCCCGCTGGAACGGATTACGGCATTGATGCGTGAGGCTATCCAGCAGGCCGGAACACAGCCGGATCTGATTTTTGTGACCGGTGGCAGCGCCCGTTCACCGGTGATCCGTCAGGCGGTGGCACAGACACTGGGCGATATTCCGCTGTTGGACGGCGATCATTTCGGCAGTGTAGCGGCCGGATTAACTGAGTGGGCAGAACGGATTTTCCGCTGATGGCGGACAAAACTCTGAGCCGGAGTGATAGGCTGTTACCGTTAATACATAAATGCGACGTAGCGGAGAAAAGCTGATGTCAGATCATCAACAGAATCGTGAAGTCACGGTGGTGGATATAAAAATGCCGTTTATTTCCATGGTTATTTTTATGGTGAAATTCGCCATCGCATCCATTCCCGCGCTGATTATTATCAGCATCCTGTTCAGTGTGGTGTCGGCGCTGTTCGGCGGTATGTTTCACGGCTTTAATGTGGGCATGTAAGGTTTCTGAAGCCCGTTAAGGCCGGAAAATTCCGGCCTTAACGCCATCTTTCTGTTCTGCTGCAGGTTTACAACTGGCGGAAAGATTCGAGCAGTGGTGGCAGGCCCGGGAACATACCGATGCCGGCCATGACCGCACACAATACCAGGAAGGTAATGCCCGGGATGATCCAGCGGCCGGCGTGACCGAGTTCTTTACCCCGTTCCTTACAGCCGATCAGACCCAGGTTGTCCAGCAGCATGGTCAGTGACCAGCCGAATACCGGGTTAACGAGGGAAGAAGAGAAAATAACAATCGCCGCCGACTGGGTGGTTTTCCCTTCACGGGTCATCTGCATACCGGCTTCCAGCAGCGGCAGGAAGACACCGACAATCAGGGCAACACTCAGCACCGGCGGCCAGATTGCCAGATCCATCGGATAACCCCAGATCGCTGCCACCACACACAGCAGACCGGTGAGGATGGCGCCGGCCGGAATCGGACGCAGGGCAATGGCGGCCGGCACAATATAGGTACCCCAGGAGGAAGCCAGGTTACCGCCTCCCAGCAGACTGCCGACGGCCTGGCGGGCAGAAGCCGATACCATGGTGTCGTCAATGTTCATCAGCACCTTGTCAGTGTTTTTCGGGTAGCTCAGTTCCTGAAAAACCCGGTGACCCAGAAAATCCGGTGACCACATGGCGACGGCCAGCACCGCAAAGGGCGCCACGGCAATAAAGTTTTCCAGTGCCGGCAGGCCTAATTTCCAGCCGCTGTCCTCACCCCACCAGTAGGTCGGGTCGAGATTCGGTATGCCCGGGGCGGTGGTGAATTCAAACGGCGCTCCCAGAGCAAAGGCAATGGCCGCTGCCAGAACGGAACCCAGCGGAATGGCCAGCCAGCGTTTCTGGATGTGCTCCAGCCAGGCGTACATCACGATAGTACTGATGATCACCACAAAGGCGATGTAGCTCATATCGAAGCCTTCCGCCCAGGCAAACAGTTTTTTGATCTGGCTGGTGACACCGATAAAACCCAGATAAATCAGCAGCCCGCCACAGACACCTTTACTGGTCAGTTTGGCGAGTAGACTGCCGCCGCGGGATATCCCCAGTATAAAACCGAATACCCCGATCAGCAGGCCGAGCGCCATGGGGTGGCCACCGGAGGCGACAATCAGTGGGATCAGTGGGATCAGCGGTCCGTGGGTACCGGCCAGGTTGGCGGTCGGATTCATAAAGCCGGAAATTAAAATCACGAACAGCACTGCTGCAATCAGCATTTCAAAGCGGGCGTTTTCAATCACAAATTCCGGTGACAGACCCAGTGGACCGGCGTAAGCACCAACCACGGCAGCAACCATCACGATTTTACCGATGGTGGCGGCCATCGCCGGTACCCAGTCTTCGGTCTCAAAGCGGTAATCCCGGAACGGCAGGTTCGGGCGCCAGCGGCGCGGAGACATAGCCTGCAGTTCGTTAGCAAGATAATCGGTACGCGAGTCAAATTCTGACCTGGGTTTCCGCGATGACAGGTATTCTGATTGGTTGTTATTTGTCATGAATAATTCTGACCAGATGAAAAGCGCCGCAATCTAGAGTTTCAGACCGGTGTTCACAATCAGACCTTAGGCATAGGAATAAACGGGAATATTTTTTTGCGTTATGCATCATTATCCGGTCAGAGCTCTGCCGTTTGGGGCTTTGCCACAATAAAGCGACAAAAGATGGGGAAATTAACGAACTGAATAACATTGTCCGTAATGTTGTGCTGTCAGCAGCGGACGTGCGCGATAACCACAGCGGGCAGCCAATAAATAAAACACAGCTGAATAATTGAATGAGGTTTTATCTGCGGGAGTCAGTGTGTTTCACTATCTTGCTGTATGAAAATCAATCAGATCCGGGCGAAAAACCGGCGGGTGGCGTTATTTTTTCTTTTCTGAGCAGTAGCACAGACATAAAAAAGCCCCCGGCAGCAGGCTGCCGGGGAAATTGTGAAGAGAGAAGAGAGCCATGAAATGTCTCAGTTGAGGTTCAGTAACCTCTTAACCTCTGACCAGCTGACGTACTTAAAGTTCTGTTTTTCATCCGGCAGCATGTTACGGCCGTCCTGTACTACCAGCATACCCTGCGGATATTCAGCACCGAGCGCGGCGGAGGTAACGGTCAGACCATCGGTTTCAGAAGCGCCGTCGATTCCGGCTGCGGCATTGATACCGATACGGAAACGGCCGAGGTAGCGGTAAGGGGCATCTGCTTCATACAGCACATAGCTGTCGTTCCCCTGGCTGGAAACAATCAGATAGGCCTCACCGGCAGTGCGGTAAATATCCATACCTTCAATATCGGCCACCAGCGTCTCAGAAGCTGCGGCAACCTGAGTCAGCCCGGTGCTGTCACCGGGTTCTGCGCCCAGTGTCCACACCGCCACATCTTCTTCGCCGATAAACAGGCGCTGGGCACTGTCGTCAGCGGCACAGCCTTCCGGTTGTGAGCCAACGGCAAATTCACGCACTTTCCGTCCCTGCCAGCCGTGCTGGCTGTCGGTGATGGCGTACTGTTCAAAACGGCCGTCTTTGTCATTGATAAAAACAAAGAATTCACCGGCGTTGTTTCTGTACATACACATGCCGTAAACATCATTCAGTGTGGTGGTGATTTCACCGGCAGCGCTGACCTGACCGCTGGCCGGATCAATATGGAACAGGGCAATGGCATGACGCTCACGCTGGCTGGCGGCGGCAATATCGGCGGCCTGTCCCTGCCAGCTGAAGCCCTGGCGGACATCAACGTTATTGACGCGGCCGGCTTTCAGTTCCTGCAGTTCATTACCCTGCATATCGTAGACGTACAGGCCGTGCTTTTTATTGGTGCCCAGTACCCGGCTCTGCTCCGGCTGCTGTTTATTCACCCAGATTGCCGGATCATCGGCGGCATCACCGCTGTTACGCACCGGGGTGGTTTCCGCACTGGCTGCCAGTTGTGGAATACGGGCCGGCTGGCTGGACCGGGCCGGCAGGGGCAGCACAGCCTGATACAGGGCCCCGCTTTCATCATCGAGAATGGCCAGTGTGGTGCGGCCATTATGCTGGCTGGCGGTGAGACTGTCGGCGGCAATGGGCTGATCCAGTTGCCAGTGTTCGGCAGCACTGACACCCTGTTGGTTAATCACGTAGCTGCGTATAAGGGCTGTGCCGGTTTCCGCGATCAGCAAGCGGCCCTGACTGATGGCCAGCGGACCAGCATTGTCACTCAGCTGACCATAAGGCCGGACCAGATCGACCACCGACCGTACCACTTCACTTTCCGCCCGGGCGTTGTAAGCCCAGACGCCGATATTTTCTTCACTGATAAATAACTGGTCGGTGGCATCGTCGACGACGCAGTATTCGCTGGCTGGTGGTAACGGGAACTGACGGATTTCCTGCTGTCGCAGGCCGGCCTTAGTCAGGGAAATCAGCAGCTGATGCGCCATCTGATTTTCATCCAGCATAAACACATTCAGTTCGTTATCCGCCGGCTGATACAGGCACAGGCCTTCCAGCGGATACGGCAGCACCGGGCCAAAGCGGAGATCACTGATCTGTTCCGCCTGAATCCGGTAGCTCATCAGACGGTTCTGCTGGCTGTCCAGGCTGATATAGAGCGCACCATATTCATCGGTGCGCTGGTCAATAAATTCGGCCGGAATATTTTTGCTGTCGCTGATATTGCCATTGACGCGCAGCTGCATACCGCTGTCCGGGTGGACTCCCAGCCAGCGGTTGGCAGAAACCATAACCGCCTGTTCACCGCTTACGGTCATTGCTTTGGCGGCGATGGTGGCATTTTCCGGGGCGGGCGCATTTTTGTCAGCCACGGTGGTGTTATCGGTGGTCTGGCCACAGGCGCTGAGCAGCAGAGTCTGAGCCAGAGTTAAGCTTAAAAGGCGTTTTTTCATAATCATCATTCAGTCAGAAAACAGAAAGGCCGGGCAATAACTGCCCGGCAGGTTCACGTCCGGGGGGTGAATTATCAGAAGCTGGTGAAGGTCAGGCCAAGACGGTAAGTCGGGCCGTAATCTTCAAACTGGGCGTTGTAACGCTCTTTGTTCTGATAGGTGTAGTACGGCTCGTCGGTGATATTGGCAATATCGAAATTCACCTTCAGCTGTTCCGTGATGTCATAGGCTGCACTGAAGTCCAGCTGAGTCTGATCTGACTGGTAAATATCTTCGGCCTTGCTGTCGACATCGCCGATTTCCAGCAGGTATTCCGATTTGTAGTTAGCCGCCAGACGCAGGCTCAGGCCGTTATTTTCATAACCGAATACCAGGTTGCCGGTAATATCGGACTGATTCGGCAGGGCGATTTTACGGCCGCCTTCCAGTTCGGCTTCAGAATCGGTGTAGGTGACGTTGGCAGAAAGCAGCAGGCCATCAAACGGTGCCGGCAGCATTTCCATTTTCTGTGAGGCTGACAGCTCAAGTCCGGTCAGGCTGGCGGCTTTACCGTTGTCGTAGCTTTCCACGCCACTGGTGTACTGTTCAAAGCCCGGCTGACCGGCAATATTGGCCTGGTAGATAAAGTCTTCAATATCTTTGTAGAAAACGGCCGCGGACACCGCGCCTGCTGTGCCGGTGTAGTGCTCAATACCCAGATCGAGGTTGGTGGCGGTCATGGCATCCAGCCGGGTATTACCGGCTTCGGCTTCGTCACCGTCGGCAGAAACAAAGGGTGCCATCTGTTCGAAGGTCGGACGTACCACTGAGTTGGTCCAGGCCGCACGGATCTGGGTGTCTTCGCTCAGCTTATAACGTGCCTGCAGGTTGGGCAGAACATGGCTGTATTGGTTATTGTCCCGGATATCCGAAAACGTATCGCTGTCTTTAACGTATCCGACACCGTCAAAGTCATGTCGGGTGCCTTCATAGCGCAGACCACCGAGCAGCAGCAGGTTATCCATTTCGATATTGGCCATCACATAGGCGGCGGTAATATCTTCCTGAATGCTGTAGTCGGCGATACGCGAATCTTCTTCTTCATAGGCATCGGCTTTATCCATACCATCAATCAGATTATAAATCGCTGACGGTGAAATTCCCGGGCCGTAACGGCTCAGATCGTAATCGACGCTGGTGGTAAAGTCTGACAGGCTTTCACCATTGAAATCGCCGTACACATAAACGTCTTCATCGTTGGTCTTTTCACGGCTCTGATATTTACCGCCGAATTTGACCTGGGATGGGTAACCGGCAATAAACAGGTCGCGGGTCAGATCAAAACGCAGACTGGATTGCGTATCGTCGGTAAAGGACTCTTCATATTCGACTTCATCGATTTCATAAGATGCCGCGTCATAGTAACCCGCAGGGGCAATGACTTCCGGCTCACGGGTATTGTTGAAGCCCATAGCGGTAAAGTCTGCGGTAAAGGCGGCACCGCTCAGGCCACCGGGATTTTCTTCTTCCGATTTGCTGTAACCCAGCGCGTACTCAATGGTCCAGTCATCGACAAAGTGTTCACCCCCAAAGGTGGTGGACATAATGGTCTGGGTTTCTTCGCGGTCTTTCAGTTCCCGTGCTACTTCAGCGTCACCGGTTTCCCCTGGGGCCTGAGCAGCGGCAAATTCGATCACACTGGCCTGGCGTGTTTCAAAGTCTTTAAATTTACTGTACAGGTTGCGCAGGAACAGACGGTTGTTGGCATCCAGTTCCAGGTCGAAATTCAGTGCCGCACCGATACGTTTGCGTTCGATGTCGTAATCGCGCAGTTCGAATTCTTCCAGCTTGCCGTCTTCATCCCATTTACCGCCGGTCTCAACGTTTTCTGAACCGAATTTACGGTCGTCATAGCTGACAGCACCGGCAATCCCCAGACGCTGACCACCATCCAGCACAAAGGTGTTGCCGCCGGACAGGCCGTAAGCCGGGCTGCTCTGATCGGTCTGTTCGTCGTAGCTGCCGGAGGCACGCAGGCTGTAAAACGCGTCTTCACGGTCAAGGGCTGACAGGCTTTCCACTTCAATGGAACCACCGATGGCATTGGCGTCCATATCCGGGGTCAGGGTTTTGGTGACCACCAGTGAGCTGATCAGGTCAGCCGGAACCACATCCAGTGCCACGGCACGACGGCCGGCTTCCGGTGCCGGTAACTGGGTGCCGTTAACCGTCACTGAGTTCAGGTCCGGGCTGATACCACGGACGCGGACAAAACGGCCTTCGCCCTGATCCCGTTCAATGGAAATACCCGGCACACGCTGCAGGGCTTCAGCGGCGTTGGCGTCGGGCAGCTGGCCGATGGCGTCGGCATTAATCACGCTGATGGTGTTGTCGGCATAGCGCTGACGGTCAAGGGCACGCTGCATCCGGGCGGCCTGACCGATAACCAGTACTTCCTCAACCGGTTCATCGCTGTTGTTCAGGACGATATCGAAGGTGTTGGTCTGATTGTCATCAATATGGATGGTGCGGCGGTCAATTTCTTTACCACCGATGGTGACCGTCAGGGTGTAATCGCCGGCTTTAACCTGTGGCAGACGGAAACGGCCGGCTTTACCGCTCAGTACTTCACGCTTCAGTTCTTCGATGCGGATCACTGCACCGGTATAGACGGTCTGACTCTGCACATCGGTAACACGTCCTTCAACAATCCCGTCGGCCAGCGCAGGAGGTGCCAGACTGGCAGCAGCCAGGGCAATCACAGCAGCCAGTGGCTTGAGGCGGAAATTCATATCGGTTACTCCGTTAATGGGTGAAATCTGAATTCACGGCGACGGTAGAAACAGAATATGTCGGTTATGTGACAGGCCTTCGGTGGCGGCGCTGAGACGGGGGCTGCACACGGGTAAAACGCTGGCTTCTGATCCGCATTAACCCCTGTGGGGAGATCGCGGGCAGGTCAGGGCAGAGTGTCGGCGGCAGATCGTCGGCGGACCGGGCTCTGTGAGCGGCGGAAATGAAATAAATTCCGCGGCCGGCATGAGCTGATTTGACCCCTGAGCGCATTTTCAGCGGTTTTCAGTGTTGTCATCTGACTGTCATATTGGCTTGCTATTACCCGCTCAGACATTTTCTGAGGTCAGGTTTTATGCTGCAGACGTTACGCCTTCACCGTCATAAATTACTGCTGATTTTTGGCCTGGCATTGCTTTCGCTGGCGGCCAGTATCTGGATCGGCGATGCCAAAACATGGGCGGAAATCGACTGGCTGGACGTATTGGGCGAAGGCGGCAGTGCCGTTGCCATTGCCGTATGGATGGTGCTGATTCTGGGCAGCCGTCCGGCCGGGCGGGTGACCGATCTGCTGACCCTGGGGCTGGGCTTTATGTTTATTGCCATGTGGCAGGATAATCTGGATGAATTTATCCGCCTGCCGGCAGAACAGTGGTGGGATCATTGGCTGGAATCGGGCGCTATGCCGGTCGGCATTGCCCTGCTGACGTATGGCCTGTTTCACTGGCATGGCGAGCAGCTGTCCATTAACCGTCAGTTGCAGAAGCGTGAAAGTCTGTTCCGTGAACACCGTTATATTGACGGTCTGACCCAGCTTGGCCGGGCCGATTATCTGAAACAGCAGCTGGAGCGTCAGCTGGCTGCGAGTGTGGGTAAACCGCTGACTCTGGTGATGCTGGAAACGGATCACTTTGCCGGGGTCGCGCGCGCCATCGGTCACCGTGAAGCGGATCGCCTGTTACGCGAAATTGCTGAAATTCTGTTACTGAATATGCGTCCGCAGGACGTGATCTGCCGTTATGCCGGCGAGCGTTTTGCGCTGGTGATGCCGGATGCGGATGCTGAACAGGCCTTACAGCTGGTGCAGGAGCTGCGGATGGCGGTGCAGCATTTTGCCTTTAAAACCGGTCAGCCGGCACAGACGCTGTATCAGCGTATTCTGGCCGGTCTCTGTACGGCGCAGCCGGGCGAAGGTGCGGCTGAGCTGATTGCGCGGGCCAATGACGCCCTGTTGCAGGCCCATGACGGGCGTGGCTGTTATCAGGCGGCGTAAACGGATGACCATGGTCTGGTACGAGTGTGACGAAAAATATTTACCGGCGCATTATCAGCCGGCGCTGCTGCTCGACCTGTTGCTGGCGCGCGATATCAGCAGTCACAAAGTGCTGCGCGGTAGCGGACTGTTTTATGAAGATATTCTGGCCGGGCAGCAGAAGCTGTCACAGCTGCAGCTGAAACAGCTGATTGCCAACGGCGATAAGCTGGTGGCGGAAGGCGATCTGAGTTTCCGCTGGGGCGACAACCTGTGGCCGGGGCATTACGGTGCCGGCAGTCAGCTGCTCAGTAATGCGCCGGATCTCGGCTGTGCCCTGCAGGCACTGGTGCGTTACCGCCGTTTTCTCAGCCCGCTGCTGGCGCCGCGCGTGTTTGAGGATGAACACTACTGTTACGTGCAGTGGCTGGATACCTGTGGCCTGCAGGAGCAGCACCGATTTATGGTGGAAACGGCGATGATGGCACTGACTTCCATGTCGCGCTGGCTGGCGCAGCAGAGTCTGCCCTGGCGTTATGGTTTCAGTTACCCGCGGCCGGCGGCGGATGAACAGTATCAGGTACATTTCGGCAGCCAGTTGCACTTCGGCCTCGGCGTGGATGTGATGATGATCGAAAAATCCTGGCTGCAGGCTGCCTGGCCGCGGGGTTCGGTTACCGGTTTTCAGGCAGCATGGCAGGAAGCCGGGGTGCTGCGTGACGACTATGCCAGCGATGGCTTTACGGAAGCCGTGTATCAGTGGCTGATCGCCCACATCAGTGACGCAGTGACCCTGCCCGATGTGGCGGCGGTGTTCGGTATGAGCCCGGCGACTTTCAAGCGCAAACTGAAAAAACACCAGAGTCATTTTCAGCAGCTGCAGGATCAGGCCCGTATGCACGTCAGCCTGTATCTGCTGCATGTCAGGGATTTCAATAACGAGCAGGTTGCTCACTATCTACACTTTAACGATACCACCAATTTCCGCCGTGCTTTCAAACGCTGGACCGGGCTCACGCCCAGTGATGTACGCCAGCAATTGCGCTTTGCCGGTAACTGATATGCTACCATCGGTTTTTTTATCAGCCGGGGAAAATGTCAGTGCCTGATCTGTATATGTTTTACGTCGGCGGCAATGCCGGGCGTTCCAATATTGAAGTACACGATGTGCAGTTTGTGGCTGTGACTCAGCCAGAAGAGGCCTATCCGCTGCTGCGTGACGCCTGGTTCGGCGATGCCGATAAAATTCATTTGGATGGTTATATGCGTATCCGCTGGGCAGACGGCTATGATGTTGAGCTCAGCTCTCAGAAGGATGACAGCCCACTGAAACTCTGGTTTGTGAATGTCGGCGGCTACCGCGCCGGGCAGCTGGCTGAAGCGCACGACTTTGGTTTATTTGTCGCAGCAACGGCGGCGGAAGCGAAAGAAAAAGCCAAAGCCCGCCTGCTGGTGGGCTTTGATAAACAGCACAAAGATAACCTTAAGGATGTCGATAACTGTCTGCTGCTGCAACAGCTGAACGGTTACCATATCCGCCTGCGGGAAAATCCGCACGGCAGCGCGCCAGTGCCGGACTGGCAGGGCTATCAGCCGATTGGTATCAGCGCCGGCTGACAAGCGCGATCACTGTGCAACCGTGAGTCGCAGGGAATCAGAAATTAAACTCCTGAATCTGACGGCTCATATCTGCGGCCATGGTTTCCAGCTCTTCACTGGAGCGCTGGATGTTCTGACTGGCCCCCTGCACCTGATCGGACAGGGTTTTCACCCGGCTGACGTTATGGTCAATTTCGGTAATCACTTTACTCTGCTGCTCGGCGGCAGTGGCAATGTGCAGACTCATGTCGCCGACTTCGGCCACCATGGCTGACATTTCATCCATATAGCTGGTGGTGGTGTTCACATTGTCCATGCTGGCGGTGGTGTCAGCCTGAGAGGCTTCCATGGATTGCCGGGCAGCCACTACCTGTGTCTGCAGCGAATGAATTTTTTCGCGGATCTGGTCGGTGCTGGCCGCGGTGCGGCTGGCCAGGGTGCGGACTTCGTCGGCGACGACAGAGAAACCACGGCCCTGTTCACCGGCACGGGCCGCTTCAATGGCCGCATTCAGTGCCAGCAGGTTAGTCTGCTCAGCAATATTCTGAATCACATCCAGCACTTCGCCGATGCTGTCACTTTCCTGATGCAGCAGATCCATATCGCTGAGCGCAGACTGCATTTTTTCCTGCAGGCTGGCGATCCGTTCACGCACGGTATGCGACATATCGTGGCTGAGTTTTACCTGACGCGCCGTATCCTGCATTTTTTCCGACGTCTGCTGCGCGTACTGCGCTACTTCCTGCACCGACACACTGACTTCGGTGGTGGCGGTAGCGGCTGAGTTGACCTCTTCGTTCTGCTGAGTGATCTGGCTGGTGGAGGTGGTGGCCGAGGCCTTCATCTGTTCGGCGCTGGCCGTCAGTACGGTGACTGTGTTGTTCATATTGGTAAAGCAGGCGGCCAGTTTGCTGAACAGCAGATTGAGTGCTTTACCCAGCTGGGCAAATTCTGAATTTCCTTGTTCACTGAAGCTGCTTTCCAGCGTCTGACTGTCGGCCAGATAGCGGATTTTTTCGATAAAGATTTCGGTCGGGCGGCTGATGCGGGTACCCAGCCAGAAGCCGGCCACCAGTACGATGGCAATCAGCACCACCGAAATAATCACGCCGGTACGGGTCAGGGTCTGGCTCAGGGCATTGACCGCTGCGTAGGCCTCCTGCTGATCAATGGAGCTCAGTAACGCCCAGCGGACGCCGAGGAAATCCACATGACTGTAGGCAGTGACGGTGGGCTGGCCGAGGTAGTTGTCGCTGCGGATCACACCGCTTTCACCATTCAGCGCATGACGGGTGGCTTCATTATTTACCGTGACCTGACCGATGGCAGAAGCGCTGACATCAATGCCGGAGCGGCTCATTTGACGGGCGAATTCTTCCGGGTTTTCAAGGCGGGCGCGGCTGTCACTGCGCATGGTGTGATCCTGGCCGACGAGATAGGTCTCACCGGTTTTGCCGAAGCCGGCATCCTGCCACATCTGATCCTGCGTCATGATGGCGTTAATGGCTTCCACCGGCAGTTGCACAATCAGTACCCCCACCAGGCGGCTGTACTGATAAACCGGGGCGGACATAAAGGCCACGTGAGAACCGTAGGCGGGGATATAAGTACTGAAATCGACAAAGGCCGTTTCATCCTGTGGCAGCTCAACGGCTTTGCGGAAGGCCTCACCGATACCGGAACGGGCGAAAGGGCCGTTCAGCAGTGACGTACCGAAATCAATTTCTTTGGCAACCGAATAAATAATGCTGCCATTTTTCGCTTCGGCGAGGTAAATATCGCGGTAACCGAAACGCTGGCGGTAATCGTACAGATAAGGGTGCAGCAACTGGTGTTCGTCATCGTAACTGGTGCCACTGAAGGTGGAAAACAGTTCCTCTTTGCTGCCGATCGGACTGGGGTTGGAGGCGATGTAGTCGTTCTGCAGAATGCGTGCGTTTTTATCCGTGGCGGAGAACAGAGCGTCGGCATCAATGTTGCCCGCCGGGTTTTTCTGGCGGAAAACGCCGGCAAACTCTTCGTAATAAGCCTTAACGTTATTGTCGTCGCGTTCGCCGATCATTTCTTCCTGATAATCAGAAAAAGCCTTGGCCATTTTACGCGAGGCCTGCTGAATTGCCGGGTTGGCGGCCAGGTTGCTGAGCTGGTTCTGGATAAACAACAGGTGGCGTTCAATCGCTTTCTGGCTGAGGTTACGGCTGGCGATCAGGCGCTCACTGACCTGATGTCCGGCATTTTCCGTGGTCATACGGTCAGCCGTGACGGCAAAAATAATACTGGTGGAGAGGATCGCCAGAACAGCAATCAGGACAACACTCAGAATGACCTGATACTTGGTTTTCATGGTCAGGGGTCTTCCGCTTTATTTACGATGACTTAAGCGTAGAAGAGGCGGGCAGAGGTGGTGGGGCGGCCTCCTGAGGTAATTATCAAAACTAATCAGCTGGTCAGGAAATAGCGGAAAAGGCTGCAGGCCAGAGAATACGGGGGCTGACTGTCAGTGCTGCGTGGCTGCCTGCAGTACAGGACAGGCAGCGGATGGAAATACCAGAGCGGTAAGCCCGGGAATTGTTATCATTTTGTAGTCATGAGTAACTTATCAGTGACAACATAAGAAAACGCAGGTGAGCAATCCCGACACTGTTGGACACTTTTTTAACCATCATAAAAAATTTTAATCGAATAGCCCGTGATGGATTCACGGACTTAACCGGCCGCAGTGCTTCAGGCGTAATCGTACGGACCACCTTTCTGCAAAGCAGTCTGATAGTTCGGCATGGCATGCACTTTTTTGACGAAGGCGGCGATGTGGGGGAAATCTTTTTCGCAGATGCCACGCTTGAGCGCTGCTTCCAGCGGGAAAATCATCTGCATATCGGCACCGCTCATCCGTTCGCCGGCAAACCAGCGGTGATTGCTCAGATGCTGTTCGATATACGCCATGTTATTCGTCAGGTTCGGAGCGCTGTAACTCTGGCCGATTTTATCGGCGATGGCGCGGGCCAGCGGACGGATAAAAAAGGGCATCGGCGCCTCGCGGACTTTATTCAGGATCAGGGTCATCACCAGCAGGGGCATCAGGGTACCTTCGGCATAATGCAACCAGTACAGGTATTGCCAGTATTCCGGGCTGTCATCAGCGGGCAACAGGCGGCCCTGATCGTAGCGTTTCAGCAGATATTCGATAATCAGACCGGATTCGGCGATGGTCAGCTCACCATCCGTAATCAGCGGTGATTTGCCCAGTGGGTGAATGGCTTTCAGGCTGGCCGGTGCCAGCGAGGTGGCCGGGTTGCGCTCATAACGGCGGATTTCATACTCAACGCCGAGTTCTTCCAGCAGCCAGATAATACGCTGTGACCTGGAATTATTGAGGTGGTGGAGGGTGATCATGGTTATTGCCCCTGAGTGGATGGAATGTCCGTCAGAGGATGAATAATTGCCGTGTCGCTGAGCAGAGCTGTTTGTGCCAGACGGAGAAAAAACGGTCCAATCACAGGGGAATTGCGCATACAATGCTGCCGCTGACAGCCCGCATTATGCTTGCCTTAGGTACAGTGGCGGACAAACCGGATATCAGATGAGAGATGATTATGGAGCGCATTGAACGCGACTTTTACGCACGTGATGAAGAAGACCAGCAGGCTTTTCTGAGCCAGACCTGGTGCAACAACTGTATGGAAGCCGATCTGGGCATGGTTGAGCCACAGGAGTACGAACTCAACGGTGTGGTGTATGTGGAAGGCAAATGCGCCAAATGCGGTGAGCCGATTGTCACTGAAATCGCCGACGATTCCACCGACGGCGACTGGGGTGAGGAAGACTGAGGCTCAGTAGCGGAAGCCGCCGACCAGCTGTTGCAGACCGGCGGCGATAGCCGCCAGTTTGCGGCTGCTGTGGCTGGTATCTGTGGCGCGCTGACGGCACTCCCCGGTCATGGTCACAATCTGGCTGATGGCCTGCTCCAGTTCCGCGGCGATACGGTTCTGTTCCCCGGCATCCTGCACCAGGGTGCCGATCGTCTCATGCGTGGACTGCATGGTCTGTGAAATGGCCTGCAGGGTGCTTTTGGCCTGCTCTGCATAGGTCAGACTGCTGTCGGCCTGACCACGGTTGCGGTTCATGCCATTGACCATGTCCAGCGCCACATTCTGCAGATTGCTGATCATGGTCTGAATTTCTTCGGTGGCGGTCTGAGTCCGCTGTGCCAGGGTACGGACTTCATCGGCGACCACGGCAAAGCCCCGTCCCTGTTCACCGGCCCGGGCGGCTTCAATCGCGGCATTCAGCGCCAGCAGATTGGTCTGTTCGGAAATGCCCTGAATCACACTGATCACACCGCCGATGTTCTGGCTTTCATTTTCCACCTGCTGCAGCACACCGGCGGCGGATTCCATATCACCGGTCAGCTGGTTCAGTGCATCAAGACTGAGATTCACAGCGCTGGCGCCAGCGCGCGCCTGTTCCAGACTGTTTGCCACCGCACTGGCGGTGGCGGCTGAGGTCTGGCTGACACCGTCAGCAAAACTGACCATACGTTGCGCGGAATGGGTCGCCAGGTCGGCTGCCTGCTGCTGCTTATCCATGGCGCTGGTGGTTTCACCGGCGTGCTGGCGGATATCGGCTACGCCCTGATCAATCTCTTCACTGTGTTGCTGCAGCTGACCGACGACCTGGGTGAGGGTATCGCCCATGGAATTAAAGCTGCCGATAATATCGCCGATCACGTCGGCACTCTGCAGTTCACAGCGGCCGCGCAGATCGCGCTGGCTGATGGCATTGGCAATGACCGAAATCTGTTGCAGGCGGTTGAGCAGCAGACTACGCAGCAGCAGATAATTGGTCACGCCGATACTGACACCGGCCACCAGACAGCCAATGACAAACCAGGCTTTCATACCGGGTTTGAAATCAACAAATATGGCCGCGTAAAAGGGGAATACGGCGCCCATCAGGACGCCGAAGCCGAGAAAGGCCAGCAGCAGATTGCGCAGCAGGCTGGGTTTCATGGAAGATCCATCCATTATTAACAAGTCCGGTAAAAGATTAGCTCATAAACCTGACTGTGTTGGACGGATTATTCAGTTTTATCCGTTCAGATCGGCTTTGCGCCAGCGGGTATAAAACATGCTGGTCAGAAACATCACCAGCGTGGACACACTCATGGCCCAGCCCCATAGCGAAGCATCGGGGGTGAAAGTGAGCAGCACCGCCAGAACAAAATACAGCATGGCAATATAAGACAACCAGGCAGATGTGCTGTGACGGCGGGCAATCAGGCCGGGAATAAACAGCAGCAGCGGCAGGATTTTAAACAGCCAGATACCGATGCCGGATAACCAGAACAGCCAGGGTTCAGCGATAGTGTCCGGCGCACTGGCGAAGGTCGACAGCAGCAGGATCAGCAGGGTGATCAGGTAACTGGCGGTCATGCCGGCGTAAGCGTAACGGGTTTTCATCCGGCATCTCCTGCATGCATGGCAGCCAGCGCCAGTGCCATACGGGCGATACGTTCGCCCTGTGCCTGACACAGGCTGTTTTCATCGGCTGTGACCGGCTGCTCATTATTGCCGCCGCTCCAGTGACTGGCCCCGTATGGGGTACCGCCGCCGCGGGTGGCGAGCAGGCCGGCTTCGCTGTATGGCAGGCCGGCAAACACCATACCGTGATGCAGCAGCGGCAGCGCCATGCTCAGCAGGGTGGCCTCCTGGCCACCGTGCAATGATGAGCCGGCGGTGAAAACACCGGCGGGTTTGTTGATCAGCGCACCGGTGAGCCACAGCGGGCTGGTGCTATCGAGAAAATACTTCAGCGGCGCGGCCATATTGCCGAAACGCACCGGGCTGCCGAGCAGCAGGCCGGCGCAGTGTTTCAGGTCATCGGTGCTGCAGTACACTGCACCGCTGTCAGGTACCGCCGGCAGGGTGGCGTCGGTAGCCGGTGAAACCGGCGGCACCGTGCGCAGCCGGGCTTCAACCCCGGTCACTTTTTCCACACCGCGGGCAATCTGTTTTGCCAGCTCAGCGGTTTTTCCGTGACGGCTGTAGTACAGCACCAGAATATATGGCTGTGTCATTACAGAATCTCCAGCACCTGCTCCGGTGGGCGGCCGATGCGGGCTTTATCGCCGTTGATGACAATCGGCCGTTCAATCAGTTTCGGGTACTGCAGCATGGCGGCAATAATCTGCTCTTCGCTCAGCTGTGGATTGTCGAGACCGGCTTCCTTATATTCGGCTTCCTTGGTGCGCAGCAGTTCACGCGCGGGGATCCCCAGTTTTTTCAGCACGGCTTTCAGCTCCGCTGCTGACGGTGTTTCTTTCAGGTATTCAATCACCTCAGGATCAATCCCCTGTTCATTGAGCAGGGCCAGGGTCTGGCGGGATTTGGAGCAGCGCGGATTGTGGTAAATCTGAATTTCGCTCATGCTTGCGGTCATCCTTATAGGGCCGGTTAAAACAGAAACAGCCGGCATTGTAACAAATGAATCCGTCACCTGGCGCGGATTCCTGCCGGGAGCCACAACCTCTGATGTCCATTACCGATCCGCAACGCTGGCGCCATGCCGGACGTGTGTTATGGCAGACCATCAAACGTTTTGAAGGCGAATCCCGCCGCCGTGATGCCGCCGCACTGACCTACACCACTCTGTTTGCGCTGGTGCCGGTGATTACCGTCACCTACGCCATTCTCAGTGCCTTGCCGGCACTGCAGAGCTGGGGCCAGCAGGCCCACACCGATCTGCTGGCTTACCTGATGCCGGAAGGCAGCGGTACGGTGTCGGATTATCTGGTGCAGTTCAGCCAGCAGGCGCGCAAGCTGACCTGGGTGGGCGTCCTCTTCCTGTTTGTTACGGCTTTTATGCTGCTGCGTACCATTGAAATGCAGTTCAATAAAATCTGGAACGTGGAAAAGCCGCGTTCCGGGTTGCAGACCTTTCTGCGTTACTGGGCGGTACTGAGTCTGGGGCCACTGTTATTCGGTGCGGCGCTGGCGGCCAGTTCGCTATTGGCATCCCTGCCACTGTGGAGTAATTTCAGCAGCGTGCCTGTTATGGTGCGGCTGTTGCCGTGGCTGCTGAGCAGCGGCGCCATTACCGCGCTGTATATGCTGGTACCCAACTGTAAGGTGCCGTGGCGGCATGCGCTGCTGGCGGCGCTGTTTGTGGCCACGGTGTTTGAAGCGGGTAAATTTCTGTTTGCGCGTGTCGTCGGACTGTTTCCGTCTTATCAGCTGATTTACGGTGCCTTTGCGGCGGTGCCGCTGTTTCTGATGTGGATTTACCTGTCCTGGCTGCTGCTGTTGCTGGGCGCCGAACTGAGTTTCAGCCTGAGTCATTTTTCCACCACCGAACCCCGTGGTCTGCCGGCACTGTGGCTGCGCCTGCGGCTGATCGACGTGCTCTGGCAGCGGCAGCAGGCCGGGCTGGAAAATGACGAAGAAGCGCTCACTGCAGCGCTGCCGGATCTGACGCCGGAAGAAGTCAATGAGCAGCTGGCCTTCTGTCAGCAGCGTGGCTGGCTGACCCTGAGTCAGGATCAGCAGTGGGTGTGGCTGCGCGACCTGAATCAGCTGACCATGAAAGCGCTCAGCGCTGATCAGCCGCTGGCGGAAATGACCCGGCCGGTGCCAGCTGACGTCGTGCTCAGTGAAGCGCAGCGGCCGTTATGGCAAGGCTGGCAGGCGCAGTGGAATACCCGGCTGCAGGACAGTGTGGCGCAGCTGCTGCTGACGTCAGCCGCCGCTGACGGTGCAGGCTCGCACGCTTCCTAATCGGTTCCTGTCGGGTACAATTGGCCCTGAATTGTCTTGATCGGTAATGTTATGAAAAACACCCTGCAGGATGCGGCACCGGATATCGCGTCACCGTCGGTGGCCCTGAAGGTTCACCCGTGGCGTTCAGCCCTGTATGAAGAGCTGCATAACCGGCCGTCCCCGGTGATTGAAGGTAATTGCCACGTTGCCCATTTTACTGTGCTGCTGGATAACAACCGTCAGGATCTGCACGCGCATGTGGTGGATCTGTGCCGTCGTTTCAGCGTGCCGGCACCGGCGGCGGATTCATCCTGTCTGTATCAGGATTTCGGTGGTTTTGAACTGCGCTGGGAGCGCCATCTGGAATTTGCCAACTTCACCTTTATCTGTCCCGGCGTTGAACCTTTTTCGGCCGATGCGCTGAGTTTTGTGCCACGTGACTGGCTGGCTGCGATGCCGGGTGAGCTGGTGGTGGCGGTAAATCTGGCCGTGGTGGATGAGGAGCCGGATGAAAAACAGTTGCATAAATGGTTTGAAGGGCAGCGGGTGGCGGGTTCCTGGGTTGCCGATGGTAAGGCACAGGTGTGGACGGCATTCAAACTGCACAGTGATGGCTTCGGGCGCATGCTGGCGTTCAATAAAAATCTGACGCCGTATCAGTCCGGGCGTTTGCTGCAGCGTCTGTTTGAGCTGGAAACCTACCGCCTGATGTCGCTGATGGCACTGCCGGTAGCGCGTCATATGGGCAATGAACTGGGGCGGGTGGAAGACAGTCTGGCAACGCTGAATCAGAGTATTTCTGATATCGCCTCCGACAAAGACGAGCGCGGCCTGCTGCAGGAATTATCACAGCTGGCGGCAGAAGTTGAGCGTTCCCGTTCGGATACCAATTTCCGTTTTTCTGCCTCGGTTGCCTACCACGATCTGGTCCGTGACCGCCTGAAGCAGCTGCGCGAAAGTCCCATTGAGGGCATGCAGAGCCTGCAGGAGTTTCTGGAACGGCGGCTGACACCGGGGATTAAAACCTGTAACTCCGTGCGCGACCGGCTGGAAGATTTATCGCGCCGTATTCACCGCACCACCAGCCTGCTGCGCACGCGGGTGGACCTGTCGATTCAGGAGCAGAATCAGCATCTGCTGTCGTCCATGAACCGCCGCAGTCATCTGCAGTTACGGCTGCAACAGACGGTGGAAGGGCTGTCAGTGGTGGCCATCGGTTATTACGTTCTGGCGCTGCTGGGCATTGCTTTCGACGGGATGAAATCCGCCGGGCTGACAATAGACAGCGATCTGGCCAAAGGTATTTCCATGCCTGTGGTTCTGCTGTTGGTGTACTGGGGCGTGCACAGCGTAAAGCAGCATATTACGCGGCGGGAAAAAACCGAGAAAAAAGAAAAGACTGATTAAAGACCCCGCTTTAATCAGCTTCCGGCATTCACATCGACTGTTCGTTTATCGGGCGGCAATTATTTGTCGCTCAGCGGCCGGTTATGGCCGCTTTCGCTGACTGTATTGCAGAAAATAACCGTTTCTGATGGTTGGCTCATTAATTGCTGATACCCCGTAGACAGCACCCGGTTATTCAGAGGTTCCTTATATTTACGGAGGTTTTATGGATATTAATGACAGTTCCGGCTACAGCCAGTATCTGAATATGTTAGGGCAGAATAACGCTTCTGCTGCCAGCCCTGATACGAATGATGAGGAAGCTGAGAACAAGGCTGAGCAGAGTAGTCTGGCAGCTTCTGCGGATACGGTGTCGATTTCTTCTCGCGCTGAACGGCTGAGCGCGGTGGCAGCAGAATTCTTTGATGCCGATTTTTCTTCGGCTGATATTCCGGCGCTGACTGACCGCCTGTATGAAGAAGGACTGTTGTCGGCAAGCGATTACCGCGCACTTGGCAATACCACGTCTGCCAGTGGCAGTGCGTCGGCTATCAGTGAAGCCGTGCATTTCCTCAACAGTTTTATCGTTAACGAAAGCATCGACGGTGACAGTGAGGCAGCCAGAGCCCTGACTGTGGTGGTCAGTGTACTGAATAATATCGATAACGCTTCCACAGCCCTCAGCCGGCAGCAGGAAGCGGAAGCCCATGAGCTGATCACTGGCTATACTGAGCTGCTGAAAGAAGCCGGTGCCCCGGATGAATTGCTGGCAGGTTTTAATAATGTGAAAGACGTACTCGAAGCGCTGCAGACGGTGCGCTCCTCTGAACAGAAGAGTGGTGCTCTCGCAAGCTATGCCAGTGTACAGGAAGCTTATGACGATTTATTACAGAGTTCTCAGGACAGTTAAATGGGTAACCGGCGCGGCGCTGCTGTTGCCACTGCTGGCGCAGGCCGATGGCCTGTACTGGGCGACAGAAGGGCCGGGGACACCGGACAACGGTGATGGCACCCGTTTCAGCCGCACCCAGATCAGTCTGACGCTGCCGCTGGAAGCGCGTGGCAACCGTCAGGAGTCGGTACAAACGTCGGCCCATATCGATGCCACAGAATTCAGCTGGGAAGGTACCACCGCGGCGCAGAATGATTATTACTGGCTGTCGCTGCCGCTGGAATACCGCCAGCGCCGTGGCCGCAGCAGCGAATTCCTGATCCGGGCGGAACCGGGTCTGATGACGGATCTGGCGGCCATCGACAGTGACAGCCTGGCGGTGAATCTTGATCTGACCGGGCGTCTGTATCAGCAGGGCGGTTCTTTCTGGGAACTGGGGCTGACGGTTAACCGGGAATTCGGTGACTTCAATCCGCGGCCGGTGCTGTCTTTTGCCTGGAAAGCCACGCGTGATACCGAAGCTCTGCTGGGCTTTCCGCGTACCCTGATCCAGACGCGCTGGTCTGACAACCTGTCGACCTTTGTGCATATCCGCCCGGCAGGTGGTGTCTGGCAGGAAGAAATTCAGGGGCTGACCGGTACCTACCGGGTGTCTTACACCAACTGGAAGGCCGGTTTCGGCGGCGAATTTCACTGGCGTGGACCGGTGTGGCTGAGCGCCGAGCTGGGTCAGCTGCGTCACCGCCGTATCAAGGCCACTGACGATACGGATGCCGGCGTCAGTGCGACGCCGGGTGAGGATACTTACTGGCAGGCCGGCCTGCAGCTGCGTTACTGAGCCGTTGCCGTACTGACAGGTGCGGCAGTGCTGGCCCGGGTGGCGGCGCTTCGTGCCCAGCGCAGCATTTTTTCTTCCACAATATCCAGCGGCAGGGCGCCTTCATCCAGCAACGCGCTGTGGAAGGCGGCCAGATCAAAGCGACTGCCCTGAATGTCCTGCACCTGACGGCGGATGGCCTCAATCCGCAGCTCCCCCATCTTATACGCGACAGCCTGCCCTGGCATCACCAGATAACGGTTGATGGCGGCTTCGCTGTCAGCGCGGGAGAAGGGGGTATTGGCGAGGCGGTAATCCAGCGCCTGTTGCCGGCTCCAGCCCTTGGCATTGAGGCCGGTATCCAGCACCAGCCGTACCGCGCGCCACAGTTCCATCACCAGCTGGCCATAGCGCTCACTGACATCCTGATAAGCACCGATTTCAGCGGCCAGTTTTTCCGCATATAAGGCCCAGCCTTCACTGAAGGCAGTATTGCCAATAATGCGGCGGAAGTCCGGCAGGGCCTGGTTTTCCTGTGCCAGGGCAATCTGCAGATGGTGGCCGGGCAGGGCTTCGTGATAAGCCAGTGCGGCCAGACGGTAGCGTGGAATATCGTTCATGCGCCGCGGATTGATGTAATACACGCCGGGCCGGGTACCATCCAGTGACGGTGATTCGTAGAACGCGACCGGAGCGCTGTCGGCGCGGTATTCTTCCACGGTTCTCACCGCAATCGGTGTTTGTGGCAGGCGGGTGAAGAAATACGGCAGACGTTCAGCAATGCTGCGTAAGCGACTTTTCTGGAAACCGATGAATTCATCCCGTCCCTGTTCACTGTCAGGGAAGGTCTGGCTGTGAGCTTCCACCCAGCGGAACAGCTCGCTGATTGGCGCTTCATTGCTGCCGCTGTAGCCCAGTGCCGGTGCCAGCTGGCGGATCTGATTCTGAATGCGGCTGACTTCGGTCAGTCCCAGCTGATGAATGTAATCGGCATCATAGTGGCTGTTGCTGTAGTAACTCAGCAGCAACTGGTAATAGCGCAGGCCGTCTTTGTGATCCAGTGCGGCAGCGTGGCGTGGAGCGACATTACGCTGCTCTTTAACCAGTGACAGCAGGCGTTCATAGGCTGGCTTCACATCATTGATCAGCGCCGAGCGGGCTTTGCGCTCCAGCAGTTTATAGGTGGACGGGTAAAGCCCGAGCTGATCCAGCTTGCTGATAAAATCCTGCCACAGCGGCGATGGGGTATCGCTGCGGGTAAAGGGGTCACCACTGATGATATTGCCGATACTGGCCTCTACGGCAGCATAGACAAAGGCTGGCGGGATAATGCCATTTTCCTCAGCGGCACGGATATTTTCTTCCCAGCGTTTGAACAGTACCGGAATGGCTTCCAGCCGGCTGATGTAGTCGTGTGCTTCGGGAATGCTGCTGATGGGGTGATAGTTAACCAGAATATTGACCACCTCCGTGTGCCAGCCACCCATCTGACTGTAACCATAGTCATACTGCTCAAACGGCACCAGCAGCAGCCGGAATTCGAGGCTGGCGAGCAGGGTCTGGTAACTGATGCGCTGTTCTTCTGTCAGGGCATCTTCACGGATTTCATGTAACCGGCGGCGCAGTTCCTGATAATAATGAATACGTTCTTCGCGTGCCTCGGCAGAGATATCGTCCCACTCAAACTGGCCGCTGTAGCCCAGCTGGCTGCGCAGCACCGGGCTGTGATCCAGTTCAAAGCGGTAATAGTCATCAAACAGGGTGCTGACGGTAGCGGCAGCATTTTCCTGTTCTTCCTGTGAGGGCGGTGGCAGCGGCGGGGTTTCATCGCCCGGAGCCGGCTGCAGTGCGGCACAGCCGGTCAGCAGCAGGGGCAGGGTGATCAGTCCGGTAAGGATGGCGTGCGGAAGTTTTCTCATAATGAACAGCAGGTATCCGGGTCAATCAGAAGCAGAAACGGAGCGCGAGTGTAGCAGCCGGAGCTGTGACGGTGAAAGTGCTGCGGGTACTTGCCCCGTTCCGGACATGTGTTAACAATGGACGGATATTTCTAACGGGAGTTTGTAATGATCTGGCGGATCTTGCTGGCAGGTTGTTTTGTCTTCGCTCTGACACCGGCTCAGGCCGTGGAAACCTTTCCCCGCTCGCAGCTGCAGAATGAGCAGAAAGAAACCATGGTGAATTACCGTGTGGTGCTGTCCGGTCTGAAACGCACCCAGGCTGTGACCTATGGTGAGCAGGAACGCCGGGTGAACGGTGATCTGTGGCGCCGGGTATGGTCGTTACCTGAACATGTGCCGCTGGAAGAGGTCACCGGTTTCTACCGTGCACAGCTGGAAGGGATGGATATTCTGTATCAGTGCCGGGCGCTGGATTGTGGCAGCAGTAATTTCTGGGCCAACGAAATCTTTGCCAATTATCGCCTGGTCGGCCGTGAACAGAACCAGTTTTACAGCGTTGCGCTGGATAAAGGCAAAGACGGTGTCAAAACCCTGTATGTGCTGTACATTGTGCAGCGGGGAACCCGGCAGATTATGGTAAATCTGGATATTGTCAGTACCCGGGATACGATTGAGTTTGAAGCCGGCATGGAAGACCGGGTGAAACTGGCGCTGGAAGGATCATCCGGCTGGCTGCCGGGATTTGTGGCAGAGGCAAAAACGCTGGATGAAAAACAGAGTGGGCCGTTGCTGACGGTGCTGAAAGGGCTGACTCCAGGGCTGAAACAGCGTCTGTTTCTGGTGGTGCAGTGTTACGATGCCAGCCGCATGCAGGACAATATTGACTGTTCAGAAAAACTGGCACAGCAGCTGCAAAAGGCAACGGATGATGGCAGTCATGCGCTGAATGTAAGAGGCCATGGTGCGCTGACGCCGGCGGCGGATGGTGAGATAAAACCGGCATTGCGTTTTGTATTCTGGCCCGGGAGGTAATCTGTGAAAAAAACCGTTGCGCTGGCTCTGGGAAGTGGCGGAGCGCGGGGGTATGCCCATATCGGTGTGATTGACGCCCTGGAAGCACGGGGCTACGACATCGTGATGGTTTCCGGTTGTTCAATGGGGGCAATTATCGGCGGCTTTTACTGTGCCGGTGAGCTGCAGGAATACCGTGACTGGGTGTGCACGCTGAATTATCTCGATGTACTCAAACTGGTGGATGTCAGCTTGCTGTCCAGTGGTGTTATCCGCGGTGACCGCCTTTATAACCGCATTGCCGCCATGCTGAATGGCCGCAATATCGAGGATCTCGCTATTCCCTTTACCTCGGTGGCGGTGGATATCCGCAGTAAAAAAGAAGTCTGGTTTCAGCGTGGTTCACTGCAGCACGCTGTGCGTGCTTCGGCCGCGATTCCCAGCCTGTTCAACCCGGTAACGGATGACAGTGGCCGCGTGCTGGTTGATGGCGCCGTACTGAATCCGCTGCCGATTCTGCCCTGTGTGTCGGCTCATGCCGACCTGATGATTGCCGTGGATCTGAACGCTGATGTGCCGGTTCCCGGCGAAGTGAAAGTGGAAAGCGAAGACGAGAGTCAGCAGAAACAGGCGTGGTTCAATACCCTGCTCGATAAAGCCGGACAGTGGCTGGAGAACAAAGCCGGGGCGCGGAAAAACGCCGATGAGAACCTCGGTAAGCTGGAAATCCTGAATCAGGTGTTTGAGGTGATGTCGGCTTCGCTGACGCGCTACAAGCTGGCCGGATACCCGCCTGATCTGCTGATCAAAATGCCGCTGACCGCCTGTGAAATGTATGAGTTCTACCGCGCTGAAGAAATCATCGATATGGG
The DNA here is from genome assembly GCA_963682115.1 of Pseudomonadales bacterium. Classification (GTDB taxonomy): domain Bacteria; phylum Pseudomonadota; class Gammaproteobacteria; order Pseudomonadales; family Oceanobacteraceae; genus Venatoribacter. The sequence goes on along the minus strand of OY821639.1, from coordinate 356,077 downwards.
GCGCCGGATTGCCGATGAGGCGCTGGATGCCTTTGAAGCCGGGCATTCCAGCCTCTATGGTGACCGTGCCGGATAAAGCCTGCATTCCCCGCCTGAAAAGATGCCCGCTGCAGCCAAAACAGGTAAACTAGCGCGTTTTCCTGAGGCTGTTCCGGGCACCCTATGACTGACCTGCATCTGCTGGCTGACGAAGCCGCTGCTGAATTACGTACCCTGGGGGATATGATCCGCTGGACTGTCAGCCGTATGAACGAAGCGGATATCTACTTCGGTCACGGTACTGACAATCCCTGGGATGAAGCCCGCCTGCTGGTGACCCATGCCCTGAATCTGCCCTGGGACCTGGCGCCGGAATGGCACACGGCGCGCCTGACCCGGCTGGAACGGGAGACTGTGCTGGCACTGGTTAAGGTACGCATTGAACAACGCATTCCGGCGCCGTATCTGACTGGTGTGGCCTGGTTCTGTGGTCTGCCGTTTGTGGTGGATGAGCGCGTGCTGATCCCGCGCTCGCCGATCGGACAGATGATTGAGCAGCGTTTTGCGCCCTGGTGGCAGGGCAGTCTGGCTCAGGGGCAACCTGACCCGCGTCGTATACTCGATCTGTGTAGCGGCAGTGGTTGCATCGGTATTGCCTGCGCTGACGCCTTTCCGCAGGCTCAGGTAGAATTGCTGGATATTTCGTTTGCGGCGCTGGAAGTGGCGGACGAAAACATACAGCGCCATCAGCTGCAGGACCGGGTTATAGCGCTGCAGTCGGATCTGTTCAGTGCGGCATCCGGTCGTTATGACCTGATCGTCTCCAATCCGCCGTATGTGGATGCCGACGATATGCACAGTCTGCCGGATGAGTACCACCATGAACCGGAACTGGCCTTGGCGGCCGGTGACGACGGACTGGATCTGGTGCGCATCATGCTCGCTCAGGCTGCCGACTATCTGACCGACGATGGCCTGCTGGTGGTGGAGGTCGGTAACAGCTGGCCGGCACTGGCAGCGGCCTATCCACAGCTGCCGTTTATCTGGCCTGACTTTGAGCGCGGCGGTCACGGGGTGTTTGTGCTGCAGGCACGGGATCTCAGATTACTGAATAACTGAAACATTTCTGCGCCTCAGCTGGCGGTTGCAGACCACGACAACAACGAGTGAAGTTATGTCCGGAAATACCTTTGGTAAAAATTTTACCGTCACCACCTTTGGTGAAAGCCATGGTCTGGCGCTGGGCGCCATTGTTGATGGCTGCCCGCCGGGAATTGAGCTGAGCGAAGACGATCTGCAGCGTGATCTCGACCGGCGTAAACCGGGAACTTCCCGTTATACCACCCAGCGCCGTGAAGCGGATCAGGTGAAAATCCTGTCCGGTGTGTTTGAAGGTAAAACCACAGGTACCCCGATTGGTCTGCTGATTGAAAACACCGACCAGCGTTCCAAAGATTATTCCAATATTGCCGCCACCTTCCGTCCGGCCCATGCGGATTATGCCTACACCCAGAAATACGGTTTCCGCGATTACCGCGGTGGTGGCCGTTCGTCTGCCCGCGAGACGGCGATGCGTGTCGCTGCCGGCGCGATTGCCAAGAAAGTACTGGCCGCCAAAGGTATTGAGGTTAAAGGTTATCTGTCCCAGCTGGGCCCGATTAAAATCGAAGCCTTTGACTGGCAGCAGGTGGAGCAGAATCCTTTCTTCTGTCCGGACGCGGGCAAAGTGGAAGCAATGGAAAGCTATATGAATGCCCTGCGTAAGGAGGGCAATTCCGTCGGCGCCAAAATCAGTGTGGTGGCCAGCGGCCTGTTGCCGGGGCTGGGTGAACCCATCTTTGACCGCCTGGATGCAGAGCTGGCACATGCACTGATGAGTATTAATGCGGTTAAAGGCGTGGAAATCGGCGACGGTTTTGACTGCATTGAGCAGAAAGGCACTGAGCACCGTGATGAAATGACGCCGGAGGGTTTCCTGTCGAATCATGCCGGCGGTATTGTCGGGGGTATTTCCACTGGCCAGGATATTATTGCCCATATCGCCCTGAAGCCGACTTCCAGTCTGATTGTTCCGGGGCGTTCGGTGGATATCGACGGCAATCCGATTGAGGTGGTGACCAAAGGCCGCCATGACCCCTGTGTCGGTATCCGTGCCACCCCGATTGCTGAGGCCATGATGGCCATCGTACTGGCGGATCAGCTGATCCGTCACCGCGGACAGAACGCCGATGTGCAGTGCAGCACACCCGTGATTCCATCCCACGCGGAGTAAGGTCTGCTGCCACCGCTGAGCCGGTGGCATTTTTTATCTGCTGATTGCGGGTGCTGTATGCCAGCCGTAGCCTCTTCTGTTCCTGTCCGCCAGCTGTCACTGTTTTACGCCCTGTATTTTTCCCTGCTTGGCTGTATTGCCCCGTACTGGGGGCTGTATCTGCAGCAGCGTTCGTTTTCCGCGCAGGATATCGGGCTGCTGATGGGCAGCTTCGGACTGGTGCGGATTCTCGCTCCCAATATCTGGGCAGCGCTCAGTCACCGCTTCCGCTCACCACTGCAGATGGTCCGTCTCGCCGGGGTAATGACCCTGATTTGTTTTTCATTTATCTGGCTGGCACAAAGCCGCAGCGCTGTGTTGCTGGTGATGATCAGTTACGGATTTTTCTGGGCGGCGATGCTGCCCCAGTATGAAGCCATTACCATGCAGGCTCTGAATAATCAGATCGGTGCTTACAGCCGTATCCGGGTATGGGGTTCAGTCGGTTTTATTTTGCTGGTGCTGTGTGCCGGTGTGCTGTTTGATTATTTTTCAGTGGTGCTGTTGCCGCTGCTGATGTTGTTACTGATGCTGGCCGTGGTCATTAATAGTCTGACCCTGAAATCTGCGGCGGTGAGCAGTGACAATCAGGCTGCCGGAGTTTCTTTCCGGGAAAGAATAATTTCCTGGCCGGTAATTTCTTTTATTGTCATGACCGTGCTGCTGCAGATAAGTCATGGGCCTTATTACACCTTTTTCAGTATCTGGCTGGAGTCTCATCATTACGCCAGCTGGCAGATCGGTGTGTTGTGGGCGGCTGGTGTTACCGCTGAGGTGATTCTTTTCTGGCAGTTTCACCGTCTGGTTAATCTGTCCAGTCTGCAGATGTGGTGTATTGTCAGTCTTCTGCTGACCGCGTTACGCTGGGTACTGGTGGCGCTGTACCCGGGAAATGTTCTGATTCTTTTGCTGGCACAGTTTACGCATGCATTCAGTTTCGGTGCCATGCATGTGGTTGCCATGCGTTATATACACAGTTTTTTTCCGGGAACACTGCAGGCAAAAGGGCAGGCGCTTTATTCCAGTGTCGGTTTCGGACTGGGTGGCGCAGCCGGTGCCTGGTTAAGCGGTATGCTGTGGCAGGAGGTTGGGGGACAGGGCGTTTTCTTACTGGCTTCGGTAGCGGCTGGCACCGCTCTGCTGATCGCCTGGGCTGGTCTCAGAACTGCAACAGATAATTCTTAATAATAATGTTGTCAATGGAAATGAACAGGCATAAAGTTCAGGAGTAGGTATGAAAATTAATGTTAGTTTTGACATGACGCCGGAAGAATTCCGTAAAGTACTGGGGTTGCCGGATGTGCAGGCTTTTCAGCAGGAATTTTTTTCCACAGTGCTGGAAAAGATGAAGGCGGGGGAAGAAGGCTATGACCCCATCAGTCTTTATCAGCCGATGTTTAATGAAGGCTTGAGTGCGATGACACAGTTACAGAAAACTATGTTCAGCATGATGTCAGGTCAGACTCAGGCACCGGATAAATAGGGCAATGCGGGACAGATTTGGCCGCATTGTTAGCCCCGCAATTCAGCACTCAGTATAAAGATTGATAATTTGCAGGATTTTGGAAACTACTTGGCGTAGTGTCATTTAAGTGTAAGACAAAGTGTCTTAGTATGGATGTGCCTAACCTGGTATCAGACTTTTGAAGGAGCAAGACTATGCAAGAAAGTATTCTTAACGCATTTACCGAACAGGCGAAAACCATGTATGCGCCGATGGCGAAATTTAACAGTATGTTTGTCGAGAACATGGAGAAGATGACCGACTTTCAGCTGAATGCCATCAAGACTTACGCAGAAATGGGTCTGGAGCAGATGAAAAGTGCTACTGATGTTAAAGACGCAGAGTCCCTGCGTACCTATACTGCGGCACAGGCAGAAACTGTATCTGCGCTGAACAAAAAGATCATGGAAGATGCAAAAGCATTCTCCGATATGGCTATGGACTTTAAAACGCAGGTCGAATCCATTATGGAAGAGGCCCGTTCTACTGCAGCCACCACCGCCACCACCGCTAAGCCAGCTGCCAAGCCTAAATCAGCTGCCTGATTTCGTCTGATGTCAGAGGCCACCGTAAGGTGGCCTTTTTTGATTTACAGAAGTATCTGCTCTGTCGTTTCTCAATATCAGGTGATGTATGAATATGCCAAAGGAAAGCATAGAAACAGCGGTTCGTGATTATTATGATGCTGCAGCTCACATGGCTGAGTTGTACAGCAAAGCCATCGAAAGGGTGGTTTCCCAGCCGACTTCAGCAGAGGATCCTGCCGCATCTGTGATGACGGATTTCAGCGAAGCCATGCGGGAATTCGGCGAGTCCCTGATGAAAACCCCCCAGACATTGATGAACTATCAGATGCAGTTGCTGGAAAAGCAGCAGGAACTGTATCAGCGTACGGCGCTGCGTTTTCTGGGTAAGGATGTTGAGCCGGTAGTGACACCGGAAAAAGGGGATAAACGGTTTAAGGATGAGCAGTGGAGCGAAAACCCGCTGTTTGATTATATCAAGCAGTTATACCTGCTGCAGGCCAACAGCCTGATGGATATTATCAGAAATGATAATGGTCTGAGTGAGCATGCCAAACAGAAAGTTGAATATCTGGTGCGTCAGTATGTGAATGCGCTGTCGCCGACCAATTTTGCCGGCCTGAACCCGGAAGTGATCCGTAAAACCATGGAAAGTGGTGGCGCCAACTTCTTTAAGGGGCTGGAACAGCTGATGAAAGACATGGAAGACAGTGTGCATGGTGCACTGAATGTCGCCATGACGGATACCAGTGCCTTTCAGGTCGGCCGTAATGTCGCGGTGACACCCGGTAAAGTGATCTATCAGAACGATCTGATGCAACTTATTCAGTATAGTCCGACAACAGAGAAAGCTTATAAGCGCCCTTTACTGGTTGTGCCCCCCTTTATTAATAAATACTACATTCTCGATCTGCGGCAGGATAATTCCTTCCTTAAATGGCTGGTGGATCAGGGGTATACCGTCTTCTGTATTTCCTGGGTCAACGCGGGGCCTTCCCTGCGTGATAAAGGGTTTGATAATTATATGCTGGAAGGACCGGTGGCTGCGCTGGATGCCATTGAAAAAGCCACCGGTGAGAAAGAAGTCAATGCCATTGGTTACTGTGTCGGCGGTACGCTGCTGGCAACCACACTGGCGTATCTGCATAAGAAAAAGCAGGACCGGATCAAATCGGCCACCTTCCTGGCTACCTTGATTGATTTTTCCATGCCGGGTGAGATTGGCGTCTTCATTAATGAAACCGCCATCAGTGGTCTGGAAAAACAGATGAATGTGCTGGGCTACTATGATGGCCGGCAGATGTCGTTCAGTTTCAACACCTTACGTGAGAATGACCTGTTCTGGTCGTTTTTTATCAACAATTACCTGAAGGGCGAGCGCCCGGCGGCTTTTGATCTGCTGTACTGGAATACTGACAGCACTAACCTGCCGGCACGTATGCACGCCTGGTATCTGCGTAATCTGTATCTGAATAACAAGCTGATTGAGAAGAACGCCATTGAGCTGGATGGCGAGAAGATTGATATTCGTCTGGTGAAAGCGCCCTGTTATTTTATTTCCACGGCTCAGGACCATATTGCCCTGTGGCAGGGAACCTATAAAGGGGCGAAGGTGCTGGGTGGTGGGAAAAATACCCGCTTTGTGCTTGGCGGATCCGGGCATATTGCCGGTATTGTTAACCCACCGGCCAATAACAAATATGGTTACTGGACCAGTGACAGCATGCCGGCCAGTGCCGAAGACTGGTACAAAAATACCACCAATCATGAGGGATCCTGGTGGCTGGACTGGCAGCAATGGATTCTGCAGCGGGGCGGCATGGAAGAAGTGGAAGCACGCAAGCCCGGCAGTGGTGAGCTGGCAGCCATTGAAGATGCCCCCGGACGTTATGTGAAACAGCGGATTATTGATGTACTGCACAAATGACGTGATGGCAGTAATCTGTAACAAAAACGGCGCCCCGGCGCCGTTTTTGTTTGCTGCTATTTCCGTTATGATGCCAGCAGAAGCCTTCAGAAGGATGATGTGTGTCAGATTTTGATCAGGAATCCATCGTTTATGGTGTGATCCGTCACAGTCCGGTGGCCGATGAGTTCACCGCCCGCCTGCAGCGGCGCTCAAACTGGAGCGCTGTGCAGTCTCTGCCGTTGGGTGTGGACGATGACTGGTCACTGCTGTGCCGTGAAATGTTCTCTATGCCGGGCGATGACGTCTTCAGTGGCACTTACCAGACCCAGCTGATTCATTTTGCCGCTTCCTATAAGGCGGTGGAATACGAATGGGAACACTGGCTGCGTCAGTTCGAGAACCTGCTGAAAAGCATGTACTGGGTGTCGGCGACGGTTCACCTGGAGACTGAGCTGTCCGGTAAGCATACCTTCAACTGGCATGTGGAGCATGGCCATGTACCGTCCGATAATGAACTGCGCATGAGCTGTGAGTGGGAGCGGGAGGCGGGCTTTGCCGTCTGACGTTCCACTACGGGATGATGCCCCGGCTGAAGGGGTACTGGAAGTCCCCTGGCAGCGGCTGAGTGAGGATGCCCTGGACGGTATTCTGGAAGAGTTTGTCAGTCGCGAAGGCACCGATTACGGTGATTACGACTATTCCCTGGCTGACAAAAAACAGCACGTGCTGAGTCAGCTGCAGCGCGGTGATGCGGTCATATTATTTGACCCGCTGGCGTCGACCTGCCACATTGAAATGGCACGTGTTTTACGTGCCCATGGCTGGTCGGGAGGTCGGGATGGATGATCTTAAGCAACAGCAACTGAAACGCCGTATCAATCAGGCCCTGGGCGATATTGATGCGATGAAGGCACAGCTGGCTGAAGTCCGCCACTGCTGTGCTGAGCTGTCGGCCGCTATGCGTCAGATCCGTGAAGATTCCGAGCGCGCCCGGGCCAGAGCGAAAGCCGATGCCGAGCGCCGCCGGCGCCTCAAACGGGTGGTCTGATCCCACCTTCGTTGTCAGCTGCCGCCCAGTTCCGGTGGCAGCCGACGTCTTACCATATCCCGCAACAGAAAACGCCCCGGCCACAGTGCCGCGTAAATACTTTTGCTTACCGGCAATGCGTCCCCGCTGATCATGGTGGCCAGCAGTGCCGCACACAGGGGGGCGGATGCCAGTCCACGCGAACCATGGCCAATGTTCAGCCACAGCCCCGGCAGGTGTGGCACTTCGCAGGCCGGTATCTGTTTCGCATTTTTCACCATAGGTGAAAAGACATGGATAAAGGCCTGATTATCAGTCACCGGTCCGGCCATCGGCAGGTAATCCGGCGTGGTGCAGCGGAAACCGACACGGCCGCCGGTAATGGCTTTCAGGCTGGCCTGTCCGGCAATCTGATGCCAGGCCGGGCCAAAGTCCGGCAGATGGCTGATGTTACTCAGGTGATCGGTATCGCGGATCTCTTCCCCGTCGTCACGCAGATTGTAAGTGGCTCCCAGACACTGGCGCCCCTGATGGGCCGGCGCCATATAGCTGCGGCCACAGAGGACGGTATTCAGTGGCGGGGTGACGGCGGCGTTCAGGTAGCTGAGCTGGCCACGGATGCGTTTCACCGGCAGATAGGCCTCAGGTAACAGGGTGCGCGCACCAGCGGCAGCAGCAATGACCAGCTGATCGCAATGGCTGACCTGTTCTGCGCTGCGGATCTGCCAGCCGTTGCCGTGCTGAGCAACCGCGTCCACAGACTGTTGCCGGAAGCGGATGGCGGGGTGATCAAGCAGGGCATGGCACAGATCTGCCGGGCTGACCCAGCCGGCCTGCGGGTAGAACAGGCCGCCATACTGCTGCTCGCAGCCAGCGATGGCGGAGGCCTGCTCCCGGTCCAGTGCGTGGACCAGTTGGTGTGGCAACGGCCGTGCCTGCATAAACTTCTGTTGGCGCAGCTGTTCTTTGTCGTCATACGCCAATTGCAGTACACCGCACTGCTGCCAGTTGTGATTATGCTGATCACCGCTTCCCAGATAGTGCTGCATATAAGGCAGGGCATGGAGGAAGGCGGTGAGATAAAAATCGGTATGAATGGCCTGATCACTGGCCGCCAGCTTCACATACAAGCCGCCCTGAGGGTTGCCGGAACCGCCGCTGGCAATGCCACCGGCATCAAATACCTGCACGTCATAACCGCGTTCCGCCAGTGCCCGTGCGGTGGTGGCACCGGCCAGACCGGCACCAACAACAATGACCTGCTTCCCCTCAGTCGCCCGGGCCGGCAGATTCCAGGGGTCATGCAGGGCAGATGGCGGACGTTCGGGGCCACAGTGGCGGTTAAAGGCACCGGCCAGCATTTCACGTTTGCGGCCATAGCCGGGCACCCGGCTGACCTGAAAACCGGCGCCAAGCAGGCCGCGGCGAACCAGACCGGCTGCGGTGAAGGTGGCCAGTGTTGCCGGCTGGCTGCCCTGGTATTGCTGTGGGCTGAGCTGACTCAGGCGGCGCATATTGCGGAACAGCTCATCGCTCCACATATCGGGGTTTCTGGCCGGGGCAAAACCATCCAGATACCAGGCGTGAACCGGCCCGCTGAGTTCAGGCAGGGCCTGATGAATATCGTCAAAAACCAGAGTGAGGGCGATCTTTTCTTCCGGCCAGACCAGATGATGGAAACCGGATACCGGCAGCGGGTACTGAGCCAGCAGCTGTTCGCGCAGCTCTGTCAGTTCCGGCCACAGGGCCAGAGCCTGTTCCAGCTGTTGTCTGCTCAGCGGGTATTTTTCAATACTGGTGAAATGCAGCCAGCGGCTGCTGTCGCGGCGGTTCTGATGGCCACGCCAGCTCTGCCAGGTCATCAGGAAATTCAGGCCGGTGCCGAAGCCGGTTTCAATAATGCGGAACGGCCCCTGCCAGTCTGCCCAGCGCTGCGGCAGACCATTATGTTGCAGGAACACATAACGGCTTTCTTCCAGGCCGTTTTCCACGGAAAAATAGGGATCATCAAACTGTGTGGATACCGGCTGACCATCATCGCGCCAGATAAGGTCAGGAGCCGAAGGAGAGTGATTACTGACAGACACAGATAACTTCCGGATGCTGATTCACAAGGAGGCAGTGTAACGCATTCTGCGGCAGACAGTGCGCACACAGGTCACGTATGATGCGCGCATGATAACCGAAATCCTTGCTGTTATGGCGCCGGTATTCACCTGCGCAGCCATTGGTTTTTTCTGGGCCCGTCGCGGTTATTCCTTTGATGCTGAATTTATTTCGCGGCTGGTGCTGAACGTTGGCGCTCCCTGTCTGATGGTGTCCGTACTGGGCACCGTGGAAATGGATCTGACCGCTTTTAAGCATACGGCGCTGGCCTGCATATTGGTGGCTGTGATTATGACGCTGCTGGGCGTGCTGGTGCCGCGTCTGCTGGGGCACGACGTGCGTGCCTATCTGCCGTCGTTTGTGTTCCCCAATGTCGGTAATATGGGACTGCCGGTGTGTATGCTGGCGTTTGGAGAAGAAGGTCTGGCATTGGCGCTGGCGTTTTTTATTGTGCTGTCGGTGGCCCATTTCCCGGCCGGTATTCTGCTTGCCGGTGGCCGCCAGGCGGGCGGTCTCGGCGGTTTGTTCCGCATGCCCATTCTGTATGCCATTGTGGTGGCACTGCTGCTGTTGTGGCAGGGCTGGCAGCTGCCGCCGGCCGTGCAGAATGTGACCCAGCTGATTGGTGGTATGACGATTCCGCTGATGCTGATTACGCTGGGAGTTTCGCTGCAGCGGCTGCATGTGCGGCAATGGAAAGAATCACTGCTTTACAGTCTGCTGCGTATTGCGGGTGGGTTTATGGCTGGCCTGCTGGTGGTGTGGCTGCTGGGGCTTGAGGGAACCGAGCGCGGCATCGTGCTGATTCAGGCATCGATGCCGGTAGCCGTGTTCAATTACCTGTTTGCCGAACGCTATCAGCGTCAGCCGGAAGCGGTGGCCGGCATGGTGGTGATGTCGACGCTGTTATCGTTTTTTACCGTTCCGGCCCTGTTATGGTGGCTGCTGTAATTATTTGCCGGCGATACTGACCGAGTTAATGGTGACCGTGCTGACCGGCACGTCACGCGCTCCGGTCGGGGCATTGGCGATACGGTCGACGATGTCCATACCACTGACCACCTTACCGAATACGGCATAGCCGAAATCCCGTGCGCCGTGGTCCAGAAAGCTGTTGTCCTTCACATTAATGAAGAACTGGCTGGTGGCGCTGTTCACATCCCGGGTGCGGGCCATGGCAATGGTACCGCGCAGATTTTTCAGGCCATTATCGGCTTCATTTTTAATCGCTGGCAGGGTGGCCTTACGGCGCATATCAGCGCTGAAACCACCGCCCTGAATCATAAAGTCTTTGATTACGCGGTGAAAAATGGTGCCGTCGTAGTGACCGCTGCTGACATAAGTCAGGAAGTTGTCGACGCTGACCGGCGCATTGGCACGGTCCAGCTGCAGGACAATATCGCCTTCGCTGGTCGACATCAGAACGTTGACCGTTGCTGCCGGCGTTGCGGAGTTTTCATCAGCGTGAGTGAACAGTGCACTCAAAGACAGCAGGGTGGTCAGCAGAAAGCGTGAGATAAAAGCGTTGCGCATAAGGTTCTCCGGAAACAGAAAAAGCAACCAGCCTGAACAGGTCGGTTGTGGTGGCGGCAGTATCAGCCCGGCCAATACAACGGGGAGCTGCTGCTCCCCGTTGATGGTGTTATAACTCAGGACCAGCCGGTATTTTTCTTGCCGCGCAGAGACGGCAGGATCAGACCGGCAATAATACCGATAATCACCAGACCGCCGCCGTACAGGATATAGGTCTGCTGGCGGTTATCGGACAGCTGGGAATTCTCTGTGGTCAGTGCTTCTACCTGAATTTCCAGCTCCTGATTACGCTGGCTGAGTTTTTTGGCTTTTTCATTCAGTGTCAGAGCGTTGGATGAAATGGCTTTGATATTTTCCAGCTCTTTTTCCAGGTCGGTATTTTCCCGGCCCAGACCGGAGCGCTCGCTTTTCAGTTTTTCCACTTCTGCCTGAAACTCTGCTTTCTGAGTCTGGGCAGTTTCCAGTTCAGCTTTGATTTTATCCAGTTCACGGTTCGCGAGAATCAGCTTCTCCCTGGCAACCGGTTCTTTTTCCAGGAAGCGGGTCAGTACCCAGCCTTCAAGGCCTTTGTCGGTTTTTACTTTGGTGTAGCCGGTGGCTTCATCTTCTTCAACAAAAATCAGATGCTCACCGCTCTGTAAGGCTTTGAGGATACGGTATTCCTGACTTGGGCCTGAGCGCAGCTGCAGCCACAGGGTGTCGGTTACATAGCGTTTTTCAACGGCGTTGGCCGCCGCGGCTGAGACGATCAGCGTCAGGGTAAGCAGAATTTTTTTCACAACAGCTTCCTTAAATTATCCGCGCTTCAGGGGAGAACTTTTTTGAAGGGTTTAACGATGACCTGCTGGTAAACACCGGCGTCGATGTAAGGGTCCTGGTCGGCCCAGGCCTGGGCTTCTTCCAGTGAGGAGAATTCCGCCACGACCAGACTGCCGGTAAAGCCGGCAGCGCCGGGGTCGTCAGAGTCGATGGCCGGGTGAGGACCGGCAATCAGCAGACGGCCTGCGTCAGTCAGGTCCTGCAGGCGCTGCAGGTGTGCAGCCCGGACGGACTTACGTTTTTCCAGGCTGTCAGGAATATCCTGACTGATAATGGCATACCACATGGGTTACGGCTCCTCATGATTCATGTAGCGGTATAAAAACACAGACTGGCCGATGATAAACATAATAGTCAGACCAAGTAAGCCGAAGAGTTTGAAATCAACCCAGATATCTTCGGAAAAGGAATAAGCAACGTACAGATTGGCGAGGCCGCTGAGAATAAAAAATGCCACCCAGGCATAGTTCAGACGGCTCCAGACCACATCAGGCAGTTTCATTGCCGATTCCATCATGCGCTGAATCAGCGGCTTGCCGGTAAACCACTGTGTACCGAGAAACGCGGCGGCGAACAGCCAGTTAACCACGGTGGGTTTCCACATGATGAAGGTCTTGTCCTGCAGAATCAGGGTGGCGCCACCGAGGACAATCACCAGTGCCAGGGTGATCAGATGCATTTTTTCCACTTTGCCGGTGGTCAGTTTCAGATACAGCACCTGCAGAATGGTGGCCGGAATCAGAACCAGTGTGGCCAGCAGGATCGGCATTTCACGCAGCAGGGTTTCCTGCTCCGGGGACAGCATAGGGGACAGCCAGCCGGTTACCTCCGGCGCCCATTTGTACACCAGGAAAAACAGCAGGATCGGCAGAAAATCAAGAAGTAACTTCATTCGCTAACAGGCTTCAGTGTCATTACAATGGTGGACGATTATGGCGTAACCAGGGATAAGCGTCCACGTGCACTCAGAGATTGATCTTCATTGCCACAGTACAGCATCCGATGGCAGCTTCGCACCGGCGGTACTGGTACAGCGGGCCGCTGAACGGGGCATCCGTACGCTGGCCATTACCGACCATGACACGGCCGAAGGGTTCCGTCAGGGGCAGAAAGAAGCGCAGGCTGCCGGCATCAGCCTGATCAGCGGGATTGAGCTTTCCTGTGTCTGGGGCGGCATTACCGTGCATATTGTCGGGCTGAACTTTGACCCTGACAGCCCGGTGATGAAAGCTGCCGAGCAGGCGCAGACCGAAGCCCGCAACCACCGCGCCGGGCTGATCGCAGAGCGGGTGGGAAAGCGCCTGCAACATGATTTTGATATGAATGCCGTGCGTGCATACGCCGGTGGCGCACAGATCGGCCGGCCGCATTTTGCCCGTTATATGCTTGACCGGGAGCTGGTGCCGTCGATGGCGGTGGCGTTCAGTAAATATCTGGGCGCGGGCAAGCCCGGGGATGTGAAAGCCGGATGGCCGCCTATGGCGGATGTGGTAGGATGGATTGTGGCGTCCGGCGGCGTTGCCGTGATGGCTCATGCCCATCTGTACAAAATGACCCGTACCAAACTGCGGGCCTGTCTGACCGATTTCGCTGACGCCGGAGGGCGTGCACTGGAAGTGGCCTATGGTCAGATGGACAACAATCAGAGCGGCCAGATGGCGGCTCTCGCCCGTGAGTTTGACCTGCTGGGTTCCTGTGGCAGCGATTTTCACGGCCCTAATCGTTTTGGCCTTGACCTGGGCGTTATGCCCGCCTTTCCGAAGGACGTGACCCCGGTCTGGCACAGCTGGCAGAACGCCGGCTGAATATAAAGCCCTGTTACCATTCAGGGTTGAGGAGTTCTCTTGAGTCAGTTTTTCCAGATACACCCGGAAAATCCGCAGTCACGGCTGATAAAGCAGGCGGCGGAAATCATCCGTCAGGGCGGCCTGGCCGTGATCCCGACCGACTGCGCCTACGCGCTGGCCTGCCGCATCGGTGATAAAAACACCACGGAGCGGGTTCAGCGCCTGCGGCAGGTGGGGCCGAAGCATAATTTCACTCTGCTGTGCCGTGACCTGTCAGAGTTGTCGACTTTTGCCAAGGTCGACAATACCCAGTACCGGCTGCTGAAAGCCCATACTCCGGGGGCTTTCACTTTTATTCTGCCGGCCACGCGGGAAGTGCCGCGGCTGCTGATGCACCCGAAAAAACGCACCATCGGTATCCGTGTACCGGCCAACAATATCGCCATGGCGCTGCTGGCAGAGGCGGGTGAACCGCTGATGACCAGTTCTCTGATTATGCCCGGTGATGAGCTGCCGCTGTCGGATCCGTACGATATCCGTCAGACGCTGGAGCACAGTGTCGATCTGGTGGTGGATGGCGGTTTCTGCGGCTTTGAAGCCACGACGGTGGTGGATATGACCGAAGAAGTCCCGGTTCTGATGCGTCAGGGTGTGGGCGATGCTTCGGCATTTGCCTGAGCACTGTGACCACTTCCACTGACTGTGAAGACTGAAAACTGCCGCTAAAACCGGTATTATGCGCCCCTTATTTTCAGACAACTGCACCGAGTATTAAGTCGTATGAGCAAGCAGCGTGTACTTACCGGGATCACCACCACCGGGACCCCGCATCTGGGTAACTATGTCGGCGCCATCCGCCCGGCCATTGCCGCCAGCCGTGATACCACCAATGAAACCTTTTACTTTCTGGCGGACTATCATGCCCTGATCAAATCTCAGGACCCGGCGGCGGTACATCAGTCCGGTATGGAAATCGCTGCCACCTGGCTGGCGCTGGGGCTGGATACCGACAATGCCACCTTCTATCGTCAGTCTGATATTCACGAAATTCCGGAGCTGACCTGGATCCTGAACTGTGTCTGCGCCAAGGGCCTGATGAACCGCGCTCACGCCTATAAAGCGGCGGTGGATGCCAACGTGGAAGACGGTGAAGACGCCGACAAAGCCGTCACCATGGGTCTGTTCAGTTATCCGGTGCTGATGGCCGCCGACATCCTGATGTTCGGTGCCAACAAAGTGCCGGTGGGCAAAGACCAGATTCAGCACGTGGAAATGGCGCGCGATATAGCTCAGCGTTTCAATCATATCTTTGCTAAAAAAGAGCCGCTGCTGGTGCTGCCTGACTATCAGGTGGATGACAACGTCGCCGTACTGCAGGGGCTGGATGGCCGTAAAATGAGTAAGAGTTACGGCAATACCATTCCGCTGTTCCTGGCGGAAAAACAGCTGAAGAAGCACATCAATAAGATCAAGACCAACCTGCTGGAACCGGGCGAAGCCAAAGACCCGGACAGCTCCACCGTCTTTCAGATCTGGCAGGCCTTTGCGACAGCTGAGCAGACGGCTGAAATGCGTCAGGCCTTTGCTGACGGTATCGGCTGGGGCGATGCCAAGAAGAAACTGTTCGAACTGGTGAACGAAGAAGTCGCCGAAGCCCGTGAACGCTACAACGACCTGCTGGCGCGGCCACAGGATATTGAAGCGGAACTGCAGAAAGGTGCAGAAAAAGCACGGGCTGTCAGCAAGCCGCTGCTGGAAAGCGTGCGTGAAGCCGTGGGTATTTTTAAATTCGCCTGAGGCGGGATGCTGAGCAGGAGAGAGGCGTAAGGTGGACTCACACAGGCGGGTAGTGTCGGGCATGCGTCCGACTGGTGAACTGCATCTGGGACACTATCATGGTGTACTGAAAAACTGGGTAAAGCTGCAGCATGAATTTGACTGTTTTTTCTTCATCGCTGACTGGCATGCACTGACCACAGATTACGAAACCACACAGGGCATCCGTGCGTCATCGCGGCGGATGCTCATCGACTGGCTGGCAGCCGGGGTTAACCCCGGTTCAACCACGCTGTTTGTACAGAGCCAGGTGCCGGAAGTGGCGGAGCTGCATCTGCTGCTGTCGATGATTACGCCGACAGCCTGGCTGGAGCGCGTACCCGGTTATAAGGAGATGCAGGATAAACTGCAGGACCGCAGTCAGGGTACTTATGGCCTGCTGGGCTATCCGCTGCTGCAGAGTGCGGATATTCTTGCGTTCCGCGCGGGTGTGGTGCCAGTGGGAGCCGATCAGGAAGCGCATGTGGAAATGGCGCGTGAGGTGGCACGGCGTTTCAATTATCTGTATGGCCGCGACGACGGCTTTGAAGCCCAGGCCGAAGCGGCAATCCGTAAACTGGGCAAGAAAAACGGCGCACTTTACCGCCAGCTGCTGACCGCGCATCAGACTCATGGTGATGACGATGCACTGGCAACCGCGCGGGCGCTGGTACGGGAGCAGGGCTCGCTGACACTGGCGGAACAGGAACGCCTGCTGGGGTATCTGGAAGGCATTGGCAAAAGCATTCTGCCGGAGCCGGAATCCCTGCTCACCGATACCGCCAGAATGCCCGGTCTGGATGGCGTTAAGATGTCCAAGTCCGGCAATAATATGATCCTGCTGCGTGAAGAGCCGGATGATGTAATGCGTAAAGTGCGCACCATGCAGACGGATCCGGCGCGTATCCGTCTGGCCGATGCCGGCGAACCGGAGCGTTGCCCGGTATGGCAGTTCCATGAACTGTATTCAGACGATGCGACCCGCCAGCAGGTGCAGAACAAATGCCGCGGCGCGGCGTGGGGCTGTCTGGAGTGCAAGCAGCCGGTGATTGACGCTATTATCGCGGAACAGGAACCCATCCGCGAACGGGCGCTGCAGTATGAAGAAAATCCGGCATTGCTGCAGCGCATCGTCAGTGACGGGGCCGAGAAGGCACGTGATGAAGTCCGCGCCACGCTGAATGAAGTGCGTGAAGCGACGCGGCTGTTAGGAATCTGATATGGCAGAACACAGCGACAGCCAGACGTCAGCAGAGGCCGCCGGAGCGGTGCCGGTGGCTGACAGCAATGAGCAGACCCGCAGCGGCCGTCAGTCCGGCCTGAGTGGTCAGCAGGAAATGCCGTTTGCTCTGGTGCAGGGACAGCCGCTGACGCAGTTACCGCTGGATCTGTATATTCCGCCGGATGCGCTGGAAGTCATCCTCGAGCAGTTTGAGGGGCCGCTGGATCTGCTGCTGTATCTGATCCGCAAACAAAACCTCGATATCCTCGAAGTGAATGTGGCGGATATCGTTGATCAGTACATGGAATACATCAATCTGATGCAGGCCATGCAACTGGAACTGGCCGGCGAATATCTGCTGATGGCGGCCATGCTGGCAGAAATCAAAAGCCGTGTGCTGCTGCCGCGTAACCGCGAAGACAGTGATGAAGACGAAGAAGATCCGCGCGCAGAACTGATCCGCCGGCTGCAGGAGTATGAGCGTTTCAAGACGGCCGCGGAAAATATGGATGAGCTGCCGCGTCTGGAGCGCGATACCTGGCTGGCGTCGGTGGATGCACCGGACCGGATTCAGGAACGCGTGCATCCGGAAGTGGATATGAAAGAACTGATGCTGGCGTTTGCCGCCGTTCTGCGCCGTGCGGAACGGTTTGAACATCACGAAATCCAGCGCGAGCAACTGTCCACCCGTGAGCGCATGAGCGATGTGCTCGCGCGTCTGCAGGGTGGCAATTTTATGACCTTCCGTGCGCTGTTTGACGACGATGAAGGCAAGCTGGGCGTGGTCGTAACTTTTCTGGCAGTGCTTGAGCTGGTGAAAGAATCGCTGATTGATATCGTGCAGCAGGAAGTATTCGGCCCGATTCACGTCCGCCTGCGGGAAATGAAATCGGCACACGGACCGTCGTACAACGAATTTAACACCGGGGATGAGGCATGACACCGGCGCTGAAGAACATTCTCGAAGCAGCCCTGATGGCGGCTGGTATGCCGTTGTCGCTGGAGCGCATGCAGTCACTGTTTGACGAGACGGATGTGCCGTCCGTGCAGGACCTGAAAAGGGCACTGACGGAGCTGAAAACCGATCTTCTGGGACGTGGTGTTGAGCTGGTGGAAGTGGCTTCCGGCTACCGCCTGCAGGTACGGACCGAGGTGGCTCCCTGGGTTGCCCGTCTGTGGGAAGAGCGGCCGCAGCGCTATTCCCGGGCGTTGCTGGAAACACTGTCACTGATTGCCTACCGGCAGCCGATTACCCGCGGTGATATTGAAGATGTGCGTGGCGTGGTGGTCAGTTCCGGTATCATGAAGACCCTGCTGGAGCGCGAATGGGTGCGGGTTGTGGGCCACCGCGATGTGCCGGGCCGGCCGGCGATGTATGCCACCACCAAAGAATTTCTCGATTATTTCGGGTTGAAAAGTCTCGATGAGCTGCCATCGCTGATGGAAATCCGCGAGCTGGATGATGCCAACCGCAAACTTGAGCTGGGCGAGGATGCCGAGGCGCGCAAAGAGCCGGCCAGGGATTACGAATTCCGCAGCGATGAAGAAGTGGCCCGGCGTGGGGCGGATGTGCTGTCGGCGACCGAAGACGACCTGGCGCAGGCGGCGGATATTGTCGCCCGCGTTGAGCATAATCTGTTTCATAAAGAAGAAGACGACACTGACGCAGAAGCCGACGGGGTGACGGATGCCGGCCCGGCGGAAAGCGCTGCGGAGGAAAAGACTGAAGAGCGTGCTTACACCCGCAGTGTCGGTGATCTGCTGGACCGGCTGAAAAGTGAAAAGGAAGCCGCTGAAAAGGAACACAATACTGACCAGAGTGAGGTGGATGACGAAGCCGGACAGGCTGGCTCAGCCCCTGCAGGCTCTGGGCAGACACAGACTGAAGGCGGTGACAGTGACGATGCTGACAACGCCGGACATGATGTCCGCCAGGAAATGGCGGATTCCGCATTAACAGGCTCTGATGCCGCATCGTCGGGAGATGACGACGCAGACACAGGTGAAGAAGAGCAAACATTATGAACGAACGTATTCAGAAACTGCTGGCGCTGGCCGGTATTGGTTCACGGCGTGAGGTGGAGCGCTGGATTGCTGACGGCCGTGTGACGGTCAACGGCAACCAGGCCAAGCTGGGTGACCGCGCTACCCGCTACGATGAAATCCGCGTTGACGGCCGCAAGGTCACGCTGGATGAGGCCGGTACCACGCGCCGGGTGCTGGTGTATAACAAGCCGGTCGGCGAAGTCTGTACCCGCAACGATCCGGAAGGACGGCCGACCGTATTTGATCATCTGCCACGGGCGAAAGGCGAACGCTGGATCAATATCGGCCGGCTGGATATCAACACCAGCGGACTCCTGCTGTTTACCACTGATGGTGATCTGGCCAATAAGCTGATGCATCCGTCATCCGGTGTTGACCGTGAATACGCTGTGCGCGTGCGGGGTGAGGTGGATGACGCCCTGATTGAACGGCTGAAAGAAGGCATTCTGCTGGATGACGGCATGGCCCGCTTTACCGACGTGCGTTACTTTGATGGCGATGGTCAGAATAAGTGGTATCACGTGGTGCTGATGGAAGGTAAAAACCGTGAAGTCCGCCGACTGTGGGAAAGCCAGGGTGTCAGTGTCAGCCGTCTGAAACGTGTACGTTACGGCTGTATTTTCCTGCCGTCCAATGTGCCGGTCGGCACCTGGGTGGAACTGGGACAGCGTGAAGTGAACGATCTGGCCGATCTGGTGGGGATGGAACGTAAAAAAACCCGCCGTATGGTCGGGCGTGAAAAGGAACAGTTTCAGCGTGCTGCCAAGCGGCAGAAAGTGCGTCAGCACGCCAACAGCCGCCGCACTCCACCGAAAGCCTGAGCTCATGCTCAGGCAGCTGCAGCTTCAGCGGACTTCAGTCTGCTGAAGCGCCTCCGCTTCACTTTCATCTGTGTCACAGACAACCCGGTCGCGGCCGCGGCGTTTGGCCTGGTACAGGGCTTTATCGGCACGCTGGATCAGGCTTTCGATATTGTCATCCGCATGCATGGTGGCACAACCGATGCTGGTGCTTACCTGTAACTGGCCTTTGTCATTGCTGACATCCAGGCGTGCGATGCTCTGACGGATGCGTTCAGCGATGCGCAGGGCACCGGCACTTTCGGCATTGCTGAGCAGGATCAGAAACTCTTCGCCGCCGTAGCGGAAGCACATATCCGTCTGGCGGATGCAGTCGGTCATGCAGATTGCGCTTTCCTGCAGCACTTTGTCGCCCATGCTGTGGCCGAACTCGTCGTTGATCAGTTTGAAATGATCCAGATCGAGCATCAGCACCGACAGTTCCTGACCATGACGCTTGGCCAGTTCAATCTCACGGCTGAGGGTTTTGTCCAGCGCTACGCGGTTGCCGGCACCGGTCAGCGGGTCGCGGAAGGCGGCAGCCAGCGCTTCGTGATAGCGCAGTGCATTGCGCATCGGGTACACCAGTGTCGTCAGCAGGCCTTCAAGGTTAGCCAGTTCATGCTCGCGGAAGCGGGTAGAGCGATGGAACGTCAGATCGCCCATGTAGTCCTGACGGGTCTGCACCCGGTAATTGGCGCTGTGGACACTGTTGCGGCCATAGTTCAGCAGCAGGTTGTGCCCGCTGTGCGTAAAGCTCAGGCCATCGACCAGAACCGCCTGCTGGATTTCATTGAAGAAAATCTCCAGCAGCTGCGACAGTTCAAGGGTTGTCTGCAGCTTGCCGGACAGTCTCAGTAAGAGCTCCGGACGGATGTCGGGCCTGGTTGCCAGGTCTCCGAAAGAGGTGACGACTTTATCGTCCTGTAATTCTGCCCGGCCATTGCTGTGTAACGGACTGACCATGAGTTACCTCGTGCAGGTAAATAAATCCTGAGAGGCAATAAGCGATTTTTATGCCAGAGTTGTTGATGTTTAAAATTCTTTAAATATCAATAGCTTATGGTTTCCCTGATAAGTGTGGTGGCAAAATGCTGACTATTTGTCGAACGATTGTTTTCTGCCGATGACAATAAAATGACTTCAGGAGTGTTGCCGGGCGACAGAAGCCCGGCGAGTGGGGTCAGTCGGCGTTCAGTCCGGCGCAAAGGTCACGGGCATTCAGGGCCTGGCCGTGGACACTGATGGAAGCGGGGCTCATCAGATACAGATAGGCCGGCATGATGCTCTCAGCTTCGGGTACGCTGGCCGGATTCTCTGCCGGGTAGGCTGCTACCCGCATACTGGTACGGGTGCCGCCGGGATTCAGACTGTTAACACGGATGCGGCTGGTGTTTTCCATTTCTTCGGCCATCACCTGCATCAGGCCTTCGGTGGCGAACTTGGAGACTGCATAAGCGCCCCAGTAAGCGCGGCCGGCGCGGCCGACACTGCTGCTGGTAAAGATAACCGAAGCATCGGCCGGGGCTTTGCGCAGCAGCGGAATCAGGTGTTTGATCAGCGCAAACTGGCCGTTGACGTTGATCTGCATAACCTTCTGCCAGGTTTCCCAGTGGCTGGTTTCCAGTGGTGCGCGCTGGCCGAGAACACCGGCATTCATCAGCACGCCATCGAGGTGGCCGAAGTGCTGTTCAATCAGCCCGGCCAGCTCAATGAATTTGTCTTCGTCGGCTTCTTCCAGGTCAAAAGGTAAGATGGCGGCCTGTGGCAGCCCTTCGGCTTCAATCAGATCGTACGTGTCGTTCAGTGCCTGCTGGGTGCGGCCCAGCAGCAGCACCGTGGCACCGGCTCTGGCGTAGGTCAGGGCGGCAGTACGGCCGATGCCGTAGCCTGCGCCCGTCACTAAAATGACGCGATCAGCGAGAGGTGTTGCTGTATTTCCCATTTCTTTACCTTTTTTTGCGGAAGACCGCAGTCAGATCGTTTGTTTTCTGTTGCCGGCAACGGCAAAGCGGCAAATCCTGTCGGCAGGGTTGCCGCTCAGGCCGGAATATTGCCGCTCTGTGCCAGCAGCGGGATCAGCTCCAGTGGTGAGGCGATGTAATCATCGGCCTGCCAGCTGAGCGGATCGTTGTCTTCTTCTATATAGCCAAAGGTGGCGGCGATGGCACGCATGCCGGCTGCCCGGGCCGACTCGATATCACGGATGTGGTCACCGACATACCAGCACTGCTGCGGATCGACATCCAGGATGGCCGCCGCTTTCAGTAGTGGGTCCGGGGCGGGTTTGCGCCGGGCAACGTCTTCCGGACAGATAACAACGGCGGCATCGACCCCGAGTTTCGGCATCAGCAGATCGGTATACAGGCGCGGTTTGTTGGTAACGACCCCCCAGGGGATGCCTGAACCGGCAAAGTAGCTGAGCACTTCGCCGAAACCGGGAAACAGTCCGCCGGCGCTGCCGATCAGTTGCTGGTAGCGGTCGAGCAGGCGCTGACGCTGCTGCAGGAACTGAGGGTGGTCGTCAGTGATATCCCAGGTCAGACGGGTCAGGGCGGCGCCGCCGTTACTGACCTGCTGGCGAACGGTATCGAAGCTGAACAGTGACAGGCCGTCTTCACTGCGCAGGCTGTTTACCGTGGCAAAGAAGTCCGGGGCACTGTCGGCCAGAGTGCCGTCGAGATCGAACAGGATTGCAGCCGGTCGTTGCATGTCAGATCTACTCCGCCGCGGGTTTGCGTGCCGCCATCATATAGTTGACGCTGACATCGTTGTCTTTCAGACGGTAGGTCTTGCTCAGCGGGTTGTACACCAGGCCGGTCATGTCATGGACTTCCAGGCCGGCTTCACGGCACCAGCGGGTCAGTTCGCTGGGTTTGATGAATTTCTGGTAATCGTGGGTGCCGGCGGGCAGCAGCTTGAGCACGTATTCGGCACCAATAATGGCGAAGGCATAGGCTTTCGGGCTGCGGTTGATGGTGGAGAAAAATACCTGGCCACCGGGTTTTACCAGCTGATAGCAGGCGCGGATGATCGACAGCGGGTCAGGCACGTGCTCCAGCATTTCCAGACAGGTCACAATATCGAAGCTGTGTGGCTGGCGGGCTGCCAGTTCTTCCACCGGGATCTGCTCATACTGAACTTTGGCACCGGACTCCAGGGCGTGCAGCCTGGCCACATTCAGGTTGGCTTCACCCATGTCGATGCCGGTGACGCTGGCGCCGCGCTGGGCCATGCCTTCACTCAGAATGCCACCGCCGCAGCCAACGTCGAGCACGCTCTGGCCGGCCAGTGGCGCGTGGCTGTCGATGTAATTGGTGCGCAGCGGGTTAATATCGTGCAAAGGCTTGAATTCACTTTCCATGTCCCACCAGCGGGAGGCCAGGGCTTCGAATTTCGCAATTTCTGCACGGTCTACGTTCTGTGTCTGTTCCATAAAACTTCTGCCTTATTGCCGGTCAGCCGGCTTTGATGCGCGCCGCCCACTGAGTGGCGTCTGCACGGATTTTATCGTCGTCGAGTGTGGTCAGCTCACCCTGGCGCAGCAGATTTTTGCCGGCCACCCAGACGTGGCTGGTGGCACGGCTGCTGTCGGTGTACACCAGTTGTGACAGTGGGTTATACAGTGGCTGCTGGGCGAGCTGAGACAGGTCAATGGCCTGCAGGTCAGCCCATTTGCCGTTTTCCAGTGAGCCGGTCTGATCGTCGATGCCCAGTGCCCGGGCGCCCCCCATAGTGGCCATATACAGTGCCTGGGCGGCGGGAACGGCGGAAGCGTCGCCGGCGACTGCTTTTGCCAGGGTGGCAGCGGTTTTCATTTCGCCCTGAATGTTCAGGTCATTGTTGCTGGCGGCACCATCGGTGCCGATGGCGACGTTGACGCCCTGTTGCAGCAGTCTGGCGGAAGGACAGAAGCCGCTGGCCAGCTTGAGGTTGGATTCCGGGCAATGAACCACAGAAGCGCCGCTATGTTGCAGAATGGCAATGTCTTCGTCGCTGATCTGTGTCATGTGTACGCAACTCACCCGTTCGGTCATAAAGCCGAGGTCGGCCAGTCGCTGAGTCGGGCGGCAGCCGAACTGTTCCAGGCTCTGGCTGACTTCGAAGGCGGTTTCCTGCAGGTGAATCTGCAGTGGCACATCCAGCTGATCGGCGAGGGTGGTGATTTCTTTCAGCGGCCCGTCAGAGACGGTGTAAGGGGCGTGCGGGCCGAGGCCGAGTGTCAGCAGGTCGTGATGACGGTAGTTATCGTGGGCGGCGATGGCTTTTTTAATGTACTCATCGGCGTTCTGGGCAAAATTGGTCGGGAAGTCGAGCACCGGGGTGAAGATCACGTTACGGATGCCCGCCTGCAGGGCGCTGTCGGCCACCGGTGCCGGATAGAAGTACATATCGGCAAAGGTGGTGGTGCCGCATTTCAGCATCTCGGCGATGGCCAGGGTAGTGCCGGAATGGACAAAGTCCTCATCCACCCAGCGGCCTTCGGCCGGCCAGATATGATCCTGCAGCCAGCTCATCAGTGGCAGATCGTCGGCGATACCGCGGAACAGCGACATGGCCGCATGGCCGTGGGCGTTGATGTAGCCGGGCATCAGTACATGGTGGCCGAGATCCAGGGTCTCGGCAGCGCTGAGTGTGGTGCTGGTCTGGCTTTCGCAGGCCAGGATGCGCCCGTCTTTGATAAACAGCGCCTGCTGGCTGAGCAGGCTGGCCCTGCCGCCGGTCATCGGGATCACCCAACGGGCGTTGATTCTCAGGTCTGCCTGCATGACAGCGGATCCTTGTGAGTGGTGGACTGATCAGCCGGCATTATAAACACCTTCCGCTTAAGCGTCTCCCGCTGGGTATCCTGTTGATTTATGGTATGATTCGGCAGTTTATTGGCAGCCCTCCCAGAGGACTGCTCTCATTAAGGACAGAATCACCGGACATGACCGAATAAGATGGTGATCCGCAAGCACAGGCCGGGTATCTATGGGTGAGTTAGCCAAAGAAGTTCTTCCTATTAACATCGAAGATGAGCTGCAGCAGTCCTATCTCGATTACGCCATGAGCGTGATTGTCGGGCGGGCACTGCCTGACGTGCGGGACGGCCTTAAGCCGGTTCACCGCCGGGTGCTGCATGCGATGAACGTGCTCGGGAACGACTGGAACAAGCCTTACAAAAAATCTGCCCGTGTGGTCGGTGATGTGATCGGTAAATACCACCCGCACGGTGACTCGGCGGTGTACGATACCATTGTGCGTATGGCGCAGGACTTTGCCATGCGTTACATGCTGGTGGATGGACAGGGGAACTTCGGTTCCATTGACGGTGACTCCGCGGCGGCAATGCGTTACACCGAAATCCGCATGGAGAAAATCAGCCACGAAATGCTGGCGGATATCGACAAGGAAACCGTCGACTGGGTGCCTAACTACGACGGTACTGAACAGATTCCGGATGTGCTGCCAACCCGTGTGCCTAACCTGCTGGTGAATGGTTCTTCCGGTATTGCCGTGGGGATGGCGACCAATATCCCGCCACACAACCTGACGGAAGTGATGAATGGCTGTCTGGCGCTGATTGATAACCCGGATCTGACCGTTGACGACCTGATGGAATATATTCCGGGTCCGGACTTCCCGACCGGCGCTTTCATCAATGGCCGTGATGGTATTGTTGAAGCCTACCGTACCGGTCGTGGCCGTATTTATCTGCGTGCCCGTCACGCCTTTGAAGAGAACGAAAAAACCGGCCGGATCAGTATCGTGTTCACCGAAATTCCTTACATGGTGAACAAAGCCCGTCTGATTGAAAAAATCGCCGAGCTGGTGAAAGACAAAAAGCTGGAAGGTATCAGCGAACTGCGCGATGAGTCGGACAAAGACGGTATGCGCATCGTGGTGGAACTGCGCCGCGGTGAAGTGCCGGAAGTGGTGCTCAATAACCTGTTTGCCCAGACTCAGCTGCAGGGCGTGTTCGGTATCAACACCGTGGCGCTGGTGGATGGCCAGCCCAAAATCCTGAACCTGCGTGAACTGCTGGATGCTTTCGTCAAACACCGCCGTGAAGTGGTGACCCGCCGGACCATTTACGAACTGCGTAAAGCCCGTGAACGTGGTCATATCCTGGAAGGTCTGGCGCTGGCGCTGGCCAATATTGATCCGGTGATTGAACTGATCAAAAAATCACCGACGGCGGCGGAGGCGAAAGAACGCCTGGTGGCTACCCCATGGGCGCCGGGTGATGTGCTGGATATGCTGGAACGTGCCGGTGAAGATGCCTGCCGTCCGGATGACCTGCCGGAAGAATACGGTTTCCGCGATGGTCTGTATCACCTGTCGCCGGTTCAGGCGCAGGCGATTCTGGATCTGCGCCTGCAGAAGCTGACCGGTCTGGAACACGAAAAACTGATTGAAGAGTACCAGCAGAAACTGGAAGAAATTGCCGAGTATCTGGAAATTCTGGGCAGCGCCGAGCGTCTGATGCAGGTGATCCGCGAAGAGCTGGAAGCCGTGCGTGAAGAATACGGCGATGCGCGTAAGACAGAGATCATCGCGGAAAAACGCGATCTGACCATGGCGGATCTGATTCCGGAAGAAACTCTGGTGCTGACCCTGTCGCATGGTGGTTATGCCAAGACCCAGCCAATGGATGTTTATCACGCGCAGAAGCGGGGCGGTAAGGGCAAATCTGCCACGTCGATGAAAGATGAAGACTTTATTGAGCGCATGCTGGTGGTTAACAGCCACGATACCGTACTGTGCTTTACCGATGCCGGTAAAGTATACTGGCTCACCGTTTACAATATTCCTCAGGCCAGCCGTAATGCCAAAGGCCGGCCGATTGTGAATGTGCTGAACCTGTCCGATGGCGAGCGCATCACCACAATTCTGCCGGTTGATGAATACCGCGAAGACCAGTTTGTCTTTATGGCCACCGCCAAAGGTACGGTCAAGAAAACCACGCTGGATCAGTTCAGCCGCCCGCGCTCCAACGGCCTGATTGCCTGTGAGCTGGATGAAGGTGACTGGCTGGTGGGGGTGGCCATCACCGATGGCTCGCAGGATATTCTGATGCTGTCTGACGCCGGTAAAGCAGTACGCTTCAAGGAATCCGATGTGCGTGCCATGGGCCGTACTGCCCGCGGTGTACGTGGAATCAGACTGGCGGCCGACCAGCGCGTGATCTCGCTGATTATTCCGCAGGAAGGCGGCACCATTCTGACCGCGTCAGAGCGGGGATTCGGTAAGCGTACCGAGGTAACGGAATTCCCGACCAAAGGCCGTGGTACCCAGGGTGTGATTGCCATGGTAACCAGTGAACGTAACGGTGCGCTGGTGGGTGCGGTGCAGGTCTTTGACGGCGATGAAGTGATGCTGATCAGTGATCAGGGCACTCTGGTCCGTACCCGGGTGGATGAAGTTTCCGTGCTCGGCCGTAATACCCAGGGCGTGACTCTGATTAAAGTGGCCGAGAAAGAGAAACTGGTCGGTGTCGAGCGTATTCTGGATGAGGACGACGACGAGCTGGCCGAAGGCGAAAGCGCTGAGTAAAACCGGTTAGGGCTGATCATCTGATCAGCCTGATTCGTTTAGTGGCTGACTGACAGGCCACTTATTAGTGAGTAAATCAATGACA
Organism: Pseudomonadales bacterium; assembly: GCA_963682115.1. Lineage (GTDB taxonomy): Bacteria > Pseudomonadota > Gammaproteobacteria > Pseudomonadales > Oceanobacteraceae > Venatoribacter. Next base: position 329,032 of record OY821639.1, on the reverse strand, counting down.
CGAGCTTATAATTTCTGTGCAGGTCCGGCGGCATTGCCGACGGCGGTTCTTGAGCGTGCGCGCGAAGAAATGGCGGACTGGCATGGTAGAGGCCTTTCCATTATGGAAATGAGCCACCGCAGTAAGGATTATGTCTCCGTAGCAGAAAAAGCCGGGCAGGACCTGCGTGATCTGCTGGCGATTCCGGATAACTACAAAGTGCTGTTTATGCAGGGTGGTGCCAGCAGCCAGTTTGCCATGGTGCCGATGAACCTGTTCCGTGGTGACAGTCCTGAGCAGTTCCGTGCTGACTACATCAATACCGGACAGTGGTCGAAAAAAGCCATTGCTGAAGCGAAACGCTACGGCAGTGTGCACCTGGCGGCCAGCACCGAAAGCAATAATTTCACGTCTGCTCCGCTGCAGGATGAACTGAACCTGAGCGCTGATGCGGCTTACGTGCACTACACACCGAATGAAACCATCGGTGGTGTGGCATTTGATTATATTCCTGACGTGGGTGATAAGCCGCTGGTGGCGGATTTTTCATCGTCCATTCTGTCTGAGCCGCTGGATGTGTCCCGCTTCGGTCTGATTTACGCCGGCGCGCAGAAAAATATTGGCCCGGCCGGACTGTGCGTGGTTATCGTGCGTGAAGATCTGTTAGGGCAGGCGATTCCGGGTACGCCGACCATGTTCGATTACAAGGTCGCTGCCGATGCCGGTTCCATGTACAACACGCCGCCAACCTACAGCTGGTATCTGGCGGGTCTGGTGTTTGAATGGCTGAAAGAGCAGGGTGGACTGAACGCCATGGCTGCCGTCAACCGCCGTAAAGCGGAAAAACTGTACAGCTTTATCGATGGTAATGATTTCTATGCCAACCCGGTGGCCATTGCCAACCGCTCGATTATGAACGTGCCGTTCACGCTGGCGGATGCAGCCCTGGATAAAACCTTTCTGGCGGAAAGTGAGGCGGCGGGACTGCTGAATCTGGCGGGTCACCGCAGCGTCGGCGGTATGCGTGCGTCCATTTACAATGCAGTCAGCGAAGACGCGGTGGATGCTCTTATCGCCTTTATGGCAGATTTTGCGCAGAAACGTGGCTGACCCCGGCAACCGATAAGCAGACGGCAGAGATTATGAGTGAAGCACAGGAACTGGATCAGTTACGTCAGCAGATTGATTCCCTTGACCGGCAGATTCAGGAACTGATCAACCAGCGCGCCCGGTGTGCACAGGAAGTGGCTGAGGTTAAACAGAAATACGCCGCACCGGGTGAAAATGTGGTGTTCTACCGGCCGGAGCGGGAAGCACAGGTATTACGGGCGGTGATGGAGCGCAACACCGGTCCTCTGCCGGACGAGTCCATGGCGCGGCTGTTCCGCGAAATCATGTCGCAGTGTCTGGCGCTGGAAGAACCGCTGCAGGTAGCATATCTGGGCCCTGAGGGCACCTTTACCCAGCAGGCAGCGGTAAAACATTTCGGCCATGCGGTGCAGTGCCGCAGCGAAGTGTCGATTGCCGATGTGTTCCGGGAAGTGGAAAGCGGGGCGGCCAATTATGGTGTCGTGCCGGTGGAAAACTCCACTGAGGGAGTGGTGACTCACACCCACGACAGCTTTTTTGATTCCAGTCTGAAAATCTGTGGCGAAGTCAGCCTGCGTATTCATCACCATCTGTTGGTGAAAGCGCCGGAGCAGACGATTGAGCGTATTTATTCGCACGCACAGTCGCTGGGCCAGTGCCGTCTGTGGCTGGATCAGCATTATCCGGGAGTTGAGCGGATTGCCGTCAGCTCGAACGCCGAAGCTGCACGTCGTGCGGCTGCAGAAAGTGGCAGTGCTGCCATTGCCGGTGAAGCCGCCGCTGACCTCTACCAGCTGACCGTCAGATCCGCGAATATCGAAGACCGGCCGGATAACACCACCCGTTTCCTGATCATCGGTAACAAAGAAACGCTGCCGTCCGGTGATGATAAAACTTCCATACTGGTGGCTAACCGTGATGAGCCGGGGGCGCTCTATCAGGTGCTGGAACCATTTCATAAGGCGGGCATCAGTCTGACGCGCATCGGTACCCGGCCAGCGCGTAACGGTACCTGGAATTACGTCTTTTTTATCGATTTTGAAGGGCATATCAACGACGCACAGATTGCGCCGGTGATGGAAGAGCTGCGTCGTGTGGCACTGGATTTCAAATGGCTGGGTTCCTACCCGCGGGCCGTGCTCTGAGTATTTCTGACGTATACACCTATTTTGACAGGCAAAGCTACTATGGCAGTTGATTTTGAAAAGCTCGCTGTGATCGGCGTGCAGTCCCTGCGCCCTTATCAGCCGGGTAAACCGATTGACGAACTGGCGCGTGAACTGGGGCTGGATGAAAAAGATATCGTCAAGCTGGCGAGCAATGAAAACCCGCTCGGTCCGTCACCCAAAGCGCTGGCGGCAATCGATGCGGCCATGCCGGAAATTACCCTGTATCCGGACGGTTATGGTTTTGATCTGAAAAAGGCGCTCAGTGACAAGTTGGGCGTCGGCATGGATCAGATCACGCTGGGCAATGGCTCCAGTGATATTCTGGATTTCATTGCCCGTGTGTTTGCCAACGATGGCGATAACATGGTGGTGTCGCAGCATTCCTTCGCCATTTATGGCATCGTTGCCAAAATGGTGGGGGCAGAATGCATTGCGGTACCGGCAGTGAATTTTGGTCACGATCTGGATGCCATGGCCGCGGCCATTAATGACAACACCCGCATCGTCTTTATTACCAATCCGAATAATCCGACCGGCACCTGGCTGACCCGTACAGAAATCCGTACTTTCATGCAGAAAGTGCCGGACAATGTGCTGGTGCTGCTGGACGAAGCCTATTTTGAATATGTGCAGGAAGCGGATTATGCCGATGGCATTGAACTGCTGCCGGAATTTCCGAATCTGGTTGTGGCGCGGACCTTTTCCAAAGCTTACGGCCTGGCGGCGCTGCGTGTCGGTTATGCCGTCTCCAGTCCGCAGCTGGCGGATCTGCTGAACCGCGTACGTCCGCCTTTCAATGTGAATTCGCTGGCACTGGCAGCAGCAGAAGCGGCACTGAGCGATCATGAATATGTGGCCAGCAGTGTGGCTGTCAATAATTCGGGTCTGCAACAGATGGTCGCCGGTTTTGACAAACTCGGACTGGATTACATTCCGTCCGTGGGGAATTTTATTTCTTTTAAAATGCCGGCGGCGGTGGGTGCCATGCAGGTGTATCAGCAGCTGCTGGCAAAAGGCGTGATTGTGCGCCCGGTTGCGAATTATGAAATGGCAGACTATCTGCGTGTTTCGGTGGGAACCGAAGCGCAGAATGCCACCTTTATTGAAGCTCTGACGCAGGTGCTTTCTTGACTTCAGTAACGCCTTTATTTATTCCGCGGATTACCGTGGTCGGCCTTGGGCTGATCGGCTGTTCGTGGGTGAAAGGTCTGCGCAGCCAAGGCTGTGTGGGGGAAGTTGTCGGTTATGACCGTAATTTTGACTCCATGCAGGAAGCGCTGCGTACCGGGCTGATTGATGATTTCAGTACGGATCTCAGCCTGGCTGTTCAGGCGTCAGATCTGGTGATTATCTCGGTACCGATTCTGGCTATCCGTCAGGTGCTCGAAGATATGTTGCCGGGCCTGGGTGCTGACACGGTGCTGACGGATGTTGGCTCTGTCAAAGGCTCGGTGGCTGCCGATGTGGCGGCCGTGCTGGGGGCTGACTTTCCGCGCTTTGTGCTCGGACATCCCATTGCCGGCTCCGAACGCAGTGGCGTCGCTGCTGCCGATGAACATCTGTATGTGCGTCATAAAGTGATTCTGACGCCGCAGGCGCACACCGATGCCCGCGCTCTGGCACTGGTGAAGTCAGCCTGGCAGGCAGTGGGTGCGGATGTCGAAGAAATGATGGTGGCTCACCACGATGAAGTGCTGGCGGCAACCAGTCATCTGCCACACCTGCTGGCGTATTCGCTGGTCGATACGCTGGCCAACAGTCACGAAAATAAAGAAATCTTTAACTATGCTGCCGGTGGCTTCCGCGATTTTACCCGCATCGCTGCCAGCAGCCCGGTGATGTGGCGGGATATTTTCTCTGCCAACAAAGGGCAGATTCTGAAAACTCTGGATCTGTTCTCACATGACCTTGCCTTTCTGCGTGCTGCTATCGAGCAGGATGACACCACCACCGTGATGGGGGTGCTTACCCGTGCTAAAGTGGCACGCGATCATTTTTCCAAAATTCTTGCCCGCAGGGCCTATGTTGATCCTATGAAAACAGCGTCTGTTAATTATCTGGCGTCACCAGCGGGTGCGCTGACCGGCAGCTTCCGCGTGCCGGGCGACAAGTCCATTTCACACCGTTCCATCATGCTGGGCTCGCTGGCTAATGGCACCACTGAGGTGACCGGTTTCCTGGAAGGCGAAGACAGTCTGGCGACCCTGCAGGCGTTCCGTGATATGGGTGTGGTGATTGAAGGTCCGCACCGTGGCCGGGTGACTATTCATGGTGTTGGGCTGCATGGCCTGCAGGCGCCGCCGAATACCCTTTATCTGGGCAACTCCGGAACGTCCATGCGCCTGCTGGCCGGTCTGATGGCGGGACAGGACTTTGATGTCGAGATGAGTGGTGATGAATCCCTGTCCAAGCGCCCGATGGGACGTGTGGCTGATCCGCTGCGCCTGATGGGAGCGGTGGTGGATACTGCGGAAGGTGGCCGTCCGCCGCTGAAAGTTCATGGTGCCAATAAACTGCAGGGCATTCATTACGATCTGCCGATGGCCAGTGCGCAGGTGAAAAGCTGTGTGCTGCTGGCGGGACTGTACGCTGCAGGCGAAACCTCGGTAACCGAACCGGCACCGACCCGTGATCATACTGAGCGGATGTTGAAAGGCTTTGGCTACGATGTGCAGGTGGATGGCAGCACCGTGCGTATTCAGTCGGGTGGTGAGCTGACGGCAACCAATATTGATGTGCCGTCGGATATTTCGTCTGCCGCTTTCTTTATGGTTGGTGCCAGCATCGCGGAAGGCTCAGATATCACACTGGAGCACGTGGGTATTAACCCGACCCGTATCGGTGTGATCAATATTCTGAAAGCCATGGGCGGCAATATTGAGGTGCTCAACGAACGTGAAGTCGGCGGCGAGCCGGTGGCGGATATCCGTATCCGCAGCGCGCAGCTGAAAGGGATTCATATTCCGGAAGATCAGGTGCCGCTGGCGATTGATGAATTTCCGGCGCTGTTTGTGGCTGCGGCCTGCGCGGAAGGTGAAACCGTGCTGACCGGTGCTGAAGAACTGCGGGTGAAAGAAAGTGACCGTATTCAGGCCATGGTGGATGGTTTGGTGACGCTGGGGGTGGATGCCAGAGGGACAGACGATGGTGCCCGGATTCAGGGGAAAGGTGGTCAGGGAATGGCAGAAGCGGTGTTTGGCAGTGGTGATATTGTGACGCATCACGATCACCGTATTGCCATGAGTTTCGCCATGGCCTCGCTGCGTGCTGCCGGCGTGATCCGGATTCTGGATTGTGCCAACGTCGCCACGTCTTTCCCGGGGTTTGTGGAGCTGTCCAATAACGCCGGTCTCAATATTGAAGCGAAAGAAGGTTAAGCGGATGACTGATCAGCAAGCTCCGGTCATCACCGTTGATGGCCCCTCCGGTGCCGGTAAGGGCACGGTCTGTGCCCGTCTGGCGGAAACACTGGGCTGGCAGTTACTCGACAGTGGTGCGCTGTACCGGATTACCGGCCTCGCCGCCGACCGTAAAGGCATCGCTCTGGACGACGAGTCTGCCGTCAGCCGGATTGCTGCCGCTCTGGATGTGCGTTTCGAACCGATATCGGAAGGGGTACGGGTGATTCTGGAAGGTGATGATGTCACCACCACCATCCGCACCGAAGACGTCGGCAGTCTGGCCTCGCAGGTAGCGGCATTGCCGGCCGTCCGTGATGCCCTGTTGCAGCGCCAGCGTGACTTCCGTGCGCCACCGGGTGTGATTGCCGATGGCCGGGATATGGGCACCGTGGTGTTTACCGATGCGCCGGTTAAAGTGTTCCTCACCGCCAGCGCCGAGGAACGTGGCCAGCGGCGCTACAAACAGTTGACTGAAAAGGGCATAAGTGCTAGTTTGCCGGCCCTTATCGAAGACATCCGAGCCCGAGATGAGCGTGACAGCAACCGCGCTGTTGCCCCATTGAAGCCCGCGCAAGATGCTGTTCTGATCGACAGTACCTCAATGAGCATTGAGGAAGTATGCGATCAGGTTATGAATCTTGTCCGTACAGCAGGACTGATCTGAGATGAAATCACTGCGTTAGCCGGCTCACCGTTACCAAGAGAACGCAGTGATTTTTATAAGCGAACTAACCCCGGGTATCTGGCTATCCGGACAGCGTAAGCAGCCGTCTGACGGTAAGCGCGCACTAACTCTACAGGTATATTACACATGAGCGAAAGCTTTGCAGCGTTATTCGAAGAATCCCTGAAAGAACTGGATATGCAGGCCGGTTCCATCGTTACTGGTACCGTTGTTGATATCGACAGCGACTGGGTTACCGTTAACGCAGGTCTGAAATCAGAAGCAGTTATTCCACGCAGTCAGTTCCTGAACGAAAAAGGTGAACTGGAAGTTGCCGTTGGTGATGAGACTCAGGTGTCTCTGGAAGCGGTTGAAGATGGTTTCGGTGAAACCCGTCTGTCCCGTGAGAAAGCCAAACGCGCAGAAAGCTGGAAAGAACTGGAAAAAGCCTTCGAAGCTGACGAGCTGGTTACCGGTATTATCAACGGTAAAGTTAAAGGTGGTTTCACCGTTGATCTGAAAAACATCCGTGCCTTCCTGCCAGGTTCTCTGGTTGACGTACGTCCGGTACGTGACACTGCGCACCTGGAAGGTAAAGAGCTGGAATTCAAAGTTATCAAGCTGGATGCCAAGCGTAACAACGTTGTGGTTTCCCGCCGTGCCGTTCTGGAAGCTGCTAACAGCCAGGAACGCGAAGAGCTGCTGGCTAACCTGCAGGAAGGTCAGTCTGTTAAAGGTATCGTTAAGAACCTGACCGACTACGGCGCGTTCGTGGATCTGGGCGGTGTTGACGGCCTGCTGCACATCACTGACATGGCCTGGAAGCGTATCAAGCACCCAAGCGAAATCGTTGCTGTTGGTGATGAAATCGACGTTAAAGTGCTGAAATTCGACCGTGAGCGCAACCGCGTATCTCTGGGTCTGAAACAGCTGGGCGATGATCCTTGGGTGAACATCAACGAACGTTACCCTGAAAATGCCCGTGTTAAAGCACGCGTTACCAACCTCACTGACTACGGTTGCTTCGCGGAGCTGGAAGAAGGCGTTGAAGGTCTGGTCCACGTGTCTGAAATGGACTGGACCAACAAAAACATCCACCCGAGCAAAGTTGTTCAGGTTGGAGATGAAATCGACGTAATGGTTCTGGACATTGATGAAGAACGTCGTCGTATCTCTCTGGGTATCAAGCAGTGCACCATGAACCCATGGGAAGAGTTCGGTACCAAGTTCAACAAAGGCGACAAGATCTCCGGTAAGATCAAGTCCATCACTGACTTTGGTATCTTTATCGGTCTGGACGGCGGCATCGACGGTCTGGTTCACCTGTCTGACATCAGCTGGAACGACAGCGGCGAAGACGCAGTACGCAACTACAAGAAAGGCGATGAACTGGAAACTGTTATCCTGTCCATCGACCCTGAGCGTGAGCGTATCTCTCTGGGCGTGAAACAGCTGGAAAGCGATCCGTTCTCCGAGTTCGTTGCTGAAAACGACAAAGGTTCTCTGGTTAAAGGTAAAGTGACTGCCGTTGATGCGAAAGCAGCAACCGTAGCACTGGCTGAAGGTGTTGAAGCGACTCTGAAAGCGTCTGAAATCAGCCGTGACAAAGTAGAAGATGCGCGCAACGTTCTGAACGAAGGTGAAGAAGTTGAAGCGGTTATCACTGCTGTTGACCGTAAGAACCGTACCATCAGCCTGTCTGTGAAAGCCAAAGACAGCGCAGAAGACAAAGCCGCTCTGAAAGCACAGCGTGAAAAAGCTGACGCTGAAATAACTGGTCCGACCACCATTGGTGATCTGATCAAAGAGCAGCTGAATCAGAAAGACTGATCTTCAGCCTCTGATAAAAAACCCCGCTCCGGCGGGTTTTTTTATGCCTGACGATTTTTGTAGGAACGGCCCTGCGAACAAGGGCGGTGAATCTGGCAGCTGCCGTAGGGCAGGCTGCGCCTGTAATTGGTAGCACGGCCACCTACTGCAATAATCTATCGGCGGCACGGTTATCTTCTGCCATATTAGGCAATTGCCTGTAGGAGCGGGCCATGCCCGCGAACAATGCGGTGAATCTGGCGCTGCCGTAGGGCAGGCTGTGCCTGCAATCGGCGGCACGGCCACCTCCTACGGGTAAAACAAGGCCACCTCCTGCAATAACCTATCGGCGGCACGGTTATCTTCTGCCATATTGGGCAATTGCCTGTAGGAGCGGGCCATGCCCGCGAATTTTGTTCCCCGGCGTGCAAAAAACAAACAACGCTTGCAAAAGGGTTGAGCTAACTGCATGATTTAGCTAGCTTTATTGCAATCGGGCACGCTACAGTAAAGCAACCCGTCTGATTCAGGTGTGGTTAATAGCCGTAACGGCCATGCTGTACACCCGGTGAGCTAACTTCTCAAGGAGGGAAAGGCGATGACGAAATCCGAGCTGATCGAACGCATAGTCAGCCGACAGCCGCAGCTTTCATCGAAAGATGTTGAACTGGCAGTCAAAACCCTGCTCGACCATATGTCACAGACCCTGTCGTCCGGTGACCGTATTGAAATCCGCGGCTTTGGCAGCTTTTCGCTGCATTACCGCGCTCCGAGAGTGGGCCGTAATCCGAAAACCGGAGAGACCGTCGACCTGAAGGGCAAGTTTGTACCGCACTTCAAGCCTGGTAAGGAACTGCGCGACCAGGTCAATGAATTCCTTGAGCAGGAAGAGTCGGCAGGCCTATGAAAAAACTCAAAACAGGCCTCAGTATTCTGCTGTTTATCCTGGTGCTGGCTTACGCGCTGGCGTTTGCGGCCAATAACAGCCTTGCAGTCGAGCTGGATTTCCTGGTCGGCAGCCCCCTGACCCTGCCTGTGTCTGTCTGGCTTGCGCTGGCTCTGTTCTCCGGCGTCGTTGTCGGCATCTTCAGTAATATGGCTGCATCAGCCCGCCACCGGCTTGCGCTCCGTCAGCTGAAGAAAGAACTTTCTGAAACCAAACAGAGGCTGAGTAAGCTCCCTTAGGCTTATATGATGGATTCTGCACTGGTATATGTGCTGCTTCTGCTGGGTGTCGCCATCGGCTGGACTCTCGGCTACCGGTTTGCCCGTCAGGGCAGGAAAGCGTCGTCACCGGACTGGATTCCCAGTGTTGAATTTCTGCTGGCTGAAGCCAATGATGCCTCCCTTGAGCGTCTGCTCAATGTTCCCAATCTTGACGATGATTCCATTGATCTGTTCCTGAAACTCGGACGGACCCTGCGTGAGAAAGGCGAAGCCGACCGGGCGGTTCATCTGCATCAGACGCTGTTTGCGCGGACAGGTCTGCCGCGTAGTACGCAGATGTTGCTGGAGCTGGAACTGGCGATTGATTATTCCTATGCCGGCCTGCTGGACCGTGCGGAACGGCTCTTTCTGCGTCTGCTGGATGGCAAAGGGCGTGTTCAGGAGCAGGCGTCACTGTATCTCACCGAATTGTATGAAGAAGAGAGGGAATGGCAGAAAATCCTGAAGCTGCAGCGTGATAAGCGGCTGGCGGTGACCGTTGAGCTGGCCCGGCGCATTTCGCATGCGGCCTGCGAGCTGGCTGAACTGGCGGCAACGCAGGGCAACTTTCTTGAAACCCAGCAGTTATGCCGTCTGGCGCTGAAGACGGACTCCCGCTGCGCCCGCGCCTATGTGGTGCTGGGGAATCTGGCGCACAGTCAGAATGAGCCGCGGGAAGCGATCCGCTGCTACCTGAAAGCGGTCGAGGTGGACAGTGAAGTCATCGTGGTGGTGCTGGAACCACTGCGTGATTGCTTTGTGGCCGTCGGTGACGTTCCGGGGTTGCTGTTGCATCTGGAAAGCCAGTGGCGGGCGAGCCAGTACGTGCCGGCACTGGCGGCCAGAGTTGAGTGTCTGGCGGAAAAAGATGGAATAGAAAAAGCCATTACATCGTTGTTATCTGAACTGGCTGAAAAGCCGTCCAATCAGGGATTTTTTGCCCTGGTTGAGCTGGTTGTCAGTCATAAACGGCAGCTCGACAAGTCGCAGTTACTGGTGCTGTATGATATTCTGCGGCGCATTGTTGAGAACGAACCCAAGTTTGTCTGTAAAAACTGTGGCTTTAAAGCGAAAGAGTTTCACTGGCGCTGTCCGAGCTGCAAAGGATGGTCGACCGTAACTCCGTTTGTGCCGCAATTACCCGGACCAAAGCTTGATTTATAGCGGAAGAAAAACATGAGTGGTTCACCACAGGCAGAAACCGTTAATTCGCCGATTATTGTGGCCCTGGATTACCCCCGGCAGGAACTGGCTGTCGAAATGGCCAGGCAGCTTGACCCGCAACAATGCCGGGTTAAAGTCGGTAAAGAACTCTTCACCAGTGCCGGTCCGGCTGTGGTCGAAAAACTGCAGAACCTCGGCTTCGATGTTTTCCTCGATCTTAAATTTCACGATATTCCCAATACCTGTGCCAAAGCCGTCGGGGCGGCGGCAGAGCTTGGTGTGTGGATGGTGAACGTCCATGCGTCCGGCGGACGGCGGATGATGGAAGCTGCCCGTGAAGAAGTGGAAAAGAAATCGCATAAGCCCCTGCTGATTGCTGTTACCGTACTGACGTCCATGGAGCGCTCAGATCTGGCGGAAACCGGTCTGGATATTGAACCGGTAACCCAGGTTGAGCGTCTGGCAAAACTGACTGAAGCCAGTGGCTTTGATGGTGTGGTCTGTTCTGCTCAGGAAGTCGGCCTGATTCGCGAAGTCTGCTCAGGCTCCTTTCTGACCGTAACGCCAGGTATCCGTCCGCAGGGAACTGAACAGGGTGATCAGCGTCGGATAATGACGCCGGAACAGGCTGTGGCTGCCGGTGTCAGTTATATGGTGATTGGCAGACCAGTAACCAAAGCCGCTGATCCGGCGCAGGCCTGCCAGAATATTCTTTCCTCGTTAGGATACTGACCCGGAACGGCCATGAATGGATGTAAGTGGTACGTGGTTCTGACCAAGCCGAAACAGGAGCTCAGAGCCAGGGATCATCTGATTCAGCAGGATGCAGACGTTTTTCTGCCAGAAATTTGCACTGAAATAGTGCGTAATGGTAGGCGTAGCAAACTTCAGCAGCCGCTGTTTCCCGGTTATCTCTTTATCTCCTGTGCTGAAAATGACCCGCTGTTGAGCAAAATACGCTCAACCCGTGGGGTGCGTGGTCTGCTGCGTTTCGGTACCGATATCATTACGGTACAGAGTGCACTGATCGATGATCTGAAGCGTCGTTGTCAGGCGCTTGCCGATGGCGAAACGCTGTTTAAGGAAGGGCAGGCGGTTAAAATACAGTCAGGTCCGTTCCGCGAGTATGACGCAATATTTCATCAGTATGATGGTGAAAAACGCGCGATTGTATTTTTATCAATATTAAATCAGCAACAAAAACTGGTTCTGGATTTGCAAGATCTTAATGTTGCCTGAATAATACTGATGTAATTATTAATAGTGATTAAAAATTGGTCCGTCAGCGACATCAGGGAACGTTCGCGATAAAACCCTCGGGCGGTAGCGTGCCTGCAATACAGAGTGTGTTGAATAGCGTTTTATTGGTTGCAATATTTCAGTGATACAGAGGACGACAGAATGACGAAAGTAACAAAAGCAGTAATTCCGGTAGCGGGTCTGGGGACGAGAATGCTGCCGGCCTCCAAAGCTATTCCCAAAGAAATGCTGACGTTGGCGGATAAGCCATTAATTCAGTACGTGGTTAACGAATGTGCAGCCGCGGGCATTACTGAGATTATTCTGGTAACGCATTCCTCTAAAAACGCCATCGAAAACCATTTCGACACCTCCTTTGAACTGGAATCGACACTGGAAGCCCGGGTCAAGCGCCAGTTGCTGGATGAGGTGCGTTCCATTACTCCGGAAGGCGTGACCATAATGCATGTGCGTCAGGGACAGGCTAAAGGTCTTGGGCATGCGGTGCTTTGTGCTCAGCCTCTGGTTGGTGATGCACCGTTTGCGGTGGTCTTGCCGGATGTACTGATTGATGACTCTTCGGCCAATCTGGAAGAAGAAAATCTGGCGGCTATGGTGAATCTGTTTGACACGACCGGAGCATCACAGATTCTGGTTGAGGCAGTCGCTGCAGATCAGGTGGATAAATACGGCATTGTTGATCTGGATGGCGCCGATATTAAACCGGGTGAAAGTGCACCGATCAAAGCCATGGTTGAAAAGCCATCCGTTAAATCGGCACCTTCCAATCTGGCGGTGGTTGGCCGTTATGTTCTGCCAGCCAGTATCTGGCAGATACTCGGGCATACCGCGCCCGGTGCCGGCAATGAGATTCAGTTAACGGATGCGATTGCCGACCTGATGAAGAAAGAGCAGGTAAACGCCTTTTATATGACAGGTAAATCGCATGACTGTGGTGGCAAACTGGGCTATATGAAAGCCTTTGTTGAATACAGTATGCGTCACGAGAAAGAAGGCAAAGCCTTCAGTGAATGGTTAAAAACCCTGTAAAGCCCGGCCATTTATGCAGGAACGGGACTCGTTTACCTCTTTGTAGGAGCGGGTCATGCTCGCGAGCCAATACAGCAGGCATTTTTTGTAGGAGCGGGCCATGCCCGCGAACCTGAGATGACAGGAAACTGAATGAAAATTGCGATTGCCGGGACCGGTTATGTCGGTCTTTCGAATGCCATGCTGCTGGCACAGCATAACGAAGTGGTTGCTCTGGATATTATTCCCGAAAAAGTTGAAATGCTGAATAATAAACAATCTCCTATTGTGGATACGGAGATTGAGGATTTTCTGCAGAACAAACCGCTGAATTTTAAGGCAACGATGGATAAGCAGGAGGCCTATGCCGGGGCCTCCTTTGTGGTGATTGCCACGCCAACCGACTACGACCCCAGCAGTAACTATTTCAATACCAAAAGTGTTGAAGCCGTTATTCGTGATGTTACAGCGGTTAATCCTGATGCGGTTATGATCATTAAATCCACGATTCCTGTGGGCTATACCAAGCGTCTGCAAGAAGAAACCGGCTGTCAGAATCTGATTTTCTCGCCGGAGTTCCTGCGCGAAGGTAAGGCTCTGTACGATAATCTCTATCCTTCCCGTGTGATTGTCGGAGAGTGTTCAGAGCGGGCCAGGCAGTTTGCTGATTTGCTGGTGCAGGGAGCCTGGAAAGAAGAGATCGATGTGCTGTTTACCGACAGTACGGAGGCCGAAGCCGTAAAACTTTTCTCCAATACGTATCTTGCGTTGCGTGTTGCCTACTTCAACGAGCTGGATACCTACTGTGAAACTCATGGCCTGGATACCCGACAGATCATTGAAGGGGTTGGTCTGGATCCACGGATTGGCAATCACTACAACAACCCAAGCTTTGGTTATGGTGGTTACTGCCTGCCGAAAGACACCAAGCAGCTGCTAGCCAATTTTGATGAGGTACCGAATAACATTATCCGTGCCATTGTTGATGCCAATACTACGCGTAAAGATTTTATTGCTGACTCGATTCTGAAGCGTAATCCCAAAGTGGTGGGCATTTACCGGCTGGTGATGAAGTCTGGTTCTGATAACTTCCGTGCCTCCGCGATTCAGGGGGTGATGAAACGGATTAAGGCAAAGGGCGTTGAGGTTGTGGTGTATGAGCCGGTGCTGGAGGAGGATGAGTTTTTTCATTCTCGTGTGGTGAATAACCTTGGAGAATTTAAAGCAATATCGGATGTGATTGTGGCTAATCGGCCGTCATCAGAATTGGAAGATGTGGCTAGTAAAGTTTATACGCGTGATTTGTTTGGTAGTGATTGAAGTGGTAGCGACATTTTGTCGCGATAAACTGTAAAGGCAGCTGATTGCTGGGCATGCAGAAATATAGAAACGAATAATCATAATGATTATGTAGGAGCGGGCCATGTCCGCGATCTCTGTCAAAGACAGAGTAATTTGCAAAACGGATAAAACATTAATGAAAATTCTGGTTACCGGCGGTGCAGGTTTTATTGGCTCTGCCGTTATTCGCCACATTATTAACGACACCAGCGACTCGGTCGTAAACCTTGATAAGCTGACGTATGCCGGAAATCTGGAAAATCTGTCTACTATTAGCACTTCTGAACGTTACTCTTTAGAACACGTAGACATCTGCGACCGGGTTGAACTGGAGCGGGTATTTGCTCAGCATCAGCCCGATGCGGTGATGCACCTGGCAGCTGAAAGCCATGTAGATCGCTCTATTGATGGCCCGGCAGCATTTATCGAAACCAATATCGTTGGTACTTACACCTTGCTGGAAGCCGCCCGCAACTACTGGCAGCAACTGGAAGAACCCCGCAAAGCAGCCTTTCGTTTCCATCACATCAGCACCGACGAAGTATACGGCGACCTGCCACACCCAGATGATTTGGGAAGTGACGAACCTGTGGGAGCGGGCCATGCCCGCGACAACGGTACTAATTTACCGTTGTTTCAAGAAACAACGGCTTACGCCCCCAGCAGCCCTTACTCGGCCAGCAAAGCCAGTTCCGATCATTTAGTGCGTGCCTGGCGGCGTACCTATGGCTTGCCCACATTAGTAACCAACTGCTCCAACAATTATGGCCCATACCACTTCCCGGAAAAACTGATCCCACATGTCATTCTGAATGCTCTGCACCATAAGCCACTACCCATTTATGGCAAAGGCGACCAAATTCGTGATTGGCTGTATGTAGAAGACCACGCACGGGCGTTGTATCGGGTTGTTACTCAAGGTGAGGTAGGAGAAACCTACAATATTGGTGGCCATAATGAGAAAAAGAATATCGAAGTGGTAGAAACCATTTGCGACATTCTTGATGATTTAGTCAAAGATAAGTCGCCTGATGGTGGTTATGCGACCTTGATTACTTATGTAAAAGACCGCCCTGGCCACGACCGCCGCTACGCTATTGATGCCAGCAAAATTGCTACTGAACTTGGCTGGACTCCACAAGAAACCTTTGAAACCGGCTTACGTAGAACCGTAGAGTGGTATCTGAACAACGAACAATGGTGGCAGCGTGTACTCAACGGCGACTACAAGTTGGCACGCATAGGCCAGATGAGTTAAACGATTGTCGGAGTGACATTTTTGTCGCGTATATCCTCCGGTATCGTAGGAACGACATTTCTGTCGTGATTAACAGGATTAAAGAGTTAAAACAATGAAAGGTATCATTCTTGCGGGTGGCTCCGGCACCCGTTTGTACCCCATCACCATGGGCGTATCTAAACAACTGTTGCCGATTTACGATAAACCCATGATCTACTACCCGTTGTCGGTACTGATGCTGGCCGGTATCCGCGACATCCTCATTATTACCACACCGGAAGATCAGCCCGCCTTTGAACGCCTTCTGCAAGACGGCAGTCAGTTTGGTGTAAACCTGAGCTACGCGATACAACCAAGCCCCGATGGCTTAGCCCAAGCTTTCATTATTGGCGAAGAATTTATCGGTACAGATGATGTGTGTTTGGTACTGGGCGATAACATCTACTACGGCCAGGGGTTTACCCCAAAACTGAAAGAAGCGGTTAAGAAAGCCAAAGAAGGCAAGGGCGCAACCGTATTTGGTTACCAGGTAAAAGACCCGGAACGTTTCGGTGTGGTGGAGTTCGATGCCAACATGAAAGCCATTTCCATCGAAGAAAAGCCCAAACAACCCAAATCTCACTATGCGGTAACTGGCCTGTATTTTTACGATAATCGCGTTATTGAGATTGCCAAAAACGTAAAACCCAGCGACCGTGGCGAGTTAGAAATCACCTGCGTTAACAATGCCTATTTGAATTTAAACGAACTGAATGTAGAACTACTCGGTCGTGGCTTTGCCTGGTTAGATACCGGCACTCACGAGAGTTTGCTAGAAGCTGCACAGTTTGTAGAAACCATTGAAAAACGTCAGGGCTATAAAGTGGCCTGTATCGAAGAAATCGCTTTCAACAATGGCTGGATGAGCAAAGAACAGCTGCAACAAGCCGGTAAGTTAATGAGCAAAAACAGCTATGGCCAATATCTGCTGGCCGTTGCCAACGGTGAAGTATGAGCACTAAGTCCATTTATGTAACACAACCTTATTTGCCACCACTGGAAGAGTTTGTGCCGTATCTGGAGCAGATCTGGCAAAACAAAGTACTGACTAATGGCGGCCCGATGCACCAGCAGTTAGAGAAAGAGCTGGCAGAATACCTGGGGGTAAACCAAGTGGTGCTGTTCAATAACGGCACGAATGCCCTGTTAACCGCACTGCAGGCCTTAGATTTAAGTGGAGAAGTGATCACAACACCGTACTCGTTTGTTGCGACCACTAACTCCCTAGTGTGGAACAACTTAACACCGGTTTTCGTCGATATAGACCCAGTAACACTGAATCTTGATCCAGCCAAAATCGAAGCCGCGATAACCGACAAAACCTCCGCCATTATGCCTGTGCATTGCTACGGTAACCGGTGTGATGTTCAGGCCATTCAGGCGATAGCCGACAAACACGGCTTAAAGGTGCTGTACGATGCGGCCCATGCGTTTGGTGTGCAGGACGAAGGCGGTAGCATTCTTCGCTATGGCGATTTAAGCGTCCTAAGCTTCCATGCCACTAAGGTGTTTAACACCTTTGAAGGCGGTGCCATTATCTGTCACGATGAAGCAACCAAGCAACGTATTAACCAGCTTAAAAATTTCGGTATCGTTGATGAAATAACCATTAATGATGCCGGCATTAACGGCAAAATGAGCGAAGTAAACGCCGCCTTTGGCTTGTTGCAACTCAAACACATTCAAACGGCGCTAGAAGCCCGGCAGGCTGTTGACGAGTTTTACAGAGAACATTTAGCCAATGTTCCCGGCATCAAAATTTTAACCAGTACCGCAGAAACGGTACGTAACTATTCGTACTTTCCAGTTCTGGTGACGGAAGAATACCTACTGAGCCGTGACGAACTTTACGAAAAGCTTAAAAAAATTAATGTTTTTTCTCGTCGTTATTTTTATCCGTTAATCAGTCACTTCCCAATGTACTCCGGTTTAAGTTCGGTTAATGCGAAAAACCTGAGTGTGGCAGAAGGTGCTGCTAATCAGGTTTTGTGTTTGCCTATTCATCCGGCTTTGAATGTTAATGAACTGCATTTGATCGTTGAAGAGTTGAAAATACTATGAAAATATTTGTTGTTACAGATAATCGTTGGTGGCTAGATAAAATATATAAGTTATTTGGGGCTAGAGGTTATGTGTTTAAATGTTATTGTTCGCCCAAGGGTGCATCTATTTTTACTGAAGAAATTAAGGGCGGTTGCATTGAGGTTATTGACTTAGAAGAGCAGTGTGATGAGCTATTTAAACGATTTAATGTCGGATTCTCAGTTCATTGCAAGCAGATTTTTCCAGAACGACTTGTAACCGGTATTCGTTGTATAAATATCCATCCGGGCCTAAATCCACATAATCGGGGGTGGTTTCCACAGGTTTTTTCTATTATTAATAAAAAACCGATAGGGGCAACTATCCATATCATGGACCAGCAAGTTGACCATGGTGATATTTTACTCCAAAGCGAAGTTTTAATTAATGAGTGGGATACATCAAAAACGGTCTATGAACGTGTGATCGATGCTGAATATAACTTGCTTGAAGATAATTTAACTAGAATTATTGATGGAACAATAAAGCCAAAAAAGATGACTGATGAGGGTAATTACAATTCTATTACTGACTATACAAAAATTAAAGAGATTGACATGGATAAGAAAGTAACAATGCGCGAGGCGATCGATTATTTGCGTGCTTTGACGCATGCCCCTTATAAAAATGCATACTTCTATACTGCTAATGGTGAAAAGATTTTTGTTTCAATTGAACTAGAAAAAGATAGTTGAGCGCCGTAATGTCGCTTAAAAAGAACATCATTGCCAGTTACGCCAATCGGCTTTTCTCTGCCGGCATTGGAATTATATTGATGCCCCTTTTGATGATTTTCCCTATAATGGAAAATTAAGATTTCAGTGCTCTATTATATTGTTTAATATAAGAGTTTCAAATTCTTTGCATTTATATTTAAAGATTATAATTGTCGAAACTAATGAAAATATTGCACATTGCTACAGATGATAAGTTTGTCGACCAAGCCTATGCCGTTTTCGAAATGGCATACCCTGAAAAAAATGAAGTATGGATTCTGTCAATTTCGCGAAGATTGAGATTTGTAAAGCTAAGTGCGGATAAAATAATTCGGCTAAACTTATTGAATAGATATCTTTCAAAATGTTCACAAGAAAACTTTAAAAGTTATGATCTGATTGTATTCCATTCCTTTAGTCAGTTGATTTCGCCTGAAATATTTAACATACCAGAAGAAATACCAACCGTATGGTTAGGGTGGGGGTATGATTACTACGACTTGATCGGTAACCTTGATGATCTTTTACTGCCAGAAACCAAAAAGTTTTCGGATCAAAGCTATAAAACGATACTTCGGTCGGCTATTGATAAGGCGCTTCGTATTGCATTCAAATTGGCTGGTATGTCAAAGTCCAGAAAGAAAGCAATAGAAAGGCTTTCACTTTTTTCGCCAGTACTACCCAATGAATACGATATGGTGTTGAATTCCCGTAACTGGCAGTGTTTCCCGGAACAAGCTCGCTGGAATTACGGCACCATGGAGGATCATCTCATTAAAGGTTTTGAAGGTGAGCAGGTAGATAGCAACGCAATCCTGATTGGGAATAGTGCCTCTCTGACTTGCAATCACAAAGAAACATTTGATTTCCTTGTTAAAGCCGGTGTTGAAAACCGGAAAGTTATAGCACCACTTAGCTATGGCGATCCAGTATATGGTGAAAAGATTGCAGCACTAGGCAAAAAATATTTTAGTTCGGATTTTAATCCACTGGAAGACTTCATGCCTATTCAAGACTATGTGGCCACTATCAAGCAATGCGGTTATGTGATCATGAATCACAAACGCCAACAAGCGGTCGGTAATATTGTAATCATGCTGTATTTGGGCGCGCGTGTATTTTTGCGTCAAGAAAATCCAACATTTCCATTTCTGAAAGATTTAGGTGTCGAGCTTTCATCAGTACAAGAATTGGAGAAAGACATTTTATTGTTAGATACACCGCTATCCACTGAAGAAAAAGAACGCAATAAGCGGTTAGTAAGTGAGTATTGGTCAAGAGAGTCAGGCATTGCTAAGACAAAGGCGCTTGTAGACCGTGCATTAAGCCTTGCAAATACAAGCGGCTGTATGCCGAGAGGCCGTGTGTGACCCCACGGCAAATTGCTGCCTTCGCCATCGGCCCCATCGGTGGTGCAGTGCTTGGCCTTATTACACTACCTATTATTGCCTGGTTTTTTTCTCAGGAAGATGTCGGCAGGATGGCAATGGTACAGGTCACTATTGGTTTCAGCACACTTCTGTTTAGCTTTGGGTTGGATCAGGCCTATGTTCGGGAATTTCACGAAGTAAAAGACAAACCGGCGCTACTCAAACGTGCCTTGTTGCCGGGGTTGCTCATACTTTCAGTAACTCTATCGATTCTACTGGTATCCGAAAGCGCACTTTCCGGCTGGCTGTTTGGCATTTCTGATTGGCATTTAAGCCTGTTGATTGCAGTTGCAGTGTTCGCGGCATTTATCTCCCGGTTCCTGTCATTGGTATTGCGTATGAACGAGCAGGGCTTGGCCTTTTCAATGAGCCAGTTACTACCCAAAGTGGTATTACTGGCCATCATCGGTGGCTATGTCTTGCTGGGTGCGAATACAAGTCTGACCAATCTGGTAATCGCAAATACAGCCGCTTTTGTGTTTGTCTGTGTGGCATTTGCGTTCAATACCCGCAAGGAATTGATCGCTGGAATAACCGCAACACTTGATTGGCAGCATCTCAAACAGATGCTGCGTTTTGGTCTTCCTCTGATACTGGGGGGGGTTGCCTACTGGGGCTTGACTGCAATCGATAAGGTATTCTTGCGTACATTGGCAAGCTTTGAAGAACTTGGAGTTTATTCAGTAGCGGTTAGCTTTGCAGGTGTTGCAACCATTCTGCAAAGTGTATTTTCAACTGTTTGGGCACCGACAGTGTACAAGTGGGCTAGTAAAGGCGAGGGGCTTGAAAACGTACACAAAGTAAGTCGTTACATACTTTGTCTGGTTGTATTGTTGTTCTGCCTGGCGGGCCTGCTGTCATGGATTGTTACTCTGTTTTTACCGGCAAACTATGCCGCAGTGCAATGGATTTTAGTGTCATGCCTTGGTGCACCATTACTCTATACTTTGTCAGAAACAACCGTTGTAGGTATAGGCATTACACGTCGAAGCAGCTTTGCCATGCTAGCAGCAGTGGTAGCTTTTGTAGGTAATCTTGTTGGTAATTGGTTGTTGATCCCACGTTTTGGTGCTGCAGGTGCAGCCGTCAGTACCTGTATTTCGTTTTGGGTGTTTTTCGTACTGCGTACAGAGTTTTCAATTTATCTATGGAAGCCGGTGCCAAGGCTGCCATTGTACGGTTACACAACGTTAGTGGTTGCTGGTGCTAGCTTATTTACTATATACGGCACTGATATTTATCAGAACATGTTGGTATTCTGGGGAATGCTGTTTATTACCACGCTGTTTAGCTTTAAAGCTGAATTGTGTGAAGTAGCGAATTTTGTGATCGACAGGTTTAAAAAACGAATCTAAGACTCAATAGTTTCTATACTATTTTTATCCGAGGAATTAAATATGCATATGGTTACTAAATTGCATAGGATTGGCAGTTTCTTTTTTAGAATAAACATGAGATTTGTTGCGAAGATATTCTGAACTTTGAATCGTGTTATATTTGCCTGTGATGTTGGTATTGGTGCATTTTTAGGGAAAAATGTAGGTTTTTATCATAATGGACTTGGTGTTGTTATACGTCCTCGTGCAGAAATTGGAGATGGTTGCAGTATTTATCAAAATGTTACCATTGGTGGAAATGGTAAAATGAAATCAGATAATGGCGTTCCTGTAGTTGGAGATAATGTTTTTATTGGGCTGGCTCGATACTTATGGGCCCTATAAGTATTGGCTTCGGTGCAACTATTGGCGCTAACTCAGCTGTAAACTTTGATGTGCCTGAATATTCTGTAGTAGCTGGTAATCCTGCAAAAATAATTAGTAAAAGTTGATGTTTCTTTATAATTACTCTTCATTTTTCAGTGTGTTTCTGCAGAAATTAATTTCTACTTTTTATTTGGATTGGAATGATTTCAATACGACTTAGTCCAACTTCTATTTTGATTTTTATAATGCTGATGCTGATTCCATTTTCATACCTAGAAATACTAGGTTTGAGAATGATTGCATTATCATTTGCCGTGTTTTTGATTTTGTTTTTTTGTTCTTTTAAAAACAAAGTATTTATAGATAATAATCTGTTGCTTTTTGTTTTGCCATTTTCTTTGGTTTTTCTATTTTCGTTTATATCCGGATCGAAAGACTATATAGCAGCATTGGTTTTCATGTCTTACTTGCTGATGTTTAATTTTATCGATGTTGGTAAGATTGAAAAAATATTTAATAAGTCTTTATTGATTTATGTGGGTGGTGCAGTTTTTATGGCGATTGGTACCATTGCACAGCGCGTGCTTTTCGAGAAATTTGGCTATGAAATTGGGAAAATTGATTTTTATGGTGGTAATAGGATCGGTTTTGGTTTTATCTGGATGGATTACAGCTTCTTGTCACTTTATTTGTTGACTGCTCTACCTGTAATTTTTTACTTATACGAATGTTTATCGCTCAGAGTCTTATTTTCAATTGTTCTATTGGCTGGTTCTGTGGTAACAACAGCTAGAACTGGTTTGGCGGGATTGATACTTGCAGCTCTTTTTGTTTTTGTAATTGAGTTAAATAAGCTTTTAGTTAAAGGAAGAGTTAAAAAGAAAGTATTGTTAACACTATGTATGTTAATTTTGGCATTATTTTCTATTGTATATTTTTATGCTCAGTTCTCTACTAGAGAGATTCGATTTGATGGCTCTGGTAGGTTGGAAGGTTATTATCTGGCTCTTAAGTCGTTTGTTGATCATCCATTTCTTGGTGTCATGTTCGATAGGGAATACTTCTTAACTTTTTATGGTGTGATACCGCATAATCTATTTATCTATATTCTTTCTCAAGGTGGGATTTTCTTTTTTATATTTTTTATGATTTGGTTTGCTTATGTTTTTTATATATCTTTATTTAAAACTGAAGTGTTAAGATACCCAATACTGATAGCGGTATTTGGTTTTATGTTCATACCTTCATTTTTTAGTGCATATTTTTTTGCTGCGCTTGTTTCATTAGCTATGGCGGAAAGAAGAGTACTTGTAAGGGCTGGTGTTTAGTGAAGAAGAGAGCATTTTTATTTAGTTCCTTGTATTATCCTAATGTTGGTGGGGTTGAAAATTCCCTCAAAGAGTTTTCGGCTGTCCTTAAAGTAAAAAAATATGAAGTAACAATAATAACCAGTAATAGAGATAATGTTAACAATAGTGTTTTGAAAGAGTATGAATTTATTGATGGTGTCAATGTTATTAGGTGTGATTATCCGCGTGGCATGCTGGGTTTCATTACTTTTATAAAAGGATTAGGGCAAGTTATTAAAAATCTTAATATTTCGAACGCTGACTTTGTGGTTTCAAGATCACACTGGCCTGTTTTGGCACTACGGGCTTGCGGATTTAAAAAAGTAAGTTACCTGGTACCTTCAGTTTATTCTTTCCAAGAAAAAATTAATCCAAGATATTTTTTTTCTAAAAGATTTTTTGGTTATTTAATAAATACGTTTAGTCAGTTTTTAGCTCTTGCTTCATCTAAGGTTTACGTTTTTAGTAATGATATGATTAGACAATCGAAAAGTGCAAGTCTAGGCTTGTGTGAACCTTTTATATTAGATCCGGGAGTATCAAGTGAAAGATTTTTTCAAGTAGATATAGAAACTAAAAAGGATATAAGAAGAAATATTAATTTGAAAGAAAATAAAAAGTATTTGTTATGTGTTGGCCGGCTATCTGAGATAAAGCAGTTCAACATTGCAATTGATTCATTGAAGTACTTAAGTGATGAATATCACGTGTTAATAGTTGGTGCTGGACCAGAGCTTGAAGGATTAAAAAACCAAATAAGCACTTCAAATTTGGGGGGGCGTGTAACTTTGCGCCCATTTACCAAAGATATTGATCTTTACTACAAAGCCGCAGATATTTATCTTATGACCTCTCGATATGAATCCTTTGGTCAGGTTCTTCTAGAGGCAACAGCGTGTGGGTTACCGGTAATAGCTTTTTCAAGCACGTCAGGCGTGAGAACTTCAGTATCCTATATATATAATGGTTATAGTTCATTACTCTGCGAATGCAATGAGCAAACCCCAGCAGCATTGGCAAAAGCAATCACTGATTTCAAAGTAGATACTGAGAGCTTTGAAAAAGAAGCCTTTGCATTTAGGGGGCACTACAGTTGGCAATCGGCAATAGAAAAATTGATGTAATAAAGGTTTATGGTGAAGGTTTGAATAAATTAATCCAAATAATCTCCTCATCCAAGGGCGGTGGCGCTGAACTTCTTGTTCGCGAACTCCACAAAATCTACCTCAGTCAAAACCTGGACGTCCAGACTATCTATCTAATTGGCAGCAGCGAAGGCCTGGGTAAAAACGAAAGCGTTTTAGGCGTTAATCCCCGTAGTCCAATAAATATCTTTCGTATTCGCAAGATTTTGAAACAACTATCGCGCAACGCTAAAGCCCATCTAACCGTTCATGTGCATCTCACCTGGCCGTTCCTCTACGTCACCCTGGCAAGCCTTGGCCTGTCAAATATCAAACTGATCTATACGGAACACAACACAACCAATAAGCGTCGTAATATTCCGCTGTTGTGGGTGTTGGAGCGTCTGCTCTATGCTCGCTTCAGCCGAATAATTTGTATCAGCCAAGGGGTGGAAAAGGCGCTGGCTAACTGGGTCGGTTCTAGCATTGCGAAACGGTTGATCACTATACCCAACGGTTCGCGCATCTACTCGTTGGGTGAACGTCCCTCATTGGAAGGCCGTTTACCACGATTGGTCTCGATCGGCTCACTCTCATTCAGAAAGAATTTTGCGACGGCGATCAGCGCTATCGCACAGCTACAGGATGAAATCGATACCTACACTATTATCGGGGAAGGTTCGGAGCGCGCACTGCTCGAGCAGATCATTCAAAGCAAGCAGCTGGGAGATAAGGTGTCGTTGCGGGGGTGGGTAGATGACATAGAAGCACACCTGCATACGGCTGATATTCAGTTAATTCCTTCCCTGTGGGAAGGCTTTGGTTTGGTGGCGGTGGAGGGCATGTCTACGGGCTTGCCTGTGGTGGCCTCCAATGTGGACGGTTTGCGCGAAGTATTAGATGCCACCAACCCCTCGGTTACTCTGGTTAATGAACCAGAGTCTGTTGATGAATGGGTTGCAGTAATCCGTAAGGCGATTGCCAATATTCGTGCGCAGGGTGCTGATAACCTCGCCTGTTCATCTCGCCAACAAGCGGAAAAATTCACACTGGACCAAATGGCAGCGCGTTATCTAGACGTGTACCGCCAAGCATAATTTCATAAATTACGTGTGTACATGGAGCATTTCACATTGAATACTACAATCAATCATAATATCGCCATCATCGGTCTCGGCTACGTTGGTCTGCCACTCGCAGTTGAGTTTGGCAAAAAGTACCCCGTTGTCGGTTTTGATATTAATAAAGCTCGTTTGGCTGAATTGAGCAAGGGCCACGACAGTACGTTGGAAGTGGATGACCAAGAGCTGGCAGAGGCTAAGCATCTGTCTTACAGCAGCTTACTCGATGACTTAAAGGCATGCAATGTTTTCATCGTGACCGTGCCAACGCCTATTAATGAACACAAACAGCCTGACCTCACTCCTCTGATTAAAGCCAGTGAAACCATTGGTAAAGTGCTCAAGCAAGACGACATTGTTATTTATGAATCCACTGTTTATCCCGGCGCAACCGAGGAAGACTGTGTGCCTGTTCTGGAACGGGTCTCAGGCTTAACCTTTAACAAAGATTTCTTCTGTGGTTACAGCCCAGAGCGTATTAACCCCGGCGACAAAGAACACCGGGTTACTACCATTCTGAAAGTAACCTCTGGTTCTACACCAGAAGTAGCAGAAACAGTCGATCAGCTGTATCGCTCCATCATTACTGCTGGTACGCACAAGGCCAGCTCCATTAAAGTGGCCGAAGCGGCTAAGGTGATCGAAAACACCCAGCGTGATGTGAACATTGGCCTGATCAACGAATTAGCGCTTATTTTCAACAAGCTGGGTATTGATACCGAAGAAGTGCTGAAAGCCGCTGGTACTAAATGGAATTTCTTACCTTTCCGTCCTGGTTTGGTGGGTGGTCATTGCATTGGCGTAGACCCTTACTACCTTACCCATAAGGCCCAATCGGTCGGTTATCATCCCGAAATTATTCTGGCAGGCCGCCGCTTGAATGATGGTATGGGGGCTTATGTTGCCAGCCAGCTGGTGAAGGCGATGCTGAAAAAACGTATTCACGTTGAAGGCTCTCGTGTACTGGTATTGGGCTTAACCTTTAAAGAAAACTGCCCCGATCTGCGTAACACCAAGGTGGTGGATATTGTTGCCGAGCTGCAAGACTACGGTGTTAACGTCGATTGTTACGACCCCTGGATTAATGCCACAGAAGCCCAGCATGAATACGGTATTACACCGGTTTATGAACCTGTTGCAGGTGCTTATGACGCTATTGTGTTGGCCGTTGCTCATAACGAGTTCGCAGCCATGGGTGCTGAAAAAATCCGTGCATTGGGCAAGCAGGCGCATGTGTTGTACGACCTTAAGTATGTGCTGCCAACTTCAGCAGCTGATTTACGTCTGTAGCACTTTTGCGTTTTTAATACTAAGGGAGCGTATTAATACAATGACTGTTTACAGTGAATTACTGAAAACATTACCAACCCAGCCTAAAGTGTGGCTGATTACGGGCGTTGCTGGTTTTATTGGTTCTAATTTATTAGAGCATTTACTGAAGTTGAATCAGACGGTGGTTGGGTTAGATAACTTCGCTACCGGCTATCAGCATAATTTGGATGAAGTAAAGGGCTTGGTGACAGCTGAGCAATGGGCTGGTTTTACCTTTATTGAAGGTGATATCCGTAATCTCGATGATTGCCACAAGGCATGTGCAGGAGTGGACTACGTTCTGCATCAGGCGGCATTAGGCTCTGTTCCGCGTTCTATCAATGACCCAATCACCACTAACGCCACCAATATCAGTGGTTTTTTGAATATGCTGGTTGCGGCGCGCGATGCTGGTGTAAAAAGCTTTACCTACGCGGCCAGTAGCTCGACTTATGGTGACCACCCAGCGTTGCCGAAAGTTGAAGAAAACATCGGTAAACCACTCTCACCTTATGCCGTAACCAAGTACGTAAACGAGCTGTATGCTGATGTATTTGCCAAAACCTATGGCTTTAAAACCATTGGTTTGCGGTATTTTAATGTGTTTGGTAAACGTCAGGACCCGAACGGCGCTTACGCTGCGGTTATTCCCAAATGGGCTGCCTCTATGCTGTTGGGTGACGATGTATTCATTAATGGTGATGGCGAAACCAGCCGAGATTTTTGTTTCATCGAAAATGCCGTGCAGGCTAACTTGTTAGCGGCAACGGCAGTTGAAGATGCCAAAACCGAAGTGTACAACGTCGCGGTGGGCGATCGCACTACGTTGAACGATTTGTACCGCGCACTGCAGGCCGCTTTGGCCCAAAACGGCAAGCCCTACGAGAAATCAGCGGTTTATCGCGATTTCCGTACTGGCGATGTTCGTCATTCACAGGCGGATATTGGTAAGGCGGCCAGCAAATTAGGCTACGCGCCGGAGTACCGCATTATGGAAGGTATTGCCAAAGCCATGCCTTGGTATATAGAGAATGTGGGCTAAGCAACAGTGAAAAAGCGCTTTTTGATGATTGCTGGTTATCCCGATTCACTGCTGAATTTTCGTGGTCCGCTGCTGGAAGCTTTGTTAACGGTAGGGCTGGATGTTCATGTGGCTGCACCGGATTTGCCAGCGAACAGCGAAGTAAGACAACGCTTAGAAGCTTTGGGTATTCAGGTACATGAAGTTCGCCTTAACCGTACAGGAATGAACCCCGCTTCCGATTTGGGTTCACTTTTTAACCTTTGGCGGTTAATGCGACGCTTAAAACCCGATTTCTCTTTAGCTTACACAATTAAGCCGGTTATTTATGGGAATGTAGCCGCTTGGTTAGCCAGAGTACCGTACCGTTTTGCGCTGATTACAGGGTTGGGGTATGCCTTTCAGGGGGAGGCTGGTCAGCGTTCCTGGCTAAAACGTATTGTACAAAATCTGTACCGGTTTGCGCTTGCAAAGGTGAAGAAGGTTTTCTTTCAAAACCCGGATGATGAAGTCTTGTTCTATGACCAGGGAATTCTTAATTCGGCTAATCGTAAAACCGTTGTTGTGAATGGTTCCGGCATTGATGTTGATAGTTTTACTGTTGCTCCTTTTCCTGAAACGACTCAGTTCCTGCTTATTGCAAGGTTGTTGGGTGATAAAGGTGTGCGGGAATATGTGCAGGCTGCAGCGACAGTGCGTAAGCAGTACCCGAATACGGTTTTTGGATTGGTTGGCTGGATAGATGAAAACCCAGATGCCATTGATGGCGCTGAGTTGCAGAACTGGGTCGAGTCCGGCGTGGTTAAGTTCTATGGTCGTTTGGCTGATGTGAAACCTGCTATTGCCGATAGTAGTGTTTATGTTTTACCTTCTTACCGTGAAGGAATGCCACGTACTGTATTGGAAGCCATGGCAATGGGCAGAGCGGTTATTACAACCGATGCTCCGGGCTGCCGGGAAACCGTTGTACATGGAAAAAACGGTTTTTTAGTGCCAGTTAAATCGACAGCCGAGCTTGCTACTGCAATGATTCACTTCATTGAGAATCCAGAGCTGGTTGTTGCAATGGGGAAAGAGTCCCGCTTGTTAGCGGAAGAAAAATACGATGTTCGTAAAGTGAATGATCACATGTTGCGGGAAATGGGTATCCAATGATCAAACGCCTTTTTGATATTTTTGCTTCTTTCTTTGGCTTGCTGGTGTTATCACTGGTTATTGCCATTGTTGCCTGGAAAATCCGTAAAAATCTTGGTTCGCCGGTGTTGTTTAAACAAGTACGCCCCGGTAAAGACGGCAAGCCTTTTGAAATGGTGAAGTTCCGTACCATGCGTGATGCGGTTGATGCGGAAGGTAACCCGCTGCCTGATTCAGAACGCTTAACGCCATTTGGTAATTGGTTACGCTCAACCAGCTTAGATGAATTGCCCGAGCTGTGGAATGTGCTGAAAGGGGATATGAGCCTGGTTGGTCCGCGTCCATTGTTAATGGAGTACCTGCCTCTGTATAACCTGGAGCAATATCGCCGCCATGATGTGCGGCCGGGGGTTACCGGTTGGGCACAGATTAATGGCCGCAATGCGCTGAGCTGGGAAGATAAATTTAAACTCGATGTGTGGTACGTCGATCACCAATCCTTTTGGCTGGATATTAAAATATTATTTTTAACGGTTAAAAAAGTTCTAGTGCGTGATGGTATTAGCGCAGAGGGTGAAGTAACCATGACAAAGTTTACCGGATCAGAAAAGTGAAGCGTTTAGCGATTCTGGGAGCCAGTGGGCATGGCAAAGTGATTGCCGATGCTGCGTTGTTGTCTGGCTGGCAGGAAGTCGTTTTTTACGATGATGCCTGGCCAGAATTAACCAATAACTCACATTGGCCGGTTGCCGGTAATACCCAGGCGTTATTAACCAATCAAGCTGACTTCGATGGTGTTATTGTTGCCATTGGCAATAATAAGATTCGTTTAGAGAAAAGCATTCAGCTCGAACAGGCTGGTTTTTGTCTGGTGAATGTTATTCATCCCACCGCTTTGATCAGTCCATTTGCAACGATTGGTAATGGCTGTTTTATATCTGCGCGCTCCATCATTCACGTTGATGCTGTGATTGGTGATCATGTTATTATTAATACCGCTGCAATCATTGAGCACGATTGTGTCATCGCAACCGGCAGTCATATTAGCCCGAATGTCTCGCTGGCTGGCGGCGTAAAGGTTGGACACTGCAGTTGGGTCGGTATTAATGCCACCGTGCGCCAGCTAATTTCCATTGGCGATTATGCGGTTGTTGGAGCGGGTGGTGTGGTCGTTAATGATGTTCCAGCAGGTGCTGCTGTTGTCGGAAACCCTGCCAAACTCCTGGTAAAAAACTAATCAACCTTCTTATCGTCCCTCTTTTGAGCTGATATCTCTATGTTAAATACGCCTTTTTCTCCTTGGCCTTCCTTCACGCAGGAAGAGTCAGATGCTGTTTCCCGTGTGCTGTTATCCAATAAAGTAAACTACTGGACTGGCCAGGAAGGCCGTCAGTTCGAAAAAGAATTTGCTACGTTTGCCGGTTGCGAATACGCGATTGCGTTAGCGAATGGCACTCTGGCGCTGGATGTCGCGTTTAAGGCGCTGGGCGTGGGGGAGAGGGATGACGTGATTGTCACATCACGCACCTTTTTAGCGTCGGTATCCAGTATTGTGCAGGCCGGTGCGACCCCGGTATTTGCAGATATTGACCGTGATTCGCAGAATGTCACCGCTGATACCATTCAGGCAGTCATCACGGATAAAACCAAAGCGATTGTGTGTGTGCACCTGGCCGGTTGGCCGTGCGATATGGATAGCATTATGGCGTTGGCTGAGGCTAACGGCCTGTATGTTATTGAAGATTGTGCCCAGGCACATGGTGCGCTTTATAAGGGACGTTCTGTCGGTTCCATTGGTCATGTCGGAGCCTGGTCGTTCTGCCAGGACAAAATTATGAGTACTGGCGGTGAGGGTGGCATGGTGACCACGAATGATCGTGAGTTATGGTCAAAAATGTGGTCGTTTAAAGATCATGGTAAAAGCTGGGAAGCCGTTTACGAACGTCAGCATCCACCGGGTTTCCGCTGGTTGCATGAAAGTTTTGGTACTAACTGGCGTATGACAGAGCTGCAGGCAGTGATTGGCCGTATTCAGTTACAACGTATGCCAGAGTGGACGCGCATTCGTAATGAGTATGCGGCACAAATCTGGACTACCGCCCGTGAATGTGTTGGTTTACGGGTGCCGGTTGTTCCTGTTGATATTCAGCATGCCGCGTACAAATGTTATGTGTTTGCTGAGCCGGCCAAGCTGAACGAGGGTTGGGATCGTGACCGTATTATGGCGGAAGTAAATGCGTATGGTGTGCCGTGTTTTTCGGGTTCGTGCTCTGAGGTGTATTTAGAAAAAGCGTTCGATAATACTGGTTTCCGCCCGGCAGAACGGTCGCCGGTAGCCAAAGAGTTGGGGGAGACCAGTTTGATGTTTTTGGTGCATCCGACATTAACCGCTGCAGAAATTGGTAAAACGTGCGATGTTCTCCGCGAGGTTATGAAAGAAGCGGCTGCCTGACCTGAATAGTTGCCATATTGGATGATGAAAGGGCATTAATTGTGAATTTTAGAATGCCGCAAGGCAGGCTTTGCCTGCAATCGGCGGCACGGCCACCTCCTACGGTGATATCGTAGGTACGACCATCGCATCGCTGGTGCGGTTTATTGTAGGAGCGGGCCATGCCCGCGAACAATGGCGGTGAATGTTAGAGGTTGCGGGGCAGGCTGCGCCAGCCATCGGAGGCATGGCCACCTCCTACGGAAATACGCCATGGTACGGTCATCGGGATAGCTTGGTGGCCCGGTCACTTTCTGCGTTTTTTATCGCGTGTGATGGTTTTTATGAGGTAAGGATAAGGAAGGTTTATGTTTGAAATTGTTCACCATGGAGCGGTGAATGGTGTTACCGGTTCCTGTCATCAGTTGATGCTGTCCAGTGGCGATTCACTGCTTGTGGATTGCGGTCTGTTTCAGGGGACCGAATCCGAATCGCTTGGCTCAGCTGCTGATCTCGCACAAAAAGCGATTGATTTCGATCTGCAGAATGTCAGAGCCTTGTTGGTTACTCATTGCCATATCGACCATGTTGGTCGTATCCCTTATCTTCTGGCGGCCGGTTTTGATGGGCCAATCTATGCAACCCAGGCGACGGCCCATTTGTTACCTCTGGTGATAGAGGATGCCATTAAGGTGGGGGGCAGTCGTGATCAGCGTTTGATCCGTTCGGTGTTAAATAAGCTTAATGATCTGTTGGTACCGGTTGCTTATAAACAGTGGTTTCGCCCAGCGTCATTGCCGGGTGTAAAAGCAAAGTTTCAGGTGGCTGGTCATATTCTTGGCTCTGCTTATATCGAGCTGGATATTCTCCCCACTGATGCAGGCGAAAGCCGCAGCGAACAAGCAAAATCCCATCGTGTGGTTTTTTCTGGTGATCTTGGCGCGCCGTACTCTCCGTTATTGCCGGCACCGCAGGCACCTTATCGCGCAGATACCCTGATTATCGAAAGCACCTATGGTGATCGGTTACATGACTCACGCCGCAATCGTCGTCAGAGATTGAAGCAGGTGATAGAGCGTTGTCTGCAGAATCGCGGGACGGTACTGATTCCTGCGTTTTCGATTGGCCGTACTCAGGAGTTGTTGTACGAGCTGGAAGAAATTATTCATCAAAGCAGAAGGCCGTCTGTATCGGGGAATGGTGCCCCTGAAACTGCCGTCGTGCCGTGGGAAGATCTGGATATTATCGTTGATTCACCTTTAGCCGCTGAGTTTACCCAGGAATACCGCACGTTGAAGTCGTTGTGGGATGCAGAGGCCAGGCGCAAGGAGAAAGCAGGGCGTCACCCGCTGGCATTTGATCAGCTGTTAACCATCAACAGTCATACTGACCATCTTAATACGGTTGAATATCTGTGCAAAACAGGGCGCCCGGCCGTTGTGATTGCCGCTAGTGGTATGTGTGCCGGTGGCAGGATTCAGAATTATCTGCAGGCTTTATTGCCTGATGCGCGTACCGATGTGTTATTTGTCGGCTATCAGGCCCGTGGTACACCAGGGCGGGATATTCAGCAGTATGGCCCGCGTTTCAGCCAGGGTAAATCACCGGGTTATGTGTTGCTGGATGGTCAGCGGGTAGAAATTCGTGCTGGTATTCATACGATCTCGGGCTACAGTGCCCATGCCGATCAGAAAGATTTGGTCAATTTTGTTAAACGCATGCGCCACAAGCCGTCACATATCCGTATTGTGCATGGTGATGAAGGGGCAAAACAGGTTTTACAACGCTTGTTTCAGCAGATGATTCCTGATTCACAGGTTGATATTGGACGGTGAGTTTGGTGAATGCTGCAGGGCAGGCTGCGCCTGCCATCGGCGGCACGGCCACCTCCTATAGGGAATCGATATCCCCGGCCATATTGCAGGAGCGGGCCAAGCCCGCGAACAGTCGTGATCATACGACCGCAAAACAGATACTATGTACCCTAACTACTGCCACTATAAATAACGGATGAGGGCCTTGTCGTGCTTGAGAATTTAACCAATGCCTATTACGCGCAGAAACCCGATGCATCTGTGTCTGCCCAAAGGGTTGCTTTTGGCACGTCTGGGCACCGGGGTACAGCGCTGAAAACGACGTTCAATGAACAGCATATTCTGGCGATTGCTCAGGCAGTGGCTGATTATCGGGCACAGGCCGGTATTTCCGGGCCGTTATTTCTTGGCTGTGATACCCATGCGCTGTCCCGCCCGGCCTGGCAGACCTGTCTGCAGGTGCTGGTTGCCAATCAGGTTGATGTCTGTATTGCGGCAGATAATCAGGTTACAGCAACGCCTCTGGTAAGCAGGGCGATTCTGGAGGCGAATGCTGACGCTGAGTCAGAACTGGCCGATGGTATTATTATTACACCGTCACACAATCCGCCCGAAGATGGTGGTATCAAATACAACACGCCGGATGGCGGGCCAGCGGATGCAGACGTCACCGGCTGGGTAGAAGAGCGTGCGAATGACTATCTGCAGGCCGGTTGTCACGGCGTCAAAACGGTTGCTCAGCAGGAGGCTGTTAGCAAAGCGCAGGAATACGATTACATCGGTCATTATATTGCTCAGCTTGATCAGGTGCTGGACCTGGATGCTG
The DNA here is from genome assembly GCA_963682115.1 of Pseudomonadales bacterium. Lineage (GTDB taxonomy): Bacteria > Pseudomonadota > Gammaproteobacteria > Pseudomonadales > Oceanobacteraceae > Venatoribacter. Next base: position 295,601 of record OY821639.1, on the reverse strand, counting down.
TGTGCAATGCTGCTCTTGTTCTGGGGGCTGACCCGATGGGGGGCACAGCTTTACCTGTATGGCAGGCGCTGGCAGCAGACCCGCGTTTAAATCTGTCGGTGGTGAATGAAACACTCGATCCCTCCTTTGCTTTTATGCCACCGGACCACGATGGACGTATCCGTATGGACTGCTCCAGTACCGCGGCAATGGCCAATCTGCTGAATATCCGTGACCGCTTTGATCTGGCATTTGCCAATGACCCGGATGCTGACCGCCATGGTATTGTTGATGAAGCAGGCCTGATGAATCCGAATCATTTCCTCTGTGTTTGTGTTGACTATTTGCTGACGCACCGTCCGCAATGGAGCAGTGACCTGAAAATAGGTAAGACCCTGGTGACTTCGTCCATGATGGATCGTGTGGTTGCTGCACATAACCGCGAACTGTATGAAGTGCCGGTGGGTTTTAAGTGGTTTGTGAAGGGCCTGCACCGTGGTGAACTGGCGTTTGGCGGTGAAGAGAGTGCAGGGGCCAGTTTTCTCACTCGGGATGGGAAGGCCTGGAGTACGGATAAAGACGGTATTCTGCTTTGCCTGCTGGCGGCTGAAATTATGGCAGTGACGGGGCTGAAACCCTCCGAATACTATGCCCAGCTGGTTGCCCGGCATGGTAATCCGGTATATCGCCGTATTGATGCACCGGCTACGGCAGAGCAGAAAGCTTCGTTTAAAAAACTGTCAGCTGACAGTATTACCGCTGCTGAACTGGCGGGATCTGCAATTACGGCTGTTCACACAACGGCGCCTGGGAATAGTGCCGCGATTGGTGGAATCAAGGTCTGCACCGAAACTGGCTGGTTTGCAGCGCGCCCCAGTGGCACGGAAGATATTTATAAAATCTATGCCGAGAGTTTTGACGGGGAAGCGCATCTTCAGCAACTGCTGGACGAAGCGAAAGCTTTGTTAAGTCAGGTTTTATAGAGGCAGGCTGCGCCTGCAATCGGCGGCGCGGCCACCTCCTACAGGTAAGATGCGATTTTATTGTAGGAGCGGGCCATGCCCGCGAATAGTGGTGGTGAATCTGGCGATGCTGTAGGGCAGGCTATGCCTGCTATCGGCGGCGCGGCCACCTCCTACAGGTAAGATGCGATTTTATTGTAGGAGTGGGCCATGCCCGCGATAACCCCGCAGAATAATCAGCCCTGCGATGCATTCAGCACCCAGTCGGGGGAGTGCCCCTGGCTGGTGTAGGCCGCCGGAGCTTCGAGCAGCAGTTTGATGACATCTTCCACCCGGAAATCGTGGCAGGCGCGGTCGAGACGATTGATCAGGTTGTGAGTTTCCGGCCAGCTCAGATGAACTTCGTTGGCGGTCATGATGCGTGGATGATCGGTGCCTTCTACATTCTCACCCACCAGAAGTTCTTCATAGAGCTTTTCTCCCGGGCGCAGGCCACTGAACTGGATATCAATATCGCCATTCGGGTTTTTGGCGGTACGTTCGGTTAGGCCGGAGAGGCGGATCATTTTTCTGGCCAGATCGGTAATTTTTACCGGCTCGCCCATATCCAGAACGAAGACATCGCCGCCTTTGCCCATGGCACCGGCTTGAATCACCAACTGGGATGCCTCAGGAATGGTCATAAAGTAGCGGATAATATCCGGATGAGTGACTGTGATCGGGCCGCCTTCCCTGATCTGTTTACGGAACAGGGGCACAACAGAGCCGGAGGAGCCGAGCACATTGCCAAAGCGGACCATGCAAAACAGCGTGTCTGACTGGCGTTCAGACAGTGCCTGAAGTACCAGTTCTGCCATACGTTTCGACGCGCCCATCACATTGGTGGGGCGTACGGCCTTGTCGGTTGAAATCAGTACGAAGCGTTCGACGCCGGCAGCAATCGCCGCTTCGGCACAGTACCAGGTACCAAAAATATTGTTCCTTACCCCTTCAACCACATTGTGTTCAACCATAGGCACGTGTTTATAGGCCGCGGCGTGGTAGATCGTCTGTACATTGAATGAACGGAAAATGGTTTCCAGCCGGTTCTGTTTCTGTACCGAGCCGAGGATAGGGATAATCGGGACATTGAGATTGTGTAATCGTTTAAGCTGATTCAGCTCCTGCTCTATGGCATACAGACTGTATTCATGCAGCTCCAGCAGTATCAGTTTGGCTGGCTCTTGTTGCAGTACCTGGCGGCAAAGTTCGGAGCCAATGGATCCTCCGGCACCGGTGACCAGCACAATTTTGCCTTTGATATTGCTTTCCAGAAGGCTGGCATCGGGGGCGACACAATCCCGGCCAAGCAGGTCTTCAATTTCAACTTCGCGGACTTCCTCAATGCGTGCTCTGCCGCTGATAATGTCGGTCACTGATGGTGCAGTAAGTACTTCGACTTCTTTCTCTGCCAGTGTTTCAATCAGGCGTTTACGCTGGCTGATGCCGGTACGTCCGAGAGCCAGCAGTATCTTGCCAATCTGCTGGTGGGCAATCAATTCATCCAGCTGTTCTGCAGACAGTACTTTCAGGCCCTGCATGGTAATGCGTTGCTTTTTTCTGTCGTCATCAACAAAAGCCACCGGGCGGTACTGTTTATTGCCAGTCAGGGCCTGAGCCAGAGCAATGCCCTGTTGACCGGCACCATAAATCACGACTGCTTCAGAATGTGCTTTGCTCAGTTGAGTGACAACGCTGCGGATAAATAATCGTGGGGTACCCAGCAGAGCAAAGCCGGTAAAGAAATAAATAATGACACTGGAGCGTGGGATGCTGGCAGGAATCAGGAAGGATACGGTTGCCAGCGTTATGGCTGAAATGGTAATGCCCAGAGCGAGAGTGGTAAACGCTCTGGCGGTCATAAAACGCACGACGGCCCGGTACAGTCCCAGTTTGATAAACACGACAACGGTAACGGCTGCGGTAATAACCGCTGCCAGATACATATTCTCATCAGCTTTCGGGCTGAATGAACCGTACCGGAGTGCCATTGCCAGGTAGATTGCAGTCGGAACGGCCAGTATGTCGTAGGAGATGGAGATAGCGCGCTTAACGGCACGTGAAGAATTGAGTAGCAGCTGAATCATAATCCGTTTCACACAAAAAGGCAGTCGATATACCTTTAACGATAGCATCAGAATAATATTCAGAAGGAATCTGCATCTCATCCTGAGAAATCTGGCAGGAAAATGAAGTGGCTCCCCGAGCTGGACTTGAACCAGCGACCAATAGATTAACAGTCTACTGCTCTACCGACTGAGCTATCGGGGAACATCGTCTTCAATGCGGGCAATTATGCTGACCAGAGTAGGGTGTGTCAATACATCTGGTTGATTTATCTGAGCTTTTTAATAACGCCGGGGGCGCCTGAAGATGTGTGAAAGTTCATAAAACTATCACTCCGGGTATGCTAGACTTTCAGCCGTTCTGAGTATTTATCCTTAACACGGGAGTTGTGCATCTATGGCCCAGAATGATGTGGCTGGTGGTTCAGTCATTGGTAGTGAAGATGAAATCAGTCTGACCGATCTGTTCCGCAATCTTTGGTGTCAGCGCGGTCTGGTGCTGGCGATTACGGCTGCCATGGCCGCTCTGGTTCTTATATATCACTTGGGGAAAGCCTCTTTTGCTGTTCCGTCACGGGTGGACTATCCGGTTGCTCTGACTTTTATTAACGGAAAGGGTACTTATCCGAATGGTTTGGTGTTTTCTCCCAGAGATCTGATGGCTCCGGGAGTTATTAAAAAACTGCTGACAGACAACCCGGATATTTCTGTAGCGGCGGATTTGTTGCAGGAGGCGCTGTCAGTTTCCTATTCAAATTCGTTGATGCTGATGGCTGAAGATAAGTTATCCGCTTCATTGGCCAATGCGAAAACACCGGAGGATATCCGTACTGTTGCTCAAACTGCCTTGGCGGATATGAGGGATAACAGCCGTTCGTTCCTGACAGTCAGTCTTGATCTGAAAAAATCTGGCCTGACGATTCCTGAGGGAAGTAAGGTGGTGACTGGTTTGGTCAATGCCTGGGCGGACCTGTCTCTGCAGCGAGGTTTGGGTAACGTGGATATTGATCGTCCGGTATCCGCCTTTGAAGTACGGCCGGCCATGAACCTGATTGATATCTATGACGGTGCTTCCAAGTATCTGTTGTCACTGAAACGTGCGGTCAGTCAGCTGGCCCAGCAGCCAGGTTCGAGCAGCCTGATTATTGGTGGCCGCACGCTGGAAGACATTCAGCGTGATATTGATGCACTGGATGTCACCGATATTGGTCCGCTGCGCGAATTTGCTTATTCCAATTCTGCGGATCTGGCTTCCAGTGACCCGGCCATTAAAGTGCGCCTGTTTGCCCGTCAGCGTCTGCTGAATCTGGAGCATGAGCGTCTGTCGAAACTGATCGTATCCTATGACGCAGCACTCACTCAGTTGTCCCGGTCTGCGCGTGGTTTATCGCAGGGTCAGGGCGGCTTGAGCAATTCCTCCGGTGACGTACAGCTGGATCAGTCGTTGCTTGAATCCATGTTGTCTCTGGGTAATAAACTGGGTGACGTGGATATGCGCAAAGACCTGTTTGAGCGTCGTACAAAAGCCACGGAAGATATGCTGTCGCTGGAAAAAGAGCTGGCCATACTGAATGGCTCAGCCACCAATCAGTATGGTGAGCTGGATTCACAGGAAATTCTGCAGGCCGCCTTGCCTGGTATTACCGAAGGCCTGAATCGCCTGCAACAGCAGATTGACGCCTTCTTTATTGCTTACCGTGATCAGAGCCTGCAGAGCAACGGCCGGTTGTATGTTGCGGATTCTGCACCGCAGGTGCGTGGCGGTCATATTCAGTTTGCCAGCCGCATTGGTCTGCATCTGGCCCTGGGGGCTGTGCTTGGCGGCATGCTGGGGATTCTGATTGCCCTGATCCGTGCGGCCATGGTGACCTCCCGCAGCCGTGGCTGACAGAGGCACTTGAAGGTAAAAACCCGGCAATAAGCCGGGTTTTTTTATGTTCTCTGCCTGGTTGAGTTGCTTCAGTCTTTGGCGATACGGCTGAATACCGCGCCTTTCTGGTCCCGGTATTTGGCATTTTCCCGTTTGTTATAGGGCCGCAGGGCCGGGCTGGAGAGCATTTCAAACGACATGGCGCAGATGACCATGCCAGGGCGCAGCGCCAGCGGCAGCTTGCCGTTGTTGTAGAACTCCAGCACGATCTGGCCATGCCAGCCCGGATCAATACGGCCGGCGGTGACGTGTACCATCAGGCCGAGGCGTGCCAGTGAGCTGCGGCCATCCAGCCAGCCGACCAGATCGTCCGGTACATTGACCGATTCCAGTGTGGCGCCCAGCACCAGCTCGCCGGGGTGAATAAACAGGGCGTTGCCGGCTTCCACCTCAATTTCTTTACTCATGATGCGGTTGATGTCGCGCTCCAGCTGGTCGCGGTCTCCGGACAGGTCAAGATGGGTCACGGAATTGTTGTTGAAGACGCGGAAGCTGTTGTCCAGCCGCAGGTCAACGCTGATGCCGGCGATTGCATCCGCCGGGGGGGCTGGTTCAATGATGATGCTGCCATCACTGATCCGCTGTTCAATATCACCGTCGCTGAGTCGCATGCTGGTTGTCCTGTGTCGGGGGGAAAAAGTGGGCCGATTTTACCCGACGGCCGGCGGGGAATCTATCAGCGGGCAGAGCCGCCTTATTTCAGGTCGGTGATGTCGATCTGGTAACGGGTTTTACCGTCTTTTTTGTCCGTCAACCGTACCAGCTGGTAACGGTGGTCTATGGCAAACCAGGCATAGATCTGGCGGTTGTTCTTTTTGCGGAGCTGTTTGACCTTGATGGTCCTGAGGGTACCGATTGCGGTTTTCAGTGGTTCTTCACCGATGACCTCAAAGTCGAATGCCTTGCTGCGTTTTTTCTCAAACACTTCGTAGCTGAGGCGGGTGGCTCCCTGAGCCAGATCCAGACCGGCCTGTAGCATGTAGGTCAGGTTGTCCTGCACGCTGTCGTGCCAGGCTTTGCTGTATTCGCGGTTATTTTCCAGATCGCGCACCAGTTTCAGGGCGGGGGCAAAGATCAGCGTGCGGTCTGCTTCATTGAACAGACCAGTCGCCCGGTAGCGGTATTCCTGCGGTGTGACCTGGCCATCACTGAGCGTGAATTCCGAGGTTTCTGTCAGTCCGGCGCCACTGGTCTCCGCCTCGAACGTCAGTTGCCAGTGACCGCCGGGCAACTGACGCAGGGTGCGGACGGCATTGATATCGATACTGAACCAGCCGAGGCTCCATTCGGTGGTGTAGCGGGCGGTAAAGGGGTGCAGGACCGGTGTGGCGGCAGGCTGGATCTCAGTCGTCACAGGCTCCTGTTCCGCGTGGGCAGCTATCGTTATCAGCAGGGCTGAGAGCAGGCCGGTAATGGTTGGCAGGCGGTCCCTGAGTGCTGGCATAAAGACGTTCCGTTACGATCCGTTGGTGATAGTGAGTATACAGAGTGGGCAGCGGTTTGCGCCCGCTGCCCGTGTAACTCTGTATTCAGACTGTGACAACCGGATGGCAGGAAAGGTCAGGCTTCCAGTCTCAGGCCCTGTTCCGGCAGTACTTTGCCATCCAGCAGCGCTGCGCCTTCTTTCATGCTCAGGCGCCCGCTGACAAACCATTTGATGGCAATCGGGTAGATAACGTGCTCCTGTGTCTGCACGCGCTTCTGCAGAACGGCCGGGTCATCGTCTCCGGTGACAGGCACCACAGCCTGAATAACGTTCGGGCCGCCATCCAGTTCTTCGGTAACGAAATGCACGGTGACACCATGTTCCGCATCGCCGGCTTCCAGTGCCCGCTGATGGGTGTTCAGCCCCTGATATTTCGGCAGCAGGGAAGGATGGATGTTGAGCATGCGGCCCTGATAGTGACGGACGAAGTCCGCGGTCAGAATGCGCATAAAGCCAGCCAGAATGACCAGATCGGGCTGATAATCATCAATTTTGCGCATCAGGGCAAAATCGAAGGCGTCGCGGCTGTCGAATTCTTTATGATCCAGCGCCACGGTTTCGATGTCGCGGTCACGGGCTTTCTGCAGTCCGGCCGCTTCCGGCCGGTTGCAGATCACCGCAGCGATGTCTGCATCAATGTCGCCACTGCGGACGGCATCGGCAATCGCCACCATATTGCTGCCACTGCCGGAAATCAGAATAACCAGGCGTGGCTTCTGTGGCTGATCGGCGGCGCTCAGATTCATACGGCGCGGGTACCGATAAATTCCACGGCTGCTTCGTCGCCGCTCTGCGGCTGAATGTCACCGATGATCCATGCCTGTTCACCCTCTGCATTGAGCAGGGCAACGGCGGCATCGGCTTTTTCTTCCGGCAGGGCGACGATCATGCCCACACCACAGTTAAAGGTGCGGAACATTTCTGCGGTTGCCACATTGCCGGCTTTCTGCAGCCACTCAAACACGGCCGGCCAGTGCCAGCTGTTGGTATCGATGACTGCTTTGCAGCCTTCCGGCAGTACACGCGGGATGTTTTCCTGGAAGCCACCACCGGTCACATGACACAGGGCATGCACATCGGACGCATTGATCAGCTTCAGCGCTGAACGCACATAGATGCGGGTCGGAGCCATCAGGGCGTCGGCCAGCGGCTGACCGTCGACATCGGCGCTCAGATCGGCGTCAGAGACTTCCAGAATCTTGCGGATCAGGGAGTAACCGTTGGAGTGCGGGCCGGAAGAGGCCATGGCAATCAGCTTGTCGCCGGCCTGAACCTTGCTGCCATCGATGATGTCGGCTTTTTCGGCAATACCGACACAGAAGCCGGCCAGATCGTAGTCTTCGCCTTCGTACATGCCGGGCATTTCTGCCGTTTCGCCGCCGACCAGTGATGCGCCGGCCTGTTCGCAGCCTTCGCCGATGCCACTGACCACGGCAGCGGCCACGTCGACGTTCAGCTTGCCGGTGGCGTAGTAATCAAGGAAGAACAGCGGTTCTGCTCCGGCAACCACCAGATCGTTCACACACATGGCCACCAGGTCGATGCCGATGGTGTCGTGTTTTTTCAGGTCCATTGCCAGACGCAGTTTGGTGCCGACGCCGTCGGTGCCGGAAACCAGTACCGGCTGCTGGTAGCCCTGTGGCAGTTCAAACAGTGCGCCGAAGCCACCCAGGCCGGCCATTACTTCCGGACGGCGGGTACGTTTGGCGACGTTTTTGATACGCTCAACCAATGCATTTCCGGCGTCGATATCGACGCCCGCGTCTTTGTAGCTCAGGGATTGTTTGTCACTCATGCCGTTGTCACTGGGTGGCCCATGGAAGAAAGGCGCGTATTCTAACGATTTGTGACGCACTCTGCATCAGGCAAATCAAAGCGGGTTTCAGCCTGCCTGTGCTGAACCGGAAGCTGACAACATGGTCAGATTCTGCGCAATATCTCATTGCAACCGTCATTCCTCTGTCATAGCGCCTCTGGCGGGTGCAGATGTCTGCTGGCTATCCTCGCTGTTCGTGGCACAATACCGCGTTTTCAGCCTAACCGATTAAGGAAACTGTCTGTGCGAGCTGTCTTTCTGGTTATCTTCTGGTGTCTGAGTATGGCCAGTCATGCGGTGATTGTCTCGGATCTGTACCGCGTGCGGGTGCCAGTCGCGGATCAGACGAGCGAAAGCCGTGAAACCGGTATGCAGCAGGCGCTGCAGCAGGTGGTGGTCAAGGTTTCCGGGCAGAGTATGAGTACACAGAACGAGGTGGTGCAGCAGGCGGCAGGCAATGCTGAGCGCTATGTCAAAAGTTTCCGTTTCAGCCGTGATGATGACGATGCCGGCCTGCAACTGGAAGTCCTGTTTGCCCGGAATCTGATCGATAAATTGCTGCGCGACGCCGCGCTGCCGGTGTGGGGTAAAAGCCGGCCACTGGTGCTGCTGTGGCAGGGGGTAGAAGACGAACGTCAGCGTTTACTGATCAATAGCGTCAATCCGCTGTGGCAGGCGCGACTGGAGCGCGCCATGAATGAACGTGGCATTCCGCTGTTATGGCCGGCACTGGATCTGGAAGATAATGCCGCATTGCCCGTGGGACGTCTGTGGGGGCTGTTCCGGGGGGATGTGGAAACAGCCTCGCAGCGTTATGCCGCCGATGCGGTGGTCGCGGGCCGGCTGTCTCAGGACCGGCAAGGCGCATGGCAATACAGTGGTTTCCTCAGTCACAAAGAGGAAATGCTGGATTTGCAGGCGGTTAATGAAGACCTGACGGTGGTACTGCGCCAGGTGGCGGATCAGGTGGCGGGTTTTCTCTCCCTGCGTTATGCCGTGGTTAATGGCGGCTCCGCCGGCGGACACGAATTGCGTGTGCAGGGTGTGCAGAACTTCCGCCAGTATCACGACTTACTGACTTATCTGAATGCCAATGTGGCAATCAATCGTGTGCAGGTGGCGGCGGCCAGTGAACATGAACTGACGCTGGAACTGGATCTGGCCGCGGATTGGGCGCAGGTCTGGAGCACACTGGAGCTGGACCGTAAACTGCTCGGAACCGGGCAGGATTCTGTTTACCGCTGGCGGCAATGAAAAGAACTGAGTATGGAACATCAACAGCTGACTTTATCCGTTGCAGTCCGGGACGATGCCCGGTTTGCCAATTATTATGCCGGACCGAACGAAGAAATTGTTCAGGCGCTGCAGCAGCAGTGGACCACGCATGGGGAACCCTATGTTTATATGTGGGGTGGCAAAGGGGTGGGCTGCAGTCATCTGCTGCAGGCGGCCTGTCATTACGCCGAGGGGCTGGGTCACCAGAGTGTGTATCTGCCGCTGGATGAATTAGCGGAATACAGCCCGGCCGTGCTTGAGTCCATGGAGCAGCTGCCGCTGGTGGCGCTCGACAATGTGCAGGCGGTGGCCGGTAATGCTGAGTGGGAAGAGGGCCTGTTCCATTTGTTTAACCGCATCCGCGATCTGCAGGGGCATCTGCTGATCGCCGGTGATCAGGCACCGTCCCATCTGGGCATCCGCTTACCGGATCTGTCCTCACGGCTGAGCTGGGGCATGGTATATCAGGTGGAGCCGCTGGAAGACGACGATAAGATTCTGGCGCTGCTGCTGCGGGCCAAGCGTCGGGGGCTGAACATGAGCGATGATGTGGCACGTTTTATTCTCAGTCGTGGTCCACGTGATATGCAGGGGCTGTTTGATCTGCTGGAAACGCTGGATCAGGCATCGCTGTCGGCGCAGCGTAAGCTGACCATTCCGTTTATCAAGGCCGAAATGAACTGGTAAGTGCTGTCGTTCAGCCATAAAAAAACGCCGCATTATGCGGCGTTTTTTTATGCGCTTGTGTCTGCCTCAGCTGAGGGCTTTGCTCAGGCGCGCAACGGCGTCTTTCAGGTTGTTCATGCTGGTGGCGAACGACAGGCGGGCATAACCCGGTGCGCCGAAGGCCGAGCCCGGAACCAGCGCAACGCCAGCATCGGTCAGCAGTTTTTCGGCAAATTCGATATCGTCGCTGATACCGGTTTTGGCCATGGCTTCTTTAAAGCTCGGGAAGGCGTAGAAAGCACCATCGCCGGCGATGCAGGACACGCCCGGGATAGCGTTCAGTGCGTTCACCAGGTAGTCGTGGCGTTCTTTGAACGCCGTTACCATCGGCAGCACACAGTCACGACCACCATTCAGAGCAGCTTCGGCCGCTACCTGAGAAATGGAAGCCGGGTTGGAGGTGCTCTGCGACTGAATCTTTTTCATCGCGCCGATCAGCTTTGCCGGTCCGGCGGCATAGCCGATGCGCCAGCCGGTCATGCTGTAGGCCTTGGACACACCGTTGAGCACGATGGTGCGGTCATACAGATCCGGGTTGACGGTCACAATGTTCTCGAAGCTGAAGTCTGCCCACCAGATGTACTCATACATATCATCGGTCGCGATCAGTACGTCCGGGTATTGGCGCAGCACATCGCCCAGTGCTTTCAGCTCATCGGCGGTGTAAGCCACGCCGGATGGGTTGGACGGGCTGTTCAGCACCACCAGACGGGTTTTGCCGGTGATGGCGGCATCCAGCTGTTGCGGAGTGATTTTGAAACGGGTGCTTTCATCGGTTTCGATAACCACCGGTACGCCTTCGGCAATTTTGACCATGTCCGGGTACGACACCCAGTATGGCGCCGGAATCACGACTTCATCACCCGGGTTCAGCAGGGCCAGACTCAGGTTAAAGAAGCTCTGTTTGCCACCGCAGGAGACCAGAATCTGGTTGGCTTCATAGCTCAGACCATTGTCTTTCTGCAGTTTGTTAATAATGGCTTTTTTCAGACCCGGTGTACCATCCACCGCCGTGTACTTGGTGAAGCCGTTATTGATAGCTTCAACGGCTGCCTGCTTGATATGTTCCGGTGTGTCGAAATCCGGCTCACCGGCACCCAGGCCGATAATGTCTTTGCCCGCCGCGCGCAGTTCGGCAGCACGGTTGGTTACCGCCAGGGTCGGAGAGGGCTTGATCTGTTGAACGCGATCAGACAATTGCAGGTCCAAAATGTGTATCCTCAAAAACGAGATGGATGGTGGCAGGGATGGCGCCGGAATTCGACAGCCACTGCCGGTCAAAAAAACCGTATAATGTTATCTGATATAAAGACTAACTGGAATCCTGATGAGTAAGGCATTTGAGATTTCTTCCCGCTATCCGCCCGCCGGGGATCAGCCGGAAGCCATCCGTCAGCTGGTGGGTGGGATCAACGCCGGGCTGCTGAAGCAGACCCTGCTGGGTGTGACCGGCTCCGGGAAAACCTACACCATGGCGAATGTGATTGCCGAGTGCCAGCGGCCGGCGATTATTATGGCACACAACAAAACCCTGGCGGCGCAGCTGTACGGCGAGTTCAAAGAGTTTTTCCCCAATAATGCCGTTGAGTATTTTGTTTCCTACTACGACTACTACCAGCCGGAAGCTTATGTACCGTCGTCCGATACCTTTATTGATAAGGATGCCTCGGTCAACGAACACATTGAGCAGATGCGGCTGTCGGCCACCAAGGCGCTGATGGAGCGCCGCGATGCGGTGATTGTCTGTACGGTGTCAGCGATTTACGGCCTTGGTGATCCGGATTCCTACCTCAAAATGATGCTGCATCTGGTGCGTGGCGACAGCATTGATCAGCGCAGCATTCTGCGCCGTCTGGCAGAACTGCAGTACACCCGTAACGATGCCGATTTCCACCGCGGTACTTACCGCGTGCGTGGTGATGTGATTGATATTTTCCCGGCGGAAAGTGATGACGAAGCGGTGCGGGTGGAACTGTTTGACGATGAAGTCGAACAGATCAGCGCCTTCGATCCGCTGACCGGCGAAGTGCTGAGCAAAATGGCGCGGGTCACCATTTATCCGAAAACCCACTACGTGACCCCGCGTCAGCGTATTCTGGATGCTGTTGAAGGCATCAAGGTGGAACTGGAAGAACGGCTGCAGTATTACCGCGATCATAACCTGCTGGTCGAGGCTCAGCGGCTGGAGCAGCGCACCCGCTACGATATCGAAATGATGCAGGAACTTGGTTACTGCTCCGGCATTGAAAACTATTCCCGCTATCTGTCCGGCCGTGCCGAAGGCGAAGCGCCGCCGACGCTGTTTGATTATATTCCCAATGATGCGCTGGTGTTTGTTGACGAATCCCATGTCACGATTCCGCAGATCGGTGGTATGTACCGCGGTGACCGTTCGCGTAAGGAAACGCTGGTGCAGTTCGGTTTCCGTCTGCCGTCGGCACTGGATAACCGGCCGATGCGTTTTGAGGAATGGGAAGCCATTGTGCCGCAGTGTATTTTTGTGTCGGCGACGCCGGGCAACTATGAAAAAGAACATCAGGATGCGGTGGTCGAACAGGTGGTGCGGCCAACCGGTCTGGTTGACCCGATTGTCGAAATCCGCCCGGCCACTGGCCAGGTCGACGATGTACTGCACGAGCTGCATGAACGGATTGCCGCCGGTGACCGTGTGCTGATCACGGTGCTGACCAAACGTATGGCGGAAGATCTGACCGAATTCCTGACGGAGCAGCAGATCCGCGTGCGCTATCTGCACTCTGATATTGATACCGTCGAACGGGTGGAAATTATCCGTGGCCTGCGGCTGGGTGAATTTGATGTGCTGGTCGGCATCAACCTGCTGCGGGAAGGTCTGGATATTCCGGAAGTCTCATTGGTGGCGATTTTCGATGCCGATAAAGAAGGTTTCCTGCGTTCCGAACGCTCACTGATCCAGACCATCGGCCGGGCGGCGCGTAACCTCAATGGTAAAGCCATTCTGTACGCTGACCGTATCACCGATTCCATGCAGCGTGCGCTGGAGGAAACGGAACGCCGGCGGGAAAGACAGGTCGCCTTTAATAAAGAACACGGTATTACGCCGCAAGGCATTAAAAAATCCGTGGAAGATATTCTCGAAGCGGCACCGCCGCCGGGTAAAAAAGGCAAAGGCCGTGGCCGCTCACGCAAAGTGGCAGATGATAAAGCGGCTTATCGTGGTGATGACTGGCGCGAGCTGTCAGCGCCCGAGCTGGTGAAACGGGTCGGAGAAACCGAAGATCAGATGTTTAAGGCCGCCAAAGACCTTAACTTCGAAGAGGCTGCCCGTCTGCGGGATTTACTGCATGAAATGAAACAGCAGGTGATCGAGAACAGCTGAGTGGTTCCCGTCACCTGCCGGGCGGTGCTTATTCGGCCGGGCCGGTATAGGCCTGGGTTGAATAATCTGCCGCCGCCAGTTTGTTGATGCTGCCTTTTTCCAGCAGGAAATCAACAAATGACTGCGCATAGTCGAGGTAAGTATCGGTGGCCCGGCCATCGTTGCTGACGGTACCGAAGGTGATATAGCCATCCTTACCGGCCGCCGTATAGCTGTTGCTGACCACGGTCAGTTGATCAGTGTCCTGCAGGGCAACCCAGTTGGCGTTTTCATCGCGGCCACGGATTTCAATATCGTACAGATGGTCGCCGGCTGTGCGGGTCATATCCACTTTCCAGCGCAGGCCGGCCGCGTACGGGTAAGCACCGCTCGAATTGTCATGAGCATAATCCACCGCTTCATTCAGAACGGTGCGGATTTCTGCGCCGGTCATCAGCAGATCGGTGAGGGTGTTGGCAAACGGCAGCAGGGTGTAAGCATCACCGATGGTGATATCGCCGGCAAAAATATCCGTCCGTACACCGCCACCATTCTGAATAGCCACGTCGGCGTCTTTGCTCAGGTAGAGGAAAGCCTGGGCGACGATATTGGCAATATCACTGCCCAGCTCAGTTTCGCCGCTGCAGCTGTCATCGCCATAAGCCACGCCCGGAATACGCGCCAGACACAGGTCTTCGGTGGCGGTACCGACCACTTCATTGCGGAAGGTATCCAGCTGAGTGGTGTAATAAGCGAGCAGGGCCGCGGTGGCAGCATCTTCACTGACCAGGCTCAGCTGCGGATCAGCGCTGATGGCGCTTTCGATTTCAGCCAGTTCATCGCCGGATGGGGTGTATTCATTTTCTTCCGCATCTTCACGCACGATTTCATCGCCGAGCAGCAGATGAGGGGTGCCGGAACATTCTGCGACGGTACCATCTTCATTCCAGCGCACCTGCAGTTCACCAACCACCTGAGCATACTGCCAGGCCTGTACCACACAAGTGGTGTCGCCATCGGCGTTACTGACCAGTGTCGGGTAATCGCCGCTGCCACCCAGACCGTAAGCACTGAAGTCGCCCAGCAGAGTATGGGAGTCGCCCCCCACAATCACGTCAACATCGGTCAGGGCGGCGGCCAGTGACTGATCGTTGTCGTACTGATAGTGCGTCATCAGAATGATTTTGTTGATGCCCTGATCTTTCAGCTCATCAATCATGGCCTGAGCGGTTTCGGTTTCGTCCAGGAACTCCGTGGTCGCCAGCGGACTGGAACTGTTCTCGGTTTTGTTCTTGATATCGATGCCGATAATACCGATCTGCTGGCCATCCACTTCCTTAATAATGTAAGGCTGGATGTAATCCGTTGCGCTGACCGGTGCCAGCGGGGTGCCGACGGCAGGTCTGACGTTGGCTGCCACCACCGGCGTATCACAGCTGCCATCACTGAGGTCATTGAGGAACTGTTTCAGGCCCTCATCGCCACGATCAAACTCGTGGTTGCCCAGCGCGAACGCATCGAAGCAGACCTGATTCATCAGGCGGGCGTCGGCCTCACCTTCAAACGAGGTGAAATACAGGGTACCGGTGATGGCGTCGCCGGCATGCAGTTTCAGTACATTATCGAGAGCGACTTCACGCTCGGCGATTTTGGCCACCACGCGCGGGAAACCACCGCTGGAGAATTCGGTTTCCTGACCGGCAATCTCCAGCGTCAGTGAATCGGCTTCCAGATGGGAATGGTGATCGTTGATATGCAGGATGCTCAGCGTCAGCGCGGACGCATTATCGTCATCGTCGCCACCACAACCGGTGAGGACAACCGCAGGCACAAGCAGAAGGGGAAGTTTACGCAGCATGACCAGACTCCTTTGGTATTTGAATCCGCAGGAGCCTAGGCGGGCAGCTTTACAGAATCGTGACGCGTTTGTCAGGTTTTGTCGGAATCGGAATTAAGGCGTAGTGGCTGCTGCAGGGGAGGTTTTGCATGTGACTGTATTTAAAACACTTTCTGCCAGCGGGAAGGAAAGATTAACGCCGCTCAGGGCTTGACAGGGTTTCTGATACAGGTAATATACGCGCCACTTCAGGACTATAGCTCAGTTGGTTAGAGCGCTACCTTGACATGGTAGAGGTCCCCAGTTCGAATCTGGGTAGTCCTACCAAAAAGTTATTATAAAACAGTCGCTTATCAGCGGCTGTTTTTGTTTATACTACCCGCGGCGAAAATCCGACAGTTCCTGATGTACACTGCGTTTGCAGGTATGCCACTGCTTAATGTCTGACAGCTCAGATCGGCGAGTTTCCATGGTTATACGCGGCCCATGCATTTCTGACGAGTGCTGGTTGGGCGGGATCGCTCCATGGTGGTTCACACTGAGTATAGCCGGCATTGCGCTGATATAATCCGGACCCGTCCGGATTCTGACCGACCAAAACAAAATTCACATTTGTTGCTTTCCAGAACTGCACCTGATTCTGAACTCTTGCATTGGCTCTGTAACGATAGATCCATCTTAATTCTTCAGCGGTTATTGAGCGGGCCTTGTCCTGCCATGCGACGGCAGCAGGTGATTTCCCCTGAGGGTATTCGGCATTCTGAGGCTGGCCCGCAGCAGCGGGGGGAAGAAAAGGAATATTAAATGGGTAAGTGGTCTGTTTACTGGCTGCCTGCATCAGGTTGATTCCTGATAATAAGAAGTGAATATGACGTTGACTATTTTGGGTGATCCAGCGTAAGCCGCCTTTGCATTTACGTCTGGCGGCAGCATAGGCAAGTCTCTGTGCAGCAGGCACCGGGCTATTGAATCCGGCCGGTATGTCATGATCAATAGCGGTTTGGTATCTCGGGTGAGTAGCCAGGGCATATATGAAGTGTGGGCTATGCTGCAAATTGGCATGCTGACGATCGATGGCAAAGGTATCGTATTCATCTATGGTGCAGATGTTATTTGCTCCTAAGAAAGTAATAAAATTATGTCGGGGTTCCCGAAGGCCATATATTAAATCGCCGATATGGTAGTTTCTCCAATTAGGGTTAGGCTGAAATGGCATAATGGACTCTCCTGATGAGTTAAAAATACTGAATCCTGTCTTTGTTTTATAACGTCACTTCCGTTTCGTTATTAGCATATTTAGCTTGTTATGTTAGTTTCCAACCCGACAAATGTAGGGAATGTGGAAATAATGCAGGTTGGCAGATCTCAGATAATTATTAATTATTAGACCCGGATAGTCGGATTTCAGACCGTCACGGATTCCTGAAATGAAAAATGGGCTGGGGATAAGGAACTGGCGGCCACCGGTTCCTGGTGTTCTGGGCTGAACGGCAGGGCGATGACTGTTTTATAACGGATAATTGATATCTGCTGCATCATTCAATTGCCGGAAACGAATCCACATTTCCCGCCTGCAGCAGAAGGCATAAATAATGGTTCATATTCAGACTTTCCTGTGTAGTATCTGCCCGGCAGTCAGCTCATTCAACCATCATCATGCGATTACGGATAATCGTCCGGCAGGCTCCTCTGGTCACCTGTTTTCGGCAGGCTGTCGGGTTTTGCCAGTCTGCCGAAGACTGCCGACGGGTATGATCTTCAGGTCCATCTCCGGATTCTGATCCGGACCTGGTCACTGCCAACGGTACATAACACGATGCCTGTGTGTGGCACAGGCATCGTATTGCCTGATGACCAAGAATTACAGAATTCAATAATAGTTTTATAGACAGTAACGGACAGTTAAGGCATGTTCTGGTGACTACCTGATCAGAACGGAGCTCTGTATGTCTGCGTATGACCTTGCAAAAGTCACCCCATCGGATCTGAAAGCACTGGTGTACGGTGCCTGTTTCTGTGCTTCCGGTGGCGGTGGTCCGATTTCCATGGCACTCAATTTTCTTACCCGCATTACGGTGGATCTGCCGGTGGTCCGCCGCAGTGAACTGAGCGACGGGAAAAAAGCCCTGATCCTGGCTGATATGGGCTCGCCTGAAGCCGCGACTCAGGGGCTGGGGTACACAGCTCCGGTGAACGTATATTACGTGCTCAGCAATTATCTGAAATCCCAGGGACAGGGAGAAGCCGCTTACCTGATGCCGATTGAAATTGGTGCCGTCAATTCGCTGATTCCGTTTTATATTGCTTCCCAACTGGCAACGCCGTTGCCGGTGATTGATGCCGACCCGTCCGGCCGATCGGTGCCACAGCTGAATGAAACCCTGCTTGATCTGTCGGGCCAGGCCATCTGCCCGGCGGCCGTGGCCTCCGATACCATCAGTACAGAACTGACCGGTGGTGTGGTACCTGATTGTTATTCGCAGATTTTTTCTGATACCTCCATGTCGGCAACGGAACTGGAAGCCGTGTCACGAAAAGTGGTCAGCGGTCCGGAGTATCAGCAGGTGGGGGGGCTGGCCTGTTATCCGCTCGACAGCAGCTGGCTGAACAGCAGTGCCGGTGAGGAGGCGCTGGTGGAGCGTTCACTGAGTACGGCGGTGGCAGTGGGGCATGTGATTCTGAATCAGGCCGCCAGCGGCTATGACGTTCTGCGGGCAAAACTGGCCGCGCTGCTGACAGACATTGGCGTGGCCAATTATCAGCTGCTGCAGGGCACCCTGAGGACCATTGATAACCGCACCAGTGGCGGCTTTGACGTTGGCCGTCTGACCTTTACCCGGGCTGACGGCTCGACGTTTCTGGTATTTTATAAAAACGAAAGCCTGCTGGCCTGGGACCCGCAGACACAGAAACCACTGGTGATCGGACCGGACTGCATCAACCTGATGCTGACTGCCGCCAGTGGGGGTTTCAGTGTCTGCACGCCGTTGTCGACTGCCGACATCAGTGAAGGGATGAAGATTGCGGTCTGGGGAACTGCCTGCTCGGCGAAGATGCGTAACAGCACCATTGAAGCGCTGTTCCAGAAGGATATCGATCAGATTCTTCAGGCCTTTCCGGAAGACAACATCACGCTGTCCGGATACCAGCCGATCGAATCCCTGAACTGAGGGAAGGAATGGACAACACCGGTGACAACATTCAGGCGGATCTGTTCTGGGGAATCTGACAGCACTTGTCTGACAATGTGTTTATTCTGCGTGTGAGCGATGATGATTTTTATATCGTCAACACCAATCAGTCGCAGCAGGATGCGGTTGAGCTGGACGAAAACGTGCTGAATGGCAGGCCGCTGAAATAGGTTCTGCCACCACTTTTCCACTGTTTTCGGGCGGAGAGAGGTTCTGCCGGGTGGGGCGGTATGCTCTATCTGATCAGCCGGCGTTTTCTGCCGCTGTCTGGTTGCGGCCGTTGCGTTTGGCCACATACAGGCCGTGATCGGCGCGGGACAGCAGCTGATCAAGCGTCATGTCAGACGGGATGTCAGCACAGCTGATGCCGAAGCTGGCAGTGCAGGGAATCTGCTGATCATTAAAGTCCGTGTTGTTGCTCATCAGTGCTTCGCGCAGCCGGCCGGCCAGGTTGGTAGCCTGTTCGAAGCCGGTCTGTGGCAGCAGAATGGCAAATTCTTCGCCCCCGAGGCGGGCAATGATATCGGCCTGACGGGCAGTATTGCGGATGATGTCACTGATATTCACCAGCACGGCATCGCCGCCGGCATGGCCGTAGCGGTCATTGATCTGTTTGAAATAATCGAGATCAAGCATGATCAGTGATACCGGCTGACAGAAACGGGCGGCTTCTTTCATCAGCTGTTCACCGAGGTTGAAAAATGCCCGGCGGTTATTCAACCCGGTGAGCATATCGGTGTTGGCCAGGTGTTCTGCCCGGTTGCGGGCTTCTTCCAGCTGCTGCTCCATGAGTTTACGTTCGGTGATATCGGTGGCGACTTCAATCCGCACCAGGCGGCCGTCGATCCAGCGGATGGCCTGATCGCGGCACTGATACCAGTGATCGTTCTGAGTATTCTTGAATTCCCATACATAGACGCCGTTCGGTTCGCCACCGGGGCCGGTCAGACGGTGGTTGCTGCAGAATTTGCACGGCCCGTCCTGATTCTTCTGCAGTACTTCCCAGCAGCGGCGGCCCTGTGGTGCTCCCCAGCGGGTCTGGCCGTAATCGTTGAAGAAGATAAGCTCGTGGGTTTCCATGTCGGCAACATAAACCAGTGCATCCAGACTATCGAGAATGGTAGCGACAGCCTTGTAGCTGTTGACGCGGCTTAAATCGATGGGATCGTTGCTCGGTGAATGGGTCATGGTGTCTGTTTATGTCGTTATCGTCGTCACAGGTCCAGGCTATGATGTTTTTATTCAGTCCGTATGCAGGCTAGACCGATTGGGCCATATCAGCAAGCTGATCAGTGCCGGCTTTTGTGACACGACGGTTATCTTCCCTGGTATTGTCAGCTTTGTCCGTTGCTATTAATAAGAACTTCAGTTGATCGGGACAGATTAAACCAGATTCATTCTCACCGGTAGTCTTTGCTGTCCACCGGTGAGAAAAGATGGTGAATGTCAGTCGGTAATATCGAACGTCAGCCCGGCATTCTGCTGCAATCGTTCCGTCAGCAACTGCCCGAACATGGCGGCCGGCGTTGGAAAGCCGCCCGGGTGATACTGTTTATTGCCCTGCGGGTCATAGCAGTCACAGGCCAGGGCAACCACCGCTTCACCCAGCATTTTGCCGGTGGAGCCATAGCCGGGGTCGCGGTCACCGGTCACTTTGCTGACCAGGGTGCGACCATCGCTGGTACGGCCGCTAAAGCGGATATCAAAATAGCCCTGCTGCTGTTGCTTCACACTCGGACCTTCACCGGGTTTTGGCAGTACATAGCGCTGCAGCAGGATGCGGGTCGGGCGCCACGCCGCTCCCAGCAGAAAGGCACCAAGGCCGCCAACAATCATGGCACCGGTCAGCCAGCCGCGGAGGCCACGGCCACTGAGCATGACTTCGTCATAGCGGAAGTTATCACCGTATTCGTTATCCAGCAGGGCATTGGAGCGATGCACCACACGGGTATTAATGGCAGCCATGATAAAAGGCACGCTCCAGCTGAGCAGGTCAGTGTCTTTCGCCAGCCCTTTCTGATTGTGCTGGCGGGTGTGGAAGCCATGACCGGCGGGGCACAGGGCATAAGGGTTGGCGAGCAGTTTCTTCAGCGCCGGGTCGGCCATCACTTCTTTGGTCAGTTCGAGCATACTGGCGAAGGTGCCGCCAGAGAGACCGCCTTTGGCGGCTTTTACCCGCATTTTCACTTCGGTAACCGGGCAACCATAGCGGCGGATGGCTTCCTGCTGCAGGAAGTGCACCCCCAGGTCCGAGGGCAGGGAGTCAAAACCGCAGCAATGTACAATGCGGGCACCGGATACTTTGGCGATGTCTTCATAGCGGTCGATCATTTTCCGGATCCACTGGGGTTCACCGGTCAGGTCGCAGTAATCGGTGCCGGTTTCAGCGCAGGCGCGCACCAGCGGTTCGCCATACAGGGCGTAGGGGCCGACGGTGGAAACAATGGCCCGGGTCTGATCACACAGCCCCCACAACTGTTCATCATTGCTGGCATCGGCGAGCAGCAGGGGCAGGGCGTGTGCGTCACCGGATGCCGGTTTTAATCCGGCCCGAAGTTGCTCCAGTTTGCTCTGCGAGCGGCCGGCAATGGCCCATTTCAGGTCACCGCCGATGCCATAGTGGCCGGCCAGGTAGCGGGTCAGAATCTGGCCGACAAAGCTGGTCGCGCCAAACACAATCAGGTGGTAGGGCTTCTGGGGGGCTGTCATCGCCGGGTCCTCTGTATTGTTTGTTGTATTTGTTGTGGGCGATAGCCTAGCCAGATCGGAGCGTTCTGATAAGGGGCAATCGGGCCCACAGATACACAATTTCTGACCACCGCCTTGTATATATGGAAATCCATATATACTATGCCGCGTATGAAGCCGTTAACCCTGTTCAAATGTCTGAGTGACGACACCCGCCTGTCATTGGTGCTGCTGCTGAAAGCGCGTGGGCAGCTGTGCGTGTGCGATCTGATGAATGCTCTGCAGGTCAGTCAGCCCAAGGTCTCCCGTCATCTGGCGCCGCTGCGTGAATGCGGCCTGCTGCAGAGTGAAAAACGCGGCCAGTGGGTTTACTACCGCCTGCATCCGCAGCTCGAAGATTGGGTGACTGAGGTTATCGACAACGCACTGCTGGCCAGCCGCCAGCGTATTGACCAGCTCAGTGAAGCCTTAACAGGAGCCTGTTGTGACTGAATCCGGAAAACTCAGACTGTTATTTGTCTGCACCCATAACCGCTGCCGCAGCATTCTGGCCGAAGCCATCTGCCGCGCAGAATCCGGTGAGCAGTTTGAAGTGCGCAGTGCCGGCAGCCAGCCGGCCGGTGAGGTATATCCCGGCACGCTGGCTTTTCTGCAGCAGCAGGGCATCAGCACCGCTGGTCTGCAGAGTCAGGGCTGGGATGAATTTGCTGAATATCAGCCGCAGGTGGTGATTACTGTGTGTGACAGTGCTGCTGGTGAAGCCTGCCCGTTGTGGATGGGTAAGAGTATTAAGGTGCACTGGGGGCTGACTGACCCGTCGAAAGAAACCGACGCAGAGAAACAGCAGCAGCTGTTCGCGGCGGTGGCAGAAACCCTGCAGCAGCGTTGTCAGCGCCTGCAGCAATATCACTGGCAGAGTCTGTCAGACGATGGCATCAGACAGGCCTTTATGCAGGCGGCGGAGTTGTAACTGTGGGTATTTTTGAACGCTTTTTAACCCTGTGGGTAGGCGCTGGTATTATTGCCGGCATTGGCCTGGGATTGTTGTTGCCGGATCTGTTTGCGCTGATCGCCGGGCTGGAAGTGGCGCGCGTGAATCTGCCGGTGGCGGTGCTGATCTGGCTGATGATTTATCCGATGATGGTGCAGGTGGATTTTTCCTCCATCCGCGATATCGGTAAAAAACCGCAGGGGCTGGTGCTGACGCTGGTGATCAACTGGCTGATCAAACCCTTTACCATGGCCTTGCTTGGCTGGTTGTTTTTCCGCGTCTTTTTTGCCGGGCTGGTGGACGCCCAGACCGCGGGTGAATACATTGCCGGCATGATTCTGCTGGGGGTGGCACCCTGTACTGCCATGGTGTTTGTCTGGAGTCAGCTGACCCGCGGCGACGCCAATTACACCCTGGTGCAGGTGTCGGTGAACGACATCATTATGATTTTTGCCTTCGCCCCGATTGCGGCATTTCTGCTGGGCGTATCCGATATTCAGGTGCCGTGGGAAACCCTGCTGTTATCGGTGGTACTGTATGTAGTCCTGCCACTGGCAGCGGGTATTCTGACGCGCCGGCTGCTGTCGGCCGATCATCATGCGCAGCGGCTGCAGCGTTTTGTGGCAGCCATCAAACCCTTTTCCATTCTCGGCCTGATCGCCACCGTGGTCATTCTGTTCGGCCTGCAGGCGCAGACCATTATGGCCAAACCGTTTGATATTGTGCTGATCGCTATTCCGCTGTTGCTGCAGACTTACGGCATCTTTTTTATTACCTGGTTTATTGCCCGCCGCATTCATCTCAGTCACAACATTGCCGCACCGGCCTGCATGATCGGCACCAGTAATTTCTTTGAGCTGGCAGTGGCAGTGGCGATCTCACTGTTCGGTCTGCATTCCGGTGCCGCACTGGCCACGGTGGTGGGCGTGCTGGTGGAAGTGCCGGTGATGCTGTCGCTGGTGGCATTTGCCAATAAACACCGATTTTAAGGGGAAGGGTAATGGACGATATACCGAATCTGGCGCAAGGGGTATTTAAGGTGCCGGCTGCTGAGCAGCTGCTGGTGGTTAAGCCGTCGCTGCATAAACCGAAAATTCTGCTGTTATACGGTTCCCTGCGGCAGCGTTCCTTCAGCCGTCTGGTGGTGGAAGAGAGTGCGCGTCTGCTGCAGGCGATGGGGGCAGAAACGCGTATTTTTAATCCCTCCGGGCTGCCGTTACCGGATGACAGCGATGAGTCACACGCCAAAGTACAGCAGCTGCGTGAGCTGGTGCAGTGGTGCGAGGGCATGGTGTGGTGTTCGCCGGAACGGCATGGTGCCATGACCGGGATTATGAAAGCGCAGATAGACTGGATACCGCTGAGCATGGGTGCGGTACGGCCGACGCAGGGTAAAACCCTGGCGGTGATGCAGGTCTGTGGTGGGTCGCAGTCGTTCAATGCCGTGAATCAGATGCGTATCCTGGGTCGCTGGATGCGCTGTCTGACGATTCCCAACCAGTCATCGGTGGCCAAGGCCTGGGCGGAATTTGATGATAACGACCGCATGAAACCGTCACCGTATTACGACCGTATTGTCGATGTGCTGGAAGAGCTGGTGAAATTCACTCTGCTGACCCGTGACCGTAACGATATCCTGCTTGACCGCTATTCGGAGCGTAAAGAAAGCGCGGAAGAATTAATGCAGCGTGTCAATCAGCGTTCAATATGACGATGCCGGATCACACCGCCGGGCTGGGCAGTGCGCAGGCATCATTGCAGGTGTATATCGCCAACCGGCCACCGCTGGCGGAATATGAAACACTCGACTGGCTGCGGCCGGTGAGCGCCGGTGAAATCGGCCATATTGCCAGTGCCACCGGCAATCACTGGCGCAAGATTTTTAACGTCTACGCCAAGCTGCTGGCGGAACTCAGTCCTGAGCGTTTACAGCAGCATAGTATCCGCCGCTGGCAGGACCTGCGCGACCGGCAGCTGTTGCAGGCGGGTGGGCAGGAAGCGCTGATATTTACCCCGCCGGACAGCAGCCAGCGTTCAGACGCGGTACGTCTGCTGCTGGGAAAAGGCTATGCTCAGACACTGGGGCTGACGCAACAGCTGCACTGGCTGGATACGGATTTTGCCGTGCACCGGCCATCGGGCATTCTGCTGTGTCCGTATTTCGATTACCGTCAGTTATCGGATGTGAAGATTCAGCGGCTGGTGGGGTATATCAGAGGGTAACGCGGGGCAGGAAGTTCAGGCGGCAGACAGGCATAAAAAAGGGGAGCTGCTGCCCCCCTCACGCATTGCCTTCTGCAGCTGTCGTTTGCCGGCACTGCGGCTGGCTTTCTCACTGCGCTGGTGGACACCACCTTTGCGCATAATCGCTGCACAGGCGTGCAGGTTGCGGGCTTTGGGTGCTTTTACGGCAACCCCTTTTGCTTTTTTCATCGTCTTCTCCGGCAGGGTAATCAGTGTCTGGCCAGCAGCGGCCTGACCTGGCGCATAGTCGCACAATTTTCCCGGCTGACAAGTATTTTTACGATATAAATACGGTGGATTTCCCGCTATTCTTTTATAAGAAACTTCAGTAACGGGATTATTAGCGTATGCTCGAAATCGGCCTGATGAACTGGGTCAGTCTGCTCTGGTTTATTTTCTGTTGGGTGGCGTATACCCAGTTCTCAAAATACAAGGCCAAAACCTCAGCGTCGCTGTCATCGGTGCTGCACGTTCACCGGATTAACTGGATGCGCCGCCTGCTGCAGCGGGAAGTCCGGGTGAGCGATGCCGCGCTGCTGGCCAATCTGGAGCGCAACGTCACCTTTTTTGCCTCATCCTGTGTGCTGATTCTGGCCGGTCTGCTGACGGCTATGACGGCGGTGGACGAAGTGCAGGGCATGCTGGGCGGGGTGTCGTTTGTGGTGGTGGATACCCCGATGACGCTGGAGCTGAAACTGGCGACGCTGATCGGCGTGTTCATTTATTCGTTCTTTACCTTCACCTGGTCCATGCGCCAGTTTGGTTTTGCATCGGTGCTGGTGGGGGCGGCTCCCATGCCCGGCGACGACTCGGTGACGGCCGCGGAGCGGCGCAGCTTTGCCATCTACGCGGCGAAGGTCATCGATCAGGCGAGCCGCAGTTATAACTATGGTCTGCGCTCGCTGTATTTTTCGCTGTCGGTGCTGGCCTGGTTTATTCACCCGGCGGCATTTGTACTGGCCGCCACTGTGGTGGTGGGCGTGCTCTATCAGCGGGAGTTCCTGTCCAACTCGCTGTATGCGCTGATGAAAGTCGAAAACGTCGGCGAAAAAGTTTTCAAAGATGATAAAGAATTATCCAGATACTGAAGAGAGCATCAGCTCTGCGCATGCTTCTCCAGCCAGCCGGCAATATCGCCGGCGATCTTTTCCCAGCCGGGTTCGGCAATCAGCCAGTGGGCATGACCGGTATAGCAGCGATATTCCGCCTGCGCATAACGCGCGGCGATGCGTTTATGCACGCCAGCCGGGGTAATATGATCCTGCGCACCACTGATCACCAGTAACGGCTGCTGTACGGCGCTGGCGTCAACGGCACTGGCATGGCGTGCATCCAGCAGCCAGAAACCAATTTCAAACGCGGCACGACCGCTCTCGTAACACATGGCCTGCATGGCGGCCTCCGCCTGGGCGGCCGGCAGGCAGTTAAACAGCGCATAGCGGGCAGCCGCCGCTGACAGGCGGTTGGGCTTTTTCCAGAATCCCCAGCGCGCCATAACGCCGGTAAAGCTGCGCACCACCGACGGTGACAGAGCATGAATACCGGCCGGGGAAGCCGGTGCCAGTAACACCGCCTGACGGGCCAGACCACGCGCACAGAGTATCTGGGCCAGCAGGCCGCCCATGGAGTGGCCAATCAGGATCGGTGGTTGTGGCAGGCTGCGGATCAGGGTTTCCAGATCGGCGGCATAATCGAGCAGACTGGTCGTGCCGAGGGCGGCAGCCGGCGCTGCTGTCTGATCGTGAAAACGCAGGGCCGGCAGATGGCAGCGGTAGCCACGGGCACGGAAAAACTCCGCCAGCGGGGCAAACACCGCCGGGGTACACCACATGCCATGGATAAAGACGATGTCGGTGGGTGTGTTGCTGCGCATGACTGCTCCTTATTGTTATATGCCGCTGGGGTTATGTTTTATACGTCAGTGCCGCCGGTGCGTCCAGAGCATTCGCCTTTGACGGCTGCTGCCGATAGAATCGCCGCACACAGGAGGACAAAATGCTCGATATTATGCTGTTGGCGGTGATCGCCGGACTATTGATTTATGCCCTGCGCCGCGCGGGTGTGGGCGGTAAAAAGGCGCAGGAAAATATTGCCGAAGGCGAACGCTTTCTGGCAGAAAACCGCCAGCGTGAGGGCGTGCAGGAGACTGCCAGCGGGCTGCAGTATGAAGTGCTGCAGGCCGGCGGCGGCTCAGAGCATCCGGCGGCGACCGATCAGGTTCTGGTGCATTATCACGGTACGCTGCTGGATGGCACGGTGTTCGACAGCTCGGTACAGCGGCAGCAGCCGATAGCTTTTCCGCTGAACCGGGTGATTGCCGGCTGGACCGAAGGCGTGCAGCTGATGAGTGCCGGAGAAAAGACCCGCTTCTGGGTTCCGGCAGCGCTGGCGTACGGCAACCGTCAGGCGGGCAAAATTCCACCGGGATCTTTGCTGATTTTTGATGTCGAACTGCTGGAAATACAGCGCTGAGGCGGATGCTATGAATCTGATTAACAGTCTGCTGCATGAACTGCAGGAATGGCTTGACGGTCAGCAGCCGGAATTGCCGTTGTGGCAGCCTGAATGGTCGGAATATCTGCAACGGCATGTGGCCTTTTACCGCTTGCTGAGCGAAGACGAACAGGTGTTGTTCCGTTACCGCATTCAGGTGTTTCTCGCCACCACCCGCATTGAAGGCGGCGTGGAGGTTGAGGTCACAGATGAAGACCGTCTGCTGGTTGGCGCCAGTGCCGTGATTCCGGTCTGGGCGTTTCCGGACTGGCACTACCTGAATGTCGACGGCGTATTTTTATTACCCGGACTGTTTAACAGTCAGTTCGAGTGTGGCCAGCCTGACTCGCTGATTGCCGGGCTGGTGGGCACCGGTCCGCTGAGCGGCAAACTGGCGCTGAGCAAGCCGGACCTGCACGCCGGTTTCGGTAATTCGCAGGATAAACGCAATGTCGGCATCCATGAGTTCGCCCATCTGATTGATCTGGCCGACGGTACGATGGATGGCTTCCCGGAGCGGCTGGAAAATTACCACGTCAGCAAAGGCTGGTTTTCACTGGTACAGAAGAAAATTCATGAGATTGAACGCGAACGCACCGGAATTTCCCGCTATGGTTCCACCAATCCGGCGGAATTTTTTGCTGTGGCGTCGGAGTACTTTTTTGAGCGTCCGGAGCTGATGGAGAGGAAACATCCCGAGCTGTACCGCTGGCTGACGGAGTTCTACCACCAGAACCGGGCAGAGCAGGTGCGTTCGCTGCAACGCTCAGCCACAGCGCACCAGGACCGGCGGGCAGCAAAGAAAAATAAACACCACAAATAAATATTGGTGGCATCGGGACTACGCCAAATGCCCGATACCGGCTATTCTCACTACAATGACGTGGTTATTCTGACCACTGCCTGAAGGGATGAGGCTTAGTGTGCGTTTTCTGTTGCTGATTGCCGGACTGGTATCCGGAATGTGGACGTCGGCAGATACTGTACGTCTGGGGACCTTTCATATCCCCCTGCTGTCAGAATCGGCGGATAGAGGGGTCTTTATCGATCTTGCCCGTGCCGTGGCTGAAGAAGCCGGGCTGGAGGCGCAGATCGTTCTTTTTCCGGCGCAGCGTACGCGTGAAGCTTTCGCCGCCGGCCGTCTGGATGGGCTGTTTCCGGCGCTGGCAGTAGCGATGGAAACGGGCTACAGCGCGACCGACTCTTTTGCTTACAAACGTATTTATGCCTTCTCCCGCATCGACGAGCCGTTGATTAGCGATGCTGAGCAACTGCGCGGTAAACGGGTCGGTTATACCGAAGGCTTTACCTATTCCGGTCGTCTGCTGACGGTCAGCGGTGCCCGTTATCAGTCAACCATTACCGATCCGCAGAATATCCGTAAGCTGGTGGCCGGGCGCATCGATGTCTTTCTCAGCGATGAAATGTCGGCCCTGGCGGCTGCCCGCCAGCAGGGAGTGAGGGATCGTATTCATCATGACAGTGGCCAACCGCTGGCGGAGTATCCGGTATTTTTTGCCTTTCATGATGATGAACGTGGGCGACAGCTGACTCAGCGTTTTAATCAGGCAATTGAAGCATTGCAGGCCAGTGGGGAACTGCAGCGTATTCTGCAGATGCAGCAGCAGTAACCTGCCTGCAGATTACTGACGCTGGCTGATGCGGATTTCAACCGTCTGTTTATCGTTACCGAGCCACAGAGTGTCATCCTCAATGGTGGCCTGCAGGCGCATACTGCGGTCAGCCATGTTCCCCAGCTGAGACACGGCAGCGGCATCCAGGCTGAACACCTGCAGGTTGCTGAAGCGGCGGCAGACTTTTTCCATGCCTTCCCACCAGATATCCGCGGCGCGGCCATGATAACCATATATTTTTACCTGCTGTGCGCGGCCACAGGCTTTGCGGATGCGTTTTTCATCCGGCTGTCCCAGTTCTATCCAGAGTTCGGTCTGATTATCCAGACTGTGTGCCCACAGATCAGGCTCGTCATCGCTGCTCAGGCCACGGGTAAATTCCAGATTGTCGGCAGCATTCAGGGCGAAGGCCAGCAGACGGACCATCATACGTTCGCTGGTTTCCGACGGATGCAGAGCAATGGTCAGCGGGTAGGTTGCGTAATGGTGCCGGTTCAGATCCGACACCATAAGTTCTGCTTTATGGATGGTTGCTTTAAGCGCCATGGGATGGTCTGCCTGAAAAAGCCGCTATTGTAATGCTTTACGGCATTGAAAACCCGGCTTTTCCGGCTGCTAATGACGGTTGCTCAGTACTGCATTCCGGCCTGGTCCGGGCTTTTACGCAACCAGCGGTATACGCGGCCGGCAGTCAGTTGGCCGGGGCCATAAATCAGCAGCTGTACCAGCAGCAGACCCCAGATCACATGCAGATAGAGGGCGGCGGGGGGAATATCGCTGAGGCTGATCACGGCGACGATATTCACCACCGATAACGCCAGTGTTGAAAAGCGGGTGGCAATACCCAGCGCCAGCAACAGCGGAAAGAGCAGCTCGCCAAAGGTGCCGAGCAGCGCTGCCAGTCCCGCCGGCAGCAGCGGCACACTGTATTCTTCGGCAAACAGAAACAGGGTGGTATCCCAGTCGGCAACTTTGGTCAGGCCGGCGCTGAAAAATACATTGGCAATATACAGCCGCGCCAGCAGCGCCGCCGGCGTGTGCAGATGGCGTAAATAAGAGCCTGCCTGCAGAGACAGAAAGGCCAGTCGTTGCAGTGAAGAAATCATGTTAAGTCCTCCGGGTTGTGAAATGCTGAACGCGTTCAGATCAGTGTCAGGCCGGTAATCCAGCCCTGTTGTATGGCGTCTGTCAGCCATGGTGAAAAATCAATCTGTGGCTGCTGGTCAATCAGTCCGCTTACGGAGCTGCCGCACAGCAGCTGCCGGAACCAGTGATATTCCGCGGCAGACAGCTGTTGTATCTGCAGCTGCCGCTGTGCCTGCCAGATCAGCGAGTATTCGTCTTCCTGCCAGCGCTGGAAAACGCTGGCCAGTTGCGGCTCTGATGGCAGGTAATCTTCATCCTGTGGCCGGTGCAGGGCGCGCAGACGGGCAACCGGAAACGGGCTGGCAAACACACTCAGCGACGGCACCGGGGTTATGCGGATATGCTCCAGTGCTGTGTTGCTGAGCAGGCTGAGGCTGGCGCTGTCAAAATGACTGAGTGGCGCCCGCAGAGCGCTGTGCAGCTGCCATTCGAAGCTGGCCATCTCTGCCAGATAAGGATGTTCCTGATGCAGCTCGCTGCTGGTCAGCAGCCAGCCGAGGCTGCTGCCCCAGTCACCCCAGTCGCCGGTATCCGGCGTTTCCTGCAGCAACAAACGCTGGCTGAGTATGGTCAGGGTTTCCCCACCGAGCATTTTTTTCAGCACCGGATAGGTAAGTGACAATGCCCGTGCGGCGGTCGCCAGCAGATTGTTACGGTAAATCCGGCGGCTGCGTGTCAGGGCAGCATCCGCACTCTCTTCAGTATTGCTGCCGTACAGCAGTGACGTCAGCAGGGCACGTTGCTGTTCAAGACGCTGAGCACAGCCTTGCTGATGATCAGGCGACATAACGTTTCTCCCGGGCTGTGTGCTGCAACGTGCTCAGCTTGTGGCGGGCGATGCCGGCTTCGGCCAGTAAGTCATCCCAGGCGGGCAGATTATTGTCACGCTCAATCAGGGTGGCGACCGGCCCCAGATGCTGAATGGCGTAATCAAATAATGCCCAGCTTTGTGCCGATACCGGCTGCGCGTGATCGTCAATTATCAGATCGTTGTCAGCGGCAGGTGTGCAGCCGGCGAGATGAATTTCACCGACCAGCGCCGGATCAAGCTGAGCAACCCAGTGTCTGGCATCTGTCAGCGGATCATTGCTGCCGGCATTCGTGGCATTGACCAGCACATTATTCAGGTCAATCAGCAGACCACAGCCGCTGCGCAGTGCCAGCTCCTGCAGAAAATCGGTTTCGCGCATATCCATAGCCGTTGCGGGCATATAAGACACAATGTTTTCGATCAGCATGCGCCGGCCGAGAAACTGCTGCACGTCCTGCAGATTGCGGCTCATGATCTGCAGGCTGGTTTCATCCATCGGCACCGGTAACAGATCGCCGGCGTGGCGCCATCCACTGTCTCCGGCAGACCAGCAGAAACAGGCGTGATCAGAAATAAACAGCGGCTTAATCCGCTCGGCCAGTATTTTCAGCTGCTTCAGATAGCCGGCATGAATACCAGCCGCAGAGCCGATGCCCATTGCCGTGCCATGCAGGCTGACCGGGCATTGGCGGGCGACGTCTGCCAGCAGTTCCTGCGCCGGACTGCGGGCAGCAAAAAAATTCTCGCTGTGTACCTCAATAAAATCGGGAGCAGTCCCGGCTGGCTGCAGCACATCCTGATAATGGACGTGACGCAGGCCCACACCGGCCAGCGGACCGTGCGGCGGATTAACGGGTTGGTCGGCGGCATCGGAATGCATGGGCTGCTCCCCTGGTAGTGGCCTGAATAAAACGGGTTAAAATAATGCGCGTGGCGTTATAACGCCGTGCTCATCCCTTTCTGGTAATGGGCTTTGGCTTCTGTTTTCAGCAGGCCGCCCAGGCTTTTGCAGGTGCCTTTGGCAACCAGTTTCCATTCCCCGGGATCGTTATCGGTTTTTGCCTGACCAGCGCAGGAATGGGTGCCCGCCAGGTTGCCGCAGTCGTTCTGACCGGCGGCGGCGATGCCGTAACATTTTTCTTTACCGCCAGCGTGGGCCGGCAGGCTGGTTACTGCGGTTAATGCCATCGCCAGAGCGGTGGCTGCAATGGTTTGTTTATTTGTCATGTTGTCACCTGTTAATAATTAATTAAGGTATTGGTTAATCCAGTTTTTCAGGTCGGAAAAAGGCGTTATCCCGACGGTAAAACTGAGCATTTTTTCACGACCGATCAGAACCAGCGTCGGTACTGCACGTATGCCGAATTCGGCTGCTGTGTCCGGCTGCTCATCAATATCAATTCTGATAATGTGCAGCCGGTGCTGATAAACACCGGTAATCTGATCAATTATGGGTGCCATCTGTTTGCAGGGCGCGCACCAGCGTGCGCTGAACCAGAGCATGACCAGCGGTCCGGGATACGTATGACCGTGCATACTGAAACGGTATGTACTGCCATTCATCCGCGTTATTCCCCGCCCGGATTATTCTTCCGCATTGGTATCGGCAACCGACAGATTTTCAATGCCATCCCAGACCCGGCCGGCAGTGCGCAGATTGCCGCTGACATCCTGCAGCCACTTCTTCTGGACATCTTTGTTCAGGTTCAGATAGAGTTTGTCGCCGGTGATGTGGAAGGCCGCCGGATCAACATCCAGTTTCTTGTTGAGAGCCACGCCCATGGCACAATAGCCGCCGAACTGGGGTGCATATTTACCGGTATCAGATTTGAAAAGGTCGCGGTTTGCAGCGCTGGAAAAGCGATAAATCGCACCGTTATGAGTGGCGGTATATTCCGCTTTCCCCATGACTGGCATGCTCTTGGTAAAATAAGCCACCGGGTCGTAACCATGGATGGCAACATCGTTGTCACCGGTATTGACCGCGGACGCGAAGGTCAGGCTGCTGAACAGCATGGCACCGGCAATAGCGGTGAGTTTCAGAGTTTTTGCAACGTTCATATCAGAGTCCTTAATAAGGGTCAGTGTTCAGGATTAAGGGGTATGAATCAGGGCTGTGATTGCCCGCTCTCCATGCTGTAAAGATTACGGCAGCCGGCCGTACAGAAGTGGGCGGATCCGCCGCAAAAACAGGCCGATCGTCCATAACTGGCAACTGAAGAGGGAATACATGGATTCACTGAGCGGGTTATTACAGGATCTGGATCTCAATACGGATGTTTTTTTCAGCGGTGGCCTGTGCGGAACGCTGGGCTATGAATATCTGCAGGAAGCCTCACATCTGCATTTTCTGAAATCCGGGGCGGTGACACTGTTATCCGCCTCGGGCGATCAGGTGGCCATGCAGGCGCCCTGTGTTCTGTTTATGCCCGATGGCGGCGCACACCGGCTGCGCATTGACAGCCCGGATGATGCCGAGCTGGTATGCGCCACCATTACCTTTAATGCCTGGCAGAAAGCCCGCCTTACCGATCTTCTGCCACGTTTTCTGCTGGTGGATGTATCACAGGAAGCCGGTCTGGCAGCCACGACCCATCATCTGTTTACCGAAGCCTTCGGTGGTGAAGAAGGGCGTCGCGTGGTCATTAACCGTCTCAGTGATGTGTTTATGGTGCAGCTGATGCGTTATGTGCTGGCGCAGGAAATTGTTACGGTGACGGATCTGGCGGCCTCATCCCATGCGTTGCTCGGCCCGTTAATTGCTGAACTGAAAGCCAATCCGGCGGAGAGCTGGAGCGTTGAACAGATGGCTGCCAGAGTGGCGATGTCACGCTCCAAATTTGCGGCGCTGTTCCGGGATATTGTCGGTAAGGCACCGCTCGATTACCTGACCGATATCCGCATTCTGAAAGCACAGAAACTGTTGCGTGATAACCGTCCGGTGGCACTGGTGGCGAATGAAGTCGGTTATGAAGACAGCTCGTCACTGAACCGCGCTTTTAAAAAGCGTACCGGCAGTACGCCGGGGCAATGGCTGAAGGCCTGGCTCAGCAGAAAATAACAGCGGCGTGAAATCCACATACGGAACACAGGGATAACGACATGCTTACCGCACTGTCCATCAGTAATTACCGCTCCGTGCTCGACCTGACGATTCCGCTGGGCCGGCTGAATGTGATCACCGGCCCCAATGGCAGTGGTAAATCCAATCTTTATAAAGCCCTGCGGCTGCTGTCTCAGGCCGGCCGTGGCGGCGTGGTCAGTGCGCTGGCGCAGGATGGCGGTATGAGCTCTGCCTATTGGGCCGGACCGGCGACGCTGTCACGCGCCATGCGTCAGGGCGAGGTGCCGGTGGAAGAGGTGGCGCAACGCAGTCCCCGCCGGCTGCGGCTGGGATTTGCGGCGCAGGATTATGGTTACGCTATCAGCCTGGGTCTGCCGGAGCCGGTTTCCTGGCCGACGCTGTTCAGTGGGGATCCGGAAATTAAAGCCGAAAGTATCTGGCACGGCCCGCTGCTGCGTCGCTCGTCGGTGCTGGTGGAGCGCAAAGGGCCGCTGGTGCGTGCCCGGAGCGGCAATGAATGGCGGGTGGTGAGTCAGCATATCGACAACTTTGATTCCATGTTTGATCAGGTTGCGGATGTGGAAAGCACACCGGAACTGTTTCTGCTGCGTGAGAAAATCCGCCGCTGGCGTTTTTACGATCATTTCCGCACCGACCGGGATGCGCCGGCCCGTCAGCCGCAGCTGGGGACGCGCACGCCGGTACTGCATCACGACGGCCATGATCTGGCGGCAGCGGTGTCCACCATTATGGAAATTGGTGATCAGCAGGCGCTGGACCAGGCCATTGATTTCGCTTTTCCCGGTGCACATCTGGAAGTGACCCGCAGCAGCGAAGGACTGTTTTATCTGCATTTTCACCAGCAG
This sequence comes from Pseudomonadales bacterium, assembly GCA_963682115.1. Lineage (GTDB taxonomy): Bacteria > Pseudomonadota > Gammaproteobacteria > Pseudomonadales > Oceanobacteraceae > Venatoribacter. The sequence goes on along the minus strand of OY821639.1, from coordinate 261,020 downwards.
GGGCTGCTGCGGCCGTTGTCGGCGGCGGAACTGTCGGACGGCACCCTGCGCTATATTCTCTGGGTGGCGGCACTGCTGACACCCAGACCGCCGGAACTGATGGTGCTGAATGAACCGGAAACCAGTCTGCATCCGGATTTATTACCGGCGCTGGGACGGCTGATTCTGCATGCTGCGGAACACAGTCAGCTGTGGGTGGTAACCCATGCGCCACGCCTGATTGCCGCGCTGGAAGAAAGCGATGCCTGCCATGCCATACATCTGGAAAAAGAGCTGGGCGCGACTCAGGTTCCGGGTATTCATCCGCTGGACAGACCGCCCTGGCAGTGGCCCGACTGAGCGGCTGACGGGGCAGGCCTGACCTTTTTTCTGTTTCTGCGTCTGTGGCGCCGGCGTGGTGGCACTGTTACTATCGCTGCCCGCTGTGTCGTCCGGGTGTTTTCCCACCGTTACTCTTATGCCTGATTTTCTGATTCTTACGGCTTTTATTCCTACCTTCTTTTTTGTTTCCGTGACGCCGGGTATGGCAATGACACTGGCTATGAGTACCGGTATGAGCATCGGTATGCGTGGCGCTCTGTGGATGTCGCTGGGAGAACTGACCGCTCTGGGGATGGTCTCTACCTGTGCAGCGGTGGGCGTGGCTACTCTGATGCTGAATTTTCCGGCAGCCTTTCTGGCCTTCCGTATTGTCGGTGGGCTGTATCTGCTGTATCTCGGCTGGCAACTGTGGCATTCGCGCGGCAAGCTGGCGGTGGCTGGTCAGAGCCGCGGGCCGGTCGTGCCGGCTCAGCTGATGCGGCAGGGCTTTATTACCGCCGCTGCCAACCCGAAAGGCTGGGCTTTTCATGCTGTGCTGCTGCCGCCGTTTCTGGATGCCGGCAAGCCGTTTCTGGTGCAGTGGCCGGTTCTTTTATTCCTGATCCTGCTGATCGAATTTCTGTGCCTGATGCTGTATGCCGTGGGCGGCCGCAGTCTGGGCCAGTTCCTCAACAGCCACGGCCGGATACGCTTGTTAAACCGTATCTCCGGCGCGCTGATGGCCCTGGTCGGCATCTGGCTGATGCTGGGCTCATAAAGGGCTGATGGCTTTCCGGTAGGCATAGATAATCTGTCCGCAAGGGCAGATCCCCATATTCTGATCCACACCTTTGCCAGTCACTTTCTATGAGTGGCGGCCTGTTTGAGGTGCTGGGGCACTCCGGTCTGAAAATGACCATGCGCTATAGCCACCTTTTCCCGACTATCTGAATCAGGTGCCGGAGCTGAATTCGCTGAAGAACTGCAGCTTAGGGGAAAGGCTGGAGTGGTGGAATTATGAATTCAGCAATTCGGGTTCTTGTATTTTTCTTATCTGGTGGCTGGGTTCTTTGTCATATTTTTTTATTCATTTGTTGATTCTGTTGCGGTGATGCAGGCGTGGTTTACATTCAGACTTGCTCGCTTTCCGGGAGGGTAGTAACTTTAAGTGCTTCTGAAAAATACGCACATGCATACTCATAAACTGTTATGGATGATTCCTGTATATATGAACGTAACTGAATTTTCAAAACGAGTCGGATTAAGCCCTCATACGGTGAGATATTATGACAAAATTGGCTTATTAGACGATATACATCGTCTACCTAGTGGCCATCGGTCATTCTCTGAAAAAGATGTGACATGGATTGAATTTGTACAACGATTAAAAGACACAGGTATGCCTCTGGATAAAATACTTGAATATGCATCGTTAAGGAAGAAAGGTAGTAAGACTTTACTTCAGCGAAAAGAACTACTTGTCGAGCATTCAGATAATCTGCGACACAAAATTTCCCTGGAAAGGAAGCACCTTAAAAGACTGTATGAGAAAATTGAACTTTATCAGTCTGCCATTGAAAGAAAAATATCACTTGACTGAGAGTTAACTCTAAGGCTTAGGCTGGTTGATAGAGTGGAACAGCAGAGAGTAAACAGATGGATTCGGTGCAAAATCAACCTGATGAAAGCAAGCGAGAGTTACTTAAGTCACCCCTGATTTTGGCGGCGATTTCCTTTGGGTACTTAGTTTTAGATGGCTGTTCATCTCTATCTGACTCAACTATGGCCAAGGGGCAAACTATGAATACTGAAGGTAATGACAGATTTGTTAGGGGCTGGAAAAAACTGAAGGAAATTGATGGGGACGCTGGCGAAAAAGTTATTGAATCACTGAAAAATATAGCCCCCGATCTGGGTCGCTACACGATTGAATATCCGTTTGGTGATATCTATAGTCGGCAAGGCCTGGATTTAAAGTCCCGTGAAGTCGCCACTGTTGCGGCTCTTTCCGCTATGGGTAATGCAGAGCCACAGCTTAGAGTCCATATTAATGCAGCGCTGAACGTTGGATGCACTCCAGAAGAAATAGTCGAAATTATCATTCAAATGTCTGTCTACGCTGGGTTCCCGGCAGCTTTAAATGCAGCATCTGCAGCTAAAATGGTGTTTGCTGAGCGGGGAATAATCAATGTATAACAAACCGTTGTGCCGGGAAATCTGATAAAGGCGGCGTTAACTACAGCATTACTTCTGATATCAGGGGTAATTAGGCTTACGCTTTTAGCTGTTACGGATAATCAGATTCCCGCTTCCATGGCCATAAACCCTGATGTAATCAGCTGGGTATACGGTGTTGTCGTCGTCTTCGATAACGACTTTACCGGGGTTACCGGTGATCGTTATGTATGTGCAGATTTGCACCAAAATGACGTACATTACTTCCGTGTTTTTTATGTCTGAGGACCCGTTATGAATGCCATTCAAGAAACCAAGGGTGAGCGGATCAACCTCGTCCTAAAGGCTCAGGCTAAGTCTGTGATTGAGCGGGCAGCCGGTCTGGAAGGGAAAAACGTCAGTTCCTTCATCCTGACCAGTGCCCTGGAACACGCAGAACAGACCATCACTGAGCATGAGGTCATGAAGTTGTCTGCCGATGATGCGGAAGCCTTTGCTGCTCATGATCACCGGGTGGTCAGTGAATGAAGGGTCTGCGGGTTCAGGAGCTGAACAGCGCCCACAACAGGCCGCTTTTTCTTATGGCAACGCCAGTCTTGATACCTATCTGAAACGTCAGGCCAAACAGGATGTGAAGCGCCGGATCTCCCGGGGCTATGTCGCCACTAAACCGGATTCAGAGTCCGATAGCGTGGGTTACTACACTCTGAGGCACTCTGTCGGCAGACCTGTCAGAGCTGCCGGCTGAACTGTTTAAAAGCTCCCGAAACATCCGCTGGCAGCTGCTTTGATCGGGCAGTTAGCAGTATCAGAGGGGCATCAGGGGCAGGGGGAGGCTCTGTACTTCTGGTGGATGCTATAAAACGCACGATAGCCGTCAGTATGAGTATTGGGGTTTATGCTGTTGTCGTGGATGCTCGTGCTGCAGCGTTTTATCAGTATTTCGGTTTTCTGAGATTGTCCGGATCGGCGAACTGTTGGTTCTTACCGCTAAGCGCTTTTACTGATTGATCATGAGACAGCCCTTTCTGTACTTAAAATGGATGCCAGAAATTACTATGAGTTTTATTTTGTAACACTTTTCCCGGAACAAAATTGAATTGCCCGTTTCTATCCTGTGTAGTCATATGATCCTGTCGGTCTTATTTGTCTGGGGTGTACCTGATGTCTACAGGTTTCTCTGTTGAGAAATTTTCTTCGTTGAGAATATCCGTTGCTGGAAAAGAATATGGTATACGTGACTGCAGGGTGGTTTCTGACAGGGTTATTATTGCTCTCCGGGCTTTTGAGCTGATGATTCAGACACCGGATCAAATTCTGGTTAAACTTCTTGTGATCTCCGACACGCCAAAAATGGAATATTTCGAGGTGCGGAAGGGTAGTTACTTCGTTGAGAACGTGATTGATATCGCTCTCACTTAATAGACCGACTTGCTTTTATGAAGCCGATAACCCGATTGGGAAAATGCGGCAGTTCCGGGAGCCGGAACGGGAAATGGGCTTTCTCACCAAAGAACAGATTCCGATCCTGCTGGAAGCCTGTACCGAATCCAGAAACCCACACCTCACCACCGTGGTAAAACTATGCCTGGCTACCGGGGCAAGGTTCGGTGAAGCAGAGTATCTGCCGCGTACCGGTCTGTTAAACACCAAACAGCCGGCAGTACGCTTCGCTGACACCAAGAACGGGAGAGGGCGCACCGTACCCATCAGTCAGTCCCTGTTAAGCGAAATCCGGGCTGTCAGTAAGCCTCACACTGAGAAACGGTTGTTCGGCGCTTGTGGGTAGTGAGTGCCGGACGGCATTCAGGAAAGCAGCAGCCAGGTCAAAGATACAGCTCCCGGAAGGGCAGATGACTCATATCCTGCGCCACACCTTCACATCACATTTCATGATGAACGGCGGCCCTGTCTTTTAGGAAATGGCCTCACGCTGCAAAAGGTACTCGGCCACTCTGATCTGAAAATGACCATGCGTTACAGTCACCTGTCTCCCGACTACCTGAGTCAGGTGTTGGAGCTAAATCCGCTGAAAAACTGCAGGCTAGGGGAGAGGGCTAGAGTGATAGCTATATGACTTTTAATAAACATCCTGATTTGTTGAGAATCTATTTCAGTAGTTAGCGCATATTTCTTTAATGATATCGCCTTCTGGTGGTATTTTTATGTCGTTTGGTATTAATCTTAATTCTTCTTTTAGTTTTATGATTTCGTTATCTTCGCTGTTGTTCGCTTCATCGATGATACGTGAAAAGAGTTTGACTTTGGTTAGAATTAATCCGTATGCCTGTAGTGTTGATATGTCGAGGAAATGTATTTTTGTTTCTTTTGCCTGTCTGTTTGCGGGTCGTGTTTCTGTAAAGGTTTTGTGGTTTAAATTTGTTATTGTAATCGTTTTATTTGTATTTTTTGAATGCGCTATTATTGCACTCATCTTTTCTAAACGTTCGAAAAACTCTATTTTCCTATCTCGATTCAGAGGCCTGTGAATTTCTTTGAATTTTTCTATTTCAATTATAAGCTCTTTTAACTTTATTAAATTTTCTATTTCTTTTCTGATTTCTTCTTTGTTAATGAATGGTATGCCATGTCTCTTATCTTTTATGTAAAGCGTATTGAAAGTGTTTATGTCTAAATATTCGTTTTTAAAGGTTGTGTTTTTGGATTCAGTCTCAAGTATTTTTTCAGTTATTTTTTCTAAGCTGTTTTTGAAATGGTAAAATTCTGAAACTCTTGATTCCGATTGCATTTGTCTAATTGTTAATAGGGCTGCTAGTATTGCTAAGCAGCCGGTTGTAATGGTGGCTAAGGCAGTTAGCTTGTCACCTGGTTCGGAGGATAAGAATAAATCAATGAATGTGCCTAATACCCATGTTAGGGCAGCACCAGTTATTACTATTTTAAAAGTTTTAAGACTTTCTCGTGTTGTGGGTGCTAATTGATTTTTGTATCCCATTCCCTTAATACTTCCCTGAAATCCACTATTCCCCGCAGTCTATCCGGCAGGGCAGTGGTTTTGAATATCCCATAACGAAAAAGCCCCGCGGGTTAGTGGTTCCTAACCGGCAGGGCCTTAGAATAAGTGGTAGCAATGGGCAGACTTGAACTGCCGACCCCAGCATTATGAATGCTGTGCTCTAACCAGCTGAGCTACATTGCCACATCAACCTGAGGGCTGTGCCTCTCAAGTGGCGCGTATTATGCCAAGATTTCTGAGCCTGTCAAACACTTTTTCCTGATATTTATCAAAGAGTTACCGGAAGCCTTCAGAACACCGTTGTAAACGGCCTGACAGCAGCCGCATCGGCGGCTATCAGGCCAGATGGCGGGCATAAAAAAGCCCTGCCGGGGGCAGGGCCGGATTCAGCTGCCCCGGTGCGTGTCAGGGCCGCTGGCAGGCGAGGGCATCAGATGATGCCGGCTTCCTGCAGGTCAGCGATCAGGCTGTCGAGCGTTTCATTGTCGGCGGCCAGGCTGAGGTCGGCGTGGTCGGCCCCGCCGGGTACCAGCGCCACCAGACCGGCAGCTTTCAGGAATTGAGCACTGTCGTTGCTGGCAACGGCGGCCACACGCCCCATGTCGAACAGGCGGCGGTCCAGTGCCTGGGCGATGGCTTGCGGCTCAACGGCGTTGATGGCAATCACGGCCGGTTTCTGGCTGAAGCGGCGTGCTTTCTCTTCTGCCGTGACCAGACGGTCATCTTCTGAGTCGTTGGCGGCACCGACGATCATGCCGGCACCGATGGTGACGTTGCTCATGCGGTCGATGATGATGAAGGCACCGGTGCCCGGAATTTTACTGTACGGGTCAAAGGGTACGGCTTTGTCCAGCGACACTTCGGCCAGCGCGATTTCGTTCAGCTTCACCTCGCCGGCCTGGCTCTGTTGCAGCGTGTTGACGTCCACCAGATGGTGGATTTTGCTGACGGTGCCGGCAGTGGCACCGGAAGCAAACTTCAGGTTATACGGTTTGCCCGGAATCAGCGGCTGTTCGGTCATCCATACGATGTTGGCGTTGAGCTTGTTGCTGACGACAGGCAGATCGTCGATCTTAACGATCACGTCGCCACGGCTGATATCAATTTCGTCTTCCAGTGTCAGGGTCACGGCCTGGCCGGCGAAGGCTTCGTCGAGATCACCGTCGAAGGTAACAATGCGTTCAACCTTGCTGGTTTTCTGTGATGGCAGCGCCATGATGGTGTCGCCCGGATGAATGGTGCCGGCGGCGATGGTGCCGCAGAAACCACGGAAATCCAGGTTCGGACGGTTGACGTACTGCACCGGTAAACGGAAGTTTTCCAGGTTTTTGTCCTTGGCCACTTCCACGGTTTCCAGAATTTCCATCAGCGTCTGGCCGTCGTACCACGGGCTGCGGGCGGATTTTTCCACCACGTTGTCGCCATCAAGGGCAGACATCGGCACGAAGTAGATGTTTTCCAGGTGCAGCTTCTGTGCGAATTCCAGATAGTCTTCGCGGATGCGGTTGAAGGTGGCTTCGTCAAAATCCAGCAGGTCCATTTTGTTGACCGCCACCACCACGTGCTTGATGCCCAGCAGGGAGGCAATAAAGCTGTGGCGTCTGGTCTGGGTCTGCACGCCGTAGCGGGCGTCGATCAGGATAATCGCCAGGTCACAGGTGGATGCGCCGGTGGCCATGTTGCGGGTGTACTGTTCGTGTCCCGGGGTGTCGGCGATGATGAACTTGCGTTTGGCGGTGCTGAAGTAGCGGTAAGCCACGTCAATGGTAATGCCCTGTTCGCGTTCTGCCTGCAGACCATCGACCAGCAGGGCGAGGTCCGGACGGTCGCCGGTGGTGCCGACTTTGACGCTGTCTTTGGTGACGGATGCCAGCTGATCTTCATAGATCATTTTGGAATCATAAAGCAGTCGGCCGATGAGGGTGGATTTACCGTCATCGACGTTACCGCAGGTCAGGAAGCGCAGCAGTTCTTTGTTTTCGTGTTGCTTCAGATACTCGAGAATATCGGATGCAATCAGGTCGGATTGGTGGCTCATCAGAAGTAACCCTCTTGCTTTTTCTTCTCCATCGAACCGGATGAGTCGTGGTCGATGGCACGGCCCTGACGCTCGGAGGTGGTGGTCAGCAGCATTTCCTGAATAATTTCCGGCAGCGTGGCGGCTTCAGATTCCACCGCGCCGGTCAGTGGGTAACAGCCCAGCGTACGGAAGCGTACGGATTTCATCTGCGGCACTTCGCCTTCGGCCAGTGGCAGACGCTCGTCGTCGACCATAATCAGCATGCCATCGCGCTCGACGACCGGCCGTTCGGCGGCAAAATACAGCGGCACCAGCGGAATATCTTCAAGGTAGATGTACTGCCAGATATCCAGCTCGGTCCAGTTCGACAGCGGGAATACGCGGATGCTTTCGCCTTTGTTGACCTTGCCGTTGTAGATGTTCCACAGTTCCGGACGCTGGTTTTTCGGGTCCCAGCGGTGCTTGCTGTCACGGAAGGAGTACACGCGCTCTTTGGCACGGGATTTCTCTTCATCGCGGCGCGCACCACCGAAGGCCGCATCGAAACCGTACTTGTCCAGCGCCTGTTTCAGCGCCTGGGTTTTCATCACGTCGGTGTGTTTGGATGAGCCGTGAGTAAAAGGGCCGATGCCCTGGGCGACGCCTTCCTGATTGGTATGCACGATCAGGTCCATGCCAATCTCTTTGGCCATTTTGTCGCGGAACTCGATCATTTCGCGGAATTTCCACGTGGTATCGACGTGCATCAGCGGGAACGGCGGCTTGCCCGGGTAAAAGGCTTTGCGCGCCAGGTGCAGCATCACGGCAGAATCCTTACCGATGGAGTACAGCATAACCGGGTTATCAAACTCGGCAGCGACTTCGCGGATGATATGGATACTCTCCGCTTCAAGCTGTTTTAAGTGTGTCAGGTTGTAGTCTGTCATCTTGTTCCGATGGCTCCCGGGGATAGTAAGACGGGCAGTTTTAATGGCGGAAAATATATCAAGACGTCAGGCATAAAAGAAGGTTGTATTAATAACGTTTGGCTATATGTATATGGAGACTTGCATCAGCCTGTTTGCACTGTGGTGCAGGCAGGTAATACCCTTCAGTCCGGTCCGCAGGGCGGGCTTTCTGTTTTGATTGATCAGCTGAGGAAACCGCGCCATGGCGCATGAAGAAAAGATTGTGATTCGGGGGCCGGCTGGTGAGCTGGAAGGGCGCTGGCAGGCGGCGCAGCAGACAGAGCTGGGGGTGCTGATGTGTCACCCGCATCCGTTATTCCACGGCACCATGGACAACAAAGTCGTCACCACCGTGACCCGTACCGCGGCGGCGCTGGGCCTGCCGGCTGTGCGCTTTAACTTCCGGGGTGTGGGTAACAGTGAGGGCGTGCATGATAGGGGCAGGGGGGAGCAGGACGATGTGCTGGCCGTGCTGGATTATGTGCAGCGTGAGCTGGGCTGGAAGAAAGTGATTCTGGCCGGTTTCTCTTTTGGTGCCGGTATGGCGTGTCTGTCGGCCTGCCGCGCGCCGGATGCTCTGGCGGCACTGGTGTTACTGGCGCCGGCGGTGCATCACTTCGATGCGCCGAATACACTGCCGCATGAGTTTGAGACCTTTGTCTACATGGGCGATGCCGACGAAGTGGTGCCGTTCGATGAGGTGGAAAGCTGGGCTGCCCGGGTGGTGCCGACACCACATTTTCAGGTGTTTGCGGACGGCAGTCATTTCTTTCACGGCCGTTTAACCGATCTCAAAGCCAGTCTCTGCGACGATCTGGCCGCCGTTATTGCTGCTCATTTACCCGCCTGATCAACAGTGTTTTCGCTGTTCAGGATTTGCACTTTCGGGCCGTGTTCGCTACATTTCGCGCCCTGAAATTCCGCCGCTGAGCGCCGTCAGGCGCCCGGCGCAGCGAACACCGAATCACTCTCCGCAGGAGACACCCCGTGAGTACACCCTGGGAACTGTATCAGGAAGACCTGAAACGCGACGATTTTGCCTATGACGCGGCTCAGGAAATGGCAGTCAAACATCTGCAGCGCCTGTTTGAAGATCTGGTTGAGGCCGATAAGCGCCGCAGCCAGCAGGGCATGTTTGGCAAGCTGGCCGGCAAACTGAGCAAGAAAAAGCCGGAGCCGGAAAAAGGCCTGTATTTCTGGGGTGGTGTTGGCCGCGGTAAAACCTATCTGGTGGATACTTTTTACGAAGCGCTGCCGGTCAGCCGTAAAATGCGTACCCACTTTCACCGCTTTATGCAGCGTGTGCATGGTGATCTGACCCGTCTGGCCGGGGAAAAGAACCCGCTGCAGAAAATTGCGGATCAGATCGCTGACGAAGCGCAGGTCATCTGTTTCGATGAATTTTTTGTGTCGGATATCGGCGATGCCATGATCCTTGGTGGTCTGATGCAGGAACTGTTTGACCGTGGTGTGACACTGGTCGCCACTTCCAATATCGTGCCGGATGGTCTGTATAAAGACGGCCTGCAGCGCGACCGCTTTATTCCGGCGATCAGACTGCTGAATAAATACACCGAAGTGGTGAACGTCGATTCGGGTGTGGATTACCGTCTGCGTTCACTGGAGCAGGCTGAGCTGTACCATTACCCGCTCGACAGTGGCGCCGAAAAAAGTCTGCAGGACTGTTTCGACCGTATTATTCCGGATGCCCGTCAGACTGAAAAAAATGTCGACGTGGAAGTGCTGGGGCGTAATATTCAGGCCAAGGCCGTGTGTGATGACGTCGCCTGGTTCGAGTTTGAAGCATTGTGTGATGGCCCGCGTTCGCAGAACGATTACATCGAGCTGGGTAAGCAGTTTAACGCCATTCTGATTTCCAATGTGCCGGTGATGGGCGCTAAAAACGACGACCTTGCACGCCGTTTTATTAACCTGATCGATGAGTTTTACGACCGTGGCGTTAAAGTCATTATGTCGGCTGATGCGGCGATTGCTGCGATTTACGGTCAGGGTAAGCTGGAGTTTGAATTCCAGCGTACCACCTCGCGTATGCTGGAAATGCAGTCGCAGGAATACCTGGCGCGTGAACCCCGCGCCGACTGAGTGCGCGGCCGGGGAAGTTAAAAAGCAGCCATGATGGCTGCTTTTTTATTGCCTGATTGGTATGCTGCGCGCTCTGCAATAAACAGAAATAACAATATGCAGGCGATGCAGATTCATACCCTGAAAGGCTATATCCAGAATATTTATCTTGTTGAGTACCCCGACCGTCTGTTGCTGCTCGATGGCTGCAGCCGGGCCGATACCGGTATGCTGTGTGACTATATCCGCACGGCACTGAAGCGGCCGCTGTCGGATCTGAAGCTGATTGTGGTCACTCATATGCACCCGGATCATGCCGGCGGGGCGCATCAGTTAAGGCGCCTGACCGGTGCGCCCATTGCGTCACACCCAAAGGCACCGGGCTGGTATGCCGGGCTGGCCGGACGTACGGCCCATGCCATTGATGTGGTGCTGACCTGGTGGGTGGCCGGTCGTCTGGGGCGCCCGAAGCGGCATATCTGGTATAACCCGCTGCTGAAATCCGATTACCGCCTGCAGGATGGACAGACGCTGCCGGGTTTTGCCGACTGGCAGGTGATTTATACGCCGGGCCATACTGATCACGACATTTCCCTGCTGCACGTACCGACGCATGAAGTGTATGTCGCCGATCTGCTGGTACGGGTTAAAAAAGCGCTGGTGCCGCCGTATCCTGTGTGTCATCCGAATCAGTACCGGGCCTCGCTGATGCGTATTGAAGCACTGCAGGCGCAACGTATTTATTTCGCTCACGTGGCAACACAGGCGGGCGGCGATATTCCGTTTGCCGATCTGCTGACGATGGCGCCAAAGCGTCCAAAGACACACTGGCACTCGACGAAAAACCGGATTGCCCGCAAACTTGGCCGCAGCAGCAGGAACCACTGACTGCGATTGTTCCTGTTGCGTGGAGAATACGCTATGAGTATTTACTGGTTGCTGGCGGCTGCTGTGACCGCTGAGGTGATTGCCACCAGTGCGTTGAAGGCCTCTGAAGGGTTCTCTCATCTGTGGCCCAGTGTGGTGGTGGTGGTGGTCGGCTATGCCATTGCTTTTTACCTGCTGGCGATTGTGCTGAAGACGCTGCCGGTGGGGATTACCTATGCCATCTGGTCCGGCCTGGGGATTGTGTTTGTGACCCTGATTGGCTGGCTGGTGTATTCGCAGACGCTGGACTGGCCGGCCATTCTCGGTGTGGTGCTGATTATGTCCGGGGTGCTGGTCATCAATCTTTTCTCCGCGGTCAGTGATCACAGCTGACGCCGTGACCGGTTTCTGCTGTCGCTGATTTTTCTCGCACTTTTAATAGAGATGTAATTAATTTTTATCTCTGGCATACGGATTTTTTGCCGGCTGCCCTGGTGAAAGTCAGGCTTCTTCTTTTATGTCGGCTTGAAGGTTAGTTCTCTAAACTTTAGACTTGTATGTAAATAATTCTGCGATCAGGCAGAGTATCTGCTTCCCTTATATCCACCCTGACTCAAACTGTGGCTATGACGTTGTCTGAAAACCCGGCCATGAGCAGATATGGCTGATCAGCTGCTGAGCCCGTATGCGCATCAGGAAAGATGTTGCCGGGTGGGTCTGTAATAACTACGAGGAGAGATTATGAAACACCTTCGACTGCCTTTGGCGATTGCGGCACTGTCTGCCGTACCCGCTATGGCTTCCGATGCAATCAGTGGTGGCTTCTGGATAAACCATTCACTGTATAACAACGATGTCAATGAGGTCAGCTACGGTGACACCAATTATGAGGCTCTCATTCTGTATATCGATCATACGGATGATGCCAGCGGCTGGATGTTCTCATCTGAATTCCGCCTCGGAAAAGGTGGTTTCACAGATCCGGACAACAACAATACCGGTGGTCACTACGGCTTCCACAAAGCCTGGATCGGTAAGCAATTTGGCCCGGGTACGGTAAAAATTGGTAAATCTGCTGTGCCGTTTGGCTGGAAGACCACCAACTTCTGGCCGGGTGACGAGATGCTGGGCGGTTACGCCGACCAGATGGATGTCGGTGTTAAATGGAGCGCTGATGTTGGTAAATTCAACTATGATGTGGCGTATTTCCACGTTGATGATTTCGGTAACAGCACCGAAACCATGGATGACGGTGGTCACTGGGGCAGCACTGCAACTTACGATCCATTAGATACCCCGAACAATCCAGCAGATGATGTTTCAATAAATTATCAGAAATCTCAGACGGTTGTTCTGAACGGTGCCTATGAAATTGCCGAAGGTCAGAAAGTGGGTGCCTCTTACCAGGTCGGTAAGCTGCGCGACCTGACGGGTAATGCTGATCGTCCGTATGAAGGTGATCACAGCGCTGCTGTGGTTTACTACGAAGGTTTATTCGGCGACCTGGGTGTGAAAGCTCAGTATATGACCACCGAGCGTGATCTGAGTGGAATTACGGGGGTCGACGCGGCAGGGTTGGAGCCAGAAATCAAAAATGACCGTAAGGCGGTAACCGTTACTTACGCCATGAATGATTTTCTGTTCTATGTCGACTACACCAACGCCGAAGCCAAAACCGACGGTAACGACGATCTGGTGGGTTCTGCTGACAGCTGGGCACCGGGTATGAGCTACAACTATGGCCCGGGCTGGGTGTATGTGGAATACGTCACCAATGATGGTGGTATCGATTCTAATGGTATGGTTACCGATGGTGACTATGATGCCTGGTACTTCACCATGGATTACTACTTCTGATTTTTTAATCGGATAGTAATGTAATAAAAAAACGCAGCCATCGGCTGCGTTTTTTTATGCCATTTTACAGGCGGTTGAGGGCAAACTTTTTACTCAGAATGCGGTCCCGTAACGGCACCGGCAGCCAGCGCGCAATCAGTGGCAGAATGCGGCTGCCATTACCGATGCGGATAACCGCAGCCGGAATGTTCTGCAGTCGGGTCATTAATTCACGGGCAAAGGTCGCGGCGGGTGTCGGGTTGTCCTGCGATGCTGTGGCGCGGGCTTCCATCTGGCTTTTCAGCGGTGCATACAGAGAATCAGCCTTCAGCATGCTGGTCAGATTTTGCAGGGAATTGTCACCGAATTTTGACTGAATGGCGCCGGGCTGAACGGTAACGACCTGAATATGAAAGGGGGCCAGTTCCATGCGCAGCGCATCGCTGAGTGAATGCAGGGCAGATTTGGTGGCGCAGTAGGCGCCGGAAAACGGTGTTGTCAGCACACCGGACACCGAGCCTATATTCACCACCTGTGCCGGCTGCTGTGCTGATGCGCAGGCCCGCAGTAAAGGCAACGCGGCGCGGGTCAGCGCCAGCGGCGCATACACATTGGTGGCAAACTGCTGATGCAGGGATTCTGTATTCAGTTCTGCCGCTGGCCCCATGGCAGCATAACCGGCATTATTAATCAGACAATTGAGATGGCCGTCCTTTTCTTCAATGGTCTGCATCGCCCGGTGGATATCCTCTTCATTATTGACATCCATGGCCAGCGGAATCAGCTGGCTGCTGCTGAAATGACTGAGGCTGTCCGGGTTACGTGCCGTGGCATAAACGCGGAATCCCTGACGCAGAAATTCTTCTGCCAGAGCCTGGCCGATACCGGATGAGCAACCGGTAATGAGTGCTGTTTTTTCCGTCATATTTTTTCCATTGTTATTTTATAAAGGGGCGGTGCGGTCAAACCAGGGCTGAGCCTGTTCCAGCTGTGCAGCCAGTTGCAGCAGCAGGCGGTCCTGTCCCAGTGGTGCAATCAACTGGGTACCCAGGGGCAGATTATTGTCAGTCCAGTACAGGGGGACCGACATCGCCGGCTGGCCGGTCATATTGGCCAGTTGGGTAAAGGGCAGTTTTTCCAGATTATCCAGTGCCATCTGCTTCACCATACCGGTTTTCAGCAGCAGCCTGTGCAGGCCAAAGGCATTGATGATTTTCATGGCTGCTGCTTCCCACAAGGGTGGGTTGAAGCTGCCGACCGGCAGCGGTTCGGTGGCCAGCACCGGGGTCAGCAGCAGATCAAAACGCTGATGATAGTGGTACATACTCTGTGCCAGCTGATTCCAGCGGCGTTTGGCCGTGACGTAGTCGCCGGCAGAAATGGTTTTGCCGAGAAATCCGAGCACCTTGGTGGCGTCTTCCACGTCCAGATTACCGGGGCGGCTGTTCAGCTGAGCGGCGATAAAATCGAGATCCGCCGCGACCTGACCGAAATACAGGGTGAGATAGCTGTCGGCTAGGGCTTCACCATCCAGTTCCAGTGACACGGGTTCAACCTGATGACCAAGGCTCTGCAGCAGCGCGACACTGTGCTCCACCGCTTTGATGGCGTCGTCACTGACGTTACGGCCAATAAAGGAGCGGCTGGTATAACCGATGCGCAGTGGCCGTGGCGGGGTTGCCAGGCAACGCAGATAATCGCCGGCAATCTCGACCGGGTAGGGGGTGGAGCCATCCGGGCCGGCGACGGCGTCGAGCATGGCAGCACTGTCGCGGACACTGCGGGTAATCACATGTTCGCTGGCGGCACCGTCCCAGAGATCGGTGCAGTAAGGGCCGGTAGGAATCAGACCACGGCTGGGCTTAAAGCCGAATAAACCGCAGCAGGCGGCGGGAATGCGGATGGAACCTCCGCCATCACCGGCTGACGCCATGGGTACGATGCCGGCGGCGACTGCGGCGGCGGAACCACCACTGGAACCGCCTGGGGTATGGCCGGTATTCCACGGATTGCGTGCCGCACCGAAGGCTTTGGGTTCAGTGACTCCCATCAGCCCGAGTTCAGGCGTGTTGGTTTTACCGAACATCACCAGCCCGGCCTGCTTAAAGCGGCTGACCAGTTCGGTATCGGCCGGGGAAATCTGTCCTTTCAGGGCATTGCTGCCATTACTCAGCGGCGTGCCCTGCAGAGCGCTGAGCAGGTCTTTCAGCAGAAAGGGGACACCGGCAAAAGGACCGTCGGGCAGCCCATTGCTGATCTGCTGGCGGGCGTGATCGTGCAGCGGGGTGATGATGGCATTGATGTCGGCATTCACGGCGGCAGCACGGCTGATGGCAATATCCAGCAGTTCCGCTGCAGTGGTTTCCCCACGGCGGATTAATGCTGCCAGCCCCAGGGCATCGTGCTGGCGGTATTCAGAAAAAGAAGGATGGGCTGGGGTGTCGGTCCGGGTCATGGCGCAGGCTTTTGTCGCTTGTTTTTATGCTCCTTAGATACAGCAATGCGCCAGGTATGACAAGGTCAGTCAGGCGTCAGCGGGGTTATCGTCAGGTCGGGGGCGATCAGCAGGGCATGTACATGCTGTTGCCTGAGCCAGTGTTCTGCCTGCGCCTCGCGCAGCATGGCGATGGCCGACAGGGTGCCTGCCAGCAGGCAGCTGGGCGCCAGTACGGTGGCCGAGGCCCAGTAGCTGACCGGCCAGCCGGTGTGCGGATTGAGAAGATGGCAGTAACGGTGGCCCTGATGTTCAAAAAACCGTTCATAGTCGCCACTGGTGGCCATGCCGCCCTGATAAACCGGCAGCCGGGCAATGGCCTGCTCTGGTTGTCGAGGGTGACGCACGCCCAGCATCCAGGGCTGTTGTTCGCCGTCATTGCCGGTCTGTGGACCGAGAATATGCAGGTCGCCGCCAAGGTCGATAATGCCGCTGTGAATACCCGCCTGACGGGCAATGGCGGCGGCGGCATCAGCGGCATATTCTTTACCGATTCCGCCCAGATCGAGTTCCATATCCGCCGGCATGGTGAGTTGCTGACCATGCAGCTTAAGACGTGACAGGCCGATGCGCTGCTGCAGAGCGTGCCGCTGTGACGCTGAGGGGATCTGCGCATGGCGGAAATCCCAGCCGTGGCGCAGTACGCCGGAACTGATATCAAACAGGCCATCGCTCTGTTCATAACAGACGCGGGCATAATTGATCAGATACGCGGTTTCGTTATCAATGGTGGTGCTTTGACCGGCCTGCTGGTTGATCTGCGACAGCGCGCTGTCCGGTTGATAGCGGCTGTATTTCTGTTCGATACGGCGTACTTCGCTTTCCATCTGCCGGGCTATACGCGCGGCCTGTGGCTCTGCCGCCGGCAGGTGCAGACAGCAGGGCGAAGCCATGGCGGTAAAGCGGTGGCGATAAATGTCAGTGCCGGAATTCGATGCCAAAACTGATTACCGTGAAGTCGACCAGAGCAGGGGTTTCGTTATCTGTGGTCTGCACCAGGGCAAAATCCTCAGACGAGTAATACTGCTGCCAGTCGATACTCAGTGTCCAGTTTTCGTAGATGGCTTTGCCTTCCAGCCCCCAGGTAAAGGCACCATAGGAGGACAGGCGGGCGTCGGAACTGTTGTATTCATCCGCCGCTGGCGCCTGTTCGAGGCTGTAAAAATCCGCCGCGGTCTGGCGGTAATAACGCAGCATCGGAATCAGGCGGAAGGAAAATGGCATCAGGTTGATATTCTGTGCCCAGCGGGCCGTCAGGGTGTGTGATCGGATGCCCCAGTTATCGGTGTAATAACGGTAATCGCCATGAATGGCAGCGCCGTCCCCGACGGCAATAAAGTGCCGGTACTGACCATTCAGGGTTAACTGATCACGGTTGTCCGGCCGCCGGTCTTCGAATTTGTACGGGTCGGATAAATACCCCGACAGACGGGTGTAACCAACGCCCACCTGCACTACGCGGTTTTTATCAATCACCTGCGATACGCCTTCATACAGGGAAACACTTTTTTTACCGCGGCCATCGGCGGCCTGCCGGGCATCGGATATCCAGGCATCCGATGGTGACAGTTCGTCCATCGACATGCTCAGTGATGCCATCAGGGTGGTGTGTTTAGCAAATAATTCCAGACTGCCGTCAGCCCCGAGAGCGATGGACTGGTAGTCGTTTTCTTTTGACAGGGCGAGATTACCACCAAGGGTGCCATCAATCTGACCGTTCATGGCGCCGCTGAAATAGCGTTTCGGAGCGACTTTTACATCGTAACGGGTTTCATTGATGCTGGCGCCGCTCATCAGCAGCACACTCTGGCCATCGGTATTTTCGTACGTCTGCATGGGGGAAGCACCACTCATGGTTTCGTACTGAAATTCGGTATTCAGATACCAGTCTTCTGCCAGCGGCCGGGCATAGCGGAACTGGTGTATATCAATGCTGTAGCGTTCGGTGACCGGGGTAAAGGTCCGCTCGCGTGGTGCATCCGCTTCCTGATACTGGCTGAAGCGGTAAGCGAAAACTTCATCGGTTGGCTGGCTTTCAGCCTGAGCCGGCAAGGTGGCGGCAGCGGCGGCCAGAGCGGCGAGGGAATTGATACTGCTTTTATTCATAAGAATTCTGTGCGTCAGTTACAGCCGCATCCGCCTCCTGCTGCCTGACCGCCACCGGACGATCCTTCCTTGGAAAAATAAATATGATTATCCAGCGACGCTTTCAGCGGATCACCCTGTAACGCCATAATATCCTGCGCCAGATTACCGCGTTCCCAGGGTTTTACGGCGCTGCAGGCCGACAGTAATAAACTGCTGCAGCACAATATCAGTGCCGGGGAAAAATAATGTCTGTTCATATTATTTCTGCTTCAGCAGGGTATTAACTTCTGCTTTTATTTTGTCGATATCGGAGGGTTTGAAGCCCTGATGAACGGCCTGGATATTACCTTTACGGTCGATCAGATACGAGGTTGGCATACCCCGCAGGCCATAGGCTTCCGGGGTTTTTCCGGCACCGTCATACAGAGTCGGATAACTCACCGGATACTCTTTCAGAAAAGAACGGGCGGCCTTGATGTCTTCATCCAGATTGATGGCCAGCACTTCAAACCCCTGGCTTTTCAGCTCATTGCGCAGACCGTTCAGCAGCGGCAGGGATTTGCGGCAGGGGCCGCACCAGGAGGCCCAGAAATCAACATAAACGACTTTGCCACGGTAATCGGCGAGGGCTGTGTTGCCGGTTTTGGTCAGCAGCGGTAATTTAAACGCTGGCGCTTTTTCGCCGCTGGCCGCCGCCAGTGACAGGGGGGACAGAAGCAGACCGGTAATGAAAGCCGTCAGTGTCAGCAGGTGTCGCACAACAATCTCCTCAGCTGAAAATGTTAAAGGACGTCAGATTTAACGGATAACTGGCCGACAGTGATGAGGCGTCCACCCCCATCAGTTTACGGATGGCCAGATTCACATGTGCCGGGGTCAGGGTACCACCGTTGCTGTCTTCCAGCCCTGTACTGTAATTCAGTGGCAGGGCGCGGAAATCAGCGCTGGATGCACCAAAGACTTTGCCTCCGGTGCTCTGCGGGTCGAGTACGATCATACTGGTGATTGGCCAGTGATCTTTACCGTTGCCGGAGTTGTAATACGGGGTGCGGCCGAAATCGGAACCGATCACCACCGTGGTGCGGTCAGCGATGCCGGCAAATTCCAGTGCCGTCATCAGGAAATGCACCCCTTCAAGCAGATCACCCAGACGCGGATAGGCATTGGCGTCATGGTTGCCGTGGGTATCAAAGCCTCCCCAGTTGAGGTTGGCACTGGCACAGAGACCGGCAGCAAAGGCGGCACTGACCACTTCCGCCTGACTTTTCAGGCTTTCGGCACGGTTTTCATTCCAGTGATCATCACGCAGGACATTGGCCTGAATCGCGTCCAGCTGGACGGTCAGTTCACCGAGATTACTGTCAACGCTGCGCACCCCGAACAGCCGGCTCAGCTGCTGACTGCGCTGTGGCAGACTTTCGCTGTTCACCTGGCGCTGAATCCGTGCGGCCTGAGCGGCGCGGATATTCTCGTACAGATCAATATCACGGCTGTAGGTGCGGTAGTGGTAACCACGGTCGCTGCTGTAATGGTTGGGATCGGCAATTTCATTAATAAAGCTGGCACTGGAGGCCCGGGCACGGGCAACCAGTGAGTCGGTATAGTCGTAGCCACCGTTGGAAATATAGGCCAGCGGCAGGTTGGGGGAGACCGCGGCCGCGTAGTAGGCGGCGAGACTCGGATAGCCGGTTTCTTCATAGCCGGACCAGACATAGCGGTTGCCGGTATCGTGGTTGTTGGTGCCGGTATCAATGCCATTGATGACCGTCATCTTTGAACCATAGGTGGTGAAGAAATTGTCGAACTGGTCGTTGACCCGGGTAATCACGGTTTCATCGTTGGAGACGCCGTCCGGAATGGCGCTCCACTGAATGTTACCGTAGGTCTTGTTCGGATCCAGATCGACCGAGTTGGTAGACCCTTCGTAGCGGGATGATTTGTCGGCGTAGGCCTGGTTCAGGCCTTTAGGGTCGCAGATGGAGGTCGGGTCCCAGCCGCCGGAGGCGTTCACCACCACCAGGAATTTATCCGGTGCGGCAGCCCAGGCTTTGGGGGTCCACAGTGGCATCTGTGCAGTCAGGCCGGTCGCAGCCATGAGTTGCAGGAAATTACGACGTTTCATGGCGGCTCCTTACTCGTAAATAAAGCGGTAGTCGGACAGCAGGTAAGTGATGACGGCAGTCCAGCTGCGGATCACGAAATCGCTGTCATTTTCGATGCGCAGTTCAGCCGGCAGATCACCGTTGGTGCGGCCGTCTTCCTGCCGGTACCAGCGGGCGCGGCATTCCCATTCCAGCGCGGTACTGGGGCGCGGATCATACTGATCGGCGTTGGCCAGCAGAGTCTGGCCCTGCTCCAGTACGCTGGTAAACAGATCGTAGGTGGCTTCCAGTTCGGTACTGCCGATCGCGACCTGTTCGCCCAGCAGTATCCAATGCAGATGCTGGATATTGTGTTTGATCAGACTGATGGCGTTGTCGTCAGACGGCAGGGTGGTCGGTTCCACGTACGGGAACAGATGCCGTTCGGCCGGGTTGCTGACGAAGTCGAGGGCGGTGCCACGACAGGCCATTTCGGTCGCCATGCGGCTCTGGATGGCGACAATCAGGCCGCTGGGCTCACTCGTACGTTCGGTAATGGAGTCGGAATCCATGCCGCCATACATGATGCGGTTCCGTTCATCACGGAAGTTATCCCAGCCGAAGCCGATGGTGGCATTCAGTTTGGCCTGCATCTGTTCCGGGCTGATAAAGCGGCTGGCACCGATATGTTCGTTACTTACCAGACGGCCGCTATCCAGCGAAGAGGCGCGGTAATAAGGACTCATGATGATGCCTTTGATACCGGTTTTGATGTTCCAGTTATCGGCCACCATGGCGGCGCCGATGCTGTTGATAATGGCGCGCTGACTGTTGTAAGCCAGGGTATCGGCTTCACTGGCATTCTGGCCGGGGGTACGCAGGGGTTCCTGTCCGGTCAGGCCTTTGTACAGGGTGCGCATGGTGGCGCGGACAAAGCGCGGGTCTTCGCTGATGGCGTTACCGAGCCACTGGAGCATACGGCGGAAGTAGCCGTCACCGCCGGACAGTGGGATGGTTTCGCCTCTGAGGCCGGCGGGTTCAATATCCGAGCTGTCCCAGCGATTGGGTGAGGTGTTGCCGGTCACAATGTACTGGCCGCGGTCGGTCCAGTGCTGGAAGGCGGAAGACACCGGATCCATTACCTGATGGCAGGCGTAACAGGCCGGGTCGAGCAGGGTCGGGTTGGCAGCTTCGCTGCCGATACCGTCTCCCGGACGATCCCCTTCAATGGCGAGGATGTCGGTGTCGAGGAAGTAGTCGAACACGATGCGTGAGCGGTGGCGGTTACGGTTGGTGCTGGTGGTCGGATAGCGGTTCAGGAACATGGCGGAGGTCAGCACACCGGCGTGAGGAATACCGCCCATTTCGTATTCCAGATCCTTGTTGATGCGCGCCGGACGGAAATCGGTCGGGTCGTAATACAGCTGTACGCCGTTGGCATCACAGACCGGCTCATCGAGCTGGCGGAATTCTGCTGACGGATCAACCAGCTCAGCGTCATAAACCTGCTGGCTGTACCAGTTAACCATGATGAAATCGGCGGTCATAAACAGGGTGTGCGGCAGCTGGTTCATAGCAGCATAGCGCACCAGCTCCAGTGGCTCGCGGGCGACAGCATCGTTGGTGATGGTACGCACACAGCTGCGGATGCTGTTCCGCTCATCACCGGCGTAGACATCGTTGTACCATTTACGGTTGGGGTAATCACCGCTGTCGAGCAGGTTGATACCGCCTTCGTACAGATTGCTGCTCAGATACTTATCGGTCAGCAGCTGGATGTTGAAGATATCCATCAGGTTTTCGTAGAAGGCATCTTCATTCATGATCTGATTCAGTGCCAGACTCAGGCCGGTTTCACCATTGTCGGCCACCATGGCAATTTCTGCGCTGGATGGCAGGCGCCCGGCCAGCTGCAGCGAGGCTTTGCGCAGGGTGTTTTGCAGCGGATCGGAGGTTACGCCTTGCAGCGATGTTGTGGCCGAAGCCAGAATCTGACCGTTAAAGGCATAGAGAATATATTCGGCGGTGTCGGTGGCGCAGTCGCCGGTACAGCGGCCGGTATCACCGATCGGCATGGTGCGGGTGATTTCGTCAGCCAGTACGCTGACGGAGGTACAGGTGGCACAGCCAACCAGTGAGGAGCCGACCGACGTACCGTTGCCATCCACGCCATGGCAGGAAGCACATTGCTGATTGTAGGCAGACTGCCCCTCGGGGTTATAGCTGCCGTAGAGCGTGCCATCCCCGCCATCGGATGCGCCGCCGACGGTACCTGAATATTCACTCTGACAGCCACTGAGAAATGCCAGCAGGCTGAGTATCGCCAGCAATCCAAACCTTGGTCTCATTTTTATTCTCCTGCCTCAGGCACGGTTGTACCTTCCTGTATTCGGAAATAATCCATTAATGACGGATGCCCCTGCCGGAGCGCGCTGAAATTATTGTTTGCGGTTTATATCAGCCCGGTGGTGAAAAATATGTGAACAGATTTTAAAAAGTAAAGAAAGTGTCAGCTTAATGGCCGGGATGAGGTACGGGTCACAAAAAGGGCCGGAATAGACCTGTGTAGCAAGTCTATTCCAGCCATTCATATCAGGCTGAATACAGGCTTTTTCCGTGCTTAACGGCTGCGGTAACCGACGCGGAAGCCGCCCCAGTGTCGCCCATTGACATAAATCGGGACGGACAGGTCATGCATTACCTCGCCGGTATCACGTTTATATGTCTGTAACAGAAAGGCCTGGGTATGACTGCTGCAACGTGAACCGGTGCGGTCGTTGAATATGCGTTTGCTGCGGTTATGAATCAGGTCTTTTTCATAATCCCCGCTCAGCGGCTGACTGAATTTGCGGTTATGGGTGGGGAAATAACCGTTGGTATCCACCGCGCCGGCATAGGCAATAAAGTCATGCTGTTCCAGAATGGGCTCCTGAATCGCGGGCAGCATATCATCGGTAAAGCGGTCGTAAGCGGTATGATATTTCTGTGGTTTGGTGCCCTCAATCTTCTTATAGTTGGTGTCAAATACAGCCGCTTCGCTCAGCTGGCCATTCAGGATGGCTGTTTCAAACAGTCTGCCAATCGCTTCTGCTGCCTGGCTGGCTGCCTGTTTAACCGTGTCGTGCGGTTGACCGAGTTCGGTCTCGCCGAACGCTTCATAAATTTTTTCAGCGGTTTCAGACAGGCCCAGCGAGCGTTCCGAAATGGAGGCAATTTCATTTTCTGTAAGCTGCAGGCGTTTGCTGGTTTCCTGCACAATGGAAGAGATATAACCAATGCTGTCACTGTTATTCTGCACGCTTTCGGCCAGATTGCTGACGTTGAGTTCAATGTCTTCTGAGCGGGCAAAAATATCGTTCAGGTGAGTACTGACGGTCTGGGTCATCTGCACGCTTTTATCAATGGTTACCGTCAGGGCATGACTGTTGGTGACGGCATTTTTAATTTCTTCGTTGATCAGGGTGACGGTGTTGCCGATCTGCTGGGTGGCATCCGATGTTTTGGCGGCCAGTGCGCGCACTTCATCAGCGACCACGGCAAAACCGCGGCCCTGTTCACCGGCGCGGGCGGCTTCAATGGCAGCATTCAGCGCCAGCAGGTTAGTCTGTTCGGCAATGTCGCTGATGACGCGGGTAACGGCTTTGATCTCTTCTGATTTGGCTTCCAGCTGGGCAATCAGTTCAGCGTTGGTGTTGACCTGATTGCGGGTACCTTCCATCTGCGGGATGGTTTCATCCACGGTCTGTTTGCCACTCATATTGATGCGCTTGGCTTCTGAGGCCGCTTCTGCCGTGGCACGGGTCTGGTCCACCATCTGACTGACGGTACTGTTGATTTCGGTCGCTGAAACAGCGATCTGATTGGTATCGGACACTTCTTCATGAATTTTGGCACGCATCTGGTCGGCGGCATACGACATTTCTGCTGCGGCAATGGCGATGCGGCCGCCATGTTCCGACAGTTTCTGGCGCATATCGGCATACAGGCTGAGTTGCCGGTCGAGATGAAGCATGTCATCGCGGACATAATCGGGCAGCGGGTGGCGGGCCGGATCATACTGATCGCTGTGATGGGTGAGGCGGTGGCTGATCTGATGCGCGAGAATAATCTGCGGCTGGATAATCATGCGGTAAAGCACCGCGACAACAATTCCCGTCGTGGCAAGAACTTCTGCTGCTGCACGCCAGGACAGCATATCCGGGATGTTGATGGCCTGGGCCACAAGCAGTGCACAGACGGCACTGATGGCGGAGGCGGAAGCAATACGTTTGCCGTGTTTGGTCATCGGCGTCTCCTGCTGCGGGCCTTCTGGCTCTTATTTAATAAAGCCTGTTATCAGGAAACAGGCCTGATTCCAGAGTAGACAATCAGCAGATAAGTGAGAGAGGAAATTAGTCGTAGAGGCCGGCAGTAATAGCAGGGAAGGCGTTGGATTATTTACCTGGCGGCACAAAAATGGCCGGTTCATTATGTCAGCTGTGACTGATGTGACTTTTTATCGATCGGAGAAGCGATATAAGGCCAACAGAAGAACAGTGAATTTTTGTCAGTCAGCAGAGTACGGCCGGGGTAACAGAAGAGAGCAGGCAGAAAGACTGTTGCCCAGGGACGTTTCTATCTTAATAGGGTATTTTAACAGGAGAGATAAGGAATGGTGCCGAAGGAGAGACTCGAACTCTCACGGGCGTGAGCCCACTGCGACCTGAACACAGCGTGTATACCAATTTCACCACTTCGGCATTCCAAATTTTGATGTGCTTATTGTCTAAGCACTGCACCATCCATCAGAAGAGAGGATGGTGCCCAGGGAGAGACTCGAACTCTCACGGGCGTGAGCCCACTGCGACCTGAACACAGCGTGTATACCAATTTCACCACCTGGGCTTTGAGGCGCGGCATGTTACCACTCGCACTTCATACTGACAAACTCTTTTTGCTTGGTACCAGAGGCCGGACTCGAACCGGCACACCCGAAGGCGGGGGATTTTGAATCCCCTGCGTCTACCAATTTCGCCACTCTGGCGCGTGCAGTAGCTCGTCAGTGGCGCGCATATTACCCGCATAATTTTTTGTGTCAACACTTTTTTCTAATGATTTCCTTAACTTAGGGAAGCATCTCCGGTAATCTTGCAGCCCTCTTTAATGCTGAAGCCCGCCGGGCCCGGCCCGTGTGACAGCGTCTGTATACTGGTGCCTATGAAAACCCAGGATTTTTATTTTGATCTGCCGGATGAACTGATTGCCCGCTATCCGATGGAAGAGCGCAGTGCATCACGGTTACTGACGGTGGATGGCCGTGATGGCGGTCTGGGCCATCACATTTTCCGTGATATTGCCGGCATGCTGGAAGCCGGTGATCTGCTGGTGTTCAACAATACCCGTGTGATTCCGGCGCGCCTTTATGGTGAGAAAGCGAGTGGCGGTAAACTGGAAGCACTGATAGAAAGAGTCACCGGTGAGCATGAGGCGCTGGCGCATCTGCGCTCATCCCGTTCGCCGAAGCCGGGCAGCCGTATCCTGCTGGAAGGCGTCGAAGTGCAAGTTACCGGCCGTCAGGGGGCACTGTTTGAACTGACATTCCTTGATGATCGGCCGCTGCTGAGCATTCTGGAAGCGGTGGGTCATATGCCGCTGCCGCCTTATATGGAGCGGGAAGACCAGGATGAAGACCGCGAGCGTTATCAGACGGTGTATGCCGAAAAACCCGGTGCGGTGGCTGCTCCTACCGCAGGTCTGCATTTTGATGAGCCGCTGCTGGCAGCGCTGAAAGAAAAAGGGGTGAACTTCGCCTATGTCACATTACATGTGGGCGCGGGTACCTTTCAGCCGGTGAAGGTGGATAATATCGAAGAGCATGAGATGCATGCCGAGTATATTGAAGTGCCACCTGAGGTTGTGGAGGCTGTGAAAGCCACGCGTGCCGCCGGTAAACGGGTAGTGGCCGTGGGAACCACCTCGGTCCGCAGTCTGGAAAGTGCCAGCGCGGATGGTGAGATTGCGCCTTTCTGTGGTGAAAGCCGCATCTTTATTTACCCGGGTTACCGTTTCCGCAGCGTGGATGCCATGATCACCAACTTCCATCTGCCGGAATCGACCCTGATTATGCTGGTTTCAGCCTTTGCCGGCCGCCGCCATACCATGGCTGCTTATGACGAGGCGGTCCGTGAGCATTACCGTTTTTACAGTTATGGCGATGCGATGTTTCTGTCGCATCCCCAGCCAATTGAGTAACAGACTTTATGACCCGCGAATGTTTTATGAATTTCGAGCTGCTGAACGAGGTTGAACTCGACGGCAGTAAAGCCCGCCGCGGTCAGCTGACCTTTCCGCGTGGCACCATCCAGACCCCGTGTTTTATGCCGGTGGGTACCTATGGCACGGTGAAAGGGGTTACCCCGCAGCAGATCAAGGATCTGGGTGCCGAAATCATCCTGGGTAATACCTTCCACCTGATGCTGCGTCCGGGCACGGAAATCATCAAACAGCACGGTGATCTGCATGACTTTACCGGCTGGGATAAGCCGATCCTGACGGATTCCGGCGGTTTTCAGGTATTCAGTCTGGGGGATATGCGCAAAATCACGGAAGAAGGGGTGGCCTTCCGTTCACCGGTAAATGGTGAAAAGGTGATGATGACACCGGAAAGCTCTATGCAGGTACAGCGCGACCTCGGCTCCGATATTGTCATGATCTTCGATGAGTGCACGCCGTACCCGGCGACCGAGAAAGAAGCCGCTGACTCCATGCGCATGTCGCTGCGCTGGGCGAAACGCTCAAAAGTTGCCCACGGTGATAACCCGTCAGCCCAGTTCGGTATCATTCAGGGCGGCATGTATGAGCACCTGCGTGATGAATCCCTGGCGGGACTGCTGGATATCGGTTTCGACGGTTACGCCATTGGCGGTCTGAGTGTGGGCGAGCCGAAAGATGAAATGATGCGTGTGCTGAAACATATCGCACCGAAAATGCCGCAGGACAAGCCACGTTACCTGATGGGCGTCGGTAAACCGGAAGACCTGGTGGAAGGTGTGCGCCGCGGCGTGGATATGTTCGACTGCGTGATGCCGACCCGTAATGCCCGCAATGCGCATATTTTTACTTCCACTGGTGTACTGAAGCTGCGCAATGCGGCACACCGCAGCGATAACCGCCCGCTGGACGAAGAGTGTACCTGTTACACCTGTCAGAATTTCAGCCGTGCTTATCTGCACCATCTGGATAAGTGTAAAGAAATTCTCGGTGCGACTTTAAATTCCATACACAATCTCCATTATTACCAGACTCTGATGGCCGGTTTGCGCCGCTCTCTGGAAGAAGGTACATTTGCCGGGTTTGTCGATGAGTTCTATGCCAAACGGGGCATGAAGACCCCGCCGTTAGAAGAGCAGGACTCCTGAGCCAGGGAATAATCACGGTGGCGTGCGCAGAGCACGCCGCTACTACATCTGTTGTCCGGCATGACACACTCATGTCACAAGAAATTGGGAGAATAACTTCATGAAAGCAATTCTGGCCGCTCTGGCGTTAACAGTATCAGGATCGGCTCTGGCCGAAGGCGGTGCCGCACCTGAGTCGATGGGTGTAATGGGCCAGCTGGTCTTTCTCGGTGGCTTCCTGCTGATCTTCTACTTCCTGCTGTGGCGTCCGCAAAGCAAACGTCAGAAGGAACATAAGAACCTGATCGGTGGTCTGTCAAAAGGTGATGAAGTGGTGACTGCCGGCGGTATGCTGGGCAAAATCGTTAAGGTAACCGACGATTTTGTGGTCGTTGAAGTTGCTGACGGTGTGCAGTTGCCGATTCAGAAAGTGGCCATCACTGCCGCGCTGCCGAAAGGCACGATCAAAGACGTGAAAGCCTGATCCCAACCAGGTAACGGACGGTCTCTGAGGAGGCCGTCTTTGTTTTATAAAGAAGGATTAAGGGCAGTTGTATGCTCAATAAATACCCCTTGTGGAAGAACCTGCTGATCGTACTGGTTCTGATTTTCGCCTGCATTTATGCCGCACCTAACCTGTATCCGCCGGATCCGGCTATTCAGGTCACACCGGCACGTGCCGGTGCTGAAATGTCGGAACCGGTACTGAACCGGGTCAGGACGGCCCTGCAGGACAATAATATCGAATTCTTCGGTGAAGAGGTCAACGGCAGTACCGCTCTGTTCCGTCTGACCAGCACCGACAGCCAGCTGAAAGCCAAGGACGCGGTACAGCGTTCATTGGGCGATGAATACGTGGTAGCGCTGAACCTGGCGCAGACCACCCCGGACTGGCTGCTCAGTATGGGCGCCGGTCCGATGACGCTGGGTCTCGATCTGAGTGGTGGTGTGCACTTCCTGATGGAAGTGGATATGGACGATTACCTGAAAGGTAAAATGTCCAACTACCGTGAAGAATTCCGCAACCGTCTGCGTGAAGAAAACCTGAAATACCGCCGTATTCAGCTGGATGGTCAGTCCCTGCGCATCAGCTTTATCAACGGCGAAGTCCGCAGTGAGGGGGAAAGCTTTATCAGCCGTAATTACCCTGAATTTCTGCAGACAACAGAAGACGGTGAATACGCTGATCTGCTGCTGACGATCAAAGAAACCCAGATCAAAGAATTTGAAGACTATGCCATCAGGCAGAACCTCACCACGTTGCGTAACCGGGTGAACGAGCTGGGGGTTGCCGAGCCGCTGGTGCAGCGTCAGGGCCGTAACCGTATTGTGGTGGAACTGCCGGGTGTGCAGGACACCGCGGAAGCGAAGAAAATTCTGGGTAAGGCCGCCAACCTCGAATTCCGTCTGGAAGCCGAGCCGGGCGCCAGCCGTTTCCTGACAGAGGAATACCCGTTCCGCAGCGATGAATACCGCACGGCGCGGCTGGAGAAAAAAATCATCACCACCGGTGACAGCGTGACCAACGCACAGCCGGCGTTTGATGAAAACGGCTTCCCGCAGGTGAACATCAGCCTTGATTCCAAAGGCGGTGCGATGATGACGGAAGTGACGCGTAAAGCTGTCGGCAACCGCATGGCGGTACTGTTCGTTGAACGTAAGCCGAAAACCACCTATGAAATGGTGGACGGTCAGGAAGTGCCGAAAACCGTACAGGTGGTGGAGAAATCCATTATCTCGCTGGCCACCATTCAGAGCACGCTGGGACAGAGCTTCCGCATTACCGGCCTGCAGTCGGCCGAAGCGTCTGAACTGGCGCTGCTGCTGCGTGCCGGTGCACTGGCCGCTCCTATGTATTTCGTGGAAGAGCGCACCGTCGGTCCGAGCTTAGGTAAAGAAAATATTGAGCAGGGCATGAACTCAGTGGTTCTGGGCCTGGCGCTGGTGCTGATCCTGATGGCGGTGTATTACCGCGTCTTCGGTCTGGTCGCCAACGTGGCACTGCTGGCCAATATCGTCATTCTGATTGCACTGATGTCGATGATCGGTGCCACCCTGACCTTACCGGGTATTGCCGGTATCGTACTGACCGTGGGGATGGCGGTGGATGCCAACGTGCTGATCTTTGCCCGCATCCGAGAAGAACTTAAAAATGGCCGTTCACCGCAGCAGGCCATCCATGAAGGTTATAACCGCGCTTTCCTGACCATTTTTGACGCCAACCTGACCACGCTGATTGTGGCGGTGATCCTGTTCGGTGTTGGTACCGGTCCGGTGAAAGGTTTTGCGGTGACTCTGTCGTTCGGGATTATCACTTCCATGTTTACTGCCATTATGCTGACCCGTTCCATCGTTAATGTGATTTACGGTGGCCGCCGGATTGATTCACTGTCTATCGGAGGTCGCGTATGAATACTGAATTCGATTTTATGCGTCTGCGTAAGGCGGCGATGATTGTCTCTCTGTTGCTGGTGATCGCGTCCATTGCGTCACTGGCTGTCCGTGGCCTGAATCTGGGGCTGGATTTTACCGGTGGTACGCTGCTGGAAGTGCAGTACGAAACCCCGGTGGCGCTGGACACCATTTCCTCCACGCTGAAGGCGTCCGGTTACCGTGACGTGACGGTGCAGAACTTCGGTTCTGAAACCGACGTGCTGGTGCGTATGTCTGAGGCGTTCCGCGATAATCTGGGCAACGAAGTGCTGGGTATCCTGCAGGATCAGACTGCGGGTAACCAGCTGACCCTGCTGCGCAGTGAGTTTGTTGGTGGTCAGGTGGGTGAAGAGCTGCGTGACCAGGGCGGTCTGGCGTTACTGCTGGCGCTGTTTGTGGTGATGATTTATGTTGCTGCCCGTTTCCAGCTGAAATTCTCCATCGGAGCGGTAGCGGCACTGTTTCATGATGTGCTGATTATTCTGGGCCTGTTTTCCATCTTTCAGTGGGAATTTGACCTGACCGTGATGGCAGCCCTGCTGGCGGTGATTGGTTACTCGCTCAACGATACTATTGTGGTATCGGATCATATCCGCGAAAACTTCCGCGTACTGCGCCGCGGCGACGCAGCCGAAGTGATCAACTATGCGATCAACCAGACGCTGGGCCGGACCATTATGACGTCCTTAACCACCGCGCTGGTACTGTTGGCGCTGATGATTGTGGGTGGTGATATCATCCATAATTTCTCCGTGGCACTGATGATCGGTGTGGTGGTCGGTACCTATTCGTCGGTGTTTGTGGCCTCCAGTATCCTGATGAGTCTGAACATCAGCCGGGAGGATCTGATGCCACCGGAACAGGAAGAGGTGGACGATCGCCCCTGAGGGTAATTGCCGCACAGAACGCATCGCACCGCGATGCGTTTTTTTTATCTGCTTAATGATACGGAACCCCGATGCTCAGCTATCGTCACGCTTTTCACGCCGGTAACTTTGCCGATGTTTTAAAACATCTGGTGCAGGTCGAAATCCTCAATTACCTGCGGCGGAAAGAAAAGCCTTTTATCTATATTGATACTCATGCCGGTGCCGGTCTGTATTCGCTGACCAGTGCGGAAGCCGGGAAAAATGCCGAATTTGACACGGGTATTAGCCGGCTGCGGAATGCTGCGATTGCCGGCACCGAAGCCTGGCTGGAGGTGGTGGCCGCCTGTAAGCCGGAGTGGGACCTGAGCCCGGCGCCGGCTGCTTCCCTGTATCCCGGATCGCCCCGCATTGCCCAGCTGTTATTGCGTGAGCAGGACAGGGCAAAACTGTATGAGCTGCACCCGCAGGACTTCCGTCTGCTGGACGAGCTGATGCGGCGTGATCAGCGCATCCGCTGTGCTCAGGATAATGGTTTTCAGGCACTGATTGCCGGGCTGCCACCGGATGAACGGCGTGGACTCATTCTGATGGACCCGCCGTACGAAATGAAAAGTGATTACGACACGGTGGTGGATACCCTGATCAGGGCGCACCGGCGTTTTGCCACCGGCATTTACGCTCTCTGGTATCCGGTGGTGGAACGCAGCCGTATCGACAAGCTGGAGCGTGACCTGCAGAACAGTGGCATCCCCCGTATTCAGCAGTTTGAACTGGGGCTGAGGGAAGATACTGAAGGCCGTGGCATGACCTCATCCGGCATGATAGTGATCAATCCGCCGTTTACGCTGGCGGAAACCATGCGCCATCTGCTGCCGCAACTGGCGCAGGCGGTGGGTGGTGAGCAGGGCGTATGGCGCTGCCGCGAGCTGGCCGGGGAATAACCCGGCCGGCGCACCGCTGTCAGGCGGCCTGAAAACAGACGGTCTCGGTATGATTGTGCTGGATCAGATCCTGATACTTGCCTTCAATCAGGTGCCGTTTGATTTTCAGGGTGGGGGTCAGCAGTCCGTTATCGACGGTCCAGCTGTCATGAATCACAACCAGGCGATCGAGCACTGCGTGACTTTCCAGTCTGCTGTTTACCTGTTTCAGGGTTTTCTCCAGACTGTGGCTGATATGGCTGGTGTTGTGATTATGTGCTTCCGGCGTCAGCACGACTAACGCGATGGGTTGTTTCAGATTGGTACCGGTGACGCAGATCTGTTCAATCAGCGGGTTTTCCATCAGTTCCGCTTCAATCGGTACCGGCGCCACGTATTTGCCTTTGGCCGTTTTGAAAATTTCTTTCAGGCGGCCGGTAATACGGACATAGCCGTCTTCATCGACGGTGCCTTTGTCACCGGTTTTCAGCCAGCCGTCGTCGGTAAATACCTCCGCGGTTTTTTCCGGTTCCAGATAATATTCATCCATGACGCAGGGGCCCTGCAGCTGAATTTCCCCATCATCGGCAATACGCAGGCTGAGACCGTCATACGGGTGGCCGATACAGCCGACTTTGTCGGCGCGGAACGGGTAGCTCAGGGTGCCCAGTCCATTGTTCTCCGACATCCCCCAGCCTTCACAGATATTGATGCCGATACGCTGATACCAGTGCAGGGTGGCGGGAGATATAGGCGCAGAGCCGGAGCCAAAAATGCGTACGCTGTCGAGTCCGAGTTGTTGTCGTATTCTGCGTGCAACGACTTTATTCAGAAGCGGAATGCTCAGCAGGCGGTTGAGCTTTTTCGGCGGGATTTTGGCCAGTACGCCCATCTGAAAACGTGTCCACAGCCGCGGCACAGAGATAAAAATGGTCGGCTGTACGGCTTTGATGTCGTCGACGAAGGTATCCAGTGATTCGACGAACGACACGCTGCAGCCAAGATACAGGCTGGCGCCTTCGACATAAACCCGCTCGGTGATATGTGCCAGCGGCAGATAACTGAGCATGCGTTCGCTGCGGTCTGAATCCAGTGCATTAATCAGAGTCTGGCAGCTCCAGGAATAGGCAGCAAAAGTATTGATAACACCCTTCGGATTACCGGTGCTGCCGGAGGTATAAATAATACTCATGGTATCGTCTGCCGCCGGCACCGGTGAGCTGGCCAGTGGTGGCTGCTGCAGCATCTCATGCCAGCGGTAACGCGCCGGAATATCGCCATAAGGGAAAGCAATGCGCAGTACATCATCGGGAATGGCGGCACACTGGTTGTGGGTGTCGTCCAGTTTGCCGATAAAAACGGCTTTGCAGTTACTGTGGTTGAGAATGTAGCGGATGGTTTCCTGGCCAGCGGTTGCATACACGGGCACGGAGATATGGCCGGCCATCATGATTGCCAGATCGGTGATAAACCATTCAGCACAGTTTTTGGAAAAAATGGCAATATGACTGCCTTGTTCAAAATTCTGGGCGATCAGGGCGCTGGCAATACGGCGGGCCTGTTCACCGACCTGAGCCCAGGTCAGCTCGTGAAACATGCCGTGGACCGGCTGTCGCAGGTAGACCGCCTGTGGGTCTGTGGCTTCCCAGTGATAAAGCATTTCCAGCGGCGTTTTAATCTGCATATCAGTATCCTTTTTTATTTTTATATTCGGCAATTCCATCAGAAGCCTCTGCAGCCACATTAATGGGTAATTCCGGCCAGTGCTGTAACAATTCGTAATTGCCTGAACGGCTTGTCAGCTCGCGGTCAATTGTGCAAAAAATGGTTTAAATTGTGCCAGTTTGTGTGGCGGCCTTAATTCACCGGTGGAAGACCGTTTTGCACATTGTCAGACGGTCAGTCTGCTGGTCTGATGCAGAAAAATAATAATAAACCCGCACCGGGGTATTCTATGACTCTGCATTTCTCTTCACGTCTGCTGCTCAGCAGCTGTCTGTTGTTCTGCTGCCTGGCGGCGGCTGCACCGGATACCGATAAACTGACCATGACGGTCATGAGCCCGAACCTGCCGCTGGAAAAGCGTATTCGTGCATTACGCACTCTGTACGCTGATCAGTTTGAAGGTGACAAAATTATCCGCAGTTTCTGTGTCTGGGATATGCTCGGCCGCGCCGGGCCGGTTTACGCTGCCGTCGACGATCAGCGCTTCCGCTCTCTGCATTACGGACTGCAGCTGCACCTCAGGGCGTATCAGGATGAAGATGAACTGGTTCGTGCACTGCAACAGGGGGAGTGTGATGCGGCGCTGATGAGTGGCAACCGCGCGCTGGCCTTCAACCGTTTTACCGGCACACTGGAAGCGCCGGGAGCCGTGCCGGATATACAGCATCTGCAGGTACTGATGCAGGTGATTGCCAGTCCGGAGATGGCCGGACGGATGGAAAGTGGTGGCTATGTGGTACTGGGAGTGGCGTCACTCGGTGAACATTACGCCTATACCACTGACCCACAGGAAAACAGCCTGCACGGACTGCAGGGCAAAACCCTCGCGGTGCCAGAGAAAAACCCTGCTCTGCAGGCGCTGGCAGTCTCGCTGCAGGCGCAGGTGATTCCTGGCCCGAGGCTGGGCGTGGTGAACCGCTTTGCCCGCGCAGAAGTGGATGCCATGCTGGCGCCACTGGTGGCGTTTCATGTGGCCGGCAGTGGTCAGATACGCAGTGGCAGTGCCATCCTGAATTATCCCCTGGCGCAGTCGACGATTCAGCTGATTGGCCGCCAGGAACGCTTTCCCACCGGGCTGGCGCAGATTCTGCGGGAAGATTTTCTCTTCCGTTTCAGTCATTACGTGCGCCGCGTGGAGCGTGAACGGAAAAATATTGCCCCTGAACTCTGGCGCGAGATGCCGGCAGCAGAAAAGACGGCCGTGACCAGCCGTCTGCGCAGTCTGCGTCGTCAGCTGGGGGATGAGGGGGTCTACGACAGCGGTATGCTGCGGCTGGAAGGCAAAGTCCGCTGCCGTATCACGCCACAGGCGGAAGAGTGCCAGTCGCCCGGCTGAGCCAGTCAGACGGTGCCGATCAGGGCGTCCGGTGCATGGTCGGTAATCAGCTTGACGGATTTGTGGCTGATTTTACGTTCGGCGGAGATGGCATAAAACTCCTGCACCAGCTCGTCCACTTCGCCGATGCAGTCGACAGCGTATTTATGGCAGATTTCTTCACGGATGGCGGACGGAGCAAAGAAGAAGCCGTGTCCCTCGCTGCCGAATGCCTGTAACAGGGCCGAATCATCAAATTCACCACTGATGCGCATACTCAGGTTGATACGGTTGAGCCAGCTCAGCAGCTCGGTGCGCAGGCCGGAAGCGGTATCGGTGGGCAGCAGCAGCGGGGCGTCCTGCAGACACTGGGGGAAACGGCCGGGATGGCGGGCTTTCAGTACCGGTGCAGCAAAGCAGGCCAGCGGGCTGCGGCCGAGCAGGTGATTGAAACAGCGCACATTCATCCCGCTGGGAATGGGACTGTCGGCCAGTACCAGATCCAGCCGGTGTACGGCCAGTTCACCGAGCAGAACCGGCATTTGTTCCTCGTGGCAGATAATACGCATACGTGCAGCACCGGACAGGGCCGGTGACAGCAGGCGGTGAGCGATGGACTTGGGCAACGCGTCAACAATACCGACACGGAACTCCAGTGGCCGTTCGCTGGTCCCCTGATGCATGACTTCCTGCAGTTCGTCGCCCAGGCGGAACATTTCGCGGGTGTAATCCAGCACCACCCGCCCGGCATCGGTCAGTTCCAGCCCGCGCCCGGCTTTGGCGAACAGGCGGTTACCCAGTTCGTCTTCCAGCAGGCGCAGCTGGCCGCTGATGGTCTGGGGGGTCACATTCAGACGCCGGGCAGCAGCCATAACACTGCCTTCTTCGGCGACGGCGTGGAAATAGGCCAGGTGTTTGT
Source organism: Pseudomonadales bacterium (assembly GCA_963682115.1). GTDB lineage: Bacteria > Pseudomonadota > Gammaproteobacteria > Pseudomonadales > Oceanobacteraceae > Venatoribacter. The sequence goes on along the minus strand of OY821639.1, from coordinate 225,596 downwards.
AGTTGAGCTGTTTCATGGCGACATTTCCTTACAGTTCGTAAAAACCGAGCTATTGATAAAAGATAATTCGAATATTATTTTCTGTTGCAGGCTTCTATAATAGCTGTAACTGTCAAACAGGAGTTAAATATGAACCGTCCTGATTATCTGAATATGAAATCCGGACAGCATGCGGAACCCACCGTTCTGAATGCTGACCGCCATGGTGAGACCTTTGAGGTCGCGACCGACGGACGCAAGGTACTGCGCAACACCTATATGCTGTTGTCCATGACACTGATCTTCAGTGGTGCAGTGGCAGCCATGTCGATGTCCTTTAACTGGCCACATCCGGGTCTGATCCTGACACTGGTGGGCTACTTCGGTCTGTTGTTCCTGGTCGAAAAAACCAAGAACAGCGCCATGGGTATTGTGTCTGTTTTTGCTCTGACCGGTTTTATGGGCCTGACTCTGGGACCGATCATCTCCGCATATGCACGTCTGCCGGGGGGTACCGAAATGGTTGCCACGGCACTGGGTGCAACCGGTGTGATTTTCTTTGCGATGTCCGGCTGGGTGCTGGCTACCGGTAAAGATCTGAGCGGCTGGGGCAAAACCCTGATGGTCGGCGTCATTGTCGCGTTTGTGATGGGACTGGCGAATATTTTCTTCGCTCTGCCTGCTGTATCGATGGCGGTATCGGCCATGTTTATTGTGCTGATGAGTGGCATGATTGCCTACCAGACCAGTGCAATTATTCACGGCGGTGAGACTAATTATATCTCTGCCACTGTGACCCTGTTTGTGTCCCTGTATAACCTGTTCCTGAGTCTGTTGCAGATTCTGGGCATTATGGGATCCGACGAGTAAGACCGTAACACCCTTTCTTAAGATTCTCTGTGCTCGAGAAGTTAGCCGCAGTCCGGGATGGGGCTGCGGTTTTTTTATGTCTGTGATTCCTTGGCTACACTATGTAGTGGAGGAGCGTCATGAAAGCCTTTATAACCTGTCATTTTCTGATGGTATTCAGTTGTTCTGCGGTTGCAGCCGAAGTCTGCCGTGACCGTGAGGCGATGGCATCCGGAGATGAGAAAGCACTCAGTTACTTCCGCAAACAGGGGGAAATTTTTCACCCGGCCAGAGTGCTGAAAGTGCATCATCCCAGCGGTAACAAAGAGGTGGCGAGCTACGTCCGTTTCGGTGCTAAACATTACAGTATTTTTACGCTTATAGACCCGGATTGTCGCGCTCATTTCCGCAAACGGACAAGGCAGGGTGACTGAACCCTGATACACTGCCAGTTTCTGTACTGGCTCATGTTAAATCATTAATAAGAAGCAGCTGCTGACCAATGGAAGAAAGTCTGTCTCCGGTGTCAAACTGGTTTACCAGAAACTCAAAACATAAGCTGTTTCTTGTCAGCTTCCTGCCCCTGGCACTGATATTCACTCTGGTCGTTAAACTGGTGGTGGTGACTGGCAGCCGGGCAGAAGTCAATTCCCTTATTGATCATCAGGCATCCCGTCTTGAAACGGCCACCAGTATTCTGGATGCCTCAGTGCGGCTGATTATATCCGACATGATGGTGTTAGCCGAAACGCCGGCACTGCAGGCACTGACCCGGCAGAAGAGCGCTGAAGAGCTGAAACACGTCAGCGGTCTGTTTGTCGCTTTTGCCGGTGAAAAGCCGATTTACGATCAGATCCGTTATCTGAATGCCGACGGAATGGAAATTGTGCGGGTCAATAATGGCGGTAAAAGCGGACAGAAACCGCAGGTAGTGCCTGCTGCTCAGCTGCAGAACAAAAATCAGCGTTACTATTTCCGCGATACGGCGGTGCTGCAGGCCGGTGAGGTGTATATCTCGCCGATGGATCTGAATATTGAAAATAATCTGGTGGAAGAACCGCATAAGCCTATGCTGCGCCTGGGGACACCGCTATACCGTGATGATGGCAAGCTCGACGGCGTCATTATCCTGAACCTGAAGGCAGAAGCTCTGACCCGACGTTTTACCGGTATTCTTGATGAACACGCGCAGCCCATGTTGCTCAACAGCCATGCCGACTGGCTGGTGGGGCCGGAAGCAGAACTGGAGTGGGGATTTATGTTTGGCCACCCATCCGGCTTCAGCCGCCGCTGGCCGGCAGTCTGGCAGGCGATGCTGGAGCAGAACCGTGGCCATATTACAGCCGAGGCCGGCCTGTTCAGTTTTAACACGGTTTATCCGGGGCGTGGCGAAGTCCCTGAGCAGAACCAGGAAACATTTTTCTGGAAAACCGTGGCTCTTCTGCCCCCGGAGCAGCTGCCATCTTCACTGATTTTCGGCAATCCGTTATCGGCCACCATTTATGTGAGTGGGCTGCTGTTTCTGATGATAGTGTGCGGTTATCTGGCGCACATCATTGCCGGGCGTCGCTGGTTGCACGGCGTGATCGAATACAACACCTTCCAGTACCGGGAGATTATGGCAACCTTAGGCGAAGGCGTGCTGGTACTGGATTTTGACGGCGCTGTCAGGGAAATGAACCCCGAAGCCGAACGTCTGCTGGGCTGGAACCGGCGGGATCTGCTTGGTCAGGACGCCCATGCACTGATTCATCAGCATCCGCTGGATGGCATGGGCAGTGAAGATTGTCCGATACGGCGGGTTGTGATTACCGGCGAAACCTACCGCAGTGAGGATGAGGCTTTTATCCGACGTGATGGATCACGTTTTGTGGCCGGGGTGACGTCGGCACCACTGACCCGTGGCGGGGTGGTTATCGGTACGGTAATAGCGTTCCGTGATATTACGGAAATCCGTCAGCAGCAGGAAGAAATCCGTCATCTGGCTTACCATGATACCCTGACTGGTCTGCCAAACCGGCGCCTGCTGCTCGACCGTCTGGAAATGGCGCTGGCCAGAGCCAGACGCCACGCTACCCGTCTGGCTCTGATGTATGTGGATCTCGATAACTTCAAAGAAGTGAATGATAGTACGGGCCATGAAGGTGGCGATGAACTGCTGCGTCAGGTTGCCACCCATCTGGGTTGGATGGTGCGCGAGACGGATACCGTAACCCGTCAGGGGGGGGATGAATTTATTATCCTGCTGCCGGATATCGGTAACCAGCATCAGGCAGAAGAAATTGCCGGCCGCCTGGTGAGCAGGCTGGCAGAGCCATTTTCTGTGCTTGGGCACGAAGTCAGCATATCCGTCAGTGTCGGGCTGGCTTTTTATCCTGATAATGCCGGCGATATCGACAGTCTGATGAATGCTGCTGATGGCGCTATGTATGAAGCCAAACGCTCCGGTAAAAACCGCTATGTGATTTCTGCAGTCAGAGGTCCGGGAAACCTCTGAGCGCAGATGTTCAGTGAGCCGGCGGTTCTGCGGCGCCGGCTTTATGCCCGCTGATCAGCAGCAGAGCAATGGCAGAACAGATCCCCATGGCCAGCACAATCGCTGTGACACTTTCCGGCAGCAGCGCCGAACCCGCTGAAATAATCCCCGCCAGAGAAAACTGCGTCGCTCCCATAACCGCTGCGGCGGTGCCGCCGTGCTGCGGAAAATACTCCATATAGCAGGCCTGAATATTCGGTGATACCGCGCCCAGCATGCCAATCGTCAGTACCATCGCCGGTACGAACAGCCAGAGGTGTGGGAAAAACTGCAGGATCAGCAGCAGCAGGACAATGCCGCCGGCCTGTACCATCAGAACCCAGCGCAGAATTCTTTCCGGCGCAAAGTGATTGAGCAGACGGCGGTTGGTCAGGTTCATGGCCATCATCAGCACCACATTGGCCCCGAACAGCAGGGCAAAGGTATCCGGACTGACACCGAAGTGGTACTGATAAATAAAGGATGAATGGGTAATAAACAGCAGCATCACTGAAAAACCAAAGCCTCCGGTCAGCATAAAGCGCATCGCCGGCCGGTTGGATAATACGGCTTTATAGCGTGTCAGGCCGCTGACATGCGGATGATCCGGGCGGCGGTAGCCCCGGAAAACGATCAGCTTCAGTAACAGCAGAATCAGGATGCTGTACAGGCTGAGAAACATAAAAATTCCGTTCCAGCCCAGGTGCTTCAGCAGCAGACTGCCCAGTGACGGTGCGATAGCAGGTGCTATCACCATCAGCAGGCCAATGAGGCTGAAAAAACGTGCGGCCTCACGCCCGGACAGGCGGTCGCGGACCAGTGCCGGCACACAGACCATCACCCAGCCACCACCGAATGCCTGCAGTGTGCGCAGCAGCAGAAATTCATTGATGGATGACGCGTAACTGACAGCAAGGCTGGCGACGGTAAATATGCTCAGCCCGGCGAGCATGATTTTGTCGCGACCAAAACGGTCAGACAAGGGGCCGCCGAACAGCTGACCAAAGGCGAGTACAAACACATACAGCGATATGGTCAGCGATACCTGATGAATGGTTACATGCAGATTGTCGGCGATGGCGGGAAAAGCAGGCAGATATGTGTCCAGAGCCAGTGGCCCCAGTGCCATGGTCATGGCCAGCAGCGCTGCAACCAGCGGGTGATTATGTCGGGTGGTTGACGACAAAGTCTCTGTGCTCCTGAGAAAAAGATAAGTCCAGCGGTTGCCGGGTAAAAAATAGGTTAACGCCGGCAGTCGTTTGTTGTTTTCTTCTGAACAGATCGTTGCACACGGATCAGGATCTGATTGACGCTGTTCTGTATCTCAGGCAGGTTGTTACAATCAGTATTTAAAACGGGCTAATAACCGGAGCAGAAGTATGAGCATTTACAGCACAGAAGTAAAAAAGATTACAGGTGAAACTGTCAGCCTTGAGGATTATGCGGGCAAAGTCCTGCTGATTGTGAACGTCGCCTCAAAATGTGGCCTGACGCCGCAGTATGAAGGACTGGAAGCCTTGTATAAAGAAAAAGCAGCCAGTGGTCTGGAGGTTCTGGGTTTTCCGTGTAACCAGTTTCTGGGTCAGGAGCCGGGCAGCGAAGAGGAAATTCAGCAATTCTGCAGCGTCACATATAACGTGACATTTCCGCTGTTCGGTAAAATTGAGGTCAATGGCGCCGGCCGTCACCCGCTGTATCAGCAATTAATTGCAGCACAGCCAGAGGCAGTAAAAACGGCTGATGAAGGACTGAAAACCAAATTGGGCGCGAAAGATCTGCTGCCGGAAAATGACACAGATATTATGTGGAATTTTGAGAAATTCCTGATCGGTAAAAACGGTGAAGTGCTGGCGCGTTTCGCCCCGGATATTGCACCGGACAGTGATGTTCTTAAGGATGCCATTGCCAGGGCACTGGCAGCCTGAATGCAATAAGCGTCACTGCGGTGGCGCTTTTTTTTATCTGTACAACAGAAGGGGGGCGGTATGCTGAAGGGAAGTTGTCTGTGTGGCGGAATCGGCTACGAAATTGATGGTGAACTGGGGCCAGCGATGATCTGTCACTGTTCTAAATGCCGTAAAGCCAATGGCTCGGCTTTTGCGGTTAATGCGCAGGTGGCCGTCAGTGATTTCCGCATTGTCCGTGGCCGGGAACTGCTCGCCGAATACGAATCCACGCCGGGCGTATTCCGTAGCTTCTGTCAGCGCTGTGCTTCTCCGCTGTACAGCCGGCGGCCATCCATGCCGGATGCCTATCGCCTGCGTGTCGGTACGCTGGATACAGAGGTGGATATCCGCCCGGAGGCCCATATTTTTGTCGCCTCCAAAGCCAGCTGGGATACGATCTGTGATCATATTCCGCAGTTTGCAGAGCGCCCCTGACGCATAAAAAAACCCGGTCTCAGCCGGGCTTTTTTATGCCGGTTCAGGCCATGGTTGGATAATCGGTATAGCCTTCAGCGCCGGAGGTGTAGAACGTATTCTGATCTGGTGTGTTCAGTTCTGCACCGGCCTGCACTCGGTGCGGCAGATCCGGGTTGGCGAGGAAGCCGGTACCGAAAGCCACAGAATCGGCTTGTTTCTCTGCCAGACACTGAGCGGCTTCAGCCGGAGTGTACCCCATGTTCACCATCAGGTGGCCGTTGTAGGCTTCGCGCGCAATACTGACAACATCGGCCTGCTGCAGACCGAAGAAGTCGGCGCGCATCAGATGCAGATACGCCAGATCAAAACGACTCAGATGTTCTGCCAGCCAGCGCGTCCAGCCCTGCGGATCGCTGTCTTTCATACTGTTAAAACTGTTCAGCGGCGATAAACGCACACCGACCCGGTGGCTGCCGACTTCGGCGCTTACCGCTTCCAGCACTTCGGTCAGAAAACGCGCGCGGTTGGCGATGGAACCTCCGTATTCATCGGTGCGCTGATTGGCACCGTCGCGCAGGAACTGATCAATCAGATAACCGTTGGCGGCGTGAATTTCGACACCATCAAAACCGGCGGCAATGGCATTGGCCGCCCCCTGACGGAAATCTTCCACCAGGTCGGTAATTTCTGATTTGGTCAGTGCATGCGGAATGGTATACGGCTTTTTGCCTTGCGGAGTATGCACTTCATCGTCAATGGCGATGGCGCTGGGGGCAACGCATTCCTGGCCATCGTTGAGCAGCGGGTGTGCCGCGCGACCAGCGTGCCAGATCTGCATGAAAATACGGCCGCCGGCATTGTGCACAGCTTCTGTGGTTTTTTTCCAGCCGGCAATCTGCCCGGCCGAATAAATGCCGGGATCATTACCGAAGGCCGACGTTTTTTCCGTCACCATGGTGCATTCTGTAATCAGCAGGCCAGCGCTGGCGCGCTGGGAATAATATTCAGCCATCAGGGTATTAGGCTGATGATTGATGGCACGGCAGCGGGTGAGCGGCGCCATAATAAAACGGTTAGGCAGTTCCAGATCGCCCAGGCCCACGGGCATAAACAGGGGAGCAGTATCTGCTGACATAAATATTCTCCATCAGGAATGTGACTGGTGTCAGGACACCGGTGCAGAGTGCTTTCTATAGTGTGGTCATCGGCGGCGCTTTTAACCTGTTTTTTCCGCAACAGACTGTTGATGTGGCTGATCAGTTCAGTGCGCCGGACTTGACCGGGATGTCAACAACGGGATAGCGTGCCCCATGTCTTATGAAGCTGTGGCAAGGAAATTCCAGTGAAAGCGGTCATTCTTGATGCTGATACCTTAGGTGACGATATTGATCTGACGCCGTTGCGCAAAGCGGTCAGTGATCTGCGTATTTATGGCACGACGGCGGCGGAGCAGCTGAAGGAACACCTGGCCGATGCCGATCTGATTCTGACCAATAAAGTCGTGATACCGGACTGGGCACTGGTGGGCCGCAAAGCGGTGCTGGTGCTGGCCACCGGTACCAATAATATTGATCTGCAGGCGGCAGCGGAACAGGGAGTGCCGGTACTGAATGTCAGTAATTATGGTACGGCCTCGGTGGCACAGCATACGCTGATGCTGATTCTGGCACTGGGGGCAAGGCTGCCGCTTTATCAGCAGGATATGGCTCTGGGGATGTGGCAGCAGAGCCCGTTTTTCTGTCTGCTCGGTCACCGCACCACCGAACTGGCAGGCAAGACACTGGTGATTGCCGGCAGCGGTACCCTCGGTACGGCGGTGGCGAAACTGGCCGAAGCCTTCGGCATGAAGGTTATTTTCTGTGCCCGGCCGGGCGCAGTGAATGACAGCCGGCCGGACTTTAACAGTCTGCTGCCAGAGGCGGATGTGGTGAGTTTTCACTGCCCGCTGAATGAACATACCCGCCATCTGCTGAATGCTGACAATCTGGCGTTTATCCGTCCCGGCTGTCTGATAGTGAACTGTGCCCGTGGTGGCATTGTTGATGAAGAGGCGGCTCTGAAAGCGCTGCAGAACGGACGTCTGGGCGGATTGGCGGTTGATGTTCTGCCACAGGAACCACCCCGTCAGGGGCATGCGCTGCTGGATGCATTGGCGCAGCCGCTGAATCTGATTGTTACGCCGCATAATGCCTGGATCAGCCCGCAGGCGAGGCAGCGTATTGTGCAGCTCACGGCTGATAATATCCTGTCACTGGTGGCAGATACCGTTTAATTGACCTGCCTCATGTATTACTGATGCAGTTGGCATTACCGGCGGGCGGCATCGGTTACAATCCCTGTCTGGCCATATCCTCCGGGTATGGCCTTCATCTGTCAGCAGACACATCCCTGCCTCAACGGCAGAAATGGAATTCTGTGTATTTTCCGACCAGAGGAATGAATAATCTTATGCTGTCTTTTTTAAAAGATATTTTTCTGAGTGATGCCAATACGCTGGACCGTGACCGGTTTTTTATCGGCCTGATGATTCTGGCCCAGCTGGTTATGGCTGAAATGGCTTCCGGCAACATGATCAACAGTTTTTATTTTGCTCTGTATGATAACAGTGGCGGCCTGCCTTCTGAGCCGGTGCTGTTTTATTTCGTTAACAGTTTTTCAGCATCAGTGGCAATCGGCGATATTTTCCTGCTGGCAGGCGCCTATCTGCTGGCGCGTGGTGTCGCCGGACCTCGTGCTGGTGTGCTGCTGGCAATCGTGAGCCTGTTTCTGATGAAAATTCCGCTGTTTATGAGTTCGGCGATGGCCGGCTGGACCGAAGTGTCGGATCTGGAGCAGTTTTTTATGTTGGTTATTCTGGTTGCTCCTGCCATTGTCAGCCTGATTGCGCTGGTGTGGTTTATAGTGATCTGGTTCCGTACACCATCCCTGAGTCAGCAGATACCGGATCATCCTTTACTGCAGATACGCACGGATGTGGCCGCAGAAAAGCAGCTGACGGCTGTTGGTTATCTGTACCGCACCATGGCCGTCTCTGCTGTACTGATGGCGTTGATGTGTCTGCTTTTTATGATCGGGATTCCATCAGGTATGGCGGACGGTACGCTTATTTTTCCGGCCCTGATACTGCTCGCCGGGGGGGGCTACCTGCTGGTGTTAGTGGTGCGCAGGCTGCGTAATGCCGGCATTCGTATTGCCGGTTATCTCGCGCTTTATCTGCTGCTGGTGATTCTGATTCTGGCTGCCAAGGCGGTGTTCGACAGTAACAGTCTGTTTGGTTCAGTATGGCTTGGCTATGTACTGCTGATTATTTCCGGTATCAGTCAGGCTGCTCTGCTGTGGATGAATCTGCTGCTGCTGAAACCGGCAGATCAGGCGATGTCTGGTGTACCTGCGACATCCCCATCCCCGCTTGCTGAACAGCCCGCGGGCTGAATCTTTTCCTGCATCCATACAAAGCTGCCATGATGGCTGTGGCAGCTTTTCTGAATTCCTCTTCGGAATTTAATCTATAAAATTAATTCCTTTTACAAATAATCTGCCCGGCTTCATGCTGGCGCTCCTCTGAATGCAGTAGAGGCCACGTCGTATGTGGATTTTCATCACCTTATTTGCCGCGGCCTGCCAGTCGGTACGCACCGCTTATCAGAACAGCCTCTCACGTGAAGCCGGTTTCCTGCATGCCACCATGGCGCGCTCATTGTTCGGTCTGCCGCTGGTTACCCTGTATGTTATTGCCTGCTGGCTGCTGATTGGGGCTACCTCGGTGGCCAACAATGTGTTCTGGCTGGCGGCCACTATCTGTGCCGTCGCCCAGATTCTGGCGACCTATTTTATGCTGCGGGTTTTTCATTCCGGCAGTTTTGCCCTCGGAACGCTGCTGGCAAAAACCGAAGCCGTGCTGGCGGCACTGATCGGTCTGCCGGTACTGCATCATGCACTGAATGCCACTGCCTGGGCGGGGATTGTGCTGGGCGTTGCCGGGGCGCTGGTGATGAGTGTGAAATGGCAGAATTTACTGCGCGCACATAAAGATGTGTCGCTGTTAATGGGTCTGGCCAGCGGCTTATGTTTTGCCATTACCTCGGTGGCCGCAGCGGTTGCCAGTCACTCTTTATCCGGTTCACTGATTACCAACGCTGGTGTCACGCTGTGGTATGTGCTGGCGTTGCAGTCGCTGATTCTGTGCAGTATTCAGATTTATAAAAGCCGGGACCTGCTGGCACCGCTGCGCGCCAATCTGAAGCTCAGCACTCAGGTGGGGGTGCTCAGCTCGCTGGGCTCCATTGGCTGGTTTACCGGTTTTGCTCTGGTGAATCCGGCACTGGTGAAAACCCTGGGGCAGGCCGAAATTATCGGCACCCTGTATTTCTCAAAAATCCGCTTCGGCGAAAATATCAGCCGCCAGCAATGGCTGGGCGGGGCGATGATTGTGATCAGCGTATTACTGGTCACGCTGGCGGCTCAGGCTGAATAAATCAGCACCGAAGCCAGCAGTGAACTGACGGTGCGCAGGTGATTCCAGCGTGTCCACCGCCGGCAGTAATGGGCCCAGAAACGGCTGTCAGGGTCGTGCTCCGGCTGCTGTTCCAGCTGGTGATTCAGCGGCACATTGAACAGCCCGGTGCAGAGCAGCATACCAACCAGATAGATCAGGCTGCCGCTGAACAGAGCACCGCTGAAGGGTATCAGCAGTCCGTGCAGCAGCAGGAACAAAGCAAGCAGCGACGACAGCAAAAACAGCGGCACAAACAGAGACCTGAGAATAACCCGGTTTATTTCTGTCATGGTGTGGGCTCCGGCGGGTACGGCAGCCAGGGCCTGCATCACGAAGGCAGAAAAAACAAAATAAATGCCGCCCATGGTTGCCATGCTGATAACCGCTATGGCCTGCAGCAGTAAAAACAGAGTATTCATTCATCATCCCCTTATGCTGTGTGTCAGTGTCTGTCGTCTGTGATTCAGGCGTGGCAGGCCTGTGGCCAGATCTCTTCGGCCAGGGTTCTGCTGACGTAGTCGGCAAAAGACGTGGCATCCCGTCCCAGTGCTTCGCGCACGCCCTGTGCGGTACTGGCATTACGGCCGTCGAGCACGTTGCTGAATAATTCGTTCAGCAGCCACAGCAGGTCGGCGGAGGCGCCCTGTTGTTGCAGGGCCTGCAGCCAGTCGGCCAGTGGCACCTGGGTATAACGTATGGGGCGTCCGCTCTGACGGCTGATGTCAGCCACGCAGTCAGCAAAGGTCAGTAATTCAGGCCCCGTCACTTCAAACACCCGGTTGTGCAGTTCCGGCCGGGTCAGGGCGGCGATGGCAACGGCGGCAATATCGTCGGCATCAATGAAGGGCTCTCTGACATCGCCGGCAGGCAGTATGAGTTCGCCATTCATAATGCCTTCGGCCATAAAGCTCTCACTGAAATTCTGCATAAACCAGGACGCACGCACGATATTCCAGGACAGGCCACTGTCGATAATGACCTGCTCAGCGCGTTGCGCGCCTTCCTCGCCACGCCCGGACAGCAGCACCAGATGATTGACCTGCTGCCGGCGGGCGCAGTCAACCAGCTGGCGGACAGCCTCTGCCGCCTGGGGCAGAGCCAGATCCGGATGGTAAGTAATGTAGGCACTGCCAGCACCGGCTAATACCTGGTCCCATTGATCCGGCTGCGTCCAGTCAAAGGCCGGGATGGCTGAGCGTGAAGCGGCTCGCAGGGGAATATTGCGAGCGGCCAGTCCGCTGGCCACGCGGCGTCCGGTTTTACCGGTGGCACCGATGATGACGATGGGTTGCTGTTGTTGATCAGCCATGTGGTTACTCCTTCAGTAAGCATTGAATACCCGGTCAGTTTCTCCCCCTGGGTCAGGATGAACAATCACAGTTAATCCGGTTTTATTGACTGATCGTCCTGAGATTGTGATGATTCTCTGCATCTGATGTCTGTCCGGAGGTCTGAGATGACCGACCTGTCTGCCGATATTCCGCTGTTCAGTGATCCGCTGGGCGAGGTTCTGCACCAGCTGAAAATTACCGGCACCCTGTATTGCCAGTCTGAGCTGCAGGCGCCCTGGGGGGTTGAGTTTCCGCTGTTCGATGATTGTCTGATGTTTCATATGGTGCTTTCAGGGTCGTGCTGGCTGGAGGTGCCGGGGCAGCCGTCACGGCAGCTGCAGGAAGGGGATCTGGTGCTGATTCCGCATGGGCACGGTCATCAGATCCGCAGTACGGAACCCGGTCCGGTGCGGGCTCTGTCTGATATTCCGGTCGACAAGGTCAGTGAACGGCTGGAGCTGCTGCACTGGTCCGGAGAAGGGGCGCTGACGCAGCTTACCTGCGGGGTTGCGCGGTTTGACAGTGTGGTGGGACAGGAATTGGCGATGAGTCTGCCGGCAGTGATCCATGTGCAGGGCAGCAGCACGGCGGAGAGCAGCTGGCTGCACAGTTCGCTTGATCTGATCGTGCGTGAGGCCGGTGCATTACGGGCCGGCAGTGAGACCCTGATCACCCAGCTGGCCGATCTGGTGATTATTCAGGCGATCCGCTTCTGGCTGGATGCTTCGCGCGACAGTGCGCGGGGCTGGATTGAGGCATTGCAGGATAAACAAATCGGACGGGTGCTGGCGGCGGTACACCGTGAGCCGGGTGCTGACTGGTCGCTGGAAACGATGGCGGCGGTGGCCGGCATGTCGCGCTCAGTATTTACCCAGCGTTTTACCGCACTGCTGCAGGAGCCGGCGATGCGTTATGTCACCCGCTGGCGGATGCAGCTGGCACGCAGCGCGTTACGTGAATCGGCTGACCCGATGATTGCCATTGCTGAGCAGCTTGGCTACGGCAGCGAGTCGGCTTTCAGCCGGGCCTTCAGCCGCCAGTACGGTATTTCCCCGGGACAGTTCCGCAGCGGAAAAGCGGGCTGAAAAAGCAATATTCCTGTACCGGTACGCACGTTTTTTTGCCTGCAGACGCACGGCAGACACAGCGCTTGCCTGACCCCCGGACGGTCCCATAATCCTGCCCGCTTTGGCCATTTTCCGTCCGTGTTTCCGGGGGGGAAGGAACGCCGATACTGATGAAGCGACTCACTGTTCTCGGCAGCGTTAATGCTGACCATGCGCCGCGGCGTATTCCGTCACCCGCCATGGGGCGCAGCCGTCGATTCCGCAGCGGGCGGAAGTGGAGGATTTTCTCCGGCGTCAGCAGACCGCTGCCGGCTGAGCGGGAAAACTCTGTTCCGTTTCCGGGTTTGGCGGAGGACGTCCGCACGTGCATAATCAGCGCTGTATTTTGTCTCCTGCAGTTTTTTCTATGTCTTCCCCTGTATCTGTTCAGAAACCGGCCAGTGATGGCTGGGTGACCGTTCTGCTGTTGCTGTTACCACCCCTGTTCTGGGCCGGTAACTTTATTGTTGGCCGTGCCGTGCGCGATGAAATTCCGCCGGTCACGTTGTCCGTCAGCCGCTGGTTGTTGGCCTCGCTGGTGCTGCTGCCATTTGCCTGGCGGGCAATGCGCCGTGACCGGGCGCTTTACTGGCAGCACCGCTGGCTGATTCTGGGAATTTCCCTGGCCGGTATTACCGTTTTCAATACCCTGATTTATCTCGGCCTGCAGAGCACGCCGGCGACCAACGGTATTATCTTGAATTCCTTTATTCCGTTGCTGATCGTGCTGTTCGGTGCGCTGTTTTTTGGTTACCGCATCCGTTTGCTGCAGGTGCTGGGCATGCTGGTGTCATTCGCGGGGGTACTCAGTATTGTAATGCGCGGCGACTGGCAGGTACTGACGTCACTGAGTTTTGCCCACGGTGATCTGATCATTCTCGGCGCCATGGTGTGCTGGGCCTTATATACCATCGGCCTGAAGGAAGTGCCGTCAGAGATTAACCGGCTGGGGCTGTTGTCGGTACAGATGGCAGTCGGACTGGTATGCCTGCTGCCACTCTGGGGCTGGGAACTGGCCAGCGGAGCAACACCGGTGTGGAATACGCATTCACTGCTGGCGCTGGCTTATGTCGGTATTGTGCCTTCGGTACTGGCGTATCTGCTGTATAACGCCTGTGTGGTGAGGCTGGGGCCGGCACGGGCAGGCTTATCCGTGCATCTGACACCGTTGTTCGGCGCTGTACTGTCGGTTCTGCTGCTGGGTGAAACCATCCATCTGTACCATCTGGCCGGGGCGCTGCTGATTTTCAGCGGCATCCTGCTGGCCAACCGCCAGCGCAGCTGACCTGGTGGATAAAGGGCGACGGTTATCACAGCCATAACAGACGCTGTTCTGTAGACTTGAGTCTGTAAATACTGATGATCTCTGATAACCCATGGAGTGAGCTATGACCCACAGCCTGACTGCTGTCAGCGTAATTCTGCTGGCACTGATGACATCCGCCTGCAGCAATATGGTTGCCGTTGAACAGGCACTGCCGGCTGATGGTGGCAGCGTTGTGGCCCGCTCTGTGGCCGGCACCGATGCGGTTAAACACACCATTTATCAGCAATACCAGCAATGGAAGGGCACGGGCTATGCGTACGGTGGTCTTGATCGTCAGGGGCTTGACTGTTCCGGGCTGGTGTTTCTGACTTACCGCGACCAGCTTGGCATTCCGCTGCCGCGGACCACGCTGAAACAGTCACAGAGCGGCTGGCCGGTGGCCAGAAATCAACTGCAGGCCGGCGATCTGGTGTTTTTCAAAACCGGTGTGAAGGCGCGGCATGTGGGAATTTATATTGAGAACAATAAATTCCTGCATGTCTCCACGTCACGCGGCGTGATGATTTCACGGCTGGACGACTATTACTGGAAAGACCGTTTCTGGCAGGCCCGCCGGGTTGATAACTGATCGTTGTTTTACCCGCTGAGCTTCCGTTTTTAATCTGCACAATCTCTTCCGGCACTGGGTTCTGCACCGGTCAGCGGCTGAGCTATACGCTGAAGCTGCTGAATGAACGGTGACTCAGGCGGCGGTAATCACCCGGTTGCGCCCCTGGCCTTTAGCCTCATACAGAGCTTTATCGGCTTTACTGATCAGGCTTTCCAGTGGCATACCACCGAGTAATGACCAGGCAACGCCCAGCGAGCAGGTGATAGCCGGCATGCCCTGAATTTCCTGTGATCGTGATTCCACCGACTGACGGACGCGTTCGGCAATGGTCCGGGCGCCGTTAATATCGGTGTGCGGCAGTATCAGTACAAATTCTTCACCACCGTAGCGGGCAAGAAAATCTGTGGCGCGCAGTTCTGCGGCAATAATTCGGGTGATTTCAATCAGTACCTGATCACCGGCCTGATGCCCCAGTTTATCATTGACGTTTTTGAAGTAATCAATATCAATCATTACCAGTGCCAGCGGCGAGTGGTTCTGTCGTGCCGCTTCGGTTTCCTGACGCAGACGTATCATAAACGAACGACGGTTGTAGATGCCGGTCAGAGCGTCTTTTTCTGAAATGATGCGCAGCTCTTCATTGGCCTGCTGCAGTCTCTCTGTCATTTTCGAAATAAAGTGCATCAACCGTTTCAGGCGCACAAGGTCGCTGCGGTTACCGATGCCGTCGCTGTAGTCGTCGCTGACAGTAACCGGATTATCCGTCAGGGGCGGGTCTTCACTTAAGGCAACGGATACGATGGTGGCATTCAGGATATTATCGCCGTAATTCAGGGTATCGACTTCGCCGTAAGTGAAAAATCCGGCAGCCGGAGAAATTCTGGAGTAGGGGGATATTTCCAGGCCAACATTTTCCTGCAGGAAATTAAGCCGCGAAATGCAGGAATACACCAACACTGCCTGTGGCTGGAAAGATACCAGTTCACGGTGACAGTAGCTCATACTGTCGAGCATGGTATTGATATCACCATAGGAAAACTGAAGCTGATCACCTTCGCCGATGTCGGCGACGAACTGCATATTATTGTCGTCGCTGAGTGAGAAAGGGACACGGGCAATTTCATGGCGGCCGCGTTTCAGAATAAAGGGAAATTCCATGGCATGGGCAAAAAAGTCGTGCTGATCGTAACCGATAAAATGGTTATACAGTTCTGCCGCTGACTTGTGATTAATGGTTCTGACCTCGTTATGCTTTGCCGATGTCACTGTCATGCGCTCACCGAACGGAATCCAGCCCAGATAGGTATAGGTTGTTAACCTCAGTTGCTCACCGTAGAAGGCTATAGCCAGCAGGCCGCAGTCTTCCGTCTGCCCGTTCAGCAGCAGCTGTACGCGGAAAATATCGTTGCCATCACCGGTTCCGCCACCGAACAGCGGCGTCAGCGGAAAACCGGAAGAAAGACCTTTCAGCAGGGAGTGACAATCGAGCAGGGTGGGGGGTAAAAACAGCAGAATACCTTTCGGATCCTGTTCGTGGCCTTCCTTGATTGTCCTGGCCAGTTGACTGCTGCAGCTGTATTCCTCGCCGGGGTTTACCGCAATCAGGTGGCCTTCGGCAGTGCTTGATTTAAATGTCAGTAAAGATGCAATAGTGTGTGCATCACTGGGGTAGACGGTATCAATCACCGCCGGACTGTTGCAGCCGGCAACCAGGGCTTCAGGTAAAAATTCATGCACTGCCTGGCGGATGCGCGGCAGCCAGACGGGATCATCCAGGCTGGTGTAAATCAGTGCTAGGGTGCAGGAGTCAGGAGGTGGAGCAGACCGTTGGCGCAGGGTTTCCCTGAAACTGTCCAGCTCGTGAATATTAAAAACCTGATGCTCCATAGGACAATCCCGGTGGGGTAGTAAGAATCAGTGTAGCTGACCCGGCCAGGGGGGCAGGCCGGCGTATAAACCGGCGCTTGCTGACGGAGAGGCTGACGGTAACGTACCGCAGGTTGAAAAAGGTGCTGCGCAGGGGGAGCGGCACTCTGACGACGGTGGGGGATTGCTCTGCTCCGGGTGGAATTATCCGTTCAGGCAGCGCATTTTTTCCTGCAGCTTGTCCCTGTGCTCTTCATATTTCGCCATTTTCTTCTGTTCTTTTTCGATCATGGCAGCAGGCACGCGGGAAATAAAACCATCGTTATTGAGTTTGTTGGCAATACGATGGATTTCTTCTTCTACCCGCAGAATTTCTTCTTCAATGCGGGTGATCACCTGATTTTTATCTTTCAGATCGGTCATAGCGGTTATTACCTCCGTGTGGGCAGCACAACGGCCTGTGTTACCGGGTGCCTGTCTTCTCTGCCAATCCGGCAAGTTATCCTAAGTATAGACAGTATCTGGTGTTTTTCCTGTCGGCGGGCCGGGTAGGCGGGTTTTCTGAGTGGCTGATCATGCACTCAGTTAAAAAGTATTAAAAAGCATAATAAGCCGCAGACGGACAATAAAAACCCGGCATGACGCCGGGTTTTCTGCTTAACGGATAGCCGTCAGAGCAGGCGTAACACCGGGTGCTGTTTATGCATCAGCTTATGACGGATGGCCTGTTTCAGTGGTGGCAGATGATTACTGATCCGCAGTACCGCCTGACGCAGCAGCTTCGCCGGCAGGCGGTCGTCGGTGAACAGGCCGACAATGGTGTTGGTGCCGTGATAAAGCAGGCGGGTGTTGGGCATATGGCGGTTCTGATAGGCGCGCAGTACCGGGCTCTGCCAGAACGGGCGGCCGGACTTCAGTGCCTTCAGCATCTCCTGGGTAAGCAGATCCTGACCGGCAAGGCCGAGGTTGAAACCGTGGGCGGTCACCGGATGCATGCCGACAGCGGCATCACCGATCAGGGCAAAGCGGTTGGCACAGAAGCGGTGGCTGTGAACGCCGACCAGTGGATAGTGGTAGCGCTGTCCGGACTGAACCATACGGCCGAGGCGGTTGCCGAGGCGCTTTTCCACTTCGCGGCTGAAATCCGCTTCATTCAGCGCCAGCAGGTCCTGAATCTGTGCGGAATTGACGGTAATCACGATAGAGCTGCGGTTGCCGTTCATTGGCAGCACCGCCAGGGTTCCGCCATAGAGAAAGCACTCCAGCGCTGTGTTGTGATGCGGGCGTTCATGCTCCATCACGCACAGCAGTGCGCTGCGGCCGTAGTCGTTGTATTCCGCGGCGATGCCCATCTGATTGCGGCTGGCTGAAAAGCGGGTGTCGGCGGCAACAATCAGCGAGGCACTCAGCGTCAGACCATCATTCAGTGTCAGATAGCCACCCCTGTCATCCGTGTGCACATTGACCACGCTGGCTTCGTCGATCAGATCCGCCGGGCGGCTGGTGGCAAAGGCTTCCCAGATAGCACGGCGGATATGCTGATTGGAGACCAGATAGCCCAGCGGGCCATTATCCCCGGCGGGGGCGGTGAAGTTCAGGCGGTAGTCGGAGCGGCCGTTGATCACATCCGCCGCCTGTAACGGGCAGATCGCCTCGGCTGTCAGGCGCTGCCAGCTGCCATGCAGCGTCATCAGGCGTTTTGACAGATGGGTCAGGGCAATCTCCCGGCCGTCGTATTGTGGTGCTGCCAGAGCCTGCTGCGGCTGTTTCTCGACCAAGGCAACCCTGAGACCGGCATCGCGCAGCGACAGGGCGAAACTCAGTCCGGTCGGACCGGCACCTATAACGGCAATATCGTAGTCCATGATGGCCTCCGCTTAACTGATTGGCGGAGATTCTAGGCGAGGGTGGCGACGGATGAATTGACATGGATTATGAAACTGAGCCTCTCATCAGACAGGGCTCGTCTGCTGCGGGGTGGTTAAATCACGGCCGCAGAGGCTGCCGGCCGTGTTTTATGCTGAGCTGCTACTTAGACACTGTGCTGTGGCTGAGGGTGCAATACGGGCTGTTCAGAGTTCTGCAAGATGGCGGCGGAAATGAGTGCGGTAGTCTTCTTCAGTCAGCCCTTCGATATCCAGAAACGCTTCTTCCTCATCCGGAATCGCAATCAGAGTACCGGCGCTGAAGGTCAGGGTGTCACCGTAGGCATCAACCAGTTTGAACGGCGCCTGCAAATCGATATAAACGATATTGTCTTCTTCTTTGCCATTGATACTGCGCATCCAGGCGGCCAGTGTTTCCGGCCCGCCAACATTGTTGAAAACACCGGAGACTGAAAATACCGCAGGGTCTCCGCGTTCCAGTCGTGAAGTACCAATCACATCGCCTTCATGGGTAAGGGTAAACATAAAACATCCTTTGTTTCTGACTGTGGGATTACGCGAGCGCGCACAGTATGAAGACAGTGGGCAGAAATATTCAAGAACCAGGCATGGCGGTGGTGGAATACGGCGCAGTTTGTCCGGCAATGATGTGGTTGCAGGTTAAGCCAATAGCATGGGATTGATTATCCCATAACCATTTTTCCCGAGGCCTGAACGGGCGGGTGAATAAAAAAATGCCTGTTGTGTACGGAGTAACCCGCTGTGCTGCTGAAGCGGTAATTGCCCTTCCTGCCTGATCGCTTCGCCAGTAAGATAAGCCTCTGCCATCACTGAATAAGCTGAATTATGTTGTTTCAACGCGAAGACAGTAAACACGCCGAAAAAGCCCGCTACGAAGTAACCCGCGATGATATTACCCATCCGTTGTCATCCTATGCTCAGTATGCGTTTGAGCTGGATGGCTTTGAGTGGCCATCGGTGGAGCACTACTATCAGGCGATGAAGTTTGATGACGCTGACTACCGTGAGCGTATCCGCCAGGCAGAGACGCCCAAAGCCGCTGCGAAACTGGGTAAAAGCCGCTGGAAAAAGCGCCGCAAAAACTGGAAGAAGAACAGCATCACCTGCATGACCCGGGCAACCTACATCAAATGCCGCACCCATCCGGAGCTGGCTGAGATGCTGCTGAAAAGCGGTGAGCTGGAAATCAAAGACCTGAGTATGTACGACTACTTCTGGGGCACTGGCCGTGATCTCCGGGGGGAAAACCGCTTTGGCAAAATGCTGATGGGTGTACGCAACAAACTGCAGGAAGAAGCCGCCGGCTGAGAGCGCCGGCGCAGACGCTGAGTGGGGCAAGTGGCCGCTCAGCCAGTCAATGTTAAGGATTAACCATGAAGTCTGTACTGATCGGCCTTGGGGTCGTGTTTCTGATCGTGCTGGCGGGCGTGCTGATATTGTTTGCCTGGATGGCTTACACCTTTGTCTTTGTCGATAACATCACCGAACGTCAGGCCCGCCGGCTGGATGACTATCAGCTGCTTGCTGAAGGTGTCCGCATCCGTGAAGTTCCTTACTCCGGCAAACAACCGGAACGTGATTATGGCAGCAGCAACGACGTCAATGGCGAATGGCGGCTGCTCGGCGATGGGGTGATCAAGGCCAGTCACGCCTTTGCCAATGACCCTGGCCAGAGCGTTTACCGCTTGCCGCTGCCGGGCGGGGATAACCGCCTTGCCGGGCAACGCCGTCTGGCTGAGCTGTGGCAGCCCATCCGGGAACGACTGGAAGCCCCGCCGGAAGAACCGCCGCGCAGCGAACAGGCACTGATCTTCTCCGGCCAGAAGGTTTACCGCGAACAGCAGGGCAGATTGGGTGAATTGCTGGGAACATTGCAGGATGTCAGTGGTGGTATCAGCTATGCCGCCTGGATTGACAGTCAGCGCTTTGTGATTGTCAGTTACTCACACACAGATAAAGGCACGATCACACCCCTGTGGCAGGCTACAACAGATGAGCTGGTGGCTGAGCAGATCGTCGCAGACACCTACTATCTGCACTGCAAACTGCCGGATGTTTACCGCTTTGCGGCAGCAGACACCACGGTGCTGGTGTATTTTACCGGTAATCTCAGCTGGGGCTTCGGCGGCGACGTCAACAAGCCGCAGAGCAGCGTGATCCGGATTTATAACCCGGCATATCCGGACGGTAAGGATATCGCCAGCATCAGCTTTGCCGGCGGTATGATCCGCGATGTCAGTCTGCAGACGGATGATGCAGGCAACACCGAACTGATCCTGCTGGGCGATACCACCCGCCCCAGTGGCGCGAAGCACAATGAAATCTGGCCGCCGCGGCAGTGGATACTGTCGCTCTGAACACAGCATAAAACGCGTTAAAACAACCATCAGGGAAGAACCATGTCACTAAAACCATTGCAATCATTCGTCCGCTCACTGTTTGCCGCACTGATGCTGATAACTGCCGTGAGTGTGCCGGTCGTTGCGGCCGGCAGCCCGGAGCAATACCGGCAGGGCAAAGCCTCAGCGGAAGAGCTGTATCAGGAAGGTATGCGCCTGTTTAACGCCGCCGCTCCCGGCGCAGAGCAGAGTGAGGCCATCGGCTACTTCAGCGCTGCCGGGGAACAGGGGCATCTGCAGGCACAGGTCATGCTGGGCGATATGTATGGCTTCGGTACCGGCGTATCTCCCAGCTATGAACAGGCCGCTTACTGGTTTATCAAAGCGGCGCAGCAGGGCAACCCGAAAGCGCAGCTGTATATGGGCGACCTGTACGCTTACGGACTCGGCGTTGAGCAGAACCAGCAGGCCGCAGTGCGCTATATGCAAATGGCGGCTGACAATAAAAGCTCTGACGAGAAAACCCGGCTGCTGGCCCGGAAGCGCCTGGCGGCACTGTCAGCGCAAGGGCAGTAATCCCGCTTCCTGTGCCCGGAGGACCGCATCCTCCGGGTAACATAATTTTCTTTCGACCTCCGGCTGGCTTTCGCTGATTTTTCGGTAAGGAAGCTTTCTTGAGTGACCACCTGAGACTGTCTACAATAATGCCACTTTAATCAGAATCATCAGACTATCACTATGAGTAACAAGCCCGAACTCCCGGATCACCTGTCCGGCAATCCCCGCAGTCCACACCATATCGCTGAGTGCTTCGAGCACGATATCGGTATCCGCCTGAACGGCAAGGAACGTAACGACGTTGAGGAATACTGCATCAGTGAAGGCTGGGTAAAAATCGCGTCGCCAGTGGCGAAAGACCGTTTTGGCCGGCCGATGCTGATCAGGCTGAAAGGCGAGGTGGAAGCTTTTTATAAGTAAGTTTGACCGGATTTTCTGTCGTTTATCGCTGCTGTGATGCAGATATAATCAACGGTGTATAAAAGCGGCAGCAACATAAAAAGACAGACACAAAAAAACCGCCCTGTGTGAAAGCAGGGCGGTTTTTTTATTGGTCAGCTCAGCTGAGTCAGTCAGCGCTGATTACAGCGCTTTCACCTTCTCAATCTGTTCTTTCAGCTTCACAATATCACGCGCAAAGCCGGCGGCTTTTTCTTTCTCTTTCTCGATCACCGCAGCCGGTGCTTTGTCGGTAAAGCCCGGGTTACCCAGTTTGTTGTTGACGCGTTCCTGTTCTTTTTCCAGCTTTTCGATGGCTTTGTTCAGGCGCGCAACTTCGGCGTCTTTATCGATAAAACCGGCCATCGGAATCAGGATTTCCATATCGCCAACCAGTTGGGTCACGGACATCGGCTCGTCGTCGCCTTCGTTCAGCCAGGTGACTTTTTCCAGTTTCGCCAGCTTCATCAGGAAGGCCTGGTTGTCGTCGGCACGGCGGAAGTCTTCGTCGTCACCATTTTTCAGAATCAGTTCCAGTTCTTTGCTTGGCGGAATGTTCTGCTCACCGCGGATATTACGTACCGCGGTAATGACGCCCTGCAGCCATGCAATATCGGCTTCGGCATCGGTATCGGTCAGGGCATCCTGTGGAGCCGGGTATTGCGCCAGCATAATGGTGTCGCCCTGTTTACCGGCCAGATCTTTCACCTGATGCCAGATGGATTCGGTGATAAATGGAATAATCGGGTGTGCCAGACGCAGGGTGGCTTCCAGTACGCGTACCAGTGTGCCGCGGGTGCCGCGTTTTTCTTCTTCGCTGGCGTTCTCGTCCCACAGAACCGGCTTGGACAGTTCCAGATACCAGTCGCAGTATTCGTTCCAGATGAACTCGTACAGCGCCTGTGCAGCCATATCGAAGCGGTACTGGTCCATATGGCGGCGGACTTCACCTTCGGCGCGTTGCAGGCGGGAGATAATCCAGCGGTCAGCCAGTGACAGAGCAGCAGGCTCTCCGTTTACGCCGCAGGCGGCTTTCATGTCGTCGGTGATGGCGATATTGGTGCCGTTGGCTGCCGCGGCGTCTACCGCTTCTTCACCGGCGATGGACAGCATCACATAACGGGAGGCGTTCCACAGTTTGTTGCAGAAGTTACGGTAGCCTTCCAGACGCTTCATATCCCAGTTGATGTCACGGCCGGTGGAGGCCATGGCAGCGAGGGTAAAGCGCAGGGCGTCGGTGCCGTGCGGGGCAATACCTTCCGGGAATTCTTTCTGCGTGCGCTTGCCGATTTTTTCGGCCAGCTGCGGCTGCATCATATTGCCGGTACGTTTTTCCAGCAGATCGTCAAGGGATATACCGTCGATCATATCCAGCGGGTCGAGCACGTTCCCTTTGGATTTCGACATTTTCTGGCCGACTTCGTCACGGATCAGGCCGGTCACGTACACGGTTTTAAACGGAACCTGTGGCGTGCCATCGTCGTTCTTGATCATGTGCATGGTCATCATGATCATGCGCGCGACCCAGAAGAAAATAATATCGAAACCGGTAACCAGTACGTCAGTCGGATGGAAATCCATCATACGTTTCATAACGTCCGGGTCATCCATGTTCGGCCAGCCCAGAGTGCCGAACGTCCACAGGCCGGAAGAGAACCAGGTGTCGAGCACGTCTTCGTCCTGGTTCAGTTCCACGTCGGCGGCAAGGTTATTTTTTGCGCGGATTTCTTCTTCGCTGCGGCCGACGTAGACGTTGCCTTCTTCGTCGTACCAGGCCGGAATACGGTGGCCCCACCACAGCTGACGGGAAATACACCAGTCCTGAATGTCACGCATCCAGCTGAAGTACATGTTTTCGTAGGATTTCGGTACGAACTGAATATCGCCGTTTTCCACCGCTTCAATGGCAGGCTTGGCGAGGGTTTTGGCGTCCACGTACCACTGGTCGGTCAGCATAGGTTCGATCACTACGCCGCCGCGGTCGCCGTAAGGAATCACCATGTCGTTTTCGACGATATCAACCAGCAGGCCCGCTGCTTCAAAATCAGCCACGATGGCTTTACGCGCGGCAAAGCGTTCCAGTCCACGGTATTTTTCCGGAATAAAACCGGAGATTTCATCATTAACGCTGCCGTCGGTATTGAAAACCTGTGCGCTTTCGCGGATGTCGGCATTAAAGGTCAGCACGTTAATCATCGGCAGACCGCAACGCTGGCCAACCGCATAGTCGTTAAAGTCGTGCGCCGGGGTGATTTTTACACAGCCGGTGCCTTTTTCCATATCGGCGTGTTCATCAGCGACGATCGGAATACGGCGCTCAACGAATGGCAGCACAACGTCTTTGCCGACCAGATGTTTGTAGCGCGGATCTTCCGGGTTAACCGCCACACCGGTATCACCGAGCATGGTTTCCGGACGGGTGGTGGCGACGACGATGTAATCCAGCTCGTTGCCGTCTTCGTCTTTGTAGGTCAGACCGTCTGCCAGCGGGTAACGCAGGTGCCACATTTTGCCTTTAACGTCTTTGTTTTCGACTTCCAGGTCAGAAATGGCGGTGTGCAGTTTCGGGTCCCAGTTCACCAGACGTTTGCCGCGGTAGATCAGGCCGTCTTCGTACAGACGGATAAAGACTTCCTGTACCGCTTTGTAGAAACCGTCGTCCATGGTGAAACGTTCGGTGTCCCAGTCAACGGAGTTGCCCAGACGACGCATTTGTTTGGTGATGGTGCCACCGGAATGTTCTTTCCATTCCCAGACTTTTCCGAGGAATTTTTCACGGCCCAGTTCGTGACGGTCAGGCTGGCCTTCGGCGGCCAGTTTACGTTCCACCACCATCTGGGTGGCGATACCGGCGTGGTCAGTACCTACCTGCCACAGGGCTTTTTTGCCCAGCATGCGGTGATAGCGGATCAGGGCATCCTGAATGGTGTGCTGGAAAGCGTGACCCATGTGCAGCGAGCCGGTGACGTTCGGTGGCGGAATCATGATGGAGTAACCGTCGCCGGTCAGGCCGTCCTGATAAGGCTTGAAGTAGCCTTTTTCTTCCCACTCTTTGTACCAGGTTTGTTCAATCGCGCTGGGTTTGTACGTCTTATCCATGGTTCGCTGTTGCTCGTCTGTGCGTTTCACCCCGTGTGCAGCGCGGCTGTGGCCGCAGGGGTGTAATGGGTTCGGAAAAATGGCGCAGATTATAGCGGAAATCAGCCCCGGAGGGCAGAGGCAGGAATTGACGGGCTGATCAGCTGGCTGCGCCCCGGCAGGGGGCAGTTTTCAGGCCGCCGGAGGATAGTTTTGATAAGAATATAAGATCCATTTTTACGGACTTTATTTTTATTTTAAGGGGTATTATCCCTGATTTGGGACTTTATGATTAATAGGTTGTGTAAAGGCTGTTATCAGGGACATAATGACGGATATAAAAAATAAAGTCCCTGAAGGAGAACTTTATGAACTTCCGGAATCTTTCTCCCGGCGCGGTGGCCGAAGCGCTGGGTGAGCGTCTGAAGCAGGCCCGCCTCAATCAGGACCTGACGCAGGCTGAGGTGGCTGACATGGCCGGCGTGGGGCGCAAAACCGTACTCAATGCGGAAAAAGGCAGGGCCACACTGGAAGTGTTTGTCGCCATTCTGGCCGCGCTGGGGCTGACGTCGGCACTCGATCAGTTCCTGCCGCCGCAGCCGGTGTCGCCGTTGCAGTTGGCAAAATTACAGGGCCGGCAGCGACAGCGGGCGTCGGGTCAGCATCGTCAGCAGGACGATGAGGAGCCGCCGGCATGGTAACCGAGGTCATCCGCGTCACTTATCAGGGGCAGGAAGCCGGGGCGGTCAGTTTCGATACGGAGCGCGGCAGCGGTGCGTTTGAATACACGCCGGCCTTTATCGACAGCGGTATTGAATTATCGCCGCTGATGATGCCGCTGGCACGGCGGGTATACAGCTTTCCGCAGCTGGATTTTGCCACCTTTCATGGACTGCCGGGGCTGATTGCCGATTCGCTGCCGGATGATTTCGGTAATGCGGTGCTCAACGCCTGGGTGGCGGCCAGAGGTATGCAGCCGCAGCACATCACGCCGCTGCAGCGCCTGCAGTACACCGGCCGGCGCGGTATGGGCGCACTGGAATATCTGCCGGCCACGCGGCTGAAAAGCCTGAACGCATCGCAGCAGGTGGATGTGGAAGCGCTGGTGATGATTGCGCAGGAAGTGCTGGATCAGCGTAATCAGTTCAGTGTCGATCTGGATGGCCATGGCGCGGAAGACCGTGAGGCCATGATGGCGCTGCTGTCGGTGGGCATGAGTGCCGGTGGTGCCCGGCCGAAAGCCGTGCTGGCGTTCAACGACGATTTTACCGAGGTGCGTTCCGGGCAGACCAGCGTGCCGGATGGCTTCAGCCATTACCTGATGAAATTCGATGGTGTGACGGAACATCAGCGCAGTCAGCAGACCTTCGGTGATCCGGTGGGCTATGGCGCCATGGAGTATGTGTATTACCGTATGGCCACCGCCTGTGGCATTGAGATGATGCCATGTCATTTACTCGCCGAAGGCAGCCGCCGTCATTTTATTACCCGGCGTTACGACCGTGGCAGTCCGGGTAACAGCAATGAAAAGATTCATGTGCAGACGCTGAATGGCCTGGCGCATGTGGATTATAAACGGCCCGGCAGTTTTTCTTATGCCGAGTTGTTTGCCGTGGCCCGGCAATTAAAACTGAGTGCAGCGGAAGCGGAGCAGCTGCTGCGGCGGATGCTGTTTAATATCGTCGCCCGCAACCACGATGATCACTCCAAAAATGTGTCTTTTATGCTGCGCGGTCAACAATGGTCGCTGGCTCCGGCTTATGACGTGGCATACAGCTATAAGCCCGGCAGTCAGTGGGTCAGCCAGCACTGGATGAGTCTGAACGGCAAACGCGATCATTTCACCCGCGACGACCTGTATACGCTGGAAAAAATCAGCCCGTTATTCAGCCGGCGCAAAATTAACCGCCTGCTGGAGGAAATCACCGCACAGGTGTCACGCTGGCCACAGCTGGCGCGTGAGTATGAGGTGCCGTCATCACTGCGGCAGGACATCAGCAGTAACCTGAGGCTGTCATGGTGAAAAAAATCTTACTGTTGTCGGCGTACCGTTCCGACAGTCATGCCAGCTGGGTGAACTGGCTGACACAGAACCTGGCTGCCGACTGGCAGGTGCTGGAATTGCCGGGGCGGTATTTCCGCTGGCGTATCCGCGGCAATCCGCTGAGCTGGCTGGACGAACTGACGACGCTGCTGGACGGCTGGCAACCGGATCATATTCTGGCCACGTCGATGGTGGATATTGCCACCATCCGCGGGTTATTTCCGGCACTGGCACGGGTACCGCTGAGTTATTATTTTCATGAAAACCAGTTTGCCTACCCGCGCGGCAGTGGTCAGCATGACTCTGTCGATCCATTAATGGTACAGCTTTATGGTGCGCTGGCAGCGGATGAATGTTTATTTAATTCGGATTTTAACCGCCGCACTTTTCTCGCCGGTGTTGATGCACTGCTGCAGAAACTGCCGGACTGCAAACCCGCGGATCTGAGTCGTCGTCTGGCGCCCATCTGCCATCTTCTGCCGGTGCCGGTCAGAACCGTGCCGCCACAGGTGAAAACCACGGGACTGATTCTGTGGAATCATCGTTGGGAATACGATAAAAAGCCGGAGTTTTTTCTGCAGGTTTTACGTCTTTTACAGGCGCAGGGGGTGGAGTTTTCACTGGCGTTGCTGGGGCCGAGAGCCGAACGCAGCAGTCCGCCGGCGCTGGCTCAGATACGCACGGAATTTGCCGCTGCAATTGTCGCCGATGGCATGCTGCCGCGGGCAGATTATGAACACTGGCTGGGGCAGGCCGCGGTTGTGATCAGCACCGCGATTCACGAATTTCAGGGCTTATCGGTGCAGGAAGCGGTCAGCGCCGGGGCCTATCCAGTGGTGCCGGATGATCTGTGTTACTGCGAGCAGTATCCGCCGGCCTGTCGTTATGCAGCCGGCGATGTGACAGCGGCGGCTGCGCTGGTACAGAAGGTATTGCTGCAGACAAGACAGCAGGGCGGAATGACCGGATTGCCTGCCTTACAGGCACCGTTTGCCGGTGCCACGCAGGGCTGGCATGACTGGCTGGTGCGGATGGAAAATCAGTGATTCTGATTTTCCATCAGTTCATACAGGGCTTCGAGAATATTACTCAGCTTAGCATCCAGCTCCACGGTGCGCTGACTGGTTTCTTCCAGCTTGTCGGTGGTGCTGTTGGCCAGTGCCATTAATTTTTTCTCCTGATCGTCGTCCAGGCCCAGGCTGAACAGCATGCCTTCCAGTTCGCTCAGCATATTGCTCATGGTTCTGGTGACGGTGTCGCTGTAGTCCTGAATTTCTTTGCTGGTTTTATCAATATTCAGTTCGGCCAGGACAATCACTTCTTTCAGGAACTGCACCCGCTGTTCTTCCATCATGGCATCGGCGAGAATGGATTTGGCCCGGTCTGCGGCGATATCCGCCAGCACGGCCAGGTGATCTTTCAACCGGCCGTAACGTGCTTCATCACCGGCCGGCATATTTTTAATCAGCAGAATGACCGGGCTGCTGCGGATGACGGTACGCACCCCGAGATGGGTAATGCGCTGTTCGGCTGTGCGGAATTTTTCCATCAGCCGTGCTTCCAGTGAATCGTTACTGCATCCCATCAGTACAGGTTTCGGACCGGTGATCAGCACCGAGGAATTAAGCCCGAACTGTGATGCTACGGTCATGACGGAGGCCGCCAGACTGGGGGCTTTGCTGATGCTCTGAACTTCTTTCACGAACTGAATAATCTGCCCCAGCTCGCTGGAACTGGTCATGGCTTCCATGGCCACGTTCATGGCTTCGCGTGATTGATTCAGGGCGTCTTTTTTATCGATGCTGAGGCGGATGTAGTGCTGCACTTTATCGAGCAGGGTCCGGCCATCAATCGGCTTGGTGATGTAGTCATTGGCGCCGGCTTCAAACCCTGCCAGCCGTTCTTCAGGGCTGTCTTTGGCCGAGACAAAAATAATTGGCAGTGAGGCCGTCTGCGGATCTTTGCGGATACTGACACAGGTATCGTAACCACTGATGCCGGGCATACTGATGTCCAGCAGAATCAGGTCCGGCAGACTGTTGCTGAGCAGCTGCAGGCATTCCTCACCGGAAACGGCTTCCGTGATCTGGTAATGGGATTCCAGCAGCGAGCTGAGCACAAGGCGATTGTCTTCGGCATCATCGACAATCATCACCTGAGGCTGGGTCATAAATCCTGTTCTCCGTTTACGGGCAGAGCCGGCACGACGGCTGCTTCTTTTCCGAGTGTAGACGCTTACATTCCGGCCGTCCTGAGCGAGCGGTCAGAATTGGACTATTGTCTGACCGCGACGGGGTTATGGCCGGCGGCGGTGAACCTCGTGCAGAAACGCTTCGCCGGCAACGCGGAGTTCGCCGATCAGCGCGCGGCAGGCGGTGTCGTTATGGTTCAGGGCCGCAGATTCGGTTTCTGCCGAAATCCGGTACACCGCGGTGGCTGCCAGGTTGCCGCTGACGCCTTTCAGGCTGTGCGCAATATTGCGCAGGGCTTCGAAGTCACCGTCAGCCAGTGCTGTACTCAGTTCTGCCAGTCGCTGCGGGAATTCCGCGGCAAAAATGCCGGTCAGCTGTTGCAGCAGTTGCCCATCACCCATCAGCCGTTCGAGGGCGGCGCTTTCATCCCATACCGGATCGGCAGCTGGATTATCGTCAGTGTCTTCGCTGGCTGCTGGCGGGGTATTGCTTTCGCTCTGTGGCAGCCATTTGTGCAGTGTGGCCAGCAGGGCATCGGTGCGGATCGGTTTGGTCAGATAATCGTCCATACCGGCTTCCAGGCAGCGCTCACGGTCGCCCTGCATGGCGTTGGCGGTCATGGCGATCACAGGAATCTGTGTATTGCCGGCCCCGGCCGCACCGGCGCGGATCTGGCGGGTGGTCTCGTAGCCGTCCATTTCCGGCATCTGGCAGTCCATCAGAATGGCGGCATAGGGCTCGTGTTCCGGCGGGCTGATCAGGCGGGCGATGGCCTCCACGCCGTTCCATGCCATATCCACCTGATAACCGGCGGCGGATAACAGTTCGGTGGCTACCATCTGGTTAATTTCGTTGTCTTCGACCAGCAGCAGCCACTGCCCCTGCGGCGCTGGCGTGTTGCTGATCATGGTGGCCAGTGGCACGACGTTCTGGCCGAGAGCATCGAGATAATTATTGAAGGTGACCGGTTTCGGGAAGTGGGTGGCAATACCGGCCTGTTGCATGCGCTCGGGCAGGGAAATAAAGTCCATGGAAGTCATCAGTACCAGCCGGGTCGCCGGACAGGCCTGATCGCTGGTCAGGCGGCCGGCGAGATCCAGACTGTTGCCATCGGGCAGGCTGAGGTCGAGCAGGGCGATGTCGATGGACTGGCTGCGCAGTATCTGCTCGGTTTCCTGAATGCTGCCGGTACTCTGTACGTCGGCGCCCCATTCAAACAGCTGCTCGGTGAGAATGCGGCGCTGGGTGGTGTTGTGTCCGGCAATGAGGATGCGGGTGCCGTCAATGGGCTGTGGCGGTTTTGCCGCTGGCGCACCTTTGACCTGATCGAGATGGATACTGAAGGTAAAACAGCTGCCTTCGCCTGGGCTGCTGACCACGTCAATATCGCCGCCCATCATTTCGCACAGGCGGCGGACAATGGCCAGACCCAGCCCGGTGCCGCCATAACGGCGGGTGGTGGAGGCGTCGACCTGACTGAATGCCTGGAACAGCCGCCGGCGTGCTTCCTCGGGAATACCGATGCCGGTGTCGCGTACGCGCCCGGTCAGCAGCCATTGTTCAGCGGCCGGAATCAGGGTCAGGGTGACGGTGATTTCGCCGTGGCTGGTGAACTTGATGGCGTTGCCGATCAGGTTGGTCAGAATCTGGCGCAGGCGGCCGGGATCACCGATTACCTGGGTGACCGGCACTTCGCGGATATCCAGGATCAGTTCGAGTTTTTTCGCCTGTGCCAGCTGTGCCATGTTTTCCGTCAGTTCGCCGGTCATTTCCAGCAGGTCGAAAGGAATCGGCTCCAGCTCCAGTTTATTGGCTTCGATTTTGGAAAAATCGAGAATATCGTTGATCAGGCCGAGCAGGGCGTTGGCGCTGGCGGCGGCGAGGTCGATACGGTGACGCTGTTCGCTGTTCAGCGGCGTGGCCCGCAGCAGGTCGAGAATACCGATCACGCCGTTCATCGGCGTACGGATTTCATGGCTCATGCTGGCGAGGAATTCGTTTTTCGCCCGGGCGGCACTTTCGGCCTGGGTTTTGGCTTCACGCAGGGCGATTTCGTCGTTTTTCTGCTGCGTGATGTCGCGGTAGCTCCATACCCGGCCACGCACCTGGTCACCGATCAGCATTGGCAGTGAGGTGCGTTCAAAGATGCGGCCGTCGCTGCATTCGAGCATATCGAACACGCCCTGATACGGGGTGTTGAACACTTCCCGCACCTGACGGCGGGTGCGCTCCGGATCTTTCAGCTGCGGCAGGATAACGGCATCGACTAACTGCGGGTAATCTGCACCGGACAGGTCTTGTTTGCGGATGCGCCACTGGTGCCGGAACTGGCTGTTCCAGCGCGCCACGCGCTGTTCCTGATCGGTAACCAGAATGCCGTTGTCAGTGGATTCCAGGGTGGCTT
Source organism: Pseudomonadales bacterium (assembly GCA_963682115.1). Lineage (GTDB taxonomy): Bacteria > Pseudomonadota > Gammaproteobacteria > Pseudomonadales > Oceanobacteraceae > Venatoribacter. Next base: position 194,255 of record OY821639.1, on the reverse strand, counting down.
CCAGCAGCGACAGGGCTTCTTCGTTCTGACGCTGTTTTTCGCGGCTGTCGGTGACGTCATAGTTCACCCCGACCATGCGCATGGTGTCGCTTCCGGCAGCGCGGATCACCAGTGCTGAAGAACGCAGATAGCGGATCTGGCCGTCCGGGCGGATCACCCGGTAAGTGGTGTTGAATGGTACACCGGTGGTGACGGAAAGCTGCATGCGGCGCTCAGCATCTTCAATGTCTTCCGGGTGGATCATGTTGGCGACGACGCGCCCGGAGAAGGTGTCTTCACCCGCGTCGATGCCATACAGGCGACACATCCAGTCATCAAAGCGGATCTGGTCAGTTTCCGGGAAATATTCCCAGATGCCGATGCCGGCTGAGTCGGCGGCCAGCTGCATACGGCGGTTGTTTTCTTCCAGGCGTGCTTCGGCCTCTTTGCGCTCGGTGATGTCCAGTTGGGTGCCGATCATGCGCAGTGGATTGCCATCGTCATCCCATTCGACGACCCGGCCAGTGTCCATTACCCAGATCCACTGGCCGTTTTTATGACGCATGCGCGATTCGCATTCATAGCGTGGCCTGCTGCCGTTCCAGTGTGCCTGCAGATGTTGTTCTGAGCGTTTGAGGTCGTCCGGGTGGGAGAAACGTCTCCAGGTATCAATCGAGGTTGGCGACAGCTCATCCAGTGTGTAGCCGATAATATCGGCCCAGCGATCGTTGAAGATGGTTCTGCCGCTCGGAATGTGCCAGTCCCAGACGCCGACAGCGGTGGACTCGATTATCATTTCCAGCTGCTCGTTGCGGTCGCGTACCGCCAGCTGGGCACGGACACGGTCATCGATATCCTGGAACGAGCCATACAGGCGTACGCATTCGCCGTCTTCAAACTCACCATAGCCCTGGGCTGCCACCCAGATTTCACGGCCGTCGGCGGTGATCAGCTGCAGCTCTTCATTCCAGTGCTGGCCGGTGCTGATACAGTGCTCGACGACATAACGGATGCGGTCGCGGGAATAGCCTTCCTTATAAAAATTGATGGCGGTTGCCAGCTGTGGCTGAAAACCGGCGTCCACTTCGTGAATGTCGCGCGTCATATCAGACCAGTACAGGGTGTTGTCGCGCAGGTTGGCATCCCATACGCCGACGCGGCCCAGTTCACTCATGCGTTTGAGCAGTGATTGCTGCTGGCTCAGGTGGCGTTGATGGCGTTCATTTTCCAGCTCATTGGTAATCCAGCGGGCAAACAGTTCCAGCAGCTTGCGGTCGTGTTCGCTGAACGGTGCACGGCGGCGGCGGTGGCTGATAAAGCTGACCACCGACTGGCTGCCATCGCTGAGGCTGAGTCGCATACCGATGTAGCTGCCGATGGCGTTGTCCGGAAAGAAGGGGTGAAAATGGGGTTCATCCCCGTCGGTCTGGTAATAGGTTACCGGGCCTTCAGCCTGCAGGGTGTTAACACAGACGGAGGCGCTGATGTTGAACGTATCACCCGGCTGCAGGGAATTGTCCGGGCAGGCGACATTGCGGATGCTGTAATACTGGCCGTCGGCTGCTGTCAGTGCGCCGTAAGGCAGTTCCAGCAGCTGGCAGCCGAGGTTCAGAACGCGGTCGATTTTTTCGTCCGAGGGCTGCTGTGATGCCGCGATGCTGTGCAGTTCCTGCAGCGCGGTAAACATGCGCTGCTGTTCGCTGATATCGGTGCGGATGGCAATGTAGCTGGTGATCTTATGGTTTTCGTTGCAGACGGGGACAATGGTAGTGTTGACCCAGTACAAATGACCGTCTTTGGCGCGGTTACAGAATTCACCGTGCCATACCTGACCGCGTTTCAGGGCGCGGTACATTTCATGGTAATAGTCGCTGCTGTGCTGGCCGGATTTGAGAATCCGGTGGTTGCTGCCCAGCAGTTCCTGCTGCGTATAGCCACTGATCTGACAGAAGCGGTCATTAACGTATTTAATGGTGCCGCCGGTGTCGGTAATGGCGACAATGGCGTGCTGGTCGAGGGCGAACTTCTGATCCTTGAGCGCGCGCAGGGCCTGCTCGGTTTCTTCATGGCTGTGGCGCAGGGATTCATGCAGGCCGATGCGGTTTATGACCATTTCCCGCAGACTGTTAACGAGCTGATTGATTTCACGAACTGAGGTGTGGGGCAGATCGCTGTCGGCAATGGCGTTGATGTTTTCGCCACTGACCCGGCTCATCAGATGGCTGAGGGAGGAAATAGGACGCGAAGTAAGCCGCGCCATCAGTGCCGAAGCAATAAAGACCAACAGCGCCAGCACGCCGGCCAGCACGGCAAACCTGGGCAGGGTGTCCTGCAGATCCTGATCAATATAAGCCAGTGGCAGCTCAGAGATCAGGAACCAGTATTGGCCGAGAATTTCCAGTGGTTGGGCGACGCCCATCACCGGCTGGCCGTCACCGGAGGTGTAGTAGGAAATGCGGTTCAGCCGGCCGGCTTGCAGAATCTGTTGCTGACCGGCCGGCAGGGGGCTGTTAAAGGTCAGACTGTTGCCGAAAATCCGGCTCTGCACATGGCCGGTTTCATCCGTCAGATAAAAACGCGCGCGCTGGCCCTGAGTCTGGTTGGTTAGGTTGAGCAGGAAATCGGTATGCAGCTGCATGATCAGCACACCGGTGAGTTCACCTTCCGGCCCCGTCATCGGCATGCTCAGCCACTGGCTGATCTGGCCGGCAGACGGGCCGTAGGGTTCGAGATCGGATAAATAGCTGCCGGTATCGTTCAGGGTGCGGTTAAACACTTTGCCGATGCCGGTATCCGCGTCGGGGCCGGATATCAGGTTGGTGCCCAGATCGCGCTCGGCGGCGATGGAATAAAGGACATTGCCGGCGGTATCGGCGATCAGGACGTCGTGCAGATAGTCAAAGCTGGTGCTCAGGGCGTAGATCGGATCGGCATATCGGGCGGTGATTGCCTGCCATTGCGGGCTGTGCACAAAGTCGCTGACGGACAGGCCGCTGCGCTGCTGCGCCTGTTGCAGTTCCGTCAGTAATGGCTGCAGCTGGCGTGATCGGGTCTGGTAGCTGGCGTCCTGCAGGCGGTAGGTGAACCAGGCGTGAACCGCTTCCAGTTCGATACCGGCGGCCCCCAGCAGCTGGTCTTCAGCCTGTTGCCGCAGCAGATGGCGGGTGTCGCTGAAACTCTGCCAGGAAACCACGCTCAGCGGCAGCAGGGCGACCAGCAGCATCGGCAGAAAAATGCGGCTGCGCAGCGACTGCTCATGCAGGGTTCTTGTTTTCAACGGAGCGCTGGCCGGGCTGGAACTCATATCAGACCTGAGGGTGGATGATCCGTGTATTCAGCTTAGCAGCTGAATGTCAGCTATGGCGTTTGTGCAGGCCTTTGAAGCCGGTGGCTGACGGCCGTTCAGTTCATAACATAATTCTTGTTATATTCCCGTGCAGGGCATGGCTACTGCGGGGGTCTTTGCCGCGGTTATCAATGATCCGGACGTGGATGAGCAACCTGATCAGGCCCGCAGCGGCAACCTGTATGTGCTGCTGAACCCGGACCATCTGGCAGGGATGGTGCGTTACGGCAGTAAGCGTTACCGCACTGTGCTGTGGCGGGGGCTCAGTTGGCGTCGTGAACGTAAGGTTCGTTTTTTTCCGGGTCGGCCAGATCGTCCAGTGCCGGCATGCGTTCGGCGCGCAGGGAAACCCAGGCGGCAACGTCTTCGCGCCATTCTTCAACCGGGCGCAGCAGCGGGGCGGCCAGCATTTTGGCTTCGGTGCCACGGGAAGCAAATACCAGAATCTGTTCGACTTTGTATGCCTGTAATGCCATGGAAAACTTCTGTACCTGACTGAGTGAGCGCCGGCCGTTATATCAGAAAGCCGGCATCGGGTCATGGCTGTTGTTCGATCCATTGCCGGAAGCGGCTTTTTTCTTCATCGCTGGCCTGCTGCCAGATGGACTGCAGGGTTTTCAATGTATCAGCGTCTTCAGGCAGCAGCAGCGGGTTTTCCTGCTGAATGTCGCCCAGGATTTCTTCACCGGCGGCCTGCAGGCGGATGTCCGGGGCTTTGCTCCAGCGTTGTGCCTTGTCGCGGTTGCTGAAAATGGGGTGTTGGATGCGGTAGGCCGTGCCCGGCGTAAACTGGCTGTCGATCTGTACCGGCACGGAACGGATGATATGACCGGCTTCATCCATGCGGTTCCAGTTCTGTTCATACTGCAGCAGCAGCGTGTGCTGGCCGGCAGGCAGACGCAGGATATAGCTGCCCTGGTGCAGACTCGGAGAGCGGGTTTCACGGCCGTCGATGGCCAGCAGCAGGATGGTGGCCGGAATGACCACCCGTACGGGGCCTTCACCGGTTTCGGTCACTGGTGGTGTCTGCATCAGGCTGCAGCCGTGCAGAAACATCAGTAGCAGCGGCAACAGTGGCAGGGAAAAGCGGCGGCGGGTTGGTGAGATCATAGGGCTGTGTCCGGAAAGAAAACCCGCCGGGATCACCGGCGGGCTGGTCTTGACCCGATGTTACCGGAATGGGTGCTACCGGCAAACTCAGGGGCAGGATTCTGATGATCAGAAATCGTAGCGTACACCCAGCTGGGCTTCAGACATATCGTCGCCGCTGGTGGATACCGGGGCACGGTCGTCGTCATTGTTCAGCGCTTCGTAGGAAACCCACAGACGGTAGTTTTTCGCCAGGAAGTGGATGTACTCAACCTTGGCAGAAGAAACGTCGCCATCGTCTTCGCAGCTGTCAACGGCATAACGGCCGTGGATCTGACCATTACCGGCCTTATAGCTGGCGTAGATGCCCTGAGCGCTGCGTTCCTGACCGGCACAGTTCGGAATGCCCGGCGCTCCGCCGACCAGACGGATGTTACCGGTGGAACCGTTATACAGGCCGAAGTCATCGTCCTGCAGGTGGTAGAACGCCGACAGGGTCACGGCGTCAGTCGCTTTGTACCAGATGCGGGCACCCATCAGCTGGCCATCACCGACACGTTCGTCTTTGACATAAGCGGCCTGCATGGTCACCGCACCGGCCTTGTATTCACCGGCAAAACTGTAGGAATCAAGGTCGTCACCATCCTGACCTTCGGTGTGAATGGCGGCGGCGACGCTGTAGTTATCACCTTTGAAGTAATACTGGGTCAGGTCGTCTTCACGCACAGTACCCAGGCGTACGCTGTCGTTGCCGTCAGAGAAGTAGGCGCTGCGCACGTATTTGTGGAACAGCGGGGTCTGGGAACCGTAATAGACTTCACCGAAGTTGCCTTTCAGCCCCACCAGTGCCAGACGCAGGGTCGGCTGACCGTTCTGCTGGATATCAATGCTGTTGTCATCACGGATACCGTATTCGATCTGGCCGACACCGGTCAGACCATTACCCAGATCGGTGCTGGCTTTGACGCCCACCCGGCTGAGGTAATCACGGCCGTTGGCGCCGTCTTCATCAACACCGGCATCGACACTGTCGATACCGATACGCAGGCTGCCGTAGAAGTCAGTCTGAGTATCGGCGGCCTGTGCCAGCGGCGCGGCCAGCAGAGCACAGGTGATGGCAGAAGTCAGAGCATTCAGTTTCATTGTACTGATCCTTTCAGATATTAATTATTGTTGGTTTGATTGCAGCGCGGCATCAAGCAGATCGCTGCCGATTTCATCTTCAAACATTTTCCATACCGGCTTCATGGCATCGACCCACTGCTGACGCTCAGCATCGGTGATGGTGATGACTTTGGTTTTGCCGGAATCAATGATGTGCTGACGGTCTTCGAGATCCTGTCTGGCGGCAATGTCATTGCCGTAAGCGATGGCTTCATCCATGGATTGTTTCAGGGTTGCACGCACGCCGTCCGGCAGGCCGTACCAGAACTCAGCAGAGGTCACCACCAGATAGTCGAGCAGACCGTGGTTGGTTTCTGTGACGTAGCTCTGCACTTCAAAGAACTTGGATGCATAGGTGTTGGACCATGGACTTTCCTGACCGTCGATGGCACGGGTCTGCAACAGGGTAAACACTTCAGCAAACGGTTTTTTCAGCGGAATGGCGTGCACCGCTTCATACTGTGCCTGCAGCACGTCCGAGGTCATGATGCGGAATTTTTTACCGGCAATATCCGACGGTACCCGGATTGGGTCGTTAGACGACAGTTGCTTCATGCCGTTGTGCAGGTAGCCCAGGCCAACCAGCATTTTACTGGTCATGGAATTCAGCAGTTTCTGACCCTGAGGGCCTTTCTGAAAACGGTCAACGGCGGTCATATCGTTGAACAGGAACGGCAGATCGAATACCTGCAGCTGGGGATTGTATTTCTGGAACTTGGACAGTGCCGGCGCGGCAATTTCCACGTCACCCAGTTGCAGTGCCTGCAGTACCGCAGAGTCGGTGTACAGCTGGGAGTTCGGGTAAACCTTCACTTCCACCTGGCCGGGCAGGCGGGCTTCTGCCAGCTCTTTGAATTTCAGGGCCATCTGGCCTTTCGGAGTATTCTCAGCCACTACGTGGGAGAATTTGATTTCGATCGGCGCTGACCAGGCTGTCGCGGTTACGAACAGGCTGGCAAGCATCAGTAAAGTGGTTTTAAGGCGTTTCATTCTCTTCCTCACTGTTATTGTCGTGTGACGAGGCCGTGCTTCGGGCGGCTTTTAAAGCCGCTGCGGGCAGAGCCTGAGCAAGGGATATGCCAGCGCTGAATTTCTGTCGCTACGCTGCTGGCGCAGGCCTCGTATTCCGCTGCTGTGTGGCTGTCTTTATCCGACCATGGTCTGATCAGCGTCAGCAGCAGTGGATTCTGAACTGCTGCAATTGTTGCTGTTTTTGGGGGGAATTCCACCCATTGTTTTTGCCCGATGGGTGACTTTTCTCCGGTGTCTGCCGGTGGGCTGCTTAAGTGAATAAAAAAAGCGCAGGATTTTCTGATATAACAGGCGCCGATAATTCTGTTGTGGAAGGCCGGCGCTGCACCGGACAAGCCGTTTTATGACTGATGATGTATTACTGACTGCTGATATGAACCAGCCGGAGACTGCGGGAAAAACCGCCGGCCTGCTGATTACCGGGCTGTGGCTGGCCGGTCTGATTCTTGTGTCTTTTGTCAGCGGCCGCTACCTGCAGCAGGAGTTACTGCAGGAACTGGACAGCAGTGCAGCGGCAATCAGTGAGCAGCTGAGCATGACACTCAGGCCTTACGATGAAGTGGCTGATGGACTGTCGCGTATGCGTCTGGTGCGCGAAGCGCTGGCGGAAAAACAGAAGCTGGTGTCGTTGCAACGTTTCCTGCTGCAGACCAATGATGAGATGGGCACCGAATCCATGTTTATTCTGGATACAGCAGGGCGCCCGGTGGGCAGCAGCCAGAATCTCGGTGCCGGACTTTCTGCCCATGATTTTTCTTTCCGGCCGTATTTTCAGCAGGCCATTCTGGGGGAGCCCGGGCGTTATTACGCCACCGGCGCAGTGACCGCTGAACGTGGGTATTATTTTTCCGCTCCGGTCAGCGACCATGGGCAGGTGATTGGCGTGGTGGTGGTTAAGGTGAATCTGGAGCAGCTGTTTCAGGATATTGCCGCACTGGTACCGGATTATCTGCTGCTGGGCTATGACGGGGTGGTGTTTGCGGCATCACGCCCGGCCTGGTTGTATAACAGCCTGTATCCGCTGGCGGACAGTCAGCAGGCAGCGGTGCGTAACTCACGCCGTTTCCGTAATCCGCCGCTGAACAGTCTGACCTCAGATTCACTGGATGAAGTGTTTCACAACGATTCTGTCCGTCTGAAAAATACCGGCCTGAGTTCAGTTTTTTATGCCCGCCGGGTGCGGCTGCCGGAACTGGGCTGGCATGTGTTTGCACTGTCGCCATCACATATTCTGTATCAGCGCATTATGCTGCATGTGCTGTACTACAGTACGGCGTTTGCGGTGCTGCTGCTGCTGTGGATGTATCAGCGTAAGCGTACCGAAGTGCAGCGGCATGTGGCGCTGCTCAACTGCGAACTGGAAAAACGGGTGGCGGCGCTGACCCGTGAGCTGCGCGACTCCAATGCAGAACTGCAGGAGCTGGTGGATCATTATCAGACCACTCAGACACAGCTGCAGGAAACCCGTGATCAGCTGGTGCAGACCGCCAAGCTGGCAGTGTTGGGGGAAATGTCCGCCGGCATCAACCATGAACTGAACCAGCCGCTGCTGGCGCTGAATACTTACACCGAGAACAGTCTGCGTCTGGCGGCCCGCGGACAGTATGAACTGGTGGAAAAAAATCTGCAGGAAATCCTGCATATCACCGACAGTATGCGTGGCATTGTCTCGCGGTTTAAAGTGTTTGCCCGGCGTACACCGCCGGAGCCCAGGGCTACTGAAGTGCAGGAAGTGCTGGCCGGAACCCGGGTGATTATCAAGCCTTTACTGAAAAAATCGGGTGTACGGCTGGAGACGGAGCTGGAAGCAGCGCTGCCGGCATTATTCTGTGATCCGCTGCAGCTGCAACAGGTGCTGGTGAATCTGCTGACCAATGCCGTGGAAGCGCTGGAAGAACAGACTGATGCCTGGATACGGATCAGTGTCAGCCGCTGTGAGCAACAGATCGGCATACGGGTCTGCGACTCTGGTCCGGGAATTGCTGCTGAATTACGCGGCAAGGTTTTTGAGCCATTTTTTACTACCAAAGCCCGGGGGCTTGGTCTGGGTCTGGCGCTGTCACGCCGGATTATTGAAACCCTGGGCGGCAGTCTGACCTTAACCGATAACGGCCACGGCGGAACCTGTTTTGTGCTGTTATTACCTGTGTGTCAGACATCTGAAAGCGGAGAATCTGAATGAGCCTGGTGCTGATTGTCGATGACGAAGAAAGCGTATGCAAAGCGCTGGCGCAGACACTGGAAATTGAAGGCTGTGAGGTTTTGCAGGCCACCAGTGGCCGTGATGCCCTGCGCCATATTGAATACAGCTGGCCGGGCGTGGTGATCACCGATATCAATATGCCGGGGATGGATGGCCTCGAACTGATGCGTGACATCCGTGCCATTGACCCGGACCTGCCGGTTACGCTGCTGACCGGACACGGCGATATTTCGACGGCGGTAGAAGCGATGCGCAATGGCGCTTATGATTTCCTGGAAAAACCTTTCTCCACCGACCTGTTGCTGGAAACCGTACAGCGTGCCAGCGAAAAGCGTCGCCTGACGCTGGAAAACCGCGAGCTGAAATTAGAGGTGGAGGCGCAGTCACGGCCGGGGCCGAGGATTATCGGCAATCATCCGGCAATGAAAAAACTGCGCGGTACCCTCGACCATATCAAAAACACGCCGGCGGATGTGCTGATCCACGGTGAAACCGGCTGTGGTAAGGAACTGGTGGCGCGTTATTTACATTCCCACAGTCAGCGCGGCGATCAGGCTTTTGTTGCCATTAACTGTGGTGCCATCCCGGAAACCCTGATGGAAAGCGAACTGTTCGGTCATCATGCCGGTGCTTTTACCGGTGCCGGAAAAAAACGGGTGGGAAAATTCCAGCACGCCAATGGCGGCACCTTGTTTCTTGATGAAATCGAAAGTATGCCCATGGTGCTGCAGATCAAAATGCTGCGCGTACTGGAAGAGCGCAAGGTTGAACCACTGGGCGGTAACGAGCAGATACCGCTGGATGTGCGGGTGGTGGCGGCGACCAAAACCGACCTGAAAGCACTCAGTGAGCGCGGTGAATTCCGCCTTGATCTCTATTACCGGCTGAATGTGGTGCAGGTGCATATTCCGCCGCTGCGTGACCGGCGCGATGATATTCCGCTGTTGTTTGAGCACTTCGTGTGGGTGGCATCCAACCGTTATGGCTCTGAAATTCAGCCGCTGACGGCCTCCCAGCGTCAGGCACTGCTGGCCCATGACTGGCCGGGTAATGTGCGGGAACTGCGTAACCTGGCCGAGTGCTATGTCTTACTCGGCGGTGACCGTGCTTTTGAAAGCCTGTTGGGTGGACATGGTAACGAAAGCGGTGGCATTCCACTGGCCGAGCAGGTGGCACGTTATGAAGAAACCCTGCTGCGTGAAGTGTTGACCCGTCATCAGGGGCGGCTGAAAGAAGTTCAGGAAGAACTGGCGCTGGGGCGCAAGACGCTGTATGAAAAAATGAAAAAATACGGTCTGGATAAACAGGCTTTTAAGCATATCGATCACTGACTCTGTGGCGTCACCCGTAAAACGGGTGCGCTTTTTCCCTTATATTTCCCCGCCGGGTGGAAATCCACCCAAAATAAATCCTGCTGTGATGATCAGTCTGCTGTTGTGCGCGGGCTGAGATTATTTTCCGTCACCGGTTTTGCCTGTCTGTCGGCCGCCAGTTCAGGCTTTTTCTGACTCTTATTGCGCTGCATGGGTGTGTTTATGCCCGTTTTAATGGCGGCTGTTCATCGTCCGGAAAAGTTGGCACCGCACTTGCTGAAGGTGGTTCACACGCAAGCAGGGGTAACCCTGAAGACAACAAGAAACGGTGGCTGACAATGATCAGAAAAATCAATCGCCTGGAAGACATTATTATCGGCAAGCTGCTGGTACTGGTGACGCTTCTGGTGTTTGCCGAAGTAGTGGCGCGCTTTGTTTTTAATACGGGGATTCACTGGGCGCAGGAAGCAACCCTGCTGCTCAGCGCATGGATGGTGCTGTTAGGCTGTGCCTGGGCGGTACGCGAAAAATCGCATATCTGTGTCGATGCTTTGCTGGATCGTCTGCCGGCCCCGACCCGCCGCTGGGTGGTGCTGTTTTCTGTGGCGGTGGCGCTGGTGTACACCGGCATGTTCGGTTACAGCTCCTGGGTGTATGTGTCGAAACTGAAAATGATCGGCATTCCGCTGGAAGATATCGACCTGCCGAAATGGATGGCAACCTCGGGGCTGCTGTTCGGCTTTGCCATGCTGGCTCTGCGCCTGCTGGAACTGGCATGGGAAGTGTGGAACGGCGATGCTGACAGTTTCCACAAACACCGCGAAGTGGATTTTGATATTGAAGGCAAAGACAGTGACAACGGAGGCAAAGCATAATGGCTGCACTGACTCTGTTTGTTCTGCTATTTGTCTGTATGGCGATCGGTCTGCCGATTGCGTTTGCACTGGGTTTTTCGTCAATTACTGCCATTCTGTTGTTTACCAACGACTCCATGGCATCGATTTCGCTGAAATTATTTGAAGCGGTTTCTGAGCACTACACACTGCTGGCGATTCCCTTCTTTATTCTGTCATCGGCTTTTCTGTCATCCGGTGGTGTTGCCCGGCGCATGATTGATTTTGCCATTGCCTGTATCGGCCATGTGCGCGGTGGTCTGGCAATGGCTTCGGTACTGGCCTGTATGCTGTTTGCAGCGGTCTCCGGTTCTTCACCGGCGACGGTGGCAGCGGTGGGTTCCATCGTGCTGGCCGGTATGGTACGGGCAGGCTATCCGTTGTCGTTTGCTGCCGGGGCAGTATCCACCGCCGGAACGCTGGGTATTCTGATTCCGCCTTCCATTGTGATGCTGGTGTATTCCGCCGCCACGGAAGTGTCTGCCAGCCGTATGTTTATGGCAGGCTTTGTTCCCGGTGTGCTGATTGGTCTGATTCTGATGGTGACCATTTATGTGGTGGCACGGCGTAAAAAATTGCCGGCGGAACCCTTTGCCGGTATCGGTACTATTCTGCGTACCGGTTTCAGTGCCTCCGGTGGTCTGCTGCTGATTCTGCTGGTGCTGGGTACGATTTACGGCGGTGTTGCCAGTCCGACGGAAGCGGCGGCCGTGGCTGCGGTTTATGGTTTCTTTGTCGCCATGTGGGGTTACCGCGATGTGGGTCCGCTGAAAGGTGTGCCATGGCGTAAAAAGGGTGAAAATCTGATTGTTGCCGCGGTGCGTAACCTGATCCTGCTGTGTACCGGTACCGTACGCTCTTTCTATAACCCGGAAATTGCCGGCATTGTGCGTGAAGCTGCACGGGTGAGTGTGACGCTGCTGTTTATTATCGCTAACGCCATGCTGTTTGCGCATGTGCTGACCTCGGAGCAGATCCCGCATCATCTGGCGGCGAATATTGTTGAGTGGGGACTGCCGGCCTGGGGCTTCCTGATTGTGATGAACCTGCTGCTGCTGATGGCCGGTAACTTTATGGAGCCATCTGCCATCCTGCTGATTATGGCGCCGATTCTGTTGCCGATTGCGCTGCAGCTGGGTATTGACCCGGTGCATCTGGGCATCATCATGGTGGTGAATATGGAGCTGGGTATGCTGACGCCACCGGTAGGACTCAATCTGTTTGTCACAGCAGGTATTACCGGCAAGAGTATTGGCTGGGCGATCAAAGCCTGTCTGCCATGGCTGTTGCTGATGCTGATCTGCCTGTTGTTTATTACCTTTGTGCCGCAGATCAGCCTGTTCCTGCCGGAGTATCTGGAGTCGCTCTGAACGGCGGCTGACAACAACGCACGGTTTTCTCTGGCCCTGATGACCTCGGGGGCCTGGGGCTCCCTGGCTGTGTAACGGAATCAGCCTGACGGCGGTCAGCGCATGTCACGGCGTTAAGGTTTTCTTTCAGTGTTGCAACAGCGTTTGCCCGGCGTCAGCCGGGCTTTTTTATTCCCCTTCCTGCTGGCGGAATGGCAGCAGGGTTTCTGCTTCGGCGTGATAGTGGCGGATGTGTTCCTGTTCTTCTGCGACAAACTGCTCCACTGCCTGCTGAAACTGCGGGTGCTGCAGACGGTGAAAACTGTGGGTAAACACCGGGCGGAAGCCGCGGCTGATTTTGTGTTCGCCCTGCGTGCCGGGATTAAAACGCTGCAGTCCCTGTTCAATGCAGAATTCAATGCCCTGGTAATAACAGGCTTCAAAATGCAGGGCGTCGAATTCGTGCAGCGTTCCCCAGTAACGGCCGTAGAGCGTGTCGTCGTCGAAAAAATACAGGGCGGCGGCCACCGGCTGCTGATCGTGGCGGACGCTGACCAGCAGCATTTTTTCGGCCATAGTGGCGCGCAGCTGCTGAAAGAAATCTTCATTCAGATAGGGCGTGGACCAGCGCTTGTCATAAGTACGGCAATAGCACTGATAAAAAAATTGCATATCGGCGGCGCTGATGGCGCTGCCGCTGCTGCGCGTGGTGGTCAGGCCGGCGGCGCGGACTTTCTGCCGTTCTTTACGCACTGATTTGCGTTTGCGGCTGGCAAACTGCTGCAGATAGTGCTCGAAGCTCTGATAATTCTCGTTAAACCAGTGAAACTGGCAGCCGCTGCGGGTTGCCGGCAGGACATGCTGCTGCACTATCCGGGTGGTTTCAGGGTCAGTGAAGTTAAGGTGCCAGCCGGAGAGGCATTGTTCTGTGCTGAATTCTTCCACGGCGGCAATGGCCTGGGGCAGGGCTGAGGCTGGCCCGAGCAGGCGTGGACCGCTGGCCGGCGTGAAGGGCACCGCCCACAGCAGCTTGGGGTAATAATCCAGTCCATAGCGCTGATAGGCTTCTGCCCAGCTCCAGTCGAAGACGTATTCGCCGTAACTGTGCTGCTTGATATAGCAGGGAATGATGACGCCGTCGTCATCGCTGAGCAGATAACAGGCCTGCCAGCCACTGGGGTGAGCGGGGCTGGTACCAATGCACTGACTGTCTTCCAGTGCGGCCAGAAAGCGGTAATCAAGAAAGGGATAGCCGGCCGGTGTCAGCTGCCGGTACAGGCGCTGCCAGTGTGCGGGGCTGATTTCATGGATGCTGTAAACGGGGCGGAATGCGGACATCGGGCTGTTTCCTGTCGCTTGCCCGCTGCGTGACCTGTGAATGCTTTGGGCCTATGATGAAGTGATGTGATACACCGGAGAGAATTATGTTCCGTCTTGATGAACGTCTGCAATCTGATACTACCCTGATTGGCCGTCTGCCGCTCAGTCAGGTTCTGCTGATGAACGACAGCCGTTATCCCTGGGTGATACTGGTACCGGCGCGGGTTGATGCCAAAGAAATTTACCATCTGTCGGAAGAAGACCAGATCCAGCTGATGAAAGAATCGGCCTGGGTGGCGGAGAAAATGGCCGATAATTATTCCGCAAAATCGATGAATATTGCCGCGCTGGGGAATGTGGTGGCGCAGCTGCATGTGCATCATGTGGTGCGTTACGCTGATGATCCGGCCTGGCCGGGACCGGTCTGGGGGCACAGCGCAGCGGTGCCTTATGACTCAGAACAGCTGGAAACCCGGGTGCATGAGCTGAAGAACCTGTTTTCCAGCCACTTTGTCGCCGATCTGGACGGCGAAGACGACGCCGAAAATTACGTTTACTGGTGAGGTCAGGAGTATGCTGGTACTGCGACGATACATGGATAATGCGCTGCGCAATTTCAACTATCTGATTGCCTGCGAAGAAACCCGTCAGGCAATCGCCCTGGACCCGTTGGATGGCGAACAGATGCTGGCGCTGGCCGATGAACATGGTCTGTCGATCAGACTCATCATTAATACTCACGAGCATAATGATCATATTCAGGGCAACCCGGTGGTTCAGGCTCATACGCAGGCGCCGGTCTGGGCGCATAAGAATGCCATGGGGCGGATTCCCGGTCAGGCACACGGACTGGTTGCCGGTGACGTGGTCGAGCTGGGAACGCTGCGGCTGAAAGTTCTGTTTACGCCGGGGCATACCGCTGTGCATCTGTGTCTGCTGGCCGAGGCATCGGAAAATAATGAGGTGCCGGTGCTGTTTTCCGGTGATACGTTATTTAATGCCTGTGCCGGTAACTGCAGAAATGGCGGTAATGTCGACGATATGTACGACACTTTTATTTCGCAGCTGATGCCACTGCCGGATGAAACCCTGCTGTATCCCGGGCACGACTATATGAAAAATAATCTGAGCTTTGCCCTGACACGTGAGCCGGATAACGATATGGCGGTGTACTGGATGGATCAGGTTCAGAGCGTGGCCGCGGATGATATGCCGGTCATGACGCTGGGACAGGAGCGACAGTACAACCCGTTTCTGCGCCTGCACAGTGGCGCAGTGCGGCGTAAACTGAAAGAAGAATTTCCGCAGATGGGCGAGGGTGACCGCGATGTGTTCCGTCTGCTGCGTCAGTTACGCGATCAGTGGTGAGACGGCCCGCGGCTGTTACTTATTCTGCCGGCGGCGTCAGATAATAAACGCGGTGACAGGCATTGCAGGTATTCAGCATCTGCTGTGATGTCTGCAATACCTGAGCGGCATCGTCGGACGGTGTTTCCAGCTGTTGCCAGTAGCGGTTCATCTGTTGCGACATGGCACGGAATCCCTGCGGAAAATGCTGACCAATGCCTTTCGGTTTGGTCGCTCCGGCGTATTCATTCAACACCTGTACCCGTGCTGCGACTTCACCGGTTTTACCAGCCGCGACCAGCCCCTGCATATCGGTAATGGTTTCCAGCATATGCCGCATATATTCCAGTACCCAGCCGTGCTGATCCTGATTGAGATTGACGGGCGAACGTTCTTCCGCGTGAACGGCGGTAAAACTGGCGGAAAACAGCAGGCAGGTCAGCAGACGTTTCATAATACTCTTACAACATGATTCTGGTCAGCCCTATTATCCGCGGCTGTTCAGCGGCTGAGTATGCGGTTCATTGTCGCAGCCAGCGACCTGGCCCAGGCCTGATAGCCCAGCGGGTTAGGATGGTAACCATCTTCTGCCATCAGCTGTGGCGCTACTTTCATCGTCAGTGCCACGTGATGCCACTGCTGCTCGTGGCACAGCTGCTGCAGTGCCATATCCAGCTGGCGGGAGCGCAGACCGAGAAAAAGATTCAGCGGAACTGGTAAGGCGGGAAAGCCGCTCATGTCCGGTACCTGAGTGAAGAACAGCGGCTGTTGCTGTTGCGGTAATTGTCTGACCAGCTGGCGCAGGCTATTCCGCCAGGCTGATAAGGTCGTGAACGCGGTGGTGTCGTTAACGCCCAGTGTGATCACAGTGATGCCGGTATTCTGTGGCAGGGCTGCACCTTTCTGCAGCTCGCTGAGCAGGCCGGCGGCGGTGACGCCGTTATGCCCGATGGCTGCCCAGTTGCGCAGCGCGGTGCCGGGCTGCAGTTCCCGGAACAGGGCAGCGGTGAAGGCCTGGCTGAAATCTTCTGCACCGACACCGGCAACCGTGCTTTCCCCCAGCTGCAGCAGCGCCGGCGCCTGTGGGTCGGTGATGTATTGCCGTGCACCACTGGCTTCCGGCAGGCGTACTGTATCGCGCCGTACGCGCCGGCCCTGCGCAATAATCAGCGGCATCAGAGGCAGCAGCGGCAGGTAGCCGAGGTAACTGAGCAGCAGAGGGATGTTAAGCATCAACCGCGTCACTGCCCAGGACTGAACGGATTTCAGTGCGCAGGAAAGGCACTACGTCTTCCTCAAACCAGGGGTTTTTCTTCAGCCACAGCTGATTGCGTGGCGACGGATGCGGCAGGGCGATAACGCCGGCAGGGAAGTCGCGCCAGTGCTGAAGCCGTTCGGTCAGAGTGCGGTAGTGATCCTGCAGATAATAATTCTGCGCGTACTGGCCGATCAGCAGGGTCAGTTTGATATGCGGCATCAGCTCACGCAGTGGCTGGTGCCAGGTTGCGGCGCATTCCGGCCGTGGTGGCAGATCACCACTTTTGCCTTTGCCGGGGTAGCAGAAACCCATCGGCATGATGGCGATGTGTTCGCGGTTATAGAAAAGTTCATCGCTGACGTTCATCCACTGACGCAGACGACGGCCGCTGGCATCGTCCCACGGAATACCGGAGGCATGTACTTTGGTTCCGGGAGCCTGGCCTATGATCAGTATTCTGGCACTGCTGCTGATGCGTACAACCGGTCGTGGTCCGAGTGGCAGGTGTTGTGAGCAGAGCGTGCAGGCTTCAACAGACTGCAGCAGGGATATAAGTTTGGTCATGGCGGGGAGTAAAAACGGCCTGAAGAAACCTTCAGACCGTTTTATAACAGAAAGCCTGTGGCAATTACATCGCCATGTCTTTCAGTTTCTTCAGCGGCAGGACCTTAACTTTGGTGCTGGCTGGCTTGGCGGCAACGTCCATGGTTTCGCCCGGGCGGAACGGGTTCGGAACGTTTTTGCGGGCTTTCTGAGCCGGTTTCTTGATGGTTTTGATTTTCAGCAGACCTGGCAGGGTGAACTCGCCGACGGCACGTTTCTTAATGTGGCGCTCAATGATAATAGACAGTTCATCCATTACCGCGGTCACGTCTTTGCGGCTCAGGCCTGTATTTTCTGCAATTTCGTTCAGAATCTGAGTTTTGGTGTATTTCTCACTCAGAGCAGTGACTTTGCGTGCCGCAGCTGCAGGTTTCGCTGCCGCCGCTTTAGGAGCAGCCGCTTTTTTGGCTGGAGCTTTTCTGGCAGCCGCTTTTGCCGGAGCTTTTTTCGCGGGTGCTTTTGCCTTGGCTTTTGCAGCCGGTGCTTTTCTTACAGCCATATTATGGTCCTTATGGGGTTGTTGTTCTGATGGTTTTGGTCGGTATTACGCCGCGTTTCGCGTGACGCTGCAGATCATTGATCCTGCGCCTGATTCTTATGCAAAAAAATAGCACTGGCAAGCGTTTTACCCCTGTTTTTGCAGTATTCTGCGCATAAATGCGACATCAGGCGGAATGTCCGTCATGATCCCGGTGCAGGGGTGGGCAAGCCCAGCCGGCATGGCCGGATACGGTATATCTGCAGTTGCTCGGATACGGATAAGCGATTTCCGTACTGATGCGGCTATCGGAGGGGGGGTGAAATCCGTTATAATGCCCGCCTTTTATTTATGGTCAGCAGCCAGCAGCGGGGACTGTCGGCGGTCCGGGGACCCCGGAACCGTGCCCGGGTGCCCCGGCGGGCGACTTCAGATTAACAGACGACTTCAGATGCAGGACCAAACGATGCGCACACATTATTGTGGTGATATCAACGAAACCTTGATTGACCAAACCGTAACTTTCTGTGGCTGGGTGCATCGTCGCCGTGACCACGGTGGTGTAATCTTCCTCGACGTGCGCGACCGTGAAGGTCTGGTGCAGGTAGTATTCGACCCGGATACCGTGGAAGCCTTCAATACTGCAGACAGCGTACGTTCTGAGTTTGTGGTTCAGATCAGCGGCCGTGTGCGTGGCCGTCCGGAAGGTACCACCAACCCGAATATGAAAACCGGCATGATTGAAGTGCTGGGTAAGGACATCAATATCCTCAACAGAGCGGTAACGCCACCGTTCCCGCTCGATGGTTACAGCGATGTGGGTGAAGATGTCCGTCTGAAATACCGCTATATGGATATGCGCCGCCCGGAAATGCAGGAGAAACTGCGTTTCCGTTCCAAAGTCACCTCTGCGGTACGTAACTACCTGGACGATAACGGCTTCCTGGATATTGAAACCCCGATCCTGACGCGGGCGACGCCGGAAGGTGCGCGTGACTATCTGGTACCAAGTCGTACCCACGAAGGTTCTTTCTTCGCGCTGCCACAGTCACCACAGCTGTTCAAGCAGCTGCTGATGGTGTCCGGTTTTGACCGCTACTACCAGATTGCCAAGTGTTTCCGTGATGAAGATCTGCGTGCTGACCGTCAGCCTGAGTTTACTCAGATTGATATCGAGGCTTCCTTCATCGACGAAGAAACCATCATGACCCTGACTCAGGATATGATCAAAGGTATCTTCGCCAAAGAACTGAATGTGGATCTGGGCGATTTCCCGCGCATGCCGTATTCCGAAGCGATGAACAAATACGGTTCTGATAAGCCGGATATGCGTATCCCGATGGAACTGGTTGACGTGGCTGAGTTCCTGCAGGATATCGAATTCAAGGTATTTGCCGGTCCGGCTCAGGATCCGAAAGGTCGTGTGGCCGCGCTGAAAGTGCCGGGTGGTGCTGAGCTGAGCCGTAAGCAGATCGACGAATACACTAAATTTGTCGGTATTTATGGTGCCAAAGGCCTGGCCTGGATCAAGGTCAACGAAATCGAAAAAGGTGTTGAAGGCCTGCAGTCGCCGATCATTAAATTCATCGGTGATGACAACACCATGAAGATCATGGAGAAACTGGACGCCAAAAACGGCGACATCGTTTTCTTCGGTGCGGATAAAGCCAGGGTCGTTAACGAAGCTCTGGGGGCACTGCGCTGCAAAGTTGCAGAAGACATGAACCTCTATACCAGTGAATGGGCTGCTCTGTGGGTGGTTGATTTCCCGATGTTCGAAGAGAACGATGATGGTTCTGTGTCTGCGTTGCACCATCCGTTTACTGCGCCAAGCTGCTCACCGGAAGAACTGAAAGCGAATCCGCTGGAGGCTCTGTCCCGTGCTTACGATATGGTGCTGAATGGTGTCGAATTAGGTGGCGGTTCTATCCGTATCCACGATGAAGCCATGCAGGAAACGGTCTTCGAAGTGCTGGGTATTTCTGAAGAAGAGCAGCGTGAGAAGTTCGGCTTCCTGCTGGATGCGCTGAAATTCGGTGCACCACCACACGGTGGTCTGGCGTTCGGTCTCGACCGTCTGATCATGCTGATGACCGGGGCGACTTCTATCCGTGAAGTGATCGCGTTCCCGAAAACCCAGTCTGCTGCCTGTGTTATGACTCAGGCACCGGGTGTGGTGAACGGCGCTCAGCTGCGTGAATTGCACATCAAACTGCGCGAAAAGCCAAAAGCTGAATAATCGGTCAGGCTGATCAGTGCATAATAAAAACGGGAGCATCGGCTCCCGTTTTTATTGCTGGAAAGGAGGATTTCCGATGCAACATAACCTGAATGCCAACCCGGCCCTGCTGTCGCTGTCTGAGATTGCCAGTGACGCTCATGCACGGATTCAGCGGGATTTTACCGACATTAATCCGGTCATCGGTATTATGCAGGGAATGCGTAAAATGGGTATTCCGGCGGACGTGATGAGTATCGACTGTCTGCGCAGCAGAAAGCGCATACTGATTGTGCTGCACGATGAGCATCCGGGGCTGATTCAGTATCAGTATACTTTCATCGATCAGGACCCGGAGGATGAGTATCAGGCGGTGCGTGGCGATGATTTCAGTGCTGAGAGCCTGTATGAATGGATGAAGGATTACTTCCGGGACTGAGAGAATATGACGGCACTCTCAGCCTGAAAGTGCCGTGTCATCCGGAGCTTTGTGGTTAAATTCCGGCTCGCCGGGGGATGCTCCGGTAGCAGGAATTCAGCAGCTGTAGGGTGACGGGGACAGCGTCTGCTTTTCTCAAGGAATTGCAGCGTAATAAATATCTTTTTAAATCCGTGCGCCGCCTTATATCTTAAAAAGTCAGCAGGTTGTCATGATATGGCAGTCGGTGTGGAGGCTGGTATGGGGCAGGGGTGGTGCGTTCCGGTCCTGTGCTGACGCAGGACCGGGATGGCTTTCAGTGCTTGCTGTGACTGAGTTGCTCCAGCAGTTGGTCTTTTTCTTCCCACAGTTGGGTAACCCATTGCTGAATTTCCAGGCGCAGGGCATCGTTCGTCTGATAATCCCCCTTGCTGAAGTGAGCCGGAATCGGCAGCTCTTCAATGCGGATTTCTGCGCGGCGGAAAGCGCCGCACATCATGCCCCAGAACGATGGGATGCCATCCGGATAATAAATCGTCACATTGGTCAGAGCGTTGAATTTATCCCCCAGTGCCTGAATGGCAAAAGCAAGGCCGCCGGCTTTCGGTTTCAGCAGATGCTTAAAGGGCGATTCCTGATTCTGGTGCTTGGTTTCGGTCAGGCGTGTACCTTCCAGGAAGTTCATGACTGAGGTCGGCATGCGGGAGAATTTCTCGCACGCACTCTGGGTTTCTTTCAGGTCATCGCCGGCTTTTTCCGGGTGTCTGGCGAGAAATTCTTTTGAATAACGGCGCATAAAAGGGAAGTCCAGAGCCCACCAGGCCTGGCCGACAACCGGAATATAAGCCAGCTCTTTTTTAATAAAGAACTTCAGCAGAGGCACTTTGCCCAGGTAGATCTGATAAAGGGCAAAAATATCGACCCAGCTCTGATGGTTGGCGGTAATTAAAAACCAGCCTTTTTTGCCGGTACGTTCCAGTCCCTGAATATTCCAGTCGACTTTATAAATGTTATTCATCCACCACAGAATGCCGGCGACCCAGAGGCTGGCTATGCGGGTGATGACCGGGTTGGCCAGTACCTCTGCCAGTCGCGCCGGGAGGATAATCCGCAGAAGAATGAAGCTGTATAAAAAGATACCCAGAAACAGGGTGTTAGCCAGCAGAGCCAGGGCACTGATAATGCCGAGTAGCTGCGAGCCTTTTTCTTTCGATGGGCGGGTCACAAGTAATCCTGTCTGATTTTACCGGAGCAGCAATGTTAGTTAATGGTGTTGTGCCCAGCAATAACATGTCCTGTTTTATTTGTGATTTTATGTCATAAGACTGTTTCTTTATTTGGGTGGGCATAAAAAAACCCGGCCTGAACCGGGTTTTTTTATCTACAAAGAAAGCAGATTACTTGTCAGTGGCAATCACTGCAGTGGCGGCTTTCTTAGTGTACTCGTCCATCTGATCGAAGTTCAGGTACTTGTAGATATCGGCAGACATGCTGTCGAGGTTTTTCGCGTATTCCATGTACTCAGCCGGAGTCGGCAGTTTGCCCAGGATGCCACCAACGGCAGCCAGTTCAGCAGAGGTCAGGTATACGTTAGCACCATCACCCAGACGGTTCGGGAAGTTACGGGTAGAGGTAGACAGCACGGTTACGCCCGGTGCAACCCGTGCCTGGTTACCCATACACAGTGAACATCCCGGCATTTCAGTACGGACACCGGCAGTACCGTAGATGTTGAAGTAGCCTTCTTCCATCAGCTGAGCTTCATCCATCTTGGTTGGCGGCGCCATCCAGAAACGGGTAGACATGCCACCTTTGTGCTGAGCCAGCAGTTTACCGGCGGCACGGAAGTGACCGATGTTGGTCATGCAGGAACCGATGAATACTTCATCAACCTTGTCGCCAGCCACTTCAGACAGATATTTGGCATCATCCGGGTCATTCGGGCAGCACACGATAGGCTCTTTGATGTCGGCCAGGTCGATTTCGATCACGTGCGCGTATTCTGCGTCTTTGTCGGCACGCATCAGGCTTGGGTTGGCCAGCCATGCTTCCATTGCCTGGGCGCGACGTTCCATTGTACGTGGATCACCGTAACCTTCAGCAATCATCCAGCGCAGCATAACAATGTTAGAGCGCAGGTATTCAGCAACAGATTCTTCCGACAGGTTGATGGTACAACCGGCGGCAGAACGTTCTGCAGACGCGTCGGACAGTTCGAATGCCTGTTCAACGGTCAGGTTTTCCAGACCTTCGATCTCCAGAATACGGCCAGAGAATTCGTTGATCTTACCTTTCTTCTCAACGGTCAGGATGCCCTGTTTGATACCGTACAGAGGAATGGCGTGTACCAGATCACGCAGGGTGATACCCGGCTGCATTTTGCCTTTGAAACGCACCAGTACAGACTCAGGCATATCCAGTGGCATAACGCCGGTCGCTGCGGCGAACGCAACCAGACCGGAGCCGGCCGGGAAGGAGATGCCCATCGGGAAACGGGTGTGAGAGTCACCACCGGTACCCACGGTATCCGGCAGCAGCATGCGGTTCAGCCAGGAGTGGATGATACCGTCGCCAGGACGCAGAGCCACACCACCACGGGTGCGGATGAAGTCAGGCAGGGTGTGCTGCATTTCAACGTCAACCGGCTTCGGATAAGCCGCAGTGTGACAGAAAGACTGCATCACCAGATCCGCCTGGAAGCCCAGACAGGCCAGGTCTTTCAGTTCGTCACGGGTCATAGGACCAGTGGTGTCCTGAGAACCCACGGTGGTCATCTTAGGTTCACAGTAGGTTCCCGGACGGATGCCCTGACCTTCTGCCAGACCACAGGCCTTACCCACCATTTTCTGCGCCAGAGAGAAGCCTTTGGTGCCGGCATGCGGATCAACCGGCAGACGGAAGATGTCAGTCGCGCCCAGGCCCAGAGCTTCACGGGCTTTGGTGGTCAGACCACGGCCGATGATCAGCGGAATACGGCCGCCGGCCTGAACTTCGTCCAGGATCACATCGGATTTGAAGCCGAATTCGGAGATAACTTCGCCGGCTTCGTTGAGGATTTTGCCGTCATAAGGACGGATCTCAATCACGTCGCCCATGTTCATGTTGTCGACCGGTGCTTCGAATACCAGAGCGCCGGCATCTTCCATGGTGTTGAAGAAGATAGGGGCAACTTTGTTACCGATACAGACACCGCCGGCACGTTTGTTCGGCACGCCCGGAATGTCATCACCGAAGAACCACAGTACAGAGTTGGTGGCAGACTTACGCGAAGAACCGGTACCCACAACGTCACCAACGAATGCTACTGGCAGGCCTTTGGCTTTGATCTCGTCGATCTGCTTCATTGGGCCGGTAACGCCGTGCTCTTCAGGCGTCAGACCATCGCGGGTCATTTTATAAGCAGCACGGGCGTGCAGCGGGATGTCAGGACGGGACCATGCATCCGGAGCAGGGGACAGGTCGTCAGTGTTGGTTTCACCGGTCACTTTGAAAACGATCATTTTGATGCTTTCAGCAACTTTCGGCTTGTTAGTGAACCATTCAGCGTTGGCCCAGGATTCCATCACCGCTTTGGCGTTGGCATTACCGGCTTCGGCTTTTTCTTTAACGTCGTTAAAGTTGTCGAACATCAGCAGGGTGTGCTTCAGCTGTTCGCCGGCCAGAGCGGCCAGTGCGGCGTCGTCCAGCAGTGCAACCAGAGTCTCAATGTTGTAACCACCCTGCATCATGCCCAGCAGTTCAACCGCTTTTTCTTTGCTGATCAGCGGCGAAGTGGTTTCACCTTTGGCAATCGCGCTCAGGAAGCCCGCTTTTACGTAGGCAGCTTCGTCCACGCCCGGTGGAACGCGGTTTTCCAGCAGGTCGACCAGAGTCTCTTCTTCACCGGCTGGCGGGTTTTTCAGCAGTTCTACCAGAGCGGCAGTCTGTTCGGCGTTCAGTGGCTTTGGTGGGATGTTCAATTCTGCACGTTCAGCGACGTGTGCGCGATAAGCTTCTAACACAGCGGTTTCCTCATCGTTAACAATTAGACTCTTCACAGTTCGCTCATTTTTCGGGGCAAATTATAGCTCCTTCCGCTGATTCTAGCATCAGTGCCAGTAGAAACACCCAGAGACGAACGTCGACTATGTGCAGGGCAACCAGCGGCAGAATGCGGTTTGCAGCGGTTTGAGCAGCACTGCTGAACGGTGTTGTTCAGGCGTTAGTCCTGTTGGTGTTGGCCCGGTGTCGGAACGGTTGCCCGGAGCAGGGGATGACGCTGGCCCTCGAGGGGATTGTTCAACAGAGGGGGCTATTACTTAAAGGGGATGCTACATGAAGGGGCTGTTACCTAAAGGGGCTGCTACGTAAAAAACCGGCTCCTCTTGCGAGTGCCGGTTTTAGTCAGGTAAGCAGTCAGGATGTCTGGGCGAACCCCTATACCTGTTTTAATTACCAGTGCCTGATTAAGCGAGCAGCACCTGTTTCAGCTGTTGTTATCTGTGTGGTTAGCTGTTAGCAGCGATAATATCGCGCAATACCATCGGCAGAATGCCTTTGTGGCGAATCTGCTCAAGCTCGGATGAGGTATCCACCCGCGACAGCAGCTTATGCTGTTCGGTCGAGCCGTCTTTGCGCTTAATCGTCAGGGTCACAGAACCCCGTGGCGTCAGGGCATCAATGCCGGCCAGATCAAAGGTTTCAGAGCCGTCCAGATTCAGGGAACCCAGAGTCACGCCTTCCGGCAATTGCAGAGGCAGTACACCCATACCCACCAGGTTGGACTTGTGAATACGCTCAAAGCTCTCGGCAATGATGGCTTTAACACCCAACAGGGCTGGGCCTTTAGCCGCCCAGTCGCGGGATGAGCCAGTGCCGTACAGTTTGCCGCCGAAGACCACCGATGGCGTGCCTTCCTGCTGGTAGCGTGAGGCGGCGTCGTAAATCGACATCTTCTCTGCATCGCCATTGGCGTTGTAGTAATTCGTTACCGCACCGGTCGTGCCCGGCAGCATCAGGTTTCTGGCTTTTACGTTGCCGAAGATACTGCGCAGCATCACGTGGTGGTTACCGCGACGAGCGCCCAGAGAGGTCAGGTCGTTGGCATCCACACCGATCGACATCAGGTACTCTCCCGGTGGTGAATCCAGACGGATGCGGCTGACCGGTGAGATATGGTCGGTGGTGGTGTTGTCATCACACATCACCAGCATGCGTGCGTTGCTGATGTTGTTCATTGAATCTGCTGGTGTCTCCAGTGAGAACCCATCAAAGAACGAGATCTCCTGAATGTAGCTGGATTTCTCATCCCACTGATACACCGGGCCAGTCGGTGACTCCAGCTTCTGCCAGGTTTCCGGGCCAGCGAGTGAGTTCTCGTAGGTTGCGCGGAAGGCTTTCGGGTCCATGCACTCATGCATGGTTTGCGTGATTTCCGCGTTGCTCGGCCAGATGTCTTTCAGAAACACATCATTGCCCTGAGCGTCTTTGCCCAGAGGCTCTTTGGTCACATCAATATTCACATTACCGGCAATGGCCATAGCAACGACCAGCGGTGGCGACATCAGGAAGTTGGTGTCGACATCCGGGTGCACACGGCCTTCGAAGTTACGGTTACCCGACAACACGGATGACACAATAATGTCGTGGTCACGCAACGCAGCTTCAATACTTGGTGCCAGCGGACCAGAGTTACCGACGCACGTCGTACAGCCGTAACCTGCGGTGTTAAAACCGAGGGCATCGAGGTGTTCCTGCAATCCGGCTTTGGTTAAGAAGTCGGTCGCCACCGGTGAACCCGGAGCCATCGAGGTTTTTACGCCGTCCGGCACTTTCATGCCCAGTTCATTGGCTTTCTTCGCCAGCAAACCAGCGGCAATTAACAAACCGGGGTTCGAGGTGTTGGTACAGGCGGTAATCGCGGCAATGACAATGTCGCCGTCTTTTAAGGTGCGTTCTGGCAGCGACTGGAAGATACCCGCTTCGTCGGCCTTAACCGGCGTGACTTTCACTTCTTCCGGAGTGCGAGAGCCTGCAGTTGCGGCTTTCTGGAATACCTTGCCAATATCGCCCAACGGCAGACGGTCCTGCGGGCGTTTTGGTCCGGCAACAGACGGTTCAACGGTCGATAAATCCAGATGCAGCAGGTCGGTGTAGCGTGGCAGTTTCTGGCCCGCTTTCCACGCCATATTCTGGGCCTGGTAATAGGCCAGCGGCAGGTCGCCATCGCGGCCAGTCGCTTTCATGTAGTCGGCGGCGATTTCATCAAACGGGAAGAAGCCCATGGTCGCGCCGTATTCCGGCGACATATTGGCGATGGTCGCACGGTCTGGCAGTGACAGATTAGCGCTGCCTTCACCCACGTATTCCACGAATTTACCAACCACACCGCGTGGGTATTTGCGCAGCATTTCAGTGATGGTTAATACCAGGTCGGTGGCGGTAACGCCTTCGCGCAGGGCGCCGGTCAGTTCTACACCAATGACTTCCGGTGCCAGCATTTCCATCGGCTGGCCCAGCATGGACGCGCCAGCTTCAATACCACCCACACCCCAGCCAACAATACCCAGCGCGTTGGCCATTGGCGTATGGCTGTCCATACCGATCAGGGTATCGGGGATCATCAGGTCGTCTTGGCTGAGGTAGCCCTGAGCCAGATACTCCAGGTTCACCTGATGCACGATGCCGGTTTGCGGCGGAATAATGCGGATGGTGTTAAACGCCTGCGCACCCCATTTCAGGAAGGCATAACGCTCTTTGTTGCGGGCAGCTTCCAGCTCGCTGTTAATGCGCAGCGACGCCGGGCTGCCGGTGTTGTCCATGGTGACCGTATGGTCGATCACCAGATCGGCACGCACCAGCGGCTCAATAATGGCCGGGTTCAGGCCCATGCGCTGTACCGCCGAGCGCATCGCGGCAAAATCGACGATGGCAGGTGTACCACTCAGATCGTGCATGATCACACGACCGGCAGTAAACGGAATTTCGACCGGCTCTTTACCCTGATGCTCAGGCCAGTTACCCAGCGCCTGCAGTTGCTCAACCGTGATGCCGTTTTTGCCGACATTACGCGCAATACCTTCAAGAATAGGACGCAGAGAAAACGGCAGATCATCCAGATTGATGCCGAAGTGTTCTGCGGTGTCTGGCAGGCTGTGAAAACGATGGGACGTGCCTGGCAGAGTCTTAATCGAGCTTGAAGGGTCGAAATTGGTAGGTGATGTCATGCTGGATTCCTGGTGAATACAGTGTGTGGCAGAGGCTTTAGGATTGTCAGCAATTTTAACGGCAGGAGGGGGTAAATCAAGGTTTTTGACTGCCGCTTTAGTCGGATTGTATACAATCTTGTGCAGCTCAGGTTTCAGATTGCTGTGCTGCTGGGATCGGGGAGCGGTATTGTGGCTTCTCGATAGCGCGATGAGCCGTAACCGGTGTTGGCTGATCATCGCAGCACGTAGTGCTAACGTGGGTGTCCTGATAGGGTTTCGATAGGTAGTGTGTAGCTACAGTATGGGCGTTTACCGGGTTCTACCCCGAATATTGCTCAATCGGAAGAATGTGTTAGCGTGGGTGTCCATGTAATGGTAGGTTTCAGGCTTTATCGGAATAAGTGGATAAAGGGAGCCCTTTTGACTTACTTTTGAGTATAGAAATCACACAAAAAATGTGAAAAGACGATGGTATCGGCGTAAGTGATATGGTTACTATCACCGGACTAAATCATTTGCAGATGAATTTTAGGTGAGTCTTGTTCAAAACAGTAATTAAGGTCCCTACTATCAGGGATGACGACAACGGTTATTCAGCTGTCCTTGGAATCGCAGAAACTATACTAGCGAATCCCAAGGGGCACTTTGATTTTGATTTTTCTAGTTGTGCAATAATCGAACATAATGGCGTCGTCATGTTAGGTGGGTTAGCTCGGTATGTCGATTACCAAAATGGTTTATCATCTCATGTAATTGCAGGTCTGTTGAACACAAAAGCATTCTCTAGTTACGGTGTTATGTTTCTAGTCGATACAATGAGGTCTATTGTTAGAGATTCTTTGATCAATAACAATTTTCTCAGCCACTTTAGTAGATCTGGATTTGAAGGATATAGTGTGGGGGGCTATATAGGCTATCGAGAACATAATAACCATCTTAATGACGATAATATAGCTTCCCACTTGAGGGATCAATGGTTATCCAGTGATAAGTTAAATCTGAGTGCGCAATTAAAAGAGGCAATTGTTAGTCGAATTTTTGAAATATTTATGAATGCGTATGGTCATGGGGTGTCTGTCCAGAGAATGGAAAGGTTAGGGGTATATAGCTGCGGGCAATACGATAGAAAAGAAAAGAAACTTAATCTCAGTGTAGTGGATTTTGGACCTGGTATTGTTCAAAACGTACGAGATAATGTATCTGGAATAGTTGATAGTATAGATGCGATGAATTGGGCCTTGATGAAGGGGAATAGTACGAGGACGGATAGTGTTGGACTTAATATTCCTCGCGGGTTGGGATTTGACTTGTTACGAGAGTTTGTAGTATTGAATAAAGGTGAGATGCGAGTATATAGCAACGATGTACAGGTTTTAACTACAAGTGATCAGTTATTTGATGTCAAGAAAAGTGGATACAACATCTCTGGCACTCTCGTGAGCATTAAGATCAATTGCGATAATAGGCACTACTGTTTTGAATCTGAAAATCAAACTCAGTATTTTTAGAGGAATCGATATGAAAAGAGTAAATATTGGTAAGCTGGTTGGTAGTAATGCGATTTCAATTCAGAGCGGTAAGAAATTGTACACTGAAATTCACAAGGAGATACTTCAGGGGGGGAGGGTGGAACTCGATTTTTCTGGGGTTACGGTTGCTTCTCCTTTTCTAAATGTATCGATTGGTTTGCTTCTTAAAGATATTTCGGTGACCCAATTACAGGATCGATTGGTTGTTGAAAACATCTCAGATGTTGGTAGAGGGTTGTTGAATCACGTAATTGCGAATGCTTTGGAATTTTACAAAAATAGCGGAACAGTTAGCTCAGGGATAGACACTTCATTGGGTAAGGGAAATGATTAAATCGATTGACTCTGAAATTCCGGTTCATACAGATAGGTATTTTGTAGATACTAATGTTTGGTTTTGGTTTACTTACTGTGCATCAAAAGAAATTGAAATAAGTGGCGCTCCTCAAAGATATCAACTGGAAAAATATCCTGATTTTGTTGAAAAAGTCCTTGGTTCTGGGGCTAAGATATATCATTGCCCGCTAGTATATACGGAGTTGGCTAATATTATTGAGAGAACGGAATACGAAATTTATAAGGCGAGTAATTCTGGGGTAGCTAAAACGCGCAAAGAGTTTCGTTCTGATTCAGAGTGTCGAAAGGCTGTTGTTGAAGAAATAAAAATGGCCTGGGATACAATCAATTCGATTTCCAATTCACTTTCATTTAGTTTGAATAATACCATTGTAAATGACGTTCACAGCCTTTTTGAGGAATCTGCTCTAGATGCGTATGACGCATTCTATTGTTACCTGATGGAAAAGTCGGACATTAAAAAGATAATTACGGATGATGCTGACTTTAATAGCGTAGAAGGGCAGGAGCTATATACAGCTAATCGTCGAATTCTTTGACAAAAAAACCGGCTCCTCTTACGAGTGCCGGTTTTTTATTCGATCGCGTTTTGTTTCAACAGAAGCCGATCAGTTCAGTGAGCTGCATAAGCTGATTTTAAACCTGCCTAAATCCGCTCTTCGTCATTGATCTTTTGTGCTGTGAAGCGTTCTTTGCAGAACCTCAAAACCCAATCATTCATTCTGAGCTTAGCCCGCTGCCTGAACCCGAAGGTCAGGGCAGTGGGCTAATTCCCGCAAAAGCTTAGATAGCTTTCAGAGGGATGGCTGGGCGAGCCAGGTCTGCAGACGGTGGAGCGAAAGACGTCAGGTTGATACCGTCAACCGCTGCTTTGTACTCTTCCAGAGTCGGGAAGCGACCCAGGATGGTAGACAGAACAACCATTGGGGTAGAACCCAGCAGAGATTCACCTTTCTTCTCGGCGCTGTCTTCTACTACACGGCCCTGGAACAGACGGGTAGAGGTTGCCAGTACGGTGTCACCTGGTTCTGCTTTTTCCTGGTTACCCATACACAGGTTACATCCAGGGCGCTCCAGGTACAGTTGGTTTTCGTACTTGGTACGTGCCGCTTCTTTTGGATGCGCGTCATCGAATACGAAGCCAGCGTATTTCGCCAGAATGTCCCAGTCGCCTTCGGCTTTCAGTTCGTCAACGATGTTGTACGTTGGTGGCGCAACAACCAGTGGAGCCTTGAACGTGATAGGGCCATTCTTTTCCAGGTTGCGCAGCATGGCAGCGATGATCTGCATGTCACCTTTGTGGACCATACAGGAACCAACGAAGCCCAGGTCAACTTTACGGCCATCGTAGTAAGAAGCCGGACGGATCACGTCGTGGGTGTAACGTTTGGATACGTCTTCGTTGTTTACGTCCGGGTCAGCAATCATTGGTTCGTCGATGGCGTCCAGGTCAACGACAACTTCGGCGTAGTACTTAGCGTTGTCGTCCGGAGCCAGCGCTGGCTCTTCACCAGACTTGATGCCGGCAATACGCTTGTCAGCCAGCTCGATCAGGCCTTGCAGCATGCCCGCTTCGTTGTCCATGCCTTTGTTGATCATGATCTGGATACGGGACTTAGCCAGTTCCAGAGACTTGATCAGGGTGTCATCGGTAGAAATACAGATAGACGCTTTCGCTTTCATCTCTGCAGTCCAGTCGGTGAAGGTGAAGGCCTGGTCAGCCATCAGAGTACCGATCTGTACTTCGATCACACGACCCTGGAACACGTTTTCGCCGTTGAACTGCTTCAGCATCTGCGCCTGGGTAGCGTGTACGATGTCACGGAAGTCCATGTGTGGCTTCATGTGGCCTTTGAAGGTTACCTTCACCGATTCCGGGATTGGCATGGCTGCTTCACCAGTGGCCAGTGCGATAGCAACGGTACCGGAGTCAGCACCGAAGGCGACACCTTTGGACATACGGGTGTGAGAGTCACCGCCGATGATGATCGCGCGGTCGTCCACAGTAATGTCGTTCAGTACTTTGTGGATTACGTCGGTCATGGAGTGGTAAATGCCTTTCGGATCACGTGCCGTGATCACACCGAATGCATTCATAAATGCCATCAGCTTAGGCGTGTTGGCCTTGGCTTTGTTGTCCCATACAGACGCTGTGTGACAACCAGACTGGAACGCACCATCGACTTCAGGAGAAATTGTAGAAGCAGCCATGGCTTCCAGTTCCTGACAGGTCATTGGGCCAGTGGTGTCCTGAGAGCCTACGATGTTCACTTTAACGCGAACGTCAGAACCGGCGTGCAGAGGCGTTTTGGAAGTAACACCCACTGCGTTGCGGTTGAAGATCTTTTCAACAGCGGTCAGGCCCTGGCCTTCGTTAGATATTTCTTTAGAAGCAGCGTAAACAGCCGGTGCTTCAATACCCAGAGTTTCAGCCGCGAAGGTCTGGATCTTCTTACCGAATGTTACCGCGTAAGAACCGCCGGCTTTCATGAATTCCACTTTTTGTGGGGTGAAAGCAGATGCTACGTCAACCAGTACATTGCCTTCGCTGTCGAGCAGCTTCTTGGCTTTGGTGTCGATGGTCAGAACGGTGCCGGTCTTAACGGAGTAGGCTTCTTCCAGTACCGGATCGCCGTTGGCGTCACGTACGATTTCGCCGTTTTCGTCTTTTTTCTGTACCCAGTTTTTCAGGTCCAGACCGATACCGCCGGTTACGCCAACGGTGGTCAGGAAGATAGGTGCAATACCGTTAGTACCGGCAACCACAGGGCGGTTGTTGATGAACGGAATGTACGGGGAGGTTTTTTCACCGGCCCACAGTGCCACGTTGTTCACACCGGACATACGGGAAGAACCAACACCCATGGTGCCTTTCTCAGCGATCAGCATCACTTTAGCGTCCGGGTTTTCTTCACCCATCTTCTTAATTTCCTGCTGAGCTTCAGGAGAAATCATGCACAGGCCGTGCAGTTCACGGTCAGCACGGGAGTGAGACTGGTTACCTGGAGACAGTAAGTCAGTCGAGATATCACCTTCAGCAGCGATGTAGGTGATGACCTTAATTTTCTCTGGGATATCGTCCAGCTTGGTGAAGAATTCTGCTTTTGCGTAGCTTTCCAGAATGTCTTTGGCAATGGCGTTGCCTGCTTTGAAAGCGTCAGCCAGACGTTTGGTGTCGGCGTCGTACAGGAATACCTGAGACTTCAGAACTTCGCCAGCAGCGGCGTTGTTGGCATCGTCAGACAGAGCGATGTCCAGCAGAGCTTCAACAGAAGGGCCGCCTTTCATGTGAGACAGTTGCTCTAATGCGAATTCCGGAGAGATCTCAGCAACGGTTTCTGCACCGGTGACGATGTCTTTCAGGAACTTAGCTTTAACGCCTGCAGCAGGAGTGGTGCCTGGAAGAGTGTTGTAGATAAAGAAGTTCAGGGAAGCTTCGCGCTCGGCATTGCCGGTATCTTTGATCTGAGCAATGATTTCAGACAGCAGTTCGGCACTGTCGATTGGTTTTGGGTGTAAACCCAGCTCCTTTTTACGAACCTCAATTTCTTCCAGGTATTCTGAATACAGACTCATTAGCGACCCTCTCAAAGCCTTGTTAGCAATGTATCAGCACTTTGGTTCAGCAACGAGGGGGTAGGTTTCGTTGTGATTAAGCACCAATTGTTCATTTATTCGGCAGATAGGTTATAAAAAAGAGACGATCAGCCTCTCCAGAACGGATTACCTGCCTATTGTGGCGCGCAGTATACCGGAATTCTGATCTTCAGGATCATTAGTCCCCCTGATGTGTGTCATTCATGAAATTAATGGGTGTAATAGCTCATATTTTTTCCGTTTATCAGGGCTGGTTTGCCTGCATTGTGGTCAGTGGTTGCAGTCTTATTTGCCTGGCCGGCCTGGGCGCCTCCCGGCATGGTGAGGAATTCACGGGAATCGGGGCCGATCCGGAGTTTTGGCACATAAGGCTTGGTTGGAGCCATTCCGTTACCGGTATAGTCATTGAAAAAATAAATCCGGCTAAAGCCGGTATTCAGGAGCCGGGGTGCAAAATGACCATGCAGACGCATAAACGGACTTGTAGCTTGTGTGAAGCTACTTGTGGCATTGAGATTCGCTACGACGATCAAACAGGGGAGATCGGCTCGGTTAAGGGCGATAAGTCCGATCCGTTCAGCCGCGGTTATATCTGCCCCAAGGCCACCGCATTGCAGGATCTGCAGAACGACCCCGACCGGTTACGCAGGCCGCTGAAGAAAACCGCCTCCGGCTGGCAGGAAATTTCCTGGCGGCAGGCGCTGGACGAAGCCGCCGCGGGTCTGCAGCGGGTGCAGGCACAGCATGGCCGTGATGCGGTAGCGAGCTATCTGGGTAACCCCAATGTGCATAACTACGGCAATCTGCTGTTCGGGCCGCTGCTGCTGCGCGCCATCGGCTCAAGAAACAAATTCTCCGCCACCTCGGTGGACCAACTGCCGCATCATATGGCCAGCCTGTTTATGTTCGGCCATCAGCTGCTGATCCCGGTGCCGGATATCGACCGCACCGATTTTCTGCTGGTGCTGGGCGCCAATCCGCTGGCCTCGAATGGCAGTCTGATGACCGCGCCGGACATAAAAAACCGCCTGCAGGCGATCCGTCAGCGCGGCGGCCGTATTCTGGTGGTGGACCCGCGGCGCACGGAAACGGCGGCGGCCGATGAACACTGGTTTATCCGCCCGGGGCAGGATGTGCTGTTACTGCTGTCGCTGCTGTATGTGTTGACCCACGAACTGGCGGAACAGCTGCCACCGCTGCCGGATTACATCGACAGCCAGTCGCTGGCACCGCTGGCGGCCGGCTTTGCACCGGAAGTCACGGCAGCGAAAACCGGCATTGCTGTACCACAGGTGCGTGCTCTGGCACGGCAGTGGCTGGCCGCAGATGCTGCAGTCTGTTACGGCCGCATGGGCGTGTCAGTGCAGGAATATGGCGGCCTGTGTCAGTGGCTGATCAATGTGCTGAATATCGTCACTGGCCATTTTGACCGTGCCGGTGGTGCCATGTTTACCACCCCGGCGGTGGATCTGCCTGCCGTTACTGCCGCACAGGGTGGCCGCGGTCATTACGACCGTTACCGCAGCCGGGTGCGAGGGTTACCGGAATTCGGTGGTGAACTGCCGGTGTCGGCGCTGGCGGAAGAAATTCTGACGCCCGGTGAGGGGCAGGTGCGGGCGCTGCTGACGGTGGCCGGTAACCCGGTTATTTCCACACCCAACAGCAGTCAGCTGACTGAGGCGCTGGCGTCGCTGGATTTTATGGTCGCTGTGGATTACTACCTGAATGAAACCTCACAGCACGCGGACCTGATTCTGCCGCCGTGCGGGCCGCTGGAAAAAGATCACTATGATCTGATCTTCAACACGCTGGCGGTGCGTAACGTTGCCAAATACTCACAGCCATTGCTGCAGCGGGATACCGGTAGCCGCGAAGACTGGCAGATACTGCTGGCGCTGGCCAAACGACTGAACCGCGGCAGTGTGCGTCAGCGGCTGAATAACTGGTTGCGTTTAACCGTGATGGGCCGGATGAAGCCGGCCGGCATTCTTAATAAGCTGCTCAAAGCGGGTCCGGCACGACTGGACCTGAAACACTTGCTGGCCAGCCCGCAGGGCATTGACCTGGGTCCGTTGCAGCCCTGTATGCCGGGGCGCCTGTTTCACCGTGACAAACGCCTGCAGCTGACACCGGCGGTGTTTGTGCAGGCGCTGGAACAGGCCCGTGAAAGCCTGCTGGAGGAGTCACAGCAGCATGGCTTTGTGCTGATCGGCCGCCGTCATATCCGTTGCAATAACTCCTGGCTGCACAACAGTCAGCGGCTGATCAAAGGCAAAAACCGCTGCACGTTGATGCTCTGCCCACAGGATGCGGAACAGTTGGGCATTACTGCCGGTGCCCGGGTGCAGATCCGCTCACGGGTGGCGGAGCTGGTCGCCGAAGCTGAGATTACCGATCAGCTGATGCCGGGGGTGGTCAGCCTGCCGCATGGCTGGGGGCACAGTCAGCCCGGTGTGCGGCTGAATACCGCACGCACAGCGGCGGGGGTGAATACCAATGAGCTGACCGATGATCAGCGGGTCGATGCACTGACCGGTAATGCCGCTCTGAACGGCGTGCCGGTTGAGCTGGCGGTGGTCAGCTGATGTGTTTGTCCGGCCGTCTGTCCGCGCCGATCAGGTGTAGACAGGGCCGGGTCTCTGTTGCCACAATGGCCGCCTTCCTGTTCACAAGAGCTGAAAGCCAGTGCACATAGTTGCTGACGAAAATATTCCCCTGGTTAATGAATTCTTTGCGGATATCGGTGAGATAACCCTGGTTGAGGGGCGCAGCATGAGCGCCGCCGATCTGGCGTCGGCCGATATTCTGCTGGTCCGTTCCGTCACTCAGGTCAGCCGCGCACTGCTTGCCGGTTCAGGCGTGAAGTTTGTCGGTACGGCGACCATCGGTACTGACCATATTGACCTGGAATACCTGCAGGAAGCCGGTATCGGCTTTAAAAGTGCACCGGGCTGTAATGCTCAGGCGGTTGTCGATTATGTGCTCAGTGCGCTGAGTGTATTGGTCGATGAGCGTGGTACTACCTTTACTGATCTGTCGGTGGGCATCGTCGGCGTCGGCAATGTCGGCGGTCTGCTGCGTAAACGTCTGCAGGACATGGGAGTCGCTGTACTGGCAGTGGATCCTTATCTGGATGCGGAGGGAGAGGGGCCACTGGTCACGCTGGACGAAGCATTGCAGGCCGATGTGGTCACCCTGCATACACCACTGACCAGAGGCGGAGATCATCCGACCTATCATCTTATTAATGCCGAGCGGCTGGCGCAGATGAAGCCGGACGCCTGCATTATTAACAGCAGTCGCGGAGCCGTGGTTGATAATGCTGCGTTACTGGCGCATATGCAGAATCACCGCGATTTTGAGGCGATTCTGGATGTCTGGGAAAACGAACCGGATCTGGACATAAATCTGCTCAATCGTGTATTGCTGGCGACCCCGCACATTGCAGGTTACTCGCTGGACGGTAAAATGCGCGGTACGGAATTTATTTATCAGGGGTTGTGCGAATTTCTTGGTCTGC
This sequence comes from Pseudomonadales bacterium, assembly GCA_963682115.1. Lineage (GTDB taxonomy): Bacteria > Pseudomonadota > Gammaproteobacteria > Pseudomonadales > Oceanobacteraceae > Venatoribacter. The sequence continues at coordinate 158,055 of OY821639.1, read as the reverse complement.
CGGTACGGCGCAAGCTGGCGCAGTTCCTGCCCGAGCCCGGTATTAAACGGGTGAATTTTTCCGATCAGGTACCGCTGTATCAGGCCTTGCGTACCGCTATCCGGGCTGCGTATGAAATCAGGGTTGATGACGGCATTATGCGCACGGCGATGAAGCGTTCTGACAATCTGCGCAGCACCTTTGATCAGCTGCGCAAGCATTATCCCCTGCGCCGTGATATTCCGACCCTGAAAGTCGGGGTGCCGGCCAAATGTCATGATCTGAGCGGGGCACTGACGGCCGCCGGATTTGACGTCCGCAGTAAATAAAAAGGCTGGCCGGCGTCAGTCGGCCAGCAACAGATAATCCCGGATCAGCTCGCCCACCCAGATCGAGTCCTGCTGCAGGCGGGCATATTCCAGTAACTGGAATACCGCGCTGCTGTCGGCATCCTGTGCGCTGCTGTCTTTCAGTGATTGTGGCCGGGCCGGGGCAATCAGGCGGGTAAAGGCTTTGCTGGTGAGAACGAAATCATCCACGGATTCCTGCCGGTTAAGGCCGCTGAAGCGGATATAACCTTCTTCCTGCAGCCATTGAATCGTGCCCAGTGCCGCCAAGTGGCGGGGGCTGTGCAGGCCGAATTCGTCAACGGTATCCGGGCCGCAGATATCTTCGATAAACAGCGTCTGCTGACGCGGAAAAGAACGGAATCCGGTCAGCAGAGCAGTGGCACAATCCATGTAAAAATCGTCGATATGAACGTCCAGCATAATTTCCGTATCAGGCCTGTCGGTAGGTGGTGAAGAACTTATGCATTTTTTCCATCGCCAGATTCAGGTCTTCCGGCCGCGGTAAGAAGACCACGCGGAAATGATCCGGGTAGGGCCAGTTAAAGGCCGTGCCGTGAACCACCAGAATACGCTGCTGCTCCAGCAGATCGAGCACCATGCGTTCGTCGTTGAGAATGTTGAAACCTTTGGCGTTCACTTTCGGGAAACAGTACAGCGCGCCCTGTGGCTTGGTGCAGCTCACGCCTGGCATGGCATTCAGCATTTCATAGGCAATGTCACGCTGCTGGCAGATACGGCCATCGGGGGCCACCAGATCGTCGATGCTCTGATAGCCGCCGAGTGCAGTCTGGATAGCGTACATGGCCGGTACGTTGGCGCACAGACGCATGGAGGCCAGCATTTCCAGGCCTTCAATATAATCACGGGCGAGATGTCTGGTACCGCTGATAATCATCCAGCCGGAGCGGAAGCCGGCCAGGCGGTAGTTTTTCGACAGGCCGTTAAAAGTAATGATCAGCAGGTCATCGGCCAGCGAGGCTGTTGAGGTGTGGGTTGTACCGTCAAACAGGATCTTGTCGTAAATTTCGTCAGAAAAGACGATAAGGTCATTCTGGCGGGCAATTTCCAGCATCTGCAGCAGGATTTCCTCCGGGTATACAGCGCCGGTCGGATTGTTCGGGTTGATCAGTACCAGGGCCCGGGTTTTGTCGGTGATTTTGCTGCGCATATCATCCAGATCGGGCATCCAGCCGGCACCTTCGTCGCAGACATAGTGCACCGGACGGCCGCCAGCGAGGGCAACAGCACCGGTCCACAGCGGGTAATCCGGAGCTGGCACCAGTACTTCATCACCGTTGTTGAGCAGGCCCTGCATACTGGCGACGATCAGTTCGCTGACGCCGTTACCGACGATAATGTCTTCGATGCCGACGTTCTGAATATTCTTCTGCTGCGCGTATTGCATGATGGCTTTACGGGCAGAAAACAGGCCTTTGGAATCTGCATAACCTTCGGAATCCGGCAGGTTATAAATAACGTCCTGAATGATTTCTTCCGGTGCGTCGAGACCAAAGGGTTTCGGGTTGCCGATGTTCAGTTTCAGAATCCGGTGACCTTCTTCTTCCATCCGCTTCGCCGCCTGCAGTACCGGCCCACGCAGGTCGTAAAACACATTTGCCAGTTTGTCGGATTTAAGAATTTCCTGCATGGATCGTACTGCCTTTATTGAAAGGAAAAAGAAAGGTGGCATCATACTCCTCAGAACGAGGCTCCGAAAGTGGATAACAGTGGATCAGCGCGATGAAGAAAATTGAGAAAAGTCCGCAGGAGTGGGCGGCCGAACTGGACCCGGAAACCTATCACGTCACCCGTGAAGCCGGCACTGAGCCGGCATTTAGCGGCCGTTACTGGAACTGTAAGGAGAAGGGGGTTTATCACTGCGTCTGCTGTGGTGAGCCGTTGTTTCTGTCGGATGCGAAATACGATTCCGGCTGTGGCTGGCCAAGCTTCTTTCAGCCGGCCAGTGACGATGTGATTGACGAGTATATGGACACCAGTCACTTTATGGTGCGTACCGAAGTGCGCTGTCACCGCTGTGACGCTCATCTGGGGCATGTGTTCACCGATGGTCCGGCACCCACCGGGCTGCGCTACTGCATCAATTCTGCATCGCTGACGCTGAATAGTGGTGATGCAGACGGCAGCGGCCAGTAAGCAGCAGGGAAAGGCAGGCTGTGGCTTGCCTTTTTTACAGCAATATATATTGTGTACAATATTATTTTGAACACTGAAGGTGTGATATGACAGTACTGAATTATCAGATGCCACTGCTCAGTGGCGAACCGCAGGATCTGTCCGCTTATCTGGGGCAGGTAGTGCTGATTGTAAACACGGCCAGTGACTGCGGCTTTACCTACCAGTATGAAGGGCTGGAAGCTCTGTATCAGCAGTTCCGTGAACGTGGGCTGGTGATTCTGGGCTTCCCCTGTAATCAGTTCGGTCATCAGGAAAAAGGCGATGCGGCAGCGATCGGCGCTTTCTGCCAGAAGAATTATGGGGTGACCTTTCCGATGTTCGCCAAAATTGAGGTTAATGGTGCCGGTACCGCACCACTGTACCGCGAGCTGAAACAGGCGGCTCCGGGGCTGCTGGGCAGCAAAGCCATCAAATGGAATTTCACCAAATTTCTGCTTAACCGTCAGGGGGAGGTGGTACGTCGTTATGCGCCGACCACCAGGCCGGCACAGCTGAGCAGTGACATTGAAGCCCTGCTGGGAGCCTGAGGTGGACGACGAGATTTTCCCGCAGCTGCACCTCGATAACCAGCTGTGTTTTTCGGTGTATACGCTGTCACGGCTGATTACCCAGACGTATCAGCCGTTATTGCGTGCGCTGGGGCTGACGTATCCGCAATACCTGGTGTTGCTGGTGCTGTGGCAGGCTGAGGAAGAACAGCGCCTGCCGGTGCCGGTGCGTTATCTGTGTGAGCGGCTGCTGCTGGATACCGGCACGGTGACGCCATTGCTGAAGCGCATGGAAACGGCGGGTCTGATTCGCCGGGCACGCAGTGCAGAGGATGAGCGCATTGTGCAGGTCAGTCTGACGCCGGCCGGGCTGGCGCTGCGCGAAGAAGCACAGCAGGTGCCAGTGAAGATTCTCTGCCGCAGTGGGGTTGGCCTGGAGCAGGCACGGGCTCTGCGAGATCAGTTGCGCCAGCTTATTCTTCAGTGGCCGGCTGACGGAGCGCCGCGGCGGAATCCAGCCACTGCACCAGGCAGGCCTGAATCTGGTCCTGAGTGAAGGGTTTGCCGATATAGTCGTTCATGCCGGCGGTCAGGCACTGCTGGCGTTCATTTTCGCCACTCAGGCCGGTGAGGGCGATGATCGGCGTATCGCGGTTGATGGAGTTCCGCCGTATCTGCCGGGTCGCTTCCAGGCCGTCCATTACCGGCATCTGACAGTCCATCAGAATCAGGTCGTAATGCTTACTGCGCGCTTTCTCCAGAGCCTGCAGGCCGTTGTCGACCGCGTCCGGTGAAATCCCCAGATTCTTAAGGTAGCGCTGGCACAGCATGCGGTTGATGGTGTTGTCGTCGACCAGTAATACCGCCTGCCGGTTCTGACCACTGAGTGGATTCTGCGGAATCAGCTGGCGCAGATCAGCCAGCAGATTGTAGGGCTGATAGGCGCGGTCGGGCAGGTCGGCTGACAGGCGCAGATAGGTGGCGCGGCGTGTTTCCGGCAGCGGGCTGTCGGTCAGAATAATCACGCCGGTCACATCAACGGTACTGTCGCTGAAGCTGATCTGCCATTCCTGCAGCCAGCCTTTGACGCGCTGGCAGAGCAGGTCGTGGGCAATGCGGATCTGCACCGGGGTATGTAACAGTTGCTGCCGTACCGGTTGCAGTTCATCTTCCAGCCATTTCACCAGCAGTGTGCATTCGAGTATCTGACCATTGCCCTCATTGCGGATTTCCACCTGGCCGCCAAGCGAGCGGGCGATGGCCGCCAGCATGCCAGGGCCTGGTGAGAGTTGCCCGGTAATCATGGTGTTGAGGTTATCGCACGACAGGTTGAAGCCGTCGCCGCTGAGAATAATCTCCAGAGTGTCGTCGCGGCGGCGGGCGCAGATTTCCAGCCCGGGCCGGTAGTTGTCAGTGGCGATGCTGAACAGACTGTTAAGCAGAAGGTTGCTGCGCTGTGGCGGGAGAATAATTTTATCCGGGCTTTCAAGGCGGAAACAGATCCGCTGCGGGTGCTGGCGCTGAACGGATTCTGCCAGTTCAGACAGGGAGATGACCGCGGGGTCTTCGCTCTTTTCAATAATGCTCAGCTGTTCCAGCAGATTCTGCAGCCGCCTGCAGAGCTGACAACCTGCTTCATCCAGTGAGGGTTTCAGCGAATCCAGCAGCTCGCTGATGCGTGGCAGCAACAGTGACAGCAGTGGTGAGCAGAAGGTCGTTGCCTGATTGTCGTTGTGCAGGCTCATGCGGCGGTTGATATCGGCCAGGGCATCGGTCCGTTTATGGATCAGGGTTTCCAGCTTGGAGGAATATTCGTGAATGTTTTCTTCCTTGCGCCGCCGGTGTTCAATGTGGGTTTTCAGAATGTCCAGCAGGGCGGTGGTGGTATTCATCAGTTCGCCCAGTTCATCCTTCCGTCTGCTGCGCATCTGCTGCAGGTCTTTATCATTGATGTGGTGGGCGTCAATGCCTGATAGTTGATGGGCAAAATGGGTCAGTGGGTAGGTGACGCGGTAATAAAAAGCAAGGTAGATAAATAACGCAATAATGGCGGAAATAATCAGGCTGTAGCTGCCGACGGAGCTGGTGCGTTGATAAAACTGGTTGGCCATCAGGCATGGGTTCAGTTCAATCACCAATTTGCCGAGGTGGGTGCCGGCGTACTCAAGGATTTCACTGCGTATGTCCGCTTCCGGGAACAGCAGCTGATCGGTGGCTGATAGATGACACTGGGATGAGTCACTGGCCTGAGCCAGTTGGGTGCCGTCGGTGTTAAGGACAATCGCAGAGGCGATTTCCGGGTGGCTGATCAGGCCTTCCGCCAGATGCTGGTTAAGCTGGTTGTTAAAGTTGAACGTGGCAAGATTAAAAGCGGGCAGGATGGTGGCGATTAAGCTGTTTCGGGTGGCGAGCTGCTCTTCTTTCAGGCTGCTGAGCAGCCGGTAGCCGGAAATAACGGTAATGATGGCCGACAGCAGGAGAGTGACAAGGGCAGTATACAATGCCAGCTGAAGCGGCAGCTTTCTCTGTACCCTGTACTTCATAACGCCTCCCTGATCGGCGGATTGCAATATCCTACTCTAGCGGAGTGTCTGTTTATTGTCTGTGTCAAATGGTGACCCGGCGTCGCATCCGTGCGGGTTATGACGGGCCGGCTGTCAGAAATGCTTCTTTTTCCAGGCGTCGTCGTCTTCGGCCAGTTTTTCTGTACCGCTTTCCAGCCGGGTGCCGGTGTTTTGCTGACGCTGCACCGACAGGTGTTCCTCCAGTTGTTCACTGAGCGCATTCATTATGGTGTTCATGTCATCCGGCAGCGGATTGACGCGTTTCAGCGTGGCAATGGCTTTGCGCAGATAATGGATGGCCTGGCTGTAGTTGGAGAGGGTGGCCGCAGCGGCGGCTTTGCTTTCATACACCGTCACCGCCACTTTTATATTCAGGAACTTTGCTTCGTTCAGCAGGCTTTGGGCGCGGTTGCCATCCAGGTGGCGGCTTTTATAGCCGTTGCGGATGTAATCCATCAGATGCAGCAGGGAGTTACGCAGATTCTGAGCCTGCTGGCTTTGTGCCGGTAGTTTTGCTTTGGCGGCTTTCTGCCCGGCAGACCAGTTGGCGGCATTTTCCAGTGCCTGATTAATACGGTGATTCAGTGGGCTTTTCAGGTCATTCAGAATCTGTGCCTGACGCTGTATCTCGGCGGCGAGGAAGGCCATCATCTCCGGCGATGCCCAGGGGGCCACCGATTCGCCGATCGCATTGAGTTCGCCCATCCGGTCAGTGCAGGCGACGGCGAGGCGGGCCTGTTCCAGCCGTTGCTGTTCCTGCCAGCGCAGAAACCACAGGGCTCCGACAGCAAGCGCGGCCGTCAGAACAGCAATGATCACAATAGCAGTAGTCGACATGTGCCTGGTGTTTCCCTGTAGCCCGGATTCTTTCTGTTAACGGCAATGCTCCGGATAAATTCTGCATAAGTTACGATTTACGATGTGCAGACCGGTCCGCAAGCCTTCCGTTAAGTGTAGTCTTAAAAATATTATTTACAGGGGTTGACGACATCAGAAAGCCTCAATAGAATTCGCGCTCCTTGATTGAGACGTCCCCATCGTCTAGAGGCCTAGGACACCGCCCTTTCACGGCGGTAACAGGGGTTCGAATCCCCTTGGGGATGCCACTTTTGTGTGCGGGAATAGCTCAGTTGGTAGAGCACAACCTTGCCAAGGTTGGGGTCGCGAGTTCGAATCTCGTTTCCCGCTCCAATTACAATTTGGAAGAAAGCAGGTAGCAGAAGCTGCCGGAGCGACCCGGAAGGTCGCGAGCTGGAACGCCAGCCCGGTCGAATCTCGTTTCCCGCTCCGGATTCTGTACAACACGCCAGGCCTGTTGTGCAGAAAGAAGGGCATCAGATCAGACGATCAATCAGGAAGTTGTTGATTTAAAAGAAAAAAATTCTTGCAAATCAATGAAGTCGCTGTAAAATGCGCAGCACTTCTTAAGCGATGTGTCCCCATCGTCTAGAGGCCTAGGACACCGCCCTTTCACGGCGGTAACAGGGGTTCGAATCCCCTTGGGGATGCCATTAAGACTTGTTATAACGATTTCAATGGTTATAATAAGCAACGCTAAAGAAAAGCGGGAATAGCTCAGTTGGTAGAGCACAACCTTGCCAAGGTTGGGGTCGCGAGTTCGAATCTCGTTTCCCGCTCCAGATTACGAAAAGCCGGTTCAGTAATGAGCCGGCTTTTTTATTGGCTGCGATCCGGTGGAGGATAATCGGGTTGTAGCCGGGAAGGTGCCAGCCAGTTACACGTTACCGCCCCGGGCTCTGAAACGTGGGGTCGGCAATGAGCCGGTTAAGGGATTATCTGTGCCTTTGACGCCGGTTTCCGGCGCGAAATCCGCGGCTCCTGATTTACTTTCCGCACTCCTTTCTTTGGCTGATACGGCCGGTATGTCTGGTGTGGTCGCACCGGCAGGCCGCAATGCGCGTTTCTTGTGTGGCGGGCAGGGCGGACAAGCTGGCTGCCGGCAGCTGAATTAACCCCACAGAATGCAGGGTTCGGGCAGCGGAATAACCGCCTTTTTCTGCCTTCTCAGGCTTTTGGCCGGCCCCGTATTCTGGGACAATAACGCCCGTTCTGACCATGCCGGTCAGGGTGCTTTCCGGTAACAACTCTGAGGTCCGATGTGAGTCAGTCAGCTCCCCACTTATTTTCCTATTACCCATACTGGGCTGAGTGCTTCGGTACGGCACCTTTCCTGCCGATGTCGCGCGAGGAAATGGATGTACTGGGCTGGGACAGCTGTGACGTTATCATCGTCAGCGGCGACGCCTATGTCGATCACCCCAGCTTTGGTATGGCGGTGCTCGGACGCCTGCTTGAAGCCCAGGGGTTCCGCGTGGGGATCATTGCCCAGCCGGACTGGAACAACCCGGATGAGTTTATGAAGCTGGGTAAGCCGAACCTGTATTTCGGCATCACCGCCGGCAATATGGACTCGCTGATCAACAAATACACCGCCGACCTGAAAGTGCGCTCCGACGATGCTTACACCCCGCACGGCGAGCCGGGCAAACGCCCCGACCGGGCGGTGATTGTGTATTCGCAGAAGTGCCGCGAAGCCTATAAAGATGTGCCAATTGTGATCGGCGGCATTGAAGCCAGCCTGCGCCGGATCGCCCAGTACGATTACTGGAGCGATCAGGTTCGCCGTTCGGTGCTGATTGATTCCGGCGCCGATATTCTGCTGTACGGTAATGCCGAGCGGGCACTGGTGGAAATGACCCACGCGCTGGCGCAGGGCAAAACCCTCGATGATCTGCAGGACCTGCGCGGTACGACCATCGTGCGGGATGCGTCGCCGGCCGGCTGGACCGAAATTGATTCCACCCGTATCGACTGGCCCGGGCATATTGATCAGCTGCCGAATCCATACGATATGAAAGAGAGCAACAGCGACAGCTGTGCCTCAGACAATGGCGGCAGCAGCGCTGATGATGTCATGCCGGTGAAGATCATCCCCATGCCGCTGCAGCGCAAAGTGCCGCACGACAAAGACAAAACCGTTATCCGCCTGCCGTCGTTCGAAAAAGTGCGTAACGACAGCGCGCTGTATGCGCACGCTTCCCGTGTACTGCATCAGGAATCCAACCCGTATAACGCCCGCCCGCTGATGCAGAAACACGGCAACCGCGAAATCTGGGTAAATCCGCCGCCGATTCCGCTGGAAACCGAAGAAATGGATTCCGTGTTCGGCTTTGCCTATCAGCGCGTACCGCACCCGAGTTACGGCGATGCACGGATTCCGGCGTATGAGATGATCCGCTTCTCGGTGAATATTATGCGCGGCTGTTTTGGCGGCTGTACCTTCTGTTCCATTACCGAACACGAAGGGCGCATTATTCAGAGCCGGTCGCAGGAATCGGTACTGCACGAGATTGAAGAAATCCGCGATAAAGTGCCGGGCTTTACCGGCACCATTTCCGACCTCGGTGGCCCGACGGCGAACATGTATCACCTGACCTGTAAGAGCGAGAGCATTCTTAAAAACTGCCGCCGTCTGTCGTGTGTGTACCCGACCATCTGTAAAAATCTGAACACCAGCCACAAAGCGACCACCGAGCTGTACCGCGCGGCGCGTAAGATTCCGGGCATCAAGCGCATCGCCATTGCTTCCGGCCTGCGTTACGACCTGGCCGTGGAAGACCCGGAATACGTGCGCGAGCTGGTCACTCACCATGTTGGTGGTCTGCTGAAGATTGCACCGGAACACACCGAGCAGAATGTGCTCAGCAAAATGATGAAGCCGGGCATGGGCACTTACGACAACTTCAAGCGCATGTTCGATAAATTCTCGAAAGAGGCGGGTAAGGAGCAGTATCTGATTCCGTATTTTATTGCTGCGCATCCGGGCTCTGAAAACAAAGATATGATGAACCTCGCGCTGTGGCTGAAACGCCACAAAATGCGCGTCGACCAGGTGCAGACTTTCTATCCGTCACCGATGTCGCTGGCGACCGCCATGTACCATTCCGAGCGTGATCCGCTGCACCGCATGAGCTACAAATCGAAAAAAATAGCCGTGCCGCGTGACCTGAAAGTGCGCCGCGTGCAGAAAGCCTTTCTGCGCTACCACGATCCGAAAAACTGGCCGATGCTGCGTGAAGCGCTGACCGAAATGGGCCGTACCGACCTGATCGGTAAAGGCCCGGATGCGCTGATTCCGGCTGAAGATGCGCCAGGCAAGCGCTTGTCACGGCCGGGTTTTAAACCGGCCGCCGGTAAGGCAAAGCCTGGCAGCAGAAACAGCCAGCCACCCGGCCATAAAAGCGCGAAGCCACAAAACCGCAGTGGAGTGAAAGCCAGCGGCCGCAGTAAGACGAAAGGGCGCACGCCGCGCTGATTTCCTGACACTTCCGCTGGCCGGGCTTCACCGGCCGGTTTTTTCCTCGCAGTTGTTGAGTCTTTTCACAGTCTGAGTGTATGCTCAGGCTGTGTTCCGCTTACGCAGACAGCGGATTAATGGCAGGGACGGCCTATCATATTGCATACCCCTCTGTTAATTCTGAATTTCTGTCGTGAAATGACACTATCCGAATGAAATAACCACATTCTTTCTCTGGGAAGGAAGGGCGGCAGCGTGCCGGAAGACAATGTGCTACTGGTTTCAGAAGCGTTTGGCATAAAGTTTACTGAGCTACGGCCTGGAGTCCTGCAGAAAGTCCAATGGACTGCTTGTACCGGCGAACTGATTTCCCAATACATGGGTGTAAATCTGAGTTGTTTTTACATCATAGTGACCGAGTAACTCCTGAACGGTACGGATATCACGGCCATTTCTCAGCAGTTCTGTAGCAAAGCTATGGCGGAATGTGTGACAGGTAATTCGCTTATGTTGCATTCCGGATTTGATTACAGCCTGCTGTAACGTCTTACGCGGAACAGAATCGTGAAGGTGATGACGACAGACTATACCTGTAATGGGGTGGCGGCACAGGCCGGTTGACGGAAAAATAAACATCCAGGCCGCCTGGCGATAAGCGGATGGATACTTTTTGCCCAAAACGCCGGGTAACGATGGCCCGACCCCCTGAGTATTATCAGTTTGTTGCAGGTTGATTACTGATTGAATGGTTTCATCTATCGCTGGTTTAAGCTTTGGACTCAGGATAGTAACGCGGTCTTTTGCCCCTTTGCCGTCACGTACAATCAGAGTTCCATTGGTGAAGTTAAAGTCTTTAACCCTTAAGCGCAGGCATTCGCTGATACGCAGGCCTGAGCCAAACAAAAGGGAAAATATAAGTTTATCCCGTCCGGTCATCACAGACAGAATGGAAGATATCTCGTGGGACGACAGTACTTCGGGTATACGTCGTGGTCTGGATGCAAACTTAAAGTTCATGTCGCCCAGCGGCATTTCAAGAAACTGATTGTATAAAAAAGCCAGAGCGTTAAGTGCTACACGCTGGGTATTGATGGCTACGTCTCTGCGCGTAGCAAGATAGCCAAGGTAAGCGATAACCTCATCAGCGCCCATAACAGTGGGATGTTTATAGTTGTGAAAGCGGATGAAATTTCTGATCCAGTAAATATACGTTTTCTCAGTACGCAGGCTCATACCCCGTAGCCTCATGTAAGTACGGATGTCTTCCAGAAAGGGGCTGCGACTCATAATTTCACTCCATGAAAATATACTGTATGAATAAACAGTGTATTTTGTGAAAATGAAAGATCAATGCGCGTTTTGGCCTGGAATGAAAACGCGCATGCGTGAATTGATGAAACGAGTTTTTTAAAAGTAAATAAAATCAATGGGTTAGATGATTTCTCTGGCTGATAACGCGCAAAGGTGGTTTCACTCGTGGGGTGTAAACGCGCATGCGTGTTTATACGCCTGAGATTAGTGTCTACAGAAGGGCTTTTACCTGACAGAACAACAGGTTAGGGTAAATACCGTGAACAAAAGAGCGGTGCCCAAATGAGCATGCGCACGAATAAACTGTTAGAGCTACAAGCTCCGAGAGGAATAATGAACATATTTTTGAATATTGTCGGCTTTATCGTATTAATTGTATCCGTATTTTTATTTGGCCTTAAGGGGATGGCTGCTGAAATGGGAATAGCGGTTGCGGCCAGCGGAGTTTTTCTGGCTTTTGCCAATCTAGATAAATTTTCAGAGTTTAAAGGGGCTGGCTTCGAAGCAAAATTAAGAGAAGTTGTAGACGAAGCAAATGCCACAATTGAGAACCTAAAGGAGGTAGCTAAACCTCTTATTAAAACAAATCTATTTGCTTTAGCTAAAGCAGGAAGGTTTTCAGATGGTGCATTCAATAAAAGCCATGATGTCTATGATCAGCTTGCCGAGCTACAAAGTAAAATCGGACTGGATGGGCAAGATCTAGAGAAGTCAAAGGCAAGTTATCTCAATATTCATGCATGGGATATGGTCTCAGAGCTGTCTGGTAATATCGAACGCGCCGGTAATGAGCGGTTTTCAGTGACATCCCGTGAGGCCATGGGCACTCATAGTTTTGAAGTCGCGCCTGATTTAAAAAAATTCAATGAGCTGGTATCAGGCGTAGAGCTTGATGAGGTTTCTCAAAACCAGTTTGAAACTCTAAAGAACTATTATGCCAAATACCAGCTCTAACAATCGGCTGCATCGGACAAATTTCCGCTGTCACCTTTTGTGCAAAAGACGCACAAAAGTCGCCATCAAAAATTTGCTCGGTGAGCCGGGCGTTAGCATTCATGGAGAAATTGTGAATATTCGGGAAGCATCAATAGGCGACGCAATTAAAATTAAGAATTTAGTGTCATCTCTATCTCATTTTTACCTTGAGGATAATGGCTCGTTACTCCCAAGTTGGTTTTCTGACACTCTGGCGATTTCAGAATTCGAGAATCGGTTAAAGAGCAAAGACTTTACCAATCTAGTTTATCTCTTGAATGAGGAGATTGTTGGCTATATCTCAATTAAGGGTTCAAACCATATTTATCACTTGTTTGTTGCAGAACACCATCAAGGAAAAGGAATATCAAAAGAGCTATGGAACTGCGCCACATCCACTTTAGAGGCGGATGTTTATACTGTTCGCTCATCAGTATTTGCTGTACCAGTGTATAAGAGCTTTGGCTTTAAAGCGTCTGGAGAAATGGCAAGCAAAGATGGTATCAAATTTCAGCCTATGGAGCTGGTGCGTTAAATGCTAACAAGCCGCTCAAATTCGTTCCGGCCACTAAAAAGCGTGGCCTCCACCGGACTCGCTAACGCTCGCCGTTTAGCGGGGCGTTATGCATCACAAGGAGAATGACATGGAGCAATGCAATAACCCTGAATGTAAGAAGGAGTTTTACGTTAGTAGTATTGGTGGTGGGGTTCCTGGCGGTAAAGAGCTTGAGCCTGTTATCTGTCCGTACTGTGGTACAACTGTACGAACCGAAATGACATCGGCCACATTCACTACTCGAAAAGTCGAAGACATTAATAAATAGGAAGTATTTATGAGCCAAGAATATAGAGAAAAAATCGGTATTCCTGATAATCATGAGCTTGTTCAAACAGATACAAAGTGGGAGCAACGGAAAGGTCAAGACACGGATACATACTGGTACGACGAAGTTGATGAAGAAGGTAACGTAGTTGCTAAATACGTTGTAAAAGACTCCACCTCAATTTATCCACCTTTTGGCAGAAGTATTTCCTACGATAAAGTAGGTTGAATACAAATGCATAACAAACCGCTCAAATACGTTCCGCCCACAAAAAACGTGGCCTCCACCGGACTCGCTAACGCTCGCCGTTTAGCGGGGCGTTAGGCAACAGGTCATCTGCATGTCAGTACCGCAAAATAAGACCGATCTTCTTTCTGCAATCCAGAAAGAACATAGAAAACTAAGCAGTGAAATTGCACTGATTCCTGCTGAATTCGTCTTGGACAAGACTATGGATGGACATGCTAAAGGCAGCAAAATGAGTCCTCATAACTTGATCTCGTATCTTGTTGGCTGGAACGAACTAGTTCTGAAATGGCACGCGAAAATTGCGTCAGGAGAAAAAGTTGACTTCCCCGAGACCGGATTCAAGTGGAATGAACTGGGGTCGCTAGCGGGAAAGTTTTACAAAGACTATGAAGGCGTTCCATTTGATAACTTGGTTGTGCGACTGAACTCCGCCAAGGATAAAATAGTTGAATTGGTGGAGAGCCATGACGACTCTGAGCTCTATGGAAAGCCATGGTATGAAAAATGGACTATGGGAAGGATGATTCAATTTAATACCTCTTCTCCATACACCAATGCCTGCGGGCGACTCAGAAAGTGGAGAAAATCTAGTCATGCCTAACAATTCATTCAAGCCGACGCCGCTTCGCGGCGCGGCTTAATTCAGGCGTTAGGCATCTTAATGAACAATGGAGAATTTTATGGATCAAGAAATTCAAGCAATGGCGTCAATCTCTAGTGCGCTGACAGAGCTGGAAGATGAGGCCAAGGCGCGTGTTCTGCGTTGGGCTGCTGATCGATTTGGCGTGTCTGGCTTAGGTGTGGGGCATAAACAAGAAAAGGAGTCGCCTTCCAATAACGATTCAAAGGAAGAAGACAATGATGGTTCGTCGGAAGAACCGACTGAAGAATTCGATACATTCGCGGAGCTGTTTGCCCAAGCGAATCCGTCCACCGAGGCGTTAAAAGTTCTCGTAGCCGGTTATTGGCATCAAGTTGTTTGTTCTGATTCGGAAATAACTTCTGCAAAACTTAATAAAGACCTGAAGGATCTTGGTCATTCCATAGTAAATATTAACCAAAAGTTTGACACCCTTATGGGCGCTAAGCCACAGCTTGCTATACAACTTAAAAAGTCTGGTAACGCTAAACAAGCCCGAAAGAAGTACAAGGTTACAAAGGCAGGAATTGCTAAGGTAGAAGAAATGCTGGGAGCGGGTAATTGATAGACCGATCTAGACTAAAAGATTTATTAGCGGCAACCGAGTACGGGCGTCTCGAAAAGGCACTTATTTGTATGGCTGTAGAGCCTGACATAGCGCACGAGGTCAAGGATATAAAAGCGCTTGCTACAAGCTCCGGACTTAGAGCGGCTAGCAAGTGGAATTTTTCTTCAATCTTAGGTGCAAGCAAGGGGCTTGCCGTTAGAACAGATAGTGGATGGGAATTAACTACAGATGGCAGAAGAGTTATCACAGATATTGTCGGACCATCAGCCGCGAGCAGCATTCCTAAAATAGCTTCTTCTTTGAGGCAGCATCTACCATATATTTCTAACCCAGACACCAAATCATTTCTAGAAGAGTCTATAGAGTGCTTTGAGAGCGGACAATTACGTGCTGCTGTGGTTTTGTCATGGGTCGGTGCAATTTCCGTATTACATAAATACGTTGTAGCTTCAAAATTATCCGATTTCAATGCAGAGGCGAGTAGGCGCGATGCGAAGTGGAAGATAGCGAAGAATTCAGATGATCTTGGAAAAATGAAGGAATTCGATTTTCTCAATATCCTTGAGTCTTTATCCATAATTGGAAAAAACGTCAAACAAGAGCTTGAAACCTGCCTGCGCCTTAGAAATAGCTGTGGGCACCCAAACTCTTTAAAAATTGGTGAGTCTAGAGTTTCAGCTCATATTGAGATCTTATTACTAAATGTATTTTCGAAATTTAGCGCGTGATATGCCTAACAAACGCATGTTGTCGGACTGCTTTTCCGCTTCGCTCCAAAGCAGCCACAAATGCGGGCGTTAGGCTCTTCTAAATAGGAACTTTGATGAGTATCGAGAAAGAAATAAGAGACTACTTGCATGCAAATCTAAAAGAACTCGATACGAAGTCGAGAGATATCGATTTGGTACTCTACTTTTATGGATTTGGAAAAGACTTATGGCCCACTTTGGAAGATGCAGCAATTGAGTTTAACGTAGGTGATTCCGAGGGAAGACGGTCAGAGCGACCAAGACAAATCCTAAACTCTAAATTCAAGAAAATTGTAAAATTAAATGACCTTAGTTTGTTAAAGGGTTTCTCTCAGTACCTGCATTCATCACCTATTCATTCCTTTGAAGACCTAAATCACTATGTAGAAGCGAACGACCTTTTTGATGGCGCTAAAAACCTTGTATCTTTGCTGAGGTTACTCAACGACTTAGGTGAAGCTACAGAATATAAAGCATACACTATTGGTTTAAAGGAGTTGACTAGGTCTGGTTACGACGAAAGCAGTGAAATTATTTTTGGAGTCTCGTCAAAGATAAGAGCGCTACAAAAATCTTTAAAAAAGGCAAAGACTATACCGGGATTGCTTGGTATTGCTAAGCTTCAATATCTGATGGAGGAAATTGATCTTGACGATGTAGAAACTCATATTTTATTAAATTTAATTAGGTCAGATTCAGATTCTTGGTTTTATAGTTTCGGCGGCGATGACTATTATCTCTTTGAGTCTAGAGACAATACGCTCATCAATAACCTTGAGAAAATAAAAAACATTACACATCTAGAAGACATGGACACCCTGGCGAAAGTACTAGACAATTCGCTAAGAAGAAGAACAGCTCCAAAGAAAAGAGATTATCCGCCCGAGAATGTAATAAAAAAATATTTGCTGAGTTCAAAGCATACAGAAATTAAAGGGTCCACTGTTTATATCAATGTTGAACCAGTTGAGCTTACTAATATAGAAAAAGACATTAGTGATTATCTCATTAAGTCAAGCGTGAATGACTACCCGACAATATCAAATTATCTATTGTCTTTAAATTATGAAAAGTCACTTGTCGATAAAACGATATTTCACTCACCTTTACTATTTGTAGATAAGCGTGAAGGTCGATATCACTATACATACAACTTGGTCGGAAAAAGTGCAGACACCACTGAAGTTTCGACTAAATACGAAAATTTTCGTCAAAGACTAATTAAAGCTTCGTCAGGAGGGACTGATGGAAGCAGCAACGTAGCTACTAGAAAAGAACATCATATTTTAAGCTTATGGCTATTTGAAGGAAAAGAAAAAGAGTTCTGCTCGATTTGCCAAAAAGAATTTTCAGTAAAGTCATTAGTCACGGCGCATAAGAAAAAACGAAAAGACTGCGCCGAAAATGAGAGAACAGATCCATATATAGTTATGCCATTGTGTGTTTTTGGCTGTGACTATCTATATGAGAATAGGTTGGTTTATATTGATTCTGGTATTGTACGTTCAACAGATGATTCTGAAGGTATTTTTGTTTCCGAATTAGATTATATAAAAAGCATTAGTGGCAATAAGCTAGAAGCTAGGTGGTTAAAAGGTGACGAATTGTATTTTCCAAAGCCTAACAATCGCGTCAATTAGGACGCTCGCAAGCTCGCGTGATCTGTAACCACTTTCGTGGACAGTTTTTTCTGTTCATCAAAGAGGTGCAGTGTGGGACAAACAAGAAAGAGAAAATACGAACGCTATACTTTGGCATTCAAGCTTCAAGCCGTTAAGTTAGCGAATCATCCTGAAGTTAGGTCGAAGGATGTTGCCGAGTCTTTAGGCATACACCCAGTGATGCTTTACCGTTGGCAGATGGAACATCGACGCGGTGAACTCAGGGAAAACAAGCATATGAAAAAAGAAGCTCCATCACCTAAGCGTCGTCCGGATCGTACCGATCCAGTTAAAGAAGCCGAAGACAAGCTTGCTACTGCTGAAAAGCGTATAAAGAAGCTGGAACGCGAGCTTGAGAATCGTAATGACGAGATCGAACTTCTAAAAAAGGCCGAACGGTTCTTCCAGCGAAAAAAGTAGATTTATACGAGCTTGTTGAGAAGAACCGTAAGGGACGTAATGTCCGACATTTGTGCAAGCTGTTGGGTGTTTCCAGAAGCGGCTTCTATGCCTGGCGTTCACGAGATGAGAGTGATCGACAGCGATACGACGGCGAGTTGAAAGAGGCTATTGTTGAGCTGCATCAAGGCTTCAGAAGAGCCTACGGAGCACGGCGTATACATCAGCAATTACGCCGTAATGGCTTTAATTGTAGTGTTCGGAGAGTGACACGTCTGATGAAAGAGGTCGGTGTAGAAGCCTCTGGCAAAGGGCTTTACACGTGGAACCCTGGACGTCATGAGTTTTACAGCTCAACGGGTAACCTGCTTTCTGATGACGCTCCAGCCTCAGCTGAGGGACAGCACTGGGCCGGAGACTTTACTTATATCCGCACAGGCTCTGGATGGCTCTATCACGCAATCGTGGTCGATCTCTTTAGTCGACGAGTGGTAGGCTGGTCGTTCAGTCGTAAGCGAAACAGTGAGCTGACAAAAAGTGCATTAAGGATGGCTCTGTCGCGTGAAAGGCCATCTATTGGATGTATCTTTCATTCAGACCAAGGGATTGAATACGCGGCTCATGAATATCGTGATTTGGTTGAGTCAGCGAACATGCGACGAAGTATGAGCCGAAAGGCGACGCCATTGGATAATGCAATCGTCGAATCTTTCTTTCATACTCTGAAAACTGAGCTGGTGCATCAGCAAAGATATGAAAGCGACATTGAAGCCGTCGCACGAGTGGTGGAGTTTATAGAGTTCTATAACCGAGAGAGACTTCACTCTGGAATAGGGTACGAGAGCCCTGAAGACTATGCAAGGGCGTGCGCCTGAAGTGTCCACGAAAGTGGTAGCAGATCAGCCGCTGTCAGCGGCGTTAGGTTTCTCACATCAGCACAGGATAAATATGGAAGACAGTTCATTGGTTGGAACTTTAACTAATGCAGTGAAGGAGCACTCTCGAGCATTTGGTGTAGCAGGTGCAGTTATTGGTGCTATATTGGTAATCTATTATTGTGGCAGCATTAACTTTTATCCGTCGGGGTTAACTATAGCCGACACCTTGTTTTTCCTGTGGGTGGTTGTGGTCTTTGGTTTCTACTATTCTGTAGTTGCATTCGCCTTTTTTATCGCTAGTACATTTTGGGTTGCGATTTTTGCAAAGCCGATAAACTTCATTCTTAAAACATTAAATACCAAGACTGACATTGTTGTTCCGTTACCAAAATCTGACTGGCTAATGGTTTTGGGTGGAGGCTTCATTGCCAATCTTCTGATTCTTGGAGTTAGCTACTTCAAAGGTCATTCTTTTATGGCTATATTTGGGACGCTTTTCCTAATTGGCTTTATCTACACGCTAATTGAGAATGTCTCAAAACGTATTAATACAAGTGATAAGTTGTTAGATTCTAGCGGTAAGCCAATAAATACTAAACCCATTAATCCACAGTTAGTTAATTATGTTTTTTATGTATTAATATATGCTTCTCCTCTATTGTTTGGTCAAGTAGGTGGTGGCGTAACCCGAACAACATTTGAAACCATGGGTGTTAGGCAAGAGGCTATTAATCTGCATATAGATGCCAAAGAGTATAAGTCCACGCTAGAAGCTTATTCTAATGATGGATTGATAGCTGATTTGGTATGTGGCGACTTATGCACCATTAAAAACGCAAACATTCTATTTACCAACGTTGGAACAAATACCAAGATCGAGTTGTATGGTAAAAGCGGTAGTATACAGCTTGTGCTTCCAACAAAAGCTATAAAGCTTACAGCCAATCCAAAACCTAACAAGTCAAGCAAGGCGGACGCTGATCTTCCCCCGCTTTAACGGACACCAAAATCAAACTGACAAGGTGCGGCCTGCCCGATAAGCGGGGATGTTCATGTTGCCGGGTTAAGGTTACATATCAAACTCAATATTTAACAAAGCAGGGCAGTATCAGTCACTTTGTAGACTCGGATGACCTTGCAATCAAGGAGGAATGGATGATTACATCTATCACTAAATTTAAGTTGCCCAGTCCTGTTAATCAATCGGAAGCGAAAGATATATTCTTGAGTACGGCACCAAGGTATAAAGACTTGCCTGGATTAATTCGGAAAAGTTATGTCATTTTCGATGATGGTTATTCTGTCGGTGGAATTTATCTGTGGCATTCCCGTAAAGATGCCGAGGCTGTATATACGGAAAGCTGGAGGGAATTTGTTCGTGAAAAGTATGGTTCAGAGCCTGAAATTACCTATCTGGAAACGCCGGTTGTGGTAGATAATATCCTGAATGAGATCATCAGTTGATAATTGAAAATGGGTGCCTGCTTTGGTAGGTTTTCCTGCTGAATCGCCATCAGGTTTGCGGCGCAAACAGTGCTTTTTCTTTAGGTGTTGATGTCCGGAATGTCCATGGGAAACAGATATCAGCAATGATCTGTTTGGAATGTAGATAAAAGCCCAGGTGTTCCTGATTTCCTCCGATTGATTTAAACAGTAACGGTTCTGTTATATTAAGTAATGAGTACATATCGTACGGGCTACATTAGCAGACTATAAAGTATTGTTGCGCCCATATATATACTTCTTCTGGACAATACGGATTTTACAGGTATCTTATAGCGCCTTTTTTGAATATGGGTCTGTGCTTAAGTGGAAATACACTATATTAACCCGGTTGTAACCAGACTAAGGAAGGTAATTGAAGCAGGATTAACACCACAAACTGACCTCTGGCTGGCCAGCAAGATCCGGCTGGTCAATATGATGTGTCTGGTCAACTTCATACTGGTTCTCGGTATGGTCGGGGTTGATCTCATTGTAAGCAGTCATCATTACCTGTCGCTGATTGCCGGTTTTGTCGGTTTTATTATGCTGCTGCCGTACTATCTGAACGCCAGAAGGCGCTATATCAGTGCCCGGGTGGTGTTCCTCTCCCTCGCTTATGTCAGCATCTGTGCCCTGGCTGTTATCTTTGGTGAAGATTTCTTATTTCAGTACTATCTGGTTCCCGGTGTCGGCATGTCACTGATCTTCTTCCGTAATGAAATCGGTAACCGTAAGTGGATTTTCACCTTTGTTGGTATCCCGCTGTGGATGTTGCTGGAGGTCTGGTTTACCCAGTACCCGCCATTGGTGGTTATAGAAGGCGGGTTTGTTGGCTTTATCTCTTACTTCAGCGGCCTGCTTATTTTTATTACCGCCATTGTTATGTTTGCCACCTTTACCCATGAGAGTGATCTGCACCTCGAAGGTATTCACGAGGTCAACAGTCAGCTGCGTGATATGGCCAGTAAAGATCCGCTTACCGGTCTGTATAACCGCCGTTTTATCACCGATAAGCTGTCACGCTTTTTTAATCTGGCAAAGCAGGATAACCGTTTTCTGGCGCTGGCGATGTTCGATATGGATCATTTCAAGCGCATCAATGATACCTATGGTCATGATGCCGGTGATAAGGTGCTTCAGACGGTAGCAAAGCTGGCAAAGGATAACCTCAGAGAAGCCGATCTGCTGGCCCGTATCGGTGGGGAAGAGTTCTGTATCGTATTCACCTCAGGTGACCGGAATAAGATTCAGCAGGTGATTGAGCGCCTGCGCAGCGCCATTATGAATTTCCCGCTGCAGTATGAGCAGACCACCATTCACATTTCCGCCAGCTTTGGTGTGGCGTATTTTACGCAGGAGCTCGCCGGCTATGAGGCACTGTTCAGACACGCTGACCGCGCCCTTTATCAGGCCAAGGAAAGCGGTCGTAACCGATTGTGTGAATATGAAGGCTGATGAGAGTCCGGCCGTTGAGGGGTAACAGGCGTAGCTTTTAAAGGGCGAATTTTTCCCTGCAACTTGCCTCGGTGCTTTCTGTTATCTTGACGGTCTTAAGTAACAGGCGGGGGCGTTATGGCCAGCACTGGCTGGCCATCTGTTGTTCTGAGGCTTCTTTCAGTCGTTCTCTGCACGCTTTTTGTCGTTGAGCCGTTCAGAAAGTGTTTCCACGATTTCCGGTATTTTTCTGTGCGCCTCCTGCAAAGAGTGCTGGTGTCGTATGTCATCAAATTCCTGATACTCAACGCCGGCTTCGAAGCATTCATCGGCGCCAAGGTACTTGCCCACAGTCTTCAGGTGTGGGCCAAGATGGTTCATTTCTTCCCGGATGCCATTTTTTGAGAAACCGAATTCACCATAGGCGGTCAGCAATACCAGCGATTTTCCGTGCATCACAGGCTCGAGAGGGAAGTCGCCACGGTTAAGGTCAAAGGTGAAGGTTTTATTGACTCTCACGATCTGATCCAGCCAGGCTTTCAGAGGTGCTGGCATACCATAGTTGTACATAGGGCTGGAGATGATGATGATGTCCGCTGCAGAAACTTCTTCAATCAGCTGGTCAGATAATGAAAGTAATGAATTCTGTTCATCTGTTCTTTTGTTTGCCGGAGTGAAGGCTGCGCTGGTCCAGTCTTCTGATATGAATGGCGGAGGTGTACTGCCAACGTCTCCGTGGATGACTTTGTCTGCAGGATTCAGTGATAACCAGTGTTCCCTGAATGCCTTTCCCATACCTCTGGATATCGAACGTTCCTTACGTACGCTGGCGTCAATTTGAAGTAAAACGGTCATCTGAGTCTCCTTGATAATACGAATGAATACCGCGTAATTGTTGGCAGGAGATGGGTTGTTGACAAATGGTAAAAACTTACTTATAGATGAATTTTGGTCATCTGTTGCTGGTTGGGCTTATGTTTTCCCGTTTACCTCCGCTGAATCAGATCCGTGGGTTTGAGGCTGCAGCCAGATTAGGCAGTTTTAAAGCGGCTGCAGAAGAACTGAATATCACGCCCACCGCTGTATCCCATCAGATTTCTGGTCTGGAAGATCGTTTGGGCGTGTTATTGTTTGACAGGAAAACCCGTGCAGTCAGCCTGACTTACGAAGGTGTCCGGTTTGCTGACGTCGTCCATAAGGCATTGCAGCAGATAGCTGATGTGGCGGAGGAAATATCCGCTTCCCGGTCTGTGTTGCGGGTTGCTACAACGGCTTCGTTTGCTTCAATGTGGCTTGTTCCGCATCTGGATCGTTTCCGTAAGGATAATCCGGATATACGGGTTGAACTGATAACCAGCGAAGCGGTTTCTGATATCCGGCGGGACAGACGCATTGATCTGGCAATCAGATATGGGCGTGATGAAAGCAGAGCAGAAGATAGTGTAAAGCTGATAACAGAGTCTTTTTCTGCCTATGCGAATGAAGACTATTTAAGAAACCTGGCAGATTTAAACGACGCTGATTTTATTGAGACCCGCTGGAAAAACAGAAACTTTCCGCCAGTAAACTGGAAGCAGTGGCTGAATAAGGCCGGCTCTGATTTTTCAGAATTCAGAGTGACTTCCTTCGATCAGGAAAGTCATGTTATTCAGGCCGCTCTGGCCGGTCAGGGAATTGCACTGGTCAGCTCAGTACTGGTGAAAACCCCTGTTCAGCAGGGCTGGTTGAAACCTTTGCCGGATGGCCCTTCAATACCGGGTTTTTCTTACTGGATGTTGCTTTCTCCTTTCAGTCAACACCTGCGCAAAGTGTCTGTCTTCCGGGACTGGCTGGTCAAAGAATTAGCGGAATGCCGTTGAGCATCTTACGCTGCTGAATTATTTTTTCAGAGCTGCTGTGGGCAGCAATGTTTCAGGGAGGAAAGGATATGCAACTTATCGACCACGTATCCATATCTGTAACCAGCCTTGCCGGTTGCATTGATTTTTATGACGCTGTCATGCAGGAACTGGGCTGCGAGAAGGTTTATCAGACAGAAACGTCACTGGGGTATGGCAAACGCTGTGAAGCCGGTGATGATGGTCACAGTTGTCTGTCAGTTTATGAATCTGAGCAGGTGGGAAGGGATGATAAACGCCACTGGTGCTTCAAGGCCGGCAGTCAGGCCATGGTTGACCGTTTCTACCAGGCGGGTATCCGCAACGGCGCACCCGGTATCCGCGCCCGTTATCATCCGCATTATTATGCAGCGTTTCTGTATGATCCCGCCGGCAATCGTGTTGAGGCGGTATACCATGGTGATGTTACCGCTTAGTTCAGTGACAGCCCGAACAGGTTGATTTCCATCTGATAGGGTACTTCTTCTGCTGTGGTCAGCAGCCCGTCAATCAGGATCAGATAGGTTGTCATACGGTGTGCGCTGAGGTTTTCTTCGCCAGGTACAGAGGTGGCAAATTTGGTGGCCCTGAGCATGCTTTTCAGCCCCCGGGTGCGTGAATACTGCTGATCGCCCAGCAGAATAATTTCTTCACCCAGATGCCAGTAAATATCCAGATCCTTAATCTGCAGCGGGCTGATGGGGGGCACCAGCGGCACCATATCTTTCAGCGTCACCACCCGTGTCAGCGGCATATCCGCGTATCGGTTGGCGCCGGTCACATTAGTAACTTTGGGCTGACCGAAGGTGATCACCTGCTCCACGCTGAAGCCTTTCTGCTGCAGGTACATGGTCAGAATGACCGCGATGGCGCCACCGAGGCTGTGGCCGGTGATATGAATGGGCTGATCGGGCTGCAGCCATGGCTGCACATCATTGGCCACTGCCAGTGCACCGGAACGGAAGCCGTTGTGCAGAATAATGCCCAGTTGCTCATCCGGCTGCAGTTCAATATCCAGATCAACCATGGCATTGGTCAGGTTGGCAGTGCCGCGTACGGCAATGGTCTGTACGCCATCGGCCGTACTGAGAAAATAACTGACCTGTGACGCCTCAATAATGGTTTGATGAACCAGGCTCTGGCCCTGCCGGTTCAGCTGGCTGTCCAGCTCTGCGGCCGGCAGATAAGTGTCATGCGCCAGCTGGGCATAAGTGCGGATCAGGGCGAAATCAGGTTCGCTGGCCAGGGCTGAGGGAGCCGTGGTCAGCAGCAGAAACAGGGTGGTGAACAGGTATCTGAACATGAACGGGGCAGGTGCTGAAAAGGGCGTGTATTGAAACATTATTCATAGTCTGCCTCAATCGGGCGTGCAGAGGACAGCGGATATATTCTCTGCCGGGCTATGTTGTTTCTGCATCGGCTCTGTTTATTGCTGTGTTGGGGTGGCGTATGGTCCGCTATTATCGCTATCGCCATGTGGCTGATGAATAACAGCGCCGCAAAATACCGGCCTGCTTCAGGTGTTGGTATAGGGGGGAGCACTGTCCGGCAGGTATCTGAAAGCTGAGTATCGGGTCCCAGGCCGGTTATATATTCTGCTTTTCTGCTTCCTTCGTATGAATTTCTGAGTGCCGGGACGGCAATGTCATTACCTGTTTTTCGCCTGCTGTTAGTGTAGTGCTGCAATCATCATTTTCAGCAGGGGTGCAACGATGGGAGTGATACTACGCAGTGGCAAAGTGACCAAATATCATCCGGTTCGATCAAAAGGGTTTAATGTCAAAGGCCGGGCGGATAATCCGTTGCCGACGAATATACTGATCAGTGCAGATTTTAATAAGCAGCGTTTGGGGCGTAAGTACAATGTGGGGGTACTTTCACCTGACATCAGCAAACCGGCGACGCTGGAAAATGCTGCGGATTATGGAAACCAGATAAGTGCATTACAGAAAAGCCGCTATGTATTGATCGGTTATGGCCAGGATTACCTGTATTTCGGCAAAGTTCCGTTACCTATGCGCGGGCCGAGAGCTAACCCTAAAGCGGCCAAGGCTGATCCGGATTTCCCCTATGCCAATGGAACCGATGTGCTGGAAATCAATGTCTGCTATACCAAACCTGTGACGCAGGGCCTGGATCGTCCGGCACGCGATACTGTCATGGGTGACAGCGCATTGAATTACGCCGCTTCTGTTTATGGCAAGGAATATGCGCACGGCAGAAAGTGGGAATGGCTGCACGTTGTTGGCCGTTCATTGGGTGGTAACCATGAAGTTGGTAATCTGGTGGCCGGCACTTTTGATGCCAACACGGCCATGATTCCCTTTGAGCGCAGTATTCAGCAGGCAACTCAGCGTGCTGGCCGCTATAACCAGGTGGAAGCCCGCTACATTGTTAATCTGTATCCGGATTCCTGGGTAGCAATTGATATTCAGGCCATGTTTCATGGCTGTGGTCAGATGACCGGCTGGCAGACCTTCCGCTGCCAGACAGATATGGCTTTTGACAAGTTGCAATACGATATCTGGACGGTCTGAACGCCTTTGCCTCCGCTGAATTTCAGGCCGGCGGCCACCCGCTGCCAGAAACGGCGGCGGGTGGGGCGGGCCTTTGCAGCAGGGGCGCTGCTTTCCGGGCTGTTAACGGAGCGGCTGGCATACACAAGACGGGTCCGGTGCGACATGCTGGTCTCCGGATAATGATATACAAAAGTTGTGCATGTTATTATGCAAGAGAAGATTTCCGTATAATATTTGAACTGTATCAGTCTTACAGGCAATCTGTATCAGTCGCTGGTTGAATGGCTGCCGGTGGCTGAATGCCGGCACAGGACAGCAGGCCTTAAAACCGGGATAATGGCGCGCACATGGCCCCGGGGCCGCAGCAATCCGACAACTCTGGTACTTAGCGCATGCAAATCAAGGTCAACTTCCTGGACAACCTCCGGCTTGAAGCCAAATTCGATGATTTCACCGTGGTGGCCGATCAGCCGATCCGTTACAAAGGCGATGGCTCGGCTCCCGGTCCGTTTGACTATTTCCTGGCGTCGTCGGCGCTGTGTGCCGCCTATTTTGTTAAGGTTTATTGTCTGGCGCGGGATATTCCGACCGACAATATCCGCCTGTCACAGAACAACATCGTTGACCCGGAAAACCGTTATAACCAGATTTTCAAAATTCAGGTGGAGCTGCCGGAGGACCTGTCAGACAAAGATCGGCAGGGCATTCTGCGCTCAATTGAACGCTGCACCGTGAAAAAGGTGGTGCAGACCGGGCCGGAGTTTGTCATCGAAACTGTCGATAATCTGGATGATGATGCCGATGCACTGCTGATGGCGGTGATGGATGAAACGTCAGAAACCTGCATTCCGGGCAAGGATCTGCCACTGGAAAAAACCATCGCCAATATGACCGGGATTCTGGCTGACCTGGGGATGAAGATTGAAGTCGCTTCCTGGCGCAATATTGTGCCTAACGTCTGGTCGCTGCATATCCGCGATGCGGATTCCCCGATGTGTTTTACCAATGGTAAAGGGGCGACCAAGGAAAGTGCACTGGCATCGGCGCTGGGTGAATTTATCGAGCGTCTGAACTGCAACTTCTTTTACAACGATCAGTTTTTCGGTGCAGAACTGGCGGCTGCCGAATTTGTCCATCACCCGGAAGAAAAATGGTTCAAGCCGGGGCCGGATGATGAGTTGCCGGACGGCATGCTCGATAATTATTGTCTCGGCGTGTATGACCCGGAAGGCGAGTTGCGTGGTTCACATCTGATTGATACCAATTCAGGTAATATTGAACGCGGTATCTGTTGTCTGCCGTTTGAGCGCCAGTCTGATGGTGAGATTGTCTATTTCCCGTCCAACCTGATTGAAAATCTGTTCCTCAGCAACGGTATGAGTGCGGGCAATACGATTTATGAAGCTCAGGTGCAGTGTCTGTCAGAAATTTTCGAGCGCGCGGTAAAACGTCAGATTCTGGAGCAGGAAATTGCCCTGCCGGATGTACCGCAGGCGGTGCTGGAAAAATACCCTTCGATTCTGGCCGGTATCCGCGGGCTGGAAGAGCAGGGCTTCCCGGTACTGGTGAAAGATGCCTCGCTGGGCGGTCAGTTTCCGGTGATGTGTGTGACGCTGATGAATCCACGCACCGGTGGGGTGTTTGCGTCATTCGGTGCGCATCCGAGTTTTGAAGTGGCGCTGGAGCGCAGTCTGACTGAGCTGCTGCAGGGGCGCAGTTTTGAAGGCCTGAATGATGTGCCGCAGCCGACCTTCGAGAGTCAGGCGGTGCAGGAGCCGAATAATTTCGTCGAGCATTTTATTGATTCCACCGGTCTGGTGTCGTGGCGTTTCTTCAGTGCCCGTGCCGATTATGATTTTTACGAGTGGGATTTTTCCGGCGAAGGCGAAAACTCGAACCAGCAGGAAGCCGATACCTTATTCGAGCTGCTGGCCGAAAATGGCAAACAATCCTATATGGCGGTGTATGACGATCTGGGCGCGCCGGCCTGCCGTATTCTGGTGCCGGATTTCTCCGAAATTTATCCGGTCGATGATCTGATCTGGGATAACACCAATAAAGCGCTGTATTTCCGCGAAGATATTCTGAACCTGCACATACTCAGCGACGGGCAGCTGCAGGATCTGGTGGAGCGGCTGGAAGAAAGCGAGCTGGATAATTACACCGATATTATCACCCTGATCGGTGTTGAATTTGACGATAACACCGTCTGGGGACAGCTGACGATTCTGGAGCTGAAACTGCTGATTTATCTTGCACTGCAGCGCCTTGAAGAAGCGAAAGAGCTCACAGAAACCTTCCTGCAGTATAACGACAATACGGTTGAGCGCGGTTTGTTTTATCAGGCACTTAACTGCGTGCTGGAAGTGGTGCTGGACGATGAGCTGGAACTGGATGACTTCCGTCTGAACTTTGGCCGCATGTTCGGTGCTGAACGCCTGCAGGCGGCCATTGGCTCGGTGGAAGGCAGTGTGCGTTTTTATGGCCTGACGCCCACGGATATGCAGCTGACCGGACTGGATAAGCACCTGCGTCTGCTGGCCAGTTATAAAAAACTGCACGCCGCCCGTGCAGCAGCAGCCAAAGGCTGAACAACAGACGGCGGCCGACACGGAGGTCGCTGTTCATTCACCGCACCAGCAACCGGGCTGGTGCCAGAGAAGGATGGTTATGCGTTATCTGAGCGGATGTCTGCTGGCCTTACTCATGCTGCCGGCGGCAGCGGAAGCGATTAAAACATCGGATGCGATTCTGACGGTGCTCAACAATCCGCAGAATGATATCCGCGTGTGCAGCCGGGTGACGGCGCTGTCGGATAATGCCATCGGTCAGCAGGAGTGCCTGCAGAATCTGCCACAGGCCAAAGAAATCTGTGCCACCGAGGTGAACAATTACGTCGGTACGAGCATCAATTCCACCGAGCAGGCCGGTTATGTCGCCCGTACTGTGCTGGTCTGTCAGGTGTGGACGCTGCTGGGGTATGAAACCACCACCTCTGACGACGGCGTATTTTATGTGAAAAAGCCTGGCGGCCCCTTGCCATAGGCGCCGGGCAGGTCATTTTTCTATGATTTTATACCGTTATCTTGTGGTGCCTGTTTATGTTGGCGTAGCCTTTTTATCTTCTCTGTGCAAAGCTGATCAGACCATCAATCATCAGGGAGCGAACCGATGAAAAATTTTCCCGAACACTACAAAGAGCTGACTGCCTGGATGGAAAAGCTGGGCATGGTGCAACCGGAGGTGATGAAAGGTTTTGGCGCACTGCACGCCGCCAGTACCAGCAAAGGCGCGCTGGATGGTAAAACCAAGGAGCTGATTGCGCTGGGAATAGCAATTACCGTACGTTGTGATGGCTGTATCTCATTTCATGTGCACGATGCGATGCAGTCCGGCGCCACGGCGGAAGAAATTGCTGAAACCGTCTCGGTGGCCATTCTGATGGGCGGTGGCCCGTCGGTTGTCTACGGCATCGAAGCCCTGCAGGCACTCAGCCAGTTCCAGGAGCAGGGGCTGTAAAGACGGCCTGATGACGTACAGAGCAATTCCTCAGACCTGGGTTACACTGAACAGAAAAGGTCTGAGGAGCTGTTTATGCGTATCGGTGTACCGGCGGAAATCAAAGATCATGAATACCGTGTTGGCCTGACTCCGGCCAGCGTCAGGGAACTGGTTCAGCTGGGCCATGAAGTTATTGTTCAGCAGAACGCCGGCCTGGCCATTGGCTTTGCCGACAATGACTACAGCAGCAGCGGGGCGGTGATTGCCGCCAGCGGTGCTGAGGTCTTTGCGGCGGCTGATCTGATCGTAAAAGTGAAGGAGCCGCAGCCGGAAGAGTACGATTTCATCCGCTCTGACCACACTCTGTTTACCTATCTCCATCTCGCACCCGACCCATCCCTTACCCGTGCTCTGCAGGCCAGTGGCGCCTGCTGTATTGCCTATGAAACCGTGACCGACCGGCAGGGGCGTCTGCCGCTGTTGGCGCCGATGTCTGAAATTGCCGGGCGTTTTGCGGTACAGGCGGGTGCACATTGTCTGGAAATGGAAGCCGGAGGCCGGGGTGTGCTGCTGGCCGGCGCGCCGGGCGTCGCAGCCGGTAATGTTCTGGTGGTCGGTGCTGGTGTGGTGGGGCGTAATGCACTGGCCGTGGCGGTAGGGATGGGGGCGGAAGTGACGGTGCTGGATACCGCCATGCCGGTGTTGCGCTCTCTGGATCAGCAGTACGGCAACCGTATTCATACGCGGCTGTCGACCCGCACGGCGCTGGATGAATTACTGCCGCAGGCGGATCTGGTGATCGGTGCGGTTCTGGTACCGGGCGCGGCAGCCCCCAGGCTGATTCTGCGCTCTCACCTGGAAGCCATGAAACGTGGTGCCGTGATTGTGGATGTGGCGATTGATCAGGGGGGCTGTGTGGAAAGTGCCCATCCGACCACCCACAGTAAGCCGACCTTTGTGGAGTCCGGTGTGGTGCATTACTGCGTGGCCAATATGCCGGGGGCGGTGGCCCGCACCGCCACCCTGGCGCTGAATAATGCGACTCTGCCGTTTGTGTTGGCGCTGGCTGAAAAAGGGCCGCAGCAGGCGATGGCTGATGATCCTTACCTGCTGACGGGGCTCAACTGTTATGACGGCGCACTCACCAATCAGGCGGTGGCCAGAGGGCAGGGAGCTGATTGTATCGCTCCGGCGCAGGCGCTGGGTATCTGACGTTCTCTCTTTATCCGCTGTGCGGCGATGCCGGAATCCCGGGCAACGGCGGATATCACGCGTTATTTGTTCAGTGGATTAAAACCGGTAAAAAAGTGGCGCAGTCAGGGCTGCGCCATAAGGGGGGTACTGGTATGACAGGATGGGGTAGTAAAATAAATCAGCAGTTGGTGTCGCTGGCGTTCAGACCTTCTTTGATATTTTCACAGCTGTCTTCAATGGCATTGCCGGCATCGGTTGCGGCATCGCTCATGGCATCGGCGGCATCCTCTCCTTTTTCCTGCAGATAATCACCGGTATTTTCAGCTGCTTCAGACACAGTATTTTTTGAAGTCTCATACGCTTCAGTGGCTGATTCCTTTACTGTTGCGGCTGCGTTGTCCACTTTTTCGCCCACGGTTTGTGATGAATCTTCGCTGCAGGCCGTCAGAACCAGAGCAAAAGTCATGGTCATCAGGGTGGTCATTAACGCTTTCATGATGTTCTCCTTACGTCACATATTGATGTTGAGTGTCTGGGAGCGTTCTGTGTAAAGAAAGTTCAATAAAACGGTAACCAGTTGCTGATAACGGCAATACATCACAAAAATTAATAATACTGTTTCTGCCTGTGTGACAGGGCAGGGATTGTGGCGTTAACAGACAACAGCGGATATGGTGTGATTTTTCGGTTGCATAAAAAGCAGCCATTACTGACGGGGCAATCGGTGTTTAATTATCTGAGAATTTTCAGCTGGATGCTGCTGGGCTTCGGCGTGGTCGGTCTGCTGGCTTTGCTGGCCGGGGTGAAAAGCCGTATCGGGCCGGCAGATACCCTGGCTGGCATTCTGTTACTGCAGACGCTGCTGGCCGCTTGTATTGTTTATGGTTTCCGCCTGTACCGCGAGGAAAAAATCAGCCGGAGTCTGCTGTTGCGGGCGGGCTGGGGGCTGATTGTTGTGCTGGCGCTGGTGGGTCAGATCTGGCTGAACCTGGGTTAATGGCAAGGGCGCCGGTGAGGCAATATTTCTTTGGTCAGAAGGCGCCATTCCTGCTCTTCAGGGTGGCGGATATCTGGTAATCTATGGCCTTTACCCAGTGTTCGGGCAACAGGGCCATCATGTTCCGTCTTTACCACTCCAACGACCTTGAAGTTCTGAAAGGAATTCTGCTCAGTCTGATGCAGACGTCCCCGGCGGGGCCGTTTGAGCAGGAAGCAATTCTGGTACAGAGTCAGGGCATGTCGCACTGGCTTAAGCTGCAGCTGGCCGATGGTCTTGGTATTGCCGCGCAGGTGGATTTTCCATTGCCATCCAGTTTTGTCTGGCAGGTATTTAACCGCCTGAAACCTGAGCTGCCTGAACGCTCGCATTTTGATAAACAGATTATGGCGTGGAAGCTGGTACGGCTGTTGCCGGCGCTGGCGGCCAATCCGGACTGTGCTGCCATCCGTCATTATCTGGATGACGACGACAGCGGCCTGAAGTGTTATCAGCTGGCCCAGACCATCGCCGACGTCTTTGACCAGTATCTGGTTTACCGCCCCGACTGGCTGCTGAACTGGGAGCTGGGTATTGATCAGGCCGATGGAACCGATGTCAGTGCCCACCCGTGGCAGCCGGTGGTATGGCGGGCACTGGTGGCGGACAGTGCTGAACTGGGGCATTCCCTTGATCACCGCGCGCGCCTGCTGGAAGAGTTGCAGACGCTGGTGCAACAGTATCCGCAGCGTCTGCATGATCTGCCCAAACGCCTGTTTGTGTTCGGCATTGCCGCATTGCCGGGCAGCTACTGGCAGGTATTACAGGCGGTGTCCGGCGTCATTGATGTGCATTTTTTCCTGCTCAATCCGTGCCGCAATTTCTGGGGCGATATCGTCAGCGATCGTCAGCGGCTGCGTGTGCTGCAACAGCAGCCGGAGGCAGCGCATCTGTTTGACTGCGGCAATCCGCTGCTGGCGTCCTGGGGGCGGCTGGGGCGCGATTTTCTGACGCTGGTACATGAAACCGCCAGTGACAGCGAAGGCCTGATGGAAGACGTTGAGGCCTGGGTCGAACGCGAACCGGCAACACTGCTGCAACAGCTGCAGGACGATATTCTCAACCTCGCGGACCGTCAGCAGGGCGCTTTTACCGCCGCCGCTCTGCAGCATAGTCAGTTCAAACAGCCGCTGGCAGAAGACGACGGCAGTATCCGTATCGTCAGTGCCCACAGCCCGTTGCGCGAAGTACAGCGCCTGTATGATCAGATTCTTTACTGGCTGGATCATGACCCGCAGCTGAAGCCGCGCGATATTGTGGTGATGGTGCCGGATATTGATCAGTACGCCCCTTATATCGATGCGGTGTTTGCCAGCAGTTATGCGCGCACCGCCAGCCAGTCTGAGTACCGCATTCCGTGGGCCATTGCTGACCAGTCGATGGCACAGGAAGATCCGCTCATCGACAGTTTTCTCAGCCTGCTCGGGCTGGCTGATTCCCGTCTGCTGATTACCGAAGTACAGGACTGGCTTGACGTCCCCGCCATCCGTCAGTGTTTCGGTATTGCTGAAGACGAACTGCAGACACTGCGTGACTGGCTGGCCAGGGCGCAGATCCGCTGGGGGCTGGACAGTGAACAGCGCCGCTCGCTGGGGCTGCCGGCATTTGAGCAGAACAGCTGGCGGCGCGGACTGCGGCAGCTGTTACTGGGCTATATGCTGCCCGACAGTGAGCAGGATTTTATGGGCGATTTTCCGCTGCCGGCGGTGGAAGGTAACGACGGCGAACTGCTGGGCCGGCTGATGCATTTTATTGATGTACTGGAACGCTGGCAGAAAATATTTGCCGGCGGTGAAAAAAGTGCACAGGACTGGAGCCGTTTGCTGCTGCAGATGCTGCAGGACGTGTATCTGCCGGCGGAGCAGGAGCAGACATCACTGCAGCGTATCCGCGATGTGATTCAGAGCTGGCAGGAAGAATTACAGACGGCAGGTTTTAATGCCGGCTTAAGTCCGGTGGTGGTGCGCAGCTGGTTCAGTGAACAGCTGGGACAGCAGGGCGGCTGGCAGCGTTTTCTCGCCGGACCGGTGAATTTCTGTACCCTGATGCCGATGCGCTCGATCCCGTTTAAAGCCGTCTGCCTGCTGGGCATGAACGACGAGGATTATCCGCGCCGGGTAACCCCGGTCGGCTTTGATTTAATGGTCAGTGGCCGCGCCCGCCGTGGTGACCGTTCCCGTCGTGAAGACGACCGTTACCTGTTTCTGGAAGCCGTGACCTCGGCACAGGATTATCTGTATATCAGTTACCGCGGCCGCGATGTCCGCGAAAATGCACCGCTGCAACCGTCTGTGCTGGTGGCAGAATTACAGGATTATCTGTGCGATGGCTATTGCCTGCAGCAGGATCAGGAAAAACCGCATGCGCTCAGTGCCGCGGCGATGCGTCAGTGGCTGATCGAAGAATTACCGCTGCAGCCTTATAATCTGCGCAGCTTTATTAACCCGGACGGTGCCCGCGCTGTACCGGGTTATCAGCCGGTCTGGGCGCAGGTGGCACGGGCGGCAGCCGCTGCTGCAGACGAGTGCCGGCCGGCATTTTTTTCTTCACCGCTGGCGTTACCGGCCGAACTGGATACGCAGCAGGTGAACTGGGATGACGTGGTTCAGGCCTTAACCGATCCGCTGAAATTCTTTGTTACCCGGCGGCTGAAAACCTCATTCGATATTTACTGGCAGCAACACGAAACCGAAGAACCTTTTGCGCCCGACAGTCTGGATTTATTCCGCCTGAAACAGGACTGGCTGCAGCTGGCTCTGGCCGATGCGCAACAGTTATCTGAACCGGGCAGCCGCAGTGATATGCAGCAATTCAGTGGCCGTCAGCAGGCGCTGGGACAGTTGCCGGTGAATAGGCTTGGGCAGGTGTGGAGTGAAAACCTGACGCAGGATTGTCTGCCGCTGGCGCAGGAAATTATTCATCTCAGTGAATACCGTCTGTCCGGCCGGGCGTTGCAGATGCACAGTGGTGAGGTGACCGTGAACGGCGAACTGCAGCAGGCGTTTACGCTGACAGACAATAACGGGCCGGGTTATCTGTTGTATTACCGCGTCAGTGATCTGCGTGGCCGCGATCTGTTGCAGGCCTGGCTGAACCTGCTGCTGGTCAGCGTGGCGCAGCCTGGGCTGATTGCTCAGGCCACACTGCTGTGCCTGAGCAAAGATAAAAGCGAACGCCGTCTGCGCCGCATTGTGCTGCGCGCGCCGCAGGCTGACACCGCGGTGCAGCAGATACAGCAGGCGCTGCAGTGGTACTGGCGCTGCTGGTGTGAACCTGTGCCGCATCTGCCCGATACCTTATGGCAGCTGCTGCAGGGACGGCAGCGGGCGGCGGAAAAATACGCCGATGACGATGACGCGCGTGCGGAGCAGGAACAGAAATTACTCTTCAGTCTGGCCGACAGCGAATTCGGCGAACTGGCCTCGCCGTATCTGCAGCGTTGTCTGCCGCAGTTTGTCAGCGGCACGCTGCTGAGCGACAGTGACGCCTGGCTGAGCCGCTATCAGACGTTACTGGCGGCACTGCAGACGCATATTCACAGCGATGAATGGCATGACGATAGCAGCAACGGAGGTGAGGGCTGAGTATGCAAACACTGTCGGTCACCCGTTTTCCGCTGTATGGTCAGGCGCTGATTGAAGCCAGTGCCGGCACGGGTAAAACCTTTACCATTACCGGTCTGTATAACCGCCTGATTCTCGGCCATGGCCGCGAGGCCGGCGGCGAAGCCCGTCATGCCCGGCTGGGCTGTGATCAGATTCTGGTGGTGACCTTTACCCGCGCCGCCACCGAAGAATTGCGCGGCCGTATCCGTCAGCGTCTGCGTACCACGCTGGAAGATTTATTGCGTCTGGAAAATGCGCAGGCGGTGCAGGACCCGGATCTGGAATTTTATCTGCAGGCGCTGGCGCAGCAGCAGAATACGACGCAGGCGGCACTGCGGGCGCAGTTGTTGCCCTGGCTGCAGAGCAATCTGGCGCTGATGGATGAAGCCGCTATTTTTACCATTCACGGTTTCTGTCAGCGCATGCTGAAACAGTTTGCCTTCGACAGTGGGGTGGTATTTAACGCCGAACTGGTGCTCGACAGCGACACCTATCTGCAGCAGGCCTGTGAAGATATCTGGCGTCAGCAGGCCTATCATCTGAATACGGCGCAGAGCCGTTATCTGGTCAGCCGCTATGCCGGCCCCGACGATCTGCTGAACAAAATAAAATCGCGCCTGGCGCGGCCCGATGTGCGGGTGCTGCCGGCTGTCGATGAACAGGATTTTACGGCTCTGTGGCAACAGGCTGTCAGCTATTTTCAGACGCTGAAGAGCCTGTGTCAGCAGAGCGATACTGCAGATATTGCGCAACGGATTCAGGACTCCGGGCTGGATAAACGCAGCTACAGCAAAAAAAATGCACCCAACTGGATTGAGCAGACGTTCCGTTATTGTCTGGGCGAATTTTATCTGCCGGCGCCGGACAATCTGGCGCGTCTGACCCCGGCGCTGATGAGTGAAAAACTCAAGGCCGGTGAACTGCCACAGCATCCGCT
The DNA here is from genome assembly GCA_963682115.1 of Pseudomonadales bacterium. Taxonomy (GTDB): domain Bacteria; phylum Pseudomonadota; class Gammaproteobacteria; order Pseudomonadales; family Oceanobacteraceae; genus Venatoribacter. Next base: position 122,318 of record OY821639.1, on the reverse strand, counting down.
GTTTCCTGCGCTGGAAAGTTTTCTGGCGGTGGCCGACCAACTCAGCCTGATGCTCGAACTGGGCTGGATGGAGGCGATTAAAAACCGCTATTTCGAGCTGCTGGAAAAAGCCGGTGCACTCACCCCGGATGATTTACTGCGCCTGCTGGTAACGGCATTAAAAACCGGACAGGGCGACCATCTCGCTACTCAGATCCGCCGCCTGTATCCGCTGGCCATGATTGATGAATTTCAGGATACCGACCCGCAGCAGTACGATATTTTTAACCGTATTTATCCGCCCGATATGACGCGGCAGGACGTGACCATTCAGCCGGATCAGAATTCCGCTGATAACGCCTCTCATGACTACGGTCTGATTATGATTGGTGACCCGAAACAGGCTATCTACGGTTTCCGCGGCGCCGATATTTTTACCTATATTCAGGCCCGCCGGCAGCTGAGCGAAGAGCAGCGCTTTACCCTGAACACCAACTGGCGCAGTCAGACGCAACTGGTGGAGGGCGTTAATCAGTTATTTGCGGCGCACGACAGTCCCTTTGTTTATGACCGCGATATCGAATTTATTCAGGTGAAGGCCGCCGGCCAACACGATGACGGCCGGTTAACCGTCGGCGGCGAACAACAGATTCCGTTGCAGCTGTGGTATGACGGTGAAGAATATTCCCGCGCCGGGGCACAACAGACTGCGGCCGCTCAGTGTGCGCAGCAGATTGCGGCTTTGTTGCAGGGCGCCGGACAGCTGGCCGGCGAACCCGTGCAGGCGCGCGACATTGCCGTGCTGGTACGCAGCCGCCGCCAGGCCGGCTGGATCCGCGAGGCGTTGTTGGCCTGTGGTATCGGCAGTGTGTTTCTGACCCGTGACAGTGTGTACGACACTCAGGAAGCGCGCGATTTATTCAGCTGGCTGCAGGCGGTGGCACACCCCGCCGATGAACGGGCACTGCGTAGTGCTATGGCCAGTGAAACCCAGGGACTGACGGCACAGCAGCTGGATGAACTGCTGAATCAGGAAAGTGTGTGGGAATCGGCACTGGAACGTAATTTTGCCTATCACCAGCTGTGGAGCCGGCGCGGAGTGATGGCGGCCATTATGCAATGGCTGGAAGACGATGGCCGTGCCGAGCAGCTGCGCGCCATGGCGGATGGCGAACGGCGGCTGACTAACCTGATGCATCTGGGCGAATTACTGCAGGCTGCCAGTCGCCGGCTGCGGGGGCATGAAGCGCTGTTACGCTGGTTTGGCGAACATATTTTCGCTCAACAGCGCAGTGGCGATGAGGCGCAGCTGCGTCTGGAAAGCGATGCCAATCTGGTCACCATCGTGACTATTCATAAATCCAAGGGACTCGAATACCCGCTGGTGTTTCTGCCGTATCTGTGGGACGACAGTTATCAGCTGAATGCGCGCAGTGATGTGCAGTATTTCAGTGAAACCATGAACAGCATGGTGCTGGATCTGGCACCGGACAGTGAGGCACGGGCGGCTGCCACCCGCGACAGTCTGGCCGAAAGTCTGCGTCTGCTGTACGTTGCCCTGACGCGGGCGGTGCAGGGCTGTTTTATCTGGCTGATGGACGCCGTGGACGGGCGCAGCCGTAAAGAAAAGAAATCCCTGATTGCCACCTCAGCGCTGGGTTATCTGCTGCAGCTGGAAGCCGACGCTGATTGGCAGGGGCTGCTGCAGCGCAGTAATGATGCGCTGCTGATTGGCGCCTTACCGGACTGGCAGCCGTCAGAGCGTGCGGCCCCGGCGTCCGGTAGTGCGGATCAGGTGCAGGCGGCGCTGGCCAGCGGACGGGCGTATGACTCCTGGCGGGTCAGCAGTTACAGCCAGCTGACGGCGGAACACGGCACCGCTGACGATCATATTCTGGTGCTGGATGAGACCGAAGCCGGGCCGGCGCTGCTGGTGGAAACAAGCGCTGCGCCGCTGCTGACGCCGGTGTTCGATGAGCTGACCCCGGCGCTGCAGTTTGCCAAAGGCGCCAACGCCGGTACCTGCCTGCATGCCATTTTTGAACACTGGGATTTTTCTGATCAGGGCGCACTGCAGGACATTACCCGGCGCGAGCTGGCGCACTATGGTCTGCTCGACCGGGAGCGGGAAGAACAGCAGGTGACGGACGTCGCGGCCTGGATGACGGCGGTGGTTAACAGCCCGCTGATGAATGACCAGGGTGAGACCTTCACCCTGTCCGCTGTGGCACCTGCGCAGCGCCTGGATGAAATGGAATTTTATCTGCCCATTGCCGGCTTACAGGCAGCTCAGATTGACCAGCTGCTGGCAGCGGGCAGTGACGGCCGGCGGCGTTTCAGTTTTGAGCCGCTGAGCGGCTATCTGAAAGGTTTTATTGACCTTATCTTCTGCCATAACGGCCGCTATTACGTGGCGGATTATAAATCCAACCATCTTGGTTTTACGCTGGCGGATTACACCCCGGCAGCGCTCGCACAAGCGATGGCCGATCACCGTTACGACCTGCAGGCGTGGATTTATACGCTGGCACTGGATCAGCTGCTGGCCAACCGTCTGACTGATTATTCACCAGAGCAGCATCTGGGCGGCGTGTTTTATTTCTATCTGCGTGGCATGCATCTGGGCGCCGACGCGCCCTGTCTGCCGCTTACCGAAGCGGCCGTTGCACCGCCGGCCGCGGAGGTGATACAGGGCGATTTATTTGCGCCGCCGGCAGCGGCTGGCAAAGACAATATCTGCCTGCCTCCGGGGGTGTATTATCACCCGGTTGACGGGGCGGTACTGGCCCGCTGGCGTCAGGCCGTTTTGCCAGCGGAGCAGCAACCGGAGACCGGCGCATGAGCGGAACCCTGATACAACAGCTGGCCACGGTGAATGGTATCCGCGATATTGATCTGCAACTGGCAGAGCAGTTGCAGCGTTACGAACAGGCGGCGGGTAACCATGCCGGGCAGAGTCTGGATACACTGGCGCTGGCCGGCGTGATGGTCAGTGTGGCGCTGGGCAAAGGCCAGGTGTGTCTGCCGTTGTCACTGTGCCTGGTGGCTGAACTGAAAGCGCAGTGGCAGCAGGCCGGAGCACAGCAACTGGCGCAGACGCTGGCCGCCTGTCATACCGTCTGGCCGGTACAGGCCGGCAACGATTATCAGAACCAGCCATTGGTGCTGGATCAGCAGCGTCTGTATCTGGCGCGTTATTATTTTTACGAGCAGGGGGTGCTGCAGCAGATCCGGCAGCGGCTGGCCAGTGCACAGGACCGTCAGGATGAGGCCTTGAGTAATGCCCTGCAGCAGCTGTTCGGCAACGCCGCCGGTACGCAGCCGGACTGGCAGAAAATCGCCGCGGCGTCTGCCTGTGTGCAGAACTTTGCCGTCATAACCGGGGGGCCGGGAACCGGTAAAACCACGACCGTGACCCGACTGCTCAGTGCCTTGCTGAGCCTGAATCCGCAGATGAGCATCGCGCTGGCGGCGCCGACCGGCAAAGCCGCCGCGCGCATGACCGAATCCATCCGTCAGGCCAAACAGCGTAGCGGGCATGATGCTCTGATGCACGCGGCGCAGATCCCGGATGACAGTTACACCCTGCATCGTCTGCTGGGCTGGACACCACGCGGCTTCCGTTATCACGCCGGACGCACGCTGCCGTTTGACTGCGTGGTGGTGGACGAAGCGTCGATGGTCGATCTGCCGATGATGCACCACCTGTTCAGTGCTTTGTCTGCCGGCACCCGTCTGATTCTGCTCGGGGACCGCGACCAGTTGGCTTCTGTCGAGGCCGGCAGTGTGCTGGCCGATCTGTGCGATGCCGGCGTCAGCCATGGCCCGTCTGCCGCGTTTGCTGCGCGCCTGCAGCGCCTGACGGGTTGTGATCTGAGCGCCTTCAGCGAGGCGGAAGTCAGCCCGATGCAGAATGCGGTGTCGTCATTGCGGGTATCACACCGCTTTGCGGCTGACAGTGGCATCGGCCATCTCGCCGCCGCGGTTAACCGCAGTGACAGCCGGGCAGCGCAGCAGGCATTTGCTCAGTTTGATGATATTGATATGGATCGGCTGATGGCCGACCGCCGTCAGCCATACTGGCTGCAGGCGCGCTGGCAGACAGTCATCCGGGAGGGCTACCGGGCCTTCTGTACCGCTGTTACCGAACAGCAGCCGGCGACGGCCGTCTTCAGTGCGTTCGCGCAGTTTCAGTTGCTGGTGGCCCTGCGTCAGGGAATTTATGGCGTTGAGCAGGTTAACAGCCGGATTGAACAGCTGCTGACAGCATCCGGCCTGTTGCCGGCACGGCCGGCCAGCGGGCAATGGTACGCGGGCCGGCCGGTGATGATCAGCCGCAATGATTACGATCTGGGGCTGTTTAACGGCGATATCGGCATCGCTCTGCCGTGGACAGACGATCAGGGGCATAACGGACTGCGGGTAGCGTTTCCGGATGCGGACGGCAGTATCCGCTGGATACTGCCCAGCCGTCTGCCGGCGCATGAAACGGCGTGGGCGATGACGGTACATAAAAGTCAGGGCTCTGAATTTACGCATCTGTGTCTGCTGCTGCCGGATCAGTGGCAGACCGTGATTACCCGTGAGCTGATTTACACCGCCATTACCCGGGCAAAACAGAGCTTTCACTTGTTCAGCAGTGAATCCTGCTGGGAGCAGGGAGTATCATCCCGGGTACAGCGGGCCAGCGGACTGCGCGATGCGTTATGGGGGCCGGCGGCAATGGCATATTTTGAGGTGAAAAACGATGGCTGAGCCCTGGTTACGGCGTACGTTGGGGATTGTTGTACTGGTTGTGGCGCTGATCTGGATGCTGTTGCATGCATTGCCCTGGTTTGCCGTGAAAGCGGCCAATGCCTGGTATGAGGATCAGGGGCAGGACTACCGGCTTAGCGTAGCGCTCTGGCGCTTTGCTCCGTTCCGCACCGAGCTGGAACTGGATGGTCTGACGCTGACGCATCCGGGACAGGGCAGTGGTGAAACCCGCTTCGCCCACTTTTATCTGTCGCTGAACCCGTGGGATTTATTCAGCCATCAGCTGACCATCGACAACCTTACTCTGGAAGGACTGAGCCTCGACGCGGCACTGGAGCAGGCGGACGATGGCGTACAGACGCTGTCCGTGGCCGGCCTCAGTCTGCCACTGAATGCGGCTGATGATGTCGCTGTGGCGGCAGAGCCGGCCGCTGACAGCCAGACGGCAGACGCCGACGGGGCGGATCAGGACGCAGGCGATCCCTGGGTTCTGCAGGTGAATGCAGTGTCTTTCAACGGACGCCGGCTGGCCTGGCAGGTGGAGCTGCCGGAGCTGCGCACCGCAGGGGAACTGGCGGTTGAAAAACTGCAGTTGGCGGATTTCAGTTCTGCCGCAGATCGCCCGTTGCCGGTCACTCTGGCGGCCACGCTGAATCAGTTTGTTTTTACCAATGCTGAGACGTTGTCACTGAATAAAGCCCTGAGCGTTGAGGTCACAGGCAGTGTGCAGCATCCGCTGTCAGCACCGCAGTGGCAGGGCGATGTGAATGTCAGTCAGTTCGATCTCACCATCCCGGATGTGGTGCATGCCGTGTTTGCCAGCCTCGCCCTGAATGGTATTGAGGCCGATGCCGGTACGCAGACGCTGGCCGGGGCCAGCCTGCGTGGGCTGGGTGTTCAGGCACAGGGCGCGCCAGAGGTGCAGCTGGCGGAACTGGATGTGGCCGGCGCCTGGCACCGGCAGGAAGAAAAAGACGGCACGGCAGTGCAGTCACAGGGGCTGCAACAACTGACCCTGAATCAGCTGGTGGTCGGCGACCAGCAGCAGCCACTGCTCAGCCTTGACAGCTATCGCCTGCAGGAGGCCAGCTTCAGCGGTAATGACCTGAGTGCCGGTATGCAGAGTTATCACGGTCTGGTGGCGCGGCTGGTGCGCGATGCCAGTGGTAATCTTGCCGGACTGCCGGTTGCCACGGCGGATAAGACCGGCGCCGAGATGGTAGCAGAAGCCCCCGCAGGAACACCCTCAGAGCAGCAGTCGCCGGCTACGGTGGCCTCCACACTAGCCATTGCGCTGGCCGGGCTGATGCAGGCGGATGATGACGAAGGGCAGAATGCAGCCGTTTATATCCGTGATGAGTCGGTTGACCCGGTGGTCGATCAGACGCTGACCATCCAGGAACTGCGCGTTGGGGAAAGCCAGGCTTCTTTCGACAGTGGTGTGGTTCATCTGTCGCAGCCGGTTAATGTTTATGTGCTCGCCGGGCTCGATCAGTACAACCGTATTGAGCTGGAAGCTGAGCTCAGCCTGTATGTGCGCGACGGCGAAATATATCCGCAGGGACGTATCAGACAGACCATCCGTCAGCTCGATCTGGTGGCGTTTAACGGCTATGTCGCTGAAGCGATCGGTTATCACGTTGAGCGCGGTATGCTGGATCTGGATGTCGACGTCACCATTGATCAGGCTCTGCTGGATGGCAAAGTAAAAATACTGCTGCGTAATTCGCGCTTTGTGCCGGTGGACAAAAAAGTCATCGACCGCGTCAGTAAACAGATTTCTATGCCGGTGGATACGGCGCTGGATCTGCTGCGCGACGATAACGGCAATGTGAAAGTCACGGTACCTGTGTCAGGCGATCTGTCGGATCCGGATGTCGGTATCAGTGACATTACCAGTCAACTCAGTCAGCTGGCGCTGAAGCAGGGTGCCATGTATTACCTTAAGCAGAGCCTGCAGCCCTATGGTTTGTTCCTGAGTCTGGCGTCGTATGCCGGTGATTATCTGATGGCCATCCGTCTCGATTCTCTGGTGTATGAAGAAGGCCGGGCGGATCTGACGGACGATCATCAGAACAACCTGCAGAAAGTCGCACAGCTGATGCGCGAAAAAGAAGATCTGGAACTGCAGGTCTGTCCGTTTGTCAGCAAGGCGGAAGCAAAAGCTGCCGGTGATGGCTGGCCGGAGCTGGCGAAACAGCGTTCCGCCGCAGTCAAAGCCTGGTTGGCAGATAAAACCGAAAAAGACGGAAAATCACTGGCGGCACGGGTAACCCTGTGTCAGCCGCAGAAAGGCGAGAAAGCCGAAGTCGTACTGGGTCTTAACTGACCCTGCAAATTCAGGGGTTGCGTTTTTCCTGCGCAGCACCACGAGGAGTCAAGCATGAATCAGGTTATTGAATTACTGAGATCTCACCGTTCCATCCGCAAATTCACCGATGAGCCGGTCAGCGCTGAACAGCTGGAGCAGATTCTGCTGGCCGGTCAGGCAGCATCCACATCGAGTTTTCTGCAGGTGACGTCGGTGATCCGTATTACGGACCCGGCCATGCGGGAAAAGCTGGTGGAATACAGTGGTGGTCAGAAATGGGTTGCACAGGCGCCGGAATTTCTGGTCTGGTGTGCGGATTTCAAGCGCCATAAAACCATTGCTCCAGAGGCTAAACTGGGTTTTTCTGAGCAACTGCTGATTGGTGCGGTGGACACCGCCATCATGGCGGAAAATGCGCTGATTGCTGCGGAATCCATGGGGCTGGGCGGTCTGTTTGTCGGCGGTATCCGTAACCAGCCGCAGGCGGTCACCGATCTGCTGGCGCTGCCGGAACATGTGATCCCGTTATTCGGTATGTGCATTGGTGTACCGGCCCAGGAGCCGACGCTGCGGCCACGCCTGCCATTATCCCTGGTGCTGCATGAAAACCGTTATAACGCGGATCTGGATAAAGAAACCCTGGCCGGTTACGACCAGCAGGTACATGACTATTACGAACAGCGTCTGGGTGCCAATAAAGTGATGACCTGGAGTGAGCAGATCTCCGCCATCCTGTCGAAAGAGGCGCGGCCGTTTATGAAAGCCTATCTGGAAAAGCAGGGCTTCGCGAAAAAATAAAACGGCGCTTTTGCCGGAGGGTGGCTATGTTCACTCCACCCTTAGCCACCAGTCATTTACTGCGGGCAGCTGTTTTCTTCCTGGTCCTCAGAAAACAGAATTTCCTTGCCGGTTTCCACGGCTTCAAAAATATACGGATTGGTATAGGCGCTGCTGTATGCTGTACAGCCGGCCGCCGGAATCAGCGTGGTAAAGCGTATGCGTACATAGTCATCATGCTCTTCGGCCTTATCCAGACGGATGGCATAGCCGGACGAGGTACGCAGGCCGAGATCAATCAGCACCACCTGATAATCGCTGAAATCCAGCGTTGCTGCAGAGTCGGTGGAATAATCATCCAGTACGGCAATATAGTCGTAGCTGTTATCCATCACGCGCAGGGTCTTCTGGCCATCGCTGCTGACGGTGCTGGTGCCGGTGTGCAGGGTATAGTGGTCAGCATTGTCGCTGCTGATACTGTCATCGCTGCCGCCGCAGCCGCTCAGCAGAACGGTCGTCAGGGCCGCTGCCACCAGTGGGTAAGATAAACGCATCCGCAAACCTCAGGAAATGGTAAAGATCTATCATGCCGTTGTCTGGCACGGTGAACAATAACGGGCAATAAAAAAGCGGGCCATAAGGCCCGCTTTTTTGATCGGTAACAGTGATTAATGGCGCTGTCAGGCAGCGTTTTCCGCACTGTTAACCGGCTTGACCACAAACAGCAGGTCACCCTGGTTCACCTGTTGGCCATCGCTGTTCATGATCCGGGTCACCTTGAATTTCTGGTTGGCCGGATACAGCTCGGTACCTGCACGGTTGAACTGTTTGAGGCTCAGCGGCGTGAACATTTTCATGGCTTCCATCAGACACAGGGTCTGTTCAACACCGATGATATCGCCTTCCTTCACGAACGGCGGCTCGGTCGGTGAAGAGGAGCCGTAGAAAATGCTGGTCGATGGGGACAGAACTTTCAGTTCGTCGGAGCCTTCGATCTTCAGTGCTGCAGCGTCCACCGCGTCGGAATTCATGTCCGCCGCCACTTCGATGTCCTTGATCAGAGCATCGACATCAATGCGGTCGAGGAATTTCGGCAGGTAGGTGGTGTCGTAGACGCCATCCTGGAAGACTTTGTCGTCCAGTACCCGTTTCAGCAGCGGGATATTGGTGCAGACGCCGGTAATACGTACGCGCTCCAGATATTCACGCAGCCTGGCGATGGTATCGTCACGGTCTTTACCGTAGCAGATGATCTGTACCACCATGCTGTCGTAGAACGGCGATACCTGTTTGCCCGGCGCGGCCATGGCAATCAGCTGGATATAATCTTCTTCCGGCAGTACGCAGTCGCGGATCAGGCCTGGTGTCGGTACGAATTCAACGTTGTCGCCCTTACGGACGGCTTTTTCAGCGTTGACCCGCACTTCAATGGCATAGCCTTCCGGTCTGGCTTTCACATCTTCGATGCTGTCGCCTTCAGCAATACGGAACTGAGTGCTGACGATATCGACACCGGATACCAGTTCGGTAACCGGGTGCTCAACCTGCAGACGGGTGTTCATTTCCATGAAGTAGATGGTGTTGGCGGCGAGGTCGAAAATAAACTCGACGGTGCCGGCACCGACATAATCCACGGCGTCTGCCAGTTTGGCGGCGAAATCATAAGCCGACTGCTCCAGCTCACGCGGCAGCATAGTGGAACCGGATTCTTCGAAAATCTTCTGGTTATTACGTTGTACGGAGCAGTCACGCAGACCCAGAATGCGGGTATTGCCATGGCTGTCCCGCAGAACCTGAACCTCAATGTGGCGCAGGGAGGTCACGTATTTTTCCAGATAAACGTCGCCGTTACCGAATGCCGCTTTGGCTTCGGTGGAAATCTGATGGAACAGGGTGTGGATTTTGTCCTGGGATTCCACCACCTGAATACCTTTACCGCCACCACCGTGTACGGCTTTCAGCAGCACCGGATAACCGATTTCATCAGCCACCGCTGCGGCATTGGCAGAGCTGGTCAGAATACCGTGTGAGCCTGGAACCACAGGCACGTTAACGCGCATGGCTGTGTTAATGGCGTTGGATTTGTTACCCATGGTTTCCATCGAAGAAACCGGCGGTCCGACGAAATTAATATCGTGGTTACCACACAGGGCGGCAAACTGGCTGCTTTCGGACAGGAAGCCGATCCCCGGGTGCAGGGCGTCCACGTTTTCGTGGTGGGCGATGCGCAGCACGGACTTGGCGTTCAGATAACTCTCATCCGGCGTGTTACCACCGATGCAGACCACTCGGTCGTCCGGCCCCAGCATATCCACCGGTACGGATTCCATATCCGGGTCGGAGGCGATCAGCACGACCTTGATGTCATTATCCTGCGCCTTACGGATCAGTTTCACCGCGGTACAGCCACGGGCATGGATCAGAACCTTGTCGATTTTGCCGTATTTCTTCTGTGCATTGGCGGCTTCACCGGTATCCGGCGCCAGACGTTCTGCGGTGACGTAGCCCTGCAGGACGCGGTCGAGCACATCGTCTACGGTGTGGCGGGCAACCGGCATATCCGGGTCAATGGCACGCAGGCGGTCATCCAGATCATCAAAGAACGGGTGGCTGACCAGACCGTCCATGGACTTCGGCGACACCGACAGGTAGTTGGACAGGGTGCAGGTGCTTGGCAGATAGCTTGGTACTACGATCTGGCCGGCAAACGGCATGTTGGTGCCGGAGAAGTAGTAGGTCTGTGCCAGCGGATGGGTCACAAAGGACGCCTGGGCACCACCGGTACAGTCACCGTAACCGAAAATCACGATCGGCAGATCGTTATCGCGTACAAAGCGGGTGATACGGTCGTTCACCACGGCCATGGAGAACAGGGCCGCAGCGCCTTCTTTGGTCTGCATGCCACCGGAGGACACGAAGCACACAACCGGCAGGTTGCGGCGCGCGCACTCGGCCATCAGCTTACAGAATTTCTCGGCACTGGCCATATCGAAGGCGCCGGCCTGGAAGTCGAGGTTGGACACCAGTGCGCCAACCTGCTGCTGACGGTCACCGATCCGGATGGTACCGATACCGGTAATCACACCGCAGGGTTTGATGTCTTTTTTCAGCGCACTTTCAATGGAGCTGCGGAAGCCGGGGAAGGACACCGGGTCTGCGGACATCAGGCTGCCGTTCACTTCTTTGAAGTCTGAGAAGAAGCGGCTGATCAGGGCGCTGGCTGAGGTTGTCTTCTGTCGTTTGGTATCGTCCAGTACCTGCTGGATCAGCAGGTCGTGATAGGCCATGGTCAGACGGTTCCAGAAGTCCTTACGGCGACCGATGGTAACCGGGCTGATACGGCCGTTGTAGCTTTTACCATCGCGTTCTGCGTTCTGGTATTCAGGCAGCAGTTTTTCGAAGATAAAGGTAATGACCACGAACAGGGTGTCAGACAGGCGCGGGAAGGCCAGTTTTTTCCATTCTTCAACGGATTTCAGGAAGTCGCCGCGCTGGCTGCTCTTGATGAAGTAGTTCAGCCAGTAGTTGAAGGACTCACGTTCCTGCGGGGTGTAACTGTCGCCTTCAGTGGCTTCCGCCAGTGATTTTTCCAGCAGTGTTTTCAGTGAATCGCGGGACAGGGAGCGGGTTTCATTCGCTTCCTTGGCCACACTCACCAGGTTGTTGATGAAGTTGTCATACAGCTGTCCGAAGACCAGCATGTTCTGACAGACCTGAGTGAATTCATCGCGCAGTTCATCGTGCAGGATAGCATCCAGAATGGTGATGTCCGGGTGCGCCGGGTTCTGGATATTTTCCTGACGGAACTGAATGTAAGGGGCCAGGGCTTCTTCCAGAATGCGGCGGTTGGCTTCCACTTTGCTGCTGGCCAGACTGTTTGCCAGTGCTTCAGTACGGGTGGACAGCTTCAGCTCTGCGCGGATGTTATCCGGAATCAGGTCATCATTGAGAATGCTGTTCAGAGCGGTCGCCAGTGACTGCTTCAGGGCACCTTTGGACTTCTCCTGCGCCAGCCCCTCGGTCAGCTCCTGACGGGTTTCGTGCGGCAGCTGTTCACGGATCCAGGCAGCCAGCGGGTGCGGGTTCTTTTCAATAAACTCGGCCACGGAAACGGCGTCGAGAATATCGTTGGAACGCAGCAGGAAGCGGCTCTGTTTGTAATCTTCGAGATAGTTCAGCAGGCCCTGGAAGTTAATGGCGGCGTCAGACTTCCAGCGGTTGAACAGATACAGACCGAGGTTGAAGCACAGCTCGCGCTTGGCTTTCAGATAGTTGTTCTTCGGTTCACCGAGGAACAGCTTGGCAATGGTACCGCGGCTTTCGTCACGGCCTTCATGTTTGGCCCAGAAGGTTTTCCAGCTTTTGTGCAGGGTATCGTTGTAGACGATTTTTTCCGGCGCCTGCAGCCAGTTCTGGAATTTACGCCTGGATTCACGTTCCAGGCGCTCCTGCAGCTGACCTTCCGGTACCTCTTTTTCTGCCAGACGGCCATAGTTCTCCAGCGTGGTGGAGTGAATACGGCGGCGCAGGGTCAGATAACGGGTATAGCGGTAGGTGAGGCCGAAGATGTTGCTGTGTTCAGTCGGCGATTCCGCCAGATAGAAGTTGGAGTCTTTCTGCAGCTTGGCCAGTTTCTCCGATGGTGACAGGAAGCGCTCAATGCTGCGCTTGTAGTGAGCCATCAGATCCGGATTGGTGCGGGTGAATTCTGCCGCGCTGGCTTCGATGGATTCGATTCCGGTCACGACTGCCTGATGCAGGTTGTAACGTTTTTCGTCGGCGTCGGTCGGGGCGTAATCAATGATGCCGTCGATAATGCCGGCTTCACGCAGTTCATAGCCGGACACGCCGACGTATTTGGCGCATTCCTGCCATGACAGATTGTACTTACGCGCGATGCTGGCCAGACCCTGAGGCTGAATAGTATTGAAAATACCGTCGCGCACGCTGAGCAGGATGTTGGTGGTGGCCAGCGGAATGGCACCACCGGAGTAACCGGCCCCCCAGATGATACCGATGGTCGGTACATCGTTGTTGGCCATTTCGGTGATCAGGTGGGAAATGCTGTGCGCCTGGTTGCCGGCGTTGGCGGCTTCACCGGCGTCCGCTCCGGGGGTGTCGATGAAGGTAACGATCGGCATGGCACGACGGGCATAGGCACGGGCAATCTGTGCCGCTTTGTTGTGATGCTGCGGACCCCAGACGCCGTTGGCGTGTTCGCGGTTCTGGCAGATAAAGCCGATGCGGCGGATATGGCCACCGAAATCCATATCGGCTTCGGCACAGTAGAGCGGGCCATCTTCGGTTTCTGAGATGGTGCGCAGAACCAGATGCTGCACCATGCTCTTGGCACCGGGGCGGCTGTTGCTTTCACTTGGGGCAACCACCTGTTCGATGTAGTTATCAATATTCAGCGAACGCAGACGTTCCAGCTCGGCTTCACAGCGCTGCGGCGCAATCAGGCCTTTGACGCGGTGATCGACGGCGTTGTCTTCATATTCGGGAAAGAGGGAAAAGTCGGCAGAGAGCTGCTCCGCTTTGAGGAACAGTTCATCAACCGGACGTGCAGAATCCTGTGGTTGGCTGGACTGATTTTCGTTCATTGTCTTTATATTCCGTAGGTGCTGTTTCCGGGCGGCCGGCCTGTGTCGGATGTTACTAAACCAGCCTGTTCAGCGTTGTGTCAGCAGAAGCGGGAGATTTCTCCCGCTTTGTCAGACGAAACGACAGTAAAACCCAAAAACCGTTGCTTGAATATCACTAATACCCTGTAAATGTGACTCAGTATGTCATTTTTCAGAGGGACTGAAAAATCAGAGTCGCATTGGTTCCACCGAAACCAAAACTGTTAGACATCACTGTTTTCAGTTTTGCTTCACGGTTTTCAATGACCAGTGGAAAACCTTCAGCGCCCGGGTCAAGTTCGGAAATATTGGCGCTGCCGGTAATGAAATCGTTCTGCTGCATCAGCAGGCAGTAAATGGCTTCCTGTACGCCGGCAGCACCCAGTGAGTGGCCGGTCAGGGATTTGGTGGAGCTGGTCGGTGGCAGGTTGTCACCGAAGGCTTCGCGTACGGCGCTCAGTTCTGTGATATCACCGGCCGGGGTGGAGGTGCCGTGGGTGTTCAGATAATCAATCACAGGGTTGCCGGCCATCGCTATGGCGTCCTGCATGCAGCGGATCGCACCTTCACCGGACGGAGCCACCATGTCGGCACCGTCTGAGGTGGCTGCATAGCCAACCAGTTCGGCATAAATTTTGGCGCCGCGTTTGACAGCGTGTTCGTATTCTTCCAGTACCAGCATGCCGCCGCCGCCAGCAATGACAAAACCGTCGCGGTTGGCATCGTAAGCGCGGGAGGCTTTTTCCGGGGTGTCATTGTATTTGCTGGACAGGGCACCCATGGCGTCGAACTGCAGGGAAAGGGTCCAGTGCTCTTCTTCGCCGCCACCGGCAAACATGATGTCCTGTTTGCCCCACTGGATCATTTCCATGGCGTTACCAATACAGTGAGCACTGGTCGCACAGGCGGACGTGATGGAGTAGTTCACCCCTTTAATAGAGAAGGGGGTGGCGAGGTTGGCGGAAACCGTGCTGCCCATTGTGCGGGTAACGCGGTACGGGCCGACTTTACGCACACCTTTCTCACGCAGGATGTCCACGGATTCGGCGATGTCGCTGGAAGAAGCGCCGCCGGAACCGGCAATCAGGCCAGTACGTGGGTTGCTGATCATTTCTTCTGTCAGGCCGGCGTCTTCAATGGCCTCACGCATGGACAGGTAAGCATAAGCCGCAGAGTCGCCCATAAAGCGTTTCAGTTTACGGTCGATGGCTTCTGCCAGATCAATCTGTGGTTTGCCGGCTACCTGACTGCGCAGACCAAGCTCAGCATATTCCGGCATAAAGCGGATACCGGATTTCTGTGCTTTCAATGAGGCCAGAACCTCGTCCTTATTGTTGCCCAGACAACCTACAATACCTATACCTGTTACCACTACTCGACGCATAACCGACATCCTGAAACGACATAAAAAGAAACCTTACCAGCCTATGACAGAAATATTGAGGTAATATTTCAGTCCATTAGCGGCAACCACTATATAGCAGTCGCCGGAAAGGCAAAAAGAAAAATATTATTGACTACAATTCGTCAATAACTGAGTAAAGAGTTGTATTTATGATGACAGATCACGACGTCCGCTGGCAGCGCGCCCAGCAGCTGATGCTCGAAAATGCACTGGATATTGCCACCATGGCGGCCTGTCTGGGGCAGGATGAAGCCCGTCTGCAGGGCATGCTGGGCGAGGAGGCGAAGAAGAAGATTCCTGATGCCCTGGCAGCACAGATGGAGCAGACCTTCTCCAAGCCGAAAGGCTGGCTGGATCAGGCCGAAGACGGGGGTATCACCTACGACCTGTTCGGTGCCTGAGTGCTGCCATTACTGCCGCTGAATGCCCGGTACAGCAGCCGGGCCAGTGGCAGCCAGACTTTCAGCAGAGCGGTCAGTACGGCTACCACACTCATCACCACCGCCAGCGGGTCGGTGTAAGGATAGCCATCCTGATGGATGCTGAGGTAACCAGCCGCCAGTGTTAACAGAATGGCAATAAACAGCTTCTGACCGTGACTCTGTAACCAGCGTACCCTGCTGGTCAGCCAGACGCTCACTGAAGCGATCAGCAGGCCTGACGCTGAACCCACCAGAATATCCAGCGGCCAGTGTGCGCCGACCATCGCCCGGCTCAGGGCGGCAGCAAAACCAATAACCAGTGCCAGCATGCCGAGGCCGGTGCTGCGGCTGTTCAGCCAGATCAGACCGGCGCAGCTCATTGCAGTAAAAGAATGGCCGGATGGGAAGCTGTGATTCTTCAGCACCTGACCAATGATATAGAAGCTGTCGCGGTCCAGCACCGCTGCCGGGCGGGCGATATCCAGCCCCTGTTTGAAGCCATGCACGAACAACGTGCCGAGCAGCAGCAACAGCAGTGACTGGTTGAACATCGGTGGTTTCAGGCTGGCGGCGATCAGCAGCACGGCAACCGCAAACAGGGTATCCGCCACCAGAGTGAGGTTGCTCCACAACCAGTCGGGCAGGGCATGGCCGGCATGATTGACGGCATAGAACAGCGGCTGGTTGGTATCACTCAGCCAGACGATCAGCGCCAGGGTCAGCAGCAGCGCTGCCAGTGACAACAGTGGCTTCTGACGTGTGTTCATTGGCCGGCTCCGTTACTGTCCGTCGCGGATTCTTCCGCCGCAGCAACGGCCGGAATGCGGCGCACGATCATGATAGGGCCGGACTGGAACAGTACATCGTAATGAATGCCATCCTGACGGGTATCTTTGGCCAGACGGTCTTCACGGCCGAAGCCGACTTCACCCATCTGCAGACCACGGCGCTCAGTCACCTTATCCAGATAGACGTTGAAGCTCGGCATATCAATCGACTGGGTGTAAACCGGTTCGTCCAGTTCGCGGGCAAATTGCGCAGCATCCCAGACCGGGCGCTGCTGAGCTTCGCTGATGGCGGGGATAAACACAAACCAGATAAAGGCCAGCTGCACCATGCCGGCCAGTATCAGGCCGGACCAGGGGCTGACGCGGCGCCACAGAATCAGGGCCAGCATCAGCAGGCCGCTGACAGCAGCGATAATGGCGAAATCCTGATTGAAGAACAGTGCTGCCCGTTGTGCTGTGGCGATTTCGATCGGATTGGTCAGGCGTTCCTGCAGCAGCGGCAGCAGCAGCGGAAAGGCAATAAAAACGGCCGCCAGAAGCAGCGGGAATGACAGTGCCAGCAGACGGCTGTGCAGCCAGTGACGGTGGCGCGCCATCAGAATCACCAGTGGGGTACAGCCATAGAGGATGTAATGCGGCAGTTTGGTGCTGGCCAGACTGAACAGCAGCAGGACCACCAGAAACCAGATCCACAGGTAAGCATCAAGGCTGTCACGGCCCGGTTTCAGGTTTTTCACTGACGGCAGGATGCGGATCAGCAGACCACCGAACGGCGCCAGCAGGAAGGGCAGTACCAGCGGGTAGAAGAGGAAACCGCCATCATGACCTTCCATCGCGTTGTTAAAGCGGTTGACGTTGTGTTTGAGAATAAAGCCGTCAATAAAGGCCTGGCCCTGCGCCATATACTCAAGGATGTACCAGGGCGCAGCAATGACGAGAAACAGAATCCAGCCGGGAATAAAGAATATGGCGCGCAGGAATTCCTGACGCAGGCCGTGGCTGAGATAAAACAGCGCTGCCACCATCAGTGGAATCGCGACTGCCACCGGCCCTTTGGTCAGCACGCCCAGCGCCATCAGGGCATACACAGCAACCAGCAGGCCGTTATGTGGCTTCTGGCTGTAGGTGTACATCAGCAGCAGCGTGCTGGCCAGCAGCACGTTCAGCAGGGCATCGGCGGTGGCCACATGAGCAATCATATTGATGCCGAGCGACACTGAGGCGATCAGCGAGGCAGCGATGGCGGTTTTGTCATCCAGCCAGCGGCGGCAGAAGGTAAAGATGGCCAGTGACCAGCACAGTCCAGCGAGGGCCGAAGGCAGGCGGAAAGCCCAGACTTCGGTGCCGAACACGCTGATGGAAGCAGCCTGTAGCCAGTAAATCAGAATGGGTTTATCAAAACGGACACGGTCATTCAGCCAGGTGGTGATAAAGTCGCCGCGCTCAAACATGCCGCGGGTGGCTTCACTGAAAGCACCTTCGTCGTGGTCGAACAGCAGATAACCGTTCAGGTTCAGAAAGAAAAAAACGGCCAGCACGGCCAGCAGCCAGCCGGGGATATTCAGCCCCGGCAGACGCCATTGCAGATTAACCGGCATGATCAGCAGTTTCGCCTTCTTCCGTTCCGGTGGCGACGGACACATCGCCCTGCGCCCAGCCCGGTTCTTCCTGTGGCTCGTTTTTTTCCGCAGACGGGTGGTAAATCACGTACTGCTGTCGCTGGGACGATTCGAAATAGGTGCGTGAAATCAGCTCAGACAGAACCCCTGTGGTGAGGAACTGCAGGGCTGCGATGACCATCACCACAGCAATCAGAAACAGCGGCCGGTTACCAATGTCTTCGCCAAGGGCGAACTTCACAAAGCCCAGATACACCAGCAACAGACTGCCGAGAGAGCCCAGACCAAGGCCGATGGAACCGAAAAAGTGACCCGGACGGGCACGGTAGCGCATAAAGAAATAGACCGACAGCAGGTCGAGAATCACGCGGAAAGTGCGTGAAATACCGTATTTGGATTCACCGGCCACCCGCGCGTTGTGGTTGACCACGATTTCACCGATACGGCTTGGCGGTACGACAGCTGCTACCCAGGCGGGAATAAAGCGGTGCATTTCACCGTACAGACGTACCTGTTTGATGACGGATGCCTTATAGATTTTCAGCGAGCAGCCGTAGTCATTGATACGGACACCGGTGATCTTGCCGATCAGACGGTTGGCGATACGGGATGGAATCTTACGCAGCACCAGATCGTCCTTGCGGTTTTTACGCCAGCCGGTGAGCAGATCCAGTTTATTTTCCAGCAGATGATCAACCATGCGCGGAATATCCGCCGGATCGTTCTGCAGGTCACCGTCCAGGGTGGCAATCAGATAGCCACGGGCTTCATCGATACCCGCCTGCATGGCGGCGGTCTGACCGAAGTTACGGCGCAGTTCAATCACGCGTACATGGCTGCCGTATCTGGCGGCTTCATCATACAGCGCCTGAGGCGTGCCATCGGTACTGCCATCGTCGACAACCAGCAGTTCCCAGTCGCCGCCGTAGGACGCCAGCCCTTCATGAACCCGCGCCACCATGGGCACGACATTCTCCAGTTCGTTGAACATCGGGATGACAATGGACAGCGATGGTCTGCTGTTCGCGTTATTGTTTGACTCAGTCAAGGTCAGTACCACTCTTTATTGAAGCTGACAGGTCACGGCTGGCCGTGACCATGAATAAAAGAACCGCGATCATACCCAAAAGGGCATGTCAGGAAAATAACAGGGACCGGGACAATGTAATCTGCTGCCCTCAGAGCCCCTTGTCTGTTGCCTGCTGTGGCGCCTTCAGACCCTGCGTCAGCAGGGTGATCAGGCCGGTCAGCAGCAGGGTGCTGCCCAGTACAAACAGATGCAGGTTCACCGCCGCCGCCAGCGCCGCGCCGGCATCCACCCCCCAGGGTAGCAGGCCGGCCAGAATGCCGGCTTCATAGGTGCCGGCACCGGCTACTCCATGGATCGGCAGAACGCTGCTCAGTTCACCGGTGGTGGCGCCCATCCAGCTGCGGGAGAAGGACAGCGGCAGAAACTGGCTCAGCAGCCAGGCATAGACCGCTACTTTTAAGGCCCAGTTCAACAGTGTCCAGAACAGGGCGCGGATAAAAGGCCAGGGCGATTTCGGCAGGGCATGCATCAGTTCGGCGGCTTTATTGGCCCAGCTTTTATGGTGCCCGGCGAGAAAACGGTTAAGCGCATTCTGTAACGGCAGCACCAGCAGCGGGGCGACCAGCAACAGAATCAGCGCCGGCATGACCAGCTGCTGAGGCAGCGGCAGGCGGTCCTGCAGGGAGAACGCGGCCAGGGCCAGCAGGGCGTAGAGGTCAAGCAGGCGCAGCCACAGCAGTGCCGGGGCGCTGTGGCGGTAAGGCAGGCTGAAATGCTGTTTCATCAGCAGCGGGAACGCGGTTTCACCACTGCGCATGGGCAGCATGTTATTGAAGAAGTTGTGCAGTACCGTCACCCGCAGCAGGCGGATGAAGTGACCATGGCAGTGGTTATGAAAGAAATCGTAAAAGCGTAGTGCGCGCAGCAGATAGCTGACCAGCATCAGGCCCAGCGCGATGGCCAGTGACTGTGGCGGGATACTCTGCCAGCTGGCCAGTACAGCCTGCCAGCCATAGCTGTCTTCGACCAGCCAGATCAGGGCCGCCAGTAACAGCACGCCCGCCCAGAATTTCCACGATGTCAGCACAGTCAGTCTCATCTGTTAAACCGGCCGGCATGGTTGCGCCGGGGCGGAACAAAGTCAAGCCGGCCAGGCTCTGTAGCGCGCTACCGGGCTGATTATTTGCTTAGCCGGGTGGTTAGGGTAAAGTTCCGCCCTTCGCCTGATATTGCCGGAGTTACTGTGAAGATCCTGCTGATTAAAACCTCGTCCCTGGGGGATGTGTTTCATACCTTGCCTGCGGTGGAAGATGCGTACCGCGCACTGCCCGGTGTGGAAATCGACTGGGTGGTGGAGGAGGCGTTTGCGGCGATCCCGGCCTGGCATCCGGCCGTGAATGAAGTGATTCCGGTGGCCTGGCGCCGCTGGCGTAAAGAACTGTTCAGTAAAGCCGTGCGGGCGGAAATGAAGGCCTTCCGACAGCGCCTGCAAAGCACTGACTATGACATCGTACTGGATGCGCAGGGGCTGCTGAAAAGTGCGGTGATAACGCGTATGGCCCGCGGTCCGCGTTATGGTCTGGATAAACACAGCTGCCGTGAACCGCTGGCCGCTATGGCCTACCAATTTCCGCAGGCGGTGGCCAAAGGTCAGCACGCTATTCCGCGGGTGCGTCAGCTGTTTGCGCAGGTACTGGGTTATGACGTTCCGGCGGATCTGAGTTATGGCGTTGACCGTACGCGCTGGCAGCGGCCGGCGGTGGATGGCGATTACTGGGTGTTTCTGCACGGCACGACCTGGATCACCAAGCTCTGGCCGGAAATCTACTGGCGTGAACTGGCCGTGCTGGCGACGGCCTCCGGACGTAAGGTGATGCTGCCCTGGGGCAATGCCGAAGAGCATGAGCGGGCGCAGCGGATTGCCGCGGGTCATGATGGTGTGGAAGTGCTGCCGAAAATGGGCCTTAACGAACTGAATGCCTGGCTGGCACATGCGCAGGCGGTGGTGGGGGTGGATACCGGGCTGTCGCATGTGGCAGCGGCACTGGCAGTACCCTCGGTGGCGATTTATGGCGCCACTGATTCAACCCTGACTGGTGTGCTTGGCCCACAGGTCGAGGTGATGCGCAGTGAGTATTCTGACTGTGCGCCGTGCCTGTCAAAAACCTGTCTGAAAAATGAACCCGGCGCGCTTCAGCCTCCCTGTTACCGCGAAATATCACCGCAGCGGGTGTTCGGCTCCCTGCAGTCGCGGATTTCTGCGGTAACCCTCTGAGCACTTGCTGAGCCCGGCAACTGCTGGCATCGTGTAGTCGTCTGAAACAGTCAGGGTGAAAGGATGGCGGTTGATTTTAAACAGAGAATCCGTGGCACGCGTCGTCGCAACCGTCAGGCTGCCGCTGTGGCGCCAGATATCACATCACTGGATGCTTTTGAAAGTGACCGTGGCCGCATCATTAACTCCGCCGCGGTACGCCGTCTGCAGCAGAAAACCCAGGTATTTCCCCTTGAGCGTAATGCGGCTGTACGCAGCCGGCTGACGCATTCCATGGAAGTGCAGCAGGTCGGGCGGCATATCAGTCAGACGATTATGAAAAAACTCGCGCAGCAGGGACGGCTGGATGAATACGGTCTGAGCGGACTTGAACGGCAATTTGAAAGCATCGTCGATATGTCCTGCCTGATGCACGATATCGGTAATCCGCCGTTCGGGCATTTCGGTGAAGCGGCAATCAATCAATGGTTTGCTGAAAATATTGATGCGTTTTTTGAACAGCACCGCTTCACGGATAACAAAGGGGCGATGAGGGCATTATTCAGTCGCGGAAAAATCAGCAGCCGCAACGCCGCATTAGAGGCGCTGAAACGCGATCTCTGTTCCTTTGAAGGAAACGCTCAGGGGCTGAGGATTGTTGATACCCTGCAGGCACTGAATCTGACCTGGAGCCAGTTATCCGGCCTGCTCAAATACACCCGCCGTGGCGACCGGGAAAAGCCACAGGGTTCTTATCTGCAGAAAAAAGTGGGCTTCTATCTGAGCGAAACGGCTCTGCTTAAACAGATGCAGGCAGCTCTGCAGATGGAGGCGGGCAGACGTTCGCCGTTTGCCTATGTTATGGAAGCGGCGGACGACATTTCATACTGCATTGCTGATATCGAAGACGCAGTGGAAAAAGGCATCCTGAGCATCCGGGAATTGCCGGCGCTGCTGAATCAGCAATACGAACAACTGACCGGCAGTGACGCGTTTGCTGTGCCCCCAGAGCAGGCCGGCTTTATGCGCGACGTCACGTCTGAAGCCATTCAGGCGCAGGATGAGTCCCATCTGGTGGGCAGTTTCTTTATCCGTCTGCGGGTGGAAATCAATAAAAAATCGGTGCCGCATGCCAGTCAGCGTTTTATTGATAATATCGATGCGGTTTTTGCCGGCAGTTTTGATCAGGCGCTGATGGAGGATCACAGTGGTTACCATGCTTTGCTGGAGAGTCTGAAACAGGTGGCGTTTAAACATGTTTTCTGTCATCCGGAAGTGGAAGCACAGGAATTACAGGGCTACCGTATTATTGCCGGTCTGCTCGATATGTATAAGCCACTGCTGACACTCGATCAGGCAACCTTTACGGCAATGGCCGCCGGTAACAAAGGGACACCTCTGTATGAAACGCGGCTGTTTAAAAAACTGCCCGCCAAACACCTGGTGGCTTACCAGGAAAAGCTGCAGGACCTCGACGGATTCCGGGCGCAACTGGAGCGGCCGCTGTCAAAAACACCGGACTCTGTCTGGGAATTTTACTTCCGTGCCCGTCTGCTTCTGGATTACATCAGTGGTATGACCGATCAGTTTGCTTATGATGAGTACCGGGCACTGAATATTATTGAATAAACATCCGTGCCCGGAGTGAGTGCGTTCAGCTGTGCATCAGCGAACGAACTTTGGTTTCCAGTGCCGCTGCTGAAACCTGTTCCGGCGGAATGGCTTTATCCAGTGTGATACTGACTTTTGACCAGAAACGACGCGGTGTTTTGGTTAAAGCCAGTCCGTCCTTATGACTGAAAAAACTGCCCCATAAACCGTTCAGAGCCATAGGAATAACCGGCACCGGAGTCTCGGCAATAATGCGCTCGATACCGCGTTTAAACGTATCAATTTCCCCGGTGCTGGTCAGCTTTCCTTCCGGGAAAATACACACGACCTGGCCGTCGTTCAGTTCTTCGCGGATACGGCTGAACGCGCTTTCATAAACTTCATTGTCTGCTTTCGGTGAACAGATCGGAATGGTTCTGGCGAAGCGGAAAAAGTATTTCAGTACCGGCATTCCGGCAATGGAACGGTCCATCACGAAACGCACCGGCCGGCGGCAGGCGCTGGCAATCAGCAGGGCATCGACATAACTGACGTGGTTGCAGACCAGTACCACCGGGCCTTCTTCCGGAATTTTTTCCATTTCCGCGTGAGTAACGCGGTACATGGTGTGGGTCAGCATCCAGATCATAAAGCGCAGGGCAAATTCCGGTACGCGGCTGTACACATACAGGGCGACGGCAATATTCATAACACCAATCACCATAAAGTATTCGGCGATGGATAATTCCATGACCACTAAAGCAAGAATACCCACGGCGGCACTGGCAACCATAAATAACGCGTTCATAACATTGTTGGCAGCAATGGTCTGGGCGCGCATGCCGTGGTCACTGCGTTCCTGAATCAGTGCCTGCAGGGGCACGACATATAAACCGCCGGCAACACTGATCAGAGCCAGATCTGCCATCATGCGCCAGTGCTGTGGCTGGCTGATAAAGGTCATGGCGTCCATATCAGTGCTGATGTTCAGGTTGCTGAGGGCAAAGTAGAGGTCGATGCCGAAGACACTCATGCCCAGTGAGCCAATGGGCACGATGCCCAGTTCCACTTTATGACCGGACAGACGTTCACATAACAGTGAGCCGGCGGCGACACCGACGGAAAACAGTGTCAGCAGCAGGGTAACCACCTGCGGATTACCGCCCAGGTGATCACGCACCAGATTGGGAAACTGGGTCAGATAACCGGCACCGAGAAACCAGAACCAGCTGATCGCCATAATCGACAGAAAGACGGAGCGTTGCCGGCGAGCATTACGCAGGGTGTTGACCAGCTCAGAGAAGGGATTCCAGTTGATTTTCAGATCCGGGTTGCCGGCGGCGGTCAGCGGAATAAAACGACTGCTGAGATAGCCGCTGACGGCAAACAGAATCACGCCAGCGGCGATCAGGTAGCGGGCGCCGTCTGCATCAAACAGGATGCCGGCACAGATGGTGCCGGTCAGAATAGCGAGAAACGTGCCCATTTCCACCAGTGCGTTACCGCCCACCAGCTCATCCTTGTGCAGTTGCTGTGGCAGCAGGGCAAATTTTACCGGACCGAACAGGGCGGACTGCAGTCCCATCAGAAACAGCAGCAGCATCATCAGCATAATCTGCCCGCTGACGATGGCGCTGGCGGCGATCAGCATAATCACAACTTCCAGTAATTTCACTGCGCGGATCAGGCGGGATTTTTCCATCTTGTCGGCAATCTGACCGGCGATGGGGGAAAAGAGAAAGAAGGGCAGAATAAACAGGCCGGCGGCGAGATTGGTATACAGGGCTGAATCCTGTTTGGCGACGATGCCGCTGAAGGCAATAAACAGCAGCAGGGCGTTTTTGTACAGATTGTCGTTGAAGGCGCCCAGTGCCTGAGTAATAAAGTAGGGCAGGAAGCGGCGGCTTTTCAGCAAACCGAACTGGCTGTGCTGGCTCATCGTATAAGACTCCTTGTCAGTCATAAGTCACAGGCTGGTGACTGCTGAGGGCGGCACCAGTCTGTCAGATAGTGGGTCAGCAGGGAACGGATCAACTGCATGGCATCCGCGCCGTCACTGAGAAACAGTTTGTTGTCGAGCAGCAGGGTGCAGATGCCGTGTACGCCGGACCAGATTACCCGTGCCGCGCTGGCACAGTCTGCCGCTGTAGCCCGGGGCTTCAGTCTGAGCAGACGGGCTTCCAGCACACTGAACAGAGCACTGATGCGTCCGGACTGCCACGCCGGCAGCGGGGTTTCCGCATCCAGGTGCAGTTCAAATACCAGCCGCCAGGCGTGAGGGTTTTCCTGCGCGTAATGAAAGTAGGCGGCGGCGGCGGCTTCCAGTTCGGCAATCACATCGGCATCGGCGGCCCGGCTGTTGTCCATGGCCTGCAACAGCTGGTCACGGATGCGGTCGAGGGTGCAGGCATTCACTGCCAGCAGCAGCAGGCTGTAACTGCCGAACAGGTTGATCAGGGTGCCGGGGGAGTAACCGATATCCCGTGCCACCATGCGCAGGCTGAGCTGGCCGGCCGGGGCTGAACGCAGATGCCGGCTGACGCTGTTGATAGCCAGTTCCCTGAGTTCCTCCTGAGTATGATCCTGACGCCTTGGCATAGTCGTTGTCTCTTTTTGAACGGTGTTCAATATAACGGTGTTCTGAACACTGTTCAATAATAGAATGCGGATTCTTTGCGCCACAGTTTTGGCTGTTGCGGGCAGTGTGGTAGCGTGGCTGAAAAACCGGATTGGGCCGCAGCAGGAACAGCAAGCAATGAGCAGTAGTGATGACTGGAGCAGGAACGGACGGCAACAGGTACTGAGGCGCCTGCGTGCCAGCAATGAACCGGTGGATGTATTGATTATCGGCGGCGGGATTACCGGTGCCGGTATTGCCCGTGAAGCTGCCCGGCGCGGGCTGAAAACCCTGCTGGTGGAACGCCAGGATTTTGCCTGGGGGACTTCCAGCCGTTCGTCGAAGATGGTGCATGGCGGGCTGCGTTATATGGCCGCCGGCGATATTAAGACCACGCTGCATTCCGTGCACGAACGGGAACGGCTGATGAAGGAAGCGCCGGGGCTGGTTGAGCGGATGAATTATATGATGGCGCATTATCAGGGCCATTTTCCTGGTCGTTTTGCCTTTAATCTGCTGCTGTTTGTCTACGATCTGTTTGCCGGGCATAAATACCGCCGCTTTATCGATAAAAAAACATTAACCGCCATGAACCCTCTGATCCGTCAGTCAGGATTAACCGGTGGTACACAGTTTTCCGATGCGGTGACCGATGATGCGCGGCTGGTCATGCGCGTACTGCGGGAGGCGCAGAATGATGGTGCGGTCGCCGTTAATTATCTCGGCGTGGTGCGCCTGCTGACGGAAAACGGCCGGGTCAGCGGCGCTGAATTACGGGATACCGTCAGCGGTGAAGTGTTCCGCCAGCCGGCACAGGTGGTGATCAATGCCACCGGGGCCTGGGCGGATAAGCTGCGAGGCACGTTGGGCGGGGAGCAGAAAATACGCCCGGCGCGTGGCAGTCATATCGTGATTGCCGCTGAACGCCTGCCGGTAAAGGATTCTTTTACCGTGCTGCACCCGGCGGATAAACGCCCGGTTTTTATTTACCCCTGGGAAGGACGTACCGTGATCGGCACCACGGATCTGGATAATCAGGGCATCAGTGACTGCGAAGTGGGCATGAGTCAGGCAGAGCTGGATTACCTGCTGACACTGGTGAATTACCAGTTTCCGGGAGCGGAAATCACGGCCAGCGATGTGATTGCCAGCTGGGCCGGGGTGCGCCCGCTGGTCGCTTCGGGGGCCGGATCTTCCTCCGCCGAGAAGCGTGATCACAGTATCTGGAATGACGCCGGGCTGATCAGCGTCAGTGGCGGTAAATTAACCACCTTCCGTCTGATTGCACTGGATGTGCTGGCGGCAGCACAGTCGTCGATTGCCGGCTATCCGGCAGAAAATTTTGCCCAGCGGGTGTTTACGCCGGTCAGTCAGGCAGAACCGGCATTGCAGCTATTGCCGCAGGAGCAGAAGAAAAAATTCTGCGGGTATTACGGTATGGATGTAAAACCTCTGCTGCAGAATGCGCGTCCGGAAGAGCTGACGCCGGTTACCGGTACCCGTACCTTATGGGCTGAGCTGCGCTGGGCGGCGGGTCATGAAGCTGTGTTGCATCTGGATGATCTGTTATTGCGGCGCACGCGGCTGGGGTTGTTGTTGGCGGATGGCGGGCTGCAGTATGCCGGCGAAATACAGCCGATCTGTCAGCAGGAGCTGGGCTGGGATGATGAACGCTGGCAGCAGGAGGCAGAGCGTTACCGGCAGATTATCCGCCGGTATTACAGTCTGCCCGGCTGAGCCCGTCGGGCAGTTTTTATCGTTGCCGTTACCATTGTTTTAAACCGCGTCGAGCAGCTCACGCGCGACCTGCAGAGCCTGCAGATAATGTTTTTCCAGATCGCCGGGGGTGACGCCGAAGCCGTTGAGGGTATCCCATTCAATCTTTTGCCATTCGCCGTGTTCCATGGCGATGCTGGTGGCGAGAATAAATCCGTAATCGCCTTCATGGCGGATCAGGGCATTACGCAGGTGTTGAGGCAACGCCAGACGGTCACAGATGGCTTCCAGCGGATGATCGAAAAAGGCATCCAGCAGGGAAAATAAGCCGACAGTAAAAGCTGTATCGTCATCCATAGCAGGCCAGGAAAAGGTCAGTGCCCGGCACAGGTGGGCGCGGATCACGGCCTGTTCGCGCAGTGCCTGAGGTTTATCCGTCAGCTTGCCGAGAGCAGTCAGGCTGGCCCAGGATTTCAGCCGGTTAAGTCCGGTAATGACAATGGCGCGGTCAATGGAGGTGATTTCGCGTGCGCAGCCCATAGCCGCCGAGTTGACCGCCTTCAGCAGTTTGTAGCTGATCTGCGGATCACTTTTGATGATGCGGGCAATATCGTCCAGCCGTGAATTAGCATTGTTCAGGGTGTCCAGCAGGCGCAGGACAGCGATCTTATTATCGGGAAAACGTTTGCCGTAAACATTATCGGGGCGACTGAAAAAATAGCCCTGAAACAATTCGCAGCCGGCTTCCAGACAGAGCCGGTATTCTTCCTGAGTTTCGACTTTTTCGGCCAGCCAGGTCAGCTTAAAGTTGCGGTTTCTGGCAATAATATCTGCCAGACCGGACAGGGCCGGCAGCTGGCGGATATCGACTTTGATGATGTCGGCAAAAGGAAACAGCTGTTCCTGTTCCGCTGTACCGCGGTAATCATCCAGCGCCACGCGGTAACCCAGCTTTTTCAGCCGCTTCAGCGCTGCGATATTTTCAGTACTGGGTTCGATGTGTTCCAGAATTTCGGCAATCAGGCTGCTGGAAGGAAAAATCGGCGGATTGTGCAGCCAGTGACTGGTGAAATTGACGAAGGCGGGCAATCCCTGAGTGACGCGGTCGAGGCCGATGTCATTAAAAGCGCTGATCATCACTTCGCTGGTGGCGTGATCACCAAAGCTCTCCTGCCAGTGTCTGCTGTCTTCGGGAACGGGACGGCACAGCAGTTCATATCCTATTACCTTCAGACGGCGGTCCAGAATCGGCTGGCGGGCCAGTAGAGGTGGTTGCTGATTATCCATAAGGCATCCTGTTGTTAACACTGTCAGTGTAGACGCAATTTCCATGCGTTTTCGCCGATTAAGTCTACACTTGTGTAAAGATTCTTAGTCGGAGTGTTTTATGAGCGGGGTTCTGAGCAGTGTTGATGCCCGTACCAAACTGGTAGGGCAGAACCGCCTTGAATTATTGCTGTTCCATCTGGGGGGATCTCAGTACTTTGCCATTAACGTCTTCAAAGTACAGGAAGTCATGCAAATGCCCCGCCTGACCAGAATTCCGGACCGTCATCCGGTCGTGCGCGGGGTGACTCATCTGCGTGGTCAGACCGTACCGGTGGTTGACCTGCGGCAGGCGATAAAAATGGGGCCGCTGAAGGTCGATGAGAAAGACGCGACCATTATTGTGACGGAATACAATATGACAGTTCAGGCATTCCTGGTTGGTGGGGTTGACCGGATTGTGAATATGAACTGGAACGAAATTCTGCCGCCGCCAGGCGGTTCCGGACGACAGCATTATCTGACCGCGATCACCCGCATTGATGACCGCATTGTGGAAATTATTGACGTTGAAAAAGTGCTGGCGGAAATTGCACCGTATCAGACCAATCTGTCCGCTGAATCCTACGATCAGGAACTGATTGAACAGATCCGCGGCAAAGACATTCTTATTGTTGATGATTCGCATGTGGCGATTGAGCAGATGCGTCAGGTGCTCGGGCCGCTGGGGCTGAATATCGTTGAAGCCAATAACGGCCTGGAAGCCTATCAGTTGCTGATGCACTGGAAGGAAGAGGGCCGGGATGTCCGTGATAAGCTGATGATGGTGATCACGGATGCCGAAATGCCGGAAATGGATGGCTATATGCTGACCACGGAAATCCGCCGCGATCCGGAGCTGAAAGACACCTTTGTGATTCTGCATACCTCATTGTCGGGTAACTTTAACAAGGCCATGGTCGAGAAGGTCGGCTGTAACGGTTTCCTGTCCAAGTTTGCCCCGGAAGCCATGGCGCAGGAAGTTCAGCGCCTGCTGCGGGAAAAGCTGGCGCTGATGTCCTGATATCGTGTGCACAACAAAGCCGCCACCGGGCGGCTTTTTTTATGCCCTTGCCGGAGTAAACTGCTGGTGAGTCTGAGGAGTGCCGTATGATTACCGTTACCCGGCTGTTTATTTATCCGATTAAATCCTGTGCGCCTGTAGAGGTGTCTGAGCTGACGTTTGATGAGTATGGCCCGGTGGATGACCGGCGCTTTATGCTGATTGACGGGCAGGGTAATTTCCTCAGTCAGCGGAAAACGCCGGCGATGGCTCATATCCGGGCACATTTTCAGGGTGCAGATCTGTTGGTGTCTGCTGACGGCGAAGACGATCTGCTGGTTGCTGCCGGCTCACCGCTGATGCCGGTGGAGGCCACCGTCTGGGATGACCGGGTGCGCAGCGGGGATTGTGGTGATGACGCGGCGGCCTGGTTCAGCCGTGTTCTGAACACGCCCTGTCGGTTGGTGCGCATTCTGCCGGACAGTCAGCGTCAGGTGAACCGGGATTATGCTGCCGATGGTGAGTGGGTCGGGTTTGCTGATGGTTTTCCGCTGCTGATCTGTTCACAGGCCAGTCTGGATGCGCTGGCCAGGCATGCCGGAAGGCCGTTGGAGGTTGAGCGTTTCCGTCCCAATGTGATGGTGGATGGGGCTGAGCCTTTTGCTGAGCTGGGCTGGTGTGAGTTGCAGGCCGGTGATGGGCAGCTGCTGACCTGCAAGCCTTGTGAGCGCTGCGTGATTCCGACCCGTAACCCGGTCACGCTGGCGCGGGAAGCGGATGTGATTGAAGCCCTGAAAACACTCTGCCGGATGGATGGACGGATCATCTTCGGCATGAATGCGCTGGCGCGCAATGTGAAGACAGTGAAAAGCGGTGAGTGCTGGCAGCTGGTGTCAGAATAGCTCGATATCGTCATCGGTTCCGAAACTGTCATCGCGGCTGTTTTCGAAGTGATGATGATAGATTTCCAGTGCTTCTGCCACGGAGTGACCGGCCATAATGTGTTCGAACATAATGCGTTCGGCTTCCATGGTGTAATTGGTTTTGATCTTGTGCTGCAGGGATCCCCAGGGTGCTGGTGTGTAACGTTGTGCCGGATCAGCGATCAGATGACCCATCTGCTCCAGGCTGTCGCCGACGTGGTTCAGACGCTGACTCAGGCGGTCATAAAACTGGAAAGCGACAATGGCCTGCTGAATTTCCTGCTGCAGTGCCTGAGCAATCTGTCCGGCTTCGGTGGTGATGCCGGTACCGGAATCGCTGGCCAGCTGCAGCAGGCGGCTGGTGTTTTCCGCCATGGCGGTGAAGCTGGTGGTCAGTGAATCCACCGACTGTCCACCTTCGTGCAATGAGGTGTCGATCTGGGCAACCGCCAGGGCCAGCATGGACAGGGTTTCGCTGACCTGGCTCCAGTCCGGTTCATTGTGGGACAGTTTGCTGTAAGCACCCAGAGTGTGCCGCTGCTGATTCATAGTCTTCCTGCTTCAGACCTTACTTTCACCTAAGCATAGAAGATAATCCGGCTGCCGCCGTATTGCTTCAGTCTTTGTGCTGCAGGCGATAGAGCAGTGCAGAAGTATCAAATTCGCCAGCCCCCATCTGCTGCAGTTCGCGGTAATAGCCATCGACCTGACGGGTCACCGGCAGATCAATGCCGAGTACCTGAGCTTCGTCCAGGCAGATCTGCAGGTCCTTATGCATCCAGTTAACGGCAAAGCCGTGTTCATAGTGCCCTGCGACCATGGATTGCCAGCGGTTCGACATCTGCCAGCTGCCGGCGGCACCCTGGGATACTGCGGCGATTACCTGTGCCACATCCAGTCCGGCCTGCTGGGCGAAGTGGATGCCTTCGGACAGGGCTTCGACCAGCCCGGCGACACAGATCTGATTCACCATTTTCGTGGTCTGGCCACTGCCCACCGGTCCCATATGCTGAATGGCTTTGGTGTAGGCCCTGGTCAGCTCGCGGACGCGGGAGAACAGATCATCGCTGGCGCCGACCATCAGACTCAGCTGGCCGTTGATGGCACCCTGCTGGCCACCGGAAACCGGAGCATCTGAAAAATGCAGTCCACGCTTCCGGCAGGCTTCATTTATTTCGCGTGCCAGACTGGCGGAGGTGGTGGTGTGGTCAATGACCAGGGTGCCCGGATGCAGTTGATCGAGCAGGTTGTGACTGCCGGTGAGAATGTCGCGGACATCGTCATCGCGTCCGACACACAGCAGAACGGTGTCAGTATCGGGAAATTCAGTGTTCAGCCGGGTGGTGAAATGACCGCCATATTCATTCACCCACAGCTCCGCCCGAGATGGCGTCCGGTTGTAAACCGTCACATTATGTCCGTTACGGGCGAGATGTCCGGCCATGGGAAACCCCATATTGCCGAGACCAATAAACAGAATATTGCTCATTTAATCACTCCTTCATAAATCTGTTTTCCAAAAAAAAGCCGCTCAGAGAGCGGCTTTTTAAAAACATGTCCGGAATTACGCCGGGTAGTCACGCTTTTTGTGGCCAGTGTACAGCTGACGCGGACGGCCGATGCGGTAGTCGCTGCTGATCATTTCGTTCCAGTGTGCAATCCAGCCCGGAGTACGGCCGGTGGCGAAGATTACGGTGAACATCTCAGTTGGGATGCCAATCGCTTTCAGGATAATGCCTGAGTAGAAGTCAACGTTCGGGTACAGGCCACGCTTGATGAAGTATTCATCTTCGGTAGCGATTTTTTCCAGCTTCATCGCAATTTTCAGCAGTGGATCATCTTCCATGCCCAGCTCAGCCAGAACTTCGTCACAGGTCTGTTTCATCACTTTCGCACGTGGGTCGAAGTTTTTGTAGACGCGGTGACCAAAGCCCATCAGACGGAACGGATCGTCTTTATCTTTTGCTTTGGCAATGAATGCATCGATATTGGATTCGTCACCGATTTCATTCAGCATTTTCAGTACGGCTTCGTTAGCACCACCGTGAGCAGGGCCCCACAGAGCAGCAATACCGGAAGCGATACAGGCGAACGGGTTAGCGCCGGTGGAGCCCGCCAGGCGGACGGTGGACGTTGATGCATTCTGTTCGTGGTCGGCGTGCAGCAGGAAGATACGGTCCATGGCTTTGGCCAGAACCGGGCTGATTTTCTTCTCTTCACATGGGGTATTGAACATCATGTGCAGGAAGTTTTCGCCATAGCTCAGTTCATTGCGTGGGAACATGAACGGCTGGCCGATGGAGTATTTGTAAACCATGGCTGCCAAAGTCGGCATTTTGGCGATCAGGCGGTGAGCCGAGATAACACGGTGGTTTTCATCGTGAATATCCAGCGAGTCATGGTAGAAGGCAGACAAAGCACCAACAACACCACACATGATGGCCATCGGGTGAGCATCACGGCGGAAACCATTGAAGAAGTGGCTCAGCTGCTCATGCACCATGGTGTGGTTTTTGATAGTGCTGACAAATTCTTCTTTCTCTTCTTTGTTTGGCAGTTCGCCGTGCAGCAGCAGGTAGCAGGTTTCCAGGTAGTCGGATTTTTCTGCCAGTTGCTCAATCGGGTAGCCGCGGTGCAGCAGAACACCTGCAGCGCCGTCAATGTAGGTGATTTTGGATTCGGTAGCAGCGGTGGCCATAAAGCCCGGATCGTAAGTAAAAAGACCTTTGCCTGTCAGGCTGCGGACGTCTACTACATCGGGTCCAAGAGTGCCTTCGTACACAGGCAGTTCAAGTGATTCTTCAACGCCATCAACTTTAAGAGTTGCTTTTTTGTCAGCCATGGATCGGCCTCCTGCTGTTCTGAATTAATACCCCGGAAACAAGAAATATGCTTGAAAATCAGGGCGTGACCTCAAGATAAAGCGCACAACTATAGGTTCTGAACTTCGTTTGTCAATTACCCGCCAGTCGAGCAGCCATAGCGGGGCGAGTCTAGTATAGTCCCGATGCTTATTAACGTAACAGGCCTGTCTGATAAGCAATAGCTATCGTCTGTACTCCGCAGAGCGTTTGTAAATCGGCGGGCCGGTGACTATAATTTGTCGCGACCTGAAACTTGTGCAAAACCTGTACAACATTCAGGTATCTTCTTGAGCCTGTGCCCGTAAGACTTATTACCCATAAGCTATCGGGCCTATAAGAGAGTGTAAGAGCCGTGAATAGCAAAAGACCTACAAATTTAGATCTGACTACCATTCAGCTCCCACTTCCCGCTAAAGCGTCCATCATTCACCGTGTCTCCGGATTCATTCTGTTCTTCGCTGTGGCATTTATGCTGACTGCGCTGGCAGCCTCTCTGGAGTCTGAGCAGTCCTTTGCGGAACTGCAGTCGGCGTTTGATAACGGTCTGGTTAAGTTCATCACCTGGGGCATTCTGTCTGCACTGGGTTACCACTTTGTGGCAGGTATCAAACACCTGTTGATGGATATGGGAATTGGTGAAACCAAAGAAGGCGGTCGTACTGGTGCCATCATTACTCTGGTGGGTGGTGTGATCGTAATTGTTCTGGCGGGAGTTTGGGTATGGTAGCAAGTGTCACCAATTTAGGCCGTAGTGGCCTGTACGACTGGGTTATTCAGCGTCTGACCGCTGTAATCCTCGCGCTTTACACTCTGTTTCTGCTGGGCTTTGTAATTGCCTCTCCGGATCTGCAGTTTGCACAATGGCAGGGTCTGTTTGCCCAGAACTGGATGAAAGTGTTCACTCTGGCTGCCCTGATGTCTCTCTGCGCACATGCCTGGGTTGGTATGTGGACTATTTCAACTGACTACCTCAAAGCGACGGCTGTGCGTTTCGCTTTCCAGCTGGTATGTGCAGGTTTCCTGTTCGTATACCTGGTTTGGGGTATCGACATTCTCTGGAGTGTGTAAGTCATGTCTAAAATCAGAACCATGTCCTTCGATGCCATCGTTATCGGTGGTGGCGGCGCAGGTATGCGTGCTGCGCTGCAGTTAACTGAAGCGGGTCTTAAAACTGCCTGTGTGACCAAGGTGTTCCCGACCCGTTCACACACGGTATCTGCTCAGGGTGGTATTACCTGTGCGATCGCGTCAGCGGATCCCAATGATGATTGGCGCTGGCATATGTATGACACCGTAAAAGGTTCCGACTATATCGGTGACCAGGACGCTATTGAATATATGTGCTCCGTCGGTCCTCAGGCGGTATTTGAACTGGAACACATGGGTCTGCCTTTCTCCCGTACAGAAGAAGGCCGGATCTATCAGCGTCCTTTTGGTGGTCAGTCCAAAGATTTCGGTAAGGGTGGTCAGGCTGCCCGTACCTGTGCTGCTGCTGACCGGACGGGTCACGCACTGCTGCACGCTCTGTATCAGGGTAACCTGAAAGGTGGCACGACCTTCCTGAACGAATGGTATGCCGTTGACCTGGTGAAAAACGCCAAAGGTCAGGTGGCCGGCGTGATTGCTATTGATATCGAAAGCGGTGAAACCGTCTATCTGAAAGCCAAGGCGACTGTTCTGGCAACTGGTGGTGCGGGCCGTATTTATCAGTCCACAACCAATGCTCACATCAATACCGGTGACGGTGTTGGTATGGCTGTCCGTGCAGGTGTTCCGCTGCAGGATATGGAAATGTGGCAGTTCCACCCAACCGGTATTGCCGGCGCGGGCGTTCTGGTAACAGAAGGCTGTCGTGGTGAAGGTGGTTACCTGATCAACAAAGATGGTGAACGTTTCATGGAACGTTATGCGCCGAACGCCAAAGACCTTGCTGGTCGTGACGTTGTGGCCCGTTCTATGGTTCTGGAAATTCTGGGCGGCCGTGGCTGCGGTGAGGATGCGGATCACGTATTCCTGAAGCTGGATCACCTGGGTGAAGAAACCCTGAACGCCAAACTGCCAGGTATTCTGGAGCTGTCCCGTACTTTCGCGCACGCGGATCCGGTGAAAGAGCCGATTCCGGTTGTTCCGACCTGTCACTACATGATGGGTGGTATCCCGACCAATGTTGGTGGACAGGCGCTGGCTCAGGACGAAAACGGCAACGATGTTGTGGTTGACGGTCTGTACGCTGCCGGTGAAATCGCCTGTGTATCGGTACACGGTGCTAACCGTCTGGGTGGTAACTCGCTGCTGGACCTGGTGGTCTTTGGCCGCGCTGTTGGTCTGCAGGTTGAGAAGAGCTTCCGTGAAGGCTTCGACTTTGTTGATCCGACCGATGATGATATCGAACGTGCGATGGCCCGTCTGGATCGTCTGAACAGCTCAACCTCCGGTGAGAAAGTGCCGGAAGTCCGTGCGGAACTTCAGAAAATCATGCAACTCTACTTCGGTGTGTTCCGTGAAGGCGAGAGCATGGAGAAAGGTCTGGAGATGCTGAACGCACTGGGCGAGCGTGTGAAAAACACTGTACTCGACGACAAGAGTGGTCCGTTCAACACTGCGCGTATTGAAGCGCTGGAACTGGATAACCTGTTCGAGACCGCTTACGCGACAGCCGTTGCTGCGATTGAGCGTAAAGAGTCCCGCGGTGCACATGCCCGTAACGACTTTACTGAGCGTGACGATGAGAACTGGCTGTGCCACTCATTGTACTTCCCACAAACCAAGACCATCGGAAAACGTGCGGTTAACTTTGCTCCCAAAACCATGGAAGCATTCCCGCCGAAAATCCGTACTTATTAATAAGGGGAGTATAAAAAATGTTAGTGAGTATCTATCGCTACAATCCGGAGAAAGACGAAGCTCCTTATATGCAGGATTATGAAATCACTGTTCCTGGAAACAAGGATGTGATGGTTCTGGATATACTGCACATGGTAAAAGAGCAGGATCCGACTCTGGCTTTCCGCCGCTCATGCCGTGAAGGTGTTTGTGGTTCCGATGGTGTGAGCATCAATGGCAAGAATGGCCTGGCCTGTATTACGCCGATCTCCGAGCCAACCAAAGGCAAGATGGACAAGCTGGTGCTGCGTCCGCTGCCGGGTCTGCCGGTTATCCGTGATCTGGTTATCGATATGTCTCTTTTCTACAAGCAGTATGAAAAGATCAAGCCATATCTGATGAACGACAAGCCGGCACCGGCGATTGAACGTCTGCAGACGCCTGAAGAACGTGCCAAGCTGGATGGTCTGTACGAGTGTATTCTCTGTGCATGCTGTTCAACAGCCTGTCCGTCTTTCTGGTGGAATCCGGACAAGTTTGTGGGACCATCCGGTCTGCTTCAGGCTTACCGCTTCCTGGCAGACAGTCGTGATTCTGCAACGGCCGACCGTTTGGCTGAATTGAGCGATCCGTTCAGCGTATTCCGTTGCCGCGGAATTATGAATTGTGTCAATGTGTGCCCGAAAGGTCTGAACCCGACGCGTGCGATTGGTCATATTCGTAATATGCTGCTCAATCAGCAGGTGTAATGCGGCCTTATAATACTGTCCATCGGCGGTATTAGACGTAAGTGGGCTGGACACACAGCCCACTAACGTTAACAATTTTTCAAAAATGGAGCCCACAAAGCTCTATTTTTAACTAAGCTAGATTTTTAGTTGGGGGTACGGGGAATTCCCGGTTCACCTCAGAGGCCTTGCGACCTATCCGGTCGGCCCTCTAACTCGCATAGCGCTAGAGACGGTGCACACACTCTGTGGCTGATTTCCCCCGTTTTATACCAAAACAGGGTGGTCGTACATGCACGAGCAGACAATGGAGCAACTTTGGAGTACCTCCCAGCTTGCCGGAGGCAACGTTGCTTATATCGAGGAGCTCTTCGAAACCTACCTCACAGATCCCAATGAGGTACCGGAAGAGTGGCGCAGTTACTTTGATACGCTTCCTCGCGTTGATGAAAATACGTCAACAGATACCCCGCATAAACCCATTCGGGAACAGTTTCTTCTTCTCTCCAAAAACCAGCACAGATCCCGTCCGGTTGCTCAGGGATCAGTAAGTTCCGACCACGAACGCAAGCAGGTTCAGGTATTACAGTTGATTCACGCCTATCGTGGCCGCGGTCACCAGCACGCCAGGCTGGATCCGCTGGATCTGATGGAGCGTGAAAAGGTGCCGGATCTTGATCTGGCATTCCATGGTCTTTCCCGTGCGGATATGGACTCTCTCTTCCGGACTGGCTCCCTGTTTATTGGCCAGGAAGAAGCAAAGCTCAAAGATATTATTGATTCGCTGGAAGCTACCTACTGCAGCACCGTTGGTGCTGAGTACATGCATATCGTTAATACCGCAGAACAGCGCTGGTTTCAGCAACGCCTGGAAAGTGTCCGTGCGCATCCGAAATTCGGTAACGAGGTCAAGCTTCATCTGCTCGAGCGACTGACCGCTGCCGAAGGCCTGGAAAAATATCTGGGTTCCCGTTACCCGGGTGTTAAGCGGTTTGGTCTGGAAGGCGGCGAAAGCCTGATCCCGCTGATGGATGAGCTGATCCAGCGCAGCGGAACCTACGGTGCCAAAGAAATTGTTATTGGTATGGCGCACCGTGGCCGTCTGAATACCCTGATCAACACTCTGGGTAAGAAAACCTCTGACCTGTTTGATGAGTTTGACGGTAAAGCAAAATATCAGTCTCACGGTGACGTGAAGTACCACCAGGGCTTCTCCTCCAACGTGATGACTTCCGGTGGCGAAGTTCACCTGGCGCTGGCGTTTAACCCGTCTCATCTGGAAATCGTTTCTCCGGTGGTCGAAGGGTCTGTGCGTGCCCGTCAGGATCGTCGTGAAGACCTGGCCGGCGAAAAAGTTGTGCCGGTAAGTATTCACGGTGACTCTGCTTTCGCCGGG
The DNA here is from genome assembly GCA_963682115.1 of Pseudomonadales bacterium. Taxonomy (GTDB): domain Bacteria; phylum Pseudomonadota; class Gammaproteobacteria; order Pseudomonadales; family Oceanobacteraceae; genus Venatoribacter. The sequence goes on along the minus strand of OY821639.1, from coordinate 84,389 downwards.
CAGGGTGTGGTCATGGAAACCTTCCAGATGTCCCAGACCCGCGGCTACAAAACCGGTGGTACGGTGCACATCGTGATCAACAACCAGGTGGGTTTCACCACGTCCAAACGTGAAGATACCCGCTCAACTGAATACTGCACCGACGTTGCTAAAATCGTTGAAGCACCGATCCTGCACGTCAACGGTGATGATCCGGAAGCTGTGCTGTTTGTGACTCAGCTGGCAGTGGATTACCGTAACGAATTCCATAAAGACGTGGTGATTGATCTGGTGTGTTACCGTCGTCGCGGTCACAACGAAGCGGATGAACCATCCGGTACACAGCCGCTGATGTACGCTAAAATCAAAGCTCAGAAGAGCACCCGTGAACTGTATGCCAACCGCCTGATTGAAGAGGGCGTACTGACAGGAGAAGAAGCGAAGCAGCTGGAAGAGGATTACCGTCAGGATCTGGATAACGGTAACCACGTGGTGAAAAGTCTGGTGAAAGAGCCGAACAAAGAGCTGTTCGTCGACTGGACACCACACCTGGGCCATGAATGGACTGCTAAAGCAGATACCACCTTCGACCTGAAACGCCTGCAGGATCTGGCTACCCAGATGCAGGAAGTGCCGGAAGGCTTTGCTGTTCAGCGTCAGGTTGGCAAGATTCTGGAAGACCGTACCCGTATGGCGGCCGGTGCGAACCCGATTAACTGGGGCTTCGCGGAAACCATGGCTTACGCTACGCTGCTGGATCAGGGTTATCAGGTACGGCTGACCGGTCAGGATGTGGGTCGTGGTACCTTCTCTCACCGTCATGCGGTTCTGCACAATCAGAAAGACGGCTCTGCTTATATTCCGTTACAGCATATCCGTGAAGGTCAGCCGGATTTCGATATCTACGATTCGCTGCTGTCCGAAGAAGCCGTTCTGGCCTTTGAATATGGTTATGCTACTACTACGCCAAATGCGCTGGTTATCTGGGAAGCTCAGTTCGGTGATTTCGCCAACGGTGCGCAGGTGGTATTTGACCAGTTTATTTCTTCCGGTGAGCATAAATGGGGTCGTCTGTGTGGTCTGACCATGCTGCTGCCCCATGGTTATGAAGGTCAGGGTCCGGAGCACTCCTCTGCGCGCCTGGAGCGTTATCTGCAGCTGTGTGCTGAGCACAATGTACAGATCTGTGTGCCGTCAACGCCTGCTCAGGTTTATCACATGCTGCGCCGTCAGGTGATCCGTCCGCTGCGTAAGCCGATGGTCGTCATGTCTCCTAAGAGTCTGCTGCGTCATAAACTGGCAACCAGCACACTGGAAGAACTGGCTGAAGGCAGTTTCCAGACCGTTCTGGATGAGATCGATACACTGGATGCAGCGAAAGTACGTCGTATTCTGCTGTGTTCCGGTAAGGTGTATTACGATCTGCTGGAACGTCGCCGTGCGGAAGAAATCGATAATATCGCCATTATCCGTATCGAACAGCTTTATCCGTTCCCGGCCGACGATCTGGGTGAGGTGCTGAAAAAATTCAGTAACGCCAGTGAAGTTTACTGGGTACAGGAAGAGCCGATGAACATGGGTGCCTGGTACAGCAGTCAGCACCATATGCGTCGGGCAATTGCTGACCTGAATCCAACACTGCATCTGGAATATGCCGGCCGTGATGCTTCCGCATCTCCGGCAGCAGGCTACATGGCGCTGCACCTGCAGCAGCAAGAACAACTGATCCGTGACGCTCTCGATCTGAAGAGCTAGGTAACCGCAGAATATCTAAGGAAAAAATGTAATGAGTATCGAAATCAAGGCACCCACTTTTCCTGAATCCGTTGCAGACGGTACAGTGGCTACCTGGCATAAGAAGCCAGGCGAGCCTGTACAGCGCGACGAATTACTGGTTGATATTGAGACCGATAAGGTCGTACTGGAAGTGGTCGCACCGGCTGATGGCACCCTGAAAAACGTCTTCAAAGAAGAAGGTGACGTTGTCCTCAGCGATGAAGTTCTGGCGGTATTTGAAGCGGGTGAAGTGGCTGCAGCTGCAGCACCGGCTGAAGAAGCAAAACCTGCGGCAGCAGCAGCGGCGTCTGCTGATGTTATTGCCAGCCCGGCGGCGAAGAAAATTGCTGAAGAGAATGGTGTTGATGTTGCTGTCATCAGTGCAACCGGCAAAGATGGCCGCGTTACCAAAGAAGACGTGCTGAACCATCTGAAATCCGGTGCCAAACCGGCACCGGCTGCTGCACCGGCTCCGGCCGCCGCCGCACCGGCTGCAGCTCTGCCTCAGGGCGAGCGTATTGAAAAACGCGTCCCTATGACCCGTCTGCGTGCCACTATTGCCAAGCGTCTGGTTGAAGCACAACAGAGTGCGGCCATGCTGACCACGTACAACGAAGTCAACATGAAGCCGGTCATGGAGCTGCGTAAGAAGTACAAAGATCAGTTTGAAAAAGCACATGGTGTGAAACTGGGCTTCATGTCTTTCTTCGTAAAAGCAGCGACTGAAGCACTGAAACGCTTCCCTGCCGTGAATGCTTCCATTGATGGTAACGACATGGTTTACCATGGTTATCAGGATGTGGGTGTGGCTGTGTCTACCGAGCGTGGTCTGGTGGTACCGGTGCTGCGTGATACTGACAGCATGGGACTGGCTGAAATCGAAAGCACCATTGGTGATTTCGCCAAACGTGGCCGTGACGGCAAGCTGGGTATTGAAGATATGCAGGGTGGTACTTTTACCATCACCAACGGCGGTATTTTCGGCTCCCTGATGTCTACTCCGATCCTGAATCCACCGCAGACTGCGATTATGGGCATGCATAAAATTCAGGAACGTCCGATGGCGGTTAATGGCGAAGTGGTCATTCTGCCGATGATGTACTTGGCGCTGTCATATGACCACCGCATGATCGATGGCAAAGAAGCCGTGCAGTTCCTGGTCACCATTAAAGACCTGCTGGAAGATCCGGCCCGTCTGCTGTTAGACATTTAACCGGGTAACGAAAAGGAAAGAATGATGAGTAAGAAGTTTGATGTCGTCGTTGTCGGCGGTGGCCCGGGTGGTTATGTTGCAGCGATCCGCAGTGCACAACTTGGTCTGAAAACCGCCTGTATTGAAAAGTGGCTGAATAAAGAAGGTAAGACCGTTTTTGGTGGTACCTGTCTGAATGTCGGCTGTATTCCTTCCAAGGCGCTGCTTGATACTTCTCATAAGTATGAAGAAGCCAAAGAGAAGTTTGACGTACACGGTATCAGCACTGGTGATGTGACGATTGATATTGCTGCCATGCTGAAACGTAAGGATCAGATCGTTAAAAATCTGACCGGTGGTGTTGCAACCCTGCTGAAAGCCAACGGCGTTGCTACCTTTGAAGGTACCGGTAAGGTGTTGGCAGGTAAGCAGATTGAGTTCACCAATCATGCCGGCGCTACGGAAACCCTGGAAGCGGATAACATTATTATCGCTACCGGATCTGTGCCGTTTAACATTCCGCCTGCGCCACTGACAGATGACGTTATTGTTGATTCAACCGGCGCCCTGGAATTCACTGAAGTACCGAAACGCCTGGGTGTTATCGGTGCCGGTGTTATCGGCCTGGAGCTGGGCAGTGTATGGATGCGTCTGGGTTCTGAAGTCGTGGTACTGGAAGCACAGGATAAATTCCTGCATACCGTGGATCAGGCGGCCGCTAAAGAAGCGCAGAAACTGTTCACCAAGCAGGGCATGGATATCCGTCTGGGTGCCCGTGTAACTGGTACTGACGTTAAGAAAGGTCAGGTTACTGTGACCTATCAGGACGCTGACGGTGAGAAGAAAGAAGTTTTCGACAAGCTGATCGTGGCGGTTGGCCGTCGTCCTTACACGGAAGGTCTGCTGTCCGGTGACTGTGGCGTTGAACTGGATGAGCGTGGCTTTATTCACGTCGACGATACCTGCCGCACTGATGCACCGGGAATCTGGGCGATTGGTGACGTGGTCCGTGGTCCTATGCTGGCTCACAAGGCGTCTGAAGAAGGCGTGATGGTGGCAGAGCGTATTGCTGGTCACAAAGCACAGGTTAATTACGACGCTGTACCTTCTGTTATTTACACTCACCCTGAAATTGCGGCGGTGGGTAAAACAGAAGAACAGGTTAAGGCGGAAGGCGTTGACTACAACGTTGGTATGTTCCCGTTCGCTGCTATTGGCCGTGCCATGGCATCCGGTGATACTGACGGCTTCGTAAAAATTATCGCCGATGCTGAGTCTGACCGCATTCTGGGCGCGACCGTTATCGGCCCTGCGGCCGGTGAGCTGTGTCAGCAGATGGTTATCGCGATGGAATTCGGTTCCAGTGCAGAAGATATCGGCATGATGGTTTTCTCCCATCCGACGGTATCGGAAGCGGTTCACGAAGCTGCACTGGCGGTAAATAACGCTGCGATTCACAAAGTGAACAGAAAGCCTAAGAAAAAATAACTGATTTGGCCCGGATAAACCGGGCCTTTGTTTATGGCCGGGTGAATGCGTCGGGAGACGCGGACGATACAATCGGCAACCCGGTTAACACAGGTCGTCGGGGAATCCCGACAAAAATAAGACAGGATAAAAGCGATGAACCTTCACGAATATCAGGGTAAACAGCTTTTTGCTCAGTACGGCTTGCCGGTATCGACAGGTGTGGCAGCCAAAACTGCAGAAGAAGCAGTGGCCGCAGCGGACACCATTGGTGGTGACCGTTGGGTTGTAAAAGCACAGGTGCATGCCGGTGGCCGTGGTAAAGCGGGCGGTGTGAAACTGGTTTCTTCCAAGGAAGAAATTAAAGCGTTTGCCGAACAGTGGCTGGGTAAAAACCTGGTGACTTATCAGACTGATGAAAATGGTCAGCCGGTAAGCCGTATTTTGGTTGAAAGCTGCACAGATATCGCGAATGAACTGTATCTGGGGGCGGTAGTAGACCGCTCCAGTCGCCGCGTTGTTTTCATGGCATCGACTGAAGGTGGTGTGGAAATTGAAAAGGTTGCGGAAGAAACTCCGGAAAAAATTCTGAAAGCAACCATTGATCCACTGACTGGTGCTCAGCCTTATCAGGGGCGTGAGCTGGCCTTTAAGCTGGGTCTGCAGGGTGACCAGATTAAACAGTTCACCAAAATTTTCCTTGGTCTCGCTCAGTTGTTTATTGATAAAGATCTGGCGCTGATCGAGATCAACCCGCTGGTTATTAAAGAAGACGGTGATCTGCACTGTCTTGATGCCAAAATCGGTGTTGATGGTAACTCTGTATACCGCCATAAAGACCTGCAGGAAATGCATGATCCTTCACAGGAAGATGCCCGCGAAGCTGAAGCTGCTGAATGGGATCTGAACTATGTGGCACTGGATGGTAACATCGGCTGCATGGTTAACGGTGCCGGCCTGGCCATGGGTACCATGGATATGGTTGCTCTGCATGGTGGTTTCCCGGCTAACTTCCTCGATGTGGGCGGTGGTGCAACCAAAGAACGTGTTGCGCATGCATTCAAACTGATTCTGTCTGACGAAAAAGTTAAGGCCGTTCTGGTTAATATCTTCGGTGGTATCGTACGTTGCGACATGATCGCAGAAGGTATTATCGGTGCAGTTAAAGAAGTGGGCGTTAATGTTCCCGTAGTTGTCCGTCTGGAAGGTACCAATGCAGATCTTGGTAAGAAAGTTCTGGGCGAATCTGGTCTCGATATCATCGCGGCGGAAAGTTTAACAGACGCCGCTGTTCAGGCAGTTAAGGCAGCGGGGAACTGAGTTATGTCTATTCTGATTAATAAAGACACTAAAGTTATCTGTCAGGGTTTCACTGGCGGTCAGGGTACTTTTCACTCTGAACAGGCAATCGCTTACGGCACCAAAATGGTTGGTGGTGTAACACCGGGTAAAGGCGGCACTGAACATCTGGGTCTGCCGGTTTTCAACACCGTGAAAGATGCTGTTGAAGCCACTGGTGCAGAAGCTTCTGTTATCTACGTGCCAGCGCCTTTCTGTAAAGATTCCATTCTGGAAGCGGCCAATGCCGGCATCAAACTGATCGTGTGTATCACTGAGCACATTCCTGTGCTGGATATGCTGCAGTGTAAAGTGAAGTGTGATGAATTGGGTGTGCGTCTGATCGGTCCTAACTGTCCGGGCGTTATCACACCAGGAGAATGTAAGATCGGTATTATGCCGGGCCACATTCACCTGCCGGGTAAAGTGGGTATCGTTTCCCGTTCCGGTACACTGACTTACGAAGCGGTTAAGCAGACGACCGACTACGGTTTTGGCCAGTCAACCTGTGTTGGTATCGGTGGTGACCCGATTCCTGGTTCTAACTTCATCGATATTCTGGAAATGTTCCAGAACGATCCTCAGACTGAAGCGATCGTTATGATCGGTGAAATCGGTGGTACCGCTGAAGATGAAGCTGCGGCTTATATCAAAGCGAATGTGACCAAGCCGGTTGTGTCTTACATTGCTGGTGTGACTGCACCGAAAGGTAAGCGTATGGGGCATGCCGGTGCGATTATTTCTGGCGGTAAAGGTACTGCGGATGAAAAATTCGCAGCGCTGGAAGACGCTGGTGTTAAAACCGTCCGCTCTCTGGCGCAGATTGGTGAAGCACTGAAAGAAGTGACTGGCTGGTAATACCGGTTCATCTGCACACTTCTGAAAAACCCGCTGCGGCGGGTTTTTTTATGCCGGTAAAAAACCTGTTGGGCCGGATAAGGGCTGATATGAACCTTCTGGATGGAAGGTGATCGCCGCTATAGTGCTCCGGAATAATAATAAGGATTCATTCCATGGGAACTGGCAGAGCAATCAGATTACTTCCGTCGCTGTTGGCGCTTGCGTTGTTGGCCGCTGCTGTCTGCACCTTCTGCGATGCGGTGCACGTTTATTCGGCGGCGCTGAGTTATCCCGACTCTTATTCGGCGGCGCTGAGTTATCCCGACTCTGTTTGGTTCGGGCAGGCAATCTGGGTTTTTCCACTGTTTTTTGTGGTTTTTTTTATCTTGGCACTGACGTATCTGTCGCTGGCGAAGGTGCTGACCGGTGGGCTGCAACTGACAATCAGTACGCGTAAAGGGAGTCTCCGGGCGCTGGCGGAAAGCATGTCGATGTTTGTTATGACGTATCTGCTGACCGGGTTTGCCAGCGGCAGTCCTGTCTTTCTGGCAGGTATCTTGTACAGCATTTTCCTGATCCGTCTTTGTTTCACCTACGAGCGCCGGTTTATGTTGCTGCTGGCTGTGTTGCTGGCGGTGGGCGGTATGATGGTGGAGGGGTTTCTCGGTGCCATGGGTTGGGTGGCTTATGGTGAGCAGCAGGTGTTTTATGTGCCCTGGTGGTTGGGGGGCTTTATGCACATGGTGCTTTTGCTTTGCGTGAGAGTGTGCGCGCGCTGGTCATACCGCAGGAATGATCGACTTTCGTGTTATGACCCTTGGTCGAATAGCTCACTAATCCGTATTTCCCCTAAGGTATATGCGTAAACAGCGGGGGAGCCTGTATGAGCTACGAACAAGAATACCGGGCGTCAATTGAACAGCCCGAAACCTTCTGGAAAAAACAAGCACAGCGTATTCAGTGGTTTAAGAAACCTGAGACGATCCTGGGGAAAGATGACAATGGTGTTGACCGCTGGTTTGTCGATGGTGAGCTGAATACGGCTTATCTTGCCCTGGATTATCATGTGCTGAACGGCCGTGGTGATCAGCTGGCCCTGATTTATGATTCTCCTGTCACCGGCGACAAGCGTACCTATACCTACAGTCAGCTGACCGAAGCGGTTGCCCGTTGTGCCGGCATGTTGAAGGCTCAGGGTGTGGAGCAGGGTGACCGCGTCATTATTTATATGCCGATGATTCCGGAAGCGGCGATCGCCATGCTGGCCTGTGCCCGTATCGGTGCTATTCATTCGGTGGTTTTCGGTGGGTTTGCTGCTCATGAGCTGGCGGTACGTATCGATGATGCCGAGCCAAAAGTCATTATGTCGGCTTCCTGTGGTATCGAGGTTGACCGGGTTATTGAATACAAGCCGATTCTGGATGCTGCGATTGATCTGGCCCGGCATAAGGTAGGCTGTTGTCTGATTTATCAGCGTGAAGCCAGCCGCTGTGAACTGACCGCCGGCCGTGATCTGGACTGGATGGCTGCCTTTGCCGGGTCGCAGCCGGCAGATTGTGCGACGGTGAAGGCCACAGATCCTCTGTATATCCTTTATACCTCCGGCACCACAGGTAAACCAAAAGGGGTTGTGCGTGATAACGGGGGGCATGCCGTTGCCATGAATTACAGCATGGAAGTGGTGTACGACATGCAGCCGGGCGATGTTTTCTGGGCGGCGTCGGATGTCGGCTGGGTGGTTGGTCACTCTTATATCGTTTATGCGCCATTACTGGCCGGCTGCACCACGGTTTTCTACGAAGGTAAACCAGTACGTACACCGGATGCCGGTGCCTTCTGGCGGGTGTGTGAAGAATACGGCGTGAAAGGCCTGTTTGCAGCGCCCACGGCCTTCCGTGCCATCCGTAAGGAAGATCCTGAGTGTGAGCAGGTAAAAAAATACGATCTCAGTAAACTGAAAACGATTTTTATGGCTGGAGAACGTCTCGATCCACCAACCTATGACTGGGTTATTCAGCATATCAAACGCCCGGTGGTGGACCATTGGTGGCAGACAGAGACCGGCTGGGCGATTGCCGGTAATCATATGGGGCTGGAACCGGCGCGGGTGAAAGCCGGTTCTGTTACCCGCCCGTCACCGGGTTATAACGTGCAGATTCTGGATGCGAAAGGTAAACCGGTCGGGCAGAACGAGCAGGGCAGTATTGCCATTAAGTTGCCGCTGCCTCCTGGTTGTCTGCCGACTATCTGGAACAACCACGAACGTTTTGTTGCCGGTTATCTCGGCACGTATGACGGCTATTATGTGACCGGTGATGGCGGTTATCTGGATGATGATAACTATCTGTTTGTGCTGGGCCGTACCGATGACATCATCAATGTCGCCGGTCATCGTCTGTCAACCGGTGAAATGGAAGAGGTTGTCGCCGGGCATGAGGCGGTCGCTGAATGTGCGGTGATCGGCCGGCACAGTGATCTTAAAGGCGAAGAGCCGCTGGGGCTGGTGCTGCTGAAAGACGGTGTGGAGGTGGATGAAGATACCCTGCGGGCTGAACTGGTGCAGCGCGTGCGCGATCAGATCGGTGCTGTGGCCAGCTTCCGTGATGCAATCATTGTACAGCGTCTGCCGAAGACCCGGTCGGGTAAAATTCTGCGTAAGGTGTTGCGTAATATTGCCAACAGTGAAGAGTATCAGGCGCCTTCCACGATTGATGATCCGGCCTGTCTGGGCGAAATCGAAACCATCCTCAGCCGCAAAGGTATCCGCCACTGATGCTGTCAGACAGAGCCGCAGAGGCGGCTCTGTTATTTCACGTCCCGTAACATATCGGCAGATATTGTTGCCGACTGTTACTTATTGAATTTGTCATTAAGTAATTCCCGCTGCTAGTCTTGCCGTGTGATAATTGAGAGATCTCTGATCATCCTTTTCACCTGTCACCTGGCTTCTGATGTCTTACCTTTCCGATTCTGTCAGCCCGGCTGTTGCGAAACAGTCATCCGCCTGGGTGTTGCCTTTGTCTCTGGCAGTACTCTGTGTACTGATGGCTGTCTTTTCCCTGTACAGCTGGCAGATAACGCTCGCCAGTGGCGATAGTGATATTGAGCATATTAACCGGGTCATGCTGCAGAACTCCCATGCAATTGTGCGGCAGAGGGAGGCTGGCTTTGACATGCTTGGTCAGCGGCTGTCGGTGATGTCTGACTCCGCGCTGAAGAGGGAAGGTCAGACCCTGCTGGACAATATTATTCATTTCTCCAATGGCGTGCGGAGTATTGCCTATATTACCGCGGCCGGCGGACAGCGTGTTTATGCGTCGGTCACCGGGGATGCGGCTGATCAGGCTGCGGTATCTGTTTTCGGCAGCGAAATTCAGGCGGCACAGGCATCATCGCAGGTAATTAAAGGGGCGCCGGAATGGGATGCTCTGAGCGGTGAGTGGTTGCTGCCGGTTTTCTTTGCTGTACGTAACGGAAAGACCGGGGACGCTGTGGGTATCATCATGGCGCGGGTGACGTTGCAGGACCGGCTGAATGGCTGGGAAGAAATCAACCTGGGCCAGGATACCCGTATTGCTGTGGTTGGTGTGGATGGCATTCCACGTTATTCGGCACCGGATTTCAATTCCTTCAGCAGTCATGAGGGGTTCAGGCTGCTGCAGTCCATTATGTCCCGTATCCTCCGTCAGGACAGTGAGTCCGGCTGGCTGGATATACGCCAGTGGACAGCCGGCGATAATGTTGATTACCGCGTACATTTTGCCCGTATTGAACCGGGTCTTTACAGTCTGGTGCTGCGTCCGCTGGATGTGTACCGGCAGGCCCTGTTGCAATCGCTGCAGCCGGCCTTCTGGATTCTGGTTCTGCTGGTTATCGGGACCGTATTTATTCAGGTTCTGGTGATGAATCAGCAGCGTCGCTACCGCGCTCATCTGCTGTTTCAGGCGCATCACGATCCGTTAACCGGCCTGCTGAACCGCGGCCGTCTGCTGCAGCTGATCAATAACAGTATTCATAAGCACGCAGATAGTCCGCTGACGCTGGTGTTACTGAATCTGGATTATTTTAACCGCGTCAATGATCAGTATGGTCATGCTGTCGGTGATCAGGTGTTGTGTCAGGTGCCAGCGCGGCTGCAGACGGTATTGTCTTCCCATGACTGGGTGGCCAGACACAGCGGTGATGAGTTTATGATTGTGCTGCGCGATACCGGCAGTCTGGGCAGTCAGGATGTGCTGATTATGGCGCTGATGGCTTCCCTGCAGGATGAGTTTGAGGTCGAGAATCGCCTTATCCGGTTGAGTGTCAGTGTCGGTGTTGCCACCTATCCGGAAGATGCGTCGTCGGCTGAAGATCTGCTGGGTAAGGCCGATGCGGCATTGCATAAAGCCAAAGCGGACGGCCGTGGCCAGATCGTGAATTATTCCTGCTCCATTGCTGAGCAGATGCTGCGCAGCAAAAAACTGGAACATGAAATGGAAGGCTGCTGGACGCGTAATGAAATGCGCGTGCACTATCAGCCGCAGGTGGATTGCCAGACGGGTGAACTGGTGGGGGCTGAAGCTCTGGTACGCTGGTATAACCGCGATCTGGGTAATGTCAGTCCGGCGGAATTTATTCCGCTGGCAGAGGCAACGGGCATGATCCGTCAGATTGATACGTATGTGATGCGTGAAGCGTGCGCTTTTATTCAGCAGTTATCTGAGCTTTGTCAGAAACCGTTGCGCATTTCGGTGAATCTGTCACCGGCCAATCTGCTGGATTCTGGACTGATTCATGATGTATCAGGACTGTTGTCACGCTATGCGCTGGAACCGCAGCAGCTGACGGTGGAAATAACGGAGACGGCAATGCTGAATGATTTTGAAAAAGCGGCGCAGCAATTATCCCAGCTCAGAGCCATTGGTGTTGGTGTGTCGTTGGATGATTTCGGCACAGGTTATTCATCGCTGGCGTATGTTCATAAATTGCCGGTTACAGAAATTAAAATCGACCGTTCCTTTATCGATCAGATAGGCACTGACGCCCATGACCGGGCTCTGACCAGTGCTGTCATTGCCATGGGCAGGCGCCTGCAGCTGGAAGTGGTGGCAGAAGGGGTGGAAGACGCTGAGCAGTGGCGGATACTGGCTGGACAGAAGTGTGACACCATTCAGGGTTATCACATTGCCCGGCCGATGCCCTGTGCTGATTTTCTGCAGTTTGTCCGCACGCAGCGGCCACAGTGCGTCCGTGGGGGCGATGATCAGAAAATACCGGCATCCACGGCGGCGGCCATACCGGCAACCACTTCCGCACATTCCTGAGCAAAACTGTCCTGCCATTCTCCGCGCAGAATGAGTGGCTCCTGTACCCAGCGCCAGCGTAAACCGGTGGTAATGGTTTTCAGTGCCTGACGGGTGCCGGTACCGTCATGTCCGGCGCGGATGATGGCTGCGCAGGGCTGCCCCTGTGTGTGTTCCAGGCAGGGATAATAAATACGGTCGAAATAATCTTTCAGGGCCCCGCTCATATAGCCGAGATTTTCCGGAGTAAAAAGAATAATGGCGTCAGCCTGACGGGTGATGTCTGCATCCGCTTCGGCGCAGGGCAGAATCTGCAGCTGTGTGCGGGTGCATTCTGCCTGGCTGAAGCCTTCACGGCAGGCATCCAGCAGGCGGCGTGTGTTGGCAGACGGGGTATGGGCGATGAGCAGTAGAGTTTTCATGGCATTTTTTGTTTTCTGCCGGCCGGCAGACAGGAAGAAAGCAGCAATAACACAATAAAGAGGGCAACGTATTGCTGCCCTCTGTCGTTGTCAGTCGGCGTCCGGAGCCACACCGTCAGAAGGCTTGATGACGATGACATCGCAATCCACTTTATCGACCAGTAATTCGGCGGTGTTGCCGATCAGTACCCCGGCCAGGCCGGCACGGCCAACGGTGCCGATAACGGCGACGTCAGCTTCAATATCCTTGCTGATCTTAGCCACAACGGTATCGGCATCACCTTCACCGATGTGTACGTGGTCTTCGGCAATATTGTATTTTTTCGCCAGTGCATCACAGGCTTCCTGATGCTGCTCAGTGATGTATTTCTGAATGTCGTCCGGGGCTGTGACTTCCGGTACCATCGCAAAGGCAACCGATACCAGCGGGTAAGCGTTAGCCAGATGCAGGTCAGTGGCAAAGTGGTCGGCCAGATGTTCAGCGAACGACAGAATATTATCGTTGATCAGTTGATGACCTTCGTCGCCGGAGGTGGCATCGACCGATGCCAGTACCCGGTTATTGCGCCATGGTGCGGCAGATTTTACCAGCATCACCGGCGCCGGGCAGGTGCGCAGCAGGTTCCAGTCGGTATGGGTGAATATACGGTCCATCAGGCCGTGTTTCTGGGTGCCTTTGATCACCAGATCGTAGTTTTTGTGATTCAGGGCTTCCAGTACGGCTTCATGCATATGCTTGTGCCAGTAAACTTCGCACTGAATGCTGGTGTCACCGCCCTCCGGAATGAAGCTGCTCAGCCATTTGGAGGCTTTGTCCATCAGTGCAGATTTAATGCGGCTGCGGGTTTCCTCATCCAGGGAAGAACTCTCCTCACAGTAGGCTTCATAGGTGCTGGTCACCAGTGTCAGATCGGCATTCAGGGAATCAGCCAGCCAGAGTGCACGGTCCAGTGCAATCTGTTCCGGATGCTCATCGTCCAGAACGACAAGAATATGATTGATATCGAGCATAACTTTCCCCTTGCAGATAACCGACGGTAAAAACTTAGATTAACACTAGTCCTGTCAATACGGATACAGCTTGTTCCTGATCAAGATTGTGCTAATTCTGCTGCAGAATTCTGATCAGTGCCGTGGCCGCATTGCTGAGCGTGCGCTTTTTCAGATGCACCAGGCCGAGCTGACGGCTGACGCTTTCGCCCGGCCAGTCAAGCCGCTGCAGCTGATTGTCGAGCATGCTGGTGGGCAACAGACTCCAGCCGATACCGACGCTGACCATCATCTTGATGGTTTCCAGATAATTGGTGGGCATGGGTGAATGCAGAGTCAGGCCATGACGGCGGAAAACCCGTTCGATCAGCTGGAAGGTAATGGTGTCAGGTTCGGGCAGGATCGCCGGTACTGCCGACAGGTCGGCGAGGCCCAGACCCGGGATGGCGGCCAGCGGGTGGTCCGGCGCACAGACGCAGACCATATCATCCTGCCACAGTGGTGTGACACTCAGTTCATCCGGTTCCGGGTTGTCAGTGTCGAGGGTGGTCAGTGCCAGTTCCACCTGTCGCAGATTGACCGCCTGATAAGCGCGTTCAGAGCCCATAAAACTGAGGTTGAGCTGTGCCTGCGGGTAGCGCGAGGTGAATTCGCGCAGCAGTGGCGGCAGACGGTGCAGACCGATGTGGTGACTGGTGGCCAGTGACAGAGTGCCGCTGACTTCGCCTTCCAGATTCATCAGCTGTAATTCGGTATCTGCCACCAGATCGAGGATCTGACGCGCTTTCGGCAGCAACGCATAGCCGGCTTCTGTGAGGCTGACGGTACGGTTATGACGGTCAAACAGAGGCGTGTTCAGGTGCAGTTCCAGCTGCTGGATGCGTTTGCTGACGGCCGATTGGGTCAGGTGCAGGTGTTCGGCGGCGTGCGAAAAGGATTGCTGCTCGGCCACGGCGAGGAAAGCTTTCAGGGACTGGGTATCCATGGTTTATTCCAGATAAGAATCCAAACTAGGAAAAATATGAATTTGAGTTGTTTAGCAGAAGGCGTATCCTTAAGCAATACAAATCATCCGTGATGCATAAAGAGAGGAACTCCCGATGGCTGGGAAAACCCTGTACGACAAACTCTGGGAACAGCACGTTGTTAAAGAACGTGATGACGGTACGGCACTTATCTACATCGACCGTCAGCTGCTGCATGAAGTGACCTCACCGCAGGCGTTTGAAGGTCTGCGTATTGCCGGTCGTAAACCCTGGCGCCTGAACGCCAATCTGGCAACACCGGATCACAACGTATCCACCGATAAAGCGGAGCGTGAAGCCGGTATTGACGGCATCAAGGATTCTGTTTCCCGTATTCAGGTGAAAACCCTGGATGAAAACTGTGATGCATTCGGCATCACCGAATTCAAAATGGCCGACAAACGTCAGGGTATTGTGCATGTGGTTGGCCCGGAGCAGGGTGCCACGCTGCCGGGTATGACCGTGGTCTGTGGTGACTCTCATACCGCGACTCACGGTGCATTTGCTGCGCTGGCGCATGGTATCGGTACCTCGGAAGTCGAGCACGTGCTGGCGACCCAGTGTCTGATTCAGCGAAAAATGAAAAACATGCTCATCCGGGTTGACGGTGAGCTGGGTAAAGGCGTGACCGGTAAGGATGTGGTATTGCACATTATCGGTGTTATCGGCACCGCCGGCGGTACCGGTACCGCCATGGAATTCGGTGGTTCCGCGATCCGCTCGCTGAGCATGGAAGCCCGTATGACCATGTGTAACATGGCCATTGAAGCCGGTGCCCGTGTTGGTCTGGTGGCCTTTGATGAGAAAACGGCCGCCTATGTGAAAGGCCGTCCGTATGCGCCGACAGCCGATCAGTGGGATATGGCGCTGGCAGCATGGAAAGATCTGGTGTCTGACGACGATGCGGTATTCGATAAAGTCGTGGAAATCCGTGCAGAAGATATCAAGCCGCAGGTAACCTGGGGGACTTCACCGGAAATGGTGACCACCGTGGATGGTACGGTACCAACCCTCGACGATGCGGACGATGACGCCGAGCGTTCTGCTTTTACCCGGGCATACGAATACATGGGTCTCAGGCCAGGTCAGAACATGACAGATATCCAGCTCGACCGCGTGTTTATCGGTTCCTGCACCAACTCCCGCATTGAAGACCTGCGTGCTGCTGCCGAAGTGGCCAAAGGACGTAAAGTTGCTGCGACGATCAAGCAGGCGATGGTGGTGCCGGGCTCCGGTCTGGTGAAAGAGCAGGCCGAAAAAGAAGGTCTGGATAAGGTATTTCTCGAAGCTGGTTTTGAGTGGCGCGAACCGGGCTGCTCCATGTGTCTGGCGATGAATGCCGACAAACTCGGCAGCGGTGAGCACTGCGCCTCAACCTCGAACCGTAACTTCGAAGGTCGTCAGGGGTATGGTGGCCGTACGCATCTGGTCAGCCCGGCGATGGCTGCTGCCGCTGCCATTGCCGGTCATTTTGTTGACGTGCGTGAGTTTTAAGGGGGATAAACGATGAAACCATTTACCGTACACACAGGTATTGTGGCGCCTATGAATCGCGCTAACGTGGATACCGATATGATTATCCCCAAGCAGTTCCTGAAGTCGATCAAGCGTACCGGCTTTGGCCCGAATCTGTTTGATGAGCTGCGCTATCTGGATGAAGGTAAGCCGGATGCTGATAATTCCGGGCGTCCGCTGAATCCGGATTTTGTGCTTAACAAACCCCGCTATCAGGGGGCTTCAGTATTGCTGGCGCGGGAAAACTTTGGCTGTGGTTCCAGCCGTGAGCATGCACCGTGGGCGCTGGAAGATTATGGCTTCCGTACCATTATTGCTCCGAGCTTTGCCGATATTTTCTTCAATAACAGTTTCAAAAATGGTCTGCTGCCGATCATTCTCGATGAAAAGATCGTCGATGATCTGTTCAGTGCGGTGGAGGCCAGCGAAGGCTACCAGCTGACGGTGGATCTGGAGGCTCAGGTGATCCGCACGCCGGATGGTACTGAGATTCCGTTTGATGTGGATCCGTTCCGTAAGCACTGCCTGCTGAATGGTCTGGATGATATCGGCCTGACCCTGCAGGATGCCGATGTTATTCACGCTTATGAAGAAAAGCGCCGTCAGCAGGCGCCATGGTTGTTCAACGACTGAGCGGCTGTTGAAATAAAGCGCCGGGCCATGATTCACTCTGGTCCGGCTTTGTTGTATCAGAATTCAGAGAAATACAGTATGAGTAAAAAAATTCTTGTTCTGCCTGGTGACGGTATTGGTCCTGAGATTGTGGCGGAAGCGGTAAAGGTTCTGGAAAACGTCAACAACCGTTTTGAGCTGGGCCTTGAACTGGACCAGGCGCTGGTGGGTGGTGCGGCTTATGATGAACATGGCACACCACTGCCGGAGGTGACACTGGATAAAGCCCGCGCGGCCGACGCCATTCTGCTGGGTGCCGTAGGCGGTCCGAAATGGGATAACCTGGAAGACCGTGAACTGCGTCCGGAAAAGGGTCTGCTGGGTCTGCGTTCCGATCTGGAGCTGTTCGGTAACCTGCGTCCGGCCATTCTGTATCCGCAGCTGGCGGATGCCTCCAGTCTGAAAGCGGAAATTGTCTCTGGTCTGGATATCCTCATTGTCCGTGAACTGACCGGCGGTATTTATTTCGGTAAACCACGCGGTATCCGTACGCTGGAAAACGGTGAGCGCGAGGGCTACAACACCTACGTGTATAACGAGTCTGAAATCCGCCGTATTGCCAGGGTTGCGTTTGAATCGGCTCAGAAGCGTAATAAAAAGCTGTGCTCTGTCGATAAAGCCAATGTGCTGGAAGTGACTGTGCTGTGGCGCGAAATCATGAATGAGGTGGCGAAAGATTATCCGGATGTTGAACTGTCGCACATGTATGTCGACAATGCAGCGATGCAGCTGGTGCGCGCACCCAAGCAGTTTGACGTGATGGTGACCGGTAATATGTTCGGCGACATCCTGTCGGATGCAGCGGCCATGCTGACCGGCTCTATCGGTATGCTGCCATCGGCATCTCTGGATAAGAACAACAAAGGCATGTATGAACCATGTCATGGCTCAGCGCCCGACATTGCCGGTCAGGGTATCGCCAATCCGCTGGCAACCATCCTGTCCGCAGCGATGATGCTGCGCTATTCGCTGGATGCCGGTGCGGCAGCCGATGCGATTGAAGCGGCCGTCAGCAACGTGCTGGATCAGGGGCTGCGTACCGGAGATATTTTCTCCTCTGACATGACAAAAGTAAGTACCAAAGAAATGGGCGAGGCGGTTGTGGCTGCCTTAAACGAGGGGTAATTATGGCTTCTATGAAAGTTGGTCTGGTGGGCTGGCGTGGCATGGTAGGTTCCGTGCTGATGCAGCGCATGCAGGAAGAAAAAGATTTCGATCAGATCGAGCCGCTGTTTTTCACCACATCCCAGCGTGGTAAACCAGCGCCGGATTTTGCCGGTAAAGACTGCGGCGTTCTGGAAGATGCATTCGATATCGATGTTCTGAAAACCCAGGATGCCATCATCACCTGTCAGGGTGGTGATTACACCAAAGAGGTCTATCCGAAACTGCGGGCTGCCGGCTGGCAGGGTTACTGGATTGATGCGGCATCCTCTCTGCGCATGGCCGATGATGCGATTATCGTGCTCGACCCGGTTAACAAGGATGTCATCACCAGGGGCATTGACAGTGGTGTTAAAACCTACGTCGGTGGTAACTGTACTGTCAGTCTGATGCTGCTTGCTCTGGGCGGACTGTTCGAAAAGGATCTGGTGGAGTGGGTCGCGCCGCAGACCTATCAGGCGGCTTCCGGTTCCGGTGCGCGCCACATGCGTGAACTGATCAGTCAGATGGGTGCTATTCACGCTGACGTTAAGGAGAAGCTGGATGATCCGGCCAGCGCGATCCTGGATATTGACCGCCAGGTAGCAGATTTCATCCGCAGTGATGCGCTGCCGACAGAACAGTTCGGTGTCCCGCTGGCGGGCAGTCTGATTCCGTATATCGACTCCCAGCTCGAATCCGGCCAGAGCCGTGAAGAGTGGAAGGCGCAGGTGGAAGCCAACAAAATTATGGGGCGTTCTGATGCGCCGGTGCCGGTTGATGGTCTGTGTGTGCGAGTGGGGGCCATGCGTTGCCACAGT
This sequence comes from Pseudomonadales bacterium, assembly GCA_963682115.1. GTDB lineage: Bacteria > Pseudomonadota > Gammaproteobacteria > Pseudomonadales > Oceanobacteraceae > Venatoribacter. The sequence continues at coordinate 65,924 of OY821639.1, read as the reverse complement.
CAGGCGATTACCATCAAACTGAAGAAAGATCTGCCGGTTGCTGAAATTGAATCCATTCTGGCCGGCCATAACGACTGGGTTAAGGTTATTCCGAATGACCGTGACGCTTCCATGCAGGAGCTGACCCCGGCGAAAGTCACCGGTACGCTGAGTATTCCGGTTGGCCGGATCCGTAAGCTGACCATGGGGCCTGAATATATTTCCGCCTTTACCGTGGGTGATCAGCTGTTGTGGGGTGCGGCGGAACCGCTGCGCCGTATGCTGCGGATTCTGCTGGATCAGGCATGATCCTCTGAGTGAAAAACGGGCGTTCTGCCCGTTTTTTCATTTATTTTCTCCAAAATGTGACCTAACTCTTTATTTCCTATCGTATTTGTCCCTGACTGTAAGGGCAAAACATTGCGTAAACGTTTTTTATATTTGATACTTACGCCTGCTTATGAAAGGAATCTATAAGTAAGATGGGTCAGGAATACCCGACGAAAACTGTTTTCGACATAATACGGGGCGGATAATCGCCGTATGACAACAAGGAAGCACCAATGAAGCGCCTACTTGCGAACACCATAATGCTGGTCGGGGGTCTGACAGCGTCATCTCAGTTGCTGGCGCTGGGCCTGGGCGAGCTGACATTGCAGTCGGCACTGAACCAGCCGCTGAAAGCTGAGATCAAACTGGTTGACAGCGATGGGTTAACGAAGTGGGAAATCAAGCCATCACTGGCTGCCGCCGGAGACTTTGAACGCGCCGGTGTTGATCGTCTGTACTTCCTTACCAAAATCAAATTTCAGGTTGAGGGCAACAAGGTTGTTCTGACCTCCCGCGAGCCGGTTAATGAGCCGTTCCTGAACTTCCTCGTTGAACTGAACTGGCCGTCCGGTCGTGTCCTGCGCGAATATACTGTCCTGCTGGATCCGCCAACATTTGCAGAGCAGGAAATCCGCCCGCTGGTGAATACGCCGCAGGGTAATACCATTACCTCTCAGGCGCCGGCAGAAGAAGAGTATCAGATCGTCCCGGCACAGCAGGAAACACACCTGAGCCGCTGGGAAACTGAGCCGGCAGCGCCTGGAACCTATAAAGTCCAGCCGAACGACACACTGTGGGAAATTGCCCTGCAGACCCGTACTGACCGTAGTATCAGTGCCCAGCAGATGATGCTGGCGATTCAGAATCAGAACCCGGATGCCTTTATTGGCGGCAATATCAATCGTCTGAAAACGCATCAGGTGCTGCGTATTCCGGATGCGGATGCTGTCCGCGAAATTTCCATGGCCCGTGCAGTGGCCGAAGTAAATCGTCAGAATCACGAGCTGAGTGGCGCGGCTCAAGTGGATGCCACAGGTCGTGCCGGCCAGACTGCTGCTGTTAAAGGCGGAACGGATGGTGGCGAAGTCCGTCTGCTCAGTGCGGAATCTGAAAACGCTGAATCCGCCGGTGCCAGTGGTGATTCCAACCTGGCTGCCGGAGATGGCCGCCAGCAGGCGCTGGAGAATGAACTGGCCATTGCGCTGGAGAATGTTGATAAAAGCCGGCGTGAAAATCAGGAATTGCGCGAGCGGCTGGAGGCTCTGGAAGAGCAGATCAACACCCTGCAGCGTCTGATGTCGCTGAAAGATGATCAGCTGGCGATCATGCAGGTCGAAGGTGCAGACGAAACCGTTGCTGAGGATGCTCAGGTTGATGCTGGTCAGGCCGATGCTGAAGCTGAAGCGGTTGCGCCGGCAGCTGATGTTGCTGCTGTAACGGCAACCGGAGAGACCGCTGCGGATAATGCGGCTACGCCAGAGGCAGGCAGTGATGAAGCTGCAGCCAGTGATGCTGAAAACGCTCTGGCGGAGGCGGCCACGGGCGAAGAGGGCGTCGTTGACTTTAATTACGCTGACAGCGCAGAAGAAACGGCTGCAGCAGAGCAGGATGCTGCCGCTGAGGCTGAGAAAGAAGAAGCGGAAGCAATCGCCCGTCGTGCCCGTATTGCAGCCATGATGGCCGAGCAGGAAGAAGCCCTGCGTGCGAAGCCGACACTGGTTGATGAGATGATACAGAACCCTCAGATCCCCCTGGCGGGGCTGGGTATTCTGGCACTGATTGGCGTACTGATTGCCCGTGTTCTGAAAAAGCGTAAACCAGATACGAAAGAAGAGCAGGAAGAGTTTATCGCTGATGATGTGGCTTTCGCTGAAACGGATATCGACAACGACAGTCTGAACGATTTTGACTTCGATGAAGATGAGCTGGCGACTGCAGGAACTGACAATGAAGGCCTGGAAGATCTGGATCTGGGCGATATTGATGAGCCTGAGCAGGGGGAATACGAAACGGTTGCTCAGACTGAAGATGTGATCAGTGAGTCTGATATTTATATCGCTTACGGTAAGTTTGATCAGGCGATTGAACTGCTGCAGGACGCCATTGAAAAAGAGCCCAGCCGTTCTGATCTGCGTCTGAAACTGCTTGAAGTGTATGTTGAAATGGACGAAGCCGGAGCGTTTGCGGACGCAGAAGGTGAGTTACAGAAACTGGGTGACCGTCAGGCTAATGAACAGGCTGAGTTGCTGCGCAGCCGTCTGTCGGCACCGCTGGCACCGGTCGCTGCCGCAGCGGCCGTAACGGGTCTGTCACTGGACGATGAGATTCCGTCACTGGATGATTCAGTCAGCGATGACTTCTCTGATGGTCTGGACTTCGGTGACGCACTGGATCTGTCCGGTGACCTTGGCGATGAACCAGTGCTGGTCAGTGAGGAAGAAGACGGGTCTCTGGATGCGGATTCCGGTCTGGAAGAAGTGCCGACGCTTGATCTGGATGATGGTCTGGATTTCGATCTGGATAGCGCAGAGGCGGACGTGCCGGCTGAACAACCGGAAGTACTGCCTGAACTGACTGACGACGCTCTGGGCGGCGACGATAACAGTCTGGATTTCGATTTCAGTGAGGCTGCAGAAGAGCCTGTAACCGAAGAATCAGCAGATGTCCCGTCTCTGGATGAAACGCTGGCGGATGAAGGCGAAGCCGATGCGCTGGAATTTGATCTGGGTAGTCTGGAAGCGCCGCTGGAAGAGACCGTTGCCGAAGAACCGGAAGTGCCGGCGGCCGTGGAAGACGACGATATGTCACTGGAGTTTGACCTGGCAGATGCTGCTCTGGACAGCGGAAGTGAAGAAGAGAATAGCGACGATCTGTCTCAGCTGGAAGGTATTCTGGATGGCGGTGAAGCCTCTGATGAATTGCCTGATCTGTCCTTCGATATGGAAGGTGAAACCGGTTTTGCTGAAGCTGAGCAGGATGACCTGCAGGCGCTGGAAAGCGAGCTCGATGCGATTGCCGGTGAAACCGCTGCTGAAGAAACAGCCGCGGATGAGGATCTCGATTTCTCTGCCGATCTGGAGGAGCTTGACAGCGAACTGACCGGTCTGGAAGCGTCTGAGACTGAGTCTGCTCAGGTGGCAGAAGAGGATATCCCGCTGCTGGCTGCAGACGACGATTTGCCGGTTATTGGTGATGATGAAGCTGTTGCTGGTGGCGAGATTGATCTCGATGAACTGGCCGCAGCTGACGATGAGTTTGATTTCCTTGCTGGTACCGATGAATGTGCCACCAAGCTGGATCTGGCCCGGGCCTATATTGATATGGAAGACTTCGATGGCGCCCGTGAACTGCTGCAGGAAGTTGTGCAGGAAGGATCGGATCAGCAGAAAACAGACGCCCGTGAACTGATGGATGGTCTGTCCTGATAAAACATGTCTGACGATCAATCTGAAGTTCAGCGTTATGCTGCCGTCGTGGAATACAATGGATCGTATTTCCACGGCTGGCAGAAGCAGAAACACCACGACGAACCCACCATTCAGGCCGCGCTCGAAGCGGCCATTTCGAAAGTCGCCAATCACCCGGTTGAAATAGCCTGTGCCGGACGCACGGATACCGGTGTGCATGCCACGCGCCAGGTCATCCATTTTGATTCGCCGTCAAAGCGTACGGATTACGGCTGGCTGATGGGGATAAATACCAATCTGCCGGACGGTGTGGCGCTGCAGTGGATCGGTGCTGTCTCCGGTGATTTTCATGCCCGTTATAAAGCCCGCGCGCGACGTTACCGCTATCTGATCAATAATGCCCCGGCCAAGCAGGCGCTGCAGCATGACCAGCTGACCTGGTGGCGCTATCCGCTGGATGCTGCGCGTATGCACCAGGCGGCACAGCAGCTGCTCGGTGAGCACGATTTCTCTGCCTTCAGGGCTAAAGACTGTCAGGCGAAAAGCCCGGTTAAAACCATGCATCATATACAGGTCCGGCGCTGGGGCCGGATTATTATGCTGGAGCTTGAGTGCAGCGCGTTTCTCTATCATATGGTGCGTAACATTGTCGGCGTGCTGTTGCCCATTGGTGAGGGCAGCAAGCCGGTGGAATGGGTGGCAGAGGTGCTGGCATCCCATGACCGTAAACAGGCGGGCATTACTGCGCCGGGTGAGGGGTTGTATTTTGTTGGTGTTGATTACCCGGAAGTTTTCGATATTCCCTGTCAGCCTTATGGCCCGGCACTGCTGGAGCCTGTACTGGCTGCACAGCAGAGCTGATTCCTGACCGCAGCCCTGTTAACATTCCGGTTTTTGCCGGAAGTCGTTTATGTCTGCTGTTCAGTTCCGAACCCGTATCAAGATCTGCGGCCTGACCCGTGCCGCTGACGCTCAGGCGGCTGTGCAGGCCGGTGCCGATGCGGTCGGGCTGGTGTTTTATCCCCCCAGCCCGCGGGCTGTCGATCTTGAGCAGGCCAGGGCTGTGGTTGCGGCAATACCGGCCTTTGTGACCGTGACAGCATTGTTCGTGAACCCTGTGGCAGATGAGGTGCAAAAGGTTCTGGATAGCGTTAGAATTGACCTCATTCAATTCCACGGCGATGAAGAAGATGACTTCTGCAGCCAGTTCAATCGTCCATACATCAAAGCCGTTCGCGTCCGGCAGGCGTCGGATGTGGTGGCGTCGTGCATGCGCTTCCCAGGCGCACTGGCAATCCTCCTAGACAGTTATAAACCGGGTGTTCCCGGTGGTACCGGCGAGTCGTTTGACTGGTCGCTGGTACCTGCTGAACTCAGTAAGCCCATTATTCTCGCCGGTGGTCTCAATCCCGGTAATGTTGCACAGGCGATCCGTCAGGTCAGACCTTTTGCGGTCGACGTCAGTGGTGGAGTGGAAGCCGGTAAGGGCATCAAAGACCACGGCAAAGTTAACGAATTTATCAAAGAGGTATTCCGTGCCGACCAATAACCCATTTGATACCGGACTGCCGGACAGCCGTGGCCATTTCGGCATTTACGGTGGCCGTTTTGTTTCTGAAACCCTGACTGCTGCGCTTGACGAGCTGACAGCAACGTATGAAAAGCTGCGTAATGACCCTGATTTTCAGGCCGCGTTTGATAAGGACCTGGCGCATTATGTCGGTCGACCGTCACCCCTGTATCTGGCTGAGCGTCTGACCGCACATTGTGGGGGTGCCCAGATCTGGCTGAAGCGTGAAGACCTGAACCATACCGGTGCGCACAAGGTGAATAACACCATTGGGCAGGCACTGCTGGCCAAATTCATGGGTAAAAAGAAAGTCATCGCTGAAACCGGTGCTGGTCAGCATGGCGTGGCCTCGGCCACGGTGGCGGCGCGTTTCGGGCTGGAATGCAAAGTCTTTATGGGCTCCACCGATGTCGAGCGCCAGAAGCTGAATGTCTACCGCATGAAGCTGCTGGGTGCAGAAGTGGAATCCGTGGAATCCGGTACCAGAACGCTGAAAGACGCCATGAATGAAGCCATGCGTCACTGGGTGACCAATGTTGATGATACCTTCTACATTATCGGTACTGCCGCCGGGCCGCACCCGTATCCTATGCTGGTACGCGATTTCCAGAGTGTGATCGGCCGTGAAACTCAGTGGCAGTGTGATGAGCAGATCGGTCGTCAGCCGGATGCGCTGGTTGCCTGTGTTGGTGGCGGTTCCAATGCCATCGGCATGTTCTATCCCTATATCAAATATCCGGAAGTGGCCATGTATGGCGTGGAAGCCGGTGGTCTGGGGCTGGACGGTGATGATCATGCGGCGCCGCTGAACAAAGGCCGTCCCGGGGTGTTACATGGTAACCGTACTTACCTGATGGAAGATGAAAATGGTCAGATTATGGGCACTCACTCCATCTCGGCGGGACTCGACTATCCCGGGGTCGGGCCGGAACACAGCTGGCTGAAAGACGTCGGCCGCGCCAATTATGTGGCGGCCACCGATGATGAAGCCATTGATGCCTTCCATAAGCTGACGCAGCTGGAAGGTATTATGCCGGCACTGGAATCCAGCCATGCGGTGGCCTATGCCATGAAGCTGGCAGCGACCATGCGCAGTGATCAGGTCATTGTGGTTAACCTGTCCGGCCGCGGTGACAAAGATATTCATACGATTGCCGAACTCGATGGCGTGACCGCCTGAGTGTGTTCGGAGCTGCTGCGCTTGGAAATACGTCGTTAAAAATCACTGCCGGGGGCTCATTTATGATTTATAAACTCCGCTCCCTCAGTGATTTTTGCCTTGTCTTTCCTTTACTCGCGACGCTCCGTGGCGCTTAAAAATTTTTAATCCGATGCTTCAAGCGCCGGTTTTTAACAGAATTCAGGAAGAGATTATGTCTCGTATCAAACAAGCATTTGAGACTCTGGAAGGTCAGGGCCGGAAAGCGCTGATTCCATACATCACCGCCGGTGATCCGCAGAAAGAGGCCACGGTGCCCATGATGCACGCGCTGGTCGAAGCCGGCGCCGATATTATTGAGCTGGGAGTACCATTTTCGGATCCGATGGCCGATGGTCCGACCATTCAGCTGGCCTGCGAACGGGCTCTGGCACATAACACCTCGCTGCACGATGTGCTGGCGATGGTGGCTGAATTCCGTAATACGGACAGCCAGACCCCGGTGGTGCTGATGGGTTATCTGAACCCGGTCGAACGCATGGGCTATGAAGTTTTTGTCGCGGATGCGGTGAAGGCTGGTGTGGACGGCGTGCTTCTGGTGGACCTGCCGCCGGAAGAAGCGGTGGATGTGGCGGGTTTCTTTAAAGACAGTGATCTGGACATGATTTACCTGATTGCGCCGACTTCCACGGATGAACGTATTGAAGCCATTGGTCATGCCGGCAGTGGCTATGTGTATTACGTATCATTGAAAGGTGTCACCGGTTCGAAAGCGCTGGATGTCGGTGATGTGGCCCGAAATCTGGAACGCATCCGTCAGCATGTGGAGATCCCGGTCGGGGTGGGGTTCGGCATTACCAATGGTGAAACGGCTGCTGCCGTTGGCCAGGTTGCTGATGGTGTGATCGTTGGCTCCGCCATCGTTAATCTGATCGCCGCCAATGCGGATAACAGCACGGCCGGCCGTAAGGCAGTGGCTGAGCTGGTTGCCGGCATGCGCAGCGCACTGGACGCCTGATACTGATGCCGGTTGAAACGTCCGCTGAACTGGCCTTTGACCCTGCTACGGCGACTTTGTCGCAGTGGCTGACACGTATTGAAGCCATGCATCCGACAGAGATTGAACTTGGCCTTGAACGGGTGAAGCAGGTCGGTGAACGGCTTGCTTGTCTGCGTCCGGCCCCTCTGGTGATTCTGGTTGGCGGCACCAATGGTAAAGGAACGACTTCAGCTCTGCTGTCCGCGCTGCTGCGTGCCCAGGGGCTGAAGGTCGGTGTCTACAGTTCGCCGCATATTCACCGTTATAACGAACGTGTGATGCTTAATGGCCGGGAGGTATCGGATGACGACCTCTGCGCCGGTTTTCGTGCCGTTGAGGCGGCCCGCGGCGATACCAGTCTGACCTATTTTGAATTCGGTACCCTGGCGGCACTGGACTGGTTCCGCCAGCAGCAGGTGGATGCCTGTGTGCTGGAAATCGGTCTGGGTGGCCGGCTGGATGCGGTCAATATTGTTGAGCCGGATATCTCGCTGGTGACCAGCATCGGCCTTGACCATCAGGCCTGGCTGGGCGACACCGTTGAGCAGATTGCGTTCGAAAAAATGGGCATTGCGCGTCCGGGGAAGGTGCTGGTCTGCGGTCAGCCAAACCCGCCGCCAACCGCCCGGGCTACTGCTGAGTCCCTCGGGGCTGTCTGGATCGGGCAGGGATCCGATTTCACTGCTGAGCGCACAGAGCAGGGTGTGTGTGTCCGTTTCACCTCTGCTCAGGGTGAAACCGTGTGGCAGCTGCCGCCGGCGCATATTCCGCATCCGAATGTGGCGACGGCGATTCAGGCGCTGGCGCTGCTGCAGCGCCTGCCGGAACAGAAGATCGTTGCGCAGGTGCTGGCTGATCTGCGTGTTGCCGGCCGGCTGCAGAGTTTCCGTCACCGCAGCGGTCTGCTGCTGACGTTGGATGTGGCGCACAATGAGCAGGCTGCGACCTATCTGAGCACCCGTCTGCCTGAAGTGGACGGGCTGATTCTCGGGATGCTGTCCGATAAAGATGCTGCTGCGGTATTCCGTGTGCTGCCGCGCGCGCAACAGACACTGTTGGTTGGTCTCGATTGCTGGCGCGGTCTGTCGGCGTCTGAGCTGGCGCAGAAGCTCGGTCCGCAGGATGGCGTAACGGCGGTTGCTGACGTTGCCGCGGCTATGGCACAGTTGGCGCACGCCGGCCACTGGCTTGTATGTGGATCGTTTTATACCGTGGAGGCCGCACTGGAAGTCATCAAGCAGGAGCCGGATCAATGGAACAGCATCTGAAGAAGCGCATTCTCGGTGCTTTTGTGACCGTGGTGGCGATTGCTATCGCATTGCCGATCATTCTGGAAGGCTCGCGCAGCCGTCTGGCGTTGCCCAGTGATGTGCCGGCGATGCCGGAGGCGCCGGTCTGGGCTCATGTGGAAGATGAGCGCCGGGTGCGTATTGAGCTGGAAGCGCTCAACGATGGCCGGGCGGAAGAGAGTATCCGTATGCCGGAAACTCAGGTGGCGCAGCAGAATGAAACTGCGCCCACCGGCAGTCAGGGCGACCGCACGGAACTGGACGGCGACAACCTGCCGCTGGCCTGGACGCTGCAGCTGGGTGCGTTTTCCGATGAGAAAAATGCTTTCGGCCTGCGCGATACACTGCGCGCTAAAGGCTATAAGGCGTATACCCGGAAATTTCCTGATGACGACCTGACGCGGGTGTATGTCGGCCCGGAAATGCAACGCAGTCAGATTGAAGCGCTGCAGAAAAAATTACGCACAGAACAGAAACAGAAAGATATCTATATCCGCCGTTACCGGGCAGAATCCTGATGGACTGTCCCTGTCGTGGGAATGCAGTCAGCGGATGTTTTAGTGCGTCCGCTTTGCTATACTCCGCGCTTTCTCAGTTCAGTACCGGGGCAGTGAATGGCGGTAATTGATTGGGTGATACTGGCGGTACTCGCCGTATCCAGTCTGATCAGTCTCAAGCGTGGCTTTGTTAAAGAAGCACTGTCTCTTGCTACCTGGATTGCAGCTTTTGTGATTGCCCGGCTGTTCAGCGGCAATCTGGCTACTCTGCTGTCAGGCATGGTCGAAACCAATTCCCTGCGCTGGATTCTGGCGTTTGTTATTCTGTTTGCCGGAACCATTACCATCGGCGCTATGATCAATCATCTGGTCGCTGAAATGGTGCGCATGACGGGTTTGAGCGGTACCGACCGCGTGTTCGGTATGATCTTCGGTCTGATCCGTGGCGTTATTATTCTGGTCGCCATCGTCTATGGCCTGCAGTTTACTCTGGTCCCCCAGGATATCTGGTGGCAGGAGTCTTTATTCATTCCTCATCTGACCTCCGTGGCTGACTGGGCCAGGAAAACCCTGCCGGGTGCTGCCGATCAGATGATGTCGCTTACACAATAGTCAGTTTGCTTGAGGTTTAACGCTCATGTGCGGAATAGTGGGTATCGTCTCCAAAACCCATGTTAACCAGGCCATCTATGATGCCCTGACAGTCTTACAGCACCGTGGCCAGGATGCCGCCGGTATCGTTACCAGTGAAGAGAACAAACTTTATCTGCGTAAGGATAACGGTCTGGTAAAGGATGTGTTCCGCACGCGGCATATGAAACGCCTGATCGGTAATATTGGTATCGGCCACGTCCGTTACCCGACGGCCGGTTCATCCAGTTCCGCGGAAGCACAGCCGTTTTATGTGAACTCGCCCTACGGGATTACGCTGGCGCACAACGGTAACCTCACCAACGCCGAGCAGCTGGCCGAAGATATCTACCGCGAAGACCTGCGTCACATCAACACCACCTCGGATTCCGAAGTTCTGCTGAATATTTTTGCCCACGAGCTGCAGCAGCAGAAGCACAGCCTGAAACCAACCCCGGAAATGATTTTCAACGCCATTGCCCGCGTACATAAACGGGTACGTGGTGGTTATGCCGTGGTGGCTCTGATTGCCGGTTATGGCATCGTGGCTTTCCGTGATCCGCATGGCATCCGCCCGGTGGTCTTTGGTCGCCGTGATACCGAAGAAGGCTCTGAATATATGGTGGCCTCAGAATCGGTGGCGCTGGATGCCCTCGATTTTAAACTCGAGCGTGATATCGCACCGGGTGAAGCCATTGTGATTACTGAACAGGGCGAACTCTTCACCCAGCAGTGTGCTGAATACAGTGTGCTCACCCCGTGTATTTTCGAGCATGTGTATTTTGCCCGCGCCGATTCCATTATGGATGGTATTGCCGTGTATAAAGCGCGCCTGCGTATGGGGGAAAAACTGGCCGATAAAATCATGCGCGAACACGCCGATCATGATATTGACGTAGTGATCCCGATTCCGGATACCAGCCGCTCGTCAGCGCTGGAGCTGGCCAATCGTCTGGGCGTTAAATACCGTGAAGGATTCATGAAAAACCGCTATATCGGCCGGACGTTTATTATGCCCGGACAGCAACAGCGTAAAAAATCAGTGAAACAGAAACTGAATGCGCTGGATCTGGAATTCCGCGGTAAAAATGTGTTGCTGGTCGATGATTCCATCGTGCGCGGTACCACCTGCGAACAGATTATCGAAATGGCACGTGAAGCGGGGGCAAAAAAAGTGTATTTCGCTTCTGCTGCGCCAGCAGTGCGCTTCCCGAACGTATATGGCATTGATATGCCGGCAAAAGAAGAATTTATTGCCAATAACCGCAGTACAGAAGAAATTGCCAAAGAAATTGGTGCTGACTGGCTGATTTATCAGGATCTGGATGATCTGATTCAGTCCTGCGTTGAAGGCAGTAAAACCGAAGCCCGAGCCTTTGACTGTTCCGTATTTACCGGCGAATACGTTACCGGTGATGTGGACGACGCCTATTTTGCCCATCTGTCAGAACTGCGTAACGACGCTTCCAAAGGCAAACGTGCCGATATGGAAAATGTTGGTATCGATCTGCATAACGAAGCCGAATCTGAGTCCTGAGTGGGGACGGATCTGATATGAAAGATTTTTCTGAATTCAATGACCGTTACCAGTCTGACCTGGACGGTTGTTCGTTTGATACCCTGGCCATCCGTGCCGGCCAGCAACGCACGGCAGAATGTGAACATTCGGAAGCGATTTTTCCGACCAGCAGCTACGTCTTTAATTCCGCTGCGGAAGCTGCAGCACGTTTTTCCGGTGAATCGGAAGGCAATGTGTATTCCCGTTACACTAACCCGACTGTGCGTACTTTTGAACAACGGCTGGCAGCACTGGAAGGCGCGGAAGCCGCTGCGGCCACTTCATCCGGTATGGCGGCCATTTATGCGGTGGCTATTTCGCAGCTGAAAACCGGTGATCATCTGATCTGTTCTGCCAGTGTGTTCGGCAGCACGATTAAAGTGTTTGAAGCCTATCTGCGTAAATTCGGCGTGGATATCGACTATGCGGATCTGCTGGATACGAATGACTGGCAGAATAAAATCCGTCCGCAGACGAAAATGCTGTTTCTCGAGTCACCTTCCAATCCGCTGAATGACGTCGCCGATATTGCCGCGCTGGCAGAGATCGCTCATCAGGCCGGTGCGCTGCTGGTTGTCGATAACTGCTTCTGCACACCAGCGATTCAGCAGCCGCTGAAACTGGGTGCGGATATTGTGGTGCATTCTGCGACCAAATATATCGACGGTCAGGGCCGTTGTGTCGGTGGCGCCGTCGTCAGCTCACAGGAGCTGATTGAGCCGGTCATCGGTGTGCTGCGTTCAGCGGGTCCGACCATGAGTCCTTTCAATGCCTGGGTGTTCACCAAGGGGCTGGAAACCCTGTCTCTGCGCATGAAAGCACACAGCGAAAATGCGCTGGCACTGGCACAGTGGCTGGAAGCACATCCGCAGGTGAAAAAAGTGAATTACTGCGGTCTGCCATCGCATCCGGGCCATGCCCTGGCGCAGAAACAGCAGTCCATGTTCGGTGGTGTGCTGTCGTTTGAAGTGCATGGCGGAAAGGACGAAGCCTGGAAAGTGGTGGATGCCACACGCATGATTTCCATTACCGCCAATCTCGGTGATGTGAAAACCACCATTACGCACCCTGGCAGCACCACCCATGGCCGTCTGAGCGAGGCCGAGCGGCTGAAAGCCGGTATTTCCCAGGCACTGCTGCGGGTTGCCGTGGGGCTGGAAGATATCGAAGATATCAAGCGCGATCTGGGCCGCGGGCTGGACGCACTGTAAGTGCTTCGGCAACGAACAAAAGGAGGCTCAGGCCTCCTTTTTTATTGCCTCCCGCAGACAGCAGGGCTGCGGAATTAAATGGCAGCGGTTGTTATTGGCAAACATGGCCGGTCTTCGGTGGTGAATAGTGTGATGGCTTTACAAACCCTGTCGATCAGTCTTTTGCCTTCCGCCCGCAGTCCATTATCCTGAACGCTGTGCTTTCTGATCAGGATGTTTTCATGTCACCGGCTGTTACCCGCGTACTCAGACAACTTAATAAGGTTATTCTTGGTAAAGAAGAACAGATCAAACTTGCGCTCAGTTGTCTGCTGGCCAGAGGGCACCTGCTGCTTGAAGATCTTCCCGGTATGGGCAAAACCACATTGTCGCATGCACTGGCGGGGGTGCTGGGGCTGGAATACAAGCGTATTCAGTTCACCTCAGATCTGCTGCCGGCCGATATTCTCGGTGTCAGTATTTTTGAACGGGAAGCCGGTACCGAGGCCGGCCGTTTTCGTTTTCATCCGGGCCCGGTGTTTACTCAGGTGCTGCTGGCGGATGAAATTAACCGCGCCACACCGAAAGCCCAGAGTGCGCTGCTGGAAGCGATGGAAGAAGGGCAGGTCACCATTGAGGGTGAAACACGACCTCTGCCACAGCCGTTTTTTGTTATCGCCACTCAGAACCCGGTGTCGCAGTCGGGCACCTTCCCGTTGCCCGAGTCGCAGCTTGACCGTTTCCTGATGCGCATTCAGCTGGGCTATCCCGACCCGCAGGCGGAACGTGAACTGCTGGAGGGTAAAGACCGCCGCGCTATGGCGTCTGCGCTGCAGGCGGAGCTCAGCCATGCAGAGCTGGCACAGCTGCAGCAGCAGGTAAAACAGGTGAAGGCATCGGCGTCGGTGCTGGATTATCTGCAGCGCATTATTGCCTTTACCCGCTACGAAGGCGGTTATCAGTATGGCCTGTCACCGCGTGGTGCCCTGGCACTGCTGCACAGTGCCAAAGCCTGGGCTCTGGTGGATGGTGGCCGCGAATACCTGTTGCCGGAAGACGTGCAGGCGGTGCTGGCAGCCGTGGTCGATCACCGTCTGGCGGAGGCGGCGGATGGCGGTGCCCACAGTGTGTCGCAGCGTATCCTCAATGCGGTACCGGTTCTGCTCTGATGAAGCTTCCGCAACGCTGGCAACAGCGCTGGGCCCGCTGGCTGGATAAACGGATTCCGCCCGCGGCTGAAATCACCCTTGGCCACCGCTCAATTTTTATTCTGCCGACCCGTACCGGGCTGTTGTTTATGTTGCTGTTATTGCTGCTGCTGGTCACGGCGATCAACTACCAGAACAGTCTGATTTATGCACTGGCCTTCTGGTTGTTCAGTGTCGGGCTGGCATCAATGCTGTTCACCTTCCGCAATATTGCCGGTCTGACCCTGTCGGCCGGGCACATGAATCCGGTCTTTGCCGGCGATACCGCAGAGCTGCCGCTGCGCCTGTCGTCGGCCCACGGGCGCTGGCACGAGGCGGTGGAAATCGGCTGGCCGGATAATCCGCCGGTGATTGCCGATGCCGGCCCGTCTGTGGCGCCGGTACTGGCGCTCAGTTACCGTACCCGCCGTCGTGGTCCGGTTAACCCCGGCCGGTTGCGTATCGACAGCTGTTTCCCGTTGGGTCTGTTTCACGTCTGGAGCTGGGTGCGCCCTGAATATCAGGGGTTGGTGTATCCGGCGCCGGAATCCGTTCCTTTTGTGTTTGCCACCGGCGAAGCCGGGGATCAGATTGCCGGTGCGCCGGCCAGTCAGTCCGGCCAGCAGGATTTTCATGGCCTGCGTGGTTATCAGCCGGGGGATTCCATGCGCATCATCGCCTGGAAGCAGGTGGCGCAGGGACGAGGGCTGGTGAGTAAGGATTTTGACCACGATGAAGGTGCTACCTGCTGGCTGGACTGGGAGGTACTGGCACCACTGCCGGCGGAAACCCGTCTGTCACGTCTTACCGGCTGGGTGCTGGAGGCAGAGCAGCGGCACTGGCGTTATGGTCTGCGCCTGCCGGGTGTTGAAATTGTGCCGGATAACACTGAAGTTCACCGTGACCGTTGCCTGACAGCACTGGCGCTGTACGGCCTGGATGACGGGGGCCGTGGTCATGCGTGATACCCAGATTCCGCGCGAGGCGTTGCCCTGGCTGCTGGCGGCTCAGGCCGGCAGTCTGGTGCTGCATATTTCCCATCTGCCGCTGTGGATGTGGTTATTGGCGGTGGCGGTTGCTGGCTGGCGCTGGCTGATTCACACCGGCCGGGTGGCCTATCCCGGCCGCCGGCTGAAAGCCCTGGCGGTGGTGGCGGCCAGTGGTGGCGTGATCCTCACTTTCTGGCGCAGTTTTGCCCTGGAAAGTGCCACCGCTTTCCTGGTTGCGGCAGCTTTGCTGAAACTGCTGGAAATGCGTTACCGGCGCGATGGTTATGTGGTCGTTTTCCTCAGTTGTTTCGTGCTGGCGGTAGGTTTTCTGTTTCATCAGGATATGCTCGCCGGGCTGTATGGTCTGCTGTGTGTGTGGCTGCTGATGTCGGCTTTACTGGCACTGCACCGGCACTTTGTTTCAGGCCGGCAGGTGAAGAGAAGTGTTCAGCGTCAGGCGGGGATGATTCTGCTGGTGTCACTGCCGCTGATGCTGGTGTTGTATTTTCTCTTCCCGCGGCTGAGTCCGCTGTGGGGGTTTAACCTGCATTCCGGCGAAGCCCGTACCGGTCTGTCGGAAACCATGGCACCGGGGGATATTGCCCGCCTCGGTCAGTCGGATGAGCTGGCGTTCCGGGTAACCTTTACTGATGGCCGTATACCGGCACGCCAAGAGCTTTACTGGCGGGCACTGGTGCTGGATCAGTATGACGGCCGGCAATGGCAACCCTTCGGCTCTCCGGCGGCTGTTGACTGGTATCCGGCTGGGCGGGTGGCCGTGACAGACGACCGTTCGCTGTACGCGTATGAAATTATTCAGGAGCCGACCGGCAAACGCTGGTTGTTTGCCCTGCGTGGCGTCAGTGCGGCCGAAGCCGGTACCGGCGTGACGGAGAAGGGCATGCTGGTAGCGCGGCGGCCGGTGCATAACCGTATCCGTTACCGGGCACAGTCGTGGCCGGCAACGCCGTTGCAGGCGGGAGGCCTGACAGCGGTAGAGCAGGGTCTGGCGCTGTCGTTACCGCGCAGTGTGAATCCGCAAAGCCGGGCGTTTGCCGCACAGCTGCGCAGTGAGTACAGTGACGATGAAGATTTTATCCGCGCGCTGCTCAGTTATTTCCGCGACAATGCGTTTTATTACACGCTGAAACCGGATGTACTTGGCAACAACGACATTGATGAATTCCTGTTTTCCTCGCGCCGTGGTTTCTGTGCCCATTATGCCGGCGCGCTGGTTTTTCTCGCCCGCAGTGCCGGTATTCCGGCCAGGGTTGTCGCCGGTTATCAGGGCGGTGAATGGAATGCGCAAGAAGGTTATCTGACCGTACGCCAGTACGACGCCCATGCCTGGGCCGAAGTGTGGCTGCCGGGGCAGGGCTGGGTGCGGGTTGATCCGACAGCCGCCGTAGCACCGGAGCGGATTGAATATGGTCTGGAGCAGGCGGTGGCCGATGAAGGGAGCTTTCTGGAAGATCAGGTTTTTTCGGCGCAGAAACTGAAAGGTATCAACTGGCTGAACAGACTGCGGCTGGAATTCGACAGTCTGAATTACTACTGGCAGCGCTGGGTGCTTGCCTACGACGGCGAGCGGCAGAAAAGTTTTCTCAGCGGAGTGCTGGGGCTGAAAGATTACAAAACCGGTCTCGTCCTGTTAGGCAGCAGCTTTTTTATTTTCTTTCTGCTGGCATCGGTCGTTCTGTGGTGGAAAAGCCGGCCGCCGGCACAATCGCCTTTTATGCGCGCGTGGCAGTTACTGCAGCAGCGGGGTGCCAGAGCCGGCGTTGTTGTCATGGGCAGCGATACCCCGTCGGTTTATCTGCAGCGGCTGGCTGAGCAGCAGCCGCTGCTCCGGGATGAACTGCTGCAGTTGCAGCAGGATATTAATCAGCTGCTGTATCAGCATGAAGATGCACAGCGGCTGGCGGATATTGTGCGGCGCCTGCGCCGGCTGGCGAAGCGGATTAAATAATTATTCTCCGGTGCTGGTGCTGGCCGGCCAGGCACAGAAACAGCCGCTGCCGGCCACATTCACAAACGGACCATAGCCGTCGCTCTGCAGCGAACGGACGATATTCGGGAAAAAATCATCGTTGGCCACAGTGCACAGAGCACCAAAGCCATAAGCGCCGAAATAACCCAGCTGCATGTCCGGGCCATACAGGGCCAGCCCGGGGCTGGCAGGGATTCTCAGCCCCTGTGGCGCTCTCTGTACTGACATGCGGTGGCCATTCAGTGCGCGGAACCGCTGCAGGTCTTCATCGCTGGCAGAGGACGGTGCAATTGCCAGAATCCGCAGCTGCCGGTCATTAAATGCGGCCACCAGGCCATCAAAGTGACGCTGGCTGATCTGGTTACACAGGCAACCGGGATTCCAGAAATGCAGCAGGGTAATCTGCCCCGGGGCCGGAGCAGCGAGTTGGCTGACCAGCGGTGCCAGGCTGGCTGCAGCAGAAGCCGGGCGCCAGAATGCGGGATCGTCGCCGGTATCCACAAACGGTCTGACATTCTTCTGCTGAAACCACCACAGGCCGGCCAGGGTAGCAATCAGCCACAGGACCAGCAGAACCGAGATCAGGATGGCTACGGCTGGTGAGGGGGAGTCGGTCCGGCTGTCTGTGGTCATAAAGCATCCGCGGCTGGTAAGGCGTTCAATGAGGGCGAGTATAACGGATCTGACGCTTGAAATCGGCTCCGGAAGACACCACATCAGCAGGCAGATAATGCCGGAGAAAATACCATGATGAGCGTGACTGAAAACACCAGCCCATGGATCAGTGTGAGCAGTGAAAGTGATTTTGACCGTTGGCTTGAGCAAAGCCAGGTGCCACTGCTGGTGGATTTCTGGGCCTCCTGGTGTGCTCCCTGCCGGGCGTTAATGCCACTGCTGGAAAAACTGGCTGCTGAGCTGCAGGGGCAGATTCTGCTGCTGAAAGTGAATGCCGATGAGCAACCTGAACTGGCAGCACGCTATGCGGTACGCAGCTTGCCGACAGTGAAGCTGTTACGTGACGGACAGGTGATGGATGAATTCATGGGTGCACTGCCGGAAAGCCAGATCCGGGCGTTTCTCGACCCTTATATTGAACATAAATATGACCGTCTGCTGGCTTCCGCGCAGCAGGATCTTGATGCCGGAGAACACGCCGCCGGGCTGGAAAAGCTCAGGCAGGCGGTTGCTCTGGCGCCGGCTGAAGCAAGGGTCGTACTGTCCCTGTTGAACGCTCTGTTGCAGCGGGCGCAGGCATCTGCGCCACAGGCTGAGGGCTTTATCGCCGAAGCTGAAGCCCTGATTGAGCAATCGCAGCTGGCGCTGCAGCGTGAACCCGGATTTATTCAGGCCTGTTCCCGTCTGCATCTGCTGCGGGCCGGGCAGGGTGGCGATGATCCGCAGGTGCTGCGTCAGGCCGCGAAGCAGGGGGATGCCGAGGCGGCAGTCCGGCTGGCCGGGCAGCTGGCATCATCGGACCAGGAAGCGCAAGCGCTGCAGTTGCTGCTGGATCTGCTGCAGCCGGGTAAACTGAGCGGTGAGGCAAAAGACCGGGTACGTAAAAGCCTGATTGATCTGCTCAATACGCTGCCGGACCGGGAAATGGCTGATCAGTACCGGCGCCGCCTGTTCGCTCTGTTGCATTGATATTCATTGCTCTGATCATGGCTGGGAATAGGGTTAAGGAACCTCTGCATAACCCGGTGCCCGCTCTGGGTAGCAGGCAAGCTCTGAATCACGAAGCCGGTTTGCAGGCAGAGCGGGTTCTGGCAAAAACCGGCAACACGGCGTCAGGGGGGCTGCCATCCCCGCAGGGCGCGGCTTTCCGGCCGCACATAGCGGCGTTGGCGAATTTGAAAAGGCCCGCCATTCCCTGCATTCGCCGCCTTGCTCTGCAGCCCGGAAATATTCGTGCAGAGTTATTCAGAGGCTCCTTAAGGTTTTGTCGCTTTATGACAGACGATTCGGTACTTTGCTTACCCCGTTCTCTTGTTTCTGGTATTCGCAAAAATATCAGTTAAAGTATTATCATGCTTATTGGTAATTGGTATGCCAGAAGATCCTATCTTTCAGCCTGACTCTTCAGACCGTGATAACCTGACGCCCTTACAGCGTATGCGGCGAGACAATATTCTTCAGCGAGCCCCGGGCAAGAGTGTTGAACAAGCTCTGTGTCTGGAAGACTCCCTCTGGTACATGCTTTTCAATAATTCCCGTGATGGCATTTTGATTCTGAATGTGGATGGTCAGGTGGTAGAAGCGAATAAGGCTTTTGCCAGTCTGACTGGTTACTCTCTTGATGAAATCTACCAGATGACGGCTATGGATATGGATGTCGGCATCAGCCGGGAATCAATTCTGGCGTCGCTAAAACGTATTACTGCCACCGGAGTGTATGCTGAGACCGTATACCAGCGAAAAGACGGTTCTTTGGTTCATGTGGAAATGGGAAATAACGCGATTTATCTGGGGAATGAAAAGCTCATTTACTGTGTTTTCCGGGATATTTCAGAACGTAAAGAACACGAAAGTCAGCTGGAGAAACTCCTGTCGACCGACGCTTTGACGGGCGCCCTGAACCGGCGTGAATTTACCCGGCGCCTGTCCGGAGAGTTGCTGCGTTCAGGACGCTATGAAGAGCATATTTCCCTGATATTGTTTGATGTCGACTTTTTCAAATGCATCAACGACAGTTTCGGGCATGAAGTGGGGGATGGTGTGCTGATTAAGCTTTCACATACGGTGCAGGAGATTATCCGGGATGTCGACAGCTTTGCCCGCTGGGGTGGCGAGGAGTTTATCCTGATGATGCCATCTACTCAGTTGTCAGGTGCTGCACAGATGGCTGACAGATTGCGGCTGGCGATCCGGAATATTTCACTGACCGAGTCTGAATATGTGACGGCCAGTTTTGGTGTGGTTCAGATCGGGAAGCATGAGGCCGGGGCCGAAGCCATTCATCGTGCCGATCAGGCCATGTATCAGGCTAAAGCCAGCGGTCGTGATCAGGTGTATGTCAAAGTCTGCTGAATCTGGCTGATTGATTTTGTTATGTAACTTATACCGTTATCTTTATTTGTGTGCTTTATGCCTTGATATGCTTTGTTCTTCTGGCTGTGGTTAATTAACCTGGCACCAGCGGCGATAATGCGGCTTTGTCATTCAATCAATCGGAGCAGTACATGGAAAAACGACGTCTTGGTGACAGTGAACTGATGGTTACCAACCTTTGTCTGGGAACCATGACCTGGGGCGAGCAGAACAGCGAAGCCGAAGCACATCAACAGATGGACTATGCACTGGCGCGTGGCATTAATTTCTTTGATACCGCTGAGATGTATCCGGTACCCCCCCGGGCTGAAACCCAGGGCCGTACTGAGCAGTATATCGGCAGCTGGTTTGCTGCCCGTGGTAACCGCGATCAGGTAATTCTGGTGACCAAGGTGGCCGGCCCCAACCGCGCTATGGAATATATCCGTCAGGGGCCGGAATTTACCCGCGCCCAGATCCGTGCGGCACTGGCTGCCAGTCTGCAACGCCTGCAGACGGATTATGTCGACCTTTATCAGCTGCACTGGCCATCACGTATGACCAATTATTTCGGTCAGCTGGGCTATGCGCACAAAGGTGATGAAGGCGTTCCTTTTGAAGAAACCATCGGCGCACTGGTGGAACTGATTAAGGAAGGCAAAATCCGCCATTACGGCCTGTCCAATGAAACCCCGTGGGGCACGATGAAAATTCTGCAGTTGTGTGAGCAGAAAGGCTGGCCGAAACCCGTCAGTATTCAGAATCCGTATAACCTGCTGAACCGCAGTTATGAAGTCGGCATGGCGGAAGTATCGCACCGTGAAAATATTGGCCTGCTGGCGTATTCGCCAATGGCTTTCGGAGTGTTGAGCGGCAAATTCCTGCATGGTCAGCGCCCGGCCGGGGCCCGTGTTTCCCTGTTTCCGCGTTTCAGCCGTTACAGTCAGCCCCATGTTGATGAAGTGGTGCAGAAGTATGTGGCTGTTGCGCAGGCGGCGGGCATTACGCCAGCGGCGATGTCACTGGCGTTTGTGACACAGCAGCCGTTCGTGACGTCCAATATCATCGGTGCGACCACGCTGGAACAGCTGGAAGAAAACATCAACACTGCCGGACTGATTCTCAATGCTGAGGTGCTGCAGCAGCTGGATGATATTCATCGCGTGCATTCGAATCCCTGCCCATAAGGGCATTGCGGGTTGTCAGCCCGGCTTGCCGGCAGCAGAATCAGTTGCCGGCGGCCAGCCACTCAACCAGCCGGCGGCCGGCGCGGTGGCCGGTGGCAAAGCAGGCGGTCAACAGATAACCGCCGGTCGGTGCTTCCCAGTCCAGCATTTCGCCAGCGACAAATACTCCGGGTAATGGTTTCAGCATCAGGCCGTCATCGACTTCGCTGAAGCCGACACCGCCAGCGCAGCTGATGGCTTCGGCGACGGGCCGGGTTGCACTTGCCAGCGGCAGTGGCATGGCTTTCAGACAGGCGGCGACGGCCACCGGGTCTTCATTGTTCAGCGTCGGGCAGCATTCTTTCAGCAGGGCATTGGTCACGGGCGGCAGATTCAGTTTTTTCCGCAGCACATTGGCAAAGCTCATGCCTTTTCTGGGCTGAGCCAGTCGCCGCTGAATTTTGCTTTGATCGCTGTGTGGCAGCCAGTCCAGATACAGGCGGGCATTTTCCGGCTGGTGCAGAATGCATTCCCGCAGCGGCGCGCTGAGGGCATAAATCAGACTGCCCTCGACACCATAGTCTGACAGGATAAATTCACCGATACGGCTTTCACAGACGCCATCGATGCCGGTAATACTCAGGCGTATCTGTTTGAGCGGCGTGCCGGCAAAACGCTGGCGGATAAAGTCGCTCCAGGGGAGTTCGAAGCCGCAGTTACTGGCTTTCATTGGCTTGCAGGCAACGCCTTCGGCGGCCAGTGCAGAGACCCAGTGGCCATCACTGCCAAGGCGCGGCCAGCTGGCGCCGCCAAGGGCCAGCACGGCCGCATCAAATTCCCTGAACAGCTCACCATCCGGTGACTGAAAATGCCACTGACGCCGGCCTGCATGGGTTTGCCAGCCCAGCCAGCGGTGGCGCGGGTGAAAGATAACCCCATGGGCTTTCAACCGCTGCAGCCAGGTCCGTAGCAGGGGGGCGGCTTTCATATCCTTAGGGAAAACCCGGCCGGAGGTGCCGGTAAAGGTTTCAATGCCGAGAGCATGAATCCACTGACGCAGCGCCTGCGGCGGAAATTCATCCAGCGACGGCCGCAGCAAGGGGGCCGCTTCACGGTAACGCAGAACAAACTGATCATAGTCTTCAGCATGGGTGATGTTCATGCCACCGACGCCGGCCAGCAGAAATTTACGCGCCACACTGGGCATGGCATCAAATACTTCGACGCGGCAGCCGGCGGCGGCAATCTGTTCGGCGGCCATCAATCCGGCAGGGCCGGCGCCGATCACCGCGACACATGGCTGATCGTGAGGCTGATCGTGACTGCTGTGCTGGTCAGTCATGGGCGAAGCTGTTGCCCGGTGAATGTTTCGGATGGCGTCTGCTGACGCTGTACAGGCGGTAACTTAATAAGGCGGCAGCGACGCTCAGGCCAATGATCAGCCCGGTCCAGAATCCTTCTGCCCCCATCGGTTCAGGGGTCATAAATGCCAGCCAGTAGCCAAGGCCCATACCGATCAGCCAGTAGGCGACAAAGGTAATCACCATGACGGCCAGGGTGTCTTTATAACCGCGCAGCGCGCCGGCGGCGGCTACCTGGGTGGCGTCTGAAATCTGGAAAACGGCAGCAAACAGCATCAATGTACTGGCCACGGCAACCACGGCCTGATCCGGGGTGTAGAGCCCGGCCAGGTCTCGGGAAAAGAGCAGCATCAGCATGGCATTCAGCAGGGCAAAGGCGATATTGATGCTGACCCCCAGCCAGGCGGTACGGCGGGCCTGTTCGTGCTCTCCGGCCCCCAGCCAGTGGCCGACGCGTACACTGAGTGCCATGCCGACACTCAACGGGATCATAAAGGTAATGGAGGTCAGGTTAATGGCGACCTGATGTCCGGCAACAATGGTCGGGCCGAGCTCGGTCAGAAACAGGGCAATGGCGGTGAACAGGCTGACTTCAAAGAAAATGGCGATGCCGATCGGTACACCGATCCGCAGGATTTCCCTGACCTGAGCCGTTGCCGGGCGCAGTACCGCCTGCAGCAGTGGATAACCCTCAGGCAGGCGGTGACGGCGGGTATTGTAAGCCATAGCAACGGCCATACCGGTAAAGACGATGGTACTGCCGATACCACAACCGACGCCGCCCAGTTCCGGCATGCCGAACCAACCGTAAACAAAAATGGCATTCACCGGGATGTTGGCCAGCAGGCCGGTCAGCATAATACGGGTAACCTGGCCTGCCTGATTCTGAGCTTCGGCGTAAAAACGGTAGGCCAGGAAAATACCGGCAGCCGGCATGCCAATGGCAATGGCCAGGGTGTAATCGGCGGCAATGCGGGCGGTGACCGGATCGTCGACAATCATGGGCAGCAGGGTTGCACCTGCCCAGAGCAGACAACCGGCCATGATTCCGAGTACAATACCTGTCCGCAGAGCCGCCGCCATCAGAACCGGCAGCTGGTCCTGCTTCTGTGCAGCCGCGAGCCCCGATACCAATGGTGACAGGGCAACCAGAACCCCGGCCAGAAACAACCATACCGGCAGCCACAGGCTGGTGCCGATTGCCACTGCGGCAAGATCCCGGGTGCTGACATAGCCGGACATCAGTGTATCGACAGTGCCCATGCCCACCTGGGCCAGCTGGGTCGCCAGAATCGGCATGATCAGTTTTAACAGGGCTCTGGTTTCCTGAGCTTTAAATGGCATACAGCGGGTATCCGGGCCGGTTCAGGCTGAACGGCTTATAGCAGATGTTATAAAAGGGGTTAGTCGCAGCAGAGCGTCCGTTTACTGGGAGGCGCTGTTGAGAGGGCGGTTATTCTGCCTGTAAACCTCAGTTCAGACCAGAGTTGCTGAATAAAATCAGCAGCGGAAATATGCAGTTTTTATGAATTCACCGGTAACCGCGACAAAATTACGTATCGAGGACCTTATCAGCCTGTTCAACCGGTTGTTTCTGCAGACAGAGAATACCTGCCTGATTGCCGGTGACGATGAGCCTATTTATCTGCCGGCTGATGAGAATAACCCTTATCACCGGCTGATTTTTGCTCATGGCTTTTATGAGTCGGCCCTGCATGAAATCAGTCACTGGTGTATCGCCGGAAAGGCGCGCCGTCAGTTGGTGGACTTTGGCTATTGGTATGAGCCGGATGGCCGCAGTGCTGAGCGTCAGCGTGCGTTCGAACAGGTTGAGGTGCGTCCGCAGGCGGTCGAATGGTTGCTGTCGGAAGCCTGTGGACGGCGTTTTTATGTCAGTACCGATAATCTGAGCGCCGGCCCGGAGGTGGTGGCGGCGGGTCTGGCGCGTTTCCGTCAGGCCGTTGCAGCCCAGGCACAGGTCTATCTGAGGGATGGTCTGCCAGCCCGGGCGGAAGTATTAAAAAATGCGCTGTTGGATTATTATCAGCGCCATGAATCCTTTGGCGCCTGCGAGTTCGCGCCGGAAAATATATAAACGGAGTCACGTTTGCTTAAAAAATTACTGAAGGCGGTGGCAGGTAAACAGGAGGCGCCGGTTGCGCCGTCGAACCCCGCCGGAAATAAACAACAGACCGGCAGCAAAGCCGGAAAACAACCCAACACACCCGCCCGCGATACGGATAAGGCCCTGAAAGGCAGTCATCATTCCGAGGCTAAGAAGAAGCCGCTGCGTCAATCCTCTGCCGTGAAAGCGGAAAAAGAAGCGCCCTGGTCACTGGCTGATTTTCAGGTAGCGGAAGAAGCGGGCAAAACCCGTTTTCACGATCTGGGTTTGCCTGACAGTGTGATGCGCGGCATCCATAAACTGGGCTTTTCTTACTGCACGCCGATTCAGGCGGAAACCCTGCCGGCGGCTTTGCGTGGCCGCGATACCATAGGTCAGGCACAGACCGGTACCGGTAAATCCGCTGCGTTTCTGCTGACCATTCTTAACCGGCTGCTGACGGACGTACCGGAAGAGCGCTTCGCTTCCGAGCCCCGCGCACTGGTGGTGGCACCGACCCGTGAGCTGGCACTGCAGATCGGTAAGGATGCTGAAGGTCTGGCCCGCTACACTGGTCTTAACATCGTGACCGTGGTTGGCGGTATGGATTACGAGAAGCAGCGTAAACAGCTGCGCGATCACGTGGTGGATGTTCTGGTGGCCACGCCGGGGCGACTGATCGATTTTATGCGCAGTGAAGATGTCTTTCTTGATCAGGTTGATGTGCTGGTGCTGGATGAAGCGGACCGTATGCTGGATATGGGCTTTATTCCCGATGTCCGCCGTATTGTGCGTGCTACACCAGCACGGGAGTACCGTCAGACGCTGCTGTTCTCGGCAACCTTTAATTACGACGTACGCATCCTGATTGATCAGTGGACTCAGGATCCGCTGGAAGTGGTGATTGAGCCGGAGCAGGTCGCTACTGACCGTGTGGAACAACGCTGCTACCTGATTGCTGACAGCGATAAGTACAAGCTGCTGGAAAAGGTACTGGCAGAAGAAAAGCCAGAGCGCTGCATTATCTTCGCCAACCGCCGCGATCTGACCCGTAATCTGTGTGACAAGCTTAATAAGAATGGTCATAAAGCGATGCTGCTGTCCGGTGAAGTCAGTCAGGATAAACGCATTAAAACGCTGGAGCGCTTCCGCGAAGGAAAGGTCACGATCATGGTAGCCACCGATGTGGCCGGCCGGGGCATTCACGTGGACGGCGTCAGTCATGTGATCAACTACACATTGCCGGAGGATCCGGAAGATTACGTACACCGTATCGGCCGTACCGGACGTGCCGGTGCCAAAGGTGTTTCCATCAGTTTTATTTCGGAAGACGATGCCTTTGTGCTGCCGGATCTGGAAAAATATCTCGGTATGAAGCTGGAGCTGACCCAGCCCTGAGTAAGGCGGAGAATAGGGTGACACTGTTGACCAGACTGCTGCTGATCCTGTTGTTGCCGCTGGCGGCCTTCGCCGGGCCGGTGACGCCGCAATGGGTGGAGCAGTATCTGCACGATTCAGAGTCGGAGCTGCTCCGTGGCAGCGAAGACGACCATGTGCTGTCACTCTATTATTTCGGCAGTGCCGGTGGTGTGAGCCTGATGGGGCTGGAGCGGGTGCGTGGTGATGATTACGCCCAGTATTTTACTCTGATGCTGTTCCGAGAACGGCAGCTGCTGGGTTACTACCGTGATGTGCTGAGTTTTCCGGCCGCTGTCAGTACGGATGGCCGGGTGACGTTCCCGCGTGGAATTACCACCGCCCCCCTGGCTGATGGTTCGGCTTTCAGTATTGCCGGCAATGTCCGGTCCCCGTTGTGTCAGACCAGCGGCGCCAGCCGGCGCTGCGTTCCCTTTACTCCGGTTAATCCTGTCCCTGTTCCCCCTGAAACATCGCATTCTCAGCCAGGCGGCTGATCAGCCAGTGCGGATCGTCCAGTGGCAGATCGTGACCGGCGGCCGGATGGCTGTGCAGTGGTTTCTGCCAGCGCCGGGCAATACGCCGGGTGCAGACGGTGCTGACCAGCCGGTCGCGTTGACTGCTGTAACAGAACACCTGGTCGCAGGGCGCCTGCAGCGGGCCACGGTAACGGCTGGCCGACAGCAGTTGTGTCAGGGCATTGCGCCACCTGAGAGGATGCTGGCGGGCAAAGGCTTCCCAGCCCGGCAGGATGGCACTGATATCTGTCATATTGGTGGTCCAGCGGAGGATGGCACGCTCCCGGGATGACGGCGGCAGGCCGGTTCTGAGCAGATTGAACAGGGCCGGCAGGCGCATTCGCTGCCAGGGCAGGGACAGGTTGGCAAAGCTGGTATTGATCAGATGCAGGGCGTGGATTTCATCCGGATAACAGCGCGCCCATTCACTGGCGATCATGGCGCCCATGGACACGGCCACCAGGGTGAAGCGTGTCTGC
The DNA here is from genome assembly GCA_963682115.1 of Pseudomonadales bacterium. Lineage (GTDB taxonomy): Bacteria > Pseudomonadota > Gammaproteobacteria > Pseudomonadales > Oceanobacteraceae > Venatoribacter. The sequence goes on along the minus strand of OY821639.1, from coordinate 39,039 downwards.
TGTGGATAAGCGCCGGCAAGCTGCAGCTGCTGGCGGATATCTTCCATCATGGCGTGAATGCCGGAGGGGGTATCTTCCTGCCAGCGCTCACCGTTGCCGGCCAGTTCCGGCAGCCACAGACGGCAGCCGGGCTGATGTTGCTGCAGAGCGGCTTCCAGCAGTGCCGGGAAGCCGCCCCAGTGGAAGCGGCTGCGGATCAGGCCGCGGATCAGAATCCAGTGCTGAGGCTGAGTATCCATACCGGCCCGCCTGTGTTGGTTACCAGAGATTAAAGTAGCGGTGTACACCGGCCTGAATAATAGTGCCGGCATCGTACTCGCTGGTGAGATTGGTGCGGCTCAGGGTAAAACGGAAATCCCACGGCCCATAGCTGCGGTCGAGACCGACGCGGAAATGGAAGTAGTTGTCGCGCTCGGAGTCTTCGTTATAGTTGAAGTCATTGTCATCGACTTCCAGCCAGCGGTGCTGAGCGAGATAAAATTCCAGCGAGAACTCACTCAGCTGCCAGGTGTATGATGCTTCGAGGCTGCGTTTGGCAAAGCCGGTGCCGATAAAATCATCGGTCTGACGCCAGCCAAGTGTCAGCGAATCATCAATCAGCAGGCGCAGTCCACCTTCGGTGTAGGCCTGATGATCCACCTCCGGGTCGCCGCTCCAGGTGTAACGGGTCAGGCTCAGGTCAGCGGCCAGCCAGTTGAACACCGGCACGTAAACGCCGGCAAAGGCATCGTTTTCCAGATCGGCACTTTCATCCTGACGGTCGATGGTGCTGCGGCGATCGATGGTGGAACTCCAGGCGCCGAGATAAAAACCACTGTTGTGCTCGTAGGTGAGCCCGGCCTGCAGGGCCGGATTGCCGCTGCTTTCACTGATACCATCACGGACGTATTCGGTAACGATACCCAGATTGGCATTGAGTTCTGCCATGGCCTGCGGCGCGCTGATCAGAGTGGCGGCCAGTGCGGCGGAGCGGATGACGGTGCGTGCTGATGACATGAAGTACTGCTTTCCGTAATCGGTCAAAGGAAAAATAAAGGCCGCTATCATACGATGTTTCACTGCGGCTGTGGTCCCTTTGGCCGCAGTAAAGGCAAAAAGTTTTCACTCCGGGGCAGAATACCAGCGTTCCAGAGCGGCCTGTTCCTGCAGCATCTTCTGCTCCGGTGTCAGTGGGGCCCACAGCGGCATGCTGCGTACCGCGGACATCATGAATTCAATCAGGGTGAAATGGCGGCGCAGGATGCGCTGATGGCGGTGAGGCAGGATCGGGTTGAACAGACTGTGATAGCGCAGCAGGTGACGCGGATTTTTCTTTACCCACAGCCAGGAACCCATTTCCAGGGTCAGCGGCAGATACAGACCATCCGGCTGTTGTGCAGCGTAATCCTGATAGAGGTAATCCCACAGGTCACCATGGGTGGTGTAGCTGTGGGCCTGCGGTTCAAACAGATAAAAATCGTGGCTGGGATAGGTGTGTTCAAACAATTCGGTCAGCGCCAGTGCTTCGGCCACACCGGGCCACGGCTGAGTGCTTTTCGCCCATGGAAACCAGATGCGGTCTCTGTAGCCGAAGCCGGAATGGCAGTCGAGACTGATACAGTGCTGCTGGCCGCGCAGAATACTGCGCATAGCATCCACCAGCGCCTGACTTTCCGCTTGCATGGGATCGGTACGGCGGCCACGGTACCAGGGCAGGTGATGGCTGATCCGCTGGCCGCTGACCAGAAACGGTGGCCGGCCTTCGGCATCCACCGGGGCATTGCGCATCAGGTCGATGCCACGCGGGTTGGCGCGGCTGTTGCGCCACATGCCACCAGGATTAACGATCGGGATCAGCAGCAGCCGGATCTGACTGAGCATGTCGGCTGCAGCCGGGTCCCATTCCAGCCGCCGCAGGAGTGTCCGCAGGAAAGCCAGGATGACCTGCGTGCCGATGCGTTCGATGCCATGCACGCCGCCGATCAGCGCCAGGGTGGGGGCCTGAGGGGCCTGTGAACCCATTTCCAGTACGTAAAACGGCAGGCTGATATCGCCCTGGGGAATGTGCAGTGGCACAGTAACCCGCAGGTGCTGTTTGCCTTCTGCAATCAGGTTTTCCAGCTCAATCAGTTCCGGCAGGGCTTTTTTTATCGGGTATGTCCGTTGAATCACGCGTCGCGGGTCCTTATTCTGCTCGCCTTGTTGTAACCGAACTGAGTAACAGTTTCATGAAATCTGCACAGTCTCTGCCGGATGACGTACCGGCCCGCTACCGTGGCTGGCATTGGGTAAAGACCCTGTGGCCGTACCTGATGGAATACCGCTGGCGTGTGCTGGCGGCTTTACTGTGTCTGGTGGCGGCGAAAGTTGCCAGCGTTTCCATGCCGTTTCTGCTCAAGTATCAGGTGGATCATCTCAGTGCCGTGGATAAAGCGGGCATTGCCGCGGCGGACTGGTGGCTGTGGTTTCCACTGGCACTGGTGCTGGCATACGGCAGTGTGCGTTTTCTGAATGTGTTTACCGGTGAACTGCGCGACCTGCTGTTCGGCCGTGTCACCGAGCGGGCTATGCGGCGTATGGCGCTGCGGGTGTTCCGTCACCTGCATCAGCTCAGTCTGGATTTTCACCTGAACCGGCAGACCGGGGCGCTGCAGCGCGATATTGAGCGTGGCACCAATGGCATCAGCTTTCTGCTGCGCTTTATGATTTTCAATATCATCCCGACCTTTCTCGAACTCTTCTTTGTGATCGGTCTGCTGTTGCTCAATTATCCGCCGGTATTCGCCCTGATTACGACCGCTGCCGTGGTTCTCTATGTGGCTTATTCGGTGAGGCTGACGGAATGGCGTACCCGCTATGTGCGCGAGGCGAACCGGATGGATTCCACCACCCATGCACGGGCGCTGGACAGTCTGCTGAATTATGAAACGGTCAAATATTTCACCGCTGAGCAGCGCGAAGCGGAGGCCTATGACAGCGCGCTGGCCGGCTGGGAGCAGGCGCGGCGGATGAACCGCTTGTCGCTGTTTTCACTGAACAGCGGGCAGGCGCTGATTATCAGTCTGGCGATGGCCGCTATGCTGTTGTTTGCCGCTTATTATGTACTCACCGGGGTGATGACACTGGGGGACTTCACGCTGGTCAACGCCTTTATGTTTCAGCTGTTTCTGCCGTTGAATTTTCTCGGCTTCGTATACCGCGAGATCAAGGCTTCGATGGCCAATATCGAACGTATGTTTGAGCTGCTGGATGAGCAGCCAACGGTCGGGGATGAGGCGCAGCAGCCACTTATGGTGACGGAGGGGCGGGTTGAACTCCGTGATCTGGTGTTTTCTTACCAGCCGGAAAGGGCGATTATCCGCGGCCTGTCGCTGACCCTGGAAGCCGGAAAAACCCTGGCGGTGGTGGGTGCCAGCGGGGCCGGCAAATCAACACTGACCAAACTGTTGTTCCGCTTTTATGACCCGCAGCAGGGCCGTATTCTGATCGATGGTCAGGATATCCGCCAGGTCAGCCAGCAGTCCCTGCGTGAGGCGCTGGGCATCGTGCCGCAGGATGCCGTGCTGTTTAACGATACGCTGAAAAACAACCTGCTGTATGCCTGCCCACAGGCCAGTGATGAGGCTGTGCAACGTGTCCTTGTGATGGCACATCTGCAGCGGCTGGTGAGCGAGTGTCCGGACGGTCTGGAAACGGTGGTCGGCGAGCGCGGGCTGAAACTGTCCGGCGGTGAAAAACAACGGCTTGCGATCGCCCGTATGCTGCTGAAGCAGCCCGCTATTATGGTGTTTGATGAGGCTACGTCCTCGCTCGATTCGCAGACGGAACGTGGCATTATGGCTGCCATCCGCGAAGTCTCAGCCGGTCATACGGCGCTGATTATTGCCCACCGGCTGTCGACCGTGGTGGATGCCGACTGCATTGCCGTGCTGGATCAGGGGCAGCTGGCCGAGCAGGGAACCCACCAGCAGTTGCTGGCCCGCAACGGCCGTTATGCCGCCCTGTGGAATGCCCAGCAACAGGAACAGGAAATCTGAATATGCAGTTACTGATCGTAGATGCGATGAATCTGATCCGCCGCATTTATGCCGCGGCGGAAGAATCCGAGCTGGCACTGGAGGCCACCCGCAGTCACTGCCTGAGCGTGATCAGCCGCAACGCTGAGCAGTGTCGGGCCACGCACGTGGCGGTTGTGTTTGAGCAGAAGTGCATTACCTGGCGGCATGAAATCTGGCCCGATTATAAGCTCGGCCGGCCACCCATGCCGGTAACGCTGGAGCAGGGACTGGAAGATATCCGTCGTCATTTTCAGCAGGCGGGTCTGTACTGTCTGGAACTGGCCGGTTGGGAGGGCGACGATGTGGTAGCCACCCTGGCAGCCCGGGCGGCTTTTGCTGGTCTGACCGTCACCATTCTGTCGACTGATAAAGGCTTCTGTCAGCTGGTGAACAGCCGCCTGACGGTGCGTAATCATTTTGACCGTTACAGCTGGGATGAGCTGATGGTGGAGCAGAAATTCGGCCTGCTGCCACAGCAGCTGGCGGATTTCTGGGCACTGACCGGAGACAGTACCAATCACCTGCCGGGCGTTGCCGGTATCGGGCCGAAAACCGCCGGCCAGTTGCTCGATCAGTACCGTACGCTGGATATCGCGCTGGCCAGACACGAAGAATGCGACACGCGGGTGCGTAATGCCCTGCAGCAGCACTGGACACAGGCGCTGCTGACGCGGGCGCTGGCAACCCTGCGCACCGATGTTCCGCTGGGGCTTAACCTGCATGAGCTGCGCTGGCAGGTCGCCGGGCGGTAACAATCTGTTGTTTGCAGTGCGTCGCTCAGAACCCTAAAATCCCGCCTTTTCCAATGGGGACTGACTGTGTCCGTCGATATCAAAGTCCGGGGTTATCACCTGGATATCTATCATCATGTAAACAATGGCCGTTATCTGGAGTTTCTGGAAGAAGGGCGGTGGGACTATTTCGAACGCTACCGCTTTTTTGATCTGTTTGAATCCAAAGAACTGGCCTTTGTCGTGGCCAATATCAATATCAGTTACCGCCGGCCGGCGTACGCTGGTGAAACTATCCGGGTGATTACCCGGATGGATAGCATTGGTAATAAAAGCGCTAAAGCCGTGCAGGAAGTCCGTCTGCTGCAGGATGGTCAGCCGGCCGACCTGATTGCGGACGCGGTGGTGACTTTCTGTCTGATGGATGCAGTCAGTCAGAAATCCGTGGCCATTGCCGGTGATTTGCGTGCGGCGCTGGAAAAAATGATCGAGGATGGTGTATGACCCTGGATGAGGTGCTGCAGGAAATTGATGTTTTTCTTGGCTGCCCGACGCCCGATGCCTGGGTGCGTGTGGCGCTGGAAAATCAGGAAATTCTGCTGATCGACCACGCCAACTGCGAAAAGAAGGCGGCCACCACGGCGATGAATCTGCTCTACAGGCACATCGACCGTGACGATCTGCTGAAAAAAATGAGCCAGCTGGCGCGCGAAGAACTGCTGCATTTTGAGCAGGTGGTCAACATCATGAAAGAGCGCAATATTGCTTACCGCCATATTTCTTCATCCCGCTATGCGGCGGGGCTGCGTGAGGCCGTCCGTAAAGGCGGGGTGGGCGAACTGACGGACGTGCTGATTGTCGGCGCTTTTATTGAAGCCCGTTCCTGTGAACGCTTCGCGAAACTGGCGCCTTTTCTGGACGACAAGCTGGCGAAATTCTACCGCTCACTGCTGCGTTCCGAAGGTCGCCACTATCAGGATTACCTGGCGCTGGCGGCGCAGTATGCCGGCGGCCCGATCACTGACCGGGTCGAAGAATTCCGTGGACTGGAACGGCAGCTGATCGAATCGCCGGATGACAGCTTCCGTTTTCACAGCGGTGTGCCGGCGGTAGCCTGACGCGTCGGTCAGGGCTGGCTGGCGCCCGTGTTCAGCAGTCCTGACAGGAACGTATGATCTTCACGCAGACATCGCAGATCTGCGCATATTCCTGCTCATTGATGACACCGGCGTCCAGATCCCTGCGCGCCTGGGCCATCTGTCCCTGAGCATCTTTCAGATCGGTATAACGCCGGTTGGCTTCCAGTGCACTGAGTGTTTTTGCGGAGGTCATGGTGGTCTCCTGATGGTCCATGTTGTTGTTATCGACAATTGCTGACAAATAGATCACTATTTGCTGTCAGCAGGCCTGAATCCTTTACTGCCTTTATATATACATTGAAGCTCAGTAAGAACAAAAGGTATCAACGGGCCTTTCTCTGGCGTGATATATCCCTTATAAAACTGACCTTTGTTAACAATTCTAAGAAGAGCAGGCGGCACGATGGCGGAAGAGAACACTCAGGATGGATTGGTCAGCTGGACCGACGGACCCGATCAGGATCTGCATGGCTGGTTAAGAGCGGGGGACCATTCGCAGCCCGCGTATCATTTTCTGCATGGCAATGGCTTCTGTGGCCGCACATTGTGGCCGATGGCCAGTCTGTTGCCGGGCAATGCGCCACTGATTTTTACCGATGTTCCTGGGCATGGTTTTTCCCCGCAACCGAATCATCATATGCCGGACTGGCTGCGCATCGCCCGCCGGGTGGCCCCGGCGCTTGAGCGCCAGAGTGGTGGACGCCCGGTGGTGGGGGTCGGGCACTCCATGGGGGGGGTACTGACCCTGCTGATGGCCGCCGAACGCCCGCAGTTGTTCAGTCGCATCATCCTGCTTGATCCGGTGTTATTTTCGCCTGAGATCCTGCTGTATCAGAAGCTGACGCGTAAAACCGGTCTGTGGAAGCGCTCGGCGCTGGTGAAAGCCGTGAGTAACCGGCGTGCGGTATGGCCGGATGCTGAAGCCATGAAAGCTGACCTGAAAAATAAATCCCTGTACCGCAACTGGACGGAAGCGGCGTTGGATAATTTTATCACCGGCGGCAGCCGTGCCGTGGAACAGGGGATACAGCTGTGCTGTGACCCGCACTGGGAAGCGGCAATTTTTGGTTCTTACCCACGAGGATTATGGCAGGCGGTGCACCGCGTCAGTGTGCCCGTGGATATTCTGGTGGCGGATGAAAGCTATGGTTTTATCGTCCGCTCAGCGCGCAAAGCGGCCAAAGCCAACCACAATATCCGCTGGCGGAGTGTAAAGGGTGGACACTGCTTCCCGATGGAGCAGCCGCAGCTGGCCGCAGGTCTGATATCTGCCCTGATCGACGGGAGTGTGAACTGACGCAATCTGTGAGCGTGAAAACCTTTGTCAAATAATAACGGGTAGGCTATTGTAACTTTTTCTTTCAGCCAGTTTTAAAGAGAGCGAAGAGTAGGACTTATGAACATGGAGATTCAGGCAGCGCTGGATGTTGCCGATGAAACTGATTCATTTCTTCAGATTACGGACGTCATTTATGCAAAGGAAGCAGATGACGGCTACGATGCCCTGAATGATGCGGAAAAAACAGTTTTCTGTATTGATGGCCTGCTCAGAGAGATGGAGAACGGCGGATTTGTGCAGTTTTTTCATCACGAAGTAGGTGCCCTGGCAGAAGATACCCTGGAGGCTCTGGAGCGCATTAAAGCAAAGGAAACCATGGGGCTGATGAATCGTATGATCGATTATTTTGATGATCGCAGAGTGCCGGCTGATGATGATGAACGTATCGATATCTTTGAACAGATCGAACGTGAACATGCTGACGAAATTGCCGAGTGTGATGACAGGTTTCATGAACTGGGCGATAAGTTGGTTGAGCTCACGTTGGCTTTCGTTGCCCGTAACCTGAAAGCGTTCCGCTGATTATGAATGCCGGCTTATGCCGGCATTTTTATGTCCGGCGGGTGCTCAATGGGTGCTGGCAACGGCTCACTGGTCTGATGCAGGCAGCCTGGGGTTGATGTGAAATGATGCTTGCGCAGCTTATCCGCTGGCAGTCTTAGTGTCGTCAGTGGCCGGATTGTTGACCGGAGCCTCTGTGTCTGGAAGGGGTTTGCCGACTGTGGCGGCGAAACACTGAATCGCGTACGGAAATACCTGCCGGTACAGTCCATCCTCCTCTTATTCACTGATCGGCCGGACAGAGGATGTGGCCATGGTTGCGGTACTGGTATCCGCTTTTGCTTCTGTTATTATCGCCGGACTTATCTTGAAGTTTTGTTGGTGCAGGGGTACCGGATAAGACGTCGGGATCAGTAATAAAACATTAATAAAAACAAAAGCCGAAGGAATTCTCCCATGTTACGCACCCTTATGAGTCTGGTGTTTGCACTGACCGCATTCTCCTGTGTTCAGGCTAAAGAAATAGACGGAATTGATGTTGACGAAACGCTCGATGTTGCTGCTCAGACGCTGGTTCTGAATGGTGCTGGCGTACGATCAAAGTTTTTTCTCGATCTGTATGTTGCTGCGCTGTATCTGAATCAGGAAGAAAAAGACGCGGACGCTATTATCAGCGCTGATAAGCCGATGGCCATCCGTCTTTATATTGTATCGGATATGATTACCAGTAAGCGCATGGCCGACTCGACCCGTGATGGATTCGTGCGCTCAACGCACGGCAATGTGGCGCCGATTGAAGATAAAATTGAAGAGCTGATCAAAGCCTTCAGTGAGGAAATTGAAGAAGGTGATGTTTTTGATCTGGTGTATACACCAGAAACGGGCGTGACGGTATACCGGGATGGTGAAGCGGAGTCCAATGTTAAGGGCCTGGCATTCAAACAGGCCCTGTTTGGTATCTGGCTGTCAGATAACCCGGTGCAGACATCGCTGAAAAAAGCACTGGTCCGGAATTGACTGGTGTCTGACCGGATTGCAGCAACGACGTTCTGTTCAGGGTTGTATGTCCGGTTTCTGCTTTTTTGAGTTGTTGCTGTCTGCGGCAGTCTGGATATAGCAGCATTAGCAGGATAAAGAGGGACGGCGGTGACTGATCGGGAAAAACCGGATTATCCTCAGGCGCAGGTGCCTGATTGCATTGCCATTCTGGTGGTGGATGATGAGCCGGAAGTGGTTCAGGTTACCCGTCTGGTGCTGTCCCGCTACCGCTATCAGGGCCGCGGGCTGGAAATTATCGCGGCCTCCAGTGCTGACGGTGCGCGGCAGATACTCAGACAGCGCAATGATATTGCCGTTATTCTGCTGGATGTCGTGATGGAAAGTGATGATGCCGGTCTGAAACTGGTGGAATATATCCGTCAGACGCTGGGTAATCATCATATCCGTATTGTGTTGCGTACCGGCCAGCCCGGTTATGCGCCGGAGCATCGTATCGTACAGGATTACGATATTAATGATTATCTGATGAAAGCCGATGCAACTCAGTCACGGCTGACGGTGTCCCTGACCACGGCTATCCGTGGCTATTTTGATATCCTGCGCGCCGGACAGCTGGCACGTCAGGTTGAACGCTCGCATGAAGAAAGGGATTCTGCTCATCAGGCATCATTGCTGAAAACCCAGTTTCTGGCGCATATGAGCCACGAAATCCGCACGCCATTAAATGGCGTGGTGGGTATTATCGAATTGTTGGCAGAAACCCCGGTCAATGAGGATCAGGAAGAACTGATCCGCGATCTGAAGCTGTCTGCGGATGCTCTGCTGGGCGTGATTAATGATGTGCTGGATGTGTCAAAAATAGAAGCCGGTAAGCTTGAATTGTCCGAGACGGCTTTTTATCCGCCGGAATTGTTTGACAAGGTTTGTGCGGTTTTTACTGCTGTGATGCGGCGGAAAGGCATTGTATTCAGTTGCGAACCTGAGTCTTTCCCGGGCGCTGTTTTTATTGCTGATGTGCAGCGTATTCAGCAGATTCTGATCAATTTCCTTGGTAATGCCAATAAATTTACTCCGGAGGGTGGCCGGATTACCCTGCGCGGTGGCTATCGTCAGATCCGGTCCGGCGAATGGCAGCTGTATGCTGCAGTCGAAGATACCGGTGCGGGTATCCGCGAAGACAGGTTGCGCGGAATTTTTGAGGCCTATGAGCAGGAGAATGCACATACGTCGGCCCATTATGGGGGCACCGGGCTGGGACTCGCGTTGTCGCGGACTCTGGCTGAGCTGATGGGCGGGTCTGTCGGTGCAGACAGTCAGCCCGGGCATGGCAGTCGTTTCTGGTTGGCCGTTCCTTTGCGGGTGTGCAACGAACCTGTCGTCGAAGATGATGTTGCGGATAATGAGCGGGGTGATGAGTGTCTGCAGGGATGCCGGATTCTGCTGGCGGAAGACGATAAGACCAGCCAGAAAGTGCTGAAGCGTATGCTGCAGAATCTTGGTGCGGAAGTCAGCTGTTATGACAATGGTCAGGAATTAATTGACAGTGGTCAGGCTGCCGGGGCCGATATTATTGTGCTTGATTATTATATGCCGCTGCTGGATGGCCCTTCCTGTGCCGCCGTTCTGCGTGAGCAGGGGGTTGAGGTGCCGATGCTGGCCCTGACGGCAGCGGTGACGGCCAGCGATCATCAAGCCTGTCTGCAGGCTGGTATTAATGAAGTGCATGCCAAGCCGCTCGACCGTGAGCGGCTGGTCAGCTGGTTAGTACAGCAGAAAAATAAGCGCCGGAACCAGGCGCTCAGTGAAAACTGAGCGCTCTGTTAGTCATCATCTTTTTTCTTTTCTGTCATCCGGGAAATAGCTTCCAGCCGGGCGATAATATCGCCGTTAACTGTGCCTTGCGGGAAGTTGCCTTGCTCATCAGGGATACCGGCCGGGCGGTGCATTAATAATTCCATTGCCTGGTCAACGTGGGTTACGCAGTGAATACTGAATTGCCCTCCGGCCACCGCGTTGACGACTTCATCGTTGAGAATAAGATTACGGCGGTTGGCTTCAGGAATAATCACTCCCTGGGAGCCGGTCAGACCGCGGGCCTGACAAAGGCGGAAAAAGCCTTCAATTTTTTCATTAACTCCACCGATGGCCTGCACTTCGCCGTATTGGTTAACTGAACCGGTAATTGCATAACTCTGATCAATCGGTGAATGAATCAGAGCGGAAATAAGGCAGCACAGCTCGCCCAGCGAGGCGCTGTCACCATCGATATAACCGTAGGACTGTTCCATGGCGATATGTGCGGAAATTGCCAGCGGAAAACGCTGGGCATAACGGTTGCCAAGAAACCCGCTGATGATCATTACCCCTTTGGAATGGATGGCCTGACCAAGGGAAACTTCGCGCTCAATATCCACCACGCCTTTGCTGCCGGGATAAACGGTGGTGGTAATGCGTGCCGGTGAACCGAAGCTGGTATCGCCGAGTGACATCACTGTCAGTCCGTTGATTTTACCGATAGCTTCACCGCTGGTTTCCAGCAGTACCGTACCGTCCATCATCTGTTCAAATAATTTATCGTAAACGCGGCTGGTGCGTTCTTTTTTGGCGGTCAGGGCGCGCTCGATATGGCGGTCCGAAATCAGCTCATCGTTGACCAGGCGGCGGATGAAATCGGCTTCTGATAACAGATCAAACTGATCACCGATGCAGGCGCTGAGTACATCCTGCTGTTCCGCGAGGCGGGCGCTGTAACGGACCATGCGCTCTACGGCGGAACGGTCAAGGTCGGCGTAGCCCTGTTCGTCAATGCGGCTTTTCAGCAGGCGGGCATAACCGGCCAGGTGTTCATCGGTCAGTGGCAGGTCGCTGTCAAAATCGACCACGGTACGGAACAGGCGCTTGAAATCTTCATCGTATTCCTGCAGCAGGTAATAGACCTGACGGGAGCCGATCAGTACCAGTTTGAATGACAGTGGAATGACATCCGGCAGCAGCGTGGTGGTATTGATCAGGCCCAGTTCGGAATAGGGCGATTCCATTTTCAGCTGATGTGATTGCAGGCCGCGTTTCAGGGCATCCCAGACCATGGGTTCCTGCAGAACTTTTTCGGCGTCGACAATCAGGTAGCCGCCATTGGCTTTGTGCAGTGCGCCCGGGCAGACGCGGCGGTAACTGGTTACCAGTGCTCCCTGTTCATTGGCGTATTCTATGCGCCCGAACAGATTGGCATAACTGGGGTGCGGCTCGTATACCACAGGTGCGCCGCTGTTCTGGCTGTGGAACGTCGCCACGTTCGGCATCAGGGAATCTTCCAGGCTGCTGCGTTTTACATATTCTTCGCGCAGTTCCAGCAGGCGCTCATCGACCAGTTCTTCCAGCACCAGACGCGGCAGGTGTTCTTCCATGTCATCCAGATGTGTCATCACCTTGGTGTGGTGGGAAAAACGCTCACGCAGCGGATTGATCAGCGGGGTAATGGCATCGCGGATGGTGTCCTGGTTGAGACGGCGCAGCGAATCACTGCTTTCGCGTTTCCATTGCGGCAGTTCTGCCAGCTGCTCGCTGAGCATCTGTTCCAGTTCGCCGATGTTGTTGTGGAACTCATCCCGTTCCTGCTCACTCAGCTGCGCAAATTCGGTCTCATCGAGGGCTTTGCCTTCCCGCATCGGGGTAAAACTGATGGCGTTGGCATCGCGGTAAACCGCTACGCCGCGCTTGTGGGCTTCGCGCTCGACCAGTTCAATTGCCTTGTCATAGCGGCGGTTGAAAACGTAATCAATGGCGGACTTTTTCTGCTGGTAGGCCGGGTGTTCCAGCGCGGCCGGGAAGGTCGCCAGTAACTGATCAATCAGATCGCTGATCATCTGCCGGAATTCGCCGGCTTCTTCCGGCAGCAGCTCCAGCGCTTTCGGTTCGCGCGGATTCCGGAAGTTGTTTACATAGCACCAGACATTGGGCGTGGCCTGACGTTTGGCTTCACTCTTCAGATAATCGCGGACATAGGATGAGCGCCCGGTGCCGGTTTCGCCCATAACAAAAATATTGTAGCCGGGACGTTGCATGGCAACGCCGAACTGGATCGCGTTGACGGCCCGGTCCTGGCCCAGGACGCCGTGGAAAGCACTCAGTTCACGGCTGTCGCGAAAGTCGAGAACGTCAGAATTGATGGTTTGAGTGAGGGCGGAAGCGGGTACGGCGGTAGCGTTTTTAACCATGTCTCAATTCAGGTCAGATAAAAACAGGTACAGTATTGCCCCGGGCCGGTATTGGCAAGTCGGCATTGCATTTGGTCTGCTGCTGGTGATAATTGCGGCGCTTGTGAATAACGGGGGATTCATGTCCATTCAGCCAGAAGACAGAACAACAATTGATATGTTCAGCGTGTCCAGTCCCGGACGTCCCCGCAGCAACCCTTATGACCGCTCGCAGCAGTTGCGCATTAATAAGCGTGTGCAGCGCCAGCGCGATAAGGCCCGTGGCCTGCAGCGGCTGGAAGTGAAACTGGACGGTGAAGTGATTGGTCGCCTGGATGAAGTGTGTCAGGAACTGAACCTTTCCCGGGCAGAAGTGTTAGAACTGGCACTTAAGCATTGGCTGCATTTATGATCTGGCTGATATCGCCGATTGCCCCAGCCCCTGAGTGCGCCTAAACTGGGAGAATTCTGACCATCCCGTCAGGTCAATATAACCGGATCTGAATGCACTGAAGCAATGTCCGGTTTTCAGAACTGTAAGCAAGGAATATTTCTGTGCACGGAATGCCAAATCGCTTCAGGCCATTATCGGTGGCTGCTTTTCTCTGTGTCCTGTCTGTGCTGCAGGCCTGCTCTGTTAATGCGCCTGCGCTGATGCATGAATCGGCCCGGGTCGGTGATTCTCAGCCCGGAGCTCTGACTGGCAGCAGTAGTGGTCTGCTGTTGCAGCCGGTGCCTTTGTATGGGCTGCCGGAGTTATCCGTCGGTGCGGGCACTGGTGAGGACAGTGGGGAAGTATCCCTGTTGTTGTGCGATGAGCAAAAACGCCGTACAGAGCAGGGTAAGCCTCTGGTGGTATATCTCGACGGTGAACATGAACTGCTGCGCTGGCGGAAAGCTGAAGTCTACGCTGACTGTACCTGTCATTATTTCGAAGCCAGCCGCGATATCCTGCTGCGGATCGCCAATGCCGAACGGGCTCTGTTGCGGGTATACTTCAGCAGCGGGACGGTTGAGCAGCGTATTTCCGGCACCTTGTCCGATTATCTGTCGCGGCCAAAAGCGCTGGGGCCACAGCAGGGGCTGCGGCGTTTCGTCAATGCGCTGAGCAGCGATACCGTTTCCGGCTCTGTGGTCAGTGGACAATTCTGAAGATAACTGCTTGATATTTCTGCTGGTTTTCGATACTGTGCCGCCTCCTGAGCAAGCTCAGGCCGTTATGGTGGCCTCTGTTGGTCCCCTCGCAACGATACACTGCGAACCCCGCCAGGCCCGGAAGGGAGCAACGGTAGCAGTCGACTCGTGTGCCGGGGTGTGGCTGGCAGAGGTCATCTCCAAATTGCACTGACTTTCCCTTCCTGACACGGTATCATGCGCTTCATTGCGTAATCTCTGGTGCTGGAAAATTAATGAGTTATCAAGTACTTGCCCGTAAATGGCGACCACGTTTCTTTGATGAAATGGTGGGGCAGGAGCATGTGCTGCGGGCACTCATCAATGCGCTCAATGAACAGCGTCTGCATCATGCCTATCTGTTTACTGGCACCCGTGGAGTGGGTAAAACCACCATCGCGCGGATTCTGGCCAAATGTCTCAATTGTGAAGAGGGCATCAGTGCCCGTCCATGTGGCAAATGCAGTGCCTGCCGTGAAATCTCTGAAGGCCGCTTTGTCGATCTGATTGAAGTCGATGCGGCCTCCCGCACCAAAGTGGAAGATACCCGCGAGCTGCTCGATAACGTGCAGTACGCACCGACCCGCGGACGTTTCAAAGTGTACCTGATTGATGAGGTGCACATGCTGTCTACCCACAGTTTCAATGCACTGCTGAAAACACTTGAAGAGCCGCCGGAGCATGTGAAGTTCCTGCTGGCAACGACTGATCCGCAGAAATTGCCGGTGACTGTACTGTCCCGCTGCCTGCAGTTCAGCCTCAAGAATATGACACCGGAACGCATCGTCGGCTATCTGGGTAAGGTGTTGGACGCTGAGCAGATCGGCTATGAAGAGCCGGCTCTGTGGCAGCTGGGCCGGGCGGCTCAGGGCAGTATGCGTGACGCGCTCAGTCTGACGGATCAGGCCATTGCTTACGGCGAAGGTCAGGTGGGTGAGGCGCAGGTTAACGCGATGCTCGGTACCATGGACCGTGGCCGCATGTTCAAACTGGCCGAAGTCATGGCGCGGGCCGATGCCACAGAGGTGATGGCTGAAGTGGCTGCCATGGCTGAACACGGACCGGACTACGACGAAGTCCTGCAGGGGCTGCTGAGTATCTGGCATAAGTCCGCACTGGGCCAGGTCGTGCCTGATGCCATTGAAAATTCCGAAGGTGACCGCGATGCGATCCTGCAGTTGGCGATGGCTATGCAGCCGGAGGATCTGCAGTTGTATTATCAGATCGCATTAAGCGGCCGCTCTGATCTGGCGCTGGCTCCGGATCCGCGCCAGGGCTTTGAAATGATTCTGCTGCGCATGCTGGCATTCCGCCCGGCACCGGCAGCTCCGCTGGACCTGGACCTCGAAAGCGCGTTGCAAAAAAAAAAGCCTCTGACAGCAACTGACAGTGGCAGGCCGGCAGCCAATGTGCCTGAGCCGTCTGTTTCTGTGATGACCGCTGATGCAGCCCCGGCGGCTGAGTCAGCGGTGGTTGCTGCGGCTGTCATTCCTGACGAGGCGACAGTCAGTGCGTCGCCGCTCCCGCCGGCAGACGAAAATTTCCCGCTTACCGATGAAACCTTCAGTGCCGGACCTGCGCCGGCTGTGGCGGATGGAACTGATGCCGGTTCTGGGATGCCCGGCGGGCAGCCGCCAGTGCATGATATTCCGCCGTTTCAGGCATCTGAGTCCCAGGCGGCGGTCGTGCCTGAGGTTGTTGCAGAGTCTGTTTCGGCTGAATCTGTTGCCGTTGAACCGGTCACTGAGTCTGAGCCGGCTTCACCGTCTGGCGACGCATTGCTGCCACACACCTGGTGGCGCTGGCTGGAGCGGTTGAAGCTGGCTGGCCTGCCGATGGCCATTGCGCGTAACAGTGCCCTGATCCGGGTGGACGGCGATCTGTACGAATTTGATGTGGATCCGGTGCAGGGCGCTCTGTTCAATGAATCGCAGAAACAGCGTATTCAGGACGCCATTCGCGAGTGGATTCCGGCGGCAAAAATTGAAATGCTGTTGCAGCCGACGCGTGGCGAAACACCCGGGCAGCGGCGTCAGCGGGAAAAGGCCGAAGCGCATTACGGCGCCAAGCAGGCGATTGAAGGGGATCCGCTGGTACAGCGGATTCTCAATGAATTCAGTGGCGTGGTGGTGGATGACACCATCCGTCCGGTAACTTGAAATGAGGCCTGAGGAAGGCCTGACAGGAGGAGAATAACCATGATGAAAGGTGGCATGGGCAACCTGATGAAACAGGCGCAGAAGATGCAGGAACAACTGCAGAAAGCGCAGGCAGAACTGGCCGAAAAAGAAGTCACCGGTGAATCCGGTGCCGGGCTGGTGAAAGTCACCATGAATGGCCGTCACGACGTGAAACGCGTTGAGCTGGACGACTCCATCATGGAAGAAGACAAAGAAATGCTGGAAGACCTGCTGGCTGCCGCTGTGAATGATGCCGTGCGTAAAATTGAAGCACGTAATCAGGATGAGATGGGCAAGTTGACCTCAGGAATGGGGCTGCCACCGGGTATGAAACTGCCGTTCTGACAGTATGGCACTGCCCGCACCATATCAGCAGCTGGTTCAGGCTTTTGACGCCTTGCCCGGGGTTGGCCCCCGTGCGGCTGCACGTCTGGCGCGCTATGTGATTGATGACGCGCAGGGACATGCTCTGGCGGCGGCCATTACCCGTGCGCGTGCCGAGCTGGTGCTCTGTCAGCGCTGCTACCGTTACGCCCTGACCGACATCTGTGATGTCTGTGCCGGCGCGGATGAGCAGCAGCCATTGTTTGTGGTGGTGGGCGTTGAGGATTCTGAACGGCTGGCAGAGCAGGGGATGAGCAACCAGTTTCTGCTGTACGCGCTGCTGTCACCGGTGGCCGGCACCGGGCCTGCGCAGTTGCATTTGCCGCAGCTGCGTGCCCGGGTTATTAATGAAGCGGTCAGCGACCTGAGGCTGGTTTTGCCGGCAGGTGTGGAAGCAGAAGCAACCGCGCAGTTTATTACCGATATGCTGGCTGATGTGGATGTCAGCGTCAGCCGCCAGGAGGTTAATGATGGGGCGCCTTAAAATTCCGGCACCGCAGTGGGTGTGTTCCGACGCTGCGCTGGCAGATATTTGCCGACGCTGGGAGCAGGAAGCCTATCTGGCGGTGGATACCGAGTTTATGCGTTCCACCACCTTTTACCCGGAAGCCGGGCTGGTGCAGGTGGCAGACAGTCAGGGCACGGCTCTGATTGATCCGCTGAGCATTACTGACTGGACACCGCTGGCGGCTATTTTTCAACACCCGCTTGTGGTTAAGGTGTTCCATGCCTGCGCTGAAGATATTGAAGTCTGTCGCCGCCTGGCCGGCGTTATGCCATCGCCACTGGCGGATACTCAGCTGGGCGGTGCTATGGCCGGACTGGGTGGAATCATGGGATTTCAGCGGCTGGTTAAGGAAGTGCTGAATATTAATCTGCCGAAGGAAGAAACCCGTTCAGACTGGTTGCAGAGGCCTCTGCGCGACGAGCAGGTGGATTATGCGGTTGCCGACGTGCATTACCTTTACCGCCTGTATCCCAGGCTGATGTCGCAGCTGAAAAAACTCGGCCGCCAGGCCTGGTTGAGTGAAGATTGCGAACGCCTGCTGCGGACTTCAGAACGCAGTGATAATGCTGCGCATTATTACCGCCGGGTCAAACTGGCCTGGAAGCTGCGCCCGCAGGAATTGCTGGTACTGCAGCAGCTGGTGTTGTGGCGTGAGCAGCAGGCGCGGCAACGCAATGTGCCACGTAACAAAGTGGTGGATGATAATTCGTTGTGGAATATTGCCCGTTTCAAGGCCAGGAATCGTGATCAGCTGGCCAAAGCTGGTCTGCGTCCGGCCGTGATCCGGGAAGACGGCAAAGCCCTGCTGGCTATCGTGGCAGAGGTACTGCAGACCGATAAAGCCGCCTGGCCGAAGCAACTGGATAAACCTTTATCGCCGCAGGCCGGTCAGTGGTTGCGGCTGATGAAAGAAGCAGTGGCAGAAAAGGCCGGCATTCTGGGGATTCCCCCGGAAATTCTGGCGCGTAAAAAAGCGCTGGAAGCCCTGTTGCGGTCGGGCTATCCCAACGGTCCGTTCCGTCTGCCGGAAAGTCTGCGGGGCTGGCGCAAAGATGAAATCGGGGATTACCTGATTCAGTTATTACAGGATCAGACGAGAGTAATCTCGCTGCGGAAACAGAATAATGACGAAAGTACTGTGTGATATTTATAAAAGCCGGAATAAAGAAGAAACCTATCTGTATGTCAGCCGCAAAGACGGACTGCAGCGGGTGCCGGAAGAGTTACTCGAACATTTCGGTAAACCGGACTTGACGATGACCATGATTATCACCCCGGAAAAGAATCTGGCCCGGGCTGAGGCTGCGAAAGTGCTGGATGCACTGGAAGAAAAAGGCTTTTATCTGCAGATGCCGCCGGCACGCGAGACCTATATGCTCGATCTGTTCTGTAAACTGGATAAAGAATGAGCAGTCGTCCGTTCTGGGAAGAAAAAACACTGGCGGAAATGAGCAAGAAAGAGTGGGAGTCGTTGTGTGATGGCTGCGCGCTCTGTTGTCTGCACAAACTGGAAGATGAAGATACTGGCGAGGTGTATTACACCGATGTGTACTGCCGCTATATGGAGCGCGATACCTGCCGCTGTACTGTCTATCAGGAACGTAACCGCAAAGTGCCGGAATGTGTCTGGCTGACACCGGAACAGGCGCATCAGTTTTTCTGGCTGCCGCCGAGCTGTGCTTACCGCCTGCTGGCTGAGAAAAAACCTCTGCCGGACTGGCATCCTCTGCTGACGGGTGATCCGGAATCGGTTCACCGGGCAGGAATATCCATCAGAAATAAAGGCATTGCCGACAATCTGATTACAGAAGACGAATGGCAGGATCGCATTATATGGAAGGCTTGATTCAGTTTGCTCCGTTCTGGCTTGGTTACCTGATGTTTGCCATTGTCGGTTACTGGTGCTGGCAGCAGCTTTTTTTCTGGTTGAAGCGGGGTGGGGATGTCCGCCGCTTTCTGCATGTGCTGGGCGCTGTGCTGCTGTTTACTCCGGCACCGGTCACGCTGGGGTCTGCCTATTTCGCGCCGGCGTTTATCGTATTTCCTTTTACCCTGATCAGCAGCGGCATGGCGGATGCTGTGTATGTTATTACCTGGTTTCTGGGTGGTCTGTGCGTGGGGCTGGTGATTCTGGCACTGCGGCAGATGTTGGTCTGGTTGCGTTCGCGCCAGACCTCCGCGACGGAAGAATAAAGAACGGATATTCAGAAAAACGGAGCCATCAGGCTCCGTTTTTGTTTCTGCGTTGCAGAAACGGACTACATACCGGGGTAAAGAAACTTTTTTTATTCCTTTTCTGGCTAACCGCAGAAACTTTGCTAGCTTTAATGCAGGAGTGTTCTGTAATCAGGAAGTTGTTACCGATTTCCTCTTTACAGACCACAGCGCGGAAACTTGGGGGTTATCCGTCAGTGGTGTAATCGGATCAGAGACGGAAAAGTCCGTACTCTGACGGGTGAGAGGTTGGATTATGGCTAATCATATCTTCATTCTGGCAACTGTAATGCTGCTGGCCGGCATTTTTGGGGGGCTGGTAAATTACTATCTTTATGGCGATAAGGATCCGGACGCGGCAAGTCTGCCACGTTTTCTGGTGGTGGGTGTTGGTGCATCCTTCCTTGTTCCTGTGGTGCTCGACATGGTTAACAGTGAGCTGGTGCTGGAAAGTCAGGGCGATCCCAGTCGTCTGCTGATTTTTACCGGTTTCTGTCTGATTTCTGCACTGCTGAGCCGCTTCTTTATCGACAACCTGTCTGACCGTATCCTGAATGAAGCACAGGTAGCGAAACAGCGTTCCGAAGAAACCCAGCAGAATCTGCGTATTATTCAGAGCGAACTGCTGCCGCTGATCGATACTGAAACTGAGCAGGATACATCCGGCGATGATCAGCAGGCTGTTGAAATGAGTGATGAGCTGGATGTGACATCCACTCAGGTGCTGAAAATCCTCTCCGGTGGCCGCTTTATTTTCCGTTCACTGGCCGGTGTCTGCCGCGAAGCGAATCAGGAAGAGTCCACAGTGCTTAAAACCCTGCATGTGCTGGTAAACCGCAGTCTGGCCGGTAAGGTCAGCGGTAAAAACGGCGTGCGCTGGCATATCACTGAAAAAGGTCGCCGCATTCTCGAAAACAACCTGTAACTGAATACCCCCGGGAGCATCTATGCAGATCTTTCGCTGGCTGTCGGGGGTGATTGTTTTATCACTCCTGTCTTTTATTCCTTCCGTTCCAGTGCTGGCAGACGATGCCAGACCTTCTGATGTCCGCATTATTGTCGATATATCCGGCAGTATGAAAAAAACGGACCCGCAGAACCTGCGTATTCCTGCCGTGAATCTTCTGGTTGAACTGTTGCCGGATAATGCCCGCGCCGGTGTCTGGACTTTTGGCCAGTACGTCAACATGCTGGTGCCACTCAATCTGGTTGACAGAAACTGGCGTAAGCAGGCAAAAGACGCGGCAAAAACGATTAATTCCGTTGGTCTGTATACCAATCTCAGCGGCGCGCTGGATAAAGCCAGTTGGAAAATTGCCGCTGACAGTGGTTTTGATCAGACCGTAATTCTGCTCACCGATGGCCGTATCGATATGCCACCCGGTGCCGGGCAGGCTGATGCCAGTGAAGCAGAACGACAACGTCTGTTTGCCGAGGTGTTGCCTCAGTATGCGCAGGCCGGTGCCCGGGTTCATACGCTGGCGCTGTCAGATGCTGCGGACACCAGTCTGCTGAAGCAGATTGCGCTGGAAACCGGCGGCATGTTTTTACAGGCGGACAATGCGGATGACCTGCTGAAAGTTTTCCTTAAAGCCTTCGACCGGGCAGTCCCGGTTGAACAGGTACCGCTGGATAACAACCGCTTTGAAATTGATGGTAGTGTGAGTGAATTTACCGCTCTCATTTTCCGCAAAACGGGTGGCCGGGAAACCCGGCTGATTGATCCGGCCGGTCAGGAAATTTCTGCCACATCATCGACGCAGGACGATAATGTCCGCTGGTATCAGGACGTTAATTTTGACCTGATTACCGTGAAAAATCCGGCGCCGGGCAGCTGGCAGGCGGATGCTGATCTGGATCCGGATAGTCGCGTTCAGGTGCTGTCCGATCTCAGCCTGAGTGTGGAAGGGCTGCCTAATACTATTTTTGCCGGCAATCCGGTGGATCTGGAAATGGCGCTGCGCAATCAGGGGGATGTGGTCGCCGAGCCGGCCATTCTCAAGCTGACCGACTTTACCCTGAAAGTGACGGCGCCGGATGGCCGTTCGGGCAGTAAACTGCTGTCAGACCCGGAACATCTGCCGCTCGACGGCGTGTTCCGTGAATCCATGACCCGCCTCTCCCAGGAAGGGGAATACCGCTTCGAAATCACCGCCGTTGGCCGTACCTTTCAGCGCCGTCAGGTACTGACAGCCAGTCTGATGCAACCGATGACGGTGACGGTGGAAGACAACGTCGAGCAGCAGCGGGTGCATATCATGGTGACGCCACAGGGCGCTGCGGTGGATTCAGAACTGAGCCGTGTGATCGCCAAAGTGAGCAGCCCGGACGGCAGTTCACTCATTCATACCATGGAATTCAGCGCGGATGACAACGCCTGGAATATGGATCTGACGGCCGATAAAGGGCCGGGCCGTTATGACGTGATGCTCAATATCCGTGGGGTATCCGCTGGCGGTGCGACCTTCAAAAGTAAACCGGATGACATTATCCGCGATTTCCCGCTGACCGATCCGGCTGCGCCGGCGCCGGAGCCACCGGCTGAGGACACGGCACCGTCTGAGCCTGTGGAAGAAACGGCTGCTGAGCCCGAAGTCCGGGTGCCGCCGATGACGTCAGCCGATATACCTGCTGCCCCGGTCGCAGGGCCGGAAGCGGAACAGGTGCAGAAGGAAGAGAGTATCGTACCGGATCTGGCCAGGCGGCTGGAAGAGCAGGCAGCCCTCGACGACGCGCTGCCGGCAGAAGAAGAGGGGGTTGCCTGGTGGATCTGGCTGTTGCTGGCACTGGGTAATCTGCTGATCTTCGGTGGTGCCGGCTACTGGCTGTTTATGAAGCGCCGCCAGCCGGTGGATACGGCTGCTGATGATGCTGCGCAGGCCCCGGTGCCGGACCTGTCAGAAGAGCCCGGCGATATCATTGATGAGGATTTTGCCGGCGATTTTGATGCCTTCGCTGACGACGGTGAGGAAGATATTCCGCTACCGGCCGATGAGCCATCAGCACCGTCTTCCATGGGTAGTGATACCAACATTGATGTCTCCCTTGACGATGATTTCGCCATTGACCCCGAGGCGGATGACGACTGGGGTGAGTTTGACGCCGATCCCGACGATAAAAAAACCTGACCTGCTCTGACTTCTGCCGGACCGGCTATGGCCGGCGGCGTCAGCACACCTTGCTGAGACAGAACCCCCTCCTTATACTGCTGGCCTGAATTGTCGAATACACAACCAGAGGTCAGTATGAAGTTTCAGGGTACCGAGCAGTATGTAGCCACACCGGAACTGCAGATGGCGGTCAACGCTGCCATCGCGCTGCAGCGTCCGCTGCTGTTAAAAGGGGAGCCCGGTACCGGTAAAACCATGCTGGCTGAGCAGCTGGCCGACGCACTGGGCACAGAGCTGATTCAGTGGCACATCAAAAGTACCACCAAGGCTCATCAGGGCCTGTATGAGTACGATGCCGTATCCCGCCTGCGTGACTCTCAGCTGGGAGTCGATAAGGTGCACGATATCGCTAACTACATCGTCAAAGGTAAGCTGTGGGAAGCTTTTACGGCAGACAAACCGGTGGTACTGCTGATTGACGAGATCGATAAAGCCGATATCGAATTCCCCAATGATCTGCTGCTCGAACTCGATAAAATGGAGTTCTTTGTTTACGAAACTCAGGAGCGCATCGTCGCCAGACACCGGCCGATTATCCTGATTACCAGTAACAATGAAAAAGAACTGCCGGATGCTTTCCTGCGGCGCTGCTTCTTCCATTACATCGACTTCCCTGACCGTGACACCATGAAGGATATTGTCGATGTTCATTATCCGGCTATCCGCGAAGAACTGGTGCGTGAAGCGCTCGATGTTTTCTTTGATGTGCGTAAAGTTCCGGGACTGAAGAAGAAACCATCCACCTCGGAACTGATTGACTGGTTGAAACTGCTGATGGCTGATGAAATTGGTGCCGATGTGCTGCGCAACCGCGACAGCAGTAAAGCCATTCCACCACTGTACGGAGCACTGCTGAAAAACGAGCAGGATGTACAGCTGCTGGAAAAACTGGCCTTTATGAGCCGCCGCAAAGGTTAATCCTATGCTGATCGATTTTTTCCAGACTGTCCGTAAGGCAAAAGTTCCCTGTTCCGTACGCGAGTATCTGGATCTGGTGCAGGCTGTCAGAGCCCATGTGGCATTTGCTGACCTGGATGATTTTTATGCGCTGGCCCGGCTGTGTCTGGTAAAAGACGAAAAACATTACGACAAATTTGATAAAGCCTTTGGAGCCTACTTCCGCGGGCTGGATAATCTGCCCGATTTTATGGCAGAGGCCAGCATCCCTGAAGACTGGATGCGGAAAGAATTCGAACGCATGCTGTCAGAAGAGGACATGGCAAAAATCGAAGCTCTGGGTGGGCTCGATAAAGTGCTGGACGAATTCAAAAAACGCCTGGAAGAGCAGCATAAGCGCCACCAGGGTGGTAATAAAATGATCGGTACCGGCGGGACCTCAGCCTTTGGGGCAAATGGCTACAATCCGGAAGGTATCCGCATCGAACAGGGCCGGTCGCGCCATAAAAAAGCGATCAAAGTCTGGGATCAGCGTAACTACAAAGATCTCGATGACAGCATTGAACTGGGTATCCGCAACGTCAAGGTTGCGTTGCGGCGTCTGAGAAAGTTTGCCCGCCAGGGGGCGGTGGATGAACTGGATCTGGACGACACCATCAGTTCAACGGCGCGCAATGCCGGGTTTCTTGATATCAAAATGGTGCCTCAGCGCCACAATGCCGTCAAAGTCCTGCTGTTTTTTGATATTGGTGGTTCCATGGATCCGCACGTGCGGGTCTGTGAAGAACTGTTTTCAGCAGCACGGACAGAGTTCAAACATATGGAAACCTTTTATTTCCATAACTGTTTGTACGAGTCCGTGTGGAAAAATAATGTACGCCGGACGAATGAGCGTACCGACACCTGGGATATCCTGCGTAAATTCGGTCCTGACTATAAGGTCATCTTTGTTGGTGATGCCATGATGGCGCCTTATGAAGTCACTCACGTTGGGGGCAGCGTTGAGCACTGGAACGAAGAGCCGGGCGCGGTGTGGATGCAGCGTATGGCGGATCATTATGACCGTCTGGTGTGGCTGAATCCGGCACCGGAATCCTACTGGGGGCAGGGCGGTTCACTGGGTGCTATCCGCGATATCGTGGAGCAGCATATGTATCCGCTGACCCTGGACGGGCTGGAAAAAGCCATGAAGTATCTGAGTAAGTGACGGCCGGAAAGTCAGGCAGGTTACTGCTGGTAAGGTCGATATTTATCCGTTTGGTACCGTCTCTGAATTGAAGATACGCTACCGACTATAGGAAAATGTACCGATAAAACGGCATGGATGCCCGATAATCAGAACATAAAAGGGCGATGAGCAATGTTGCTCCCGGGGAAGACCACAGACAGCTGCCTCCACAGAGGGTGGTGGCGTCTGCCTGCTGTATTTATTTCACTGACCCGCTGTGCCTCTGTGGTGGCATGGCCGGTTCTTCTGTATCCGCGTGCCGCGGTTTTTTCTGTTTTATTCTGCCCGTTCCGGCTTTTCTTCAGTGATTGCAGTCTGTTCCTGTCCGCGTACACCGGCACGGGTCCGGAGTTGCTATGAACGGCGTTATCGGTGTGCTTATTTTTATTCTGGCGCTGCCAGTTGCAGCAGAGCAGCTGCAGCCTGGTCAGGCTGTGGCCGATTTTTCTCTGCCCGCGGCCACAGTGGGCTGGGGACAGAGGCTGGCAGAGCAGCGTGGACAGCCGGTTATGCTTATTCTCAGCGGCCGTTGTGACCGTTGTGAAGAGCGGCTGGCCGCGTATCAGCTGCTGGCCGAAAGTCACGCGGCTGACGGTCTGGTCAGCTGGATTCTCTGGCCTCCGAAGGGCCGCGATAAAGCGCCGCAGATGCGCATTCCGGTACTCAGAAATGATGCAGTGTCAGCGGCAGCCCGCCAGTTCGGCAGCGGGCCGGCCGTGGCGCTGATTAACCGCGATGGTGTGCTGGATCAGCTTATCATTGGCAATCTGAACAGCCACTACGACGATACCAGACAACAACTGAGCCGCTGGCTGCAGGCGCTCAGCAACAGGCCGTGAGGACGTTATGAAACAGGGTTTTATCCGGGTATTACTGGCAGGCTTGATGATGCTGGCGCCACCGGTGGTGGCGGATGAATCACAGGTGGCTGACGACCTGAACAGCATCAAACGTTCGGTACTGGAACTGAACAGAGATCTGTATGAACTGGAAGAAAATTTACTCAGTCCGGCGACTACACGGGCTGAACTGTATCTGTCACTCAGTCATGGCGAATTCTTTCAGCCACTGTCGATTGAAATAACCACGGCGGGCCGTCACCCGCTGCATCATATTTATACCGAACGTCAGGTGTCAGCACTGCGTATGGGGGCCGTTCAGCCGCTGGGTGAACTCAATCTCGGTCCTGGCAGACATCTGATTCACGCCCTGATCCGCGGTCAGGATCAGCACGGCGAAGCACGTGAATTAATCGTCGAGCAGAGCGTGGAAAAAACAGCGCGGCCGCTGCTGCTGGAATTTGTGATTTCGGATCTGCCTGACCAACAGAGTGCCCACGCCGACATGCGTTTCTGGTAAGGGCCGGATGAGATTTCTTTTCCTGCGCTGTGTCTGTTTTCTGCTGCTGACCTGTGGGCTGGCATTGCCTGCCACTGTGTCGGCAGAAGACTATCAGCAGGCCAGCAGCCGTTTACAGCGTGGCGTATTGTATTACCACTATCTGAATCATGATTATCAGCCGGCACTGAATACCCTGAATGCATGGCAGGCTGAACAGGCCGGCACGGCCGGTGAATCTGAACTGACAGTGATGAAAGCGGGCCTGCTGATATCACTCGGCCTTTACTCTGATGCTGAAACCTTATTCCACTCTCTGCCCAGTCAGACAGCACCGGGTGATGCCTGGTTCTACCTGGCCAGAGCCTGGCTGGCGGCGGGCCGTTATGACGCCGTCGCGGATTGTGCAGCCAGAGCCCTCAACAGTGCGACAGCCGCAGCGGAACATCGCCTGAACCCGGCCTACACCGCGGAAGCGCAGTTTATGCTGATTACTGCACTGGCCCATGCTGACCGGGTTGAGGATGCCCGCAGTCTGCTGCAGCAGATGCCGGATGACGATCTGTGGAGCGGTTATGCGCGCTACAATCTGCTCATCGCGCTGATCCGCAATTATGCACTACGCCCGGATATTGATCGTTTGAGTGATGAGGCGGTGTATTTTATGCCTGATACGGACGAAGGCCGGGCGCTGCGTGACCGGGTTCTGCTGGTCAGCGGTATTTATGCACTGGATAACGGTCAGCCACAACAGGCCGCAAAACGCCTGAGCCGGGTGGGACTGGATTCCCCGCTGGCCGCGCCGGCACTGCTGCAATATGGCTGGGCGCTGAGCGCACAACTGCGTTATCGCGATGCCATGCAGCCATGGCGGGTACTGCAGCAGCAATATCAGCCTTTCCATCCGGCGGTACTGGAATCCTTACTGGCAGTGCCACACGCGCTTGAATTACTGAATGCTACCAGTCAGTCACTGCACACTTATGAATTTGTCGAGCAGCGTCTGCAGACTATGCTGGCACAGCTTGAACGCTTCAATAACCCGCAGCGGATTACTGAGTGGCTGACGCGGTGGCTGGCCGCACAGCAGTCCGGGCCATTATCAACCGCCGTGCCGGATGCTGACATAAGCCGCACGCTGCAGGCGCTACTGGATGATGCCGGTTTTAATGACCGCGCCGGGCAGCTGCGGGAATTAATCGCCATGCACAAGCATCTGCAACAGCAGCGCGGGGATCTGGATCTCTGGGATCAGCTGCTGCAGCAGCGCCGGCAGTATCTGATGACGCTGGCCGGACAGCAGACATTTGACCGGCTGTTGCAGCGTCAGCAGCGTTTAAGTCAGCAGCTCGGGAATATGCATCAGGCATTGCAGGCGGAAGATAATAAAGTGTTTGCTTATGCATCGGCTGCCGACCAGCAGAATATTCAGCATCTGCAGGCCATTGTACCGCGCATTATTTATCTGCAGGGCATTAATTCCCCGACGCGGGATCTGGCAACTTATAAAGAACGCTGGCGGCGGATGCGTGGTTTGCAGTTATGGCAGATATACGAACATAAACCGGCACGGCAGTGGGCGGCAAAATCGGCTTACTGGCAGCTGGAAACGGATATTTCTGCGGTGGAAGAACAACTGACACATACCCGGACGGCATTGAGCTGGTCAGACCGGAGTTGGCAGGGGTTCCCGCAACAGGTTGCTGAGGCCAGAAGCCGTGCCGAGCAACTCAGTCAGCGGCTTGAACGCTTACAGCAACAGCAGCAGGCTGTTCTGCTGCAACAGGTGCAGACACATCTGACCTTACTGCAGCAGCGGGTGACGGATTATCTGGCCCAGACCCGCTTGTCGGTTGCCCGCCTGTACGACGATGCCCTGCAGCAGTCGTTATTGCAGGAGGACAACCGTCAGGTCGATGCAGGAGCCGAGTATGATTAAAGTATTGGCGCCGCTGTTGCTCAGTCTGCTGCTGTCTGCCTGCGCGGTGTGGGATCTGCGTTCAGAACAGGAGAAAACACTGGCGGACATCCCGCAATATAAAGTCCGGCTGCTGAGTAACGAGCCCCTGCACACCAGCCACGAAGACGTGATGGAACATTACCGTCGTTATCTGCAGGTAGCGGACGATACGGAAATGCGCATCCGTGTGGCTCACCGGATGGCAAACCTGACGTTGCAGGCTGAAGAGCAAGCGCTGGCATTGCCGGCGGAAACCCAGCAGACAGAAAAAAGGGGCAGCCCGGCAGCCGCAGAAGGGATGCTCAGCAAAGAGGAAGAGTCCCTGGCTGTGGGCGCTATCCGTGATTATGAACGCCTGCTGGCCGCGTATCCCGACCGCAGTGATAACGACGCGCTGCTGTATCAGCTTGCCCGGGCCTACCGGTTGGCAGGGCGGACGTCCGCGGCGATTGTGACGTTGCAGCAACTGGTCAGGCAATATCCGCGCTCCGTTTATTATCTGGAAAGTGAATTCAGGCTTGGTCAGCTGTTGTATGACCGTGCTGATTATCAGCAGGCTGCCGCGGCTTACCAGCATTTGCGGGATTACGGTGCAGAAGATAATCAGTATTACACCAGTGCCGGTTATCTGCTTGGCTGGACCATATTCAAACAGGGTGACACTGAAGCCAGTCTGCTGAGTTTTACCGCCTTACTGGATGAAGAATACCCGGATGAAACAGCACTGCAGGTGGCCCGTGGCAGCCGGCTGGATATGCTTAACGATATTCTGCGGATTATGGCGGTGATGTTTGATGACCTTGGTGACTGGAATCAGATTGCCCGCTTTTACGATGAACATGGGCCGCGCCATTTTGAATATCTGATTTACGATCGTCTGGCGACGCTGTATTACGATAAACATTACTATAAAAGCGGTGCTTCAACCCTGCGTGCTTTTGTCCTGCGTTACCCGGACAGTGAGCGTGCGCCGGTTTATTATCAGCGACTGATCGAAGGCTATCAACAGGCCCGCTATCCGGCCCTGACACGCAAACATAAAACCCTGTTTGCACAGCGGTTCGGTGTCGGCAGCGATTACTGGAATCATCATGGTCAGGCGGTACGTGAGCAGCTCAGTGTGCCGCTGCAGACGTATCTGTGGGATCTTGCCGGCTTCTGGCATGCCTGGGGGCAGAGTGCGCGACAGGCCGCCGATCAAAGCGAACGCCTGCTGCAGGCCGTTCACTGGTACGGGGAATATATCCGCAGTTTTCCACATGCGGACGATACAGTGAAGGCACATTTCCTGCTGGCCGAAGCCGCGTTCAGTATCGGCGATTACCGCCTGGCGGCACAGCATTATGAAATTGTTGCTTATCAGTATCCGCATAGTGAACAGGCTGCGGAGGCGGGTTATGCTGCGCTGCTGGCCTATCACCGCTACCGCCCGGCGGCGGATGAAAAAATGCTCTGGCATCAGGCAACCTCAGCCAGCGCGATGCGCTTTGTGCAGGAATTTCCGCAGGACAAACGGCGCGGTACCGTACTGGTTAACAACGCCGAAATGCTGCTCGCCGATCATTACTACCGTCAGGCGCTGACCAGCGCGCGCTCAGCACAGAGCATTAAAGACTCCCTGGCAGAACGTTACCGCTATGGCGCGGCGCTGGTGCAGGGGCATGCTGCGTTTGAACTGGGTTATTTTGCCGAAGCGGAACAGGCATTGTTTGCTGCTCAGCAATACCATGGTAGTGGTGCGCAGAACAGACGCCAGCTGCGGGAAAAAGTGGCTGCCAGTATTTATAAACAGGGGGAAGCAGCCCGTGCTGACGGTGATGTTGCCGCAGCGGTGGCCCACTGGCGCCGCATTGCACAGGTGATACCGGAAAGTGATACGCGGATTATTGCTGAATACGATGCCGCTGCATTGCTGATGAGTGTTCAGGATTATGACCAGGCCATCGACGTGCTGCTGGCTTTCCGCCGCCAGTATCCGCATCACCGTCTGACGGAGGATATTCCGTCGAAACTGATCGTGGCTTACGAAGAGCAGGGCGAATGGCGGAAAGCTGCGTTTGAATTGCAGCGTATCTGGAAAAGCAGCAGCGATCGCGATCAGCAGCGTATCGCCTGTTTTCAGGCGGCTGAATATTTTGCCAAAGCCGGCGATACGGATAATGCCGTGGTGATGTATAAGCGCTATGGCCATTCTTATCCGCGCCCGTTTGATGCGGCAGTGGAAGCCAATTACCGCCTCGGCCAGATTTATAAGGCGCAGGGAAAAGAAGAAAAACGCCGTTTCTGGCTGGATAAAATGATCACTCTGCATCTGCAGGCCGGTAAGGATCAGACTGACCGTTCACGTTATCTGGCGGCGGAGGCGGCCTACGAACTGGGTGAGGTGCAGCGCCGGCAATATGAAGCCGTGGCGTTGACCCTGCCGCTGGATAAAAGTATTACGCGTAAAAATACTCTGCTGCAGAAAGCTCTGCAACGCTACACCCAGGCCATTCAGATCGGTGTACTGGAATACACCACCTCAGCCACTTACCGCATCGGTGAACTGTATCACCAGCTGGCCAGCGGACTGATGAATTCCCCCCGTCCTGACGGACTGGATGAGGTAGAGGCTGAAGAATATCAGTTCCTGCTGGAAGATCAGGCGTTCCCGCTGGAAGAAGCGGCGATACAGGTGCATCAGAAAAACACCGGGCGTACTTATGATGGCCTGTATGACGGCTGGATCCGCAAGAGTTACCGTGAGTTGGCCGAACTGATGCCGGGGCAATACGATAAACAGGAAAAGGCACTGAATTATGTTGATCAGATCCGCTGAAAAAATCAGCCGTGCCGGTCTGCTGCTGGCAATGGGGCTGTTTCTGCTGCCGGCCTGCTCTGTGTTACCTGCGACAACGCCGGTAACGGCGACGGAACCGGCAGAACAGCCACTGGCAGCGGAGCTGACAGAGGCCTACCGCGCAGGTCTGCAGCTGTTACAGCATGATGATGCACGGGCACTGGATCACTGGCAGCAGCTTGCGGACGGCTGGCCGGAGTATCCCGGCGTCTGGGTGAATCTGGCGATTGCGCGCTACCGCAGTCAGGATTTCAGTGGCAGTCTGGAGAGTGCCGGTCAGGCGTTGGCGATCGACAGTGAATTCTGTCCGGCATTTAAAATCCGCGGGCTGGCAGCGAGGGAAGCGGGAGAATTTTCTCTGGCTGAACAGAGCTATCTGCAGGCACTGAGCTGTGATCCGGCCGATGCCAATGTGCATTATAACCTTGGCATCCTGTACGACCTGTATCTGCACGATCTGCAGAAAGCCCTGCAGCAGTATCAGGCGGCACAGCAGATGCAGACAGAAAAAGATGAGACGCTGGCGATGTGGATTGAAGATCTGCAGCGCCGTTCTGCTGCTCAGCTGGCGGGAGAAGGATCATGAAGTATTTTATGCTGCTGTTTCTCTGCTTTATGGCCGGCGCACAGGCCGCAGACGTTGTGCGGCTGGAAGGTATTTCAATTCAGGGCAACAGTGAAGAACCCGGGGTGATGTATATCATGCCGTGGCAGGCTCCGCCGGGAACCGGCCGGTTGTATCAGCCGGTACGCAGTTACCGCGACCAGTGGCTGACAGAAATCAGCCGCGACAGTTTTCAGCGGGAAATCCGCTATGCGGAGCGCTATGCCCGCAGACCGGACGTCACTGGCCAGCAGAACGTGGCGGATGGCGTAACCAATAACCAATAACCAAAAAACAGAACGGTTGAATCAGGGGAAGTATCATGGAGTCTATTGTACGTTTCTTTCAGGAAGGTGGTGCTTTTATGTACCCGATCGCGATTGTCATGGCGATCGGTCTGGCGATTGCCATCGAACGCTTTCTTTTTCTGCTGAAGGAAAAATCCGGCAACCGCCGTGCATTTGAAGATATGCTGCCGATGCTGCAGAAAAAGGACCTGCGTGGTGCACTGACTTATGCCGGTAATTCAGGTACTAAAATCGGTCATATTTTTGCTGCCGCCATTGCCCGGATTCCCGGTAGTCAGCGTCGCGAAGAAATCGAATACGCACTGGAAGAGGGGCTGA
This sequence comes from Pseudomonadales bacterium, assembly GCA_963682115.1. GTDB lineage: Bacteria > Pseudomonadota > Gammaproteobacteria > Pseudomonadales > Oceanobacteraceae > Venatoribacter. The sequence continues at coordinate 6,979 of OY821639.1, read as the reverse complement.
TGGAGGCCATTCCACAGCTGGAAAAACGTACCCAGTATGTCGCCACGCTGGCGAATATTGCCACGCTGATGGGCCTGCTGGGCACCATTATGGGTCTGATTGCAGCCTTTACTGCGGTCGCCAATGCAGCACCGGCAGAAAAAGCCGCACTGCTGTCACAGAGTATTTCGGTGGCGATGAACACCACGGCCTTTGGTCTGATGGCGGCCATTCCGCTGATTCTGCTGCACAGTTATCTGCAGACCAAAACCAATGAAATCGTCGACAGCATTGAAATGGCCGGCGTGAAATTCCTCAATATTATTACCGAACGTAAACCAGGTCAGAACGCCGGCAACTGAGATGTAATTCCATGAGACGCCAAAAACGATTCCAACAGGAGGCGGAACTCAACGTTACATCCTTTATGAATCTTATGATTGTGCTGGTACCGGTACTGCTGATGAATATGGTTTTTTCTCAGCTGGCGGTACTCGATCTTAAGTTGCCATTGGGGGATCAGCCGGGCGCTGTGAATCCTGAGGATGTTTCGCTGGCCGTGGTGGTGCGTGACAGCGGGTTTGAAATTACCCGTACACTGAATGACAACGCTGAGTCCATCGCTGTTCTGCCGAAAATAAACGGCCATTTTGATTATCAGGGGCTGTCGCAGTCACTGCAGGATATCAAGAAAAATCCGGGTTTTGAGCAGCGCACAGATATCAGTCTGTTGTCTGCGCCGGATATCGATTATCAGACCCTGATTCATGTTATGGATGCTGTGCGTATTTATCCGGCCGTGGTGGCCGCCAGTCTGGTGGATGCCACACTGTTTCCTGATATTTCGCTGGGCGATGCGCCGGAGGTGACACCATGAAAAATATGTCACGCCGTGCACGGCGCATGCAGCGTAACCATAAGCGCAACAAAGCCGCCGGTGGCCTGAATCTGACTGCACTGATGGATATTTTTACCATCCTGGTGTTCTTTCTGATGGTTAACCAGTCTGAGGTTCAGGTGCAGAACAGCCCGGCAGTGGAGCTGCCGGTATCGGTGGCAGAAAACCAGCCGCCGGAAAATATCACGGTGATGATTACCCGGGATGACATCCTGGTGCAGGGGCGCTCTGTGGTCAGTACCATTCTGGCGCGCCAGGCCGTCGATGAAATCGCAGCGCTTAAAGAGGAGCTGGAATATCTGGCCAGCCGTTCGCCACTAGCGGCAGAATTGCGTGAGCAGGGACGTCCGGTGACGATTATGGGTGACAGACATGTGCCATACAGCCTGCTGAAAAAGGTAATGAATACCTGCGCCAGGGCGGAATTCAATAATATTTCCCTCGCCGTTAATCAGCAGCAACCGGATCAGGGAGGGGCATAAATGGCCAGTATTTATCCTGCGCCCCAGTTGCCCTGGAGCGACGCTGATGACCGCCGTCTTTTCTGGCCCCTGCTGACCGCGCTGTTGCTTCTGGTGATTATAGCCGGTGTGGTTATTCCGCTTATTGATCTGCCGCAGCGTGACCGGCAGGATCTGGAACGTCTGCCACCGCAGCTGGCGAGGGTGATTGAACGGAAAAAACTGCAGCCCAAGCCTCTGCCGGTGCCGGAAAAGAAACCGCCACCGGAGCCCAGAGTGGTGGAGCCGGCGCCTGTGGTTGAAAAACCCAAACCGGCACCGCTGCCCAAACCGGAACCGAAACCAGCACCGAAGCCAAAAACAGAGGCAACCCCCGAGCAGCGGCAGCAGGCCAGGGAAACGGCCAGAAAAGCGTTCGGTAATGAGGCTTTGCAGGCTCTCAGTCAGATCCGCAGTGATGTGCCACTGGCGGCTCTGGGCACTTCAAGTCAGGGGCTGAATAATGCCGGCAGTGCCGCGACCAGCGTCGGTTCGGTGGTTGACCGGGCCGCGGCTGGCCGCCGTTCCGGTGGGGTTGATGAATCCGCACTCACCAGCGCGACGGCGGGTGAACAGCTGGACGAACGTCAGCTGACTGCGGTTGAAGTCACGGCAGAGCAGGAAGAAGCAACAGCCGCGGCAGCGACCCGTTCACAGGAAGAACTGCGGCTGGTCTTTGAGCAATACAAGGTGCAGTTTGATCGTATTTACCGTGGCGCACTGCGCAAGAATCCGACTTTGTCCGGTTCGGTCACGCTGCGGCTGGATGTGCAGCCGGATGGCACGGTGTCACAGTGCAGTGTGCTGAAAAGTGAGCTTAAGGATGCCCGACTGCATAAACGGCTGGAGTCGAAATGCCGGCAGATGACGTTTGCCAGCCGGCCCGGCGTGGATCTGACGGTGGTGGAATTCCCGATCCGTTTTATGCCCTGACAGAAAACTGAAAAGGCCGCACAGCGGCCTTTTTTATTTACCGGCTGACGGTGACTTCCGGCAGGTCGGGCACTTCCACCGTCATTTTACTGTCCGGTGCCATCACAGTTGCTTCGCCATCGGCCACGGTTTTGCCATTCTGATTTTTTACATCACAGGCGATGGTGACGATGGATTTGCTGTCGTGTTTGGCGGTAACCGTCAGGGTGACCGTCAGCGTGTCACCGATTTTTACTGGCCGGCGGAAAGAAATATTCTGCCCCAGATAAACCGTACCCGGTCCGGGCAGTTCCATGGCCAGGGCGGCAGAGATCAGAGCGCCGGTAAACATGCCGTGTGCAATCTGGCCTTTGAAGCGGGTCGTCGCAGCGTAATCGGCATCAAGATGGACGGGATTCATATCCCCGGACACGGCGGCGAACAGCAGCAGATCCTGGCCGCTGATGGTATGAGTGCGCTCGCAGTGGTCACCAATGGAAATCTCGTTGTAGGGGCGGTTACTGATGGTCTTCATACTGGGGTGATTTTCCTGCTCAGAAGTGGCGGTCAAGCCAGGTTAAAAGATCGTTGAATACGTCTGCCCGGTTAATTTCATTGAGCATTTCATGACGGCCATCAGTATACAGTTTCATTGTGATGTCGTGATGACCTGTGGCGGTGAAACAGCGTTGCAATTCCGGCAACCCTTTGCCCATACGGCCGACCGGATCATGATCGCCACCAAACAGGTAGCAGGGCATACGGGCAGGAATATCGGCCAGATTTTCTGTGCGGCCGATTTCCTGCAGCCCGCTCAGCAGATCAATCCACAGCTGCAGTGAACAGGGCTGGCCACACTGTGGATCGGCAATATAGGCGTCGACCATGGCTTCATCGCGGCTGAGCCAGTCAAACGCTGTACGGGCCGGTCTGAAAGGGCGGTTGAATTCGCCGAATGACAGCCGGTCCATGATAGCAGACCGGTGTCGCGGTCCCTGCAGCAGACGCAGCAGGCGGGCAGTCAGCAGCCCGGCCTGAATCATGGCACCGGGCTGGCGGTTGGAACCGGACAGGATCAGCGCATCGGGTTTATTGCGGTAACGGATGGCAAAGGCCTGGGCGATAAAAGAGCCCATTGAATGGCCGAACAGAATATAGGGTTCACTGCCACAAACCGTGTTACGGACGCACTGGATATCACTGAGCACCAGGTCCCACCCGCAGGGCTGGTCCGGGCTGCTGTCACCGAAATGACCTGTGGGGCTGCGTTCGCCGTGACCGCGGTGGTTGTGCAGTATGACCTGAAAACCATGCTGCAGCAGGTAATCAGCCAGCGCTTGATACCGGTCACAGTGTTCTGCCATGCCATGCAGGATATGAACACTGGCTCTGGGAGCGGCGTGGCTGGCAACCCGGGCGCTGAAAACGGTCTGATCGCTGGCGGTTATTTCAACTCTGTTCATTTTTTAATCGTCCGGAGCTGTTGCAGGAACAAAGGAAGCACGATGTCGCTTATGTGACAAATTGTAAATACAGATGTGCCGACTTTTGCTGCCTTCTGTGAAAACAGGTAAACTCCGGCTGCTATTTTTTGGCCTGGATTACAACATGGGGAGCCTGATCCGGGCTGGTCGATATCCACCCAAACCCTGCCTATAACGATAAATCAGGGTTAACCAGGAGGCAGTAATGAACGAAGAATTCTTCCAGGAACGTTACCCGGAGGGCTATCCACGCTCGATTGACGCGGATAAATATGAATCGGTTATTGAAATCTTTGATGGATTCATTAAACGTTTTGCCGCCAAGCCGGCTTTCAGCTGCCTCGGGCAGACTCTGACGTATGCAGAGCTGGATCGCCAGAGTGCCGCGTTCGCAGCCTATCTGCAGAACGAAACCACACTGGAAAAAGGCGACCGTATTGCGGTTCAGCTGCCGAATATCCTGCAATATCCGATCGTGGTATTCGGTGCCATGCGCGCCGGTATGGTGGTGGTGAATACCAATCCGCTGTATACCGAACGCGAAATGGAACACCAGTTTAACGATTCCGGCGCCAGGGCGCTGGTCGTGCTGGCGAATATGGCGGATAAGGCAGAAAAAGTGGTGCCGAATACCGGCATCAAACACGTGATCGTGACCAATGTCGGCGATATGCACGGCACGGTTAAGCGCCTGCTGATCAACAGCGTACTGAAATACGTGAAGAAAGAAGTGCCTGATGTCAGCATTCCGGGAACCGTACCGCTGCGTAAGGCGCTGGCCAAAGGTGCCGCTAAAAGCTACACCCCGGTACGCGTTGAACGTAACGATGTGGCCGTGCTGCAATACACTGGCGGTACCACGGGTGTGGCCAAAGGTGCGATGCTGACTCACCGTAACCTGATCGCTAATATGCTGCAGTGCCATGGCCTGTTTAATATGGTGCTGAGTGAAGGTAAGGAATCGGTTGTGGCACCGCTGCCGCTGTACCACATTTACGCCTTTACCGTGCATTGCATGGTGATGCTGCAGACCGGTAACCATTCCATTCTGATTCCGAATCCGCGTGATATTCCGGGTTTTATCAAGGTGCTGCAGAACAACGAGTTCACCGGTTTTGTCGGTCTGAATACGTTGTTCGTTGCTCTTTGTGGTCAGGAAGCTTTCCGCGCGCTGAATTTCAGCAAGCTGAAACTGACTATCTCCGGTGGTATGGCACTGACTAATGACGCTGCTGAACAGTGGAAAAAAGTAACCGGCTGCGAAATCGCTGAAGGTTATGGCATGACCGAAACGTCTCCTGTGGTGTCTTTCAATCCGCCGGGCTTCGTCAAACTGGGCACCATCGGTATGCCGGTGGCCGGTACGGCCTGTAAAGTCATTGACGAGGAAGGCGCAGAACAGCCGGTCGGTGAACCGGGTGAGCTGTGTGTCAAAGGTCCGCAGGTTATGAAAGGTTACTGGCAGCGTCCGGAAGCAACCGCAGAAAGCATTACCGAAGACGGCTGGCTGAAAACCGGTGATATGGCGGTGATCAGCGACGACGGTTATATGAAGATCGTTGATCGTAAGAAGGATATGATTATCGTGTCCGGTTTTAACGTCTATCCGAACGAAGTTGAAGATGTTGTCGTCTCGCATCCGGATATTGTTGAAGCTGCGGCGATCGGCGTGCCGGATGCCAAGAGTTCAGAAGCGGTGAAAGTCTTTGTGGTCAGCACCAATGAAGACCTGACTGTGGAAGCCATCCGCGAGTGGTGTAAAGAGCGCCTGACCGGTTACAAAGTGCCACGTCACATTGAATTCCGCGATGAACTGCCGAAGACCAACGTCGGTAAGATTCTGCGTCGTGAACTGCGTGATGCGGAACTTGAAAAACATAAGTAAGCGTTAAGCCGGCTCAGCAGGGACGCCCCGTATTTCCGGATACGGGGCGTTTTTGTTACGGCGACAGGAGAAATCTGTGAGTTCTGATGCATTCAGCCCGGACTGGGCAGCATTGCATAAAGCGATTGACCAGTGCCTGCTGAAGGACCAGTTTCCGCTGCGTCGTCAGCTGAAACAGATCCGGCAGCTGGCAGCCGATAACAAAGCGGCGGATAAGCATCTGGAAAAACTGCTGCGGCGTATTCAGAACAGCCAGCAGATTCTTGCCTTGCGGGCGGCCCCGCTGACCATCCGCTATCCTGAAAACCTTCCGGTCAGCAATAAAAAAGATGAAATTCTGCGCGCGCTGCAGCATCACCAGGTGGTGGTCGTGGCGGGCGAAACCGGCTCCGGTAAAACCACCCAGTTGCCGAAAATCTGCCTGGAAGCCGGGCTGGGTATTAAAGGCCGTATCGGCCACACCCAGCCACGGCGGCTGGCCGCGCGCGCCGTGGCGCAGCGTATTGCCGAGGAGCTGGGCAGCACGCTGGGTGATGCGGTCGGTTATCAGGTACGGTTCACTGATCAGACAGCTGATCACAGCCGTATCAAACTGATGACCGACGGTATTCTGCTGGCGCAGACCCAGCGTGACCGTTTCCTCAATGAATATGACGCCATCATTATCGATGAGGCGCACGAGCGTAGCCTGAATATCGATTTCCTGCTTGGCTACCTGAAGCAGCTGTTGCCGAAACGCCCTGACCTGAAGGTCGTGATTACCTCGGCGACGATTGATGTTGAACGTTTTGCCAATCATTTCTCTGATGCCGGCGGGCAGCCGGCGCCAGTGATTGAAGTCTCCGGGCGGACTTTCCCGGTTGAGATGCGTTACCGCTCGCTGGTGCGCGACAATGACGAAGAAGATGACCGTTCGTTATTTGAAGGCATTGCCGATGCGCTGGCTGAACTGCGTGATGAAGACCGCAGAGCAGGGCAACACGGCGATGTGCTGGTGTTTCTGCCAGGCGAACGGGAAATCCGTGAATGCGCCGAATATCTGCGCCGTGAACAATTGCCGGCGACCGATATCCTGCCGCTGTATGCGCGCCTGAGCGGCGCCGATCAGCAGAAAATTTTCCGTCCTCATGGTGGCCGGCGGGTGGTGCTGGCCACCAACGTTGCTGAAACTTCACTGACCGTACCCGGTATCCGCTATGTGGTGGATTCCGGGGTGGCGCGCATCAGCCGCTACAGCTACCGCAGCAAGGTACAGCGTTTGCCGGTGGAGGCCATTTCCCGGGCCAGCGCCAACCAGCGGGCCGGCCGCTGTGGCCGGACT